>CAVUXO010000009.1:0-23749 GCA_963745515.1 uncultured Alphaproteobacteria bacterium
CGAGCCGGCATAGAATGTCCTGCAGCGTATTGTTGAGGGCGTGCCCCATGTGGAGCTAGCTGGTAACGTTGGGGGGCGGGATCACGATGGCATAGGGCGTGGCCGCCTTGCGCTCGGGCCGGCCGGCGCGGAACGCGCCCGCTGCCTCCCAGGAGGCGTAGATGCGGCCTTCGACGTCGGCGGGCTGGTAGCTTTTGTCGATCATTGCGTTTCGGTTTCGGGTTGTGGCGCGTAAAAAGCCCCCCACTTCCCCTTCTGTCAACGCCCGTCGCACTTGCCAGCCGCACTGGCCCGCCGCAACAGAGCACTCCCCCTTCGTGACTGCCCCGCCTGACACCCGCAAGACCCCGACCCGGTCGATCATCCTGCTGGCGGTCGCGGGCTTTGCGAGCCAAGCCCAGGTTCGCGTGACCGACTCGCTCCTGCCGCAGATTGCCGCCGACTTTGGCACCACCGTCGGCGCGGCCGCGATGGTCGTCACCGCCTATGTGATCGCGCACGGCTCCTTCCAGCTCCTGATCGGTCCGGTCGGCGACCGCTTTGGCAAATACCGGACCGTAACGGTGATGGCGCTGGTCTCCGCGATCCTGGTGCTGCTCTGTGGCGTACGCAGTCGCTTATCCGGGCTCGCGGTCGCCCGCCTTCTCGCGGGCGCCACGCGCCGGATGGGTCATTCCGCTGTCGATGGCCTATGTGGGCGACGTCACGCCTTACGAGCGCCGCCAGACGGTGCTCGGCCGTTATCTTTCAGGACAGATATTCGGTCAGCTGTTCGGTCAGGCGATGGGCGGCGTCCTCGGCGACTGGTTCGGCTGGCGCAATGTTTTCGTCATGCTGGGGGGACTGTTTGCGCTCGCGACCGCCGGATTGATCGTCGAGCTCTGGACCAACCCGCAAACGCGCGCACCGGAGTCGACCGGAAGAGACCTCGCGCGGCTTCGTCGCCGACTACACGGCCGTGCTCTCCAACCGCTGGGCCCGCATCGTGATTGTCGCCGTCCTCATCGAGGCCGCGATCTGCTGGGGTGCCTTCGCCTATGTGGGCGCGGATTTGAACCAGCGTTTCGGACTTGGCTTTGCGGCCGTCGGGCTGATCGTCGGCGCCTTCGGCTGGGCGGCTTCTCTACACGGCATCGTCCAACAGCTGGTTAACCGGCTCGGCCAGCGCGGGCTCGCCATCGGCGGCGGGCTGCTGTGTGGCATCGCCTATCTGATGCTCGCCGTCGGCGCCCCTGGGCCTCGCGCCGATCGCGGTGTCGATGATCGGGCTCGGCTTTTATGCGCTACACAATACGCTGCAGACGAACGCCACGCAGATGACGCCGCAGGCCCGCGGCACCGCGGTCGCGATCTTCTCGTCGGCCATCTATTTCGGGCAGACCGGCGGCGTCGCAGCGGGCGCCTTCATCTTCGATCGATTTGGCGCCGTGCCGCTGTTCGCCGTCACCGCGATCGTGTTGCCGGCGCTTGCACTCTGGTTCGCCCACCAGCTCAAGCCACCGGGAACTTCTCGGCGAACAAATCATAATCAGCGCTATCAGTTTCGACCGCGCGAGACACGCTCGATCTCGGCGCGCACCAGGCGCTCGACCAGTGCCCGGCAGATTGTCGTCGAGCCAGGACTTGAGCAGCGGCCGCAGCATCTCGCGCACCAGATCTTCAAGGGTGCGAGCATTCTGCACCAGCACCGTCTGCGCAAGCGTATTGAACGCGGAGTCGACCGCCGCGCTGGTCGAGTTCGAGATCAGCGGACGTTTCTCGGGAATCGGCTCATGGTTCAACTCCGACATTTCCGCGCATCGGACTCGGTGCCGGCTCGTGCGTTTCCGCGGTCATGGCCTCGGCGAGGTCAAGCAACGTCCGCGCCGGAATTCTCCGAGTCGGCAATTCTCCCCAGCATCGATTCCGGATCGTCCTCGCGTGCATGACCGGCTCGACCGGAGCGCGGAGTGGCGGCAACCGGACGTGGCGGCGCGGCACCGCGGCGGCGCCATCGGCGTCGGCGGCGGCGGCATCGGATTGGCTCGGCCCGTCGGCGGGCTTTTGCCGGCGTCGTCGTCGGCAATGATCCGGCGAATGGAGGCGAGAATCTCCTCCATCGACGGTTCTTGCGCCTTTGCAGGCTGATTCATTGCCGCATCCCCACTTCGGCCCGCCGCGGTCTGAAGTTCCAAGCTCTCACTCGAAGCGAATCAACTGGGATCGAACAGCGACGCTGACCAACTCGCGGGCCGAACCAGTATGGCAATTCGAAGTGTGAACGCAAGGATTTGTGGTGTCTAGCCGGCAACAGCACTGTGGGATTGCGGAGCTCAGCGCCCGTCGGGCGTGCGAACACCAACCCAACTGTCGCGGACCTGGTGATAGTGCGTCACCGGATCGTAGTTCTGGACCTGAGCCCGAGAACCTGTGGCGACAGGCCGCCGGTCGCCGCCAGCACGGCGTACGACGCAACGACCCGGTCGCGCTGCGCGGTGACGAGCGCCGACGCGGGCGTTGACCAGGTCCTGCTGCGCGTTGAGCACGTCGAGCGTGGTGCGCTGACCGACGCGCGCTTCCTCGCGCACGCCGTTGAGCGCTATTTCGGCCGCATTGACCTGCGCCTGGGTCGACTTCGATCTGCGCCTTGGCGGCCTCCAGCTGCCCCCAGGCCTGGGTACGACCGTCTGCTGCACCTGATCGCGCGCCGTGTCGAGATCCAGCCGCCGCTGCCCGAGCGTCTCCTTGGACTGGCGGATCGTCGCGTATTCGCTGCGCCGCCCTGATAGATCGGCACCGACGAGCTGCGCCGCCGTCAGCGCCGAGAGGTTCTGCAAGGTGCTGAGGTTGGTGGTCGAGCCGAACGTCTTGGTTGACGCTGCCCTGCAGCTGCACCGTCGGATAGAGCGCGCCTTCCGCGATCTTCACCTGGAACGAGCGCGCATCGACGTTGTAATTCGCGGCCGTGATCGGTCGGATGCTCGGTGGCCGCGCGTGCCCGCGCCCGATCGAGCGTGCGCGGCGAGAACCGATCGACCGGCGTTGCCGGCCGTCGAGCTGGCCGGCTTCGACACCGATCACCTGCCGATAGTGCGCCTTCGATGTCGTGTAGTTGGATTCGCGCCGTCAGCAGCTGCGAGCGCCCGGCGGCCAGACGCGACTCTGCCTGCGCCACGTCGGTGCGCGTCACCTCGCCGACGTTGAAGCGGTCGCGCGTCTGTCGCAGCGTCGCTTCGAGCACGTTGACGTTGCTGCGCTGGAGCTCGAGAATGGCGGTGTCGCGCAGCAGGTTCATGTAGGCCGTGACCGCGTTCAGCAGCACCGTCTGCTCGGTGTTGCGCAGTGTTTCGCGCGCCGCAAGCACCTGCGACTTCGGCCTGCCGCGTGCGGTTGCCGGTCTGAAAGCCGTTGAACAGCGTCTGCGTCGCCGGTAGCACCAAAGGTCGTGACCGCATTCTCGCCGGCAGTCTCGTGGCCGAGTCCGCTTCCGGCGCCCTGGCAACGTTTTCGAGATAGACCTCGGACAAGCTGCTGGTCGCGGTCACGCGCGGACGATAGCCGCCGAGCGCAATGGACACGTTCTCGTCGATCGCACGCGTCGAAGCTCGCTGGGCATTGAGCTGCGGATTGTTCTGGTAGGCCTGCACCAAAGCTTGTTCGAGCGTGTCTGCGCCGGCCGGCGAGCCTGCCAACAGTAACACCGCCACAGCGGCGCTCGCTCGCAGTCCAAAGAGATAACGACGCCTGCCCTGCAACATGATGCCCCGCCCCTACGCGACCCCCACTCTCAGTCGCTCAGCGCCCGCGCAATCACGCTAACGGATCGGGCGAGAATCCCACTTATCGTTTTCGAGCATATGAATGATTTAGCAAATGTTAAACCCTACGGGCCGCGCATTGCCCCAAAAAGATGGGGAATGGCGCGATTAAGCCACACCCGACTGTGGATGGTAATATTATACATCAGCGATCGAGCTCTTTGCGAACCGTGCCTAGAACACAAAGGCGTGGGGCTTGGCAAAGCCAGGCAGCGCCGGCGCCGTGGCATCGAAGATGAGTCGGCTGCTCGATTCGACGCCCGTTGAACGGAACAGCATGGCCTTGCTGAGAGGTGGTCGGCCGACCACGCCGAGGAGGCGCCCGCCGTCTGTCAGCTGGCGAAGCAGGGCTTGCGGCACTTCCTCGACGGCACCGTCGAGAAGAATCACATCGTAGGGAGCGGCAGCGGGCCAGCCCCCGACCAGCGGGCCGGTCACCACCGTGGCGTTGTGCGCCCCAAGCGCCTGCAGATTGTGCCTTCGCGAGTTGCGCGAGGTCTGCGTCTTCCTCGAGCGCAACCACCGAGCCTGCAAGATGCTCGATCACCGCCGCTGAATAGCCGCTGGCGCAACCTACGATGAGGACGCGGTCGCTCTCTCCAATCTCGGCCGCCTGCAGGAGCTTGGACAACACCATCGGCTTCATCAGCCGCCGCCCCGCCTCGACCGGCAGGTCGGCATCGAGATAGGCCAACTCCGCCAACTCCTTCGGTGCAAACCGCTCGCGCGGCACCGTCAGCATGGCGGCGATCAGGCGCAGATCAGTCACGTCGCTGGTGCGAACCTGGCAGTCGACCATCATGCGGCGTGCAGCGGCAAAATCGAGCATGGGCGAATCCTTGAACGAATCCCGGGACAAATCCTTGGGAAGGCCGAAACCAGTGCGCCGACTTTGTAGCGGTAAGGTCGCGGCCGGCGCAAGCCATTGTGGAAGCGCTGGTCAGCTAGGATCCGCCTTTTGATCTCTGCTCCGCCGCGCGGGCAATCACATCGGCTACACGCCTTTGCGCGTTCGCATCAACAAACGGGTCGTCGAGATCCTGAGGGCGCGATGCCGCTGGGTCGCCGAGCAACACTTCAGGCGGCCTTGACGACTTTTTCGTGAGGATGGCCCACAATTGCCGGCCCATCCGCGACAACGCCGGCTTGGCTCGAAACATCGGCCCCCCCTCCCCGGTCCGCCATCTCTCAACGCAGAGGGGCCACCCAGGTTCAATCGGCGGGTTTAGTCGTACAAGAGGCACGCGCCGCGGACAACGCCGCAGCGGTACGCCCAAGAGGCCCGCGAATGCGCGGCCGATTCCCAAGGCTCTGACCGTCAGAATGATGTTGCCGTGAATGACTAACCCCATATAAGGGGGCTGTTGAACGGCCACGTGGCGGAGTGGTTACGCAACGGTCTGCAAAACCGTGTACCCCGGTTCAATTCCGGGCGTGGCCTCCAACCCTCCGGGCGCCAAAGGCTTCGAGGGCACAAGAGCTTGGGGAACTCCCGGCTCGCAGACGCCTCCCGGCAGCATTCAAAGCGCCCGCCCTGCCCGGAGTGATTCGCGTATTCCAACACGAAGATTTTAAGAAATTACCACTACATTGGCATGCAGCGTAAAATTGCTGCTATGCACCAAGATACGGTGAAATCTATATAATACCAGACTATATAAAAGCCAACGAAGACTGATTTGAGAAGGACCACATCATCATGACCACTCTTGCAATCAACCACCTGCTCCGGCAGACGCCGGCAGCCCTTTATCGGCTTGGCGAGCGCATTACCGAGTTCCTGGATGGGATCGGGGAGGCGCGCGCCATGGCGGAGCGCTTCAAGTCGCTGTCGCGCATGAGCGACGATCAGCTGGCCGAGCGCGGCCTTAAGCGTACCGACATCCCGAAGGCGGTTCTGGCTGCCTTCAGCCACCGCTAAGCGAGCAGCCGCCCGGTAGCGATCCGGCCCATCCCCCCTTGGCGTTTCCCGTTCAACGCCGGCCCCGCGAAATCCGCGGGCCGGTGTTGAACTTAAGCGGTCACCGATTTCACGCTTTGCAAGGCGGGACGCCATTTGTTATAGCCGACGCGCGCGACCGATGCGCTGTTCCGCGGTAGCTCAGTGGTAGAGCAGCCGGCTGTTAACCGGCTGGTCGTAGGTTCGAATCCTACCCGCGGAGCCAATTTTTCGGGTTTCGATTCAACTCATGGTCAGCGACGGCTGGTGCTTTGCTCTTGCTGTGGGCTGCCTTGGCAGGCGTCATTCTCGCTCTCATCGCTAGGCCGCTCGGATTGTGACCGGCAAGGCCGGCGCGCCCCTTTTGTCGTGCTGACCCAAGAGCGCAAAGCGCCTAGACTGGGGAACATGATACCGGCTGCGCGGTTAGCCAAAGGCTAGCGTGGCTCGTCCTCCAACCCCCTAACCGAGCTGCGTCAAGCGGGGGCCTCGGTTGGTTCGTTAACTCCGTCCTGCCGGGGCCCTTGCTCCTCACAGAAATCTAGCGCGGAGCCTCTTCGAGCTAACTTGCTCTTCCCAAACACGAAAGCGCACTGGGCGACGGCGGCGAGCGAGGGCTTCTGTCGCCGCGGTGGAAAATATGCCTACCGGCATGATGGCGCCAAAATCCTACCACTGAATTCCGGCAGGCTCGCCATTCAGGCCAGCCCACTGGTCAATGTGAGCGCGTCATTTCCCCGAACCCCACCGAATGAGCCCCCACCGAGTTCGAGCCATGCATTTGGTCAGCACGAATCGCGAGGCCCTCCTAGCCGAGCTAGACGGCCACGGCGAGGAAGAGATCCGTCGTCAGCTTGCCCAGAAGACCTACAGTCAGGAGAAAACAGCACTCGCCCAAGATTGGCTCCGTCACAAGGAGCAGGAGCGGGCCCGAATGTTCGAGGCCCGCGAGGAAGCGTTCCGGCTGGAGCAGGCGCGCGCCGCGGAGCGGGCCGCCGCGGCAGCCGAGCGGCAGGTGGTCACCGCGGAGCGAGCCAATCGCATCGCGTTGGCGGCGCTGATTTTCGTCGGCGCTTCCTTCGTGATCAGTCTCGGGGCGATGTTCAAGCGACGCCGCTAGCGCAGCAGTCGGGGATCACGCCGCACGCGCCGGCAGCCGCGACATCAGCTCGACCAGCACGTCAGCACACGGGCAGAACGAAGCGACGCTGCTCAGCGGTGCGTTCGACTCGCGCAGCGCGCGCCGGCACTTCTCCTTCGATGTGCATGTCCTGCAGATGCGGCATGCCACCGCGAAGCTCAGCTCGGTGCGCGGATCAACCATCGCGCTCAAATCAATTCCGGCCCGGCTGGCGAGGTGCACAAACTCAAGCGTGTTGGATTGGTAGTTAGGCGGCACAGTCATGCTACCAACTCCAGTTAAAACCACCCGCCTCCCCCGCTACCGGCATTGTGCCTTGCTACGAATTCAACGCCAAGCCCACAGTCAATGCTTGTTCACAGAAACCAGCCAACTGTGCACAGGATTCGTAAAACGCGCGCGACACCATCGCCGGTGATTATCCGGCATGGCCAAGATCTACCCTGCGTGGGACCGCAACCTTGACGTCGGTCAATCAGCGCCGTTTGCCCGTCATGCGGGCGTCCGTTACTTCAACCAGTCCGTCTCCTGCACCTTCTTGATCAGGCTCTGGTTGATGAACGGCAGCACCGTCTTGGCGAAGGCCTGCCGCGCCTGCTGATACTCGGCGCCACAGCCGGCCGCCCGCTCCTTCGGCAGCCAGCCCTTGTCGATGAAGTCCTTGAACAGCTGCGGATCGGCGCCGTAGCCCATGCACAGCACGTTGTAGTAGCGCTGCTGGCTGGCGCCGTGCTCATCCGAATATTCGGCCCAGTCCTTGGGGTCGCCGCCGCGCCGACCGAACTCCCGCCAGAGAAAGGCAAAGCCGCGCGTGACCGTGTGCGCGACCTGCTTGTTGAACTGCACCGCAAGGAAGCCCGCCATCACGTCGGCCGCATCCTCCTCACGCCCGAACACCGGCACGTTGAACATGTCGAAGGCTGCATGCCCCACCTCATGGATCAGCACACCGACGAACGAGCCGACCACCACCTCCTCGCGCGTGAAGCCGTCGATCGGCTTGTTGGGGCTTGGCGCGACCTTGTCGATCAGCTCGATCATCTCGTAGCAGATCTCGATACGCCAGTTGGCCGGGTTGTAGAACGCGTTCGGCTCCTTGCATTCCCGCGCGACCAGATAGAACGCGTGCGGAAGCTGCAGCGGCGAGAGAAACGCGGCAAGCTTCTCGAGCAGCTGACGGTTCTTCAGCCGCTCCATGATCGGCTGCAGCTTGGGGCTCTCCGGCGGAACGTAGGCAAATGAGATCTTGTCGTTCTTGAGCTCGGGAGGAATTTGCGCGCTCGCGGGCCGCGCCAAGAGACTCCCTGCGGCGAGAGCGGCCGACAAAGCCACGATCCGAACAATTGGAATCATCTGAGCACCTTTGCGTCGAATGAATTGCATCTCTTGCTGCATCTCAGGCTGTGGCAGCGGTCGCGGCTAGCGCCCGTTGATCGGCAACAGCCACTGGATCGCCCGCACCTTCACGAGGATGTCCGGATCGACATGCGGCATGATCCGCAGGTTGAACGCCATGCGCACCTGCTCGAACTCGCCCTGGCAGCGCTCGGCGCGCCGGTCGGGCAGCAGCTGCTCCTCCTGCTCCTTGGGATTGACCAGGAAATCGAACGTCTTCGGCGCGCCGCCGAGCGCGATGCAGAGATAGTTGAAGAAGCGCTGCGCTTCCGGCGAATTCACCTCCGCGAACTCGCTGCCGGTCCAGGTGCGGCCCGACAAACGAAAGAAATCGGCGGTGCCGAGGATCGTCTGCATCGCCACGTCCTCACCGAAACTCACCATGATGAACGCCGCGAGCCGATCGGCAGCGTCGTTGGCGCGGCCCCAGACCGGAATTTGCAGGATGTCGAACACCGCATGCGCGGTCTCGTGAAAGGCAGCCTGAATGAAGGCGCCGACCAGCACGCGCTCGCGCACGCTGGCGTCCGCCTTGGCGGCGATCTTCTCGATCTGGTCGATCACCTCGTAGCAGATGACGACCGGCCCCTGCGGCTGGTACTCGCGCATCGGCGCGCCGCACTCATCGACGTTGACCGTCAGCTTGCGCGGCAGCCGCAGCGGCGCCAGGAACACGCGCAGCTGCTCGAGCGCCCGGCGCTGCCTCACGCGCTCGGCAATCGGCTTGAAGGCGGCCGTGCGCGGCTCCTTGTACACGATCTCCACGTTGGGATTCTGCAGCTCCGCAGGCAGCTGCTGGGCCGACGCCTGCGGCATCACCAGCAAGCCGATCAGCGCGGCCACCGCCGCACTCATGGTGCACATCCTCAACATTGTGGATTTCCCCGATTGAACGATATGACGGTCGGCGTGATTACAATGGATAGGGTTAACGTCACGAGATGACGGCGGATGCAATGCTAGGTTTTGGACGGTTCCAAGGCAAGTGGACCGAACGGTCCGGCTGTCCGGTCGTCGGCCGTGATCGCGCCATCCATGAGTTGAATGCGCCGATGCATGCGACCGGCAAGCCCCAGGTCGTGCGTGACCGCGATGACCGTCTTGCCGCGGCCTTCCACCACCTCGCGCAGGATCTCGAACACCTGCTCGCTTGACTTCGAATCGAGCGAGCCGGTCGGCTCGTCTGCAAGAATAAGCGGCGGGTCGTTGGCGAGCGCGCGTGCAACCGCTACGCGCTGACGCTGCCCTCCGGAGAGCTGATCCGGCCGCTTATGCATGTGCTCGCCAAGCCCGAGGGCGGAGAGCAGCGACGCCGCGCGCTCGCGCATACCGGAGGGCGACAGCGCTCCAAGTGCCCGCATTGGGAGCATGACGTTGTCGAGGATCGAGAATTCGGGCAGCAGGAAATGGAACTGGAAGACAAAACCGAGCGTGGAGAGTTGCACGTGTCCGCGCTCCGCTTCACTCATGCTCGAGGTGGCACGGCCGCGGATCACGACCTCACCGCTCGTGGGCAGATCGAGCAGCCCCAGCAAATAGAGGAGCGACGACTTGCCTGAACCCGACGGGCCCATGATGGCGACAAATTCCCGCTCGCCCACCGCGAGGCTGACGTCGCGCACCAAGGTGGTGGGCACGATCCCGGGCAGAACCCGCGTCACCGCGCGGGCCTCGACCAGCGGCACGCTCATGTCGCCCCCCGGATGATGTCGACCGGGTGCATTCGCGCGGCCCGGCGTGCCGGCACATAGCCGGCCGCGAACGACGAGACCATCGCAACGCAGAGCGCAATCGCATAGTGCCAGGGGCTATAGGCAAGCGGAATCCGGGTCGCATCCACAAACGGGCTCTTGATCTCGATCGATCCCAGCGCAAGGCAGAGGAGATAGCCAAGCACGAAGCCGATGAGGCCGCCGACAAGGCCGAGAATTTGCCCTTCGAGCACGAAGATCGTGCGCACCGTAGCTTCGCTCAGGCCGAGGGATTTCATGATCGCGATGTCGCGCGCCTTCTCGTGCGTGATGGTCGAGATGATGTTGTAGGTACCAAAGCTCGCCACCAGCAGGATCGCGCCGACGATCGTGTACATGATGATATTGCGGACGACGAAGGTGTTGAGCAGGTCCTCGTGCGCCTCCTGCCATGAGATGGACTTGTAACCGGTTTCCCGTTCGATCCGGGTCGAGACCTCGCGCGCCGTCATCGCGTCTTCGACCCGCACCCTGATCTCGTTCACGAGCCCGGTCTGCCGGGCCAAAATCTGGCCCGTGCGGACCAGGACGTAGGACGTGCCCTCGTCGATCGAGCGCACGCCGGAGTGAAAGAAGCCGACCACCTGCGCGTCGATGCGTGCGCCCTCGCTGGTCTGGACGGTAATGTGGGCGCCCACCCGCGCCCCGATCTTCTCGCCCAGCCGGTCGCCGAGAATGATGGCGTTGGTGGCGCGATAGAGCGATGCGAGCGTGCCCTGACGCATCTGATTGGCGAGATCGGAGACGGGCGGCTCGCGATGAGGATCGATCCCGAGGATGCTGGTCCCGACGTCGCGCGAGGCGTAGCGAATGATCCCCTGCACCTTGACCGAGGGCGCGACCGCGCCGGGCACCCAGCCTTCCAGCGACGCCATGGTCGCCAGCGGATTCTTGATCCCACGCCGCTTCGATTCCGGCGTGAGACCGTAAATGCGCGTGGCCGCGTATTCGGTTTCGGCGGGTTGCATGGGCGGTTCGCGCCGCTCATCAGACACGGTGATATGCGGCAATGCGTTGACCAATTGCCGGATGAAATCGTTCTGCGAGCCCTGCATCAGGGCCGCCATCATGATCGAGAAGCCGACCCCGATCGACACGCCGAGGATGGCTACCAGCGTCTGCCGCGCCCGGCTGCGCACATGGGTCCAGGCGATGTCGAGGATCAGCGTCATTGCACAGCAGCAGCTTTGTCGGTCACGCGGACGCGGCGACCATCAGCCAGCGTCGTCGGCGCCGGCGAGGCGACCCGTTCATTGGTGGCAAGGCCGGAGAGCACCTCGACGGCCCGCGTGCCGCGGATGCCGATCTCGATATCGCGCTTGCGCACGCGTTCACCATCGACAACAAAGACGCTCGTCCCTTGCACCGCATCGGCTGGAATGAGTAGCGCATTGGCTTTCTCGCGAGTGACCACGTTCGCCTCGACGCTCATGCCGGGCAGCAGCGGCGTATCCTCGGGCAGCGCGACCTTGATGCGGTAGGTCTTGGCGACCGGATCGCCAATCGGGGTGATCTCGCGGACCGTGCCGGCGAGACGGCGGCCGAGAAACGCGTCGGTTCGCAGCAGCACGGTCTGGCCGATGGCGACCCGCGGAATGTCCTCCTCGTTCACCTCGGCAACAATCTGCAGAGGTTTGAGCACGCCGATCCGGAACAGAATCTGGCCGGCCTCGACAACCTCACCGACCTCGCCGTCGCGGCGCAGCACGACTCCGTCGATCGGCGCGCTGATCATATAGTCGGCGAGCTTCTCGGTCTGGACCGAGATCAGTCCCTGGATTCGCGCGCAGGTCCATCGAGGCGCGCTCGTAGGCCTGGGTTGTCGTGGAGCCACGGCCGATGAGATCGGTCTGACGACTGAGCTCACGGGTGGCGAATTCTTCGCGCGCGCGCAGCTCCTGCAGCTGCGCGCGGACATCCTTGTCATCGAGGCGGCCCAGCCTGTCGCCCCTGGCAACCGATTTGCCCTCGCAGTCGCAGATCTCGATGATGCGATTGCGGATAAGGCTCGCGACTTTTGCCCAGCGGATCGGCTCGACGGCGCCGGTAGCGTAGACGATCTCGACCGCGGTGCCGCGCACCGGCGTCACGGCGCTCACCATCGGCACCGAGCCCACGAGCCACCACCAGCCGGCGGCAACCACAACGGCCATGCCCACCAGGGACCACGCCAGAAGCTTCAGCCTTCCCACGCTTCCCTCGAATGCATGTCGTCCCGCCGCGTCGTCATATAGGTCACAATTCTTGCGATTCCGAGGCAGCCATTCTCTTGCGATCTTGGCAGTTTGGCCGGTCTATCCCACAGCAAGGGCTCGTTATTCCCGGTTCAACGGAAGCAGGAATAGGCCTAGGCTTTAGCGCGATGAAGGGAGGACACGCATGATCTACCGCAATTCAATCGCAGTCGCCACGTTAGCAGCTGTGGTGTGCCTCGGTGCAGCCCGCGCGCCCGCTCATGACGCAAGCCGATATCCCGATTGGGCCGGCCAGTGGGACCGCATCGGCGGCGGATCGTTCGATCCGAGCAAGCGCCCGGGTCGGGCGCAGCAGCCTCCACTGACAGCGGAATATCAGGCGATCTGGGAAGCCAACATGGCCGACGAGGCCACCGGCGGACAATCCTACAACACGCAGGTGCATTGCCTGCCGGGCGGCATGCCGCGCATGATGATCGCGTATCAGCCGATGGAAACCATCATCACCGCGGAGCTGACCTACATCCACATCGCCTTCTTTGGCGAATATCGCCGCATCTACACCGACGGGCGAAGCTTCCCCGCCAGCATCAAGCCGACCTTCTCCGGCTATTCGATCGGACGCTGGATCGACCAGGACAATGACGGCCGTTTCAACGCACTTGAAGTCGAGACCCGCGGCATGAAAGGCCCACGTATCCTCGATCCGAGCGGCATTCCGCTGCACAAGGACAACGAGACAATCGTGAAAGAGCGGCTTGCGCTCGACAAAGCCGATCCGGATGTGCTGCGCGACGAGATCACGACCTTCGACCACGCCTTGACCCGTCCGTGGACGGTGACCCGCAGCTATCGGCGCATTCGCAATCCCATCTGGATCGAGGACGTCTGCGCCGAGAACAACGGCTATGTCTTCATCGGCAAGGAAACTTATCTGCGCAGCGCAGACGGGCACCTGATGCCGACCAAGAAGGACCAGCCGCCGCCCGACCTGCGGCGCTTCAATCCGGCGCGCCCGTGACGGCGACGGAGACGTCGAGCGACCTGTTCGGCCATCCGCGCGGGCTCTCGGTGCTGTTCGCCACCGAGACCTGGGAGCGCTTCTCCTATTTCGGCAACAGCGCGCTGGTCGTGCTCTATATGGTGCAGCACCTGCTGCAGCCTGGACGGATCGAAGGCGTCATCGGCTTTGCCGCAGTCAAGGCCGTCCTTGAATTCCTGTTCGGTCCGCTCGCGCCGCAGCCCTCGCCTCGCAGCTGTTCGGCTTCTACACCGGGCTTGCATATTCGGCCCCCGTGATCGGCGGGCTCGTTGCCGATCGCATCCTGGGCGAGCGCCGCACGGTCGTGATCGGCGGTCTGCTCATGGCCGCGGGCCACTTCATGATGGCCTTCGAGGCGCTGTTCCTGCCCGCGCTCGCGTGCCTGATCCTCGGCGTCGGCGCCTTCAAGCCGAATATCTCGACCCAAGTCGGCGCGTTTTATTCGACGGACGATCAGCGCCGCTCGCGCGGATACGCGATCTTCTATGTCGGCATCGATATCGGCGCCTTTCTGGCGCCGCTCGTGTGCGGCACGCTTGCGGTCGCTTATGGCTGGCACACGGGCTTTGCCGCCGCCGGCGTCGGCATGTTGATCAGCTTGGGCATCTATCTCCACGGCTTGCCGTCACTGCCGCCGGGCCGCCCCCTGCAGCACGAGAAGAACGCGCCGCACGTCCCGCTCAGTCACATCGAACGCCGCAGCGTGCCGGCGCTCTGCCTGATCATTCTATGCGTGAGCCTGTTCTGGGCCGCCTACGACCAGCAGGGCAACACCATTGTGCTGTGGGCGGAGGACTACACCGACCGCGTGATCGATCTTGGCTTCTGGCGTGGCGTCCGGAGACTAGGGCGTGCACTCATGAATTGAGGGTCGCCTTTGCCGCCGAAAGCGGACAAACCCGACTTAACGTAAATGATCCAACTCGGAACACGCTCCGAAGATCCGTATCGCTATGTATTCCGCTTAGTTTACCGTCGCGCAACGCTCTCTCCGTGCGACGTCGCTCGCATTCTCCTCACCAGGTCAATCATGACTTTTATGGCCGCGCCGAGGACCAGCGCGCAAAGGGCCGCCTTCGACACCGTTTCCATCGCCCCCTCGATGAGCATGCCATGCACCACACTCCCTACGACGATGACCGCCGCGAGGACCATATGAGCGATGCGCCACGTTCGTAGTCCCAATCGCCTGCGGAAGGCAGCCAAAAGCGCGACGGCGAAGATCGCCCACATTGCGATCACACCGAACGGGGAGAACGGCGTCGGCGATGCGAAGAGAAGGGCGTCAATCATGTCCGGCGGACTCGAGATCCAAAGGCCCCCGACGTGGAGCACCACTGCCACGACCAGCGCGCCTCCGATCCAGTGATGGGCACGCCGCCCGCGATAAGCTGACGGTCCCGGCAAGTATCCTCCGGCCAGCAAGGGCTGAACGAGCAGGAGACCGAGTCCGACAATCCCTGCGAATCCGGCCAGTATGTAGAGCGGGCCGCGCCATTCGAGCAGAGGACTCGTCGCTGCAGCGGCGATCGGCACGCAAATGGCGGCTGCAAGAGCGGCCCAGATCAGGGCCACTCGGGCCAATCTCATCCCTTTTGTTCCTAACTCGATCAGGCCGGCTGCAGGACGAAGTGCGCCTCCAGGCTGGTCTCTTTCGCGCTCTTCATCACGGGACGCAGAAACACTGTTTTGAACTCACCGCTGTCATAGGCGAGGTGACCATGCGGTTGGCCAAAAATGGGAATAATCTGCGGTATCTCAAGACGGAAGGCCCCGTTCTTGTCGGTGAGCGTGGCTCCATGACTACGCTGGTCTTCCTCCCGCCCTTCGGTCGTGTGCGCCCAAATTTGGATGCGCTGCCCGGCGAGTGGAGCCCCGTCGCCGGCGCGGCGGACGGTACCTGACATCCAGAAGCCCCCTTTGCCGATCCGTTCCACGGTCGGCGCGCCCTTATGGTAGTTATTGGATCCGCCCGACATCGAAGGGGTCGGTGCGACGCCTTGCGCGCAGGCGGGCAACAGGAGCCCGGAAACCCCGGTTGCGAGGACGGAGCCGCCAGCGGCGATGAGGTTGCGGCGGTTCAGTACGACGATGGTCATGTCAATTCCTCCTGGCGACCGTGCGGTCGCTGCAACGATAGCACGGCAACAGGCACGAGACAGCCTGAATTTGGCGCGGTTGCGACCAATTTCTCAGTTGAGGGAGACGAAGAGCGTGATAGGTCGCAATAACAGATTTGTGAATAGGTGTGCCGGCTGCTCAACCGACGTCGTTGACAAGGCATACTCAGTAGTACGTCCGATGCTGAGGGTTACTTCTTCAATTGGCCCTGAACGACGAAACGCGATGTCGGCTCGAATGTCGGCAATCGGGGGATAACCGGCCTCGTTGTGCTCAGTCTAAGTTTAGTCGAGATTGCTCCACGCCGGACAAACTCGTCCTGGGCCGGTGTCGTTGTTTCCATGTTTTCGCGCCACGTACTTTGTCAATCAGCGCGCTGGTCCATCATGGCCAACTCAAATTGTGCGTCGCAAGGCGACGAGCCTCTTGCGTCCCCATTCGGCAGGGCGTTGCGCGCTTTGATGGCGAGGTTCAAGATGGCGGCGGTCAACAAGGTTTGATCGACAAGCGCCCATCGTAGAACTTCTGGCGATGCCTTATCGGCTCTAACGAAGGAAGCCTGCCATGGCACTATCACGACTCCAGGTGTCCATTCTCGGCCTCGGCGCTGCGGTGTTCCTAGCGACGCAGAACATCGACACCCGCTCCCAGGCGCAGACTGCAGCATCAAACACTCAACGCACCACAACGGGCGATCCGATCACCGGAGAGGGACTGCCGAACCCGGCTCCGGTCGTGACCCGGAACTGGGGGCAGCTGCCGGCGGGCCGCAAGTGGGGCACCACGGCCGGCATTGACGTCGATCCCATCGATGGCAACATCTGGGCTTACGAGCGCTGCGGCGCGGCGACTGCCGGTGGTGGTGCCGTCGACTGCGACAACACGCCGGTCGATCCCATCTTCAAGTTCGATCGCAAGACCGGGGCGGTGCTCGCGAACTTCGGCAAGGGCGTCATGGTCACGCCGCACGGCATCGCCGTGGACATGCAGGGCAACGTGTGGATCGCCGATTTCGCGGGTAACAAGGCAGGCACCAAGGGGCATCAGGTCCACAAATTCAGCCCGAAGGGTGAGAAGCTGCTGAGCCTGGGCGTCGCCGGCAAGGCCAGCAACGCAGACGGTGAGTTCAACCAGCCAAACGACGTCGTCGTCGGCCCCGACGGCAGTATCTACGTGGCCGATGGACACGAAGCACAGGGCATGATCACCGCGAACGCCGTCGCCGAGGGCATCAAGCGCGGCGCAACGTCGCGCATCAGCAAGTTCTCTCCCGACGGGAAGTTCATCAAGTCGTGGGGTGGAATCGGCGTGCGTCACGGCGAGTTCCGCACGCCGCACGCGCTGGCGTTCGACGGGCGAGGTCGCTTGTGGGTGGCCGATCGCGGCAACCACCGCATCGAGATCTTTGATCAGAACGGAACGTATCTTGAGTTCGCGCTATACGTTCGGCCGTCCCAGTGGCCTCTTCATCAGGGGCGACACGGTCTACGTGATCAACTCGGAGTCGAGCCCATACAACCACCCGAACTGGCGTGACGGCGTCCGGATCGGCCCGGTCGACGAGGACCGCGTCACCGGGTTCATCCCACCGTTCGAACGCGACGACCGGGTGTATCAGGGCACGGCGGGCGAGGGCGTGGCCGTCGATGCCGACGGCAACGTCTACGCCGCGGAAGGGCCGAACTCGATAGCCCAAGCGGGCGGCGCGTTCACGAAGTACTCCGTCGGGCGTTAGTAGAATCCGCGTAGATGCGCCACCCAGGGGAGTAAGCGGGGTCACGGTGTCTCCGCTGGGCTTGTGTCCTTGCAGTCGGCGGATGGCTTGGCTGTTGGCCCACCACCGCGATATGTCCAGACTCCGGAGATGAGCGGACTCGTAATGCTTGTCCTGAGCTGCTCGTGACCCAGAGCCGGCGTCATCGGTCGATAGACGAGTCAAGAGCGAGGCCACCGGCTATTTTCTCTGTAAAATACTTGCCACTGCAATTTGACAGAAAATTCTCGACCACACGAGATACATAGCGCACGTCACAACACCGGGCACTTCGGGGCCTATGACGCCGACGCGCTGAAGGAGCTCTGGAGCTTCGACCTCGGCACGCCGATCACCGCCCCGCCGATGAGCTACAACGTCAACGGCAACAATACATGGCGGCCGTGGCCGGCGGCGAGCAGCGAATTCGCGGCGCCGTGCTCTACCAGCCCACCGCCATCGTAGCGGTGTTTGGGCTGTAGAGGCGTCGACCCGGCTTGTAGGGCGGATTAGCGTAGCGTATCCACCATTGTTGAAGACGGCGGATTACGCCTTCGGCTAACTAATCCGCCCTACGTTTGAACAGGGCTCATAACAACGGAGGAAACTCACATGCGTGCGTACAGTGTTGCGGTTACGATTCTCGCCACCATGTTGGCGTCGAGCGCTTTTGCCCAACAGCCCACGCCGGCTCCCAGATCCTTCATGAACAACAAGGACATCATGGGCCTGGTCGATAAGGCGAAGGCCGATCGCAAGGGCGACGCCCCGCTGGTGGCCGAGCCGATCCTCTCGCTCGCGCCCTATCGGGCCCAGCTCGAATACCGCCCGGGCATCTCGCCGGCGGCCGTACACGAGAAGGACGCGGAGCTTATGGTGGTGCTCGAAGGCACTGGCGACATCGTGACCGGCGGCAAGCTCGTCAACGAGAAGCGCACCAACGCCAATAATTTGAGCGGCTCATCGATCAGCGACGGCAATACCCAGGCGGTCGTGAAGGGCGACATGATCATTGTGCCGGCCAACACGCCGCACCAGGTGATCCCCAAGGGCGGCGCCCCGATCGTGCTCATGACCATGCACGTGCCGTTCCCGCCGAAGGACTGGCCGCCGGCAAACTGAGTGGCCGACGCGCACCGCTGCTGTGTCCCGGACGCGGTGCAGCGCGAGCGCGGTGCAGCAACTGCGCAGTCGTGTCGTGCATACGAGCGCGCGCGAGTGGTACGCCACCGTTCCGGGACCGCCACAAACACCGAGTTTTGGTCGGTCCCGGTTCTGCAGCGCACCGCGGGTTGAGTGTTATGTTCAACGGACGAAGACGAAGCCGCACTGCGCCCGGGAAACGAGCCGGCTGCCGGCATCTATCGAATGCTCATTCATCCCAAGCACGAAGTGACGCTAGTCTACGGCGATGCCGTGCCAACGTTTGAGGGTAAGAAGATTAGATTTAGGCTCATCCGTGCCGCAAAGCATCCACGTCGAGGGCAATGAGGAACGCCTAGAGAAACCAGGTGAACGGGAATTTCTTATACGAGAGCACGTCGTATTGAGCGAATGTAGGCCCTAGCCTCTCACCGCCGCAGTGGCTAGGCGCTCACGGCACCATCGCAACGCGTTGCAATGAGAGCGGCGTGCTCCCCTCATGATCACACTATCAAACTACCACATCGTCGCCACGACGAAAAAGGGTGCATGTCGGCTGCTGGCTCTGAAGGACCAAAAGCGATGTGCGCTCGAATGTCCGCAAGTGGCGGATAACCAGACTCGTTGTGCTCACTTTGAGTTTCGTCGAGTTTGCCCCGAAGGCGACCTAAACCAAGCGGTCAAGACAGCCGAAATTCCGCGATGCACAATCTATTTGCTAGCACCCAATGGTGTTATCGTTTGGGCTGAGCACGAACTCTCATGCACCGCCCGAGATGGAGTTCCAATCGAAGGGACCATCAGCGCCATGAAGTTCATCAACTATGCCAAGTACGGAGACTTGGACAAGATCGCCCGCGCCCGCGCGGCCCACTTCGCATATGCGGACCGACTGCGGGAACATGGCAAGCTGGCGATCGGCGGACCCCTCATGGATGATCAGGGTCAGCGTATCCGGCTGCTCTTCGTCTACGAAGCCGTGTCGCGGGACGAAGCGCTGGCCTTTGCGCAGGAAGACCCTTTCGCTGTTGCGAACGCATGGAGCGGTTACGAGATCTCCGAATGGCGCCTTCGCGGAGCGAATCTCGATCTCCTCATCGAAGCAAATCGAGCCGCCCACCAGAGCGGCGGCGAAAATACGCAAAGTCGGATGTTCGTGAACTACGCGAAATACGCCACCGACAAATCGAGACTTCGCGACCGTTCGCCCAGCGCATTGGGAGTATGACCGGACACTTAGGAACGCCGGCAAATTGGCCATGGCGGGTCCCTTAGCGGACGATGAGGGAGGGCTTTTCGTCTACAATGCGGTCAGCAGAGAGGAAGCGATGTCCTATCTCAAGCAGGACCCCTTCGCTCTAGAAGGCGTGTTCGCGGATTGCGAACTCCTCGAATGGCTCATCGAGGGCCTCAATCCTGATTTGCTCTCGATGGACAACCAAAGCCATTAGATTGGTAGGTTGAACCATTTCGAAACGCCGACTTTGGCTCCCGACCCCTTCGCTGTGACCTTCGACATCAACGTCCTTTGCGCCCAAAGAGCGGAGACAAGCTCGTGACTATTCGCATTGCCCCATTCGACCCGCATACCGCCAGCGACGAATTCTGGGCCGCCTTCAACGAGACGCGACGTGCCATAGCGCACGAGTTCTGGCCGGACGAGCCGATTCTCGATGACGCCGAGACCCGCCGGGAAGTGCAGACGAACAATCCGATGGTCGAATTCCGACGCTGGGTGGCGATGGATGGAGACGAGGTAGCGGGCTCTATTCTGGCCGCGTTCCGCCGACCCGGCACACCGGACGAGAAAGATTATGCTCGGTTTGTCTGGGCCGGCGGTGGAGTCCGGGCAAGCTCGCGGCGGCGCGGTGTGGGCACCCTGCTGCTCCGCGAGGTCCACCAACTGATGCACGCCCTCGACAGGACCGTGCTGACGATGAGCGCGCAGACCAAGCCGGGTCACGCCTTCCTCAAGCACGTTGGTGCAGTCGAGAAGCACTGCAGGGTTGAACAGCGTGCCGTCTTTGCCGACCTCGACTGGCCCCGCCTGCGGCAATGGGAGGATGGAGCCGTTGCTCAAGGACTGACCTGGAAACGCTACGCGGGTCGAGTGCCCCGCGATGTGCTCGTTGCCCTGCTACCCGTGTTTACCGAGTTGTTCGCCGATGTGCCGCTGGGCGAGTTGGAGACCGGGCCTATCCGATGGGAGATGAACGGTTATGACTTGTGGTACGAGACGCTGGAGCGGGTTGGCGGAGCGCATCATCTGGTTCTGTTGTGTACGCCTGATGGCGACGTCACCGCGCTCAGCGAAGCAGGATGGGACGTGCGAGCACCTGGCATTGTGCGTCAGCTGCTAACCGCCGTCGCGCGCCCGTGGCGTAATCGCGGGGTCGGTCGTGCGCTGAAGGCGGCAATGCTTCGTCAGGTCCATGAGATGCATCCGGAAGCGACCATGATCGGCACGAATAATGCCGAGATGAACGCGCCGATCCTTTCGATCAATGCGCGGGTCGGCTTCAAAATCGCTTGGCGCAATGTGGACTATCAGGTGAGACGGGCGGCGTTGGATTCCTGGGGTCGGGGTGGTAGTGCATGGGCAACGAATTCGACATCGAAAGCGTCGAAATAGCTGTCCCTGAAGTCTCTTGATTTTCAACGACCACAGTGCCCAGTAGAGCCTTCATCTTGTCCGCCCACGGACGGCCAATCGCATCGAATGAGCCGCCGGGGGGGGAAATGGAATGAGGAGTTCTAATCGGCCGCGTCGGATAGGCTTGCGCCCGCGCGACATGGAATAGAGTCTGCGCCGCGGCAGCCCCCGCGGCGAGGTGCAAGAATTTGCGCCGGGGAAATTTCATAGCGCTCCCTCCCAAAGGGATTTGAAAAGCCGCGCGCTGTTCGGCTTGCAGCTCGAAAACTTGGAAATGAGCGCCGGCCGATGGCACCAACGCTGCCTTGAAAAATGAAGAGGATTTGGCACGCCCTCTGGCAACTCGAATAGCAGGCTACCTCAGCCGTGCATCGTTGCGGAAGGGGGCAAATGACCGCCCTTGGCCCATCGCGACCTTGCCTCAAGAATTCATGTCCGCAATGCCCCCGTAAGCGGACATGATCAAATAGTTCGCATGGTGACAGTTCCGCGCCGATTAAGACTGGCGAAAAGAGCACGTAATACCCATGTATACTGAATGTTGACCAAAACCGGGTTGCAGAATAGAAGGGCCCAATTCGCCGCAGACGCTGCGAAAGCGATGGAGGAGTACCTCGCTGAGCCTGAAGCTGTCCGCGTTCGGACTGCTCGACTGCGGGCGCTGCGATTGGAACGGGATGCTGCTGTCGCGGCCGCCGAAGCTGCTGAACAAGCGAAGAAGGTCTTAGCCGAAGCTGCTGAACAAGCGAAGAAGGTCGTCGCTATCAAGAAGAAGCTGATGACGTTTCGCAAGCGAGTGCTAAAACCGAAATCTCTGCCTCATCAATCGACCTGAAATGACCACACCCAAGCCCTCTCAAGCCGACCAAGCACACATCGCCACTGCAGAGTATTGGCGAGAGCAAAACGCTGGCAATAAACGGATGGCGAAGCTTAGGGAGGCGCGGCTTGCACAAGAAAAGGCTGGAACGCCGAAGCCTAAGCCTAAGCGCAAGGTGAGCGTAGGCGCTCATCGCAAAACCCACGGCTTCGACCGATGGTCATAAGGCGGTGAGCATATGACGACAATCGGTCTTGAAATCGCGACGTCAGTCTTCGATTTGGCGGCTGTTTGATGTCGCTTATTGGCCCATCGCGACCTTGTTTCTAAGATTTAGGTCCGCATGCCCCAACAGCGGACCTCAGATCGATCTGCGAACTAATGAGTACACGCCTTAGCGTGCGTCACCACTGCGGGCGTGGAAATATCATCGCAGCCTCCAAGACCTCTGCAAGTTAAGACGGCAAGCTGTGGTTGTGACGCGTTGCAGCCGCGGAACCCAGCACATAGCCGATCGTTCTAAGTGTTGTCGGCGCGGCGGGGGCACGCGCTTGGAGGTTCCCCATGACCAAGTTAGTTCCGCTTGCTATCGCCACCTGCACGTTTGCGGCCGCTGCCGTCGCTTTCGTGCCATCACAGGCACAGAATTCGTCGACCGCAACGGTGGGCGCGGGTTCAGATCCCGCTGCGCTTCCCGATCAGGAGCTTGGCCGCCGCTTCGTGGTCAAGGCAGGAGACTTGCCACCGCCAGGGACCGGTCCAGTCGTGAGCAATCGGCCGCTCACGCTCGCCTATAACGGCCAGACGCCACGCGTGCCCGAGGGTTTCACGGCCACGTTATTCGCCAGCGGCCTGCAACATCCGCGCCGTCTGCTGGTGCTACCGAACGGCGACGTGCTCGTGGCCGAGCAGCGGGTCGGCTACCTGACGCTGCTGCGCGACGAGGACGGCGACGGCAAGGCCGATTGGATCCAGCGTCACGCCGAGGGCTTCAATGGCCCCTACGGGCTCGCTTGGCGCGACGACCATGTGCTGGTCGCCGATCAGGACGGCATCTGGAAGGTGCCGCATCGGCTAGGGGCGCTACGTCCCGGCCGCGCCGCGGGCGAGCAGAGAGCCGAGAGCACGCCGCCGGAGCAGCGCAGGCCCACGCCAAGCGTGGTCGGCGAGGAGATGATCACCAAGAAAGGCGTGTTCGGCATCGTGCAGGGCCATGCCAACCGGCATCTTGCCATCGATCCGCGCAGCGGTGCGCTGTTCGTGGGCGTCGGCTCGTCCGGCAATATCGGGGTCGAGCCCGAGGTGAAGGCGACGATCCAGCGTTTTGACGCCGACGGCTCGGGTCAGAAGACCTATGCGTCGGGAACGCGCAATCCGACTGCGCTGGCGTTCCATCCGCAGACCGGCGACCTTTATGCCATCGTGCAAGAGCGCGACGGGCTCGGCGACCGCCTGGTGCCGGATTTCATGATCCGCGTCCAGGAGAACGCGTTCTACGGCTGGCCCTATGCCTACACCGGACAGAATCCGCAGCCGGGCTTCGCCAACCTGCGGCCGGACAAGGTCAAGGCGTCCGTGACGCCCGATCTCCTGTTCGAAGCGCATTCCTCTGTGCTCGACCTTGTGTTCTATGAGGGCCAGCAGTTTCCACCGGAGTGGCGCGGCAGTGCCTTCGTGGCGCTCAAAGGCTCATGGAACCGATCCGAACCGACCGGCTACAAGGTGGTGCGCGTGCCGTTCAAGGATGGACGGCCTGAAGGAGGCTATGAGAATTTTGCCGTAGGCTTCTGGGCCTCTGGCATCAACCGCGCCGAGGTGTGGGGCCGGCCGACCGCGCTCGCGGTGACCAAGGACGGCGCCCTCCTCGTCGCCGATGACACCGGCGGCACGATCTGGCGCATTTCCTACGACGGGCCGAAGCGGCAGACCGGCGCGCCCGGCACGACCGGCGGGCGCTGATGCGTGGTGAGTGCGGCGACGGCTAACGCGTCTTCGCCTC
>CAVUXO010000010.1:0-438572 GCA_963745515.1 uncultured Alphaproteobacteria bacterium
GGACGTGGAGCTGCGCATGGCTGTGCACCCTTGTACAGAAAAGGCTGCAATTGCTGAACTACTCGTGCATTGTTGTGCCTGGATGCGCACCCACAGGCGACGTGAAGGGTTACCCAAAGGTTACCCAAAACTGGTGCATAGAGAGAGGATGAACGATGGCACTCACCGATACCCGCCTGCGCACGCTGAAGCCTCCCAAGGGCAAGACCGAATGCCTGGTCGCCGACGGCAATGGACTCTACGTCCGCATCAGGACCGGGCAGGACACGAGCCGCACCTGGCAGTTCCGCCGCAAGGCGGCCGGGCGTCTCGCGATCACCACGTTGGGCAGCTATCCGGAGTTGTCGCTCTTGGAAGCACGCCGGCAGGCGCTCGAGCTTGCCACGAAGCGCCAGGTGCATAGCCCGACGCTTGCCGAAGCGGTCGACCGCTGGCTGCGCGAGCAGGTCGACCCCGTGCACAAGAAGCCCGAGCTCATCCATGGCTACGTCAGCCGGGCGATCCTCCCCGCGTTCGGCGATCGCCGGGTTCGCGACATCAGGCCGGCGGAAATCGCCGACGCCGTTCGCGCCTACGGGGAAAGGTGAAGGCGGCCGCGAATGCGCGCCAGGGCGGCAAGACGGCGGCGGGAGCGCTGCTGAATGTCTACAAGGTCCTGTTCAAGTACTGCGTGACCATCGGTTGGCTGGAGCAGTCGCCGGCCGAGCAGCTCACCGCAAAGGCCGTGGCCGGGCCGGCGCCCGCGTCCCGATCACGCGTCCTTTCCGACGACGAGCTTCACGTCGTGCTGACCACCGACGCAGCGCCCGGCCCGGTGCTGCGCTTCCTGCTGGCGACCGGCCTGCGCATCGGCGAGGCCTACGACGGCCACCGCGAGGGCCAGTACTGGGTCGTGCCGGCCGCGTCATCGAAGAACAAGGTCGCGAGCACCGTGTGTGGCTTCGGAATTGGCCCTCGCCCAGTTCGAGCAGCACCCGTGGGCGGGCCGTGCCGTCGTGCAGGCCTGGGCGACCGCGCATGCCGGCGGCTGGACGGCGCACGACCTTCGGCGGACGTTCGCGACGCGTATCAACGCCATGGGCGTCGCACCGCACGTCGTGGAAAAGATGCTGAACCACACGCTTCCGGGCGTCATGGCCATCTACAACCGGGCCGAGTACCTCCCCGAGCGCCAGCAGGCGCTGGAGGCGTGGTCGGAATGGCTCGTCGCGCTCGTCGGCAAGCGTCCGGCCGACGTCGTTCCGCTGCGACAGGCGTCGCCCCAGGCGGCATAGTTCCCCTCGGCGCGGCTGGGTGGCTCCGCGTCCTGTCTCCGTACAAGGCCCGCCGCGTCGCCCCTCTCATGCGGACGCACCTCACGAATGGGCGCCCATGCAAAAGACGTCGACGTCACACCCTAAGCTCT
The DNA here is from genome assembly GCA_963745515.1 of uncultured Alphaproteobacteria bacterium. GTDB lineage: Bacteria > Pseudomonadota > Alphaproteobacteria > Rhizobiales > Xanthobacteraceae > VAZQ01. The sequence goes on from CAVUXO010000010.1 coordinate 1,406, forward strand.
CGCTCAACGATCTTCTCGAACGCCTGGTCCTCAACTTCGCCGGCTACACTGGCTCGCGACGTCAGAGGTAGCGGCGGGGAGGCTATTATTCCGGAGCTGCGCGAAGCAGACATAAGATCCACAATTGCACGGCTCGAAGCTCAGGCTGGCTCGACAAAAACCTACGGCCACGCGCTGAAGATGGTCGAGGCGGAAGCAATTCGAGACGCCAAGAAGGCTTCACAGCAAGAGGCAGTCACGACCGCCGGCAAGCTTCAACTTGTCTTGTCCGATGCGCTGCGCGACGAAGCTCGATGCGCTTCAGTGCTGTCGGAGAGGCCGGCAAAGAGCGGCACATCCCGCCACAGGTCAGCCGACCGCTGCCGATGGAACTGGGGTCGTAGCTTCGCCGTACTGTCGCCGGCCGCTCCTGGGGGCCGAGAGACGATCCTGCACGACGTGATGCGTCGAGACGTTGGTTGAACGCGTAGAGGCGGCGGATACGCACCCGGAAGACGATGCAGACGCGGCCGCCCCCCTGCCGCCTGAACTGGCTGAACGGTATCGTGCCTATGTTGGCCGCGGTCCTAGCTTGCCGGCGCTCCGCCGCGAAGAAGACCACGGGCCTTTCCAAGGCGTTGCCATCCTGAAGGGTATGCGTGCCCTATCACGCAAGGTCCGGACTCAAAGCCCCCGAGACAGGAGCCACGAACGGCGCCAGGGCCGGAAGAAGCTCGCCCACGAGGCCGCCGCCGCGAAAAATCTTGGCGCACGACCAAGTCGCACGAAGTTGCCATGACATGACGGTGGTTAACAGCCACGCGCATTCTTGATCGGCATTGCATATCGCAGCCAATGATCAAGGAGCGACCATGACCACACTCGGGGATGCCGAACTGAGGCGCGACGCGGCCATTCAGGCGGCGCGCCGTAAACTCGCGGATGGGCATCTTGCCTACACGATCGACGATCTGGCCGTCCGTCTCGGCGTCAGCCGGTCGCAGCTTTACAACGAAATCCGAGCCGGCCGCTTGAAGGCCAAGAAGGCGGGGCTCGAGGACGCTGATCGCGGCGGCCGACGCTCGAGCCTACCTCAAGAGGCTGCCCGGCGCTGGCCGTGCCGTGAGAGGTGCGTCATGAAGAGGGTCATCCCAGAGCCGCTGATCGCCAGTACCTACGTCGAGCTTCTGCACCACTTCCATGGCCGCGGCTACGGGTTGAAACAGGCGATCGACCCGCGGCGCCTCGGCCGGAGAGCATCCCAAGGAGCTGATTGAGGCAGTCAGGCGGTGCGGCCTCTACGACTATGACGAGGCAAAGCGCCTCCTCTCGCCGCGCCAACGCAGAGAAGGCGCCGGGCCATCCCGCCCGCGCCGCCACGCCGCCGCCGCGCTTGTTGTAGCGCCGCATGAAAAGCAACCGCCCCGGTTCGAGAACCGGGGCGGCGAACGGCAAAACAACGGGAGCAACCCCGCCAGTTATATCCGCCTCGCCGCCCAGAGCAAGGACGCTGCTGCCGCCTTCGGTCACCTGACCGCTCGACTTGTGCTCGCGCGCGCTCGCGCCGGCACCCTCGACCTCGGAATCCTCGAAGCCCTGCTGTCGCAGTCGGGGCTGGAGCCGAAATCATGACCCACGCCACCGACGTTGCCGCCGTGCTCGACAATGCTGTCCTGGGAAAGTTCGGGGCCTGGCTGGGAGCCTGTCCGCTCTGTTCTGACCGGAAGGGCACCCAGGTTTATGAGCGCGACGGCCTGATGATTGTCGACCGCGCCTGCAAGTGCACCCTGAAGGCGGTGCGCGCCAGTGTCCTGGCACGGTACGCACGAGCACTACGGGAAAGAGTTGCCCGAGCTGCTCACGCCCAACGAAGCAAAAGCCAAGGCAGCCAAGGCAGCAAAGACTGCCAACGGCCATGGCGCCAGTCCGGTGATCCTGCGCCGCGGATCGGACATCGAGATCAGGCCTTACGACTGGCTGTGGCGTCACTACCTCGCACGCCGGAAGTTCCACCTGCTGGCGGGCGCACCGGGCACCGGCAAGACCACCATCGTGCTTTGCTGGTTCGCCGCTCTGACTGTGGGCGGCCAGTGGCCCGACGGAACACAGGCGCCATGCGGTGACGTGCTGATCTGGTCGAGGCGAGGACAGCGCCGACGACACGCTCATGCCGCGACTGATCGCGGCGGGCGCCGATCCCAGGCGTGTGTTCATCGTCGAGGCGACGCGCAACCCGGATGGCACGATGCGGCCGTTCAATCCGGCGACCGACATCGACAAGCTGGCCTTCGCCCTCGCCGAGGTCGATCAACCGATTGCCATGCTGATCGATCCGGTCATGGCGACGATCGGGGCCGGCAGGGACAGTCACACCTCGGGCGACGTGCGCCAAGGGCTCGATCCTGTCGTGCAGCTCGCCGAGCGCTACAAGCTCGCGGCAATTGGTGTCACGCACTTCAGCAAGAACACCCAGGGCAACGCACCGATCGATCGCGTGCTGGCCAGCGTGGCGTTCACCGCCGTGCCGCGCATGGTGTTCGGCTGCGTCGAGGTGGCCGAGCGCCGCGGCACCTACCGAATCACGCGGGTCAAGACCAACATCGCGCCGACCGGCGGCGGGTTCGAGTACGCGCACCTGCAGATGTCGCTCACGAAGGGCGACCCTCGCGGGGAAGGCTTCCCCGCGATACTGATCCCGGTCCAGCGCATCGAGTGGGGCAAGGAGCTGGAAGGTTCGCCCGACCAACTGCTGGGCGTCGAGTTGGTTGACGAGGAGGGCCAGCGCTTTGCCGCCGCCAAGGACTGGCTGGCCGACTTCCTGCGCGCCGAGCCGGTGCGTGCCGCCAAGGAAGTCGAGGCCGCCGCCGACGCGCATTGCCACGCCCGCCGCACCCTCAATCGGGCCAAGGCGGCGCTCGGCGTCGAATCGTTCCGGCCCGAACATCTCGGCCCCTGGTTCTGGCGCCTGCCCGAGCCGCCGCCGCGCCGCGATGACGGCGAAATATGATGGCCGTTTCCCTATACACCCCTAACCTTGGCAACCTAAGGGGATCGGACGGGCCTAAAACCCTTATGCCATCGGCATCGGTCTTACATTGCCAACCCCTTGGCAACGTGGCCAAGCCTTGGCAATGTAAGACCGATGCAATCGGGCGTGCATTTTAGCCCTGTCAGAGCCCTTAGGTTGCCAAGTTTCCGGGTATACGCGCGCGAGCGGCCGAAATGGACGCGATTTTGCGGCGGCAAATGAACACCCAAAACGGAGGACGCTGACATGAGAGGCAAAGCCCAGGCGACGCTGGTGCTCGAACAGGCGATCCTCGACATCGTCGAGGAACGCGCGCCGATCACGGTGCGCGGCGTCTGCTACGCGCTGTTCGTCCGCGAGCTCATCCCGAGCATGGCGGTGAGGCAAACCCAGAAGATCAGCCGCATCATGACGGAGATGCGCGAAGAGCGAGACGCTCGACTGGACGCAGATCGTCGACGGCAGCCGAGCGGTCGAGCGCGCGCAGACGTGGGGCGACCCGGGCGCCATCATCGAGGCCGCCGTGCACAGCTATCGTCGCAACAACTGGCAGGACCAGCCGACCATCGTCGAGGTGTGGTCCGAGAAGAGCACCGTGCAGGGCGTGCTGGCGCCGGTGCTCGACGAGCTCGGCGTCACCTTCCGGGTCATGAAGGGCTTCGGCTCGTTCACCGCGGTCATGCAGGCGGCCGAGGACTCGAACGACCTCGCGTCGAACCAGAAGACCGTCGCCCTGTACATCGGCGACTGGGACCCGTCCGGGCTCTACATGAGCGAGGTCGACCTGCCGACGCGGCTCGCGCGCTACGGCGGCAGGTGGCAGCTCAAGCGCATCGCCCTCGTGAAGGCGGACACCCGCCGCCTGCCGCACTTCGATGTCGCCACGAAGACGGACGACCCGCGCTATCGCTGGTTCGTCGAGCGCTACGGCCGGCGCTGCTGGGAACTCGACGCGATGGACCCCAACGACCTGCGCGACCGGGTGCGCGAGGAGATCGAGGCGCTACATCGACTGGACCTTGTGGAACCGCGCCATCGAGATCGAGGAGGCCGAAGTCGAGTCCATGAAAGACTTCCACAAGACCTGGCAAAGCCTGCCGCGGCAGCCGGCCATGAGCAAATCTCTACTAGTGGACAATTTGCTCCGCGACCCCGGCGACACCCATTCTGACATCATGACTGACCCCAGGGTCAGTCATACGACAGCGTCGAGTTGGAGCGCATGAAAAGCCTCGCCACGCGCCGCCTCAACTGGCCGCCCAGGCCGTGGCGCCTCTCCGAGCGCGGAAGCTGGTTCGTGAATGCGCGCGGCTTCAACGTCACCGTGTTCGCCACGCGCAAGGGCTGGGGCATCAGGTCGAGCAGCGCTACGGCGACCGCTGCCAGTTCGGCAAGCAGCGCTTCGCGACCGCCGCCGAGGCCAAGGCCAAGCGCTTTCGAGGCGCTGCTCTGGGCCGAGCAGAATTGGCCCGGCAACTCCCGCCACCCCGTCGCACCACAAGGAGCACGCGCATGACGGCGCCCTCGGCGACCGGCTATGGTTCCGGCCACGCTCAAACCGCAGCCAAAGCCACGCAAGGGCCGTGGTCGGCCAGCTCGGCGCTTACGGTCTCGCGGTAGTCGTCGTCATCCTCGACGAAGGCGACACGGATGCGTTTTTCCACGTCCGAACTAGCGGCGGGTCTGGGCGCGGGATTGGAACTGGGCCGTGCAGACACGCTTTCCTTCGTCGGTGTTGTCATCGCTCTTTACCTCGTACGCAAGAGTTCCGAACTGTTTTGTCTGAATGTCCGGGTAGAGCTGGACGTCCAGGGTGCATTGTCCGTCTCGATAGCGCCACAGTTTAGCGGGGGGGCGGTCCTCCTCGCTGGTTGGCGCGCCGAGCATGGCACGCAGTTCCGTCTCGCTCTTGCCGACAAGTGAGAGCGCCGGACTGCCCGTCGCGGCGGGGCGTGCCGGCGGTTCGTCCGAAGTGCCCGTCGCGGCGACCGCGGCTGCATCGGTGGTCGATGCCGGGGGCGTCGTGCGTGGCCGCGTCGAGGCCACGCTCTTTGCAGACTGAGATTTCTGCGCTGGCTGAGACGAGGTCAATCTTAACAAGTCGTCGCGCATGTTTCGTGGCGTCTCGCAACCGGTCAGGAGCAACAAGCCGACCCCAACGGTTTGCGTAATCAGACTCCTGATCGTCATCCCGCCTACCACCCAGAGTTCAACCTTCATCCGGCGACCCGAAGCCAGTCAAGCCATAGAGTAGGGACCGGCCCCGGTGCACCAGCGTCATACCAGAGCGGCATTGGCGCGCCGGCGGACCCGCCATCGTCCCGCTGAACCTCGGCAAGCACACCCCAACCTCGGCACCACGCCGGCTCCAGGGCGAGGAGTTCGAGCGCGAAAGCGCCGGCTCTGCAGCGCCAATCCGCGACCCTGGCGCCCCTTGCTCGCGGTACCTTGATACCCCATGCTGGAAGGCCTCAAACCGCCGTTGAATTAGGCGCGCCACATCAAGAGGTTACATGCGCAATACCGCAGCCGCTGAAACGGTCGTCAAAATGGCGGTCAAAAACACGCACGCAACGGTGCGAAAACAGAACAAACCCGCCCGCAATCGCCGCCCGGTTTTCAAAGCCTGGACGGTCTCGAAACTGCTCGAGACCTACAAAGATCCGCGCGCAATCTTGCTGGAAATAGCCGGTAAGGACACAAAGGCCCTCGCCGCCGAAATGCAGTGCAGCCTCCTCGACGCGCTCGCAGGAACGGCGCCTCTGTGCCCAAGTCGTGCTGCCCTATCTCTGCCAAAAGCTGCCCACGCAAATCGACATGCGAACGACCAGGGCCATTCACCTCAACATCCTGAGCCCCGACCAATTTGCCGAGATCGAGACGCTCGCCAACACCACGGAATCGCCAGACGACGACGGCTTCAACATGACGCTGATCGCCGCCGCTCCTGTCGCAGAGACCACGGAACAGGGGCGCGAATCGCCTGCAGAACAGAGGGCGGTGATAGAGCGCAATGACCGCGAGAGACCTGTCACTCCGTCCGTGGCTGCCGATTCTCCGGGGGGCCTGAAGTCGGCGGATGCCTGGTGGGATTCTCTCGCCACTGGGCGCCGGCAACCCCTCGACGCCAGTGCGCAAGCCCCTGGGCGCTCGAGCTGGGAGAGGCTGGACAGGCACTGGCTGTTTCGCGCCAACGCCGGACAAGCCCAAGTAGGTGGGTAGAATGGTGGGTAGAGACACGCACTCATCCATCCGATGCCCATTCCATAAGGGTTTTGTCGCTATGAGCGGCGGATACTACATCCGCGCCTCGAGGCCCACGCCACCAACTGCGGAATTTGCGCAGTTCAATCGCCCGGCCTGGCCGTCCCCCGCCTGCGCCATCGCTGTCGCCAGCGGCCTGCAATGGGCGCACGGGGGCATCGCGCCCAATAGGCAGGGCCTCGATCGACCTCCACCCCCGGGTTTGCGCGGGCGGCTCATCCTCACGGGTAAGAACCAGCGTTTTTTGCTGCGCCTGGGAGTTTTTTTCCGCGGCGGCCAGTTTTGCCGCATTTTTGCGAAACCCAGGTTTTGTCGTGCCACTTGTGCTTGATCCCGCGCTGCCTGGCGATCTTCATGGCCCACGCCTTAAGCCAGGACCACTTCGCCAAACGCACCAGCATGATATGGGCCGCTTCGTAGAGCATCGCCCGCATCATCTCGTCGCCGCACTTTGATATCGCTCCGGTTCGGTTGATCTCGCCCGATTGATACCTGGCAGGCGTCAGTCCAAACACTGCCCCGACGGCCTTGGAGGTTCGGAAGCGGGCGGGGACGTCGACGGTGGCACGATAGGTCAGCGCCATCACAGGGCCGACACCAGGCACCGTCATCAGGCGCCGGCACACATCGTCGGCCCGGCTTCCAGTCCTATCCGCTTGAAGCGCCAGAGCGGGTTCGTCAGTATCGATCCGACATAACGGTAGTTCGTTGCGATGACAATTTGGAACGCGTTGGGCCTGGAAAGTTTAGACCCGCCAGGATTTATTCAGGTCGCTTCCAAACGACGCTAACGCTTTCCCCGGTCGCTACACGAACAGTCAATGTGAGCAGGTCTCCCGTAATCGAAAAGTTGCGCGTCTGATCAGCGCCGTTCCAATTCGGGAACGAACTAGCCTCAATATGAATGGCGATGGTGCGATCAGGCTCGCTCACTGAGTACGTCCCAAAGTACGTCATGGTCCCTTGGGCGGTTGCTTTGTTTTCCTCCGCTGTACCTTGCGCTGGGTGGCCACTCGCGTATTTGGCACGGTCGGAGCGCATGGCTGTGAGAATGAAATGACCCCCCGCATCAAAAAAAGCGACGCCTTTGGGATTGGCACCGTACCTCGGGAATTTACTGCCGTCCGGAAGCACCGATTCGTGGGAAAAAGAGTTCAGGTCCCCAAGAGCTCTTCTGTGAGCGACTTTTGCGGACCTGTCATCGCTGGTCCTCCCTGAGCGAACGCGGTTGGCAAAGCTACCATACTCAATTCGGCACCCGGAAGTGCGGTCCCCATCACACCAGCATGTCTCTTTTGAGCGGCAAACACGGAACATGGTACATTTCGTCCACACTATCTCCGGAAGCAGACATTGCCCGGCGACGTCCGCAGCCAGCTACCTCACCCCCATCGTGCCTGCGTTTGTGGCAACGTTATTCGGGTCACCGAGCAAGCCTCGGGCTCGGCCAAGATCGATCCGCTAATGGCGGCGTTTAATGCCATCGCGTTGATGTCAACGAACCCCTGGTTCCTCGCGATACCACACTCGCGCCACGGAAGCGGTCTGGAGATAAGCCGACCCGCCGCGGAGGGCCTGACGGGTCCTTGTGACCAGGAACCACGTGAGCCGCGACAGCAATCCTAGAAGGTCACGGAGCAAGCATAGTAGAGTTTGACGTGCTGTACGCTTTTGCCTTGCCCGCGACTTGGTCAACAGCGCAAGAGCTGAAGCGGGCGGCCGTCATCGAGCCACAGCAGGATCAGAAGCCACGGATCGCCTCGACTATGAGGATCGGCATTATTTCGGATACGCATGGTCTTCTTCGGCCTGACGTCACCGAACGACTCGCGGGCGTCCACTACATCATTCATGCTGGCGATATTGGCCGCCCTGAGGTGATTTCAGGACTGCGCAAAATCGCACCGGTAACGGCAATAAAAGGAAACATCGATAGGGGAGAGTGGGCGGCCCAGTACCCGGACACTGCACTCGTAAAGCTCGGCGGCCGGTCTTTCTACGTGCTTCACAACCTCAAAGAGCTGGACCTCGATCCGGCCGCGGCCGGAATTGATGTGGTTGTGTCAGGACATTCGCATCGGCCGAAAATCGAGACTGTTGGGGGCGTGCTCTATTTCAATCCAGGAAGCGCCGGGCCACGCCGTTTCACCTTACCCATTGCACTCGCGACGCTTGAGCTAACCGGCGACGCGCTCCGGCCGTTCATCCATCACATTGGCAAGATGCCCTCTCGGAAATAGCGATTTTGCCGTGGCGAACGCCCGTGTCGAGCCAAAGGGCAATGCCATCATCATCACGAAGCAGCCGTCCGGCTCCGCCAAGATCGATCCGCTGATGGCGGCGTTCAATGCCATCGCGTTGATGTCCACGAACCCTTGGTCCTCGCGACCGAGCATCTTTGTGATCTAGAGGGTCTACTCCTAATTCAAGCTTGGTGGGTATGCGCGCGACAGTCGGGCGGGAACGCACGAAGTTGCGGCGACAAGGCAACAACAGGGCGTTCGACAAGCGTGTTGCGAATATAAATAGTTGAAAGAGGAATGTTGAACCTATAGACGCTCCTCCATTGACCTCCATGGCAAACACAGAGAGTCCATCGCTGGTCGTAATGACAGGCTAGCAATGCAGAGTTGTTTGTATCGCTAGCGCTGAATTAGCAACAGGCCGAAGCCCAACTCAATGCGGAGAAGCAAATGGCGAAGAAAGTGAAGCGGACAAAGGTTGCCTGGACGAAGGCCATGCAGGCTGAGCTGCGGAAGCACTCAAAGGCGAGGACGCCGGTCGCCAAGATTTCCAAGCAGATGAAGCGGACCGTTGGTGCGCTGCGCCAGCAGGCGTTCCAGCTTGGTATCGGCCTGGGGCATCAGCGCTAGTCAGGATTGTCGAGAGACGCGCTCAAGAGATCGAGCAGCGCTGCGCGCCCATACGGAAGGAATACCTCGTGATCACGCTATATTCCTACCCTGAACTCTCTGGCGTCGCAGATAACAATGGCTACGGCCTCAAAGTATTTGCGTTCCTCAGATTGGCCGGCGTGGACTTCACGCAGGAGCACGTCTTCGACGCTTCTGCAGCACCGCGCGGCCAACTGCCCTACATTGTCGATGACGCGGAGGAGATCGGCGACAGCGATACGATTATTGCTCATCTCATCGCCAAATATCGCCTGAGAATAGACGATGGACTAACTCCCAGGCAGCGCGACACCAATCATCTGATCCTGCGCATGCTCGATGACCTCTACTGGGTGATGTCCTACTCGCGCTGGAAGGACGAGCAGTATTGGCCGCTCTTTTTTGAGATGCTGCGTCGGGAGCATCCAAGTCTGGCCGAAGCTGGGCTGCGCAAGGCGCAAGAATTCAATTCCCAGCGATACTTTTATCAAGGCATCGGCCGCTACTCGCCAACCGCGGCCTACGCGCGGGGACTCGCAGATCTGCAAGTGTTAGCGAACCTCATCCCCGCGAGTGGGTATGTCCACGGGGCCAAGCCTACGAGCATCGATGCTGCCATCTATGGGTTCATCGCCAATATCTTCTTTCTTGAGATCGATACACCTCTCAAGAAGTTCGTTGTGGCGGCCCCCGGTCTGGTCCGGCATTGCACTACCATCCATGCCGCAATCAGTTGAGCCTACTATCAGCGCCATGTTGTCATCACCAAGCAGGCGTCAGGTACCGCCAAGATCGACCCACTGATGGCCGCCTTCAACGATGTGAGCCCGGCATCAACACAGCCGAGCATTTTTTGGCTCTAGTCGAGGAGGGGCATTCCAAGCTTCTAGACCGACCGGCCGCCCAAGCGTAGGCTGGGTCTGGCAAATGATTGGAGCTTGGATCAAGTCTCGGCTGCGCGGCAGCGTCACGCTACAGGCGATCATCACCTTGGTCTTCGCGCTGCTGATCCTGCCTGCGCTTGCGATCGTGATCGGCTTCAGCTTTTACGAGAACTTGAACAATCTGACGGCGCTGTCGAACCGGTTTATCGACGGCGCCAGCCAGGATGCCCGCGAAATGTCTGAACATCTTCTTCAGCCGGTCGCCGAGGCCGTGCGACTGATGGCAGGAGCGGAGGAGACCACGCCGGGGTTCTTCCGGTCCGATGAAAGTTCAAACTTTCTCTATGACGCGCTCATCTCGGCTCCGCAGATTGACGCCGTGTATGCAAGTTTCGAGAACGGCTTCCATCGGGTGGTTACGCGCGTCGACGATGATCGTCGCCGCAGCGACGCCAGAATTCCGGCCAATGCCAAATGGCACATGAGTTTCATCGATGACTTTTCTGCAGGCGCTGACAGGAAGCGTCATCGCACCTTCTATGAGACCTGGTCTACACCTTTGGGCAATTATTCAATTAGCGCCGCGAACAATGATCTGCGCAAGACCGTGCCACAGTATCAACTGGCGCGCCAAAGCCTTGCGCTCGTCGTCACTGACCCTTTCATCAACCCTGATACCGGCCATCCGGTAATCGGACTGGGTTATCCGATCCTGGTGCACGAGGACTTTGTTGGCGTCGCATCGGCACACATCACGTTTCGGGGGCTTTCCGAGTTGCTTGCCCGGCATAAAGCTAGCCCCAACAGCATTACCGTCATTGCCGACCAAGACGGCAAGCTGCTGGCACACCCGGTTTCGACGAAGGCGGTTCAAAGCGTCGATGGCCGACTGAAGGTGACTGACTGGGCGGACACGGACGAGCCGCAAATTATGGAAGCTGTCCGCCGGCGAGCCGCCGGCAGCCCCGACCGGTTCAACTTCACGCTTGGGCCCGAGAGCACGGAATACGTGGCGCTTTTCAGCAAATTCCCAACGGGTTCTGGGAAAACCTGGCAGGTTCTGGTCGTGACACCGACGGCCGATTTCGTTGGCGAGCTTGAGCGTACCAATCGGCTGCTGATCTGGCTCATGGCTGCGTTGGTGGTGATCGAGAGCGCCCTCATATATGTCATGGCTGGGCGCGTATCGAGCCCGATTGAGATGGTTGCCGATACGATGAGACGTATCCGCTCCTTGTCTTTCGGAGAGCAGATGCCGCCGCGATCCCGGATCCGGGAAATTGCAGAGCTGCAGCACGCGACAAGGCTACTGGCCAATGCGCTTCGGTCATTTGCGATGTTTGCTCCCATCGGAATCGTGCGCAAACTGATCGACTCCGGCCAGCCGATAGCGCCTGGCGTGGAACCGCGCTTCATGACGATCTTTTTCGCGGACGTGGAGAGCTTCACGGCCATCGCTGAGCAGCTTTCGTCACGGGAACTGTCTGAGCAAACGTCGCACTACTTCGAGATGGTCACGTCGGCCGTGGCTGAGGAAGGCGGCACGATCGACAAGTTCATCGGCGATTGCGTGATGGCTTTGTGGGGAGCGCCGACTGCTGGGGAGAACCAGGTATTTCATGCATGTGTGGCGGCGCTAAGGGCGCATCGCCGAATGGAGCGGCTCAATGCAAGCTGGGCCGCTGAAGGCCGCAAGCAGATGCGGGTGCGCATCGGACTCCATTGTGACACCGTCGTTGTCGGCAATGTCGGCTCCCGTGCCAGGCTGAGTTACACCGTGATGGGCGATGGGGTGAACGTTGCTTCGCGCATCGAGGGACTGAACAAGCAGTTCGGCACCTCTATCTGCATTTCCGAGAATGTGTACGACCAGGTGTCGGACCTCATCGTTGCGCGTGCTCTTGGACGGGTGTCCGTCAAGGGCCGCAAGACAGAAATCTTGGTCTATGAGCTGCTTGGCATCGCGGGCAGCAACGATCCTGAACTTGCCGTCCATCGCACAGTGGCATGAGGAAATGCTGAAACGTGGAAGGCGCGCGCCGCGTCGAAGGGTAATGCAAGTATCATCATCACGAAGAAAGCTTCAGGCACCGCAAAAAGCGATCCGCTAATGGCTGCCTTCAACGCGGTTGCCTGGATGTCGGTAAATCCCGCTTCGTCACAGCCAAGTATATTTGTGATCCAGGTGCCGCCCGCGGTCCCCGCGATACCCAGGGCCGATTCGGACTGAGTAGGTGTCAACCGCAGCGGTGTTGCCCGACGTTGTGCTGTTCTTTCCTTGTGCCGTTCTTGTCCCCTTGCCGAAGGGCTAGTACCGAAAAAACCTTGTCACGGCGCGAGCAGCGCATCAATCGTCGCCCGCTCGAAGGCGGACGCGGGTAGCCTCTCCGGTCCCACAATCGACGCTAGGACCGGAGAGGCCGGGTAACGCCCGTGTTGAATCGCGAGGCAACGCTATCATTATCACCCAGCAGGCTCCTCCAGGCCAAGATCGATCCGCTGATGGCAGCGTCCAACGCCATTGCGTTGAGTGGCGACGAACCTTGGTCAGCGCAGCCGAGCGTAACTTGGTAGTATAGGCGAGAGACTGATCGTCTCGGAACTCGTGGCCTAGCCTTTAAGTTATGATCCCGCCCTCATGGCTCTCGTCATCCACCAGAGCGCGCACTATCGCTTTACGATCGGGCTTTGATTCTAGAACAGAAGGACGGCCGAGATATGCGTAGACCATCGAGGCGGACCCTTCTTGCCGGTGTCGCGACCATGCTCGTTCCTCTGCCGGCCCTAGCGCAGTCCGCGACCAAGGAGAAGGTCGCCGCGGCGCTTCCCAAACTCGAGGAGTTCACTCGGCAGGTCATCGACAGGAAACTCGTACCGGGGCTCTCGATCGCCATCGTCCATCGAGATGAAGTCGTCTTTCTCGGCGCCTTCGGCGTTCGCCAGGTTGGCAAGCCCGAACCCCTTGACGCCGACACTGTGTTCCAGCTGGCCTCGCTCTCCAAGCCTCTGGCCTCAACTGTTGTGTCGGCGCTGGTGAGCGACGGCAAGGTCTCGTGGGACAGCCGCATCCGCGACATCGATCCCGGCTTTGCTCTCCAGGATGAGCTCGCGGCGGCGGCTGTCACGGTAGGCGACCTGTTCGCCCATCGCAGCGGATTGCCGGGCCATGTCGGCGACGACATCGAGGAGCTCGGCTTCGCCCAGGGGGAGATCCTGCACCGACTGCGTCTGGCGAAGCCGGCCTACAGCTTCCGCAACGGCTACTCGTACAGCAATTTCGGCCTGACCGAGGGCGCCGTCGCGGCGGCACGGGTTGCGGGCATGGGCTGGGACGATGCGGCCGAGGAGAAGCTCTACAAGCCGCTCGGCATGAAATCGACCAGCTCGCGCTATCGCGACTTCATAAACCGGACCAACCGCGCCGCCCTACACGTGCCGGTCGACGGGAGCTGGGCCTCCTTCACTCAGCGCAATGCCGATGCTCAGGCGCCCGCCGGCGGCGTGAGCTCGAGTGCGCGTGACCTCGCGCAATGGCTGCGCCTCCTGCTCGCCAACGGCCAGTACGAGGGCCGAGAGGTGATAGCCAAGGCAGCGCTGCAACAGGCACATGTGCCGGCGATCGTGCGCAGCATCGATCCGAATACGGGCGGCGCATCCTTCTACGGTTTCGGCTGGAACGTTGATTACCGCGAGCACGGTGTCGAATGGAGTCATGCCGGCGCCTTCAGTGCCGGGGCGCGCACGCTCGTGCACTTGATCCCCGGCGAGCAGCTCGGCATCGTCGTGCTGTCGAACGCTTTCCCGACGGGTGTGCCCGAGGGCATCGCCGCGAACTTCTTCGACCTGGTCTTCGCCGGTCAGCCGACGCGGGACTGGGTGGCCCTGGCGAACGAGGTCTTCGAGGCGGGGTACAAGGAGATGCTGAAGCCCAGCCTCGCCTACGCAACGGCTCCGGCGTCGCCTAGTGCCGCGTTGCCGCTATCCGCCTATGTCGGAGACTACGGCAACGACTATGTCGGCAACGCCAAGGTCACGGAGCCGGGAGGATCGCTCTTCCTGCAGCTCGGCCCGGCGGGCAGGCGGTTCCCGCTGGCACATTTCAATCGCGACGTGTTCGTGTACAACCCGATGGCGGAAGCGCCAAAAGCGCGAATGGGGGTGAGCTTCCTGATCGGGCCGGACGGCAAGGCGAGCGAGGTCACGATCGAGGATCTCAATGAGTATGGAATGGGCAGACTGACGCGCGTCATCACGAAATAGATCGAGCAGCTCCCACACTGGGCGGACGCGTTAGTCCTTCTCAGGCGGTGGTGCCTCAACGGGCTCTTTGTAACCGACGTCGTCCCTCGCTCCCTGTAGCAGAGCAAGGAGGTGCATCGCGTCGACGAAAGGAACCTCGAGTTGGTACCATTTGCTGGCGTTGCTACGGTCAGAATACTCAATCGTCAGCGATTTCGGCACACGCGGACCGCCTTCAGGTAGGTGGACTGCCCGAATTCGCCCGACGGGTGGCAATGTCGGTGGTGCGCTGATCGCGGCCTCAACGCGCCACTGCCTGTCAAGGATCATGCCGCGCGCGGTCGAAGCCGCGCGCGCCCCTGCAGCCTTCACCTCTCCAACGAGAGGTTTTCACACGACCTGTCATGCACAGGCAAAACCGCATCCCTTCGCGAGTGCTTTTGTTTATGATGGAGCATGGCTAAGCCCAAATCCCCAAAAGCTCTCGCTCTCCGTATTTGTAAGGCGGTACATGAGATCAAGGGCTCAGATCTTCAGTGGGTCAGCTTACGCAATCTCTGCAAGCACATGGAACTCCGTCACAACAACGCCTTCGATGACGCGCTGGAGTACGCTAGGAACGAGGAATTGCTTTCTTGCGGTCCTCCACCAATCCACAGCGTCATGCTCACGCACAACGGTGAGATGGCAGCGCGCGGCAAAACTAAACGTAAGTGAAAAGGCTTTTCGATTTACCGCCGATGCCCGATTCTCGTTCATGGATGCGAACCCTAGGCTCTCACAACGGTTGGATGTCGCGGTGGATCTCGCCCAACGTTATGGCGCGCACCTTGTCGGCGCCCACATGCAGGCGCCAATGGATATTCCGGCCTTTTCCGGTGGCGTGATGCCGATGCCGATGTACGACTTCTTCGCCGCCTACGAGGCTTCCGCGAAGGCCGAACACGATACGGCGGCCGCCGCCTTCACCAAGGCTATAGAAGGCACGCACCTGCCGAGCGAATGGCGTGTCGCCAAGGGTTACCCCGAGAACGAGCTGGCCATTCAGGCTCGCTACGCCGACCTGCTTGTGGTCGGCCAGACCGATCCCGAGGGCGAGTCGCCTACGCCGACGGACCTCCCCAAATCGCTGGCGCTTTCGACCGGGCGCCCTCGTCCCGTTCATGGGCGTTCGCTCGAAGCCCGGCAAATCGGTCATGCTGTGCTGGAACGCCAGCCCCGAGAGCGCGCGCGCGGCGGCGGAGGCGCTACCCTTCCTGGTCGCGGCGGATAAGGTCGTGGTCCTGATCATAGACCCCAAGACATCCGTCGCAGGACATGGCCCCGAGCCTGGCGCCGACGTTGCCGCCTGGCTCGCCCGACATGGCATCAACGTCACCGTGCAGCGCGACGTTGCCGCTGACGCCGACGTCGGAAGCGTGATCCTGTCGCGTGCGGCGGACCATGACATCGATCTCATCGTCATGGGAATCTACGGCCACTCGCGATTGCGGGAAGTGATTCTTGGTGGCGCCAGTCGGACCCTGCTGTCGAGCATGACCCTCCCCGTTCTCATGGCCCACTAATGCCCTGGGCTCACTTGCAGCTGGCAATGCCGGACGATCAGCGCAAATGCTCCCAGAGGTCACGTTCTTCTGTGTGATAATGCTGCTGGAGGCCCTGGAAGCCGCCATGGGAAACGAGTCCCACGATCCTGCCGTTCTTTACTAGTGGTACGTGCGAAACTCGCCGTCCCACTGAGACGCAAAGCGTCGAGTGTGGTCTGATCAGGCGACATTGTTTTCGGGTTCGGTGTCATGGCCGCCGCAAGCGGGGCCGCGTCCGCGTCACGGCGTTGCGCCAGCATGCGGCATACCGCGTCGCGGCCGGTGAAGATTCCCACCAGCCTTTCGGCATTGTCGATCACCAAGACCGCTCCGGCCTCGCGATCGCGCATCCGATCGCATCGAAGGCCTCCGTGACACTTGCTGCCGGGTTCAGTGTGATCGGGCAATGCTCCAAAGTGACATCGCCAAGCTTTCGCATGGAGCCCTTCGCAGAGCGGCAAAGCAGGCGCCCGGTGTCTTCGACAGGAGCATTGGCCCCTATCGGAGGTCCTGCAGTCTGATCCCGAGCTTTGCCATGTGATCGGCGATGTCCGGCTTGATCGACTGCGCTGCGACCATGTCACCATCGCCACCTCGCAGATCGCCCTTCAGATACTTGGCCATGCCTCTGCCGAAGAGCGAGTAAGGATCACCAGGAAGGATCTGCAGTTCGGCGTTGTAGTCAGCAACGGCTGCGTCGTAACGCTTCAGTTTCAAGTAGACGAGGCCGCGAGCTGCAAGGGCGCCGGGATTCCTGGGCTTGACACGCAGAGCCTCGTTGCAATCCGCTAGCCCTTGTTCGAGTTGGCCCAAGAGCGCCTTTGCAAAGCACCGGTTGCTGAAAGCCATTGGACTGGCTGGATTGAGCTTGATGGCCTGATCAAAGTCCTGAATTGCGCGCTCATAGTGGCCGAGGGCGGTATATGTGGTACCTCGGCTGTTGAAGACATCCGCATCCTGCGGATTGATTGCGAGGGCCTGCTCGTAGTGCTCGAGGGCGCGGTCATATTCGCCCTTGTCGTCGTAGGCGTTGCCCCGGTTCTTGTAGGCCGTGGCCAAGTCCTCTTTGTCAGTGAGTCCCCTCGCAATGACAGCCGAGCAACTGACAATCACCTGGTCGGGAATGCCGTTAGAGTAGCACTTCTTGAAAAGCACGTCGTAGTCCTGCGCACGCAGCGCCGCGGCTAAGCTTGCCGACAGGAGCCCGGCCAGGACAATCGGAAGCTTCCATTTCACAGGCATAGTGGAGGCTACGTGTAGTTTGGATTGGTCTGGCGGCCATGATTTGGATCAAAGGATAGCTGGTTGGATCGTGAGAACCGGCCTCCCTCACGTTCGCGTGGCAATCCAGTTGCGCCAAGAGCCTTGACTCTTGGCGTCATCACATCACGCGGCCTTAACCATGGCGGGTGAGCGAAATGGCAGCGCGGGTGGGGTAGCTCGTCAGGGGGATAGACGATTGCAGGTACTTGTCGAGGCTAAGCGAAAGGCCCGATTACCACGTGAAGACGATCGAACTACCTGACAATAGTTTTGCCAGACTGGGCTTTGAGACCGTGATCCACATCAAAGTGCTCAAGGAGCAATTGAACTAAAGATATTTTGTTGGTGATTGAAAATGGCAAACAATGTCTTCCTCCTCGGGACGCTCACCGCACTTGGTTGGGTCTTCGTCAATGATTCGCGGCCATTGATGGAAACCACGGCACGACCGCCTGCGTCGCAGATTGCTGCCGCCGACACTCCGATGACTTCATCTGCCACCGCTGCCCGAAGCCCTTTATTGGAGGCACACCGAGATCCAGTTCCTCTCGTGCGAAACGTCCGGGTATCCCCAACGTCACCGGCGTCGACCGATACGCCGATGGTTGGAACCGAACAGCAAGCACAGGAGGACCTGGACAGGAGAGGCGCCAACGCGGCGATCGAACTAGACGGCTACAAACGCGTAAGCATAGTAGGCAAGGCGAGCAACGGCGCGTGGCGAGCAAAGGGCTATAGGGGAACGACCGAAGTTCTGCTCACAGTTGACGGCACAGGCAGGGTGTCCGTCGACTGAAAACTCGCTTGCGTGCCGCTCTAACGCTCCCATCAGGCGGGAGTAGCTGACGTCTGCGGCCAGGATCGCCGCCAGTTTACGCTGCTCACGGGCCAGTGGAACTTTCTCGACGTCTCACATAGCTGCTTGGCTGCTGTGGCGCCCGTGCTCCTTGCCTGCCGCACTTCTGGTAGGGAGGAGTGATAGAGCAATAGGACAAGCAGACGTGATCAGCCTCGAATCTCTCCGGGCGTGAAGCAGTATACAAAGCCCTCCTTCTCGCAGAGGTGAGAGCGGCCATCGCCCGCGTAGTCTGTCGGGAGCACGCGCTCCTGCGGCACGATCAGCCATGCGCTGCCATTCCACGCCCGCCACTGTCCGTGATCGTCGACAAATGCCCGCGTTGGCCGACAATCGGCGTCGTTGCAGCAACTGGTGCCGGGGTTCAATGGCGGGTGCCAGTGCTGGTAGATGTCATGCATCTGGAGGTGGCCATCGCCGTGTTCACCGCTCTGCGCGAAGGCAGAAGTCAGGAGCGCAAGAAGCCATGCAGCCGCGAGCGCCCAGACGGAACAGCGGTTGATCAACATCTGCCGGGCACACCCTGTGAAGGTTACGGGATCGCTCGTCGAGTGCCGATGGGCCGGCAACTCGCCTTCGGCGACACGACGAGCAACGCGCGTCGAAGAGTTTCTTTTTCGCGACCGGGTTATCGCCGGCAAATGCCAGGGGGTTGGCGCCAAGGACAGGTCGAGTGTGGCAGTCCGCGCTGCTTTGAGACGAGAAAGCATGGTGCCAGTCACGGCTAGGCTCTCCATCCATCGCTAATGCTGGTCCGACTGCGCCTGCAATGTCAGCGTCGTTACTTGCGCAAGAATACCGGGCTGATGACCTGCAGCATCGACCGGGTCACCATCGATTTCGTCGCCCCTTGCGGACCGGCCACCACTGCGAACCTGATGGCTCTGGCCATGCTCCGTAAGGTGCAGATTGGGTATCATCCTGTGATCTTTGCGGTGGGGGCGGGTGCCGTGTTGGGGGCGCACCCCCTCGTCCGCCAACTGCAGCGGTTTGACTACAGCGCGAGCAAACGGCAGGACGCCTAGCGCTTCGGCAACTTGGCGATTTCCGCCTGAATCGCCCGATCGATCACCGTGAACAGATAGGCGTCCGGCGCCAGCGTACAGCCGCCGCGGACCAGGTACGCGATCTGCGTCCCGCGGTCGTCGTTCGGGATTGTGACGCCACGAAACTGCGCGGCATGCTCGGCGAGATAGCCAGCCAGCGTCTTGCGCGCTTCTGGCGTCATGGCATGGGCTTCTCGGCACGTGACGTAAGCGGCCCGCTCAAAATATGTAGGCGATTGCTGGGCCTGGGCGACGCTTGCGACGGCAAGCAACCCACCGGCGGCGATCAAGGTCCTCAAGTTCATGGCCAGCTCCCGGTTACCTGGTGCCGACGGCGCTGCCGGTGACATATCCCGCCGCGCCGCCGATCAAGCCGGCGCCGACCACCTGGCCGAAGCTGCCGCCGGCCACCATGCCGATGCCGCTTCCAAGAGCGGCGCCGGTCATCGCGCCCTTCTGGCCCGTTGTCATGTTCTCGCATCCGCCGACCAGGTTCGCCATGACGAAGAGCAGGACCACGCTGCGCATAAAATTGTTCCTTTCCGCTGCTTCATGCCGATTTCAGTTTGATCGACTTCAAGCCAGTGCCCCATCATTCGCGGTGCACGGTACAGGCTGGAGAGCCGATGACCGTCACGAAATGGGGCCGCCCAGTGCGAGCTGGGCGGCCTTCTCTCCTTGCTCCTCAAAGAGTTACTGCACCGCAACCGTGACGTCTGTGTTCCAGGTGATGTCAACCTTGTCGCCAACCTTGACCTTGTCGAACACAGTCGGATCGACGATATGCCGACTGTATTTCCAGCCGTTCGGACCAGAGAAGGTCATCGAGGATGCGCTCTTGTCGATCGCGTCGACGGTCACGGTCATCGTTCTCTGCACAGTTGCCGTGCCGCCCGGTCGCGTCTGCTGGCCGGCAGTAGTGGTCGTGCTCCCCGTATCGACCGGGGCCTCGCCCGGCGGCTTCAGTCTCGCCGAGACGTTGTTGTTATAAGTCAGCGAGACCTTGTCCCCGACCTTGAGTTCATCGAACCGCTTCGCGCCGGCGGGCACGTCGATGGTCTCGAACTTGCCATCGGACGTCTTGATGTTCACGACACGCTTGGCGTGATCGATGGTCGCCACACTACCCGAAATGGTGACGGTCTGTGTCGGGAGCTGCTTGACCTCTTGCGCCCAGCTCGAAAGGGAAAGGGCTAGGGCCAACGCGGATACGCTCAAGATTGTGTTTACGCGCTTCATGTCGTCTCCTTTTGGGTTCATGCGGAATTGTCGGTTCATTGGGCTCGCAAACCCGCAAGGAAACACCTTACCCAAGAGCAGGTAGAAAGCAGTGAACCAGTTTCGAATTTTTCAGTTCGGCATTGCCATACGGAATTGAGCTAAATCAACGAATACGACCGTGACAACCCCCTTCTTGGCCTCTCGGCTAATTCTGGTGGAAATGCGCCGCGCGCGAGAGCAAGTTTGCACAGAGGACTTCGACGGCATTGTCGCGGCGATGACGACTCTCTTCGATGCTCAATCGCCGGCTTTTTCAATCCTAATGGCCTGAAAGATTTAGATGAGAGCCAAAGCGAAGACATCGACCTTCGGGCTAATCCTCATCAAGCCGACGCACTATGACGACGACGGCTATCCGATCACTTGGCTGCGCTCCCACATTCCGTCGAATACGCTGGCTGTACTCTATGGCCTGGGTGACGATTGCCGTCGCCGCGGCGTCTTCGGGCCCGACGTCGACATCCAGATCAAGCCGTTCGACGAGACCAATACGCGGGTGCGCTCCGACCTCATCGTGGCTGACATCAAGCGCAGCGGCGGCAAGGCGCTGATCTGCCTGGTCGGCGTGCAGAGCAACCAGTTCCCGCGTGCTGTCGATCTTGCCCGCCAGTTCCTCAAGGCCGGCCTGCCGGTGGCGATGGGCGGCTTCCACGCCGCGGGCTGCCTGTCGATGCTGCCGGTCGTGCCGCCGGAGATCCAGGCCGCCATGGACATGGGCATCTCGATCTTCGCCGGCGAGGCCGAGGAAGGCCGGCTCGATACCATCCTGCTCGATGCCTGGAACGGCACGCTGAAGCCGCTCTACAACTACATGGACGATCTGCCGGGCATCGAGGGCGCACCGACGCCCAGCCTGCCGCCGGCAGCCCTTGCCCGCAACGAAGGCCGCAAGTCGAGCTTCGATCTCGGCCGCGGCTGCCCGTTCCAGTGCTCGTTCTGCACCATCATCAACGTGCAGGGCCGCAAGAGCCGTTTCCGCAATGCCGACGATCTCGAAGCGATCGTGCGCGAGAACTACAAGCAGGGCATCACGTCGTTCTTCATCACCGACGACAACATGGCCCGCAACAAGCATTGGGAGGACTTCTTCGACCGCCTGATCGAGCTCAAGGAGAACGAGGGCATCGAGGTGTCGCTGATCATCCAGGTCGACACTCAGTGCCATCGCATCCCGAATTTCATCCACAAGGCACGCTGGGCCGGCGTCTATCGCGTGTTCATCGGCCTGGAGAACGTCAATCCCGACAACCTGCTGGCCGCCAAGAAGCGCCAGAACAAGATCACCGAATACCGCAAGATGCTGCAGGCCTGGCACACCAGCGGGGCCTCGACCTGGGCGGGCTACATCCTCGGTTTCCCCGGCGACACGCGCGAGTCGATCCTGCGCGACATGGAGATCATCAAGAAGGAGCTGCCGCTCGACATCCTCGAGCTGTTCATGCTGACGCCGCTGCCCGGCTCCGAGGACCACCAGACGCTGTGGAAGCAGGGCGTGTGGATGGACCCCGACCTCAACAAGTACGACCTGCATCACCGCGTCGTCCATCATCCCAAGATGAGCGACGCCGAATACGAGCAGACCTATCGCGACGCCTGGAAAACCTACTACACGCCCGAGCACATCCGGACGGTGGCGCTGCGCCACGGCGCGATCCCCGGCCGCAATCCGGCCGAGCCCGCGCAGTTCATGACCATGTTCAAGATCATGTTCGAGGCCGAGGGCGTCCATCCGCTGGAAGGCGGCATCGTGCGCCTGAAGTACCGGCGCGACCGCCGTTACGGCATGAAGATCGAGCCGTTCGGCGTGTTCCACTACAAGCTGGCGCTCGAGAGCTGGAAGAAGCTCAAGATCTACGGGCGGCTCGCCTGGCAGGGCTGGCGCATCGGCCAGTCGGTCAAGAACGACCCCAAGCGCCACGAATACATGGATCTCGCGCTGTCGCCGGTGGTCGAGGAGGATCTCGACAAGCTGGCGCTGTTCGCCGAGACGGCGGGCGGCGGGGCGGCACTCAGCAAGCGCCGCAACGAGGATCTGGCCCGTGCCAAGCTCGCCGCCGCCCATCTTGTAAGCCGCCCCGCCCCAAGGGCGGCGGGCTTAAGGTGACCGCCAGCCAAAGCTGCGGAAGAAATTCTCTCGCGCGTGGACGTGCACCAGTACCGGGCCACGTGGGCGCGCAGGCGGAAGTCGCCGATCGCCTCGCTGCCGCAGGTCCGAGGCCGATCCCCCGGCCCCGGCGACCACCGTCGGGGGCGGGGTGTAGTCGGTTGCGGTGTTCATGGCGCGGAATCCCTCTGCTGTGGGCTGGGACCTTAAATCCCCACCCACAGGGCGCGCCATCGAGGGAAAGTAACGCGCCATGAGCGCCGTTCATGGTCTTGCGAACGCAGGGGAAAAAGGGCCTGCCGCCAAGGTGTTGCAGAAAAACCACAAGACTTGGCTTGAAGACGCCGCGCGATTGCCCGCTGGCCGCGCAATAGTATACTTAGGCCGCATACTCGCCCTTATGCCACCTCAAAGATAACACAGTCGGGGAGATACAAGATGATGAAGAGGATGGTCGTTGGTGCTGCGCTGCTCGCTGCGGCGCCGTTTGCTGCCCAGGCGCAGACGCCGCTTCAGCCCGGCGGGTTCTACATCGCTGCGGAAGGCGGTGCGAACTGGATGTTCAACACGTCGCCCACGTCGACATTCACCTTTGCCGGGCCGTCGTCGTTCGGCAACTTCTCCAGCAACTCGAACGCGTACTTCAACACCGGTTTCGTTGTCGGTGGCGCGCTCGGCTGGGACTTCATCGGCCTTCGCGTCGAGGCCGAAGGCGTCTATCGGGAAAACACGGGCACGCTGGCGGTCGGTGGGTTTAACGCGGGCTTCAACTTCAACGAAGTCGCGATCATGGGGAATGCCTACTATGACTTCCTCGCGGGATCGGCGATCGTCCCCTATATCGGCGCCGGCGCCGGTGTGGCGTTCCTCAACGCGGGCGCTCTCGGCGCGACGCGGCAGAGCACGCAGTTCGCCTATCAGGCCATCCTCGGTGTGGGCTGGAACATCGACTCGATGTTCCGCCTCAACTTGGAAGGCCGTTACTACGGCACGACGGCTCCCAACTTCAGCAACCAGGGCTCCTTGGGGAACACGCAGTACAACTTGACCTACAGTCCGCAGAACAACAACGTCAGCGCCATGCTGAGCCTGCACATGCGGTTCGGCGTGGCTGCGCCGCCGCCGCCGCCGCCGCCGCCTCCGGTCGTCGCACCGCCGTCGTTCATGGTGTTCTTCGATTGGGACCGCTCGAACCTGTCGCAGCAGGCGCTGACGACGATCCAGCAGGCGGCCAACGCCTTCAAGACCAAGGGTAACGCCCGCATCACGGCGACCGGCCACACCGACACGTCGGGTCCGGAAGCCTACAACATGGCGCTGTCGCTGCGTCGTGCCAACGCGGTCAAGGACGCCCTGGTGCGCGATGGCGTGCCGGCGCAGGCGATCACGGTCGTCGGCATGGGCGAGAAGGGCCTGCTGGTGCCGACCGGCGACAACGTGCGCGAGCCGCAGAACCGCCGCGTCGAGATCGTCATCCAGTAAGACCGGAACCTTGCGAACGGAAAAGGCGGCCTGCGGGCCGCCTTTTTCGATCACAACGCGCCACAAAGAAAACGGCCGCTCTACGAGGGTGCGGAGCGGGCGATTGCCAACAAATATGCCGAGCTCGTCAGGATCGCCGGCCCGATATACACCAATGGTCGCGAACGCCAATTTTTTTAGTAACGGCGAAACGGCGCGAACCACAACGCAGTGCTATGATCTTTACTCGCGAACACTGCCATGTGTTAAAGTTGTTGACAGCGTGACTGCCCTCAACAAACAAGCTCTGGTGATGATGTCGGGCATAAGGCCCTGCTGGAGGACCGGTGCGCAGACGGTGTACTCGAAGCTGCCGCCGCCATGGCCGACGTCGATCAGCAGATCACGCTTCGCGGCTTCCAGCGCGTCCGCCAGCACCTGCCGTTCACTACTGTGTTGTTCCGGGCACCGCCCGAAGTCGCGCCTGCTGGTGCTGGCATGCGTAATCCTGCACGGGGCGCGGGCTGGCCTCTAACTGTCGCCGGCCACTCCGGCCACGATAGCGCTTAACGCGGGTGCGCACGTTGCCAACGACCAACACAAGAAGAGGGGGAACCCCGCTAGGGTCGTCCGCCTCGTTCGGGGGGAAAGTGCCGGGTCGCATGCCTTGCCCGTTTGAATCACGCTCCGGAAGTTTTCGAAGCGAGGGGGAACAGGGATTACCAATAGGCGGCCAACCTCAAGAAGTCACGGGGGAGCCAACCGCCCACAGAGGCCTGCTTTGTTCGCTGCGCTGCCCGGCGCAGCGCCTGGGTGTTCCCCCACCCCCGAAGTTCAGAAAACAAGTTCGGTCTCAGCGGCACAACTAAGTGTGCCTTGCCCAAATCGCTTTGACCTGCCGACATTTCATTGACCAAACGGCCTCTACAATGCGCCTCCACAGCTGGCCGAACAATGGGCGCATGGTGCCGTAATCCACAAACAGACCGCTTTTAGCCGCACCGGTAAATCTCCGATGACGAGCCCGCGTCGCTGGGCAAATAGAGGTCGTGGGCTACTAAGCTTCTAGTTTATCCCGACTGCTGCCAACGACACGGCATGCTGCATTTGTGGGAAGGGACCGGTCTGGACAAGGTGATCCGGATTGATGACGAACGGGTGCGGGATCATCTTGGTCGCATCGTCCGGCGCACGGTCGCGGAAACCTGAACGGCATGTTGGAGGCCGAGGCTGATGGGCTATGCGGCCCCCAGCGCTACGTGCGACATGAGGCGACGCGACCATCCGAAATATGCATAGACGAAATTGCCCAGACGCAGAAAATCGAGCATCATTGTTACTGCGCACCAGTAAGTACGCGCTAACAATCTATAGAGGCTCCGCAGGGAGCCTCTCTCTGGAGGAGGCCATGGGCAGTCCGACCATCAAGTCATCGCTCGATGTTCCGGGGCACAACGCAGATGTGGACCGCCGATCCTTCATGATGCGGAGCGCCGTGATTGGCGCGGCCGCCGTCATGACGGGCACGACCTGGACGGCGGACGCGCGTGCGCAGCAGGCCGCGAAGGAGGCATCAGGTCCGAAACTCGGCGGGACGCTTTCTCCAGACCTGAATGTGGTCAAAGCCGCCAAGGGCCCGGTGATGATCCTGGCCGACGAGTTCTACAAGGTCGGACCTGGCCCCTCGAGCTCCCATACGATCGGGCCGATGCGCATCACCTACGACTTCTACCAGCGCTGCACCAAGCTGCCGGCCGACCAGCTGGCCCAAGGCTACCGGCCTGAAGGTGCATCTGTTCGGCAGCCTCAGCGCCACCGGCAAGGGCCATGGCACGGAGCGCGCCTCCCTCGCCGGGCTGCTCGGCAAGGAGCCGGCGACGGTCGATCCCTTGTTCCTCGACGAGATGATCGCCAAGCCCCAGCAAACCTATCCGGTGACCCTGGGCGGCAAGACGTTCAACCTGTCGCTTTCTGACGTCGTCTACGACGCGCCCAAGGGCGAGTTTCCCCATCCCAACACCATGACCTGCAAGCTCATGGCCGGCGACAAGCCGGTCTACGAGCTCGAGTACTACTCGGTGGGCGGCGGCTTCATCGAATGGAAGGGCTACCAGCCGCCGAAGAAAAATCCGCCCAAGTATCCCTTCGCCACCATGAAGGAGCTGCGCCAGCACGCCGAGAAGAACAACCTCTCGATTGCGCAGGTGATCATGGCGAACGAAACCTCGATCTCCGGCAAGAGCGAGGCGGACGTCAACGCGTTCCTCGACAAGATCGCGGGCGCCATGCTGGCCACAGTCAAGTCTGGCCTGTCGATCAAGGAGGGCGTGCTGCCCGGCCCGATCAAGCTGCATTCAAAGGCGGCGACCGTCTGGGAGCGGGCGATGGACGACAAGTACGAGAGCGACCGCGCCATCGGCTTGCTGTCGGCCTGCGCGCTCGCGGCGTCCGAGGAGAACGCACGCGGCCATCTGGTCATCACGGCGCCGACCGGTGGTTCGGCGGGTGTGATGCCGGCCGTCGTCTATGGCCTGACCGAGGGCAAGCGCAAGGTGACGCCGGACAAGCTGCGCGAAGGCCTGCTGGCGGGCCTGGCCATCGGCTATCTCTGCAAGCACAACGCCACCCTGGCGGCTGCCGAAGGCGGCTGCCAGTCGGAGATTGGCGTCGCCTCGGCGATGGCCGCTGCCTGCATGGCGCAGGCGATCGGAGCTTCGCCGCAGGTGATCGAGAACGCCGCCGAATCGGCGCTGGAGCACCATCTCGGCATGACCTGCGACCCGGTAGCGGGCTACGTGCAGGTGCCCTGCATCGAGCGCTGCGCCTTCGGTGCAGTGAAGGCCTGGACCGCGGTGATGATCGCGACCAACGAGATCGCCTCGCGCCACCGCGTCGATCTCGATACGACGATCAAGACGCTCGCTGACACCGGCAAGGACATGAATTCCAAGTACAAGGAGACGAGCGAGGCCGGCCTGGCCGCCAACCTGGTTCTCTGCTGAGGTCTGAACGACCATCGAGGCGACTGCGGGGGAGACCGTGAAGCGCTTTTTGGAAAGACGTTGCAGCATTGCCGCGCTGTTGGCGCTGGTGGCCGCCGGGATTTGCGCGCCAGCGCAAGCCCAGACGCCGAACGAGGGCCTTCCGATTCCGGACTCGCCCCGAAACGATCTCACGGCGATAGATCGCATGTTTCGCCCGGCTTCGCCGCCGCCGCTGACGCTGTTTCCTCAAATCCGCGAGCAAATGAAGGACGCTCCGGCCTTCGTGCGGGATTCGACCTTCTCGATCAATCCGCGCAGCTACTATCGCGACCAGGTCACGAACTCGCCGACCGGGGCAAGCATCAATGAAGCCTGGGCCAGTGGCGGCTCACTCGCCTTCGAGACTGGCCGGCTGTTCGATGTCCTCTCCTTCGGCACCGTCGTCTACGCGACGACCCCGTTCTACGCGCCGCTCGACAGGGGCAATACCGGCCTGCTGCAGCCCGACCAGGCCGGCTTCGCGGTGGCAGGGCAGCTCTACGGCCGTGCCCGCCTGTTCGAGGATCACTACATCACGGGTGGCCGTTACCTCTACGACACGCCGTATCTCGGGCCGTGGGACAATCGCATGATCCCCCAAACCTTCTACGGCTACACCCTGACCGGCACATTCGGCGATCCCGAGCACGGTCCGACCTTTCGTTACGGCGGCGGCTATATCGCCACCATCAAACCCCGGGACTCGGCGACGTTCCTCTCGATGTCCCGGCAAGCGGGCGCGAATGTCGACTACGGCACGGCTGTGCTCGGCGGGCGCCTGACCTGGGGCCCGGCCTCGATCGGTGCAATCGAGTACTACACACAGGACACGCTCAACATCGCCTATGTGGAAGGCAAATATGGAGGCGCCCTGCCCTGGGATCTCTATTCCATTTTGGCGCTCCAATACGCCGATCAGCGCACGGTGGGCGCCAACCTGACCAACGGCGGCAACTACTACCAGACCAGCCAGTTCGGATCCCGGCTCGAAATCGGCAAGAGCACGGGCATCCTCACCCTGGGTTTTTCCACGGTTGGTCCGAACTTTGCGATGATGAATCCCTGGAGCGCCAATCCGATGTATACCGACGCGCAGATACAGGGGTTCCAGCGCGCCGGCGAGAACGCGCTCATGGTCGGTCTGTCGTACGTGATGACGCCTATCGGCCTGCCCGGAGTCGCCGCATCTGTCTTCTACTACAATGGCTGGACGTCGGCGGCCGCCGCAGGAGGCCCGCTCAATGAACACGAGTGGGACTTCAATCTGGAATGGCGGCCGAAGTGGAAGCCTCTGCCCGGACTGTGGTTCAGGGCGCGCTACGGCTTTTCAGACACCAGCCAGAACAACATCCGCACGACAGTCGATGAAGTCCGGCTGATCCTGAACTACACCCTCAGCATCTACTGATTGCCGCTGTCGAGCCAGGCCAAGGCCTCAGCTCTCTCGTCGCTGCCGAGCACCTTGATTTCCGGCTGGGCGAAGTGCGCAGCGATTTTGGGCGCAAACTTCAGGAACGAACGGTCGGTCACAGCGGCGACGCGGCGGATCTTGCGTGATGATCCCGCACGAACTTCAGATGCTCGATCAGGGCGGCGAAACTCTCCCATCCGGGAAAGGAGGGGGCATCGATCATCAGCCCGGAGAGCGGCCCCTTGTCGGCAATGTAGGGATCGACCGCCTGCGCCAGCTCGTGGAAATCGCCGACTTCAAGCGCGCGTGCGGCCCTGGCACCAGGATGCCTTGTCGCTCAGAAGCTCGAACGAGATCATTCGCCCTCCTTATCCGCCCAGTGCCATGTGGCCGACAATCTGCACGGCGACGACCTTCACGATTGTCGCCGACGGAAAGATCATGGCGTAGGCGATATCGGTCCGGTCTGTTGGGCGCCATGCGCGAAGCATAGACCAGGATGGCCGGATTTCCGGTTGCTCCTGACGACGCGACGCCCGAGCAAATCGTCGTACGGGATGCGCATGACGAAGTGGCCGACAAGCAGGACGATGAAAATCGTCACCGGCAAGCAAGGTAACGTCCCCCGAATACTGCGTTCAGCGGGCCCGGCAACCGGCGTCACGAAAGATCTTCAATGCTGCTTGCACCTGTGCGTCGGTGGGACTGCGTTCTCCAGCTTGTAGTCGACGCCGAGCGTCTTCCACTTGAAGGCGCCCATCTGGTGGAAGGGCAGCACTTCGACCCATTCGACGTTCTTCATCGGCGCGACGAACCGCGCCACCGTGCCGATGTTGGCCGGGTTGTCGGTCAGCCCCGGCACCAGGACGAACCGGACCCACACGGGCTTGCCCATGGCGGCGAGACGTCGCGCAAAGCGCAGGGTCGGCTCGAGCTCCGTACCGGTCACGCGCCGATAAGTGTCGGGATCGCCGCTCTTGATGTCGAGAAGCACGAGATCGAGGTTGGCGAGATAGTCGTCGTCGGCGCGGACGCCCAGGAATCCCGAGGTCTCGATCGCCGTGTGCAGCCCCATGCGCTTGGCTGCCGCGAACAGCGCGCCGGTGAAGCCGGTTTGTACCAGCGGTTCGCCGCCCGAGATGGTGAGACCGCCGCCCATCGCCCGCAGCATCGGGGCAAAGTCGGCGAGGCGCCGCACCGCGTGCGCCAGCTCGATCGCGCGTGCCGTCCTTGAGATGCCAGGTATCCGGGTTGTGGCAGAACAGGCAGCGTAGCAGGCAGCCCGACATGAACACCGTGATGCGCACGCCGGGCCCGTCGACGGTCGACCCGGTCTCGTAGGAATGGAGCCAGCCGAAGCTCTTCTCCTGGCCTTCGAACTCCGCCGTGTCCGGCGCGTCCGGCGAGCGGCTGACGCGAAGGTCGTAGCGGCTGCCGACATCGACCATCCCTTGTTCCGACATTGTCGCCGCTCCTATCAGAGCTCTGATGTGCAAGGTGCGGTGGATGACGTCGAGCTGCTGCTCGCGCGTCAGACGCACGAAAGTTCACGGCGTAGCCGGAGACGCGGATCGTGAGCTGCGGATACTTTTCCGGGTGCTCCATGGCGTCCTTCAGCGTGTCGATCGAAAGCACGTTCAGGTTCATGTGGAAGCCGCCCTGGCCGAAGTAGGCATCGAAAGCCTTGACGGCGTTGTCGATGCCCGCTTCGCCGTCGCGCTGCGTAAGGCTTGGCGCAATGCAGACGGTATAGCTGATGCCGTCCTGCGCGTCGGCGTACGGCAACCGCGCGACCGAGATGCAGGAGGCCAGCCAGCCGTGGGTATCGCGACCATGCATCGGATTGGCTCCGGGCGCGAACGGCTCGCCCTTGTGCCGACCGTCGGGCGTGGCGCCGGTATTCTTGCCGTACACCACGTTGGACGTGATGGTGAGGACCGACTGCGTGTGGGTCGCATTTCGGTAGGTCGGATGCTTGCGCACCTTGGCCATGAACCTCGACACCAGTTCAGCGGCGATTTCGTCGACGCGTGAATCCGCGTTGCCGTACATTGGAAAGTCGCCCTCGATGCGGTAATCGACGGCGAGGCCCCTGTTGTCGCGGATGACGTGGACCTTCGCGTACTTGATGGCCGAAAGACTGTCGGCGGCCACCGAGAGGCCGGCGATGCCGCATGCCATTGTGCGCAGGATGTCGCGGTCGTGCAGCGCCATCTCCAGGCGCTCGTAGAAGTACTTGTCATGCATGTAATGGATGCAGTTCAAAGCATGCACGTAAGTGCGGGCCAGCCACTCCATCGTGGCGTCGAACTTGGCAAACACCTCGTCGTAGTCGAGCACGTCCGATGTCACGGGCGCCGTGACGGGCGCGACCTGATCGCCACTCAGCTCGTCGCGGCCGCCATTGATGGCGTAGAGCAGCACTTTGGCGAGGTTCACGCGCGCGCCAAAGAACTGCATCTGCTTACCCAGCCGCATCGACGACACGCAGCAGGCAATGCCGTAGTCGTCGCCCCAATAGGGTCGCATCAGGTCATCATTCTCGTACTGGATCGACGACGTGTCTCGGCTGATGCGGAGGCAGAAGCGCTTGAAAGCCTCCGGCAAATGGCGCGACCACAACACGGTAATGTTGGGCTCGGGCGCCGGCCCGAGATTGATGAGCGTGTGGAGCATGCGGTAGCTGGTGCGCGTCACCAGCGGCCGGCCGTCGAGATCCATGCCGCCGATGCACTCAGTCGCCCAATACGGATCGCCGCTGAACAGCGCGTCGTACTCGGGCGTGCGCAGGAAGCGCACAATGCGCAGCTTCTGCACGAGCTGGTCCACAAGCTCCTGCGCGCCGGACTCGTCAAGCTTGCCCTCGCGCATGTCACGCTCGATGTAAATGTCGAGGAAACGTCGACACGCGGCCGATCGACATGGCCGCGCCGTTGGCCTCCTTGATGGCCCCGAGATAGGCGAGGTAGGTCCACTGCACGGCTTCGCGCGCGGTTTCGGCCGGCCGAGAGATATCGCATTCGTAGCGGCGGCCCATCTCCGCGAGATCCTTGAGCGCGCGCATCTGCTCCGCCAGCTCTTCGCGCAGGCGGATCACGTCCTCGCTCGCCCACATGTCGTCGAGCTGGGCACGCTCGGCCTGCTTGGCGGCGAGCAGCCGGTCGACGCCGTACAGCGCCACGCGCCGATAGTCGCCGATGATGCGGCCGCGGCCGTAGGCGTCAGGCAACCCGGTAATGACGTGGCTGCGCCGGCAACGCATGATCTCCGGCGTATACACGTCGAAGACTCCGTCGTTGTGGCTCTTGCGGTAATTCGTGAAGGCGTGGTGAACGGCTTTATCCGGCTCGAAGCCCGCCGCCTTCAGACCAGACTCAACCATCCGCAGTCCGCCGAACGGAAAGATGGCACGCTTGGAAATGACATGTTTTTGATAGGCGTAGGATAGAGAGGAGATATTGATCTAGCTCAACCTCCGACAGACCTCCGGCTGTATCGTTAGTTATCAATGCAACTTGGGGGACGACGACCATGTACAAGCGCATCTTGATCGCAACGGATGGATCCGAACTGGCGAGCAGGGCCGTGTCTCATGGACTTGCGTTGGCGAAGGTGGACAAAGCGC
This sequence comes from uncultured Alphaproteobacteria bacterium, assembly GCA_963745515.1. Lineage (GTDB taxonomy): Bacteria > Pseudomonadota > Alphaproteobacteria > Rhizobiales > Xanthobacteraceae > VAZQ01. Next base: position 33,350 of record CAVUXO010000010.1, read on the forward strand.
CAGTATCGGTGGTGACCGTTACAGACGTATGGTCCGGCTTTGAGATGGCTCATGACTACAATCGCGGTGAAAAGGATCCGATCGGCAGGTACGAGACTCTGGCGGCCCAGGGGGCGAAAGGAAATCCTCGATAAGGCGGGCGAGACCGCGAAATCCCAAGGCGTCGACTGCACGCTGATCCATGTGCCGGACAAGCATCCGGCGGAGGCCGTCGTGGCGACTGCTGACGAGATCGGCACCGATCTGATCGTCATGGCCTCGCATGGGCGCCGCGGCGTCAACCGCTTGCTCCTTGGAAGCCAGGCGAACGAAGTGGTCACGCACAGCAAAGTGCCCGTCCTCATCGTGCGGTGAAGGGTGTAGGGCGCGGTCTCCACGATCCAGCAGACGAAAGCCCAAGACCCAAAGCCCACGACTTGAAACCAAGAGGACAGGTAGCAGAGATATTCGGGAGTACCGGGCATGGCGCAGCGCCAAACCGGACAGGACCGGGACCCGGTGGCTGTCGCGATCGAGCGCGTCCTGGAGGCAGAGCGGACCGCCGAGGTCACGCTGGCGAACTGCCGGCAACAGGCAGAGGCGCTTGTCGCCGCCGTGCGCGAGCGTGCTGCGGCCATGACACGGCGGGTGGACACCCGGATCTCGAGAACTTCCACACCGCCTACTTCAACAAGATCAGCACCGAGGCCGCCAGGCTCGCGGATGCGCAAATATCGACGGGTGCGGCCGTCGATGGGGCAATCGACGACGCAAAGCTTATTGAGGCAGCCCAGCGTCTTGCCGCCAACCTGACGAGGGGCACGTGAGCGGACGCGCCGACTGGAGCTATGCGCAGGCGAGGCTGCAAGCGCGCCACGGCGCGCGTCTCGACGAGGGTGATTGGCGCGTGCTCGAGGCCGCCCGATCGCTCGATCACTACCTCGACCGGTCACGCGCGACCTCGCTGCGTCATGCCGATCGCCTCAATGCACAGATGTCGAGCCATGCCATCGAGCGGACCGTGCGCGCCGAGTGGCGGCGATACGTCGCCCAGGTCGCCGCCTGGGCGGCTCCGGCATGGCAGCCGGCGGTGATGTGGGTCACGCACATTCCATATCTTCCAGTGCTCGATCGTCTCCTGACTGGCGACGGGCTCGACTGGATGCGGGACGATCCCATTCTTGCTCGGCTCGCAGACGTCGCACCGCAGAAGCGCATAGCAATCTTGGAGGACTCCGCCCTCGCGCCGCTCTCGCCGGCGAACGAGACCGGCGGGACGCTGGAGGAGCGGTGGCTCGCCCACTGGCGCGCGTTGTGGCTGCAGCGATACGTGCTCGATCGTCAATGGCTCGACAAACTTGCCGAAGCGGTGGCGGACAATTTCGAGCGAATTGGGCGGGCCGGCCCGCAGGAGACGACTGATCGATATCGCCAGGACTTGGCGCGTACGATCACGCGCGTGTTCCGTCGACGCAGCGGTACCCTTGTCGCGCTGTTTGCCCACTTGGCACTGCTCGCGCTCGACCTCGAGCGTTTGCGCGGCGGGCTCGTTCGGCGGCGGCTGTTCGCGGTCGACCTGGCGGAGCAGACAGCATGACCTTCCGGCCGATCGCCGCGCGCTGGTTCGAGCTGGTGACCGTGCACAAGGATCTGGCGCGGACCATGGAATGCTTGTCGCGCACCGGAGCGGTCCAGCTCGAGGCCCTGAGCAGCCGCGCGGAACGGCTGGTGCTGCCCGATGTCGCCGACCAGTTGAAGGCCTTCCACGAGCTGGCGAGGCGCTATCAATCCTACTGGCCACCGGCTGCGCCGATCGATAAGCGGCGAGCGGAGCACCTGAGCGAGACGCTGACCACCGCACGCAAGCGGCTGGAGACTTGGGCGGAGAAGGCTGATCCGATCATCGCCTCGATCGAGCAGATTGCGCGCGAGATCACGGATATTGAGAACTTGAACGAGGCCTTGGCTCATGCGGGAGCCGGATTTCCCGACCTTAAGTTGCTCGTTGCGGCCGGCCCGAGACTGCAGGCCAGGCTGGTTCGGCTCGCTGCCGGGTCCAGGCTCCGGGAAGTGCCGGCCCTCGTCTTGTTGAAATCCTGGACTGCTCCGTCTGCAAACTACATGCTGGTGGTTGGCCGCCAGCGCGATATCGGAGAAATCGAAGGGCAGCTCGCCGCTCTCAAGGCTCGCGTCGTTCCGCTATGCCCTCGTGGCTTCCGTCTTCGGCCGAGGCAGCCTTGGCCCCGATCGCGAAGCGGAGCGCGCAGCTTGCACAGCAAATGCAGGCCCGTAAGGACGAGCTTGCGGCGCTGTCCGAAGAGCTGCAGATCGCGAGCGCGTTGGGCGATATCGCGCTCCTGGAATGGCTCAATGAACACGCCAAGAACTTGCGTGGCAGCGAGCGGCTGGCATGGGTGACTGGCTGGACCAGCGATGTGCAGGGAACGAGACTGCGTCGCGCCCTCGATGCCGAGGGTGTCCGCCACATCCTCAAATTGACCGACGCGCCCGCCGGGACGAATGCCCCAATGGTGCTGAGCAATCCGGGATGGATCCGCGGATTTGAGATTTTTGCCCGCTTGCTGGGAACGCCCGCTCACGACGAAAGCGACCCGAGTGTGGTGCTGGCTGTCATCGTGCCGTTGATCTTCGGGTTCATGTTTGGCGATGTCGGCCAAGGTCTCGTCATCCTGCTCGCCGGCCTGGCGCTGGGCCAACGTTTTCCGCTGCTGAAGATGCTGGTGCCGGGCGGCATCATGGCGATGGGCTTCGGTCTCCTGTTCGGCAGCGTGTTCTGCCGCGAGGATCTCGTTCCGGCGCTGTGGCTGCATCCGTTGGCAAGTCCCGTCATGATCCTGGTCGCTGCTGTCGCCGTCGGCGTGGCTGTTCTTTCCGTTGGCCTCGTTCTCGACGCTGTTCAGGCGCATTGGCGCGGCGCCGCGCACCTTTGGTGGAGCTCCCGGGCCGGGCTCGCGGTCTTCTATTTTGGAGTGCTTGTCGCCCCGTTCTGGCTGGGCGGACTGAGTGCGCGCAGCGCTCGGCGTGGCTTGGTACATCTTTGGGGCGCTTGCGGTGGCCGAAGGAACGTCGCTTCGGCACCCTCGCACGCGCCGCCGGCGAGTTCGTGGAGGAGAGCCTGCGGCTTCTCGTCAATACGGTTTCGTTTGCGCGCATGGGAGCATTCGCGCTCGCACATGCCGGCCTGTCCGTGGCGATCGTCGAAATTGCCACGACGACCGGCCCAATCGGCTATTGGATCGTGCTCGCCCTTGGCAATGTCATGGTCATTGCGCTCGAGGGTCTGGTCGTGGGCATCCAGACCACGCGATTGATGTTGTTCGAATTCTTCGTCCGCTTCCTCGCCGGCCGAGGGCGCGAATTCAAGGCTCTTCCACCTCCACACATCGCAAAGACTCCTCTTTCTCAGCAGGCCTAGGGGGCACATCATGAGACTGAACTTGCGAATGCCTGTCGCAGTGTTGGCGCTCGCCGCTACTGTTGCCCTCGGGCTGACCATTCAGCTCTTGCACGTGGGGCCGGCCGCGGCGGAGACGGCACGCGCTGCATCCGATCCTGCAGTTATGCAATGGGCCATGATGGCCGCAGCCATAGCGGCTGGACTTTCCACCCTGGCGGCCGGCTACGCGGTCGCCGTGGTCGGCAGCGCAGCGGTCGGTGCACTGGCCGAGAAGCCCGAATTGCTCGGCCGCGTGCTGATCCTGGTCGGCTTGGCAGAGGGCATTGCCATCTATGGCCTGATCGTCGCCGTCTTGATCCTCAATCGTGCGGGCTGACATGAGCAAGATCGTCTTCATCGGCGACGAGTTGACGGCCGCGGGCTTTCGGCTGACCGGCATCGAGACCGTGGTGCCATCGCCGGAGGCGGCCAGCGGGGCCCTGGTGCAGGCCAGGACGCGGGCGCAATTCGTGCTGCTCACCGCGGACTGCGCGCGGAATATCCCGATCAACGAGCTCGAGGATGCGTTGCTCGCCGAAACGCCGATTGTTGCCATCATCCCCGACATTCTCACGCAGACACCCCCGCCCGATCTAGCTAGGAGGCTCAGGGCCGTCCTGGGTATCGAAAGTTGAACTCGGCGAACCTCGTTTCCACGGCGCAGTCCGCGGCTTTGCTGCAGGAGATCGAGCAGCAGACAAGCGACGAATGCAAAGCGCAGGTCGCGGCCGCGGAACAGCAGGCGCATGCGCTCATCGCGCAAGCCCACGCTGCCGCCCGCCGGCGCGTGCACGAAGCGATCGTCGAACTGCGCCGCGAAGGAGCCCGCCGGCTGGCTCGCGCCAAGGCTCAGGTCGAGACGCAAGCGCGCCAGCGCGCCCAGCAACATGCTGTCGCGGTGATCCGGCGGGCTTGGCCCTTGCTCGCCGAAGCGCTCGTCGCGCGATGGCGCGACCCGGCAGCGCGTCTGGCATGGGCCGACGGCGTTGCTCGTTGCGCCCGCGACCGGCTCAGGACCGGCACATGGACGGTCGAGCACCCCGCCGACTGGAGCGCGGACGAGCAGCGGAATTTTCGCATTGCCCTCGGCGCGGGCGACGACGCCATCACCTTCGCGGCCGATGGCGACATCGCTGCCGGCATCAGGATCAGGGCGGCGGAGGCGACGCTGGATGCCACGCCGCAAGGATTGCTCGTTGATCGTCAAGCTGTGGCGGCACTGCTCCTCGCCGAGATTGCCGCAACGGACGATCGATGGACAGCGCGCCCGAGCGGTGAGCAGCCATGAACAATGCCGAGATTTGCTGGATCAGCGGATCTGTGCTCCGCGCCCGGGTCAAGGGCACCTTTCGCGTCGGCGAGGCGATTGAGGTTGGCGCCCGAGGACTACCGGGCGAAGTGATCCGCCTCAAGGGCGAGGAGTTTGTCGCCCAGGTCTACGAGGACACCACAGGCTTGCGGCCGGGGGATATGGTGCGCGGAACCGGCAGCGCGCTTTCCGTTCGACTTGGGCCGGGTCTCCTCGGTCGTATCTTCGACGGCCTGTTGCGACCGCTCGACCGGCCAGCGGGAGGTGCTGAGGCGAGCCTGCAAAAGAATGGCCGAATTCCATTCCGACCTCTGGTCAAACCCGGAGAGAGGCTCGCGGATGGTACCGCCTTCGGCGAGACCATTGGCGCCACGCGGCAGCTCTGCATGTTGCCGCCTGACGTGGCTGGCACTGTCGAACGCATCGCCGGTGAGGGGCTGTGCGATCCCGATGCAATCCTCTGCACGGTTCGGACGTCGTCGAATGCGCTCCGTGAGGTTGGCTTCTTTCACCATTGGGCGGTCCGTGACGTGCGACCAGTGCGCGAGCGCCTGCCGACCGATGAACCGATGATCACCGGCCAGCGCATCCTCGACTCCCTGTTTCCGGTGGCGCAGGGCGGCAAGGCCGCGATGCCCGGCGGGTTCGGCACCGGCAAGACGGTGCTGCTCGAAGCGCTCGCGAAAGGATGCAACGCCGACGTCATCGTCTACCTCGGCTGCGGCGAGCGCGGCAACGAGATGGCCGGCGTGCTCGACGAATTCCCCGACCTCATCGATCCGCGCACCGGTCGGCCGCTGATGGAGCGCACGGTCATCATCGCCAACACCTCGAACATGCCGGTCGCGGCGCGCGAGGCGAGCATCTACTTGCGCGGTCACGGTCGGCGAGTATTTCCGCGACCAGGGCTTGCACGTCGCGCTGATGGCCGACTCGACGAGCCGCTGGGCCGAGGCGCTGCGCGAAGTGTCGGGCCGCTTCGGCGAGCTTCCCGGCGAAGGCGGCTATCCGGCCTATCTGTCGGCTCGCGGCTCGCCGATTTCTACGAGCGCGCGGCGACTGGTCGAGACGCTTGCGGGCGAGCATCGGATCGGTGACGGTGATCGGCGCGATCAGCCCGCCGTCGGGCGATTTCTCCGAACCGGTGACGAGCCACACCAAGCGCTACGTCAAGGCGTTCTGGGCGCTCGACGCGAGCGGGCGCAGGCGCGCTTCTATCCGGCCGTTCATCCGCTGCAGTCGTACGCCGAGGATGCAGCGCGACTTCGCGCCGTGGTGGACCGAGCACGGCAATCCCGACTGGGTCGAGCAGCGCGCACGCGTCTTCTCGCTGCTCGAAAGCCAGGCCGATCTCGAGCGCATGGCGCGAATCATCGGCAAGGACGCGCTGCCCCCGGCGCAGCAGCTGACGCTGCTCTGCGCCGACCTCGTCAACGAGGCGTTCCTGCGCCAGTCCGCCTTCTCACGAGTCGACCGCGTTTGCTCGCCGGCGCGGCAGACGGCGATGCTGCAAGCTCATCCTGCGCTTCATCGACCTCGCCGAGACGGCACTCGACAGCGGGCGTTTCGCCACAGGCGATCGCCGAGCTTGACGTGTTGCGCGCGCTGCAGCGCATGGGCGAGGAGATCGGCGAGGATGCGCTGGACCAGGTTGTGCAGCTGCGCACAGAGCTGGAAGCTGCGATGGCCGGACTAGACACGGCGAAGCCCCATGCGGCCTGAGCTCACGGTGAAGGCGCGGCGACCGCGATCGAAGGCCCACTGCTGTTTCTGCGCGCACGCTCGACGTCGGCCTGAACGACGCCGTCGAGATCCGCGGGCAGGACGGCGACCGAGGCTCGGCCGCGTTGCCGCGATCGACGAGGGAACATTGGTGATCGAGGTGCTCGAGTCGACCGAGCGGCCTCGCGCTCAGCGACGTGCGCGTGCGCTTCCGTGGCGAGACCCTGCATTTCGCACTCGGGCCGGGGCTGCTCGGTCGGGTCTTCAACGGCGTCGGACAAGTCATCGACGACGGCCCGCCGATCGCCGGGCGCAAGCGCATGCGCATCGACGGCCTGCCGATCAATCCGGCCTCGCGCGACGCTGCCGCGCGATTTCATCGAGACCGGCGTTCACCGCGCTCGACCTGATGAACAGCCTCGTGCGCGGGCAGAAGCTGCCGTTGTTCTCGGGCGGCGGTCTGCCGCACGATCGGCTCGCCGTCGAGATCGCGCAGAACGCCACGGCTGCAGGCGCGAAGGCGGAGAAGCCTTCGCGATCGTGTTCGTCGGCATCGGCGTCGCACACGACAGCGCCGAGTACTTCCGCCGCGCGATGCAGGATTCCGGCGCGCTCGCGCATACCGCGCTGTTTCTCAACCTGGCGAGCGAGCCATCGACGCAGCGCCTGCTGACGCCGCGTTTCGCGTTGACGGCGGCCGAGTACCTGGCGTTCGGAAGAGGACCGCCACGTCCTTGTCATCCTGACCGACATGACGAACTATTGCGAGGCGCTGCGCGAGGTATCGGCGAGCCACGGCGAGGTCCCGAGCCGCAAGGGCTTCCCCGGCTACATGTATTCCGATCTTGCCTCGATCTACGAGCGCGCCGGCTGCCTCAAGGGCGCCAAAGGCACCGTCACTCAGCTCTCGATCCTGACGATGCCGGCGGAGGACATCGGCCATCCGATCCCCGACCTGACCGGCTACATCACCGAGGGCCAGATCGTGCTCGACAAAGGGCTCGATCACAAGGGCGATCTATCCGCCGATCAACGTGCTGCCGAGCCTGTCGCGGCTGATGAACGAGGGCATCGGCGAAGGCTATACGCACGCGGACCATCCTGCACTCGCGAACCAGCTGTTTGCCTCCTATGCAAAAGCGGTCCGGATGCGCGTGCTGGCGAGCGTCGTCGGCCGCGATGGGCTGACCGAGCTCGATCGCAAGTACCTGGAGTTCGCCGATCGGTTCGAGCGCGAACTCATCCACCAAGGCGACCGCCGGACGCTCGAGGAGAGCATGGTCGTCGGGTGGCGGCTGCTGAGCCAACTGCCGAAGGCCGAGTTGGCGCGCCTGTCCGACGTTCAGATCGCGCGCTACCTGCAACCGAGCTCCGGGAGCGAGACCCATGCGTGAGGCGACCCCGACACGGAGCACGGCCCTGGAGCTTGCGGACGAGCGCAGGATGATGCGGCAGGGCTACGAGTTTCTGGACGAAAAGCGCATGCTTCTGGCGACCGAAATGCTGCGCCAGCTGCGAACGTATCAGGCGCGGTCCGAGGAGTTCCAAGGAGAATTGAGGACTGCGGCGGCGGCACTCGCGGCGGCTGTCGAGCGACACGGCCTCGATCATCTGCAGGTCTATCCGGTGCCCTCCGAGGCACCGCCGAGTCCCCAATGCACACGCTCGGCTTTTCTGGGTGTTCCTCTCTTGCAGGTAGCAACATCCGCCGAGACGGCTTCCAAAGCACCGCGGGCGATCGATCCGTCGCCCGAGACGAAGGCCTGCCGGCAGGCGTTCGAGCGGCTCATTCGCAATGCTCGAGAGCTCGGGGTACGCGCAGGCAACTTGCGTCGCCTAGCTTATGAATATCGACGGACGGAGCGCCGCGCCAAGGCGCTGGAAAACGTCCTCATGCCGGAAGTGGACGAGACAATAAAACGCATCGACGAGCAGCTTGATACGATGGACCGCGAGGATGCGATCCATGCAAGACGCTGGCTGAGCGAAGCGGGCGCTGGACCTTGAGCTCGCATGCCATCAAGCGATCGGACCGCAGGAGTGAACCAACAATGAAGCGCGTTTTTTGGATTGGTCTTATTCAGTTTGCACTCATGGCTGCTGTCGAAGTTGCGCCGGCCTTGGCCGCAGACAAAGTAAAGATGAGCTTGGCGGCCACAGATGATGTAGTCTATCTGCCGTTCTTCATTGCGATCGACAAGGGTTACTATCGACAACTCGACGTGGACGTCGAAATCGTGAACCTCGGGGGCGGGATTGCCACGCCTGCATTGTTGTCCGAGAGACTCGACTTCAGCACGTCGACCGCCTCGGCAACGAGCGCAATCCTGAGCGGAGCAAAGCTCAAGATCGTCATGACCTTATCTGAGTCGGTACCCTGGAAGCTGTGGTCGGCGCGGCCTGAAATCAAAACTCTGCACGATCTCAAGGGCAAAGCTGTCGGGGTGCAAGGCCGAGGCGATCTCTTCGAACTATCCATGCGGGCAGTGCTCATGAAGGCAGGATTTCCGGAGGATTTCGTCGCCTATGTCCCGCTCGGTTTTGGCAATACCCAACGGCTTGGAGTCATTCAGTCCGGCTCCCTGCCTGCTGTCTTGCTGACCAACTTTGAAGAGAAGATCGCGCGTGAACGAGGTGCGTTGGGCCGCGGTCGCATCTTGATCGATATCAGCAAGGAAATTCCGATTCCCAACAATGGGCTGGCAACATCAGACAAGCTGCTGCAAGGAAATCCGTCGGTCGTCGAGCGCGTCGCGCGCGGCACCCTGATGGGGATGCGATACATGAAGGCACAGCGAGAGGCTGCGCTCCGGATATTTGCCAAGCGCGTTCCGGATGTCTCGTTGGATGTGCTACGTGAATCGATCGATGAGACGGCAGCCGTGATGCTGGAAAACGGAACAGCGTCGCTTTCGACGCAGAAGGCAGAGATCGCCCTCCGGAGCTCCATGATGGGTCAATCGCAACAGATGCTTCCGCCCGGCAGGGTCTTCGACTATTCGGCGGTCATGCAAGCTGCAGAGCACCTGACCGCGACGAAGTGGATGCCGACGGAATAGAGCCGCCTGCTGCTCAAGATGAGCGTGGACTTCGTGCTGTGTCAGAAAGAAGATGATCAACGTGTGAGATCGACGCCTCGTCGATTTTTCGCGAGCGATTTGTCCGAGATAGCCGTGGAGTGAAGGCGATGACCCTCGTTGTTGAGAACGACCGCAGATCGACGTCGGTCGACGTACATGACGTCGAGCGGTTCCGCTTGCGGAGTTTTCTGGAGTTGGTCGGCCAGGCAGATGGGCTCGAGGTCGTTTCAGAACCGCATGATCTGGTCGATATCGCGTCTCGTCTCGATGGCAATAGCAAAGCTGTCCTGTTCCGAAGCGTTGGCGCGGAACGAGCGCAACTCGTTGGAAACGTCATGGGCAGCCGACGGCGCCTCGCCCTGGCCTTTGGCACGACAGAACAGGGCCTGCTTAACGAAGTTCTCAAGCGCATTGACGTGCCGATCCCGCCGGTCGAAGTGTCGAGCACAATTGCGCCGGTTCACCAGATTGTGCTCACCGGCAACGATGCGGACTTCACTCGGCTGCCGATCCATCTTCAACACAGCGAGGACGGCGGCCCGTATATCTCGGCGAGCATTGACGTCACGCAGAGTTATGGTGGCGACAGGCGCAATGTCGGATATCGCCGGCTGATGCTCCGAGGACGCACCGAGGCGGGTATGGATCTCGTCGCGCCCAGCGATCTGCGAGTGATGTATGCCGAATTTGTCAAGCATAACGAGCGCATGCCGATTGCTTTTGCCGTGGGCTCGCATCCGGCCGACGGTGTGGCTGCAGTTTGCACTTGGGCAGCCGCGGATGAGGTCGCCATCATGGGCGCGATGCGCGGCGCGGCCGTGCCGCTTGTTCGATGCGCAACGATCGACGCCATGGCGCCGGCCGATGCCGAGATCATCCTGGAGGGCTATCTCGACGCAGCGGGCTGGAGCGAGCCGGAAGGTCCCTATGGGGAATTCCTTGGATACTACGGACATTTGAAAACCAATCCCGTCTTCCACCTCACCGCGATCACGATGCGGCGGGACGCGCTCTTCCAAACTGCGACGATTGGCGGCCGTCATCTCGAGACAACGGACACCGCGCAGCTCAATACCGTGCGCACGGAAACGGCCGCCTGGGCAGCGTTGAAAACGGCAGTTCGCGAGCCAATCGCGGTCTACGCGACACCCGCGAGCGGCGGCGTGTACAATCTTCGACTCTCGTTGCGCCAACGCGCCCCCGGTGAAGCGCGCAATGCAATTGCTGCCGTGTTCGGCTCGGCTGCAGAGGTGAAGCACGTATTCGTGGTTGACGAGGACATTGACATCTTCTCGGATGCGCAGATGGAATGGGCTTTCGCCACACGCTTTCAGGCCGATCGGGATCTGGTGGTGGCAACCGGATTTCGGGCCGTTCCGCTCGACCCGTCGCTCCATGGAAGCCGGACTGGCGCGAAGGCAGGCTTCGATCTGACCTTTCCATTCGGTTTCGATCGGAAGATCGAGACGCGCGTGCCAGAGCCGCCGCGTCTTGGGAACGCGCGCGGCCAGAGCGTGAGCGAAGCGCTTGAGCAGGGTCCAAAGAATTTCCAAGACCTGATGGAAGCGACCGGCAGCCGTGACGGCCGCGATGTGCTGGTTGCGCTTGACATGGTTCGTAAGGAACGCGGATTGGACCGTATGCATGATGGTCGTTACCGCCTGGCAGTGACAAGGAAGGAATGATCAGATTGCGCGCCACAGAGGCCAACAGCCGCATGCCCAGGTCGCAACTGCGGCGGTGCGTAAACGTCTGACGCGAACCAGGAGGGGAGAAGCTCGACATGGCCGGGCACACCGAGCGGCATCATCTCCCCTATACTCCGCAGCAGCTCTTCGATCTTGTGGCGGATGTGGAGCGCTATCCGGACTTCCTGCCATGGCTTGTTGCAAGCCGCATTGTCCGGCGCGAAGGCAACACGGTGTGGGTCGACATGGTGATCGGCACGAATGTCCTGCGCAAGCGCTTTGCTTCGAAGGCGGTGCTGGATCGGCCGAAGCGCATCGATATCCGTAGCCAGGACGTCCTGTTCGAGCGCTACGATCAGACCTGGACTTTTCAGCCCGCCGAGGACGGCGGCACCATTGTCGAATTCCACGTCGATTTCGCGTTCCGCTCGCGCCTGATCCAGTTGATGATGGGGGCATTTCTCGCGGAGGCAGCGAGGACCATGGTGAGCGCGTTCAGGCGCCGCGCTCGTCAGATCTATGTCAAGAATGAGGGAGCAATATCCTAGCATGGCCCAGGCCTCGAGTTGGTCCCGACGGGAAATCTGGACGCGCAAGCTGCTCTATCCCGGGCACACCTTTCCCACTGCAGCAGGGCCGGTGATCGTCGCGATCGGCCTTGCTTATCACGACGGTGTGTACGCACCGGTCCCGGCGCTGATGGCGTTTCTCGCCGGATGGCTGATCCAGTTCGCCGGCGTGGTGACGGACAACTATGAAAACCTCGTGCAGCAACCCGAGGACCGCGAGCATCCCGAGCTCGTCAATGCGGTCAAGTCGGGCCTGCTGACATTGTCCAGTTTGAAGGCAACGATCGTTGTCTGTTATGGACTGGCTCTGCTCGCCGGTGCCTATCTTGTCTTTGTGGGTGGCGCCCCGGTCGTTGCCATCGGGCTGGCGAGCATCGTCGCAAGCTGGGCCTATTCGGCGGGCCCTTGGCCTGTTGGCCGCCAAGGCTGGGCTGATCCGTTATTCTTTGTGTTCTTTGGCGTCGTCTCCGTCATGGGCACTTACTATGTCCAGGCTGCCGCGGTGCTCGGAACGTCAAGCTGGACCGCGGGCTTCCCGGCTAGTGCGTTCGCCGTGAGCTTGCCGATAGGAGCTCTGATCACCAACATTCTCATCATTGACGATATCCGTGATCGAGACTTCGATGTGCTCAAGGGCAAGAATACGATCGCGGTGCGCTTCGGCAGGACATGGAGCCGGATCGAATTCATTGCGCTCACTGGTTTTGCATACGTCGTGCCGTTCTGGCTCTGGCTAGGCCTTGACCTGAGCGTCTGGGCTCTCCTCCCTCTTCTCAGTCTACCGTTTGCCGCCGTGGTTGCCCGCGCGGTGTGCACGCGCGATCAATTCGCCGGTCTCGTGCCGATGACGCCGCGGGCGGCGCAGTTGATGCTTGGGTACTCGGTCCTGCTGGCGGCGGGCCTTGCAATATCAAGGGGATAATGCCCGCGCCGACATTTCGGCATGGTCATTGATTTTGATCAAACCGCTGTCGCAGCAACGTGCTCTATTTCGAATTGTTCGAAACAGACGGTGGGGCTGACGATGCGATGGGCGGCGATCCTTGCATTGTTGGCGGCCGGGGGGCTGGTCGGCGCCGGAGCGATCGTGGCGTCGGTCGAGGTCAATCGACACACGTCGACTGATGCGTTCTGCACCTCATGCCACAGCATGGCCCACGTGGCGGCCGAGCCTCAATTCAAACGATCAACTCACCGCAGCAATGCCGCTGGCGTCCAGCCGAGCTGCGGCGACTGTCACATCCCGGCCACCAATTGGTTCGTCGAGACTTATGCCCACGCCGTCAAAGGCGCTTGGGACGTCTTCGCTGAGAGCACCCACGACTATCGTGACCCAGCGGTTTGGGAAGCGCGGCGGGTCGAGCTTGCACACTCGGTTCGCGACGAGATGCGCAGCCAGGACAGCGTTACATGCCGCCGTTGTCATGACGCAGCCGCGATTCATCCTGCGAGCGAACGTGGTCGCGCCGCGCATGCGCTCGTCCGCGAGGGCCGCATGACATGCATTGATTGCCATTTCAACCTGGCTCACTCGCCCGTGCCTCCGCGCATCGGTTTTATTCGCGGGTCGGGGCTGTCAGGCCAGAAGAAATGAGTGAGCGCGATCTGCCGCGATGAGGCGGCAAGGAGGACGAAGCCATGCACAACCGACGTAGCGCGAAAGCCCTCGCCGCAGCGGCATTGCTGTCCGCGGGCGTTTCCAGCGGGATGATCGTGTTGATCGGCGGGACGCCCCAGGCCCAGCCCGGCGCCCCGGAGCCGACCGCACCTCCCGGCTTCATCGCAACCGTTGAGGTTCCCTTCCACGCCGAATGGGTGACGTCGCCGCATGCGCACCGGGCATCGGAGCCCTTTACTCACTGGGACAAGGAAGGCGCCATCCCCACCGAATGTGCGACCTGTCATTCGACGCCCGGCTTTCTGGATTTCCTGGGCGCGGATGGCAGCGCACCGGGCGTGGTCGATCGTCCGGCCCCGATCGGGACAGTGATCACCTGCGTCGCTTGTCACAATCCGAAGACGCGCGCGCTGACGTCCGTGGTTTTCCCCTCCGGTCTCAAGGCTGAGAATCTGGGGACGGACGCGCGCTGCATGACCTGTCACCAGGGCAGAGAATCGAGCATCAGCGTCAGCAGAGCCGTGTCCGGTCAGGACGACGACACGGTGAATCCGAGACTTGCCTTCCTCAATGTCCACTACCGTGCGGCCGGGGCGACGCTGTTCGGTACGATGGCGCGAGGCGCCTACGAATATCCGGGCAAGACCTATGCCGGACGCTACCAGCACCGTGAGCCTTACAATCGCTGCACGGCCTGCCACGATCCCCATGCGACCGCGGTGAAGGTCGCGGACTGCAGTGCCTGCCACAAGGAAGTGACGGACAAGGCGTCGCTGCACCGGATCCGCGTCGGCAACGTCGACCATGACGGGAATGGCGACCTGAACGAAGGCATTGCTCAGGAGGTCGAAAACCTGCGCAACCGCCTCTACTCCGCCATCGTCGCGTATGGGAAGACGGTTGCGGGGAAGGACATCGTCTATGATCCCCATGTGCACCCGTATTTCTTCATCGACACGAACGGCAACGGGAACGCGGACAAGGATGAAGTCCGAATGCCAAATAGGTACAATGCCTGGACGCCGCGGCTGCTCAAGGCCGCGTACAACTATCAGTTCGTCACCAAGGATCCGGGCGCGTATGCCCACAATCCGACCTACACGCTGCAGATTCTCTATGATTCGCTTGCCGACCTGGGCGGCAAGGTCTCAGTAGACCTTGCCCGGGCCAAGCGCCCGTAATTGGAGTCCCGGTTGGCGAGGGGCTCTCGCGTCCATTCCCGTGCGGCCTGCGATCAGTACCGCGCGCCGGGAGAGAACTCGAAAGCATAGCCAAGACGGCCCGCGACGATGCCGAGCCATTCCCACCTTCGTGTGGAAGATCACCGCCTGTCCAAGCGCCCGCAAGCTCCGGCATATTGCTACTCTTCTCCCTGTACCGTTCAACCTAGCGCCGGCCGCTCTGCACACGTTATTGATTGGAGTGAGTCGGCATTGATGGATTGAGCTGACGCTTCGCACGTTGAGGTGAGTACGCATGATGGACCTCGAAGCGAAGCCCGCCCGCATTAGAACGCCTGAGCAGGCACATTCATCCCCCCAAGACAATGTGCCACGCCTTGCGGTGGCTCCGCACGCGCGACCGGCGGATGCCGTCGCCGCGGAGGTCGGCACTGACGCCGTTCACGGCCTGAGCCGCGCCGAGGCGCAACGGCGGGTCGCACTCTACGGACCGAATGCGCTCAAAAGCGCGCCGGAGACGCCCTGGTGGCGTCGCCTGCTCGATCAGTTCGTAAATTTTCTGATCATCATCCTGCTCGTCGCCGTGGTCATTTCGATCATCGAATGGCTGCTGCAGGATCCGCGCGAGACCGCGCTCCCTTACGAGGCGATCGTCATCCTGGCGATCGTCGCCTTGAACGCCATTCTCGGCTTCGTGCAGGAGGCACGGGCCGAAAAATCGGTGCGCGCACTGATGGACATTGCAGCTCCGGAAGCGACGGTCGTTCGCGCGGGCGAGCGCCAGCGCATCCCGACCCATGAAATCGTTCCGGGCGACATCATTCTGGTCGAGGCTGGCGATAAGATCCCGGCCGACGCGCGGATCATCGAGAGCGCCAACCTCAAGGCCGACGAGGCACCCTTGACCGGCGAGAGCGTCGCGGTGGCGAAGGACACGCTGCCGGTCGAGGCCGATAGCGGCATCGGCGACCGTCACAACATGCTGTTCTCCGGAACCGTCGCCACCTATGGTCGCGGCCGCGCTGTGGTGGTCGCGACCGGCACGCAGACCGAGGTCGGCCGCATCGCCGGACTGCTCGAAGCCGCCGAGCGGGAGCCGACGCCGCTCCAGCAGGAGCTCGACGCCACCGGCAAGCGGCTCACCGTCGCCATGTTCCTGATCTGCGCGCTGGTGTTCGCCACCGGGCTCATCACCAGCCCGATGATGACGCTCAACACCGTGTTGAGCCTGTTCCTGTTCGCGGTCGCGCTCGCGGTCGCCGCTATACCGGAAGCGCTGCCGGCGATCGTCACCATTGGACTGAGCCTCGGTGTGCGCCGCATGGCGGCCGCCCATGCTATCGTGCGCAAGCTGCCGGCGGTCGAGACGCTCGGTGCCGCGACCGTCATCTGCTCCGACAAGACCGGCACGCTGACTCGCAACGAGATGACGGTGCGCGCGCTGTTTGCCGCGGGCCAGCTGGTCGAGGTCGAGGGCAGTGGTTATGTCCCCACCGGCCGCTTCACCGTCGCGGGGGCCGCGCTCGCCGAAGCCTCGCCGATCCGCGAGGTCGTAGCGCGAACGCTGCGCGCGGCGGCGCTCGCCAACGACGCCGCGCTCACCGCGAGCGAGGGGCGCTGGACGGTGCAGGGCGATCCGACCGAGGGCGCCCTGCTGGTCGCGGCGCGCAAGTTCGGCCTGTCCGAGGCTGAGCTTGCGAGCCTCCCGCGCATTGCGGAAATCCCCTTCACCTCGGAGCGCAAGCGCCACACCACCGTCCATCTCTCGGATCAAGCCACGGGCGACCTCGAGGTCTTCGTCAAGGGCGCGCCCGAGGTCCTGCTCGCGCAAAGCCGGTTCGTGTGGGAGGAGGGCGGGATCGTCGCGCTCAACGACGAGCGCCGCGCCGCGTTCGCAAAGCGCAACGACGAGCTCGCCGGGCAGGCCCTGCGCACGCTTGCAGTCGCCTGCCGCAGTGTCCCGGCCGCTTCCTTGGGCCTCGAGCCGAACCCGGCTGCCGCGCCCGAGCTGCCGGTAAGCATCGAGCACGAGCTTGTCCTCTTGGGGCTTGTCGGCATGATCGATCCGCCGCGCCCGGAGGTGAAGGACGCCGTGGACCGTCGCCAGGCGGGCGCAATCCGCACCGTGATGATCACCGGCGACCACCCGGCGACGGCGGCGGCGATCGCCCGCGAGCTTGGGATCCCAGAGCCGGGCACGCGGATCGTGACCGGGCGCCGAGCTGCACACGCATGGACGACGCCGCGCTCGACGCGATCATCGAGGACGTGCGCGTGTTCGCGCGCGTCGACCCCGAGCACAAGCTGCGCATCGTCAGCGCGCTCGCAGCGCAAGGGTCACATCGTCGCCATGACCGGCGACGGCGTCAATGACGCGCCCGGCGCTCAAGGCCGCCGATATCGGCGTCGCCATGGGCATCACCGGCACCGACGTGTCCAAGGAGGCCGCCGACATGGTGCTGACCGACGACAACTTCGCCAGCATCGTGCAGGCGGTCGAGGAAGGCCGCGCGATCTACGACAACATCCAGAAATACCTGATCTACCTACTCTCGACCAATGCTGGCGAGCTGTTAACCATGTTCGCTGGCGTCATGTTCGCGACGTGGCTCGGCCTCGCGTCGGCCGATGCCGGGCTTTTCCTGCCACTGCTTGCCGTCCAGCTCTTGTGGGTCAACCTGATCACCGACGGACCGCCCGCGCTTGCGCTCGGCGTCGACCCCAAGGATCGCGACGTCATGAGAAGGCCGCCGCGCCGGCATGGCTCGGGCATGCTGTTGCTGGAGGATTGGATCCGCCTCGGCTGCGTCGGCGTGCTGATGATGGTCGGCACGATCTTCGTGCTCGATGCCTACTATCCGGGCGGGTTCGTGACGCTGTTCGCGACCGGCGCGGGACCGAACGCGTTCGACGAGACGCATGCGCGCACCATGGCCTTCACCACGCTCATGGTGTTCCAGTTGTTCCACGCCTACAATTGCCGCTCGCGATGGCGCAGCGCGTTGCCGGGTCTGTTCGAGAACAAGTGGCTCCTCGCCGCGGTCGCGTTCTCGCTCGGCACCCACATGCTCGTGGTCTATGTGCCGTTCCTGCAGACCGCGTTCCACACCGTGCCGCTGTCGCTGTCCGATTGGCTCGTCGCCACTGGCGTCTCGGCGTCGCTGCTCATCGCCATGGAGGTGGCCAAGCTGTTCCTGCGCCGGCACGACCGCGGGCGTGAGGGGCAATAATCGGGCATCGCGCAAACCCATCATGGGCTGAAATGTTAGTAATACCGGCACGTAGGTAAGCATGCGCCAAAGCGGGTTGATCTTCGAACAGTCGATCGGCACAGACTAGGACGCCACGAAGTAGTCCGATGCATTTTGGCTTCGCACGACAACGACCGGAATTGTGCTGTGCGTCAGCACCTTGACCGTTTCGCTACCGAGCACGATTGCGGAGACGCCCCGGCGGCCATGAGAAGCCATGACGATGAGATCACATCCCCGCCCTTTCGCTGTGTCGATAATTGCTTGGTAGGGACACGCATGTTCAACGCGGAGCAATTCGCAAGCTACGCCTGATGCGCTCGCTGCATTTCTTGCTACGTCGAGATGTTTGGCTGCAAGTGCAGCGACATGCTTCGTGTACTGCTCAACCATATGCGCATCAAATGCAGAGACATAGAATGGGTCGGACACGGTGATAGCGGTCACCCTTGCTCCGAGCGCCTTCGCCAACGCGATACCATGTTCGACGGCCTTCTCGGACAGATCAGAGCCATCGGTCGGAATGAGAATGTGCTTGTACATCGCCGGCTGCCGCTTGGCTTAAGCCGTCAGCTCTTCCCGATAAGAATTTTCTTGGTCGATTTGACAGCTTCAGGTCGCTTGGGAACAACCACGCGAAGAACGCCTTTGTTGAAGTCGGCTTTGATTTGCTCCTCATCAATGCTATCGGGTGGTTCGAGCGAACGCTCGAAGCTACCATAGCTCCGCTCTACCAAATGGTAGGTGTCCTTCTTTTCATCGCGCTCCGACTTCTTTTCACCCTTCAGTGACAGCAGCCCGCTGCGGACCATGACCTCAATATCCTGTTCGTCGATTCCCGGCAGCTCGGCCTCGATGATTTCCTTGTCGTTCTCGCGAATATCGACATCGGGAGCTACCGCCGCAGAAGCCCTTGCCCTGCTGGACAGCGCCGGCCGGCCAAAGAAGCCGCGGCCAAGAACGCTGTCAACGACGCGCTCCATCTCCGCACGTATCTCAACAAACGGGTCTCGATAGCGCGGCACTGCAGCTCCACTCGCTTCTCGCTTCTTGCTTCTTGATTTCTTGTGCCATGGGTGACCCTTTCGATTTTGTCCAGAATGGCCCGCTCGCATGTCTCGCGCTGTTGTGCCGCGGGATACATGAATTGCTACTTCTCACTCAGCGGGTGTTGCCGAGGCGCCCGCGGGAGGGTTCGCCGCGCGCCCTTGGCCGAGCTTTTTCTCGAGCCAAAGCCTGTGGTGTTGCTTGGCCCAGTTTAGATCGACCTTGCCGTCCGCCATGGCGTCGAATTCACCTTCCATTCCTAAGGTGCCGATGTAGATATGCGCAATGATGAGCGAGACGAAGAGCATGGCCACGACGCCATGAACGACCTGTGCCACTTGCATTCCGAGGATGTCGGTCCAATAGAACGGAAACATCAGAAAATAGCCGGAAACTGCAACGGCGGTTGATGCACCGATGACAAACCAGAAAAGCATCTTTTGGCCCGCGTTGAATCGCCAAGCTGGTGGATGCTTTGAACCAACAAAGCCACCTCCTTCCTTGAGCCATTGAATGTCGGCTGATGTCGGGAAGTTATCTTTGATCCAAATAAGAAACAGAATAACAGTGCCGAGGACAAACGGAAAGCTCATGTAGTTGTGGGCATATTTGGCGGCGATCGAAAAGTTCGAAAAAGCATCTGGCCCGATGAGCGGCAATAGCGACTTCTTGCCGAACGTGATGTTGAGGCCGGTGAGCGCGAGGATCACAAAACTGACGCCGATCAGCCAATGGATGAAGCGTTCAAAACTGTTGAATTGCAGGATTGTCAAACCAGAGCGTCCGCCATCGATGCGGACCGTGCCACGAAACAGGTAGAAGACGGCGAGCAAGGCTATGATCCCGACGATTGTGACGATGCCAATCCACGGCACGGCCACTTCGTGAACGCTGCGCCACAGATGTCCTAGCGGCTGCTCGATCACCTGTGACTTCACGTCGGGGATAGAACCGCGTCCCTCGATCTGACGGAGCTGTTGGAGCAGTTGCTCTTCTGTTGCAACGCTTCCGCTCGGATTGACCGGCGCCGGCTCTTGGGCGCTTACGGGCGAGACCGCCGCGAGAACGAACAAGAGCATGACCGCGCCCATCACGCGGCCCATATTGGCTGGAAGCATGGCCATGACCTCGTCCTTTGGAGCGAGACTACAAAGGCACGAAAGCGGCTGCGATCATTGACGTAGATCAAGATGCGTTCGCAGACTGTCCTCCGCTTCGCGACCCCGTGTACGGGCAGTTCGATGACGACAAATTCTCCGGGTGCGCGCGATTGGTCCCGGCAGTACCGGCAGAGCCTTTGTCCACGGCCAGAACTATACCGTGTGGCGCGGCTCGCACCGCGTGCGCTATGGCAATAGCTGGCGAACTTTCCGCGCGCTGAGCGCATTGAGCGTTTTGCTCATTGCCGGCACGACCTACTGCCCGTATGCCCCCCTTTCGGCGCCCGAACCCTGCGAGGGAGAAACCGAGGACGGCTGCATCCTGCAATGGCAGGAGATCGAATTAGCCGCCGGAAGTTATCTAACCATCGGGTATCGTTGGCGAGCGCTGCATCACGGCGCTGTCAGAGTGCCACGCGACGCTACCGGCTCCTGCTCATTCTTGTCGTGACATGCTTGCTTGGCCTCTTCCTCGGCCAAGAGAGTGAGAAGAAGCTTTCGCTTAACCGGGGAGGTTTCTGTTTCGAGTTGCGCCTTGTAACGCGCGATGTTGTAGTTTCTGATGAAATTTTCCATCGGAGACTCCCGACCATCGGTGGCGCCAAGATGTTACGACACTGGACGCACGGTCCAGTGTTCAAAATTGCTCACTTTCGAGATCCTGTTGAACAACTTTCCTTCCGACGTACCGTCGATCGCAATCTCGAGCGACAACGTCGATCCGGACCGCGTCTCCCAGCCTCAACGCTGGAACATCAAGGACATTCAGCGCTTCATGGTCGTCTTCGGGCTGATCAGCTCGGTGTTCGACCTGACGACATTTGCAGTGCTGCTGCTCGTCTTTCACGCGGACCAGGCCACGTTTCAGACATCTTGGTTCGTCGTGTCGTTGCTGACGGTCGTCGGGGCATACTGGATGAGCTCGATCAGGCGATTGCGATAGACGATCTTGCCAGGTGTCACCGCGATGTCGCGACCGACCCGAAATGCTTCCGTGCCGACCGGCTTCTTGCCGCTGATGGCGCGCTCCCAATCCTCCACCAGGTTCTGCAAGCCGGTCAGGAGGTTCATCCCGCCCTTGCTGAGGGTGTGCTGAAGGACTTGCGGATTGGTCAGCAGGAAATTCGACGGCGACACCATGTCGAGCAGCTGGCGCGATGCAAACTCGACGATCTCCTCATGCCGCTTGGAGAGCCCGCGCACGCCGGTCGTTGCGTTGTGCCACCATTGCTGATGCAGCAGGAAGGCCTGCTGCAGGAAATTATATGGCCAACTCTGCCAAAGTGCTCCTGCGAATTGCTTGTCCTGCGGCAATGGCTCGATGCAGCACTCGCATTTTCCGCCTTGAAGGAGGGAGCGATGGGCATAGTTGGCGAAGCGGACAGACTTGCGGATCCCTTTGTCCAGGAGCTGCAGGCGCTTGCCCGGCGCGTAGGCGAGATGTGTCGCCCAGTCCAGATAGGCATGGGCCAGTGCCGCTGGAGACAGCCCGGCGGTGAATCGTGCAATTGCAGCATGAAGCGAGCGATCAGTGATGTCGGCGATTGCGGTCACTGCGTAGGAATCACGGGCGGCGAACCGAGCTTCGCTGGTGCCTGGCGCGACTGGTCGCCCGAGTGTCGGCAAGGGCTCGGATGCGAGCTCTGCTTGAATGCTTGGAGCGTCAATGCGCGCCGGCACCGTCTCGCTGTGGCCGCTCATCGATTTCCCCTGCAGCGGTTGCGCATGCGGTTCATGCCTTCGTCACTCCGGCTGCGCACTGCACGTGCCGGCTCTATTGGCGCAGCCCGTGCTTTCCAAGCAGCTTCACAGTGCTCGCCTGTGGGCCCTTGTCGCCTGCCTCCTCCGCAAATGTCACGCGAGAGCCAATCGAAAGCTGCGGAAAGCCGTGGTCGAGCACGCTGTTGCGATGAAAGTAGATCTCCCGGCCATCGCTCGTTTCCAGGAATCCGAACTCGCCGGATCCATCCAGCCGTGTGACGGTTCCGATTGGCTGGTTCTCGTGAACCTTGACCTGCCCCTCGAGTCGGCGGGCCTGATCCTGTAGTTGCCGCCGCGCCCGCTTGAAAGCATCGTTGATGGCGAACGTTACGTCCGAATGTCTCTCATCGTCCTGGGCCGTGTGTCCCACATTGACCTCGCGGCCGCCTGGAAGCGCCAAATGGATGTTGACCTCATAGAGCCCCCCGGTGCGGTGATGTCCTCCGGGCGCTTTGAGCACGACCCGGCACGCCGTCACTCGACTGAAGTGGCGCTCAAGGTCAGCCACATGCTTCTCAATCGCATCGCGGAGCCCCGCGCTGCCGGTCATACCCTGAAAATCGATCTCGACTGATGTCTGCATGGGAACACCCACTATCGCTCTCTCTCACCCAGGAGGGGCAAGAGCTCAAATAGCGCTGTGGTGAAGCCGATGAATTGATGCATCTCAAAGCGGCATGCGCAGAGGTCATGCCCGCCTTCCTTGACGCGGATCAGCGGCCGCCAAAAGTGGTTGCTCGCGACGTCAGTGAGACATGAGGCAGCAGATTGGGCTTGTCGTCAGAAGGTCACGAGTCATGCCGCCGAAAATCCATTCGCCCAGACGGCTGTGCCCATAAGCCCCGGTGACCAGCAGGTCTGCCTTCTCGTCCGCGGCAAGCTGAATGAGTTGCGCTGCGCCCGATCCCTCCTGCTGAAGTATGACCCGGGGACCACCCCTGATCCGGTGCCGCGACAAATACTTGGCCACGTCATCGAGGTGACTCTACGCAGTCGTTTCTTCCCCAGGCCCACAAATCTCGACAATTGTGACCCGCGTGGCCTCCCGCAGGAACGGGAGCGCATCCAGAACGGCCCGGCGCGCTTCGCGCGTTTCCTTCCAGCCGATGAGGATGTTCTCTGCCCGCAGCGAATTTACCTTTTCGGGCGCGAGCAGCATCGGCCGTCCGGCTCCTAGGATCGCCGCACCAGGATTAAGTGAATTGTAGGCATCGCCAGGCGCTTGACGCTGCCCGATTATCACCAGATCTGCACTGCGCGCCTCGCAGGTCAGAGCCTCGATCGGGATCTGCATCATCGGGCCGAAAAGACTCGTTGGCTCTAGGGACCGAAGCATTGATTTGCATCAAGGTTCTTGCGCGCGTCAGTCCGGCCAAGTCAACGCCAGCTATCTTGCTAGCATCGGGGGCCGTGGGCGCAGCGTCACCGCTACCGTTGAGCTACGTCAAAGACAACTTTCCAGGCCACGGTGATATGTCGCTCGGGCGGCAAAAAGTGGAGAGTTTTCATGGGATGGCAAAAAGGATTGGGGGCGATTGCTCTCGTCAGCGGAGCGCTCGGGTTGGGCGCAGCGAACGTCGGCGCACTGCCGCTGACGGGGGGCGCCAAGGATATCGCGTCAGGTGTTGAGAGCGGAACTCCGACCATGCAGGTCGCGGCACGACGTGCCGTTCCAAGCGCGCCGCGCATCGGTGCCCCCCGAATCGCGGCTCGGCACGTCATTCGCCCGCCGCGCGTGGTGCGCCCGCCGCGCGTCGTGCGCCGCCGCCCCGGCGTCATCATCGGCATCGGTCCAGGTTTCTACTACGAGCCTTACCCGTACTACTATGAGCCTTACTACCTGGAAGCTCCCGACGACGCAGATGAGATCGCGAACTGCATCCGACGCTTCAAGTCGTATGACGTGCGCACACGAACCTATCTCGGCTACGACGGGCTGCGCCATCCATGCCCGTGAGACTGCGAGCCGTTCCGATTGGCCAGCAACCCAAGGAGAGATGACATGCCTCGTTTCGGATCGCGGCTTGCGCCGCCCGTGTCGGCAGCAGCCGTTGCCGTGCTCCTTTCTATTTCCTCCGCCGCCGCGCAACCGGGCGGTTTCGGTTGGGGGCCGGGAATGATGATGGGCCCCGGCATGATGCAGCCAGGAGGAATGTGGGGAGGCGATATGTGCAACCCGCGTTCCGCTGGGCTTGCGGAATGGCGGATCGCGCGCATTGAGCGCGCCGTGAGGCCGACCGATGCGCAACGGCCGAAGCTTGAGGAGCTCAGGACCGCGTCAGCCAAGGCGGCCGAAGTGGTCACGGCAGCCTGTCCACGCGAGCTGCCGGCCTCGCCGGTCGCGCGCCTCGAGCTCGCGGAAAAGCGACTTAACGCGATGCTTGAGGCGGTCAAGATCGTCCGACCGAAATTCGAGGACTTCTACGCCTCGCTCACGAACGAGCAGCAGGCGCGTCTCACCTCGGCGGGCCCGCGTCAGTGGGGCTGGCGCGGCTGGCGCTGGCGCGAATGATGCGTGGGCCACCGCGGAGGTCGTTCTCGCCGCTTTGCAAAATGCCTCTTGCCCCGGCTCACCGAAGCCGGGACATGGGTAGTCTGCGGGTAGCGCAATTGAGCTAAATCAACACATCAGGAGATGCGAGTGAGAAGAATATTATGGAGCGGAGCATCTCCAGGCAGCCCGTCGAACGGCCGCAAATGATCGCGGTGCCTACGAGAAAGAGAGCCATGCCTACGGAGATGAGGACAGCCCCTGATCGTTCGAAGCCGAGGTAATCCTTATGGCACACAAGCAGATTCTGTTTCGCTCAGCCGCCAGGGAAAAGATTCTGCGAGGCGCAACGCAGCTTGCCGACGCGATACGCGTGACGCTTGGTCCCCGGTCAAAGTCGGTGCTGATCGAAAAGAAATGGGGCTCACCTGTTGTCTGCAACGACGGCGTTACCATTGCCAAGGAATTCGACCTCAAGGATCCGGCAGAAAATCTCGGCGCACGGATGCTGCGCCAGGCCGCCGAGAAAGACCGGCGACATGGTAGGCGACGGTACCAGCACATCGACCATCCTGGCGCATGCGATGTTCGCTGACGGCGTGCGCAATGTCGTCGCCGGCGCGAGCGCCATCGATATCAAGCGTGGTCTGGACCGGGCGACCAAGCGAGCGATCGAGACCTTGCGCACGTTGTCACGTCCGGTCGCGACGCGCACCGAGAAGGCACAGGTCGCGGCGATCTCCGCTCACAATGATCCTGCGATCGGAGAGCTTGTTGCAGACGCCATGGATAAGGTCGGCGGCGAGGGCGTGATCACGGTCGAGGAGTCAAAAACCACCGAAACGACACTCGATGTCGTGGAGGGCATGCAGTTCGATCGTGGTTTTCTGTCTCCCTATTTCATCACGAACCCCGAAAAGATGGAGGCTGTGCTTGAGGATGCCCTGATCCTTATTTCGGACCGCAAGATCAGCGCGCTCAAGGATATGCTGCCGCTGCTTGATCAGGTAGCCAAGGCCGGTCGTCCCCTGTTCGTCGTCGCCGAGGACGTCGAAGGCGAGGCGCTCGCGACATTAATCGTCAATCACATCCGCGGAACGCTGCGCAGCTGTGCGGTCAAGGCACCCGGTTTCGGCGATCGCCGCAAAGCGATGTTGGAGGATATCGCAGTGCTCGCCGGCGGACAGGTCGTCTCCGAAGACATCGGCTTGAAGCTCGAGCATGTCACAATCGAACAGCTCGGGACCGCCAAGCGCGTGCTCGTCGACAAGGATACTGCCACCATCATCGGTGGCAGCGGCGACCGCAAGCAGATCGAGGGCCGGATTGAGCAGATCCGCCGGGAGATCGAGAAGACAACGAGCGACTACGATCGCGAAAAGCTGCAGGAGCGGCTCGCAAAGCTGTCGGGCGGCGTGGCTGTGATCCGCGTGGGCGCTCCCTCGGAAGCCGAAATGAAATCTCGGAAGGAGGCGCTCGACGATGCCATCAGTGCTACCAAAGCGGCGGTCGCGGAAGGTATCGTGCCCGGTGGCGGATTGGCGCTCTTGCGCTGCGTGGAAGCAGTCGCACAAGAAGAGGCCAAGTGCGAAGGCGATGACAAGACCGGTGTTCAGATCCTCAAGCGGGCGCTCGAAGCGCCGGCGCGCCAGATTGCTGAGAATTCCGCGGTCGATGGCGGCGTGGTGTCGACCTGATTCAAGCCGGCATCATCGATCCCACCAAGGTCGTTCGTATCGCGCTTGAGAATGCGGTGTCAGTGGCGAGCGTCCTCCTGCTGACCGAGGCAACGATGACCGAGATTCCGGACGATAAGAAGGAGCAGGCTCCTGAACCGGAGTTAGCAATGTAGCGGGCTGTGCCATGACGGCGGGCTGGACGCGGAGCCGCTCCGGCGACTGGATGAAGCAGGCGGCTTGCTGAGATCGCGAACTCGGCCACGGTCGTGATGGCGCTCCCAGAATCCATTCTGGCGCAGTCCGCAAATGCCGTCCGAACAGCGGCAAACGGGATTGATTTGCCTCAATTCGCTCGCGGGTTTCTCGGCCTAGCCTTCGATCAAAATGAAGGAGGCTTGTCATGAGCGCTGTTGGACTTGAGAGCCTGGAACACACAGTCCAGCTCGACTCATATCTGGATCAACGAATTGGATGAGCGGCTCGGCTGGAACAACAAGCCGCGCGCGTATCGGCTGCTGAAAGCCGTGCTTCACGCACTACGGGATCGGCTGCAGCTCAATGAGCTGGCCGATTTGGCGGCGCAGCTACCGGCGCTCCTGCGTGGCGCCTACTATGAGCAGTGGCGGCCAAGCGCCACGCCGGAGAAGAATCGCAGCAAGGCTGCCTTCCTCGCGCGCATCGATGAAAATTTCAAGCGTGATCCGCTTCCGAACACGGCACAGGCGGTGATCGCAGTGTTCGAGCTGCTCTCCGCCAAGATCAGTGAGGGCGAAATCAGCGATGTTCGCCACGCCCTGCCGGAGGAGATTCGAACGCTCTGGCCGGAACACTATGTACCAGCAGGCGGGAGGGTCTGATGATCACGACACCGACGCTGAGCATTTCGCCGGAGAAAGTCTGCTTCATCGTCGTCAAGGCACGTGAATTCGATGTGAAGGATATCGTGACCGATCCCGACCCGGGATCTAATCCGACCGATGACGCGATGCTGTCGGTGCTCGAGGACCATTCCGATGATCCGACCGCTCAGGAACTACGGTCGTTCATCAATGGTCTCACAGAAGATGAGCAGATCGACCTCGTCGCTTTGACGTGGCTAGGGCGAGGCGATGCCCCCATCGATGATTGGGACCAGCTGCGATCGGAGGCTGAGCGCCTGCACAATGCACGGACGGCCGCCTATCTCCTCGGCAAGCCGATGCTTGCCGACCACCTGGAGGAAGGTCTCTCGCAGTTCGATTGCTCGTGCGAGGAGTTCGAGAAGGACCACTTGTGAGCAAGGGCACTGCAGTTGCCCGACGGGTACTCGCATGACTTATGCAGCGATGATGGTGCACATTGATGCGGAGGACCCGTCGGAACAGCGGGTTGAGCTCGCCGTTGGTCTTGCCCGTCGCTTTGGTGCGGCATTGATCGGCGTTACGGGCTGGTCGCCCGGCCTTGGATTTGGCGTTAGCGGCGCGCTCATCGAAGCCGATCCCACGATGCGGCACGCTCAGGAGATGACGGCGCGTCTCGACGCGGCCGAAAAGGACTTTCGTGCCGCCGCCGCGCACGTCCCGCACGAGTGGCGCGGCCAAGTGGGACTTCCGATCGATGTTGTCGTTCGCGAATCGCGTGCAGCGGACCTCGTCATCGTGGCACGCGAGCGCGCATCGGAAGGCTTGCTCGTCCAGCTCGACGTCGGTGGCACGATTTTGCGGCTGGGACGGCCGGTGCTCGCAGTGCCGAACGGCATCGGCTCGTTGCAGGCCCGCCGAATTGTCGTTGCTTGGAAGGATGTCCGCGAAGCTCGCAGGGCGCTAAGGGATGCGCTGCCCTTCTTGCAGGAGGCCGACGATGTCCTGATCGCAGAGGTCTCTGAACAAGGTGAGGAGGCCGAAGCACAGAAGCGTCTTGACGACGTGATCAAGTACCTGCGCGATCACAAGGTGAGCGTCGGAGCCAAGGTGTTCCTGCGCACGAAGAGCACCATCGCCAGCGAGCTTCTGCGCTTCGCCAGCGACGAAAAGGCTGACCTCCTTGTCGCCGGCGCCTACGGGCACAGCCGGCTCGGCGAGTGGGTATTCGGTGGTGTCACCCGGGAGCTCCTCGCCGGCAGCCCAATCTGCTGTCTGTTATCGCACTGAGTGCGCGATCGCCATTTGATCGACAAAAAAGACGGCAAGCCGCGGAGCAATGCATGAGCGCCGAGACCATCGACATTCGCACTCGGTCGAGCCAGGAGGCAGCGGCGCGGGAGCAGGAGCTCATTGCTCTGATCAGTGAGCTGGTCCGCGAGCTTCACGCCAAGGGCGGCGGAAAGATGGACGTTTTGTTGGCCAGCAGGTTGGACCGTGATCTCGGCATCGACAGCCTGGGGCGAACGGAGCTGATCCTTCGTATTGAGCGTGCGTTCCGCGTGCGTCTTCCGCCAGCGACGTTGTCCGAGGCGGAGACCGTCGGCGACCTGCTGGCGGCACTCGGACAGGCTGCGCCGCATGTGCGGCAGGCGCACTCCGTGACGCCGGTTGCTGGGTCGGCGCCGGTCGTTTCAGCGCCTTCGGGGGCGCGCACGCTGGTCGACGTCCTGGAATGGCATGTGGCGCAGCATGCCGATCGCTTGCACGTCACAGTGCTGGAAGATGAGACCACTGTGGTCGGGTCGATGACCTATGCGCGGCTCGCCGATGCCGCGCGCAAGGTCGCCGCGGCACTGATCGCGCGCGACGTCGTGCCGGGCGACCGAATTGCTCTGATGCTGCCCACGAGCCTCGATTTCTTCGCAAGCTTCTTCGGCGTTCTCTACGCAGGCGCAATCCCGGTGCCGATTTATCCGCCGGCGCGGCTATCGCAGCTCGAAGAGCACATGTACCGGCAGGCCGGCATCCTGCGCAATGCGGAAGCCCGTATCCTCATCACAGTCCCGCAGGCGCTTCGCTTGGCATCGTTCCTGCGCGGCCAGGTGCCGAGCTTGAGCGTGGTCGAAAGCGTGGCAGGTCTAACCGCGCAATCCGGTCCATGCCAACTGCCGTTGATCTCCAGCGGCGAGGCGACGGCGTTCATTCAATATACGTCCGGCAGCACGGGAGATCCGAAAGGCGTCGTGTTAAGCCATGCCAATTTGCTCGCCAACATCCGAGCGATCGGCGCCGCGGTCAATGCCACCTCGGCCGACGTTTTTGTCAGCTGGCTGCCGCTCTACCACGACTTCGGCTTGATCGGCGCTTGGCTCGGATCACTCTATTTTGCCGCTTCGTTTTATGTCATGTCGCCATTGAGCTTCCTCCGACGACCGGAAAGCTGGCTTTGGGCTATCCATCACTACCGCGCAACATTGTCGGCTGCTCCCAATTTCGCGTACGAGCTCTGCTTCACCAACATCGACCCGGCGGATATCGAGGGGCTCGACCTCAGCTCGCTGCGAATGGTCGCGAATGGTGCCGAGCCTGTGAGCGCGCAGACTTTGCGTCGGTTTACCCAGACCTTCGAACGCTATGGCTTCAAGGCGGGAGCGATGGCGCCTGCCTATGGCCTTGCCGAGAATACCCTAGGCCTCACGCTTCCACCGCTTGGGCGGCCGCCGCTGATCGATCGGGTCGACCGCGACGCGCTCGGCCGGCGGGGCATCGCAGAGCCTGCGCGTGCTGACGACGTGCAGGCGCTCGAGTTCGTCTCCTCCGGCCGGCCTCTGCCGGACCATGACGTCCGCATCGTTGATGAAGTGGGTCGCGAACTCGCCGACCGTTACGAGGGACGCTTGGTGTTTCGGGGACCGTCAGCCACGTCCGGCTACTTTCAGAACGCGGCCAAGACCCGCGAGCTGTTCCGCGATGGCTGGCTTGACACGGGCGATCAGGGCTACATGGCGGACGGCGAGGTCTTCGTCACCGGCCGCATCAAGGACATTATCATTCGCGCCGGCAGCCATATCTATCCGCAGGAAATCGAAGATGCCGTCGGCGATATTCCCGGCATGATCAAACACGGCGTTGCAGTCTTCGGCACGTCAGATCCATCGTCCGGGACCGAACGTACCGTCGTCGTGGCCGAGACCTCGGAAGATGACCCGGCGCGCCGTGCGGCTCTTGTGGCCCGCGCCCGGGAAGTAGCAACGGACATTTTGGGCGCGCCGCCGGAACAGGTTCTACTTGCGCCGCCGGAGACCGTGCCGAAGACGTCGAGCGGTAAGATCCGCAGGTCAGCCGCGCGTGATCTATACGTGAACGGAGAAATCGGGAGAGCACAGCGGTCGTTGCGTTGGCAGTTCGTGCGCCTGTTCGTGGCTGGTGCGCTACCGCGAGTCGGGCGACTTCTTCGGCAGGTAGGCGCGCTCCTCTATGCTGCCTGGTGGTGGTTGATCGTCGGGCTCACTGGAATACTTGGTTGGCTGGCAGTCATGATGCTGCCGCGACTTGAATTGCGCTGGGCTGCCGTTCGCACAATTGCGCGCGCGGCGCTAACGGCTCTTGGCATGCGTCCGGCGGTCCATGGGCTCGGACACCTGCCGAACGGACGTGCGATCCTTGCCTTCAACCATTCGAGCTATTTCGACGCGCTAGTGTTGGCGGCAGTGTTGCCGGGCGAGCCCATCTTCGCCGCCAAACGTGAGCTCGAAAGCCAAGCGTTCGCCGGTCCGTTCCTCCGACGATTGGGAGCGAATTTCGTGGAGCGCTTCAATGCCTCAGAGAGCGTCGCGGACGCCGCGGGGGTGACGAAGGCGGCGGGCACAGGACGACCGATCGTGTTCTTTCCGGAGAGCACGTTCAGCCGCAGGGCTGGCCTCACCGGCTTCTATCTTGGGGCCTTCAAGGTCGCAAGCGAAGCAGGCATGTCGGTCGTTCCCGGGATCATTCTCGGGACGCGCGCAGTATTGCGAAGCGACCAGTGGTTTCCTCGATGGGCCCCCATCAGCGTGTATCTCGAGCCGGCAGTGCCGCCGCTCGGGACCGACTTTGCCTCGGTGCTGCGGCTGCGCGACCAAGTCCGAGAGATCATCCTGGCGAGGTGCGGAGAGCCGGATCTCGTAGGGTTAGCAAAGCCGTCGCAGGAGCTTAGCTGAGGGAAGAGCCTGGACCATCGCCAAGTGAGAGGAGGCAATAAGTTGACGCAGATCAAGGTGGTTAGGAGCTGATGGGTAAGACTTAATTCTCAAATATCGCGACCAGGGAGCTGAGCCATGAAAGCCGCTGATGTGATGGCCACCAACGGCATTAGCGTTGGGCCAGAGATACGGGCCGCGCTTGGGTCGGCGGCGGCGGTGATGCTTGTGCCACAGCGTGTTGTACGTCAGACCGGTGCTGTGGTGGCCCTGGCTGAGAACCTATACGGCAGCTGATGGAACAGAGTTCTACCGCAACATAGGTGATCCATGAGTAAATTGAGAATCGGTTCGAGAGATTGGGTTGTCGTATGTGATGGCCGCAAAGCCCTAATCCTTCAGAATGAAGGAGACGAGGAGTATCCGAACTTGCGTATGCGCGAAGTCCGTGAGCACGAGGATGCACCCACACATTTGCAAGGCGCGGATGTACCTGGCCGCGTGCATCAGTCTTTCGGCAGCACCCGAAGCGCGGTCGAGCAGACTGATTGGCATGATCTCGCCGAGCGACATTTTCTAACGGAGGTCGTGCGCCAGCTCGATGTCGCGTTGGCAAACAATCTCGTCAAGAGGCTCATTCTGGTGGCGCCGCCGCGGGCTCTGGGGATGCTCCGGCCGGCCTATTCCCCCGCATTGCGGCATGCGATCTCGGCGGAAATCGATAAAGATTGGGTCGCACTGCCAATTCATGAGGTTGAAGAAAGATTGCTGAAGTCATGAAGTGGGCGATCCCCCAAGGTCAATCCGGATCTGCCGTTTCCGAAGATTATTTGCGGAAAATCATAGCTTTCGACCAGGCCACAAGTACATTTGGCCTGTCGAATACAGCAGAATGTGCCCCCGTCGGCCGGATACTTCTGCTTTTTCAGAAGCCCATGGCCTTGTCGCGTGATCCACGTCAGTCACATCGTACTATCTAGAATACTCCGATCGACGCCACACATTTAGTATTGATTGGTATCAAAATCATGAGAGATCACCGACTTGAACGGTGGAACCACCTTTGACCTTGCTCAAAGCGTCAGGCTTCAGATTGCTCCAGTCTTATTCTATTGGGAGTATGGAGGAAATGATGGTTGGATGGTCCGCGCGCCTCTTGTTTGCTGCGGTTCTCGTGTTGTTGGCGATCATAGTGATTCAGCGCGAGGTGACAGCGCCGTTGTTTGCCACATCCACGGATCAGACGAATGAGCGGCCCGACATCATCAAGGAGATTGAGCGTTCGCTGACCACACTATTCGAGCGGGTATCCCCGTCTGTCGTTAGGATATCAACGATTGCGAAGGGTGGGGACCAGAAAGAGGCGGGGGTCAGGATCGGCTCGGGTTTCCTCTGGGATTCAGGTGGCCACATCGTAACCAACGAGCATGTGGTTCGCGATGCCACCATCATCTGGGTGTTTCTCCCGGCGGGTAAGGACATTGAAGCTGAGGTAGTCGGGATTGCGCCAAACTATGATCTGGCGGTGCTCCGGCTCAAGCAGCAGCCTGACGCCCTGCCGCCTCCCATTCTGATCGGCACGTCGAAAGATCTGAAAGTGGGTCATTTGGTAGCTACAGTCGGAAGTCCATTCGCTCTGGACCAATCCTTCAGCGTGGGCGTGGTCAGCGCGCTCAAGCGCCAGCTACCTACCAATCGGGGACGCGAGATCGCCGACATCATTCAAACTAGTGCGGCGATATATCCTGGCAATTCCGGGGGGCCTCTGGTTGATTCCACCGGCAGATTGGTTGGCGTCAACACTTTGTCCTACGCCGTCACCAGCTCCAATGCTCCACTTGGATTCGCGATTCCGGTCGATCTCGTCAGCCGAATCGTGCCGGAACTCATCAGGAACGGGCGCGTACCCACAGCGGGCATCGGTATCATTCCCATGAATGACACGGAAGCCTTCGCGTCGAAGGTAACCGGTGTCGTCATTTCCCGTGTCAGGCCCGGCTCCCCGGCGGAACGAGCGGGTTTGCAAGGTGACGACCCCGCCACCGGAACGATCGGCGATGTCATTACCAAGGCCGATAACGTAGCGGTTCAAAACGTCTATGACCTCACCAATCAACTCGAGCGAGTTGGAATCGGCAACCATATTGTCCTGACTGTCAATAGGAGAGGGGCGATGGTTCAAGTGGAAGTGGAGATCGTCGACATTGATCGTAAGGATCAATAACTCGTCTGAGCCGTATTTGGCTGATTGAGTCGGTGTCGGCGCTACGAGCAAAAAACTTGGCGGCTCGTCAGGACGCCGACACAAGCAAGAACTAGACGTTACGCGCGCAACTCTTCATACGGGTTTGCTGACTTTCTTCTATCCCAACGAGTTGTATCGAAAGACGCATGCTACATCGGCAAAGCCTAAAGAAGGAGGTACCCATGAAGCTAACCTTTAATGGCGTGCTATTTGTTGCCGCTTTTGCCGTACAGAGCGCCGTTGCTGCAGATGCGGACAATGGCAACCGTCTAGCGCAGCAGCACTGTTCGCCATGCCACATTGTCGAGCCAGGGTCGCGTCGGGAGCTAGCAAACTCCCCCCCTTTTGAGACCATCGCCCAAAAATTCGGAAATGCGCCTGAGTTGATTGCGTTTGCGATACTATCTCCGCACCCTAGGATGAATTTGACGCCCTCTCGCCGTGATGCCCAGGACATTGCGGCGTATATCGCGACGCTCGCCAAATAGCCTTCTGTTTTCCAGCGGTCGATGTCGACCTATTGCTCCATTCATAGGAGTGCTTCGGACCTTGTGACTTGCGGAAGCCGAAAACGCGATCCGACGGCCTGCGTCGTATCTGTCTCGCCGGCTAGGCATTTCTTACTCCTTGCCTATCTGTGTATTTCGGCGCGCACAGCCTTGAAAGTGTAGTTCGGTTTGTGGGGATCGAGAGGCCTGCGAAGGAGGAATTGAACTAGAAATCGCTGCTCATGATGTCATAGGAACCCTTACGCCCGCGTGCATAGACTTTGGCCGCGGTTGCGTAGATCAATGGGCGATTGACGTCAAAGGCCCGGAGGGCAGCATTCGGATCGAAGGCCGTGCTGGGTTGAACTCGCCTCAGCGCATCATCGGTTACGAAGAACGAAGCTTCCATCGCGCTATCATATCCCCAGAACCGCACAGCCCGCCGTGTGGCGTCGTAACTGCGGCTACCATTTGGAAAGCTCAAGGCCATGGAATCACCTTTATCCTTTCGGAGCCGCGCAGGTTGCGCGCATCTTCGCACTCAGCAAGCCTTACATTGACGTCGCCAGGACGGCATAGCTGCGATTTTAATCTGTCCGCAGCAAAGCAGGAATGCCAAGACAGACACTCCTGCTCGAACGGCGTATCGAGTGTCGCCCTTTAGAAGCCCATGCCTCCACCAGACGGCATCGCAGGCGCCGCAGCATTCTTGTTCGGGAGTTCAGCCACCATCGCTTCAGTGGTGATGAGCAGACCAGCGACCGATGCTGCGCCCTGTAACGCCGCGCGTACCACCTTCGTCGGATCAATGATGCCCTTCGACATCATGTTAACGTACTCGCCCGACTGCGCGTCGAAGCCGAAGGCGTAGGTATCCTTCTCGAGGATCTTGCCGACCACGACCGAGCCGTCCTCGCCCGCATTGAGTGCAATTTGCCTCGCCGGCCACGAGAGTGCCTTGCGGACGATCTCGACGCCGGTCTTCTGGTCATCGTTATGCGTGCGCAACTTCTTGAGCACTTCGCTGGCGCGCAGCAGCGCCACGCCGCCGCCCGGCAGGATGCCTTCCTCAACCGCGGCGCGGGTCGCATGCATCGCATCGTCGACCCGATCCTTGCGCTCCTTGACCTCGACCTCAGTGGCACCGCCGACGCGGATCACCGCGACGCCGCCAGCGAGCTTGGCGAGCCGCTCCTGGAGCTTCTCGCGATCGTAGTCGGAGGTGGTCTCCTCGATTTGCGCCTTGATCTGATGGATGCGCGCCTCGATGTCGGCCTTCTTGCCGGCGCCGCTGACGATCGTGGTGTTTTCCTTCTCGATCGTCACCTTCTTGGCGCGCCCGAGCATGGCGAGCGTGACGTTTTCGAGCTTGATTCCGAGATCTTCCGAGATTGCCTGGCCGCCGGTCAGGACCGCGATGTCCTGAAGCATCGCCTTGCGCCGATCACCGAAACCAGGCGCCTTCACGGCTACGACCTTGAGGCCACCGCGCAGCTTGTTGACTACAAGCGTGGCAAGCGCCTCGCCCTCAATCTCCTCGGCAATGATCACGAGCGGTTTCGAGGTCTGCACTACGGCTTCCAGGAGAGGAAGCATTTCCTGCAGGCCGGAAAGCTTTTTCTCGTAGATCAGGACATACGGGTCATCCATCTCAACGCGCATCTTGTCGGCGTTGGTGACGAAGTAGGGGGAGATGTAACCGCGATCGAATTGCATGCCTTCGACCACTTCGAGTTCGGTCTCCAGGGATTTCGCCTCTTCGACCGTGATCACGCCCTCATTGCCGACCTTCTTCATGGCATCGGCAAGAAAGCGCCCAATCTCAGCATCGCCGTTCGCAGAAATGGTGCCGACTTGTGCGATCTCCTCGTTCGAGGTGACCTTCTTGGAGTTCTTCTGCAGGTCCAGGACGACCGCCTCAACCGCGAGGTCGACGCCGCGCTTGAGATCCATCGGGTTCATCCCGGCCGCAACAGCCTTTGCGCCCTCCCTGACGATCGCGTGTGCGAGGACTGTGGCGGTCGTCGTGCCATCACCCGCTGTATCGGAGGTCTTGGATGCGACTTCGCGCACCATCTGTGCGCCCATGTTCTCGAACTTGTCCTCCAGCTCGATCTCCTTGGCGACCGTCACTCCGTCCTTGGTGATGCGAGGTGCGCCGTAGGATTTGTCGAGCACGACGTTACGGCCTTTCGGACCGAGCGTTACCCGGACCGCGTGGGCGAGAGTGTCGATACCGCGCAGCATCCTGTCGCGTGCGTCGACTGAGAATTTAACTTCCTTGGCAGACATTTCAGAAACTCCTCAAAAGAAAGCGTTTGTTCGTTGTTCATTCATTCAACTGGAAAGCGTTGTCACGCAGCCTTCTTGCGTGCTTCGGTCTCGACCAAAACCCCCATGACGTCGCTTTCCTTCATGATCAGGTATTCGTGGTCATCGATCTTCACCTCGGTGCCGGACCACTTGCCGAACAACACCCGGTCGCCGGCTTTGACGTCGATCGGAATGAGCTTGCCGGTCTCATCACGTCCACCGGGGCCGACGGCGACAACTTCGCCTTGCTGGGGCTTTTCTTTGGCGGTGTCGGGAATGATGATGCCTCCGGCGCTTTTTGCCTCGGCTTCGATACGTTTGATCACGATACGATCGTGAAGCGGACGGAATTTCATGTATCTCTCCTTGTGTGACTATCAATTACGATTTGACTTCGGCAGCCGATCATTATGCAGAGGGTCGGTTGCTTCGCGCGACTTGCAGTCGACGCCTTCGGCTGACAGCCTTTAGGGATGAAGACCGGTCAAAACAACATTGAGACAAAGACGAATACAGTCGCCACGAGTGAAAAATAAAACACCTTGGTCGCCACGCCAGAAGATGCATAAGCCGAAGTCATGACCAGTCTCCTACCATCATTCAAAAAGTTCTTCTTTGTATATATGGGGTTCAATTGAGGCACTTACGATGGTGCGGCCATAGATTCTTTTGAGTGGCTCACGCTCACCTGTCGGACAGGGAGCTTCACAAACCACACTTACGCGCGACCGGATCTTCTATCTTTCCGATTCATCTCCAAAAGCATGTCCGTGCTGCTGGCGAACTGTGCAAAGAAGGGAAATGTCTCGGCTATGCTCAAGGTTTACCGGTGCGGGGCCTTAGCCACCGAAGCTATCTGCCGGTACGGATCGGCACTGGAGGGCGCTCCGTCTCCTTCTTCGCGAAGGCCTTGGCATGCCCTTCGGGCTCTCTGAAAGGCTGCTTTCTGTTGCTTCGGTTTGGAACGACCGGCTTGCTTCCGCTATTCTTCCGCCATAGGCGCAGCTTCGCGCTGTCATATGCCGCCGATCAGGCGATTTCGTGGTGCGGCTTAGTTGCTAGGCTTTGCCGCATTGGTCTCCATCCTGTCTAAGAATATCGTTCGTCCCGGGCGACTACGTCATCCGTGCCGCAATCGTCGGTTCCGCTTTGATTTGCGCCCGATAGAACCATGCCTTCGCTCCTTCCGTCGCCACGATGTAGCCGACGACAATGGCGATGACGGTGCCCATCTGGAGCGCCGAGAGAGGCACAAATCCAAACACCGAACTCAGGGGTCCGAGGAACGGGATCGCGAGGGTGGCGACGGAGACTGTAAGTGTGGCCCACAGCAGCAAGCGACTGGGTCTGCTGCGAAAAGCGGGCCAGTGCGTTCGCAGGACGAGCACGACGGCGAGCTCGGTCAGCAGCGACACGACGAACCAGGATGTCTGAAACGTGGCCTGGTCGGCGTGAAAGACCAGGAGCAGCACTGCGAACGTCATCAGATCGAAGACCGAGCTGATCAGCCCGAAGACGATCATGAAGCGCTGAATGTCCTTGATGTTCCAGCGCTGAGGCTGGGAGACGCGGTCTGGATCGACGTTGTCGCTCGAGATTGCGATCGATGGTACGTCGGAGAGAAAGTTGTTCAGCAGGATCTGCTTGGCCGCCAGCGGCAGGAACGGAAGCAGCGGCGTCGCGAGCGCCATGCTCACCATGTTCCCGAAGTTCGCGCTGGTGGTGATCGAGATGTACTTGAGCGTGTTGGCGAAGGTCCGCCTTCCATCCTCGACGCCACTGCGCAAGACAGTCGAGATCGCGGCTCAGCAGGATGATGTCGGCGCTCTCGCGGGCGACATCCACGGCCTCTTCAACCGAGATGCCGACATCGGCTGCATGCAGGGCCGGCGCATCATTGATGCCGTCGCCGAGATATCCGACCGAGTGCCCGGTTTTCTGCAAGGCGCGGACGATCCGCTCCTTCTGCTGAGGATCGATTTCAACGAAGAGATCGGTGCGTGGTGCGCGGTGCCACAACGCCTCATCCTTGAGTTTTCCCAAGTCGTCGCCGGTGAGCATTGACTTTGAATTGAGGCCAACGGCTTCCGCGAGATGAGCCGTCACATAGCGATTGTCTCCGCTGATCACTTTGATGCGGATGCCGAGCTTGGCGAGATCGTGGATCGTCCGTTGCGCGTCCGCCTTGGGCGGGTCGGAGAAGACAAGAAAGCCGCGAAACGTCATGCCCTGTTCGTCATCGCGGCCATAGCGCGGCTTGGCCGCGACCCTGCGTGTCGCCACGGCCAGGACCCGGAACCCCTCGGCCCCTTTGGCTTTAAAGACCGCGTCGAGTTCGGCGCGCAATTCGGTCGTGAGCGGGATATCGACGGCATCGCGTTCGAGCGATGAGCAGGTGTCGAGCACGTTTGAGAACGCGCCCTTGGTAACGATGAGATGCTGCGTCTGATTGCCGTCTTCCGCCACGACGATGGTAAGCCGGCGGCGAAGGAAGTCGTACGGGATTTCGTCGATCTTGGCGAAGCCGTGCGTCGTCAGGCCCGTGCTCTTGCCCGCGGCCACGATCGCGGCATCAAGCGGGTTTTCGATGCCAGTCTCGAATGCCGCATTGAGATAGGCAAGCTGGCGCACTTCGTCCGACGGGCGGTTCCCTGCGTCCAAGGCATCGTTGAGAACGATCTTGCCCTCGGTCAGCGTGCCGGTCTTGTCGGTACACAGAATGTCCATGCTGCCGAGGTTCTCGATCGCTTCCAGGCGGCGGACGATGACGCCACGGCGGCCCATGGCCCGGGCGCCGGCGGACAGGGTCACGCTGACGATCGCCGGCAACAGCTCCGGCGACATGCCGACCGCGAGCGCGACGGCAAACAAGAGGGACTCAATCACCGGGCGACCGAGAAGCAGATTCACCGTCAGGACGAACAGGACGATGACGACCATCGCGCGGATCAGAAGGTATCCGAACTGGCGCACGCCACGCCCAAAATCCGTCTCGGGCTGGCGGGTTCTGAGCCGTGCCGCGATCGCCCCAAACGCAGTCCGGAGACCGGTTTCGACGACGAGGACCTTCGCCGTGCCGCTTTGGACCGAGGCGCCGAGAAAGACTGCATTTGTCCGGGCCGCAAGGGCCGCCTCTGGCTTCACGATCCCCGGCTGCTTTTCGACAGGAAATGACTCGCCAGTCATGCTCGCTTCGCTGACCAGGAAGTCCTCCGCCTCGATCACGAGGCCATCGGCGGGGATCAAATTGCCGGCCGAGAGCAGGATGAGGTCGCCGGGCACGACAGTGCTCACGGGCACCGTCCGCTCGACGCCGTCCCGCATGACACGGCAAGTCAGCGCCAGTCGGCGTTTCAGCTGCTTCGACTGCCGCCGATGCCCGGTATTCTTGAAAGAAGCCGAGCAGCGTGCTTCCGAGCACGATCGCCAGAATGATGGCCGAATCCACCCACTGCTGCAGTACCAGCGAGATCGCAGCGGCGAAGATGAGGATGAGGACGAGCGGGCTCTCGAATTGCCGCAGAAGCAATCGAAGCGCGCTCATATGCGACGCATCTTCAACGCTGTTGGGGCCGACCAGACGAAGCTTCGCGGCGGCTCCCTCCGACGAAAGGCCGCCGGGGCCCGACCCCAACGCTGCGCTTAGCGCGGCGGCGTCTTGGCTCCAATAGGGGGTATCAAGGCCTGGACTACTCATTCACGGCTCCAGTCTCTGATTGCAGCATTCGCCGCTAGAGCTTAGCAATTCCAGACGGTACGGCCACAAAACAAGCTTCGTGTTGGCCGATCGGAATCGGACACATGACGATCAGCTGTCAGCCGCATGATCAGGTTCACTACGGCCGTGCCGTTTCCATCTGTTTCAAGAGAAACGAAGACCTGCCCTGGGAAATCCAGCATGATCACCCAGGCCGATACAACGCTCCGACGCCGGACAAATTTTGATAGGGTCATGCGATAGAGAAATGCGTCTCAACCCTGTCCCTCCCAAGCACAATGATCTGAAAAGCGATGAGCAAGAAACCACAAATTCCAACGCCCGCCCACCCCCACAAGCGGCGTGAAGCGCTGCCTTGGCAGCAGCCGAAGGCAACTGAGGAAGATCCTGAGGCCTTGCAGCGTGTGCAGGCGATCCTGAATAGCCCCAGCTACCGTCGTGCTGACAATGACAGTGACTTTCTCGCACGAGATGGCGTGCGCGGTGTGCGCCTACAGATCGACTATCTCAAGCCCGAACTGCTGCTCGAAGAGCACGAAATTCATCAAACGATCGTGGTTTTTGGAAGCACTCGTATTTGCGAGCCGGCTGCCGCGCGTCGCAAGGTGGAGGCGCTACGCGCATCACTGGCAGCCGACCCAAGTAACTTGGAACTGGGGCGTCGGCTGGCAATTGCTGAGCGAATCCATGCCAAGAGCCATTATTACGACGTGGCTCGCGAATTCGGGCGTCTCGTGGGCAGCGCAAATCATGGCGCTCGCAAACACCATACGGTCATCGTAACCGGCGGAGGGCCGGGAATGATGGAGGCGGCCAACCGTGGGGCATTCGATGTCGGAGCCAAGTCCGTCGGACTGAACATCAGCCTACCTCACGAGCAATATCCGAACCCCTACGTCACGCCCGAACTCTGTTTCAGCTTTCATTATTTCGCCCTGCGCAAGCTGCATTTCCTCCTGCGGGCCAAGGCGCTGGTGGCGTTCCCGGGGGGCTATGGCACGTTCGACGAACTGTTTGAGATTCTAACTCTGGTACAGACCCGCAAAATCAAGCCAATCCCGGTCGTGTTGGTGGGTGAGTCCTATTGGCGTCGGGCGATCGACATGGATTTCCTCGTCGATGAAGGTGTCATCGATCCGGAGGATCGGGATCTGTTCTGGTTTGCCGATACGGCGCAGGAAATCTGGGACGGTATCTTGCACTGGCACGATGCGAGCGGTGAGCCTTTGCACGCCGCAACGTGAGATGCCTGAATTGCAACACTGCTGCAGCGTCCCGTGCAGTTTTCTTCAGGATTAGGAAATACATAGGAGAGTGTCTTGAAATTATCCTTCCATGGTGCCGATCGCAGCGTCACCGGCTCCTGTCATTTGGTCGAATGTGCTGGGAAGCGGATCTTGATCGACTGCGGGCTGCATCAAGGTAGCCGCGAGTTGGACGAGGAAAATGCCGCACCATTCGGTTTTGATGCCGCCGCCATCGACTACGTATTGTTGACCCATGCACACCTGGATCATTGTGGGCGTCTGCCGCTGCTGGCCAAGAGAGGGTTTCGAGGCGAGATCATTATGACGTCAGCCTCGCGTGAGTTGGCGCGATTGGTCATGCTGGATGCGGCCCATCTGCAGGAGGAAGACGTTCGCTTCCGTGCACGCAGGGTCGGGCACGACGGTGCAAGCCAAGACAATAACAAACCGCTCTATTCGACCCTCGACGCACTGAACTGCCTCGATTATTTCGGACGGACCGCGGTCTACGACCAGGTCCTTGAGGTCGCCGCTGGGGTGCATGCTACCTTCATCGACGCTGGCCACATTCTGGGCTCGGCCAGCATCTTCCTGGAGCTTGAGGAACAGGGCCATTCGACCAGCGTGCTGTTTTCGGGGGACCTGGGCAACGCCGGTCGTCTGCTGCTGCGCAGCCCTTCGAAGCCGCCACACGCCGAAAACGTCGTGATGGAAACCACATACGGAGACCGGTTGCACAAGCCATTGGGCCCATCGATCGAAGAGTTTTATGGGGCTATAACCGAAACTTTCAAACGCGGAGGAAACGTCATCATCCCCACCTTCGCTTTGGAGCGCGCACAGGAACTGCTTTATTTCTTGAATCAGGGCATCGCTCAGGGCCGGCTCACGAAATCGATGCAAGTGTACCTGGACTCACCGATGGCGATTTCGGCCACAGAGATCTTCCGACGCCACCCGGAGTGCTTTGAGCCGGCGACCGCGAAGTTGTTTCAAGAGGGACACGACCCGCTTTCCTTACCAGGATTGCATTTCACGCGGCAGACCGCCGAATCCATTGCGATAAACAGTGTCCATGGCGGCGCCATCATCATGGCCGGCTCGGGCATGTGCACCGGCGGCCGCGTGCGCCACCACCTCCAGCACAATATCGGTCGCGAGGATTCGAGCATCGTGTTCGTCGGCTACGCAGCCAATGGGACTCTCGCGCGCCGTATTATCGACGGCGCCAAGCAGGTGAACATTTTCGGCGAGGATATTCCGGTTCGGGCTCGCATCTACACCATCAACGGATTCTCCGCCCATGCCGACCAGGCGGAGTTGCTGGCGTGGCAAAAGCAGACCAGCGCGAAGCGCACGTTCCTTGTTCACGGCGAAGAAGACATCATGAGGCAGTTCGCGGCACATCTTGCCGACACTCACGTCGAAATGCCGGGGCCGAATCAAGTTTTTGAATTGTGAGCGGAAGCCCTTACGATTTCGAGCCGAGTGCGCTATACCTCCGGGATCCATTGACACAGCGGCAAGCTGCGCGTGCGCACGCGCAGCACTTCTTCCTTATCGGTGAAAGATACCAGCGACGTTGACCGCCCAAGTTCGCTCGCAAGCGGAGATCAAGCGCCTCATCTCAGCGTATCTGATTATTTTTTCTTCCCGGTGACCTCGTCCCACTTTTCGCCGAGATCCTTTTTGATTTCGTCCACTTTCTTCCAGGCGTCGTCTTTCATCTGGACAAACAATGCACGTGCGGCAGCATAGTCGGCATCGGGAAGATCGAAGGTCGTTAAGAACGGGCATCCGCCTGAGCTCGTCTGGACGGCGACGGCGCGCACGCGTGTTGTACCGGGGCCGGCACCCGCTCCCACCCGCACGATTGTGTCATCCTTATCCATTTGGCAGGTTCCTCCTTGCGGGATGTGCTTTAGGTCGACGGCGACGTATTTGCCGCCGTCGTCAAGGAGCGTAACGGTCACGGTGCGAGGCATGAACGCCAATTCGACACCAGGATCCGTAGCCTGCGCTTGGGCCGGTTGTGGGACGGCTGCTCCCATGGCTAGCACCATACACAGTGCCGAATAGCGAAGTTTTGACATGAAGTTCTCCTATCGTGTTGGAAGTTAGAAATCAGTCTGGTTTCGATGATACTCAATCGGCATTTCAAACGGCCAAACGCGTTCTCGATGCGCCGTCGTTCTTCGTAGAGACGCCTGTTGACGCTGAAAGGTTGCTTTCTGTTGCTTCGGTTTGGAATGACCGGCCTGCTTTCGCGATTCTTCCGCCCTAGGCGCAGCTCCGCGCTGTCGTATGCCGCCGGTCATGTATTTCGATGCTTTGCCTCGCCTGGTCGAGAAGCGATCCCCACACGTCTTCCTATTGCCAAGGGCAATAGGCTACGCACTGGAACACTCTTGACCCCTCTAGCGTCTCGACCTCTTGCCATTGCAGGGTGCAGCCGTCCTCGGTTTCTCCCTCGCAGACCGGTTCGGGCGCCGAAAGGTAGGCGTACGGGTAGTAGGTCGAGCCGCCAATGACCAAAACGCTCAATGCGCTCAGCGCGCCGAAAGTTCGCCAGCGATTGCCATAACGCACGCGGTGCGAGCCCCGCCATACGGTAAAGTTCTGGCCGCGGACAGAGACTCTGCCGGTACTGCGGGGACCGATCGCGCGCAACCCGGGGCCGCCTGAACCGACCCTCGGGCTGCCTTCCTTTGGAGAAACAACTTTCGGTGTGATCTCCCGTTTCGGAGTGACAGTCCGCTTTGGTGTGGCCTCTAGTTTCGGAGTGACCGTCCGCTTTGGTGCGGCCTCCCGTTTCGGAGTGACCGTTCGCTTTGGTGCGGCCTCCCGTTTCGGAGTGACCGTTCGTCTGGGTGCGGCCTCCCGTTTCGGAGTGACAGTCCGCCTTGGTGCGGCCTCCCGTTTCGGAGTGGCCTGTCTTGGAGTGGCCTGTCTCGGTGTGGACTGTCTTGGAGTGGCCTGTCTCGGTGTGCCCTGTTTCGGAGCGACCGTCTTCTTCTGTTCTGTCTGACTAGCTTCGACAAGCTTGATCACACCCACAGGTGAACTGCCTTGCGCATTGCTGTGCGATGCGAAGCCAACCACGCTGGCGACTGCCAGGGCACCTGCCACAAGCAATATCCGCCCCATTCCTGGATTTATGAACGCCTCCTGGATCTCAAAGCAACGAAAGACGAGTCACCGCCCTATAGCGGTAGGCTGGAAATCGCTTCCTCCAGCTGAGACACCATATCTTTCGGAGTCCCCGACCGATTTGATCGGCATCAAAGTGCCCAGCCCGTCGAGAATTAGGGATCGGCGTATCTGGATCGGGGGTGATGTGGAATTCGTTCCCTGCGAGACAGCACGGTTCATGGCGCGGGACGCGAAAGACACGCCGTCAGCTAGGCTTCTCACTGTTGGCTGAACTCAATTGGCCTGCGCTGTGGCGCGATTTCTTCCATCAAGAAAAAGCTTGCGGCGACGCCGTGTACCTCAAGCTCGCCTCTGATCGCTATTGTGGCGCGGCGCCTTTGGCGTGGCCCGGCGCAGTGGCCGGAGCAGGCGATTGATGAGGCTATCATGGCTTGGTGTATGGAGCAGATCTACGTCAGTCACGAACTGCGCACCCTCGCTCTGACGCTCGAGG
Organism: uncultured Alphaproteobacteria bacterium; assembly: GCA_963745515.1. Lineage (GTDB taxonomy): Bacteria > Pseudomonadota > Alphaproteobacteria > Rhizobiales > Xanthobacteraceae > VAZQ01. The sequence continues at coordinate 78,019 of CAVUXO010000010.1, forward strand.
GTAATCTTGCGGCTGTGGAACGCCTCTAGTTCCGGCCGGTGTGCAACGCTGACAATGGTGGTTGCACCGAGCTCTGTCGTCAGGAGTTCCATCATCTTATTCTGGCTGGGCGGATCAAGCGCTGACGTCGCTTCATCAAGCACAACGATGTCCGGCCGATGGAGAAGAATTCGCGCGAACGCCAGTCTCTGCTTCTCGCCGCCGGACAATATTTGATCCCAGGGCGCATCTTCACCGATGCGGTCGACGAGATGTTGGAGGCCGACAAGTGTCAATACTCGCCCGATCTCAACGAGAGTCTCTATCCTCAGCAGGCAGCGGATAGGTGACGGCCCTCCGCAATGTGCCGACCGGAACGTAAGCACGCTGCGGCATAAGGAGCATTTTCGCGCCTGCTTCAACTTGGATATGGCCGTTGCCCCACGGCCATAATCCGGCAATGGCGCGAACCAGCGTGCTCTTGCCGGTGCCTGACTCTCCGGCAACGAGAACCCGTTCGCCCCGCTCGATCACGACCTCGGCGTCCTTGACCACTACGGTGCCGTCCTCGAGCGTGACCGAGAGATGGCCAAGCCGCAGCGCTGCGCCCGCTGTTTCGTCGCGCTCGATCCGGCCCACGCCTTTTTCGGCACGCTCAAGAGCATCAAGAGAAACCACGAGCGAAGACACGCGACGAGGCCGAGGCGGTCCATTCTGCAAGTCGCGGATAGTTGTTGACCAGCCAATTGAACGCGTACTGCACAATCGTAAATGCGGACGCCGCTTGCATGACCTGTCCGAGCGTCATTGAACCATCGAGAAACTTCGGCGCGCACAGGATGATAGGCATGATCCATGCGAGATATCCGCTGGCCTGCGAAACAATCGTTGTTCGAATTGTCTGAAAGCAAATCTCTCGCCAGCGACGCAATACAGTGGTCAGCGCACGGTCGACCGCGCTGCGCTCCTCGTCTTCCCCGCCGAGCACCGCAATGCTTTCGCCATTCTCTCGCAGGCGCGTAAGCACATAGCGATACTCCGCTTCAGCCTGGCTCTTACTTTCCGATACGGTCACAAACCTGCGACCGATGAGTATCATCGACCCACTCGCCAGCGCCGCATAGATCACAGCGGCAATCACCAGGAAGCCGGGAATTGTGATTGCTGCGCCGGCTATCCCGAACGTGAGCGATCCGCCGATGGTCCACAGAACGACAATGAACGTCGCCGCTGACAGGACCGCCGTGGCGACGCCAGTTGCAAAGTCGACCGGCGCCTCAGTCGCCGCCCTGATGTCGTCCGCAATGCGATATTCTGGATTCGCGTGATCCCCACTGACGAGATTCAGCTGGTAATACCGGCCATTCGTCAGCCAGCGATCAAGCACATGATTGTTCAACCAGGCGCGCCAACGCCGCTGTATTGTCATCTGCGCATAGACCTGCGCGACGGCTAGACAGACGCTTGCCACCAACAGGGGAAAATAAACAAGCGACCAGAATAGAACGGTACTGCCGTCTCGCCGTTCCAACGCGTCGAAGATTTGGCGATTCCAGATGTTCATTCCGTAAGAGGTCGCGAGGTTCAAGAGAACGGTGAGCAAGATCGTTCCGGTCAAGATCCAGGAAAGCCGATCTCCCCCCGAGCGCCAAAAGCCCGTGGCGCTTCTCCAAAATCGCTGCAGCAGGAGATGCCGCTTGAGTCGGGTTGAGCCTTGGTCGGCATGCGCACGAGCCGCGACCACGCCGTCGACACCTTGTGCGGTGTTGCTTTGTCGAGCTTCCGGAGTGTTCATCGCTTTGTCCACATGAACTTGATGTTCGTCTTGGTAAAAGGCGCCTGTTGGATTGAAGACCTCGTCGATGACCTCAATAACTTGAGCGGTTGGCATCCAGCGAGGGGGGCCGTCTCCTTGTCATGATCACGTGCGAACGCGTGGTCACGTGCTAAGCCGCATTGCAGTCCAGTTGAAGCACCAACGCGGCCGGGCGTGTTGATTTGACGCAATGATACTTGGCAAGCCCGGCTCGCGACGATCCGGGGCCGCGGGGGTCATGAGCGGCAGACCGGTAACGAGGGAACGTTTGCAAAACGTGCAGACGTTCGGAGAGGATCATGCGACCATTTCAAGAACCCAGAGCGATATCCAGGTTCGATCTGAAGCGACTTCGCCCTAGTCACGCCGAGCCTTTCTTCATTCGTGGGATGCCGATCAAATAGACGTTCCACTCGTCCGGATCGTTGCCCGCATCCAGGTCAATTTCTCCGTCGCTGATTGCTTGGTCACGAGACTGCTCCCATTCGGTATGTTGCGCCGGCGTCGCCTCTCGCGCCTGAATGGTGGACTTTCCATCCCATAGTGGCTTCCCGTCGGCACCAACGAGCGCCTGCAGATCGGATCGCATGCTGCCTTCGGGGTCATCGATAATCGCGAGCGCTTGATCATCATCCTCAGCACGGAATGCCAATACCGCGTTCCCGCCGATGGTGGCGACGTACGTTTTCATGTTGAACTCCATATCAGATAGGCGGTGCTCTGAGCCTTGCACGAATTCAGTTTTGACCATGATATTCAGGCGGAGAAAGATTGCACACGATTGATCTATCTCAACGCGAGCGCGGGTCATTGGCAGAATTGTATTCTTAATCGATGTCTCCAGGTCGGCACGCAAGGAGAGACGGCGATCAAGACGATTGGAAGCAGTTCAAGCGTAAGGCCCCGCCGCGTCGGCGGCGGGGGGAAATAGGATTAACACACGTTCCACGCACAAGAGTGAAGCCAAATGTCCAGCATATCGAATACGATCCGCGACGCCGCCAAGGACGCCGGGCGGGAAGCCGGCCAAGCCGCATCGGCGGGCGCTCGCGACATCCAGGCCGATCTCGCGAGCCTGCGAGACGACGTCGCCCGCCTGACTCATCAGATCGCCGAGATCTTCGCCGCCAAGGGCGCTGCCTCGTGGCAGCGGACGAAGTCAGAGCTGGACGGCGCGATCTCGGACGCCGGCGAGAAGGGGCGTGAAGCGGTCGGCGCGGTCCGCGAGGCCGGGGACAATGTGGTCGACGCGGTCGACAAGTCGCTGAAAGAGAGACCTTACACCGTGCTCGCGCTCGCGGTCGGCCTCGGCTTCTTGTTCGGAGTCACCTGGAGACGTTGAACGCGGTTTGTCTTATCGTGAAATCGCCGCAAGATTTTGCCCAGGGTGGCGCGTGATCGTCTCCGAAAGATTTGCGACGACGCGGGGTCATACCCTCGCGCAGCGGCGCCAAGGTTCGACCTCCGGCCCAGGGTGGACAGATCGAGCATTCCGCCGACGATTCATGACGGCGCGGGGGCCGGCGTTGGGTACGACCGGCACCGATCGGCCCGATCAGTGAGCCCGCCGATGAACGGCTTCCTCCATCATTTGATGTTGACCGCGCAGGTTCGCACCGGCTTCAGCCCACAAGGGCTGATCTGTGCAGCGGTCGCCGCGTTGTCGGCCGCGATCGCAGTCGGCTTTGGGCTTCTGGCGGCCTTCATTCTGCTGGCGCAGCGTGTCGGTTCCTTGACAGCCAGCCTCGCGCTGGCCGGCCTGTTCCTGGCGATCGCGGTGATCGCGGGGCTGACCGTGCTGTTGATCCGGCGGCGCGCCATTGCGCGTGCCCAGCGCGAGCTCGCGGCGCGCCGCAGCACCGACTGGCTCGATCCGCGGCTGCTGGCGGTCGGCCTGCAGGTCGGCCAAGCGGTGGGTTGGAGACGGCTGATGACGGTCGCGGCGGTCGGCGTGCTGGCGGTGGGTGTCGCCAAGGAGTGGGCCGAGCATTCATCGCGTGATACGTCCCCACCACAATGAGCTACCAGAGGCCGATGATCCATTCTGCGCCGACCACCGTCCCCCAGATCGCCCCCAATTCAATCGTCAGGACGATGATAGCGGCCAGTAGAGCGATCGAGAGAAGGACCCCGTCCTCCTCGAGATAGGCCAGCGAGATCAGGGCGATCACCAGGGCGGGGACGACGTTGCTGAGCGGGATGGGAGTGAACACCAAGGTGGTGTTCAGGATCACGACGACGGTGCCGACAAGGCGCTTGGTCGCCTCAAACGGGGTGGGCCAGCGCGGATGGATCACCTTCTCGAAATATCTCAGCACTGGCACGGCTCGCTGCACCAGAGCGGCGAGGTGCTGCGTCGGCAAGGGACGGGCGGCAATGCCTCGTGGGAAGACGGGGGCAGGCAGGCCCGCGATCATCTGGAACGCGGGGATCATGAGCAGCAGGCCGGCTACGATTGAAACACCCGGCGCGATCGCGACCAGGGCGAGCAGGAGCATGATGATGCCGAAGGAGCGCTTGCGCAGGCTTCCCATTAGCCAGCCCAGGGTGAAGTGGTCCGTCGGTGCTTCGTCGTGCAGCCGCTGCAGCACAACGGAGGTGGGGATAAGCACTCCCGCGTGTGGGGGCGGTGTCGGCTTCAGCTTGGGCCTCCTCGCGCTCAGAATCCGCCGCGCAGTCTTGACCTATCTCAAGATGCGGGCCTTGTCCCGGGGCTATCGGATCGAACGGCCTGTGGAACAGAGCAATGACTATGAAGGGCTTTGTGCAGGACATCGAGGGTCTCGCCGTCAAGAACAGCGCCGTCGGGCGTCGGGCCAATCTCAGATCATTAACAATCCTCGGGCGCATCGCAATATTTGTTGTTCGAGAGTGTAGGGTAAGGACATCATGGACAAGGACAGAGTTGTCGGATCGGCGAAGCAAGTCAAAGGTGCAGTCAAGCAGGCGGTCGGCAAGGTGGTCGGTGACGCCAAGCTGGAGTTGGAGGGCAAGGCCGACAGGATAGAGGGCAAGGTTCAGAACGCCATCGGCGGCCTCAAAGACACAATGAAAGACGCGCTCAAAGGGAAATAGGCGTCGCGGCGAACTAGGACAAGGAGATCCTCAAATGTCGATTTGGACCATCATTCTCATCATCTTGGTGATCGCGTTGTTGGGCGGGTTTAGTGGAATCGGCGGCGGCCCATTCTACGGTACGGGCTACTACGGCGGCAGCGGCCTCGGCCTTGTAATTCTTATTCTGTTAATCTTGCTTCTTCTGGGTAAGCTTTGACCAGTAATACGTTTCCGGCTGACGAAGAGGACGTAATCGCTGGCCGTCTGTGAAACCCTTCATGGCCAAAGCCAGGTTCTGAATGACGTCTACGGGCTCGTGGCCAATCGTCAGGTCTGGCGTGAGGTGATATTCCCTTCAGATTGCGCTCATCCGCACCATGGATCGTAGTCGTCACAATCCGGACGAGTGCATCGAGCCGACCGAATTCAGGGATCGGTTTCTCATCGACAATGAGGCACCTCGGCTCGACAAGCACTACCGTTGGCTTTGGCGATTAGCCAAAGGCGACGATCCGCGGTTCGTTGTGGCGCGGCTTGAATGGGATCATGTGCATGAAGGACCCTTACGAGACCCTCGGCGTCAATCGATCTGCAACCGACAAGGAGATCAAGGACGCTTTCAAGAAGCTGGCACGCAAATTCCATCCCGATCTGCATCCGGGCGACAAGGAGGCGGAGGAGAAGTTCAAGGACATATCGGCTTCCAACGACCTGCTCAAAGACAAGGAGAAGCGTCGGAGGTTCGATGCGGGTGAGATCGATGCCAGTGGGGCGGAGCGGCCGCAGGAGCGTTTCTATCGCGATTTCGCGGACGGTCCTGTCTACACTTCGCATGCAGCGCAGGATGGATTTGCCGACAACGAGGAACTGGAAGCGTTTCTAGCGCGCGCGTTTGCGGGCGAGGGACGTCAGTCGCAGGCTACGTTCCGGGCGCGCGGTCAGGATGTGAGCTATGTGCTTTCGGTCGAATTTCTGGAAGTAGCGAAGGGTGGTGCGCGTACGATCACGTTGCCGGAAGGCAAGACGCTACAGGTGACGATCCCCGAGGGTGCCGAGGACCGTCAGACACTGCGGCTCAAGGGACAGGGAATGCCGGGCTTCGGCGGGGCACCGGCGGGTGATGCCTATGTCGAGCTGCATGTCGAACCGCATCGGTTTTTTCACCGCAAGGACGACAATATTCATGTTGAGGTTCCACTCACTCTGAGGGAGGCAGTACTCGGCGCGCAGATTGAGGTGCCGACCATAGTCGGGCCGGTGACGGTGACTGTCCCGAAGGGGTCAAATACCGGCACTACACTGCGATTGCGCGATCGAGGCATCCGCAACCGCAAGTCCGGGCAGCGCGGACATCAACTGATCACCCTGAAAGTCGTTCTGCCTGCAGCCGAAGAGCCCGAGCTGGTCGCGTTTCTGGAGACTTGGCGGCCGAAAACCCAGCAGGAGCCGCGCAAGGAGATGCTGCCATGACGCATGTGGATGACCTTGTCGCGGCGATATCCGCTCTCCAACGCAGCGATCTTGAAACCTGGATCCGTGAGGAGTTGGTCGTGCCGCGGCAGGAGGCGGGAACGTTATTCTTCACGGAAATGGAATGCGCGAGGGTCCGCCTCATCTCCACATTGCGCTACGAACTCGAGATCAATACTGACACGCTGCCCCTGGTGTTGTCGCTGATCGATCAGCTCTACGACACCCGGCAGCGCCTTTTGGCGCTGACCGCTGCTGTTGCGGCGCAGGACGAGGACATCCAAACAGCGATCATCGCTGCCATAGTAGGGCTTAAAAGCGAACCCTCAGGGGCCGACAAATCATAGAGCTGGATTCCGTGCATGGGGCGGCGCAACACTCGCTTGCTGTGCCCGGCCGCCGCGCCTGTAACCCGCCTTGCCGCTCCTGATCCTCATCTGCGACACGAACAGAATCCAGTCGTGGAACTCGTCAGCCCTCACCGCCTGACTAGCGAAGGGTCTCGAGCGTTGGCGATGGGTGTGACTCTCGGTCCGATAGAGTGAGGTCGCTTTCGGGAGCAACGCGCTCATGCAATTCGGCAATGCTCTTGATCCGGTAACGAGGAGTGGTCGGGTCAGCATCCGGTGCCGGCAAGAGTTGGAGGATTTCGTATTCACCGACTGCTGCCGAGAGAAGCACGCTTGGGGTTAGAGCGACTGCCTGCCCGATGCGGAATTTGTGGGTCACAACAATATCCTTGCGTTGCAGCCAGCTTGATTGTGGCAGATTGATCTCATGCCGTCGCCATCATCCTCCCTTGCGTATGGTCGGATCGCCAAGCAGACGATCGAACTCCCTCTTGGAAATGCCGTAACACTCGCACGAGCGTTGCATCAGGCCGCGGCGATCGATGATCGTCACGTTGCCACGTCGATAGCGGATGAGTCCGGCCCGTTGCAGGGCGCCCGCCGCGGCCGTCACGCCCGTCCGCTGCACCCCCAGCATCATGGCCAGAAACTCCTGCGTGAGCAGAAATTCGTCCGCTTGCATGCGGTCGTGTGTCATCAGAAGCCATCGGCAACATCGCTGCTCCAGGGAATGAAATTGATTGCACGCGGCGGACTGCGCGACCTGATTAAAGACGGCGTGAGCATAATGAAGCATGACGGTACGCATCGAAGCGCTTCGCGCCATTTCCCTATTGAACACACTCGCCTTCATTCTCAGGCCGGCACCGGGAACCTGGACGTAAACCCCGGTGGGCGCCCTGTCGTCACCCAATACATGGGGCAGACCCACGACGCCCTCGTTGCCGATTGTTCCAACTTCGGCTGCGTCGCCGTTCGCCATGGTGTTCACCAGGGAGCCGACGCCAGTCTCGATGAAATAGACAAATCCGATGGGCTTGTGCGCGCGGTAGAGAGACTGCCGGTACTCCAGTGGAATACGTTGAAGATGCGGGCCAAGCCGTGCGTAGTCCCTGGGCGGCAGCAAACCGAGCAATCGGTTGGCGTGCGGGTCCGCAGCCTTGCGACTAGCCACCATCTCACCGCTCTTCTCGTTCATGCTGGAACGGCTTCAGGCCGGAGGCGCCGGCCAGCGCCTATCTCGTTCCTTCGCCTTCGGCGAGCTTGGTCCTTGCTTGTGGTTGCCGAGCTTTGTCGAGATCGCCCACGGCCTGATCCAGCTTAAACTTGGCCTCTTCGTCAGCGAGCAATCTCAATATCTGCTGCCGCTCGGTCGCGTTAGTCGTTTCGCTGGCGAGTCTGCGATAGCGATTAATATTTTGTCGGTTGATGAACCTTTCCATGGCAGCCTCCTAAGGCTAACGGACATTTGATCCGCGGGGCTATCGATGGCGCCCACAGCCATCAATGGCGCACGCTGCGCCTCTTCGGCCGTAGAGGCAAGGCCAATGTCTTATATCGGACATTCGCCAGAGATTTCGGGTCTCTACAGCGGAAATGAGGTGGTTGCTGTCCTGAATGTGATGTCCGGTATCGGACATATCCCTGGACTCCCCTCGCAGAAAGGCGCAGCGTCCGCGTGCGGTACGGTCGCAAATGCCAAAGGACCGCTGATGCCTGCAGCTGGCCTCGTGACCCCCAACACCCCCGGAAGCGGGTCGCTCTAGCGCATAAGTACTCCAACGGTCGCGCGATCGGCCGCTTTTCCTGCGTGGAGTGCGTGTCATAGATCAATCTATGACGGGCGGTAAAACATCGTGCATCTTACTAACCTGCTGAAAACCGAAGCAGACCCTGTCAAGCGCGCAATGTCCTCGAGACTATTCGTCGATGCAGAGGCGAAGCAGGTAAAAGCAATAGAAAAAGACTAGCAGCGCACTTGGATCGGTGTCGCGAGACTACTTTCGAATTCGACCCGATGCAGAAGTCCGTCACTGTCGCTGCGGAGCACGTCGCAGCGAAGGTCTAATCCGCAAGCGCGAGTGTGACCCTGCTCTTAGTCGGCGACCTGTCCCAAGGGTGGCCGCGCGACGAATGCCAACGCCTTCAAACCAATGCCAACTATGTCGAGGTGTTCCGAGTGAGCAGAGTAACGACATACCGAATGTCCGGTATCGGACATAGTTGACGTAAGTCAAGATGAGTTGGCTGCCTCTATCGCAGGATTGATCATGCGGTTACGAGCAACCAATTTCGGACAGCACAGGGAAGGCCAATAACATGACCATTGAACATTTGCCGTACCGCGCGCGTCCAGCGCACCGCACCTTCGCGAGCTACGAACGCGACCTGACACGCATCAGGTCGACGGAAGTCTGGCTGCGGAGGCTCTCGCCCGAGAAGGAAGCTCTGCTCCGTCGAAAGGATGAGTTGATCCAGCAAAAGGAGCTCATGAGCAAGGAGTCCGATCATAGGCTGTTGAACGGCCTGCAAATGATCGCAAGCCTGCTTTCGCTGCAAAGCCGGGCGTCGGCGAATGCCGAGGCCGCTTCGCAATTGGCCATCGCCGCCAACCGCGTGGCCACGATCGGGCGCGTCCACCGGCGTCTCCACTCTCTCGATGGCGTGCAAACCGTCGCGTTCAAGCAATACCTCGAGGATCTTTGTCGCGATTTCTCGACGATGTTGTGCTCGGAGGAGCGACCGGAGCAGAGCCATCGTCGTCGAGGGAATTGAAATCAAGCTGCCGACCGCCACCGGCATTCCGCTCGGCTTCATCGTCAACGAATTGATCACGAACGCGGCCAAGTACGGCAAAGGCCGGATCACGGTCAGGTTGGAACCGGATTCCGAAAGCGGCTACGCGCTGTCGGTCTCCAATGATGGCCCAGGTCTTGCCGGAAGGATTTGATCCAGCCGCCTCCAAAGGACTGGGCATGAAAATTATTCGGTCCTTGTCAAGCAGATCGGTGGTGAATTGCGGATTGGTCGAGGCGAAAACAACCAAGGCGCGCGATTTACGGTGCTGTTCTCCTGATTGCTCACAATTCGGAGGTTGATCGGGTTCAATGATTGACCTGTTAGCGAAAAGGATTCTCGAAGCGATGAACCGCAACATTCTCTATCCTCATCATCGGCGCGCTCGTCGTCGTCGCCGCGGTCTTCGGCTATCAGCTCTACCAGGATCGGCAAAAGACCACGGCATCGAGATCAACGTCGGCAAGAGCGGCATTTCCATCGAGAAGAAGTAGTTCGGCAGTTCCCAGATGGCGCCCTCGATAGTGCGTCATCCGGAAAATGCCGATCAAGGGCTTCACTGTCGGGGTGAGCAGAAGCACAATGTTGGCTAGGCGTTGCAAACGGGGAGACAAGTCATGTCGCTCGGACTCATACTCATTATCATCCTCATCATTTTCCTGCTTGGTGGCTTCAGCGGCCGCTTCGGCGGCTACGGCTACGGCTTCGGTCATGGCGGCGTCGGTGTCATCGGCGTCATCCTCATCGTCCTCGTTGTCCTGCTTCTCATGGGTCGGCTCTGATCTGACAGGGCAGGACGTGCGGATGAGCCGTCTTCGCCTGCACCCGGAGAACCACCTCGTCGACCGCATCGGGTGGTTGAGAGCCGCGGTGCTCGGCGCCAATGACGGCATCGTCTCGACCGCAAGCCTGATCGTCGGCGTTGCCGCAGCGGCCGCGACGCAGAACGATGTCTTGATCGCGGGTGTCGCGGGACTGGTGGCTGGCGCCATGTCGATGGCCGCCGGCGAGTATGTGTCCGTCAGCTCGCAATCCGACACCGAACAGGCGGATCTCGCGCGCGAACGCAAGGAGTTGAGCGAGAACGTCGAGTTCGAACTCGACTGAGCTCGCCGAAATCTACGTCAAGCGCGGTGTCGATCAGACGCTTGCGCGGCAGGTTGCCCAGCAACTGATGGCGAAGGATGCCTTGACCGCCCATGCGCGCGATGAGCTTGGGATTTCGGAAATCACCACCGCGCGTCCCGTGCAGGCCGCGCTGACATCGGCCGCGACGTTTTCCGTCGGCGCGGCCATGCCCTTGCTCATGGTTGTCGTGTCGCCGGCCGAGTGCGCTTGTCCCCATCGTGTCCGGCGCGTCCTTGGGCTTTCTTGCTCTTCTGGGTGCGATCGGAGCCAGAGCAGGCGGTGCAAACGTCCTGCGCGCCACGGCCCGGGTGACATTCTGGGGTGCGTTGGCGATGGCTCTCACCGCCGGCATCGGGAAACTATTCGGCACGGTTGTCTAAAGATCGGGGTCACCCGACCAATACAGGAACAAGATTCGACGATGGATATGGCCACATGCATCCTCCTCCTTTCGAGGCGGCGCGCGTCGGCGCATCTCCGATGCACGAAGGTTTGATCCTGAGACAGGACCCAAGGCCGAAGTGTCCTAGCGAGGCAAGGTGGACTAGATGACAGTTTGCGCCGAAGGGAGAACCAATCCATCCGCGCCACCGACCCGGTCGTGACGTTTCTTCTGGTACTCGCAATTGGCATAGTAGCTGGCGACCGGCTGGCCGGCCCGTCCTGGCTCGCACGCCAGTTCGCCGGCTCGACCCGCGGAAATCGTCACGAGTGCCCTAGTGGGTGTTGCCGGTGCTTTCGTCGGCTATCACATCGCGGTGCTGCTTGCGTTCGGCGGCGGGCTGGTGACGTCGGCTATTGCGGCAGCGGTTGGCGCCGCTGTGCTGCTGTTCGTTTGGCGGATGGCTGAGTAATTAAGTAATAAAGCACGTCCCTGGCTTGCTTTGGCATGAAGGTGACGAGACGGCACACTTTGCGACGCGCTCTACGCGGGCTAAATCACTCACTAACAGGAGGACGTAGTGGAAAGCGCGACATTTCGGAATTGGCTGGCGGAGCGAGGGTGTCGCTTCGACCATCATGAACATCATGACCGTGGCGAGGGTCATGTCATGGTGACCGTGCATCGGTTCGCGCAAGGACCTCGATCCGCGCGACGCGCGTCGGGTATGCGAGGAACTCGGCCTCGATTGGTCCGATCTGCCTGGGCCTAAGAGCCGAGTGTGAGGCGACCTGGACAAATCGACGGGCCCGAGGGGCACCGTCGCGGGGTACCTTAGTCGCGATTTCTTCGACCGCTCCGGCTGGCGATAACCGATGTTGCCACCCTGCTAACCAGAGACCTGATGTCGGGTGTTGGGCCAACACCCGACATCCTAACCGCTCAATTGCTTATGCCAGCGCCTTAAAAATCGAAATGAACTCCGCCGGTTATTCGAACAGCTTGTCAGCGCGGCGCTGGCGATCTCCGCCGTCGTACTTCCTGGCGGCGTAACCGTTGAGGCGATCTTGAGGGCCAACTGGAGTGGACGGATTTGATCAAGATGAACGCACGCGAGCGCGACAAACGAACCGTAATTCCGCATAATACGACTTAAATCGTTTGAGCTTGCTGACTACGGGGATGGCCGGCCATTATCCTATATGCTAAGGTTTCAACGTTGTCATAATGCTGGGGGGCGCGCTATGTTGTTGCCAGCACAATACGTGTGGTTTGAGCCCGTCCTCATTGCAAGCATTGTGGTGTTCATCATTGATTTAGTTGGCAACTCGATCGCTTTCGGCAACCGCTACCTCAACGCCCTGGTGAGCGCGATCTTGTTTGCCTTCGTGTTTGGAGCCCTGGTCTATTTCGGTTACGGCAGTGTGTCGATGTCAGTAACGACGACGCCAAGTCCAACTGCCCCCGCACAAACACAAAAGTAAGTTCGTCCGAGGATTTCTCCTTCAGGTCGATGCTGTCGAAAAAGGCTTCGACACAATCGGGACTTGGCAAAGTCAAGCCGCATAGCTGTTTGCCCTTAGGAGCATCAAGGAATTCGGTTTTGTCAATCCGATCCTGATTGACGGCTCCGATGGAGGTTGGGCTCGAGGCCGCAAAATTGGCGCTCTGGGGGCCGGTCCATTGATCCGCGTCAAGACAGATCATCGATCGGACGAAAAGGGCCCCGAATTGCGGGGCCCGCGGACGCGCTGGGGGCTGTGGGGGCTGGGGCGCGCCCGGTATCGATCAGTTTTGGCCGATAGCAATTCTGCGTCTGTATAAAATTGCTCACTTTTCCATAGAAAATTGCGAGCGGCGCTGGGAATGGGCGTCCTACCCTTCCCGCTGTGCCCACCAGTCGATCGCGCAGCGCGTCGCTAATCTAAGCAGCGGGCCGATCCGCCTCACGCGCGCCCCGCGATGCTAGAGCCCGAACAGCCACACGATCAGGGCGACAAGCGCGATGATGCCGATGGCGCAGAGCGTGATCCGGCCGCGGCGCTCGATGCTGTGCGCGCTCGCGGGAGCGTCGGATGATCCAGCCGGCGCATGCCGTAGCAGCTTTGCTGGCCATCGCTCCTGTGCCAGGGTCAGCATCTTCGATATTGAAGGCAATTCCTGTGCGCGGCGGCGCATCGTGCCGAACAGTGCATCGAGGAACAACTTAATCTCACGGTCGCCTGCGCCCTTCTGGCGCAACCCGGCCAGGTAGGCGTTGAGGCCATGGAACATTGGAACGAATGGTCGCCTCCAAGTGCTCGCGGCTTGCAATCGGGACTTGGATTGTATCTCCATCGAGAAGGCCATCGCAAACGCCATCGCCCGCTTGAACGCCTTCGTTGATAAAGAAATCGTCGTCCATTAAAGGGCGTCCTCGTCGCGCAACAGCAGATCGGTCAGCGTCAGGCCCGAAAGCTGGAGCCGCCACTGTCGATCACGCTCGACCTTGATCTCTTCATCGCTAGGCTCGCAGCCCAACTTCGCGCGCAGCCTAGTGATGGTCTCCTCGCGATATTCCATACCCAACCTATTTGACTTAAAGGAAAATCACCCACGTTTTTCGGAGCCCGCGCCAGCAACGGCGCACGACCTTTCAGGTTGAGATCGGGGCGACCCCCGAAGGCGCTGGAACGCCACGAGAGTCTAACCTAAGCCAAAAGGTACAGTTCTCATGGCCAAGGCTAAGCGTAAGTCTACCACGCCGACCCGTTGCCGTGGCCGGCTCACCGAGCGCTGTAGGAGGTCCGATCCAGAAGTGAATATCGTCGTGTCCGATCCCCGGCTCGAATCCGGCCGGTCCCAGGGCGTATCCGGGGTAAAGCAGACGACATATGCTCAATGCGAGTTCTTCGCATTGTGACCCAGAGAGCGACAGTTGAATCTGTACGGGCAATCGTCTCGCGGTTTTGACAAATCGCAAAGCTCACACGGAGGCCCTTCTTGCATAAATAAAAACTATGCTTGAGTGGCAACCGATAACAACCGCCCCGTTCGATCACGACCTGCAACTGAGCGTGATCGAGGAAGGTGAGGTCCATGCGCTGGTCTTTCCTTGCCGCCGGACATCAGTTGGGTGGGTCGAGGCGAAGACAGCAAAACCCGTCCTCGTGGATCCGACACATTGGCGCCCTTGGTCGGAATGACGAACTCCACACTGGCCAACCCAATAATTCACGTATCGCGCTTCTTGTCGGGTGGCAGCTTCGCCAATTTGGCCTCCTGCTCTGCGAGCAACTTGGCAATGGTCTGCCGCTTCGAGGCGTCGGTCTCGTTCTTTAGCAAGTCCCGGTAATGCTTGATATTTAGCTCGATGATCGTTCGTGCGGACACAGTCATTCAATCAACCTCGGGGGCATGAAGTTGAGCCGCAATCGTTAGCACCGGGCGATTGAGAGCGCCAAGCGCCTCCCTGCAATAGTTTGATCATGATCAAACTTCGTAGCATTCTTTTCGCGCAAAGTGTTTTTTGCGATGTTCTTGTAAGGGCGATGCAAGATGGTGAAAACCCCAACCTCGATAGGCGGCCACGGGCCGGCAATTCGAGCTCTTGACCCGTGGGTCCCTTCAGCAGGACGAATGCACCAGCTGCTGGCTGATGATGAACGCGCCCGCCTCGCCGTTCTGGCGTCGATTGTTCGGTTTAAGAAGGGCGAGGTTATTTACCGAGAAGGCGATAGCGCCGATGCGATTTTCAACATCATCACGGGGGTAGTGACGGCCTATAAGGAGGGGCCCGGCGGGAGCGAACATGTGGTTGCGTTCTTGCTTCCCGATGACCTGTTCGGGCTGTCAGCAGAACGAATGTATGCGAACTCGACCAGGGCAATAACAGCCGTCACCGCGTATCGCCTTCCGGTTTCTGTGTTGCGGAGCCGCCTTTCGAAACACGCCGAGTTGGAGTTTCATGTTATCTGCAAGCTGTGCCAGGAACTGCGGCAAGCCCAGCGGCACGCTTTTTTGCTAAGCCAGAGAAACGCTGTCACTAAGCTCGCGATGTTCCTCCAAATGATCGAACAACTTCAAATTGCCACAGGTGAGCAAACTGCCGAAATATATTTGCCGATGAACCGCTCGGACATCGGCAAGTACATTGGAATGACGCTCGCGGCCGTAAGCAGAGCATTTCGAAGCCTGAACGCGCGCGGCGTCATCAAGGTCCGAAACCGACGGCATGTGAGGATCACCAACCGCGGCGTCTTCGAGAAGATTGCGGGAGATCCGATTGAGACGCCCGGGGTTCCGGTTGCCGAACCGAGGCAATGACTGCTTTTGGCCCATCGCGACCTTGCCTCAAGCCAACGCGCAATCTTGATTCAAAAGATCCATGTGAATGCCCTACCACGTCGAGCAGCTTTTCGACTTCGCGCCTGTACCCAATCTAGACGTGGATGAATTTGCCCATGATGACTATTGATCGAAGAAGCCCAAGCCGAGGGAAGCACCAGCGAGCGCACATTCGAAACGCGTCTCTGGCACTCGTGGTCTCCGTTTCCGGGAAACGGCTTTTTGAGGCCAGAGACACAGCTCCAAATTGACGCCTCCAACAATTGTTGCGCCGTCTCAGAGAGCAAGTGCGGGCGCAGAAGTCCCGCCAAATTGGGGGCAATTCACTCATTTTCAGGAAATCTCCGCAATTGGCAGACTGCCTGGGATACGGTTTCGTCGTTGTGTTCCATAGTGCCACCTGTGAGCCAAAAACTCTCATAAAGACCAAACGGGGCAGGGCCCGTGCTAGTTCCGACGTCCGCGGGATCTTGTTATGGAACTGACATGTCCCAGCTCTGGAGCGACATAATCTCCAAGTTGGCAATTCCTGCGTTTCCGCCGTGATCAGGGAAGCTCACTTCGGCTGAACCTCCTTCAATCCCAAACTGGTTTCGATCGCCGATCCATTCCGCTTCGCCGTGATCGCCTGGGCCGGGTCAAGGCCGACCATTTCCCGGCGGGTGACGTGCGCGAGGGGAAATTCCCTGATGGAACGCGAAGCCGCACATTTCCGTTCCTTTCAAGAACATGTGGAGATTTCTGATGAGAACGCGCGCCGAGCGTTGGACAGTCGTCACTGCTGTTGTGCTGTTGGTCCTCGGTGTAGGCATCTATACCTTCAGCGGCGACACCGCGCGGCTGCCGGACACTGCAAGCTACGGGCAAAACCCGCCGATACCGGAACCCACCAAAACGCTCATACCGACGGTCAAAATAGCCCCAGCAAAGGGCTGGGCGGCGGGCGCCAAGCCGACAGCTGCTGCTGGGCTTGCCGTTGAAGCATTTGCAACGGGTCTCGACCACCCGCGCTGGCTATATGTCCTTCCCAATGGCGATGTGCTCGTGGCGGAAACCAACGCGCCGGAGCGCTCGGAAGAGGGCAAGGGCATCAAGGGCTGGATCTATGGAGCCGCGCAGAAATACGCAGGAGCAGGTGTTCCAAGCGCCAACCGCATCACGCTGTTGCGCGATGCTGACGGCGATGGTGTCGCCGAGACCAAGACCGCCTTCCTGAAAGGACTTCATTCGCCCTTCGGTATGGCTCTCATCGGCAATGACTTCTACGTCGCCAATACGGATGCGGTCCTGCGCTTTCGCTATGCTGAAAACCAGACAGAAATCACCGGACCAGGCGAGAAGGTGGCCGACCTGCCAGCCGGGCGCCTCAATCATCATTGGACCAAAAATATCATCGCCAGCCCGGATGGCACGACGCTTTACGCGACGGTGGGATCAAACAGCAATGTGGGCGAAAACGGAATCGACCAGGAAGAGGGTCGCGCGGCTATTTACGAAATCACGCTCGCGACTGGCGCCTCACGCATCTTCGCGTCGGGCCTGCGCAATCCAAACGGGATGGGCTGGGAGCCGCAAACTCAGACGCTATGGACTGTCGTCAACGAGCGCGATGAACTTGGCAGTGATCTCGTTCCCGACTATCTGACGTCCATCAAGGACGGCGCATTTTACGGTTGGCCTTACAGCTATTATGGGCAACACGTCGATGCTCGCCCGCCGCATCGGCCTGATATGGTGGCCAAGGCGGTCGCGCCTGACTACGCACTTGGCAATCACACGGCTTCGCTCGGCCTGACGTTCTATGATGGCACGCTACTGCCCGCGCCGTTCCGGGGAGGTGCCTTCATCGGCCAGCACGGCTCATGGAATCGCAATCCGCCGAGCGGATACAAAGTCATCTTTGTGCCTTTTTCAAACGGCCAACCCAGTGGACCGCCGGTGGACGTCCTCACAGGGTTTCTGAAGGACGGAAACGCGCTCGGGAGGCCCGTCGGCGTCGCCATAGACAGGACGGGAGCACTCCTGGTTGCGGACGACGTTGGAAATACGATCTGGCGTGTTGTCCCAAGCAGTCGATCGGCTAACACGACTCCCTAGTGGAGCGGATTTGACATTCGCTACCCACCCAGCCGCGCGCTCGCGAAGCGAATGTCAAATCCAAAGCTCCACTAGAAACCTATATTTGCTAGTGGTCCTTTGATTCTAACATTCGCAAGAGAGCCCGCCGAGAAGGGATGCAATGTTAGAATCGGACCACTAGCGAACATCCCGATGCCGAAGCCGCGGACATCCGATACGTCGCTACTTCGGCTCGTCCTCGCCCCGCAGGAGGCCGGCGAAGCCGGTGACAGCGAGCGACGCAAGGATCAGCCCCACCAACATCTCGAGCACATAGAGAACATAGAGGATTCCGCCAACCGTCACGGTCAGCTGTTGCTGGCCGTGCAACTCGGCTCCGGGAAGCGGCACGTCGGCGAGCACCCAATAGCTCGTGCGCGGACGCCAATGCTCCTTGTAGCCAAGATTGACGAACGGGAGGAAGACGTCGAGCGAATATGCCATGGGCGAGAAGCCGGGATATTTCTCTTCGGCGCTCTTGTCGTCCCCGCCGTAATTGCCTTTGAGGGACATCGCATAGACGGTCTCGTCCTTGCAGGAATCGCGTTCGCATCCCTGCGCCGCCCACCACCATATGCCTGCGAACAGCGTGACGAACGCCGTCATCCAAAGCACCGTGCGCCAGGGGTTGAATCCATAAAGCGCAAAGACGTCGAGCAGCCAGCCCTGCAGGCGCGCACCGCGCGTGACGGAGGCGCTGCGGCGCTGGCGGCGGCGGCGCTCGATGGCGATCTCGCGCGCATCGTCATGGTAGCCCTGCGCGGCGAGGCGACGGGACAGGTGGACCCAGGCCTGCGGCTTGAAATGCTGCTGCACATCGTTGCGCGATTGCGCTTCGAGCCAAAGGATGCGCATGCGGGCCGCGCCCGCGCGGCGCGCGCGGCCAGCCTGCGGCGGCAACCCGGTCGGCGTCTTGAGATGGTCATAGACGAACCCGTCCAGAACCAGATGGTCCAAGTCGTTGTGCTCGCGCAGGGCGCGGCGGCGTCCGGGAGGCGGCCACGCCGCCGCCGCATCCTCGTAGCTGCCGACACGCGCACGCGACAGATCGATGATCCCCTGTGAGCGGTCCTCGGCGGTGCTCGGCATGACCAGACGATCGAGCCTCGCATCGACCAGGCTGAGAGCGACCGTGTCGTAGCGCGCGCTCAGCATTTCATCGTGGGTCTTTGAAGCGGCCGCGCCGGCGCGACCGAGTGCCGCCGATTTGATCCGGCTGGCGGTCAGGTCGAGGGTGCCGTCGATCTCGGCGCGATCGAGCACAATTCCACCTTGGGTGCTGAAGCCGCCATCGAGCACGAATTCGCGGGCAATGGTGACGCCCGCTGCGAACAGGGCCGGGCCGCTCGACACCACGATGCGCGTGCCGCGCAGCCGCATCTCGTTGCCGACACACGCGCTCGGGAAGCGCACCATGCCCTCGATCACGGCTCGTCCCATGAACCAGCCGCCGCCGATGTTGGCGCCGTCCGCCCGAATGGCGAGGTCACCGCCACCGCGAATCTTGCACTCTGTGAAGGCGATCTGACCGTCGATGCGAGCCCCCGCGAAGCGAATGTTGCCGGAGATGTCGCCGCCGCGCATGATCCAGTTTCCGCCAACGTGCATGGTGTCGGCTTCGAGCGCCCGGCCGCTGCTCTCGATCTTGATGTTGCTTGCATTGATGCCTTGCTTGATGCGCGCGCCGGCGAGCATGAGGCCGCCCTGCAGCCGCGCGCCCGCAAGCGCGATGCCCTGGCCGACGATCACGCCGTTGGCGGCTATGGCCCAGTCCTGGCCGGCGCCGGCAATGTTTGCGCCCTTGCCGCTGAGCTCGCCGTTCACCTGCATACGCGTCAGCAGCAAACCACCCTTGATGGTTGCTCCATCCAGGATCAGGTCGCTGCCGATCTCTGCGCCCCGGGCATTGAAGCCTTCCGAGCCGGCGGTGATCGTCATCTGCTGCGCGTCGATTGCCTTCACCGACATGCCGCGCAGACGGAAGGGCCCCTGAATGACCGCTCGGCGCAGGACCCAGGGACCGTTGCAGACAGCACCGTCGCCGGCGACTGCGATCTGGCTGTTCTGGATCTTGGCATCTTCCCATAGCAGACCGCCGCCGATGCGCGCGCTGGCAAACCGGACCTCACCGGCGATCTCCGCACTGCGCAGCACCCACGGGCCGCCAAGCCGCATGCCATCGGCGAGCACCGCAGTGTCACCACGATGGTTGATCTTGACGGTGTCCATGGCGAGCGCCTCGCCGATACTGGCCCCGCGCAGGCGCAGCACGCCGTCGAGCGTGGTTCCAGTCATGAACAGCGCGCTTTCGATGACGACGCGGTCCGCCTTCAGGGCGCCTGCGATGTGACATTCGTAGAAGGCCACTCTTTTGAGGGTGGCGTCGCGCAGCGAGATGGCCGCTTGGGCGGCCTCAATCGGCCTGAACTTGCAGCGCTGGAACACCAATGGGCGCGTCACATGGCATCCCTCCAGGTCAAGGCTGCCCTGGATGATCGCGTTGTTGAGGACGACGCCGACGGGTGGAAGCGACACGTCGGCTATCTCGCCGCTGACCAGCGAACGCAGCATCGAAGCCCGGATCGTTTCGCCATTCAGGTCGAGCGTGCGGCCGGCGAGGACCGCATCCAGCCAGAGCTTTTCAGCGGGGGTCAGATCGCGGCCCGGAAAATGATCAGCATCCATCGTCACCAATCCCGTATCACCAACATCCCACGCGTACGCCAGAAACGCGTATGCCATGAACTCTGCCAGAAATCCGGCAGCGTTGGTCAGCCGCCACCACGGCTAATCCGTGGCGGTACGCTGCCCACCCGCAGGCAGGTTCGCAAGCGTGTCCTGGAGGCAACGGTGTAAGGAGTTATTATCGTCGCCATCAAACGCATAACGCGCAACCATCGCTGACGGGACACTGCCGAATCGGCAACTTCGTTTTTTTGGATTGGCCAGCGCTTCGCATAGTGCTCGGGGAGATTGCGAGCTAAGATGCCGAGACTTAACTTGAAGAGATATTTCCGGAAGTCGAAGGGTCGACCCGATGGCTGGGTGTAAGAACGGAGACACGAGGCGCAATTTTCTCAGCGTTGTGTCGCTCGTCAGCCTGGATGTCGCCGCCCGAGCGATCGCAAGCCCTGCGTTGGCGCAGCCCGAGAACGAACGGCCCAAGGAAGGAGACTTGCTTGTCTCAATCCTTAGCGAGAGTCCCGTTCCGCTCCAGCCCAAGGATATTCCTGCTGGCGGCCCGCCGGTGGTGGCGTGGCCGATGGACCAGGCCGGCAATGTCGTGCGCAGTGGCTCGCGCCTCAACAAGGTGCTGCTGCTGCGGCTCGATCCGTCAACGCTCGTCGGCGTCACCCAGGAGCGTGCGGCGGAAGGCGTGGTCGCCTATTCGGCGATCTGCCCGCATGCCGGCTGCGAGGTCAGACGTGTGGGTCGCGAGCAGAAGATTCTCGAATGCTCCTGCCATTACTCGCATTATAATCCGCGCGATGGCGCTGCGGTGATCGACGGTCCAGCCCCGCGCGCTTGCCGGCACTTCCGCTCAAGATCGCGGACGGCAAGCTCGTGGTGGCCAAGCCGTTCACCGCGCGCGTTGGCATCGTTCCGACCTGACACGGCACGCTCAGATCTAGCCGGAGAAATTCTGACAGCGAAACGACCGGAATTCCGGCTCGACAAGTGAACGAAGGAGGAAATGCCCATGGTCGATGCCAGGATATATTTGCAAAGCGTCTGCGCGGCCGCCATCTCCTTGCCGCCGGGATGCATCCGCGGCTCGGCGCAGATGCCGCAGACCATCGCGCCTGCTTCGAACACGCCGGTGCCGGGGCCGATGCCGGAGGTCCTGCAGAAATACGCGCCGGTCACCGCCGAGCGGCTGAAGAACCCGGAGGATGGCAACTGGTTCCATTTCCGCCGCACCTATGACGGCTGGGGCTACAGCCCGCTCAAAGAGATCACGCCGGACAACGTCGCGCGGCTGCAGCCGGTCTGGAGCATGGCGACCGGCCAGGTCGAGGGCCATCAGGCGCCGCCGATCGTGAACAACGGCGTGATGTTCGTCGCCACGCCCGGCAATCAGGTCCTCGCCATCGAGGCCAAGTCCGGCAACCTGCTGTGGCGCTATAAGCGCCCGCTCCCCGAAGACGTGGTGCAACTGCATCCGACCAGCCGCGGCGTCGCGCTCTACGGCGACAAGGTCTACTTTGCGTCCGCCGATTGCGTGCTGGTCGCGCTCGACGCCAAGACCGGCAAGGAAGTCTGGACCGCCAAGGTCGATGACTACAAGAAGGCCTACTACATGTCGCTCGCGCCGCTCATCGTCGACGGCAAGGTGATCCTCGGCGCATCAGGCGGCGAATTGGGCGTGCGCGGCTTCGTCGCCGCGATGGATGCCGAGACCGGCAAGGAGCTGTGGAAGACCTACACGGTGCCGGCGCCGGGCGAGCCCGGCAGCGAGACCTGGCCGGCGGGCGGTGACCACTACAAGCGTGGCGGCGGCGCGATCTGGGTGACCGGCACCTACGATCCGGAGACCAATCTCACGTTCTGGGGCACGGGCAATGCCGCGCCCTGGTTCGGCGATCAGCGGCCGGGCGACAATCTCTACACGATCGTCGGTCGTCGCCCTCGACGCCAACACCGGGCAGATCAAGGGCCACTTCCAGTATCACCCCAACGACTCCTGGGACTGGGACGAAGTCTCGCCGCCGATCGTCGTCGACTATCAGCGCGACGGCAGAACCGTGAAAGGCCTGATCAACGTCTCGCGCAGCGGCTACATCTGGCACCTCGAGCGCACCGACGGAAAGATCAACTTCGTGGCCGGCCAGCCCTATGTGCGCCAGAACGTGTTCAAGAGCCTCGATCCCAAGACCGGCCGGCCCGACGTCGACGAGACGCGCAAGCCCGGCACCGGCAAGACCGCCGAGTTCTGTCCGAGCCTGTGGGGCGGCAAGGACTGGCCGCCGGTCGCCTTCAGCCCGCAGACGCGGCTGATGTACATCCCCGCCAACGAGAACCTGTGCACGGAGCTGACCGGCGAAGTCCCCAAATATGTCGTGGGCGAGCGCTTCATGGGCGTGGCGAAAAACGTGATGAAGATCGTCGCCGGTGCCGATCACATCGGCGAGCTGCAGGCCTGGAACGTCGACACCGGCAAGAAGGTGTGGACCACCAACCTGCCGTCGTTCAACTGGGGTCCGGTGCTGGCGACCGGCGGCGACGTGCTGTTCGCGGGCGGCACCAACGACCGCATGTTCCGCGCCTTCGATGCCAAGACCGGCAAGGTCCTGTGGGAGTTCCCGACCATCTCGGGGGTCGCGGCGGTGCCGGTCGTCGTTCCAGGTCGACGGCAAGCAGTACATCGCGGTGCAATCCGGTTGGGGCGTCGACCCGGCCAAGATGCAGACGCGCATGAACCTGCTGTTCCCCGGCAAGTATCCGGACGTGCCGCAGGGCGGCGCGGTCTATGTCTTTGCGGTGAAATAGCGGTCTTCCTCCGCCACCACGAGGCGTTCCGTCGATGCAGCCATGGCGGCCAGAACCTGCCGCCGTGGCACCGGCCTGATTTCGAAGCAAAGCCAATTTCGGACCAGTGCTTGACCGTTTCGGCACGCTCGCAGGCTGGAAAGCTCGGCCGGGGCCGCGGTTTTGCCCGGAAATGTTGGTGATAATCGGAGATTGCGGCCTTGCACAACGCCTGTTCGGCCACTATATGGCTCGCCATCGAGTTTCGGCCGAACGACTTGGCCTTGCCGCGATTGACGCGCCTGACTGATGACCTTCCCAAAATCTCGAGACTAACCGGGCCGGGCTCGCGCTTGGCTCTCAACGACACGTATATGAAAGACCAGAGATGAGCAAAGGCACTGTGAAGTGGTTCAACACCCAGAAGGGCTACGGTTTCATCCAGCCTGAGGATGGCAGCAATGACGTCTTCGTCCACATCAGCGCGGTCGAGCGCGCCGGGCTCTACGAGCTCAAGGAAGGCCAGAAGGTGACCTTCGAGGTTGTTGCCAACCGCAAGACCGGGAAGGCGTCGGCCGAGAACCTGCAGGCGGCCTGATAGCGGCAAAAAGGCGCGGCCTTGACCACGGATGAACTGGCAAGGCCGCGTGCTGTTTTCTTCTTAGTATACTGTATTCTCTCTGGGCGCTTTGCTACCAATGGCCGCGTGATCGCCGCCATGGTATGAAAGCTTCAAGTATGAAAGCTTGAAAGCGCAGGCGCTGCTCTGTAAGCGCTGGTTGCGATTGTGGACGGGCCGTGAAGGCGCATACGGCCGTCCATTGGAAAGCGCCTCCTGGAGAACCTCTTTCATGCCGCTCGATGGCACCGAGACTGCAGCGGATGAAACCGTGTCCGCCGCGCGCAGCAGCGCTCCTCGCGACACCCACGACGACGATCACGGCGACATCGTCTATCCGTCCGCGATCCCGTTCGTGCTGGTGCATCTCGCCTGCGTGGCGGCGATCTGGACCGGCATCACCTGGCAGGCGGTCGCGATCGGCATCGCGCTCTACTGGCTGCGCATGTTCGCCATCGGCGCCGGCTATCATCGCTATTTCTCGCATCGTGCGTTCTCGACCAGCCGCGTCTTCCAGTTCGTGCTTGCGTTGCTGTCGCAGAGCACGGCCCAGAAGAGCGTGCTCTGGTGGGCGGCCAAGCACCGCCACCATCACCTGCATTCGGACACCGAACGAGACGTCCACTCGCCGCGCCACAAGGGCTTTCTCTACAGCCATGTCGGCTGGATCTTCGCGCGACGGCACGCCAAGACCGACCTCGTGAAGGTCGCCGATTTTGCGCGCTATCCCGAATTGATGTGGCTGCACCGCTACGAGCTCGTGCCGGCCATTGCGCTCGGCGTGTTGTGCTGGCTGATCGACGGCTGGCCGGGCCTGGTGGTCGGGTTCTTCTGGAGCACGGTCATCGCTCTATCACGGCACCTTCTGCATCAACTCGCTCGCGCATGTGCATGGGCGCAAGCGCTATGTCACCGGCGACGATTCCCGCAACAACTGGCTTCTCGCGGTGTTCACCATGGGCGAGGGCTGGCACAACAACCACCACGCCTGTCAGAGCAGCGTGCGGCAGGGCTTCCGCTGGTGGGAGTTCGACCCGACCTTCTACATTCTCAAAGTCCTGTCATGGCTGCGGCGTGGTCTGGGATCTCAAGCGCCCGCCGGAGGCGGTGCTGCGCAACGAGCAGCGCCTCGGTGCCCGCGTGATCGACCGCGCCGCGCAGCAGCTTGCCGCGACTTTCAACGCCGACCGCATCGCCGCCGTGATCGCGTCGGCGCTCGCCAGCGCCAATCTCGCGGCGCTGCAGGAGCAACTCTCGGCCACGCAGCGGCGCGCCGCCGATGTACTCGCCGGCCTGCATCTGCCGCATCTTCCGACTAAGCAGGACATTCTGGCGCAGGCGAAGTCGATGTATGCGTCGACGCCTTCGCTGGACGACATCGCCGATCGCGCGCACGCGCTACTTCTTGACGCGGTCGGGGCCAAGCTGTGTCCGGTGCCCGTAAAGGCGCGGTGATTGGCCAGAGCGCATGAACGTGACTATCGTTTACCCACCCAGGGTCCGTCGCGATGTGTGTCGGATGTGCACGATCTCAATCATACCGTGGTGAACGCGATAGAACATCTTGTAGGGATAGCGGACGAGGAATTTGACCGTATGTCGGGATCGTCCGTCTTGTACCCGCTGTATGGCTGATCGCGGAGTAGCCGTACTGCCTCGCGGATGCTCGCCATCACGTTGCGCGCCCCGCTCGGCGAATGTTCCCGCAGATACCCAAAAATTCTTTCGCGGTCCGCGAAAGCTTCAGGGGTGTACCGAACCCTCATAAGTCATGGCGCTTGTCTGCTTCCGCCACGATTTCATCAGAAACAAATTCCCCCCGATCGGCCTCGGCCAAGCCGCGTCCGACCGCGGCGCGCTCGTCATCACTCATGATGTACGCGCCCGTCCGGCGCGCCTGGATCTCGCGCGCATACTCCGCCAAATCTTCCTGATCCTGTTGCGGCCAAGTCTCAGCTTGCTCAATGACGGCTTGGAGAATTTTCGCGACCATCTGATTAATCTACCACGTCCGCTAAATCTTGGAAAATGGTTGTTCGCAACGCACCTTGCCTCACAACGGCGCGTCCGGGATCACCATGCTCCGCCACATATGGCTCACCGGCGTATTGTCGTTGCCGAGGCCTTCCTTCGGCTGCTTGAAGTGGCGCCCGATCACGTCGGTGAACTCGTCGATCTCGACCTGGACATTGGGGTCGAAGGAATAAAGGTCATTGGTCGTGACCATGCGCGCGTCCATGTACCATTTGTGATTGCGCGCATAAGTATAGGCGGCCTGCACATGGGGCAGCGGCACATAGTCGGTGCCGAACATCAGCAGATAGCCCTCCGGATAGGAGTAGCCGACCGAATGGTCGGGATAGAAGCGCAGCGCCTGGTGATATCGGATCGCGAAGGCGACCCGCTCCGACACGTAAGGCTCGACGATCTGCGCGCCCCAGTAGCCATGGTCGGCGTAGCAGAGATACTGCCCGGTATCGTGCAGCAGACAGGCGAGGATGATCTCCTCCGATAGGCCGTTCTTGCGCGCAAGCCGGGCGCTCTGCAGCAGATGTGCGGCGGGCGGAAAGCGCAGCTTGAAGAAATCGATCAGCGTCGGCTTCTCCGGCATCGGCTGAAGCCGCCGCACCTTGCTGGTGTTGCCGGGATCCGGGTTCTGGATATTGCGGTCATGCATGAAGAGCTTGCCGGTGCCGCGGCGATAGCCGCGAGTGTCGACCTTGTCGGCGAGCTCGGCGACGGTCGGGAACTCCTTGCCGCGCTTTTGGGCGGCCACGATGGCGTCGAGTCGGCCGGACAGGAACTCCTCGAGTGCGTCGGCGCGCGCGTCATGGTCCATGCGCTTCACGGCCTCTTCGCCGCCGAGGCCCGCGACGACCTCCTCGCGGGTGACGTTCAAGGGTGCGTCCATCGGGAATCTCCCTGGTTGAAGCGAATTTAGGTCAGGTGGATACTCCCCGCAACCAGCGCATGGTCCGGCGGAGTGGACACCGGTTTGCCGAGACCTGCTTCAGAGGGAGGAACCATGGCGAACGGCTTATGGCGCGCGCTCGTCATTCTGCACCGATACCTCGGGATCGCAGTCGGGCTCCTGATGGCGGTCTGGTTCGTGTCCGGCATCGTCATGATGTATGTGGGGTTCCCGCGCCTCACCGAAGCTGAGCGCGTGCGCGCGCTGGCGCCGATCCCCTGGCAGGGGTGCTGCCAGTTCGGCGAGGGGCTGCTGTCAGACGACCAGCCGATCGTGCGGGCCCAGCTCGAGAGCCATCTGGGCGAGCCGGCGCTGCGGGTGCGGCGCGTTGGCGCGCGCGACGGACTCGTCGATCTCGCCCGCGGCGCACCTGTGGCCATCGACGCTGATGCGGCCCGCCGTGTTGCCCTGACGGCCGCGCCGCGCGTCATCGGTCGCGAGGCCAAGGTCGTGGCGCAGGAGGAGATCACCACCGATCAATGGAGCGTAGGTCGTTATTTCCGCGAACGTCCGCTGCATCGGGTCGACTTCGACGATCCCGATCGCAGCAGCGTCTACGTTGCCGGCACCGCAGGGCAAGTCGTGCTCACGACGACGGCGTCGCAGCGGTTCTGGAACTGGCTCGGCACCATTCCGCATTGGCTCTATTTCACGTCGCTACGCAATGACGTCGCGCTTTGGAGCCAGGTGGTGATCTGGACCTCCATCGTCGGGACCTTCCTCACCGTGATCGGGCTCGTGCTCGGCGTCATCCAGTTCCGGCGCGGGCGCTCGCCTTATCGCGGCCTGTTCTACTGGCATCATCTCACCGGCCTCATATTCGGAGTGGTGACACTCACCTGGGTGGTGAGCGGCCTCTTTTCGATGAACCCCTGGGGCTTTCTGGAGAGCCGCGGTTCGGGCGAGGCCGGGGTGATCCAGGGCGCGCCGCCGACGTGGGGCGAGATCAAGGCCTCGCTTGTGGCGCTGCGTGCGCAGCCTGCGCTCAAGGATGCGGTGAGCCTCACCAGCGCGCCGCTCGCCGGGCGGCTGCATTGGATCGTGACGCATCAGGATGGCCGCAGCGAGCGTGTCGATGCGCAGGGCCACCCGGCGGCGCCGTCGAGCGGCGATCTCACCGATGCCGCCGCGCGCCTCGCGGGCGCCCTCGGCATCGCGGAGCAGGGCCTGCTCGCCGAGGAGGATGCCTATTACTTCAACCGGCGCGATGGTTTCGTTCTGCCAGTTTATCGCGTGATCCTGAACGACGCGGACCACACGCGCTATTACATCGATCCGGCCTCCGGCGCGCTCCTTCAGCGCGCCGATGCCAATGGCCGCTGGCATCGCTGGCTGTTCGGCGGCCTGCACCGGCTGGACTTCACTGCTGCCATGCGTTCGCGGCCGTTTTGGGACGTGCTGGTCCTCGCGCTCATGCTCGGCGGTCTCGCCATCAGCCTGACCGGCTGCTATCTCGGCGTGCGCCGCGTGCGCGTCGATCTGCGAGGGCTGTTTCGCCGGCGCGGCCGTGTGGCGGCGCCACATCCGCCCGAGCGCATCGCGCCTTCGACCTGACGAGGACCTGATGATTGCAAGGGCTTCGATCCTGGCGGGCTGCGTGATTGCGGTGGCTGCGCTTGCCGGCGAGGCGCGTGCGCAAGGCGAGTTCTATGCCGGCAAGCGGCTCACCATCATCGTCGGGCTCGAGGCTGGCGGCACGGTCGATACGCTGGCGCGCACCTTCGCGGTGCAGCTGCGCAAGCACATCCCGGGCAATCCCACCATCGTCGTCCAGAACATGCCGGGCGCGGGTGGATCGACCGCGACCAACTATCTGCAGGAGCGCGCGGCGGCGGACGGCCTCACCATCCTCTACGGCCCGTGGGATCCGCTCGGCGCAGGCGCTCGGCGATCAGACGCTGCGCGTGCGCTACGAGACCTTCGACTATCTCGGCGGCACCGGCGACATCCGTGTCAACTATGCGCGCACCGATACGGTGCCGGGCGGCCTCAAGGCGCCGCGCGACATCATGAAGGCCAACAACGTCCTCGTCGGCGCGCTCAACAAGACCGACATTTCGGGCCTTCTGCCGCAAGCTCGCCCTGC
This sequence comes from uncultured Alphaproteobacteria bacterium, assembly GCA_963745515.1. Taxonomy (GTDB): domain Bacteria; phylum Pseudomonadota; class Alphaproteobacteria; order Rhizobiales; family Xanthobacteraceae; genus VAZQ01. The sequence goes on from CAVUXO010000010.1 coordinate 106,586, forward strand.
AGGTGCTCGGCGTGAAGCATCGCATGATCGTCGGCTATCGCGGCGGCAACGACGTGTTCCTGGCGATGCAGCGCAACGAGGTGCAGTTCCACTCGACCAGCATCTCGACCTTCCGCGGCCGCAACGCGGCGTTCGTCAAGTCCGGCGACGGCATCGGCATCGCCTATCTGGTGCCGGTCGATCGCGACGGCAGCTACGAGAAGAGCCGCTACGTCACCGAGATGCCGGCCTTCCCCGATCTCTACAAGGAGGTCCACGGCAAGCTGCCGTCGGGCCCCGACTGGGACGCGCTCAACTGGCTCACCAACCAGACCGGCGAGATGACCTATGTGGGCTTTGCGCCGCGCGGCACGCCGCCGGCCGCGCTCGCGGCGCTGCGGACGGGCTTCGAGGGCGCCTCGAACGATCCCGAGTTCGTCGATGACGCGATCAAGCGCAACGGCGTGCCGTTCACCTTCGTCAACGTGCCGCGCGGGCAGGCGATCTTCCGCTCGCTGGCGGATGTGACGCCGGCGGTGCTGGCGACGGTCAAGGCGTCGATCGCGGCGCCCAACTGACGGGTCCGCAGATTTTCCGACGCGAAGGTAGTCAATAGCCGGCCAGTGCAGCCGCATTATTGACCACTCTTGCTGCGTACGATGAGGACGCGGCGTTTCTCCAAAAGCTTGCTGCGGATTTCCCTTCCTGGTTGGAGGCTTGATCCCATGGCTGAGCCCACACTGAAGTTCGACACGTCGTGCAGGCGGATGACGATCGAGTTTCATGAACCGCCGACGCTCGCAACGTTGGAGTCGATCTCCGCCCGGCTTAGGAACGACGGGGCGCGATCGCTCCATGTCATCGTAGCGTTCGACTGGCGCGATCCCCAGGCTCGGGATTGGCGCGATCCACGACATGTAGCTCAGCTTGAGAAGGCGATGAATCCTTCCATTGAGGCGTTCATATTCGATGCGCCCTCCGACACGACCGCGCGCCAAAGCCGCAACACTGTCGGCGATATCTGCGATGTGCTGGACGCATGTCCGAAGCTGCAGCGCGCATTCGTCACCGGATGCAGCAGCATGCGCAAGACGCGGCATGAGCACCTGCGCGAGCTCTATCTCATCGGGGAGCCGTTGGATGCGTCCGTCATCCCCGGGCTTGCGGCTTCGCAGCTCCCCTTGCTTGAAAGGCTGGTGCTTGAGCAATTTGGGCTCCGAGCGGAGGAGGTCGCGGCGTCACTCCGTGCCATCGAGGCGCCGCGCCTTCGCGAGGTCTACATCGACGGGGTGACCGTGATTGAGTTCTTGGACATGATCGGGACGGCGGCGCTCCCGTGGACACTTTGCATCAGGGACCCGTGCTTCGATGACGTGGATCGACTTTTCGAAATCCTTGAGCAGCGCAGTGAGCTGCGCTCAGGAAAGCTGCGGTTGGATTCGGAGAAATTGTTCGACAGCGAGATCGCGAAGCTGGAACAGATGGGCGTGACCATCGAGGATATGCGCTACGTCTTTAACCCGCGAGCATACGCGAGCTGGTGAAGTTCGTGGCGTCGGCTGCAATTCTTGCCGTATTCCCAGCGTCAAAAGTGCCTAACCGAGTTGGCGAAACGAGGAGTGCCATGCCACAACATGCTCTCAATCCCGTTCTGCTCAGAAGAATTGACGAGGTGGGGCTCTCCCAGCGTACGGCGTTGTGCCTGACAACTGCAAACATCATGTACATAGGTGAGCTTGTTCAGATGATCGAAATCGAGTTGCTGCGCACGCCCCACGTCGGGGCTACGGCGCTGCACGAAATCAAGGTGATGCTGGCCGGCTTGGAGCTTCATCTCGGCATGGAGGTGCCCGGTTGGCCGCCGGAGAACCTCGGGCGGTGATGCAGTTTGCTCGCCTTTGCCGGTGCGCCGAATTGAAGGGCTTTCCCGAGGGCCGTTGATGTCCTTTGGTCGCGGCTGACCCGGTAGCCGCCGGGACGCAGGCACCATAATATGCCCGCGTGATCATTCGGCCGTTGCCGGCCAAGCGGAGAATCCTGATGCCGAGAATAACGACATTGCTGGTGGCCGGCGTTGGGGCGCTGAGCTGGGCTTTCACCTGGTCCTTCACCTGGGCGGTCCCGGCAGCACTGGCCGCCGACTATCCGACCCGGCCGGTCACGCTGGTGGTTGCGTTCACGCCGGGCGGGCCGAGCGACGTGCTGGCGCGCATCGTCGGCAAGAAGCTCGAGCAGCTCCTCGGCCAGCCGTTCGTGATCGAGAACCGGCCGGGCGCCGGCGGCAATGTCGCGGCCGAGCAGGTCGCGCGCGCGCCGCCCGACGGCTACACGCTGCTCATGGGCAACAACAGCATCCTCGCCACCAATGCGGCGCTCTACAAGAAGATCAACTTCGATCCCGAGAAGCGATTTCGCGCCGATCAGCCTGATCGGCTCGCAGGCGAATATCCTGGTGGTCAATCCGCAGCTGCCGGTGCGCACGATGGCCGAGCTGATCGCGCTCGCCAAGGCCAATCCGGGCAAGCTCAACTTTGCCTCCTCGGGCTATGGCGCGGCCGCGCATCTCGCCGGCGAGCTGTTCAAGGCGGAGGCCAAGATCGACATCGTGCACGTCCCCTACAAGGGCGCGGCGCCGGCGCTGCAGGACGTGATCGCCGGCCATGTGCAGATGATGTTTGCGACCGCGGCCTCGGTGGTGCCGCACATCCAGAGCGGCCAGGTGCGGCCGCTCGCGGTGACGACGCTCAAGCGCACGGCGGTGCTGCCCGGATCTTCCGACCGTCGACGAGCTCGGCCTCAAGGGCTTCGACGCCACCACCTGGCACGGCCTGGTCGCGCCCTCGCGCACGCCGAAGGACGTGATCGCGACGCTGCATCGCGCGACCGTCGCGGCGCTCAACGATCCGGCCGTGCGCAAGTCGCTCGGCGATCTCGGCGTCGATATCGTGGGCAGCACGCCCGAGGAGTTCGCCGCCTACATCAAGGCCGAAATCCCGAAATGGACCGCGATCGTGAAGGCGTCCGGCGCGACTGGATTGATGGAGAGCACGACTTGCGGTCATGCCCGCGTAAGCGGGCATCCAGTAATCGCAGCGCTTCATGCGTACCGCGATACTGGATGTCCGCTCGCGGACATGACACGGAGTCGACACGTCTGAGACATGAACGTCGTCGAACGACAGCCGCCCCGCTCGCCCGCAATGTGCGCCGCCTCGGCCATCTCGATCTGCCGGGCGCCGGCCAGGTGACGGTCGCGGGCCGGCACGCCTATGTCGGGCATATCCCGAACAAGAACCATCTCGGCACCTCGATCATCGACATCGCCGATCCGGGCAATCCGCGCGTGGTGGCGACCGTCACGCTCGACGATCACGACCTCGCACAGCCACAAGGTGCGCGTCGTCGGGCGACATCATGATCGTCAATCACGAGCGCAACATGACCGCGATCGGGCGGCGCGCCGACGAGCTGCCGGCGTGCGCGCGAGCTTACCGCAGCGCTCGGGCGCGAGCCGACGCACGGCCGAGATTGCCGCGAAGCTCGGCGTGACCGAAGCGGACGTCGCCGAGATCGAGGCCGAGGCCAAGCGCGGCTATCACAACGGCGGCTTCAAGATCTACGACGTGTCGACTCCGGCGCAGCCGAAGCGAGATCGTGCATCAGCAAGACCGGCGGCATCGGCGTGCATCGCTTCGACATGGACGAGCGCTACGCCTACATCTCGACCGAGATGGAGGGCTATATCGGCAACATCCTGGTCATCTACGACATCGCCGATCCCGCAGCGCCCGCACGAAGTCTCGCGCTGGTGGATGCCGGGGCAGCACATCGCGGGCGGCGAGACGCCGACCTGGCCGGGCCGGCAGCATCGGCTGCATCATGCGCTGCGCTTCGGCGACGAGATGTGGGCGAGCTGCTGGCATGGCGGCTTCTGCGATCGTCGATGTGTCCGACCTGTCGAAGCCCGAAGACGCTCGGCAGCTACAACTATCATCCGCTGTTCCCGGAGCCGACGCACACCGTGATGCCGGTGCCGGAGCGCATCAACGGCCGCCGCATCGCGCTCGCGATCGACGAGGAGGACCAGGCGCAGAGCGCGGACGAGGAGAGCGCGCGGCGCGGGCGCGCGCATGCCTGCATTCTCACTTTCGACGTCACCGACCCGGCCGCGATCAAGCCGCTCGGCCAGTTCCAGGTGAGCGAGCTCGATTCGCCGTTCAGCCGCGTCGGCGGCGCGCGCTTCGGCGCGCATCAGTTCTGCGAGCGCATGACCGGCACGATCGTGTACGCGGTCTGGTTCAGCGGCGGCTTGCGCATCATCGATGTCGCCGATCCGCTGGCGCCGCGCGAGATCGGCCACTTCATCCCGGAGCCGGTGACCGGCCGGCGCGCGCCGCAGAGCAACGACGTGGCGCTCGACGAGCGCGGGCTGATCTATCTGGTCGACCGCAATGTCGGCTTCGACATTCTGGAATACACCGGCGACAGCATAAGCCCGGCACTCACGAGGCGGCGGCTGCCTCTGTGGTTGCCGCCTTGGCCGGCTGGTTTTGGACGTTGTACTGGAAATAATTGTCCCAATGATAGTCGAGCCGCACCAGCGCGTCCGCTGGCGGCGGCACCGAGAGCCGATCGCCGTCGCGCCTGAGCAATTCAAGCCGATCGAGCTTTGCCAGCGCGTCGTCGACCTCGAAATCGATATCGATCGAGAACTTGTCCGCAAGCCATTTCTCGATGCGCTGGTCGAGCTCGGCCTCGGTCAGCGGCGTGGGTGATGTGCTCAGGAAATAGTAGGCCAGGAACGCCTCCTTGCATTCCTGCTCCTCGGCGGCGCCGATGATGTAGTCGAAGATGCCGGCATTGTTGTTGACGTTGCGGTAGTAGACGTTGTCGGTGAGTTCCTTCTGGTACTTGAGCGACTGGCGCTGGTATTTCACCCATTGCGCATGATGAAGCCGCCGAGCGCGACCAGGCCGCTGACGGCGGCCAGCGCGGTCTTGAGCTGGCTTTCCTCGACCGCGGCCGAGATACCGAGATAGAAGCCGACGACCAGGAACAGCACGGTGATCGTGGACCAGAGGTTGAGCAGGATCGGGACGCCGCCGGCGAGCGCCGGCACGCCAAGCAGCAGCTTGTCGAAGCGCGCTCATGACGACGCGGACGTTAGGGAACAGTGCGTTGAGATCGGCACTCGCGATGTCGCGGAAGTACTTGATGAGCACCGAGCCCGGCCTGATCTTGCGTTGAGCCCGCCGCTTTTTACTCGCTTTGGCGCCAAGGTCGGCTTCCGACTTCATCGCCACCATCAGCACGACGTCGTCGTAGACCATGGCCTCGACTTTCCGCCGGCGCAAGCCCGAACCACCGCGGGATTTCGAAAGTCTCCTGGTGATGGCCGCGGCGGAAGAACCGCACCTCGCGGAACTCGTCGACCGGGGCCCGCAGCGACACTCGCACAAGCACGTCCTCACGGTGGCTTCGTTCGACTTCTTCATGCGACACTTCGACGAAATTGGCGCCCTTGAGCACGGCCGTGAAGGATTCAATCAGTTGGCCATAGGAGCGCTCGAGCGATGCAGCGTCGAAGCGTGCCCGCGGGTCGAGCTCGGGATCGAAGTAGAAATAGTCCCGGCGCAGCGCCTCGAGGCGCTCGAAATATTCGTAGTGATAGATCGCGCCAAGCATGCGGCAGACCTGGCGAAACTGCGCCCTGAGCGTATCGTCGCCGAGCTGGCCATTGTCGACCAGCGCGTCCAGGATGTCGCTCTTGCGGACCGGGATGAACTGGTCCCGTCCTTCCGGCCGTGGTGTCGTGACCGTCGTCCCTGTTGTCATGGCTCGCCGTCGTAAAACGCTTTGGCATCGGTGCTGAATGCGCGGCGGGAGTTGGCGTCGATATAGAACATGTGCCCGCCGCGATAGTTGCGCAGCCCCGCGCGCGTCGGATCGCCGATCGGCGGCAGATGGTCGAGCATGTACCGGCTCACCGAGTAAGGCGTCACCATGTCGCTGTAGCCATGCGCGATCATCAGGCGGAAGCCGGGATCGAGCGACAGCAGCTCGCGGATGTCGTCGCTGACGCTGGCGGTCGCGCGCCCGCCGCCTTCGCCCCAATCCCATTTGCCGGCAATGTCGGTCGCCAGCAGCACATAGGTCATCTCGGTCTTGAAGCCGAGCTCGTCGCGCGCATAGGTCGCGAAGGCTGCAGCCGTAGGCGCGGGTCATGCCGTCGAGCAGCGGATCGGGGCCGCGTGACGTCTGCTGGTCCGGGAATGGATCGTCGGCCGTGAAGGTCGCGTCATAGCGGCTGACGATCTTGCGCTCCTTGGCGCGCAGGTTCTTGACATAGGCGTCGCGGATGAAGCCGCGCGACTGGGTGACGAGCTCGACCGGCAGGCCGGTGATGTCGGCGACGCGGGCATAGAAGGCGTGCGCGGCCTCGCCCTTGGGAGCCGGACCGGCCAGCGTCGAGAGATAGTCCGTCAGCGCGAAGCGCTCGGCCTCGGCGATCCGCTCCTTGCTGAATTCGCCCTTGCGCTCGAGCTCGGCGGCGGCGAGCGAAGGCAGCTGCAGCGCCGCCCCGAGCGCAAACCGGGTGCCGCCGAAGATCAGCGCGCTTTCTACGAGCGGCGACACCATCGTGATTCCGGAAATGCTGATGCCCTGCTCGCGCCTCAGCGCCTGCGCCACCTTGGCGGCCCGGAAGCCGCCATAGCTCTCGCCCAGGAGATATTTGGGCGACGCGGAGCGCTGGTTGTTGGCCACATAGAGCGCAATGACCTTCGCGATCGCCTCGGCGTCGCGGCGCACGCCCTAGAACGCGTTGCCGCCGTCGGGCTTGGCCGGCCGGCTCCATCCCGAGCCGACCGGATCGATCATCACCAGGTCGGTGAACGGCAGCCAGGTATGCGGATTGTCCTGCAGGCGCGCCGTTCGCGTCGCGATTGTTGGGCCCGAAATCGACGATGCGTGGCCCGACCAGCCCGAGATGCAGATAGGCCGAGGCCGCGCCCGGCCCGCCGTTGAACACGAAGGTGAGCGGCCGCTTTGCGGAATCGGCGCCTTTCGCCACATAGGCGGTATAGAAGATCGCCGCGATGCGCTCACCCGATTGGTCGATGAGCGAGAGCGTGCCCGCGGTTGCGGAATAATCGACTTTGCCCCATGCGGTCTCGATCGAATGCTGGGTGACGGAGTCCGGCGGCAGCAGCCGCAGAACGCTCTGGCCTGGAGCTTGCTGCTGTTGTTGCGGGGCTTCGCCCGGCCCCTGCGCCTGACGTTGTGGCCGCCCTTGCGCGAATGCGCCGGTCGTGCCGATGGCGATCGCGATCAGCAGGGCCAGCAGGTTTCGTTGCAACGTGACGAGACGCGAAGCGGTCATACCGGTTTGTCCAGGTTTTCGCTCCCCCGTCCGCACCATACTCGATAAGGCGCGTCGGACTCAAACTCGGGCGGAACGCTGAGGGCGAGCGATGGAACCCGCTCTCTTCATGATGGCTTTATGGCTTTGTGATGATTGAGCTTTGTGCGGGCGCCCGCTGGCCCGCCACATGCCGTGGAAGCTATTGCGGTCTGATGACGGTCTTGTGCCAAAGCTCCGACCACTTGGCGCCATGGTCGAGCATCTGCGTCCGGGTCCATCATCGTGATCTCGAGGCCTTCCGGCAGCGGCTTGACCTTCAGATTGGTCGGCGCAATGTCGCGCTTGGCCATGATGTCCTGGGCATCGCGTAGCATGAATTCGTAGAACAGCAGCGCCGCATGCGGCCGGGTCGTGCAGCGGGTGACCGAGACCCCGGTCGCGAGCGCAATGACCGGTGCAAGATAGAGCGTGCGGATCGGCGCGCCCGCCCGTGCCAGCTGGTCGGGCTTGTAGCTGTAGACCGTGAGCGCGAGCGGTATCTCGCCCGCCGCCACCATGTTGGACATGCAGCGTGTGGCCCGTGCGCGTGGACACGCCGTTGGTGCGCACGATGTCGCGGAACAGCTGCAAGCCGGCCGCTCTCGCCGAGCTTGCCGACGACTGCCGCAAACCAGTCCACGTCGTCGGCCTCGATGGCGAGACGGCCTTTCCAGCGCGGGTCCTTGAGGTCGTCGTAGCTCTTGGGCACCTCGCCCGGGCGCACCAGGTTGGTGTTGTAGGCGGCCGAGATGATGTTGATGCTGATGCCGACCCATTCGCCGTGCGGCCGCAACGCCTGCGGCATGAGTTCCGTCAGGGTGGGTGAGCGCACCGCCTGCAGCAGCTGCTCGCGATGCAGCGGCTCGAGCGACGGCGTGCCGGAGGAGACGACGTCGGCCGCGCAGCGCCCGGCGCGGCGTTCCTGCACGACCCGCTGCAGCACGGCGCGGTTGCTCCCGCGCCAGACCTGCACCTCGACGCCGTATTTCCTGGTGAACGCCTCGACGACCGGCGTCATGTCCTCGGCGACGCGCGAGGTGTAGAGGGAGAGCGAGCCCTCCTTGCGGGCGCCGTCGATCAGTATTTGCAGCCGGTCCGGTCCCTGATAGTCCGCGATCTCCGCCAGCGTGCGCGTCTGTGCGAGGGCCTTTGGGGCCGCCACAACCCATGATGCGCACGCCAACAGGGCGAATAGGCCTTTCCTCATTGTGTTTGCGCGCATGGGCCTTGCGATCCCGGCTTCGCATGTTGTTTTGGAAAGGCTAGTAGAGTTGATAGGGCGCGGCAAGACGATCAGGCGCTTGGACAATCGAGGAGACGGGCAGAATGACCGAGGCGCTCAAGCGAAAGTTGACCAATGCAGGCCGCGTTCTCACCAGCCAGGATCAGGGCGATTTCGTTGCCGGCCACGTGACCGTGCGGCTGCCGGACGACCCCGGCCGCTTCCTGATGAAGCCCGCCACCATCGGGCTCGACGAGATGACGCTCGACAATATCATCACGGTCGATCTCGAGGGCCAGAAGGTCGGCGGCACCATGCCGCGCCACAACGAGGTCTTCATCCATTCAGAGGTGTTGCGCGCGCGCCCGGACATCCAGTGCGTCATTCACACCCATGCGCCGCATGCGGTGGCGTTCTCCTCGCTCGGGCGCGAGCTGGTGCCGGTCAATAACGAGGCTGGCTACTTCTACAAGCAGCTGCCGATCTTCTCCGAGACGTCGGATCTCATCGTCACGCAGGACCGCGGCAAGTCGGTGGCGCGCTGCCTCGGCCAGCACGGCGCGGTCATCCTGCGCAACCACGGCATCGTCACGGCCGGGCGCAGCATCGAAGAGGCGGTGTGGATCGCACTCAAGCTCGAGCGCGCCTGCCGGGTGCAGCTCATGGCCGAGTGGGCGGGCGGGCCGAAATTCGTCGCGGAAGGCGAAGACCTCCAGGCCAAAAACAAGCGCGGCCACAGGCAGGACCTCTACACCAATGTGTTCAACTATCTGGTGCGCTCCTGGTGCCGCCTGCATGGCAAGGCCAATGATCCCTGCTGCGCCGAGCACTACGAGACCGACCTGAGCGGGTACAAGGGATAGCGATCGCTGCCGCAGACGCACCAAACAGGGAGACAGCGATGGCCTCGAAGGCTTCGGACAAAGCATCCTCGGCATCGCCGGACGAAGGGCCTGAGCTCATTGTCGACACCGACGGGCACGTCCGTATTCTGACCATCAACCGGCCCAGCCGGATGAACTCGTTTTCGCCGACGCTGGTGCAGGCGCTGTCGGAGAGCTTCGTCGACGCCAACATGGATCCGGATGTCCGCGCCGTGATCGTCACCGGCGTTGGCGATCGGGCGTTCTGCGCCGGCCAAGATCTTAAGCTCAGCCGCGAGTCCGACGAAGCCGGCAAGCCCTATCGTTATTTCATGACGACGGTGAACCGCTTCTTCTACGAGATCGTCCTGGAGACCTACAAGCCGACGATCGCCGCGCTCAATGGCGCAGCCGTCGCCGGCGGCTTCGAGCTCGCGGTCGCGTGCGATATGCGGATCGCTGCTGAGCATATTGTCATGGGCCTGCCGGAGGCCAAGCGCGGACGCGGCGCGCACTTCTCGACCGTCATGCTGCCGCGCATCATTCCGCGCGCGCTGGCGCTCGAGATGCTGTTTCGCGGCGACTACATCACGCCCGCGGAAGGGCTGCGCATCGGGCTGCTCAACCGGGTGGTGCCGAAGGGCGAGGCGCTCACGTCCGCGCTCGAGATGGCACATGCGATTGCGAAGAACGCGCCGGTGACGGTGCGCAGGATGAAGGAAACCGCCGTCAAGTCGTCCGGCATGCCGCTCGCGGCTGCGATGCGGCTCGACGAAGGCATCAATCCCTATCTGGCCGAGGATCGCATGGAGGGCACGCGTGCCTTCCTGGAGAAGCGCGAGCCAAGCTGGAAGGGCCGCTAAGTCACGACGCCCGGATGACGATGCTCGTGTCAGGTTCGGCGACCAGCGCGGCGTTGCGCACGCTGTTCGATCCCAAGGTGGTCGCGGTCGTCGGTGTGTCGCGCGATCCGATCAAGCGCGGCCGGCAGGTCATTCGTAATGTGATGTCCGGCGGCTTCGCGGGCAGGGTTTACGGCGTGGGGCGCGGCTTGACTGAAGCCGACGGTGCGCCCTGCCTGCCCGACTTGCAATCGATTCCCGAGCCGGTCGACGTCGCGTTCCTGGCGCTCGCGGCCGACACCGCATGCGAGACCCTGCGGCAATGCAAGGCGATCGGCGTCAAGGTGGCGATTGTGGGTGCCGCCGGCTTTGCCGAGAACGGTACGCCGGAGGGGATCGCGCGCCAGGCCGAATTGCGAAAGGTTGCTGGCGAACTCGGCATTCGCATCGTCGGGCCGAACTGCAACGGCATTTACAATGCGCACAACGGACTCGCGCTCGGCTTCAATGCCGCGCACGCAACAAAGCTTGCGTCCGGCAACATCGCCATCCTGTCGCACAGCGGTGCGCTGTTCTCGGTGATGGCCGGCTATCTGCGCACGTTGCGGGCCGGGATCTCGTTGTTCGCATCGGCCGGCAACGAGGCCGATCTTGATCTGCTCGACTATCTCGAATTTGCGATTGAGCATGAGGAGACTTCAGTTGTCGCGCTGCTGCTTGATGCGCTCAGCGATGGCGAGCGCTTTCGGCGGCTCGGCGAACGGGCAAGCGCGGTCGGCAAGCGCATCGTGGCGCTCAAGGTCGGCGCGTCCGACCTGGGCGCCAAGGCGGCGCTCGCGCATTCGAGCCGGCTCGCGGGCAGTGCCGTCGCTTATCAGGCGTTGTTCGAGGCGAGCGGCGTTGCCGCCGCCGCCACGCTGGAAGGCCTGATGACCACCGCGGCCATTCTCGGCTTCTACGGCCGCGCCGCCGGCGGGCTCGGCGCCTTCACCACCTCGGGTGCCGGCGCGTCGCTGGTCGCCGACATTGCCGCCCGGCATGGCGTTTCACTGCCGGGGCTGCCACCGGCTACGCTCGAGAGCATCTCTGCGCATCTGCAGTTCTCGCAAGCCGGCAATCCGGTCGATCTCGGCATCTTTGAGCGCGGGCGATCCGGGATGGTGCCTTCGCTGGTCGCCGCCGATCCGGCGATCGGAGCCATGATGGCGTTGGTCAACCCGCTCGATCCGAATTCGGGCGTTCCGACCCTGACCGAGGACCTGGCGCTGGCTCGTCAATCCTCCCGCAAGCCACTGGTCGTCGTTGTGCCGGGCGGCCTGCCGGCGGCGCAGGTCGAACGCTATGAGGCCGCCGGCATGCGTGTGTTCTCCGACACCGAAAGCACTATCGCGGGGCTTGGGGCGCTGCTGGCGCCGCCAGTCGCGAGCAGCCAGCACCGCGTTGACGCCGGGAGCGGCGATGCCGCGCTTGCCGCGTCGCTGCTCGGCCAGGGCCGGCCGCTCACCGAGCCGGAAAGCCTCAGGCTGCTCGGCACATTCGGCGTGCGCGTGGTTCCGACCGTTCTGTGTCGCGATGTCGACGAGATGATTGCGGCCGCGGACAAGCTGGGCTGGCCGGTTGTCGCCAAGGGCGTGCGTGAGGGCGTCGCTCACAAGACCGAAGCCGGTCTGGTGCGCCTCGACCTGCGTGGACCGGATGCGCTGCGCGCCGCCTATGCGGCGTTTGGCGCTCCTGAGCAGGTGGCGATCCAGCCCTTCATCAGAGGCAAGGCGGAAGCCATCGTAGGCGTCACCTGGTCAAGCGATGTGGGGATGATGCTTATGGCCGGGCTTGGCGGCATCTATGCCGAAGCGCTGCGCGAGGTCGTGATGTGGTCGGTGCCGGCACCGGGCGAGGACCTCGAACGCAAGCTGGCAGCAAGTGCGCTCGGGCGCATGCTGGCGAGCGCGCGCTGGGGCAGCGACGCGGCTCGCGTCGCCGTGCTCGAGACCCTGCAGCACCTGCAGGCGTTCGCGAGCATCGCGTCGACGCAACTCAAAGCCGTTGACCTCAATCCATTAATCCTCTTGGACGATGGCGCCATCGCGGTCGATGCGCTCGTCGTTCCGCGTCCGTCTGTTGAAGGAGTGGAAGGGTCGCATGAGTGACCTGCCGAAGGCTGTCGAGATCTGCGAGAAAGGGCCGCGCGAGGGCCTGCAGATCGAGCCGGGGCCGATCCCGACTGCGAACAAGATCGCGCTGATCGATGCACTGTCACAGACCGGACTGCAGCATATCCAGATCGCTTCATTTGTGGACCCGCGCCGGGTGCCCGGCTGGGCTGACGCCGATGACGTGGTGCAGGGCTTTCATCCGCGCGACGGCGTGCGCTACAGCCCGCTCTGGCTGAACGAGAAAGGGCTCGAGCGCGCGCTGCGCTATCGCGACCGGCTCAGCTACCGGGACGCTATCCTGATGTCCGCGTCCGAGCCGTTCCTGCTCCGCAACCAGAATTCGGATGCCGCGAAGAATGCCGAGCGCCAGCACAATCACGTCGCGCTCCTGAAGCAGAACGGCATTGCGGCGGAGAGCGCGATCGTGCAGGCGGCGTTCGGCTGTAACTTCGCAGGCGACATCAGCGTGCCGCAGCTCATGCGCACCATCGAGGAGGCATTCGACATCGCGGGCGCGCATGCGATCACGCTCAAGCGTGTGTCGCTCAACGACACCATGGCCTGGGCCACGCCCGAGAGTGTCAAGCGCGCAGTCGGCGCTGTGCGCGAGCGCTGGCCGTCGCTACGCATCAACCTGCATTTCCACAACACTCGTGGGCTCGGGATCGCGAATGCCTATGCGGGGCTTGAGATGGGGGTCGACAGCTTCGATGCTTCCGTCGCAGGCCTCGGCGGCTGTCCGTTCGCGGGCCACAAGGGCGCGGCCGGCAATGTGTGCACCGAGGACCTGGTGTTTCTGTGTGACGAGCTCGGGATCGCGACCGGCATTGATCTCGATCGCCTGATCGACGCCGCTCAGCTGGCCGAGCGCGTCGTCGGCCATGCGTTGCCGGGCTCGATCATGCGCGGCGGGCCGCTCAAGCGGCTGCGCAGCCGCATCGCGGCCCACTGATGCTTGCTAGCGCGGATGATTTAAGTTTGCACCGCCATTGAACCAATCTCCGCTCATTCCCGCGAAAGCGGGAATCCAGGGGCCGAGGATTCGGCTAAAGAACTGGGTCCCCGCTTCCGCGGGGACGAGCGGAATTAGGAGGCGGTTCAATCTCAGCTCATCTCGCTCCAACTATTTGCGGTCGAGCAGGCGCTTGAGCTGCGTCACCACCGGCACGGGCGTGTCGTAAAGACGGCGGACGATGTCCTGCACCTCGGCGCCAGTGATAGGCTCGACGTCGATCTGCATCTTCTTGGCTTCCGCCTGCAGCTCCGGATCGCGTGTCGTTGCCATGAATGCTTCGCGCAGCGCGGCGAGGCGGTCGTCGGGAACGCCTGGCGGCAGGATGAACGGGCGGCTGATCGCATTCTGCTCGTAGAGAAACTCCAGCACCGCGCGGGTCGCGGGCTCTTTCGCCAGCGTCGTCATGAGCGGGACGCCCGCGGCATTGAGGTCGGGATGGCCGCGATTGTCCTCCTGCGCGAATACACGCCCGAAGCCGCCGCCCGCCAGCGTCTGCGGGACCGCCACCTTGATGGTCGCCCAGCCGATGCCACAGACGCCTTGAACCTCGCGGCTTTCGATGGCGTGCAGCACGTCGCGCGTTGCGCGATAGCCCGGAATGAGCCGCCACTTGGCTCCGAGCAGAGCTCTGGTGACGTTCGGGAAGTCGACCACCGGGCTGCCGGGCGTGGTGCCGCCGAGCACGATCTCGCTCGTCAGGATGTCGGCAAGCGTCTTGACCGGCGCATCCTGGCGCAGAAAGCAGATCGGCGTCTCAGGGTTGGCATTGCCGATGTAGCGGAACTGGTTGGCGTCGAACGGCCGCGCGGCGTCGCTGTAGAGCGGATCGATCAGCACGCTTGGGAACACGAGCCCGATCGTGGTGCCATCCTTGGGCGCGGTCGAATAGACACTGCGCGCCACGATGCCGCCGCCGGCGCCCGGCTGATTGGACACGATGACGATCGGATTGCCGGGGATGTGCTTTTGCATGTGGCGCGAGAGCAGGCGCGCATAGGTGTCGAGGCCGCCGCCGGGAGCGGCGCCAACCATGATGGTCACCGTCTTGTCCTTGAACAGCGCCTCCTGGGCACTAACTTCGTGTGCTGCGCCAGCGAGCAGAAGGCCGGCCGCAATAGCGCATCCGAAGCGGAGATAGTTCTGTAGGCGCATAGTCTCCCCGTGTCTGCGGCGCTAACGGGCCGCCTTTATTCCATCTCGCGAGCGGTCGCGCTATCTGGGCTTGGTCACCGTGCTGGCCCAAAGCTCGTCCCACTTGGAGCGGTTGTCGAGCATGTCGGCAGGATCGATCAGCGTGACGTCGAGCCCAGGCGGCATCGAGGGAATCTTCGGATTGGTCACCGCCATGTCGCGCTTGGCGAAGATCTCCTGGCCGTCGCCGAGCATGAACTCGTTGAACAGCACGGCGGCGTGCGGATGCGGCGCGCACCGCGCCACCGCGGGCCCATAGCCAAGCGCCACCACCGGAGCGAGATAGAGCGGCTCGATCGGAGCGCCCTCGCGCTTCTGCTGCTCGGGCTTGTAGCTGTAGGTCGTCAGCGCCAGCGGAATTTCGCCCGCGACCACGAGATTGGAGAGCAGCGTGTGGCCCTTGCGCACCTGACATGCCGTTGGTGCGCACGATGTCACGGAACAGCGCAACGCCCTGGTCGCGGCCCATCTTGCTGACGATGGTGGCGAACCAGTCGCCATCGTCGGCCTCGACCGCGAGCCGGCCCTTCCAGCGCGGGTGCTTGAGGTCCTCGTAGCTCTTGGGCACCTCGTCCTTCTTCACCAGGTTGGTGTTGTAGGCGGCCGAGAAGATGTTGAGACGGCTCGCGACCCATTCGCCATGCGGCCGCAAGGCTTGCGGCATCAGGCCGGCGGTGAGCGGGGTCTTGACCGCCTGCAGGAGCTTTTCGCGATGCAGCGCCTCGAGCTCGGCCGCGACTGTCGCAAAGGCGTCGACCAGGCAGCGGCCCGCGCGGGTCTCGGCCACGGTGCGCTGCACCAGGTTCTCCGAGCTCGCGCGCCAGTACTGGAAGTCGATGCCGTATTTCGCCTTGAAGGCATCGGAGATCGGTTTCATGTCCTCGGAAACGGACGAACCGTAGACGCTGATCACGCCTTCCTTCTTGGCACCCTCGATCAGGCGCTCCATGCGGTCGGCGCCCTGATAGCTCGCGATCTCGGCCATCGTCTGTGCGGGTATTGCGCGACCGCGGGCGTGATGGCAAGCGTCGCGGCGGTGAGCGTGGCGATGGAGAGCGTCAAGGCGGATGGGATCACGGGTCAACTCCATGGCGCTGCCGCAATGTGGGCCGCGCTTTTTTGCAGCGCACTGGGCAGGTGGACATTGGCCATTGTCTTGACGGTAGAGAAGGGGGCCTGCCCTCGCAAGAAGACCCGATGCCGCGCGCTGTTCCGCGGTAGACAACACCCGCAAGATCGGGGAATGTCGGCCGCCTGGCCTCTCCCGCCGGGATCAGGGAAAACGCCTCGAAAAATCGCCTCGACAGGTGCTAAAAATGCCGCATCCACGGGCTTCGCGCGCGCTCGAACGCTTCACCGTTCTCGACCTGACCCGGGTGCGCTCGGGGCCGACCTGCGTGCGCCAGCTCGCCGACTGGGGCGCCAATGTCATCAAGATCGAGAAGCCGCCTGAGCTGGTGACCGGACGAGCCACCGGGCGGCCCGCGCGAGGGTCCGGACTTCCAGAACCTGCACCGCAACAAGCGCAGCATCACGCTGAACCTGAAGTCGAAGGAGGGGCTCGCGGCGTTCAAGCGCATGGTGAAGAAGGCCGACGTGGTGGTCGAGAATTTCCGGCCCGACGTGAAGAAGCGGCTCGGCATCGACTACAAGACGCTCGAGCAAGGTCAATCCGCAAGATCATCCTCGGCAGCATTTCCGGCTTCGGCCAGGACGGGCCCTATGCGGGCCGGCCGGGCTTCGACCAGATCGCGCAGGGCATGGGCGGGCTGATGTCGATCACCGGCCTGCCCGGACAGGGACCGGTGCGCGTCGGCATCCCGATCGCGGACCTCTGCGCCGGCCTGTTCTGCGCGCTCGGCATCATGGTGGCGCTGCTCGAGCGCGAGAAGTCGAAGAAGGGCCAGCACGTCACGACCTCGCTGCTGCAGGCGCAGATCTTCATGCTCGATTTCCAGGCCGCGCGCTGGCTGGTGAAGGGCGAGGTCGCCGCAGCAGGCCGGCAACAATCATCCGACCTCGATGCCGACCGGCGTGTTCAAGACCTCCGACGGCCACATCAACATCGCCTCGACCGGCCAGAAGATCTGGGAGCGCTTCTGCCAGGCGCTCGGCGCGCCCGAGCTGCATCGCACGACCCGAACTACGCGACGGCGGCGGCGCGCTCGAAGAACCGCGACGCGCTCAATGCCGAGATCGACGCACACACGGTCAAGCGCACCAGCGCCGATTGGGTCGAGCTGCTCAACGAGGCGGGCGTGCCGTGCGGGCCGATCTATTCGATCGACCAGATGTTCGCCGATCCGCAGGTCGAGCATCTCGAGATGGCGCAGCCGGTCAAGAAGAAAGGCAAGTCGAGATGAAGCTCGTCGGCCAGCCGGTGTCGCTGTCGCGCACGCCGAGCAAGCTCGTGTCCTGGCCGCCCGAGCTCGGCGAGCACACCGATGCGGTGCTCAAGGAATTCGGCTTCAAGGCGAGCGAGATCGCGGCGTTGCGCAAGGCGAACGCGATCTGAGAGCACAGTCAGGAACGCGCGCGGAGACCGACCATGGATGACGTGACCAAGACCGACAAGATGCTCTCGCGCAAGGAGGGCAACGTCGGCTACGTGATCTTCAACAATCCCGAGCGCCACAACGCGGTGTCGCTCGAGATGTGGGCGCGCACGGCCGAGATCCTCGACGAGTTCGCGCAGCGACGACGAGGTGCGCGTGGTGGTGATCACCGGCGCCGGCGGCAAGTCGTTCGTGTCGGGCGCCGACATCTCGAAGTTCGAGAGCGAGCGCGCCTCGCAGGACGCCACCAAGATCTACAACGCGACGGTCGCCAAGGCGAACGAGAGCGATCTACGAGTTCCCGCAAGCCGACGATCGCGATGATCCGCGGCTATTGCATCGGCGGCGGACTCGGGCTCGCGGTGTGCTGCGACCTGCGCATCTGCTCGGACAATTCGAAGTTCGGCATTCCGGCCGCCAAGCTCGGGCTCGGCTATTCCTATCCCGGCGTGAAGCGGCTTTCGGATCTGGTCGGGCCGTCCTTTGCCAAGGAGATCTTCTTCACCGCGCGCCAGTTCGACGCCGAAGAGGCGCGCGTCATGGGGCTCGTCAACCGCGTCGTGCCGCCGGCCGAGCTCGAGGCCTATGTGAAGAACTATGCCGACACGATTGCGGGCAATGCGCCGCTGACGGTCAAGGCCGCCAAGTTCATCGCCAACGAGACCGTGCGGGACGAGAGCAAGCGCAACCTCGCGCGTTGCACGGAGCTGGTCGAGCAGTGCTTCAACAGCAACGACTATACCGAAGGCCGCCGCGCCTTCATGGAGAAGCGCAAGCCGACATTCACCGGGACCTGAGCGGCAGGCTGAACCGTAAAAAAGCGTAAACAGGGCTACGGGGTGGCGGCAAGCTGTCACGGAGTGCGGCGGCCGGTTTCGGTGTTCAATAGCAAGGCGCTGCGGTGCAAACCGGGCGCATGCGGGAGGAAGCAGGCGTGGCGTCGGTCGAACTGCGAGGTCTGACCAAGCGCTACGGCACGCTCGCGGTGGTCGACGACGTATCGCTCACCATCGAGCACGGCCGGCTGGTGTGCCTGCTCGGGCCCTCCGGCTGCGGCAAGACCACGACGCTTGCGGCTGATCGCCGGCTTCGTCGAGCCCTCGGCCGGCGAGATCCGCGTCGGCGAGCAGCGTCGTCTCCTCGCCGAGCCGCACGCTGCCGCCCGAGCGGCGCAACATGTCGATGATCTTCCAGAGCTATGCGCTGTGGCCGCACATGACGGTCGCGCAGAACGTCGCCTATGGGCTCGAGCTGCGCAAGATCGATCGCGACACCATCAAGACGCAAGCTCAACGCCATCCTGGCCACCACCCATCTCGAGCAGCTGGCCGACCGCTATCCGGGCGAGCTGTCCGGCGGCCAGCAGCAGCGGGTCGCGCTCGCGCGCGCGCTGATCGTCGAGCCGGAGACGCTGCTGCTCGACGAGCCGCTGAGCAATCTCGATGCCAATCTGCGCGAGGAGATGCGCTTCGAGGTGCGCCGCCTGCACGACGAATATCGCTACACGACGGTCTACGTCACCCACGACCAGTCCGAGGCCATGACCACCGCCGACGTCATCGCGGTGATGAATCAGCGGCAAGATCGAGCAGGCCGGATCGCCGGAGGAGATCTACGACCGGCCGCGCTCGGAATTCGTCGCGCGCTTCATCGGCTCGAGCAACGTGGTCAAGGGCAAGGCGCTCGACGACAGCCATCTCTCGTTCTCGGGTTGCACGTTGCGCTGCACCGGCGGCAAGCTGGTGCCAGGGAGCGACGGCGCGGTTGCGGTCCGCCAGCACGTGGTGCGGCTGTGGGCGAGCAAGCCTGACAAGGCCGAGAACGTCGTGCCGGGCACGGTGACGCGGCAGGTCTTCCTCGGGCGCCAGCCGCGACTACATGGTCGAAACGGCGGACGGCACGCAGGTGCGCGTAGTGGCCTCGGCGGGCGAGAACATCCCGCAAGGGCGCCGTCGGTGTGGCTCGATCTGCCGGCGGAGCGTTGCCGCGCACTGAGCGGATGATGCCGCCGGAAAGCGGTCTTAGGAGCGAGACGGACAAGGAGAGACACAATGCAGAAGCCGACATGGTCGAGGCGCGACGTGCTCAAGGCATCGTCCGCGGTTGCGGCGGCGGGTGCGCTGGTGACGCCTGCCAAGGTCCTGGCCGCTGCTCCGCCCGGCGACTTCGATCACGCCGCAACTGATCGAGGCCGCCAAGAAGGAAGGCAAGGTGATCTACTACACCTCGGTCGACCTGCCGATCGCCGAGCGCATCGCCAAGGCCTTCGAGGCCAAGTTTCCCGGCATTGCGGTGCGCGTCGAGCGCACCGGCGCCGAGCGCGTGTTCCAGCGCATCGGTCAGGAATATGCGAGCCGCATCTATGCGGTCGACGTCGTCAATTCCTCGGATGCCGCGCACTTCATCGTCTGGAAGCGCGATGGCATTCTCGAGCCGTTCGTGCCGGAGGATGTCGCCAAGTTCTACAAGGACGAACATAAGGACGCGGACGGGATGTTCGCGGCCTTCCGCGTTGGCCTGGTCACGATTGGCTACAACACCAGCATGGTCAAGGCTGAGGACGCGCCGAAGAGCTTCGCCGACCTGCTCGATCCGAAATGGGTGGGCAAGATGGTCAAGGCGCATCCCGGCTACAGCGGCACGATCATGACCGCGACCCAGCAGATGTCGCGCGATCTCGGCTGGGAATACTTCGAGAAACTCGCCAAGCAGCGCGTCATGCAGGTGCAGTCGGCGTCCGATCCGCCCAAGAAGCTTGATCTCGGCGAGCGCGCCGTCATGGCGGACGGCAACGAGTACAATCTCCTGCAGCTCAAGGAAGCCGGCAAGCCGGTCGAGATCGTCTATCCGACCGAGGGCGTTCCGGTGGTCGTCGGCCCGAACGGCATCTTCAAGCGCGGCCCCCAATCCAAATGCCGCGCGGCTGTTCCAGCTGCTACTGCTTCACGCCCGAGTGCCAGCAGCTGATCATCGATGTCGGCGGGATGCGCTCGATGCATCCGCAGGCCAAGGAGAAGCCAGGACGCAAGCCGTTCGCCGAGATCAAGACCATGAAGGAGGACGCCGCCGCGGTCGAGAAGGACGGCGAAGCGATCAAGGCGCGCTACAGCAAGCTGTTCGGCGTCTGAGCGTCGGCTTTCGAGTGAGCTGAGTGCCGCCTTTGGCCTGAAGTGCCTCGGCGGCACTAGAACTAAAAATGGGCAGAAAAGCTAAGAGTGGAGGCAGGCATGGCCGGATCAGGACTTCTCTCGGCGCGACGTGCTCAAGGGCTCGGGCGCGATCGCTGCCACTGTGTTTGCCTCGCCATTGCGCGCGCAGGCGCCGGCGCCCGAGCCGGTCACGCCTGCGCTGATCGAGGCGGCCAAGAAGGAAGGCAAGCTCGTCTTCTACACCGCCATGGACCTGCAGCTCGCGGAGCGCTTCGGCCGCACCTTCGAGCAGAGATATCCTGGCATCGCGGTGCGCGTCGAACGCTCCGGCGCCGAGCGCGTGTTCCAGCGTATCGACCAGGAATATCGCAGCAATATCCGCGCCGTCGACGTCGTCAACACGGCCGATCAGGCGCACTGCATCATCTGGAAACGCAACGGCTGGCTCCAGCCTTATCTGCCGGAGGAAGTCGCCAAGAACTACGACAAGCGCTTCTACGACCCGGATGCGATGGACGTCACGACTCGCGTCCTGGTCTCGCCGTTCGGCTACAACACCAAGCTGGTCAAGCCCGAGGACGCGCCCAAGAGCTTCGCCGATCTGCTCGATCCGAAATGGGCGGGCAAGATGGTCAAGGCCCATCCGGCCTACAGTGGCACGATCATGAATGCGACCTTCCAGATCGCGCGTGATCTCGGCTGGGAATACTTCGAGAAACTTGCCAAGCAGCGCGTCATGCAGGTGCAGTCGGCGACCGACACGCCGAAGAAGATTTCGCTCGGCGAGCGCGCGATCATGATCGACGGCGCGGGCTATCTGGTGATCCAGGCCAAGGAGGCAGGCGAGCCGGTGGATGTGATCTATCCGGCCGAAGGCACGCCGCTTGCAACGAGCCCCAGCACGGTCTTCAAAGGCGCTCCCAATCCGAATGCCGCGCGGCTGTTCTTCAGCTGGCTGCATGGGCGCGAGGGCCAGCAGTTGCTGGTCGATTACGCCCGGCAATATTCCCCACACGCCCAGACCGTCGAGAAGCCGGGGGTGCGCAAGCTCGCCGATATCAAGCTGATGCATGAGGACCCCGAAGGCGTCGAGAAGACAGCCGACGAGGTCAAGACGCGCTACGGCAAGATCTTCGGGGTTTGATAAAGGCGCAGATCGACCGCTTGTAGGGTGGGTTAGCGTGGCCCACGCTCTTGTTATGTGGTTGGCATTTGATCGACGCGTAACCCACCATTGCCCGCATCAGGTGGGTTACGCGTGGATTGAATGTTTCGACACCTCGCAAATCCTGGGCCACGCTAACCCACCCTACGCGCTACGAGCCTCTCATCACTCTCCGAGTTCCTTCATGAACTCGGCCAGGTGAGACTTCCAGAACGCCGCGCGCAGATGGGTGAAATGGCCGTGCGTCTCCTTGCGTGCCCGGTACAATCACGTAACGGGCGTTCTTGATCCGCTTCACGCCGGCTTCAGCGTCCCAAGCTCGGGCGCGTTGGTGCCGTCGTCGCCGAAATTGATCGCGAGCAGCTTCGCCTTGATCTTTTCGAGATGCGGGCCGGGATCGTAGTCCATCACCGCCTCGATGCCCCAGAGCACGTCATTGGCGTCGCGCTTCTTGGCGTCCTCGAGCAGCTTCTTGTAAAGCTCGTCGGCAGCCGCCTGCGTCGGCGCCATGTTCTGGATCTGCACCACGTTCTCGGTCTGCACGAAGCCATACGGCACCGTGTAAACGTAGTGCGAAGGATTCTTGGTGTAGTTGCCGTTGTTCCAATCCGGATCGTTGCGAATCGCCTCGATGGCGACGCGGCGCTGGATCCAGTTCTTGCCGCTGACCTGGGTCGGCTGACTCGCGATCGGCACGACGCCATCCATCAGGTCGGGGAACATGTAGCCCCACATCCAGCTGTGCATGCCGCCCATCGACGAGTCCGAGCACGAGGCGCAGATGTCGCACCTTGAGGTGCTCGGTCACGAGGCTGTGCTCGGCCGTCACGATGTCGTGGTAGCGGTAGTGCGGAAACTTGGCGCGCAGGCTGTCGCTCGGCTTCGACGATCCGCCACGCCCGATGCCGTCCGGCAATACGATGAAATATTTCGCCGCATCGAGCGGTTGACCGGCGCCGAACAGCTCGTTGGCGAGCGAGGGCCGCAGCCAATCGGCGCCGCTGCCGCTGGTGCCGTGCAGCAGCACCACCCCGTTGGTGATCTCGCCCGCGGCGTTGCGCTTCTCCGTTCCGAGCGTCCGGTAGTGCAGCTTGAGCTCAGGCAGAATTTCGCCGCTGGCAAAGGCAAAATCCTTGAACACCACGTCGCCTTCGCGCAGGTTCGGCCATGCGGTCTGGGCGGCCGCGGGCGGGATCGCTGGGGCCACGACGAGGAGCGCGAGAGCGGCGAGCAGGGCACGGATGGTCATTTTTGCTCTCCGGAGATTGGGTTCAAATGGTGGATGCGACCAATCGAGGATATGGATAGACGGTATGGCTAGAGGCATGTCATGTTTGGCACACCGTGTTTGGTATGCCTGGGCTGTGCAGCTTAGCAATCGGCCCTCCCGGAAGGAAGTTATGGCCGTGCGCATTTTTGACCTCGGGGAAGCACATGACCTCGTGAGAGCAAGTGATTTGGGGGGATCCCGATGACGATCGCGCTGCCTGCCGAGGGCCTGCGGTCGGCGCACAAGCTCGATCTGTCGTGGCCGGTGCTGATGCTGTTCGCGGCGCTGCTCTGCGTGCTGATCATCCTGCCGATGTCGTGGCTCGTCTATTACAGCTTCGTCGACCGCGACGGCGACTTTCACGCTGGAGAACTTTGCCCGGCTTGCCACCGATCCGACCTTCGTCGATCCGCTGATCACGACCGTGATCATCTCGACCTCATCGAGCGTGATCTGCTGCGCCTTCGCGGCCCTGATGGGCTGGCTGGTGGCGCGCACCGACATGCCGCTGCGGCAACGTGGTGCGGGCGCTGGTGACGGCCTCGTTCGTGACCCCGCCGTTTCTCGGCGCCATTGCGTGGGAGCTTCTGGCGGCGCCCAATTCCGGGCTGATCAACAAGGCGTGGCGCGCGCTCACCGGCGCCGAGATGGATACGTACCTGCTCAACATCTACACGCTGCCCGGCCTGATCTTCGTGATTTCCTGCTACACCTTTCCCTATGTGTTCGTGCTGATCGCCAATGCGCTCGACCGCATCCCGGGCGATCTCGAGGATGCGTCCTCGATCCTCGGCGGCCGCGCCTGGACGACGGCGCGCCGCATCACCATTCCGCTCGCGCATGCCGGCGCTGCTGGCCGGCGCGCTGGTCGCCTTCCTGCAGGCGATGACGCTGTTCGGCTCGCCCGCGATCCTCGCGCTGCCGGCGGGCTTCCACACCATGACCACGAAGATCTGGAGCCTGTTCCAGTTTCCGCCCAAGCCCGAGCTCGCGGCGGCGGCCTCGCTGCCGCTGCTCGTGCTCACCATCGTGCTGTTGCGCGCCGAGCACATGATCCTCGGCCGTCGCGGCTATTCGGTGGTCGGCGGCAAGCAGGGCAACCCGCGGCTGGTGCGGCTCGGCGCGCTGCAACTGGGTGGCGCTCGGGTTCGTGTTCCTGGTACTGATGCTGTCCGGTGTTCCTGCCCTATGCGGCGCTCTTCAACGCGGCGTTCTCGCGCGTCGCTTCGCAGTTCATCTGGTTCGACAACTTCACCTTCCACAACATCGATTTCGTGTTCTTCGAGCTCTCCGCGACCAAGCTTGCGGTGAAGAACACCTTCATTCTCGGCATGCTCGCCGCCACCATCGGCACCATCCTGGCGGTCGTGATCAGCTACGTGACCTCGCGCAAGGCGATCGCCGGCCACCGCGCGCTCGGCTTTCTCGCCACCGCGCCGGTCGCGATCCCGGGCATCGTGCTCGGCGTCGGGCTGTTCCTGAGCTATGCGCGTCCGCCGTTCGTGCTCTACGGCACGCTGTGGATCCTGCTGATCGCATTCGTCACCATCGCGCTGCCGGCGGCCTATCAGCAGATGCAGTCGGCGTTCCGCTCGGTGCACGTCGATCTCGAGGAGGCGAGCCGCATCCTCGGCGCTACGCGGCTGCGCACGCTGCGCGACATCACGGCGCCGCTCCTGCGCACGAGCGTGATCGCGACCTGGTGCTTCATCTTCGTCGGCGTCATGCGCGAACTCTCCGCCGCCATCATCCTGTTCACGTCGGAGACCAAGGTGATCTCGGTGCTGATCTTCGACCTCAAGGAATCGGGCGACCTCGGCGCCATCGCGGTGCTCGGCATCGCCATGCTGGTCATCACCTTCGCGGTCGTCGTCGCGGTCAACCGCATCCCCGGCTTCGGCGGCGCCCGTCGGCTACGCAATCAGTGACGCGGAATCAGTAAACATGGCGGACAAGCTTCCCGAGACCGCCATCGCCGAGGTGCTGGCCGGCAAGATCGCGGCGCTCGATCGCGGACGCGCTGCCGCCGGCGGTGCGGCGCAAATGCGAGGATCTGCTGGTCGACGTGGTCGGCCTCTGCGTCACCGTGCGCAACGAGGACTACATCAAGGCCGCGATCGCGGCCTGGGACGACGACGGGCCGTGCACGGCGATCGGCCACGCGCGCACGATGAGCGCGGCCGGCGCAGCCTTCGTCAACGGCACCGCCATCCACGGCGAGGATTTCGACGACACCTTCGAGGGCGGCCCGGTGCATGCCGGCGCCGTGATCGTGCCGGCGGTGCTTGCCGCCTGCGAGCGGCACAATCCGGACGGGCCGTCGGCGCTGCTCGGCATCGCGGTCGGCGTCGAGACCATGTGCCGGCTGAGCCTGGTCGCGCCGACGCTCACGCACAAGGCCGGCTTCCATCCGACCGCGATCTTCGGCGCCATGGGCGCGGCCGCCGGCGTCGGCGCGGCGCTCGGGCTCGAGCGCGCGGCAGACTCGTCGATGCGCTCGGCATTGTCGGCTCGATGGCGAGCGGCATCATCGAATATCTCGCCGAGGGCGCCTGGACCAAGCGCACTGCATCCCGGCTGGGCGGCGCAATCGGGCCTGCGCGCCGCGCTGCTGGGGCGCGCGGGCTTCGTCGGGCCGCGCACGGTGTTCGAGGGCGTGCACGGCCTCTTCCACGGCTTCGCCAACACCACCAAGGGCGACTACGACGCGGTCACCGGCGATTTCGGCGAGCGCTGGGTGACCGAGACGCTGGCGTTCAAGCCCTATCCGTGCGGGACCATGACGCATCCCTATATCGACTGCGCGCGCCGGCTCGCTGCGCAAGGGCATCAAGGCCGCGGACATCAAGGAGATGGTCTGCGAGGTCGGCGAGGGCACCGTGCACCGGCTGTGGGAGCCGCTCGCCGCCAAGCAGAAGCCGGCCAACGGCTACGCCGGCAAGTTCTCGACGCCCTACTGCATCGCGGCGGGCTTCGTGCGCGGCAATGTGGGGCTTGGCGACTTCTCCGACGACGCGGTGCGCGATCCGGCCGTGGTCGCGCTCGCCGGCAAGGTGCGCTACCAGATCGATCCGAATAATCCCTATCCGAAGAATTTCACCGGCCACATCCGCGCCACGCTCAACGACGGCCGCGTGGTCGAGGAGCGCCAGCCGCACATGCGCGGCGGCGCGCATGAGCCGCTCACGCGGCAGGACATCGAGGACAAGTTCGCGCTCAACGCCGCGCCACGGCGGCTGGAACGACGGCGCGCTCAAGGCAGGCGCTCGCGCTCCTGCGGACGCTCTACGACGGCAGGATCGATCTCGCGGTGTTTAGAGGATAGTGAGGCGGACGTGCCAACAGTGCTTCGCTGGGGTCCGTATCGCGCATTCTTCTACTCCAACGAAGGCGACGAACCCGCTCATGTGCATGTTCGAGCCGCCAACAGGGAGGCCAAGTTCTGGCTGCACGATATGAGCGTCGTCGTCAATGCAGGCTTTGCGGCACACGAGCTTGGCGATATCATCCGTCATTTGAGACAAAACCGCGAACAACTTATGGCGGCCTGGCATGAGCACTTTGGAAATTGACGTCGGTGATTTGCGTCCCCGATCGGTCGAGTTCACGGCAACCGAGCTTGTCGTGACGCTGGGCGATGGTCGAAAGATTGCAACGCCCCTGGATTGGTATCCACGCCTTCAAGCGGCGACTGATCAGCAGCGTGCGAATTTCGAGATCATGCCAATGGGCATTCATTGGCCGGATATCGACGAGGATCTCGGCGTGGCGGGGATGTTGAAGGGGCGGCGAACTTAGTGATGGGCGGGTGTCGGAGCGGCGCTGGTCACCACGGCGCAATGCTCACCGACAGCAGCGTCTTCATTCTATAGCGGCAGGATCGATCTCGCACCACTGAGGAGGTAGTCGTATGCGAGTCTTTGTTGGCCGGGTCTTTGTCGGCATCGTGTTGGTGTTGTTGAGTACGTCAATTCCGGTTCTCGCAGTCGGGTCATCGCTGCCATATGGCAAAGGCGGATGGTTTGCTCAGTTTGATCCGATCGTGCGACAATACAATCAGAGCGGCGAGCAGTTTCGCATCGAGGGGCACTGCCAATCGTCGTGCACGCTGTTCCTCGGGATCAGGAACGTCTGCATCGTGCGCAGCGCCCGGCTCTTGTTTCACGCGGGTCATGATCGCAGCCGCAACATCAGCGCCTCGGCCACTAATCATCTGATGAGCGCCTACAACGGCAAGCTGCGCGCCTATCTGGTCGCGAACCATGTCATGGAGACGCTCGCCTTTCATACGATCTCAGGGAGCGACATGATCTCAAGGTTCGGCTACCGTGAATGCTTGGGATGCGGCATAAGAGCGCGCTAAGTGCGCCCCCTAAGGGCGCCAAAAAGTGAACCAAAAAAGTGAACAAAGGGAGGTGGTTGTGAAGGTCAGAACATTTGCGGCGTTACTGGCTGCGCTGTTGGTCATGTCGGCGGCGTCTCGCGCCCTCTCCCAGACCACTCCGCTGCCGGCTCCGGCATTCCATCATCTCCATCTGAACTCGCTCGATCCCGATGCGGCGATCGCCTTCTACACCTGGCAGTTCGCAACGACGTCGAAATCAAGTTGGAACGGACTGCCGGCGCTTAAGTCGCCAACCAATGTGCTGGTTCTGTTCAACAAGGTCGCGACGCCGCCCGCGACGTCGCCGCAGACCGCGATCTGGCATTTCGGCTGGCATGCGGTCGATTCGCGCAAGAGTCTCGAGCTCTACAAGGCACGGCCCGACGTGAAGCTTCTGCCGCTCTACACGACGGACGAGGGCGGCAGCGTCTTCATCAGCAGCGACACCTGGCCGGGCGCGCCTGGCGTGCTCGGCCTCACCAAGGCCGAGATCGCCGAGGCGAAGGCCAAAGGTGTGCAGCCGGCGCGCACGCGTGGTTTCGCCTACATGCAGGGTCCCGATGGTGCGATCATCGAGTATTCGGGCAATTTCCCGGCCGAGCGGTTCAACCATGTGCACATGTTCCAGGAGCATCCGTTCTGCGCGCAGCTCTGGTACCAGAAGCATCTCAACGCCCCGGTGGTGCAGGACCGGGCGCCGGCCACTCCGATGACGGAAGCCAACTGCCAGGTGTCGCGCGGGCCCGATCCCTCCTGGCCGGCGTTGGAGATCGAGGGGCAATTTCGCACGCCACGCGCTGCGGTCGAGTTCAGCGATGTGCTGCTTACCTGGTATGCGCGGCAAGGCCGCGAGCCGCTCGTCGGCACGCGCGGCCATGTCTACGATCACATCGGGCTCAGTGTTGCCGACCTCGATGCATGGGTCGCCAAGCTCAGGCGCGAGGGTGTGACCATCCTGCAGGAACCCTACCGGCTGGGTGAAACGCGCGCAGTAATGATCGAGGGCCCGAGCCGCGAGGCGATCGAGTTGGTGGAAGTGCGATAGGCTGGCGTTTCGGCCACTGCATCAACTGTCAGGACCGGGAACCTGCGTCGGCCTGCGGGGACAGGTCTGGCGAGGACACGGCCGGCATTGCCGGCTTGCGCGTTCCGAGCCAGCGCACCAGCAGATAGAACACCGGCGTGAACAGCAGACCGAACACGGTCACGCCGAGCATGCCGAAGAACACTGCAGTCCCGAGCGCCTGCCGCATCTCGGCGCCGGCGCCGGTCGCGATCACCAGCGGCACCACGCCGAGGATGAAGGCGAACGAGGTCATCAGGATCGGCCGCAGGCGCGTGCGCGCGGCCTGCACTACCGCATCCTGGCGGTTCATGCCCTGCTCCTCGGCCTGCTTGGCGAATTCGACGATCAGGATGGCGTTCTTCGCCGCCAGTCCGATCAGCACGATGAATCCGATCTGGGTGAGGATGTTGTTGTCCATTCCGCGCAAGAGCACGCCGCTGATCGCGGCTAACAGGCACATCGGCACGATCAGGATCACGGCGAGCGGCAAGAGTATGCTCTCGTATTGCGCGGCCAGCAGCAGGAACACGAACACGACCGCGAGGCTGAATGCGACTGCCGCTGTGCTGCCGGCGGCTTTTTCCTGCAGCGCAATCTCGGTCCACTCAAAGCCGAAGCCAGCGGGCAGGTTGGCGAGTATCCGCTCCATGGCCCCGATGGCCTGGCCGGTCGAGAAGCCTGGCCGTGTCGCGCCCTGCACTTCGGCCGCCGGAAACAGATTGTAGCGCGGCACCCGGTAGGGCCCGGTGATTTCATGGAAGCTGGCGACCGCGCCGAGCGGCACCATGTCGCCCGCGGTCGAGCGGGTCCGCAGGTTCTGTACGTCACGCACCGAGAGCCGGAACGGGTTGTCGGCTTGCGCGGTCACGCGATAGGTCTGTCCCAGAATGTTGAAGTCGTTGATGTAGGTCGAGCCCATGAAGGTCGAGAGCGTGTCGAAGAAGCGCGTGATCGGCACGCCGAGCATCTCGGCCTTGGTGCGATCGATGTCGGCATAGACCTGCGGCGTCGAGGTATTGAACAGCGTGAACACCTGCACTAGGCCGGGCGTCTGGTTGGCGGGCCCGAGGACGCCGCCGACAGCCTGCTCGAGCGCGCGCGGGCCGCGGCCGGCGCGGTCCTGGACATAGAGCTTGAAGCCGCCGCCGGTGCCGATGCCGGGAACCGACGGCGGCGGGATAACCAGCACGAAGGCTTCCCGCAGCGCCTGCATCTGGGCACGCAGGTCATTGAGAATGGCGTCGGTCTTGAGCCCGGCCTTCACCCGCTCCTCGAACGGCTTCAAGGTCACGAAGACAACTCCTGAATTTGGGGCATTCGTGAACGTTGCCCCGTCGAAGCCGGCGAATGAGACCGCATGGCCGACACCCGGCCGTGACAACAGGATCTCCGATGCCCTGCGCACGGTCGCATCGGTCCGATCGAGGCTTGCACCCGGCGGCAGCGAAATGGCGGCGATGAAATAGGCACGGTCGAGTTGCGGGATGAAGCCCGACGGGGCGCGGGCGAATTGCAGATAGGTGAGCCCGATCAGCCCGACATAGACGATGAGCATCACGACTGAGACGCGGAGCAGGCGCCGGGTCAGGAGCCCATAGCCCGACGACAGCCGCTCGAAGACCTTGTTGAAGCCGGCAAAGAACATCGTGAATGGCGCGCTCACTGTGCGCCAGATGCCGGAGGGTTCGTCGTGGCCGTGCGGCTTGAGCAGCAGGGCCGCGAGCGCTGGCGACAGCGTGAGCGATACCATTGCCGAGATGATGGTCGAAGCGGCGATCGTGAGCGCGAACTGCCGGTAGAACTCGCCCGAGATACCGGTGATGAAGGCCGTTGGAATGAAAACCGCGCAGAGGACGAGCGCGATCGCGACCAGGGCGCCGCCGACTTCGTCCATGGTCTTGTGGGCGGCCTCGCGTGGGCTCATGCCGGCCCGCAAATAGCGCTCCACGTTCTCCACGACCACGATGGCGTCGTCCACCACGATGCCAATGGCAAGGACGAGGCCGAACAGCGTCAGATTATTGAGCGAGAAGCCGAACGCCGTCATGATGAAGAAGGTTCCGATCAGCGAGACCGGGATGGCAACGATCGGAATGATGGCGGCGCGCCAGGACTGCAGGAACAGGATGATGACGATCACGACTAGCACGACCGCCTCGAACAACGTCTGGATCACCTCGTGGACAGACTGCTGGATGAATTCCGTCGTGTTGTAGGCGACCCGGTAGCTCATGCCCTCAGGAAAGCTCTTGGAGAGCTCCTGCATGGTGGCGAGCACGGTGCCGGCGGTCGCCAGCGCATTGGAGCCGGGCCGCTGAAAAATGCCGATGGCGGTGGCCACCTGATTGTCGAGATAGGCATTGGTCGTGTAGCTGAGCGAGCCGAGCTCGAACTCGGGCGATGTCGCGCACGCGCGTCACCCGCCCGTCGCTGTCGGTCGCGACCACGATGTCGTTGAACTGATCCGGGCTCGTCAACCGCCCTAGCGTCTGTACCGCAAGCTCGAATCCGCCAGGCGACTTGGCCGGTGGCTGATTGATCGCACCTCCAGCCACCTGGACATTGGCGCCCCGCAGCGCCGTGACCACGTCGCTCGCGGTCAGCCCGCGCGCCTGGACGAGCGCAGGGTCGAGCCACACCCGCATCGAATAGTCGCGCGCCCCAAATACGATGATGTCGCCCACGCCGTCGAGCCGCGTGATCACGTCCTTGACGTTGATGGTCGCGTAGTTCGAGATGTACTGCTGGTCCAGGCTCCCGTCGGGCGAGACCAGATGGACGACGAGCAGCAGATCGGGTGAGCTCTTGCGCACCGTCACGCCGACACGCTGTACCTCTTGCGGCAGACGCGGCAGGGCAACCGCGACCCGGTTCTGCACCAGCACCTGGGCCTGGTCGATGTTCGTCCCGGTCTTGAACACGACATTGATCGACACGGCGCCATTGCCGGTCGATTGCGACACCACATAGAGCATGTTGTCGACGCCGTTGATCTCCTGCTCGATCGGCGCCGCCACGGTCTGGGCGACCACCTCGGCAGAGGCGCCCGCGTAACTTGCGTTCACGACGACGGTCGGCGGCGCAATCTGCGGATATTCGGTGATCGGCAGGGCGAGAAACGAGATGTAGCCCACGAGCGTGATGATGATCGACATCACCGCGGCGAAAATCGGCCGATCGACGAAGAAATGAGAAAAACGCATATGCTGCCCCACCTACGGTCGCTATTGAAAACTCCGTTCGTCCCCGCGCAAGCGGGGACCCAAGAGCCACTTGCGCGGCGCTTCGTTTGTCGCCCTGGGTCCCCGCTTGCGCGGGGACGAACGGATGATTTTGCTGGACCGGTCCATGACCTATTGCGCGGTCGCGATCGGCGCGATCGTGCCATCCTCAGGCTTGACCTTCTGCCCCGGGCGCGCCCGCTGCAGCCCGTCGATGACGATCCGGTCGGTCGCCGCGAGGCCGGAGCGGATCAAGCGCAAGCCGTCGACGATCGGGCCAAGCTCGACCAGCTTGGTGCCGACGGTGCCGTCGTCCGCGACCGTGAAGACGATCTTGCGCGACTGGTCGGAGGCGATGGCGGTGTCCGGGATGAGCAGCGCGTTGCTTTCGCCGCCGAACAGCCGCAGCCGTCCGAAGAAACCCGGCGTGAGCAGCCCGTCCTTGTTGTCGAAGACGGCGCGACCGCGAATGGTGCCGGTCCTTGTGTTGAGCACGTTGTCGACGAAGTTCATGTGGCCCTGATGCTTGAATTCGGTCTCGTCCGCGAGCCGGACCGCAACGGGATTCTGCACGTCGCGGGAGGAAGGGCGTCCCCCCGCCTTCGAGAGCCGGATATAGCGCAGGAAGTCTGCCTCGCTGCCGTCGAATACGAAGTGGATCGGGTCGATTGACACGATGACGGTGAGCAGCGTCGCGCCGCTCGGACCACCGGTGATGAGATTGCCGGGATCGACGCGACGGTCCGAAATGCGCCCGGTGATCGGTGCGCGCACCTCGGTCCATTCGAGATTGAGCTCCGCCTGCTTCAAGGCGGCCTCGGCCGCACTCACCTGGCCGGCGGCGTCACGCTCGGTTGCCCTGCGGGTATCGAACTCCCGTTCGGTGACGGTCTGGCTGCGCACCAGCGGGGCTGCCCTCTGCACGTCGAGGGAGGCGATCTGGAGCTTGGCCCTGGCGCGCTCGAGATCGGCCTGGGCCTGCTCAACCGCCAGCTTGTAGGGGCGCGGATCGATGACGAACAGCGGGTCGCCCTGCTTGACCAGCTGACCTTCGTTGAAGTTCACCGTGTCAATGAATCCGGAGACGCGCGCCCGTATCTCCACGTGCTCGACCGCCGCAAAGCGGCCGGTGTATTCGTCCCATTCGGTGATCGTCTTTTGCAGCGGGCGTGCGACCGTCACCGGCGGCGGGGGAGGCGCTGCCGCCGCAACCGGCTTGCTGTCGCTGCAGCCTGCCAGCGCGTGGGCCATGAGCACCAGTGCGCCCAAGAAGATTACGCGGGTCATGGGATTGCTCTCCAGCACGGCGTGGATCGGTTCCAAGTCAGAATTGTCGCCTGACGGATGGGTTGTCGCCAGTAACCTTTTAGTAGCGAACATTGGCATGGATATGGACGGTACCCAATAGCCGTAGGCGGCATCGAGCTTGGCCATGACGGTCCAGTCGCTAGAGGAACATATGCATCAATCATGCCTTCCTCTTTGCCGGGCTCCGTGACGCCAACCCGGTAGCCGCGCGCCTCGTGTGGCTGTGAGTGAAGTCTAACGGCTGTGTGCCGGGGCTAGTGAACTTCGTACAGCACCCGAAACTGAGGGCGGGTGGGATGTCCGTCCATTTCGACAATGGTGATGATCGCATGCGGGTCGATGCCGCGATTGACCAGCACGCCGTTGAGCGCGGGCAGTGTCGCCTCCGTGAAAAACTCCTTCACCGTGCCCCGACGGTTGGCATGTGTGCCTGATCGTGCCTTGGACATTGACTCGCTCCCCGACTGAATTGTGGCGCTTGCTTGACCCGTTCGACGGCGTAACCCTGTCTCAAGAGACGGTGCTCTTCTTGATCTGACTTGCTGCAGCAGGGACAATCTTGCGCTTTCCCGATCGACTCCCAGCACAGGCGCTATCAGGTCGAGCGCCGTGGCCTCTCCTTTTCCGCCATCGAATTGGTCGCCGTGACCACAAGGTGATCGCCGATGACCGCCCCGGACGAACTGTGCTAGACCCTCGCCATCCCATGTATTCCCAGTGAGGTTCCCATGTACCCCGATCTCGCGCTTTACGTCGGCGGCGAATGGAAGAATGGCGGCAGCCGCAAGGGCGAGGATGTCATCAACCCGGCGACCGAGAAGCCTCTGGCGCGGCTTCCCCACGCCAGCACGGCCGATCTCGACGAGGCGCTGGCCGCGGCGACCAAGGGCTTCGAGGTCTGGCGTGCGACCCCGGCTTATGACCGCGCCAAGCTGCTGCGCAAGGCAGCCAACCTGGTGCGCGAGCGCGCGGACGCCATCGCGCGCATCATGACGCAGGAGCAGGGCAAGGTCATTGCCGAGGCGCGCCTCGAGGTGCTGGTCACCGCCGACATCATCGAGTGGTATGCCGAGGAAGGCCGCCGCGCCTATGGCCGCATCGTGCCGGGCCGCCCGAAGGGCGTGCGCCAGCTCGTGACCCAGGAGCCGGTCGGCATCTGCGTTGCCTTCACGCCCTGGAATTTCCCGACGCTGACGCCGGCGCGCAAGATCGGTGGCTCGCTCGCGGCCGGCTGCTCGCTCATTCTCAAGCCGTCGGAGGAGACGCCCGGAAGCTGCGTCGAGCTGGTGCGCTGCTTCGTCGATGCCGGCCTGCCGGCGGGCGTGCTCAATCTCGTGTTCGGCGTGCCGTCGGATGTGTCGACGCACCTGATCGCGTCCGATGCGGTGCGCAAGGTGTCGTTCACCGGCTCGGTGCCGGTCGGCAAGCATCTCGCCGGCCTTGCCGCCAAGGGCATGAAGCGCGCCACCATGGAGCTTGGCGGCCATTCGCCGGTGGTGGTGTTCGCCGATGCCGACCCGGAAAAGACCGCCGACACCATCGGCGCCTTCAAATATCGCAACGCCGGCCAGGTCTGCATCTCGCCGACCCGCTTCTATGTGCAGGAGCCGGTCTACGACCGCTTCCTCAAGCGCTTCACCGAGTTCGCCAACGCCATCAAGCTTGGCGACGGGCTCGAGTCCGGCGTCACCATGGGTCCGCTTGCGAATCCGCGCCGGCTCGAAGCGATGGAAGCGATCGTGCAGGATTCAAAGAGCTGCGGCGGCAAGATCGTCACCGGCGGCAAACGGCACGGCAACCAGGGCTATTTCTTCGAGCCCACCGTGGTGACCGATCTGCCGGACGACTCCAAGCTGATGACGCAGGAGCCATTCGGGCCGATCGCGCCGGTCGTCACTTTCAAGAGCTTCGACGAGGTGGTCGAGCGTGCGAACTCGCTGGAATACGGACTGGCGGCCTATGCGTTCACGTCGTCGGCGCAGACCGCGAACCTGATCGGCGATGCGCTGCAGGCCGGTATGGTCGGCGTCAACAGCGTGATGATCTCGACCCCGGAGACACCGTTCGGCGGCATCAAGGAATCAGGCTACGGCCACGAAGGCGGCATCGAGGGTCTCGATGCCTATCTGTCGCGCAAGTTCATCTCGCAGGGGTGATATATCGACAGCTTCGCCCCTTGCTCGTCATGCCCGGCCATAGCGCGTCGAAGGCGCGCGTGAACGCGCTTATGTGCCGGGCATCCACGTCTTTCTTTGAAAGTAAGACGTGGATCGCCGGGACAAGCCCGGCCATGACGACGTGGTGAGTCATCATCCAGAGCAGGCATATCCGTGGCCCGGATGGAGCGAAGCGACATCCGGGAACGATGGTACGGGTTGCTCAGTCGGCCCCGCATTTCGCTGACGCTCAATGCGGGCTACAGGCCAACGGCAATCGCCGCTCACGTCCACTTCAGGCGCGCAACAATTGCACGGCCCATCACCTGGTCCTTGTCGCTGTCGCTGAGGAAGCCCAGCTCCTCGGTGAAGTGCGTAATGCGCTGGCGATAGCTCGCCTTGGCGTAGGAGTTGGTGATGTCGGTGCCCCAATAGCTGCGCTGCGGCCCGTAGGCGTCGAACACGCGCTTGACGTAATCGGCCACATCTTTGAACGGATAGGGCTGCCGTGAGAGGCCGGGCGATGCCGATACCTTGGCGCTGACGTTGGGATATTTGGCGAGCGCGGCTGTTTGCCCGATCCCTTCCGCGACCTTGTCCGGCGGCATCGCGCCCGACACGCCCATGTGGTCGAGGATGAGCTGCAGTTGCGGGTGCTTCTCGGCGACCGGCCCGAATGCGGACGTGGAGCCGGGGGCAAAGCACATCACCGGCAGCCCGGCTTTTTCGGCCGCTGCCCAGAACCGGTCCGCCGTTCCGTCGGTCAGCCAAGCGAGCGTCTGCGGGCTGTTGAAGATCACGCGCACGCCCAGCATCCCTTGCTGCTCTCTCCACTTTGGCAGCAGGTCAAGCGACTTGGGATCCTGTATCGCCACCCTGCCCATCACGCGGAAGCGGTCGGGATAGCGCTTCACCGCCTCGAGCGCATAGTCGTTGCGATCGCCGGGCCAACTCGGCGGCACCACCACGGCACGGTCGACGCCGGCCTCATCCATCATCGATATGGCCCGCTCGATGGTGAAGGGCACTGGCAGCTGCGGCTGCGCGCCCGGCACCCATTTCCAGTCCTCGGATTCCGCCTTCCAGAGATGGATCTGCGCATCCACGATCATGCGCCGGTTGGGCTGTGCGGCGGCCCTTTGCGGCCCAAGCGTCGCGATAGCGGTGCCGGCTGCGGCGGTGCTGGTGAGGAAATCGCGTCGTGACAACATGTCTGTTTCTCCCTGAGTTCGAAGGCGCTGCTTCAAGCATGTTCTTTTGAGCGACATCTTGCGCCGAACGCGTCCGCGCCACAATGGCGTTGCTGCCGCACGGCGCGAGCGAAGCCAAGAAAGCAAATGGCCGGGACAAGCCCGGCCATCGCAATTCGTGACGCCTCGTCGGCTGCGCCTATTCCAGCGGCTCGACCTTGACGATCGCCGCGCCGTGGTTGTTGCCGATCCAGAGCACTGGCTTTCCGCTGGTCTCGTCGACGAAGACGCGACGGATGTTGGTGGTGCGCGGCAGGAGATATTCGGTGATCTCTTCGGTCTTGGTGTCGAGTCGCGAGACGTGGTCGTTCGACATCGAGCCGGTCCACACTTCGGCGCCGCCCTTGGTCGGAACGACGTCGTACGGGTTGCCCCACGGCATCGGCAGCTTGTATTCCTTCATCCGCTCGGTCTCCGGATCGAACATGCCGATGGCGTTGCCGGCATATTCGGCGAACCAGAGGCGACCCTGGTCGTCGAACCGGCCGCGCCGCGGCCGCGTGCGCGGGTCGGGCGTCGACCAGATCTTGACCTCGTCGGTCTTGGCGTAGCGCACGCCGATGCTGTTGCCGCTGAACTCCAGCATGTAGACGTTGTTGTCCTTGTCGGTCGGATTGCCGTAGCCGCGTGATGATCCGGCCGCCGGCGGCCTTCGCAGGGCCCATGTTCTCCCACTTGCCGGTCTTGAGATCGAGCCGGTAATGGTTGCGCGTGGCGTTGTCGCTCAGCCAGACCTTGTTGTCGACATACATGTGGGTCGGCGTCACCTGTTGGTCTGGGTGGTGAGGTCGAGCCATTCCTTGTTGAGCGGATAGGTCGTGACCTGCTTGGTCTTGCGGTCGATCTTGGACGCGCCGCCCTGATACGACATGCCGACCCAGAGGTTGCCGTCCGGATCGAGCTCGAGGTCGAGCGAGCCCTTCGGCTGCTCGGGCCGCAGGAGCTCAAGCTTGTGGTCGACGACCTTGCCGGTCTTCGGATCGAGCTCGCCGACGATCTGGTTGCCGAAATCGGTGTACCAGGCGTGCCCATCGGCATCGATCACCACGTCATGCGGCTGCGCTTCCTTGCGCGGCAGATCCTATTCGGTGATCACGACCTTGGTGGCCTTGCCCTTCGGGCGCGGCAGGGTCTTGAGGTCGTATTCCAGCCGGTCCGGATTGGCGAGGCTGACCTTCTCCAGGTATTCGGCCGCCTGCTCCATCATGTTGGCGGCAACGCGCGGGCGCTCGCTGCGCGCGCCGCCCTGCACGATGAGCTGCGGATGCGCCGGCGTGCTCTCGGGCGCGTAGCGGCCCATGCGGGTGAACACCTGCTTCCATTCCGCGGCGTCGTGCAGCGCGGTGAACACGCGCTGGAGCGTGTGGCAGCCTTGGCAGTCGAGCATGAACGAGGCCTTGAACGAGTCCTGGCCCGGGACGCTGAGCATCCATTCGCCGTTGGAGAGCTGCGGGACGACATTGCGCGCCTTCGCGAGCTTGACGTCGGCCGTCGCGCCGCTGGCGGCGACATCGACGGTCTTCGGTCCGACGAGGGTATAGCCGATCGCGCGGATTGTGATGTTGTACTTGCCGGGTTCGAGCTTGCCGGCCGGGAAGCTGAATTGGCCCTTTTCGTTCGTCACGACCGTGGTGGTGACGGTCGAGCCTTCCTTCTTGGCGCTGACGAGCACGCCTTCCATCAGGCCTTCCTCGGTCGAGGACACCTGGCCGCTCAGCGTCTGCGCCTGGGCGCCGAGCAGTCCTGCGAATGTGAACACGCTGGTCGTGAGCAGAAGAGGTTTCAATTTCATGATTTCCTCCCTTGGGTCGAACTGACGTCGACGCCTTGTCGAGGAAATCATGGTGCCATGTTTTGCCTCCTCCCGACAGGGGCGGGGCCACAAAAAAGCGATGGCCGGGAGCAAGCCCGGCCATCGCGATTCAATTGATCATTCGTGCGGTGGCGGCTCAGTCCTGCGGCTCGACCTTGACGATCGCGGAGCCGTGATTGTTGCCGACCCAGAGCACCGGCTTCGGGCCAGTCTCCTGGACGAAGACGCGGCGGATGTTGGTGGTGCGCGGCAGCAGATACTCGGTGATCTCGCCGCTCTTGGTGTCAAGCCGCGACACGTAGTCGTTCGACATCGAGCCGGTCCAGACCTCGGCGCCGCCCTTGCTGGGCACGACGTCATAGGGGTTGCCCCACGCGTTGGGCAGCTTCCACTCTTTCATCTGCTCGGTTGTGGGATCGAACATGCCAATGGCGTTGCCGCCGTACTGCGCGAACCAGAGCCGGCCCTGGTCATCGAGCCTGCCGCGGCGCGGACGCGTGCGCGCAGCGGTCGTCGACCAGATCTTGACCTCGGCGGGGTTCTTGGCGTTGCGCATGCCGATGCTGTTGCCGCCGAACTCCAGCATGTAGACGTTGTTGTTCTTGTCGGTCGGCAAGCCGTAGCCAGAGATCTGCCGGCCGGCGAGGTTGGAGACCCCGAGGTTCTCCCACTTCCCGGTCGTGATATCGAGCCGGTAGACGTTGCGGGTCGCCGTGTCGGTCATCCAGACCTTGTTGTCGACATTCATGTGGGTGGGCGTCACCATGTTGGTTTGCGTGGTGAGATCCAGCCATTCCTTGTTGAGCGGATAAGTCGTGACCTGCTTGGTCTTGCGGTCGATCTTGGACGCGCCGCCCTGGTACGACATGCCGATCCAGAGATCGCCGTTGGGATCGAGCTCGATGTCGAGCGAGCCCTTCGGCTGATCGGGCCGCAGCAGCTCGAGCTTGTAGTCGGAAACCTTGCCGGTCTTCGGATCGAGCTCGCCGATCACCTGGTTGCCGAAATCGGAGTACCAGGCGTGCCCGTCGGCATCGATCACCACGTCATGCGGCTGCGCCTCCTTGCGCGGCAGGTCGTACTCGGTGATGATCACCTTGGTGGCCTTGCCCTTCGGGCGCGGCAGGGTCTTGAAGTCGTATTCCTGCCGGTCCGGGTTCGAGAGGCTCACCTTCTCCAGATACTCGGCAGCCTGCTGCATCATGTTGGCTGCAACGCGTGGGCGTTCGCTCCGCGCCCCGCCCTGTACGATGAGCTGCGGGTGGATCGGCGTGCTCTCGGGCGCATAGCGCGCCCATGCGGGTGAACACCTGCTTCCATTCATCGGCGCTATGCACGGCCGTGAATACGCGCTGCAAGGTGTGGCAGCCCTGGCAGTCGATGAGGAACGACGCCTTGAACTGATCGGAGCCCGGCGCGCTCAAGAGCCACTCGCCGTTGGAGAGCTGCGGGACGACGTTGCGCGCCTTCGCGAGCTTGATCTCGGCGCTCGTGTCCGAGGCGCCGACGTCGACTGTCTTGGGGCCGACCAGCGTGAAGCCAACCGCCCGAGTCGCGATGGTGTACTTGCCGGGCTCGAGCCGACCGGCCGGGAAACTGAACTGGCCTTTGTCGTTGGTGACCACCGTCGTAGTGACGGTCGAGCCTTCCTTCTTGGCGCTCACCAGCACGCCTTCCATCTGGCCTTCCTCGGTTGAGGAGACGGTGCCGCTCAAGCTCTGCGCCTGAGCGCCGACGAGGCCGGTGACGGTGAATACGCTGGTTGCAAGTAACAGAGCTTTCAATCGCATGATTGCCCTCTTCTCCCTGTGGGGTCGAGCGGACGTCGACACCTTATTGAAGCGATTATGCTGGCATGTTTCGGCCCAATCCGACAGGGCCTGGGACCAAAAAATGATGGCCGGAGCGGTCTCCGGCCATCACGTCGCGTTGATCTGTGTATCGTTTCGTTTAGTCCAGTGGCTCGACGCGTACGATCGAAGCGCCGTGGTTGCTGCCGACCCAGAGCACCGGCCGCGGGCCGGTCTCTTCGACGAAGACGCGGCGGATGTTCGTGGTGCGCGGCAGCAGATATTGCGTCATGGCGTTGGTCTTGGGGTCGAGGCGCGTCACCAGGTCGGTGTGCATCGATCCGGTCCAGACCTCGCCGTTCTTGGCCGGCACGACGTCATAGGGGCTGTCCCATTTGGTGGGTGTGACCCATTCGGTGATCTTGTCGGTGGCGGGATCGAACATCGCGATGGCGTGGGTGCCGTATTCGGCGAACCACATCCGGTTCTGCTCGTCCACGTGTCCGCGCCGCGGCCGCGAGGCAGGCGTCGGAGTGAGCCAGATGGTGACCAGCCCGGTCTTGGCGTCGCGCCGGCCGATGCTGGTGCCGCTGAATTCCAGCAGGAAGACATTGTTGTTGCGGTCGACCGGCATGCCATATGCGCTGATCTGCTTGCCGCGTGGATCCTTGGAGATGCCGGCGTTCTCCCATTGGCCGGTCTTCACGTCGAGCCGGTAGTGCTCGCGGGTCTCCTGATTGTTGGCCCACACCTTGCCGTCGACGTTGGAGAAATTGGGCGACACCATCGAGGTCTGCGTGTTGTACGACAGCCATTCCTTTGGATAGGGATAGACCTTCATCTCCCTGGTCTTGCGGTCCATCTTGGCGATGCCGGACTGATACATCATCGCAACCCAGAGGTTTCCGTCCGGATCAAGCTCGAGATCGAGCGTACCCTTCGGCTGCTCCTCGCGCAGCACCGGCAGCGTATAGTCGGTCACCTTGCCGGTCTTGGGATCGAGCTCGCCGATGAACAGCGAGCCGAAATCGGAATACCAGGCCTTGCCGTCTGCATCGACGACGACGTCGTGCGGCAGCGCCTCTTTGCGCGGCAGGTCGTACTCGGTGACGATGACCTTGGTGGCGGCGCCTTTCGGGCGCGGCAGCGTCTTGAGCTCGAATTCCCTGGCGTCCGGATTGGCCGGGCTGAGGCTGTAGAGGAACTCGGCGGCCGCCTGCGCTGCGCGGCCGGCACGCGCGGACGCTCGCTGCGCGGGCCGCCGCTCACCAGGAGTTGCGGGCGTATCGGCGTGCTGCCCGGATAATAGCGGCCCATCCGGTTGAACACCTGCTTCCATTCCTCGACGTCGTGCGGGGCGCTGAAGATGCGCTGCAGCGTGTGGCAGCTGGTGCAGCCGGTGAGGAATTGCTTCTGCTGGTCGGAGCCGGGAACGCTGGCGAGCCACTCGCCGTTGGACAGCTGCGCCGCGAGATTGCGGGTCTTGTTGAGCTTGAGATCGGCCTTGCCGTTGCCGCCCGCCGGGATCTCCACTGACTTCGGGCCATCGAGCACGTAGCCGGCCGCCCGGGTCGTGATTGTGTACTTGCCGGCATCGACCCGGCCGTTGGGGAAGCTGTACTCGCCCTTGTCATTGGTCACCACCGTGGTGGTGATGGTCGAGCCTTCCTTCTTCACGCTGACCAGAACGCCTTCCATCGCCGGCTCCTCGGCCGAGGAGACCTTTCCGGTCAGTATCTGCGCCTGGGCACTCGTTAACGCGGCAACACTGACGCTCGCCGCCAGCGATAGCAGTTTCAGCTTCATGGTTACCTCCCAGATGAATTGCCAAAATCAATGATCAATTGGCGACATCTATGGCACATCCGGTTGTATCCGGACAACGGCCGGCAGGTTGTCATGCCCTGCCGTTGTGTCGCGGCTGGAATCGCGACCCCCTCGTCCTGGTCACAGGATCGAGGGGGCCGTTAACGCTTGTCGCTCAAGAGATTGGCTTAAGATCTAGCGCTCAGTCGAGCGGCTCGACCTTCACGATCGAGGCGCCGTGGTTGCTGCCGACCCAGAGCACCGGCCGTCGGCCCGGTCTCTTCAACGAAGACGCGGCGGATGTTGGTGGTGCGCGGCAGCAGATACTCGGTGACCTGGCCGGACTTGACGTCGAGCCGGGCCACCAGATCGTTCAGCATGGAGCCGGTCCACACTTCCGAGGAGTCCTTGTTCGGGACCACGTCGTAAGGCGCGCCCCACTTGGTCGGGAGCTTGAACTCCTTGATCTCGGCGGTCTTCGGATCGAACAGGCCGATCGCGTTGGCGCCGTACTCCGCGAACCACAGCCGGTTCTGCTCATCGACGCGGCCGCGGCGCGGCTTCGAGCCCTTGGTCGGCGTGTCGTAGATGGTCACCTGGTTGGTCTTGGCATTGCGGATGCCAATGCTCTGGCCGCCGAACTCGAGCTGGTAGAGGTTGTTCTCCTTGTCGGTCGGCATGCCATAGGCGCGGATGCGCTTGCCGCGCGGATCAAGGTTCTGACCCATGTTCTCGAACTGGCCGGTCTTCACGTCCAGCCGGTAGGTGAAGTGGTCTTCCTGGTTGTTGGTCCACACCTTGCCGTCCACGTGGGAATTCTGCGGTGACACCATCGACGCCTGCGTCGAGGGCGATTGCCACTCCTTTGGGAACGGGTACATCGTCACTTGATGGGTCTTGCGATCGATCTTGGTGATGCCGGCCTGGTACATCAGCGAGACCCAGACGTTCTGGTCGTTGTCGAACTCGATGTCGAGGTTGCCCTTCGGCTGCTCGGGCTTGAGCACCGGGATCGGGATGTCCTTGACCTCGCCGGTCTTCGGGTTGAGCACGCCGGCGAACTGCGAGCCGAAGTCGGAGTACCAGGCCATGCCGTCGCGATCGATGATCACGTCATGCGGCTGCGCTTCTTTGCGCGGCAGGTCGTACTCCGTGATGATCACGCGGGTGGACTTGCCCTTCGGACGCGCCTGAGTCTGGAAGTTGTATTCGGTCGAATCCGGATTGCCGAGCGAGACGCTGGCGAGATAGGTGGCGGCCGCCTTGGCCTCGTTGCCGGATACCGGCGGGCGCTCGCCGCGCGGGCCGGGCAGGAGCGGCTGCGGGTGGATCGGCGTGCTGCCGGGCGAGTAGCGGCCCATGCGATTGAACACCTGCTCGTATTCGGCTCGCATCATGGGCCGAGGTGAGCACGCGCTGCAGCGTGTGGCAGCCGACGCATTGGATCATGAACTGCTTCTGCTGGTCGGAGCCCGGCAGGCTGTTGAGCCATTCGGCGTTGGAGAGCGTTGCAGCAAGATTGCGCGCCTTGCCGAGCTTGAGGTCGGCCGTGGCGGTCGAGCCCGCCGTCACCTCGGTGGCCTTGGGGCCGACCAGGGTGTAGCCGGAGGCGCGGATCGAGATCGTGTACTTGCCGGGGGCAAGCCGGTCGGCCGGGAAGCGGTAGTTGCCCTTCTCGTCGGTCACCACCGTAATGGTGATGTTGGAGCCCTCTTTCTTGGCGTTCACCAGAACGCCTTCCATGTTGCCTTCCTCCTGCGAGGAGACGACGCCGGTCAGGGCGGCGCCGGATTGCGCCAGCGCGCCGTGTGGCAGGCCGAACGGAAGGACGCTGACAGTCGCCAGCAGGCAGAGGTGTCGCAGTCGCATTGAAGTTTCTCCCTAGACTTGAATCCCTGGATTGGGATTGCGGACCTTTATTCCCCACGGCCAGCCGCATTCCAAAATCCAAACAAAGGCTTGGCGGCAGGCCGGAATTCCGAAACGACCACGGCTGCACGCAGGCCTTGCCTGATTGGCTGGGGTGGGCAGCCTGTACGTTGATGGGCAGTATCGGGCCTCGGACGAAGTGTCGCAAGCCGGATTCATGGGCTTTTCACGCGCTGCGGCGGTTTGCCCGCATAATTTCGAGGGACGGTGAACGTCGCGCACGAGGGCTGCGCGGTTTTATCGGTGTGCCGGGGCAGATCAACCAGGCGGCGTCGATTTCGAGCGCGAGATGGACTCGGATCTTACGCTGTTTTTGCAATCGGCTCGCGAAGCGGCGCATGCGCCGTCGAAGCCGAGTCGTCTGCGACCGAAGTGGCACCTGCGGCCGAACGAGTAAGGTTGGCATGCAGACGCTCGGCACTGAGCACGACGATCAGGTTGCCCTCGTCGGTGTCGTTGGGAGCGATGACCGAATCGGCGAACGCCTGCTGGTCTGCCACCATGGCTGGCAACTGTGCCAGCCGATCCGTCAGCACCTCCGTGATCTCTCCAAGATCGTCGACCAAAAGCCCGAAGCAGGTGCCGTCGGGCTTTTTCATGATCACGATCTGGTTGGAGGTTTCCCGGCCTTCCGAAACGCCCGCAGAGCCGCCCAACGACCGCCGGAGGTCGAGCACCGGCAGGGGTGAGCCCTTATAGGTCGTGCATCCAACCATCATGGGCGGCATGAACGGGAGCGG
Source organism: uncultured Alphaproteobacteria bacterium (assembly GCA_963745515.1). GTDB lineage: Bacteria > Pseudomonadota > Alphaproteobacteria > Rhizobiales > Xanthobacteraceae > VAZQ01. Next base: position 150,855 of record CAVUXO010000010.1, read on the forward strand.
GAACAGGCTCGCGTCGTTGATCGTCTCGACGATCTCGTTGACGCGGGCCGCATACCATCGCTGCCCGATCCGGAACGTTGCAATGTCTTCCTTGGTCCCCGCCCGCATGCGGTCGGATCGGATAACGCTGCTTCGACCACGCACGTACGATTCTTGCGCATTCGCGTCGCAAAGGCGGGTGAACACAAGCGCTATCACGGGATTCTTGTAGGTGTCGCGCGTGTCCTTGTACTCACGATAGCCGGAGGAGCATTGAGCCCCCACCGCATAATAGGCGCCGTCGATGATCGTGATGCCCGAATGGCCGGCCCCGGGATCGAGGCACAGGAACGCCCGATCTACGGAAAGCGCGTCGCCGGGCTTGAACCTCGTGCCGGAACAGGCGATCACCCGCCCGCTTGGCTCGACAAAGAGCCCGAACGAATCCTTGTTGATGTTGCCGACGCTGTCGCGCGGCAGCGCGTCATTCAGCATGGCATCGAATTGCGGCTCCGAGTCGAAGACGATCGCGACCCCGCCGATCGCGGGTAGTCCTTGCGAGCTGCGGATGGCCGCGCCGTAGACGTAGGTCGGACGATCGCCGTAGAGGTGTGTCGGAGCAAATTCGGACACCGAATAACCCTGGCTGTCGCGCAGCGACAGCACAGACGAGATCCAGCGATCGGTGAGCACGGTGCCCTTGAGAGCGGAATCGTTGGAGCACGATAGGATTCTGCCCTGTGCGTCGAACACAAGGATATTCGTATAGACGGTATAGAGGCCGTTGATCGTGCGAAGGATCGTGTCGACGAGCTCGGCATCTTGATCGGAGCGCTGCTCCCGGGCGAGCGATTCGGAAATGGTGGATGAAAGTGCCCACCAGCGGCAATCGTTGGCGCGCTCATAGAGATTCCGGTCCATGATGTCGATGGCGAGCGCCGCATGAAATTGGTTGCCACGCAAAAGCGAGGTCACGACCGTCCTGTGCAGGTCTGCGATCGAGCGCTCGAATACGTCTTTCGTTCGTGCGCCGGTCTCGCTTATCTCCTTCAGGATAATTCTTGAGAATGCCGTTGTTTGCGCATCTCTCTCGCCGCCTTGCGATACGCTTCCGTTCCACACCGAGCGGCTCAGATCGCGCAGTATCCGATTTGCCTTCGCGGGTATGTTGCGAATGTCCTGCGTGAATAATTCCGAAGCACCCGAGACCCGGCTCAATACTCCAGAATCGATCTCCTGCTCGACCTGCGATGGGTCGCTGTTGAACGCATGCTGAAGGGGCACCATCACGTGCCCAAGCCAAGGCGGGCCGGCGTAGCCTTGGTAGGGCTGCGCCGCTCGGCTCGTTGCAATGTACTGGACGGCGCCGAACCGCACGATCTGGCATTCGCTGCCGTGCTGCAGGGAAAGTTTGGCTCCGATCGGAATATGATGGGCATCCGAGCTGGCGATGACGACGCCGGTCTGATCAAGAATTGTGATCACGGACCAATCGCCCTCTGCAGCCAGATTGGAGAATATCAATTCTGCCTCGTTTTCGAGTTGGAAGCAGAGGCAGAGGACGCCAAGGACTGCGCCGTTAGCGTCCGTGACGCGAAATGCGTAGAGCAATGATCGCTTCTGGCCGGGGATCAGATCGCTTTCGCCAAATTTCTCGATGTAGGCGGCCCTGGTCGTCATCGCCTCGTGAATCAATGAGTCGGCGCTTCGGTCGACCGGCACGTTCTCATCCAGCCGGGCGAGGACGTGGCCTTCCGGATTCAGCAGGATGATGTCGGAATAGACCGAGTATTTGCGAACATATTCCTCGAAGCGCCGCTGCAGCGCCGCGCGCGCATCGCTATCTCCGGAATTCTTTGCAAATGCGCGAACGTCGTCATCGGTTGAGAGAAATCCGATATCAGCGGTTCGCTCGAACAGGTTTCTGACCAGGATGTTGATGGCAACCTGTGCCTTGGACGTCATCTCCTGGCAGCATTTCCTGAACGCTTCCGTGCCCAACTGATTGATGAGATCGGCCGCGAGCTCGCTGAAAGCACTCCGTGTGCCGTTCATTTCCGCGCCGACGCCGGATAGCTGCCCCAAGAGAATCAGATTGTCCCAAACGGTCTGGAGATGCTGGAGCGCGCCTCCATACTCGTCTGCGATCTCCATGTGCGGGACGAGACGGGCTAAATTGGCATTGAGATCGACGCCTTTAAACGATCTTGCCATAGCTTCTCCCAACAACCATCCGGTTGTTGCGTCTGTCCCTGGAGCAGGGGGAATTGTCCCGACAAATAAGTCGCAAAAAAATATACGAGACTCATTAAGCGTTTATTTAGTTAAGCATTTATTGAGGGCGACCGCGACAAGGAGTTGTGCAAGCGCGCCCCCGAAACGTAAAGCTGTTCAACGCTCGACGATATCACAGATATAGTGTGTTATTATCGCAGGCGGCGGCCTCGCCACCCAACACTTCGGCCACAATCGATCGAAACGCGGGCGTCGTCGGTCAACCGTCGGGCCCCGCCTTCGCCTGCTGGCACGCCGCCCACACGCGCTGCGGCGTGGCCGGCATCTCGAGCTTGGCGCCGGCCTCGCCCGGGATGGCGTTGGCGATCGCGTTCATCACAGTAGCGATTGCGGCGGTCGTGGCGGCCTCGCCCGCGCCCTTCACACCGAGCGGATTGGTGGTCGCCGGCACCGGATGGAGTGCATCGCGCAGCGGCGGCATGTCCTCCGCGCGCGGCATCGCATAGTCCATAAATGAGCCGGTGATGAGCTGGCCGCCCTCGGTGTCGTAGACGGCGTGCTCCAGCAGCGCCTGTCCCAGGCCGGACGCGAGCGAGCCGTGCGTCTGGCCCTCCACGATGGTGTGGTCGAGTACGTTGCCGCAGTCATCGACCGCCGTGTAAGCCGTAATTGTCACTTGGCCGGTGTCAGGATCGACCTCGACCTCGGCGAGGTGGCAGGCGTTGGGAAATGTCTGCGGCGTTTCGGTCTGCGCCTTGGTGTCGAGCGTTTCCGCAATCTCGCCGCGCTCCTTCATCTCTCTCGCGCGCGCCGCAAGGTCGAATAGCGTGATGCGGCGGTCGGTGCCCACCACCTCGAAATTGCCGTCCCGGTAGGCGATGTCGGATTCGGCGGCCTCGAGCACGGTGGCGGCGATCACCTTGCCTTTCGCCAGCATTGTTTCCACGGTCTTGAGCGTGGCGCTGCCCGCCGTCATCGCCGAGCGCGAGCCCACAGAGGCCATGCCGGGCAGCTCAAGATCGGAGTCGCCGTGCCGGTGCGTGACCTTGTCGGCCGGGATGCCAAGCTGCGCCGCCGCAAGCTGGGGAAATATGTTGGCGTGTCCCTGGCCGGTCGACTGCACATTGAGCGCCAGCACCACGGTGTCGCCACCCGGGAACAAGAGCGCGGCGCTTTCGAGCGGCGCGCCGCCGGCATGCTCGAGCATGCAGGAAATGCCGATGCCGCGATACTTGCCAAGCTTGGCGGATTCGCGCTTGCGCTGCTTGAAGCCCGCGTAGTCGGCCAGCGCGACCGCCTTGTCGAGGATCGCCTCGAACTCGCCGGAGTTGTAGGTCGTGCCGATCGCCGTCTTGTACGGCATGGCCGACGGCCGCACGAGATTGCGCCGCCGCAGCTTGACCGGATCGATGCCGGTCATGCGCGCGGCTTCCTCGACCAGCTTCTCGAGCACGTAGTTGGCCTCGGGGCGCCCGGCGCCGCGATAGGGCGAGGTCGGCACCGTGTTGGTGAACACGCAGCGCGAGCCCACGTCGATCTTGGGGATGTCGTACATGCCGGGCAGACAGCGCGCGAAATTGAGTGTCTGGATGTTGGCGCCGACCGATCCGATATAGGCGCCCATATTGCCGAGATGGCGGATGCGCAACGCCAGGAACTTGCCATTCTCGTCAAGCGCCAGCTCGCCGTCGGTGAAGGTGTCACGCGCCTGGCCGTCGGAGATGAAGGCCTCCGATCGGGTCGACATCCAATGCACCGGGCGGCCGCAGAGCTTGGCACCGATCATGACCGCGATGTAGTCCGGATAGGCGCCGGTCTTGAGCCCGAAGGCGCCGCCGACGTCCTCGGTGAGGACATGCAGCCGCTCCTTCGGCCAGCTCATGATGCCAAGGATGTTGTCGCGCAGAGCGCCGGCGCTCTGCGAGCAGGCGCGCACCGTGTAGCGGTCGGTAGCCTTATCGTAGCTTGCGGTGAGGCCGCGCGGCTCCATCGAGGCGACGACGAGTCGCTGGTTCACGATCGCAACGCGCGCAACATGCGCGGCGCCGCGGATGATCTCCTCGACCGCCGCCGCGTTCGCGTCGGGATCAGGCGCAGTGCCTGGCCAGTCGACCGCGATATTGCCGGGCGCTTCCGGCCACAGTTGCGGCGCGTCCGGCTTGACCGCATCGCGCACGTCGATGACGGGCTTGATGTCCTCGTATTCGACGATGACGCGCTCGGCGGCGTCCTGCGCAGCGAGCACAGTCTCGGCGATCACGATGGCAACCGGCTCGCCCACATGCATGACGCGATCGCGCGCCAGCGCGGGCCGGTTCGGCATGATGAGCTTCTTGCCGCCGCGCCCCGAGAGCGGCGCGTGGCGCCCGACATTGCCGACGCCGGCCGCGTCCATGTCCTTGGCAGTCAAGACCGCCACCACCCCGCGCATGCCCTTGGCCTCGGTGACATCGACCGACATGACGCGGGCGCAGGCATGCGGCGAGCGCACAAAGGCCGCATAGGTCTGGCCGGGCTCGGGCGCATCGGCAACGAAGCGGCCTGCACCCCGCACCAGATAGTCGTCCTCGATGCGGGGGCCACGGCGTGCGCGATTGACGGCAGTCTCTGCATCCATGTCGAATTCCAGGGTTTTTGGGAGGGTTTGTGGCCAGGGTTTATAGCCGAAACGGTGCGCCCCGCTAGACGTTTCGACGTCCATCCGGCTATGCAATGGCCGGGACTGTGGTGCGACACTTGTGACAGGTAAGGGGCGGAGAACGGCATGAACCAGGTGGTTAAGGCCGAGCGGGTTTCGGCGCGGGCGATTACCGGCTTTATCGAGGAGGCTCTGGTCAAGACCGGGCTGCCGGCCGCCGATGCCGGCAAGGTTGCCGAATTGATGTGCGCGGCCGACCTCACCGGCGCCGATGCCCATGGCATCTTCCGGCTGCCGCAATATGTGAAGCGCTTACGGGCAGGCGGCATCAACCCCCGTCCGGCCATAACCGTCGAGCGCACGGCGGCTGCGACCGGGCTGGTCGACGGCGACAACGGCATGGGCCACCTCGTGATGGCGCGTGCAGCCGAAACTGCGATCGAGCTTGCGCGCGCGAGCGGCCTCGGCTGGGTCGGCGCCCGGCGCTCGAACCATGCAGGCGCGGCCGGTGTGTATGCGGAGCTGCCGGTTCCGCACGGCATGGTCGGCATCTATGGCGTGGTGGCGAGCGCCAATCACATGCCGGTCTGGGGCGGCGTCGAGTCGCTCCTCGGCACCAATCCGGTCGCGATCGCGATCCCGGCAGGCGAGGAAGCACCGATCGTGCTCGACATCGCCACGTCGGTCGTCTCCTACGGGACCATCAAGTCGCATCGGCTGCAGAAGAAGCCATTGCAGGAAGGCTGGATGGTCAACACCAAGGACGGCGAGCCGCTCACAGATCCCGCCCGCAGCGGCGAGGGCGTGCTGCTGCCGATCGGTGCCTACAAGGGCAGCGGCCTTGCGCTCATTCTTGGGCTCCTGGCCGGGCCGCTCAACGGCGCAGCTTTCGGCCGCGACGTGTTCGATTTCAATTTCAACGACACCGACGCCAGCAATACCGGGCACTTCATCATCGCGCTCGATGTTGCGCGCTTCACGCCGCTCGACACGTTCAAGTCGGAGATGGACCGCCATCTGCACGACCTGCGCACCTCGAAGCCATTGCCCGGTTTCGACGCCGTGCGGCTGCCCGGGCAGGAGCGCCGCATGCGGCGCGCCGATCGGCTCAAGAACGGCGTGCCGATGCCGGGCGAGTTGGTCAGTGAGCTCGACAAGCTCGCCGGCGAGACGGGCATCACGCCGCTGCGCGGGCGGTAGAGCGAGATGGTTCTGTAGGCGTTGAGCGTCAGCCAGCCTTGACGCCTTGCAGGCCGTGCGAGGCGTCCTTCACGGTGAAGAACAGTCCATCGGCTTGCGGCGTGGCCTTGACTGAGTGAACTGTGTTGGCCGGGACATAGAGAACCGTTCCCGGTGTCGCCTCAATGTCCTGGTCGCCGATGCTCGCCCTGAACGTCCCCTCGACGACGAATATCCATTGCTCGTTAGGGTGCGAATGCGGCTCCGCTCCGGTGCCGGCAGGCATCCGCATCAACGCAACGATCATGCGGTCGCCCTCGACGCACGGGCCGATGGCGGTCGTATAGTCCGGTCCGCCATGCACCTTGTCGAGCTTGGCGAGATCAAAGAAGTATTCTCCCGGAGCCGCGCGCCTCGCGCCAGGTGTCAACGTTGTTCGTGCAGTCGGCGTTTCGGGCATCTGGCATCTCCTCGTGCTGCGACGGTGACGGGTCATTCTTGTAACAACACTACTCAAGCTTAATGTTCGCCGACCTGATGATGGGCCACCACTTCTCAATCTCGGCCTTGTGGAGCGCTCCCAATGCCTCAGGCGTCTGCTGCTCGCGTGGAGGAATATCGAGCCCGAGGTCGCGCAGTTGATCGCGGACCATCGGGTCGGCCATCGCGTCCGCAGCGGCGGCATTGAGCTTGGCAATGATGTCCCGCGGAGTACCCTTGGGCGCCCAAAGCGCGCTCCAGATGGACATGTCGAGCTGTGGCAAGCCGGCCTCGGCGACGGTCGGAATGTTGGGCGCCGAAGTGAGGCGTGTCTTGGCCGTGACGGCATAAGTTTTGATCTTGCCGGCGCGCACGCTCGGCAAGGCGCTGGGCGCTTGATCGAACATGAGATCTAGTTGCCCGCCGATCAAATCCTGCTGAGCCAGGTTGACACCACGATAGGGGACGAACTGGAAGTGCGTGCCGGTTTCGCGCTGGAAGAACACGCCGCTCACGTGGGACACGCTGCCGGGACCGGCGGTGCCCGCCGAGGCCTTGTCCGGATTGGATTTCAGCCAGGCAATAAGGCCCTTCAAGTCATTTGCGGGGAGGGCGTTCTTCGAGATGATCAGTTGCGGATTGCTTGCCAACAGAGCGATCGGCTGCAAGTCTTTCAGTGCATCGTACTGGACGTGATAGATCGCTCCTGCCAGCACGTGCGAGCTGAAGTTGCCGATGCTGATCGTGTAGCCGTCAGGCAGCGCGCGCGTCACGCGGGCGACCGCAAGCGTGCCACCTGCGCCTGCAATGTTTTCGATGACGACGGGCTGGCCGAGCCGCACTCTCATTCCCTCGCCGACGATGCGGGCAATCGTATCGAGCGGGGCTCCCGCCGGAAACGGGTTGGCGACGGTGATCGGGCGAACCGGATAGACCTGTGCCGCCGCGCTCCCGATGTTTAGCAAGGTCGTGAGCGCAAGTGATGCCTGAAATGCTCTCCGCATGACACACTCCCTCGGCCAAGGCACCGATCGTTGCGGTGCCGTTGTTTCCATCAGCGCTTCATTGCCACAGTAGACGGGCCTCTCTATAAGCGGAAGCTGGCAAAAGCTTCTAGCGCTATAGAAATTCGCTATGTCAAAGATCGGGTCCGAGGAGCACATCGGCCGGCGCCTGCGGTTTCGGGATCTGCAGGTGCTGCTCGCTGTTGTACAGACGGGAAGCATGGCCAAGGCGGCGGTCCGGCTAGGGCTGACACAGCCCGCCGTCTCCGACATTGTGTCCAGTCTTGAGCACATGTTTGCGGTGCGCCTGTTCGAGCGCAATCCCAAGGGGGTCGAGCCGACGGTCTATGGCCGGGCGCTCGTTGCGCGCGGGCAGGCGGCATTCGATGAGGTGAGGCAAGGAATAAGAGACATCGCGTTTCTGGCCGATCCGACTGTCGGCGAGCTGAGAATCGGATGCCCGGGATCGGTCGCGGCCGCGATCCTTCCGACCGCCATCGAGCGGTTCAGTCGGCAGTATCCGCGCGCGGTGCTCACCTTCGATGAGGTTCCTGCGCCGAGCACCGAATTCCCCGGCTTGATGGAACGAAAACATGATCTCGTCCTGGCCCGAATAGCTCAGCCTCTGGCTGACGAGCAGCAGCTGAACGTGGACATCCTGTTCCAGGACCCTCTGGTCGTAGCGGCTGATGTGCACAGCCCATGGGCTCGCCGCCGCAAGATCGATCTCGGCGAGTTGCTCGACGCACCTTGGATACTGACGGCGCCCGACACCTGGGTCTACCGAAGCGTTGCGGAAGCATTCCAGGCGCACGGCCTTGCCATGCCCAAGATCCACCTCGCAGCCAACTCCGCGCTCCTTCGCGTCAACCTGCTCGCGACGGGCCCATTTGTCACTGCGATACCAAGCTCAGTGCTGCGCCTCAACGCCGGCCGTCATTCGCTGAAATTGCTGCCGATTGACCTGGACATCCGGGGATATCCGGTCGCTATCCTGACTCTGAAACATCGCGTCTTGAATCCGCTTGCCGCGTTCTTCATCGGTCACGTTCGCGAGGTTGCGAAATCGATGGCCACGCGTTCGCAAGCTCGGCGGTGACAGACGCAAGGGCGTCCGTTACTTCGCTTCCAGCGCGGCGCGCACGCGGGCGGCTGTCTCCGGCGTGGTGTGCGCCACCTGCTCGACCAGTGCGGCGACCTGCTCACCGGTGAGCGGATCGACATCGAGCTTGAGCTTTTCCGCGTCAGCCAGGAATTCCTTGTCCTTCATGGTGGCGTCGAAGGCGCGCCGCAGCGCGTTGACGCGCTCGGCCGGTACGCCCGGCGGCAGGAAGTAGGGCCGGCCGTATTCCAGCCGCGCGAGTAGAAGCAAGAGCGCCTGCCGTTCGGCGTCGGTCTTGGCGAGATCGAGCGCCAACGGCACGTCGGGGAGATCCGGATGCTTGCGCAGCGCCCACTGCGCCAGGATCTTGATCTTCTTCTCCGCGATCCAGTGCGGATTGAGCGAACGCACCGTGGTCCAGTTGGTGGCGGCGTTGCCCTGAATCTCGCCGCTCTCCATCGCGAGATGGATCTTCGGCGTGCTCTCATATCCGTTGATGACCTTGAACTTGAATCCAAAGAGCGCGTTCGCCACCATCGGGAAATCGTATTGCGTGGTGCCGGGCGCCTGCGAGCCGACCACGATCTGCGTATTGCGGATGTCCTCGAATTTCTCGACCGGCGCGGTGTGCCACAGATACGTGATCTGCGTCTCGCGGTTGCTGCTGCCGAGCCAGATGAGCTTGACCGGATCAAACCGCACGCCCGCTGGCTGCAGCTGCGGCGTCGTCGGCAGGCCGTTGAATGGCGCCCCAATTGTCGTGCCGTCGAACGGCCCGTTGTTGTAAACCGCATTCGCCATGGCGACGCTGCCGGCGCCGGGCTGGTTCTGCACGATCACGGTCGGGTTGCCGGGAATGTGGGTGGAGAGGTGCCGGGCGATGGTGCGCGCGTTGATATCGTAGCCCGAGCCGACGCCGACGCCGACCACGATGCGCACCGTCTTGCCGCGATAGAAGTCGGCGACATCCTGCTGCGCCAGCGCCGGAGTGGTGAACGCGACGGACAGCGCCAGCAAGGTGATCTTCATGGACTTTCTCCTGTAGCCTTTGCGCCTTCTATACCATAAGAAGCCGGGTCCCGGAGCAATGCGGCGACCAGCCGCTGGCCGCCATGGAAGGTAAACATGCGGACTATCGACATTCATACCCATGTGCTGACCGAGGAGACCATGGGGCTCCTGCAGAAGGAGTCCTCCAAGATCGCCCCGAAGCTGACGCCGATCGATGCGGACTTCGCCGTGCTCGACGTGGCGGGCGTTCCGTACCGGCCGTTTCCGCGCGGCGGCTTCGATATCGACCGGCGCTTTGCCGACATGGCGGCGGCTGAGGTCGAGGTGCAGGTGCTTTCGGCAACGCCGCAAACCTATTTCTACGACCAGGAGCCGTCGCTCGCGGTTGTTTGCGCGGCGCTGCAGAACGATCAGATCGCCAAGCTCGTCAAGGCGCATCCGGATCGGTTTATGGGTATCGCCACGCTGCCGATGCAGGCGCCGCAGCGCGCCGCCGAGGAGCTTCGCCGCGCCGTGCGCTCGCTCGGGTTGCGCGGCGCGATGATCGGCTCGAACGTGCAGGGCAGGAACCTCGACGATCCCGCGCTCGAGCAGCTGTGGGCGGAGGCGGCCGCGCTCGGCGCTTTCATGATCGTGCATCCGATGAACGTCGCGGGCACCGACCGCCTGCGCTCCTATTATCTCAACAATCTGATCGGCAATCCACTCGACACTACCATCGCGGCAGCGTGTCTCGTGTTCGGCGGCGTGCTGGAACGTCATCCGAACCTGAAAGTGCTGCTGGTGCACGGCGGCGGCTTCGTGCCGTTCCAGGCCGGACGCTGGGTGCACGGCTGGCAGGTGCGGCCGGAGCCGAAGGTCAACGTCAAGCAATCACCGCAGCCGTGGATCGACCGCTTCTATTACGACACCATCCTGCACGCGCAGCCGCAGCTCGAATTCCTGGTGTCGTCGGTCGGGTCCGCGCGCGTGCTGCTCGGCAGCGACTATCCCTACGATATGGGCACCGGCGAATGCGTGCGTCAGGTCAAAGCGCTGTCGATCGCCGAGGCCGACAAGGCCAAGCTCCTTTGCGATAACGCCCTCGCGCTTCTCGGCCTGTCATGACTTAAGGCTTGATCGCTTCGGCCTTCATCGAGCCGGCACGGTGGCACAGGCAGTCCGGCCGCAAACGAAACACGCGCTGCGCGGTGGCGCCGAGAATCTTCGCCCGCTCGCCGTCGGAGAAACGCGCGGCATGCACGACCTTGGTGGGTTCAGGGTCGCCGATCGGGAACGGCGCGTCGGAGCCGAGCATCACGCGATCGGCGCTCGCTTTCTTCGCCAGGTATTCGAGCGAGTCGGCGTCGAACACGCACGAATCGAAATACATGGCCTCGAAGCCTTTGCGCGGATCGGCGTACTTGCCCTGCGCGATCTGGTGATTGCGCGCGAGCCGCCCGAGCGCGAACGGCAGCGCCGCGCCGCCGTGCGAGAGAATGAACTTCAGCCCGGAGAATTTCAGGAGATGGCCGGAGAACAGCAGGCGCGAGACCGCGATCGATGTGTCGGCCAGCGCGCCCGATGGCGTTGACGAGATCGTAGTCGGCGAGCCGCGGCTCGCCGCAGATGAACATCGGGTGCAGATAGACTGCGGCGTCGAGCTTCGATGCGGCGTGCCCAGAACGGATCGAGCGACGGGATCGTCGAGATTGCCGCCGCGTGCCTTTGGGCAGCGTGCCGATCATGACGCCGCCGAAACCCTTGGCCATCGCCTCGGTCAGCACCTCGGCGGCGAGCTTGCCGTCCTGCAGCGGCACCGTGGCGAGCGGCGTGAAGCGCGGCTCGTCGCGTAGCGCGTCCCACATGCAGTCGTTGATGAAGCGGCTCCACGCGAGACCTTCCTGCGGCGGCAGCTCGTAGCCGAAGCTGTCGAGCCAGCCGCCGACGAGCTGGTGATCGATGCCGTTCTTGTCCATCCACGCGCGGCGGTCGGCGAGATCGGAAAGCTTCGGCGATGACCGGCCGCGTCGGCTCGGTGCCCGGAAACTGCATGCGCACGCCCTTGTCGTCGCGCATGAGCTTGACGCCGGGAAACTTTCGCGCGTTGGCATCGAAGCGCTCGAAGAGGAGCTTGGGAATGAAATGCGCGTGGACGTCGATGACGATGGATTTCATGGTTGCCTGTGCAGGCGTTTTCATTTTGCGCTTGTGAATGACCTGCCACAGCGCGTCGTGCGACATCGGCAGCGTGTCGATGACGCACGTCGAGCGGCGCGAGCGCGTCGTTGATCGCATTGGCGATCGCGGCGGGCGCGCCGAGATAGCCGGCTTCGCCCGAGCCCTTCTGGCCGAACGTCGTCAGCGGCGAGGGCGTGCAGTGGTCGACGATCGTGATCGTCGGCACTTCCAGCGCGCTCGGCATCAGGTAGTCCATGAACGTGCCGCTCGCGAGCTGGCCGTCGTCGGTGTAGGTGAATTTTTCGTAGAGCGCGGCGCCGATGCCGTGCGCGATGCCGCCATAGGTCATGCCGTGCACGATGTCGGGGTTGATCATCACGCCGCAATCGTGGCCGCAGACATATTGCGCGATGCGTCGGCGCGGCGGTGTCGGGATCGATCTCGACATAGACGACGTGCGCCTCGAACGCATAGCACGGATAGATCTGGACGCGGCCGTCGGCGCGTCGGCAGTCCGCCGCCGGTCGGCACCTCCCAGACGAATTTCGCCTGCAGCCCCGGCTCGATGCCCGGCGGCATCTGATGGAATCTTGCGATGCGCGATCTCGACCAGCTCGTCCCAGCGTCATGCGCTTTTCCGGCACGCCCTCGCACGGCTGACATTGCCGTCGCGGTATTCGAGGTCCTCCATCGGCGCATTCGAGGTTGTGCGCGGCGATCGCGATCAGCGTGTCCTTGATCTTGCGCGCCGCGCCCGCCGCCGCGCCGCCGAGCATGATCGCCATGCGGCTGCCGACCGGGCTGTTCGACGGCAGCGCCTTCAGCGAATCGGCGTGCACCACGCGGATGTCGGCCGGATCGCGCTCGAGCACTTCGCCGATGACGGTCGAGACCAGCGTCTCGTGGCCCTGGCCCGATGACGACGTGCCCATCACGCCGGTGATCGCGCCCGAGAGGTCGACGCGCACCAGGCACGAATCCATCCAGGTCGTGGTCTCGTTCTTCGGATTGAGCAGCGGCTCGAAAGCCGAGTTGCCGCCGCTCGGCTCGAGGCAGGTCGAGATGCCGATGCCGGCGAGCTGCCCTGCTCGGCGCGCCGCGTCGCGCTCGTGCGACGCAGCGCCGGATAGTCGATCGCGGCGAGCGCCTTGTCGAGCACGGCGTGGTAGTCGCCGGAGTCGTAGGTCGAGCCGCTCGGGATCAGGTACGGAAACTCGTCCTTGCGGATGAGGTTCTTCTGCGCGCAGCTCGATCCGGTCCATGTTCAGATGGCGCGCGACGCGGTCGATGGTGCGCTCGAGCGCGAAGTTGGTCGGCGCCTGGCCGAAGCCGCGCACCGCTTCCTGCGGCGTCTTGTTGGTCAGCACCGAGATCGGCTCGTATTCGATCGCCGCAATGCGATACGGGCCGCAGATCGCGGTGACCGGCTTGCCGAGCTGGAACGGCGAGCGGCCCGCGTAGGCGCCGACGTCGTCGAGCGCGCGGATCTTGAGCGCGCGGATGCGTGCCGTCGCCGTCGAACGCGACCTTCATGTCGAAGATGCGGTCGGGACCGTGCATGTCGCCGCCGCGCATGTTCTCGAGCCGGTCCTCGATGAGGCGCACCGGCATGCCGAGCCGCTTCGCGAGATAGCCGACCAGCACGGTGTGCTTGATGCCGCGCTTGACGCCGTAGCTGCCGCCGACGTCGACGTCGTAGTGCACGCGCACCGCGTTGCCGGGCAGGCGCAGCGCGCGCGCGGTCTGATCGGGATATTTCGGCATCTGGATCGACGCCCAGATGTCGAGGATCTGCTGTGCCCGCGATCCCACTGCGCGGCGACGCCGAAGGTTTCGATCGGCACCGTCGCGCTGCGGCCCCACACGCGCGCGGAACGCGAGCTGGTGCTCGGCGCGCGCGAAATGCGTCCTCGACCGGCCCCCAGACGAAATTGCCGTGCAGGATCACGTTCGAGCCGTGCGCCGGATGCACCAGCGGGCTGCCGTCTGCGATCGCCTGCTCCGGATCGATCACGTGCGGCGCGGCTCGTATTCGACCTCGACCAGCTCGGCGGCGTCCTCGGCGAGCGCGCGCGTGTCGGCGACCACCGCGGCGACCCATTCGCCGGCGTAGCGCACGACGTCGTGCGCGAGCGCGTAGCGCGTCACCTTCGGGCGCATCGACGCCGATCGCGAGCGAATCGGTGGCGGCGCAGAACTCTTCGCCGGTCAGCACGTAGTGCACGCCGGGCAGCGCGCAGCGCGGCGTCCGTGTCGGATCGACAGGATGCGCGCGCTCGGCATGCGGCGAGGCGACGAGCGCGACGTGCTTCATGCCCGGCAGCGCGATGTCGGCGACGTAGCGGCCGCGGCCGGTGACGAAGCGCGGATCTTCCTTGGTGCGGCGCTTCTTGCCGATGTAGCGGAAGTCGTGCGGGTTGGCGACGTTGCTCATGCTCATTTCGCTCGCTTCGCCGAGCCGCGCGGCCGCGAGCTTGACCGCGTCGACGATCTGCTGATAGCCGGTGCAGCGGCAGAGGTTGCCGCCGATCGCTTCGCGGATCTGCGTCGTCGGTCGGCTGCGGATTCGCGTTCGAGCAGCGCGTGCGCGGCGATCAGCATGCCCGGCGTGCAGTAGCCGCATTGCAGCGCGTGCGTCTCGCAGAAACTGTCCTGCAGGACGCTCAGGCGTGCCGTCCGGCGTTGCGCGAGGCCTTCGACCGTGGTGACGCGATGGCCGTCGGCCTGCACCGCGATACATCAGGCAGGAGCGCACCGGCTCGCCGTCGAGCATGCACCGAGCAGGCGCCGCAGATGCCGTGCTCGCAGCCGATATGCGTGCCGGTGAGCCGCAGCTCGCTCGCGCAGCCAGTCGACCAGCGACAGGCGCGCGGGCACCTGCGCCGTGCGCGCGCATGCCGTTGACTTCGACCGCGATCGGGATAGAGCGTTTCGCTCATGGCTCGCCCTCGCGCGTCGTCGTACGCGGCGCGCAGCACGCGCGCGACGAGCACGCCGCGAGGTGCCGCGATAGGCGGCGCTCGCGTGCAGGTCGCCGCCCGGGATCGAGCTCGGCCGCGGCGTCGTGCGCGACGCTCTGCAGTCGCCGCGTCGTCCAGACTGCGTGCCGACCAGGCGCGCGGCCAGCTCCGGAAACGCGAGCGGCATCGCGCCGCCGCCGCCGAGGCCGAAAGCTCGCGCGCGTGCAGCGTCCTTCGTCGTCGAGCGCGACCTGCGCGCGCGCCGCGACGATCGCGAAGTCGCCATGGCGGCGGCTGACCTCGGTGAAGGCGGAGCCGATGCGGCGCTCGCGCCAGATCGGCCAGTGGATTTCCTCGAGACATTCGTCCGGCTGCGAGCGCGGTCGTCATCGGGCCGACGAAGAATTCGGCGGCCGGCAGCGTGCGCGTGCCGGCTCGGCGAGCGCAGCACCATGCGCGCGCTCGAGCACTTGCGCGACGAGCGGCAGCTCGGCCGCCGGATCGGCGTGCGCGAGGCTGCCGCCGACGGTGCCGCGGTTGCGCGTCTGCACGTGGCCGACCCAGGCGAGCGCCTGGCGCAGCAGCGGCACGCGCGCGGCGAGCGCGTCGTCGCGCGCGACCACGCATTGGCGCGTGCACGCGCCGATGCGCACGGCATCTGTCCTCGAGCGCGACGAATTTCAGCGCGGCGATCTCGTTGATGTCGATCAGCCAGCGTCGGGCGCGCAGGCGCATCGCCATCATCGGGACGAGGCTCTGCCCGCCGGCGATCAGCTTGGCGTCGTCGCCGTGCTGCCGCAGCAGCTCGCAGGCCTCCTCGATCGAGGCCGCACGGGCGTATTCAAAGGGGGGCGATTTCAATGGGCAACCTCAACGACGCTGCCCGATCCGATATTCTCAAGCGCGTTTGACCGCAACCCTATTAGGACGGAAAATCACGCGTCGCCACGATGTGGGCGAGCCGCCGCGGGGTGAGAATGCGTCGCGAAGCCGTGCAGAAATTCGGGAGGACGCCATGACATCATGGACACGAGATATTGCGACGAGGGCCTGCAAGCCAATGCAATTGGCACTGCTGATTGGCTTGGCCGCCATGGTGGGCGCCATGGTCGCCGGTGATCCCGCGGCGGCACAGAGCTATCCGAGCAAGGAAATCAAGTTCGTTGTGCCGTTCCCGCCCGGCGGAGTCACCGACCTGAATGCGCGCATTCTCGCCAAGCATCTGACCAAGTTCTGGGGGCAGCCGGTCACCGTCTCCTCCATGCCCGGCGGAGGGGGCACCGACGGCACGATGTTCGTCCTCGGTTCCCCGAAGGACGGCTACACCATGATGATGAGCGCGACCGGGCAGGGCACCCAGAACCCCGCCATCGACAGCAAGCTTCCCTACAAGTGGGACGAGCCCACGTTGGTCGCCCGCACCAGCATCAGTCCGCTGGTCTTCGTCGTGAAGGGGGATTCGCCCTGGAACTCGCTTCGGGAGGTGGTCGACGACGTGAAGAAGGATCCCGCAAAGTACAAATATGGCACATCAGGTCCAGGCGGCGTCGGAAGCATCGCGCTGTCGCTGCTGTTCGGCAGCAACGGCGTCGATGTCCAGGCGCTTGGCCGTGTCACGCTGCAGGGCGGGGCCGGGCTGCTCGAGGCGGTGGTCACCGGCCGCACCGACTTTGCGGCGCAATATCTGGCCGAGATGGGGCCGCTGCTTGCAAGCAAGAAGCTCAAGCCGCTGGCGGTCAGCACGTCTGCGCGCGTCAAGCAGCTGCCCAATACGCCCACCTCACAGGAGGCGGGTTGGACACGTTCACGCTCATCGGTTGGAACGGGATCGTTGGTCCATCGCAACTCCCGGACGACATCGTCGTCAGGTGGAACGAGGCGATCAAGGCGCTCGCCGCCGACCCGGCGTTTGTCGCGGAGACGGAAGCGTTGGGCGCTGAAGTGGCCTATCTCGACCCAGTGCGGTTCAAGAGCACGCTGAAGGCGGAGTATGAGACGGCCGTGAAGCAAGTCGAGAAGCTGGGCTTGAGAAGGTAAGTTGCGCAAGCTTGCGCGGGCATGTTCGAAGAGGGGCGTCATGAGACGATCCTGGATGTGGGTTGCGGCGATTGCGGCGTGCGTCGTTTCCAGCGCGGCGCTGGCGCAATCGTGGCCGACCAAGCGGGTGACGGTCGTCGTGCCGTTCACCGCCGGCAGCTCCACCGACATCATGGCGCGGACGGTAACCCAGCGCCTGTCGGAGCAGCTGGGTCAGCCGTTCGTGGTCGAGAACCGGCCCGGGGCAGGCGGGACGCTCGGGGTTGGGGCCGTGGCGAAGGCCGATCCGGACGGTCACACCATCTTGGTGCATTCGTCGTCCTACACGATCACGCCCACGACCTATCCCAATACGCCCTATGACACGGTCCGCGACCTCGTTGGCATCACGCCCTTGGCGCTGCTGCCGCAGGTGCTGGTGATCTCGCCAAACAAGAACATCCGTACCGTGCAGGACCTGGTGCGCGCCGCCAAGGCGAAGCCGGGCGCCATGAACTATGCGTCGGCCGGCGTTGGCACTGCGACGCAGCTCAACGCCGAGCGGTTCCGTCTCGGTGCCGGCATCGAGGTTGTGCATGTGCCGTTCCGGGGCACGCCGGAGGCATTGACCGAGATCATGACCGGCCGCGTCGAGTATTACTTCTGCCCGGTCAATGCGGTGTTGCCGATGATCGCGGAAAAGCAGTTGCTTGGGCTTGCCATGGGCAGCTCGAAGCGGTCAGCGGCGCTGCCGGACCTGCAGACGACGCTCGAGGCCGGGGTGCCGAACTCGGACTACAATTTCTGGGTCGGCATGTTCGTGCCGTCGAAGACGCCCCGTGAGATCGTGAACCGGCTGCAGCAGGAGGTCGCCAAGGCACTGGAGGTCAAAGAGGTGCGCGAGAGCATGGCCAAGCTCGGGGCCGAGCCGATGCTCATGCGGCCGGACGAGTTCGACACCTACATTCGCAACGAGATCACCACCAATGCCACGCTGGTGAAGGCGGCCGGGATTCCCATTACCGGGCAGTGATAGCCGCGGCGTCTTCGCTTCTTGTCGACTTGAAATCCAATGCGTGCCCGGCAGCGCAATTCCGGCGCTACTTATTCTCCAGCGCGGCGCGCACCCGTGCAACGGTGTCGGCGGGCGTCTTCGCCACCTGCTCGACCAGCGCCGCGAGCTCGACACCCGTGAGCGGATCGACGTCGATGCTGAGCTTCTTGGCCTCCTCCAGGTAGGTCGGGTCCTTCATGGTCTCGTCGAACGCTTTGCGCAGCGCGGCAACGCGCTCGGCCGGCACGCCCGGCGGCAGGAAGAACGGCCGCCCGGTATCGAGCCGCGCCATCACCAGCCGCATCGCGGCCTGCTCGGCCTCGGTCTTGGCCAGATCGAACGCGTTCGGCACGCCGGGAAGCTCGGCGTTCGGCCGCAGCGCCCATTGGGCGATGACTTTGACCTTCTTGTCGGCGAGCCATTGCGGGCTCAGCGTCTTGAGGCTGGTCCAGGCTGCGGTCGTGCCGTGCACCTCGCCGCTTTCGAGCGCGAGGTTGATCTTGGCCGTGCTGCCATAGCCGGCGATGACCTTGAACTTGAGGCCGAACAGTGCGTTCGCGGCCAGCGGGAAGTCGACCTGCGAGGAGCCCGGCGCCTGCGCGCCCACGATCAGCTGCTTGGTCTTGACCTCGTCGAGGCTTTGCACCGGCGAGGTGTGCCAGACGTAAGTCACATGGGTTTCGCGGTTGGTGTTGCCGAGCCAGAGAAGCTTCACCGGATCGAAGCGGACGCCGCTGCCGGGCTGCAGCAGCGGCTGCGTCGGCATGCCGGCGAAGGCTGCGCCGATCACGGTGCCGTCGAACGGACCCGTGGTGTAGAGCTGGCTCGTCATGATCGCGGAGCCGGCGCCCGGCTGGTTCTGCACCACGATCGTGGGCTTGCCCGGGATGTGATTGCCGAGATGGCGCGCCAGCAGCCGCGCGTTCACGTCGTAGCCGGAGCCGACATCAATGCCGACCACCAGCCGGATGCTCTTGCCGGCATAGAAGCTCGCGACATTGTCTTGCGCCTGCGCGCTCGAGGCTGCGAACGCGCCCAGAATGGCGCAAAGGGCGAGAAGGGGCTTTTGCATCGGCGTCACTCCCGGATGTTCTGGCCAGCCTAGCATTGCGCACCAATCGCTGCGACGGCCGCCGCCTGCGGCCAATTCCCGCCTCACATCTTCTCGCCTCACGCTTTTCCGCCTCACGCTGCCGCGCGCTCCTCCTCGGGCGTGAGCGGCAGCTTCACCGGCCGCTTGAGCCGCGCCGAGAGGTC
Source organism: uncultured Alphaproteobacteria bacterium (assembly GCA_963745515.1). GTDB lineage: Bacteria > Pseudomonadota > Alphaproteobacteria > Rhizobiales > Xanthobacteraceae > VAZQ01. Next base: position 169,930 of record CAVUXO010000010.1, read on the forward strand.
GAGCGCCTTGGTGAGCATCAGATTGCGGTGCGCCTCCGCGGCGGTGCAGGCTTGCGTCGGCACGCCGAGCGCCATGCGGTTGAGCCAGGAATCGGTCTCCTCCGCGCATCGGCCCGCGCAACTCGCCGAGCGCCATGTCGCCGGGCGGATAGCTGCCCATGAAATCGACGAGGCGGCTGGTGTCCGGATTGTAGCCTTCGAGCTGCGGCTTCGAGACCGCCAGCACCATGTCGCGATGGGTGTCGTCGATGGTGAGCACGCCGTCGGTGCCGTTGATCGCGACTTCGAGGCTGTAGACCGCGCCCGGCCAGGTCACCGGCAGCGCCCAGGAGATGTTGAGGTGATAGACGCTGCCGTCCGAGAACATGATCATGCCGGCGGTGGCGTCGATGCCCTGGTAGGTCGGGCCCGAGCACCTTGTCGATCGAGCGCGCATAGCATTCGACCGGCGTCTTCTTCTCCATGTACCACATCACGATGTCGAGCGCGTGCGTGCCCGAGATCACCATCGGCGAGATCGTGGTCGGATCATCGGTGCGCTTGTAGTTGTCGATCGCGACCAGGCGGTTCATGAACGCGCGCGAGGTGACGAGCGTGACGTCGCCGAGCGCGCCGGTGCGCACCTTCTCCTTGGCGCCGAGCCATTTGCGGCGGAAGCGCTGGGTGTAGCCGACGACGGCGTCGAGCTTGGCGTCGGTGATCGCCTTGAGCACGCGCGCCGACTCCGCGAGATCGGTCGCGAGCGGCTTTTCGATCAGCATCGGCACGCCGCGCTCGACCGCCGCCAGGATCGGATCGACATGCAGGTGCTCGTCGGTGGCGATGATCGCGCAGGTGACCTCCGGCCGGCTCAGCAGCTCGCGATGGCTTTGCGTGACGAAATCGGCCTCGATCTTGGGCGCGACCTCGCCGGCGCGGTTCGGGTTCTTCTCGGCAAGCCCGATCCATTCCACCGCCGGATGGCGCGCCGCCACCTCGCCGCGGAACAGGCCGACGCGGCCGCCGCCGATGATCGCGAGACCGATACCTTTGGCCGAAGCGTTTCATGTCAACCTCCGAACGTGCGGCTTGTGTCCCGGACGCGGTGCAGCGCGAAGCGGCGCACCGCTGAGCCGGCGACCGTTCCAGACTTGGAATGCTGTAACGGTCCCGGGTCTGCAGCGCACCACTCCGTGCTGCGCTGCGCCCGGGACGCAGGTCGCGCCTTTTCACTGCTTGCTCCTCGCGGTCATCTCGGCGATCGCCGAGATGGTCTCGTTCGAGAGCGGCAGGTCGATCGGCTCGCCGCGCGCGGCCGAGAGATCGGCGGCGAGATAGGTCTCCATCACGGTGCGTGCGCTTTCCGGCGTCACCATCACGGGCCGGTCGAGCATGCACGCTTCCAGGAAGTGGATCGTCTCCGGCCCCATCTGGCCCGCAAACACATGATCGACCTGCTCGCCCGGCATGGTCGACATCGGAAACTGCGTGCCGCCCGACACCGTGTTGAGCCAGATGTCGCGATGGGTGTCGTCGAGGATGAGCGCGCCTTCGGTGCCGGTGATCTCGACCCAGGTGGTGCAGAAGTTCGGATAGCTCGGCGGCAGGTTCCAGCCGCCGCCGATCGTCACCACCATGCCGTTGTCCATGGTGACGATCGACCACATGCAGTCGTAGGAGCCGTTCACCGGCTGCATGTAGCCGTAGGAGCCCTGCGAGTAGACCTCGCACGGGCTTCGCCGGCTCCAGCAGCCAGAACACGAAGTCGAGGTCGTGGGTCGATTCCATCACCACCGGCGAGAGCTTGACGCGGCTCGCGATCTTCTTGCCGAGGCTGCGGGAGAGATGCCGGCTCACCATCACGGAGACGACCTTGCCGAGCGTGCCGTCGGTGATCTTCTTCTTGGCGTAGGCGAACTTGGGATTGAAGCGCTGCGAATAGCCGATGGTGAACTTGAGCCCGCCGCGCTGCGCGATCGTGATCAGCTCGTCGGCCTCCCACAGCTCGAGCGCGATCGGCTTCTCGAGCAGCACGTGCTTGCCGGCCTTGAGGCAGTCGCGCGCGATCGGGAAATGCGTCTGCTCGGGCGTGGTGCAGATATAGACCACCGAGATATTCGGGTTCTTGATGATGTCCTGGTAGTCGAGCGTCGCGGTCGCCGGCCTGGTGAGCGCCTTGATCTCGGCCAGCCGGTCCGGGCGGATCTCGCAGACGTGCAGCTTGTCGACCAGCGCCGAGCGCGACAGCGTCTCGGAACGGATGCCGCCGCACCAGCCGGTGCCGATGACCGCGACTTCGACCTGTTTCACTGCAATGGCCTCTCGTCGGGATGGGAAGGGGTGGCGCGGGCGATAACAACCATGATTGAGGGCCGGCCGCAAAGGGGGTCTTGCGGGAGGGGGTAGCGTCGTACGCCGCCGTCAATGAACAGCCCCGTTCGGCCAACGCGCAACAAAACGGTTGCGCTTCAGCCTGATCCGAATTATGTCAATAGGCAACCAGAAGGTTGCTTCTAAGTCAGGAGGTCGCACATGAGTGAGGTTCTTACTATGACCGATCGCATCGAGAAGAGCATCGAGCTCAACGCCCCGGTCACGCGCGTCTGGCGCGCCTTGACCGATCACAAGGAATTCGGAACGTGGTTCCGCGCCGAGTTCGAAGGGCCATTTATCGCCGGACAGGTGATGCGCGCGCGCGTGACCAAGCCGGGCTATGAACATCTGACTTGGGAAGCGACGGTTCAGAAGCTCGAGCCCGAACGGCTGTTTTCCTTCACCTGGCATCCCTATGCGGTGGACGCCAGCAAGGACTATTCCGGCGAGCCGCCGACGCTGGTCGAGTTCACGCTGCAGCCGACCGCAAACGGGACGCTGTTGCGCGTTGTCGAGTTCGGGCTTCGACAAGCTGCCCGCCCATCGCCGTGACGAAGCGTTCCGCATGAACGAGGGCGGCTGGGCTATCCAGCTGAACAATATCGCGGAGTATCTCATCCGTGCGCGCTAGCGCCTCGGCGGCATTAAGAGCGCGCGCGGAAATCTTCGCGGCGCTTGGCGACGCGACGCGGCTCTCAGTGCTCGATCGCTTGAGCCGCGGCACGCCGCAGTCGATCGTTCGCCTCACTTCAGGCACGCGGCTCACCCGCCAGGCGGTCACCAAGCATCTGCGGGTGCTCGAGGCCGCCGGCGTGGTGCGCAGCGTGCGCGCCGGGCGCGAGAGCCTTTACGCGCTCGAGCCAAAACCGATCGATGAGCTGCGCCGCTATCTCGAGACAGTGTCGGCGCAATGGGACGATGCATTGGCAAGGCTGAAGGCGTTCGTGGAGGAGTGAAGGCGTTGGTGCCGGTTGCTAGGCCGCGGTCCGCCGCACATCGACGCGCACCGTAAGGCCCGCGCGCGTCGCAATGTCGAGTAGTGCGTCGAGACTGAATTTGTTGATGCGCCCACGCAGCAGGTCGTTCATTCGCGGCTGGGTAAGCCCGAGCCGCTTGGCCGCGATCGCCTGCGTTATACCCCAGGCATCGACCGCCTTGCGGATCGCCATCATCAACCGGGCGCGCGCCTTCATGCTCGCCGCCGTAGCGGCCGTGGGCTCGACCGCATCCCAGATATTATCGAACCGCTTGCGCTTCATCGCGGCGTGCTCCGCCTCAAGGTTCTGAACCTGATCTCCGCGATCATCAGATCGCGCTTGGAGGTTTGTTGGGTCTTTTTCTGGAATGCGTGCAGAACGTAGACCGCATTGGCCCACGTCGCGATGTAGATCACCCGAAACGCTCCAGCAGCATCACGCACACGAATTTCTCTAACGCCTGGTCCGATGCTCTTCATCGGCCTCCAAGCGTCCGGATCGAGACCACGTTGAACCCGCTCAAGCTGGAACCCGATGTCGCGCCGCGTGCCTTCGGGAAAGGCGCGAATCTGATCCAGCGAGTCGCCCAGGAATTCAACCGGTTTCATTGTATATCAGTATTGATATAATCTGTCCACGGTGCATTGTCTGTCTACACGCTTTCCTAAAGATGTTCATGTTTTGTTCTAAATGACTCTATCGGCTGGCGTCAACGCGCTAGCATTTGGCGTCGGAAAAACGACGTGCGCCGCGAAATCAGCTTGAGAATTGCTCAGAAAAAAGGCCGGCCTCACGGGCCGGCCTTCATCTCGTACGCTTACGTCGCTTCGTCTTACGACATCGCCTGCTTCACGCGATCCGGCGTGAACGGCACGCGGCGGATGCGCACGCCGGTGGCGTCGAAGATCGCGTTGGCGATCGCGGCCGTCAGCGGCCGCATCGAGGGCTCGCCGGCGCCCGAGGAGGCGACGTTGGGCCGGTCGATCAGCACGATGTCGATCACCGCCGGCGTCTCGGTGATGTCGAGGATCGGGTAGCTCACCCAGTCGACGCTGGTCACGCTCTTGGTGTCGAACTTGGTCTCTTCCCAGATCGTGCGGCTCAGGCCCTGGACGATGTTGCCCTCGATCGCATGCTTGAGGCCATCCGGGTTGATGATCAGGCCGCAGTCGTGCGCGACCGTGAACTTGCGGCCGTAGATCTTGCCGGTCGTGCGGTCGATCTCGATCTCGGCCACGATCGCGCACGCGGGTGCCGTTGCGCTGCGAGTAGGCAATGCCGCGGCCCGACACCTTGTTGCCGGTCTGGTCGCGTCGCGGCGACGGTCGCGACTGCCAGCCGGCCTTCTCGGCCGCGGCCTTGAGCACCGCGATGTCGCGGGCGTCCTTGACGTGACGCAGCCGCAGCTCGAGCGGATCGACGTTGAGCGCGTGCGCCACCTCGTCCATGAACGACTCGCTGGCGAAGTGGATCTGCGGTCCGACCGGGTCGCGCAGATGCGAGGAGCGCAGCGGCGAGGCGCGGTCGAGCAGCGGCGGGATCGTCTCCCAGTAGGTCTTCTTGTTGGCGAACTCGTAGGATTCCGCCGGAATGCCGAAGTTGTCGCCGGACTTGAGCTCGATGCCGCGGAAGTGGCCGGCGAGCGTGTCGAACGGCTGGCTGCCGTTGGTGTTGACGTCGACGCGCGAGAAGCCCTTGCTGACGAACTCGTAGGCGATGACCTTGCCGTGCTGCGTCGATCGCGGCGCGGGCGCGGTGGATCGAGGCCGGGCCCTTCGGATCCCAGCCGGTGCCCTGGTCGCGCGTGTATTGCACGCGCACCGGACGGCCGGTCGCCTTCGCGAGCACGGCGGCATCCATCGCGGCGTCGTCCGCGTCGCTGCGGCCGTAGGAGCCGGGGCCGACCACCCAGATCGACGTGCACCTTGTCCGTCGGCACGCCGATGGTGCGCGGAAATGCCGTTCTGCACGAAGTGCGGCTTCTGCGAGCCGGTCCAGCAGGTGACGTTGCCGTCCTTGATCTCGACCAGCGCGCAGGCCGGACCCATGCAGGCATGGGACTGGAACGGCCATTCGTACTCGGCCTCGACCACGCGGGCGGCGGTGCGGAACGCCTCTTCGACGTTGCCGGCCTGCTTGCCTTCGTCCTCGTGCTTGCGCGCCGGGGTCTTGCGGATGTGGTCGTAGAGCGCGGCCTGCTCGACGAACGGCGGCTTCACGTCCGACCATTCGACCTTGAGCGTCTGCGAGGCCTTGATCGCGTCCCACTCGTTCTCGGCGTAGACGGCGAGGAAGCCCTTCTCCAGATAGACCTTGGCGCCGCCGAATGTCCTTGATCGAGGCTTCGTCGACCTTGACCGGCGACGCAGCCGGCGACCGGCGGGCGGATCATGCGGGCATGCAGCATGCCGGGCCGCTTCACGTCGGTGCAGAAGTCCTGCTTGGCAGTAGACCAGCGGCGCGATGTCCTCGCGCGGCAGCGGCTTGCCGACGATCTTGTAGTCCTTCGGATCCTTCGGCTTGGCCTTGCCGGGCGCGTAGAGCGTGTTGCCCATCTCCTTGTTCCACTCGAGCTGGAACATTGAAGTAGCGCCCGCCGATGAGCTCGCGCATAGGAGACCTTCTTCGCCGCATCGCTCTTGGCATGCACGACGCCGTCGGTGACGGTGAGCTGATCGGCCGGAAGGCCGAGCTTCTGCGGCCGCCATCTCGACCAGCACGCGGCGCGCTTCGGCGGCGGCGACGCGCATCTGCTTGCCGCCGAGCTGGATGCCGGTCGAGCCCGAGGCGCCGCCCTGGTTCACGCTGGTGGCGGTGTCGCCCATGAGCACCTTGACGGCCTTGAACGGCACGTCGAGCTCTTCGGCCACGATCTGGCCGATGGCGGTGAACAGGCCCTGGCCCATGTCCATCTTGCCGAAGAAGGCGGAGACGGTGCCGTCGGCGTTGACGGCGATGAAGGAGGAGAGCTGGTCCGGCGTCAGCGGCGGCTTGGCGGCCGCTGGCCTGCGCGAAGGCCGCGTCGATGCCGAGCACGGTGTCGAGGCCGATCGGCGCGCCGACCGAGACGACGAGCGCGCCGCCGGCCTTGAGCAGCGCGCGGCGGGAGAAGTTCGGGGCTTTTCCATTTTGGTCATGTTCGCCTCCCTCAGCCCATCATCTCGGCGGCGCGCTTGACCGCGCGCACGATGTTCATGTGGGTGCCGCAACGGCATTTGAGACCGGTGAGCGCGTTCTTGATCTCGTCGTCGGTCGGCTTCTTCTTCTCGTTGAGGAGGGCGGCCGCCGTCATGATCCAGCCGTTGATGCAGTAGCCGCACTGCGGCACCTGCTCTTCGACATAGGCCTTCTGGATCGGGTGCGGCTTCTCGGGCGTGCCGAGGCCGGCGAGCGTCACCACCTTGCCGGTGCCGACGGCGGAGACCGGCGTCACGCAGGAGCGGATCGGCTGGCCGTTGAGATGCACCGTGCAGGCGCCGCATTGCGCGAGCCCGCAGCCGAAATGCGGATTGTTGAGCCCGATGTCGTTGCGCAGCGCATAGAGCAACGGCATGTCGGGATCGGCATCGATCGTGTGGACCTTGCCGTTCACGTCGAGGTTTATTCGAGCCATGGGTGCATATCTCCCTGATATGGCGTGTTTGAAAGGAGGGGGCCTTCGCCGGCCGCAGTCAGGTCTAGCCGAGATTTGGACTATTTCCAAAGACTAGTCCAACCCCCGTGCCATGGGAACGGGGGTTGGCAGCCTGCGGCGACAGCACGCCGTTAACGGAACCTGACGATTTATTGACGTGCGGCCGGTCGCACGAAACCGGCCTCGGCAGCATGCGCTCGCGCCCGCGAGCGCCCGCACTGCCGCGAACAGGTCCGCGCACCTGCTGCTCGGGCACGTTGCGGGTGATGAACACGAGCCGGCTCACGCGGCTCGTCGTCCGGCCAGGCCGCCAGCTCGACCGGCGGGTGGGTGAGGTGCTGCACGACCTGCACCAGCACCGGGCCGCGGCAGCCCTCGACGTTGAGGAAGCCCTTGACCCGCAGGAGGTCGCGCGCCGCGCAGCGCCATCAGGGTCTCCATGGTGCGGGCGAACGCGTTGAAGTCGAGCGGCTCCTCGTCGGTCAGGACGAAGCTCAGGATGCCGTCGGAATGCTCGGCTTCGGCCACGAAGCCCGAGCGCTCGGCGGCGCCCGGCTCGGTGAGGCAGCGCGGATCGAGCACGCCGTCGACGGCAATCTCGATCGGCGCCTGCTGGTTGAGCGTGCGCAGATGCGCGGTGAAGGCGCGCGGGCTCGTCCGGATCGGCGAGGTCGGACTTGGTGATCACGATGCGGTCGGCGAGGATCGCCTGCTTGCGCGCCTCAGCGGACCAGTCGAGCGTCGCTACGCCGCTCACCGCGTCGACGGCCGTGAGCACCACCTCGACGAAGAACTCAGCCCCGAGCGCGCGGTCGGTCGCGAAGGTCTGCAGGATCGGCCCCGGATCGGCGAGCCCTGAGGTCTCGATCAGGACACGCTCGAACGGCGGCACCTCGCCGCGGTCGCGATCCATCACCAGGCGGCGCAGCGCCACCTGCAGATCGGAGCGCGTGATGCAGCAGACGCAGCCGTTGCCCAGAAGCGCGACCTCGTCGGTCGTTGCCGCGCACCAGCGCGTCGTCGATGCCAACCGCGCCGTACTCGTTGATGATGACGGCGGTTGCGCGTCCTTCCGGCGTCGTGAGGAAGCGCCGCACCAGTGTGGTCTTGCCGGCCCCCAGGAAGCCGGTGACGATCGTGACCGGCATGCGCGCGCCGCGCGCGCGCTTCTGCCGCCGCCCGAACGGACCGAGGTCGCGTGATGGGAAGAGGTCGAGCGTGGTCATAGGGACCATCTCGTACTGTTGCTGGACTTTAACAATCTGGTTGTAGATATCATTCTGTGCACGCTGGCCCTTGGCTGCGCAGATCGTCCTAGGCTTGGGCGGCGCAGGTTGCAACCGGCCGGTCTGCCAGGGATGGGGAGCGAGGTGTCCAAAGCGCGATCTATTGCGAAATCCAGGGGGCTGTGGGGGAGCGTGCCCGAACCGCTCCTACCGCTCGCCCTTCTCCTACTCGCTGGCGGCTGTGCCGGGACTATCGCTGGCGTCCCGTCAGATCTGCAAGCGGTCAAGAGCGTCGGCGTTGTCTCCGCGTTCGCGGACCGGTTTCAGGTGAGGAAGCTCGAAGTCACGGTCTTCGGCAATGACGAGAGTGAATTTCCCGTCGACGCCTGGGGCATCGATGACGTGATGGTGGGCAAGGTCCGCACCTTGCTCGGCCGCCGATTTGATGTACGGCCGGTGACCTATCGCCGCGCAGCGTTCGCCAAAGGCAGCTGGGGCGGCATCGGCGCCATGGTGCGCGAAGGGGTGACGCCAGCGCCGGTTGACGCCTACGTGGTCATCACGCGTGGCTTCAGCCAGCTCGGCGCGACTAATCAGTCCGTGAGCGGGCTCGGCATTTTGGAAGCGAGCGGCGGTCTGCTCAACTCCAACAGGTTTTTCCTCTATTCGCTCTACACAGTCAGCATCATCGACGCGCGCGAGCTTTCGTCGAAGGCTATTACGGCCTCGCTGATGCCGGGAGAAGCTGCCATAGACCTGTTGCGCTCGACGGTGATGCGTGGACCGCATAAGCAGGTGGATGAGTCGTGGTGGCCGACGGCGCGCGAAGCCGCATCCAATCAGCGGCTCAAGGGTGCGGTCGTCGAGCTCATCGATCAGAGCCTGCCAAACACCTTGCAGCAGTTGCAGCTTGTGAATTGATGTCACGAATTGTTCCGTTGCCCGCTTGTTATCAGGGCTGCGGTGAACGGACCCTTTCGTGTATGGCCGCACCTACGTCGACGTCGTTCCGTGGTGAAATCTGTTCTGTGGCTGCCATGAATCGTTCTAATTGTGATTACCATCACGTCGTCAGATGCGATGTCCTGCTAGACTGACCTCATCATCGAACCTGGAAGGGACGGCAAGGGAGAGGAACATGTTCGGCGCGGAAGTCGGATTGATTATCTCGGTCGTCGCCGGTCTCGTACTGGCGCTGGTGATTTTCGGGATCTTCGCGAGGAACAAATGGGGTATCAACACTGGGACGGTCGTATGCCCCGGTTGCAAAACTTCTCAACCTGCGTTCCGTAAGCCCACATCCCTCAAGCAAGCGCTTTGGGGCGGCTACAGCTGCCCGAATTGCCACCGCGAGCTCGACAAATGGGGCCGCGAGATTTCAGCAGGTTAAAAACACCTGATCGATTTTTGGAAGAGACCGCCGCGAGGCGCGGGCGCAAAGATTAATCGTCTATCGACGCCACCGCCGATCCTCTGGTTCGCTATCCCTTCAGCGTCGAGGCGAATCGGCACGGGTCATCCTCACTATCGTCCTGCACTGTGGTGACACCTCACGGCTTGCGGGCGGAGTCTTGGCCTCTCAACCCCGATATCGTCTCGACATTTCTTTGAACAGTATCGCCACTTGTTGAACCAGCCGCGCCGATAAGAGACGAGGCCGATGCCACGACTGCAGTTCGGATTCGTACATTTCATAACAGTTTCCTCGTTCTTTGGCGCTCCCCTTCAAAGCAGATATCTAATAGCGCCAGCCGGGAGCAATCTTGCCACCGAGTGCCAATGATTTGCGCCCAGGCGCCAGCCGCAACCGGAGACCGCGCCCGAGCTTGCATCAGAGTGAGCTGCGAATGTGACGGGCTGCATCAGCCCCGGTCGTCCTGGCTCGTTCAGAAATCCATCTCCAGGATGTAGAGCCCGCCCGAGAAGCGGTCGACCGTGTAGACGATCTCGCGCTCGTCGACGAACACGTCGTTGAGCTGGATCGAGTTGATCTTGGTCATGCGCGGCGCCGGCGGCACGAAGGTGGCGACCTCTCTCGGCTGATAGGGATTGGAGAGGTCGTAGGCGCGCAGGCCGCCGTTGAAGAACGTGCCGATGACGATCTCCTCAGACTTCCAAGAGTTCGGGCCGGGCGTGTTCTCGTGGATGTTATGGGCGCCGAAGCGGCCGCCGCGATCCTTGTAGTCGTCCGGGTTCGGCAACGGGCAGGTCGAGATCGGGATCGGATTGGCCTCGTTGCGGTTGTCGAGGATCCAGATCAGCTTCGGCCAGTCGACCGCGTTATCGCCGGTCGAATTCGTCGGTCATGACGAGCAGATTGCGCTCGAACAGCGGCAGCACCGTATGCGTGAAGCCGGTATAGGGCGGCGAGTTGTCGAAGCGGCAGATCGGCTTCGGCTTCGACTTGTCGGAGATGTCCATGATGAACATGCCGGCATCGATGTAGGCGAGGTACATGCGGTCGGGCCGCTGCGGATAGACGTTGGTGTTGTGCGCGCGGTTGCCCTTGTCCATCGCGGGCTTGGCGTGACGGGCGGGCGGCGGCAACGTTGTCGCCCTCGCGCGTGCCAGGGAGCCACCAGCGGCCCACTTCCACCGGCTTGGTGGGATTGCGCACGTCGAAGCAGCGATAGATCTGGTCGTCGAGCGGATGCGTCGGCTTGAAGTCGGGCGGCGCCGGAGGCCATGTGGACGTATTCGCCGTCGCAGAACCAGAGCTGGTGCACGCCGCGCGAATAGTCGCCGCCGCAGTCCACGAAGGCGATCGACTTGCGGATTCTCCGGCACCGAGATGTCGAACAGCTCGAAGCCCGCCGGCTTCTGCCCGACCTTCTGGCACTGATAGGCGACCGCCATGATGTTGCCGGCGATCTCGAGCGAGTTCGAGCGCATGTAGGGCTGCGGCAGGTCGGTCTGCACCACGACCTTGGGCTTGCGCGGGTCGGAGACGTCGACGCCGGTAAAATTCTTCGGCGCGCTCTCGTGCGCGAGCCAGATGATGCGGCGGCCGTCCGGCGCGACCTGCACCGCCATGCCCTCGCCCATGCCCCCGAACCCGTCGAGCTCATGCTGGGCCAGCAATTTGAAATTCCAGCAGATGGGCTCGTAGGTGCTTCGCAGCGGGGTTTTGTCAGTCGCCGACATAGTACTCTCCATGGGGTTACGGGCGGGCTGCACTTAGCGCGTTTCGGCGGCCGAAGAAACCGGCGAAGCGGCCTAACTTTCGGAAATCATTGATCTGGCGCAAAGCCAGGGCGGCCCGACCGATCTACCTGTGACCGGACCTAGAGGGGGTGTAGCGCGCCCGTTGGGCATGTGTTAGATTGTCACGGCAGAATACCTTAGGTCATTCGGCCTTGAAGCAAAAACAAGGGAGATTCGCATGGGACGGAAGTTGACTGCACTTTTGGTAACCGGTGGCTTGATGGCGTTGGGCGGAGCGGCGATTGCCCACCACTCCTTCGCGATGTTCGATCAGGAAAACCCGCTTGATCTCGCCGGCACGGTGCAGGAGTTCAAGTTCACCAGCCCGCATACGTTCATCCTGCTGAAGGTCAGCAAGGACGGCAAGGACGTCGTGTGGAATCTTGAGGGTGCGAGCCCGAGCGCGCTGGTGCGTGACGGCTGGACCAGCAAGACCATCAAGCCGGGCGACGAGCTGAACATGAAGATCGATCCGCTGCGCAGCGGCGCTCCGGGCGGCGCCTGGAACGTCAAGAACACCAAGATGAAGGACGGCAAGGCGATCACCGCGACGCACTAGTCGTCTGAAGCGGCTAGATCGCTCGACCTTCGGCCGCCGGTTGCGGTCAGGGAATGGTAAGTCATGCTAATGCGAAGTTCGATCAGCTCGGTTACGCTGATCGGAGTGCTATGTGCCACCTTGAACGGTGCATGGGCGCTTGACGAGGCAAAGTATCCGGACTGGAAAGGCCAATGGGTCAGAGCCGACAGCGCCGAAGCCGCGCCGTGGGACGCTCGTAAGCCCCGGGGGCTGGGTCAGCAGCCCCCCCTAACTCCCGAATACCAGGCCATTTTCGAAGCCAATCTCAAGCAGCTCGCCGCCGGCGCGAAGGCCAGCGACCCGACGGCGCGCTGCATTCCGGCTGCGATGCCGCGCGTGATGATGGCGATCCATCCGATGGAGATCGTCATCATGCCGGATACGACCTACCTCATGATCGAGACCTCCTCGACGCTGCGCCGCATCTTCACCGATGGGCGGGCGTGGCCGAAGGAGCGCGAGCCAAGCTATGCGGGCTTCTCGATTGGGCAGTGGGAAGACACCGATCGCGACAGCCGTTTCGATACGCTTGCGATCGAAACGCGCTGGATCAAGGGGCCGCACAGCTACGATGACAGCGGCATTCCGCTGCACGCTGACGAGCAGGCGGTCATCAAGGAGCGGATCAGCCTGGACAGGAGCGATCCACGCCTTCTGCGTAACGAGATCACGACGATCGACAACGCGTTGACCAAGCCCTGGACGGTGACCCAGAGCTACCGTCGCGCTGCCGCTGCGCGGCCGCTATGGACCGAGCGCGTCTGCAGTGAGGATGACCAGACCATCCGCATCGGCGAGGAGGACTATGCGCTGAGCGACGGTCTGCTGATGCCCGTGCGCAAGGGTCAGCCGCCTCCGGATTTGAGATACTTCAACCAAAAGCAAAACCAAAACTAGGGAGGCTCACCGCGCCAAGCGAGCCTCTCCGGGAGCGTCAGGGAATGCAAGGTCGGGTCTTGATGGGAGTGGTCGCGCTGGCGCTCGCGTTCGCGATTGATGACGGCGCGGCGCTCGATGCCACCCAGTACCCCGACTGGAAGGGCCAGTGGATGCGGCTTGGCAGCGGCCAGGGCGCCCCATGGGATCCCGCCAAACCTTGGGGGGCGGGCCAGCAGGCCCCGCTCACGCCCGACTATCAGGCGCTGTTCGAAGCCAATCTGCGCGACCAGGCCGCCGGCGGGCAGGGCTCCGATCCTTCCTTCCGCTGCATCCCGACCGGCATGCCACGGGTGATGATCGCCGTGCAGCCCATGGAGATCGTGATCACGCCCGACACCACCTACGTGATGCTGGAATTGTTTGGCACGCTGCGCCGCATCTTCACCGATGGACGCGACTGGCCGAAGGACATCGAGCCCTCGTTTGCCGGCTACTCCATCGGCAAGTGGGAGGACGCCGACGGCGACGGCCGCTTCGACACGCTGGTGGCCGAGACGCGCGCGATCAAGGGCCCGCACAGCTACGATTCAGAGCGGCATTCCCTTCCACCAGGATGGCCGCGCGATCATTCGCGAGCGCATCTCCTCCGACAAGACGAACCCGAATGTCCTGCACAACGAGATCACCTCGATCGACAGCGCGCTGACGCGGCCCTGGACCGTGAAGCGCAGCTATCGCCGCGGTGCCGGTCAAGGAGCCGATCTGGTCGGAATATGTTTGCTCGGAGAACAACCGGCATGTTCAGATCGGATCGGAAAACTATGTCATCGGCGCTGATGGGCTGCTGATGCCAACCCGGAAGAATCAGTCGCCGCCGGACCTGCGGCACTTTCAGTAGTGGAGTTTTGTGCGGCCATGCGTGCTTTCTCTTCGATCGGTGCACTGACAATGGCGGCCATGCTGTGCGTGACGGCGACCAGCGCGGGCGCGCACGACGAAAAGAAATATCCCGACATGCGGGCGCAGTGGACGCGGATCGGCTCCGCCGCGTTCGATCCGAACAAGCCTGGCGGGCGCGGCCAGCAGCCGCCGCTCACGCCTGAATATCAGGCGCTGCTCGACCACATCCTGGCGGCGCGCGCCGCCGGCTCGCTCGAAGGCAACATGACGGTCACCTGCATTCCGTCCGGCATGCCGCGGGCGATGATCGTCTACGAGACGATGGACGTGATCGTCGCTGCCGGAGACGACCTACATCCGGATGTCGTACATGAACGAGCTGCGCCGCATCTACACCGACGGGCGCGCCTGGCCGGCCAAGATCACGCCGACCTTCGCGGGCTATTCCATCGGCAAATGGCTCGACGAGGACGGCGACGGCCGCTACGACACGCTCGTGGTCGAGACCCGCGGCTTCAAGGGCCCCCGCACCTTCGACGGCACGCCGGCATCCCGCTGCACACGGACAATCAGACCGTCGTCGAGGAGCGCATCTATCTCGACAAGGCCGATCCCGACGTTCTTCACGCCGATATCACGGTGATCGATCATGCGCTCACGCGCCCCTGGTCGGTGCAGCGGAAGTATCAGCGCGAGCACAGCCCGCATCTGGTCGGAATACGTCTGCAATGAGGGCAACCAGCAGCTCCTGCTCGGCAAGGAGAACTACATGGTCAGCGCCGACGGCTTCCTGATGCCGGTCAAGAAGGAGCAGGCGCCGCCGGATTTGAAATACTTCAATCAACCGAAATGAGCCGCGCAGCGACGAACGCAGGCAGCAAAAACGGGAGGAGATCATGCTTCAATCGATGCATCATCGGCGCCGTTGCGCTCGTGACCGCCTTGGGCGCCGCGACGGCGCCGGCTGCGCGCATGACGAAGGCGAAATATCCCGACCTGAAGGGCGCAGTGGATCCGGGCCGATCGTGGCCAGGCAACGCCCTGGGACCCGACCAAGCCGCCAGGGCGCGGCCAGCAGGCGCCGCTGACGCCGGAATATCAGGCGATGTATCGACGCGACGCTCGCGCGTACAGGCCGCCGGGCATCGATCTGCACGTCGCTGCCTGCCGCCCGGCATGCCGCGCTCGATGATCGTGCCTACGAGCCGATGGAGATCATCGTGATGCCGGACACGACCTACATCATGCTCGACCTACATGAGCGAGTTCCGCCGCATCTACACCGACGGCCGCAAGTTGGCCGACGACATCGAGCCGGCGTTCTCCGGCTATTCGATCGGCAAATGGGAGGACACCGACAACGACGGCGCGCTTCGACACGCTGGTCGTCGAGACCCGCGGCATGAAGGGGCCGCGCACCTTCGACGACAGCGGCATCCCGCTGCACAAGGACAACGAGACGGTCGTCAAGGAGCGCATCTATCTCGACAAGGCCGATCCCAATCTTCTGCACGACGAGATCACGACCATCGACCACGCGCTGACCCGTCCGTGGACCGTGACGCGAAGCTACCGGCGCGATCGCGAGGCGGAATGGACCGAGCACCTGTGCGCCGAGAACAACCAGTATGTGACGCTGGGCGATGAGATCTATTCGATCAGCGATGATGGCTTCCTCTCGCCGACCCGGAAGGACCAGCCGCCGCCGGATCTGCGTTACTTCACGCCAAGCCGCTAGTGCCAACGCCTGATGATCGCCTCGGGGGCAGAGGCGATCATCGGAAGACCTGTACTCGTAAATATGAACCGGGGAATTCGAGGGGGCTAACATGCATCTAATTCCGCACTCATGGGCGCACTGGCACATTCTCGTCAGCCTGTTGCCCTCCGTCGGGCTGTTCTTCGCGCTGTGCCTGTATGGCATCGGGATCTACACAGACAAGGACATCATCAAGCGCGCCTGCCTCATCATTTTTGTTCTGATCGCTCTGGCGACCGTTCCGACCTATCTCAGCGGCGATCATTCGATGACCGCGCTGGCCGGCAATCCTCGGATCCCCGAGGATCATGATGAACAGCCACTTCAACTGGAGCGTTGCTGCACTGTTTCTCATGGCGGTGACCGGAATCGTGGCCTGGCTCGAGCTGGTCCGCTCCTGGAATGGGCGCCCGTCCCAGAACGCGCTGCATCTGGTGCTGGGGCTTGCGCCTGGTGACGCTGGCGCTGATGATGGTCGTCGGTGAGCTCGGCTGGGAGATCAATCACAACGAGCTTCGGCTCGATCCGGCGACACAAAAGACGTCGCAGCTATGGTCGCACGCGCACATGATCCTGAATCACTTCCCGACCATCGGGTTCGTGATCGGGCTCGGGGTCTATGTCGGCGCGCTGATCCTGGACAATATCGTCCTCAAGCGCGCGGGCCTCTTCCTTTTCGTGACCTGCGCAATCCTGACCGTTCCGACCTATGTCACCGGCAATGCCTCGATGTGGGCGGTGACCGATCCGCCGATCGAAGGCGTCTCTAAGGCCGTGATCAATGCGCACCGCGACATGGCGCTGCTCGCGTTGTTCGGCATGGCGTTCACCGGCGTCACCGCCTGGATCGAGCTCTGGCGTTATCGATATCTCGGGCGCTTCTCCAACCTGTCGCTCTATCTGGTGCTGGCATTCGCGGTCGTGACGTTCGCCATCCTGGCTGAGACCGGTCACCGCGGCGGGCAGATCAATCATCCGGAGATCGTGCTGCCGACAGACGTGCTGCCGACCGATCCGAAGCTCGGCTGGACCCCGGCGATCGAGCTGGCGATCAATCAGGTGACTCTGGTTCGTGCCCTGGCAGACCCTGCATTTCTTCGGCTACTCGCTGGTGTTCGGCGTGGCGCTGGTGACATCGCTGCGCGTCCTTGGCTTTTGCAAATCGATGTCGTTTGCTGCCATTCACCGCCTGTTGCCGATCGGAGTCTTCGGCGTGACGATGAATGTGTTCAGCGGGATGCTGATCCTGCAGGCGGATTCCAGCCGCTATCTGAACGAGATCACCTTCGTGCCGAAGATCATCTTTCTGACCATCGGCGCGCTTGCGGTGCTTTACTACTCGCTATCGGAGCGGCTGTGGGCTGTGAAGGCGGGGGAGGAGGCGCCGATGGGTGCCAAGTGGGTGGCAGCCTTGGTGCTGGCGTCCTGGACGATCGTGATCATGGGTGGCCGGCTGCTGCCTTACCTTTGATGGAGAGGAAAAGCGATGTTATCCGGAAACGGCTTTATCATTCTCATGGTCATTCTGGTCTCGGGCTCTGTGCTGGGGCTGGCCGGTCTGGCCGTCTACTGTCTGAACAAAACCGTCGATCAGAGCGAGGGCTAGCGCTATGAGCTTTTTCGAATGGCTGGCGCAGACGCCATATGTGCAGTGGGTTCAAGAGTTCTTGGGGTTGGCCGGTAGCCCTGACGTTGCATGCATTCGGAACGGCGACCATCGTGGGCCTCATGGCCATTATCACCCTGCGCATGCTGGGCTTGTTCCGGACGATCCCGTACAGCGCGGTGCGGTGGCTGATCCCGTTCATCTGGGTTGCACTGGCGGTCCAGGTCGCGAGCGGCCTGACGCTCTGGATGACGAAGCCAGCGCAGTATCTGGGCGATGGCATGTTCGAAGTAAAGATGACGTTTCTTCTCGCCAGCATCATCGTGACCGTGATGTTCCAGCGCATCGTCAGGACTGAGGTATCAAGCTGGGATACAGGCCGAAAGGCCACACCGCGTGGCGCGCGGTTAGCGGTGGCGACCGGCCTGTTGTGGGCGGCGGTGCTTGTCGGAGGGCGACTGACCGCCTATCTCGGGTCGCTCTATCCGAGCTGAGGAGTAGGCGCGTGTGCGAGTGATCTGGCCGTGGCAAGACCGGGGACACGGATGGTCCTGGCTTAAGGCCGGCACATTCGCGCTGATGTTTGCGCCCGCGATCTGGCTGATCGATCAGCTTCGCACCGGCGAGTTCGGGCCGGTTCCGCTTGGCGGCCTCACTTACTGGTCGGGGCTGTGGGCGACCGCGCTGCTGCTGCTGGCGCTCGCGATCACGCCGGCGGTGACGATCCTGCGTTTCGGCAGGCTCATGATCGTGCGGCGGATGATTGGCGTGACGGCGCTCGTCTACACTCTCGCTCATCTCGTCATCTATTTCGCACTCCGACTATGGGACTTCACGCGCATCGGCCGTGAGATGGTGACACGACCGAGCTTGATCCTGGCGACCGCGGCAACGCTCGGTTTGATCGCGCTGGGCGCGACCTCCCTCGATGTCATGGTGGAGCGCATGGGCGTGAGCTGGCAGCGGCTGCACAACACGGTCTATGTCGTTACGGCCCTGGCGCTCATCCACTACCTGCTCTCGCCCGGCATATTTCCGGATCAGTACTTCACGTGCGGGATGTTCTTCTGGCTGATGAGTTGGCGGCTGCTCGCCCGCCGGCGGCTGGGAGCTGATGCCTTTGCGCTCACGGCGCTTGCGGTCGTGTCGACACTGTTCACGGCGCTGCTCGAAGCCGGCTGGGTTTGGGCCTATCACGGCTACGAGCCGCTCGGAACACTCGGCGCCAATTTCAGCCTGGAGCTGGGCGTGCCCGCGGCTTGGAAGATGCTGGTGCTCGGGCTCGCGATCGCGCTCGCGGCGGCGCTTCGGCCCGCCCGCAAGCGCACGTCAGGCTTTGCGACGCACGAGGCGCCCGATGTGAGATCGCAGGCTTGAAGGTGTTGAACGGAGGTGTTGGTGATGAGTGGACAGCGAAGGTGGCGTTGGCTGCGCGTGGCGACAATGGTCGGGATGGTCGGGCTTTGCGCGGCCGTGTCAGGCCCGATCGCGTGGGGGCAGGAGCGGGGCGCGACACCACCCAAGGAAGCGATCTTCGCCCGCAAGATCCTCATGGACTCGATCAGCAGCAACATGGACGAGCTCGAAGCCAATGCGAGCTCCGCCAAGGTCGACCTCGCCGAAGGTCGCAATCACGCTGACATCGTCTCCGTAATGCTGATGGCGTTCCCGCATCTCTTTCCGCTGAACACGAACGAGTGGAAACCCAACGTCGATCGCGATCCCGGTTCAGACACCTATGCGGCGCCTGAGATCTGGACCCGCTTTGCGGATTTCTACAAGCGCACCAAAGATGCGGCGGAGATCGCCTACAAGGCGAGCCGCGCCGAGACCGAGCAGGCCTTCAAGGAGCAGGTCGCGCAATTGCGCGTGGCCTGCAATTCCTGCCACGGGACTTACCTGAAAAAAGACTGAGGCGGGCTAGAGCGAGATGAGGGCGGCTGCAGAGTAGGTTAGCGCGGCTTGTGACTTGCGGTGAAGTCAACCGCTTTGGCCCACAAGTCCGGCCGCAGCGCCTTCTTCCAGTCCGGAATGGCCTCAATCTTCTTCTCGCGCAGCAGCACCTCGGCGTCACGGCGCAGATCGGGCTCGAGCCCGGCCGGGAAGCCCGGGCTAACCTCGACGCGCGCAAGCGCCTTGGCGAGCGTCTCGCGCGACATGGTGAAGCCTTTGGAGCTGAAATAGCTGAAGATGAGGTCGGAGACCTTAGTGGGATTGTTCTTGAAGTCGCTGGCGACTTCCTGCCAGGCCTCGAGATAGGCGACCACGGTGTCGGGGTTCTTCTGCACGAAGTCGGGCGTGGCGGCCATGAACACGGGCATCTTGTCGATGCTGGAGAAATCCATGAGCGAGACGCCGAAGCCTTCGGCGACCGCGATCTCATTGTAGGGCTCGACACCGACGAAAGCGTCCACGGTTTTGGCGGCGAGCGCGGCCGCCATGTTGTTAACGTCCATGCGCACCTCCTGGAAGTCACCCTTCTTGAGGCCCGCCTTTGGAGCGATGATGTCGACAAAGACATTGCCGATCGATGAGCCGGTCTGGTTCGCGACCTTGCGACCCCTGAGCTCCTCGACCTTGGTGATGTTGAGGTCCTTGCGGGCCACGATCTGGGCGGTCTTGCCCACGTACTCGATCTGCGCGATGGCGACGAGGCCGCCCTTATCGTGGCCGATGATGAACGACTGCGCCGCATAGGTGCCCATGTCCACCTGGCGTGCCACCATCTGCTGCATCGTGAGATTGCCGGAGGCGACCGCGAATTCCTCGAACTTGATGCCGCGCCTCTCGAGCGCGCCCGACTTGAGCAGATAGTAGGTCGGCATGCCCCAGATGTTGGTCTGATAGCCCTGCCGGATGGTCGCCATCTGGGCGGATGCTGGCCGCAGTCCGATACCGCTGCTCAGCGCGGCGGCGCCAGTCGCCGCGAGCGCTTGGCGGCGGGTGATCGCGGGGGAAGGAATGGTCATGGCGGTTCCTCCTGCTGGTTTGGCCGGCTTGTATGGTTTGATTTAATCATTCGGACGGCCGGCTGGCCATGCGGCCTTTTTGTTGCAAGTTCCCTTCGCGGACGCGGTTCAAACCTCATCTGGTTGCTCGCCCAGATGACGCAGCAGTGCCTTCTGGTACTCCAGGAACTCGACGCTGAGTGGATCGCGTGGGCGCGCCAGCGTGATCGGCACCTCGGTCTTGATCCGTCCAGGATGCGGCGTCATCACGATCACCCGGTCGGCGAGATAGACCGCTTCCGCCACGTTGTGGGTGACATAGATCACGGTCTTGCGGGTTTCACGCCAGACGTCGGCCAAGAGCCGCTGCATGGCGTCGCGCGTGAGAGCGTCCAGCGCCGCAAACGGCTCGTCCATCAGAAGTACAGACGGGTTGTAGGCGAGCGCACGCGCGATCGCGACCCGCTGCTGCATGCCGCCTGACAGATGATGCGGATAGGAGTGCGCGAACTTCTCGAGCTTGACCAGGCGCAACTGCTTGAGCGCCATCTCCTCGCGCTCGGCCTTGCCGACGCCCTTCATCTCGAGCCCGAACGCGACGTTGCCGAGCGCGGTGCGCCAGGGAAAGAGCTGCGCGAAATCCTGGAACACGATGCCGCGGTCGGTGCCCTGTCCGCGGACGGCCTCGCCGCCGATGCGGATCTCGCCACCGGTCGGCGCGAGAAATCCCGCGATGATATTAAGGAGCGTAGTCTTGCCGCAGCCCGATGGTCCCAGCAGGCAGAGGAATTGCGACTGCTCCATGTCAAAGCTGACGCCGTCGACCCCGGTCACGCTCCCGGCCGGCGTGTCGTAGACGAGCGAGACATTGCGGACTTCAATGTGCGGCATTGGTGCGCCTAGCCGGCGAGCGCCTGGCGCAGAATATCAAGCGCGTCGTTGCTGCCGTCGAGCGACCGGAAGACGCGGCGCTTGATCTTCCAGCCGTCAGGTGTACGCACGAGCTCCCACCGGTTCGCCCCCACGCGATGGATGCGATAGCCCTTGGACACCCCGTGCGCCGGGACCTCGACCGGCTCGGCCAACGCATCCGGACTGATGATCTGCAGGTAGGACGTGGCGACCGCTCGGTCGCCGTCGAGCTCGACATGCGGCAGACCGGCGAAATGGGCGAGGCCGCTACGGATCGCCTCCTGGTGCGCGGGACGCTGCGACATTTCGGAGATGGTATCGTTGCCGGCCGCGGTCTTGGTGCCGCCGAGATCGAGCACGCCGTCGTCGGCGAAGATCGAGCGAATGTAGGACTGCGCGCCGGTATCGGCGCTCGGCGGATGGCTGGCGATGAGATTGTAGATCGCGAGCCGATCCTCGATCGCGCTGATCCGATCCTCGATCGTGCGCTCCTTCGCCTCCGCCATGCATTTTCCCCCGGTCCCGACGCCTGCGCGTTTCAGTCATGCTGCCATGCCGGTCTCGGCGATGCCAGGGTGGGCATGGTGCCAGGGCCCAGGCGCCAGAATCATGGAGCTGCTCTCAGACGTGTGCTCGAAGCAGGCACAAGATCCAGCTTGGGGGCACATCGGGAAAACATCACCGGCGTTCGCGGGCCGGCCCGCAGTTAGTCCAGATTCGGAACGAGCTTCTTGACGGCTTCAACGATGGCCGGCGAGGTCCGGTAGAGATTGGCGATCAGCCGCTCCAGGTGCTCAGGCGGGCGATAGGCCATGTCGAGTTTCATCTTCTCGGCTTCCGCGATCAGCTCGGGGTCCCTGGCTGCCTCGGCAATCGCCTTACGCATGATCTCCACGCGCTCGTTCGGCACGGAGGGCGGGAACACATAGGGCCGGCCGAACTCGACGCTCGAAAACACGAAGCGCATGAGCTGGCGCTGTTCCTCGGTCTTGGCCTGGTCGAAAATGGTCGGCACGTCCGGCCGGTCCGGGAGCGCCGCCTCCTCGACGCGGAAGAGAATGCGCAGCTTGCCCTCGCGAAACAGCCGGTCGTAAGCTGCGGAACTGGCTGTAGGACGAGCACACGCCCTGCACTTCACCGCGCTCGATGGCAAGCAGCACATCCTGCGCGGCCTTGTAGCCCTCGACGATGCGGAATTTCGTACCGAGCACATGGTTGAGCACGGTCGGCACGATGCTCAGCGTCGAGGCGGCGCCCGAGCCGCCGACGATCAGCTCGCTGGTGAACAGGTCGGCGGGCGTCTTCACTGCGGCCGTCGTCCAGGCCGTGCAGACGCGGCCGGGAAACGAGGTGGCGCCCAGCCACAGGAAGCGGCGCGGGTCGGCCTCGATGTTGGGCTGGCCCATCATGGCCTGACTCGGGAAATTGCGCGAGAACGTGCCCATGACGGTCCCGTCGCGCGGCGCCTGCCCGTAGACATAGTTGGCTGCCGCGACGCTCGCCGCCGCTGGCATGTTCTGGACGATGACGTTGGGACGGCCCGGAATGTACTTGCCGAGGTATTTTGCGAGCAGGCGTCCGCCCACGTCGTGGTCGTTGCCGACCGGGTGTCCGACGATCAGGCGGACTTGTTTGTTGCGGTAGAAATCCTGCGCGGCCTCCCCGTGAGCATCCGACAAGATGCTGGCGACGCCAATGAATGCCGACGCCAGCAGACCGATGGTCTTCACAGCAGTCATGCGCGATCTCTCCCGGCGCCGAGCGCGAGGACGCCGCGACCAGCGCCCGCCGCAGCGATCATGCCCACCAAACGTGCGGCCCACCAGACGCCCGGGAGCTGTTTAAGCCCGCCGCCAACGCCGCCAGCGCAGGTCCGACAGAATCGCACGCGCCGCATTGTGGCCCGGCGCGCCGGTGACCCCGCCGCCGGGATGCGCGCCCGCGCCGCAGTGGTAGAGGCCCGCCACCGGGCTGCGGTAGTCGGCATGGCCGAGCAGCGGGCGGGCCCAGAACAACTGGTCGAGCGTGAGCGCGCCATGGAAGATGTCGCCGCCGGTCAGCCCGAAGATCTGCTCCAGATCGAGCGGGCTCAGCGCCTGACGACCGATGACGCTCGCCTTGAAGCCCGGCGCATAGCGGTCGACCGTGTCGATCATCAGGTCGGCCACCGTCGTCGCGGTGATCGGTCCAGGAGCGGCCGTCCGGTAGCTCGGGCGCGACGTGCTGGCAGAACAGGCTCGCCACATGGGCGCCCTTCGGGGCGAGGCTGTCGTCGAGGGTGGACGGGATCAGCATCTCGATGATCGGCTCGCGGCTCCAGCCATGCTGGCGCGCGTCCGCGTAGGCGCGGTCCATATAGGCAAGGCTCGGCGCCATGATGATGCCGGACGTGTGGTGGTCGGCGACGCTACTGCCCGGCAGCGCCGTGAAGCTCGGCAGGCCTGAGAGCGCGACATTCATCCGGAAGGTGCCGGAGCCGCAGCGCCAGTTGCGCATGCGGCGCAAAACGTCGGCGGAAAGCGCGCCTTCCGCGACCATGGTCGTGTAGAGCAGACGTGGATTGACATTGGCCGCCACCACCTGGCCTCGGATCACGCGACCGTCGGCAAGCACGACGCCGCAGGCGCGCTCGTGCTCGATGACGACCTCGCGCACCGCCGCGGCGGTCTCGATCTCGACGCCGTGGCTCTCCGCGGCCTTCGCCATCGCCTGCGTGATCGCCCCCATGCCACCGATGGCGTGGCCCCAGACGCGCTGCTTGCCGTTCACCTCGCCGAAGGCGTGATGCAGCAGCACATAGGCAGTGCCGGGCGTATAGGGGCTAGGCATAGTTGCCGACCACCGCATCAAAGCCGAACAGCGCCTTGATGAGGTCGCCCTCGAACCACTGGTCGAGATAGTCACCGGCCGACTTGGTGAAGAGATCGAGGATCACGCGCAGATTTTCGGTCGACAGCCGGCGCAGCCGGTTGCCAAGCTTGCCGGCCCTGATGAGCTCGCCAAGGCCTCGCAACGAGTATCCGGTCGTCGAGATTCGGCGGCGCCTGCAGGACGAGATCGCGCAGCACGTTCGCGCCAGTGTCGATCTCACGGTTGAAGGCGTCGAGCCGCTCGGCATCGCGGCGGCTGAACTTGGCAACCTCCTGCTCGGTGCGTCCCTCGGCGGCCAGGAGATAGCGGCCATCGAGCGTCGGAAGGAAATTTTGCGCACGGCGCTCGACGATTCGCAGGCCATGGTCGTGAAGGCGCAGGTCGCGGATGACCTTCGGATTGAGCAGACTCACCGTGTAGGCGGCGATCGAGTTGCGGAACCCTGGATAAAACTCTTCCGTTACTGCCGCACCGCCCACGACGGCCCGTCGCTCAAGGACCTTGACCTTCAGCCCGGCCATGCCGAGATAGGCGGCGCAGACGAGGCCGTTGTGCCCTCCGCCAATGATGATGGCGTCATGCGTTCGCGTCGACATTGTTCGGTCCGATGGGGAGGTGATATGCGTTTGAGGGGTCTGGTTCTTGCATTGTGGGAAGAACAGCTGAGGGAACATTCGCTGGTTTGATCAGTTGCGGCCCTAGCGGCGCACGTGATTTAAAGCAGCCTAGCACGCGAGAGCCGAAGATGCCCGCGTCGATGTTCGTAGCAGGGGAAGCATCGCAACCGACATGCCTAAGACAACGTTAAGCTCCAAGACAACTTCAAGCTCAAAGACAACGTCAAGCTCGCGCCGGCCGTTCCGTGTCGGTCGTGCCAAGACGGGCCTGGGCCTCTTCGCCACCAAGCTGATCCGCAGGGGAAGCTTCATTGTCCGGTACATCGGCCGCATGCTGCCCAACCGGATCGCGGACGAGCTTGACACCAAGTATCTGTTCGAGGTCAACGCCCGTTGGACCGTCGACGGATCGAGCCGCAAGAACGTCGCGCGCTACGTCAACCACTCCTGCCGGCCGAACGCCGAAGCCGATGTGAAGAAGCGCAAGATCCTGATCACCGCGATCAAGACGATCAATCCGGGCGACGAGATCACCTACAATTACGGCCGCGACTATTTCAATGCCTTCATCAAGCAGCACGGCTGCAGGTGTGCGGCCTGCCACCAGAAGAAATTTGTGATGCGCTCGAAGCACAAGCGAAGCAGGAAGCGCAAGCGTGGCAAACGCTCCAGGTCGTGACCGCGGCGCCCTATCGACTGTGGTAATATAATACTATGATCGTCTGGCAGGTCGCAGTCTGGAGAGAGACTTCGTGCGTGCCTCAAGGGCTGCACTCATGCGCTGCGACTGCCACATCCACGTCGTCGGGCCGATCGGGCGTTATCCGCAGATCTCGACCCGGACTTATCAGGCCGCGGAGGCGCCCCTTGCGGCGCTTAAGGCGCATGGGGCGGTGCGCGGGGTTACGCGTTTCGTGGTCGTGCAGGCGAGCTTCTATGGCTCCGACAACAGGCTGCTCCTCGAAAGCCTCGATGCCCTCGCGGGGGATGGCCGTGGGGTCGCGGTGATCGACCCGGCGACGCCAGAGGCGTTGCTCGCGGATTTTGCCCGCCGAGGCGTGCGGGGGCTGCGCCTCAACCTCTACAGCACCGCCGCGGGGCGCGAGCAGTGCCAGATCGGCGGCCTGTTCACGCCGCTGGCCGATATCGCGGCCGGCATGGGTTGGCACGTGGAGGTGATCGCCGGCATCGATGTCCTTCTGGGCGCGGCGGACCTGCTCGCGCGCTCGCGCGTGCCCGTCGTCATCGACCACTATGGACTCTGCGGCCCTGCAACGCCGCAGAGCGAGCGCGGCCGGGCGCTGCTCGATTTCTTCCGGCTGCCCAATATCTGGATCAAGCTGTCTGCGCCCTACCGGGTGAGCGACGATCCGCTCTGCACGCGACCGGACCCGGCCTGGCTCACCGCCATCGTGGAGGCCGCGCCCAATCGTTGCGTCTGGGGCAGCGACTGGCCGCACTCACCAGTGCACGCGCAGCAAGGGCATGCCGATCTGCAGCGGCCCTATCGGCCGCTGTCCTATGCGACCCTGGTCGACGACTTCCTGGCCGCGCTCGGCCATGATGCTGCCGCGCAAGCGATCATGATCGACAACCCGGCACGGCTCTACGGGTTTTGAGCCATATGGGTTTTGAGCAGCGGGTCTTGCGCAACTTGGGTTTTGAGCAACATGGCCGATGCGACATCAGCGCCGTCCGATAAGCCGAAGCAGTTGATCGCCACACTCCTGCTGGAGCGGCCCGCCGCCCCGGACTATGCCCTGCTGGCCGAACGGATCGGCAAGCCGCTGGATTTCAATCTGGAAATAGCTTCGACGCACAAGCCTGATTTTCCGATGCTGCTGCCCGCGGACGGAGATTTGATCATGGGCATCAGGGTCGATACGCCCTTTTCATGGCCGCTCGAGCCAATGGCCCAATTTGCGTATTGGTGGCCCGATGCCATGAAAGACATTGCCCGCAGCACGTCCTTTGCCGCCATCACCTGCAGCTGGTGCCGGCATTCACGACTGGATGCGCACATCCGCCACCTGATTCTCGTGCGCGAGCTGGTCGAGCAGTTGCCGGTCATCGGTGTTGTATGGGGCTCAGTACTGATCCAGCCCAGTGTCCTCAATGCCGAATTCAATCGTTTGCAACAGAGCGAGCTTCCGTTCTCGCTTTGGGTTCTGATTCAGTTCTCGAAGCAGCCCAATGGAAACATTCTGATCTCCACCATCGGCATGCGCTACTTTGGGCAAATGGAGATTGAAACGGAGAGCACTTTGCCGCTCGATCAGACCTTCGATCTGGTCCGCAAATTTGGCTCTTACATTATTGCGAAGGGTCCCGTCGTCAAAGACGGTGAGACGATCGGCCTGAGTGAAGCGCAGCGGATCAAGGTTCGCTACGTACGCTCCTTCCGGCCGGATGTGAACGAGAACGTCTATTGGTTGGAGCTGGCGGAGCAGCCGTCAGTAGAACGACCGACAGGCTTTTTCAGCAAGTTGTTCGGCTCGGATCGCAAGCAGTAGTGGGGCCGGAGATAATCCGGGTTGGGTTGTCGTTGGTGCTTGTTAGGTTGAGCTTGGGAGGTTGAGCTGTGCCAAGTCCCATTCTTGCTCCGGTGATTGCGCTGGTGCTCTGGACCTTCGTGATCGGGGTCTGGCTGTACGCGACCCGTATCCCGGCGCTGACGAAGCACCGGATCGTCTACGATCCGCAACGCCCTGCGGAAGAGTTTCATGCTCAGCTCCCCGCCGAGGTGCGCTGGAAGGCTGACAACTACAACAATCTGCTGGAACAGCCGACGCTGTTTTATGCGGTGGCGCTGACGCTGGCGCTTCTCGAGGCAGGCTCTGGTTTCAATGCCGGATTGGCTTGGGCCTATGTGGCGCTGCGGATCGCCCATAGCCTCGTGCAGGCACTCATCAACAAGGTCATGATCCGGTTTGCGCTCTTTGCGGTGGCATCGCTCGTCCTGCTGATCATGACGATCCGCGCCGCGTGGATTGTCCTCTCAGCATAGGCCAAGTCGCTAATCGAACCTTGGGTTTTCCCAGCTTTGGATGCCGTCGATGAATTGAAAGGTCCCGTACGGGGTCTGATTGATGGCGCCGCAGGAAAAGATGCGCCGTGGCTTCCAGCCATGCAAATGGAAGATATGCGAGAGCCTGGCGTCGACCTGCGCCGAGTGGGTGCCGATGTGGGCCAGTTTGACGAACTCATCCATCGCATCGATGCAGGAAAAAACCACGTCGAGCTCGGCACCCTGAATGTCGATGTCGAGAAAATCGATCGGTTCCGTCAGAAGGTCGCCCAGGCGAACAGCCGGCACCTTCTCGACAAGAAAGGTTTGTCCTCGATTGTCCCTTGCCGAGATCACGTCGCTCTTCGCGAGCTCGAACATGCGCGTGACGTCGTCATTCCTGGTGACGCTTGCCCCATAGTCATCGTTGCAAATCATGAACACCGGGCTGCCATCGGGCGTGCAGGCGGCACGCAGCAGCGTGAGGTCCGAGCCGGGGATCTCGTTCTGCTCGCAATTCCCGACCATAGAGTCGAAACGCGCCTTGTTGGCCTCCAGTGCCACGAGTTTCGGCCGGAGCAGATCTTCCTTTTTCCGGCGCTTGAGCGCAGCGGCGGCGTTGGAGATCCAGCGTCCGTATCCGGCGCCGACCTCGATCATGTTGAATTGCGTACGAGAGCGCTCGATGGCGGTCAGCAGATCGATCCATTCAAAATAATCTTCACTATTCTGGTACGGGAACGTCGGGTCGTCGCCGTATCTGGCGCTGCGTCCGCTGGCCTTGATGCCATTGGCGAGATCCGGGTTGAAGCCTGGAACCACCTCGATGAGGTCGCGCTCCAATTCGTGCGCGATGCGCGCTCCCATGAAATTGAAGTGATACCGATCGTCGTTGTAGGGAGCAGTACGATGAAAGCTATCGAATATCAGGTGATGACCGCTCGGCCCGATCGGCTCGGTTTTCGCCCACGGTGGAGTGACGCCATGCGCCAACATGTCGAGCTTTGATCCGCGATTGACTTGACCGATGAATTTTCAAGTGACGATTGTGAAATAAACAATAGCATCATCAGCGGATGTGGAACAGGCGGTCATTGGCTGCGATGGTCCGGCTGAATGGCTCGATCCGTCATGAGCATCCGGCGTGCTGGAGAATCCTACCTCGCAGCCCTGCCTCGCGCGGCCTGAAGCCGCTATGATCCCTCCGCAACACGACCAACGAACGCCAGCGGGGAGATGATGATGGGCGCTCGAGCTACCGCGATACTGGGCTGTCTGGCGGCGCTGGTTGCCGCGCCTGTTGCGGCGCAAACCTTTCCGTCCAAGGCCATCCACCTCGTCGTCCCCTATGCGGCGGGCGGCACCGGCGACATCGTGGCTCGGGTGGTCTCGGAGAAACTGTCCATCGCGCTCGGGCAATCGGTCGTGGTCGAGAACCGGCCGGGTGCGAGCGGCGCTGTCGGCTCGAAGGCGGTTGCGGCCGCAGCGCCTGACGGCCACACGCTGCTGGTCGGCCAGACCGGCGAAATGGCGATCAACCAGCATTGGGCTAAGAATCTCGGCTTCGATCCGGAGAAGGACCTGGTGCCGGTTGGCCTCGCGACCGTGGTGCCGCTGGCGCTGGTCGTGCCCGGCAAGGCGCCCTATTCGACGGTCGCCGAGATGCTGCAGGCGTCGAAGACGCGCGGGCTCTCATTCGCTTCGGCCGGCACCGCCACGCCTGGCCATTTCGCCGGCGAGGTGCTCAAGCTCAAGACCAAGAGCAACATGACTCACGTGCCTTACAACGGCGCCGGTCCGGCCCTGAACGACCTCCTCGGCGGGCATGTCGACCTGTTCTTTCCGGGCTTCCCGGCGGCGATCGCGCAGGTGAAGGCGGGCAACCTCAAGCTTCTGGCGGTGTCGACCGGCCGCCGCTCTGCGTCCGCGCCCGACGTGCCCACCGTTGCCGAGGCGAGTGGAATCGCAGGCTTCGACATCGCGCTCTGGCAGGGCTTCTTCGCACCGCGCGGGACGCCGGGCGAGACGGTCATGCGGCTTAACGCAGAGATCAACCGCATCCTGGCGGAGCCGGAGGTCAAGGCGCGGCTGCTCGAGGCCGGCGCCGACGTGATGCCGACCACGGTGGAACAGTTCGCGACCTTCGTGAAGGCGGAAAGCGAGAAGTTTCTCGGCATCATCAAGGATGCCAACATCAAGCCGGAGTGAGCCACTCACCGCTGCTGAAATCGCTCGTACGGGTGATCGAGCGCGGGAGTGCCGAGGCATTGTTGCCGCTGGGGGGAAGAGATAGAGCTACAACATCCATCCTCGTCGTGTCAGCCGAGGATGATGGCCTTCAGCGCCGCCATTTTGGCCGGTCCCGGCCATCCGCGCCCTTGATCCGACCTCTTAAGACTCGATTGCCCGCGCATGCTTGGCTGCGAGCGCGGGCAATCAGGACGTAGTGCTGTCGTGTGCGTTTACGATCCGGCAGCGTCGCTGCCTGGCGGACGCACCTTCAGGATGCCCTGCATCGCGTTCTGGATGCGGTCGAGTGCGCTCTCGGCTTCGTCGGCCCGCGCCTCGGCCGTCTTGGCGCGCTCCTGCGTGGCCTCGAGGTCCGCGGTCAGGGTGTCGATGCGCTCCTGGTATTCCTTGTCGACCTCATCCAACCGGGTCTTGAGCTCCTTGACCTCGCCTTCGGAGATGCGCCGGCGTGTTTCCGCCGCTTCCAGAACGCGCTCCGCGAGCCGCATCTCCTCCTGCAGGTGTGCGGCGGCTGCTTCGGCGCGCGCCACCATCTCGGCGGCGTGCTCTTCGGTTGCCCGGATCAGCTCGGCCGTGCGCTCGACCAGGTCGAGCCCGGGTGCGGCCGGATCTGCTTCGGCTGCCTGGCGCAGGTCGCTGAAGTCTCGTTGCCGTTCCATGTTCATGTGACCTTCTACGCCTTTCACTTATTGCTCTGGTTGAACGAGCTGTCGCAGATCGCCGTCCATCGTGGTGACGTCCTGCGGCTCTTCCGCGTCGGGTCCTGCCGCCGTGGCGGGCACATCCTCGGCTTTAATGGGTAGGCCAAGCGCCGTGATCAGCTGGCGCACTTCCAGGCGGGCAAGCACGTGCGACATGCTCGGCTTGACGCCGAGCAGCGAGGTCTCGAATGAATCGAACGTCGTCAGCCCGAGCGGGAAGAACTCGCGATAGACCACCCGCTCCACCAGACCGCTGGTCGTTCTGAACATGCCGCTGCGCGCCAGCTTGTCGAGCGCCTCGACCACGCTGCGCTCGTTGCGTGACGCGAGCGGTGAGATGCGGTTGCGCACGACAATCCAGTCGGGCTCCTGCTGGTTGATCGCGCGCCGAGCCTCGAAGGCGCGAGTGACGGTTTCCGCGTAGCGCGATGGCTTCAGCATGGTCTCCGGCGTCGGCCCCATGCTGAAGATGACGTCGAGGTCGAGGAAGCTGTCGTTGACAGGGGTAATGAGGGTATCGGCGAGGCCATGCGAGAACAGGTTCAAGGCGCTGCCGCCGCCCGGCGTGTCGATGAGAATGAAGTCGCACGACTGGTGAACGTTGCGCAGGACCTCCGAGAGCGCATCGATGCGGTCGGAGTCGCTCCATCTCTCGCCACGCTCCCTCATGTCGTCGACGCAATGATGGTCGGGCAGGTCGAGCGGGTGGCGCTCGGTCATCGCCGAGATGCGCCGGTTCTCGAAGTAGCGGGTGAGCGTGCGCTGCTCGTAGTCCAAATCGATGGTGGTGACCTGGTGTCCGCTCTTCAGCAACGCGATCGCAACGTGCATCGCAAGGGTCGACTTGCCGCTGCCACCCTTGTGGTTGCCGAGCAAAATCACATGAGGCCCGGATGGTGAGGCAAGCATGATTGCGTCCTAACGTTTATGGCTACTGTTCAGCCCGACTAGTGCACAATGTGGAAGCCCGCTGCACGACGAAGTGTTTTTTAACGTCGATATTTAACGTTACCCGGCCCCGCCGGTTCTCGTTTCAAACATAAACCCCTGTCACCCTCACTATAAAGGAAACCGAGGAGAAAGTGATACCGCGCAACGCATGATTACTTATGGTTAACGCATGCCATAAGTATTAACGGGCGCGGTGTTCAAATACAGGCCGGCGTGTAGCAAACAAAAAAAGTTTTGCGGGCGCGCCTTGATCGAGCCAGATAGTCATGAAAAATCGTGGCCGATCCAGCCTCTGAATTCAAAATATTTTCTTCTTTCTTGTATCCCCAACATGTCCGCGCGGCTCTTGCTTATTGCTACACTGCTCACGGTCGTGCTGCCTTTGCTCGTTTGCATCGGTATTTTCTTCGTTGCGCTTCCATGGTGGATCGATCGACGCCTGCGATCCGATCTGGCGGTGCAGCAGCGCTTGCGCCTTGCTGTCTCTGACGGCAGCCTTGCCTGGGTCATCGATCCCGATCCGACAACGCCCACTCGGCTGCCGTACTTTCTGCTGATGGTGGCCGCGCTGGCGGGGCTTGTGATTACATCGGTTGAGACCGCGACATTTGCGTCGCGCAGCGGCGTGCCGGATCTCTGGTATACGGCTGGCGTGTTTGCTTCGGCATTGGTGCTGGTCGCACCTTTCGCCGTCGCCTGGATCTGCAAGGGCCCGCTGTGCGGCTCCGTCGAGCGGGCGCTCGGCCGCCACGCCAATGAGAAACTTTCGTTCGCTGCGCCGTCGCTGCATGAGATCGGCGCGGTCGGCCGCGACATCGATGAGGCCTACGCCGCGATGGGGCTGCGGTCGCGCCTCGATATCGTGCGTCTCGGCCGTGAGGCGCTGCTCGCACACGCCTGGCTTGGCCGCGATTCCGCCCTGGCGGAGGTCATCAGGATCAGGACCAGGGCCGATCATGATCTGCGCAATATCCAGTATCTCGCGCATCTGTCTGCGGATGCCCGGATCGCGCTCAAGCGGGCGCGCATCGCCTTTCAGGATCTGGGCGCTCCGCCGGATGCGCTCGATCAGCTCGACGATCGCATGCGCGCCCGGCCGCTCGTCGATGCCTTGGAAGAGGCCCGCTGGCCACAGGCACATGAGCTGCTCGAGGCGATCCAAGCCGATCTTGGCAAGCTCCTGGACTTTGGCATGAACCTGGGCACCCGTGAGTGCACGATGCCGGAAACGGCAGCCGAGGCGTTCCGCATTCTCAACGTGAGCGAAGATACGCCGCTCGACGTGATCAAATCGGTCATCAAGGCCTATCGGCGCGTTTGGCACCCCGATCTGGCGCAGAACGACGTCGAGCGCCAGCGGTGCACGCTGCGCATCCAGCAGATCAACGTAGCCTGGGACCTCATTCAAAGGGCGCGGGCTTGAGAAACGACCGTTGGTCGTGACGCCGGATCAGCGCTCCTTCGGAACGCGATAAACCATGGGCGTGGCTCCCGGCCGAGTGACTTCTGACCAAGGTGAAACGCGAGTCCGCGTTGGGCGGTGGGCCGGCTTCGATCAGCTCAGAGACGCTTGCCGGCCGTGTTGGCGGCCGACCCACGGCCTGTGCGCGTGACTCGAGCGGGTCTGAGAGAGGGTGGTCAAGCCTGTGAACCAGCGGCTTGAAGCTGGCGGTCGCCTCCCGCGATACCTCTTCTTCGCCGCCCGAGGACAGATTGTCGCCGGGCGATGCACGCGCCTCACCAGTATCCGAGAATAGGCCGTGCGCTGCCGTTACGATCATGGGCGCCCCTCTCGGCGTAGTGTAGCCCCTGATCTGCAGCTCGGCCGCCTGATCGAAACGGATCTGCGCACTGAACAGAATGGTCATAGCAGCGACGGCGGCGATACCGAACAGCGCCAGAATGCCGCCGCGGATTAGCAATCGAATAAAGCTCATATTTGCCCCCAAGTGAAAGCAACGCGCTCGGGATGTGTTTTCTTTAAGTTGTATTTCTTAAGGAGCCGTCTTGTGAGCTGCGGTCATGAAGCTCGCAGGGGCAACGAGCCGATCGCTTCACACATCAAGAGCGGTTGTATGCATCAGAAAATTGTCATGACGCATGAGCGCTCGAAATGGGGTGTCAATTTGACTATTTTCCAACCGGAAGATGTGAGTTCGCAAACCAAGGCGCGGATACCATCGAGACGCACGAGCCGCGCGTCTCGCTATCCTTTTGCAACTTGCAACGTCGGTGGAATGCACCGCCACAAGCGCGTATGGGACGCGCGTTCCGAGGCAGATTAATACCGTGCGCCACCGGTGCTGTTGCCCGAATCCATCTGACGCAGGACCTTGCGCTCCATCATCAACTGACTTGCCGGAGCCGCCGGCGCAGTCTTGGAGAACGCGTCGTATCGGCGCTGCAGGCCATCCAGAGCCTTCGACGGCCGCGCGAACGTTCCCTGGACGGTTTGGATCTCCTCGACGTTCTGCTGGAACAGCTTGGCAGCCTCGGTGTGCCTGCCCTGGTCACGCAACTTCACCGCTTCTTGGGCACGCTCGCGGGCCGTCTGCTCGACCACCGCCACCATTACGGTCTGATCGCGGGTGTTCTTCACTTCGTCGGCGGAGGCGCTGAAGCGCCCGCGGATCGGCACCTCGATGACTTCGCGCGCGCCGGTCTCCGGCACCGTATAGGACACGTGGACGCGGCCGAGGTCGCGCTCGTCGGCAGGCGTCGCGCCCTCGACCTCGAGCTCCAGCAGCACATAGTGTTCGGTTGCCGCGTAGACCTGGTTCATCTTGAAGGCGGCGCGATCGCCCTGCACGTCGCCCTCCCGGCTCAGCGCACGCGTCAGCTTGACGCCCGAGCCCACCTCGACGTCGATCGATACCGTCTGGGCGCAGGCGGCGAGTACGTCGTCGAATTCACGGTTGAAGATCTGGATCAGGTCGTTGGGCGCGTTCGCGAACGCGTGGTTGCCATCGCTCGCGCGCGCGAGCTGCAGCATCAGGTCCTCGTTGTAGCCAAGCCCGAGGCCGATGGTGCTGACCGAGATCCCCTCGCCCAGGAGCTCGCGGCCCAATCGTGCAAAGTCGGCTGGATTTCGCGGCCCGACATTGGCCTGGCCGTCCGAGAGCAGCACGACGCGATTGAGCCGCCGGGCGTCCTTGGACTTGCGGACCTCGCGTGCGCCTTCCATCACTCCGTCGTGGATGGCCGTGCTGCCGCGTACACTAACCTGGCGGATGCGATCGGCGAACATGGTGCGGTCGTTGACCGGCTGCGACGGGATCAGGACGTCGACCTTGTCGTCGAAGATGACGACCGAGGCGATGTCGTTCTGATCGAGCCGGTTGACCGCCATGATGGCGGCCTCGCGCGCCTGTGCGATACGGGGGCCACTCATCGAGCCGGATCGATCAATCACGAACGCCACGTTGACGGGCGTGCGATCGTTGCTGCGCTTGGGCTCGCAGCCATTGAGCCCGACGCGCAAGTAGTTCTTCTGGGTCTCGCCGGCTTTCATCACCGGCTGCGCAAGCCGCGCTTCAAGCGTGACTGGCTTGTCGGCAGCGGCTGCACCAAACGGAAGCAAAGCGGCCGGAAGCAAAACAGCGAACAGCGATAATGCAGCGACCGTGCGATGCGGCATGGCCCGCCTCCCGTAGCAATAAAGTCGCCCTGCTGTATTGTTCCGGCGAGAGGAGGCAAAACTGCGGACGAACGGTGTCGGAGTTGGCGGCAGCCGGTGGAAATTTGGTTGCCGCGTCAGCGTGTCGCTATCCCTTCATCCCTTCGCCGCCCGCACCATGCCCCAGCGCTGCACGGTGACGCGCTCGATCGAGCCGAACACCAGCCGCTCGAACGCGAAGCCGATGATCCCGATCACCGCCACCGAGGCCAGCATGACGTCGACGTTGAGGAATTCGCTTGGCGTCGTAGATCACCCAGCCGAGCCCCCAGTCGGACGCGGCGAGCATCTCGGCGCCGACCACCGCGATCCAGGCACGCAGGAATGCCTGCCGCAGCCCGGTGATGATGAACGGCGAGGCGCCGGGCAGGATCACCTTCCAGAACATCGCTTGCTCGTCGGCCCCCATGGCGCCGGCCGCCCGCAGCCAGAGCCGGTTGACCGAGCGCATGCCCGACCAGGCATTGAGCATCATCGGGAAACAGCGCGGCATAGAAGCACGATCAGGATCGTCACGGTGTTGCCGAGCCCGAACCACAGGATGAACACCGGCACCCAGGCGAGCGACGGGATCGGCATCAGGGCGCTGGTGAGCGGCAGAAAGAAGTGCTCCACACGGCGAGATCGGCCCATCAGAATGCCGAGCGGCAGCCCGACGACGACCGCAAGCGCGAAGCCCGCGAGCATGCGGTGCGAGCGTCGTGGCGGCGTGGTGCAGCATGCTGCCGTCGGCGATCATGTCGGCAAACGTGCTCGCGACCTTCGGCCAGCGTCGGCATCAGGGCGCGCGGGAACATGCCGCTGCGGGCGGTCGACTTCGTAGAGCGCCGCCACGACGATGATCGTAGCGGTGCCGCGCAGAATTGAACGCGTGCGTCGACGTTGCGGCGCTCATGACGTCATCATGCCCCAGCGCATGACGGTGACCTGCTCGAGCCGCTGAAACACCAGCTTCTCGAGCGCGAGCCCGATGATGCCGATCACCGCGATGCCGGCGAGCATCACGTCGGTGGCGAGGAACTGACGCGCGCCGAAGATGAGCGAGCCCGAGCCCGCACGGCACCGCGGCCAGCAGCTCGACGACCACCAGGATGCGCCAGGCTTGCGCGAGGCCGAGCCGCAAGCCCGGTGAGGATGTAGGGCAGCGCGCCCGGCAGGATCACATGCCGGAACAGGCGCCGATCGTCGGCGCCCATGACCTGCGCGGAGCGCACCCAGATCTCCTTGACGGCCTTCACGCCGGTCCAGGTGTTGAAGATGATCGGGAAGGCCGACACGAAGCCGACCAGCAGGATCGCGGACTTGTTGCCGAGGTCGAACCACAGCATGAACAGCGGCGCATAGGCGATGCCGGGGATCGGCGCCCCGATGCTCACGAGCGGCAGCGACGATGTCCTCGACGCGGCGCGAGCGGCCCATCAGAATGCCAAGCGTCGACGCCGATGACGGCGGCGAGCGCAAAGCCGGCCGCGAGTCGCAACAGAGTTTCGGCGACCTGCAGCGGCAGGATGCCGGAGACGGTGAGCCGATAGAATGCGGCCGCGATCGTCTCGATCGGCGGAAACAGCTTCGCCGGAAAGAGCCCGAGGTGGGCGACGATCTCCCACACGCCGCCGAGCACCAGGAACGGAAAGGCGTTGCGGGCAAAGGCGCGCAGATGACTCTGCGGCGGCGCGGCATGGCGACGCGGCGGGCGCGTGCAAGCGTTTCCGGAAGGGCTGCCATTGAGCGGCTCCACTGGTCTTAGCAAGCAAAGTCGAGGATAAAGCCGCCAACCGCACATCCGACAAGCGAATGTCCTTCTCCCGACGAAACCGCCAGCGAAAACGCCGAAGCGACGACCGCGCCCGCGCCAACGAGGGTGGGCCGGCTGGCCGCCACCGTCTTGCGCACCGGCATGGCCCTGCTCACGACATTTGCGATCGGGCTTGTGGGTGGCTACGTCGCGAAGCTTTTGCATTTTCCGCTGCCCTACATGACCGGCGCGCTGCTGACGACCGCCGCGCTCGGGCTTGCCGGCGCGCCGGTGCGCTCGGTCTGGCAGGCCCGGGCGGCTGGGCAGTTCGTGACCGGCACCGCCATTGGCACCTCGTTCACGCCGGCGTTGCTGCTGGCGATCCTGGCCCTGCTGCCCATGCTGGTGGTGGGCGCAGCGCTCTCGGTTGCGATCGGCGACCGCGGGCGCGCTGATCCTGATGCGGCTCGTCAAGGTGGACAGCCGCACCGCGTTCCTCGCCGCCATGCCGGGTGGCGTGATCGAGATGGCCAATGTCGCAGCCCGCGTGGGCGCCGATCCGCTGCCGATCATGGTGTTGCAGACCATGCGGGTCGGGCTCACCGTAACTGTGGCGCCGTTTCTGGCGACGATCCTGGCCGAGCACGGCACCGCTCAGGAGATCGCGCGTGCCGAGGTCATGTCCTGGCTGACGATCGCGGCGCTGATGGCGGCGTCGTTTGTGGGCGGATTTGCGCTGTGGCTGATCCGGCTGCCGAACTGCTGGTTTCTTGGATCGATCGCCGCCGTCGCCATCATCGGAGCGCTGGGGCTCGTTCAGGGGCGGGTGCCAGACGTGATCTTGGTGGTGGCGCAGGTCGTCGTCGGAGTCTCGATCGGCACGCAATACAGGCACGAGTTTTTGACGCGCCTGCTGCGGCTGCTGCTCGCGTCGCTCGTGACCGTGCCGTTTGCACTGCTGGCGACCGGGGTGTCGCCGTCGCTCTATGCCGCTGCTGCTCACGCTGCCGGTCCCGACCATGTTCCTGGCGCTGGCGCCCGGCCGGCATTGCCGAGATGGCGCTGACCGGCAAGGTGCTCGGCCTCGATGCCGCGCTGATCACCGGCTTCCAGGTCGTTCGCATCCTGATGGTGACGCTCGGGGCTGCGTGGGCCTGCCGGCTGTTCGAGCGGCTGGTGGGCCGGTAGGCACGTCTTCGAACCGAACCAATCGACCGGAGCCGGCCTAGTCCGCTTCCTGAGGATGACCGCCGTATCGCATGGGAGCGCCGATGCGATTGACCCATTGCAGCCGTCGGCGGTCGAGCGGTTGTGCTACGCACCCACATCGGCATGGCACCACGAGAGCACCATTTGGCGGAATTCAACTTCAACAATGAGGGTGTGTCATAGAAAAGTGAAGTTTGACCCCCAACAAAGCCCTCACGACCCGTCGAGCGCTACTTCTCGCATTCCCAGTTCTTTATACAAGCGGACTGCTCCCGTAGGATTGTCCACTTGAACTTTCAAATCGACGTGCTTCAAGCCCTGACGCCGAAATTCCCAAAATACTCTTCTCAGCAGTGCCGTCGCAATTCCGCGCCGACGCGCTAGTGGATGGACAACCAAGTCTTTGATGAAGGCACTGGTCCAGCATTGGGCGACTCCGACAATGTCCTGCCGCTCATTGACCGCGAGGAAACAAAGGTCGGGGGCAAACTCGTCGTCATCTCGAAGGCTGGGCCACCAATCTTCAAATGCCCCAATGTGGCCTCCGCCTTGAGCGTAGCCGACCTCAAGTAGGCGGTGAACCGTCGGCGCATCGTCAGCGGCAAACGTCCGTACGCGATAGCCGGCCGGGCAAGTCGGTGGGGCGACCGCTTCAGTTAAGTCGCGTCGCAGGCGTTGGACCCTATCGTTCATGCACTTGGCCCGGCGCTTCCATGGGCACGAACCTCTATCCAAGACTGGCGAGTATGAGCTAGGGGAGAGCTAGGGGCTACACAGCGCCCGAAAATTTATTGCAGTCGCTCACAGCTGGTTATGGGCCGTTGTCGCCCAAGCTCTCCGTCCGGTTTCGGCGCGGTTCGGACGACGGGCGAGCTATCATCCGTTGGCGTCCTCCACGCCATCATGCTCAGCCCTGTTGAAGCGGGCGGCCGGGTGTCATAATGACAGGCCGCAATTCGTGACAGCGAGGAGACCGGTATGGCGAAGAACGAGCAGAAGATCGGCTGGATCGGCATGGGCCGCATGGGCTCCCCCATGGCGGAGCGCCTGCTCAAGGCCGGCTACGACGTCTCGATCTGGAACCGGACCCGCTCGAAGGCCGAGCCGCTCGCCGCCAAGGGCGGCAAGGTGGTCGACAAGCTCGCCGATCTCGCCGGCGTCGATGTGCTGTTCTCGATCGTGTCGACCGGCAAGGACCTCAAGGAGGTCTATTTCGGCAAGGACGGCGTCGTCACCGGCCGCAACGGCAAGCTGCCGAAGATCTTCGTCGACTGCTCGACCATCGCGGTCGAGGAATTCGGCCGATATCCGCGAGCAAGCTCAAGGCGCTCGGCGCCGACTTCGTGGCCGCGCCGATCTCCGGCAACGCCAAGGTGATCAAGGCCGGGCGGCTCTCCTCGGTCATCTCCGGCACCGAAGCGGCCTGCAAGACCGTCATGCCGATGATGGAGGCGATCGCGCCGGCCGGCGTCTCCTATGTGGGCGAGGGCGAGCTCGCGCGCATCTGCAAGATCGCCCACAACGTGATGCTCGGCGTCGTGATCGAGAACCTGATCGAGATCACGCTGCTCGCCAACAAGATGGGCGTGCCGCGCCACGCCTTTCTGGCCTTCATGAACAACAGCGTCATGGGCTCGATGTTCACGCGCTACAAGTCGCCCGCGCTGGTCAATCTCGACTGGACCACGACGTTCACGCCCGAGCTCCTGCGCAAGGACATGGACCTCGGTCTCGGGCTCGGGCCGCGAATGGGACGTGCCGATGCCGGTGACGGCGGCCGCGCGCGAGGTGCTGCAGAATCACTTCGGCGCCGCGACGCTGCAGAACAATCCGGATGAATATCTGCAGAAGGATTTCGCCGCCCTGATGGAGACCATGGCGCTCGCTTCCGGCATGAAGCTCGAGAGCGAGAACAAGAACGTGCCGACCGGACTGGAGAGCTGAAGGAGAGGCGCCGCAATGCTCAGCGCTGAAAAGAACAAGATCCTCACTCAGGTCGGCCCCGGCACGCCGATGGGCGACTATCTGCGGCGCTACTGGATGCCGATCGGCGGCGCGAGCGAGCTCGACGCCAATCCGATCAAGGCCATCCGCCTGCTGGGCGAGGATCTCGTGCTCTACAAGGACCTGGGCGGCCGCTA
This sequence comes from uncultured Alphaproteobacteria bacterium, assembly GCA_963745515.1. GTDB lineage: Bacteria > Pseudomonadota > Alphaproteobacteria > Rhizobiales > Xanthobacteraceae > VAZQ01. The sequence continues at coordinate 210,065 of CAVUXO010000010.1, forward strand.
TGGCCTCGTCGACCGGCATTGTCCGCACCGGCGCGCGGACCTCTCCTACGGCTTGGTCGAGGAGACCGGCATCCGCTGCAACTATCACGGCTGGCTGATGGACGAGGCCGGCCGCGTCATCGAGCAGCCCTATGACGACATCGTCAATCCCGGCCGCGCGCAAGGACGCTGCACCACCAAGGCCTATCCGGTGAAGGAATGCGCCGGGCTGCTGTTCGCCTATATGGGACCGCAGCCGGTGCCCGAGCTGCCGGTCTGGGAGCCGTTCACCTGGGAGAACGGCTTCCGCGAGGTGGTGATCTCGGACATTCCCTGCAACTGGTTCCAGTGCCAGGAGAACTCCTGCGATCCGGTGCATTTCGAATGGATGCACGAGAACTGGAACACGCGCCTCAACGGCGCAGACCGCGCCCTATGCAGCCAAGCATCTCAAGCTCGTGTTCGAGGAGTTCGACTACGGCTTCGTCTACAAGCGCGTGCGCGAAGGCCAGCGCGAGGGCGACCCGGTCTGGACCGTCGGACGCGTGGCGCTCTGGCCGAACGGCTTCTATCTCGGCAATCATTTCGAATGGCGCGTGCCGATCGACGACGAGAACACGCTCAGCGTCTGCTGGTTCTTCATGCGGGTGCCGAAGGGCCGCGAGCCCTATGTGCAGGACAAGGTGCCGACCTGGGTGCAGCCCGATCAAGGATGACGAACGGGCGCTGGATCTCGAGCCACGTCATCAACCAGGACATCATCGCCTGGGTCGGGCAGGGCACCATCGCGGACCGCACCAAGGAGACGCTGGGCGCGAGCGACCTCGGCATCGCGATGATGCGCAAGCGCTTCTTCGACGAGCTTGATGCGGTGGCGAAGGGCGCGGAGCCGAAGGCGACGCTGCGCAATGCGAACGTCGCAAGCTGCATCGAGCTGCCCAACATCACCAAGAAGACCAGCGTCGAAGGCATCACGCTCGCGGAGCACGAGAACTATCCGCTGCTGAAGGTCCGCCTCAAGGGCTTTCGCCACTGCGCCGGCCAGCCGCCGGAGGTGCGCCGCGCGTTCGAGGAAGCGATGGGGATTGGCGGGACTTAGCGAGTAGCGAAAGCGACTCGGTGGACGCGGCAAAGTCGGCGAGCATTCACATCAACTGCTCGCATTTTAGTATTGCCCGCTGATGAGCGATAAGTATCGCACATTGCGGTCTCGATTCCACGCACAAGTGCGCTTTTGCGGCAACGGTATCTGAATTTATTGCATCGGGTAGCAGGGTAGTAAATCTGCACGCGCGCACGACGCTATACCACCGAGGGGCAGCAACCGTTGCGTCAGTGCGCATTCAGTTGTGTTGAGTGGGGGGAACGCGATGCGAAAGCTGTGGCTGGGAAGCGTTGGGCTTGCAGCGCTTGTGGCAAGCGCTCATGTGGCAACTGCCGCCGATATGGCCTCAACTCCGTACGGCTCTGGCTATAGCTGGACCGGACTCTATGTCGGCGGTCACGTCGGGGGCGGCTGGGACGACAGGGACGTTGGCCTATTCAACACGAACACCGGCGAAAAGGTCGGAATCGGGAAGACCAAGGCCTCAGGCTTTCTCGGCGGCGGTCAAATCGGGCTCGACTACCAGGTCGGGCCCAATTGGGTCGTCGGAATCGAAGCCGATGTTTCCGCCGCCGATCTCAAGAGCACTGCGTTCAATAACTCGGGCTCGGTCAATATCAGCACGGGCTCGGTTCAGCACGGCGACACGATCGATCTGTTCGGCACGGCACGTGGTCGAGTCGGATACGCATTGGGCAATGCGCTGCTTTTCGGCTCGGGCGGCTTTGCCTGGGCCAATGAAAAGGTGACTCGAACGCAGGTCCAAGGGACGTACTCCCAGGCAACGCCAGGGACAGTCGAGAAAGCCTCCGGCACTGGCAAGGGATGGACGGCTGGCGGTGGCTTGGAGTGGGGCTTTGCGCAGAACTGGTCGGCCCGCGTCGAGTACCTGCATGTGGAGCTCGGCGCCGAGTCCGTTCGTGTTTCCCCTCGCTCACGTTCGCAATGATGCGAAGGTCACGATGGATATCGCGCGCTTCGGCGTGAACTACAGGCTCGGCGGCGGCACGCGATACTGAGACTGTCGGTTCGATTCTTACTGGCCTTCCAATCTTACTGGCCTTCCAAGCGGAAATAGACATCGACCTTCATCCCGACGGCGAGCGGACCGGGCTCGATGAGGTCGATCACCACCTCGACGACATTGACGTCGGTCATGTTGCGCTGGCCGCGCAGGTTGATGCGGCCTGCATCGACGATCGGCGCGATCGACGACACCTTGCCGGCGATCTCGCGGTCCTTGAAGGCGCTGGTGCGCACCAGTGCGGCCTGGCCGACCTTGATGTCTCCGAAATCACGCTCGTCGACTTCGGCGCGCACGCGCAGCTTAGAGACATCGCCCAGCACGATCAGCGGCTGCGCCGCCGAGGGGCTGGCGAGCTCGCCGATCTTGCCGTTGATCTGCAGCACGCTGCCGTCGATCGGGGCGCGGATCATCAGCTTCTCGAGCGCCGCCTCCGCGGTCGCAAGCTCGGCGCGCGCGATGTTGAGCTGCCCGTCGACTGCCACCGGCAGCGGCACGCCGCTGTCGTTGAGCAGTCGCTTGAGATCGGCGCGCTCCTGCTTGAGCCGCTCCTGTGCGCGCGTGTGCGCACGCGCGGGCCGCCTGGATGTCGCCCTCCGAGCCGGTGCCGGCGCGCCTTGCAATCGAGGCCGTGTCGATCGCGGCGCGCGTGTCCACCACCGCACGCTCCGCGTCAGAGACCAGATCCTCGGCTCGCCGCCGGTCGGCGACCCGGTTCGAGGCGGTCTGGTCGTTACGTGCGCGCTTGCGCATCGCGACCTGGGCTTCCGCGGTCGCCAGGCGCGTCACCACTTCCTCGTCGCGAAGCCGGATCAACAGCTCGCCGGCAAACACCTTGTCGTTCGGCTTGACCAAGAGCTCGCCAATGGCTCCGATGGCCGCAGCCGTGATCTTGATCTCGCCGGACCAGGGCTCGACCCGGCCGGGCGCGACCGCCTGCCAGCGCTTGGGATCGTCGGTGCCGCCGCGCTCCTGCGCGACCAGCGATGGAGCCAGAAGGCACGCGCCGAGGAGGAACAGGCCAGTGGCCGTGGGAATCAAAATCTTTGTCTGCATCGTGATCTTGACCGTGAATTTGGCCGCCACCTTCACCTTTGCATCCGAACGCGCTTGGTCTTGAGATTGTCTTCCTCTTCGACGTCTTGTTCTCTTTTTTTCATGTCGTGGTCGTCGCCAAAGCTGTGGTCTTCGCCCGTGCCCCGTCCCTCGCTGCGGCGCTCCTCGCTTACGATCGATCCATCCTCGATGCGAACGATGCGTTTGGCGAACGGCACGATACGCGGGTCATGTGTCACGACCAATACGGCGCGCGTCGGATCCGCAGCGATCTTCGCCAGCACTTCCATGATGGCGTGTCCGTTCTTGCTGTCGAGCGCGGCGGTCGGCTCATCGGCGAGGATGATGGAAGCGTTGCCGACGATCGCGCGCGCGATCGCGACGCGCTGTTGCTCGCCGCCCGACAGCTCGCTCGGAAACGACTTGGTCTTGTGCCCGAGGCCGACGGTTGTGAGCGCGTCTTTCGCCCGCCGCGTAGCCGACGAGCCATGCTCGCCGCGCACGTCCAGGGCGAGCCGCACATTGTCGAGCGCGGTGAGCGTGGGAAACAGGTGATAGCTTTGAAAGATGAAACCGATGTGGTTGCGCCTGAGCTTGGCCAGCTGCTCGGGCCCGGCGTCCTTGGTGGATTGGCCGCAGACCCGCACACTGCCTTCGGTCGGCGTCATCATGCAGCCGAGCACGGAGAGCAGCGTGGTCTTGCCGCTGCCCGAAGGGCCCATCAGCAGGGTCAGCTCGCCGGGAGCGAGCGACAGGCTGACGCCCTTGAGGGCGCGCACCTGTCCGGCGCCTGCGCCCAGCACTTTCACGACGCCGGTCGCCTCGAGCACGGCTGTGGCGGCGCCTTGATGAACGGGGATCACCTCTGCGGTCATCGTGTGAACACCATGGCAGGATCGATACGCATCACCTTCACGATGGCGGAAATGGCCGAGGTGACGCACATGAGGACAGTGAGTGCGAACAGGCCGATGGTGAGGCCCGGAGTCATCAGGATCGGCAGTGCCGACTCGGCTGTCATGCGCACGATGACCAGCCCGATCGCGGCCGCCAATGAAAAGCCAATGACCGCGTTGATCAGCGCCTGCCAGATGATCACGGTGTGGATGTAGCGTCCCGACGAGCCGATCGCGCGCAGCGTCGCAAACTCGTTGATGTGGTCCTTGGTGCTGGAATAGAGCGTTTGCGCCACGATCACGGTACCGACAATGATGCCTAAGAGCGCGCCCGCAAACAGGGCGGCGCCGGCGCCGGTGTCGAACAGCCAGAACTCCCGGCTGCGATCGTGAAACTCGGCCTGGGTGAGCACCTCGACATCTGTCAAAGACGCGCGCAGCTTCGTCCGAATGTTGTCCACGTCCGCATTGGGAGCGAGATGGACCAGGAGGAAGGTGGCCTTGGCGGCCGAGGTGCCGGTGTAGGAGCGCGCGCGTTCGAGCGACGTGAACACATAAGGAGTCGTGGTGAAGGAGCGAATGCCCTTGGTCACCGCCACCACCTCGACCTTCTGGCCGCGGATCTCGGCGGTCGCGCCGACTCCTTTTATGCCGAGGCGATCGAAATAGGTCTGGTCGACCGCGACCGTGTTGGGGACCGACAGCGCCTCGATGTTGCCGGCGATGACGTTCCAGGGATGCAGGCCGGGTCCTCTGACATCCGAGCCGACGACGAACACCGGTGTGCTGCCGCCGGCCGGTAGCCGCCATTCCGCAAAGCCGATCACCACCGAGGTCACGTCGGTGACGCCGCTGATCGAGAGCGCCGCAAAGCGCTTGCGCTCATCGAGCGGGGAGGGGTCCTCGAAGCTCTTGGTCCCGGCCGGCATGATCCAGAGCGCGCCGGAGGCGTGGTCGATCATGGTCGTCACCATGCGCCCAAACCCGAGATAGAGGCCGAGCTGCACGGTCACGAGCACGATCGAGAACACAATGCCGATGACAGTGGCGATGAAGCGCAGCCGGTCGTGAAACAGGTTTCGCCGTGCCAGCTTGAAAGCGAGCGACATCGCGAATGGCTGTGCCAATAGCTGTGTCATGACGGTCATGCCGTTATGATGCTTTCGCGAGCGCGCGACCATCGTTGCCGATGAGGCGCGACCCGAGCGGGATGCTGCGTAGCGCCGCGGTCGTCCCCCAGCTCAAGAGCAGCGTGCCGGCAAACACGACGGCCGCCTTGATGATGGCGGGCATCGTTACGCCGAGCATCGTGTATTGCAGCCAGACGACGAACACGTAATGCACGAGATACATGCCGTAGGCGTTCTCCGACAGGCTGTCGAGAACGCGGCGGCGCCGGGTAGAGAAGCGCAGTGCCAGCGCGAGCACGACCATGCCGCCGCCCGCGCAAGCCAGCACGTAGCCGACCGCAGAGCCGAGCAGAAGAGCGAAATGCGGCTGATCCGTCCCCATCACCAGGGCGGTTGGCGCGATCCAGGCGAGGAATGTCACGATCGCGACCGCGATCCAGACGGGCCAGCGCCGCGCCAGTGCGCCGTCGGTCGCCAGCAGTCCGCGATCGAGGCCATAGGCCCCGACCGCGATGCCGGCAAAGAAATAGATCAGATAGTGGAGCGGGCGGCTCGACTGGAATGCGACGGGGCCGAGCTGGAACCATGACCACGGTGAATAGATGAGCGCGAGCGGGATGTAGGCCGCCGCTGAAGCAGCCGTTAATGCGACGTAGAACCGCCCCGGCTGCGCGCTCATGCGGCCCGCCCAGCGCGCGAGCCTGTCTCCGGTTTGCGGCGCGAGGCGGTAAATGGCCGCAGCCAGGATGCTCAAGGCCAGAAGCTGCCACAGGAACCATTGGGGTCCACATGGCCAGAACGGCAACGCCGTGAATTGCTGCCAATATTCGGCGACGCTCGGCTCATTCGCGGTCGCGAGATAGGCCGGATAGAGCGGCGATCGGCATCAACACGAAGACGGCCGGGATAAGCGGCAAGCCGAGCCGCAGCAACCGGTCGGACAGGAATAGACGGCTCCCTTTGCGCGTCAGACTGCCCCACACGAACAGACCCGAAAGGAAATACAGCAGTGACATCAGGTAGACGTCGTGCCAGGCGCAGAAGATATCGAAGCCGAGCCAACGCTGGCTGTCGATGATCGGCGAGGCCTTCCACTCGTAAGGGCGGCGTATCGAACTTTCGCGCCGTCGCCGGCAGCGAATCGAGATAGGCGAGGACGGAATGGAACCCTAGGACGATCAGGATGACGATGCCGCGTAGATTGCCGAGCGCCAAGCTGGTCCTAGACATTCAGCCCTCCCGCCCAAATGGGGTGATGCCTTGGGTGATGTCGATGTTCAGTGATTGGTCGCGGATCATGCACGCATTGCAGAGGCGCCTCATCGCTAGCCCAGAGCAAGCCTGCTTTCGGCGTCCCGCGCAATCGCGGGTTCTCATATAGCTGTGGGCTTCTGGGGCCAATGTTGCCGGATCCTCAGCGCGTGCCTGACACGGCAAAGATGTTCCGTTGGTAACGACCCACTGATGACGCTGAACGATGACGCGAACGTGTAAACGCGTGGTACAACGTTCGGCTCGCCAAGTCCATTGCGAGTTCCCCGGCTCCGTGAAATGGCCATATTGCGGAGCGATGCCAAGGGGCTATCAAGTTGGTATCGAGATGAGCAGTCGAGGGATTTCGCAGTGAACAAACCATTGACATGGCTGGGCATAGCGGGCCTTGCGGCGCTGGCCGTCGTGACCCCGCGTCCTGCTGCAGCGCAAGACCCCACTGTTGCCGGGCTCTGGCAGAAGCTCGACGACTCCAATCAGCCGATCGTCTGGTTCCTGTTTGTGGACCGCGGCAACGGCACTTTTGAAGGGGCGATCGCCAAGCTGTTTCCGCGACCGAATGACGAGCCCAATCCAGCCTGCACTCACTGCGTGGGGGATCGCCAGAATGCGCCGATGCTCGGGTTGTCGTTTGTGCGCGGCATGCGGCGGAACGGCCTGAAATACGAAGAGGGCAACATTCTCGATCCGCGCGATGGCAAGGTCTACAACGCCATCATGACGCTGAGCCCGGACAACCAGATGCTGACCGTGCGCGGTTATCTCGGCATTCCGCTGTTGGGCATGGACGAGATCTGGCAGCGCCTGCCCGACAGCGCGATGGCGCAGCTCGATAAATCGGTGATCAACAAATATTCGACTACTGGGCAGAGCGGGCCGGGGAGCAAGGGCCGTCCCGACTCCAAGGCGAAGTCCAAATAACGCTTACAAGTAGCGTTGAGCAAAGCTCGTCTCTCGCGTGCGAGGTGCGTGTGGATTCGGCTCAACGCGCTCCCTGAGTTGATTTACCCCTACCGAACCACCGGTCAAATCCGCGTCACGACGGTTTGATCAAACCGGTCGCATTTGTGAACCTCTTGCCATACTTGCATCCGATGAATCAGATTCAGATGATGATGGTGATTCGCGGCGGGCGCTTGGGAGCGCCAGACCGAGGAGGGGATGGGATGTTGGACGGCAGTCGTTATTTCGCGGAGTTTCCGGAGGAAAATCCGGATCGAACGCCGCTGAACCCGACCGTATTGTGCGCCCTGGTGGCGATTGAGCGGGAAATCAGCCGGTTTGTCGTGAAGACCGAGGGTGAGGCTACGGACAGCAACCTTCGTTGCGACAGCGAGAGCTAGGGCATTATTGACGTATCGCGTTGTCGGCTGAAGCCAATCGTTGCAAGCATAGCGTCGGTAGCACGTCAAAGCATAAGCACAGTAAGTAAAGGGCGCGGAAGCATACGCGCCCGCTATCGATATCTTTCAGATCTGCCGCAACCCTGGGCGGGATGAGACGTGCCTCCATTCAGGTGATGGAGGTTCGCATGACACCCGTGACCCTTGCTCATCGATTGGCCGCGCATCGAGATAGGCCCTGCCGCTGCTGTTGTTCGCCGCGCGATCCGAACCGTTAATGCCGAGGCGCACGCCGCCAACGCCTGCGCACTTGCTACCGTGGCCCATGTGCGCGGCGCCAAGGCCGGCACGGCGCGCAGCAAGGCCGGGACCTTCGAGATCGTCGAGGTGCTGATGGTCGGCGTCGAAACGCGACGGGGCCTGCAACAGGCAGGCCCCGCCGTCTATTTTACGCTGTTCAAGGTCGAAGAACGGCCCGCGTGAACGACCCGCCGCTCAACTCAGCGTCGCGACTTGCCGCCGCCGCTGAACAGCCTGCGACAAGCCGGGCTGAGACTGATGCGGTGGCGGCGCAGGCAACTCGCGGTGCGGTTCTCATCCGGAATGTACTGGCTGCAAAGACGATACGCGTCCTGCTCGCAGGCGGCGCGTTGCTCCGGCGTGCCTTGCGAAGCCGCGGGTGTAGCCACGACCATCAATGCGAGCCCAAGCAGGCAGCCAGCAGCCGCCGATGGCGCACGCCAATCACTCGAAAACACTGTTCTCATCACGCAATCCCCTTGCAAGGTTTGACAAAGTCCCCGCACCGGGTCCTTTGGTGAAGCCGCGCTTCCCGCGGCCCGAAGCAGAAAACGCACGGGCACACGAAACGGTTCCACAGACGACAGCGCCGGCACGAGCGCCGACGCTGATACCGCCGTCCTGCCTGTCCTCTTTGGCTTCAAGAGGGCGGGGCGTCGGCCCTTCGTTAATACTTCGCCGCGATCGGCAGCTCCTCCGCTGGGAACAGCGTAATGACCCGGCAGCCCTTGTCGGTCACCACCACCTCTTCCTCGATGCGCGCGGCCGAGTAGCCATCGGTCGCCGGGCAATAGGTCTCGAGCGCGAACACCATGCCCTCCTTGATCTCGGTCGGATGGTCGATCGAGACCACACGTGAGATGATCGGGCGCTCATGCAGCGCGAGGCCAAGGCCGTGGCCGAACTGCAGGCCGAATGCGCTCATTTCGTCCGGGAAGCCGAATTCCGGCGCCTTCGGCCACACGCTGCACACCTTGTCGGTGGAGACGCCGGGCTTGATGAGCGCGATCGAGGCGTCGAGCCATTCGCGGCAGCGCTTGTAGGCGTCCTGCTGCGCCGGCGTGGCGCGGCCGACGTTGAAAGTGCGGTAGTAGCAGGTGCGATAGCCCATGAAGCTCTGCAGGATATCGAAGAACGCCTGATCGCCCGGGCGCACCATGCGGTCGGTGAAGTTATGCGGATGCGGATTGCAGCGCTCGCCCGAGATGGCGTTGATCGCCTCGACATCGTCGGAGCCGTGGCGATAGAGAAACTCATTGACCTTGGCGACGATGTCGTTCTCGCGCACGCCAGGCTTGAGCTCCTCGTGAATGAGATGATAGGCGCCGTCCACCATGGCGGCGGCGCGATTGAGCAGCGCGATCTCGTCGGCGCATTTGATCTCGCGCGCCTCCAGCATCACCTGCTGGCCGTCGCGGATCTTCAGCCCCGCCTTCTCGAGCTCGAACATCATCGGCGGCTCGACGATGTCGATGCCGATCGGCATGTCGGCGACGCCGGCCTCGCGGAGGAGCGAGGCGATCTCCTCGGCGTGGCGCTTCATCAGCCCGAAAGCGGGATTGACGGTGCCGCGCAGCCCGATCAGGCCGGCCTTGCAGTTCTCGGGCAGGAGCCAGGGCGTGTAGAGCTTGTGGTGGACGGCAGCGGAGCCGAAATCCCACAGGATCGGCTCGCCGGTGCGCGTGAGCAGCGCCCAGCGCGAGAGCTTGTCGCGCTCCCATTCGCCGATCTTGGTCGAGGTGATGTAGCGGATGTTGTTGACGTCGAAGACCAGCAGGGCGCCGAGCTCGGAAGCCTCCAGCGCCTGCCGCACGCGGCTCAGCCGGTAGCGATGGAGCCGGCGATAGTCGACGCGCTCCTCGAAATCGACCCCCATGATGCCAAGCGCCGGCAGCGCACGGCCCCAGTTGAAACGGGGGTTGATGTCCTCGGCGCGGATTTGGCTAACCCGGTCGTCCATGGTGGTGTCTCCTGGCGGAAGCGAGCGCCTGGCGGGCGCGACTTGGGAAGCTAGCGAAGATCATAGAACATTGCGTTGCTTTACGCCTGTCCCGATGCTCTGTCACGGGGCCGCAAGAGCAATGGAGGGGCAATGGCGGGCAACCGAGGGTCAATCGAGTTGCGACCGTTTTCTGGCGCCGCCATAATGGCTTGGGTTGCCGGGGAGGCTTGAATGAACGCAGTGTCGGGACTGCTGTCTGCCGCGACCGCTGAGGCCATTCCGCGCACCTACAACTTCGCGCGCGATATCTTCGAGCGCAACAATACGCCGGCGCAATCGGACTGCCTATATCGATCAGTCCGGGTCCTGGACCTATCAGCAGCTGCGCCAGCGCGCCGAGAGCTTCGCGCACGTTCTGGAGGCTCTGCAGGTGCGGCCGGAGGAGCGCGTGCTGATGTGCCTCCTCGACAGCATCGACTGGCCGACCGTGTTCCTCGGCACCCTCTATGCGGGCCGCGTCGCCGTCCCGGTCAACACGCTGATGACCGAGGACGACTATCGCTACATGCTCGAGGACAGCCGTGCACGCGTGCTCGTCGTGTCGCAGGAGCTCTATCCGAAATTTGCCAATCTGATCGGCACGGTCTACGGGTTGAAGGTGATCGTCTCCGGCCAGAACCCGCATGGCCATCAGCTGCTCGAAGACCTGCTCAAGAGCGTGGCCGACAACCTGCCCTATCGCGGGCCGACGACCACGCGCGATGACATCGCGTTCTGGCTCTACACCTCAGGCTCGACCGGCAAGCCAAAGGCGGCGGTGCATGTCCACGCCGATCTGCGGCTTACCAATGATCTGTACGCCGCGCCGATTCTCGGCCTCACCGAGAACGACGTCGTCTATTCGGTCGCCAAGTTGTTCTTTGCCTATGGGCTCGGCAACGCGATGACGTTTCCACTCTCAGTGGGTGCCACGACGGTGCTGCTGCCGGATCGTCCGATGCCGGAAGCGGTGGCGCTGATCCTGAGGAAATACAAGGTCACGGTGTTCTTTGCGGTGCCGACCTTCTATGCGGCGTTCCTGGCGAGCGCGGTGGCGCCGACCAGCAAGGAAGTAGGCATGCGGTGCTGCGTCTCTGCCGGCGAGGCGCTGCCGGCCGATGTCGGCCGGCGCTGGCATGAGCGCTATGGCGTCGACATCCTCGACGGGCTCGGCTCGACCGAGATGCTGCACATCTTCCTGTCGAACCGGTCCGGCGAGGTGAAGTACGGCACCACGGGCAAGCCGGTGCCGGGCTATGCGGTGCGGCTGATCGACGACGACGGCGAGGTGATCAAGGCCAAGGGCACGATGGGCGAGCTGCAGGTGCGCGGCCCGACCAGCGCGATCATGTACTGGAACAACCGCGAGCAGTCGCGTGCGACCTTCCTGGGCGAATGGACGCGCTCGGGCGACAAGTACTTCGAGGATGAGGATGGCTACTACGTCTACTGCGGGCGGCGCGACGACATGTTGAAAGTCGGCGGCATCTACGTCTCGCCGTTCGAGGTCGAAGGCGCATTGCAGAGCCACCCGGATGTGCTCGAAGCCGCGGTGGTGGCGTGGCCGGACGAGGAGGAGCTGATCAAGCCGAAGGCGTTCGTGGTGCTCAAGTCGCCGGAGCAAGCTTGCGATGAGCTGGCGCAGGCGCTGCAGGATCACTGCAAGACCAAGCTTGCGCCGTACAAATATCCGCGCTGGATCGAGTTTCGCAGCGATCTGCCGAAGACTGCTACGGGCAAGATTCAGCGCTTCCGATTGCGTGCGGAGTTGCCGGGAGCGATGAACCTGGAGCGTGAACCGGAGGTAACTGGAGCGTGAACCTGGAGCGTGAACCTGGAGCGTGATAGCGAGAGGTTATGCGAAAGATCTTACTCGGCCGGACCGGCCTCGAAATCTCTGAAATTGCCTTCGGTGGTGGTGATACCGGCGGAATCCTGATCAGGGGTGAGGAGACGGCTTGCGTCACCACGCTGACCCGCGCGGTCAAGGCCGGCATCAACTGGATCGACACCGCGGCGCTTTATGGTAACGGCGCGTCCGAGGAGGCGATCGGGCGCTACATCGGGGCGTTGTCGCCGCGGCCGCAAATCTCCACGAAGGTGCGGATCGAGCGCGACGACATGACCGACCTGCGCGGCGCAATCGAGCGCAGCCTCACCGAAAGTCTCAAGCGCCTGCGCACCGACCGCGTCGCGCTGTTCCAGCTACACAATCAGCTCGGCGAGGCGGTGGGCGGCCGGCCGGGCCTTCCTGTCGAGGATGTTCTCGGCCGCGGCGGCGTTGCCGATATTTTCAGCCACTTGAAAGCGCAGGGGCTGTTCCAGGCGAGCGGCATCACGGCGGCCGGCGAGACGAAGGCGTGTCTGGACGTGATCGACAGCGGCCGCTTCGATTGTGCGCAGGTCTACTACAATGCGATTAATCCGAGCGCGGCCTGGAAGCGCGCTCCGCAGTCGTGGGGCGCGCAGGACTTCTCCGGCATCATGGCGGCGTGCTGGAACCAGAACATGGGCGTCCTCGCCATCCGGGTCTTGGCCGGCGGTCCGCTTGCGAGCGCGAAGCGGCCCGAGAAGCTTGCCGTGCTCACGTCCGGCACCGACATCGATAACGAAATGCGCTGTGCGGCTGCGGTGCATCAGGTGCTGGGGCTTAACTACGGCACGCCGGCGCAAGCAGCCCTGCGGTTCGTGCTCGGCAATCGCGATTTCGCGGCGCGCGTCATTGGCATTTCCAGCTTTCTCGATCTCAATGACGCCCTGCTCGCGGTCGAGCAGGGGCCGCTGCCGGCCGCTGCCATCGCCCAGCTCAAGGAGCTCTGGGCCACCGATTTCCGCTAAGCCGGGCTCTTTGCCGGGCCGCCGATCGATGCGACAGTCCTGGATCGCCGGTCGCACAAGGCCGGGCATGGGAGGAGCGTTATGAACCGTCACTGCATTGTGTTGATTGCCGTCGCATCCGTGGTCTGCAGCGTGAGCGGTGCCGGTGCGGCCGAGATCACGCTTATTGCCCCCGGTGGCATCAGGGCCGCCATCGAGCAGATGATCCCGGCGTTCGAACAGAAAACTGGTCACAAGGTGCAGGCGACGTTCGGCTCGGGCGGTGGCACCAAGGCGCGCGTGGTCAAAGGCGATCCGTTCGACGTGCCGGTCGTGCAACCGCCGTTGCCTGAGGTGATCGCCTCTGGGCACGTGGTTGGCGCAAGCGAGACCCCGCTGGCAAACGTGGCAGTGGGTGTCGCCGTCCGCATCGGCGCGCCGAAGCCCGACATCTCGACCGCCGATGCGGTGAAGCGAATGCTGCTCGGCGCCAAGGCGATCGCCTACCCGAACGCGGCGAGCGGTGCGGCCGCTGGCGTGAGCTTCAACGAGACGCTGGCTCGGCTCGGTATTGCCGAGGAGATGAAGCCCAAGATCAAGATCGCCCAGGGCGGCCGAGGCGCCATGGAGATGCTCGCCAAGGGCGAGGTCGATATCGGCTTGACCTTCATCAGCGAGATCATCACCGAGCCCGGTGTTGAAGTGGTGGGGCCGCTGCCACGGGACATATCGGCGCGGACCGAGCTGGTCGCATTCGTGGCGGCGCACGCCAAGGATCCTGCCGCTGCCAAGGCCCTGGTCGCCTATCTGTCCGGGCCGGAGGCCGCCAAGGTCTATGCCGAACGCGGCATGCAGCCCGGTCGCTGAGCGCGATTTGACCGCCCGCACAACATGAACTATAGTTCATGCACTATAGTTCATGTTGGTGAGGTCTATGGCGGACGGGAAGCCGAGCCGTAAGTCGCGCGAAAAGGCCCCACAGGACCGGAGCGAGGCGGGCCGTGGCGACCCGTACGTGGACGCCTTTGCCGCCGCGATCGGCGGAATCGTGCGCACCTCGCGCGCCAAGCGCGGAATGACGCGGCGTCAGCTCGCTGAGCAGTCGGGCACTTCGGAGCGCTATCTGGCGCAGATCGAAGGTGGGCAAGGCAATCCGTCCGTGATCGTGCTCAAGGCGATCGCGGAGGCGCTCGACTTGTCGATCGTGGACCTGCTGCCGCGCACCGATGGCCGCAGCGATACGCTTGAGCGCATCGTCGATGTGCTGCGGCGCATGCCGCAATCCGAGTTGCCGGCGATCGCCGACCTGATCGAGGGGCGCGCCGCGCTCGCCACTGATCGGGCGCGCCGCATCGCGCTCGTCGGACTGCGTGGCGCCGGCAAGTCGACGCTGGGCAAGCGACTTGCTGCCAAGCTCGGCGCTCCCTTCATCGAGCTCGACCGGATGATTGAGCGCGAATACGGCGCCAGCGCCCCCGACCTGATCGAGATCGCCGGGATTGCGACCTTCCGGCGCTATGAGCGCGCCTGTCTCGAGCAGGTCATCGGCAATCATGACGCGGCCGTCATTGCCGCCGCCGGCGGCATCGTGGCGAACCCTGATACCTATGCGCTGCTGCTTCGCCGCACCCACACCATCTGGCTCAAGGCGCGTCCCGACGAGCACATGCGCCGCGTGATGGCGCAGGGCGATTTCCGCCCGATGGCGCGCAATCGCGAAGCGATGGCCGATCTGGTTGCGATCCTGGAGGCGCGGCGCGACGACTATGCGCGCGCGGAGGCCATGCTCGACACCTCGGGCGATACGGTCGATGAGAGTTTCGCGAAACTTCAGAAGATCGCGGCGCGTTATCGCAAAGGAGACCGGCGATGACGCTTGCCAGCGAGGGCATGCTCGACCTCGGCGCCATGCGGCTCGAATACCGCATGATCGGACCGCATCCGAATGAGGCGCCCACCATCGTGATGCTGCACGAAGGGCTCGGCTGCGTCGGGCTGTGGGGCGATTTCCCCGACCAGCTGCAGGCCGCGACCGGCGCCGGCGTTTTCGCCTATTCGCGCGCCGGCTATGGGCGCTCGTCGCCGGTCAAGCTGCCGCGGCCGCTCACCTTCATGCATGAGGAAGCACGCGAGGTGCTGCCCAAGGTGCTCGATGCGATCGGATTCCGGCGCGGGCTTCTGCTCGGCCACAGCGACGGCGCCTCGATCGCCGCGATCTATGCAGGCTCGGTGCAGGACCATCGTGTGCGCGGGCTCGTTTTGATCGCGCCGCATTTCTTCACCGAGGACATGGGCATCGCGGAGATCGCGCGCGCCAAGGAGCTCTACGCGACGACCGATCTGCCGCAGAAGCTCGCGCGCTGGCACCGCGACGTCGACAATGCGTTTCGCGGCTGGAACGACGCCTGGCTCGATCCTGAGTTTCGCAAGTGGGACATCGTCGAGCCGCTTGCCTATATCCGTGTGCCGATCCTGATCGTGCAGGGCGAGGACGACCAGTACGGCACGCAGCGCCAGATCGAGGTGGCGCGGCAGGAATGCTACTGCCCGGTCGAGGTCGCGCTTTATCCGGGCGTGCGGCATTCGCCGCATCGCGAGGCGCCGGAGCTGCTGCTTGCCAGCGTCTCGGAGTTCGCCACTCGCCTGCTGCACGGGCACCACGAAGGTGAGTTGTCTGCAGCAGCCGGCGCCGCGCGCCAACAGGGAGGGTGAGATGGCCGACGCTGAACGCAAGATGACCGACGGCCGCACGCGCGTCGATTTCGAGACCGATCCGTCGCGCTACCGGCATTGGAAGCTCACGGTCGACGGCGATGTCGCGACGCTGCTGATGGACGTCGACGAGAAGGGCTCGCTGTTCGAGGGCTACGAGCTCAAGCTCAACTCCTACGACCTCGGCGTCGACATCGAGCTGGCCGATGCGATCGAGCGGCTGCGCTTCGAGCATCCGCAGGTGCGCGTCGATCCTGTTGCGCTCGGGCAAGCCGCGGGTGTTCTGCGCGGGCGCCAATATCCGCATGCTGGCGGGCTCGACCCATGCCCACAAGGTGAACTTCTGCAAGTTCACCAACGAGACCCGCAATGGGCTGGAGGACGCGAGCGCAGCCTCCGATCTCAAGACCATCTGCGTCATCAACGGCACGGCCGCGGGCGGCGGCTATGAGCTCGCGCTCGCGGCCGACCACATCATGCTGGTCGACGATGGCTCCTCCGCGGTGTCGCTGCCGGAGCTGCCGCTGCTCGCGGTGCTGCCGGGCACCGGCGGGCTCACCCGCGTCACCGACAAGCGCAAGGTGCGGCGCGATCTTGCCGATGTGTTCTGCACCACGGAAGAAGGCGTCAAGGGCAAGCGCGCGGTCGACTGGCGGCTGGTCGACGAGGTCGTGCCGGGCTCGAAGCTCGACGCGACGGTGACACAGCGCGCCAAGGAATTTGCGGCGCGCTCGCAGCGTCCGGCCGACGCCAAGGGGATCAAGCTCGAGCCGCTCAAGCGCACGCGCACGGCAACGGGCGCGGACTACAGCACGCTCTCGGTCACGATCTCGGATCGGCTGGCCACCATCATGGTGCGCGGGCCTGGTGCGCCGCCGCCGGCCTCCGCCGACGCGATGGTCGAGCAGGGCGCACACTTCTGGCCGTTGCGGCTCGCGCGCGAGCTCGACAATGCGATCCTCGACCTGCGCCTGAACGAGCTCGATACCGCGGCCATCATCTTCAAGTCGGCGGGCGATCCCGAGCAGGTCGTCGCCTACGATCGCTTTCTCGACGCGAACCAAGCGCATTGGCTTGCGCGCGAGATCAGGGCACTGTGGAAGCGTGTGCTCAAGCGCGTCGATCTCACCTCCCGCACGTTGGTGGCGCTGATCGAGCCCGGCTCTTGCTTCGCCGGCACGCTCGCCGAGCTCGCGTTCGCGACTGATCGCTCCTACATGCTGATCGGCACCCGCGAGGGCGACAACAAGCCGCCGGCGTCGCTCATGCTCGCAGATGTCAATTTCGGCCCCTATCCGATGTCGAACGGCCTGTCGCGGCTCGCGAGCCGCTTCCTCGCCGATCCGGCCGACCTCGAGCGCGCCAAGGCTGAAGCCGGGAAGCCGCTCGATGCCGAGCAGGCGGCCGCGCTCGGCCTTGTCACGTTTGCGCTCGACGACATCGACTGGGACGACGAGGTGCGGGTGTTCCTCGAGGAGCGCGCGAGCTTCTCGCCGGACGGGCTCACTGGGCTCGAGGCCAACTTGCGCTTTGGCGGGCCCGAGACCATGGAATCGAAAATCTTCGCGCGGCTGACCGCCTGGCAGAACTGGATCTTCCAGCGCCCCAACGCGGTCGGCGAGGAGGGCGCGCTGCGCCGCTACGGCTCCGGCCAGAAGCCTCACTACGACACCAAGAGAGTGTGATGAGTTGCACAGCCTCGCAACACGTATCGACCGTCGTCCCCGCGAAAGCGGGGACCCAGTAGCCACCGATAGCGCTGTGACTACTGGATGCCCGCTTTCGCGGGCATGACAACGGAGAGGTTGGTTGCGGAATAAGAAAGGACATGGTCATGAACATTCAAGCCGTCGATTACTCGACCAAGATTCCGAACAACGTCAATCTCGTCGAAGATCGCCAGGTGCTGCGCGCACTTGAGAGCTGGCATCCCGGCTATATCGACTGGTGGATGAACATGGGGCCAGCCGGTTTCCAGGACGCGCTCGTCTATCTGCGCACCGCGGTGTCGGTCGATCCCAAAGGCTGGGCCAAGTTCGACTATGTGAAGATGCCGGACTATCGCTGGGGCATCCTGCTCGCGCCCGCCGAGGAGAACCGCAAGATCCCGTTCGGGCATCACTATGGCGAGCCGGCCTGGCAGGACGTGCCGGGCGAATATCGCGCCATGCTGCGCCGGCTGATGGTGATCCAGGGCGACACCGAGCCGGCCTCGGTCGAGCAGCAGCGCCATCTCGGCACGACCGCGCCGTCGCTCTACGACATGCGCAATGTCTTCCAGGTCAACGTGGAGGAAGGCCGCCACCTCTGGGCCATGGTCTATCTGCTGCAGAAGTATTTCGGCCGTGACGGACGCGAGGAGGCGGCCGAGCTGCTGCAGCGTCGCTCCGGCGATCCCGACAAGCCGCGCATGCTCGGCGCCTTCAACGAGGCGACGCCGGACTGGCTGTCGTTCCACATGTTCACCTTCTTCACCGACCGCGACGGCAAGATGCAGCTCGAGAGCCTGGCGCAATCGGGCTTCGATCCGCTCTCGCGCACCTGCCGCTTCATGCTCACCGAGGAGGCGCACCACATGTTCGTGGGCGAGACCGGCATCGGGCGCACGCTGCAGCGCACCTGCGAGGCCATGAAGGCGGCCGGCATCGAGGATCCCAATGATATCGAGAAGGTTCGCGCGCTCGGCGTCATCGACCTGCCGACCCTCAAGAAGAAGCTCAACCTGCACTACACGCTGTCGCTCGACCTGTTCGGCTCCGAGGTCTCGACCAACGCCGCCAATGCGTTCAATGCGAGCCTCAAGGGCCGCTTCCAGGAGACCAAGATCGAGGACGACCACAAGCTCGAAAGCGCGACCTATCCGGTGCTCAAGCTGGTCGATGGCGTGATCAAGCGGGTGGACGAGCCGGCGCTGACCGCGATCAACATGCGGCTGCGTGACGACTACACCGCCGACTGCCAGCGCGGGCTCGAGCGCTGGAACAAGATCATCGAGCGCACCGGCGTTGCGTACAAGCTCGAGCTGCCGCACGTGGCGTTCCATCGCCACATTGGCGAGTTCAAGGACATCAAGGCGACGCCGGAGGGCAAGATCATCGACGAGGCCAGCCTGGGCGCGCGACAAGGACCAGTGGCTGCCGTCGGCGGCCGACGGCGAGTTCATCCAGAGCCTGATGAAGCCGGTCACCGAGCCTGGCAAGTTCGCGAGCTGGATCGCGCCGCCGCGCGTCGGCATCGACAACAAGCCGGGCGACTTCGAGTACGTGAAGATCGCGGCGTAAACGTCAATCGTCAGCGCTGAGGCGATGGACGAGGCAAAGGGTCGAGCCGGTTGCGGGCTGCCCTGGCCGGTCGTGCCTGCAGGTGTCAGCCCGCTGTCCGCATCAGCGCGGGGAACGCACTGCGCCGCTGTGTTCATGCCTTTTGCCGCCTCACATTGGGCCACCGTCTGGAAGGCACAATTGGCCATGCCTGAAACGTCCTTGAGGCAGACGGGGGAGGCCTGCCCGAACGCCGCGGGCGCGGCGACGAGCGCGGCCAGGAGGCTTGATGAAGCGATCAGCATTCGCATGAGGAACTCCTTGATGTTCCCACGCACAATGGATCGCGCGCAGACATCGTTCCTAACAACAAAGGTCAGGAATATCCCACTTGGATGTAGCCGGCTGGCCGGAACACCAACATTCGCGCAAATGTGAGCCAAATGCGGGGTTGTCGCGCTAGCACCCGTGCCCATGTGCCTCAATATGATCTAACTGCCCCTCGCACGCTATTGCGCGCACGATGGAGGGCACCATGAGCAATCACGATCAAGAGAACCGCCAGCAAGCGACCAAACGCGTCGTCAGCGATCTTCATCCGGCGGTTTACATGGCCCTCGTCGGTCTCACCTTGTGGCTTGTATTGGCGATCTGGGGCTTTGGGTACGACGGCCAGACCGACTATCTGCTGGCGATCGTGACGGGCTTTCTTGTAATCGCGGTGGCGATCCCGTCAACACTGGCCCTGATGGTGCATCGTCAGAGCAATTCGGACGAGCAAAGGAGCTCCGCCAAAACGTCGTTGCGGGAATGGATGGCGGGCAGATTTCGACACCTGGCAGGACCGCGTCAAGAGGTCGCAATGCCGCGGTGGAGGTGCTGCTTCCGATGGCGGCAATCGCGATCGGCATGACCGCCTTCGCGATCGTTCTGCACTTCACCGAGGTTGGGACGTAGCGATTCCAGTCGGACGCTCCGGCTACTGCAGCGGAATGCCCGCCTCGCGCACGACCTGCTGGAACTTGGCGACGTCGGCGCGGAACTTGGCGTCGAACTCGTCGGACGTCGAGGCCACCGGCTCGTTGCCCATTGCCTTGAGGCGCGCCTGCGTGTCGGGCAGCGCGATGGCCGTCGCGGCTTCGCGCTGGATGCGCTCGACGATCTCGCGCGGTGTGCCGCGCGGGCACGAAATAGCCCTGCCATCCGGCCGCCTCGAAGCCCGGGATGGCACCTTCCGACACGGTCGGCACGTCCGGCAGCACGGGCGAGCGCTTGGCGCTGTTGACCGCGAGCGCGCGCAACTGGCCGCCTTCGATCAGCGGAACGATGGTGCCGATCGGCACGATCGCGACGTCGATCTCGCCGGCGATCAGCGCCGGATTGAGCAGCGCATCGCCGCGATAGGGAACCGCCTGGATGTCGATCCCGGCCGCGCGCTTGAACATCTCCATGGTCAGGTGCAGCGAGTTGCCGACGCCCGTCATGCCGTAGTTGAGCTTGCCCGGATGCGCCTTGGCGAGAGCGATCAGCTCCTGCACGGTCTTCGCCGGCAGCTTGGGATTGGCAACCAGCACGGTCGAGGTCGCGACCAGCTGCGTCACCGGGATGAAATCCTTGAGCGTGTCGAACGGCAGCGTGCGGTAGATCGCCGGGCTGATCGCCTGGCCGTTGGTGTTCTGCAGGATGGTGTAGCCGTCGGGCGGCGACTTGGCGACGAGATCGGAGCCGTTCATGCCGCCGGCGCCGGCGCGGTTCTCCACGATCACCGGCTGGCCGAAGCGACTCCTGCAGCTTGGCGCTGATGATGCGCGCGAGCGCGTCGACCGCGCCGCCGGCCGCGAACGGCACGATGATGCGAACGGGCTTGCTCGGATAGGGCTGGGCGATCGCCGCGCTGGACCCAACAGCAACAAGCGCAAGCGCGCCGCAGAGAATTCGCTGCCAACCGCCAGCGCTGCATCGAGCCGTCCCGCGACTACTCCGCCGCTTCGCCGGCGCGAGCGCTATCCCACCACGGGCAGACGCCCGCCATGCGCTCGTAGTTGCCGTCGATCACGTTCACCGGCTTGCGCAGGCCGGTGGCGGCGGCGGCGACGCGGATCTTGCGCGCCTCGACGCGGCCTTCGGGCGTCATCCACATGCGGTCGTGGCCCCAGATGCTCGGGCCCCAGGTGACTTCCTGCGTCTGCCAGTTGTCGGGATCGATCACGCGCCCGCCCCAGCCGTATTCGACCATGAAGCCCGGACGGGCTGTTGGAATAGAACGAGGTCACCTCGTCGTTGATGTGCCGTCCGAGCGTGACGCCGATGCGGCCCTTCGACGCCGAGCGCGAGGTCGTAGCCCTGGCCGACATCGTCGAGATTGAAGAGCTCGACCATCAGATGATGCGTGGCGTTGCGGCCGGTCTCGATGAACGCGATCGAGTGGTGGCGCGGATTGGCGTGGAAGAAATAGGCGTTGAACGGCTTGGTCATGTAGTCGCTGAGCCGGAAGCCGAGCACGTCGCGATAGAACGGCATCGCGTCGTTGATGTCCTTCACGTGCAGCACGGCGTGGCCCATGCCGAGCGGCCCGGTGCGGAAGCCCGAGATGTTGCGGCCGGGCTTGAACGGCTCGCTCGTGCGTCTCGGCGCCATGGAACACTTCGAGCCGGTTGCCGAGCGGATCGGAGAAGGCGATCAGGTCCTTCACGCGGCGCTCGTCGGCGAGCGCGCGCGTGCCGCGCGTGACCGCCACGCCGTGCCGCTTCGAGCCGCGCGGCAAAGCGATCGAGCGCGGCGGCGTCGGCGACCTCCCAGCCGAAGAACGCGACGCCTTCGCCGCCGTCCTCGGTGACCACCAGCCGCTGCTTGCGGTCGTCCATGCGGAAGGCGAGCCCGCCGCGGCTCCTGTCGACGAGCTGCATGCCGAGAAATTTCTCGCCGAAGCCCGCCCAGTCCTCCAGCGACTTCGCGCGCACGCCGACATAGCCGAGAGCTTCAATCGACATGGCTGTCCTTGCAGTCCTGGCGGTTTCCTAGTCCTGCAACGGAATCTTGGCGTCCTTCACCACCTTGGCAAACTTCGCCAGGTCGGCCTTGAAGACGGCGGCGAAATCCTCGGGGGTCGAGGCGACGACCTCGTTGGCGGTGGCCTCGCAGCCGCGACCGCACCTCGGGCGCGTTCAGCGCCTTGGCGGCTTCGCGCTGGATCAGCGCGACGATCTCGTGCGGCGTGTTGGCCGGCACGAACCAGCCCTGCCAGCTCGACGATTCGAAGCCTGGCAGCGCCGCTCTCGGCGATGGTCGGCACCTCGCGGCAGCGCGCGGCGAGCGCTTGGCGCCGGTGATCGCGAGCGCGCGCAGCCGGCCGGCCTCGATCATGGGGCTTGGCGGTCGCGAACGGCACGACCGCGAGGTGCACCTCGCCGGCGATCAGCGCGGTGTTGAGCGGCGGCGTCGCCGCGATAGGGGATCGCCTGCAGCTCGATGCCGGCGGCGTGCTTGAACATTTCCATGGTCAGGTGCAGCGGGTTGCCGATCGCCGGTCATGCCGTAGTTGAGGCTGCCGGGCTTCGCCTTGGCGAGCGCGATCAGCTCGCTGCAGCGGTCTTGGCCGGCGAGCGAGGGCGTGGCGACCAGCAGGAGCTGCGAGGCAACGAGCTGCGTCACCGGAGTGAAGTCCTTGACCGGATCGAACGGCAGCGACTTGTAGATCGACGGGCTGATCGCCTGGCCGTTGGTGTTCTGCAGGATGGTGTAGCCGTCGGGCGGCGACTTGGCGACCGCATCGGCCGCGACATTGCCGCCGGCTGCCGGCGCCGGTTCTCGATGATGACGGGCTGGCCGATCGAATCCGGCATCTTGGCGCCGACGAGGCGCGCCAGCACGTCGACCGCGCCGCCGGCCGCGAACGGCACGATGATGCGGATCGGCTTTGCCGGATAGCTTTGCGCACTGGCCGGGCCAAGCGCGGCCAGCACAAGAACAGAGCAACAATGAGCCGCCTCATCGAAGCGCTCCTGCTAGGGGAACACGGGTCACACGATAGCACAATGCAGGCGCCCCGTGTTGAAACCGCCGGCTGGCCGTGAGCGGTAAGAGCTTCGTTAACTCATGACATAGCGTCAACTCATGATATAGCGTCGCACCGGCCTGCAATCACGGAAAAATGCCGCAGAGCCTGCCTTTCCAGGGTCTGCGCAGAGGGGGGATTTAAGACCCGTGGTCATCGACGTGTTCAATCATTTCATGCCAGCGGCGTATCTCGACCGGCTGGCGCGGCTCGCGCCCGACCATATTGCGGTAACGGCTTTTCCGAGGCTCAAGCCGCTGGTCGATGTGGATGCGCGCCTGCGCCTGCTCGATCAGTTCGGCGACCTGCGGCAGGTCATCTCGCTCGCCAATCCGCCGCTCGAGCTGGTCGCAACGCCCGGCGCAGTCTCCGGACCTTGCGCGCGCTCGCGAATGATGCGCTGGCCGACGTCTGCCGCAGCCATCCGGATCGCTTTCCGGCCTTCGTCGCGTCGCTGCCGATGAACAATCGTCGACGCTTCGCTGGACGAGATCGATCGCGCGGTCACGCAGCTCGGTGCGCGCGGCATCCAGGTGTTCACCAATGTGGCCGGCAAGCCGCTGAGCGCGCCAGAGTTTCGGCCGATCTTCAGAAAGATGGTGGAGCACGATCTGCCGGTGTTCGTGCATCCCATGCGCGGGCCGCAATTCTCCGACTACGCCAGCGAAGCAGACATCAGCCAACGAGATCTGGTTCAGCTTCGGATGGCCTTATGAAACAACCGCCTGCATGACGCGGCTTATTTATTCCGGCATCTTCGATGAGCTGCCTGCGCTCAAGGTCATCAGCCATCACATGGGCGGCATGATCCCTTATTTCGCCGGCAAGATTAAGCTCGGCTTCAAGCAGATCTTTTTCGGCACGCCGGAGCATCAATCCGATCGCGCAGGAGTGCGGCCTCAAGCGGCCGCCGCTCGACTATTTCAAGATGCTCTATGCCGACACCGCGCTCGGCGAGGACGCGCCCACGCGCTGCGGACACGCTTTCTTCGGCACCAGTCGCTGCCTGTTCGCCACCGATGCGCCGTTCGATGCCGAGCAAGGACGCGGGCTGATCGCCAAGTCGCTGCGCGCGGTCAATGCGCTCGAGATTTCGGCGGCAGAGCGGGAGCAGATTCTCGTCGGCAATGCGCGAGCATTGCTGAAGCTGTAAAGGAAAGTGATGAAGACGCAGACCATCGAGGTGAAGCTGCGCGACGGCGTGATGGGCGCCTATCTGGCGGTGCCCGATCGACGCTCCGGCCGGCGCCATCATCGCCATCATGGAAATCTGGGGCGTCAACGACACTATGCGGCGCCATGCGCATGAGTTTGCCGAGGCGGGCTTCGTCTGCCTGGTCCCTGATTTGTTCTGGCGGCAGGAGCCGGGCGTCGAGCTCAGCGACCACAATCCCGCGCACGTGCAGAAGGCTTTCGATCT
Source organism: uncultured Alphaproteobacteria bacterium (assembly GCA_963745515.1). Taxonomy (GTDB): domain Bacteria; phylum Pseudomonadota; class Alphaproteobacteria; order Rhizobiales; family Xanthobacteraceae; genus VAZQ01. The sequence continues at coordinate 234,414 of CAVUXO010000010.1, forward strand.
CTACTACGACTTCGACTATGACCTCGCGGTTCAGGACATGGAGGACACGCGGCATTTCCTGGAAGGAGTCAAGGAGTGCAACGGCAAGGTCGGCGCCGTCGGCTACTGCCTGGGCGGCAAGCTTTGCTATCTGATGTGCTGCCGTACCGACATCGATTGCGCCGTCGCCTATTACGGCACCTATATCGAGCACAACATCCGCGAGGTGAAAAACCTGCACCGGCCGTTCGTGTTGCACATGGCCATGAAAGATCGCTGGGTGCAGGCGGAGGTCAACGACCTCCTGGAGCGGCGGCTGTCACCCAATCCGCTGGTCACCATTCACAAATATCCGGGCGCGGACCATGCCTTCGCGCGTCATGGCGGCAAGACCTATAGCAAGCCGGAGGCCGACCGGGCGCTGGCGCTGACCGTCGACTTCTTCAAGCAGCATCTCAGCTCGCGTGTTGATGCATACGTCGTCGAGCACCCTCGTCCTGCATCGCGTGTCGGTGTAGATTGGGCCACTGTCAGTGGGAGAAATGGATCATGCGTAGGTTGTTTGGCGCGATGGCTGCGGCTCTTGTCGTTGCCGTGCTGGCGACACACCAGAGCGCGGCGCAAACGCCACCGCCCCGCTCATCAAGCCGGAAGGACTACGCCAGGTCTCCGCCCACGTCCATGTGATCCCGGACAACAGTGTTCCGATGGTGCCCAATGTCGGCATCATCGTGGGAGAGCAGGCCGTGCTGGTGGTCGATACAGGCCTCGGGCCGCCGAATGGCGCAACAGTGCTGAACGTGGCGCAAAAGCTCGGCGGCTCCCGCGCGCTCTACGTCGTCGTCACTCATTTTCATCCCGAGCACGATCTTGGCGCCCAGGCTTTCCCGGCCACCGCCAAGATGATCCGCTCAAGCGATCAGCTGAAGGATATCGCTGAATTCGGCTTGGAGACCGCGAAGAACTTCGCGTCACGTTCCGCGACTCAACACCGAGCTCCTCAAGGGTGCGGACTATCGCAAGGCGGACATCACCTTCGAGAAGGACTACGAGCTCGATCTCGGCGGCGTGAAGGCGCGCCTGTCCGTGATGGGCCCGAACCATACGCGCGGCGACATCGCCATCTGGGTCGAGCCTGACCGCATCCTGTTCGCCGGCGATCTCGCCATGAGGGCCCAGCCGGCTTTCGCCAGCCCGTATTCCAGCCTACGCCAGTGGCTCGCGAGCCTCGATCGGCTGGAAGCGCTCAAGCCGGTGCTGGTCGTGCCGAGTCACGGTCCGACGGGTGAAGAGACAGCCTTCATCACCGGCTATCGCGCCTATCTGATCGAGGTGCGCGACCGCACGGCCGCGGAGAAACGCGCCGGGCGCAACGTCGACCAGGCGGCGGAAGCGGTCACGGCCGCGCTCGTCGGTCGCTTCCCGGATCGCGCGCGTCTTGCGGGTGCGATCAGGGCGGCCTACGCGGAGGCGCCCTGAGGCTCGGTTTTTAGTTCAAGGCGCTTGTTGTTGCGCCCTCTCCCCGCACGCGGGGAGAGGGCGCATTAATAACCGCTACTGCTCTCAGCGCTGTCGCTGCAACGGCCCTGACCAATTTTGACGCAGTAGTGCTACTCCGCCGCCGCTCGCGCGCTGCTGCCGTGCGCCGAGACGAGATAGTCGATCGCCGCCTGCACGCCGCCCTTCTTGTGCGGGATGCCGGCGAGCGCCAGCGCCATCTCGGTGGCGGCGAGCGCGCCCATCAGCTGGGTCTCGTTGATGTCGCCGAGATGGCCGATGCGGAAATACTTGCCGGCGTAGCGGCCGAAGCTCGCGCCATAGGAAATGTTGAAGTGTCGAGCGCGAGGTTGCGGAAGGCGTCGGCGTCGTGGCCCTCCGGCAGCATCACGGCGGTGATGGTCGGCGAATAGTATTTCGGATCGCGGCACATGATCTCGAGGCCCCAGGCGCGCACCGCGCGGCGCGTCGCCTCGGCGAGCCGGTCGTGGCGCGCGAACACGTTGTCGAGCCCTTCCTCGTGCAGCATGTCGATCGACGACCGCGAGCCCGTGCAGCATCTGCGTCGCCGGCGTGTAGGGGAAGAAGCCGATCTTGTTCATGTTGATCATGTCGTCCCAGGCCCAGAACGACTTCGGCAGCTTGGAGTTCTTCGACGCCGCGAGCGCCTTGTCGCTCACCGCGTTGAACGACATGCCGGGCGGCAGCATCAGGCCCTTCTGCGCGCCGCCGACGGTGACGTCGACGCCCCATTCGTCGTGCCGGTAGTCGGTCGAGGCGAGCGACGAGATGGTGTCGACCATGAACAGCGCCGGATGGCCGGCGGCGTCGATCGCCTTGCGGATCTCGGCGATCGGCGACAGGCAGCCGGTCGAGGTCTCGTTGTGCAGGACGCAGACCGCCTTGATCTCGTGCGCCTTGTCCTTGCGCAGCGCATCCTCGATCGCGTTCGGGTCGGCGCCGATGCGCCAGTCGGTGTTGATGAACTCGGGCTTGAGGCCGAGCTTCTCGGCCATGTTCTTCCACAGCGTGGCGAACTGGCCGGTCTCGACCATCAGCACGCGGTCGCCCGGCGTTGAGCGTGTTGACCAGCGCGGCTTCCCAGGCGCCGGTGCCGGTCGCGGTGTAGATGATCACCGGGTTGGTGGTCTTGAAGATGGTCTTGATGCCCTCGAGCACGCGCTTGGCGAGCGCCTGCGAATTCCGGACCGCGGTGGTCGATGATCGGCGTGTCCATCGCGCGCAGCACGCGGTCGGGCAGCGGCGACGGCCCCGGAATGTGCAGGAAATGGCGGCCGACGGGGCGTGAGGAGTTCTTGGACATCGTCGTTCCTTGGCCCGGCATGGGTGGTTGATCGACGACCGCGGGGTCTATGCCGCGCGCCGGCCGCAACTTGCCGCCATGAATGACGAATGCGATAGTCAGTCAAGGCTTTTGGCGGATAGGGGCAGCAGCCCCTCGCGAGATGGTGCGGATGAGCGAAACGGTCGTGCCTGGGCTGGAACGCCGCCTGAAGGCGGAGCGCGCCGGCGACGTCATGTTCGACCGCTTCACGCGCGGCCGCTACGCGACCGACGCCTCGCACTACCAGGTCATGCCGCTCGGCGTGGTGGCGCCGCGCACGATCGAGAACGCCAATCGGGCGATAGCGATCGCGCGCGACGAGGGCGTCAGCGTGCCGCCGCGCGGCGGCGGCACGTCGCAGTGCGGGCAGACGGTCAACACCTCGCTGGTGGTCGACTGCTCGAAGTATCTCGACCGCATTCTGGAGCTCGACGTCGCCGGCGCGCCGCTGCGTGGTCGAGCCCGGCATCGTGCTCGACGACCTCAATCGCGCAGCTCAAGCCGCATGGCCTGTGGTTTCCGGTCGACATCTCGACCGCTTCGCGCGCCACCATCGGCGGCATGGCGGCCAACAATTCCTGCGGCGCGCGCTCGCTGCGCTACGGCAATACGCGCGAGAACGTGCTCTCGATCGACGCCGTGCTGGCCGACGGCACGCACGGCGCATTTCGGGCCGGTCAAGCCGGACCTCTCCGACCTGCCCGACTACGTCGCCGCTCAAGCCGCTCGCGCAGGACCTGCTGGCGCTCGGCGCGCGCGAGGCCGACGCGGTCGAAGCGGCGCTTCCCGCAGGTGCAGCGCCGGGTCGGCGGCTACAATCTCGACTCGCTCGTGCCGGGGCGCAACGAGCTCAATCTCGCGCATATCCTGGTCGGCTCCGAGGGCACGCTCGCGTTTCTCCAACCGGATCGAGCTCAAGCTCTCGCCGCTGCTCGGCCGCCGCGCCGTCGGCGCCTGCCATTTCGGCAGCTTCCAGCGGCGCCATGGAGGCGGCGCAGCACATCGTCAAGCTCGGCCCGATCGCGGTCGAGCTGATCGACCGCACCATGCTCGGCCTCGCGCGCGAGATCGCGATGTTCCAGCCGACCATTCGAGCAGTGCGTGCGCGGCGATCCCGAGGCGATTCTGTTCGTCGAGTTTGGCGAGGAGGACGCAGCGCGAGAACCTCCGCCGCCTGTTTGCGGCTGAGCGAGCTGATCGGCGATCTCGGGTATCGCCTGGGACAAGAGCGGCGCGCACTGGGGCGGCGTGGTCGAGGTGCTCGATCCCAACCTGCAGGCCGCGATCGCCGAGGTGCGCACCGCCGGCCTCAACGTCATGATGTCGATGAAGGAGGCGGGCAAGCCGGTCTCCTTCGTCGAGGATTGCGCGGTGCCGCTCGAGCATCTCGCCGACTACACCGACCGGCTCACCGCAGATCTTCGAGCAAGCACGGCACCCGCGGCACCTGGTATGCGCACGCGTCGGTCGGCTGCCTGCACGTGCGGCCGGTGCTCAATCTGCGGCTTGAGAAGGACGTGAAGGCGATGCGCGCGATCGCCGAGGAGGCGTTCGCGCTGGTGCGCGCCTACAAGGGCTCGCATTCCGGCGAGCACGGCGACGGCATCGTGCGCTCGGAGTTTCACGAGTCGATGTTCGGCGCACGTCTGGTGCGCGCGTTCGAGGAGGTGAAGGACCGCTTCGATCCGAAGGGCCTGTTCAATCCCGGCAAGATCGTGCGCGCGCCGAAGTTCGATGACCGCAGCCTGTTCCGCTATGCGCCGGACTATCACGCCGAGGAGATCACGACGCAGCTCGACTGGTCGGCCTATCCGGGCGCCGGCGGCGGTTTCCAGGGCGCGGTCGAGATGTGCAACAACAACGGCGCCTGCCGCTGCGCTCGCCGGCGGCGTCATGTGCCCGAGCTACCGCGTCACGCGCGAGGAGCGCGACGTGACGCGCGGGCGCGCCAATACGCTGCGGCTTGCGCATCACCGGCCAGCTCGGGCCCGATGCGCTCGCCTCCGACGAGATGGCGGAGACGCTCAAGCTCTGCGTCTCGTGCAAGGCGTGCCGGCGCGAATGCCCGACCGGCGTCGACATGGCGCGCATGAAGATCGAGGTGCAGGCGGCGCGCGCGCGCGCGGAGTCCTGTCGCGGCACGACCGCCTGGTCGGCTATCTGCCGCGCTATGCGCCGATCGCTGCACGCCTGCCGTGGCTGCTCAACCTGCGCGACCGGATTCCCGGGCTGGCGTGGCTGTCGGAACGCGTCGCGGGTTTCAGCGCTCGGCGCAGCCTGCCGCGCTGGCGCCGGCCGTTCCGCGAGCCGAAAACTCGTGGGAGACGCGATCGGGCCAGCGAACGGCCGCGAGGTCGTGCTGTTCGCCGATACGTTCAATCGCTATTTCGAGCCCGAGAACATCGAGGCCGCGCTCACCGTGCTCGACGCGGCCGGCTGCCGGGTTCACATGCCGCGGCCGACGATCGGCCGCTGTGCTGCGGACGCACCTTCCTTTCGGTCGGCCAGGTCGATGAGGCGCGGCACGAGGCCGCAGCGCTGCCTCGACGCCTTCGCGCCGTTCGTGGAGCGTGGCATCCCGGTCGTCGGACTCGAGCCGAGCTGCCTGTTCGGGTTCCGCGACGAGATTCCGGCGCTGCTCAAGAGCGACGACGCGCGCGACTTGGCGACCCGTGCACTGATGTTCGAGGAATTCATCACCCAAGAGCTCGGCGGCACGCTGCCGCTCGCGCCGGTCGGCAAGCAGGCGCTGCTGCACGGCCATTGCCACCAGAAGTCGTTCGCGCTCATGGATTCGGTGAGGCGGCGCTCAAGCTCGTGCCCGATCTCGCGGTCGAGCCGATCGAGTTGAGCTGCTGCGGCATGGCCGGCGCCTTCGGTTACGGGGCCGATACGATCGACGTGTCGCTCAAGATGGGGGAGCTGTCGCTGCTGCCGGCCGTCCGCAAGGCCGCGCCCGACACGATCATCGTTGCCGACGGCACGTCCTGCCGGCATCAGATCAAGGACGGCACCGGCCGCGAAGCGCTGCATGTCGCGCGTCTTCTGGCCATGAGCGTTGAGGCCAGTGTTAAAGCGAGTGTTAAGGCTGCAAGCGTTAAGGCTGCGCAACTCGGGTCCATGCCTGCCGATTGACTGCGGACGCCAGTCCGCAACAGAATCGCCTAATGCCGCCGATTTGAAGTTCCTACTTGCGGCCAATCTGGCCAGGAACCCCAAATCGAGGACGCGGAAAGCGCAAAGATGCTGCGAACTCGGCGCAAACAAGTCCTTACCTTCCTGGGCGCGGTCGCCGTCATCGGCGCTTCCGCCTTTGCGTCGCAATATGTCTGGCGAGAAGCGGGCTGAAGTCGCTGCAGGCCGTCAATGAGCAGCGCGTGCAGCTCGTCGCCAATGCGCTCACGGCCGAGGTCGGACGTCAGGACCATCTCCCGGTCGTGCTGTCGCTCGATCCGGATGTGCGCAATGCGCTGCAGCTCGCGCAACGCCGCGAGCCTGGAGATGCTCAGTCGCAAGCTCGAGGTCGTGAGCCGCGAGGCCGATACGCGCGCGCTCTATCTCATCGCGCCCAACGGCGTCGTCGTTGCAAGCGACAACTGGCAGTCGCCGGACACGCTGGTCGGCCGCAATCTTGCGGATCGAGCCCTATTTCAAGAAGGCGGTCGAAAACGGCAGGAGCAGCGATCTCGGCGTCGAGCCCGAGAGCAATCGCATGCGCTACTATCTCGCCGAATCGGTGCGGGCCGGTGCCGACCTGCTCGGCATTGCGGTCGTCCGGATCGAGTTCGACACGCTCGAGGCGGCATGGGAGCGAGCCGCCGAGCGCGTCCTGGTGACGGATCCCGACGGGATCGTGTTTCTGGCAAGCGATCCGAACTACAAATATCGTTCCATTGGCGGGAAGGCTGTCAGCGACAGCGCCGAGGTCGCCAAGCGTTATCCGGGGGTGCTGGGGGAGCCGATCCACTTCTCGGTGCTGGAGCGCCGCGGTCCGGATTCCATAATCGAGATCCAGGCGCCCGATGCGGGTGCCACTTATCTCTATCAGACCATGCAGTTGCCGCTTTACGGCTGGACGATCCATCGCTTCACCGATCTGGCGACCGTGCGCGAGGACCGGCGTGACGGCACCATCATCGGCGGCGCCATCATGGCGCTGATCATCTGCGCTCGTGCTTTACGTGATCGAGCGGCACCGGGCCTACGTGGTCGAGAAAGCCGCGGCGACGCAGCTCAAGACACAAGTTGAGGAGCGCACGCGCGATCTCAGCGAGTTCGAACGCCTCGCTGCAGACCGAGATCGACGAGCATCGCCACACCGAAGCGCGGCTGCGCACGACCCAGAACGAGCTGGTGCAGGCCGGCAAGCTTGCGGCGCTGGGGCAGATGTCGGCGGCGCTGGCGCACGAGATCAACCAGCCGCTGGCGGCGATCCGCACCTTCATGGCGAGCGCGAAGATATTCGCGCACCGCGGCGATCTTACCCAGGTCGTGAGCAATCTCGACCTCATCACCGACCTTGCCGAGCGCATGGCCAGCATCACCGGTCATCTCAAGACCTTTGCGCGCAAGAGCGAGCCCGGCCATCCGGAGCCGGTGCAGGTCGATCGGGCGATCGATGGCACGCTGTTCCTGCTCGAAAGCCAGATCAAGGCGGCCGGTGTGCGTCGTGGACAAGACGGTCGCGCCAGATCTCTCGGTCCTCGGCCATGCGGTCCAGCTCGAGCAGGTCATTCTCAATCTGGTGCGCAACGCGCTCGATGCAGTCGCCGATCAGGAGGATGGACGGATCACCATCACGGCACAGGCGTCGGACGAGCCAGGCGTCTGAAGGTCACGTCCTGATCAAAGTGGCGGACAACGGGCCCGGCATTCCTGCCAACCAGATCGACCAGATCTTTGATCCGTTCTTCACCACCAAGGCGCTGGGCAAGGGGCTTGGCCTGGGGCTGTCGATCTCGTATGGCATCGTGCAGGATTTTGGCGGCCAGATTCACGCCAGAAACCTGCCCGGGGGCGGCGCCGAATTGACCGTCGAGCTACCGCGCTATCGGCGCGGGCGCGCGCCGGCCGAGATGGCCATCCATGCCTGAGCCCGGCACGATCCTGTTCGTCGACGACGAGGCCGCGATGCGCCACGCGGTGACGCAGTGGCTCGGCCTTGCCGGCTTCGAAATGCTGGTCCACGACAAGGCAACGTCGGCCGCTCAGCACGCTTGAGCACCGACTTTTCCGGCATCCTCGTCACCGACCTGAAGATGGAGGGAATGGACGGGATGGAGCTGTTGCGCCGGTCGCAGCAGATCGATCCGGAGCTGCCGGTGGTTGTCATTACGGGACACGGTGACGTCGAGACCGCGGTCGAGGCGATGCGTCTCGGCGCCTACGACTTCATCGAGAAGCCGTTCGCGCCCGAGCGCTTTCTCGAGGTCGTGCGGCGAGCCTGCGAGAAGCGCCAGCTGGTCGTCGAGAATCGCCGGCTGCGGCGCGTCGTCAGCGAGCAGACGCTGAGCTCGCGCATCATCGGCACGTCGACGGCGGCCGAGCGGCTGCGCGCCTCGGTCGCCGAGCTGGCCGGGACCGACGTCAGCGTCATCGTTTATGGCGAGACCGGTGTCGGCAAGGATCTCGTAGCACGCTGCATCCATGATTTCAGCCGCCGACACAAAGCGAACTATGTGGCGGTCAATTGCGCCGCCGTGCCGGAGACGATGGTCGAAAGCGAGTTCTTCGGGCACGAGGCGGGCGCTTTTACCAGCGCCGTCGCGTGCGCGCGTCGGCAAGATCGAGCACGCCAGCGGCGGCACGCTCTTTCTCGACGAGATCGACAGCATGCCGCTGTCGACGCAAGCCAAGTTGCTGCGCGCCCTGCAGGAGCGCGTCATCGAGCGGCTTGGGGTCGAACCGGAACATTCCGGTGGACTTGCGGCCGATTGCGGCCAGCAAGCTCGATCTGCGGGCGGCCAGCAGCGATGGCGGGTTCCGCTCGGATCTCTATTACCGGCTGTCGGTGGCCGAGCTGACGATCCCGCCGCTGCGTGACCGCATCGAGGACGTGCCGCTGCTGTTCGAGTACTTCGCCGCCTCGGCGGCAGCAGGCGCACGAGCGCGAGCTGCGTCCCGTGACGTCCGCAACCTTGAGCATGCTGATCACCCACCAGTGGCCGGGCAACGTTCGCGAGCTTCGCAACGCGGCGGAGCGATATGCGCTCGGGCTCTCGGGTCCGCTGATGCCGCAGGCGGCGGACACCGGCAGCGAGCGCCTTTCGCTGGCGGAGCAGGTCGAGGCGTTCGAGCGTGCGCTGATCGAGCGCTGCCTGACTGAGACGGGCGGCAGGATCAACGCGGTGCTCGACCGGCTCAAGATCCCGCGGCGGACTTTGAGTGAAAAAATGGTGCGGCTGGGCATCGATCGTCAGCGGTTCAAGACATCGGATGGGCCGATTGCCGCCGAAGATTCAGGAACGATTGGCGGAAAGTTGCCAAATCGATAATTGGTGCCGCAGTGCAGCATCGGTAAGCTATTGAAATGAGAAATTTATTTTTATCTGGAACGCTGGGCACGCTGGCACATGACTTGCCGATAGGCTATCTGTGGTTGGGGAGGGGCGGGGAACGACTGTGCTAGTTTTGTCCGCCCAAGGTTGAGAGCAAGCTCTGAGCACAGGTTCAATGATAGCGTGCCCGCGTTGCCCGTCGGTCGCTCGGACGATCCGACCTGCTTTGACTTCCGGCAGAGGTCTTGCCGGCGCTAGCGTTGCCTTACTGTTGGCGATTGCTTTGGCCGGCTGTTGGCCTTCGGCGTCCGCGGTGACGCCAGCCCAGCCTCCGCCACGGGATCCAGATATCGTCCGGGTCTCCCAGGACCAGATGCACCAGCTCGACATTACTCCGGTCAAGCCCCACAGGTTTCGCGTCTACAAGGTTGCGGTCGGTCAAATCGCATTCAATGAAGATGCCAGCACCGTCGTGCAGACTCCGTTCACCGGCCGGGTGACACGCGTGATCGCCAAGATCGGCGATGTCGTCAAACCGGGCGATCCGCTGTTCGAGGTCGACAGTCCCGAGGTCGTGCAGGCGCAGACCGACTTGATCTCGGCGCTGCACGCCCTGGAAAAGGCGCGCACCAGCTTGATGATCGCGCAACGGCAGGCCGAGCGGACGACGCGGCTGCTTGCCGACAAGGCGATCTCGATGCGCGAGGCCGAGCAGGCGCGCAATGATCAGGCGATCGCGGAATCCGATCTGAAGACGGCGGAAGGCACGCTGCATTCGGCGCGCAATCGCCTGCGCGTCTTCATCGGGCGCGATCAGGCGGAGGTCGACCGGCTGGAGCGCGAGCGGATCATCAATCCGCTGGTGACCGTCAATTCGCCGATCGAAGGCACCGTCATCGCCCGCAAGGTTGGCCCAGGCCAATATGTGCGTGCCGATGCCGGCGACTCGCTCTATGGGATCGCCAATCTCTCGACCATGTGGCTGAAGGCGAACGTTCCGGAGGTGGACATTCCGCTCATCAGCGTGGGTCAGGAGCTCGAGGTCAAGGTCACGGCGCTGCCGGACCGGGTCTTCTACGCGCAGGTGGTTGCGATCGGTGCGGCCTCGGACGCCTCCACGCGCCGGGTGGTCGTTCGCTCGGAGATTCCGAACCCCGGTCACGTGCTCAAGTCGGAGATGTTCGCAAGCTTCAAGATCGCGACCAGCGCAGGCGAGGACGCCCCCGCAATCCCGGCAGAAGCGGTGATCTGGGAAGGCGAGCAGGCGGTGGTCTGGATCGAGCGCGAGCCAATGGTCCTGCAGCGCCGGAAGGTGAAGGTCGGGATGGAGCAGGAGGGGCGAGTGCAGGTTCGCGACGGCCTCAAGTCCGGCGACCTTGTTGTGTCCCGCGGCGCCATATTCGTGCAGAACGAACTCGATCAATGATCCGACGTCAGGCGCGGTGAGGCGATGCTTCGTAGCCTGATTGTGTTCTGCCTGTCGCGGCGGCCCTTGGTGCTGACCGCATACGCTGCGTTCGTCGGCATCGGAATCTTCGCCTTCAGCGCGATGAACATCGAAGCCTATCCCGACCCCGCGCCTCCCATCATCGAGATCATTGCGCAATGGCCGGGCCAGTCGCCGGAAGAAGTTGAGCGTTACGTGACCATTCCGCTGGAGATTGCCGTCTCCAGCACGCCTGGTCTCAAATACATCCGCTCCAATACGGTCTTTGCGCTCGGCTTCCTGCGGCTGCAGTTCGAGTATGGCCGCGACTATTATTTCGTCCGTCAGCAGGTGATCAACCGGCTGAGCGACGCGAAGCTGCCGAATGGCGTCCAGCCTGTGATCTCTCCCGCCGGCGGGATCAGCGAGATCTTCCGCTATCAGCTTGTTGGTCCGCCGGGCATGGACCTGATCCAGCTCAAGACTCTGCAGGACTGGGTAGTGGAGCGCCGGTTGCGCATCGTCCCAGGCGTTGCGGATGTCTCGGTGCTCGGCGGCAAGACCAAGGAATTTCAGGCCGAAATCGACCTGAATAAGTTGATGGCCTATGGCCTCACCCTGCCGCAGATCATGAACGCGATCTCGGCCGGCAACTCCAATGTGGGCGGCCGGACCATCGCGCTCGGCGAGCAGTCGGTCAATGTGCGCGGGCTCGGCGTCATCGGCTCGCTGTCAGATATCGAGAATATCGTATTGACGCAGCAGGGCGGCGTGCCGGTCCTGCTGTCGGACGTGGCCAAGGTCCAGATCGGATTTACGCCACGCCTCGGCATTGCCGGGCGTGATGACAAGACCGACGTGATCTTCGGCATTGTCCTGATGCAGAAGCTCGAGCGGACCATGGACGTGGTCACGCGCGTGCGCGCTGCCATCGATCGCCTCAACACGGACGGCAGCCTGCCGCCGGGCGTGCGGATCGACACGTTCTATGATCGCGGCGATCTGGTCGCAGTCACGGTACGCACCGTGCTGCACAATATGTTCTTCGGGATCGCACTGATCTTTCTCATTCAGTGGGTCTTCCTGGGCAACCTGCGCTGCGCCCTGATCGTCTCGGCGACGATCCCGGTGGCGCTGCTGCTGGCCGTGATGATCACGGTGTTGCGCGGGGAGTCGGCCAATCTTCTCTCAGTCGGCGCGATCGATCTTGGCATCATCGTCGATTCGACCGTTATCATCCTGGAGAACATCTATCGTCATCTGGCGCACCACAGCCCCGGACACGAGTCGACGCCGTTGAGCCTGCCCGAGCGGCTGCACCGTATTCTCAACGGCGCGATCGAGGTGGATAAAGCGATCCTCTTCTCGGTGCTCATTACGATCGCAGCCTTCCTGCCATTGTTCACCATGCAAGGCGTGGAAGGCCAGATCTTCGGTCCGATGGCGCGCACCTATGCCTATGCGCTGCTTGGTGCCGTGATCGCGACCTTCACGGTGACGCCGGTCATGTCCTCGATTCTGTTGCCCGCCAGGGTGACCGAAATCGAGACGTGGCTGGTGCGGCAGATCCGGCGCGTCTACGACATTGCCTTGCCGTTCGTCGTCCGGCGCTATCGCATATCGGCGGTCATCGCGTCCGTGTTCCTCCTGGTCTGCGCCGTGCTGGGCGCCCGGCTCGGCACCGAGTTCCTGCCGAAGCTGGAGGAAGGCAACATGTGGATCCGCGCCTTGCTGCCGCCGACGATCACGCTCGAAGCCGGCATGGACAGCGTCGCGCGCATGCGCAACATTATCCGGAGCTATGCGCCGGTCCGCACCGTCGTTTCGGAGCAGGGCCGCGGTGAGGATGCGACCGATCCCGACGGCTCCTTCGTGGCCGAGTTCTTCGTGCCGCTCAAGCCTCAGGAAGAGTGGCCCAAGGGACTGACCAAGGAAGAGCTGGTCAAGCAGATCAGCGAGCAGCTCAATCGCGAGTTCGTGGGCGTTGATTTCAACTTCTCGCAATACATCCAGGACAATATCGAGGAAGCCGTCTCCGGCGTGAAGGGCGAGAACTCGGTCAAGATCTTCGGCCGCGATCTCGCCGAGCTCTCGCGCCTCTCCAAGACCGTGAAGTCGGAGATTGCCGAGGTGCCCGGCGTGACCGATCCAGGCGTGTTCAACCTGCTCGGCCAGCCCAATCTTGTGGTCCGGATCGATCGCGCGAAAGCGGCGCGCTATGGCTTTTCGGTCGGCGATATCAACTCGGTCGTGCAGGCGGCGGTCGGTGGCCAGGAGATCACCCGGGTCTACGAAGGCGAGATGAATTTCGCGCTCACCGTGCGGCTTGCCGAAGAATATCGTCGCAATGTCGACGCCATCCGTTCCGATTCCGGTTGCCCTGCCCAACAGCGATCCTAGGGCACCGACCGCCTATATCGCGCTTGGCGAGCTTGGCGACGTGCGGCTGGAGACCGGCGCGGCCTACATCTATCGCGAGAACAACCAGCGCTTCGTTCCGCTGAAGTACAGCGTACGCGGCCGCGATCTTGGCTCGACCGTGGCCGAGGCGCAGCAGCGCATCGGCGACAAGGTGAAGTTGCCGGAAGGCTACAAGCTCGACTGGACCGGCGAGTTCGGCGCGCTGGTGGAGGCGCAGAAGCGGCTCGCCATCATCGTGCCGCTCAGTCTGCTCCTGATCTTCATGCTGCTCTACAGCCTGTTCACCTCGGCGCGGGTGAGCTTGCTGGCGCTGTCCGGCATTCCGTTCGCGGTCTGCGGTGGCATCCTCGGGCTTACCGTCGCGGGACTGAATTTCAGCATCTCGGCCGCCATCGGATTCATTTCGCTGTTCGGCGTCTCGTCGATGGATGGCATCCTGCTGATGTCCTACATCCGCAAGAATCTCCACAGCGGCATCGGCACTGAGGAAGCGATCATCACCGCGTCGCAGACCCGCATGCGGCAGATCTTCATGACCGGCCTGTCAGCCTGCATCGGCCTCGTGCCGGCGGCGTTCTCGACCAGCATCGGAGCGCAGGTGCAGCAGCCGCTGGCCTGCGTGATCGTGGGCGGCATGCTGCTCTCGCCGATCTGCAGCCTGCTCGTGATCCCGATGCTGGCGCGCATCTTCATGCCGTACGTGCCCGGGACCGTCCCCGGTCACGAGACGCCGGCTGCCGGTGCTGAGCAAACGGAACAGCCCGCGCCCGCCGCTTAGAATTGTGCGCGCAGTCGGGTCCCAATCACTGAAACCGGACCGCGGTCACGGTTGTAGGCCGGATTGGCAATGAATTGATAATCGAGCGTCGCTCGCCAGTTTGCGATCGGGAAGCTGTAGTAGATTTCGGCAATCTTTTCCGGCCCAGGATTGGGCAACTGACCATCGCCAGCCAGGATGCCGAGACCGCCGGCATTGAAATAGCCCTTGTGTGCGTTTGAAATGCCATTGACCACGCCGGCGATGCCGATGGTGTCGTCAGGCCGTCCCCATTGCTTGCCGGAGAGTGACAGGCCTGCCGCCAGTGTTCGATCGATGTCTGAGAATTCGTATGGCTCGACCCCGCCGCTCGCAATTCCGGCGCGAGCGAACATGCCCAGATCAGGAGAGATTTGCTGTTCGAGGTTGAGGCTCACTCCGCTGCGGCTGGTATAGCGGCGAACGAGTGCGGTGTCGGCGGGCTCTCCACTCAGCTCGGACAACTTGATCGCATCGTCGAAGCGCCCCATGCGGCCACGGGTGAGGAAGCCGGTGACCGCAATCTTGCCCGGCTGTCCAGCTATCTGGTGGCGATGCTCGAGCTCGACGACTGACTGGAACTGCTTGAACGAGGGATCCAGTTTCGCGCTGTTCGGAGCGACCGACAGATCGAACACGCCGAAGCGCAGCGTCCAAGCGCCTTGATACCACTCGGCCGCGGCGCCGTAGGTATATCCCCACGCATCCGCCGCATAGTCGAACGTTCCGGATTCAACGAGCGCCCAGTTCATGAAATCCGTGCGGGGATCGTGAGCAAATTTGTTGGTGTCGAAGATATCGGCAACGCTGAACTTTCCAAGCGTGATGACGATCCGGTCGGCGGTTTGTGATCCGGCAAACTGATTGATGCCCGACTCAACGCGCTGAGGTTCTCCACCCAGATCGATGGTCTGGCGGACGAACATCCTCGGCAGTCGCGTATAAGGTACCGACTCGCCGACCTTGTAGGCTTCACCGCTCGGGAATCCAGCCACGCCACGCGTCCCGCTCAGACCAAAGCCCTGATCGATTTCTGGATTGATCCAGAATTCGGCGCCTTGCCACAACCGTGCACCCGCATAGAAGGTCACGTCCCAGGTCTCGCGGCCGTGATTGGGACTGAGACTGTTATGGCCGCGATAGGGCGACCGAAATGGAAATGCGTATTGGCCGAGAAAGGTCGTCTGCGCATGGAAAGCGAAGCGATCCATGTCCAGCGCTTCAGGACCCTTCACAAGAAAATCGGACGGCTGGCCAATTCGATAGTTCAGGCCGAGCCGGATGCTGTGGAGGGCGAGGTCGGAATTGAACGAATGCGCTCCGGCCGGAAATGAGACACTGCGGTTGGCGAAGCCGGTCGACAGGAATTCGAGGCGGGCATTCCAGGACGATGTGAGTGCAACTTCGATTCCCGCACCGGCGGCCCAGCCCATTCGTGGCACCATGAGCTCGGTTTCGACGGTGCCGGGAAGCGCCGTGCCGTTCGCCGGCACGCCGGCGAGCTGCGTCCTGCTGAATTTCTCAAAGCTCCACGCCAGCCCGCCCGTCGCGTACAAGAGCCAGCCACCTGGCGCATAGCCAATGCGGCCGCGCACGGTGCCTGACATCTGCACGAGCTGGTCGTAGCGAGCCTGGCCGTTGGTGGCCGAGAAGAACAATTGGCTGCCGCTGATCGAATTCGGAAATGTCACGTCGGCCTCGAGGCCGACCAGCAGACGGGAGGGGAGGAGCTTATTGTAGCCGGCTTGAAGCCCGCTGAAATAGCTCCCGGTCCCGGCAAAGCCGTCGTGGCCGTTATGGAGGTTGAGCGAGCCGGCTGCCGGAATGCCACCTCCGAGCTCCGATACGCTCACGTCGGCCCGCCCCCACGCATGGCCCAGATGAGCGCCGACGTAGTATCCGCTCCAATAGTCTGACGGTGCGGGCGCCTTTTTTGGCACCTGGCCAGACGGCTCCGCCGCCTGCGCAAGCGCCGTCATGGTGAGACTGAAGCCCTTCGACAAAAACGCAACCTGCTTACGCAACGCCACCCCCCGCATACATCGTCCATTTCCCCGAAATGACACGTCCCCCGAAGGGCCGCCTGATCGGGGCAGCCCGCTACTGGAACAGTTCCCATATTGCAAATAATTCGCAATTGCAATCTCTCGGATTGGGAGTGATATCCAGGTAATTTGATACCTGCTCCAACAGCTTTATGTTCTGTCTCGCGATGTCACGACCGATATGATCGCGTCGAGTGGCGAGCGATTCGATGATTGATCCGGGTTTGATCCGCGCGAGTGGAATGGCGGCCTGGTTCAGCTTGGCCGTGATGGCGCCGATTGAGGCGCGCGCTGCTGGGGCCGCCTATCAGGTCGATACCGCCGAGGTCTCCGAGGCGGGGGCCTGCAAGGTCGAGTCCTGGGCCTCGTTTGCGAGCAACCGGGATTTTTTCGGTGCCGCGAGCCCAGCTTGCTCGGTGCCTTTTGTGCGGCCGCTAGAGCTGAGCGCCCAGTTCAACCGCTCACGCTCAGACGGGGAGTGGGACACCGCGGCGACACCCAAGTTCAAGGTGAACCTGATATCGAGCGCGATCGGCACGCCTGGCGTGGCGGTCACCGGCACTGTCACCTATGACTTCAGCTCGCGCGATGCGACGCAGGTCAACCTGACCGTTCCGGTCACGCTGCGGCTGTCTGACGTTGTGCGGATCAATGTCAACGGCGGCTGGATGCTCGATCGCACCCTTGATCGGCAATTCCTGACCTATGGTTTGGGAATTGATTGGCGAACGCCCGACAACGTCTGGACGCTGACCGCAGAAGTGTTCGGACAGACGGGCAACAGTGCGGAGACACACAGCACGACGCAGCCGCGCTTCCAGACGGGCTTGCGTTGGCGGCCGGTCGACCGATGGAACATCGATCTCATCTACGGCCGCAACATTATGGGCGAGGACACCAACTGGCTGACGATCGCGACCGTCCTGCGCTTTCCGCCCAAGGGCGAGTAGCACCAATCCGCAGGACTATCGGTTCGTCATGCCCGCGCTTGTCGCGGGCATCCACGTCTTTCTTTGCTTAATTGCAGCAAGCAAGTCATGGATGGCCGGGACAATGCCCAGCCATGACGTGGAGAGCGCGTCGATCTCCAACAAGAGCTGGAAAAAGCTGCAGCTCAGAAACGGCCGGCAATGCTCAAGCGGAGCGACAACGGCTCGACCGGATGGAAGTGCTGGTCGGCAACGCCGGCGGGCTCGTCAAGCTGCGGCAGCCGCAGCCGCAACTCATAGAAATACGTGATCTGGTCGGCCTTGGCGTTGAACAAATTGAAGGCGTCGAGCTGGACCCGAATGCCGTTGTCGAAGCGATAGCCGAGCCGCGCATTGACCAGAGTGGTTGAGCTCGTGCGGGAGCTGTTGTCCTCGATCAGCGGGCGCGGTCCGAAATAACGCATCTTCACGGCGCCGAACCAGCCGAGCTGCTCACCGAAGGTGACGCCGAGCGACGACACCACATTGGGGGCGCCGGGAATACGGTTGCCGGCGGGATCGAAATCCGTGAAGCGGGCCCGCGTTGCCGCGATGTCGAGCTCGAACCCCAGCCAGGACACAGGATTGTATGTGGTCGTCCATTCGAAGCCGGTGCGGCGGCTCGGACGGCTCGCTTCGGTGGTGCCGGCGTCGCCGACGAATAGCAGCTCCGACGCATAGTCAAGCACGAACAGCGCGACCGATGTCTCAAGCCCTTGGACCGGCCGCGCGCGCCAGCCGACCTCGGCGCCTTTGGCGCGCACGAGGTACGGCACCTTGTCGGCCGGCGAGCCGGCGTCCGGCGTGTTGGGCGGGTTGACGCTGATGGTCACGCCGCGCACGTCGTTGCTGTGGAAGCCGTAGCCGGCATTGAGGAAGATCTCGTTGTTGCGGAACGGCCCCAGCACCAGGCCAACTTTCGGGCTGGTGATCGAGGCATCCGCATTGCCGGAATTCGCCGGTGTGTCGCTTGTCACATTCGCCCAGAACTGGTCGTGCCGGACGCCCACGATGGTGCGCAGCCAGTCGGTCAATCGGGTGGTGTTTTCCGCATAGAGCCCGATGCTGTCCTCGCTCACCTTGTCGCGGCGGATGTCCCAAAGGGTGACGCGCTCGGCGGTCTTGGTCAGCGCCACATCGATGTCGTCGAAGCGGCCCTGGATGCCAACCTTGGTTTCGCTGTCGAAGGCGCCGAGGCGGCCCTTGAAAGTGTGGCTGCCATGAAAGCCCAGGATCGTGCGCTTGTCGCCCTGGCTGAACTGGTCGCCGTCGCTCGGATCGTCGAGAAAATAGGTGAAGTTGTTGTAGAGCGTGAGCGTGCTGCGGATGGCGTAAGCCTCGAGCTGGGTGCGGCCGAGCTCGTTGATTCCGCTCATTCTGGCCGACAGGCTGTAACGGCTGGAATTGCCGCCGTCGGTCGGATCGAGCGTGCCCCAGCGGCTGATCAGGCCCTCATCGACGGCGCGCCGCGCGATCTGGTCGGTCGAAGTCCAGCTGTTCTTGTAAGCCATGCCGGTGACCGACACGCCCTCTTCGGCTGTGCCTGACGAATAGCGCGCGACACCGTTCAATTTTTTCATCCGGTCCGGCACGTCCCATGGCCCGTCATAGGCAGTGGCTTCCGCCGCGACCAGGAGATTGCCGGCAAGAGGATTGGTAACTGTCGAGTTGCCCGTCCAAGGCGTGCCTGCCGAGATCGGATAGGACTTTATCGCCAGCGCACGCCCGTAGCCGTACATGCCGAGCGTGCCCTGCCAGAGGCCCGGATTCATCGTGTTGATGTAGTCGATGCGCAGTGCGCCCGCCGAGGCGAAGTCGCCTTCCTCGGCGAAGTAGGGGCCTTTGCGCACCCGCATCGACTGGACCAGCTCGGGGATCAGGAAGTTCACATCGGCATAGCCCTGGCCGTGGCCGTGCGTGCGCATGTTGACCGGCATGCCGTCGACCGTGATGGCGAGATCGGTGCCGTGATCGAGATTGAAGCCGCGGAGGAAGTATTGGTTGGCTTTGCCCTCGCCGCTGTGCTGGGTGATGATCAGGCCGGGCGTCGCTTCCAGCACCTCGCCGGGCCGCAGAGCCGGCTGGGCTGTGACGCGCTCGCGCGATAGCGTGATTTCGCTCGCCGCCGTGGAGGGAGCGGCACCGCTGGCTGGCTCGCTCGGCGTTTGAGGCGCAGCCACTGTGGTGGCCGGCGCCTGTCGTTTTGGTTGCGTCGTCGTGTGCTTCGGCGCCTGGCGTGCCGGGCGGGGCGCGGTCACAACGACCGGAGGCAGCTCCTGTTGATTGGGCGTTTGTGCCTGGGCTTCCGGCGTGGCGATTGGCCAACCGAGCACAATGCTAACTGCGGCAACGCCACTTCGGCGGGCCACGCGACGCGATGACCCCTGACGCAAAACTATCGTCATTCCGCTCCCCTATCCCATGCGGAGTGTAGCGGGATGATATGACAAGATCAATAATTTGTCATACTCGCGTATGACGTTCGTCGATGAACCTCATAGTGGCATATGGCTGCGAATTTCCGCGCTATTCCGCCGGCTCTGCATGCGGGATCGGCGTCTCCGCGAGCCGGTCATAGCCCTTGATCCGGTAGAGCAACGTCGAGACGAGCCAGCTGACGATGAAGATGCCGAGGATCACAAAGCCAAGAATTCCGATCTCGTTGATATTCTCGACGGCATTCCAAAATCTGCCCTCGAGATGAAATTTTTCGGCGATCAATCCGAGCGCGAGCGCTCCACCAACGACGACTGCAACGACGACTGAAATGAACGTGATGGTGAGGTTGTAGTAGAGCTTGCGGATCGGGTTTTCGAACGCCCAGCCATAGGCGCCTGTCATGAGCACACTGTTTGCGGTGTCGATGAGCGTCATGCCGGCGGTGAACAGCGCCGGGAAAACCAGAATGGACCAGATCGGCAGCCCGCTCGTTGCCTCGGTGGCGGCGATGCCAAGCAGTCCAATCTCGGTTGCCGTGTCGAAGCCGAGGCCGAACAGGAAGCCGAGCGGATACATGTGCCAGCTGTGCCGGATCATGCGGAACAGCCGGTGGAACATGCGTGCGAGCAAGCCGCCCTTTGCCGTCATCAGGTCGAGGTCCTCGGGCACGAAGGCACCGTTCTGCTTCACGCGCCGGAAAGCGCGGTAGACGTTCAGCAGAATGACGACGTTGATCGCCGCGATGATCAGCAGGAACACGGCCGCGACCGATGTTCCGATCATGCTGCCAACGGTGTGAAAGCTCTCGAGCTGATCCTTGAACGCGGCCGCTGTCAGAACGACGCCGATGGTTGCCAGGATGACCACCGTCGAGTGGCCGAGCGAGAAAAACAGGCCGGTGGTCAGCGGGCGCTTGCCCTCCTGCATGAGCTTGCGTGTGACGTTGTCGATGGCCGCGATGTGATCGGCATCGACCGCGTGCCGAAGCCCAAAGCTGTAGGCCAGCACGGCCGTGCCGAGCAGAAGCGGATGATCATGAAATGCTAGCAGCGCCCACGCCCAGGCGGCCACATTGGCGGCGACCAGGAGGGTGCCGATGGTGGTGATCTTGCGCGTCAGGCTTGCATCGTTGTCGTTGAACGACCGCAGAAAGGCGTTCGGCATGGCACCTCGATCATCGGAGGCCCGTTGGCCGGGCCCATTTGCTAGTATGATGTACTGATTTCAAACATCATACAACGATAGGATCATCAAGCAAAATCCTCGTATCAGGCGGGCCGGCAGAGCCCGAGCTCGGTGGCAACCACACATTCTGCGTCGTCCCCGTGCCTCACTCCGACAATATCCGCGTCCACAGCCCGGCCAAAAACTCGGCGTCGTCCCCGCGAAAGCGGGGACCCAGTATCCTCGTGCATTTGTTGTGATCCCGAGACCCTCTGCACGTTCAGCGTTTACTGGGTCCCCGCTTTCGCGGGGACGGCGCCGAGGTTTGCCGGAGCACTCTCCCTTAAGCGCTAGCCGCCAAATGAAAGCCCCGGCCTATGCGGCCGGGGCAAGTCGACAAAGCTTTGACGAGACTTTCGCTGCCGCTCAGCCGCTTTCTAGCTGCTGCGCTTCGGCCACACGGAACCCTGCTGCGTTCCGCGCATGACCTTGCCCATGCCCTTGTATTCGAATTTCTGGATGCGTTTTCCTTCGAAGGTCTCGGTCGTGAAGATGTTGCCTTTGGAATCGACCGCGATGCTGTGCACGCCGTAGAACTGGCCCGGCTGGCGACCGCCGCGGCCGAACGACGTCAGCTCGGCCATCGACTTGCGATCGAGGATACGCACGCGCTCATTCTGGCCGTCGGTCAGGTACATGAAGCGTTGCTGCGGATCCTTCGAGAAGGCCACTTCCCAGGTCGAGCCCGTGGCGAGCGTGTTCTTGGCATAGAAGTGCTCGCTCACGAACGTGCCGTCGGTGTGGAAGATCTGGATGCGATCGTTCACGCGGTCGCAGACATAGAGCAGGCCGTCTTCCGCGAGCGCAACGCAATGCACGGGGCTGCGATATTGTTGCGATGGTGCGGCCGCCGCAGTGTAGGGCCCAAGCTCGCCATCGTCGGGCTTCTTGCCATAGGCGCCCCACCAGCGCTTGATCTTGCCGGTGTCGCCGTCGATCACCGCGAGGCGTCGATTGCGATAGCCGTCCGCAACGTAGCCTTCGTTGGTCTTGGGATCGATATAGAGCTGCGCCACGCGTCCGAAGTTCTCTGGGTCGTTGCTGCCCGTGTTCTTGCCCTGACGCCCGGCTTGCGCCAGGAACTTGCCGTCCTTGGTGAACTTCAGGATCTGTGAGTCCTTGGCGCCGTTGCCGCCGAGCCAGACATTGCCTTTGTGGTCGACGAAGACGCCGTGCATCGATTCAGGCCACTCATAGCCAGACCCTGCACCACCCCAGGCATGGATCTGTTCGCCAGCCGGGTTGAACGCGAGCACCGGCGCTGCTGCCTTGCAGCAGTCCGCGGTGGGCGGATTGAGCTCTGCGCCCTTCTCGTTGTTGTGCAGCGTCGAGGCGCCGCGGTGCACGACCCAGAGGTTGTCTTGCGCGTCAACCGCGGCGCCGATGGTCATGCCGAGCAGTCCCTCCCCTGGGATCGGCTTCGGCCACAGCGGGTCGACCTCGAACATCGGGACATCGACCATGTCCTGTTGCGCCGTCGCAGCCTGCTGCAGCAGCGTCACCCCGATGCCCACCCCAATGATGCCGGCAATGAGCGCGGTGCCAGATGCAAAATTCCGAAGGTTTGTGCGCTTGATCATCCTGAGCCTCCCTGATTTTTCGTGATTAGAGAAACGCGGACCAACATCAGTATAGACAAACGATGGGTCCGCATCGTCCGAATTCATCGCAATTCTTGGTCACCCCGATAGCGTTGCACCCTTTCCTTTGCTGCGTTGTTTCTGATCACCATTCGCGGCGAATGAACTCTAGGCCGAGCTCCTTCTTGGCCCAGAGCACCATCGGATTGGTATTGAGGAAAGCGAGGATGGCAGGTTCGAGCACGGCCGGATCGCCATTTGCGAACCGCGCCACCGCGACGACCACGTCACATTCATCGTTGAAGGCGACTGAAACCAGCCGCTCGCCGGTCTCTCCATCGGAGGCCGAATAGGCGCGGCTCAAGCCGCGCATCCAGCCAACCTTGATCGGGCGGCCGGGTCCGACCGATTTGGTCTTTGCGCGCAACAACTCGGTGTCGGCGACCCGTTCCAGCTCGGTTTCGTCGGAGACGCCGGTGGCGCAATTGCAGAAGCCAATCTTTGGCCGCACGTAGAGGTCGACTTGCCCGCCGCAATCAGTCGCCGAACAGACGAAGGCCTTGCCCTGACCCCACTGGTCCATCGGGAATGGCCATTTGGCTTCGGTCCAAACCGGCGCTATTTCCGCTGTCAGGGTCGGATTGGCTGACGCGGTTGGATGGGCCGCGGTTGAATTGGCAAATGTGCGCACGCCGAAAATGGCCGCCGATCCCAACAGGAGACCGGCAACAGCAAGGGTGGTCGCGACGACGAGCGTTCGTTTCATCGCAGCCTTCCGCGTTTCCTCCAGCGCGTGCGGGAAGGCTAGCACGCGCCCAATGGGCTGCAAACCCTAGATAGTCAGGCCGCGCGACGGCGACGCTTGCGGGCAGGCTGATGGGAATGGTCGTGCGCGGTCCCGTCGGTGTGGGTATGCGGCTTGATCAGCACGTCGGTCGGCACCAGCACGATCCGGCCGTGACGCACGCCGCGCTCGGCAATCACATGCTCGCCGAAATGCTGCACCTTGTCGGCCTTCCCGCGCAGGATCGTCACCTCCATACAGCTGTCGTGGTCGAGATGCGCGTGCATCGACGCGAGTGACAGTTCATGGTGGTCGTGGAAGGTGTCGGCCAGCCGCTTCGACAGCTGTCGCGCGTTGTGATCGTAGACATAAACCAGCGCGGCAACGCAGTCGCGTTCCTTGTCGAGCGCTTCCGCCGCCTGGCGGATGCCAGCGCGAGCGAGGTCTCGGATCGCTTCCGAGCGGTTCTGGTAGCCGCGGGCGGCGATGATGCGGTCGAGCTCCAGCATGAGCTCGTCGTCGACGGTGATGGTCACGCGCTGCATGGGGGTCCGTCCCGGTAAGGTATGTCAGGTGTGTCAGATATTATGTGTACCAACTTCCCACCATTGGCGCACTCGCAGCTGAGCAGCCCATTTATTGGTCACAGCGGAATTTGGGGGCTTTCTCCTTGGGGATAGGCGGCGAAAGGAATATTGCGGATATCGGCAGCATCGCCGCGCCCCGCGCGTGACGGCAGCCATCGGCGAAAGCTGGCTGAGATTGGGCGGAAATATGCGCAAACAGCGCAGACACGACGATGCGTGAGACGATATGGATGACATGATGGTGCACAAAGCGAGCCCGCCCGGACACAAGGTCCGGGCGGGCCGCTTTGACCGACGCGGGGGTGGATGGGGGCGCACGCGCCGATCGCAACTATCAGACCTGAGGCAGCACCCCAGTAGTCAGGACGCACCGCGACGGTGCGCAAATCCGTATTTCGTTGACACCCCCTACGCTTGCCGGCTGCCGGCCCGTTCGAACATTAGTCGCACCCCGCTTTGGGCGGGTTCAAAGCGGTTCAGAAAAGATGCTGAACGCTTGCGAGGGGTGGTGGCGGTCCTGATAGAGTGTCCCCCTTCCGGTAACCATGGCGTCACGCCCCGCCCATAGCCCCCCTGTGCGCATCCGCGCGGCCAAAGCCCGCGACCTCGAGGCGCTGGTCGAGCTCGAGAGCCGGGTCTTTGCGACCGACCGTCTGTCGCGGCGCAGCCTGCGGCGGTTCCTGACCTCGGCGAACGCGGCCTTCATGGTGGCCGAGAGGAATGGTCTGGCGGGGACCGCGATCGTGCTGTTCCGGCCGGGCTCGACGGTGGCCCGGCTCTACTCGATCGCGGTGGCGCCGCACATGAGTGGGAAAGGGGTGGCGTCGCAGTTGCTCAAGGCCGTCGAGCGGGTGGCGCGGCGGCGCGGCTGCACCACCGTCCGGCTCGAGGTCCACGAGACCAACCATGCCGCCATCGCGCGCTACCGTAAGCAGGGCTACCAGGAGTTCGGCCGGCACCGCCGCTACTACGACGACGGGGGCGACGCGCTGCGGTTCCACAAAAATCTTTAGCAACCACGATGGAGCTTGCGGGTTACAAGTGGTGCTGGCGGGCTGACTCCAGCGTGCGAATCGGCTCTCATGTCGGCCGCGATGCCGGAAGCGTGGCGATGCGCTGCGTTTCGAGTTATATGTTGCCCCGGAGAGGCACCGCACTGGGCATTTGCATCATGGCCGCACTGGGCGGCAAGACAAGACTACGTGCAGATATTCGCGATCATCATCGACGATCAGGTAGTGGCGGCGTCTGAGACCGCAGTGGTAGGCACCACTGCGCGTGCGTGCGTGACCCGACGAGCGAACGGGCTCGCGTGGCCGGCAGCTGTCACCCGGAAAGGTGCCCCATGACTGGCTGGGTCATTCTGGTCGACCAGCCCAAGGATCTTCCCAACGCTGAGACCCCCCACAAGGTCATCACGACGAGCGAGTATCTCGCCCGTCCGCGCCTGTTCGACATGGGGCGGCCCAAGCTGGTCAACCTTGCGCGCTCCTACGCCTACCAGTCGAAGGGCTACTATGCGTCGCTGCTCGCCGAAGCGCGCGGCCACCGCGTGGTGCCGACGGTCGAGACCATGCTGGAGCTGCGGGAATCAAAGCTCTACGAGCATGCGCTGCCGGATCTCGAGGACGAGCTCAACCGCTGCGCCCGCCGCGCCGACCTGCAGCCGGAGGGTGAGCTCAAGCTCCTGATCTGTTTCGGGATTGCGCGCGACGCGCGTTTCGAGCCATTCGGCCGCCTGCTGTTCGACTGGTTCCGCTGCCCGGCGCTCGAAGTTATCGTGGAGCCCGGCGACTGGCTGTCGATCGAGCGGATCCGGCCGCGCAATATCAACCGGCTCGCCAACGGCGAGGGCGAGTTCTTCCGCGAGTCGCTGCATCAGCACACCCGGCGCGACTGGCGCAATCCGAAGGCCCGGACGGTCTCGAAATACGATCTGGCGGTGCTCTACGATCCGAACGAGAAGATGCCGCCATCCTCGCCGGCCTCGATCAAGCATTTCGCCCGCATCGCGGAAAAGCTGTCGGTCGACATCGAGCCGATCACCAAGCGGCAACTCGCCGAGCTCGCCGAATACGACGGGCTGCTCATCCGCGAGACCACCTCGATCGACAATCACACCTATCGTTTCGCGCGGCGCGCTTGGCAGGAGGGCATGCCGGTCATCGACGATCCGATCTCGATGATCCGCTGCACCAATAAGGTGTTCCTGATGGAGCTGCTCGGCTCCAATCAGGTGCCAACTCCACCGACCGTGATGCTGCAGGAGGGCGGCGACCTTGCCAAAGCCATGGATGAGCTGGGTCTGCCAATGGTGGTCAAGATCCCGGACGGCTCGTTCTCGCGCGGCGTGCACAAGGTGAGCACGCCTGAAGAGCTCCGCCGCATCACCGACGAGCTGTTCGAGGAGACCGACCTCGTACTGGCGCAGAAGTTTCTGCCGACCGAGTTCGACTGGCGTGTCGGTGTGCTTGCCGGCGAGCCACTGTTCGTCTGCCAGTACCGCATGGCGCGCGGTCACTGGCAGGTCGTGAAATATCGCGCCGACGGGTCCTCGCACGAGGGCGGCTTCCGCGCCTTCGACGTCGCGCAGGCGCCACCCGAGGTGATCGACATCGCGGTTCGGGCGGCGCGCCCGATCGGCGATGGCTTCTATGGCGTCGACCTCAAGCAGACCGACCGGGGCATCGTGGTGATGGAAGTTAACGACAACCCCAACCTCGAGCATGGCATCGAGGATCAGGTCGGCAAGGACGAGATCTGGATGAAGCTGCTCAAGTGGTTCACCGAGCGCTTTGAGCAGTAAGTGCGAGGCCGTGTGCTCGGCGATATCCGCATCCCTTCACATGGCTGCGTTCACTTGAGACCATTGCGAAACGCAATCCGTCTTGCCGCATGGTCATCTGAAGAGATGCGTCAACCGGGCATGCTGGAAAATTGCGGGACGTCGAGTGGTTTTTCCCACTTGAGCCGGCGCTTGGTGAACATCTCCAGCATCGGCGCAACCAATTCGGGTCGATCCAGGCTGCCAAGGGTCACAAAGACTGTACCGGGGAAACTCTCCAGATTGGTGGAAAACAGGCGCGCGCCGCAGTCAGGACAGAAGTTGCGATCGAGTCCCTTGCCGGATTCAGCGACATAGCGGAACGACTTCGGCTTGCCGCTGACGAGCATGAAATCATCTTCCGGCACACCAAAGAAAGTCGCCGTCGCGCCACCGGACGCCTTCTTGCAGTCATTGCAATGGCAGGTCGCGATAAAGTTCGGATCTGCATCAAATTCGAACTTTACGGCACCACAGGCGCATTGGGCCGTGTATTTCTTGGTCATGTCATCTCCTTTCTCGCTAAAGCTTTGTCTGATTGCTTGCTGGGCATCGAACCCCAACTATGCAAGTGCCATGCCTCTCCCGGTTTACTCCCAACAGCAGACGTTTGATCAATTGATAAATACACGCCTATCGCCGTCACGGCGGCGGCTACGTCCCCAGCAGGGTCGCGAGCCATTCCGGCCGCAGACTGAAGCCGAGGAAGCCGGCGATGCCCATAAACAGCCCGAACGCGCCAGAGCCCCAGGCGATGTAGAGCAGCACGAACGAATCGACCAACGCCGCTACTGCCGAGAGCGCTACCGCGATGGAGAGGAAGGCGTCCGACATATCGAACTGGTCATCGCGGAAATTGAGGCGGTCGTATTCGGCTTCGAGTGCCTTGGCCTTGGCCATCGTCTCGGCGGAGCGAGATGTGTATTTCTTGATGTCGGACTCGTATTCGGCGACTTGTTTGGCGGCCAGCGTCTTGTCGATTTGTCCGGTTGTCTCGAGCAGCCGCAGCGTGGAAAGTCCGTTCTCGTCGACATGCAGCTTGATGCGCGCGGCCTGATACTCAGCCCAGGCGTCGACCGATTCCGATTTTGCCTTCTGCATGGCCTGGTTGATGTTGTCGTCCTTGACCTTCGAGATCGCCATGAACACGGTGAGGATCACGACGGTAACGGCGACCAGGTCATTGAAGCGCCTGTTGGCGCCTTCGCTTTTGGTGTCAGTCTCCATCGAATCCCTCCCCATGCTGCCAGATCCGTACTATAGCTTGTCGATGATCGAGGAGGCAGCAATGAGAATGCGGCGATTGCTCGGCGTCGTTTTAGCGGTCGCAGGCGGGCTTTTCATTGCGCCCGCGATCGCACAACCACTGGAGAAGTTTTCGTTCGGCACCAACTGGGTGGCGCAAGCCGAGCACGGCGGCTTCTACCAGGCGCTGGCGGACGGCACCTATCGCCGTCATGGTCTTGATGTGACCATCGTTCAGGGTGGGCCGAACATCAACAACCGTCTGCTTTTGCCGGTGGGCCGTATCGACGGATTCATGAGCGCCAACACGTTGCAGTCGTTCGATGCGGTCGAGAACAACATTCCGACGCTGGCAGTCGCGACCATGTTCCAGAAGGAGCCGCAGGTCCTGATGGCGCATCCCGACCAGGGCATCGAGAAATTCGAGGACCTCAAGCGGCTGACGCTGTACATCTCCAAGGAAGGCATCGCGGGCTACTACCAGTGGCTCAAGGCCGACTACGGGTTCAATGAGGCGAAGGTGAAGCCCTACACCTTCAACCCGCAGCCATTCCTGGCCGACAAGCGCAGCGGCATGCAGGGCTACGTCACCTCGGAGCCCTATGCGATCGAGAAGATCGCGGGCTTCAAGCCGAAGATGTTTCTGCTCGCCGACTACGGCTTTGACAGCTATTCGACCTTGATCGAGACGCGCCGGGATCTGGTCGAGCGCAAGCCCGCGCTGGTGCAGCGCTTTGTCGATGCCTCGATCATCGGCTGGTACAATTATCTCTATGGCGACAACAAACCCGCGAACGCGCTCATCAAGCAGCACAATCGCGAGATGACCGACGACCTGTTGGCCTATTCGGTCGCCAGCATGAAGGAGCATGGCATCGTCGACTCGGGCGATGCCACGACGCTCGGTGTCGGCGCTATGACCGACGAGCGCATGAAGAGCTTCTATGACAAGATGGTGCGCGCCGGCGTGGTCAAGCGCTCGGTCGATCCCGCCAAGGCCTATACATTGCAGTTCGTGAACAAGAAGGTAGGGATCGACTTGCGGCCGAGGAATTGACGGCGGATGTCCACAGCGGCCGCAACCGATTGCGCGGTGTCGCTGCGCGCCGTCGGCAAGAGTTACGCGAACGGCGTCGTCGCTCTCGATCGGCTCGATCTCGATGTTCGTTCGGGTGAGTTCGTGTCGCTGCTCGGGCCCTCGGGCTGCGGCAAGTCGACGGCATTGCGCATTATCGCCGGGCTGAGCGAGCCGACGAACGGCGCGGTGATCTGGCCGCGCTCTGACGCGTCTCGCAGCGAAATCGGCTTCGTGTTCCAGGAGCCGACGCTGATGCCGTGGACGACGGTCGCGGGCAACGTGCGATTGCCGCTCGATCTGCAGCGCATCGATCCTGCGGCCGCGGCTCCGCGCGTTGCGGCGGCGCTCGCGCGCGTCGGTCTTGCGGATTTCGCCGACGTCTACCCGCGCGAGCTGTCCGGCGGGATGAAGATGCGGGTCTCGATCGCGCGCGCGCTCGTGACCGAGTCCATGCTTCTCCTCATGGACGAGCCATTTGCCGCGCTTGATGAGATCACGCGCTTCAAGCTCAACGACGATTTGCTGTCATTGTGGGAGAGCCTTCGCAAGACCGTGGTGTTCGTCACGCATTCGGTGTTCGAGTCGGTCTATCTGTCCAGCCGCATCGTGGTGATGACGCCGCGGCCTGGGCGTGTCTTCACCGAGCTTGCGATCGACGCTCCCTACCCGCGCGATCAGCGCTTCCGGACCTCCGCCGAGTATGGGGCGCTCTGCCGGCAGGCCTCGGAGGCGCTCGCTGCGGCTTCGGAAGCAAAGCCAGAAGCAAGGTCATGAGCGAGGAGCCGATCAGAGTGCAGGGCCGTGCCGAGGATGTGATGCGCCTTGCGCTGCCGATCATGGTGCTGGGCCTCGGCATCGTGGTTTGGGAGCTGGTCGTGCGCCTCAAGGGCATTCCGCCCTATGTGCTGCCGGCGCCAAGCCTGGTGTTTTCGACGCTCGTCTCCGACTGGCCGATTCTGTCGGAATCGTTGGCCGTAACGCTGATCACCACGCTCGAAGGGTTTGTGCTTGCCTTGATCGGCGGAGTAGGCCTCGCGCTGCTCTTCAATCTCTCGCGTCTCGTCGAATATTCGCTCTACCCCTATGCGGTGGTTCTGCAGGTGACGCCGGTGGTTGCGATCGCGCCGCTGTTGCTGATCTATCTGCCGCAGCAGGCGGCGGTGCTCGCCTGTGCTTGGATCGTGGCGTTCTTTCCGGTGCTCGCCAACACCACGCTCGGCCTCAATTCGGTCGACCATAACCTCGTTGATCTGTTTCGCCTTTACGGGGCCTCGCGCACGCAGGTGTTGTGGCGGCTCAAGCTACCGTCGGCGCTGCCCTATATTCTCGGCGGTCTGAAGATTGCCGGCGGGCTGTCGCTGATCGGCGCGGTCGTTGCCGAGATTGCGGCGGGCGCAGCTGGCGCGGGCTCGGGGCTGGCCTACCGCATCTCCGAGTCGGGCTATCGCCTCAACATCCCACGCATGTTCGCGGCGCTGGTGCTGCTGTCGGTCGTCGGCATTCTGATCTACTTCGCACTGTCATTTCTGTCGCACCTGCTGCTGCGCCGCTGGCACGAAAGCGCCGTCAGCCGCGAGGCGTGAGGCTTTAAACTGCGCCGAGATGCGCCAAAGATGCGCCAACACGCGCCTTGCCCGGGGGCGGGGTCTCGGGCAGTTTGGATGCCGTTCGTGAGCGGAGGATTGGTATGACTTTGAGCAAGCCTTGGACGAGGCTTTGGATCGTGAATGGTGTCGCGGCGCTGTTCGCCCTTTGGGCGGCGCCCGTTGAGGCCCAGACCTATCCGAACAAGCCGATCCACCTGATCGTGCCCTATGCGCCGGGCGGCGTCGCCGACATCGCAGCGCGCCTTGTGGGGGCGAAGCTCACGGAGGCGCTCGGCCAGCAGGTCGTGGTGGAGAACCGCACCGGCGGCAACGGCTTCATCGCGGTCACTGCGGTGATGAAGGCGCCCGCCGATGGCTACACGCTCCTGGTCCCGACCGTGGGCGAGATCACGATCAATCCGGCGCTGTTCAAGGACATTCCCTATAACGTCCAGCGCGATCTGGTGCCGGTGGCCATGCTCAGCGACACGCCGATCGTGCTCGCCGCCAATGTCAATTCGCCGTTCAACTCGGTTGCCGATGTGATTGCGGCCGCCAAGGCGCAGCCCGGACGCATCTCCGTCGCATCGCCCGGCAATGGCACCATGAATCACGTCGCCATCGAATGGCTCGGGATCGGTAGCGGCACCAAGTTTCAGCACATTCCCTATCGGGGCGGTGCGCCGGCGGGCGCGGCGGTGGCGGCGGGCGATGTCCCGCTTGGCACGCTTGCGATCTCCTCGGCGCTTCCGCATGTGAAGGCGGGACGAGTGCGCGTGCTGGCGCTCACGACTGCCAAGAGCTCGTCCTTCAATTCCGAATGGAAGACGCTGCAGCAACTCGGCGTACCGGAGGTCGATGCGTCGAACTGGGTCGGCATGTTCGCCCCGAAGGGCACGCCGCAGCCGATCGTCGACAAGCTCAATGCCGAGATCGCCAAGATCCTGGCCATGCCTGACCTCAAGGAGCGCTTCGCGGCGGGCGGCGCCGAGACCCTCACGATGACCAGCGCGGCGCTCGATGCGCGCGTCCGCGCTGACTCCGAGCGGCTCAAGCAGGTCGTCGAAAAGGCCAACATGAAGCCGGATTGATCGCGAGAGAAATCATCTGCGACGGCTTGAACTTGCGACCAATCGCGCTGGAGGCACGTCATGAGAATTCGTCACGTCGTGACGGCCGTCTTCCTGGCGGTTCTGGCGCCCGTTGCTGCCGTTGTGGCCGCGTTGGTGCATCCACAGCCCGCCTTTGCCTATCATGTCCAGTCCGGACGCCTATCGCTGTTTTCAGACAGGCCGTTTGATGTGGAAAAATCAAAGGTCCTGCTTGCTGAGGTGGATCGCCGCCTGCGTCTCACATCTCTCGACCATGGCGATGGCGAGCATCGCATCTTTGTGGCGAATTCGCCCTGGTCAGCGCGCCTCGTGTTCCTGTGGAATTCGGGCGCAGGCGGCGTCAATTACTACCCGTTGACTCGCAATGTCTTCATCCGAGAATCCGACATCGATAACAATCGCGTCTTGCGTGCCGCCGGACCGGTGCCTCCGCCACGCACGCTGGCTTACTATGCGGCGCATGAGATCGCGCATAGTCTCGCTGGCGAAGCGGTCGGCCCCTTGGCCTATCATTCGCTGCCGGCCTGGATCCGGGAAGGGGTGGCGGACTACATCGGCCTGGCGGAGACGGTTGATTTCGAGGACCTGATCGAACGCCTGCGCGCGGGCGATCCAGAGCTGGATCCCAAGCGCTCTGGTCTCTACCTGCGCTATCGCTTGCTGGTGGCTTTCTTTCTCGATCATGAGCATTGGTCGCTGGAGCAGCTCTTGGCTTCGCCCATGCCGCAGCCAGAAGCCGAAGCTCGCATGCTGGCTATATTGAACTAGCACGGGGTTGGTACAATCCGTCGACCATGCACATCCGCTCCCCGAAAGACTTCTGGTCGGGCCTGATCTTTGTCGCGCTCGGAGCGGCATTTGTCGCCTTGGCGCTGCAATACCGGCTGGGCGACCTGCATCGCATCGGGCCAGGTCTGTTTCCGACGCTGGTTGGCAGCTTGCTGATCGGCCTCGGTCTAATTGTTGCGGGCCGCGCGCTTGTGCTCGATGGCCCCTCCATCGAGCGCATTCAGGCGCGCCCGCTCATCGTCAGCCTCGTGGCGATCTTACTGTTCGCGCTCGCGCTGCAGTGGCTCGGCGTTGTCGCCGCCATCTCGGCGTTGGTCCTGGTCGGAGCCTACGCATCGCGCGACGTGCGCATTCCGCAGGTGCTGGCGCTGGCGGCGTTCCTGGTCGTGTTTTCGGTGGCCATCTTCGTGTGGCTCCTGGGCTTGCCGCTGCCACTGTGGCCGTCGGGATAAGTCGGTCATGGAAACGATTGGCAATCTCGTCTTCGGTCTCGGTGTTGCACTCAGCTGGCAGAATCTTCTCTACTGCCTGATCGGCTGCATACTGGGCACGGTGGTAGGTGTGCTGCCCGGGATCGGGCCGGTTGCAACGGTGGCGATGTTGTTGCCGTTCACGTTTCATCTTGGGCCCGCGCCCGCGCTGATCATGCTCGCCGGCATCTACTACGGTGCCCAGTACGGCGGCTCGACCACCGCGATCCTGATTAACATTCCGGGCGAGACGTCGTCGGTCGTGACCACGATCGACGGCCATCAGATGGCGCGGCGCGGCCGCGCCGGCCCCGCGCTCGGCATTGCGGCGATCGGCTCGTTTGCGGCCGGCTGCATTGCCACGCTGGTCATTGCCTATTTTGCGCCACTCCTGGCGGAGGTCGCGCTCAAATTCGGCCCGGCCGAATATTTCTCGCTCATGGTGTTCGGGCTCATTGCGGCCGTGGTGCTGGCGCGCGGTTCCCTCATCAAGGCGATCGCCATGGTCTGCCTCGGCATCCTGCTCGGCCTTGTCGGCACCGATGTCAATTCCGGCACCGTGCGCTTTGCCTTCGGGCAGCCGGAGCTCAGCGACGGCATCGGCTTTGTGGCCATCGCCATGGCGTTCTTCGGCATTGCGGACGTGGTGATCAATCTTGAGCGCAGCGACAAGCAGGAAATCTTCACCTCGCGCATCGGCAGCGTGCTGCCGACGCTCGATGACCTGCGCCAGTCATTCTGGGCGATCTTGCGCGGCACCGGCTTGGGCTCGGTGCTCGGCATCCTCCCGGGCGGTGGCGCGCTGCTCGCCTCGTTCGCTGCCTACATGGTCGAGAAGAAAGTGGCCAAGCCGCCGCGCATGTTCGGCGAGGGCGACATCCGCGGCGTGGCGGCGCCTGAATTGGCGAACAATGCCGGCGCCCAGACTTCGTTCATTCCGATGTTGACGCTCGGCATCCCGTCGAATCCCACTATGGCGCTGATGATCGGCGCGCTCACCATCCAGGGCATCGCGCCCGGCCCGCAGGTGATGACCGAGCGGCCCGACCTCTTCTGGGGGCTTATCGCTAGCATGTGGGTCGGCAACCTGATGCTGCTCATCCTCAACCTGCCGATGGTCGGGCTTTGGATCAGGCTGCTCGCCGTGCCTTACCGGCTGCTGTTTCCGGCGATCTTCGTGTTCTGCTGCATCGGCGTCTACACGGTCGACGGCAAGATCTTCGACGTCTACGCGATCGTGGTGTTGAGCGCGCTGGCCTATGTGTTGCTCAAACTCGACTGTGAGCCGGCGCCGCTCATTCTCGGCTTTATTCTCGGCCCCCTGATGGAGGAGAATCTGCGGCGCTCGCTGATGATCGCGTTCGGCGACGTGACGGTGTTCGTAACGCGGCCGATCTCGGCGGCCTTCCTGATTGCCTCGGTGGCGCTGCTGGTGGTGATCGCCCTGCCGACGCTGCGCGCCAAGCGCGAGGAGGCGATGCAGGAGTAGCCACCACCAGCTCAGTGTCGTCCCCGCGAAAGAAGATGTGGAGCAATGACTCTCCGCTGTCGTCCCCGCGCAGGCGGGGACCCATACGCCGCAGCAAGGCGATGTGGCACGGCGAGCGATAACCGAAACCTTGGTGGTTATGGGTCCCCGCCTCCGCGGGGACGACAGCGGCTGGCTTACGCCAAAGATACTTGAGCACACTGGCCCCGCTTTCGCGGGGACGACAGAAATGACCACCTAAGCTCAATCAGGCAGGCAGCACGACTGCACCTCGGGTAGGACAAATGGGAGTGTTGCCGAGGCTTCGGCGGAAGGGGTAAGGTCCGCCCGACCCCCGAGGGATTACCAAGTATTACCGAGGATTCTCATGGCAAAGATCGAGGATCGCGCCCCCAAGTCGAAGGTGGCCGCGTCCGGCCTCAACGATGACATCGGTGAGGAAATGCGACTGCGATTGTTCCGGTCGCAGGTGCTGCTGCGGCAGGCGGAGCAGCGCGCCTTCGACCTGTTTCTGCAGAACCTGGTCAAGGGTACGAGCCACCTGTCGCTTGGGCAGGAAGCCGTGGCGGCGGGCTTTGCCTGCGCCATGAAGCCCGGTGACCTCTCGTTCTGCACCTATCGTGGCCACGCCCATACGCTCGCGCGTGGCGTGCCGGTGGAGAAGGTCCTGGGCGAGCTGATGCAGCGTGACAACGGGCTCATGCGCGGCAAGGGCGGCTCGATGCACCTGACCTCCGCCGAGCATGGCGTGATGGGCTCCTACGCGATCGTCGGCGCGCATCTGCCGATCGCTTGCGGGGCCGCCTGGCGCGCGCAATACAAAGGCCAAAAGGACGTGTCGGTCTGCTTCTTCGGCGACGGCACCACCAATATCGGCGCCTTCCATGAGGCGCTCAATTTCGCGGCGGTGTGGAAGCTGCCGGTGATCTTCGTCTGCGAGAACAATCTTTATATGGAGTACACCCCGATCGGCGACGTGACCTCGGTCAAGCATCCGGCGGCCGACCGCGCCGCCGCCTATGGGCTCGAGCGCATCCTGATCGACGGCAACGACGCCGACGCCGTCTACCGCGCTGCCATGGCGGCTTACGAGAAGGCGCGGGCCGGCGGCGGCCCCTCGCTGGTCGAATGCCTGACCTATCGCCACAGCGGGCACTCGCGCGCCGATCCGGCGAAATACCGCCCTGAGGGCGAGCTCGAGAAATGGAAGGAGCGCGATCCGATCAAGATCTATCGGGAGCGCCTCAAGCAGTTCGGCATCGCGGAGAGCGCCATCACGGCGATCGAGACCGACGTGCTGCGCATCGTCGATGCGGCAACTGAAGCCTGCAAGGCGGCGCCGATGCCGCCGCTCGATCTCCTCACCACCGATGTCTACGCCGACGGGGGCTTCGCATGGCGGAACTGACCTATCGCGATGCGGTCGCCCGCGGCATCGCGCAGGAGATGACGCGCGATCCCGACGTGGTGTTCCTGGGCGAGGACGTGGGCAAGGCCGGCGGCGTGTTCAAGGCGACGGTCGGGCTGCTACGAGCAGTTCGGCCCGTTGCGCGTGCGCGACACGCCGATCTCCGAGCAGGCGATCCTCGGCGCCGCCATGGGCGCGGCCATGACGGGCCTCAAGCCGATCGCCGAGATCATGTTCTCGGATTTCTTCGCGGTGTGCTTCGACTATATCGCCAACGAGTTCGCCAAGAGCCGCTACATGTCGAACGGCCAGCTCAAGTGCCCGCTGGTGGTGCGCACCGGCAACGGCGCGGGCTCGCGCTTCGGCGCGCAGCATTCGCAGAGCGTCGAGAACTGGTGCATGATGATCCCGGGCCTCAAGGTGGTGGCGCCGTCGAATCCGCGCGACGTCATCGGTCTCATGGCGGCGGCGGTGCGCGATCCCGATCCGGTGATCTTCTTCGAGCACAAGTCGCTCTATGCGACCAAGGGCGAGGTGCCGGACGGCGAGATCGTCGACAGGCTCGGCACCGCCTCGATCGCGCGGCCCGGCAAGGACGCGACCATCCTGGCGCTCGCCCTGATGGTGCCGCGCGCGCTCGCGGCCGCCGAGCGGCTCAAGGCGGAACACGGCATCGACTGCGAGGTTGTCGATGTGCGCTCGCTGGTGCCGCTCGACACCCAGACCATCCTCGGCTCGGTCGGCGCGCACGCATCGCTTGTTCACGGTCGAGGAGAACCCGCGGCTGTGCGGCTGGGGCGCCGAGATCGTGTCGATCGTGGCCGACGAGGCGTTCTATGATCTCGACGGCCCGCCGGTGCGGATCACGACGCCGCATATCCCGCTGCCGGCCGCGGACATTCTGGAGGACATCGCGCTGCCGACGGTCGATCGGATCGTCGAGCGGGTGAGCGATCGATGCAGAGTTAATTGAGGTAAGGCTCACTCGGTCGTCGTCCCCGCGCAAGCGGGGACCCAGTATTCCAAGACAGTCGTTGCATATCGCAGCGGCAATCGATGGGCCGGTGTTTACTGGGTCCCCGCTTGCGCGGGGACGACGGCCGAAAGGCTTAGGCACTCATAGGACAAGTCCCATGTACGAAAATCTCCTCGCCAATGTCCCGACCGATCTCTGGATCGGCGGCCAATGGCGCAAGGCGTCCGACGGCGAGCGCTTCGACGTCATCGATCCGGCGACCGAGAACACGGTCGCCTCGGTCGCGAGCGCGACGGTCGACGACGCCAAGGCGGCGGTCGATGCCGCGAGCGCGGCGTTCGCCGGCTGGGCCGCCAAGAAGCCGCGCGAGCGCGGCGAGATCCTGCGCAAGGCCTTCGAGCTGATCATGCGCGACGCCGAGCGGCTCGCGAAGCTGATCACGCATCGAGAACGGCAAGGCGCTGTCGGACTCGCGCGGCGAGGTCGCCTATGCGGCCGAGTTCTTCCGCTGGTACGCCGAGGAGGCGGTGCGCAATCATCGGCCAGCTCTCGCGCGCGCCGGCGTCCGGCGCCCGCATCGTCGTGCAGCACAAGCCGGCGGGCGTCGCGGTGCTGGTGACGCCGTGGAATTTCCCGGCCGCGATGGCGACCCGCAAGATCGGTCCGGCGCTCGCGGCCGGCTGCACGGTCGTGCTCAAGCCCGCCTCCGACACGCCGCTCACCATGCTGGCGCTGATGCCGATCCTCGAGGAGGCCGGCGTGCCGGCGGGCGTCGTCAACGTCATTCCGTCGCGCTCGTCCGGCAAGGTGGTGAGCGCGATGCTGCACGATCCGCGCGTGCGCGTGGTGTCGTTCACCGGCTCGACCGAGGTCGGCCGCAAGCTCCTGCACGAGGCCGCCGACAACGTGGTGAAGCCCGCCATGGAGCTCGGCGGCAACGCGCCGTTCATCGTGTTCGACGACGCCGACATCGATGCCGCGATCGAGGGCGCGATGATCGCCAAGATGCGCAACATGGGCGAGGCCTGCACGGCGGCGAACCGCTTCTATGTGCACGAGAAGGTGCACGACGAGTTCGCCAAGAAGCTCACCGCCAAGATGGGCGCGCTCAAGATGGGCAACGGCCTCGACGACGGCGTGCGCGCTCGGGCCGCTGGTCAACAAGGAAGGCCGCGACAAGGTGGTCGAGCTGGTCGACGACGCGGTGCAGCAAGGGCGCCAAGGTGCTGACCGGCGGCAAGGCGCCGGGCGGCAAGGGCTTCTTCTATCCGGCGACCGTGCTCGACCAACGTGCCGGACGACGCCAAGATGCTGAACGAGGAAATCTTCGGGCCGGTCGCCGTCGATCCAGACCTTCAAGTCGGAGGACGAGGTCGATCCGCCGCGCCAACGACACCGAATACGGCCTCGTCGCCTATCTCTATACCGAAGGATCTGAGCCGCGGCATGCGCGTGTCCGAGAAGCTCGACTTCGGCATGATCGGGCTCAACCGCGGGCTCGTCTCCGATCCGGCCGCGCCGTTCGGCGGCATGAAGCAGTCCGGCATCGGCCGCGAGGGCGCGCACGAGGGGCTGATGGAGTTCCTGGAGACGCAATACGTCTCGGTGACGTGGTGAGCGAGCCGATCAATACCGAAAGCGACGTCGCGCGCCGCTTCGTCGGCGCGTGGCGCTATGTGGGCGCGACCCTCGACGGCAAGCCGCGATGCGGCGCGCGGGGCCAATCCCAAGGGGCATCATCATCTACGATCCGTCACGGCCACATGGCGGTCCATGTCGCGCCCGACGAAGCCGGCAAGGCCGGCAGCGCCGAGCTCACCCCGGCGGACGCCAAGGCGGCGCTCGCTGGGTGCATCGCCTATTTCGGCACCTATTCGATCGATGAGCGAGCCGGTACGGTGACGCATCATCAAGCATGGCAGCGTGCAGCCGGGCGATGGCGGCGATGTCGTGCGCGCCTACGAGTTCGTCGACGACCGCTCTGATCCTGCGGCCGGTCGAGGCGAAGAACACCGCGATCATCTGGGAGCGGATCACGTGAGCGGCGGGAGCAACTGTCCATGGACGTGCTGATGCCGCAGCTCGGCGAGACCGTCGCCGAGGGCAAGATCACCAAATGGTTCAAGTCGGCCGGCGACGCCGTGAAGCCGGGCGACAACCTGTTCGAGATCGAGACCGACAAGGTGTCGATGGAGGTGCCGTCGACCGACGGCCGGCGTGCTGTCGGAAATCCGCGTCGGCGCCGGCGAGGTGGCGCCGGTCGGCGCCGTCGTGGCGGTGATCGCGGGCGAGGGCGGTGCGTGCTGGCGCAGCGCGAGCCGCTGCTGCGCCGTCGCCGCGAAGCGCCGCCCAGAGCAGTCGCAGCCGCGCACTGCAGCCGCGTGCGGCCGCCCGTCCGCGCGACGGCAGCGGGCGACCGCGGCGCCGATCAAGCTCGATCCGTTCTTCGAGGTGCGCACGCCCGACGCGCAATTTCGGCCCGGCGAGGCTTGCCGGCGGCACCGTCGTGACGCCGCTGGCGCGGCGGCTGGCGGCCGAGGCCGGCATCGATCTGTCGCGCGTCGACGGGCTCCGGGCCGCATGGCCGCATCGTGGCGCGCGATGTCGAGCGCTGCGCGCCGCAGCGCGCGTCGCGCTGCGGCGCGCGCTGCGGCGGGCCGCCGGCGCCGGCGAGGTCAAGGCGCTCTATCGCGACGCGGCCGTTCGAGGAAGTGCCGCTCGACGGCATGCGCAAGACCATCGCGGCGCGGCTGGTGCAGGCCAAGCAGACCATCCCGCATTTCTACCTGACCGCCGATGTCGAGATCGGCCGCCTGCTGGCGCTGCGCGAGGAGGCCAACGCGGCCGCGCCCAAGGACAAGGACGGCGCAGCCGGCGTTCAAGCTCTCGGTCAACGATCTCGTCATCAAGGCCTGGGCGGCGGCGCTGCAGCGGGTGCCGGCCGCGAACGCGGTCTGGGCGGAGGACCGCATCCTGCGCTTCCGGCATTCCGACATCGGCGTCGCGGTCGCGATCGAGGGCGGGCTGATCACGCCGGTCATCCGGCAGGCCGAGACGAAGTCGCTCACGCGCGATTTCCGCCGAGATGCGCGAGCTCGCCGAGCGCGCGCGCGCGCGCCGGCTCAAGCCGAACGAATATCAGGGCGGCTCGTCGGCGATCTCGAATCTCGGCATGTACGGCGTGCGCGAGTTCGCGGCCATCATCAATCCGCCGCACGCGACCATCCTGGCGGTCGGCGCGGCGCGCCGGCAGGCGGTCGAGAAGCGCGGACGGCGGCGTCGCCTTCGCGAGCGTGATGACGGTGACGCTGTCCTGCGATCATCGCGTCGTCGACGGCGCGCTCGGCGCCGAGCTCCTCGCGGCGTTCAGGGGATTTGTCGAACAGCCGGTGACGATGCTGGTGTGAGGTCATGGACATGGCTGACCAAAGATCGAAGTCCTGCTGGTCGGGCCGCCGAAGCCGACCATCGTCAACGGCCTCGCGCCGTTCACGCGTGCATCGGCTCGGCGACGCCGAAGGATCGCGACGCGCTGCTCAAGGAGGTCGGCGCCGCGCGTGCGCGCGATCGCCTCGAGCGTGCACCTCCGAGACGATCGACGGCGAGCTGATGGCGAAGCTGCCGAAGCTCGAGATCGTCTCGACCTTCGGCGTCGGCTACGACCACATCGACGTCGCAATGGGCGGCCGCGCACGGCGTCACCGTCACCAACACGCCGCAGGTGCTCACCGAGGAGGTCGCCGACACCGCGCTCGGGCTTCTCCTCTGCACCGTGCGCGAATTTCCGCAGGCCGAGCGCTATCTGCGCGCCGGCAAATGGCCGCGAGCGCGGCCTATCCGCTCACCAAGGCGACGCTGCGCAACCGCACCGTCGGCATGGTCGGCATGGGCGCCATCGGCCAGGCGATCGCGCGCCGGCTCGACGCCATGAAGGTGCCGGTGGTCTATCACTCGCGCCGGCCGGCGGCGGGCGTGTGCTACCGCCACTATCCGAAGCTCCTCGACATGGCGCGCGACGTCGACATCCTGCTGGTCATCACGCCGGGCGGCGCGGAGACCAAGAACCTGATCAATGCCGAGGTGCTCAAGGCGCTCGGGCCCGACGGCATCCTGATCAACATGGCGCGCGGCTCGGTGGTCGACGAGGCGGCGCTGATCGAGGCGCTCAAGGACAAGACCATCATGTCGGCCGGCCTCGACGTCTATCGTGCGCGAGCCGGAGGTGCCGGCCGAGCTGATCGCGATGGAGAACGTGGTGCTGTTCCCGCATCTCGGCTCGGCGTCGGTCTACACCCGCACGCAGATGGACCAGCTCGTGGTCGACAACCTCCTCGCCTGGGCCGCCGGCAAGCCGCCGCTCACGCCGGTGCCGGAAACGCCGTGGCCGCCGAAGAAAGCGCGAACCTGACGCCATGACGCGCCATTCTCGGCGTGCTAGCATTTTTCCATGTGGGTCTGCGCATCACGCGTTGTCGCCTGGTCTGTTGGCGCTTGCGGCGCTTGGCGCTGGACCGGCGCGCGCACAGCGCGCAGGCGCCGCGCCGCCGTGAGCGACGCCGCCAAGGACCTGGTCGGCGCGCTGGGAGATCTCCAACTCCGACCGCGACAAGCGCTGCCCGGTGACCTTCAGCGTCGATCCGGCGCCCGGCGGCTTCAAGCTCGAGCTCGATCCGGACTGCGCCAACCGTTCCCGGCTTCAAGGACGTCGTGGCCTGGAAGCTCGGGCCCAAGGACGAGGTGCGGCTGATCGACGCCAGCAAGGCGCCGCCGTGTTCGAATTCACCGAGGTCGAGAGCGGGATGTACGAAGGCCGAGCGCAAGGGCGAGGGGCTGTTCTTCATGCAGACCCAGGCCGCGCTCAAGGTCGAGATCCGCACCCCCGAGCAGATGTTCGGCGACTGGAAGACTCCTGCGCGAGCTCGACAAGCCGCTCTGCCGGCTGACGCTGTCGAACGCGGCCGACAGGCGAAGACGCCTTCAAGCTGGTCGTGAAGCCCGGCTGCGACGCGGCGATTGCCGGCTTCGGCCTCACCACCTGGCGGCTCGACCGCGACCAGCTCGTGCTGACCGGCCGCGGCGGCGTCTGGCGCTTCTCGGAAAGCGATCGCCGACCGTGTGGGAGCGCATTCCGCTCAGCACCGATCCGCTGCTGCTGATGCGGCAATGAGACCTGTGCTCGCCACGGGCGCGCTAGAAGCTCGAACGCATGCGCGACGGCCGCGCCGTCTATATCGGCGCCGAGCGGGTCGACGACGTCACCGCCCATCCGGCGTTCCGCGGCGGCGCGCAGACGATCGCGGCGCTCTACGATCTCAAGGCCGATCCGGCCAAGCGCGATCTGTTCTCCTACGAGGAGAACGGCGAGCGCTACGCGCTGCAATGGCTGCGCTGCCGCACGCGCGACGATCTCGCGCGCCGCATGCGCGCGCTCAAGGCGAGCGCGGACTGCGACCTACGGCTTCATCGGCCGCTCGCCCGAGCAGGTCGCGGGCCTGATCACCGGGCTCGCGATGAACCCGTCGGTGCTGGAGAACCTGCACGCGGGCTTCGGCGACAATCTGATGCGCTACTACGAGCGCGCGCGGCGAGAACGATCTCTATCTCTGCTTTGCGGTGACGCCGCCGACCGGCATGCGCGGCGACCGAGCTGTTCCCGGGGCAGGAGCGCGACGATCCCAACCTGCAGGTCGTGGCGGAGGATGACTGCCGGCGTCACGGTCTCGGGCATGAAGATGCTGGCGACCAGCGCGGTCTATCGCCGACGAGATCCTGATCGGCAACCTCACGCCGATCGCCGACAAGTTCAAGAGCGAGGCGATCACCGCGGCGCTGCCGCTGAACGCGCCCGGCCTATCGCTGTGGTCGCGCCAGCCCTATGCGCCAGGCGTGCGCGCACGAGGCCGACTATCCGCTGTCCTACCGCTTCGACGAGACCGACAGCGTGCTGGTCTGCGACCGCGTGAAGATTCCCGTGGGAGCGCGTGTTCCTGCACAACGACGCCGCCATGTCGCGGCGCATCTACATCGAGACGCCGGCAAACTGCTACCAGAACCACCATTCCAACATCCGCTTCTGGTCGAAGATGGGCGCTGATCGTCGGGGTGGCGAGCCGCATCACGCAGGCCAACGGCATCGACAAGATTCCGGCGGTGCGCGAGACGCTCGGCCGCCTGGCCGCGCTCGAGGCGACCATCGGCGGGCTGGTGCAGGGCCAGATCGAGGCGTGGGAGGAATGGCCGGAAGGCTACGCCACGCCCAACCGGCGCATCATGTATGCCTCGCTCAACTGGTGCCAGGAGCACCACACCGAGATCGTCGACATGCTGCGCACGCTGCTCGGCGGCATTCCGCTGCTGATGCCGGCGTCGATCGACGTGATGACCGACGCAGCCTGCGCGACACATTCGAGCGCTGGTGGAAGACGCCGTCGATCGAGGCGGTCGAGCGCCACAAGCTCTACAAGCTCGCCTGGGACATCGTCGGCTCGCGAATTCGCCGGCCGCCACATGCTGTACGAGAAATTCTACGCCGGCAATTCGCTGGTGGTGCGCAACCAGAGCGACCGCGAGGCGCCGTGGGAGCGCTTCCATGGGATCGTGGACGGTCTGCTGAGGGACGTGGACCTGCCCGCTCCGCCTCGTAAGAGCGAAGGGCCGTAAACTATCGCTCTTGGCCGCCTTGCGTGGTCTTGCACTCGCGGGCATGTTTCTTAATCTTAATGCTGAGCTGCGCGGTGAGCCGTTGACACAGACGCGCTCCGGCATGAAATTCCCTCGAAATTCGCCCGTGTGGCCGAGGGCGTAGCTCCGTCGGATAGATGCCAGTAAGTCGCAAGAACTGGGGGAACCTGCCCAGGGCTCCGGCCATCTTCTTCCCGGCTATCCTGGCCGACAGCGGACGAGGGACAGCAGATGACCGAGCCCGGATCGCCGCCTAGCTCTGAGCATCCTAGCTCTCAGCCTTCAAGACTTGGCTTCACCTCTATCGTGATGGGGCTCGGTCTCGTTGGGCTTGCCGTCGTGCTCATGACCGGTGCCTATCGGCAGGTCCTCACGTCTTATTGGACCAGGGCACTTGCCCAGGGCCCGGCTCGGCCCGACAGCCAACCGCTTCTCGTCCGTGAGGGCGACCGCATTATCGTGCCCGAAGGCTCGCCATTACGCTCAAAGCTGACGGTGGAAGCCGTGGCCGAGCAGGAGATCCAACGCACGCTGGTTCTGCCAGCGGTCGTCGAGGCTGACCCGACGCAGGCTGGTCAAGATCCTGCCGCCGCTGGCTGGCCGCATCACCCAGCTCAAGGTCCAGCTCGGCGAGCGCGTGAAGGAGGGGCAGCCGCTTGCTATCCTCGATTCACCTGATCTGGGCGGCGGCCTATGCCGACCACGAGCGGGCCACCGTGCTGCTCGAACTCGCCAGCAAGAATCGTG
Source organism: uncultured Alphaproteobacteria bacterium (assembly GCA_963745515.1). GTDB lineage: Bacteria > Pseudomonadota > Alphaproteobacteria > Rhizobiales > Xanthobacteraceae > VAZQ01. Next base: position 278,407 of record CAVUXO010000010.1, read on the forward strand.
ACCGGGCGCGCGGCTTGTCCAAGATCGGCGGTGCGGCCGTGCGGGACCTGCAGCAGGCGGAGACCGACTATGTGACCGCCGATGTGGAGCATCATCCGCGCCGACGCCCGCTTGCGCCAGATCGGCGTCAACCCGGAGGCGACGGACCCGTCGAAGACGCTGACCATCACGGCGCCGATTGCGGGCAGTGTCATCGATCTTGACGTGGGGGCCGGTGCGTTCTGGAACGACCCGAATGCCTCGCTGATGACGGTTGCCGACCTGAGCTCGATCTGGGTGACTGCCAATGTGCCCGAAAAAGATACCGCGCTCGTTGCAAAGGGACAGCCGGTCGAGGTCGAATTCACCGCCTACCCGAACGAGGTCTTCAAGGGCGAGGTTCTCTTTGTCAGCGACGTTCTCGATCCCGACACACGGCGCACCAAGGTGCGGATTGCGTTCCCGAATCCCGAGATTCGGCTGAAGCCCAACATGTTCGCCAATGTGAACTTCTTCGCGCCGCCGCAGATGGTCGCGACAGTGCCGGCAACGGCGCTGGTCTTGAAGAACGACAGCGATCGCGTGTTCGTCGAAGTCGCGCCGTGGACGTTTGTGCCGCGCCCCGTCGAGATCAGTTATCAGCAAGGGCAATTCGGCTGTCATCAAGAGCGGCCTTGCCGCCGGCGAGCGTGTCGTCGTGAAGGGCGGAGTTCTGCTCAATGATTGATTGGCTGGTCGGCTACGCTTTGAGGAAGCGCCTCGTCGTAGCGATGATCTGCGTCTTCGTCGCCATCTACGGCTACTATTCGTGGACGCAGCTCGCGATCGAAGCCTATCCCGACATCGCGGAGGTCACCGTCGCACGTCATCACCCAGGCGACTGGCTTGGCGGCCGAAGAGGTCGAGCAGCAGGTCACGATTCCGCTCGAACGGGAGCTCAACGGGACACCGGGTCTGCTGACCATGCGCTCCGTGAGCACCTTCGGACTGTCGTCGATCACGCTCGTGTTCCGCGACGGAGTCGACGAGCTATTGGGCTCGTCAGCGCGTCCTGGAGCGGATCGAGCACCGTGGCGCTGCCGCCGGGGCTCACGCCGGAACTCGGGCCGCTGAGCACGCGCCACTGGCGAGATCTACAAGTACATCCTCGAGTCCGACAGCAAGGATCTGCGCGAGCTCTCCGAGATCCAGACGTGGATCGTCATTCCCGCGCTCAAGCAGGTTCCGGGAGTGGCCGATGTCGAGAACTTCGGCGGCATCACGACGCAATTTCAGCTTGAGCTCGATCCGCAACAACTCATCCGCTTCAATCTGTCGCTGAAGAATGTCACCGATGCCATCAACGCCAACAGCGCCAATTCCGGCGGCAGCGTTTTGACCCGCGGCGAGCTGGGCTACGTCATCCGCGGCATCGGCCTGGTCCAGACGCTCGACGACATGGGCAATATCGTCGTCACGCAGCGGGACGGAACGCCGATCTTCGTGCGCGATCTTGGCAAGCTGAAGCTCGGGAATCCAGGAACGCCATGGCATCCTCGGGGTGGACGACCGCAACGACGCGATTGAGGGAGGCCGTCCTGCTGCTGCGCGGCGAGAATCCTTCGCGCGTGATGGAAGGCGTCCACGCCAAAGTCGCCGAGCTCAATCAGCGGCTGAAGGCTGAGGACGTGCAGATCGTGCCATACCTCGACCGTTCGACCTGGTTGATGCGACCATCGACAAGGTCTCCCATACGTCTTCGAAGGAGTCGGTCTCGTCCTCATCGTGCTGATCCTGTTCCTCGGCAGTCCGCGCAGCGCGCCTTGATCGTCGGCATCACCATCCCGTTCGCGATGATGGTGGCCTTCAGCCTCATGAATCTCACGAACATCCCCGCCAACCTGCTGTCGCTCGGCGCCATCGATTTCGGGATCATTGTGGACGGGGCGATCGTGATGTCGGAGGCGATCCTGCGCCGACGCGAGGCGAAGCCAGACGAGCCGCTGACCGAGGACGACGTGCGCGAGACCGCCCTGCAGGTCGCGAGGCCGATATTCTTTGCCACGCTGATCATCATCACCGCCTACGTGCCGTTGTTCGCCTTCCAGCGCGATCGAGGCAAAATTCTTCTCGCCTATGGCCTATGCGGTCGGTTTTGCGCAATTCGGCGCGCTGCTGCTGACGCTCACGCTCATTCCGGGGCTCGCCTATTACGCCTATCGAAAGCCGTGGCGCGTCTTCCACAATCCAGTGCTGGCCTGGCTCGGAGGTGCGGTATCGGGGGGCGCTGCAACGCTCGCTCGATCGGCCGAAGATCGCCTATCTGCTGATCGCCATCGCGGCAGTCGCCGTCGTGCTGGCTTGGCGTTACGGTCGAGCGGGAGTTCCTTCCGGAGCTGGATGAAGGGGCGATCAGGATCCATGTCAGGTATGCCGCCCGGCATTTCGCTTGCGACAGGCAATCGAGATGGCCGCCGAGTTGCGCCGGGTCGTGCGGGAATTTCCGGAGGTCACCCACGTCGTCACGCGAGCTCGGGCGCAATGACGAGGGCACCGACCCATGGACGCCCTCCCACATCGAAGCCGATGTCCTGCTGCATCCGCAGCGCGATTGGCCGTCGGGCGGCACGACGCTTGATCTGATCAAGAGGGTCGAGGCGCGTCTGCGCGAGCCTGCCGGGCTATGACTTCCACGTCAGCCAGCCGATCATCGAGAGCGTCACCGATTCGTATTTTTAACGTGCACAGCCAGCTGATCGTGAGGATCTTCGGCGACGATTTCAATGAGATGCGTCGGATCGGCGAGGACGTCATCAGAGGTTCTCAAGGACGTACCCGGCACCGCCGACGTTGCGTTCGATATCGATCAGTATCCGCCGCTGCCGCAGATCGCCATCAAAGTCGATCGCGCGGCCGCGGCGCGCTACGGCATCAATGTCGCGGACATTTCCGACCTGATCCAGACCGGCATCGGCGGCGCCGCCGTCAGCCAGGTCTTCATCGGCGAGCGCCGCTACGACACGACCGTCCGCTTTCCCGAAGCGCTGGCGCAACAACCCGGAGGCGATCGGCAACTTGTTGCTGACGTCGAGCTACGGGCGCGCTCATCCCGCTGTCGCAGGTCGCGCGTATCCAGTTCCAGTCCGGCGAAAGCACCATCAACCGCTGGATGAACAAGCGCAGTCGTGACCGTGCAGCTCAATTATCAGCGGTCGCGATCTGCTCTCGCTGCTGGCGGACGCCCAGAAGCAGATCGCCGAAAAGGTCTCCTACGATCCGATGAAGTATCGACTCGAATGGGGCGGAGACTATCGAGAATCGAGCACCGCGCGGAGGCGCGCTTCAGTCTCATCATCGGCCCTGGTTCTCGGACTGATGATCGGTTCTGCTTTACGCCGCGTTCGGCGCTGCTGCGCCAGACACTGCTCATCCTCGGCGTCGTGCCGCTGGCGACGCTGGGCGGGCTGATCGCCCTGCACTCGACCGGCAACGACGCTCAACGTCGCCTCGGGGGTCGGCTTCATCGCTCTGTTCGGCGTCGCTGTCTTGAATGGCGTCATCATGGTGGCGAACCTCAACCGCATCCGCGAGCTAGGCCAGCCGTTGTTCGAGGCGGTGCTGGCCGGCGCCGGCGAGCGGCTGCGGCCGGTTCTGATGACGGCAGCGGTCGCGACCGTCGGCATGCTGCCGGCGGCGCTGGCGACCGGGGTCGGCAGCGATGTGCAGCGCAGCGTCGCCACCGTCGTCAGCGGGCGGCCTCATTCTGGCGACGTTGCTGACGCTGTTCATCATCCCGACGTTCTATTTCGTCATCGAGCGGTGGGCTAGAGCGGCGGGCGCGTGCGAGCGAGGCCCAGACCGCGCCCGTATCGGGGTGACGTCGTTGGCCTATTGGCGGCCCGACGTTGTACATCTTTTCTGACCTCATCCACAGACTTGTTGCCGGGCCGCTCGTCGCGAGTTGCGCGAGCGTCTAGCGTTCCATAGAGCGAATCAGCGCACTCGCGACGGCAGAGCGGGGACTTGCGATGCATGCCGTCTGAGTGCCGCGTCGTATTGAGGTCGGTCACGTCATGCCGGTGGCTACACGTCGATCTCCGCCGAAACCGTGCCGGTCTGTGGCCGGCGATGGTCGCGTGCGGAGGCGTGCGGCCTCGTATCTGATCCTGTTTACGGCGATGCTGATGTCTGGCTGCGCGGTCGGGACCGGATTTTGAACGCCCCGAGGCTCCGCCCGTCAGTGGCTATACGGTTGGCCGGCTGCCGGCGAGCACCGCGTCCGCGGATGGCGTGGCGCAACGCTTTCATCGGGCCGCGACATACCTGGCGAGTGGTGGTCACTGTTCCGGTCGAAAGCGCTCCAGGCGCTGATCGAGGAGGGGCTGCGCAACAATCCCGATCTGGAGGCGGCACAAGCCGCATTGCGCATTGCACGCGAGAACACCGCTGCCCAGCGCGGCTTCTACTTTCCCAGCGTCGATGCGAGCTTCGACGCGGTCCGGCAAAAGGTTCCGGCGGGTGCACCGGGGAGGCGCCCAGCACATTCAATGTCTTCACCGGGCAGGTGAGCGTGACCTACACGCCCGATGTGTTTGGCGCCAACTTTCGCAACGTCGAATTGCTCGAGGCGACTGGCCGAGAATCAGCGCTATCAGCTCGAGGCGACGCATGTCACGCTGGCGACCAACATCGTGCTCGCAGCGGTCCAGGAGGCGTCGTTACGCGGCCAGATCGCGGCAACCGAGCGTATCATCAAGATCGTGCGCGACGTCCTCGATCTGATGCGACAGCAGCGCAGCCTTGGCCAGATTGCAGAAGCCGATGTGGTGGCGCAGGAGGCGGCGCTTGCCCAGGTCGAGCAGACGCTCCCGCCGCTGCAGCGCCAGCTCGAGCAGCAACGACATCTGATCACTGCCCTGATCGGCCGTCTGCCAAGCCAGGAGCCGACTCGCAGTAAATTCACGCTTGAAGCCCTGCACTTGCCGCGGAATCTGCCCGTGACACTGCCTTCGACCTTGGTCTCGCAGCGCCCCGATATTCGCGCCGCCGAGGCCAATGTGCATTCCACCAGTGCACTGATTGGGGTTGCGATCGCCAATCGATTGCCGAACATCACCCTCAGCGCGACCGACGGCAGCCAAGCTTTTGACATAGGGAAACTGTTCTCTCCGGGTACCGGCTTTTGGACATTGGCTGGCAGCGTGGTCCAGCCGGTCTTTCGCGGCGGTACGCTTTATCATCGGGAGCTGGCCGCACGTGCTACGTTCGACCAGGCGGCGGCCCAGTATCGCAGCACGGTCATCACTGCTTTTCAGAACGTTGCGGATGTGCTGAGCGCGCTTCGGACCGATGCGGTTGCCGTGGAGAAGACCATCGCAGCCGAGCGCGCGGCCTTGCGTTCACTCGACATTGCGCGGCAGCGCATGCAGCTCGGCGACATCAACTATCTGTTGCTGCTGAACGCCCAGCAGACTTATCAGCAGGCCCTGCTCAATGTTGTGCTAGCCCGAGCCAATCGACTTGCCGATACGGCGGCCTTGTACCAGGCGCTCGGCGGCGGCTGGTGGAACAAACCCAACGCCGACCCGGAGCGGCCCGCCACGATCGCGGATTTCTTTCAATAAGGGTCTCGCGCGGTTCATCGGGAACCGGGCAGCCATTTCCCGGCTGCGCGACCTGCGGCTGCCCGCTTAGGAAGTGATTAACTCTCCGGCTTAACGGTTAGTGGGGCATCAACCCTGTATGCTCCTACCGTCGCGCGCGTGCGTTCTCGAGTTGGTCCGTATCAGATGCCCGGTGAGGTGCAAACGAGAGCCTTTGGCGAGCTCATGCGCTCGGCGCCGGTGCTGCAATCGATCGCCGGCGGAAGCGGCAGGATTCTGTCGTTGCGGCGGCTCTGGTGGGCGGCCATTGTGCTGCTCGGAGTGTCGGCCGGCGCGGTCGGGTTCACGATCTGGCAGCTGCGGAACGATGCGGTCGGTGCCGCTGTCGCCGAAGCGGGGAATATCGCCACTCTCCTGGCCGGCCAGCTGTCGCGTTCCATTCAGTCGGTCGACGCCGTTCTTATGGAGGTCAAGCGCTCCACGAGGGGCGCCGGCCTGGGAACGAGCTCAGGATTTCGGGCTGCTTTCGAGCACGAGGAATTTCAGGAATTGCTAACAGAATATCGCAATCGCTTGCCGCAGACGTTCAATCTCGCGATCGCGGATCGTGACGGAAATCTCACGGTGTCCACCGCGGCCTGGCCTACGCCCGCGATCAATATCGCGGATCGCGACTATTTTCAGGAAGCGCGTGATCGCCCGGGCGATCGTCTCGTGACGTCGATTCCGATCAAGAACAGGATCGATGGATCCCAGACGATCGTCTTTGCGCGCCGGCTGGAGAATCCGAGAGGGGACTTCGTCGGGGTGATATTCGCCGGCGTGAGCACGCGGCATTTCGAAGATATCTACGGCTCCGTTCATTCCGTCCAGAAGTCTCATATTCACGATGCTCAAGGCGGATGGAACGATTCTGCTCCGCTATCCGCAAGGTCAGGATTTTGCCGGCCGGCGGCTATCCACTGAAGCGGGCCGGTTGCAGGACTGGTCGCGCCAGAAGCAGGGCTTCCGCGTGCGTGCGCAATCGGACGGCAATGTTCGATATGTGTCGGTGCGCGAGATGCCGGAGTACCCGCTCTTTGTAAACATCTCGGTGACCGAGGATGCGGCATTGGCGGGCTGGTGGGGCCGCGCCGCCGCGATCGGATTGGGAAGCACGATCCTGCTGCTGTGCTCGATCTACTTTCTGGTTGCTGTCACCAGGAAGGTTCGGCAACTCAGCACGTCCGAGGCGTCGCTGTCGCAGAAGTCGCATCAGCTCGACACTGCGTTGAACAACATGTCGCAGGGCCTGTGCATGTTCGATGCGGAGCATCGGTTGGTGACCTGCAACAGGCGCTACGCCGAAATGTATGGGCTGGGCCCGGAGGCGACGCGATCAGGCGCCTCCTATAGCGACATCGTTACGGCACGCCTGGCGTCTGGCAACCTGCCGGTCGGGGTGGAGAGCATTGTCACAAACCTTCAGTATGACGTCGCGCTTCCTGATGCGTGCACCATTGAGACACTAGCCGACGGCCGCGTTGTCTCCGTCAATCGTCAATCGATGAGCGATCGGGGCTGGGTCGAAATTCATCAGGACATCACTGCGCAGAAGCGGGCCGAAGCCGAGCTAGCCCACATGGCACGCTACGATGCGCTGACCGGCCTTGCCAACCGCGCGTTGTTCACCGAGAAGGCGAATGACGCTCTTGCGCGCATGCGCGATCGTGGCAAGGGCTTCTCGGTCCTGATGCTCGATCTCGACCGATTCAAGAGCGTGAACGATTTGCTCGGTCATTCGGTCGGCGATTTATTGTTGAAGATTGTTGCCGAACGTCTGCAACGGGTGACGTCGGCGGATGACACCGTTGCCCGCTTTGGCGGTGATGAGTTTGCGATACTTCACGGCGCCGGCCTGGAACACAGTGACGGCGCCAAGGCGCTGGCCATGCGAGTTCTCGCCGTGATCACCGAGCCGTACGATCTTGACGGCCGAAGAGTCACGATCGGCACCAGCATCGGCATCACCTATGCCCCGAAGGATGGGACCGACGCCGACGCGCTGATCAAGAACGCCGACCTCGCGCTGTACAAGGCCAAGGGCGACGGCGGCAACAGATATCGATTGTTCGAGTCGTCGATGGAGGCCGAGGCGCGCGAGCGCCAGGAGCTCGAAGCTAACTTGCGACGGGCAATCGTGCGTGGCGAGTTTGAGCTACATTATCAGACCATTGTCGATGTGGAGACACTGGAGTGTCGTTGCGCCGAAGTGCTGGTTCGCTGGCGTCATCCGAGTCGCGGCTTGCTGCCGCCGAGCCGGTTCGTCGATCTCGCAGAGGAGAGCGGGCTGATCGTCCCACTCGGCGAGTGGATCCTGCGGAAGGCGTGTGCTGACGCGGCAACGTGGCCGCCCCATATCAAGCTTGCGGTCAATCTTGCCCCCGCGCAATTCGAGCATGGCGACTTGCTGGCCGTGTTGAGGAGCGCATTGGCGCAATCTGGCTTGTCAGCCGAGCGGCTCAAGCTGGAGATCACCGAGACAGTGCTCTTGAGCAGCGAGCACATTCCAGCTTTGCTGCACGAGATCAAGAGCCTGGGAATCTCCATTGTGCTCGACGATTTTGGCATCGGCTATTCGTCTCTGAAATATCTGCAGATGTTCCCGATCGATGAGATCAAGATCGACAAGTCCTTCATTCAGAGCATGACCAGCCGCGTCGATTGCGCCGCGATCGTCAGCGCCATTGCGGGCCTTGGGCGCAATCTGGATATCGAGACGACTGCGGAAGGTGTCGAAACGATCGAGCAGTTCGTCTTCCTGCGAACGGCGGGCTGCCAATTGGCGCAAGGATATTTCTTCAGCCGTCCGGTTCCTTTGTCCAATCTGTCGTTCGATCGCGCGCCGGCCGTGCCCAGGGATGCAAAGGTTGCCTGAGGTCCGGCGATCGGCTTAGGCGAGGGCTACTCGATCACTTCGTTCGCAAGCGCATAGACCTGTGGCGGGATCGTCACGCCGAGCGTCTGGGCGGTCTTGCGGTTGATGGCGAGCTGCGGCGGAGCCTGCTCGATCGGCAATTCGCCCGCCTTCGCGCCCTTGAGAATCCGGTCCACGAAGGAAGCGGCGCGGCGGTAGAACTCCGTGAGGTTCTCGCCGTAGGCCATCAGCCCGCCGGCCTGCACGAACTCGCGCTTCGGAAAGATCGATGGCAGACGATGCTTGAGGGCGAGCCCGGCAAGCTCGTCCCGTTGGTTCAAAAAGTAGGCATCATCGATCACGACGATGGCTTCGACACCCTGGCCGTCGAATTGCGCGAACGCCTCGGCAAGGCTGTCCGGATTGTGCGCATCGGCCGATATCAGGGTCGCGCCGGCCTTCTGTGCGAGATTCCCCGCATCGGCAAGCACGCGCGTGTAGTCCGAGATTTCAGGATTGAGCAGGAGACCGACGCGCGCAAGATTCGGCACGAGGGCCTTCATGAGCTCGAATTGCTTCGGAAGAGTGGACTCCTTGGACCCGGCCAAGCCGGTCACGTTGCCTCCCGGGCGCGTAAGGCTCGTGACCAGGCCGCTGCCGACCGGATCGATCGAGTAACCCATCACGATGGGTATCGTACGCGTGACCTGCCGCACGAGGTCGACCGCTGCGGCGGTTTCGACGAAGATGACATCGACCTGCAGCCGGACGAAATCCTCCGCAAAGACCGGAAAGCGTGCATATCGTCCGTCGGCGAAGCGCCACTCGGCGTGATAGTCGCGGCCCGCCTGATATCCAAGCTCACGCATGCCTTGGACAAAGCCTTCGATCGCCAGCGTGCGGGTGCCGGCGAGAATGATGCCAACGCGCCAGATTTTGGCCTGCTGCTGCGCGCGAGCTGCCGAAGTGGCGAGCATTGACGTGGCAGCCGCCGCGCAACCGAGATGCGTCAGAAATTCACGGCGTTGCATCGGCGTCTCCTCGATCGGGATCGAGCTCTTCTTATATCGGCTCGGTTACGGCGTCATGCCACGGCGGCTGCTCCTGCCATCGCCACTTGTGCGTCTTGCTGAGAAGCCGCCCCAGACACGCCGATGCCGCCGACGATCTTGCCATCGGTGACAATCGGCACCCCGCCTTCGGCGACCGATGCTCCGAATGTCAACACGCGCAGGCCCACACCGCCGCCGGCGACAGCATCCTCGAGCGCCTTTGTGGGGCGGCGAAACTCGACCGCGGTCCGCGCTTTGGCTTCGGCGATCCGGATCGAGGAGAGCTGAGCATTGTCGAGCCGATGTAGCATGACGAGATTGCCGCCCGAATCCACGATCGCGATAGAGACACCCCAGTTGTTGCACGTGGCGTCGGCCTCGGCCGCCGCCATGGCTTTTCTGGCAGCATCGATCGACAGCGGCGGACCATAGGGGGTCGTGGGCGGGGGAGCTTGAGTCATCGATCCCTCATGCGTGGCTGTATGCTTAGTGTCGCATGCTTGGTGTCGCATTCTTGGCGTCGTGTGGTTGGCGCCGTTCAGGCGGCGGCGGTTGCGGTGAATCGATGCGCCAGCACGGTGGTGCGCAAGACCGTGGCCAACGCTTCCATCTCCTCGCGATTGAGCGGTGCATAGGGCGGATAGGGATCGCCGACCGGCACGCCGATCAGATTGAGCGCCGCCTTCATGGTCGGGGCAAGACCGCGGTGCATCCATTTGGATGGAAACAGCGCGAACTGGAGCTGCAAGGCGGCGGCGCGCTCGTGGTCCCTGGCCACGAAGGCATCGATGATATGGCGCGCGATCTCCGAGCCGGGCGGCGGCATGGTGGCGCCGGAGCCGCCGAGCTGCAGGCTCGCAAGCAGCATCTGCATGGTCGTGAAATAGCGCGCATGACCGGCCCGATCGATCTCCACGATCAGTCGGGATACCCGCGCCAGATCGCGCGAGCTTTCCTTGATGAGCTGCACGCGCGGGAGCTTGGCGAGCGCGATGGTATCCGGAATCGACACGTCGGCGCCGGGCCCGGGGTTGAGATAGAGCGTGATCGGAAGATCGGTTTCGCGCGCGACTGCATCGAAATAGGCGGCCAGGTCAGCCTGCGTGGGCGGGCCTGCGAATGGACGCAAGGGCGCCAGCAGCTGCACCGCCTCCGCGCCCAGCGTCTTGGCGAAATTGGCAAGCTCGACTGAGGTTTTGAACGAAGGGTGCGTGACCCCGACCATGACCGGTACGCGCTTGTCGACGAGCTCGATGGTCGCGCGGATCAGCGCCTTGCGCTGTTCGAGGCTGAGATAGGTGTATTCCTGGGTCTCGACTCCGGCCGCAACCACCATGGTGGCCCGGCAGTCCTTCACCACGTAGTCGATCTGGCGTCGCAGGGCGCGCTCGTCGACGTCGAGGTTGGCGGTGAACGGCGTCAGCGGCGCGACGATCAGCCCGGGCGTTGTTGTCACAATCGCTATTCCTCCCCGGTTGTAGGTATCCCGCCCTGCGGCGGGTTCAACGAGTGGGCACTCTGCCACAGGCCTCGCGCCGGGGCGAGCGCTGACGCGGGACCTTGCGTCCCGCTGCTCCGCGTGCCGCCTCAGGCCGATTGACGGACGCTGTCCCATGCGGATTGGCGCGGCTGAATTCGGCCGGCCAAGCCGCGATGGGATGTGCGATCACGCGACTAGCGGGTTGGCGTAGCCGGCCACGAGCTTGACCAGGTCGGCCTGGCGATCGGTGCCGGTCTTGGCAAACAACCGGCGCAGATGAGTCTTGACCGTGCTCACCGAGATGCCCATGGCCAGGGCGACCTCGGGCGCTCCGCCCACCTGGACGATGCCTGCGAGCACGCGCAGCTCGGTCGGCGTCAGCCTGTAGAGCTTGGCGATGGCGTTTTGCGGAGATGGCAGATCGCGCGACGCTTTCTGCACGAACAGCGCGGCGACCGCTCTGTCGTCGGCACCGGCGAGGCGTCGCACTCCGGCGCTCAATGACAAGACGTGTGCTACGTAATGCTCGCCGCCACGCCCAGTCAGTGGCACCGCACCCACTTGCGGGCCTGAGCTGGCGCGGTCTGTCGCGGCGGAGCTGAAGATCTCGCTGAGACCTTGCGCCGCGCTTGTGTCATGGGTCGTGAGCTTGCCGCTGCTGCCACGCACCAGCACACCTTGCGCCAACATTGCGTGGCCGCTGGCGTTGGCGTGGACGATCTGTCCGCCGGCATCCACGAGGAAGAGACCGGCGCAGATCCCATCGAGGGCATCGCCGAACGTCGCCGCTTGCGCGGTCGTGCGGTCGACCAGCTGGCCGACGAGCACCGCCCGGCGCAAGTGCGGAATGATCAGCCGCAAGCGATCTCTCGCGGCATTGTCAAATATGCCGCTTTCGCCGTTACGCATGAAGCACAGATAGACAAAGTCTGTGGCTGACTTGTCGAGGCTTGCCTGCAGCGTGTCGACAAAGCCTTGCGGCTGCAGCCACTTCTCATAGAAGCACGTTTTGTGAAGCTCGCTATGCGGCAGCAGATCAGTCGTGGTCGCCACCTCGCCCACGTCGCGCAAGAACATCGGCGCAGTCGTGGGATCGAGCTTTGCGTAGTGTTGTCTATACAGATCGACATAACGAGGCTCGATGCCGAACGCGTGGATGACGTTGGCGGTTCTGCATACCGGGTTCCGCCAAAGCAATGCGGCCGCCTGTGCGCCAACGAATTGCGCTGCCTTGCCGAGTGCCTCAGTCCCCCGTGCGCGATCGAGAATTGCGTCGTAGATTTCACCGATAAGCGAAGAAATATGCTTTGGATTCGACATTGTGATCCCCATTTAAAAACGAGCAGCGAAACGCATCGTCGCGCACCCGATGTGGGTCCTACCGGAGCAGCCGGCCTCGCGATGTGTTGGTCATCACAGGAAGGGCGAAAGAGGCGCCACGGGAGGTATCAGAAGCCGCTCCGATGGCCTCGGGCGTCCTGTCGTCGAAAGGACGCGCGCTCCTGCCGCACGGCGCGATGCACCACGGTTTCGTGGCTTGAGTTGGCGGCGCGCATTTGATGGAATGCTCTGGCGGCCGATGGTGCCGGGTAACCACCAAACGAACTACGATCCCGTGCGCTCGATCACGGGACGTCCGGGAGGATCAACGATGAAGTACACGCTGCTCGCGCTTGCCATGCTGCTGTCAGGTCCGGCGCTCGCCCAGAGCGTGCCGGAGATCAACTTCGACTCCGTGCCGGACTATCCCAAGCTTCCCAAGGGCATGAACTTTGGCGAGGTTCCTGGCGTCGCGGTGAATTCCAGGGGCCACGTCTACGTGTTCACACGCTCGAACAGTGCCAACGGCCCGGCCTATGCGCCCGCGGCCGCGCAGCTTCTGGAATTCGACCAGAACGGCGAGTTCGTCGGTGAGATCGGCAAGGGGCTCTATGGCTGGTCATTCGCCCACACCGTGCGGATCGACCGCGACGACAACATCTGGGCGGTCGACAAGGGCTCGGACATGATCATCAAGTTCAACCCGGCTGGCCGCGTGCAATGGGTGTTTGGCCGCCGCAAGGAATCGGCCGACGAGCACGCCGGGCCCTGGGGGCACCCGGAGCCGCCGTTGCCGCACGCCGACGGTCTCTTCCGCCAGCCGACCGATGTCACCTGGGACACCGACGGCAACACTTATATCAGTGACGGCTATATCAACTCGCGTGTCGCCAAGATCGACAAGCGCGGCAACTGGGTGAAGTCGTGGGGCGAGAAGGGGACGGGTCCTGGGCAATTCCGCACGCCCCACACCATCGCGAGCGACCGCAACAACAACATCTATGTGGGCGACCGCGCCAACCGGCGCATCCAGGTGTTCGACACCGAGGGCAAGTTCCTGCGTATGTTCACGATCGACGTTCCGCCCGATCCGACGACACGCTCGACCAACGGCAATACGCCGACCGGTCAGCGTCTTGCGCAGGCGATCGGAGCGCCCAATTCGATCTGCATCACGCCCGGCCAGAACCAGGTGATGTTCGTCGGCGAGTCGACCTTCCCGGGCCGCATCTTCAAAGTCTCGCTCGAAGGCAAGGTGCTGGGCGTGATCGGCAAGTCCGGCCGCAATCTCAAGGAATTCTCCGGCGCCCACCAGCTCGCCTGTCCGTCTGAGAACGAGATCTATGCAGCCGAAAGCTCCAACTGGCGGGTGCAGAAGCTGCTGCTGAAGCCTTGAGGCAAATGCGCTCCAGCGTGACTGGTTGGCGCGCCGGAGGCTGCTCTCGTTTGAGCGTGCGCTTTGTCATCGATCTGGCGCGGATCACGATTCGTCAGTGAGGTACGCCAATTTCTGTCTGAAGGTGCGACGATAATATCCGGTGCATAGTGGGCAGCCTCCCATGACCCATTGTTGATCAGCGCAGCAAGCTGTGGCTTGTGGTATCGTTAGCACGCAGTGTGAGCGTTGCTGCGCCGACGATGGGAGGAAACAATGCGAAAGGCAGCTCTGGGTCTCTGCTTTCTGCTGTTCTGCTACAGCGTTGGTGTCGTGCATGCGCAGCAGGTGCTGAAGGTCGGTCTGGTCATGAGCTTCACGGGCCAGTTTACGGACCCGGCCACACAGATGGACAATGGCATCAAGCTGTACATGAAGCAGCACGGCGATACGGTTGCGGGCCGGAAGATCACGCTCATCCGCAAGGATACCGCGGGCGCGCCGGATGCCGCAAAGCGGCTTGCGCAGGAGCTGGTCGTGCGTGACCAAGTCGACATTCTGGCCGGCTTCGTGCTCACGCCAGAGGCGCTCACGGTCGCCGACCTTTCCGCCGAAGCGAAGAAGTTCATGGTGGTCATGAATGCGGCGACCGCAATCATCACCACCAAGTCTCCCTACATCACGCGTTCGTCTTTGACCCTGCCGCAGAACTGTGAGCTGCTGGGAACCTGGGCGTACAAGAATGAAGTCAAGAAAGCCTTCACCATGGTCGCGGACTATGCACCCGGCCATGATGCCGAATCCTCGTTCGAGCGCGGGTTCAAGGCCGCCGGCGGCGAGATCGTCGGCTCGCTTCGCATGCCGGTCGCCAATCCGGATTTCTCCGCTTTCGTCCAGCGCGCAAAAGATGCCGCGCCCGACGGAATTTTCATCTTCGTGCCGGGAGGCTCGCAGCCGCCGGCTCTGGCGAAGGCTTTGGTCGAGCGCGGGATCGATCCGACCAAGGTCAGGATCATGGGGCAGGGCGAGCTCACCGACGATAACGCGCTCCGGGCCATGGGAGACGCCGCGATTGGCATCATCACTGCCTACCACTACGACCACGCACATGACTCGCCGGCGAACCGGAGATTCCTCGCGGCCTATAATGGCGACTACAAGCGCAATCCGGATATCTACTCTGTTGGCGGCTATGACGGCATGCACCTCATTTATGAGGCGCTGAAGAGGACCGGCGGCAAGGCCGACGCTCAGAGCCTCATCGATGCCGCGAAAGGGCTGGCATGGGAAAGCCCGCGCGGCCGCATTGCCATCGATCCGGAGACGCGCGACATCATCAACACGGTCTACATCCGCAAGGTCGAGAAGGTCGGCGGGAAGCTCCAGAACGTGGAGATCGAAAAATTCGAGAACGTAAAGGATCCGGTGAAGGCGCGAATGAAGTAGAAGCGGCCTGAGGCCTGCGCCGCTTGCCGACGAGATGATGGCGCTATCCGGCCTGCCCAATGTCAAGACGGTCGATCTTGCCTGCCGGCGACAGTCGAAACCTGAAGTACGTTCGGAAGTCGCCCCACGTGTCCGAATGAAATGCGCCGATGACATCGAGCCCGTGATTTTCGACGCGCTCAATTGAAGTGAAGCGCTCATGGCCCAGAGCGTCGTCCGTGAATTTTTGCAGCGGACGAGGGCTGCCGTCGTCGTAGAGCTTTGCATCGGGCTCGAAGAGTGCCGACCACGCTTTCCGGTCTCCCTTTTGCAGCGCCTCGATAGCGGCTTTGGCCGTTGCGTTCGTGAGGACGTCGGTGATCATGAGTTGTCTCTCCTTCCTTTCTGCATTGGTCCAGATACAATTGGCACCACGGTCGTTACTTGGTGAACCGACAGCTCAAATCAACCGCAATCGCGGGTGCGCTAGTCAATGTTTTTGGTGGTGCTGCCGATGATGTTCAAGACCGGTAGCCAGGAGGTGACAGTTGCACTGGCGCGCCACGCAGAATCATCTTTTTCCTGCAATCCAAACCACGATATACTTGAGCCAAATTCGTCTGGGCCAATTGATTGGGCCAAACCTTGGGCCAAGCCTACGTCAAAGCAGTCTGCATCGAATGGGAGAATGTTGATCGAAGTCACACACGCAAGGCATAAGGGAGATCGTCATGGGCGACCGCTTCGCAAGCTCGATCGTAAATCTCGCCATTGCCGCCACCACTGCCAGCACTGTCATTTCAGCGTCTGTCACCCGCACCTCTGCTCAGGCTCCTGCGGCTCTCACTGAAAACCCCGTGGGGCGAACCCGATCTGCAGGGGATTTGGACTGACGAATTTGATATACCCCTGCAACGCCCGCCCCGATATGCGAACCAGGAGTTCTTCACCGAGCAGCAACGCGCTGACTTGGACAAAGAGCGATCGGCGATCCTCACCCGGTTCGCGACCGAGCGGGAGATCAATGGCGCCTACAATGCCGCGACGTTCTTTTCGACGAAGCGTACCGGGGCGCGCACGTCGAAGATTGTCGATCCGTCCAATGGCCGGTTGCCGCCGTTGACGCCGGAGGCTCAGAAGCGGGCCGTCGCCGAACGAGAGTATCGTCTCGCGCTGGTACGATCGACCGACACCTGTAAGAACAAGCTGCCGGGCTGTGCCGGCGGGACATACGATCTGACCCCATCGCCGCGGCGCGCCGAGGCTCCGCCTCGCTACAACACTGCGCGGATGAATCGCAACGATGGCCCGGAAGACAGTGCATTGGCGGAACGCTGCCTGACCGCAGGACTGCCTGAATTTGGCGGCGCCACCGGCAGTTTCCGCCGGATCGTGCAGACCCCGGGTGGCATCACGATGTTCTACGACGTGGGTCAGGGGCAGGGGTGGCAACGCAACATCATCATGGACGGGCGCCCGCATTTGCCGGCCAGCATCCGCCAGTGGTTCGGCGACTCCCGCGGCCGTTGGGAGGGCGATACGCTGGTGATCGACGTGAACAATTTCAGTCCGAAAACCGAGGTCTTTGGATCGCGCGAGAACCTGCACTTGGTTGAGCGCTGGACCCGCACCGGTCCAACGACGCTTGCCTACGAGGTCACGATCGAAGATCCGACGGTGTGGACGCGTCCTTGGACCGTCAAGCAGGAACTCGGTCAGCAGAGCGATCAAGAGAATCGATTTTATACCGAGCCGCGCTGCCTCGAAGGCAACTATGGCCTGCCAGGGCTGCTGCATGGACGGCGCGTGGAAGATGCCGCCTTTGCGCAGGGGCGGGGGCCCGATCCTGCAACCCGGGACAATGTCACGGGATCTCTGACACTAGGTGAAGTTCCGGTGGACCCGTTACAACAGTAGCAACTCCACGGGGGATCTCTCCCGGGTTCGGGTTGAAATGACCTGCGCTATCCAGCTTGCCCGATGTCGAGACGTTTGATCTTGCCAGCCGGCGACAGTTGGAATTTGAAGTAGGTTCGGAAGTCGCCCCACGTGTCCGAATGAAATTTACCGATGACATCGAGGCCGTGGTTCTCGACACTCTCAATGGAAGTAAAGCGTTCATGGCCGAGCGCGTCGTCGGTGAATTTTTGCAGCGATCGAGGGCTGCCGTCGTCGTAGAGCGCTGCACTCGGCTCGAAGAGAGCCGACCAAGCTTTCCGGTCGCCCCGTTGCAGCGCCTCGATGGCGGCCTTGACCGTCTCATTTGTGATGACGTCGGTGATCATGGGCTGTCTCTCCTTCTATGGCCTGCAGCCGCAATTCGTGGTTTCACCGTTACTTGGTGAGCCAAGAGCTCAAATCAACCGCAATTGCGGGTGCGCTAGTCAATGTTTTTGGTGGTGCTCGATGGAGTCCAAGACCGGGAGCCAGGAGGTGACAGTTGCACGGGCGCGCCATGCGAAATTCATCTTTTTCCTGCAAGCCAAGCCACGAAATACTTGAGCCAAATTCTTGGGCCAAAGTTTGGGCCAAGCCGACGTCAGGGCAGTCTGCACGTCAGGGCAGTCTGCAATGATTGAGAGCATGTTGATCGAAGTCACACACCGCAAGGACAATGTTACGGGATCTCTGACACTGGCTGAGGTTTTCCCTGCCTCAGCCTGCTACCCCCGCACCCTTGCAATCGAAACGAGAGTGTGACCGATGATGCTGAGGAGCGCGGCAATGCCCCATATCGTGAACATGTTCTCCTTGAAGCTTGCAGAAAGCCCCAAACCATCGGCGATCATACCGCCAATGGACTTCCACCAGCCCGTAAGAGCGCCAATCGACCACCCGCTCGCGTCAACGATGGCGAGCGCGACTCCCGAGATCACCGGTAGATAGAACAGGAGAACCGCGACTAGAACCAGAAGACGGAGAACGACCAGCATGAAAGGCTCCAAGGGTGTCCGCCCAACCACGGAAAACTACTGCGCCGCCCGAATTGCGATCATTTACGCAACAAACGCGGCATGCAGCAAGTAGCTTGTGACTGTTGGATGACCTCGACCGTGCAAAGATTTCGCAGCGTGTTACGAATGCAATAGTCTAGCCAGGTTGCCGATGGCAATCCAACGATCCGACGACGCGTATGGCGTCTATCACTTCCTGTGGTATCGAGATAAACTGTCTATTGCGCTTGGCCGCTCGTTACAAACGCGCGGATCGTTTCTGCTGCAATACGTTGGAGAGTTTGTTGCATAACCTTGTCAATTGCGGCGCTTCTTGAAGCGCTGCAAGCGCCCTTGGAAGTACGTAGAGACACTTGCATGGACGTCCACATCGTGGTGTGGCGGATGCGACAAGAAAGACCCGCTGGTGCATCGTCCTACCGCTATAATAGAAATGCCGCCGGGCAACCGGCGGCATTTCAAGCAACGAGAACTACGAAAGGGAGCGACAATGTCAAAATATCAATTCGCCCTGCTGGCGGGCGCCGCCGCGCTGACCGCGGCGGTGCTGGCGACGCCGGCGCTCACGCAACAACCGCCACAGCCGCCGTTCGCGACCACCAAGGTCGACGGCACCGATGGTGTCTACATCTTCCGCAATGGCGGCGCACAGTCGATGTTTATCGTCACGCGGGACGGCGTCATCGCCACTGATCCGATCGGCTACGCGCGGCCGGAGGGCGTGCAGGACTACGTCAACGAGATCAAAAAGGTCACCAACCAGCCGATCCGTTACCTGGTCTACAGCCACCATCACTTCGATCACATTTCCGGCGGCAAGCCCTTCAAGGACGCCGGCGCCCGTGTGGTCGCGCATAAGCGCGCGAAGGAGCGGCTCGACCAGGTGCAGAACCCGCTGGTGACGCCGGTCGACGAGATCTTCGACACCACCAAGACCATCGAGCTCGGCGGCACCACGCTGGAGCTCAGCTATATCGGCCTCAACCACTCCGACTCGAACATCGTGATGCGGCTGCCGCGTGAGAAGATCGTGTTCATCGTCGACACGATCCCGGTCGGGCAGGTGCCGGGCCGCGGCTTCATCGACATGTATCCGCTCGAAGCCGAGGATTTCATCAAGAAGGTGATCGCGATGGACTGGGACCGGCTGATCCCCGGCCACCCCGGCGTCAACGGCCGTCTCGGCACCAAGCAGGACGCGCGCGACCAGCTCCGCCTGCTGGAGGAAGCGTCGGCCGAGATGAAGCCGCTCGGCATTTCCGGCAAGTGTTGGGGCGCGGAGAAGGACCTGAAGCTCTCGAACTTCAAGGACTGGCCGGGCTACCAGACCGGCCTGGAATTCATCGGCCGGCGCTATTGCGGCGTCTGGGGCCGCGGGACGTAAGGCACGACAGCGCGCTGAGTTGAAGGCGTTCTCCCTCTCCCCGGTCACGGGGAGAGGGAGTTGCCATCATGCCTACCGTTCTGAAACCGGTCCGAAGTCCGGCGGCGGAATGCGGTGTTTTGTTGCCGCCTCGTAGGCCGAAGCGATCCGAAGGAGCGTCGGCTCGGAAAAAGGCCTTCCGAAGAACATGATCCCGAGCGGAAGCTTTGCCGGAACGGGCCCCACCAGGCGCGTACCACCAGGAGCCGTGGCATCGCGGACTCGATCAAACACGTGAGTGGTGAAACCCGCCGGGACGGACAGTGTCGGAAAACCGTGTTGTCCCAGCAGGCCCCAGACAGAATTGGTCCTGCCGGCCAACGGCGGCTCGATGGGTGCACCCAGGATATAAGCCGGAATGTTCCCCGCCGGAGACACCAGGGCGTCGAGGTTCTCCTGCGCCATGCATTGCAGAACGACTTGCTGATTGGCAAACCTGTCTTGAAAGAGGTTCGCCATATCGAGCGTCAAGCTGCTGTTCATCTCCTCGAGCGCCGCTTTTCGATCGATAAAACCCGCCTCCGGACGAATATCCCGATAGTATTTCGATTTGTCGATCAAATCCCTGATGGACTTGATATTCGCATCGCCGCGCTCCCTGCAGGTAGCGGGTCAGCATGTATTTGGTCAGTCCAGCATTGGACGCCGCTCCGATGTTGCGGATCGTGGAACCGGCCGGGACGCAGCGATGGATCGAAGAACATATCCACCAGCTGAGAGATGCGGTCCGTCGACGGTTTCCCGTTGGCATCGACCGGAAAGAGATTCGGAAACTGTTCGATGAACACCCGGTTGCGATAGAGCGGAACATACTTGTCGATGCAGCTCTGAAACAGTGCTCCCCCCGCTCCCGGGTCGACGATCGTGGCGCCCAGCCGACGCAGATCGCCAATGGCACGCTCGGTGAGATCGATGGCTTCAACGTCGGCCTCGTTGAACACTTTCTTGTCCATATGCTCGCGAATGACGCCGATCCGCATTCCGTTCAACGTCCGCTCGTTCGCGAAGCTTCGATAGGGCTCCGAGGGCAGCCGGCCAATGCTGAAAGCCGTCAGCTCATCCTTTGGATCGTAGCCGGCGATGACCTCGAGCACGCGGGCGGCATCCTTGACGGTGCGGCACAGCGGTCCCACGCGCGTATTCAGCCCCGCGCCAATCATTCCGTCGCGACTGACCAGTTCCTGCGTCGGCGCGAGTCCCACAAGGCTGTTGTTCTTGGCGGGGTGATGGATGGATCCCCCGGTTTCCTCGCCGATGGAGCACGTCACCAGGTTTGCGGCAACCGATGATCCGGAGCCGCCGCTGGAGGTGCCGGGACTGCGTTCCGTATCGTAAGGGTTACAGAACGGCCCGCCGAAGGAGCTTCGCGAGTTCGGCGTTCCCATTTCTCCCAGGTTCGCCTTGGCCAGGATGATCGCACCCGCGTCGCGCAGGCGCTTGACGAAGGTTGCGTCGCGCGGCGGACGATCGTTCGCATAAGCGGCATCCATGCCCGCGGTCGTGCGCATATCGAAGGTGTCGTACTGATCCTTGATGGAGAACACCACGCCGTGGAGCGGGCCGATGAGCTTGCCGGTCGATGCAAAGTAGGCGTCTTGCTGCGCCGCCACTTCCAGCGCATCGGGCATCGCCGGATCGGCATCCACCGGATCGGTCATGCTGCGTGCTTTTCGAGGATCAAACCCCAACTTTTCTCTTTTGGCTGGTCGCAAATTCAAGGTCATCAAGGCATTGAGTTGATGCGCATTCTTGATGGGCGTGATCGGTCCCTGCCCGAGGACCCCGTCCGGCTGATTGACGCACGTGCCGTTGTACGCCTTGATACGGTTCAGGTAGAGCTGCACCACCCGCGTCGATGTCAATTCGCCTCGCAGGATCGCCGCTTGAATATCCTCGATCGTCGCTTCTTCGATCTGGAATTTTGCACGTCTGCGCCGAGACCAGCGATGGCGTGAGCAAGATGAATGATGCGAATGCCAGTTGACGAAGCATAGGACTTCCTCCTTTTCTTTGCATCACCGCCACGCCAGAACGCTGCCGGCCATGATGCGCTTTCGTTCTTCGCTCGAACAGGTTCCGATTGTCCGACAATGGAAAAGCCGGCAGCTCTACCCAGGCAAGCGCCATTGGGATGCGTGCGAGCTCCGCCACTGTATGCGGACGAGCCTTAATCGCAATGATAGCAATTGAAAACGTCCGGCGGAAGGACGCCCAATTCGGATGCGCGCTGCTCCGCAATTGTGTGCCCGCTCCACGCGAGAGCGGATACCGCTACGAGGGCTTCACCGCGTACGATTCCAACGCTCCGCATTTCGTGCAGCGATACGTCGTGATCGGCACGCTATTCTTGTAGGCAAGGAATCTCTTCCAAAAGGACGGATTCGGGCCTGCAACCCAGAACTCCGGGCCCAATTGAGAATCGGGGATGAAGCCATCTTCCATTCTGGCCTTGCACTTCGAGCAATTCATTTTCTACTCCCATTGAGCTACTATGTTTCCTTCGCTCCCAAGCGTGGTCAAGCTATTCGTTGGGAAGATGCTGGTGCCGGATGGCGACAAGCCGCGGCGCGCTAGAATAGCTTCAACCCCTTCAAGCTCGCATGCCCGTGCTTGCCGACAATGATGTGATCGTGCACCGAAATCCCGAGTGGCCTGGCGATGTCGACGATCGCCTTGGTCATGTCGATGTCGGCGCGCGATGGCGTCGGATCGCCTGATGGATGGTTGTGCACCAGGATGATGGCGGTCGCGGAGAGCTCGAGCGCGCGCTTGATCACCTCGCGCGGATAGACCGGCGTGTGGTCGACGGTGCCGCTGCCTTGCACCTCGTCGGCGATGACGGCGTTGCGCTTGTCGAGAAAGAGAATGCGGAACTGCTCCTTCTCGGCGAAGCCCTGCGCGGTGCGGCAATAGTCGAGCACGCTCGACCACGATGACAGCACCGGTCGCTTGCTCACCGCGCCGCGTGCGAGCCGGCTCGCGGCAGCCTGCACGACTTTCAGCTCGGTGATGGCGGCGTCGCCCAGGCCCTTGAGCTCGGCGAGGCGATGGCGCGGCGCCGCGATCACCTCGGCGAAGGAGCCGAACATTGCGATCAGCTGCTTCGCCAGCGGCTTCACGTCGCGCTGCGGGATGGCGCGAAACAGGATCAGCTCCAGAAGCTCGTAGTCGCTCACCGCCTCGCTGCCGGCCTCGAGAAAGCGCTGGCGCAGGCGGGCGCGGTGGCCGTGATAGTGCGGCGCCTTTTCGGTTGCGGTTGCACCCTGGTCGTCGCTCTTGCCCGACATGATTGCTACTGCCTCGCGCCACATCCTGCGCGCTCCCGCCGCAGGCGGCAGGCAGGATGCCCATAATGCTGCGATTTGCAACACGCGCGCCCTTTGGTCATAAAGAGGGATCGAGGTCCAATTACCTCTCAGGCGCTGCGAAGAAGCGGAGGTTCGTGATGAGAAAATCCAGTGCGGCCGTCGTCATGGTTGCCTTGGGTGCCATTGCCCCACTGATCGCCAATCTGGCAGCCCGTGCTGAGGAGCCAGTCCTGCGCATCGCCAAGCAGGGCAGCATGGAGGCGGGCGGACGAATGATCAATTGCGCGACCAATGACGGGGGCGATCCGAAGAGCACTCGCTGGCCAGCCGGCCACGTCATGGTCGACAACGTCTATGCGACCTATCAATACCCGGCCGAGATGCGCCACCCGAATCCGATCCTGTTCAACTCAGGCGGTGGGCACACCGCGCGCGTCTATGACACGACGCCGGATGGCCGCGAGGGCTGGCTGACGCTGTTTCTGCGCGAGGGCTTTGCGGTTTATGGCGTTGACCGCCCCAACACCGGGCGCTCGGGCACCGACATCTGCAAGATCAACGCTGTGAAGCTCGGCCTGGCGCCGACGTCGCAGCTGCCGGCGATCAATCGCTATGCCGCCGAATCCTCCTGGGTCACCTTCCGCTGGGGCCCGAAATACGGCGAGCCTTATCCGAACACGCAATTTCCGATCGAGGCCGCCGACAAATATTTTCCGCAGACGGTGAGCACCTATCGCGATCCGCAGGAGACATTGAAGTCCGTTGCGGCGTTCACGGCGCTGATCGACAAGGTGCCCGAGCCTGTGATCCTGCAGAGCTGGTCATCATCCGGCTTGCTCGGCTATCTCACGGCCGCGGAGCGGCCCGATCGGGTGAAGGCCATTCTGGCGATCGAGACTTCGGTCACGGCTTTCGATGAAATTCCACTAGCGGGCCGGCAGAAGCTAGCGGCCATTCCAATCCTGATCGTGATCGGCGACCACGCCCAGGATCGGGTCGACGCCTCGCGCAAGTTTCAAAAGGAAATGGCGGCGATCGGTGGCCGCGTCACCGTCGATGTGCTGCCCGAGGCCGGCATCTACGGCAACGGCCATACGATGATGCTGGAGAAGAACAACAAGCAGATCATGCATCGCATGATTGCCTGGCTGGAAGGGACCGTTTATCGGCCGCGATGAAAGTGGAGGCGGTTAGCCTCGCCCTTCTGACGCAAAGTGCGGCCGGTCCAAACCACGCGGCGAGAGCGTGAAAATCTCGACGCCGTTGTTGGTCACCGCCACCGTGTGCTCGAACTGCGCCGAGAGCGAGCGGTCGCGCGTCACGGCGGTCCAGCCGTCGGAAAGCACCTTCACATGCGGGCGGCCGAGATTGATCATCGGCTCGACCGTGAAGAACATGCCGGGACGCAGCACCACGCCTTCGCCAGGCCGGCCGACGTGCACGATGTTGGGCTCGTCATGGAACAGGCGCCCGAGCCCGTGGCCGCAAAAGTCGCGCACCACGCTCATGTGCTGCGCCTCGACATAGGCCTGGATTGCGGCGCCGATGTCGCCGGTGGTGGCGCCCGGCCGGATCACCGCGATGCCGCGCATCATGGCCTCGTAGGTGACCTCGATCAGCCGCTCGGCGCGGCGCGGGATCGCGCCGACAGCGTACATGCGGCTTGAATCGCCGTGCCAGCTGTCGAGAATGAGCGTCACGTCGATGTTGACGACGTCGCCCTCACGCAGCGGCTTGTCGTTCGGGATGCCGTGACAGACCACGTGATTGATCGAGGTGCAGGTCGACTTGCGATAGCCGCGGTACATCAAGGTCGCCGGCAGCGCCTTGTGGTCCATGGCAAACTCAAACACGAGGCGGTCGATCTTCTCGGTCGATACGCCCGGGCGCACTTCGCCGCTGAGCATGTCGAGGCATTCGGCCGCAAGCCGGCCGGCCCTGCGCATGCCCTCGAAGGCCTGCGGGCCATGCAGCTTGATCTGTCCGGTCTTGCGTTGCGGAGCGAGGACCGCGTCGACGTAACTCATGTGAGGTGGCTCATTAGGGACTGCGGCGGTGCCGCCTCCTGGCGGCAGGGTGCCGCTGCCCGCAATGTAAGCAACGACGGGCGGGACGCAAGCACAACAAATTAGTGGCTATTCTCAGCGGTTATTCTCAGCGGGTTTTCTTGGATGGGGATGGCTTCGGCGATTTCGATCCCGTCTTGGGTTACCCGGCAGCGGCGGGCCAGCGCCTCGACGCCAGCCGCGCGGGCGGCATCGAAGGCGCGCCCATAGGCCGGGTCGATGTCGCGGGCGAGAACGAACGAGCCGGCCGAGCCGATCTGCACCAGGAACAGCATGACGGCGCGGGCGCCGGCCCGCACCATGGCGGACAGCTCGTGCAGATGCTTGGCCCCGCGCTTGGTCACCGCATCGGGGAACTCGGCAACGCCCGCGCCTCGCATGAGGTGGACGTTTTTAATTTCGAGATAGCAGGGCGGTCGCGCCGGGTCCTCCAGCAGAAAGTCGACGCGCGAGCCGTTGCCGTACTTCACCTCGCGGCGAATTGTTTTGTATCCGGTGAGCTCCGGGATCGCGCCCGCCGCGATCGCTTCGGCCGCAAGCGCATTGGGATGCGTCGTGTTGATGCCGACAAGCTCGGCGCTGCTGCCGAGGTCGACCTCGATCAGCTCCCAGCTATAGGCGAGCTTGCGTTTGGTATTGGCGGATTTCGACAGCCATACTCGCGCGCCCGCCGCATTGAGCCCGATCATCGAGCCCGGATTGGCGCAATGCACCGTGATCGTCTCGCCCGACGGAAGTGTGACGTCGGCGAGAAAGCGCTTGTAGCGCTTGACCAGCGTGGCGGGGATGAGCGGGGCGGGGAAGCGCATGGCGGGGCCATCTTCCAGAACTGTTCGGTCCAGACAAGCCCGACCGCGCGGCCATCAACACAAGCTCCACCGCGGCGCCTCAATTTGCCGCTATCGGGCGCGTCTCGCTCGGTAAAAGCACGTCAGCACAGGATGCACCATGCGAAGGCTCCTTGTTTCTCTCAGTGCGGCTGGGATCACGTTGCTTGTCGTCTTGTTGTCTGGACCGAATGTGCCCTACGGCCAGGCCGCCGAAGCGCCTTCCATCGAGCCACGCGGGCGATGGGTGAAAGATGTCGACCTGGAGAAGCTTTACGATGCAGTAGTCGAGACCATTGACCGACGATTCTACGATGAGGGGATACTCAAGAAGCTCGACTGGAGAGCACGTGCCCAGGCACTCCGTTCTTCTGTGGTCTCCGCCGCTACGCCTCAGGACGCTGTTCGCCAGATCAACGAGCTCTTGTCCGAGCTGAAGACATCACATACCGGCCTGTTCACGCAGGATGACTACGAATACTACATGTTGCTGGACGTCGTTGGTATTGGTCCGGAGGCAACTGGACTCATGTCCAGGCGGTTCTGGGGAACCGGCCCTTACTATCCCGGAATTGGGGCTTTCACCCGGCGTGTCGCCGGACATCATTTCGTTGACGGCATTCTGGAAGGATCCCCTGCAGACCGTGCAGGTCTGAAGTACGGCGATGAGATTTTGTCTGTCGACGGCGCACCTTATGGCCCGGTTGCTGCGTTCGTCGGCAAGATCGGCGCAACCGTCAAGCTCGAGATACGACGCGCCGCCAAGGCGGCGACGGAATCTCTCAGCGTCGAAGTGATCCCGATCAAGCCCACCAAGGCGTTTTCCGATGCCACGGCAGCGAGCGCCCGGGTGATCGAGCGGGACGGCGCGCAGATCGGATACGTCCATGTCTGGGCATCGAGCGAGCAAATCAGTTTCAAGAACGCGGTTGCAGGCTTCGACTCAAATCGTGTGAGGCGGCTCGATTTTCTCATCGTTGATATGAGAGGCCGCGTTGGCGGCAATATTGCAGTCGTAGATCAATATCTCAAAACATTGGATGGGGACTCTTATTGGGGCCATTGGCAGAGCTTCGGCCGCCCAGGGCAATTGCAGCTGTCCGTTAAGCAAAATCCCTCGTTTCGCGGCCGTTCAGCGCTTCTGATCGACCATCATACCCGAAGCGCAGCGGAGATCATGGCCTATGGTTACAAGCGCAGCGCGTTCGGTCCGGTGATCGGGACCCCAAGTGCAGGGGCTGTCGTATCGGGTGCACTTGTAGTGATGCCAGGCGATCTGCTGCTCTATGTTGCAACCGCGGGACATGAGTTCGATGGTGGGCAGCGCCTTGAGGGCACAGGCGTCATGCCGGATCACCACGTTGAACGGCCGTTGCCATACGCGGGCGCCGCCGATCCGGTGTTAGACGCGGCCGTGGAGCTGCTTGTCAAACAGAAAGCCAAAGCTCCCTAGCGCGACGGGGACGCGCGTTTGCGTGACACACATCGTGTCCCGGCCGTGCGAAGCGAAGGGCCGGGACCCATTCTTTTAAACGCTTAGAAACACTGGATCCCGGGTCTCCCTTCGGTCGCCTGGGACACGGCTGCTTGTCGTGCTTACCTCGCCAGCGGATCAGGCCGGATCTGGAACTTCACCACCTTCGGCAGCGTGCCCTTGCCGCCTTCGAGATGGAACGGCGTGCGCTGGCCGTAGGTCGTCCAGATGCCGCGGCCCTTCCAGCCGGTGTTGGGATCGTCGATGCGTCCGTCCATGCCCTTGGTGTAGAAGCCGAGCGGGTAGGGCACGCGCATGTTGACCCACTTGCCGTCGACGAGCGCGAGGATCGACTCGTTGGCGTTGCCGGTCGCCATCGGCGTGTTGGCGCCGAGACCCGACACGTTGAACTGGTCGACCCAGGTGTAATAGCTCGACTCGACGCTGCCCGGTTCCTTGAAGTCCTTGAACTGCGGACCGGGGAATTGATAGAGCGTCCAGCCCTCCGGACAATGCCGGCCGGTCGCCGCGGTCGGGCCGTTGAGCACCTTGCACTTGCGGCGATCGAAGCTCGCCATGTGGCCGCTCGACAGCGGCGTCCACACTACGCCGTTGCGGTCGACGTCCATGCCGCGCGGTCCGTAGCCGGGCGTCTTGGCGTCGTCAGACGGCACCTCGTAGATCTCGGTCAGCGCCGTGTTGGCCGGATCGCTGCCCGGCACCGTGCGCATGATGAAACCCGGGAACACGCGTACCGTGGTCCACACGCCGCCGTCGGGCGCCACGCCGATGCCGTAGGTGCCGACGTTGAGGCGGCGATCTTTGTTGGGATCGAGCGGCTGGTTCGGCTCGGTATATTCGCCGCGCTTGCCGTCGCCGTTGGTGTCGACCACGAACGCGGTCCAGCCCTGCGACTTCTCGAGTGTCGCCGGTCTCGTCCAGCATCTTGGTGTTGATCCAGCCCAGCACCTGCGCGCCGCCCGAGAACCAGAGCGTGTTGCTGGCGTCCTCCGCGAAGTGCAGATGATGCGTGCCGAAGCAGGTCGCGACCAGCGTGAACTTGTTCGACTTCGGATCGTACATGGCGGCGTGGCGGCTCGCCGTCTTGGTCGGGAACGCCTTCGCCGAAGGATGGCTCGAGCCCTGCTGACAGAATGCCTCGGTTGTCCGCGGGACGGACCTGCGAGGTGAACCAGGTGCGCCCGATTCTGGTCCATCATCGGGTTGTGCGAGTTGGTCTGGCTGTCCCAGATCTTCTCGTCGCCGTAATAGGCCGACGGCGCCATCGGGTCGTCCTTGGAGGAGGGCGTCTTGGGATCGAGCACGCCGATCTTCACTTCGCTCGTTGGTGTGCGTCACCGGATCGAGGATCGGGATCCAGTCGGTCGAATATTCCGGCGAGCCGTAGAGCTTGCCGTTGGCGTTGACCCGCGGGTTGCGCCGGTCGGTCGCGATCTCGTCGTGCAGGTAGGCCTTCTCGCGGCCCCAGTCCCACATCGTGACCACGATGTTGCGCTCGATGCCTTGCGGGCGCTCGGGCTTGGCGAAGGGCAGCTCACCATTGGCGATGCGGTCGGTCCAGTCGGCGAAATAGGAGATGCCGCGCTGCGCGCCGAAGCGATTGATGGTCGCGATCATGCTGCTCATCGCCTGGCCGGACTGGATGCGCCGGGTCCAGGCTGCGTGCGAGTTCTCGAACGAGCCGAGGTCTTCCGGGATCGTGCGCGTCGCCTTGTTGCCGAGCCCGTGACAGCCCCAGCAGCCGTTGGTCTTGATGCTGTCGAGCCACTGGTGCTGCGAGCGCATCGAGGTCGGGATGCGGTTGCCGCTGTCGCCGGTGCCGGGAAACTCGCCCTTCTCCGGAAACTTCATCAGCGCGTACCAGTAGCCCGACGGGTAGTACTCGGCCGCGGCGGCCTCGTTCGGCGCCTTCACGGCCGTGAGATTGACGAGCTTGCCCGGCTCGCCGTCGACCTTCGGCAGAATCGACCAGACCATAGCCGCGCACCCACACTTTGTATTTGGCCTTCGGCAGCTCGGGGATCATGTAGCGGCCCTGATCGTCGGTCACGACGATCTTGGCGTACTTGGTGGGCAGGTCGGTTGTCTCCGCGATCACCCACACGCCGGCTTCCGGCCCCGCTGGGCCGGTGACGACGCCGCCGATCTCGGCGGCGCTGACGCTCAGCGCCGGTGGAGTCTGCGCATTGATCTGGGTGGACGGGCCGGCCAGCGCCAGCGTGATCGCCAGCATGGCTGCACTCATATAGAGCCCTCGGGTCATGCGCATGTTTCCTCTCGGTTTCATTCAATATTCATTGGGCGCGGCCGCGCATCGCGATGGCCGCCCAGTCGTATCCGGCCGGTATGGTAGCGCCCGCCCGCATCCGCCAGCAAGGGACTGGGACGCGCTGAGCCGCAATTAACTGATCGGTTCACTCGCTGGGCCTGCGCCTGCACTCACGCGGACGGTTCAGAGCCCGGGTTGCGCGCTGCCAGGACGTCCTTCCACTGCTCGCGCAGCTGCCGCAGCCTTTTCCCGCGCCAGCCCTGCTCGCGTTTGGTCAGCTCGCGATGGAGCACGCAGTGCATGGTCCGGCCGCGCTTCTCGTCAGTTTTGGCAAGCTCTCGGTTGGCCCGGCACAAGCCGATGAGCTCCTGCTCGAGCTTGCTCTTCTCCGCGATCGGGTAGTCCTTGGGCAAGTTCTTGGGGCTGTATTTCCGATATTTGGTCTCATCGACGAGCCCGAGCTTGCCGACGCGATCCTTGACGCTCCAATGCACCTTCGCATTGATGATGTGGTCTGCGCTTGCATCCGGCCCCATCAACTGCTGAGCAACACGGACCCCGGTGGAGACCGGCCGCACGTAGGGCCGAATACGGTCAAGAACCCAGCTGCGATAGGAGCGGAACAACGAGCAGGCGGCGCACGGCCAGAAGTGCTCGGCAATATAGTCGGTGTCGAACTCCAATCCGGTGAGCTCGCGCGTGCGTGCGATCATCCAGATCAGAGCGTGGTCGGACAGCCCGGCCTGCTTGTAGCCGCCGCCCACGTTCGAGTGAGCTCCGGCAAACCAGACCTGCTCCACGTTCTGCCGGTCCTCGCCTGGTTTGTTGACCCACGCGGTTGCCGTGAAGGCACGGCGCCGCTCGTCGATGGCCATGGCATGCAAGCCGTACTCGATGTGCGGTCCGATCTCGTTGTCGTGAAAGCCTCGGGTCCATGCGGTCAATCTGCGCGCGAGCCCGCTAAAGCCGAAACCAGCCGGAATTCCATAGGAGCCCACCGTGTCCCAAACCGCGACGCACTTGATGATCGGGGGCTTGCCGTCTTTGGGCATCTTCCAAATCAAGTCATCAATGCCTTGCTGGTCAGCCTCGCGCTGCTCTTTGCTATTTCGATAGTGGTTCCAGACCCTCTCCAGCTGATCGAAGCTGGCTTGTCTCGGAATGCCGCCGATGGCGGAGATGACGCCGGCGAGGGCGCGTGCCGTGTAGGCTCCGCGCGAGAAGCCAAAGATGTAGATTTCATCGGCGCTCTCCCCCTCCTCTGGCCCCTCCCAATTGAGTGACAGGAAGGCGAGCCCGCGCTTGACGTTGTCGCGCAGGCCGGCGCCAAAGACGCCGCCCAGAAAACGATCGAGCGGTCCGCCGCTGCCGACCCCGGCATTGTAGTAGACAACCTGGGTAATGCCGTCCGACGAGACCGGCACCACGGCTTGTGCGACCCGCACAACATTCGTCACCTCGTCGGGATTGGTCAGAGCGTTCCAAGTGCCGTCGTAGCAAATCACGATGCGCTTCAAGACAGACCTCCTCACAAATGCAGGCACGCTGAAATTGTCGCGCGGGCCGCCGACCCGCAATCGCCTGCCATACCCTATACGGCCGGCATCGTAGCGTTTGCCCGCGCGGCAGCAAGGCGTCACGATAGCGGCCGCTTGTCTCCCTTCCGCTTACCGCCTAATAGCTGCCCACTATCGTTGGCATTCTGGGAGTTGTGATCATGGCTGCCGCCACGGACCAGGCGATCAAGGAGCTCGCACCCACCGGCAGGCTTCGGGTCGGAATCGCGGTCGGGCCGGCGGCTTCCGCGCTCTGGTGCGTGCGCGACCCGGCAACCGGCAAGCCGCGCGGCGTGCCGGTCGAGCTTGGCACCGCGCTCGCGCAATGGCTCAAGGTGCCGGTGGAGCTTGTAGAATACGATTCCTCCGGCAAGATCATCGCGGCAACCAATGCCAGCGCCTGGGATGTCACCTTCGTGCCGGTTGATGACGACCGCAAGAAGGTGGTGGATTTCGGCGCGCCCTATCATCTTCTGCAAAGCACCTACCTGGTGGCCCCGGGCTCGCCGATCAAAGCGGTCGAAGAGGTCAATCGAGCGGAGGTGCGGGTTGCGGGTGTCGAGGGAACCGCGACATTTCGCGCCGCGCAGCGCACCGCGCCGAACGCGACGCCGGTCAACGTCAAGGGCCCCGATGAAGGCGTCGAGCTGATGCGCGCCGGCAAGGTTGATGCGATCGCGCTCTCGCGCGAGGCGGTCGGCGGGCTGGTTGATGCGCTCCCTGGCTCGCGCGTGCTCGATGGCGGCTTTCTCAATTCCACGACCGCGGTCGCGGTCGCCAAGAACAAGCCGGCCGCGCTTGCCGCGGTGATGGCGTTCATCGAGGAGTCGAAAGGCTCAGGGCTCATCCGTCGAGCGCTCGATTCGATGGGACTGAAGACCTCGCAGGTCGCCCCGGTCGGGATGAAGGCTTGAGGCGCGGAGTCCGATGTTGAGAATTCTTCTCGCCGGCGCTGCAGTGAGCTTTCTCAACTTCGGCATTCATGCCGCGATGACCGGGCTGATCGTGGTAGCCACCCGGCACGCCGCCAACCTGACCGACCATCTCGGCCTGTTCACACGCCTGACAGCATTGCTGACGATCACCATGACCGCCTTGATGGTGGCCCACCTCGCGGAGATCGCCATATGGGCGGCCTACTACAGCGCTGCCGGGATAGAAATCCTGAGCGCCGATCCGTTTGAGTTCGCCTTCGAAAACTACACGGCGCTGGGATATGGCGATGCGCGGGCGATCGGTGGTGATCGCCTGATCGGGCCGATCACGTCTCTCAACGGGCTCTTGTTGATCGGCTGGTCGGTCGCCGTGATCTTCGAGGTGATGCGGATGGCGGAGTTGCAGATCGGGCGCGACAGAACGATCGGGATTGAGGCCTGCATTAAGCCCCGGCCTGATTGCATTCGCGGCGAGGATGGGCTGAAGTGCCGCGCGAAACAATCGTTATGGGGAACGCCATGCTTCGCACCATTGCGGCTTTCGATCGCATCGGCGAGGAGAACGCCTTCGCGGTATTGGCGCGCGCCAACGCGCTCATCGCGCAGGGCCGCGACATCATCAATCTCGGCATCGGCCAGCCGGATTTCCGCACGCCTGATTTCATCGTCGAGGCGGCCGTGAAGGCGCTGCGTGACGGACACCATGGCTATACGCCGGCGACTGGCATACCGCCGCTGCGGGAGGCCGTTGCGGCCGATCTGCACAAGCGCTTCAAGGTCACGGTCTCGCCCGACGAGGTGATGGTCCAGCCCGGCGGCAAGCCGACGATGTTCATGGCGATCATGATGTTCGGGGAACCGGGCGTCGACGTTCTCTATCCGGACCCTGGTTTCCCGATCTATCGCTCGATGATCGAGTTCACCGGTGCCAATCCGATCCCGGTGCCGATCCGCGAGCAGAACGGCTTTGCATTCTCGGCCGAGGAGACGTTGTCGCTGATCACGCCCAAGACGCGGCTGCTGATCGTCAACTCACCGGCCAATCCGACCGGCGGCGTGACTCCCAAGGCCGAGGTCGACAAGCTCGTTGCCGGGCTCGAGCGCTGGCCTGACGTCTGCGTGCTCTCCGACGAGATCTATGACCACATGGTCTACGACGGCGAGAGCCATGTGTGCCTGCTTGGCTATCCGTCGATTCGCGATCGACTGATCCTGCTCAACGGCTGGTCGAAGACCTATGCAATGACCGGCTGGCGGCTCGGCTATGCGGTGTGGCCGGGCAAGCTCTACGACTATGCGCGCAAGCTTGCGGTGAATCTCCATTCCTGCGTCAACGCCTCGGCCCAATATGCCGGGCTTGCGGCGCTTACCGGTCCGCAGGACGAGGTGCACAAGATGGTGGCCGAGTTCGACCGCCGGCGCAAAGTCGTGGTCGAGGGGCTCAACAGGCTGCCCGGAGTGACCTGCGCGATCCCGAAGGGCGCGTTCTATGCGTTTCCCAATATCAAGGGCACCGGCTGGAAGGCGAAGCCGCTCGCCAATGCGCTCCTTGACGACGCGGGCGTCGCCATCATCGGCGGGCCCGACTTCGGGATTCTCGGCGAAGGCTATGTGCGGCTGTCCTACGCCAACTCGACCGAGAACATTCTGAAGGCGCTCAGCCGAATGGGTGATTTCCTGACGAGCCGAAAGGCGGCATAAGGGCTCAAGTTCGCTGCTTCTTCCGCTTCGCAGCCTCCACGCTGTCCTTGCGGAACGGGCGCGAGCGCGGGCAGACCTCGGCCAGGAAGTGCACCAGCGACGCGGTGAGGGCCTCCTCCTTAAGGCCATAGTGCACGTTCTGCCCGCGCTTCTCGCGCCACACGATGCCTGCGTTCTCGAGCACCGAGAGATGCTTGGAAATGGCCGGTTGTGACATCGTGTCGGCGAAGCGCTGCGCGATCTCGCCTGCTGTCATGTCGGTCTTCGACAGATAGGCGAGAATGCGGCGCCGCGGCGCCGACGATAGCGCTTCGAAAATCTTGTCGATCGACATCTTTGCTTCGTGTCTCGTGTGTGCTTCGTGTCTCGTGTGCCCCGTTCGTCCACAGCCGCTTGATTATATAATTATTTAGTTATAAAGTTGCAAGCAATATGCGCGGGTGACTGTGGAGCTGGCCATGACGGTCTCGGCTGAGACTGCCGGAAACCCCGATCTTGACGCGGTCGACGAGGCGCTACAGCGCTCGGAAAGCACGTTTCGCTCGCCCCGCATGGTCGACGCCGACGACACCGATGCGGTGGAAGGTGTCGTGCGCTGGAAGGCCAGCAAGTCGCTCTGGATTTCCAGCATGACCATCGTGGGTCTGGTAGGCGGGCCTTTCTTCTTCAGCTGGAGTGCGCTTGCGGTGTTCGTCGTGATGAGTGCCGTCACGGTCTGTCTCGGACACTCGCTCGGCATGCACCGGCGGCTCATCCACCGCTCATACGATTGCCCACTCTGGCTCGAGCGGTTCTTCGTCTATTGCGGCACGCTGGTCGGAATGGCGGGCCCGTACGGCATGATCCGCCAGCACGACATTCGCGACTGGGCGCAGCGCAAACCGCGCTGCCATTCTTATCTCGCGCACCGCTCGTCGATCCTGCGCGACGGCTTCTGGCAACTGCATTGCGAGATTGTGCTGGCGCATCCGCCCGAGCTGGTGATGGAGCGGCGCGTGCGCGACGACCGCTTCTATCAGTTCGTCGAGCGCACCTGGATGGCGCAGCAGCTTCCCTGGGCGATCGTGTTCTTTGCGATCGGTGGCATGCCGTGGGTGGTCTGGGGCATCGCGCTGCGGGTGGCCGCTTGCGTCACCGGCCACTGGCTGGTTGGCTACTTCGCCCACAATCGCGGGCCGCGCTCCTGGCATGTCGATGGCGCGGGCGTGCAGGGCTACAACGTGCCCTATTGCAGCCTGATCACGATGGGCGAAGCCTGGCACAACAATCATCACGCCTTCCCGGGTTCGGCACGGCTCGGCGTGCGCGACGGTGAGTTCGACCCCGGCTGGTGGGTGCTGAGCGCTCTGCGCCGGTTCGGCCTCATTTGGAATGTGAAGACGCCGGAGACGCTGCCGTACCGGCCAAATCTGGTTGCTCTTGAGCAGTGAGGGTGGCCGTGATCACGCCGTTTACGTTCAAAGGAAAGATCGGGCGAGCGCCCTATGCGGCCTGGTCGGTTACGATATTCCTGAGCCAGTATCTGATCCCGCTTGCCGCCGGCAATCTGCTGAAGTCGGATATGTGGGTCTACCTTATACCGCATCGCGCTTTGCGGAGTGTCGGCGCCAACGCGGATCTCGTGCAGGCGCTCGGTGCTGCGTATCTGCTGATTGTCGCCTGGGCGCTCGGTGCGCTTGCCTTCCGGCGAGCCAATGACGCCAATGTCGGCGGCTGGGTGGCAGTGTTTGCGATAACGCCTATCATCCAGATTCTGACGATCCTTGTTCTCTGCGTCGCGCCGCCGGTGACGGAGCGTGAGCCG
Source organism: uncultured Alphaproteobacteria bacterium (assembly GCA_963745515.1). Taxonomy (GTDB): domain Bacteria; phylum Pseudomonadota; class Alphaproteobacteria; order Rhizobiales; family Xanthobacteraceae; genus VAZQ01. The sequence continues at coordinate 313,854 of CAVUXO010000010.1, forward strand.
CCGGCGGTTGTCGCCGATGCTGAAACGTCGGAACCGGTTTCGATATGGGCGTCCGGCGTGCTGGGCGTTCTCGCCGGCGTCGGATTGACGATGGTGGCCGTTGCCTTGGGCACGCTGGTCTTCGGCACCTACGGCTACTCGTTGTTTTTGCTCACCCCGTTTGTGATCGGCACCGTGTCAGGCTACATCGCGAACTACCGGGGTGATATCGGCGGGAGGGAGACCGCGTGGTCGGTCGTGATCGCAGTTTTGCTTGGCAGCCTGACCCTTGTAGCAGTCGCGATAGAGGGCCTCATCTGTATCATCATGGCGGCGCCGCTCGGCTTGGGCATGGCGCTGATCGGCGGTGTTCTCGGGCGTTCAATGGCCTTGCAGAGGAGGCGGCCTGCCGCGCAGACGTTGCCGTGCCTCGCGCTCTTGCCGCTGATGTTCGCAGTTGAGAATGTTCTGCCGCCGCTCGCCCATCTCGACACGGACCAGACCATCACGGTCGCGGCATCACCCGAAGTGGTCTGGGCATCAATCCTGTCCACGGACCCGATCGAAGGGCCGCTCGCGCTGCCGTTTCGGCTTGGTGTTGCCTACCCGCTACGTGGCGAGGTCCGCGGTGAAGGCGTCGGTGCCGAGCGACTCGGCGAATTCTCGACCGGAACCGCCATCGAGCGCGTTACGGAATGGGCGCCGAACCGGAAGCTCGCATTTGTGGTCGTCCGCGACATACCGGGGATGCGCGAGCTGAGCCCATATGAGCATGTGCATGCTCCGCACGTCATCGGCTACTTCCGCACGACCAATACGAGCTTTGAGCTCATTCCTCGTGCCGATGGCGGAACTGATGTCGTGGAGCACACCTCGCACGAGCTCCGGCTCGATCCGGTTCCCTATTGGCTGCCGATGGCGCGCTGGATCATTCGGCAGAACAACGCCCGCGTGTTGGAGCATATTCGTGCTCACGCCGAGCGCGGCGGTCTTAGCTCGGCTGATCCATGATGTTTGGGCGCGCGTTCTTTCACTGTCCGAATTGCGCGCCTCAGCTACTATTTAGGCGCGACGCCGCGCGCTTGAGACCTCATCTCTCGTCATTGGAGTTCCCGTTGGCTTCGAGTTGAGACACCAGCTTTTGAATGTTATCGGGCATTTCCTGCTCTTTTGTTTGGAACTCTTGTTTTAACGCACGCCCAATCGCCTTGATTGCTGCGTTCCAAAGCATTGTTTGCTCTTCTCTATCGGTCGTCATGTCAGGTAACCGACAGATCGGGGTCCTCGTTCCCTTTGCAGCCCCTGACTTTGTCCGGCGTTGGCTGGGAGCGTTCCCTCAACTCGCCTTAGCTCGGCCGATCCATGATCACAGTAACCGGCTTATCCAGGCGCATATCGCGCACCGGATAGGGAATCTCGATGCCCTCGCGCTTGAAGGCATCCCATAGCGCGAACAGCACGGCGCTGCGGACATTGCCGACGCCCTTGATCGGGTCGCCGATCCAGAACCAGAGCGCGAAGTCGAGCGAGGAATCCCCAAAGCCCGCCAGATTGCAGACCGGTGCCGGATCGCTCAGCACCCGCGACACCGTGGCGATGGCGGCGAGCGCGACCTCGCGTACGCGGTGGGGATCGCTGGCGTAGCTCACGCCGAAGCGGACATCGAGCCCGACACGCTCGTTGGAGTAAGACCAGTTGATCACCCGCTGCGTGACGAAGTCCTCGTTCGGAATCAGGTATTCGCGACCATCGGGCGACACCACCGAGGTGTAGCGCGCCCCCATCGTGTCGACCCAGCCATAGTTGTCGCCGAGCGTGATGATGTCGCCGGGCTTGATCGACTTGTCAGCCAGCAGGATGATTCCGCTCACGAGGTTTGACACGATCTTCTGCAGGCCGAAGCCGACACCGACGCCGACCGCGCCGGAGAACAGCGCGAGCGCCGAGAAGTCGATGCCGACCGAGCTCAAGCACGATCAGAACCGCTAGCGTGATCAGCCCGGCGCGGGCGAGCTTGCCGAGCAGCACCTGGATCGAGGGTGTGAGATCCGGATAGCTCCGCAGCCGGCGGTCGAGAAAATTGCTGGTGCTGGTGGCAGCCCAGAGCGCAAGCAGAAGGAGCACGGTGGCCTTGATCGCCACCAGCGCCGTGATCCGCAGGCCGCCGATCGCGATGCCGGCGGTATCAAGCGCGTCCTCCACCGGCTCGAGCAGGCCAACAATGCTGAGTGCCGCGATCGACCACGCTGCGATCGACACCAGGCGGTTGAACAGCTGGTTGTGAATGACACTCGCCAGGATCGCGATCACCACCCAGGCGGTCGCCAGGTTGGAGGCGACGCCAATCAGGTAAAAGCGGCTTGGCACCGTTGCCGCCCGCATGGCGGCATAAATCGAAACGAGCAGCACGATGGTCGCGATGACGCCGAGGTTCTTGACCGCCGTGAGGGCCGCAATCCGAAGGTAGATGGGCCAGCTTGCCGTCAGCTTGGCGAAATCGACACGCTTGCGAATGAGCGCTGCCAAGCCCCAGCCGGCGAGCGCCGCAAGCGCAATGAGCGTGAGCTGGATCGGCACCCATATGGTGGCGACCTTGGCTGCCATCGCCGTCCAGGCGGTGGTCAGTGCTTCCAGGATTTCGTCGAGATCGTCCATGTGCCCGCTTCCCGCCAGGAGTCTTAGCGAGGTTCATGGTGTCTTAGCGGTTCACCGGGCATCGTCAAAGCGCCACCAAAAGTCGCGGTTTGGCGAAATCGTGGCGCCCCGCGCGGTTGAGCCTGGCCGCAGCCGGAGGATATAACCGCCGTACCCTTGTGAACGGGAGATCAGGATGGCCGTGCTTTCTGACGAGCAGCGCATGATGCGGCAAAGCTGCCGCGACTATCGTCGATAAGGTCGTGATCCCGTTCATCCGCGGCAATTGGCAGCGGGAATGGAATATGGTGCCGGAGGAGCGGCTGCCGGCCGAGGTGCTCGAGGGCGCCCAGGCGGTCGGCATCCGCACGCTCGGCGTGCCGGAGGAGTTCGGCGGCGTCGAGCTCGACAAGGCGACCGAGACCCAGACCTTCGCGATCATCGCCGAGGAGATCGCGCGCGGCAATTCCGGGCTGTCCGACAAGCTGGTGCAGATCTGGAAGGTCTCGGTGCTGCTGCGCAACCTCGCGCCGCGCCATCTGCAGGAGCGCTGGTTTCCGCGCATCGTCGAGGACCCGCAGTTCCTGCTTGCCCATTGCCTGACCGAGCCGCGCGGCGCCTCCGACCGCTGGCTCCCCTACAACGTGCCGGAAGCCGCCATGCAGACCCGGGCGGTGAAGGACGGGCGCGAGTGGGTGATCAACGGGCGCAAGCAGTTCATCTCGAATGGCTACGACGCCGGCCTGTTCGTGGTCTATGCCAACACCAATCCAAAAGTCGGCATGCTGCAGGGCACGTCGTCGTTCCTGGTGCCGCGCGACACGCCCGGGCTCACCATCGCGCGCTGCAACGAGACGCTGGGCTGCCGCTTCATGAACAACGGCGAGCTGGTGTTCGAGGACATGCGCGTGCCGGAGGACCATCTCCTTGCCGAGAACGACGCGCTCGGGCGCGCCGGCGTCTATTTCCAGCCCGGCAAGATCATCCAGGCGGCCAAGAACCTCGGCGTCGGCGTGCGCGCCTTCGAGGTGACCGCCGACTATGTGCAGAACTATGTGCAGGGCGGCCGCATCCTGATCAAGCATCAGGCGGTGGCGCTGCGGCTCGCCGAGATGGCGACCGCGATCGAGGCGACGCGCGCGCTCACGGCGCGAGCCGCCGAAGCCGTCGACGCCAAGGCGCCGGAGGCGGACGCGCTCTGCAACATGGCCAAGATGTTTGCCTCCGAGCAGATCCTCAAGGTCGCCCACCATGCGGTCGAGCTGCATGGCGGCAACGGCATGATGCTCGATTTCGGCGTGGAGAAGCTTCTGCGCGACGCCGCGATCTTCCCGCACATGGACGGCACCGTCGACATCTCCAAGTTCAAGATCGTCAAGGCGATGTTCCCGCACACGGCAGGCAAATACGCCGGGCCGGAGGCGTAACGGCGCGCAGAGCGCTGTGGCTCAGCCGTTGAGGTCAGCTCCGCAGGCCGCGACGTTCCGCGGTTTGCGTTGGGCGCGATTGTCGTGTCACTGTGCAATCGAACCCACAAGGACCACCACAACTCATGGCTGCTCTCGACGCCGTCAGCATTGGCATTCTGCTTGGCGCGCTGCTGGTGCTCACCGGCATCCTGTCGAGCCTCGTCGCCATGCGCTTCGGCGCGCCGCTGCTGTTCGTGTTCCTGCTGGTCGGCATGCTGGCGGGCGAGTCCGGGCCCGGCGGCATCCGCTTCGACGACGTGCGCTCGACCTATATCGTGGGCTCGATCGCGCTCGCCCTGATCCTGTTCGACGGCGGCCTGCGCACGCGCTTTGCGACCTTCCGCAATGTGCTCGGCCCTGCGGTGGCGCTCGCGACCGTCGGCGTCGTGCTGACGGCTGCGCTCACGGCGCCGGTCGCCAAGTTCATGCTCGGCCTGAACTGGATCGAGGCGCATGCTGGTCGGCGCCGTGGTGGCATCGACTGACGCCGCCGCGGTGTTCTTCCTGCTCCATGCCCGCGGGCTGCGTCTGCGCCCGCGTGTGGCCGCTACGCTCGAGGTCGAATCGGGCAGCAACGATCCGTTCGCGGTGTTTCTGACCATCGTGCTCGTCCAGTTCCTCCTGATCGGCGAGCAGACCTGGCAGCAGGTCGCGCTCGAGCTCGCCGCGAGACGATCATCGGGGCGCTGCTCGGGCTGGCTCGGCGGCCGTGCGATCGTGTTCGTGCTCAACCAGCTCGGGCTGCCGCAGGGCCTGCACGCGCCGTTCGTCACCACGGGCGCGCTGGTTATTTTTGGCCTTCACGTCGGCTCTGCACGGCTCGGGCTTCCTCGCGGTCTATCTGGCCGGACTGATTGTCGGCAACCGGGCGACGCGGGCGCACAACACCGTCATCGTCGTTTCTCGACGCGGTCACCTGGCTCGCCCAGATCGTGATGTTCGTGCTGCTCGGGCTGCTGGTGTCTCCTGAGCAGCTTGATCGACACGCTCCTGCCGGCGCTCGCGGTGGCGGTGACGCTGATGATTTTCGCGCGGCCGGTCGCGGTGTTCCTCTGCCTGACGCCGTTTCGCATTTCCCTGGCGGGAGAAGGCCTTCATCTCGTGGGTCGGGCTGCGCGGCGCGGTCGGAATCTTTCTGGCGTCGATCCCGCTTGCTCGTGCACGCTTCCGAAGGCCGAAATCTATTTCAACATCGCCTTCGTGGTGGTGCTGGCCTCGCTCCTGATCCAGGGCTGGAGCATCGGGTGGGCGGCGCGGCTGCTTGCACGTCGCGCTCCCGCGCCACGATCACATGCCGCGCCGCGTCGAGCTCGATCTGCCGGGCCAGCTCGAGCAGGAGATCGTCGGCTATCCGGTTGCGCGCCAACAGCCCCTATCTGCGGCGCGGGCTGTTGCCGTCCTGGGCGCGGCCGACGCTCGTGGTGCGCGACCAAAAAATCCTCAGTCCGCCCGAGGCCGACCCGGTGCGGCCGGGCGACTACGTCTATCTCCTGGCGCCGCCCGAGAAGGCGCAGGCGCTCGACCGTTTCTTCGTCGACATGCCGCCGCCGGCGCGGCCCGATCCGTGCTGCTCGGCGATTTCTTCGTCACCGGCGAGCATACGCTCGGCGAGCTTGCCGAGATCTACGGGCTGACGGTTGCGGAGGAGAAGAGGGCCACGACGCTGGCCGATCATTTCGCGGCCCATGGACGGCGCGTGCCACGCGCTGGCGACGTGCTGCCGCTCGGCGAGATTGCGCTCGTCGCGCACCTGGTGACCGAGGGCCGCGTCGTCAGTGTCGGCCTGCGGCTCGCCGAGGTCGAGCCGGACGAAAAGCCGCCGTCGTGGCGGCGACGTTTGAAGCAGGCCTGGCGAAAGCTGTTGGCGCGGCTGGGGTGAGGCGGTACCTCACCCCATGGCATCGCTGAGACTTACGCCGGCGCAGTCTCGGCCGCTGCGTTGCTTGCCCGCGATGTAGCCCTGGCAGGTGCAGCGCGCGCAGCCCGTGCATGCCGAAGCCGCCGGCCGACTCGCCGCCGCAGTAGAGGCCCGGGATCACCTCGCCGTTCATGTCGACGACCTGGCAGCGCGGCGTTGATGCGCAGCCCGGCGCGCGTGTCGTGCAGCACCGGCGTTGCACCAGGCGGCGTAGAACGGCGGCTTGGCGATCGTGTGCAGCGGCCGCGGCTTGCCGAAATCGAAATCGCGGCCGACGTCGACGAAGCGAGTTGTAGTCGCCGACCGTCTCTTGCGAGATTCTCCGGCGGCATCGGCACGCGCTGGTATTTCATCACGATCTTCTTGGCGAGCTCCGGCGATCGTGTCGGCCGCGAAGAAGAAGCCGCCGTCGATGTCGACGTTCGGCGGCTTCGGGTCCCACTTCTCGCGCTCGACCGCCGCCGAATCGAAGATCGCCCAGATCGGGCCGCCGCCGTTGTGGCCGTCGCCGATGCCGGCCATCGCGGCGTTGATCCAGTTGTTGGGATCGAAGCGCACGTTCTTGGCGTTGAGATAGCTGCCGTGGATGTAGGGATCGATGCCCTTGTAGTTGTTGGCGGTGAACTGGCGTCCGGTCTCGTCGTAGAAGCGCTTGCCCAGCATGTTCACCGTGATGACGTTCTGCCAGTCGGTCACCCGCAGGCCGGTGGCGCGCGCCTTGCTCGAACATCGGGCTGCCCGGCATCCAGCGCAGGTTCACGTAGCCATATTGGCGTGCCGATCTGCCCGGGCTTGGTGAGCGCCGGAGCCGGTCTCGCGCGGTCTGGTTGTACAGGCCCCACAGCGAGGCGCCGATCGCCATGGCGGCGATCTCGCCGCTGGCGTCCTGGTCCGAATAGGGCATGCCGGCGAGGCCGCAATATTCCTCGGTCAGGCGCGGATCGAACATGCGGCGGAAGTTGACGTTGCCGGTCGAGCCGCCGGTCGCGACGATCACGGCCTTGCGGGCGCGGATGTTGACCTTCGTGCCCTTGTTGTCGACGGCGACGCCGAGACGCGCCCCGCCTTCGGCGTTCTCGCGGTGGATCGCGGTCATCCGGTGCTCGAGCAGATACTCGACGCCGGCCTTCGCGCGCGGCGGCGTCGAGCGGCTGCATCAGGCCGTTGCCGGTCGACATGGTCGGCGCGGTTGTTCGGGTTTGCCGGCGCGCCGGTCTGGATCAGCGGCCAGTCCATCGGCGCGCAATGCATGCGTGCGCAGCACCGAGTTGCCGACCGAGGAGCCGCCGCGGCGGTCCGGCGGCTTGTCGACGAACACGACGCCGTGCGCGAGCAGGAATTCGAAGGTGGCGGCGCTGTTGTCGGCGAAGGCGCGGATGATCTCGCGGTCGTTGTAGCGATAGTCCGGGAAGCCGTTGGGCTGCACCACCGACCAGTCGGTCAGGTCCTTGAACACGAGGTCGGGCGAATCCTCGATGCCGTATTTCTTCTGCACGCTGGTGCCGCCGCCGAGCGGCATGTTGCCGCCGCTGACAGCGGGCGTGGCCGCCGACATGCGGCTGCGCCTCGACGACGATCACCGAGGAGCCGGCCTCCTTGCGCCACGATCGCGGCCGGCAGTCCGGAGGCGCCCGAGCCGATCACCACGACGTCGGCGGTGTGATGCCATTGCATCGCCTGCGCGGCCGCCGGCTGCGCTGCGGCGGTCGTGCCAGCGCGGCGGCGGTGGCGCCGCCCTTGAGCAGCACATCGCGCCTGTTGACGGTCATGGTTGATCCTCCCTTATCAAGGCGTCCAGATTTTGCCGGCGCGTGTGGTCGCCGACGCTGGCCGGCAGTATTGCGGGTCACGGGCAGCTTGAGAAGTGCCGCCAACGAGGGTGGCACACGCCCAGCTTGCGATGCTGCCCCACTTCTCAACCAGCTGCTTGGCGCTCGCCAATCTGACTGGCGTGGAGAAAGGGCTTGCGCCTGGACGGTAACCATCTGGAAGGGATATTGGGGCGTTTTCCCCGCGAGCAGCTTTGGCTATAGTTTACAAGGATTCCAACAGCGAGGCTGCTTCATGGCCTCGCCAGGCAAACGGCTCGCGCGCCCAACGGACGCGAGACAGGACGCGACACGGGAGGCGACATGCATTTCGCGAACAAGACGCTCCTTTCATTCACCCTGAGCGTGCTGGCCTCGGCGGCCTCTGCCGCAACCGATCACCGGCACCGTCACCGGGCCCGACGGCAAGCCCTTCATGGGCGCGTTCGTGGTCGCCGAGAACCCGCAGAACAAGATGACGGTGAGCGTGCTGTCGAACGAGCAGGGCCGCTATCACATCGGCAATCTGCCGGCCGCGACCTACACGGTGCGGATCACGCGCCATCGGCTACACGAGCGATCCGCGCACCGACGTGCAGCTTGCCGCCGACCAGAAGGCGTCGTTCGACTTCGCGCTGCAGAAGACGCAAGGTGCGCTGGAGCGATCTCAGCACCTATCAGGGCCGCCAGCTTCTGCCCAAGACCAAGAAGCACGATCTCAGCCACAAGGACGCGTTCTTCACGACCTGCTTCCAGTCCTGCCACTCGTTCCAGAAGCGCATGGCGACCGCAGACCTGGGACGAGAACGGCTGGCGCGCGCGCGTCATCTACATGCGCGACGTGATGATGGAGGGCCGCCGCTTCAGCGACGAGACGACCGAGGATTTCGCCTCCTACCTCACGACCGCGTTCGGACCCAACTCGCCGAAGCCGGCATCGCCCGAGGACATGCCGCGAATACAAGTCGCTGGTGCGTCCGTTCAGCCCGAACGCGATGAACATCGCCTATGTCGAGTATGACTTCGCGGCGCCCAACGGCATGGGCCCGTGGAGCGCGGTCGAGGACAAGGACGGGATGATGTGGATCCCGTACTACGGCCGCGGCAATGCGGTGGTGCGGCTCGATCCCAAGACCGGCGAGCAGACCTCGTTCCCGCTCGGCTTCGCCAAGAAGGCCGGCATCCATTCGGCGGTGCCCGGCACTCGACGGCAGCGTCTGGTTCACGGAAGCCGCGCTCGGCCGGATCGGCCAGCTCGATCCGGCCACCAAGCAGATCACGGAATATCAGAACCCGCCGCTGCCCGACGGCACGCGCACCGGCGCGCACACCATTCGCGTCGACGAGCGCGGGCTCGTGTGGGTCGAGCGGCGGTCCCGCGATCTCGATGTTCGATCCCAAGACCGAGAAGTTCCAGCATTACGATCTCGGCGGCACCTACGGCAACGTGGTCGGCAAGAACGGCGAGCAGTGGTTCACCTCGTTCCGCGATCGACGGCCCGATCGCCCGGGTCATCAAGGACGGCGTGCTGTCGAAGTTCTATCCGCCGACCAAGGGCAAGCCGCAGCGCCTGCGAGGTCGATGCCGACGGCATCGTCTGGTTCACCGAGCGGCGCGGCAACAAGATCGGCCGCTTCGATCCCAAGACCGAGACGTTCAAGGAATTCCCGCTGCCCGGACCGGAGGCGAGCCCCTACGCGATCGGCATCGATCGCGATCGCATGATCTGGTACTCCTCGCACGAGCAGGACACGCTCGGCCGGCTCGATCCCAAGACCGGCGAGGTGATCGAATATCCGTACCCGCATTCGGAAATTTCGATGCGCGAGTTCTTCGTCGATTCGCAGGGACGCATGTGGTACGCGAGCTCGGTCAACAACAAGATCGGCTACTTCTATTTCAACGAGGATGCCGACGCGGCGAAGTAGTCGCGACGCCTTGCTCTTGTAGCCCGGGTGGAGCCTAAGCGCGTTTACGCGCGTCTTCGACGCGCTATGGCGACACCCGGGTTTTGTTTTTCCGCGTTTCGCCTCGCTCAATGCGGGCTACGGGCTTGTAGGATGGTGCCGCCGCTCGGAATTACTGGATGCGCCACGAATTGATCAGGTCCGCCAAGTTGCGATCCGTGGTTTCCCACATAGAGAACGCAGAATCGTTTGCGGTGTAGCTAAGCGAATAGTCGTCCACGAGTGCATGGTGGTGGCATCGGCCAGACTGAGGGCAGACAACAAGACGTATCAGGCGGCCTTCTGCATCTTGCCGAACATGATAGAGCGCGCTGATTGTCTGGCCTCGCGTGTCCGGAGGTCGTGTATAGACATAAGTGTCGTGGCCATATCGCGGCTCCGCTGGCTGCATCTCGGACATGTGAGTGCGCCACGTTCTTTCGTCGAGCTTTCCCAGTGGCGTGATGCCGCCTTCGCGCATGCCCACCATGACTGACGTCGTGTCATGGTCACAACTCTCACCATAGCCACCTCGAAAGCTATTGAGGCATAGGTTGAAATTAAAATCGTTCATTCCCCTCTGATTTAGACTGCTCGGTCCAAGCGGCGCATAGTGCCAGGAAATAAGGTATGTGCGCGTCCCAAGGTGTCTCTCAAAGTATTCCGGCCCCGGCTTCACAGCCGACAGTGCCCAACCAGAATAAATGAGAAAGGCCCCCCAGATTGTGAGAACCAGGCTTGATGCAGTCGGGCGGCGCTTCAATGCAAGCGCGATCGATGATGCGACAGCTGCGAGCAGGCCAGCCGGAACGGAATACACAAGGATCTGAGCGACGATCCGGTCGATGGGAGTATGGGGATGGTAAGGGAAGTAAGTTATGTCGATTGATAGGACGACCGAGGCGGCAAGCCCCACGACAACCGCCGCCACTAAGAGCAGCCACGCGGCCACAACCAGCCACACGGCGAAGGCGCGGAGAAATCCGAGCGCGCGATCCATGGTCCACATCCAACGCAGTAACTTAGATTCGTTAGACAGTAGCGCGGGTGGAGCGAAAGCGACACCCGGGACCTGCATTCCCGCATTTCGCTTCGCTCAATGCGGGCTACACACTAGGCTCTCTGTCTGCGCCACTCGTCGACAATAGCAACCAGCGCGTCGAGCCCGTCGGTGAGTGCCGCCGGGCCGGGCTGCAGGATTAGCGGGGACTTGATCTCACGCAGCCAGCCGGTGCGCACGGCCGGTACGTCTGCGAAGCCCTCGCGCGCCACGACCTTGGCTTGCGCGAATTTCTTGCCGCACCACGAGCCCACGATGATGTCGGGTGCGGCGGCGATCACGTCTGCTGCGGACACGATGCGATCTTTCGCGCTCTTGTTCCGTGACAGCTCCGGAAAGACCTCGTTGCCGCCCCCGATCTCGATCAGCTCGGCGACCCAGCGGATGCTGGAAATCATTGGCTCGTCCCATTCCTCGAAGTAAATGCGCGGCCGTCGTCCAGCTGCGGTTCGCGCTCGGACGTCATTCAGTCGCGCTTCGAGCGTACGTGCGAGCGTATCCGCTTTGCTGAATGCGCCAACGAGTGCGCCGAGCGTGCGGATCATGGCGAGAATGCCGGCGATGTCGCGCTGATTGAACGCATGCACCGCGACATTGCGTCTGATCAGCGCCGCAACGATATCGGCCTGCAGGTCGGAGAAGGTCAGCACCAGATCGGGCTCGAGCGCGAGGATCTTGTCGACATCGGCTGTGATGAAAGCCGCGACCCGCGGCTTCTCCTTGCGCACCCGCGCCGGCCGCACCGCATAGCCGGACACGCCCACGATGCGGCGCTCCTCGCCGAGGAGGTAAAGCGTCTCCACGGTCTCCTCGGTCAGGCAGACGATGCGCTCGGGTGGATACATGCCTTCTATGCCTTTGATTCCGAGGGCGTTCCACGAGCCAGGGAGGATGCTGTGGCCAGGGCAAAAAAGCCCTTGACACCTGATGACTGACGAATTACAAATATCATCAGTCTTCAAATAGCGACGGAACAGTAGCCCCGCCCATGAACCCGTCTGCCACCATAGCGGCCAAAGTCAGGCCAGACGACACCCGGGGACGGATCATCGAGACCGCGGAGGCGCTGTTCCGTCGGCTTGGCTTCGCCAAGACCACTGTGGCTGACATCGCCTCCGAGCTGAAGATGTCGCCCGCCAATGTCTACCGCTTCTTCCCCTCCAAGAACGCGATCGTCGAGGCGATCTGTAAGCATTGCCTGAGCGCGGTTGAGGAGAAGGCCTGGGCGGTGGCGCGCTCGAAGTCGCCCGCGGCCCAACGCATGGAACGGCTGATTCTCGAGATCCTCGCGTATCACCGCGCGAATCTGGCCACCGAGCAGCGCGTCAATGAGCTGGTCGTCGCCGCCATCGAGCACAGCTGGGAAACAATCCGTAACCACAAGGACGCGCTCCGCAACGTCACCGAGCTGATCCTGCGTGACGGGATCGAGGCCGGTGAGTTCGAGGCGGCCGATCCGCGCCGAACCGCCGAGCTGTTCATGCGCGCCATGGTGGTCTTCACCAACCCGATGTTTCTCGGAACCTGCCTGGAGGAGTTTCCAGACCTCGAGGTGGAGGCCCGCGACTCCGTCCATTTCCTGCTTCGCGCCATCAGCCGCCGGTGATCTCGATGCCGACTGTACCGGCGTTTTTGCATGCCTAGGGACTGACGAAATATGAGTTTCATCAGTCATCAAAAGACAGTGATCAGAGAAGGACGACCGCCATGCAACGCCTCACATCCCGCCTGAGCCCGCTCTTCGCGCTTTCTCTGCTTCCCTTCCTTGCCGCCTGTAACGACCTGGCGCAGTCCGCCGACGCCAAGCCGGAGCGCCCGGTGCAGGTGCAGAAGGTTGCGTTCGAGCCCAGCGACGTCAGCCGCGAGTTCGTCGGCGTCGTGCGGGCTCGCTACGAGACCGATCTCGGTTTCCGGGTCGCTGGCAAGATCGTCAATCGAACAGTGAATGTCGGTGACCGGGTGCGCGCCGGCGACGTGGTCGCGCGCGTTGATGCGGAGGATTTCAAGCTGCAGGTCGAGAGCGCGCGCGCCGAGCTCTCGGCCGCGATGTCGAGCGTCGCGCAGACCGCGGCGGATGAGCTGCGCTATCGCACGCTGCGCGAGCGCGGCTATGCGGCGGTCGCCGACTACGATCGCAAGAAGACCGCCAAGGACGAGGCTGACGGCCGGCTCGAGCGGGCGCAGCGCGCGCTCGATCTCGCACGCAACCAGCTTGCTTATGCAGAACTCAAAGCTGACGCTGATGGTGTAATCACCGCCGCCATGGCCGAGCCCGGCCAGGTCGTGGCGATCGGGCAAGGCGTGGTGCGGCTCGCCCATCGCGGCGAGAAGGAAGCGCTGGTTGCGCTGCCTGAGACCTGGCTCGGCGAGGCGCGCCAGTCGGTCGCCAGTGTGAGACTCTGGTCGGATCCTAAGCGCCGCTTCACCGCGCAGCTGCGCGAGCTCTCGCCGCAAGCCGACGCCGCGACCCGCACCTATGCGGCGCGCTTCTCGATTGCCGATCCCGACGACGTCGTGGCGCTCGGCATGACCGCGATCGTGACGCTCTCGCACATGAGCGAGGATGACGTCGCCAAGCTGCCGCTCTCGGCCATCATCAACCGCGGCAGCGGACCGTCGGTCTATGTCGTCGCGCGGGATGGTGAGGTGTCCTTGCAGCCCGTGACCCTTGCGTCCTTCACGGCGGACACCGCGCTCGTCACCGGCGGCGTGCAGGACGGCGACAAGGTCGTGACGCTCGGCGTGCAGAAGCTCATCGCCGGGCAGAAGGTGCGCACGATCAACACGCATTGATCGTCCTCGAAAGCAGCGCACGTCTCGAAAGGACATGCGCCACTCAATAGAGATCCACGGTCGAATGGGAGACGTGTGATGAAGCGCTTCAATCTCTCCGAATGGGCAATCACGCATCGCGCGCTGGTCCTGTTCATGATCATGATCCTGGGTGCAGCCGGAGCCTATTCATACTTTGCGCTCGGCCGGGCGGAGGATCCGACCTTCACCATCAAGACCATGGTGATCAACGTCTCCTGGCAAGGGGCCACCGCATCAGAGATGCAAACGCAAGTGGCCGACAAGATCGAGAAGAAGATCCAAGAGCTGCCCTATCTCGACCGCATCGAAAGCTACGCTCAGCCTGGCATTGCCTTTATCCAGATTACGCTGCGCGACACCACGCCGCCCGCCAAGGTCAAGGACCTCTGGTACCAGGTGCGCAAGAAAGTCGGTGACATCAAGGATCTGCCCGCCGGCATCACCGGCCCCAATTTCAACGACGAATACGGCGACGTCTATTCGTCGATCTACATGCTCACCGCCGATGGCCTGAGTCTTGCCGATCTCAAGGCCCGTGCCGAGGATATCCGTCAGCGCCTCCTGCGCGTGCCTGACGTCAACAAGGTCGACATCCTGGGCGAGCAGCCGCAAAAGATCTTCATCGAGTTCAGCCACACCAAGCTCGCGACGCTCGGCGTCACACCGCAGCAGATCTTTGAGAGCGTCGCCAAGCAGAACGCCGTCGTGGCGGGCGGCTCGGTCGACACCGCGGCCGATCGCGTGAATGTGCGGGTGACCGGCGCGTTCTCGGGCGTTGACGCGATCGCGGCCGTGCCGGTGCAGGCCAATGGCCGGGTGTTCCGGCTCGGCGACATCGCCACCGTCAAGCGCGGTTATCAGGACCCGCCGAGTTTCATCGTGCGGGAAGGCGCCAAGCCCGCGCTCGGGCTCGGCGTGTCGATGCAGGACGGCGCCAACATTATCGCGCTCGGCGAGAACCTGAAGCAGGCGATGGCGGCTGTCACAGCCGAGCTTCCGGTCGGCATCGAGGTGACGCAGATCGCCAACCAGTCGCAGATCGTCGAGGCCTCGGTCTCCGAGTTCTTCAAGACCTTCGTCGAGGCGCTGCTGATCGTGCTGGTGGTCAGCTTCCTGTCGCTCGGCTGGCGCACCGGCATCGTGGTGGCGCTCTCGGTGCCGCTCGTGCTCGCGATCGTGTTCTCGGTCATGTACGCCTGGAATATGGACCTGCACCGCATCACGCTCGGCGCGCTCATCATCGCGCTCGGCCTTCTGGTTGACGATGCGATCATCGCCATCGAGATGATGGTGGTGAAGATGGAGCAGGGATTCGATCGGGCCCGCGCCGCGACTTTTGCCTGGACGTCGACGGCGTTCCCCATGCTCACCGGCACGCTGGTGACCGCCGCGGGCTTCCTGCCGGTCGGCTTCGCCAAGTCGAGCTCGGGTGAGTACGCCGGCGGCATCTTCTGGGTGGTCGGGCTTGCCCTGATCGCCTCGTGGATCGTGGCGGTCGTGTTCACGCCCTATCTCGGCTTCAAGCTCCTCCCGAACCTGCGCAAGGTCGACGCGCACGGCGATCCGGACGCGATCTACGACACGCGCGTCTACCGCACGCTGCGCCGCGCGATCGAGTTCGCGCTGCGCTGGCGGCGCTCGGTCGTTGCCGCGACCGTGCTGATGTTCGTTGCGTCGATCGCCGGGTTTGGCTTCGTCCAGCAGCAGTTCTTCCCGACCTCGACCCGCACTGAATTGTTCTTCGAGATGCGGCTGCCGGAAGGCACCGCGATCGGCGTCACCGACGCGGCAGCGAAGAAGGCCGAGAGCCTGCTCGCCGGCGACCCCGACATCGTCACCTATACGAGCTATGTGGGACAGGGCTCGCCGCGCTTCTGGCTCGGCCTCAACCCGGTGCTGCCCAATCCGAACTTCGCGCAGGTCGTGATCGTGACCAAGGACCTGCCGGCGCGGGAGCGCGTCAAGGCCCGGCTCGAGCACGCGATCGCAGAGGGTGCGGTGCCGGAGGCGCGGGTACGGGTTGATCGTTTCGTCTTCGGTCCGCCGGTTGGCTTCCCGGTGCAGTTCCGCGTCGTCGGCCCCGACCCGATGGTGGTGCGTGGCATCGCCGATCAGGTGCGCATCGTCATGGCGGACAATCGCAAGATCATCGATCCGCACCTCAACTGGAGTGAGCAGGTGAAGTCGATCCGGCTCGTGGTCGACCAGGATCGCGCCCGCGCGCTCAATCTCACGCCGCAGGACGTTTCCCAGACATTGCAGACTCTGCTGTCAGGTCTCACCGTGACCCACTATCGCGAGGGCATCGAGCAGATCGACGTGATGGCGCGGGCGGTCTCCGATGAGCGCCTCGAGCTCGGCCGCCTGGGTGAGCTGACGATCGCAACTCAGAACGGCGTCGCGGTGCCGCTCTCGCAGATCGCGCGGCTCGACTATGACTACGAGGAGCCGATCCTGTGGCGGCGCAACCGCGACATCGTGCTCACGGTGCGCGGCGACATCGTCGATCAACGTGCAGGCGCCGGACGTGACCAACGAGGTGCTGCCCAAGCTCAAGCCGATCAAGGATGCGCTGCCTTACGGCTACCGCATCGAGACCGGCGGATCGATCGAGGAGAGCGTCAAGGCCAATGCGGCGCTCGCGGCGGTGTTCCCGATCATGGCGATCGTCATGCTGTCGCTGCTGATGATCCAGCTGCAGAGCTTCTCGCGGCTTGCGCTCGTGTTCGTCACCGCGCCGCTTGGGCTCATTGGGGCGACCGGTGCGCTGTTGATCTCCGGAGCGCCGTTCGGCTTTGTGGCGCTGCTCGGCCTGATCGCGCTCGCCGGCATGATCATGCGCAATACCGTGATCCTGGTCGATCAGATCGATCGCGACATTGCGGCTGGCCACGGCCGCTACCGGGCGATCATCGACGCGACCGTGCGGCGTGCCCGGCCGGTGGCCTTGACCGCGCTCGCCGCCATCCTCGGCATGATCCCGCTGGCCGAGAGCGCTTTCTGGGGCCCGATGGCGATCACCATCATGGGTGGCCTGTTCATCGCCACTGCGCTGACGTTGCTGGTGGTGCCGGCTCTCTACGCGCTGTGGTTCAGAGTCAAGAAGGACGAGCCCAATGTGGCTGCTGCTGCATTGATGGATCAATCGGAGTTGGAACTGATCCCGTTCCGGGTCGCCGCCGAGTAGCGGGAAATGGAGTAGCAGGAGGTTGCAGGTGATGAAAATGCTGAAATGTAAAAACAACAGCGTCTGGTATCAGCGCGAGCCGACCATTGCGGAGATGCTGTCGGACTCCCTTGTCAAGGTCGTGATGCGGGCAGATGGCGTCGATGCGGAGATGCTGGAACGCGACCTCCGGAGCATGGCGCAAATGATCGAGACGAATAGCCGGATTGCTACGGATTCCCGCTGGCGCGGGAATGAGTGGAGGCGAAGCACCAACTGATCCAACGAATCGATAGTGACGCGGCGTTTTCCCCACGTCGCGTTGGCGCCGGGCGGCTTCTGTCCAAGCCTTGCAAGCCGCCCGGCGCATAATCTTCACACCGCGTCGGCATCGAGCTCTTCGAGCAGTTCCTTCCCGCCCACCGCTGCGACACGCCCGCCCTCGATCCGCACGACAGAGGTTGCAATGCGGCGCAGCTCGCCGGCGTGGTGGCTGACATAGACCATCGGCACCTCGTCTCGCAGGCGCTCGAGGTAGGGCAGGATCTCGCGCTTGCGCGCAGCATCGAGCGCCGCAAGCGGCTCATCAAGCAACAGCAGGCGAGGGCGCATCAGCAGTGCGCGACCGACTGCCACGCGCTGCCGTTCGCCACCCGAGAGCTTGCCGGGCCTGCGGTCGACCAGATGGGCAATATCGAGAAGCTCGATAATGCGTTTCGTCTCGGCGGGATCGGCGGGAAGTCCGCTCATGCGCCGGCCATAGTCGAGGTTTGACGCGACCGAAAGATGCGGAAACAGCCGGCCTTCCTGGAACACATAGCCGATCCGGCGCTGGTGAGTGGGAACGTTGATACGGGCCTTGGAATCGAACAGCACCGTGTCCGCGATGGCAATGCGGCCGCGGTCAGGCGTGACCAGGCCGGCGATCATGTTGACAACTGTGGTCTTGCCGGACCCCGAGGGTCCGAACAGGGCAGTGACGCCATTCGCGGTCGCAAAGTATGCGCTGACCGTGAACTCACCTAGACGCTTCTCAACATCGACGCTCAGCACCCTACTCTCCGTGAAAGCGCATGCCGGCCCGGCGCGCCAGCCATTCGGAGAGCACGAGCGCCACCAGCGAAATCGCGATCGCGACCAGCACCAGGCGTCCGGCGGCGGCATCGCCACCGGGAGACTGTGTGAGAGTGTAGATCGCGGCGGAGATCGTCTGCGTCTCGCCCGGGATGTTGGAGACGAACGTGATGGTCGCGCCGAATTCGCCGAGCGCCTTCGCAAAGCAGAGCACGCAGCCGGCGATCAGCCCGGGCAACGCGAGGGGCAGCGTCACCGTGGCAAATATGCGCAGCCGGCTGGCGCCGAGCGTCGCGGCAGCCTGCTCGAGCTTTTGATCGATCGCCTCGATGGCGAGCCTGATCGGGCGCACCAGCAGCGGAAAGCCCATGATTCCGCAGGCGAGCGCGGCTCCGGTCCAGCGGAACGAGAGCACGATGCCGAGATAGTCGGCCAGGAATGCGCCGATTAGTCCGCGCCGGCCGAACGTGATCAGCAGCAGATAGCCGGTGACGACAGGGGGCAGCACCAGCGGCAAGTGGATGATGCCGTCGAACAGCGACTTGCCCCAGAAATCCTTGCGCGCCAACAGCCACGCGACGGCCACGCCGAACGGCAGCCCCACGGCCGTCGCCACGAGTGCAATCCGCAGCGACAGCGCGATGGCGGTCCATTCGTCGGGCGTGAGATCGAGCACCTAATGACCTTCGTGCGCCAAAGCACCATTGACGATCCGCCGGACACGTTGACCGCGCCGTGATCCAGGACTGTTGCGGGAGCGACCGATCCGGAAGCGCCGTTCCGGGCCGGCGGAGCGCGTGACGGCGCGCCGCGGGTCACGTGCTACCCTAGCAAGGCCGCCGTCTCATGGCAAAGCCGCGTGCTGGGCGTTTACCATTTGATTCGAATGGGGAAATTGAGCCGGACTGGCGTTGATCGGGGACAAGTCTTGCGCGAAAGTGATTGGGAACTTTTCAGGGGGTGTCATGGAACAGCTGATCGAGCGGGTTAAAGCCATCTTGCTGACGCCGCAAACCGAGTGGCCGGTCATTGCGCGCGAGCCGGGCGAGGCCTCGGTCTTGTTCCCCCGCTATGTAGCGATCCTGGCGCTCATTCCGGCCTTGGCGAGCTTCATCGGCATGTCCGTGGTCGGTCGCTACGTGCCCTTCTTCTCCGGGCTCGCTAGCGCCATCTTCGGCTATGTGATGACATTCGTCGTGGTGTACGTCATGGCGATGATCGTTGACGCGCTTGCCCCGACCTTCGAGGGGCAAAAGAACTTCCCCAACGCGCTCAAGCTGACGGTCTACTCCTATACCCCAGGCTGGCTCGCCAGCATCTTCTATCTGATTCCGGGACTGAGCTTTCTCACGATTCTCGGCCTCTATGGCCTGTATCTCATGTGGCTCGGCCTGCCGCCCCTGATGCAGGCGCCGCGCCAAAAGGCTTTGCCCTACGCTGCCGCGGTCGTGGTGTGTGCGGTGATCCTCGCGATCGTGCTCGGCGCGATTCAGACGGCGATCTTTGTAAGCCGCTCGGTATGAGCCGCTGAGCAGAACTCTCCCGCTACGGCGCGTGCAGCACCTGCCGGCAGGCCGGCGGCAGGTCGTTCAAAGTGACCTGGGGCCTGGGTGGCGGCGGCGTGGTCGGCGGTGGCGCCGGCTTGGGATGCAGCACCGCGTCGGTGAACCACCAGTCGAGATCCTTGCCGCAGCCGTCACCCACGGGCACCGCCTGCTGCGGCTTGCAGTCCGGGCTGTCCGCGGGGCAGTGGATGCGGACATGGAAATGATAGTCATGCTGCCAATACTGCCGCACCTTGTTGAGCCAGGCGCGATCGTCGCCGGCCTCGCGGCAAAGCGCCTTCTTGATCGCCGCGTTGACGAAGATGCGCTCGACCTCCGGCTCCTCGGCGGCCGCCTTGATCAGCGCCGTGTGCGCCGGCGTCCAGACATTGGGATCGACATCCTTGCGGTCGGGCGCGACCATCATGGTGGCCGACTTTTCTTCGCGCTCGGCCCGCGTCAATTCACGGTTCGGCATCGGGGTGAGCCAGATATCGGCGTCGAGCCCGACCTGATGGCTGGCATGGCCGGTCAGCATCGGTCCGCCGCGCGGCTGTGACATGTCGCCCACCAGGAGCCCGGGCCAGCCGACCTTGGCGCCTTTCGCGGACAGGCGCTCGAGGAAATCCACGAGCTTCGGGTGCCCCCAGTTGCGATTGCGGGAGAGTCGCATCACCTGCCAGGTCTTGCCGTTGATCGGCAACGCCGCGGCGCCGGCCAGGCAACCTTTGGAGTAGAAGCCGATGGTTTGCGCCTTCATCGCGGCGGCGGTCGTCTTGCGGCCGAACAGCTCCTTGGCGGGCGTCTTGGGATCGTCCGGCTTGGCCAGCGCCGGCAGCGGCCGCGGAGTGAGACTGCCTTTGTCCTGCGCCAAGGCCGGCGCGCCGATGGCCGACACCAGCAAGACGCTACAGCCAAGAGTCTTCACACGTGTCTCAAGAGTCTTCACACGTGTCTTCAGAGACCGTCGCGCGATCATCATGGGAACCTGCTTGGGTTTTGTCTTGCTATCCCGCCGCCCCGGCAACGCCAACGCACACCCAACGCAACGCCGGAAGAATATGTCAGACTCCCGGCTAGTCAACTGCGGCCGGTTGGCCCGTGCTTTGGCGAGTTTCCGCCGATCAAGGAGACAGTTTAATGCCTGAATATCTTGAAAAGACCGAGTTCCAGGCGGCGCGCGCGTACTCGCCTGCCGTCATCACTCAGGGCGGCCGAATCGCCTGGCTCGCCGGTCAGACCGCGACCAGAGACGAGGCCGGCAACGATATCTCCGGACAGTTCGAGGCGCAGGTGCGCACGATCCTCGGCCTGATCGACCAGACGCTGCGGCGCTGCGGCGGCAGCCTTGCCAGTCTCGTCACCATGACGGTGTTCATCAACGATCCGCGCCACGGCGACAAGTTCGTGGAGCTGCGCAAAGGTTACTTCCCGGATGGCAATTATCCGGCGAGCGCGCTCATCACGGTGTCGCACTTCGCCCGTCCGGGCATGCTGATCGAGATCCAGGGCGTGGCGGTGATCGGAGGCTGATCATCGCGCGGTTGATACCGCCGGCGATCATCGTTCCTTTTTCCAGGCGGACGCGATAGGCTCCCGCTGCTGCATCAAGATCGCGGCTACGGCGATCAGGCAGACCTTTTGCGCACTACGAAATAAAATGATGGGAGGGTGACCATGGTGTATCGAAGCACGCTCATGCTGCTTGCGCTGGCCACCGCGCTGACACTGACGGTGGGTGACGCCAAATCTCAGGACAAGGCTCAGGACAAAAAGTATCCCAACTGGAAAGGCGAGTGGAGCACCATCACGGCGCGCCTGCCGGGCCAGAATTTGCGGTTCGATCCAAACAAATCCTACGGGAAGGCGCAGGAAGCACCGCTGACCGAAGAATACAAGAAGATCTACGAGGCCAACCTGGCCGAACAGGCTCTCGGCGGGCAGGGCCTGTTCCTCGATCATGCCTCCTGTCTGCCGGCCGGAATGCCAACGATGATGTCGGCGGGAACGCACGAATTCATCGTCACGCCGGAGACGACCTACATCGCCGGTAGCGACCTGCGACGCATCTTTACCGATGGACGTCCCTGGCCCACGGATATCGAGCCGACCTATCAGGGCTTCTCAATGGGCCAGTGGATCGACGAGGATGGCGACGGCATCTACGACGTGCTCGAGGTCGAGACCCGCGGTCCTTTCAAAGGGCCGCGGATCTACGATGCGACCGGGCTGCCGCTGCACTTCGACAACGATTCGACGTTCAAAGAGAGAATTTTCCTCGACAAGAATAATCCGCGCATCCTGCACAATGTGATCACCGTGTTCGATCGCGCACTGACGCGGCCCTGGACCGTCGACAAGACCTACCGGCGCGGCACCGACAAATATCCGAGCTGGAGCCGGTCCAGCTGCCTGGAAGGAACCGGCTATGTCACCATCGGCAGGGAGTTCTATCTGGTGGGCGCGGACGGCTCCTTGATGCCGACCCGCAAGGGACAGCGGCCGCCTGACACGAGCTATTTCCCGCAAGAGCAGAAGTAGGGTCACAACGCGGCCCGCATCGCGGGCACGTCACGAGAATGTGGTGCTGCAGATGTGAAGAACGGTGCCCCAGCGTTCCCTCCCCCCTTGTGGGGGAGGGACAGGGAGAGGGGTGGAGACAACGCACGGCGTGTGAAGCAGATCTGCAGTTGCAAACTTGAACATCATGAGATTGCGACGTCGAATTCACGGTATCGCAGTGCTTGGTCTCTACCCCTCTCCCTGTCCCTCCCTCGCAAGGGGGGAGGGAACCGTGGGGCACGCACCTTCGCAACTCACGCAATGTGCATGTGGGCGGATTTCAGAGACGTGGCCGCTCATCACTTCTTGGTCTGATTGAAATAGCGCAGGTCCGGCGGCGGCTGGTCTTTCTTCACCGGCATCAGGTAGCCATCCGCGCTCAACAGATAGCTCTCGCTGCCGATGACCACGTCGTTATTGCCTTCCGTGCAATTGTTCTCCGGCCAGACAGCCTTCGGCTCGCGCCGGTAGGTTTTCTTCACCGACCATGGACGCGTCAATGCGTTGTCGATGGTGGTCATCTCGTCATAGATGATATTGGGATTGGTCCTGTCGGCGTAGATGCGTTCCTTGATGACGGCCTGACCGTTCTCGTGAAATGGAATCCCGGTCTGGTCGAACAGCCGCGGCACCCGCAGATGCCGGGTCTCGACCTCCAGCACATCGAAGCGGCCGTCGCCATCCGTATCGATCCATTTGCCGATCGAGTAGCCGGTGAAGGTTGGATCGGGATCCTTCGGCCAGTCGCGGCCATCGGTGTAGATGCGCCGGGGCTGCGAGGTCATGATCTCGAACAGAACGTAGGTCGTCTTGGGCGTGATCACGAACTCGAACGGAAACACGATGCTCATCTGGAACGGCATGCCCATCGGGATGCATTTCACGCTCATGACATAGAGCCCCGGTCCGCCGAGCGCCTGGTCGGCCATGCTGGCTTCGTGGATGCGCCGATACTCCTCCTTGAGTGGCGCCTGCTGTCCGGCCCCGTCGGGCTTGCTCGGGTCATAGCGCGGCGGACCGGCATCAGGCGCCTTGCGCCACTGGCCGGACCAATCCGGATAGCGTGGATCGTCCTGTGCGGAGGCAGCAGTCAGTGACAGGGCTACCACGGCGGCAGCGATCGTGGTTCGATTGAGCATGGCTGTCCTCCCGGTCGGCCCTGATGTCGCTTGCGGCATCGTTGCGCTAGTATGGCGACGTCATTGTTCCAGTGTACAGGTGGCCTTCATGAGAAAGCACTCTCTGATTGCGGCATTTGCGGTGTTGCTCGCCGGAATGGGTGGCATTGCGGCGCAGACTTATCCGTCGCGGCCGATCACGATCGTGGTCGCATTCGCGGCCGGCGGATCGGGCGACACCATTACCCGCATCCTGGCCGACCACATGCGCACCGAGCTTGGCCAGACCATCATAGTCGAGAATGTTGGCGGCGCCGCTGGCAGCATCGGGGTCGGCCGCGTGGCGCGCTCGGCGCCTGACGGCTACACGATCGTCTCCGGCAACTGGCCCACTCACGTGCTCAACGGCGCCATCTATCCCTTGAACTACGACGTGCTGAAGGATTTCGAGCCGATCTCGCTCATCGCCACTGAATCGATCGTGCTCTCGACCAGGAAGGATTTTCCGGCGACGCGGCTGAGCGAATTCATTGCATGGCTGCGCGCCAATCCCGGCAAGGCGTCGGCCGGCACCGTCGGCCCAGGCAGCGTCGGGCACATCGTCGGGCTGTTCTTTCAGAAGGAAACCGGCACGCAGTTCCAGTTCGTGCCCTATCGCGGCCTTGCGCCCGCGATGCAGGACATGATCGCGGGCCAGATCGACCTGATGTTCGACACCTCGGCCAATTCGCTGCCGCAGGTGCGTTCCGGCAATGTGAAGGCGTTCGGGGTCACCTCGAGGACACGCCTCGCGGCTGCGCCCGATATTCCGACGATGGAGGAAGCGGGCCTACCTGGCCTTCAAATGTCGAACTGGCGCGGCTTGTGGGCGCCGAAGGGCACGCCACGCGACGTGATCCTGAAGCTCAACAGCGCGGCGAGGGGCGCGCTCGCCGATGCAAACGTGCGCAAGCGGCTTGGCGAGCTCGGGCAGGAGCTGTTTCCGCCCGACCAGCTCACGCCGGAGGCGCTCGGCGCGCGGCAGGCCGCCGAGATCGAGCGCTGGTGGCCGATCATCAAGGCAGCGAACATCAAGGCGCAGTAGATCAGCTGATAGTCTTTCTCCGTTCGTCCCCGCGAAAGCGGGGACCCAGTGCAAAAAAATCTAACACTTGATCGGAGCTCTGGATTCCCGCTTACGCGGGAATGAACGGAGAATGCGGCACGAGCAAATCAAAAAATAGCGCCCTCACACATCCACCTTCAGCGCAGCAATGAACGCCTCCTGCGGGATGTCGACCTTCCCGTATTGGCGCATCTTCTTCTTGCCTTCCTTCTGCTTCTCCAGCAGCTTGCGTTTGCGCGTGACGTCGCCGCCATAACACTTCGCAGTCACGTCCTTGCGGAAGGCGCGCACAGTTTCGCGCGCGATCACCTTGCCGCCGATGGCGGCCTGGATCGGTACTTGGAACATGTGTGGCGGAATGAGCTCCTTGAGCTTCTCCGCCATGGCGCGGCCGCGCTGCTCGGCACGCGTCTTGTGCACCAGCATGGAAAGCGCATCGACCGGCTCGCCATTGACCAGCATCTGCAGCTTCACCAGGTCTGACGTCTTGTAGTCAGTGAGGTGATAGTCGAACGAGGCATAGCCCTTCGACACCGACTTGAGCCGGTCGTAGAAATCAAAAACCACCTCATTGAGCGGCAAGTCGTATTTGACCATCGCGCGGTTGCCGACGTAAGTGAGCTCGACCTGGCTGCCGCGGCGATCCTGGCAGAGCTTGATCACGCTGCCGAGATATTCATCCGGCGTCATGATGGTGGCGCGGATCCACGGCTCTTCGATCTCCTCGATATAGACCGGGTCCGGCATGTCGACCGGATTGTGGATCTCGATGGCTTTGCCGTTCTTGAGCTTGATCTTGTAGATCACCGACGGCGCGGTCGCGATCAGGTCGAGGTCGAACTCGCGCGCCAGCCGCTCCTGGATGATCTCGAGGTGGAGGAGGCCTAGGAAGCCGCAGCGAAAGCCGAAGCCGAGCGCGGCGGACGTTTCCATCTCGTAGGTGAAGCTCGCGTCGTTGAGACGGAGCCTGCCCATGGCGGCGCGCAGCTGCTCGAAATTGGCAGCGTCAACTGGAAACAGCCCGCAGAACACGACCGGAATCGCGGGGCGGAAACCAGGAAGCATCTCCGACACCGGCTTCCTGTCGTCCGTGATGGTGTCGCCGACGCGAGTGTCGGCCACTTCCTTGATCGAGGCATTGAGGAAGCCGATCTCGCCCGGACCGAGCTCGTCGGTGTCGATCATCTTGGGCGTGAACACGCCGACGCGGTCGATGTCGTAGGCTGCGCCGGTGCCCATCATGCGGATGCGCTGGCCCTTCTTGAGCACGCCGTCGACGATGCGAACGAGCACCACCACGCCGAGATAGCTGTCGTACCAGCTGTCGACCAGCAGCGCCTTGAGCGTTGCCGCGCGATCGCCCTTGGGCGGCGGCAGGCGCTTCACGATGCCTTCGAGCACCTCGGGCACGTTCAGCCCGGTCTTGGCCGAAATGAGGATCGCGTCCGAGGCATCGAGCCCGATCACGTCCTCGATCTGCTTGCGCACCTGCTCGGGCTCGGCGGCGGGCAGGTCGACCTTGTTGAGGACCGGCACGACCTCGTGATTGTTGTCGAGCGCCTGGTAGACGTTGGCCAGCGTCTGTGCCTCGACCCCCTGGGAGGCGTCGACGACCAGAAGCGAGCCCTCGCAGGCGGCCAGCGAGCGGTTGACCTCGTAGGCGAAGTCGACGTGGCCGGGGGTGTCGATCAGGTTCAGCGTATAGGTCTTGCCGTCGCGCGCCTTGTAGGTCAGCCGCACGGTCTGCGCCTTGATGGTAATGCCGCGTTCCTGCTCGATATCCATCGAATCGAGCACCTGCTCGCGCCCCGCCATCTCACGCGCGTCGAGCCCCCCGGTGAGCTGGATCAGCCGGTCGGCGAGCGTCGACTTGCCGTGATCGATATGCGCGATGATCGCGAAGTTCCGGATGGTGTCGATGGGTGAAGCCGTCATGGGCGGCAGATAACACTCGACCGGGGGAGCGGCAAGCGGTCAGGCAAGCGGCTAGGGATGCGTTGCCCCGCCATCGACCGTAAGGGCTTGGCCGGTCAGGAAGGAGGCTGCGTCCGAGGCCAGAAACAGGGCGGTGCCGACGAGGTCGTCCGGGCCTTCCGGGCGTGGAATGCACTGAAGCGCGATGATTCGCTCCTTTTGCTCGGGCGTCACGGTCTTGCGCTCGATCTCGGTGAAAGTCGCGCCCGGCAGGATGGCATTGACCGTGATGCCATGGGGGCCAAGCTCGCGCGCGAGCGAGCGGGTCATGCCGTCAAGCGCGGCTTTCGAGGTGATGTAGTGCAGGTAGTTCGGCCGCCCGAGCGTCACGGCGCCCGACGCCATGTTGATGATCCGGCCGAAACGTGCCCGCCGCATGGCGCCGACAACGCCGCGGGCGCACAGGAAAGCGCCGGTGACGTTCACCCGCAGCACCTCCTCCCATTCATCGAGCGGGATCTGGTCGAAGGGCCGCATCTCGAGCGTCGAGAAGATCGCCGCGTTGTTGATCAGGATGTCGATGCGGTCGAACTCGCTGTCGACTGCCTTCGCCATGGCGGCAACCGAATCCGGATCGGCCACATCGGTCGTGATCGCGCGCGCCCGCCCGCCCGCGGCCGCGATCTCGGCGGCCACTGCCTCACCGCGCTCGCGGTTGCGCTCGGCGATGACCGCAATGGCGCCCTGTGCGGCGAACGCTTTGGCAAACGCGCGCCCGATGCCCTGGCCGGCACCGGTGATGATCGCCACGCGGTCCTTGAGCGAGGCCGTGGTCATGCGCTCACGCTCTCCTCAGCCAAAGCCTCAAGAGCGCGCCGCGCATCCCACGGCTGCCACCAGGTCTTGATGCCAAGGTCGCGCGCGATCAGGCCAGCCGCGATATATCCCGCGCCGCCCGAGATCGCACCGCCCGGATGGCAGGGCGAGCCCGCCAGGTAGAGGTTCGGGATCGGCGTGCGATAGCCGAAATGGTTGTACATCACCTGCTCGGCGTTGAACGCGCCCATGAAGATGTCGCCGTCGCGCATGTTGATGAGCTCGCGCGTATAGTCGCGCGCCGTATAGACATGGCGGCCGATGATGTTCTTGTTGGTCATGTTGGGGCAGTAGCGCGCCCAGGTCTCGATGATCGCGTCCGCGAACTCGGCGCGGAAATCTTCCTCGTTGCGCCCGCCGAGATCAGGAGCAAGCGGTATCACATGCCACGCATAGGTGGTGTGCTTGCCGGCCGGCGCCTGTGTCGGGTCGATCAGGCTGAGCGGTCCGGCGCCGAACTGCACGATCGTGGGCACGCGGCCCGCCTGCACGTCGCGGTGCGCGGAGGCAAGCTCCTCCATGGTGTCGGCGCCGATGCTCCATTTTAGCGCGCGGTCGATATTGGGATCGAAGCGCGCCGCCCTAAAACGCGGACTTTCGTGGAGCGCCAGATGCAGGCCGAACAGCGTCCACGGCGTGTATTGGAAGCGATCGAGCTTGCGGCCGAAGTCCTCCGGGAGCTGCGCTGCGGCCGATCATCGTCTCGAAGGTCTGGTGCACGTCGAGTGTGCTCGCCACGAACGCACCCGCGCGCACGCTGCGGCCGTCGGCCAGCTCGATGCCGGTCGCGCGGCCACCTTCGATCAGAACGCGCGCGACATGCGCCTGCGGCACGAAGGTGCCGCCCGCGGCGATGAAGGTCTCCATCAGGCCGCGTGCTAGATTGAACGAGCCGCCCTGGCAGAGCTGATAGCCGGTCTGCAGATCGAACGCGCGGATCACGGAGCCCATCGGGCTCGTCTTCGACAGCGTGTCGGTCAACCAGGTGCCAAACAGCGAGATCTTGAACAGCATGAGCAGGCGCACATGCTCGTTCTCGAACAGCTCCTCGACCATGTCGAGCGGCTGCCGGCGCGTCGTCGCGAGAAAGTCGCGGCCCATCGCGGTGCGCGAGAGCAGCTCCTCGCGCTCGCGCTGCGGCAGAGGCTCGGAGAAGCGCTCGGGCAGGAGAATGCGCGCCGTGATCGTCTCCGCGCGGCTGTTCCATTCGCGGAACGTTTTGGCGTCGTGCGGCGAAAAGCGCGCGATGTTGGCGAGCGTCTCGTCGAGATCCCGCCCGAGCACGAGCGCGGTGCCGTCCCGATGCGCCTGGCCGAACTCGTAGCGTGGCGTGATGTAGGTGACCGTGTCGTCGAGGCCAAGGTCCTTGAACCAGGGCGTCTCGCTGATGTGGAAATGATTGATCGAATGAAGATTGTGATAGAAGCCCGGCTCGGTGACCTCGTGCGTGGCGAGCCCGCCGCCATAAGTGAGCCGGCGCTCGATCACGAGAATCTTGAGACCGGCTTTGGCGAGATAGCTGCCGAGGATCAGGCCGTGATGGCCGGCCCCGATGATGATGCCGTCATAGCTTCGCTCAAGCGGCTTTGGCACTCACGATCACTCCCGACGCTCCCGAGGGACAACGTGCCATGCTGCACGCTCAGTTTCCATACCAGTCCAGCACGCGCAGCGCGCGCAGTGTGTTCCAGCGGCTAGCCCTGCCGACCCCTGCTTCCATGTCGAGGGTGATCCGATCGGGGTGAAGGCTGCCGAGCGGCCACCGTCCGTTCTGGTGCCGTCTCTTCTCGACCAGCTCGATTGCTTCGGCGGCCCGCTCATCGGGTTTGGCCCCAGCGCTGCGCAGATAGTCGAGCCCCCGCAGCACGTCGTAGCGCCACACGGTCGGAAACGCGAAGCGCGTCCAGCGGCTGTCGATCATCTCGCCGGTTGTCAGCGATCTCAGCATGCGGCGCTCCAGCAGATAGTCCTCGGCCTTGGCCCGGGCATTTGTCACGGCGGCCGAGGTGCCCCGCGCTTTCTCGTACTCCAGCAACCCTTCCAGAACACAGATCGTGGAGTGGAACGAGGATCGCTTGCTGGGTGGAGCCTGACAGTTCCAGCCGCCGTCCTCGAGCTGATCATTGAGGAGGCGGTCGACCAGCCGATCGCTGCCATCACCGAAATAGGCGCCCGCGGCCAGGATCCTGCCGTTGATACAGGCCTCGGTCTCCCCGTCGAAGAACGGCCGGCCGTCGAGCTGCCACCAGGTGATGCGGTCCTGGATCAAGCCGATCGCGCTGCGAACTTTTTCATCCGACGAGTTCGGGACCCAGATCTTTTAGCAGCGCCAGCGCTGAGACAGTGGTCATCCAGCCTTCATCGTCGGCGGCGCCCCATTGGCCGCCGGATGCCTGAAGGCCGAGGAGTTGCGCGCCCCAACCCTCCGAAGCCACGCGCGAGCGCTCGGCCGCGACCGCATCGTCGGGCGCGTCGGTGAGATCGCGCATGACCTGCCACCGGATCGACGGATCGGAATCCAGCAACCACTTCACAATTGCGGTTCGGCTCGCCATGACGCTCTCCGCAGGCGCCCGGAACATCCGCATCACATTTTCGGCGATTCGATGGATTTCAGAGCCGCGCTTTGCGCTCACTCCAGGAACTGTGGCGCGCGATATGGCGGGCGAGCAGGCGCGCGAGCACGTCGTACTCGCCGCCGGCGCCGACCAGGAACGTGATGGTCCTGCCACGATAGAAATCGGCAACCCCTTGAGCAATGGCGGGCGCGTTCGACCCCATCACTGCGCTCGCGAGAGCAAACGCCGTCGATCGCCGCGTCGATTGCCGCACCATGGCTCACTCCACCTTGAGGTCGAGATTTTTCACCAGCGGGCCCCAGCGCTTCTCCTCGCTGTCGATCAGGGCCGCATAGTCCTCCGGGCTGCCGGGCATCACTTGCCCGCCCTCGGTGGCAAGCCGGGCGCGCAATTCGCCATCCTCGAGCGCGGCGCGCAGCTCCTTGTTCAGCCGTGCGGTGATCTCGCGCGGCGTGCCGGCTGACGCCGCGAGCCCGTAGGTGATGACGGCGGAAAATCCCGGCAGGCCCGATTCGGAAATCGTCGGAACGTCGGGGATGAGCGCCGAGCGCGCCGGGCTTGCGACCGCGAGCGCGTTGAGCTTGCCGGACTGGATCTGGCCGATCACCGGCAGGATGGAGAGAAACATCATGGAGACGTGGCCGCCGAGCAGGTCGGCGATCGCGTTGCCATTGCCCCGATAGGGAATGTTGGTGAGCTTGATGCCGGCGGTCTGCGCGAACATCTCGGTCGAGATGTGCCCGACCGTGCCGGGCACGAATGCGTAGTTGACCTTGCCTGGATTGGCCTTGCTGAACATGATCAGGTCGCCGGTCGAGCGCACCGGCAGCGATGGATGCGTTACCAGCACGCTCAGGAGTGTGCCGATCGTGCCGATCGGCGCGAAATCCTTGCGCGGATCGTAGCCGGCATTCGGATAGAGCGAGGGGTTGATGGCAAGCGTGCCCGTATAGGTGAGCAGGATGGTGTAGCCGTCGGCAGGGCCCTTGGCGATCGCGCGGGTCGCGACTGTGCCACCGGCGCCGCCGCGATTCTCGACCACCACTTGCTGCCCGAGCGTCTTGCTCATGCGCTCGGCGACGAGCCGCGCGAGCGCATCATTGCCGCCACCAGCGGGGAACGGAACGACCAGCGTGATTGGACGTGATGGATAGGGCTGTGCGTGGATGGAGGGCGCCGCGGAGACGAGGAGCGCCACGCTCGCCAATGCAATGCGTAAGCTCGTCATGAGCATTCCCTCCGCATGCGCCGACTTTGCCTCTGTCGACCGTTGTTTCTGTCGTCCCCGCGAACGCGGGGACCCAGTATCCCAGAGCGATTGTTGGGGTGCCAGCGCTTACCTTATGTCCTGAGTTTACTGGGTCCCCGCTTGCGCGGGGACGACAACGGCATATTCCGTCGCTAGCCTAATCTCACTCCACTAGATGCTTCGCTCGGGCTGCGAGCTCCTTGGGCGTGCTCATGATCCGCTCGACGATCTTCTGCATCTCCTCGCCGTGAACCGGCGCGACTTCGAAGCCCGCCTTGGCGGCATCAGCCAGGAATTCCGGATCCGTCATGGTGGCGCGATAGGCGGCGCGCAGTGCGGTGAGGCGATCGGCCGGCACGTCGGGCGTGGTCGCCATCGGACGGCCGAGATGCGTGCCTGAGGTGACGAGCTCGATCAGCTTGCGCTCATCCGGTGTCTTGGCCAGCTCCTCGACCGAAGGTGCATCGAGATCAGGAACGCGCGGTCCGGCTTGCGCCACGACGGTGATCAGCTTGTCGCGGATCCAGACCGGCTTGGTGGCCTTCCAGCTCGACCAGGTGTTGTTGCGCGCCTGCACCTCGCCGCGTTCCATGGCGAGGTTGATCTGGTTGCCGCCTTCATAGCCGGTGACGAGCTTGAACTTGGTGCCCAGATATTCGTTCATCATCGACGGATAGATGTAGGTGATGGCGCCGCGGCCCGAGGCGCCGGCGATGATCTCCTTTTTGCGCAGGTCGTCGACCGTCTTCACGCCTGCGGTGTGCCACACCGCCATGGTCTCGACCACCGCCGCCATGCTGCCGAGCCAGAGAAACTTGACCGAGTCAAACTGCACGCCCTGGCCGCCGACCGCCTGTGTCGCCGGAAAATTATTGCCGAGCATGCCGATATTGGTGCCGTCGCGGGCCGCCTGCGTATAGAGATAGTTGGCCATCTTGATGCCGCCGGCGCCGGTCATGTTCTGCGGCACCACCAGCGGATTGCCCGGGATATGCTTGCCGATGTGGCGCGCGACCAGCCGCGCCTGCAGGTCGTACTCGCCGCCGACGCCAACGCCGATGAGAACGTTAACCGTCTTGCCGCGATAGAAATCGGCGACCGACTGCGCCTGCGCACAGGTCGCAGCAAGTATGGCACCCGCACCCAACAATCCGGCAGTTGTGAAGCGGCGCGCCATCGATCGATCCTCCCAAGCCTTTATCAGGCTGGCATCGAACGCTGGCGCTGGTGGCTTGTCAATTCATTCAGCCGCGACACGATGCGCCGACAGGAACGGCTCGAGCCTGACCGGCTTGCCGGCGATGGCCGCGAGCATGTGGCCGGGCGGCACCGTCTTCCACTGCGCGTGCTTGCCATCAAGCGGCTCGGACACGATCACCACGCTGCTGCCGGACTCGCGATAGTAAAGCGTGTTGGCCTTGTCGTTGGCGGCGAACCGGAAGGCGTAAAGGTCCTGGCCGTTGGCGAGCGCGGCGGTGAAGCGGAGCGGCTCGCTATGCTCTTCCGTGCTCACCATGTCGGTGAGGGTCGCGAGCACGCGCGACGTCGCGCCGACCGGATCCTTGTCGCCGCCGGCGCCCAGAATCGCCAGGAACACGGCTTCCGAATCGGTCGTGCCGATGCGCGAGCCGTAGAAATCGTCGGGGATCAACTGCTCGACCTTCCGGCGCAGCCGCGACCAGTTGCCGATCAGTCCGTTGTGCATGAACATCCAGCGTCCGCAGGCGAATGGATGGCAGTTCGGCCGCGTGATCGGGGTTCCGGTCGAGGCGCGCACATGCGCGAAATAAAGATGCGAGCGGATGTGGCGGCACAGATAGCGCAGGTTCTCGTCCGACCAGGCCGGACGCACCTCGCGATAAAGGCCCGGCTCCGGGTGCTCGCCATACCAGCCCATCCCGAACCCGTCGCCATTGGTGCTGGCAGTCGATTCGAGCGCCTTCAGGCTCTGCACCACCAGCGAGTGGGCAGGCGCCGTGACGTAGTGCTCAAGCGAGATGGTCTCTCCGCGATAGGCAATCCAGCGGCACATTCGGGGGCTCCGATGCTAGCCCAATTCCTTCCGCCCCTATCTACCATCGCGCGTCGATGCGGCAAAGTGATGATGATCACAATCAAACGTGATTGTGGTCACAATCAAAAGTGATCACGATCATAATCAAAAGTCTTTCAATTTGCTTAAAAAATTGTCTTACGGCAGCTGCTGCACAGCGGCCCGCACCAGCTCCACGAGGTGCTGGAACTGCCAATGCCGGCCTGCGATCGACTGCTCGAACTCGGCGCTCGCCTGATCGAAGCGCGCCAGCTCCCGGCGCTTGTCGTCGGGCCCGAGGAAGGAGTGGACCAGGCTGTTGCGGGCGATCGCCTTCAGGGTCCGGTAGCCGAGCCTGTGCTCGCGCGCAGCGCGCATGTATTCGTGCGTGAGGTCGATGCGCGCGACCCCGGCATCGTCGGTTGCAATGACAACCGGGACGCCAGCGGCAAGATAGGCGGAGAGCGGGTGGTCCTTACCGCGCACGCCGAGAATGAGATCGCTGCTGGTGAGACTGATCTCGATCGCGACCGATTGTCGCCGCATCGCCAGAATGAGCCCGCCGACGTCATGCTCGAAAGCAAGCGCGGTGCCGTGGCCGATGCGGCGGGCACCGGCGGTCGTCACTGCCTCGGTGAGGTGGAAGGTCAGATCTTCCGGCGGCACCAGCCCAAGCCACAGCTCACCGGCATGCAGCGCGACCGGCACATCCTTGGCAAGGAATTCGATGATCTTCATGTGGGCGCGGTAGTCGTGGCGCGCGATCTGATGATCCTCGGGACCCACAAAATTGAGCGCCACGACCCGTGGCTCGGCGCGAATGAGCGCGGCGGCCGCCGCGGTCTGGACGAAGACTTCCTCGATCGGATTGTTGCGCGAGACTTGCGCGATGAAACGGTAGCTCACGCTGCAGCCCGCCTTCACACGCTCGCTGCCGCAATCGAGCGCAGCATTCACGCGCTCGATCAGGTCAACGACGCGCCGGCGTGCTTCCTCGACCGCGCGGTCGAGCCCGTTGCGCTTGAGCATGTCCAGCATCGTGGCGAGATCGGTCTCGCCCTCGATCGTCTTG
Organism: uncultured Alphaproteobacteria bacterium; assembly: GCA_963745515.1. Lineage (GTDB taxonomy): Bacteria > Pseudomonadota > Alphaproteobacteria > Rhizobiales > Xanthobacteraceae > VAZQ01. The sequence goes on from CAVUXO010000010.1 coordinate 347,774, forward strand.
GCCAAGGTCTGCCGATCGCGTGCCGGCATGAGCGTCAGCATCAGCTCGACATATTGCACGCCGTCAGCCTGGCGCTGGACCAGCTGATCCATGATCAGCTCGAAGGTCCGGTGCGGCGCGATGTTGAGGCGTCCGAAAGCCGCGAAGAACTGGTCGTGGCCGGACGGCGCCGCATCCGTCGGCCGGAAGTTGCGCATAGAGAGCGCGTTGACGAGCCGATCAAAGAGCGCCTGGTCCTTCTGCGCCTCGCTCGCCGCGACCGTGCCTTCCGCGCACGGCGGTGGGACGATGCTGAGGTCGGCCGTGCGTACGCAGTAGCCGTCGAGGATCGCCCATTCGATCGCGTGCTCGGCAAAGACCGCGCCGGTGAGGTGGATGTGCAGGTCGGCGCCCTTCGGCATGCGACGCAGGAAGTTGCGCAGGGCGGCATGGTCGTCGCGCATCGCGTCGAAGCGGGCGGCCGTCACCACCACGGAGAAGTCGCGGGCGACGACGACAACCCGCACGAACAATACAGTAATGGCAGCCGCGAGTGCGGCAACAATAATCGTCCAGCGTCGCAAGACCTGCTCCCGCGCAAGAAATCAGCGCAACCCGCGATCCTTCATATGACGGCTCAGAAGTCCGCAACAGCTTGCCGCTCATCCCAGATGCGGACTTCTGAACCAGAGCCACACTAGATCAACACGTCACCGGTGTCTTTTCGACTCCGAAGCCCGCACACGAGGGTGCCGCCGAACGATGCAAGCTTCGAGAATCGGAACACTAAAGCATTTTGAGCAGAAGTGGGAATCGGCTTTTGCGCTGGCTGGTTTTGCGCCAGCTCGCTTTCCGCTAGCTCAGAGCCGTCGGGTGTCTAGAAAATCGGCAATATGTCCTTGAGCATTGGCGCTTTTTGCTCCACCGGCCTCGTTCAGCGGTGGCCGGATTGGTTTCGTTCCGCCAACAGCCAGTTTGGTTTCGTTCTGCCAAAATAAATTTTGGTCGCTCGTCCCGTCGCGCCTTTGCGAGGCGACTGGTCCCGCGCGGGGATGAGCGGCCCGGTTGAACCATTCAACTGTGTTCGAATGCGGACTAGTTTCGAAAGATCGCCTTGGACAGCATGGCGTGGACGCCCTTGGTGCCGTCGACGATCTGGGTCACGTGCAGATCCATGGCGGCGCTGAGCAGCATGTAGACGTCGTCGCGCGGCAGGCCTTTGGTGTCGACGACGAAGTTGAGCATCTCGCGGGTCGCGATCTTGGCCGCCTGGTTGAGGTCTTCGTGCAGGCCCATGGTCATGTAGTGGGTCGGCGTTTCCGCGCGCGGCCAGAGAGTGCGCATGCCCTTGTGCAGCACCACCTGGATCTCGCCCTTGAGCGAGGTTTCGAGTGCGGACAGTCCAACCTCGCCGCCGCCCTGCACGCGCATGCCCGTCTCCGATCGAGATCAGTGCGCCGGGAGCGTGGACCGGCAGGAACAGGCTCGTTCCGGGCTGCAGATCGTGATTGTCCATGTTGCCGCCGAAGACGTTGGGCGGGCCGCTCGGCACGCGGCCCATCGAGCGCGGCGGGGCCACCCCGATGACGCCCCAGAACGGCTTGGTCGGCACCACCACGCCTGGCGCGAATTCGATCTCCTTCTTGGCCGGATCGAAGAAGAAGACGCGATCGCGCGAATAGGGAAAGTCCTCGGGCAGTGTGCCGCGGTTGGCGCGGAAGCTCATCGCGCCGATCGGCAGCCAGAGATCGATCGGCGCGGATGCGGATCTCGACCGTGTCGCCGATCTCGGCACCGCGCACGGCAATCGGGCCGTTCAGCGTGTGATCGTCCCGGCCGTCGCCCGGCGCTCCTTCAAACGCCGCATAAAGCTCGGGCGGGATTTTCTCCTTCGGCACGCCCAGGCTTTCGAAGTAGCGCGGATTGCCCGTGGTGGTCCACAGGCGCACGACGTCGCCGGAATCGATGGTCAGAACCGGGTTGAGCGACGCGTCGAAGAAGCCGCGGTGCACGGTGGTCGGCGATGCCTTCAGCTCGTGAACTTTCTCTTGCGCCCGGTCTTGCGCCTGCGCCTCCAGGGCGGTGCACATGACGAGGACGCAAAGACTTGTCCTGATCGCATGTAATCTCATGATGAGCTCCCTTACCTGAACCGCAAGTTATCGCGTGACAGCTGACTGACGGAGGTACAGCCCATCAGCTTCATGTCCCGCTCGATTTCCGTCCGCATGAGGCCGAGCGCGCGCTCAACACCGGCCTGGCCGGCCGCCGCCAAGGGAAAAAGATAGAAGCGCCCGACGCCGACGGCCTTGGCGCCGAGTGACAGCGCCTTCAACACATGGGTTCCGCGCTGGACGCCGCCGTCCATCAACACGTCGATCCGATCGCCGACGGCATCGACGATTTCGGCGAGCTGATCGAAGGGCGCCCGCGAGCCATCGAGCTGCCGGCCGCCGTGATTGGAGATCACGATGCCGGTGCAACCGATCTCGGCGGAGCGCTTGGCGTCCGCAACCGACATCACGCCCTTGAGACAAAATTGGCCGTTCCAGGCGCGCACCATTTCGGCCACGTCGTTCCAGCTCATGGACGGGTCGAGCATCTCGGTGAAGTAGCGTCCGATCGACATGGCACCGCCGCTCATGTCGACGTGCTCGTCGAGCTGAGGCAGCTTGAAGCGTTCATGCCTGAGGTAATTGATCCCCCACATCGGCTTGATCGCGAATTGGAGCATTCCGGCGGGCGTCAGCCGGAACGGGATGGAAAAGCCGGTGCGCAGGTCGCGCTCGCGGTTTCCGCCGGTGATGCTGTCGACAGTCAGCATCATCACGTCGACGCCAGCCTCCTTCGCGCGCTGCATCATGGCGCGGTTGAGGCCGCGGTCCTTGTGGAAGTAGAACTGATAGACCTGCGGCGTCTTGTGCGCCTTGCGCAGCTCCTCCAGGCTCACCGTTCCCAGCGAGGACACGCCGAACATCGTTCCGGACTTTGCGGCGGCGGCCGCGACGGCGCGTTCGCCCTGATGGTGGAACAGTCGTTGCAGCGCGGTCGGAGAACAGTAGACCGGCATGGCGAGCTTCTGACCCAGCACGGTCACTGACATGTCGATGGTGTCGACGCCGCGCAGAATGTTGGGAATGAGGTCGCAACGCTCGAAGCTCGCCGTGTTCCGGCGATAGGTCACCTCGTCGTCTGCGGCTCCGTCGATATAGTTGAAGATCGGACCGGGAAGCCGCCGCCTGGCAAGCTTCCGGAAGTCGTGAAAGTTATGGCAATCGCGCAGGCGCATGCCGTGTCCCGTGATGCGACCGCTCGCTCATTGCAGCGGGATGTTGGCCTGGCGGATCACCTTGGCCCACTTGGCGGTCTCGTCTTCAATGTATTTCTCGAACTCGGCGGGCGACATCGGGCTTGGTACGCTGCCAAGCTCGGCAAGCCGCGCTTTGATGGTGGGGTCGGCAAGCCCCGCGTTGATCTCCTTGTTGAGCAGCGCGACGATCTCGGCCGGCGTGCCCTTAGGCGCGCCGATGCCTTGCCAGGTATTGGCCTCGAAGCCCGGAACGGATTCGCCAATCGTCGGCACGTCCGGCAGCGCTTCCGAGCGCTTGGCCGTGGTGACCGCCAGCGCCCTGATTTTTCCAGCCTTGATGTTCGAGATCGATTCCGGCAGCGGGCTGAAATAGACCTGCACCGTTCCTCCCATCAGGTCCGTGATCGCGGGCGCGCCGCCGCGATAGGGCACGTGTAGCATGTCGATGCCGGTCATCAGCTTCAACAGCTCGCCGCCGATATGCGATGTGCTGCCGGTGCCGCCCGACGCCATGCTGACCTTGCCCGGATTGGCTTTCGCCCAGGCGATGAACTCGGGCACGGTCTTGGCTGGATTCGATGTGTTCACGATCATGACCAGCGGCAGGCTGCTGATCATCGCAATCGGAACGATGTCGCGGATGAAATCGAAGGTGAGGTGCTGGTAGAGCGTGGCGTTGGCCGTCACCGATCCGGGGATTAGCAGAAGCGTATAGCCGTCGGCGGGCGCGCGGACGACCGCCTCCACTCCAATATTGGTGCCGCCGCCCGGCCGGTTCTCAATCACGAAAGGCTGCCCCAGGTGATCCGAAAGCCATTGCCCCGTCAGGCGTGCCAGGATGTCGAGCGCGCCGCCCGGCGGCACCGGCACGATGATCCGCACCAGCCGCGACGGATAGGCCTGGGCGGAGGCCAGCCTCAACAACGCCGGAAGGGCGACGGCGGCCGTTGCAAGGCGCAGGGTGGCGCGGCGGGTGGGTTTCATGGCGGACCCTCCGGATGTGGTTGTTGCCGCATTATGGAATCTTCCTGGGAGCTTGAACACCGCGCAACCGGCGTATGTAGTGGTCGGCGAGCCGTGTTCCCCCAGTCGCATATCAAGAACGCGTCGCCTACTCCGGCTTGATGTTCGCAAACTTGATGACCTTCGACCACTTCTCTGTTTCGGCGGCGATGAAGGCCGCGAAGGCGCTGGGCGAGCCAGCAAATGGCGTGGCGCCCAGGTCATCAAGCCGCGCTTTGATCCTCGGATCGGCCAGCGCGGCGTTGACCTCTTTGTTGAGCATGTCGACGATATCGCGCGGCGTGTTGCGGGGCGCGCAGAGGCCGCACCAGCCCGCCGCCTCGTAGCCCGGCACCGAGTCAGCGACGGTCGGCACGTCCGGCAGAACCTCGAGCCGCGTCTTGGTCGCCACCGCCAATGCGCGCAACCGGTTCGCCCTGATGTGCTCGATTGAGGTGGGCACGGCATCGAACATCACCTGGACCTGGCCGCTTATGAGATCGATCAGCGCCGGCGCTGTGCCGCGGTAGCGCACCGTGACGATGTCGACGCCGGTCATCATCCGGAACAGCTCGGCCGCCACATGTGGCGCCGTGCCGGTCCCGGGCGTCGCGATGTTGACCTTGCCCGGATTGGCCTTGGCGTATGCGATGAACTCGCCGACTGTCCGCACCGGGAATGCGGGATGCGCTTCCAGGATGAGGGGAATGTGATTGACGCTGGCGACCGGCGCGATATCGCGGATGAAATTGTAGTTGAGATTGTCGAACAACGCCGCGTTGATCGCGCTCGCCGCAAAGGCAAGCAGCAGCGTATAGCCGTCCGCCGGCGCGCGCACGACCGCCTCGGTGCCGATATTGCCAGCGGCGCCCGCTCGGTTCTCGATGATGATGGGCTGGCCCAACCGCTCCGACAGCCACTGCCCGATCAGCCGGGCCGACATGTCGATTGGGCCGCCGGGCGGGACGGCGACGATGATGCGGACCGGCCGCGTCGGATAGGCTTGCGCCGAAGTCACTCGTGACAAGGCCGGCAATGCAACAGCGCCCATTGCGAGGCGCAGGACGGTGCGGCGGGCGTGTTCCATGGCGGTCCCTCCGGAAGCGGCTATCGGCACCTTGTGCAATCGTCTTGGGTGCTCGGCCTTGGTGCAACACCGCCACACTAGATCAAGAAATTGTGAGGCGGTGTACTTCTAAAACGGACTTTGTTGGATGTGCTTCCGAACGTGACATTTGGCCGTCGAGAGGACTGTTGCGCGGGGCCAAAACCCGGCATTCTCTGGATAGCGGCTCCATGAGTGGATCGGCTGGCAGCGGGGCAACTGGGCGTTGCTGAACCCAATCCAGCTACGGGCTCCGGGAGTTGCGTTAACAACGGTAGCCTTAATGTGCTGAAGGGAGATCTCTATGGAACAGAGGAAGAAAATTCCCGCGGAAGCGGTGGAGCTGTACACGCGTTTTATTCATGGCGAGATCGATCGTCGTGACTTTTTCGGTGGGGTGAAGCGTTTCGCCGTCGCCGGCCTGTACGGCCGCGGCGATCGTCGAGGCGTTGATGCCGAACTACGCCTTGGGGCAGCAGGTTCGCAAGGACGACGAGCGCATCAAGGCGAGCTACGAGACCGTGCCGTCGCCGAACGGCAATGGGTACATCCGGGGCTATTTCGTCCGGCCGTTCAGCGCCGATACACGCACCGAGACGCCGGCGAAACTGCCTGGCGTCATCGTCATCCACGAGAATCGCGGACTCAATCCGCACACGGAGGACGTTGCGCGGCGCTTTGCGCTGGAGAATTTCATGGCGTTTGCGCCGGACGCGCTGTCGTCAGTCGGCGGTTATCCGGGCGACGACTACAAGGGCGGCCAGCTGTTTGCCAAGATCGACCCCGCCAAGCGGACCCAGGATTTCGTCGCCGCCGCGCAGTGGCTGAAAGCGCGTCCGGACTGCAACGGGCAAAATCGGCGCAACCGGCTTTTGCTTTGGCGGCGGCATGGCCAATACCCTGTCCGTTCTGCTGGGCGCGGATCTGGCGGCGGCCGCTCCGTTCTACGGCGGCGCGCCCAAGCCGGAAGACGTGCCGAAGATCAAGGCGGCGATCCTCATCCACCACGGCGCGCTCGATAAGACTTGTCGGAGGCCTATCCGGCGCAGGAAGCGGAGCTGAAGAAAAACAACATCCGATACGAAGGCCACATCTATCCGAATTCGGTTCATGGCTTCTTCAATGACGCGACGCCGGAACGCTACAACAAGGCCACGGCCCAGCAGGCCTGGACGCGCACCATCGAGTGGTTCAACCAGTATGCGCGCGCATAAGAGAACACGGGATAGATCCGATAGGGTCGGAGTGGTTCCGAAGCCGCACCTCCTACGGTGATGGCATCGGGACCACCTCCTGCGCGTCGCCTGCCTCCGTATTCGCCTGTGGGTACTCGGTCATCCTGCCCACTGTGGGCAGGCCGGCGATTGCGCAAGGTCAAGAACTGTCCCGGCATGTTGCCCACGCGGCCGGCCCTTCCACTGCGACTGGGGACGGGTGTATCGTGCGTGGTGGCCGGTTCTTTATTCGGCCATCGACGACCAATAACGTGAGCACGAAGGCGCGTGCTGTCACGACGCGCCGATCGGCCGATCTGGAGGATGCCCATGGAGAAGAAACGCGACCGAGGCTTGATGTTCGCCGCTGCGTTCGCCGTTGCGCTATTGGCGACGCCGTCCACCGCTCAGGTGATTGACTACGGGAAGTATCCCAACTTCAAGGGCCAATGGGTCCGCGGTCCCGGCAGCCCGAACAACTGGGTTCCGCTGGCCGGCCAGCCTCCGCTCACGCCCGAGTACAAGAAGATCTGGGACGACATCACGGCCGATCTGAAGGCCGGCGGGCCCGGCAACTGGCCGTCGACGTTCTGCATCCCGGCCGGCATGCCTGCTATGATGAGCCTCTACGATCCGGCCGAAATCATCGTGACTCCGGAGCTCACCTACGTCCTGGTCAGCCACAACGACGATTCCTACCGCCGCATCTACACCGACGGCCGCGATTGGCCGAAGGAGCCCGAGCCGACGTTCGCGGGCTACTCGATCGGCAAGTGGGTCGACGAGGATGGCGACGGCAAGTACGACGTGCTCGAGGTCGAGACGCGGTACATGAAGCTGCCGCGCGGCTATGACATCACCGGGATCCCGTTTCATGAAGACGGTAATGCCGTCATCAAGGAACGCATCTATCTCGACAAGGCCAATCCCAACAAGATGTACGACGAGATCACCGTCATCGACAACGCGCTGACGAAGCCCTACGTCAAGGTGCAGACGGGATTCCGCAATCCCGACCCCCGGCCGGTCTGGAAGTCGGACGTGTGCTCGGAATTCAACACGCATGTTCGGATCGGCGCGGAAAACTACTATCTGAGCGCCGATGGCAAGCTGATGCCTGCGAAGAAGAACCAAGCACCGCCAGATCTGAGCTATTTCCAGCGGACGCAATAGCGAGCACGTTTCGCTTGCGGGTTTGAAGGTGGGACGGCCGTGAGGCCGTCCCATTCACGTTCATCAGTTGTCACGCCTGTAGCATTGCCTGCGGGCTGTGCGTTCTGCCGCGCAATTAGGCAGAGAACCGCGAGCTCCACGATAAACGCCAACGTTTTCCTTTGGCACGGAGCTTGCTGCTCTCACGATAGAGTTGGCGGCTAGGGTTCCGGCCTTTTCGTAAGGCGACTGGTCCGAGAGCTGCCGCTCGGATGGGAGACATCCGTCCGAGTGCACGGCGGGATAAAAGCCCGGGAGACCTCGGTCGCCAGGATTGGCGTCGATCGGTCTCGCCAATCCTCGACCTATTCACGTCGAATTCGAACGAGGTGTGGCATGGCTTGTTTTTCGCAAATGACTCGCTTTTCTCAATCTCTGATCGGCCTCCTGACTGCGGCGACACTGACGGCAAGCCTGGGCGCAACCGCCCAAGCGGCGCCCAAGAAGGATTTCGACATCGCCTGGACGATCTACGTGGGCTGGATGCCCTGGCCCTATGCGGCGGAAGCCGGCATCGTCAAGAAATGGGGCGATAAATACGGCATCAACATCAAGGTCACGCAGATCAACGACTACGTCGAATTGATCAATCAATACACCGCCGGCAAGTTCGACGGTGTCACTGTCACCAACATGGATTCGCTGACGGTCCCGGCCGCCGGCGGCGTCGACACCAGCGCGATCGTGCTGGGCGACTTCTCCAACGGCAACGACGGCATCGTGCTCAAGAACGGCAAAGGGCTCGCCGACATCAAGGGCCGCAAGATCAACATCGTCGAATTGTCGGTGTCGCATTATCTGCTCGCACGGGCGCTCGCGACCGTGAAGCTGCGCGAGACGCGACATCAAGATCGTCAACACCTCGGACGCCGACATTGTCGGCGCTTTCAAATCGGCGGATTCAACTGCGGTGGTGACCTGGAATCCGCAGCTGATGGAGGTGAAGGCGGAGCCGAACACGACCGAGGTGTTCAACTCGAGCAAGATCCCCGGCGAGATCCAGGACCTGCTGGTGATCAAGACCGAGACGCTCAAGGACAATCCCGATCTCGGCAAGGCGCTGGTCGGCATCTGGTACGAGACCATCGCGCTGATGGAAGACCCCGGCGACAAGGGCAAGGCCGCGCGCACCGCGATGGCGAAGCTCTCCGGCACCGACCTCCCTGGCTTCGACGCCCAGCTCAAGACCACGCAAGATGTTCTACACGCCCAAGGACGCGCTCGCGTTCATGAGCTCGCCGGATATGCCCAAGATCATGGACCTCGTGCGCACGTTCAGCTTCGAGCACAATCTGCTCGGCGAGAAGGTGAAGTCGAAGGACGCGATCGGCATTGCAATGCCAGGGACGACGCTCGGGTCGCGGCAGAACGTCAAGCTGCGCTTCGATCCGACCTATATGAAGCTCGCGGCGGACGGCAAGCTCTGAGGCCGACCATGGTGCCGTAGAGCACGACAGCGGGGTCGCGTCATTCGCCGCGTGATGAACATCATGCCTCGGCGCGGCAGCCGTTTGCTGCTGGCCCTGATCCCGTTCGTGCTCATCGCATTCGTCTATGTCGTGGGGTCGGCGGAGCGCCGCGCTGCCAATCCCGACGATAAGCTCCTGCCTCCAGTCAGCGAGATGGTGGAATCGATCGGGCGCCTGGCGTTCGAGGAGGACCGCCGCTCCGGCGAGATCGTGCTATGGGGCGATACCGCTGCCAGCATGCAGCGCCTGCTGATGGGCCTCGCGATCGCGACGCTCATCGGTCTTGCGTTCGGGCTGACGCTCGGGCTCATTCCGGTTGCGGGCGCGGGCCTCGGCACCTTCGTCGCCGTCCTGTCGATGATCCCGCCGATGGCGATCTTGCCCATTCTGTTCATCGTGTTCGGACTGGGCGAGTTGTCGAAGGTCGTGCTGATTGTGTTCGGCATCGCGCCGTTCCTGATCCGCGACCTTGCGCTATCGGTCGACAGTTTGCCCAGGGAGCAACTCATCAAGGCGCAGTCGCTCGGCGCCTCGACCTGGCAGATCGCGATCCGCGTGGTGCTGCCGCAAATCATGCCGCGGCTCATCGAAGCGTTGCGGCTGTCGCTCGGGCCGGCGTTCCTGTTCCTCATCTCAGCGGAGGCGATCGCCGCCGACCTCGGGCTTGGCTATCGCATCTTCCTGGTGCGGCGTTATCTCTCGATGGATGTCATCCTGCCCTACGTCGCCTGGATCACGCTCCTCGCCTATCTCATGGACTTCGCGCTGGCATGGGTCGCGCGCCGCGGCTTCGCCTGGGCCTATGCGGGACGGACGCGGATGAGCGCGATCTCGCTGCGCGATGTCTGGGTCGAATATGGCGAGCAGATCGTGCTCGAGCGCGTCAATCTGCAGATCGCAACAGGCACTTTTCTGTCCGTGGTCGGACCTTCAGGAGCCGGCAAGAGCACCTTTCTGCGTCTAATCCTCGGCCAGGAAGGGCCTTCGCGCGGCTCGATCCTGATCGACGGCAAGCCGTTGCCGGACGAGCCCGGGCCTGACCGTGGCGTGGTGTTCCAGCGCTATTCGGTGTTCCCGCATCTCACGGTGCTCGGCAATGTGCTGATCGCGTTCGAGTTTGCCGGCAGCCGCCTGCTGTCGCGGCTCACCGGGGCGGCACGCCGCACCGCGATCGCGGAAAGCGAGAAGCTGATCGAGGAGGTCGGCCTTACGCCGCATCGCGACAAGTACCCGAGTGCGCTCTCGGGCGGCATGCAGCAGCGCCTCGCGATCGCACAGGCGGTGGCGCGCAAGCCGCGCGCGCTCCTGCTCGACGAGCCGTTCGGCGCGCTCGACCCCGGTACGCGCACGCAGATGCACCAGCTGATCAGAACGTTGTGGCGCGATTGCGGGATGACCGTCATCATGGTTACCCACGATCTCAAGGAGGCTTTCAATCTCGGCACGCGGCTCATCGCCTTCGACAAGCCCCGTCGCGATCCGCAGGCGCCGGGGCGCTTCGGGGCGACCGTCACCTACGATCTCGATCTGACGCGCGATGGGCCCGTGCCCGTGCTCGGCTTCCTCAAGCCCTTAACCGCCAAGCAAGAGCCCAATCAGCTCCAGGGAGACATGCCATGATGTTCGATCCGCCCCGCCGCCGCTCGCGCAAGGCCGGCTTGCGGAGGCCGCCCGAACGGTTGCGGCGGCATCATCCCGATTTCGATCGGATGGCGACGCAGGGTTGGAAAGCGCTCGATGCGGAAGGCCGCCTGCCGGAGCAGGGCTGGCGCCGGGAGCAGAAGTGGGCGCTCGACATGGGGCTGCCCGGGGCGGACTGCCTGACGGATAAGACCATTCCTACGTTTGCACGCGGCGAGTTGCCGCACTATGCCGGCATCAACACGTTCCTCAAGGCGCCCTATGTCGAAAACGTGCGCGATGTGGCGAAGTTCGATGCGGCCGTGCTCGGCATTCCGTTCGATTCTGGGACAACCTACCGCCCCGGCACGCGCTTCGGGCCGCAGGGCATCAGGCGCATTTCTGCACTTTATACACCGTACAACTATGAGCTCGGCGTCGATCTGCGCGAGCAGATGACGCTCTGTGACGCGGGCGACGTGTTCACGATCCCGGCTAATCTGGAAAAGAGCTTCGACCAGATCACGCGCGGCGTTGCGCATGTGTTCTCATCGGGCGCGCTGCCGCTGATGCTCGGAGGCGACCACTCGATCGGATTTCCCTGTGTGCGCGGCATCGCGCAATGCACGTCGAAACGCATCGGAATCATTCATTTCGATCGTCACATCGACATTCAGGAGAAGGACCTGGACGAGCGCATGCACACGACGCCCTGGTATTGGGCAACGAGCCTACCAAATGTGCCGGCCTCGAACCTGGTGCAGCTCGGCATCGGCGGCTGGCAGGTACCGCGCGCCGGCGTGCAGGAGGCGCGCAAGCGCGGCAGCAATGTTTTGACAATTGACGACATCGAGAAGCTCGGCCTCGACAAAACAGCTGAGATCGCTCTCGAGCTCGCGTGGAAGGGCGCTGACGCGGTTTATATTTCGTTCGACGTCGACTCGATTGATTGCGGTTTCGTGCCGGGTACCGGCTGGCCGGAGCCCGGCGGCTTCTTGCCGCGCGAGGCGCTGAAAATTCTTGGACTTGTTGCCGCAGAAGGCATCTGCGGCCTTGAAGTTGTCGAAGTGTCACCACCATATGATACGAGTGACATTACGGCTCTCGTCGGTGTGCGAGTTGTGGTGGAAGCGCTCGGCTCGTTGGTCGCCCACGGCAAGCTTGGCAATCACAAGCGGCTCATCGACAAGCCAGTCTCGTTTTGAGGATCAGTCTCGTATTAGGGAGACGTTATGCCTCGTAAGACCGAGCACGAACGTGGCGGCCGCGGTTGGTCGGCTGCGATCGATATCCATCACAATCAACCGGTCCCGGGCCCGCCCACGCAATGGCAGACGCCGCATCGTGAGCGCGCGCAGGACAAGCAAGCCAAGGTGGTACGGCGCGCCGAACCCGATCTCGACCTCGTCGAGGCGGCGTTCGCGGAGGGCTTTTCCGACTCGAGCGATCCGACAAGTTTTTTGCGGCTTGCCCATATTCCGTTTGAAGCGGTAGCGGGTGATGGCGCCAAGCTCGCGCTGCTCCGCGTCGAGGTTGAAGCTGTGACAGATGTCGGGTCGTTAACACCACATCTTGGCGGCGGCAGCATGCGGTTCGATCCGCTACCGGCCCGCATGGTCTCGCGCCGTAAGCGGTTGAGGTTCATGTATTTCGATGGCACGACCTTGCGCCCGCTGGATATGACGCAAGTGCGGGCTTTGGTCCCGGTGCGACGCTAGCATTTACTTGATTTGCCATTTACTTGATTTGCCATGACAAGGCCGGGCTCGTCAGAAGTCCGGCCAGGGCCAAATTTTGCTTATTGCGGTGGCAAGTTTCGTTATATGCTGAGCAAAGCGGTGCCGGCAGCGGCGGCCGCGATATATTGATTGCTGGGGAGGTTCTGATGCAAGCCGCGCGAATAGCGTTTGCTGTCGTAGTCTCTGTCGCCGCCCTTACAGCCCATTTCCCCGCACAGGCGCAGGACATTCAGAAACTGTTTGTCGAGGGCGACATCGTGCGCGGCAACACGCCGCTTGGCGCGACCGGCCCGATCTGCGTGCTGACCAGCCAGTTCAAGCGCGGCGAGAACGTCGTATTCCGCATCCGTGTGCGCAATCTGCAGGGCAAGCCGCTCGACACCGCCGGCATCAAGTCGATAGAGGTCGAGCTTGCGGATGGCCGCAAGCTGCCCACCCGCTATGGCGGCCACCCGCCGCGCCAGCCGACCGACTTCTTCTGGACCGCGGCCTGGATGATCCCGGACAACTACCCGACCGGCTCGCTCGGCTACAGCATCACGGCGACCGACATGGACGGCAACACCGTCAAGTGGGAGCCGCTGCGCGAGTTCCGTTCCTGGCCAAGCGTGATTGCGGGCACGGTGGAATACGTCAAGCAGGCGCAGCAATAAACCTTCGTATAGTCGTAAGATGAACATGTGCAGCAGCTGGCGATCAGGTCTGGGCGCCGCGCTCGCGCTGTTAGTTGCGCTCTTGGCCTGCATCGCCGCTATGGATGCACTGGCGGCGCCGCTGCCGTCGCAGCTCGGGCCCGAAGTTGCCATGACGCGCCCGCGCGACGGCTATGTCGGGCGCCTCAACGTCTCGCCGGAGCATGGCCCGGCGGGCACGCCGGTGACGGTGACGGCCGAGGAGCTGCCGCCGAACCAGGAGATTCCAGCTCGTCTGGCGCACCGTGAAGGGAACTGGAAGGTCGACGACGCCGAATATCACGGCCGCGACTTCAAGCCGGTCGCCTATGAGATCGCCAAGGTGAAGTCGGACCACGCCGGCCGCCTCACCGCGCAAGTTCATCGACGCCGGAGGATTTCGGCTTCGTGCACGACATCGTGCTGCAGCAGGGCGACCGCCTGTTCACCCAGGTCGGCTTTTCGATCGACATGACGGTCGAGATCTCGCCCAAGAGCGGGCCGGTCGGCACGCCGATCACCGTCGAGGTGAAGGGCATCGGCTGGCGGCTCGCTCTTCAATTCCTGGGACCTGCTCTACGACAACAATTTCACCGGCTGGATGTCGTCGGTGACGACCGACGGCCCGGCGAGCTTCACGATTCCGGCGACCGGCCGCGTCGGCGATGCACATCCTCGAGGTGCTGCACGGCGAGCTGACCTTTCCCTATCGCAACATGCAGCAGAACCCGGAGCCGGACCGGCCGCGCTGGGCGATCCCGTTCACGGTCACCGACGGGCGCGCCGTGCTGCCGCCGCCGCCGGAGCAGCAGGCGCAGACGCGTGATGCGCGGGCTGCCGCCGCCGGGCGAGCTGGTCGCGACGCCCGGCCTTCTCCGGCGTCGGCGAGCCGGTCGTCGGTGCGCGGCGAGGGCTTCGAGCCGGGCAAGACCTATGCGCTCAACTGGACCCGCGTCGTCGGCAACCGCATGACCGGCCGGGCTGGGAGGAGGTGCGCGCAGGTGATCGCCGAGGCGAAGGCGGACGCAGCGCGGCCACGCCGAATTCACGCTTCACGGTGCCCGACGATCTCGGCGGCACGCACGGTCTGTGGATCGACAGGGCGGCGAGCGAAGAAGATCGGCACGTTCTGGATCAAGCCGACGGCGCTGCCGCTCGACGTCAGGCGCGGGCCGGTCGGCACCGAGTTCCGATCCATCTGAAGGGCGTCGGCTGGACCGAGACCGCCAACATCTACACGTGGTCTACGACAACACCTATATCGGCTATGCCTGCGCCTTCAACAGCCAGGGCGACGTCGAGATGATCATGAAGGCGACCGGCGCGCCCGGCTGGCACTTCATCGATCTCTATCCCGGCATCTACAAGGGCCAGGAGACGCGGCCGAACAATTTCCGCATCCCGCAGCTCACCTATGACGACGATCATCCGGGCGAGGACTATGCCGGCGTTCCACTTCGCCTTCGAGGTGACGGGGAAGTAGGGCGGGCGTCCCTCACGCATCAACCGCGTGAAATCGCGCGCGCACTCGATAAAGCGTCCGGCCGCCGGGCTGAGCGTTCGATTCTTCAGCGTCGCGATGTTGACCGGCCATGGCCGCGTCGGCAGATCGACAGGCAATACTTTGAGCGACTTGAAGTAGGCCACTGACCGCGGCATCGCGGCAATGAACCGGCCGTCGGCAAGGAAGTGAGTGATGACCGACATCGACAGCGTCACAATGCTCGCCTTCGGCATGGTAAGGCCGCGTGCATGGCAAGCTTCCGCCAGAGTTCGGTAATTCCATGTCTGCGGTCCTTGCATGATCCAGGGCTCATCGACAAGCTCAGCAAGATCGATCTTGCGGCGCCGCGCTGCCCACTTGCTCTTGGTGCCAGCGGCAATCACCAGTTGGTCATCGAAAAGAGATTCGATTTTCAGATCGTCTGTTGACGGCTCCTCGGCCTTTAGCGGCCATCCCCGTCCCAGAATGAGGTCATATTTTCGATCACGCAGGTCCCGAAAGTCGCGCGTGCCAGAAGCAGAGGCCACTTCGTCGAAATGCAAGACCACACTTGGATATTTTTCAATGAACCGTTCAAATATGTGCGGGATGACGGTGAAGGCGATCGCCAGATGGCATGCAATTCTGATTTCACCCTTGGTAGGATCAGCCAAATATTCGATATCCCTGACGCTCTGCTTCAACTCGTCGAACACAGCAATGCTTCGAGCGAGCAGCGCATTGCCATACATAGTTGGCTCGACCCCTCGTGGTGAGCGGTCAAGCAGCCGCACACCGAGCGCATGCTCGAGGTCGGCGATCACTTCCGAGACCGCAGGCTGGGAAACTCCGAGCTGCACCGCTGCCTTGGCCATGCTGCGGTGCTGAACGACCATGTGGAAGACGTGCAGGTCGCGTAACCTGAGTCTCCGGCCGATCTGGCTCTCCCAATCGATTTTCCGTAGCATAGGAACTTTCCTATAGGGATAGAAATAAATGGGGAATTCCCCTTATATCTAGACGCCGCTAGGGTCGCAATCAACGGACGCATCAACATCGCGCAAGAACCTCGCGTGGAGGACGACGACCATGCGAATACGAGAACCGCTTCTAGGATCGCTGGTCGTCGCCGCCACTTTGGGATTTGCGGCGACTGGAACGGCACAAGTCTATCCGTCGCGGGCGATCACGATCATCGTGCCGTTCGCGGCGGGCGGCCCGAGCGACACGCTTACCCGCATCCTGGCCGACCGAATGCGGACGTCGCTCGGTCAGCCTGTCATCATCGACAACGTGGGCGGAGCCGCCGGCAGGATCGGCACCGGCCGAGGCGCCCGCGCAGTACCCGATGGCTACACGCTCATCGCCGGCAGTGCCGGCACGCACATGGCAAACGGCGCCCTCTACACGCTCAACTATGATGTGCTGAAGGATTTCGAGCCGGTGTCGCTGCTTGCCGCCACTCCGCAGCTCATCGTTTCGAAGAGGACAATGTCGGCGAACAACTTGAAAGAGTTGATCGCTTGGCTGAAGGCAAACCCGGACAAGGCGTCGCAGGGGACCTCCGGCGTTGGCGGCTACTCACATCTCGCCGGCGTTTTGTTCCAGAAACAGACCGACACGCGCTTTCAATTCGTATTCTATCGCGGCGGGGCCCAGACGATGCAGGATCTGGTGGCCGGGCAAATCGACTTGATGATCGATCAGGCGTCCAATGCCCTGCCGCAAGTGCGTAGCGGCAACATCAAGGCCTATGCAGTCGCGGCCAAGCGGCGCCTCGCAGAAGCACTCGATATCCCGACTGTTGACCAAGCGGGATTGCCCGGGTTTTACTTTTCGCATTGGTATGCGCTCTTTGCGCCCAAAGGCACGCCAAAACCCATCATTGCCAAGCTCAGCGCAACGATCGTGGAAACCTTGGCTGACCCGGCCGTGCGTTCGCGGCTCGCCGGTCTCGGGCAGGAGATTTTTCCGCGCGAACAGCAGACGCCTGAGGCGCTCGCCGCCTTCCACAAAGCTGAAATCGAGAAATGGTGGCCGATTATCAAGGAAGCCGGCATCACGCCGGAGTAATTCGGCAAACCGCATGTTAGCCAACGACAAAGAAGGCGACTGCTATGAAACATTCCCGTCGTCAATTCCTGCATCTGGCAGCGGGCATGATCGTGCTCCCGTCATTGTCGCCCATGGCGCGGGCGCAAGCCTTTCCGACGCGGCCGGTACGCCTCCTGGTGTCCTCTCCGCCCGGCGGCGTGGCCGACTTCCTCGCGCGCGTGATGGGTCAATGGCTGTCGGAGCGGCTCGGCCAGCCGTTCGTCATCGAGAACAAAGGAGGCTCGGGCAACAGTATCGCCGCTGAGGCGGTCGCGAGTGCGCCCGCCGACGGGCACACACTGCTGGTGATAAACCCAGCGCATGCGCTCAATGCGACGCTCTACGCCAAACTCTACTTCAATCTCCTCCGTGACATTGCGCCTGTCGCGGGACTGCTCCGCGCGCCTAATGTCATGGAGGTGCACCCATCGGTGCCAGCTAGGACGGTGCCCGAGTTTATCGCTTACGCGAAGGCCAATCCCGGCAAACTCAATTACGCGTCAGCCGGCACCGGAACCCTGCTCCATGTTGCCGGCGAGCTGTTCAAGATGATGGCCGGTATTGACATGGTTCATGTCCCCTATCGCGGCACGGCCGCCGCGCTGACCGACCTGCTGGGCGGACAGGTGCAGATGATGTGCGACAATATATCAACGTCCATCGAGCACATCAGGACTGGCAAGCTGCGTGCGCTCGCGGTGACCACGGCGACCCGCTCGGAGCTGCTGCCGGAGCTGCCGACCGTGGGTGATTTTCTACCGGGATTCGAGCAGAGCGCTTTCTTTGGGGTCGGCGCGCCCAGGAGCACGCCAAGCGAAATCATTGACAAACTCAACAAAGAGATCAACGCCGGCCTCGCCGATCCCAAAATCAAGGCGCGGCTTGCCGAAGCCGCGGGCCCGGTCCTTCCAGGCTCGCCCGCCGACTTCGGCAAACTCATTGCCCAGGAAACCGAGAAGTGGGGCAGGGTGATCAAGCTCGTCGGCATCAAGCCTGACTGATCGATGGATGCCATGCCCGCTATTGTCACCGCGGTGAGCTGCAGCAAGAGCCATACGTTCAGCAAGACCAATGAGCTGATGATCCGCCTCGTCGCAGGTCTTGGCATCGAAGGCGACGCGCATATGGGCGAAAAGGTAAAGCATCGCTATCACGCCGCGAAAAATCCCGACGCGCTGAAATCTACGGCAGGTGCATCTCATGCACGAAGAATTGTTCGACGAGCTGCGCGCGAGCGGCTTCGACGTCGGGCCTGGCGCCATCGGTGAGAACGTGACCACGCGCGGTATCGATCTCCTGGCTTTGCCCAAGGGTACGCGACTGCGGCTCGGGCCTGAGGTTGTGATCGAGATCACCGGCCTGCGCAATCCCTGCAGGCAAATTGACGCGTTTCAGCAAGGCTTGACTGCCGCGGTGCTCGGGCGGGACTCTGAGGGGTGCCTCGTCCGCAAGGCCGGCGTCATGGCAACTGTCGTTGCCGGCGGCGATGTGAAGGCAGGAGACGTGATTACGGTTGAGCTGCCGGTGGGCGAACACTGTGCGCTGCAGCCCGTGTAGCCGGCAGCCCGGCCTCCCGCGTGCCGATCACGGTCACCATGGCGGCCGACCGACCCGTATAGAGCGCCGCCGCGCACACGGCAAACAAGGTCGGCGGAGACACGCTGCGTCCGCCGACCAAGTCGAGTTCAAGCCGGCAGACTAGCCGGCCTGCCTCGTACGCACCTTCACAACCAGCATTCCAATAAATACGGCGGCGAGTACCGCAAAGGCGGATGCGGAGATAGCTATGGGCCAATGAATGCCCGGCGACGTCAGCGCCAGGTAGGCGTGGCCGACTGCGGACAGCGCAAACAACGCTGCAAGGATCGCGATGGCCATCGTTGACATTGCCTTGCCTTGGCTTTGCATCATGTCGCCGTAGGCAATCTTCTGCGATGAGCGCGGAAGGTCACCGAGCAACGATCGGACGGTGAGATGATCGCAGGCCGTGATCGCGATCACGGTCAGGACTCCGACCGCGCCGAAGACGAGCACGCCCATAAGCGTGGATGTCTTAACCATGGTGAGGAGAGCGGGATTCATGACGATGGCGGCGACCATCAATGCCATCATGGGCAACATCACGGCCGCCCGAAGATATCGGGCGCGGCGGACGCGGGCGGCGATCGCGGGCTTCTGCGTGTCGCTCACCAGGTAGGTCCGGCGCGGTGCGAAAACCCAGGGGTTGACGGTCGTGAACAGCCAGCCCTCGGGGATACGCTTGAACTGGGCTTCCTCGAGCCCGGCCGGCAAGAGACGGAATTGCATGGACGTTGCTCCTGTTTCGATTTTCGGAGCGCCGATCGCTCCGGTTTGGAATCGAGCCTACGTGAAAGGCCGGCAAATGCTGTGATGGCCGTCACGTTGATGTCGGGAACGCCGTTCCGCCTTCGAGCACCCACCGCAGGCGCGAAAGAGACAGCACTCCTCCCATCGCGTTAGCGCGGCAGAGACGACGGTTGATGGTCGCGCGGGCGCGGTAGAACCTCAGAGGGCGAGTGGGTCAATTCCATCGGACCTTGCTTTGGTGTAGTTCTTAGTTCCTGCTCCAACTCGCAGGTGGGCGCGCGGCCAGCCTTGCGAACGTTGAGCACCGGAACGCCAGCCCCTTAAGGAGATTCCAACATGACGCGGTTTTACAATGTCTTCCTCGCGAGCGGTCTCGTTCTCGCGCTCTGTGACGGGGTGGCTCAAGCGCAACCGAACAAGCCTATGCTGACCTTGCAAATGCCGGCGTTGCCGGACGCGGTCCGCGTAACCCTGAACCCCGCTACCACCGCTTTGCTCGTGCTCGACTACGTCGAGGAGATCTGCAACACCCAGCCGAAATGCAAAAGCCAGATGCTGCCGGCCATGACCCCTTTCATGGCGCGGGTCCGCAAGGCCGGCATGACCGTGGCATACGGCACCCGTGAGCAGAACATGTCCCATTGGCTGCCGGAGGTCGCCCCGGCTCCGGGCGATATCAAGATCGTGAACACTGCCCAGGACAGGTTCTACAACACCGATCTCGACAAAGCGCTGAAAGCGAAGGGCATCACAACGATCATCATGGTCGGCTGGAAGGTCAGCGGCTCGCTGACCTACTCGTCGGTCGGAGCGACGCTGCGCGATTACACCGTCGTGATCCCGATGGACACGACCGCGGCCGCAACCGACTACGAGCAGACCATCGGTTTCTATCAAATATTGAATCAGGGCAATGGCAACCTGACGAACGTGCCTCTGAAGCCAAAGGCCCCAACACTGAGCCGCACGGACATGATCACCATCCAATAAGGCGCCGGCTCAAACGGCCCATGTAACAATTTTCTCAGCGGCCGCATTGCGAAGACGCGGCGGCCGCTCTTCCGCCGTGCCGCGCTGATCAATCGGCGTTTGACGCGAAACGGTCATGACGGAAAGAAAACCAACGTTTTGCTCCTAAACCTTTCGGTGAGGCGCTGCTTCCATGAGTTGGATGGCGCCCGTTCGCAAGATCATCAGGCTCCACTTAACGACGGCGATCAGGGCGCGCCGCGGCGCGATGCGCAAAAAATAAAATAAATCCAGATGATCCTTTGAAACCACTAACTGGAAACGGGGACGCATACCCGGATGGGCCTGGCGTCCCTCATCCTGATTCAGAAGGAGTTACGCCATGAAAGGGCATGATCTTGTTAGCCTTTCGGCGATCACCGCGTTGGGCCTCGCCGTGCTGCCGAGTAGCGCAGTCAGTCAGCAAAAGTCGCTCAAGGATCAGCTGGTCGGCACATGGACGCTCACCGCGTGGGAGCAGAGCCGCCCCGACGGCAGCAAGTTGCAGCGCTTCGGCGCAAATCCGAAGGGCGTCCATGTATTCGACGCCAACGGTCGCGCCTACGCCCTGTTCAGCCGTCCGGACCTGCCAAAGATCGCGTCCAACAATCCCTCGACGCCGACCCCCGATGAGGCAAAAGGCATCGTCGACGGGTCGATCGGTTATTTCGGCACCTACACCGTCGACGAAGCGAGCAAGATCATCGCGCTCAAGATCGAGGCCAGTACCTTCGCCAACCAGCTCGGCGCTGATCAGAAGCGCACCGTCACCAGCGTCAGCCCGGACGAGCTCAAGATGGTGAATACGACCGTGCTTTCGGGCGGGCAGATCAGCTACGCCTTCAAGCGCTCCAAGTAGGGCGCCAAGCAGAGCTTCAAGCATCGCGCCACGCCAAGCAGGCGGCCTGATGCCATCTTGAGCCGGGGGCCGCAGATAGCGGTGCCGACCCGCGTGCAAAGTTGCGCATGCGAAAGCCGGCGGGCGTCACGCTCGCCGGCTCCAGCCTATCTTACGACAGTAACTAGCAGGTGTGCCGATTGCGCAGCTTGACCACCAGCATGCTGATGAAGACGAGCGCGAACGGTGCGAAGCAGGCCGCCGCCACCGCCGCCATCCAGTTGCCGCTCGCCGAGGTCAAGGCCTCGTAGGTCTTGCTGGTAGTGGCGACCACGAACAACGATGCGAAGATCGCGATCGCCGGGGCCGACATCGCCTGTGTCTGGCTTTGCATCATGTCGGCATGTCCGATTTTGCGGGACGAGCGTGGGAGATCGCCGATGAGCGGCCTGATGTTGAGATAGTCGCAAACCGTGATCGCGGCCACTGTCAGCACTACGAACGATGCAAAGACAATCGCGCCCGTGAGCGAGAAGGTCTTCACCAGCATGAGCACAGCGGGATTCATGATGATGCCGACGGTCATCAATGCCATCAGCAGAAGGATCACGGCCAATCGCAGGTAGCGCCCCCGGCGCACGCGCTCGGCGATCGCGGGCTTTTGCGCGTCGCTGACCAGATAGGTGCGGCGCGCCGCGAAAATCCATGGACTGGCAGTCGTGAACAGCCAGCCCTCGGGGACCCGTTTGAACTGGGCCTCCTCCAGCCCATTCGGCAAGAGGTGAAATGACATTGCAGGCTCCTGTCCCTAGGGCCAGGGCGGCATCAATCGCCCTGGGTCGGGAGCCGAATTTATGAGGCGCGCCCGCAATGACTGTGATGGCGATCACAGATCGGGCGTATGTCGGTTGCAGATGCAGCCGCGATCTTTCTCGTCGGAAGGGTTGCCGTACTAATATACCGAAATGGATTTGGAGACGAACGCCTCAATCGCTCCGTTAACCCGGCGGCCGCAAATGACGATTGCTGGGGCCTAGTCGTCCGCAAGGCGCTGCACACGGTTTGATCGACAACCGGCGCATCCAATGGCGACGTGATCACGTAGCTCCATGGCTGGCTATTGCCCGCCATGCTGTTCGACGACTGCCGAGCGGCCGAAATCAATTCGGACGAGCCGTGGTTGGGACTAGGCTGCACGGATTGTAAGAGAGTACCTCGATGATGCAGACGCCCTACGATGTTCTTGGCGTGTCTCGTAAGGCCAGCGACGACGCGATCAGGACGGCGTTTTGCAAAGTCGCCAAAGCCTGTCACCCCGACCTCAATTCTGGCGACCAGGCCAAGGAGCGGGAGCTCAAGCAGGTCATCGCTGCGTACAAGTTCCTTAAGAACACCGAGCAGCGGTCGGCCTATGACCAGTCGCTCGCCGTCTATGAACAGTATCTGAGAAACCGTCGGCGGCAGATGATCCAGCGTTTCGCAGCGGCTCCGGTCGCAGCGCTGGTCAGTGGCGGCGTCGTGGCTCTCGGGGTCTCGCTGTGGACCGTACCGCCTCGCGCATCCGGGTTTGTCGGAGCAGAGGTCGCGCAACTCGCGAGCCAGCGAGTGGCGACTCTCGATGATAGCGACAGCACGGGCTCAACCGCGAGCCAGGCGCAAGAGCGGCTGTCATTCGATATGGAATGGGAGCGAACGCACTCCGATCCCATGCCGATGTGGACCTCCGCCGTCGGCAATCCAAACGCGCCCGAAGGCGAGCTCCTGCCCGACAGCATCGCAGGCGTGATCACCGGGCCGGCGCAGCAACGCACCGGTCGCGCGGGCACACGTGCGGCTAGCGAAAAGTCCCGCGTCCCTGCCGCCGATGCTTTGGAGGTGCGTGCCGCCAGTTTCATTTCCGCGCGGATTTCCAGCTGGTCCTCTGCCGACGTGTCAGACCTTCCTTCGTACGTCGGACGCTTATGCTGATCAGGTGTCCTATTACGGGAGCGTCAAATCCCGCGAGCTGGTTCTTCAGGACAAGCGCCGCTTCCTGGAGCGCTGGCCTGAGCGGCGTTATGAGTTGCGCTCCAACTCAGTCACGGCCCAGTGCAAGGCCGATGTGTGCAGGGTCAGCGGACTGTTGGATTGGCGGGCGCGCAGCAGTGCGCGCGCAGCATCAGCAAGCGGAATGGCACAGTTCGAGTATGAGGTCGTGCTCTCGGATGGCGCGTTCCGCATCGTCAGTGAAAGCAGCTCGGTCGTGAGACTGCAGCGGACGGAGCCCGACCAGAGCCAGGCCAGCGTTTCGCTCTCGCGGGGACTCTACTAACAAGACCTAGCGCTGCGCCACATTGGCGATGCGCGCCGGGATGCCGAACTCCTTGTGGCAGACCTCGGCGAGCAGCGCGATGCCGTCGCGAATGTCCTCGATTGACGGGCTTGCGAAGCAGATCCGCAGTCGGCTCCTGCCATGTGCCGCGTCGGTCGACCATTCCGGCCCCGGATTGATCGCGACGCCGGCGGCGAGTGCGGCCGCATTGAGCTTCATGGTGTCGACCTGATCGGGCAGCTTGACCCAGAGAAAGATGCCGCCCTTGGGATCGTCGAACTCGGCCGCCGTGCCGAACTGCTCGTTGAGCGAAGCCATCAGGGCTTCGAGCTTGGCGCGCAGCCCGCGCCGCAGCCGCGGCACATGCGTCGTGAACTGCGGGGCGCAGAACTCGGCGAGCACCATCTGCTCGAGCGCGCCGGTGCCGCCATCGGCTTTGAGCGCGAGCGCGCGCGAGAGAATGGGCCAGGGCGCCACGATGTAGCCGACGCGCAGGGCCGGCGCGATCGACTTCGAGAACGAGCCGACATGGATCACATTGCCGGTCTCGCTCATGGCGTGGATCGCCGGCGGCCGCCGTCCATCCCAGATCAGATCGGCGTAGCAGTCGTCCTCGAAGATCGGCACGCCATACTCGGTCGCGAGCTTGAGCAGCGCGCGCCGGCGCTCCTCCGGCATGATCGTGCCGGTCGGGTTCTGCACGGTCGGGATGGTGTAGATGTATTTCGGCTTGATGTTGCGCTGCTTCAGCGCCGCCAGCTCCTGCGCCAGGACATCGATGCGCATGCCGTCGCGGTCGAGCGGAATTCCGACCGCGTGAACGCCGAGTCGCTTGAGCCGGTTTATGGTTCCTTGATAGCAGTCCTGCTCGATGATCACGGTGTCGCCGCGCGCGAGCAGCACGCCGTTGATCAGGTCAAGCGCCTGCAGTGAGCCCGACACGACCAGGATGTCGTCATCGGTGCAGGCGATGGCGGCATCGCGCTTGAGCTTGCCGGCGATGAACTCACGCAGCGGCCGGTAGCCCTGCGGTCCACTTTTCATGCCGTAGCTCGCAAGCGTTGTGCCCTCGCGTGCGAGCACGGCGGTGGCCGCCGCCACGAGGCCGTCAACCGGGATTTGCGCAGGATCGTTGTTGCCGCCGATGAAATTGTAGCGTGCGGCGCCGCTCCACTTGGCAGCGGCCGGCGGCAGGCCCGCCGGCAAGAGTGATGAGAAGTCGAATGGCGCGACAGGCATGACATTTCCCCCTTGCGGACAGGAATATCATGCGCGGCTTTGCGCGTCTCGGCTCACCGGCATTTGCGGTCGTGTCCTTGGCTTCGCAAGATCGCGTGAGCCATTCTCGTGCTATAGTGCGCCGGGTGAGCCAGGCGGGAACCGGTGCTTAGGTTGTGGTGACTTTCCTCGGTTTTCTCGAGCTCGAGCAGGACCGAGGACGTGCGTAATGTCATGGAGTGACTTGTTCGCGTCTGGGTCTGATCGCAAGCGCGCACCGCTGCGCGCGATTGCCCATCTCTTCAACTCTCTGACTGATCCGCTAAGGCGCGAACGCACCGCCGTGGCGTGCATCATCAGCTTCGTCGCGGTGTGGACGCTCTATGCGGTGATCGCCAAGGGCAGCCAGGACGTCCATCAGGATGTCGGCGAGCTCATCGGGTGGTCGCGAGAGCCGGGGCTCGGCTACAACCATCCTCCGCTCTCGGTTTGGGTCGTGACGCTCTGGTTCACGATCTTTCCGCGCGCCGATTGGGCCGCCTATTTGCTCGCGACCACCAACGCCGGTGTCACGCTATGGATCTGCTGGAAGCTGTTCGGCGACTGGCTCGATGAAACGAAGCGCGTCGTCGCGCTCGGAATGCTTGCGCTCGTCCCGCTCTATACGTTTCAGGCCCTGGTCTACAATGCCAATAGCGCGATGATGCCGGTATGGGCCGCTGCCACGTTGTTCTTCCTGCGCGCATGGAGGGATCGCCGGCCGGCTGACGCGGCGCTCGCGGGCGCGAGTGCAGGCGCCAGCATGCTCGCCAAGTACTGGTCGGTGTACCTGGTGATCGCGCTGGCGCTCGCTCCTTTGCTTGCCCCCGGCCGCTGGCGCTTCTTGCGCTCGGCGGTGCCCTGGATCGCGGCCGGCGCTGGATTGCTGGTGCTGGGGCCGCACCTCGCCTGGATCGCGAACGGCGGCTCGTCTACATTCGCCTTCGCGCAGGATACGCTCGGCACCGACGCCTCGGCCGTGTCCAAGAGCGTGTCGTATCTGATGGGCGTGGTCGCCTATGTGGCGGTCCCGATTGTCATCATCGCGCTGCTGCAGCCGCCCCGGTCGGCGATCCGCGACATCCTGTTGCCGCAAGCGCCCGAACGCCGGCTCATGATCCTGATCCTGGTCATTGCGCTCGTGCTGCCGGCGGTCGTGAACCTGGTACGACCCGTGCGCCTCACGCCGATCTGGACCATTCCTAACTGGACGCTGCTGCCGGTGGTGCTGCTGGCCTCGCCCCTGATTTCAGTTTCGCGCGAGGCTGCCGTGCGCATCCTCGCAGCCGCGCTCGCGCTGCCAATTGCTGCGGTGATCGCAGCGCCGGTGATCGCCCTGACCATCCATCATCTGGGGCGGGCCGACCAGAACACGCGCTACCGTCTCACCGCAGACGCGATCACCGCCACCTGGCGCTCCGCCACCATGCAGCCGCTGCGGCTCGTCGGCGGCGAGCATAAATCGCTCAACGGTCTCGCCTTCTATCTATCGGATGCGGCGCCGCTCATCGTGTTCAAGCCGCACAATGCTCCTTGGATCGCGCGCGAGCGCATCACGACGCAAGGAATTGCGCTGGTGTGCCCGGTTGAGCAGAAGGGCTGCATCGATGAGATCGACAGAATTGATCAGGCACACACCGCCATTCGCCGCGAGGTCGACATTGCGCGCAGCTATCTCGGAATTCGCGGCCGCACCGTGCGTTATCTCATCGCCGCAGTGCCGCCTGCGCGCTGAGCATGTGCTATTTACGGATAGGACGAGAGTGCCTCGCCGGCGCACCAGCCGCTCGACCAGGCCCACTGGAAATTGTAGCCGCCGAGCCAGCCGGTGACGTCGACCGCTTCGCCGATCGCATAGAGACCCGGCACGTTGCGCGCCTCCATGGTCTTCGACGACAGGTCGCGGGTGTCGATGCCGCCGAGCGTCACTTCGGCCTTGGGCCAGCCCTCCGAGCCTGTGGGTCGAACCTCCCAGCGCTTGAGGCGCGCCGCAAAGGCCGCGAGCGTGCGGTCGGGGATATTGGCCATCGGTCCGGGCGGCAGGCAGGCCTCGGCCAGCGCCTGCGCAAGGCGCGCGGGCAGGATCTCGGCGAGCACGGTCTTCGGCTCGGCCTTGCGGACGCGACGCGCTTGCGCTCCAGCAGAAAGCCGTCGGCATCGTGCATCCGGCGCGAGATCGAGCGCGATCGACATCGCCCTGCCGCCAGTAGGACGAGATTTGCAGGATCGCCGGACCGGAGAGGCCACGATGCGTGAACAGGATATTTTCGCGGAAAGCTGCGCCCGGCGCAGGACGCGATCGCGTCCAGGGAAACGCCGGCGAGCAGCGCTGGCAGAGCCGAGCGTCTCCGGCGTGGCCTTCAGCGGCACCAGCGCCGGGCAGCGGTCTCGATGATGCGCAGGCCGAAGCGCCGCGCGACATCATAGGCGAAGCCGGTCGCGCCCATTTTCGGGATCGACAGGCCGCCGGTCGCCAGCACCAGCGCTGACGGCGGTGAAAGCGCCGTGGCTGGTCTCGAGACGGAAGCTGTCGCCGCGCGAAACATCGGTGACGGTGTGTCCGACCCGGACATCGACGCCGCCCTGCGCGCATTCGGCGAGCAGCATGGCGACGATGGCGCGCGCCGAGCCGTCGCAGAACAGTTGGCCGAGCGTCTTCTCGTGATAGGCGATGCGATGGCGCTCGACCAGCGCGATGAAATCATGCCTGGGTGTAGCGGTCGAGCGCCGACTTGCAGAAATCCGGATTGCCGGAGAGAAACCGATCCGGCGCGCAATGCAGATTGGTGAAATTGCAGCGCCCGCCGCCGGAGATCAGAATCTTGGCGCCGACCTTGTCGGCATGGTCGAGCAGCAGGACCTTGCGCGCCGCGCTGGCCGGCAGTCAGCGCGCACATCAGTCCGGCCGCGCCCGCCCCGAGCACAATGACGTCGAACGCCTCGGCCGTTTTCGTCATTGGGCTGTCATCGGTCCTGTCACTTAGCCGTGGTGCCGGCAATCGGACCTCGGGTATAGCAAGGCGCATGCGCGCGACCCAAATGGGTTGAGGGGTCGCACGTGTGTCTATCGATGGAGTCCGCTGCGGAATGCTGCGCCTGACCGAACTCAAGCTGCCGCTCGATCACGCGGAGGGCGAGATCAAGGCCGCCGTTGCTCAAGCGGCTGCGGCATCGCGGCCGCAGGATCTGACCGGCTATTCGGTGTTTCGCCGCGCCGTGGATGCGCGCAAGAAGTCCGCCATCTGCTGATCTACACGCTCGACGTCGAGGTGAGGAACGAAGCGGCGCTGCTGAAGCGGTTCGCGGGCGACCGCAATGTTTCGCTCGCGCCCGACATGAGCTACCGCTTCGTGACGCGCGCGCCGCCGGCAGGCGCCTCGCGGCCGGTCGTGATCGGCACCGGCCCGTGCGGCCTGTTCGCCGGCCTGATCCTGGCGCAGATGGGCTTTCGCCCGATCATCCTGGAGCGCGGCAAGGTGGTGCGCGAGCGCACCAAGGATACCTGGGGCCTGTGGCGCAAGTCGGTGCTCAATCCGGAATCGAACGTGCAGTTCGGCGAAGGCGGCGCCGGCACATTTTCCGACGGCAAGCTCTACAGCCAGATCAAGGACCCGCATCACTACGGCCGCAAGGTGCTGACCGAGTTCGTCAAGGCCGGCGCGCCGGCGGAGATCCTCTACGTCGCCAAGCCGCACATCGGCACGTTCCGGCTGGTGACGATGGTGGAGAGCATGCGCGCGACCATCGAGGCGCTCGGCGGCGAATATCGTTTCCAGAGCAAGGTCGACGATCTCGAGATCGACGAGGACGCGGACGGCAGCCGGCAGCGTGCGCGGCGTGGTGCTGGCCGACGGCACGCATATCGCGGCCGATCATGTCGTGCTGGCGGTCGGCCACAGCGCGCGCGACACGTTCCAGATGCTGCTGCGATCGCGGCGTCGCGATCGAGGCCAAGCCATTCTCCATCGGCTTGCGCATCGAGCATCCGCAATCGCTGATCGACCGCTGCCGCTTCGGCGAACGCGCCGGCCATCCGCTGCTGGGCGCCGCCGACTACAAGCTGGTGCATCACGCGCGCAACGGCCGCTCGGTCTACAGCTTCTGCATGTGCCCCGGCGGCACCGTGGTGGCGGCGGCCTCCGAGCCGGGCCGCGTCGTCACCAACGGCATGAGCCAGTATTCGCGCAACGAGCGCAACGCCAATGCCGGCATCGTGGTCGGCATCACGCCCGCCGATTATCCGGGCCATCCGCTCGCCGGCATCGCGTTCCAGCGCCACTGGGAGGAGCGCGCATTCGAGGCCGGCGGCGCGAACCTATGCGGCGCCGGCGCAGCGCGTCGGCGATTTCCTCGCGCGGCGAGGCATCGACCGCGCTCGGCGAGGTCGTGCCGTCCTACAGGCCCGGCGTGACGCCTGACCGATCTTGCCGACGTGCCTGCCGGATTACGCGGTCGCCGCCATCCGCGAGGCGCTGCCCGGCCTTCGACCGGCAGATCAAAGGCTTTGCGCTCGCCGACGCGGTGCTGACCGGCGTCGAGACGCGCACCTCGTCGCCGATCCGCATCCGCCGCGACGACAGCTTCCAGAGCCTGAACACGCGCGGCCTCTATCCGGCCGGCGAAGGCGCCGGCTATGCCGGCGGCATTCTGTCGGCGGGGGTCGACGGCATCCGCGTCGCCGAAGCGGTGGCGGCGCATATGGTCCGTACGGGCGTTGCCTTGAGCGTTTGATTGAGAGCCCGGGAACGCGATTGGCGTGTGTTAAACCACCCGCGCCACATTCTCCGGCGTCATGCCCGGCCTTGTGCCGGGCATCCACGTCTTGCTTCTCTTTCAAGAAAGACGTGGATGGCCGGGACAAGCCCGGCCATGACTACGCTGTGAGTCATCATCCAACAGCGTTGGTATGACCCCGCTGATCCCATCAATACCGATAGTGATCCGGCTTGAACGGCCCTTCGCCTGGCACGCCGATATATTTCGACTGCTTGTCGCTGAGCTTGCTGAGCTTGACGCCGATCTTGTCGAGATGCAGCCGCGCGACCTTCTCGTCGAGATGCTTGGGCAGCGTATACACCTTCTTCTCGTACTTGGTCGGGTTGGTGAACAACTCGATCTGCGCCAGCATCTGGTTGGTGAACGACGACGACATCACGAAGCTCGGATGCCCCATGGCGTTGCCGAGGTTCACCAGCCGGCCTTCGGAGAGGAGAATGATGCGCTTCCTGTCCGGGAACTCGATCTCGTCGACCTGCGGCTTGATGTTGACCCACTTGAAGTTGCGCAGCGACGACACCTGGATCTCCCAGTCGAAGTGGCCGATGTTGGCCACGATGGCGCGGTCCTTCATCTTGCGCATGTGCTCGATGGTGATCACGTCGACATTGCCGGTCGCGGTGACGAAGATGTCGGCGCGCGCCGCCGCGTCATCCATGGTGGTCACCTCATAGCCTTCCATCGCGGCCTGCAATGCGCAGATCGGATCGACCTCCGAGACCAGCACGCGGCAGCCGGCCTGGCGCAGCGAGGCGGCCGAGCCTTTGCCGACGTCGCCGAAGCCCGCCACCATCGCGACCTTGCCGGCCATCATCACGTCGGTGCCGCGGCGGATGCCGTCGACGAGCAATTCGCGGCAGCCGTAGAGGTTATCGAACTTGGACTTGGTGACGCTGTCATTGACGTTGATCGCGGGCCACAAGCAGCGTGCCCTTCTTGTGCATCTCGTAGAGGCGGTGCACGCCGGTCGTGGTTTCCTCGGTGACGCCGCGGATCGCCTTGCCGTTCTTTTCGTACCAGCCGGGATTGTCCTTGAGCCGCTTCTTGATCGAGGCGAACAGGATCTCTTCTTCCTCGTTGGTCGGATGGTTGAGCACAGCCGGGTTCTTGGCCGCCTCGATGCCGAGATGGATGAGCAGCGTCGCGTCGCCGCCGTCGTCGAGGATCATGTTGGGCGTGCCGCCGTCGGCCCACTCGAAGATGCGGTGCTGATAGTCCCAGTAGTCGGTGAGATTCTCGCCCTTCACCGCGAACACAGGCGTGCCGCCGGCCGCGATCGCGGCCGCCGCGTGGTCCTGCGTCGAGTAGATGTTGCAGGAGGCCCAGCGCACGTCGGCGCCGAGTGCCTTCAGCGTCTCGATCAGCACCGCGGTCTGGATCGTCATGTGCAGCGAGCCGGCGACACGGGCGCCACGCAGCGGCTGCTGTGGGCCATATTCCTCGCGCGTCGCCATCAGGCCGGGCATCTCGGTCTCGGCGATGGCAATTTCCTTGCGACCCCATTCGGCAAGGCCAATGTCCTGAACGACGTAGTCGGCAGCGGCGCCTTTTGCAGAAGCGGACATGTCGGTTCCTGTGTGTGAGCGGAATTCGGACGAGGGCGGGAACGCCCCCTTGGGGCGTGCCTATATCAAACGCCGCCTAGTAGCACAATAAAGATATAAAGATTTCTTTATGTCGACGCTAGTGCTCCGTTTCCGAAGTTCGCCAGACACTGCAGCACGCTCAATGCGAACTTCGGAAACAAAGGAGCACTAGCAACTCTTTGATTCTAGTGCGGCTTTGAATTTGAAGTTCCTGAACGAGCTTGCGGCAACTGGTGCAGGAACTTCAAATTCGCCGCACTAGGCGCTTACTCGTCCTCGGTAAACCGCTCGGCGACCAGCTTGGCCAGCGCTTCCACCACCTCGGAGGCTTGCGGCCCGGTCGCCTCAACCGTGATGCTCGTGCCCGGCCCGGCCGCGAGCATCATCAGGCCCATGATCGAGGTCCCGCCAACTCGCTCGGAGCCACGGGTGACGAACACCTCGGCATCGTACTGCTCCACCGTCATGACAAACTTGGCGGAGGCGCGGGCATGCAGGCCGCGCTTGTTGCAGATCTCCAATACGCGACTGACGGTGGGCGTGGGCCCGGCGGGATCGGGACTGGCGTCCGCCTCGCTCATTTGCCGTTCAGCACGCGGCTGGCGACGGTGATGTATTTTCGTCCCGCCTCCTGCGCCGCCAGCACCGCATCCTGCAGCGGGCATTCGTCGCGAACCTTGGCAAGCTTGACCAGCATCGGCAAATTAATGCCGGCAAGCACCTCGACCTGCGGCCGCCCCATCACCGAGATTGAAAGATTGGATGGGGTGCCACCGAACATGTCGGTGAGGATGGCGACGCCGTCGCCGCTGTCGACCCGCTTCACCGCTTCGATGATGTCGCGCCGACGCTGCTCAGGATCGTCGTCCGGCCCAATGGTCACCGCCTCGATCTGCTGCTGGGGGCCGACCACATGCTCGAGCGCCGAACGGAACTCAACGGCAAGCCGCCCGTGGGTGACAAGTACTAAGCCGATCATAGATCTCCCCGCGGGCGCGGTGCGCCGCACGAAAGGTCCGCCATCTTCACGATCCGAAGTGGGCGCGCAAGGGGTCTTTCTGTTGTTTTTGCGACCATGTTGCATTGCAGTATCTGGCGCTTTAACGGCCGCTCGGCAAGGGCCGCAAGAGGCATGATGATGCCTCCAATGTGGTTACTTTTCTGCAACCACGCGCTGGTCTGCGGATTCGGTGGTCAGCCATGCCAGCACCGACGGATAGGGATCGCGATCCTTCGCTATCCTGAGTTGCGATAGCTTGATGCCCTCAACCTCGACCTCAGCCCGTTCGGGGAGGCGCTGCGCGTCGGGTGCCGCAAGCTCGACTACGCTTCCGATCACGGCAACGGGCTCATGCGGCAGTTGGCGTATCCCGAGGCCATGCACCTCGATCAGACCAGCGAGCGCGTCGGGTGCGCGCACCAACAGCCGTCCGTGGCAGGCCTCAAGCCGAATCCGGTCGTCGGCAACGAGCCGCGCAAAGGGCAACAATCCGCTTTGTCCCGCTGAGATAAGTTTGAGCGCGAGCTGCGACTTGCCGGAGCCTGACGGCCCTCTGATGAGAAGCGCGTGTGCACCAACGAGCACCGCGCAGGCGTGCACGGTCGGCCGCTCCGTCATCAGGCCGCCGGCAGCCGCACCGTGAAGCGGGCGCCCAGCACTTTCGACGGCTCGGTGCCTTGCGTGTCGATGCGGTTCTCCGCCCACAGGCGGCCGTCATGCGCTTCGAGGATCTGCTTGGAGATCGACAGGCCGAGGCCGGAGTTCTGGCCGAAATCCTGGTGCGGACGATAGGTGTAGAAGCGGTCGAAGATCTTCTCCATCGCCTCCGGATAGATGCCGGGGCCATCGTCATCGACCACGACTTCGATATCGCGGCGGTGGCGCTTGCAGGTGACGCGAACGGTGCCGCCCTGTGGCGAGAACGAGCGCGCGTTGTCGATCAGGTTGTTGATCACCTGGCCAAGCCGCGAGTCGTTGCCAAGCACCGAGAAGCCGCCGTTGCCTTCGAACTGCACCGTGACCACGGTGCCATCCTCGCGCGGCACGTCGTTGGCAACGTTGACCACGGTGCTGATCAGCTTGCGCAGATCGATCGGCTCGGAGTCCTGGCGCTGTATCTCCGCGTCGAGCCGGCTCGCGTCCGAGATATCGGAGATGAGGCGGTCGAGCCGCTTAACGTCGTGCTGGATGACCTCGAGCAGGCGGGCGCGGCTCGCCTCGCTCTTGGCAAGGGGTAGTGTCTCGACCGCCGAGCGGAGCGAGGTCAGCGGGTTCTTGAGCTCATGCGAGACGTCGGCCGCAAAGCTCTCGATCGCCTCGATGCGCCGATAGAGCGCGCTGGTCATGCTCCGCAGCGAGCCAGACAAGTGGCCGATCTCATCGCGCCGGAAGGTGTAGTCCGCGATCTCGCCGCGTGAGCGCACGCGCCGCCGCACCACCTGCGCGCTTTCGGCCAGCCGCCGCATCGGCCCGCCGATGGTGCTTGCGAGCACGAACGAGAGCACCACCATGACGCCGGCGGCCACCATGAACACTTTGAAGATCGCAAGCCGCTCCTCAGTCACGATCTCGTCGATGTCAGCGCCCTGCGTCTGAAGCATCAAGGCACCGCGCACCGCGCGCGAGCGCTTGACCGGCACCGCGACCGAGACGATCACCTCGGCGCGCTCGTTGATGCGCACCATGCTGGCCTTGAGATCGTTGAGCGCCTGTCCGACCTCGTCGTAGCCGTTGCCGTTGCTGTTGCTGAGCTCGCGATAGCTCGGCAGGTCGCCCTTGGCGATCCAGCGCTTGAAGGCCAGGAACCGGCGCTGGAAATAGTTGGGCCGCTCTTCGTCCGGTGGCGGCAGGTCGAAGCGGATCACGTCATAGATGGTGCGGCTGTCGAGCAGCATCGTGCCGTCGCGGTCATAGATGCGCGCCCGGGTATTGGTCGGCGACACCAACCGGCGCAGCACCGGCGCGACGCGCTCCGGATCGATCGGGAAATCGAGCTGCGTTTCGTCCTGCGGCTTGTAGGTTTCTCCGGCCTGCAGGTCGAGCAAGCGCTCGAGATCGATCTGCGTGTTGTCGGGGTCGGCCGTGGTGGAGGAGGCTGCGATCGCAGCCGCGATGATCTCGCCTTGCACCAGCAGGCTTTCGCGCCGCGCGTCGATCAGGCCGGCGCGGAACTGCGAGAGATAAAGAATCCCCAGCACAAGGGTGAAGAGGCCCGCGAGATTGAGAAAGATGATCCGCCGGGTCAGGCTCGATGAGCTCTGCCGAACGAAGAATTGCCAGGCGCGGCGCGACAGGCTGGCGGTCGGCAGGGCCGGAGGCCCGCCAGCATCAGCCGCGAACTTGTCGTCGATGGGCTGCGGGGTTCTTTCGAGCACGATCGGCCTGCCGGGTTCCCTCTAGGCGCGACATTCTAGCGCGTGCGGCCGGACAGGTCACCGGGCGTGTCCGCCGTGGGGGGCAGGGCGATATTACATCTCTTTGAAGCGGTAGCCGACCCCGTACAGCGTCTCGATCATGTCAAAGTCGTCGTCGACCTGTTTGAATTTCTTGCGCAAGCGCTTGATATGACTGTCGATTGTGCGGTCGTCGACATAGACCTGATCGTCGTAGGCGGCATCCATCAGGGCGTTACGGCTTTTCACCACGCCGGGCCGGGTCGCAAGCGCCTGCAGGATCAGGAATTCGGTGACCGTCAGCGTGACCGGCTCGTTCTTCCAGGTGCAGGTGTGCCGCTCGGGGTCCATGCGCAGCTGGCCGCGCTCGAGCGCCCGGGCGTCGACCTCCTTCGGCGTGGTCCCATCCTTCGGTGTCGTGCGACGCAGCACCGCTTTCACGCGCTCGACCAGCAGGCGCTGCGAGAACGGCTTGCGGATGAAATCGTCGGCGCCCATCTTGAGCCCGAACAGCTCGTCAATCTCCTCGTCCTTGGAGGTGAGGAAAATCACCGGCATATCGGACTTCTGCCGCAGGCGGCGGAGCGTCTCCATCCCGTCCATGCGAGGCATCTTGATGTCCAGGATGGCGAGGTCCGGCGGCGAGGTTTTGAAACCGTCGAGCGCGGAAGCACCGTCCGTGTACGTCATGATGCGATAGCCCTCGGCCTCGAGTGCGATCGAAACCGAAGTCAGGATGTTGCGGTCGTCGTCAACCAAGGCGATCGTGGGCATATACCCTATCCATGACGGTAGCCCCCGGACCTTGAAGCCCGGAAAGCTAGGCCTAAGTGTGTCTATTCCTCGACAAAGGCATGATTCGTCAAAGGCTTTGCCCATCATACGCGAATTGTGGCAACGCCGTAAAGCGGTTAGCGCCCGACAAAAAAAGCGAGCGTTGCCAAGGATTGCCAGACCGGACAGGCTCACCGCCCCCTTTCTTTAGTTAATGGAGGCGCCGATGCAGCCCACTCCGAATTTCGACCCCAAGGTCGCCGCCAAAAAGCTGCTCCGGGAAGGCCGCAGTGGAGCCCTGGCGACACTGATGCCGGGCTCGGGCGATCCTTATTGCTCGCTGGTCAACGTGGCGACCGCTGCTGATGGCGCGCCGCTCCTGCTGATCTCTCGGCTCGCGGTGCACACCAAGAACATCCTCACCGACCCGCGCGTCTCCTTGATGCTGGATGAGCGCAAGCCCGGCGACCCCTTGCAGGGCGCGCGCGTCATGCTGATGGGGACCGCTGCTGTCAGTGACGACAAGGATGTGCGCCGCCGCTATCTCGAGCGCCAGCCGGAGGCCGAGATGTTCGCGGGCTTCGGCGATTTTGCCTTCTACCGGATCGCGCTCAAGGGCGCGCACCTGGTCGCTGGCTTCGGCCGCATCGTCGATCTCAAGCCGGAAGACGTGCTCACACCGGTCGAGGATGCGACCGAGCTGACTGCCGCCGAGCCCGATATCCTGGCGCATATGAATGCTGACCACGCCGACACCTGCCGGCTCTATGCCACCAAGCTTCTCGGCGCTGCCGATGGCGCCTGGCGCTGCGTCGGCTGTGACCCGGAAGGGCTCGAGCTGCAGCTCGAGCGCACGGCCTTGCGTTTGCCGTTTCCGCAGCGCGTACGCGCGACCGGCCCGTTACGCGCGGTCCTCAAGGAGCTCGCCGACAAGGCGCGCGCGGCGTGATCAGAACTGTACGGTCCGGCCGTAGGTCGCAGCATCGAGGCTGATAGCAAGGCCCTGCCACAGGGGATCGCCGTTCTCGTGCCGCTGCCGATTCTCGCGTGCGATCTGGCGGAACAATTGAAAGGCTGCGCGATCGTCGAGTGCGGACGTGTCTTGCGCCAGATGCTCTTCGAACAGGGCGACGCGGAAGGCGCGAACGATTTGCGGATCCAAGAACGCGGCGTTCAATTCACCGTTCCCGAAAAGCGAGAAGCGATGGAGATTGCAGGAGCCAACCGTCGCCCAAGCGTCATCGATCAGCATCAGTTTCGAGTGGACGTAGACCGCCTTGCGGAGGCCGTCTGGACCAAGGCCGGCAATGCCAGCGAGTATGAAGTTGTCATACTTGCCGAGCGCCGCGCGGCCTCGAAGAAGGTCCGGCGCTCGGGAGCTTCGTAAGCGGTCGGTGAGATTTCGGGAATGGCCGGCACCAACAGCACGATGTTGACGCCACGCTTCAAGGCCCCATCAAGCTCCGCAACGATGTCGGCAACCTCGACATACTGGTTCTCGATGTAGACGGTGCGGCGGGCTGAACGTAGGGCCGAGCTGTACTGGTCGAAATTGGTTCGCTCGCCAGCCTTGATGTCGAAGCCCTTTCCCTCCGGCGGAGCCCGCCCGTCGGTGTAGCGGCCGGGATGCGTTGTGCGTTAAATCTGAACACGCACGGTTCCGCGCTCGGCGGGCACGCGATGCGGAAACGGCAGATCAGTTTCGCTGTCTGCGCCCCAGCGGCCATCGTCCTGATGACGCTCGCTCAATTCGTTCCAGCGTTGGACAAAGTTATGATGAACGTCCGCGACGGATGGGCCGGCAAGCTCAATGTAGACGTCGTGGTTCTGCCCTTCGCCGCTGTGTCCAGGTGAGACCAAGGAATGGGGATTGAGATTGATGCCGCCGACAAAGGACGTCTCGGTGTCCTTGCCGGCATCGATGAGCCATGTCTTCTGATGCTGGCAGAAACCCGCGTGCGCACGATCCCATCGAATGCGCACCTGACAGTCATTCCGTCTCGAGCAATTCAAGGTGCTCGGGCGCGCCCCAGAAGGCATTGCGTTTCAACGCCTCTGTCTCGGCATCGGGCCGCCAAAAGATGATGCGTACATCGACCCCGCGTCTCGCAGCGCGATCGAGCACCTCCAGAGCGGTGCCTCTTTCGCTGGGCATTCGAAATTCCGGCCACATGAAGGTGATCGTCGCCCACACGCTGTGACGCGCCGCCTCGATGGCCTCGCAGATACAGCGGAAAGCCGGCTCGCCGATCGATCAAGGGCCGCACGATGTTGCCACCGCGCGTTGGATAGGAGCCCGTTGCCACAAAAGGCCATGGAGGATGGGTTGTCATCGGAGCGACGCGCCGCAAGCACGTTGGCTGTTGAGCGTAACCAATGTCCGCCATGGGCGACAACCGCTCTCGTTGCGGCGCCGCGCCCAAGACGTGCGCGCAAAAGGCGGACGCTTCAGCCCGGTTGCGAGGCGTCCAGGTGCTGCAGGGCGAGCGGGCGCTCAGGCTGAGGGATAGCCTGGGGGATCGGGCGGACTGGCCGCGAGCTCGGGATCCTCATCTGCTGGTGCCATTCCGCGAGCTGCGCGGCGAGTGCCATGATGGCAATACCTGAGACCACCACCAGCGTGTCGACAACAAGATCGGGCCCATAGACGAATCTGGTGATGTATCCGGCCAGGCTCAGGATGGAGCCGACGCAAAACACCGACAGCGAGTGTCGCCCCAGCAGGGACAGGAATTCGACAACCGAGGGCGCAGTCCGCTTGATGGCCGGGTAGACCGCCGTGGCAATTGCGACCAGCGCAAGGAATTGCACAAGGCGAATTGGCGTCGCGTAGGTCTTGTCGGAGATGAAGAAGAGCCGCGGCTGCGGCATCGTCGACGGATCAGCCCACCAGCCAAACCAGACGATCAGCGCGCTGACGAGCACGATCGGCAGCGACAGCCATCGGA
Source organism: uncultured Alphaproteobacteria bacterium (assembly GCA_963745515.1). Taxonomy (GTDB): domain Bacteria; phylum Pseudomonadota; class Alphaproteobacteria; order Rhizobiales; family Xanthobacteraceae; genus VAZQ01. Next base: position 385,891 of record CAVUXO010000010.1, read on the forward strand.
TCATACCAATATGCCGGCGCACGAAGCCGCCGACGCCGTCCCCTCGCGCCAGCACGAATCCGAGCACGAACACCAGCTGCCAGGCGAGCGGATTGAAAAACCACTGGCCGTCCACCGGCCAGGTGGGGATCGGCACCGGAGTCGAGAGGGTGATCAAGTAAATTGCCACGGAGAGCGCAAGCAGCAGGTTCGGCGACTGACGATCAATGACCGCGAGCAGGGGCGCCGCCGTCATGAGAACCACGTAGAGCGGCAGGATATTGAAGTAGTCGAGCTGATAGGTGAGCAGCGAGAACCCGAGATAGGACAGCAACGGCTCGTGGAACAGAGCGGCCGCGTGATGCCATTCGAGCAGTTGCGGGTTTGACAGGAGTGTCGCGCTCGCGGCCAGCATCGCGATCGCGATCATCGTGATCACGATATGGGCGGCATAGAGCTCGATGGCGCGTCCGCCCAGCCGCAGCGCCAGATATGCGGTTTGTCCCTCTCGCGATCGTGTCGTGTAACGCAGCGCCCAGCCGGCGAGGAACACAAAGATTTCCGCCGAGTCGGAGAACGATAGCTTGGCGTGCGTAAAGCGGCTGTAAAAGATGCCGGGGATATGGTTGATAAAGATCGTGGCGAGCGCGAAGCCGCGCCAGAAGTCGACGGCGTTGGCCTGACGAAGCATCGCATTCCCTGAGGCAGTGTTGTTTAATTCCTATGCGATGTGACCGGCTGCAGGCGGATGACAATCTCGAAAATGACGCGGTGAATTGGCCGCCAGCGGCCGGGCTCCCAGTGGAACGCCCAGTCGGGATGTCTCCCGAATTTGTTCGGATGACTTCCAGCCAGCTTCATAGCGTAATACCTTCTCGAGACTTCACGCTATTCGGGAGAGGGAGCGAATCGCTTCGCGTGCAATCGCTTCTCGTAGTTGTCACAGCCGGCGACGCAACACCTACAATGCCTTCATGGCATTTACTCGACATTTCCAACATTCAGTCAGTCAGCACTCCGGTCCGGACGAACTTATGCCGTGTCCGCATGGCTGCCACGCATGATGGCGATTGAGTGAGCCATGACGGCTAGCGTGCAAAAGATTCTCATCCTGGGCGGCTACGGAACCTTCGGTCGCCGTCTGGCACAGCTGCTTACCGATGAATTGCAACTCACGCTTGTTATCGCGGGCCGCTCGCTGGCGAAAGCACAAAGATTGTGCGCTGAACTCCTTTCGTTGGGCACCGTCATTCCTGCGGAACTTGATCGCGCGCGTGATCTCGAGTCGCAACTGCGTGCCATCGCGCCCGATCTCGTCGTCGATGCCAGCGGGCCGTTCCAGGCCTATGGGGAAAATCCTTATCGCGTGGTGGAAGCCGCGATCGCGCTCGGCATCCATTATCTCGATCTTGTCGGACGGCGCCGACTTCGTGCGCGGTATCGCGCGCTTTGATGAGGCGGCTCGCGCGCGCGGCGTGTTCGTGCTCTCAGGCGTGAGCAGCTGCCCGGTGCTCACGGCAGCCGTGGTGCGTCGGCTCAGCGCCGGCATGGCTCGCGTCGAGAGTATCGCGGGCGGGATTGCGCCGTCGCCCCACGCGGATATTGGTCTCAACGTCATCCGCGCCATCGCGAGCTATGCCGGCAAGCCGGTGATGCTTTTGCGCGACGGCCGCAAGATGCCGGCCCACGCCATCATCGACTCGCGCTCCTACACCATTGCGCCGCCGGGACGGTTGCCGCTCTATGCCCGGCGCTTCTCGCTGGTCGAGGTGCCGGATCTGGAACTGCTGCCCGAGCTGTGGCCGAGCCTGCGCACAGTCTGGATGGGGGTGGGAACGGTGCCCGAAATCTGGCTGCGCGGGCTCAATGTGCTGGCGTGGCTGGTGCGGCTGCGGCTCCTGCCCGTCGCTCCTTCCACTCGCCGCGCTGATTTACAAGACTCGCACACGGCTCAGTTGGGGCAAGCATCGCGGCGGCATGTTCGTGACCGTGAGCGGCGCGCTCGCAAACGGCGCGCCGGTCGAGCGCTCCTGGCACATGATTGCGGAAGGCGACGACGGGCCGTTCGTTCCCTCGATGGCCGCCGAGGTGATCATCCGTCATTGCCTCGCCGGGCGAACGCCTAAACCGGGTGCGCGGGCGGGAGTGAACGATGTGGAGCTTGCCGACTACGAGGCGACGTTCGCGCGGCGCCGCATCGTCACCGGAACGCGGCAGACGCCGCAGCCGGGCGAGCCGCTCTACCGTCGCATCCTCGGTGACGCATACGCGATGCTGCCGCGGCCGCTGCAGGTTATGCACGATCTCAACAGCGAGCTCACGGCGACCGGCGTTGCGAGCGTCGAGCGGGGCCAAGGCCTGCTTGCGCGGCTGGCGGCCGCCATTGTCGGCTTTCCGCCCGCGGGCGATGACGTGCCGGTCGAGGTCGCCTTTCGTTTGAAGGACGGACGCGAGCTTTGGCAGCGCAACTTTGCGGGACGACGGTTCGAGAGCACGCAGGAGGAAGGGAAGGGCCGCAGCGCGCGGCTGCTGTGCGAACGCTTCGGCCCGCTCAATTTCGTCATGGCGCTGGTGGTCGAGGGGGAGCGAATGCGGCTGGTGATGCGGCGCTGGACTCTGTTCGGGCTGCCGTTGCCGCTCGCGCTGGCGCCGCGCATCGACGCTTATGAATTCGTTGAGGACGGCCGCTTCCGTTTTCATGTCGAGATCAGCCATCCACTCACTGGGCTGATCGTGCGCTATCGCGGCTGGTTGGTGCCGCAGGCATGAGCGGTGGGTAGCGGGCGGCTGCCCACGCCTCGAAATCGAGGCCGTGCACGCACGCTTGCGCTTCCAGCAGCGGCGCGGATTTGTCACTATCGCGCAGCGCGCAACATACTCCGTTCGTTCCCGCGCAAGCGGGAACCCAGGGGCGCAGTGTTATGAAGAACTGGGTCCCCGCTTGCGCGGGGACGAACGGCAGTCGAGGGGAGGAAACAGAATGCATCGAATTCTGATGGCGATCGTTGCGTCGGCCGTGAGCCTCGCGGCTGCATCGGCAGCCGAGCAGGACATCGTGCTGCGCGGCATGGGCTCGTTCCATGTCGGCGGGCGCGTCGTCGAGGTCAGCGGCAAGCCGGTGCGCGAGATCGTGCGGCAGCCGGGCGGACCGCTCACCAAGCTCGATCCGAACGGCCAGTACATGGTCGAGCAGATGTACGTGCAGTATTTCCTGCCGAAGGAGCGCAAGGGCAAGCTGCCGCTGCTGATGTGGCATGGCGGCGGGCTCACCGGCGTCACCTACGAGTCGACGCCCGACGGCCGCGAAGGCTGGCTCAACATGTTCGTGCGCAAGGGCTGGGACACGTATGTGTCGGATGCGGTCGAGCGCGGCCGCGCCGGCTTCGCGCCGCCCGACGTGTGGCCTTCGGAGCCGATCTTCCTGAACTATCAGGATCCCTATGAGCGCTTCCGCATCGGCGATGGCGCAGGCTCGTGGAACGCCGATCCGGCCAAGCGCAGTCTGATCCCGGGCAGCCAGTTTCCGGCCGAGGCCTATGACAGCTACATGAAGCAGACGGTGCCGCGCTGGCTCTCGACCGACAAGGCGATCATGACGGCCTACATCGCGCTGGTCGACAAGGTGTGTCCGTGCGTGCTGCTGGTGCACAGCCAGGGCGGCTCGTTCGGCTTCAAGGTCGCCGAGCAGCGGCCCGACAAGGTGAAGGCGATCGTCGCGGTCGAGTCGGCGACCGCCGGCAATGTCAGCAAGGCCGCCGCGCTCAAGAACACGCCGATGCTGATGATGTTCGGCGATTACGTCGATCAGCACCCGCGCTGGGCGACCTACAAGAAGATCGACACCGAATACGCGCAAGCGGTGAGGGCCGCCGGCGGCACCGTCGACTGGATCAATCTTCCCGAGATCGGCATCAAGGGCAATTCGCACATGATGATGCAGGACAAGAACAACGCCGAGATCGCCGACGTGATTCAGAAATGGCTGGTCGGCCAAGGGCTGGTCGACTGACAGCTCGACGCGATCAACAATTAAGAGGGAGGACATCATGCGTCGCTTGGGCTTGCACTCGCACTTGGCCTCGTCGCCGGCTCGGCGCTCGCGCAGAACCAAGGAGCCGATCGCGCTGCGCGACATGGGCTCGTTCCACATCGGCGGCCGGCATCATCGAGATCAGCGGCCAGCCGATCAAGGAGAGTCGTGTTCACGCCGGGCGGCGTGCCGGCGAAGATCGATCCGAACGGCACGTATCAGGTCGAGCAGATGTACGTGCAGTACTTCCTGCCGCAGAACCGGAAGGGCAAGCTGCCGCTCCTGCTGTGGCACGGCGGCGGGCTTGTCCGGCGTCACCTACGAGACCAAGCCCGACGGCGGCGATGGCTGGCTCAACTATTTCGTGCGCAAGGGCTGGGACACTTACATCTCCGACGCGATGGAGCGCGGCCGCTCGGGCTGGACGCCGACCTTCGGCGAGCCGGTGTTGCTGCCGCTCGGCGATCCCTGGGAGCGCTTCCGCGTTGGCCCGATCGGATCGTGGAATGACGACAAGGCCAAGCGCGCGACCTATCCGGGCGCGCAGTTCCCGATCGAGGCCTACGAGCAGTTCATGAAGCAGGGCGTGCCGCGCTGGCTCACGACCGACGATCAGATCGTCGCCGCCTATATCGAGCTGGTCGACAAGGTCTGCCCGTGCGTCGTGCTGGTGCACAGCCAGTCCGGCGCGTTCGGCTTCAAGGCGCTGGAGGCGCGGCCCGACAAGGTGAAGGCGCTGGTCGCGGTCGAGCCGACGATCGGCGGCGACACGAACAAGGTGGCGTCGATCAAGCAACGCCGGTGATGGTCATGTACGGCGACAACGCCAAGGATCATCCGCGCTGGTCGAAGATCCGCCAGGGCGGCGTCGACTATGCGGGCGTGCTCAAGGCGGCCGGCGGCAGCGTCGACGTGGTCGATCTGCCCGACATCGGCATCAAGGGCAATTCCCACATGATGATGATGGACAAGAACAGCGATCAGGTCGCCGACGTGATCCAGAAATGGCTGGCGGGCAAAGGCTGACTGACTAGGGCGGTTATTACTGCGCCCTCTCCCCGCTTGCGGGGAGAGGGCAGTGCTGATTGTTCAGCAAACACGGTCGGGTGAGGGGGCGCGGCCTGCCCCTCACCCAGTTCTTTCCGCTGAACCGTCAAACATGCCCTCTCCCCGCTTGCGGGGAGAGGGCGCAACGATAAATGCCGAATAGGGAGGACACATGATGCGACGCTTGCTCGTCACTGCCTTGCTCATGATCGCAGCATCAAGCCGCCATGGCGCAGACCAAGGAGCCGATCGCCCTGCGCGACATCGGCTCGTTCCATCTCGGCGGGCGCTTCGTCGACATCAGCGGCAAGCCGACGCGCGAGGTCTCGATCGGCGGCGCGACCCAGACGCTCAATCCGAACGGCACCTATCTCGTCGAGCAGATGTACGTGCAGTATCTCCTGCCGCAGAACCGCAAGGGCAAGGTGCCGCTGCTGATGTGGCACGGCGGCGGCTTCACCGGCGTCACTTATGAATCGACACCCGACGGCCGCGAAGGCTGGCTCAACATTTTCGTGCGCAAGGGCTGGGACAGCTACGTGTCGGACGCGGTCGAGCGCGGCCGCGCCGGCTGGGCGATGCCGGAAGTGTTCGCAGGCGATCCGGTGTTCCTCACCATCGATGCACCCTGGGCGACCTGGCGCTTCGGCGCGTCCGGGAAGCTTCGACAAGGACCCGGCGAAGCGCAGGCCTTATCCGGGCAGCCAGTTTCCGTTCGAGGCCTATGACAATCTCATCACGCCAGATCGTGCCGCGCTGGACCTCGACCAACGATGCAATCCAGGCGGCTTACGACCAGCTCGTCGACAAGGTCTGCCCCTGCGTGCTCCTGGTGCACAGCCAGTCCGGCGCGTTCGGCTACACGGCTGCGCTCAAGCGGCCCGACAAGGTTAAGGCGCTGGTGATCGTCGAAGGCACGATCCGGGGCGATGCCGCGACCGCGGCCACGCTCAAGAATGTGCCGATCATGGTGCTCTACGGCGACAACGTCGACAAGAGCCCGATGTTCTCCGCGCAGCGCGCAAACAACCGCAAGATGGCGGAGCTCGCCAAGACGGCCGGCGGGAGCATCGAGATCGTCAACCTCCCCGACCTCGGCATCAAGGGCAACTCGCACTTCGCGATGATGGAAAAGAACAATGCCGAGGTCGCCGACGTCATTCACAAATGGCTAGTCGGCAAAGGACTAGTGGAATGATGCTAAGTTTGCACCGCAGCAAAAGTGACCGCTGATTGCTGCGGGATATCATCATGCGCTGCGGTATAAACTAAGATGCCGCTGCGAGGTCTTGGCAGCGCGGCTGATCCCCACTATAGGTCGCGCCCATCGCGGCACGGCGCTATAGGTGTCAGCCGTGCCAAACGGCGCCGAGAGGACGGATTGCCGGCGGCGGCCGGACGCGTGAGCGGAGGTTTTGCGTGAAAGAAACGGGTCTGAGGAACGGCGCCTACGGCGCCGACAAATTCGGCTTCAAGGATCTCGCCGCGGTCCACTGGAATCTCGACGCGCCCCAGCTCTACGAGCACGCGATCGCGGCCCGCGAAGCCACCGTCGTGCAGGGCGGCCCGATCTGCGCCGAGACCGGCGTGCACACCGGCCGCTCGCCCAAGGACAAGCACACCGTCGTCGATGCGCTCACCGAGAACACCGTCTGGTGGGACGGCAACCGCAAGCTCACGCCAGGCGAACTTCGAGCTGCTCTACGACGATTTCATCGCGCATGCGCGCGGCAAGAAGCTTTACGCGCAGGACCTCTATGGCGGCGCCGATCCGAAATACCGGATCAAGACGCGCGTCTTCACCGAGCTCGCCTGGCACTCGCTGTTCATCCGCCAACTGCTGATCCGCCCGGAGCGCTCCGAGCTCGCAGGACTTCGTCCCCGAATTCACCATCGTCGACCTGCCGACCTTCAAGGCCGATCCGAAGCGCCACGGCGTGCGCACCGACACCATCATCGCCATCGACTTCACCCGGAAGATCATCCTGATCGGCAACTCGTCCTATGCGGGCGAGATGAAGAAGTCGGTGTTCACCACGCTCAACTTCTATCTGCCGGCGCAGGGCGTGATGCCGATGCACTGCTCGGCCAATGTCGGCAAGGACGGCGACGTCGCGCTGTTCTTCGGCCTCTCCGGCACCGGCAAGACCACGCTCTCGGCCGATCCGAACCGCACGCTGATCGGCGACGACGAGCACGGCTGGGGCCCGGACGGCGTGTTCAACTTCGAGGGCGGCTGCTACGCCAAGTGCATCAAGCTCTCGGCCGAGGCCGAGCCGGAGATCTACGCCGCCACCAACCGCTTCGGCGCGGTGCTCGAGAACGTGGTGTTCGATCCGGAGACGCGCGTCTGCGATTTCGACGACGACATCGAAGACCGAGAACACCCGCTCGGCCTATCCGCTCGACTTCATGCCGAACGCCTCGCGCACCGGCCGCGCCGGCCATCCGAAGAACATCATCTTCCTCACCGCCGACGCCTTCGGCGTGATGCCGCCGATCGCCAAGCTCACGCCCGCGCAGGCGATGTACCACTTCCTCTCCGGCTACACCGCCAAGGTCGCCGGCACCGAGAAGGGCCTGGTCGGCGTCGAGCCCGAATTCTCGACCTGCTTCGGCGCGCCGTTCCTGCCGCGCCCGCCGGCCGAATACGGCAACCTGCTGCGCGAGCTGATCGCCAAGCACAAGGTCGACTGCTGGCTGGTCAACTCCGGCTGGACCGGCGGCATCTACGGCGTCGGCCGCCGCATGCCGATCAAGGCGACGCGCGCGCTGGTCACCGGCGCGCTCGACGGCTCGCTGCGCAACGCGAGCTACCGCACCGATCCGTATTTCGGCTTCTCGGTGCCGACCTCGGTGCCGGGCATCGAGCCGCATCTGCTCTATCCGATGAAGACCTGGAAGGACAAAGCCGCGTTCGACGAGACCGCGCGCAAGCTGGTGCGCATGTTCCAGGAGAACTTCGTCAAGTACGAGAAGCACGTCGACGCCGACGTGCGCGCCGCGCGCCCGAGGTGCGGATCGCGGCGGAGTAGGCAGCGATCGCCGTAACGTTTCGAAAGGGCGGCCTTCGGGCCGCCCTTTCGTTGAGACGCCCGGTGCCCTGCTTCTGTAGTTCGCGAGTGATGCGAACTTATAGTCAGTACTGAATTTCAGTATATAGATGTTCTGCGCCACGCATGGACTTCGAATGGGATAGGGCCAAGGATGCTCGCTAATCGAAGGAAGCATGGCGTCGACTTCAAGACGGCGGCGAAGGTGTTCTTGGACCCGCACGTCATCGAGTTCGATGATCGCGATGCCACGGGTGAGTTGCGGTTCAATGCGATCGGCTTGGTCGACGGCCGCATGCTTTTCGTCACCTACTCCATGAGGAGCGACGTTGTTCGCATCATTCCGCCCGAGGAGCGGAGCCGCATGAAAAGAGGAAGTATCACGAAATATAGGCTCAGTCCGAAGAGGCCGCCGAAGACGGACTGGCGCGCATTCGATGCCATGAGCGAGGAACAGCGCCATCAAGCCGCGCTGTCCGATCCCGATGCAAAGCCAGCGACCGAAGCTCAGCTTGCGCGTGCTCGGCGGGTTCCGAGTGTTCGGGCCCTGCGCCGGAGGCTCGGGCTGTCTCAGGCCGAGTTCGCCGCGCGGTTTCATCTGCCGCTCGGTACGGTTCGGGATTGGGAGCAAGGCGCCCATCGTCCCGACAAGGCGGCTCAGGTCCTTCTGACAGTTATTGCAAAGGATCCGGACGCCGTGGCACGCGCGCTCGAAGGCTGACGGCGGTGCGTCTCCCTCCCGCGGGGACAATGCTATTTTAGTGCCGTCGATTTGAAGGTCCTACACGATCGGCGGCAAACTCCGTTAGGAACTTCAAATCGAAAAGTGGCACTAGGACGCGTCACCTTTAGCGCTGGCACACAATGAGCAAAGCCATGATTGCGCAAGACCGCATCGCCCGCGTGCTCGCCGACCTGCGGCCCGAGACCGTCGTGCCAGCCCGCGAGAGGCCAGCACAGACCCTCGCGCAACGCATGGCATACTACGCGACGCCCGGCGCGAGCATCGGTGTGGTCGACGACGCCGCGCTCGCGTGGGCGAGCGGCTTCGGCGTGCGCACCATGGGAACGGCGGACGTCGTAACGGCGACGACACCATTCCAGGCCGGCTCGATCAGCAAGCCGGTGTTCGCGCTCGCGGTGATGCGTCTGGTCGAACAAGGCACGCTCGATCTCGACGCCGACGTGAACGACTATCTCACCTCCTGGCGCGTGCCGGCGAATGGCGGCTGGCAGCCGCGCATCACGCTGCGTCAGCTGCTCAGCCACACCGCCGGTACGACCGTGCACGGCTTTCGCGGCTATCCGGCGAGCGGACCGTGGCCGACGCCGCTTGAGGTGCTGCAAGGCGTGCCGCCCGCGAATACGCCTGAGGTGATCGTTGATCTGATGCCGGGGCTGGCGTTCCGTTATTCCGGTGGCGGCACCACGATCGCTCAGCAGGTCGTGGTCGACGTGCTCGGCCGGCCGTTGCCGGGCCTGATGCGCGAGCTCATTCTCGATCCTCTCGGCATGGCCGACAGCACCTTCGAGCAGCCGTTGCCGGCGCTGATGGCGGCGCGTGCCGCCGTTGCGCATCCGCTCAACGGGCTGCCGCTTGCCGGCGGCGCCAACGTCTATCCCGAAATGGCGGCAGCGGGGCTGTGGACCACGGCCGCCGATCTATCGCGACTTGCCGTGGAGCTCATGCGCACGTTGCGCGGGGAGCGGTCGGCGCTCCCACTCAACACGGAGAGCGTCCAGTCGATGCTGCAGCCGCAGCTTCCCGACCAGACGATCGGCGAGCATTTCGTCGGCATCGGCTGGTACTGCAGCGGCGAGGGCGATGATTTCTGCTTCGGTCACCAGGGTGTCGACGAGGGCTTCCTGGCGGAGATGCGCGTCCTTCCGGCCCGCGGCAAGGCCGCGGCGATGATCATCAACGCCCATGGCTGGCTGCTGCCGGTCGAAATCTTCAAGGCGATCGGGCGGGAATACGGCTGGCCTGCCGCGCCGCCCCGCGCTGCTTCGATCGCGATGCCGTCAGGCATCGACTATGCAGGCATCTACCGAAGTGAGCACGATGTCGTGGCCGAGGTGACGCAATCGAGGGACGGACTGGCGCTGAGGCTCGGCGGCCAGACGACCGGTCCCACTGGCACCCAGCTCGGAGGTGGAGTTTCACGCCGCGGTGCTGAACCTGTTCGCGCACTTCGAAATGGAGAGCGACGGTGCCATCGCCGCGATGGTGCTCATGCAGCACGGCAAGGAAATTCGGTTTACCCGCGACCGGTAGCCGTTCTTTCGCAAAGACAAAAAGGACGGCCGCGTGGCCGTCCTTTTCGTCATCCTGCCGTCGAGGCGCTGCTCAGCCCTGACGGGTGAGCCGGTTGAAGCGCGCCTTCTGCTCGTCGCTCAGCGAGCCGTAGAACCGATCGAGCGCCGGCTGCACTCTGTCGAGCGCCTCGCAGCGTCGCCTTGAGCCGCTGCTCCATCGCGGCGATGCGACCGGGCGGCGTCAGGTTCTGGTCACCCTGGCAGCTCGCCTTGAGCATCCTCGGCGGCTTTGTGCGTCGCCTCGTTAAGCTCGTCGAGCGCGGCTGCTTGCTCCTCCGACGGATCCACCACCCGCCGGATGCGATCGATCGGCACCGGCGCAGTGACGTCCGCGCCGCAGGCCTGCGACTGCTCGGGCGCGCGTGCCGTGCGGCGGCGCGTCGGCGGTTACCTCCGGCACCGCATTGAAGCGCTGCCTTCTGCTCGTCGCTGAGCGAATTGTAGAAGCGATCGAGCGCCGGCCGTACCAGCGTCACGGCCTTGAGCATCGCCTCGAGCCGGTTCCGCATGGCGGCAATCCGCCCGGTCGGCGTGTCGGGAAGATCGCTCGGGCAGGCGGACTTCATCTCGCTCGACTGCACTCGCGGTCGCGTTCTTGAGCTCGTCGAGGCGAGCGCGCTGCCTGTCGTTCGGCTCGACCGTTTGGGTAATCTGCTCGATCGGCCAGTCGGTCAGGCCCGTCCCTTCGGCGGAGCAGATCTGCGCGACGCCACCTGCCGGCACGCGCTGCACACGCCCGCCCTCGCGATAGGCCGGAGCGCTGGCATAGGCGCTGCCCGCATAGGCGTACGGACCGAACAAGCTCACATAGACGTCGTCATAGGCATACGGCCAGAACGTGTCGTAGGCGTAGGGCCAGAAGGTGTAGTCGATGAAGTCGTCATAGGCGTAGGGCCAGAACAGCGGGCCGAACCAGCCGATGACGAAGACATGACGGCGATGGAAGCGTGCCCAGCGCGGATCGCCAATGTGCTTGCCGGCGAACTGGCCGCGGAAGTTCGAGCGAGCAAGCTGCCGGTTGATGCCCTTCGGGGCTCCTGTGAGGGACCGATTGCGCAGCACCGATTTCTGGATCGCGGTGGTGCGGTTGCCGTTCACTGACGACGTTGTGAGACGAGTCCCTGCTTCACCCGGTTCGGGCCCTTCGACGGTGCGTCGTGATGTTGCGCTTGCTGCCCACCGACTTGTTGTTTTGGATATGCACCGACCTGTTGGCCCGGATGCGCGGCGATGAGGGCTGCAGATGGCGCGGAGCCGCACTTCGGTGGACCGACATCCTCGGCGCGGAACGATGGATGGTGCCGCGCGGAAGGAGGTGCGGAATGACCAATCGATCTTCCGCCACCGCCACCAACCACCAATGTGACCACCGTGCCCGCCACCACCGCCACCACCTCCACGGCCTCTGTGCTGGGCGTCAGCGGTAGTCGCGACCACTGACGCGACGACGAGACAGACTGCCGCGATACGAAGGCTGGTTGTAAACATGGTAACCTCTTAACGCGCCCCGGACGTCTGCTACAACGTGCGGACGCCTTTTTGGTTCACTCCCCAACTGGATCGCTCTCTCACGTAGGGTGCGATTGCACGCTGCGCCATGGCTCAAGCACCATGACCAAGATCAATTTGGTTGTTACCGATAACGAGTTCCGGTACCGACTTGCCGATCAACGCGGATAGCGGTATCGCAGGCCGGTGTTGTGAGGCGTCGGTTTGCCGCATCGTCATTACGGTAGGGAGCTCCATGCAGGTTCTGGTGGTCGGGGCGGGGGTGGTCGGGCTCGCGTGCGCGCGCGCAGCTGGCACTCAGGGGACATGAGGTCATCGTCGCGGAAGCCGCCAATGCCATCGGCACGATGACTTCGTCGCGCAACAGCGAGGTCATCCACGCCGGGCTTTACTATCCGACCGGGACCAAGCGCGCGGTGCACTGCCCGCGCTCGCGCCGGATGCTTTACGACTACTGCGCCTCCCACGGCGTGCCGCACAGGAAGTGCGGCAAGCTCGTGGTTGCCACCAACGACAAGGAGATCGCCGGCATCGAGAAGATCTTCAAGCAGTCGCAGATCAACGGCTGCGAGAACGTGGAGCTGATCGATGCCGCGACGGCCAAGCGGACTCGAGCCGCATGCCTTTTGCACCGTCGCGATGCTGTCGCCGGAAACCGGCATCATCGACAGCCATTCCTACATGCGGGCACTGCGCGGTGACCTCGAGGACAGCGGCGGCATGGTGGCGCTCAACACGCCGATCGAGCGGCATGGTGCTGTCCGGCGATCAATGGGAAGTGCATTTCGGCGGCGCCGATCCGCAGACGATCACGGTCGATGCGGTGGTCAACGCGGCCGGCCTCGGCGCGCAGAAGCTTGCGCGCGCCACCGAAGGCTACCCGCAGGAACGGGTGCCGCCGCTCTATCTCGCCAAGGGCAACTATTTCTCCTATGGCGGGCGGCCGGTGTTCTCGCGGCTGATCTATCCGGTGCCGATCCCGGGCGGGCTCGGCGTGCACGTGGTGCTCGACATGGGTGGACGGATGCGCTTCGGCCCGGACGTCGAATGGATCGGCACCGAGGACTACAACGTCGATGCCGGCCGGGGGGCGTCCTTCTATGAGCGCGTGCGCAGCTATTGGCCGGGCCTGCCCGACAACTCGCTGGTCCCCGACTTTGCCGGGATCCGGCCGAAGATCACCGGGCCGGGCGAGCCGCAGGCCGATTTCATGATCGATGCGCCCGAGCACCACGGCGTGCCGCGGCTGGTGCAGCTCTTCGGCATCGAGTTGCCAGGCCTTACGTCCTCGCTGTCGCTCGGCGAGGAAGTCGCCGGCTATCTGTCGAGCTGAGCACGCTGGTCGGTGCTCGAGCCAGTAGTGTCGGCCGGGTCAGGGCGGGAGGTCGCTTCGCGCGGCGCGATCTTGGCGCCGGCGAGCTTGTGACGTAGCTCGGCCGACAATCCATTGTAGGAGCCGATCGGCGTGAATTCCTTGCTGCGCTTCGAGCTGCCGTTATACGCAACGAAGCCGCGATCGGTCGCCACGATGTCGCCTGGCCGCAAGGTCGGATCGTCGTTCGCCTCTGCGGTCACGAGGCCATAGGCGTCCTTGCCGTTGCAGGTGCAGTCCGCGACCTTGCGATCCCGGTACACGAAGGCATTCGGCAGGTCCTTGTAGCGCGAGCCGTCGTTCGCGGTGGCGGTGTTGATCTCGCTCCCGGAAAACACCTTGGTGCGTGCCGTCGGGCAGAACGCACTGCAGGTCTTGACCGGGTTTGAATTGCTGGTGCGCTGGATCGGGAAGTAGCGACCGTCGCAAAGCCTCACACAGTAGGCAACCGATGGGCCCGCCTCCAAGGCCGGCTCCGCCGGACGCTGGCTCGCCTGGCCGCCATAGGGATCCGAATAGGAGTTGGCCGAGGGCGGCGGTGCTGGCCGTCGCGCTCCACCGAACAGGAAGTCGAATAGCCCCTCTGCCGCCGCCGGAGCGGATGCGAAGGCGATAGAATCCGACAACGAGGCCGGCAATGACGATGGTCGCGCGCGCTGGCGCGGTTCGAAAATGAAAAATCACGGCTGACTCCTACACACGCGCCGTCTCTGGGCACGTGCGCTGGCTCAACGCGCCCAGATCAAAAAAGTTGCGGCTCGCCCGCAGCGGGCGCGGACCTGCTCCGAGTTTTCCCCAAGGAACCGTCTAAGCGCAGTTTAGCGATTGTTGGTAAACAACCGCTAAGCGCGAGCCGTTTGAAGTGCTAGTCTCTTCTGTATCGCGACAGGGAGGGACGCCGATGGTCGAGATTCGCTTCATCAATCCTGAAACGCTCGCCAAGCCGCCAAGCTATACGCATGTTGTCGAGGTCGTGGGCGCCTGCCGCACGGTCCACATTTCGGGTCAGCTTGGCATCGATCTCGAGGGCCAGGTGGTCGGCGACTTCCGGGCGCAGGCCGTGCAGGTGTTCGAGAATCTCAAGGCAGCGCTCGCTTCGGTCGGCGCCACCTTCGCGGACGTGGTGAAGCTCAACAGCTATCTCGCCGATATTGCCGACCTGCCGGTGCTGCGCGAGGTGCGCGTGCGCTATCTGAACGCCCAGGCGTTGCCGGCCTCGACCACGCTCGCGGTGTCGGGCTTCGCGCGGCCGGGCGCTTTGCTCGAGATCGAGGCGGTGGCGGTGCTGCCGCTCAAGACGTAGGACGGGAGGCGCAGCGCTGGCGTATCAGTTATTTATGCTGCGGACAGGTCGTCGTGCACGGCACCTCCACGCGCTTGTCAGCGCGACCGCTATAGGCGGCAATCGACTCCTTGAAGCAGCGGCCGCCTTCATTCACGATGCGGACGAGTTGTGTCTTGTTCTCCCAGCCCTGGCATACAACGCGGCTGCCAGCCTCGGCCACGCGAGTGCCGGCCAACGCTGTGGCCGCCTCTGCTGCCAACGCCGAAGTCATCAGCACAGAGTGCGCCGTGTTTATTTGTTGAAGCTGATTGAAATCGATCCACTCGAAGAAGGACGACCCCGCGGCCAGCGAAACCTAAATCGATATGTCGCCCGTCGTCGGACAGGCTCCGATTTTGACCTTTGCGTCTTTACCGGCGTTGATTTCGTTGTAGTCAATCGCGCAGCTGCCGTTCTTTACCCAAAGCTCATATTGCTGCAGCCGATGTGAGACCTGCGAGTAGGGGATGCCGTGCTTCCAGGCATAGTAGATGTTGAGGGCGGTTGGTGTGGCCCCAATGACAGGTACGGCAATCACCGCCACCTTGATCAGTGTATACCAGCGGCGAAACGACTGGCCCGCCGTGGCTTCCGCGACGAGTGTCGAAACCTGCTCTGGCACATTCCCTACCATGCTTGCCTCCTCAGGGTAGCGATCTCATGGTGCCATGCTGCTATTCCGCCAACGTGGCTGAACCGGGGCCGATATGTTCATGGTCCAGTCAGGTACGGCTAGTGTCCCGCTTCCGAAGTTCGCATGATTTTGCGGTGACCTCATTTGCGAACTTCGGAAACGAAGGACACTAGCAGCTCCTTGATCTAGTGTGGCTTTGGTTTAGAAGTCCGCATCCCCGACTCGCGGCAAGAATGATGCGGACTTCTAAACCGCCACACTAGGGCGACCACACGAACACGACGGTGACGATCGCCAGAACCGGCAGCAGCACGGCGCTCGACCAGACGAGATAGCCGAAGAAGCCCGGCATCTTGATGCCGCGCTCGAGCGCGATGGCATAGACCATCAGATTGGGCGCGTTGCCGATATAGGTTATGGCACCCATGTAGACCGCGCCCATGGAGATCGCCGCGAGCGTTGCGGCAAGCGGACCCATGAGCTTGACCGCATCGCCGCCGGCGAGCTCGAAGAACACGAGATAAGTCGGCGCGTTGTCGAGGAAAGCTGACAGCGCGCCGGTAAGCCAGAAATAGGCAACGTTACTCGGGGCGCCGTCGCCCGCCTTCACGGCCTCGAGCAGCCAGGCGAAGGGTCCATCCTTGCCGGCTTGGAGCATAGCTACCACCGGAATGATGCAGGCGAAGATGCCGGCGAACAGGATCACGACCTCGAGGATCGGGTCCCAGGTGAAGCCGTTGGCCTCACGATGCTCGTCGTGAGTGAGGACGAGCGACAGGAACGCGATCACCAGCAGCGCGACATCGCGCAGCGCGTTCTGCAACTCGACCGTCGTGCCGTAGATGTCGAAGCTGATGCCGGGCTTCCAGAAGGCGGCGCCCAGGATCACGCCGATGACAGCGGCGATCAGCACGAGGTTGATGGTGCCGCGCACCTTCAGATCGAGCGGCGGGTCGGTTTCGCCGACGGTCGTGATCAGGCGGTCCTTGCGGTAGTGCCAGAGGTCGACCGCCACGAAAGCGAGGAGCACGAGGCCGGCCACCAACAATGTCGGCATCAGAAGGTGCCGCGTGGCCCAGAAGAAATCGACGCCGTGCAGGAAGCCGACGAGCAGCGGCGGGTCGCCGAGCGGGGAGAGCGCCCCGCCCACGTTCGCCACCAGGATGATGAAGAACACGATGACGTGCACGTTGTTGAGCCGCGCCGCATTGGCGCGGATGAGCGGCCGGATCAGGATGATGGCTGCGCCGGTGGTGCCGACCAGGCTCGCGATCGCGGTGCCGAAGGCTAGGATCGCGGTGTTGACGAGCGGCGTGCCGCGCAGGTTCCCGGTCACGAGAATGCCGCCGGCCACGACATAGAGCGTGAACAGGAGCACGATGAAGCTCAAATATTCGACGAGCAGCGTATGCACCAGCGCCGTGAGCGCGGTCGGCAGATCAAAAAGCGCCGCCATCGGTGCAAGCGTCAGTGTCGCCCACGCGAAGGCGAGCTTGCCGTAATGGCGATGCCAGATCCGCGGGAACAGCAGCGGACCAGTGGCGATGGTGAGCAGGATGCCGATGAACGGCAGCGCCCAGGGCCAGGAGAGTTTCGTACCGTCGAGCGCAGCGGCATGGGCGCTTGAGGGCGCGACCACGATCGCCAGAACAGATGCCGTCAGGATGGCACGCCGCATCATATAAGTTGTCATGCCCGCGCAAGCGGGCATCCAGTATCCACGGATGATGTTGTGGCGCATAGGCACGCCACACGCAAGTTCGGTGGTTACTGGATCATCCGCTTGCGCGGATGATGACACCGGAGAGCGTGGCGGCGCGAATGGGATTCAATGCGCCTCGTCCCAATTATGCGCGGCGCGGGCCTCGACCTGCAACGGCACCGATAGCGACAGTGCCGGCATCGGCGCTTCTTCCATCACCTTCTTGATCACCGGCAGCGTCTTATCGACCTCGCCCTCGGGCAGTTCGAACACGAGCTCGTCGTGCACCTGCAAGAGCATCTGCGCGCTGAGCTTCTTCTTGGCGAGTGCCTCATCCATGCGGATCATGGCACGTCGGATGATGTCGGCCGCGGTGCCCTGCAGCCGCGCGTTGATCGAGGCGCGCTCGTTGAAGGCGCGGATCGTGGCGTTGGAGGCGCGGATGTCCGGATAGTGGCACTTGCGCCCGAACAGGGTGAGCACGTAGCCGTTGTTTTTGGCAAACTTCTTGGTCTCTTCCATGTAGTCGCGGATGCCGGGAAAGCGCTCGAAGTATTTCTTGATGTAGGCACCGGCCTCCTCGCGCGCGATGCCGAGCTGCGCCGCCAGCCCGAACGCCGAGATGCCATAGATGATGCCGAAGTTGATCGCCTTGGCGCGCCGGCGCACCTCGCCCGGCATGCCCTTGACCGGTACGCCGAACATTTCCGACGCCGTCATGGCGTGAATGTCGAGGCCATCGCGGAACGCTTTCTTCAGTTGCTCGATGTTGGCGATCTCGGCCAGCAGCCGCAGCTCGATCTGCGAATAGTCGGCCGAGACGAGCTTGGTCCCGGGCGCCGCCACGAAAGCGCGGCGGATGCGGCGGCCTTCCTCGGTGCGGACCGGAATGTTCTGCAGGTTCGGCTCGGAGGAGGAAAGGCGGCCGGTCGGCGTCGCGGCGAGGGCGTAGCTCGTGTGCACGCGATGCGTGGTCGGATTGACGTAGCCCGGCAGCGCGTCGGTATAGGTCGAGCGCAGCTTCGAGACCTGCCGCCAGTCGAGGATCTTCTGCGGCAACACGTGGCCCTGCTCGGCAAGCTCCTCGAGCGCGCGCGCGCCGGTCGACCAGGCGCCGGTCTTGGTCTTGGTCCCGCCCGGCAGCCCGAATTTGCCGAACAGAATATCGCCGAGCTGCTTGGGGCTTCCCGGGTTGAGCGGCTCGCCGGCAAGCGTCTGGATCTCCGCTTCGAGCGCGCCCGCACGCTGCGCGAACTCGCCGGACAGCCGCGACAGCACCTGGCGGTCGATGGAAATGCCGCGCCGTTCCATGCTGGCCAGCACCTCGACCAGGGGCCGCTCCAGCGTCTCGTAGACCGTGGTCACGTGCTCGGCGGTGACGCGCGGCCTGAGCAGGAGCCACAGCCGCAGCGCCATGTCGGTGACCTCGGCCGCGCATTCGGCGGCCTTGCTGATCGGAACATGATCGAACGTAATGCGGGACTTGCCTGAACCCTTGAGCGCGTTGGCGTCGAGCGCGGTGTGGCCGAGGTAGCGCTCCGCCAGCGTGTCGATGCCGTGGCCGGAGCGGCCGGCGTCGAGCACATAGGACAGCAGCATCACATCGTCATAGGGCGCAAGCGTGATGCCGCGCAGAGCGAACATCTGCAGATCGAATTTGAGGTCATGCCCGATCTTGAGCACGCCCGCGTCCTCGAGCAGCGGCCGCATCGCCGCGAGCGCGTCCTGTTCGGAAATCTGGTCGGGCGCGATCTCGCCCGCGAACAGGCTGCCGTTGCCACCATTGGCCCCGGCACCATCACCACCCTGACGGTGCGCGAGCGGCACGTAGCAAGCTTCGTTCGGCGCGAGCGCGAGTGAAAAGCCGGCGAGCGTCGCCTGCATCGGGTCGATGCTGGTCGCCTGGATGTCGATTGCGACCACGCCGAGGTCGATCGCGCGCGCGACCCATTCCTGGAGCCGTTGGAGCGTGCGCACGGTTTCGTAGCGCGTGCGGTCGACTTTGGCCTTGCGGCCGGCGCCGAGCCGGCCTTCCACGAGCGCCTCGGGCGTGAGCATCTGCTGCCCCGGGCCCTTCGGCCGCTCTTTCATTTTCATTGCGCCGCCTTCGAGCGGCAGTGTCGGCGCGCCTGATGCTGCCGGCGCCGCGCGTACGCTCTTGGCTCCCTCTTGCGCCGTCTCGCGATCGACCGGCCGGGCGCCCGGGCCGACCTCCGCATTGGCCTCGATCTCGGCGGCGTCTACGCCGGAGAACTCCGCGACCCGGCGGGTGAGCGTGTTGAACTCCATCGCCTTGAGAAAGGCGACCAGCCGTTTGTAGTCGGGCTCGTGCACGGCGAGGTCGGCGAGCGGCACGTCGAGCTTGACCTTGTCGTCGAGCGTGACCAGCCGCTTGGAGAGCCGTGCCTTGTCGGCATTGTCGATCAGGGTCTGGCGGCGCTTCTCCTGCTTGATCTCGCCGGCGCGCGCGAGCAGCGTCTCGAGATCGCCATACTCGCTGATCAGCTGCGCCGCGGTCTTGACTCCGATGCCAGGCACGCCCGGCACGTTGTCGGTCGAATCCCCGATCAGCGATTGCACCTCGATCACCTTCTCGGGCGGCACGCCGAACTTCTCGATCACCTCCGGAATGCCGATCTTCTTGTCCTTCATGGTGTCGTACATGATGACGCAGTCGTTCACGAGCTGCATCAGGTCCTTGTCGGACGACACGATGGTGGCGCTGGCGCCGATCGCACAGGCCTGTCGCACATAGGTCGCGATGAGATCGTCGGCCTCGAAGCCGGCCTGCTCCAGGCACGGCAGGTCGAAAGCGTGTACCGCGTGACGGATGAATCCGAACTGCGGGATCAGGTCGTCTGGCGCGGGCGGACGGTGGGCCTTGTAGTCGGCGTAGAGTTCGTTGCGGAACGTGTGTTCCGACTTGTCGAACACGACCGCCAAGTGAGTAGGCTGATCCTCCGGCTTCATGTCGCGCAGGAGCTTCCACAGCATGTTGCAGAAGCCGAGCACGGCATTGACCTGCAGCCCGTCGGATTTGCGGGTCAGTGGCGGCAGCGCGTGGTAGGCGCGGAAGATGTAGGACGAGCCGTCAACCAGGAAGACATGGTCGCCCTCCTTGGGCGCGCGGGCGGCGACGGCGGCAGCGGACGGTGCGGGCTTGGTTTTCGATGCTGGCATGGACCCAATGTGGTCCGTCCCGCCCGCCTTGGCAACGGTCGCAGGTCTGGCCCTGGATAACTCGACGGCTGTGGCTTACCGTGCCGGCTGCAGCGCGAGCTTGGGCTTAGTTGGTTCCTTGGGCGCCAGCCAGAATCGTGCGGGGCGCTCGAACAAGAAATTGAGGTGGATCGCCCGCGCCACCCAGAACATCGTCAGCGCGCCGAGCACACCAGCCACTGTCACCAAGGCCGAGATGGTGCCGACGTCGCTAATCCAGCCGAGCTTGATCAGCAGGGCGCGGCTCACTGCCATCGGCAGGAAGAACGCCAGGTAGATGACGATCGAGTTCTGCCCGCAATAGCGCAGCGGCTTGAGCAGGTCGACCGTCGCCATCAAGGCCGCCAGCGTCACGACCGCCGCCGCGCCGGCGAGCCCAAGCGCAAGCGATAGGAGCGGCAGCTCGGCATAGCCGTTGAAGACCAGGACGCCGTTCGTCAGCCCCCACGCGCCAAGGAAAGCGAGCGCGGCTTCGGGGAAGGTTTGCGCCTGCTGCGCGAACGCAAAGATGCGCGGGGCGAGCAGGTAGCCGGTGTAGAAGTAGACGAAGCGGCTTGCGAATTCGTCGATCACGGTCCAGCCGGTCGCGATCGGCGCGATCTCGAGCGCGGCGGCAGCGAGCCAGATGACCCAGGCCGGAACGCGCCCGTGCACCAGCTTGGTGACGACGAAGAAGATCGGCAGGAGATAGATGAACCAGAGCGTACCGAACGGCTCGACGAACGATTCCAAGTAGAGCCAGAGAGTGCCGAGTGCGCCATGCTCCTGAACGAACATCGGCGCTTTCACGCCAAACTGGATGGCGGTCCACAACAGATAGAAGTAGACGAAATGCACGACCTTGCGATCGAGATAGGTGCGCCAGTCGCGGTCGATCACGCGCGCCAGGAACAGGCCCGAGATGAGGAAGAAATCCGGCATGCGGAACGGCTTGGCGAAGGCCACGACGGTGTGCAACCAGCCCTCCTGGCCAAGCGTGTTCCCGACACCAAGCGTCGAATGCATCATCACCACGAAGATGATGCAAAAACCCTTGGCGTAGTCGACCCAGTCGACCCGCTGCTCCGTTGTGTCAATTGCACTCATGAGACCTGCTATTTCCAATCGACTTTGTCTCATATACGCAGGAACGGGTTTCACTCTTCTTTACCGATTCACCGACAGAGCCAGGGACGTTGTTAAGCGCGCCTTAAGTAAAACCGCTACGGCCGCATACGACCGGGTACGGCCGCGCCGGGCTCATCCAACTGATTTCGCTGGAGAATTTGCCTTTTAGCCGTGCATGGCCGTATACTGGCGGTGCGCCCCAAAGCGGTCGAAGCGTTAGCGGGGCGTTAGCGCAGCCAGGAGGCCACCCATGCCGCGTACCCGCCCAGACGGCACCGCAGCTGCCACCACGCGCCGCAAGCTGACCGACACCTACGTCCGCAACCTGCCGCCCGACGACGACCGCGCCCGCCTGATCTGGGACGCGACGCAGCCGGCGCTCGCCGTCCTGGTGCAGCCTAGCGGCCATGGCGCGTGGAAGGTGATCTACAGACACAACGCGAGACCGAGGTGGTTCACGGTCGGCGACGCAACAAAGATAGAGGTCAAGGACGCGCGGCGCATCGCGGCGAAGCTGGTCGCCGACGTAGCCGAAGGCAAAGACCCTCAGGCCGAGAAGATGGCCAAGCGCGGCGCCGGCACGTTCAAGGAGCTGCGCGAGCGCTATCTCGAGCGGGGGCTGTGTAGTTTTGCGCCTGGCTACTTCTTGCGCTTTTGGTCGCCGCGATCACCCTCGCCTTTCTTGACAACTGTGGTTGCCTTGGTGCGTTGGTCGGCCGCCAAGGAGCGGCCTACATCATCGCTTTCTTTGAATTGGCCGCCCTTAGCTCGACGGACGTACCGTTTGTCGCCTTTGTGCGGCTCGATCAGTTCGCGTGCCATCTCACTCTCCTATGGAAACCACCGGCTGTGAAGCCGGGATTTGGCTCAAATCAGAAACATCGTCCCGTCCGGGAAAGGCTTGCCAGCTTTTCCTATACGCGCAGGCCCAAATAACCTGCAACGACTATGACCACGACCACCACACCGATGATGTAAAAGATGTTCATTGTGTCCTACTCCGGGTGAGAGATGCCATAAATTTGCGGGACGGCCAATCTGCGATTGGCGCACACAGGCTCATCTTGTCATGAGTGTCAAAGTCCTGTTGAAGCAACATGCGCTCATCGGCAGCATAAGTTCTCCTTGAGCGAAGCAGCCGAGGCCGACTGCGATAGCTCCCGAAGAGGCCGCCAACTGCAGCGGCCTCCTTAAGTAAGTGAGCATCTCGCGAGGCTGGCGAATGGCTTATCGGCGCCCTCGCCCTTCGGTGGAATCGTTGCGACCATTGTGATCGCCGCGGCGCCCGCGATCATCGACACGGCCTTGAGCGTTATGTCCGTCGCGACGACCATGCCAGCCCTGTCCGCGCCGGTGGCGATAGCCGCAATCATACAAGCCCGGCCCGTTCCAGCCATCGACGTAGAAACAAATCGCGACATTCTCGACCGGGTCCATAGTGTCGATCAGGAGGCGCAGGCCCGTCGGTGCGCCAAGCGGCGTCGCCGAGGCACCGCTCGGCAACAGCGCGCCTGCCGTCAGAACGGCTGCCGCCGTGCTCAGAGTCAGAAGACGACGCATCTTAATACTCCTTGAATGAAAGCAACGCCGGATCGGCGTTATCCTCACAACTAATAAGTGCGGAATTGGTTCAATTGTCGCAGGTGTCAAATTGGGATGCTCTCAGATGCTGGTGAGGAGATAGAAGATCTGAATAGGCCCGCACAACGCGCCGGCACGTTGGATAAGATCCGCAATCGCCTGATGTGAGCAAATCCGCTCAGTCTTCACCTTGGCTTGGGCGTAGGTTCGCTGAAGCGTGAACAGCTTGTTTTCACGAAGGAGGCGGCAAGTGTCGATAGCCAGAGTTACGGAAATTATCTCGAGCTCGAACAAGAGC
Source organism: uncultured Alphaproteobacteria bacterium (assembly GCA_963745515.1). Taxonomy (GTDB): domain Bacteria; phylum Pseudomonadota; class Alphaproteobacteria; order Rhizobiales; family Xanthobacteraceae; genus VAZQ01. The sequence goes on from CAVUXO010000010.1 coordinate 409,062, forward strand.
TTCGAGGATGCCATTGAGAAGGGCATCGCTCGGGCAGCCAAGACACTCAAGAACGTCGAGGGCGCGTGGGTCAAGGAACAGAAGGTCATCGTGAAGAAAGGCAAGATTTCCGAGTACCGCGTCGATCTGAAGGTGACCTTCATCCTGATCGACTGATGTGAGCAATTCTGCACAGTCTCCCCCGGCATGGGCGCAAACCGAGTGCTGAATCCCTGGCTTGCCCTGACGCTTCAAGCGGCGCGGCTAACGTGGGAGGCTCAAGGTGCGATGCGCTCGGACTTATGAAGCTAGCCAGCGCAGGTACCGCCGCTCAATCCAAGGCAAACGGTATGAGCGCGGAAAAGGTGGCCGCCCCGGCGGGGGCTCAGCAGTCGCTGCCGCTGCAGTCGCTGCTATACGGTGCGAAAAGGCCGTAACGGCGCGCCTACTGGCAAAAGAGTCTCTAACACTTCTAAGAAGAAAGTGCGCGCCAACAAGCAAAGGGCTTAGAGGTGACTCCCTCATGCGGCAGCCGGCTTTGGCAAGTCACTAGACGAGATGTCTACCGCGCGCATGGAGTTTCGAATTGGTCGAAGGCCGGCTTTGTTGCCGCTTGGGTCGGGTGATGCGTATGAAATGACGGCGCATGCTGGCCTTGAGGATCGGCCTGCGATCTAAACGGAACCTCTTATCCCCGCACTGCGTTATCCATCACCTTGACTCTTCAGGAAACTCTTCAGAGAAAAATTCAAAAAAAAATTCAGATAAAAACAATTCAGAGAAACAAGGTGTCCTCCTTTATTCAATTCGCCCGAACTGTCCAACATCTGCTGACGCTTGTCTAAATCTTGGCGGAATTGGCGAAAGTGTGAGACGCGCTGGCACGTTATTGCTTGAACACAGTTTCTTCTGCGAGGGTTCATGGACAGCCTACTGGTCAAGATTTTTGCGACGGCGCTGACCTTCAGCCAGGTGGCGACCAATCCAGACCAAGTTACGACCCAATTCGATCCTACCCGAGACAGTGAGAAGGTCGTCGGCCTCTTACGTGCGGGCTGCGCCCAGATGCGCAAGGCTTTCGATATCGAAGATGTAAGCCTCGACGACCTCATCTCTGTAGCGATGGAGGACCCGCAGGCGATCACGAGCGGACATGTGGCCTTTAAGGGGATGAATGTAGGGGATCTGCACATCGCCTACCGTGAATTCTGTAAGAACGAAACGGTCGTAAATTCTCCGGTCGTGATCAGCGAAGTAATCGATTTCTACAACCGGGCGCTTGTCGATCTGCCTGACCACACGCGTCTCAAAGGATTACGCCTTCCTGGAACCAGTGTCGTACTTGATCTCAAAGGCGAGCCTATTTCTGAGCTGCAAGCGCAGTACAGTCGACGGGTTTGGGTGCCGCTTTCCGAGGTCCCAGGCCATGTGGCGCAGACATTCATCGCAGCCGAAGACAAGAACTTCTACAGGCATAGGGGGATTGACGAACGCTCGCTCATTCGTGCGTTCATCGGCAACCTTGCGCAATCCGGCCGGCCGCAGGGCGGCTCGACGATCACGCAGCAGGTTGCAAAGAATTCTACTCGTAGGCGGGGATGTCACCTACGAGCGCAAGATGCGGGAAATGATCCTGGCGTCACGCATCGAGGCCACACTAACGAAGGCGGAGATACTCGAGCTCTATCTCAACTCGATTTACCTCGGCCGCGCCTCCTGGGGCATTGAGATGGCCGCGCGCAGCTATTTCGGTAAATCCGCGCATGCCTTGAGCATTGGCGAAGGGGCCTTACTCGCGGCGATGACTAAGGGTCCAAACTACTTCAATCCTGACCGCTATCCGACGCGTGCCCATGACCGAACCAAGTATGTTGTCAGCCGCTTGCATGAAGACGGCGCCATCTCGGTAGAGGAAATGAGAAATGTGATCGCTGCCCCTGCACAGCTTGTCACCTACGAAGCGACGCGGCACGGTTCCCATTTTGTTGACTTTATCGCTCGCGAAGCCAAGGCGATCACCGGCGTCGATGCGTTGTCCACGGGCTCGAGTACCGTTCATTCGACGCTCCATCCTGAATTGCAGAGAGCGACTGAGGGTTCATTGCAGGAGGGCTTGGCGCGCTACGAAATGAACTCCGGTCGTGTGGAATTTCAGACCGCAGAGGCCAATCTGGCCAATGAGATTCAGCGGATCCAGGCCGACCAAAGGGCGCCAACCGAGAAGCCCGCCTGGCAGCAGGCGCTCGAACGCGCGCAGTTGCCGCTTTATGACGTGCACTGGTCGGTGGCTATTGTGGTTGAAAAATCAACAGCAAGGAAAGGTGAGGCGCTACGCGTTGGCCTCGCGGATGGCCGCATTCTTCCCTTAGTGACCGGTAAGGCCTCCATTCATCGCGGCCTCAAACTGCACGATGTCGTACTGGTTCGCGTGACCGAAGCAAAAAAGGGCAAGAAAGCGCAAGCAGAATTGCGTGTGCGGCCGACCGTGCAGGGTGCTGTTGTAGTACTCGAGAATAAGACCGGCCGCATCCTCGCGATGGCCGGCGGCTTTTCCTATCCGTCAAGCCAACTCAATCGCGCGACCCAATCAGCTCGCCAGCCCGGCTCCGCATTCAAACCGCTCACATATCTCGCTGCCCTGCAAAAGGGCTTGCAGCCCAACACACTCGTGCGCGACGAGCCGATCACGCTCCCGCCGATCAACGGCAGCGCGCGCGAGCAGGATTACTGGACGCCTAAGAACTACGACAGTGGATCATCCGGGATCGTCACGCTGCGCCAGGCTCTCGAAAACTCGAAGAATCTCGCGACCGTCAATCTGCTGGCGGGCGGAATTGAAAAAAAGCCGGCGCTGAGTCTCGACCGCATCTGTTCGATTGCCCTCGAAGCGCAGATCTACAAGGAATGCGTGCCATACTATCCATTGGTCCTAGGTGCACAGCCGGTTCGGCCGATCGATCTCGCGGTGTTCTATACCGCGATTGCCAACGGAGGTGCGTTGCCGGCCCCACATGCGATCGAGTTGATCGAGCATAAAGGCAGTGTTGTCTACCGACATACGCCGTTACTGGTTGAAATGGGCTTGGCCGATCGGGTGTCATTCTACCAGCTCAAGACAATGCTGCAGGGTGTCTTACAGCGCGGGACGGCGCGAAGCATCGCACATCTTGCGCCCTACGTAGCAGGCAAAACGGGCACCACCGACGGCGAGAACGACGCCTGGTTCGTAGGCTTCACGAATGACGTCACTGTGGCAATTTGGGTTGGTTACGACAATGCAGATGGCGCTCGGCGTACATTGGGCGGAGGTCAGACAGGTGGGAGCGTCGCGCTCCCAATTTTTGAGCCAATCATCCAGGCGGTCTGGGCCCATCATTCGGCCAAAGCTTTGTTGAGCCCGCCATCGCCGGAGGCAAGACGTCAAATGGTGCCCACGCAGGTCGATCGAGGCATGCGAGCTGACCGAAACGGCAAGGGCTTGGTCGACTATCTGCGCAGTGATGGAAAAGGGCGTGGCGTCAATTCCGAGTATCAACTCGTCTCCAAGGCATCTGCAGCTACCGCCGGAAACACCGTTAAGAATAGCAAGCAGTCGGTTTCGAGCCGCGAGCCGCAAGTATGGGCTCACGACTGGGGGTGGTCAGGTTGGCAACAAAGCCCGCGCAATGACGAAGTACATAGTCGGTCACGCCGGCTGCAGTCATACCCAAGTTTTTGGTGAATGCTCGCCATCTGCAACCAAGGCAGGTTTCGGGGTTGGGAGCCAAGTTCGACGTTGTTGAGGTGATGGGGAGAGAGCGCCGAGCGGATAAAGCGACCAGTCGAATTATTAGTCTAAAGTACGATGCGGGTTTCCGTGGCTTACCGCGCCGAAGCCCAGTTGGAAAGCATCCCATGCCCAGTCCTCGTCGCATCGAAGGTTATGCCATCGTCACCGAAGATGGCATGCTGGCGAATGCCGCGGGTTCATGCCGGACTCGCTCAAGTTCGAGGCCGATCAGCACTTCTTCGAACGCGGACTCGACGGCGTCGATGTGGTGGTGCATGGGCGCCACTCTCATGAGCGGCAGCCGCGTTCGTATTTGCGGCGCCGATTGATCCTGACCCGGCAAGTCCCCGCCATCGCGGCCGACCCGTCGAATGAAAAGGCGCTGTTCTGGAACCCGGCCGGTGCTTCGTTCGAGCAGGCCTTGGCTGCGCTCGGGACGCCAGACGGCAGCGTTGGCATCATTGGCGGTACGGACGTGTTCGGGATGTTCCTCGACCGTTATGACGTTTTCCACCTGTCACGGGCGCCCGATGTGCGACTGCCCGGTGGGCGACCGGTCTTTCCTGAGGTGCCCACGCGGACTCCGGAGGAAGTGCTTGCAAGCCATGGCCTCGACCGCGGCCAGCGGCAGGTGCTTGATCCGGCAAAAGGCCTGGCGGTCGTTAGCTGGCAACGTTCGTCAAAGCCCGACTGATAGATGAGCCTCAGTTTGAATTTTGATCCCGGTCATCTTGTCATGCATTGCGGGTTCAGCCGCGGGCATATGGGACCGTGCTTGTCACACAGACGTATCGTTCCAATGGAACGAAAGGGTGATCTCAAGTGTTAGTTGTTGTTGAGCGGGAGCGCTGAAATACGGAAACGCACCGCTCTAGGAGCCACACATGGATATGACCACGCTTCTCGTTATTGTTCTTCTGATCGTGCTGCTAGGCGGCGGCGGCTGGTACGGCCATGGACGCTGGTACGGCCGACGCGGACTGTAAGCACCGACCTTCAAAAGGAGATTGCACGCTGAGTGGGTGGGCCTACTACGACCTTGATGTACTCAGCCCCCTGCGCGTCAAACGCATATCCTCATTCTTCAAGTCAGTAAGGCCAGGCGAGGATTGAGATCGTCCGAGCAATGGGAGTAGTCATGCAAAACGAAAGTGGAAATACCGTTGAGACGGCAGTCGAAGCGCGAGCGGGCTTTCTCGATCGACCGACGCTGGTTGTTCTGATTGTCAGTACGTGCCTGGTAGTGGGATTATTTGCGATGATTTTCATTGGTTTTTTCGCGCGGTAAGGCGCGTAAGATTCTCGATCAGTTCCTCACACTTGAACGGCTTCTGCAGCACGGGTCGGTCACGGTAGCCGTCCCTCATGTCGTGAGCGCTGTAGCCGGTCGAAAAGATGAACGGCACGCCACGCACCGCAAGCGCATCGGCTACGGCATGGCTTTTGGTGCCATCCAGGTTCATATCCAGCATGGCGGCGTCGAAGACTTGCGAGTCAATCAGGGCGATGGCCTGATTGACCGTGCCGGCAGCTGTCACGGACTCGCATCCGAGGTCGCCCAGCATGTCTTCAATGATCATAAGAACCATCATTTCATCCTCGACAACGAGGATGCGAAGTCCGGAAAGCAATTTATTTGTCACGAGCACCTCACGGCGCAGGAATGTTGATTGTGCAGACCACGCCGTCTGCCCGGTAGTCGAGATTTACCGTACCTTGCAGCTCGTGGCCTAGACCGCGCTCAATTACTCGCGAACCGAAGCCTTTCCGGGACGGTGGTGTGACCGGAGGGCCATCCTTCTCCTCCCACTGTAGGATGAGCCGGTTGCCCTCAGGCTTCGGCTCGATCGTCCATGCGATCAGGATTGATCCCGCCTCATTGGAGAACGCACCGTATTTCACGGCATTCGTCGCGAGTTCATGGAACGCAATGCCAAGCGCCAAGGTCGCTTTTGGCGGGAGACGGATATTCTCGCCTGTGATCAGAAAGCGCTCTTTCCGACCATTCGCAACCCCGAACGGCTCCAAAGCCTCCTTGATTAGATCAAGCAGCCCCGCACTTTCCCAATTCTCACGGGTTAGCAGATCGTGCGACCGCGAAAGGGCAAAGAGTCGGGACTCGATGGATTCCCGTACCGTCTCGGGAACGGAAGCCTTTCGCAATGCCTGCCAAACAATCGACTGCACCGTGGAAAGGGTATTTTTCACGCGGTGATTCAGCTCGTCGATCATAATCGTGGACTGGGCTTGCTCCTGCTTCTGCTTGGTGAGATCCACGAACGAGGCGAAATGCTGCACAACATCACCGTGCTCATCTCGAACCGGGCTGATGAAAAGGGCGGCGCAGAACATGCTGCCATCCTTGCGGCGGTAGCGGATTTCCGAACCGCTGTCGCTACCTTCGAAGGCGGCTTCGACTTGGGCCAGCGCCACAGGGTCGGCGCCGCGCGCCATAAGGAAATTGAAGCTCTGGCCAAGCACCTCTTTCCGGTCGTATCCGGTTAGGGAAAGAAAGGCGTCATTGGCAAAAATGATCGGATTGTCGGGTTCCTTTGCGTCCGTAAACACCATCGCCATTCGCGTTGTCTCAGCGGCGACGACGAACGGGCCAAGGTCTCTTCGAAAGCTCTCGACATCGGCTTCGGCACCTTTCTGCTCTGCCGACTTTTTTGCTATTCCTGACATACGCGCTTCGGCCAGTAACCGATTAATGTAATGTGTTCGCTGAAGGAACGTCCACCTCTTCTGCGACCGGTGCCCGCGTCAGCGGTACTTGGCCAATACGCAGACCATCGGCGTTCTTGACCAAGACATGCCATGGGTGTCCTTGGATTCGGTTCTTAGACAGTTCTTTGGCGACTTTCGCGGCCTCCTGCATCGCAGATGCATCGTCAGGAAATTCTTGGCCGTTCGGGTCGGAAATGCACACTCCATCTTCGACATGAAAAAAGTAGATCATCAAAGTGAAGCCTCCTCATGAAATCGCAGCATGCGGTCTCGTGTTATCGCTTGGCCTATCGTAAAGGCCCTCACTCTCGAAAGCCGCCCGCGTCCACATGCGCGCAAGGTCCAGGGCATGCTTCTCTTTTTCGGTTTTGGCGCGGCTGGCATCAAGCATCGCCTCTTCGGCACGAGGCCAGAACGGATTGGCCTATCATTGACAGCCCCTGTCACTCATTACAGGGTGCCTTGATCGGGCGTATTGGAGGCGAGGTTGTTCCAATTACAAGCGGCTGTCTGTATAAGATCGCTCACTCACTCTGACATCTCTCATTCGGTCCTGTCTTAATTTTGGCACCAAAACCCGCCGACATGGCCGGCGGGTACTCTCTGGTGTGGCGGGGCACCTCGCCTTAGCGAGTTGGGGCTGGCGAAGTGCGTGTTGTGGTGCTGCTGGTGTCGCTCAGATATTTGAACGCAGGCAGAGCCGCGAGCTGCTCTTTGGTCATATTGATCACGACATGATCCGGATAGTCGCGATTACTGGCCACGGTCGTCGTTGTGGTGGTAGCAGTGGGCGTTTCCGCTCCCGCTCCGACCGTGGTCGTTTGTGTCGTCGAGCTGGACGCGGCGTTAGCGGGGCGCGGCTCCATGATGAACTTCAGTTGGCTCCACGGAAGGCCGACGTTGCGCTCGCCCATGCCCAGGAAGCCGCCCACACCGATCACGACCGCATCGATCTTGCCGGATGAATTGGTGATAAGTTCGTTGATGTCGCCGATCTTCTCGTTGTTGTTATTGTAGACGTTCAGGCTGATCATTTTCGATGTGCGCCAAGTCCCCGACGTCTGCGTTGCGGTCTGGGCGGCGGCGGCGCTTGGGTCGGATTTCTGAGCGGACTGTGCGAAAGCAGGAACGGATAGCAGACTTGAGGCCAGCATTGCTGCGGCCATGTACTTCATAGACATGTGTATCTCCAGGTGTTGACCCCCGGAGGAACAATCTAAGTCTGAGGAAAAGGTTCCTGCATTTCCCAGAATCGATCTTTCGCACTTCGAGTAGACCTTGAGATCGACGCGGTACTCGGAAACGTTTCAACACGGGCATCGCGAAAACGACGGAAACCATTTCGCCCGAGGCTAGTGTGCGGGAAAACGTTGGGCAGGCGCCGGTAGCCGCTGTCTTAAATTCATCGGTCGATTTGGGTGAGCACTTTTATACAGACATCGCTCTGCTTTGGCGTCTAGTCTAAGACCTGCTCGGCGCCAGACACAGCGGTTCGGCATGCCCGAGGAAAATACGAACGAACTGGACTTGTTCGATGAATTCTCTCACGGCACTGATTATTGGCGGGCTTGTAGCTGCGTTGTGCGTCGTCGGATATCTTTATTATCAGAGGACGTCGGGCGACATTACAATTCAGCTGCCAAAAATCGAGCTGAAGAAATAGGCCGCACCGGCCCAACCAACCAGGTAGATGATGTTATGTCGCTCGGAACCATCCTGCTCATAATTTTGGTAATCCTGTTACTCGGTGGCTTTAGCGGGTTCGGCGGAGGCCCCTTCTACGGAACCGGGTACTATGGTGGCGGCGGGCTCGGCCTCGTGCTCGTTATCGTGCTGATCTTGGTTTTGCTCGGCAGGCTTTGATCTGCCGCCGTACCGAAACGCAGCCGTATTTTGTACGCGCGCGCTCCGTCACCACCATGGTCTTAGGCTATCAGTTCTATCCGCAAAGCCACATTGCGGAACTGGATCGCTGACAGCTCGTTCTTGTATTGAAGCTCCTCAGTTCGTGCGTGCAAGGCGATGTGGATTTCTTTCATACTAACGGGAATTGTGTTAGTTGGGCTAGGCCAACCTGCCGCGTCGCAGGAGTGGGCCATTTTCGTTGAGCCAACAATGGGGACGAGCCTGGAGCTTCCCAACGGGGTGTTCACAATTCACGAGGGACTCTCGTCCAGGGGAGTTGGAACACAGTACAAGACCAGTGATGGCCGTGCCGTGCTGCAGGTCTATTCTCAGAAGAACTCGCAGCGTGACACGCCGACCGACTACCTGAGACAGAATTACAAAGTGCCGCCCGAGGCGATAGATTACTGGCGCGTGACCCGATTCTTCTTTGCAGTATCAGCTGTCAACGAAGGCATGATCTTTTACAGCCGCTGCAACTTTTCGCGCGCGCCGGGCGGCGCTATCCACTGTTTTGATCTCAAGTACCCCGAACGCGAAAAGCGTGCTTGGGACGATATTGTTACTCGTATCAGTCGATCGCTGAGACCGCTTGAACGCGGTTAGGTACCAGAGGTGAAGAGCAATAGTTTGCGCGATAGCTGAAGGCTGACTCACGCGGAAGGTCCCACAAGCGGCCGTGCTCACAACGTTCGCAAGGTGCCGCGATTGACCCAATAGGAGTTGCCGGGGGTTGGATTGACGAACATCGGGATGCATGGGCAGTGAAAAGCCTGTGCTTTCTGTTCCATACATTCCTTCAGATGACTGTTGCGGGACCTTCGGGATGCGCACTTTCGGGCGCGCGGGCGATCTTGGCGGCTGTTGTTCTGCACTCTAAGCGCGTGATCACGAGTTTCTGGTATAGACCGCCGAAGAAGACCTGCTTGCGCGATCGGACGGCCGCATAGCGGGGCAGCCAATCGGCGATTTCCTCGCGCCACAAATCGAGCGCGAAGGGCTCAAGCTTTGCCAGCAGCGGACGCCACAAATAGCGTAGTGGATGCCACCAGCGCGGCCGCGCGTAGTCGATGATGACGATCTTGCCGCCCGGCTTGACCACGCGGAGCACCTCGCGCAGCGTATGCTCGCGCCATGGTCGCGGCTGCTCGTGCAGCAAGAAGAAAACCAGGCAGTTGTCGTAGCTGGCGTCGGGCAACTCGAGAGCGGCGGCGTCCATGGCAAGGAGCCGGACCCGGGCCATTTTTCGGCAATTTGTCCCGCAGGTTCCGCAGCTGCACGGGCAATACGTCCACGACGTCGACCGAGCCGCCCGCTCTCTCGGCATCACCACTCAACCGGTTCGTCAGGTCGCCGTAGACGCAGGCAACCTGCAATGTGCTGCCCGAGAGGGACTCTCGCAATTCGGAAAGTGCCGCGTCCCGCAGTCGCGCATAATTGCCCCAGAGAAGGAGATTGACCAGCCATTGGCGCTCGAACAATTTGACCGCCATCGGATGCACGTAAGCCCAGCTATAGTGCGCGGTCAGATAGTATGGAATTGTGATGCCGCGTCCGGTGTCGACCTCTGATTTGCTGCAGAATTCGAGCGAAGCGGTCTTGGCGCCTATGCCCATGAGCAGCGCCAGCCTCCAATCAGGCGACCAGCGGACGCAGGCTCGGATGCCGTGCGATCAGCGGAAGCTTTTCTACCCAGCCATCCAGACCCCAGACATGTCCTGCGTGCTTGCCGATGAGGAAGACGAGCACGCCCGCATAGACGATGTGGTAGTCGACGATGAAATTGTTTGTGTTCTCGATGAACGGCCAATCCATGTGCGCGGTCCAGTACATCAGCATCAGCGCTATGCCGAACGCCGCGCTGACGCGCACCATCAGGCCGACCAGCAACGAGAGCCCGATCAGCAGGTGACCGTACGAGACTAAGAGGGTGATGTACGGGCTCACCGAAGGCGTGGTGAAGATGGTGTAAACGTCATGGAATGTCTTCGTGTGACTAAGGAAGGCTGCCACAGTGAAGTTCGGGTCGAGGAGCTGATGCGAGGCTGCGTACAGGAACGTCCACGCCATCGTGAGACGAAAGAAGACGATCATGGTTCGTTCAAACGGTGAGTCGGACATGGCATTTTCCTCGAAATGGGGTGCTCCCCAGGGCAGTGCGAAACACTTTTTGCCCGACGTCAGGCTAAGCCGCTGCCGAAGATAACTCTGTATAGAATTGCTCACCCGCTCCAATCAGCGAAATTCAAACTGAGGCACTGTCCTAATTTGTCGGTTTGTCGAGTATCGGCCACTTCAATGAATGCGACAGTGTGATCTCCTCCCATAGTCAGGAGGAGATCAACGCCACTGTGCCGTCGGCGACCTCAGCGCTTATCGATGGCTTATTCCTCGACGCAAACCTCGTCGCTGATGCACCTGCCGGGAAGGTCGAAGAACGACGATGCCGCAAAGAGCTCGCGACCGTTGGTCAAGGTGAAGCTCTTGGCACTTACGAACGTCCGGCCGTCCTTGGCCATCCATCCATCCACGGTAACGTTGTCGCCCGCTTTCACCAGATTTGCATTCCATTTGTAGTTCTTTTCGAGCACCTTGGGGCTCCCGAGTTCCGCAACCCAGTTCGTGATCGTCCCACTCGTGCCACGGACACCAATGGATACGGTCGCATGTGGATTCGTCCACTCGACCTTTGTCACGGTACCCGTCAGCGTTACGGGCTTCTTCCAATCGAACTCCGGATCAAACGGGTGATGTGCTGACGCCGGTGCAGCCGCCAGCAAAATAGAAATCGCCGCGGCAGTTGCCACGGCAAAGGCGATCTTCTTCATGGGGTGTCCTCTCTTGGATGAGTGCGAGGACAACGAGACAGAACGAAAAGCGTTCCACTTTTGATCTAGCTAACGAAAAAGTACACGCCCTGGTGGATCGGCGGAAAGCACTCGAAAGGCGCTCTGCAATTCCGGTCGCAAAGTTGCAGCCGCTTGTGGGGGCCCAGCGGACCAGTCGCCGATTGTCGAACGATCGCGATTTATGAGTACGCGCCCCAGTCTAAATGCCAGACCGAGGAAGAGGATAAGTGCATTGAGCTAAGAGGCCCGAGCTATTTGAGGGTTCCAATATATGCAGCAAGATCCGCTGCTTCTGTTCGAGATAGTCCCATGTTGGGCATCTTCGGATGCGGGTCGAGCAAGAACAGGGCGATCTTGGCGGCATCAAAGTCTGACCTATTTGCTACCGTCGCGAACGGCGGTGCCTCACTAGTGGTACCGCGCTGGTTTGAAGCAACGACATGGCAGGGCGAGCACCATCGACGTGCGAGTCGTTCACCATTGTCTGCGTCGGCACCGAATGCCGGTGGAATCGCCAAGGTCGCAGCCAATGTTAAACACTGACTGACACAACCGAGTCTGTATGGCCCAGTCATTCGGAACAATCTCCAAAAATATTTCAGCAGCAACAGACATTCATTGCCAGGACCATTTACATCGTTTGCGGCGACGCTATTGGGGGCTGAGCGGACGTACATGCCTTGCGACTAATTCTCCCCTTTTAGGCTGAGGATGTACGCGATGACATTTTCTCTTTGTTCGGCCGTAAGGATGAACATTGGCATTCCCGCATGTGGGGTCGTGAGCGCCACCAACAAGGCAGTCGTCGTCATTCCCGGAGTGGTGGCAAGCTCTACGAAAGTCGGTGCCCTTGAATTCGGCGCGCGAACCTGCCCTCTCCGGATCGCGTGACACTCTGAACAGACCTGTTGCGCTGTTGCGAGGCCCTCTCGCGGAGTGCCTTGTGCTTGAACATGACTGGCTGCCACCGTAAGCGCCAGAACGGTCACCAAGCAGATCACACGCTCCATCACCAACTCTCCCTTCAATATTAAGAGCCTCGGTGTCCAAGCCCAGGCTCCTTCACGAGTAGACCCTAGGATCAATTGTTCTTTTGGAAAGTCGCGTGGCAAGTGTCGCAGGTCAGACGCAGGTTCACGGCGTTTTTCTTGAACTCGGCCTCGTTTTCCGCTCGGCTTGCGTTGAACGCATACTGGGAGGCGGCCTGGGCTTCCTTGTAGAAGAACGTATATTCCTTCCAAAGGCTCGGATCAGTGAAAGTTTCACCTGCGGCGTCGCGCGGGACATTTGGCGTCCATGTATTGGTTGTGGGCGAGAAGAGATGCGGGAAGGCCATCAACATGGCAGCGATCGAATTTGCGTTCGCACGGCCCCTGGCGAGATCGATTTTGCCGCTCCCAGTCATCGCTTCAATTTCTTGCATGTTGTCGGCGATGACAACCATCAGCGTCTTGCGCGCAACTATCAGGTCCTTCGGCGTGGCCGCGCTCTGGTCTTGGCCCCATGCCACGCAGCTCATTCCGACGATGGTTGCAGCCAGGCAACCGCTGACAGCGTGACGCCGATTGCGCCGCGAGAAAAGTTGTTTGAGACCCATCATCGCTTCCTCCTTCTTCTTGGACTTTTCGCACCCGAGACCTTCAGGTCATTCTCCGGGCATAACGATAATGCCCGGTGTGTGAGAGCCTACGCGCGCTCACTCGGCAATGTCTGAGCAAAATTGCTCACGCTGAACCGGCGAAGCGAGCTGGTGGGGATGAACGCTACTACCCCTCAGCGGACCAACAACCCCCCACGCCGACCTAAGTTCGATACTGAGCGCTTTTTCCTAGATGGCTTTCAAGTATCGCTCTCCAGTCAATGAGATCGACAATTGACCGCCGGGGTGTGTTCGAAGAATTCCAAGGCCGATTAATTCGGCTGCCACGGTTTCCTTCAGCACGAGATCATTCGGGAAAACAATTTCCCACTCCCTTATGAGGTACTGCCAAGCCGTGCAGCGCTCCTCCTTTAGCTGCTTCATAAATCGCATTGCGTTCGCGCTCAAAGTAGTCATGTTGGTCCCCACTGGATGCCGATACCATGCATTCTAAATGGAGGTTTTTTGAAAACTGTGCAGTATTGAACAGTCAGATTTCCTACCGTTGTTAAGCTAGGTAGAGTTCCTGCTTTCGGATAAGGCACGAAATGGAAGCCTATCAGTGGTTCTTACTGGGGGTAATGGTCACCTGGACGCCCAGCTTGGTGATGCTCGCCTTGATGCTGAGGGGACAGCATTCGGAACGACGCGTTTCGACCCTGACCGACGATTCCCGATGTCTGCTTGTGCACCGCTGTTGGGGATAAGCGGTCCTTGAGCGACCGAACTCTGCCTGCCACTGGAGATGCTACTTTGGCGGGCTCACAGTGCGTGGCTGATCGGCCAGAAGCACACTCACCAAAGAATTATGGACTTCCAGATGTCCGTTGTAATCGATGAAACCCAATTGACGGAACTTGTTCATGAAGTGGCTCACGCGCGACCGGGTTGTGCCGATCATCTCGGCGAGTGTCTCCTGACTGATCTTCGCGAGAATGGGCTCCGCTCGGCCTTCCTTTCCAAAATTGGCCAACAGCAGCAACAGCCGCGCAAGCCGTTTTTCGGTTGAGTTGAAGAGCTGATCGGCCAAGTCTTCTTCGACCCGGGCGCTCCTCGCCAAAATATGCGAGACAAACATTTGCGAAAATGCGGGCTCGTCATCAAGGACCCGCTGGATTTCTGTCTTTGTCACTCGCATCGTCTCGCATTCCGTCATTGCGGAGGCGGTCGCCAAGCGCTTCGGCTGTCCGATCAGGCATCCTTCGCCAACAAATTCGTCTGGCCCCAGCAGCGCGATGACGGCTTCCTTGCCCTGCTTGGATACGATGGCGACTTTGACCTTGCCCTTCCTGATATAGAAAACCGCATCCGCATCCTCGCCCTGGGCAAAGATGACCTCTTTCTTCGAATGCGTGGAAATGACGCGACCCTGGGCCGTCGTCTCTAAAAATACCGCGGGATTAAACAGGGCTTCACTCGCTGCTTTGCGGTTTGTGCGTCGCTTGGCGGGCCTCGATCTGGGTGCATGAGCCATCACGGTGTCCCCCTCCATTCAGGCGGGAGCTCGATTGCTCTGAGCTACCGACGCCTGGCACTGAGCCGCTGTGGGTGAAGCCGTAAGTGTACGCTTCCGGACAAGTCCAAGCAAATCCCGGACCGATGATCGACACGGGTTGGTGACGATCGTGTGATAGCCGCAGCAAGCGAAATTGCCGCAGTCACAACGTGATACCCAGCCAGCAGCAAAAAATTGCCGAGGTAATGCGGAAAAATGGTCTGTTTGAAACAGCCATCTTCCTTTCCAGGGACCAAGCTGGTCACATCGCCGAAGCAGTTTCCGGGCCTCGGTGACTGAGAGACGGTATCGCGCTCCCGCCCGTACTTCATGGGAGATGAAGATGAATATCGTTCCTATCCAATATTCATACTTTGATGACAACGCGATCCGCGCAATGGGAGCCGCGTTTGATCAGGCTTGTCGTTCGCTTCGGCTCTTCGCGCATCTCGACAGAGTGCGTGAGCTGGTCGCAAAGCGCATCATTGAAGCTGCCAAAAATGGCGAGCGCGATCCGATCCGCCTTCATTGGCAAGCAGTCATGGGGTTCAGCATCGATGACGTGTCGATCCCTGCTGATAGCGTAGGCCGCAATCTTCCCGTCCCGGCCTACGCGCCGATCGCTCGACTAGGGTGATCGCAGAGAGCCCGGCTGCGGCCTTCAATTGAGAAGAGGCTTGTCCATTTCTCAGCAGCACTCGAAGCCGATCATGTCGGTTCTCGTGGGAGACGAGGGAAGAGTGGGCTAAAATGGGCGGCGACGTGGAGTCCCCAAAACGAAGTATTCACGGGACGCTGATATGTAGACGAGACGTTGACCGTTGATCAGCCGAATTTCAAGTTGGGGACGCTCTTCGTCATCAAAAATCTGAATGGGTGGGCCGGCGACAAGCGCGTGCCCCTTTAACACGGCATCCCAAACGCTCGGAAAGTCGGCTCCCGTCCGCGCCATCGCGGTGCACTTGAGCACCAGATCATTCGCCGTTTCGGCCATCGGAGCCATCCTCACCATCCGCACCGCCAAGAGCCCTCGTGGCCCAGAGATAAATCCGTCTACACGCGAGTTTCTCACCGCAATGAGAAGCCCCAGCCGAGTTGGGGGACAGGGGCCGGGGCTTCCATCTTCCGGACGGCTACGCAACAAAAGCACTCACGCTACGAGCCATCCCGGCTACGAGCTGTTTCCTCTATGACTTAGGCCGTGCCGGCAAAGCGGACATTTGGTGAGCCGACTACGCCGCTCTTTTCCATCGCCGCCTTAATCTCATCCGAGGCCAACCACGTGCGGGCCTTTGTCACGTCGGCGACATCCTGCAGGATCACCACGTCATTAGGGTCTTCGGCACGGCGGAACACTCTGCCGTTCGTAATGCCCGCAGAGGCGCGGCTCTTCTCGCGCCCATCGTAAGCTGTGCGCCATGTGCTGTAGTCCTTGACCTTGAGGTGGACCGTCAGATTTTCGTTCGCATGTTGTGAGTTCGTCATCGCAATTCCTCCAAATATTTTGTGAAATGTTGCCTTGAGCATTATCACTCAACCAACCTACCTCAGCTATGACATGGTTCTGGAATAGCTAGGCGTAATAAGAATATGTTTGTCATTGACGTCGAAAAGTTCCATTGAGTTCCATTTTGCTCAAGCTCGATACGACTGACTTTTGATGTTGTACTCCCGCGAGACTTCGCAATTTTTGTGCGGTGCATGAGTCCGGATGTGGCCCGTTTCGACAGTTTGCGGCGACGCCAAAAACTTCCGGAGTTGAGGGAAAAGCGGAAGTCCGCGTCGTAGCACGAAACGACGTGACCCGGAGCAGCCCTTCACACAATCATCAATTTGCGTGACCCCCAACTGAGATACTTCAGTCCCAGGACCATTGTATCGGTGCTGCCGGATTTTGATGCCATCTAAGAAAACAATGTTTGATGCGGCTCTTCCGTATTGCACCGGCATTTTCAGGGATCAAACGGCAGTACTCCCGGCTGATTTACCGCTTGCGTTGATGCGGCCTAGATACTGCCCGAGAGGGCGCACCTAAAGCAAACGGAGACAATCGATGTTGTCTCAAGCAAAGACTGGCAAGAAGACCGTCATTGTTATCGCGACACTCATGTTGATAGCCGCGGGCAGCATTATTTGGTCAAGGTCGGGCTCAACAGAGCATCAAGAAACCGCCAAAAAGGCCAAGGCCGCTGAAGCGTCCATTACGATCTCTCCTTTAGAGATTACGTTGGAACACGGCAAAAATCTTCCGGTCGGGAGTTGGGGCGACCCGTTCTGATATTTTCGTGCCGAGCCTCTGACAAATGACCCTTAGTCAACTGAGATATTTCCTTGTCCTGTGTGAGACGAAAAATTTCACACGCGCAGCCCACCGCTGTGCAGTGTCACAGCCGTCATTGACCAATGCGATAAAGGCATTGGAGGATGAATTGGGCGGGGCTCTTTTCTTTCGGAGGCCACAAGTTCAACTGACAACTCTTGGCCGCGCACTGTGGCCGCATTTTCGATCGATCGTCAAAGCCATCGACAAAACTCCACAAATAGCCGCCGCATTGTTCACTAAATCACAGCGAGGGAACGGCGGCGCGCCGCTGTCAACGCCGTAGCAAGTGACCCGTCCCAGACCCCAGCTTGATGTCCGGTCATGGCCCAGGAGGAGACATCGCCGCCGTCCGGCGATCCGCGCGCCCACAGACTATCAATGTGATAATTGAGGGCCTATCCAGGTTCCGGGAGGCAGGATCGGCAATTCCGCCGCCAAGCCGTCGAGCATGCCCTGCACGAAGGCTGTCGCCCAGCGCGCCAGCCTTTTTCTTGGGGCCGACGAGCCCATCGGCCAGCAGCAGAGTTAGCCCGTGCACGAGGGACCAGCACGCCAGGATCGCGCCCGCAATCTTCCGCTCGTTGGTATCCGGAATGGCCCGTCCCAGACCACCCGCAGCGATCACGCCGGCGAGCAGAGCCTTGGTCTTCTCGGCTTCGGCCAGTTCGATGGCGGGGCGGCCATGATTTGGGCCGGTCAGATAGCCTCCGAACATCAGGCTATAGAGCGCCGGGTTTTCGACGCCATGGTCAATGTAAGCCCGCAACATGGCGAACAACTGCTCGCGAGCATTGCCGTGGCGCCCGATTTCACGGGCCATGCGCTTCGTCAGCATCTCGAACCCCGCCGCTGAGACAGCCGACAGTAGCTCACGTTTGTCGGCAAAGTGCTTGTAAGGGGCGTTGTGACTGACGCCGGCGCGCCGGGCGAGTTCGCGCAGCGAAAAGTCGAGGCTCTGCGTTTCGCTCAGGATTTCCAGTGCCGCCTTGACGATCACACGGCGCAGGTCGCCGTGGTGGTAGGGCCGTTCGTGGTTTTGGGTCTTGGCCATCGGTCCAGAATCGCCGTCTTGTCCGGTAACTTAGACTCTAAAGTTGACGATGTCAACATTCTGCATACCAGCCATCTCCGAAAGGACCGCGCGGCAATGTAGACATCGCCAACTTTGAGGGATAATGAAGTTGTCAACGTCAACATCAACCTTCTTCCGACGGAGCTCGAACATGCGGCGCTACATCTCGGTCTTTCTGACGTTTCTGATCGTGCTTACCGGCTGCAAGCCCGAAGACGCACCGGTGGAAAGCCGGCTTGTCCGGACGCTCGTTGTCAATCCCAGACCCATCGGCGAAGACCGCCAAGCGATCGGCGAGGTCAAGCCGCGTTACGAGAGCGATCTGTCGTTCCGCGTCGCCGGCAAGGTGCTCTCTCGGCTCGTGGATGTCGGAGCTTGGGTCAGGCAAGGCGACACGCTGGCGACGCTCGACACACAGGACTATCAGAACCGCCTGCGCTCAGCGGAAGCGGACGTCAGTTCCGCCGAGGCGGCGCTCGTCAATGCGCAGGGAACGGAGGCGCGCCAAGCGAAGCTTTTGAAGGATGGCTGGACGCCGAAGGCGACCTACGACACCGCGCTGCAGAATCTGCAGGCCGCCGAGGCGCGGCTCAAAGCTGCCAAGGCCAATCTCGACCTCACCCGCGATCAGCTCAACTACACCACGCTCAAGGCCGATTTCGACGGCGTGATTACCGCCGTCGGCGCGGAAGCAGGCCAGAATGTCAACGCCGGCCAAATGGTGGTGAAGCTGGCGCGACCGGACGACAAGGACGGCGTCTTCAACATCGCCGAGACGGCCTTCACCGATGTCAGCGAGGCGCAGCCCGAAGTCATCGTCTGGCCGCTGTCTAACCCGAACCTGGCGGTCGAGGGGGTGGTGCGGGAGATCTCTCCGGTCGCCGATCCGGCGACGCGCACCTACACGGTGAAAGTCACGCTGAAGAATCCGCCGCCGCAACTTCGCTTCGGCATGAGTATCGGTGGCCGTTTGAAGGGGAAGCCCGCTCTCGCGGTCGCGCTGCCCCTCTCCGCCCTTGTTTGAAAAGAACGGCTCGCCGGCTGTCTGGGTGCTCGATCAGCAATCGAGCAGTCTCACTCTGAGACCCATCACGGTCGCGCGCTATGAGGCAAACACCGTCGTCGTCGCCAGCGGCCTGATCCAAAGGGGACATCGTCGTCACCGCGGGCGTGAATACTCTGACGGTCGGCCAAAAGGTCCGGCTTGCCGAAGCAAACCTTGGCCAGGAGTAACAGCCAATGAAGACCTTCAACCTCTCCCGCTGGGCGCTGGAGCATAAGAGCTTCGTCGTCTACCTGATGCTGGTCGTCGCGCTCGCCGGTATTTTCGAATATCGCCGGCTCGGGCCGCGACGAGGATCCGCCCTTCACCATCAAGACGATGGTGGTGAAGACGCTGTGGCCCGGGGCCACCACGCTGGAGACGATGCGGCAAGTCACGGACCGGATCGAGAAGAAGCTCGAAGAGCTGCCGAACATCGACTATCTGAAGAGCTACACCAAGCCGGGCGAGTCCGTGGTGTTCGTGTATCTGAAGGACTCCACCCGTGCCTCGGACGTGCCCGATCTCTGGTACCAGGTTCGAAAAAAGGTCGGCGACATCAAGCAGACCCTGCCGCAAGGCGTGCAGGGTCCGTTCTTCAACGACGAGTTCGGCGATACTTATGCCCTGATCTTCGCGCTGACTTCGGATGGCTTCTCCCACCGCGAGCTGCGCGATTATGCCGAGCGCGTGCGAGCCGATCTGCTCAGCGTTCCCGACGTTGCCAAGATCGACCTGCTCGGCACCCAGGACGAGAAAATCTATCTGGAGTTCTCGACCCAGCAGCTCGCCGCCATGGGGCTCGACATTTCCGAGCTGATACAGACCTTGCAGGCGCAAAACGCGATCCAGCCGAGCGGGACAGTGGACTCGGATGCAGAGAAGATTGCAATTCGCGTCTCGGGTCAGTTCACGTCCGAAGAGAGCCTGAAGGCCATCAATTTCCGTTTCAATGGCCGGTTCTTTCGGCTGAGCGACATCGCCAAGGTGCAACGAGGCTATGCCGACCCGCAGCAGCCGATGTTCCGATACAACGGCCGCTCCGCGGTTGGCCTCGCCGTCTCGATGCGGAAGAACGGCGACGTCCTGGCATTCGGTGAGCACCTCAAAGAGCGCCTCGCCAAGGTCGACGGCCGACCTGCCGGCCGGCATCGAATCCCACTTGGTGGCCAACCAGCCGGAGGTCGTCGAAGAGGCGGTCGGCGAGTTCATCAAGACCTTGATCGAAGCCATCGTCATCGTTTTGGCCGTGAGCTTCCTGTCGCTCGGCTGGCGCCCTGGCATCGTCGTCGCGATCGCAATTCCGCTGGTCCTTGCCATCACCTTCGTCGCCATGAAGCTTGCCGGGGTGAGCCTGCAGCGCATCTCGCTCGGCGCACTCATCATCGGGCTTGGGGCTCCTGGTCGACGACGCCATGATCGCGGTGGAGATGATGATCAAGAAGCTCGAAGAGGGCAGCGACAAGGTCACTGCCGCGACCTTTGCCTATACCTCCACCGCCTTCCCGATGCTGACCGGAACGCTCGTCACCATCGCAGGCTTCGTGCCCGTGGGCTTCGCGGCAAGCAGCGCCGGCGAATATACCTTCACGTTGTTTGCCGTCGTCGGAATCGCGTTGATCGCTTCCTGGTTCGTGGCCGTGCTGTTTACGCCGCTGACAGGCGTTTTCATCCTGCCCGACAAGATGAAAGGTCACGGCCATGAGCCGTCGCGCTTCGCCCGCGCGTTCCATGCCGTGCTCGATCGCGTGCTGCATCTGAAGTATTGGGTGATCGGCGCGACGGTTGCGCTGTTCGTCGTCGCTCTCGCTCGGCATGCAGTTCGTGCAGCAGCAGTTCTTCCCGAGCTCCGACCGTCCCGAACTGCTTGTCGACCTGACGCTCCCGCAAGGGTCCTCGATCAACGCAACGCGCAAGGTGGTCGACGACCTCGAGAACAATCCTGAAGACCGACCCCGACATCGAGCACTGGTCCTTCTATGTCGGCAGCGGCGCCATCCGCTTCTACCTGCCGCTCGACCAGCAGCTCGCGAACGACTTCTTCGCGCAAGGCGTCATTGTCACGAAGGGATTCAAGGTTCGCCCGGCCGTGCAAGCAGCGCATCCTCGCCGCGTTGCAACGGCCTGAATTCGAGCAGGTGCAGCCGCGCGTCAGCCCGTTGGAGCTTGGGCCGCCGGTCGGCTGGCCGCTCAAGTTCCGCATCAGCGGTCCCGACGCCGCTGAAGGTCCGCGAGATCGCGCAGAACTTCGCGTCGCTGCTCGGCAAGACTCCGCATGCGCGGAACATCAACTTCGATTGGAACGAGCCGTCCAAGGTGGTTCGCGTCGAGGTGGACCAGGACCGGGCTCGCGCGCTCGGCATCAGTTCGCAAGCATTGAGCCAGACCATCAATGCCGTCTTGTCGGGCACGACCGTCACCCAGTTGCGCGACGATATCTATTTGATCGACATCGTCGCCCGCGCCATTCCCGACGAGCGCGCC
This sequence comes from uncultured Alphaproteobacteria bacterium, assembly GCA_963745515.1. Lineage (GTDB taxonomy): Bacteria > Pseudomonadota > Alphaproteobacteria > Rhizobiales > Xanthobacteraceae > VAZQ01. Next base: position 430,346 of record CAVUXO010000010.1, read on the forward strand.
AAGCTGGAGACCCTGCGCAGCCTGATGATCAACGTGCCTGGCGGGCGTTCGGTGCCGCTTGAGCAGGTCGCGAAGCTCTCCTACGGGATCGAACCGCCGCTGATCTGGCGCCGACATCGTCTGCCAACCATCACGGTGCAAGCCGATACGGCGCCGGGCCTTGAGGCAGCGACCGTTGTCAAAGCGCTCTCCTCCGATCTCGCCGCGTTCAAGTCGAAACTGCCGGCGGGTTATGACGTGGTTGCAGGCGGCACGGTCGAGGAGAGCGCCAAGGCGGAGGCCAGCATTTTCGCGGTCTTCCCGCTCATGATCCTGATCATGATCACGATCCTCATGGTGCAGCTGCAGAGCTTTCAGCGGCTGTTCCTTGTGCTTGCCACCGCACCGCTGGCTCTCATCGGTGTCGCCGCCGCGCTGCTTGTCTTTCGCGCACCTATGGGATTCGTGGCAATCCTCGGCGTCGTCTCGCTGATCGGAATGGTGATCCGCAATTCGGTGATCCTGATCGACCAGATCGATACCGAAATAGCCGGCGGCCAGCATCCCTGGAACGCGGTGATCGTGGCCACGGAGCACCGGCTGCGCCCGATCCTCCTGACCGCCGCCGCCGCCATTCTCGGCATGATTCCGATCGCGCCCACCGTGTTCTGGGGTCCGATGGCTTACGCGGTGATGGGCGGCCTCGTGGTCGCGACGCTGCTCACGCTTGTCTTCCTGCCGGCGCTTTACGTTGCATGGTTTCGCATCCAGCCAGAGGAAGACACGAGTGCCTCGACGGGCGAATTGCTCGATGGCTGGAACGCTGATCTGCCCGCTCCAAAACAGGCTGCGGAGTGAGTCATGAGCGCTTTGCCTGTGTCTGGCATCATCTTCATACTGACGTTGGGCGGCATTTTGCTTGGCGCGCTGCTTCGCCGAACATTGCCGAAACATCATCTGAACGAGCACGCCAGAGACGTGGTGCGGCTTGGCGTAGGGCTGATCGCCGCTATAGCCGCACTGGTTCTTGGCCTGCTCATCGGCGCCGCCAAGAGCTCGTTCGAGACGCAAAACACGCAAGTCAAGCAGATCATCGCCAATCTGATTCTGCTCGACAGTATTCTGGCTCAGTATGGCCCGGAAGCCCTTCCGATCCGCCAACACATGCGCAGGGCCGTCGGCCCGTTTGCTGACCGGCTCTGGCGTGAGAAGCAAGTGGCCACGACCGGTCCCTTTGAAACCAATGCCGCGGAGGAACAGGTTTATTCGGAAATTCAGAAGCTGGCACCGAATAATGATGTCCAGCGTTCGCTACACTGGCACGCGGCGAAAATCAGTAATGATCTCGCACAGGCCCGCTTCATGCTGTTTGCCGAATCCGAAAATCGGATTCCGATGCCATTTCTCGCAATTCTGGCATTTTGGCTCGTGATCGTATTCGCGAGCTATAGCCTTTTCTCACCTCTGAACATGACGCTCTTCACCTGTCTTTCGTTATTTGCCTTCTCGGCAGCCTCCGCAATCTTTCTGATCTTGGAGCTTGGCCGACCTTTCACCGGACTGATGATGCTATCCAGCGCGCCCCTGAGAAACGCTCTCGCAACGCTGTGACGTCCCTTCGATGCCCCTTTGAATGTTGCCCGCGTGATGCTCCTTGAAGAGGAACGATGCCATGAACGTGCACGTCGACCCAGATCTTGCGGTCAGAAAGCACCTTCCGTTTTGTCCGTTGGTTCCGTTGCTGCGGCTCGATGCGCAGCCTCGGGATCAGCACGGAGGCACGCTTCAACTCGACGTCGAGCAGCACTTGATGGTGTAAGTCCGCTCTGGGTCAGTATCGACAAAACTCAGAGTGAGCACAACGCGTCCGCCTTACCCCGAATAGCCGACATTGGAGCGCGCGGCCGTCATGTCGCATTAGGGCCATTTCCGGACTGATGCGCTGCAGCGACACCCCTTCATCCATTCGTCTGCGATGGTGAGCATGGGGGAGAGCCCGGCTGTGATGGGGGGAATTCGGGCTCTCTGCGATCACGCTAGTCGCGCGCTCGGCGCGTAGACCGGGATGGGGCGATTGAGGCCTACGCTATCAGCAGGGTCAAACGCGTCGTTCCGAATACTGTCCGCTCAGCATCAAGGCTAGGACCACTAAGCTGGGCGTCCAGGTGACCATCATCCCCAATAAGAACCACTGATAGACTTCCATTCCGCGCTTCGGTGTACGCAGAACCCTCTACTTAACTGAAGCTTAACAACGGCGGGAAATCTGACTGTTCAATACTGCACAGCTTTCAAAAATATCCATTTAGAAACGCATGGTCGAAGGTATCTACGACCGGCATTCCTATCTCGCTGGCAACCTAGTCACTGTGTGCCGGCAGCCGCCGAACTTCACGGCCCGCACGTCCGATGGTCCGGAGCGCAAGCCGCCCTATATTCGCAAGCCCAAGAAACCTGCGACTACTATGACGACAACCACCACACCGATGATGTAAAAGATGTTCATTGTGTCCTACTTCGCGCGAGAGACAAAACGTTGTTAGAGCAACCATAGGCTCATCGACCAACGTAAGTCTGTATAAAATCGCTCACTGCAATTCGGCGCGGGTCCCGCCGCCTATCGGATATGATTTCGCACGAGATGATCCGCTTTCTTTCTGCAGACTTGCTCATCGATGATGGGAACGAAACGCTGAACGGCAGGTTGAGTTTACCAGAAACTACACCGCTTTCAGGGAGAACACCCTTATGCGCATCATCAACAGTTTTGCGGCTGCGGCGACGGTGGCTGCGTCTACCCTGCTGCCACTACTGGCAAGCGCTGACACCGTTTGTCGCAAAGAATGCACAGAAAATGTGTGTCGTGAGGTGTGCGTCGAAGTCGAAACACAAGGCCGCGCTGACCGACGCGAGCAAAGACAAGAGCTCCGAGAAGAAAGACGTGACGAGCGCCGTGATGACAGGCGTCGAGAGCCGGGAATCGAATTGCATGTACCGGGTGTTCAGCTAGAGATTGGTCGATAGTCCCCCAGCTAGTGTAAGCCACAGAAAATCGCTTTAATTTAGGAGCACGTTGATGCAGACAACCGCATTCGGAACGCTGATTGCCGCCGCATTGATCGCCTCCGCGCTTTCCGCTCAAGCGCAGGCTACGGATCCTGGTGTCGAATTGGCGTTCATGCCACGCACCGTGACCGTTACGCTCCTTGACGACGGCGGCAAATACGTCGCCATCGATCTAAAGCACATCCCGCAAGGAGGAACCTGCCAAATGGATAAGGATGACACAATCGTGCGGGTGGGAGCGGGTGCCGGCCCCGGTACAACACGCGTGCGCGCAGCCGCCGTCCAGACGAGCTCAGGCGGATGCCCGTTCTTGACGACCTTCGATCTTCCCGATGCCGATTATGCTGCCGCACGCGCAGCGTTTCTGCAGATGAAGGACGACGCCTGGACGAAAGTGGATAAAATCAAAACGGACCTCGGGGAAAAATGGGACGACGTTACCGGGAAGAAAAAATAATCCATGAAGAGGAGCTTTCAGCGATCGTAACGCAAGCCGGCGAGGCCGCAGTAGCCGGTCCAGTAGAAGTATTCCGTGCGCTTGGGGCAACAACGAGGTCCGAGATCACCCTAGTCGCGTGAGTCGCGTGATCGGCGCGTAGACCGCGACCGGAGATTGCGGCGTACGTCAACAGGCCTCGACACTTCATCGATGCTGTACCCCATTACGGCTTGCCAATGGAGGCGGATCGGATCGCGCGCGCCATTTTTTGCAGCTTCAATGATGCGCTTTGCGACCAGCTCACGCACTCTGTCGAGAAGCGCGAAGTGCCGAAGCGAACGACAAGCCTGATCAAACGCAGCCGCCATTGCGCGGATCGCCTTGTCATCAAAGACAAGGAATAAATCTTGGCTAGGAACGATATTCACCTTCACCTCCCCTGAAGTACGGGCTGGAGCGCGATACCGTCTCTCAGTCACCGAGGCTCGAGGCTGTTTCGGCGATGCGACCAGCTTGGCCCTGGGAAATGACCATGACTGTTCAAAACTGACCACCTTTGCTGCTTGTACCTTGGCAATTTTTTGCTTGCTGAGTAGGTATCGCGTTGTAACTGCGGCAATTTCGCTTGCTGCAGGCTATCACACGATCGTCACCAATCCGTGTCGATCATCGGTCCGGGATTTGCTTGGACTTGTCCGAAAGCGTACACTTGCGCATCACCCAACAGCGGCTCAGTGCCAGGCGTCGGTAGCTGAGAGATAATCGAGCTCCCGCCTGAATGGAGGGGAAGCCGTGATGGCTCATGCACCCAGATCAAGGCCCGGCAAGCGAAGCACACGCCGCAAACCAGCGAGTGAAGCGCTGTTCAATCCCGCGGAATTTTTAGAGACGACGGCCCAGGGTCGCGTCATTGCCACGCATTCGAACAAAGAAGTCATCTTTGCTCAGGGCGATGATGCAGATGCGGTTTTCTACATCAGGAAGGGCAAGGTCAAAGTCGCCGTCGTATCCAAAGAGGGCAAGGAAGCCGTCATCGCGCTCCTGGGGCCAGACGAATTTGTCGGCGAAGGATGCTTGATCGGACAGCCGAAGCGCTTGGCGACAGCCTCTGCAATGACGGAATGCGAGACGATGCGAGTGACAAAGGCGGAAATCCATCGGGTTCTTGATGACGAGCCCGCATTCTCGCAAATGTTTGTCTCGCATATCCTGGCGAGGAATGCCCGGATCGAAGAAGACTTAGTCGATCAGCTTTTCAATTCAACCGAAAAACGGCTTGCCCGCCTGTTGCTGCTGTTGGCCAATTTTGGAAAGGAAGGCCGAGCGGAGCCCATTCTCGCGAAGATCAGTCAGGAGACACTCGCTGAGATGATCGGCACAACACGGTCGCGCGTGAGCCACTTCATGAACAAGTTCCGTCAATTGGGTTTCATCGATTACAACGGACATCTGGAAGTCCACAATTCTTTGGTGAGTGTGCTTCTGGCCGATCAGCCACGCACTGTGAGTCGCCTGAGGTGTGTTAGCTTTACGAGGCGGCGGTGGGTTGAGATTTACCCGGTTGCCCAACGGTCTCCGATTGCCGAACGGTGAGTGCCTGTCCATTCCTGGAAGGCAATCTCAGCGAGGTGCGCGGAATTGCACTCCTCTCCACGGTCGACGAGGCGGAGAATTATCAGGGCTAACGTCCGCCTGGCGTCGTCGTTGTCGTTCATTTCGTTTGAGACTAATTTGCAGACGTTGTCGAACGCAGCGCCCATCACGGCAACAGTCTCGGGACTGTAAGTGCGGTCAAGTTGAACTTAGATGCAACATCACACGTCTCCCCAAGCAGAGGTCGGCGTGAAGATTAGGCACGGAGGGGAGAAGCCCGACTGTTCAATAGTGACCACCAGCAAGGAATTGTGAACCTCTCGGGAAGTCCCGGAATACCATCCGGCCGCAGGCTCGTAGGATGAGGACGCGCCACCGACACAAAAAGCTCGAAGACTGCTGTGGGTCACGAGCGGAAGAATTCAAAGTGAGCACAACGAGTCCGCTGTATCCCGAGAAGCAGACATTGGCGCGCGCGGCCGGCATGTCGCATTAGGGCCATGAGCGGACATGACAGACACGCTTTGAATTAGCAATTCTTCCACCCCTGGCGCTGGGCTAATGTTCGATGACATTGGCAGGTAGCTCGAATTGGAAAATTGAGCCTCCCGATGTGCCGTCCGACACCCAAATCCGACCGTTGTGGCTCTTAATGATGGAGTTGCAGATGGAAAGGCCAATCCCCATCCCATTCGCTTTGGTCGTGAATAGCGGCTTGAAAATCTGATCAAGGTTGGATGGATCAATCCCTGTTCCCGTATCCTCGATCAACACACGCACCAAACCAGATTTGGTTTGATCGGTTTGCACTTTCAACACGCGAGGCCGAACCGAATCCATAGCCTCGATGCCATTCATGACCAGGTTCAAGACGACCTGCTGCAACTGCACCTTGTCGCCCTGCACGGTCGGGAGGTGTTCATTAAGTTGTGTGTGAAGTTCTACGTGATGTTTCTGCAACTCAACATCGCACAATTGACAGAACTGCTAAGATGATATGGTTGATGTCAGTCGGCACCTTTTCAGGTGCGTCCTTTTTGAACATCGCGCGAACACGTGCCACGATGTCGCCTGCTCGAAGCCCGCCAGCCACAATGCCCTCCAATGCGGCGACTGCCCTTCAAGATTGGGTTGTTCCCCGCGAAGCCAACGCAAGGCTGCACTGGCCCTTGTCACGATGACGAAAGAGGTTGGTTGATTTCATGGGCAATGGAAGCTGACAGTTCGCCCACGGTTGTGAGAGGCGCGCGACATGCGCAAGCTCTGTCCGAGTTTTGTGCAGCTCTTCCTCGGCTTGCTTGGCTGCGGTGACGTCCATCACTGCGCCGTTGAATTCAAGTTGACCTGCTTCATTTGGGACAACGTGAACCACCGCATGAATATGCTTAATAGACCCATCCGGCATCAACAATCGATGTTCGATATCGATGCTCTTTCCGTCTGCGGATGCGAGATCGATGGTCGATTTACGCGAGCAAGATCGTCGGGATGGATGCGTTGAAGGATCATATCGATAGTGGGAGAAAGCGTGTTGCCGTATTCAAGAATCCGAAGCTCTCTTCGGACCAGAACATTTGTCCGCTGGACGGGCATCCAGCCGAAGCTGCCAGTGCGGCTCAGTCTCTGTGCTTCGGTGGCACAGGCCTCGTTTCTCCGTAGCGCGGCCGTCCGCTCGAGAACTTTATGTTCCAGTTCAGTGTTTGCAACCAACGATTTCAAATCGGCCTGCAGTATTTCTCGGCATTGGAAAAGCAACTTCCTGTAGAGCTCGCCGTACTCATTTCGTTTGGTGTCCAGACGCAAACGGTCCCGAAGACGTTGCCATTGGGCCAAGCCAAGGGAGACTGATGTACGAGATCAACCCCAATTGAGGTCGGGATTGGAATTCCACTCCTCATCTACTGAACGCATTGGGCACGAGTAGAAGCCGGCGCGTTTTCATCACCGTCTCTGCAATAAAGTCCTGTATTCAAGCACGCGAGTTCGTCCCTCTCGTACGGATTTCCAGTCGACTTGCTTGAAACAAAGACTTTAATGTTAGGAGGTTCCACCTTCAGAATTACAGCGGAGGGAACACATAGGATCTCGGCAAGAAGACTCCAATTTCTTGCCATTTCTGAAGCGTCTCGGGCAATCTAGCGACCGCTCGGATATCCATGCTTTGCTCCATTCCTATCGTCCCGGATGCAGCGCCTGACAGCCCCACCAGCGCGCCCGTGTCGCCCTCCGCGGAAACGCAGCCGCGCGATTTGCCTACTGGGTGATGACGAAGGTTCCCGTCGGGCGAGCGCGCACAAGCAGGAGGAGACGAACCGGGTCCGCGCGCCGCTCGCAGTCGCGCCGCCCGCTAACCCTGCTCCACAGCGGCAGGCGAAGGTCATTGGCGGGGCGTTAATGATAGCATTGATAGTGACCACAGCCGTGAGCTTGTCATAGTGCGCAAACGATTTGCTCTTAAGTGCCAGCGGAACACAAGATCAGCGAGACGCTGCGGCACTGGCTGGTCGCGATCCGCGAAGACTGAAAATCTATGGCAGGGGCACGATCTTCCGGTTGAGCAAGCTCAGAAAAGGTCGTCTCTCGCGCGCAACACTGCGCAGGGCTCGACGGCGTAATGCCATCCTATCTTTTCCGTACCGATGTCCGAGTTGGGTCATTCGCGCCGGTTCGGGTTTGTCCGCTTTCGGCGGCATTGCGGACATGAATTTTTCGAGGCAAGGTCGCGATGGGCCATAGGCGGGCATGGGCGCCTATTCGATCACCGGGTCGGCGCGCGCGGGTAGCAAATGAGGGTAAGTGAGGCGAGCGGCTTCGTGCTCTTGAGATCGGTTAGCAATTTGTGGACACATAGAAAATCGGCCGGCTTGGCGCCGTGCAGAAAAGGCTCAGGGAGGAGGTGTTTCCTTGCGATCGCGGTTCACTGCTCAAGAGGAAACTCACTTGCTAGCCACACCCTCTGCCGCGACTCGACACGCACACGCCTCCCCGAGCTCGTGGGGCACGAGCTCGCGTATCAGTCGAGTTCCATATCCGGATTTGGTCTCAACCGCTGTCGGGGGGCCGGCAAACTCGCGCCATATCTTGAACACCAGGTTTGCCGCATGTCCGTTCGGCTTCGCCGGCTCCAGCTCACCGTCACACGACCAGTCG
>CAVUXO010000011.1:0-15752 GCA_963745515.1 uncultured Alphaproteobacteria bacterium
CTGTCGGACTTATCCCGGATTGCGCTTCGCTCCATCCGCGCTACGGACAAGTCAATTCGTCGGCAGCGGAACCTGGTCGTCGATCAGCGCGTCCAGCGTCGCCTTGACGTCGACCTTGGCGTCGACGACGCCGGCCTGCTGCAAAGCAAGGCCCGCGGCGAGGATCGATTCGCGCTGCGGGGCGCCGATGCGGCTGTGGGTCAGTTCGGTGCGCTCCTTGAGCTGCTTGTCGACGACCGCGTCCGGCAGCTTGGTTACGCCGATGAAGGTCTTCTTCAGGTCGTCGTAATTGGCCAGCGAATATTTGCGCGCTTCCTCATAGACCGCGAGCACGCGGCGAACGGCGTCCGGATAGTCCTTCAAAAACTGCTCGCGCACATTGAGGATGCCCCAGGTGTTGGCGTCGGCCTTGCGGAAGAACAGCTTTGCGCCCCTCCTCGACTTCGGCCTGCGCCATCATCGGATCGAGACCGGCCCAGGCATCGACATCGCCGCGGATCAGCGCGGTCTTGCCGTCGGCATGCTGCAGCAGCACCGGGGTGATGTCCTTTTCGGTCAGGCTGGCGCCGAGCAGCGCGCGCACCAGGAAGATGTGCGGATCGGTGCCGCGGGTCACGGCGACGCGCTTGCCCTTGAGGTCGGCAACGGACGCGATCCTGAAATCCTTGGCTGTCACCAGCGCGGTCCATTCGGGCCGCGAATAGACATAGATCGACTTGATTGGGTTGCCGTTGATCCGGGCGACCAGCGCCGCCGAGCCTGCGGTCGACCCGAAATCGATCGAGCCGGCGTTAAGGAATTCCAGCGCCTTGTTGGAACCGGCGGACTGCACCCAGACCACGCTGATGCCGTCCTTGGCGAATTCCTTTTCCAGCAATCCCTTTTGCTTGAGGACCATCGAGACGGGATTGTACGTCGCCCAGTCGATGCAAATCTCCTTGAGCGCGTCCGCGGCAAAGGCCGCGCCGGGCAGCAAGGCCGAGACCGCGATGATTGCAGCGAGTGCGCGCCGTGAAATCCTGGGCATGGTCCCCTCCCTTGATGCCGTGAGAAACGTAATTACTTTCAACAAGTTATTCAGCAACGCAACGAGAAAATACGTGCCGGCAAGCGGTCGTGGTGAGGACGGCTTTACCCAAACGGATCGAAATCCAGCATAGAACTGCTGTTGGCCTACAATCGCCCGTGACAGCCCCTGCGCCGTCCGATATCGGGATAGATCATGGATAGCGTCGTGACTGAGGACCGCTCCGGGGCGGATGATCGTTTCGATACCGCGCGGATCACCGCGGCGGTCGATGCGTTGGCCGAAAAACATGCCGGCCGCGAGGACGTGTTTCGCGCGGCGCTGGCGCAATTGCTCAAGGCCGAGATGATCGAGGCCCGCGCCACCGCGCAGGCCGTGCTGCTGAAGGACCGCCACGGCCGCCGCTGCGCGGAGCGGCTCTGCTTCATGCAGGACGAAATCATCCGCATCCTCTACTCGGCCGCGACACGGCATCTCTATCGCTCGCATGTGCCCTCCGGCGCCGAGCGCATGGCGGTGGTCGCCACCGGCGGTTACGGCCGCGGCCTGATGGCGCCGGAATCCGATATCGATCTGCTGTTCATCCTGCCCTACAAGCAGACCGCCTGGGGCGAACAGGTCGCCGAAGCCATTCTCTATTGCCTGTGGGACATGGGATTGAAGGTCGGCCACGCCACGCGCTCGGTCGACGAATGTATCCGCCAGGCGCGCGGCGACATGACGATCCGCACCGCAATCCTGGAGACGCGGTTTCTGACCGGCGACCAGCCGCTCTATGACGAACTGGTCGCGCGGTTCGACAAGGACGTGGTGCAGGGCAGCGCTTCCGAATTCGTCACCGCCAAACTCGCCGAGCGCGAAGAACGCCATCGCCGCGCCGGGCAGTCGCGCTATCTGGTCGAGCCCAACGTCAAGGACGGCAAGGGCGGCTTGCGCGACCTGCACACCCTGTTCTGGATCGCCAAATACGTCTACCGCGTGCGCGAGACCGACGAGCTGGTCGAACGCGGCGTGTTCGACGCGCAGGAATATCGCACCTTCCGCCGCTGCGCCGACTTCCTGTGGTCGGTGCGCTGCAATCTGCATTTCGTCTCGGGGCGCGCCGAAGAACGGCTGTCGTTCGACTTGCAGCGCGAGATCGCGGTCAGGCTCGGCTATACCTCGCATCCCGGCATGCAGGATGTCGAACGCTTCATGAAGCACTACTTCCTGGTCGCCAAGGACGTCGGCGACCTGACCGCGATCCTCTGCGCCAAGCTGGAAGACGAACAGGCCAAGCCCGCGCCGGTGCTGAGCCGCATGGTTGCGCGGCTGCGGCCGAGCGCCCAGCGGCGGCGGGTGCCTGACAGCGACGACTTCATCATCGACAACAACCGCATCAACCTCGCCACGCCCGACGTCTTCAAGCACGATCCGGTCAATCTGATCCGGATCTTCCAGCTGGCACAGAAGAACAACCTCGCCTTCCACCCCGACGCGATGCGCACGGTGACGCGCTCGCTGAAACTGGTGAACGCCCAACTGCGCGAAAATCCGGAAGCCAACCGGCTGTTCATGGAGATCCTGACCTCCGATAACGCCGAGACCGTGCTGCGGCGCATGAACGAGACCGGCGTGCTCGGCCACTTCATCCGCGCCTTCGGCAAGATCGTGTCGATGATGCAGTTCAACATGTACCACCATTATACGGTGGACGAGCATTTGATCCGCTGCATCGGTCATCTGCAGGAGATCGAGCGCGGCGGCAATGACGAATTCGTCGTCGCCAGCGACCTGTTCCGCAAGATCCAGCCCGAACATCGCGCGCTGATCTACATCACCACGCTGCTGCACGACGTCGCCAAGGGCCGGCCGGAGGATCATTCGATCGCGGGCGCCAGGGTGGCGCGGCGGCTCTGCCCGCGGCTCGGTTTCAACGCCGCCGATACCGAGCTGGTGGCGTGGCTGATCGAAGAGCACCTCACCATGTCCACGGTGGCGCAGTCGCGCGACCTCTCCGACCGCAAGACGATCGAGAATTTCGCCGCCGTGGTGCAGTCCGTCGAGCAGATGAAGCTCTTGACCATCCTGACCACCGCCGACATCAGGGGCGTCGGCCCCGGCGTGTGGAACGGCTGGAAGGCGCAGTTGCTGCGTACGCTGTATTATGAGACCGAGCCGGTGCTGACCGGGGGCTTCTCGGAAGTGAACCGCGCACAGCGTATCATGGTGGCGCAACGCGAATTCCGCGCCGCCTTCAACGAATGGCCGGAAGCCGAGCTCAATGCCTATATCGGCCGTCATTATCCCGCCTACTGGCTCAAGGTCGACCTGCAGCGGAAAATCCGCCAGGCGCGTTTCATCCGCGCCAGCGAACAGGCCGCCCACAAGCTTGCGATCAATGTCGGTTTCGACGAGGCACGTGCCGTCACAGAACTGACGATTCTCGCGACCGACCATCCGTGGCTGCTGTCGATCATTGCAGGCGCGTGCGCCTCTGCCGGCGCCAACATCGTCGACGCGCAGATCTACACGACCACCGACGGCCGCGCGCTCGATACCATCGCGATCTCGAGGGAATACGACCGCGACGAGGACGAGGGGCGGCGCGCCACCCGGATCGGCGAGATGATCGAGCAGGTGCTGGAAGGCAAGCTGCGGCTGCCCGAAGTGGTGGCCCGCAAGGCGGCCAACCGCGGCAAGGTGCGCGCTTTCGTGGTCGAGCCGGAGGTCACCATCAACAACCAGTGGTCCGACCGCTACACCGTGATCGAGGTTTCCGGCCTCGACCGCCCCGGCCTGTTGTATCAACTGACGACCGCGATCTCGAAGCTCAACCTCAACATTGCCTCCGCCCATGTCGCGACCTTCGGCGAACGCGCCCGCGACGTGTTCTACGTCACCGACCTGCTCGGCGCCCAGATCAATGCGCCGACCCGGCAGGCCGCGATCAAGAGCGCGCTGATTCATCTGCTCGCCAGCGAAGACACCGTCGCGCAGCCGGCGGCGTGATGCGCTAGCCTGTAGGATAGGTAGAGCGAAGCGATACCCATCGATGCCGGCGCAGAAGGCGATCGGTTTCGCTTCGCTCTACCCATCCTACGATCGACCAGCGCGATCGTCACGACGGCGTTACGGGTCCTCGCCCGCGGTCGGCTTGGCGACGGTCGGCCGCGCCACGGAACGATGCCTGCGATAGCGCAGCGCATCGATCAGCAGCGAGAGAATGGACGACCGCTGATGTCGCGTCGGGTAAGGCAGGTGGTCATCCGACAACCGCCCGCGCGTCACGTCTTCGTCGTCGCAGAATTTCGGCGCGAATGCCAGGAACGGTCCGCCGAGATCCGAATGATGGAATGGGTTTCGTGGTGGGCGTCGCATCGGTCGTCAACCTTATGCAGGAGACGCGCGAGCTCATTGCGATAGAGCCTCGCCCAGCTGCCATTCAAGCTGGTGAGGAATTCGAGCTCGCGGCCTGTGAGTATCGACATAGGAAACGCCGGGATGCGGAAGCAGGAGACATCGGAAAAAATGGCGCGAGGCCGTTACATCTTCTGCATTCCGGCGAACTGCCTGCCGCTGTAGGGGCCGACATAGACCCCGCTCTGCAGGCATTGCGATTTTGCGGCGCCGCACATCTGCGACCGGTCCGGCCGTGCGTTGGAATTGCGGAGGCAGGAGGCGGCATAGGCGCTGCAGGTGTGTGGGATCGCCGCCCGCTGCATGGCCATCCGGTATCGATAGGAGCGCCCGCCGTCGGACGACTGGCAACATTTGCCGTTCATCTTGCTGGCTGACGCCGTCGTCAATCCCGACGGCAGCACGATGGTGGAAATGGCGGGCGACAGGACAATGGCGAACGACTTCATGGCAGACCTCCTTTTCACGGCTTCATCTCCTCGATTGATTAACCAACGAGATGACTAACCAACCAGATCTGCAAGCGGCGCGACGCCGATGCTGTCGGGAAACACGGTGCTGGCGAGCGCACGCTCGTCGACTCTCAGATGATCGCGCAGCAGGCCCTTGAGCACGGCGCGCAGATCGGTGGTGGGCTTGAGGTCGCGTTCCTCATAGAGCTGGGCCTGCTTCAATCCCGGCCAGTCGGCGATCACACGCCCGCCGCGCAGCGCGCCGCCGGCCAGAAAGGCCACGGTGCCGGTGCCATGGTCGGTTCCGTTGGTGCCGTTGATGCGCGCGGTGCGTCCGAACTCGGTGATGATGGCGACCACCGTCTCGCGCCAGGCATCGCCCATGTTGGTCTCGATGGCCGCCAGCGCGCCGTCGAGCGCACCCAGGAGATTGGCGAGCTGACCGGAGGCCGCGCCCTCGTTGATGTGGGTGTCCCAGCCGATGAAGCCGACCGCGCCGACCCGCGGGCCGTCCGGCTTGGCAAGAAAGCGCGCCGCGGTGCCGGCGGCTTCCGCGAAATAAGCCCGCACCCCGGCGATGCCGGGCGCTGAAAGCGCAGCGGCGTCGACCATGGCTGCATCCGATGGTCCTGTGGAGCCAAGCGCGGCCAGACGAATCCTTGCCTCGAGCGCGGCGGCGAGTTTCGGGTCGGTGTGCTTGTAGAGATCCAGCAGCCGGGCCTGGGTGTCTTCGTTGGCCGGCAGTAATTTTTGCGGCACCCATGACAGCACCGGCGCGCGGCCGCGCACCACCAGCGGCGTCACCGAGCCCACGCCAAGCACGCGACTGCCGCGCGGATCGACCCGGCCGTCCGACGCCAATTCAGCCAGCGCGCGGTTGAGCCAGCCGGTCTCGACGGCGCCCGGCCGTGCGATGCCGCTTTCGAGCACGTCCTGACCGTCGAAATGCGAGCGCTCGCGATAGGGTGTTGCGGTCGCGTGCACGATGGTTGCTTGCTGCGCCTTGTAGAGCCGGTGCAGGTTCGGCATCGCGGGGTTGAGCGCGAAGAAGCCGTCGAGCGGCCGCGCCGGCGGCTTGCCGTCGAGCACGAGCGCGCGGTCACCGCGCAGGCCGATCCAGTCGGGATCGCCGACGGGGGCGACCGCACCGAGGCCATCGAGCGCGCCCCGCAGCACAATGACGAGCATGCGCGGATCGCGGCCCTCGGCGCGCGCCAGCCGCGGCATCTGGCTCCAGGCGAACAGGCTGCCTGCGCCGATCAGCGCTTCGCGACGCGTTGGCAGATGGTGGCGAAAGGTCATGCTCACCTCCTCTGGAATTCGGCCGACATGAACAACAGTACCAGCGCCTGCTGACGGCTCTCGGCACGGCCAACCGCCTGCTTCACCTCCGGCGACACTTGTGATTTCGAACACGGTCTCGATGACCTCCTGGGGATCGGTCCGGCCCGCGATGCGCTCGGCGAAATTATTGGCGACGTCGAGCCGCCGTCCCATGCCGTCGATCCAGGACGCTTCATCGTCCGGAAAGCCCTTGGGCGACGGCGGACGCCACAGCGGTTCGCCGAGCAGAACCTGTCCATCCGTGTACCGTGTGGGGTCGGCCTGCGTGATCCCGGTCGCGCGCACCATGCCGACCACCCACTCGCCGGGCCGCTTGAGTTTGGCCGGTGGCTGCGTCCACGCTTCGTCGGACGAGACCATCACCCTGGCGACCTGCTTGAGATCGCCGCCGGTATCGAGAAAGGCCTTCGCCATCTTCTCCACCAGCGCAGGCGGCGGCGTGTCGGCCACGAAATGGCGCGCCAGCTTGGTTGCGACATGCGAAGCTGTCGCAGGATTGGCGGCGAGATCGCGCAGCACGGCGCGTCCCTGCTCCACCGTTTCGTCGTCGTAGGATTTTCCCAGCACCTTCTGCGCGCCGGGCTCGTGCAGGCGGGGATTGAAGGTGAATTCGCCGCCATGCTCGGGATTGTCGCCGGGCGGCACCAGGGTCCATCCGGTGAGAATGTTGGCGAAGCCGATGACGTCATCCTGGGTATAGCCGGTCCGCACGCCCAGCGTATGCAGCTCGAGAATCTCGCGCGCGAGATTTTCGTTCAGCCCGCGGGTGCGGTTGATGCCGGCGGTCGAATTCGCGCCCATCGAAACCGTCTGGTCGAGATAGAACAGCATGGCCGGATGGCCTTCGGCCGCCAGCAACAGATCGGAGAACCGGCCGAGCACGTGAGGGCGGATGGCCTCGCGTTCATAGGCGCCGGACATGCTGCGGATCTTGTCGGCCGAGACGCAGAAATGATTGGACCAGAACCAGACCAGCCGCTCGACAAATCCGATTTCAGCGCCGAACGCAGCCGCAGTACGAATCCGCGCCTCTTCGAGATAGATCGGCCGTCCCGGATCGGGCACGGCTTCGGCGGCCATCTTTGCCGCCATATCGCCCGTACCCGG
The DNA here is from genome assembly GCA_963745515.1 of uncultured Alphaproteobacteria bacterium. GTDB lineage: Bacteria > Pseudomonadota > Alphaproteobacteria > Rhizobiales > Xanthobacteraceae > VAZQ01. The sequence goes on from CAVUXO010000011.1 coordinate 7,330, forward strand.
CGCGGCGCCTTCCGTCATCGCGGCCGCTTCGGCCATCTGCTGGCGTTTCGCGTCCTGTTCTTTCTTGGCGACGATCGCCCTGGCTTGCCGCTTCGCAAACGCGTCGGTCACCGCGCGATAGGCCTTGGCGCTCGACGGCAGATTGGCGGCGGCGAGTTCGCTGATCGCGGGACGATCGAGTTCGGCGATCAGCGCGCCGCGCGGGTCGGCCTCGATCGCCGCGATCGATCCCGGACGCGGCCCCATCCCGAACCGATGGAGGGCCAGCGCGGCTTCAGCCTTTGCAGAACGGCTCATGGCAACACCCGAGGATGCGACATCCGGTAGTGCTACGAATAGTAGCACTTAAGGACCGGCCATGCAAGTCCCGATTGAGTGCGGCTAGCTCGCGTCAAGAGCCCGGCCTTGATTTCGATCGGGATGCAGAGCATCGTCCGAGGGGGCGCGGGTGGTGCCGTGCTCCTCAGCATGAGGGTCTGACATCGGTGGCGGATACGCTAGTGCCGCAGGTGGCGGAGACCTTCGGCCTGCACGAGACGACGATCTATCGCTGCTTGTCGGCCACCGAGGCCGCTGCGTAGAACGCTCTGGCACGAAAATGCTCAGCTTGTACGGCGGCGAGGGCCAAGAAAGAACGTCCGCTGATAGGGCTAGACCGAGCGTGCCCGTCGAGGCATTGTCATGGTCTGGAGCCGTCGCTTTTGACCCCAAGCGGCCGTCGTGCGGGAGCGCAACACTTGTGTGACATTGATTTGCGGGTCGCGCTCACACCGTAAAGATTGACGGTCCTCTCGGGCGTCGCTTTCAGCACCGAACCGATAGCTCCAAGCCCCCTTGGAAAGGCAAAGTCATTGTGGTGAAGCGGTTCGCCGGATCGTTGAGAAACGCAAAGTAGTCGGCATAGAACGCTCGATGATCGAGGGTGTTATCGCACACCACAATCGCGCCCTCGGAAAGATGCGGCGCAATCAACTCAATCGCCGATCGCGCCATAGCGATCCAAACGTCCATAAGGACGAAGTCAACTGGCCCATCAATCCGCTTCAGCGTCTCACGAAGATCGCCCTCACGAAGCTCGATGAATTGGCTTACGCCCGCCGTTGCAAAATTCGCCCGCGCCGCTTCCGCCTTTTTCGGCTCGTACTCGGTCCCGATAACGATGCCGTCAACACCGTACAAGCGCGCGTTTTCGCGCACTGCGGCAGCCAGATAGATCGTCGACACTCCGTAAGACGTTCCGACCTCGATAACCTTGGAAGCCTTCTTGGCGCGGCACAACTGGTAACAAAATTCTGCCTTGTTGCGATCGAGGGCCACCAGCTTGTCGCTCCGGAATGCTTTGATCTCGTCCGCTCCCGGAGGAAGTTCGGCATCGTTGCGTCGAGCTTCGAATGCCTGGATCAGCGCAGTTTGCTCGCGGCTCTTGGCGTGGAGGCCGTCAAGAAACGATTGCAACTTCTCGTCGCCGATAACGGCCATGGCTTGCTCCCTTCGCTGGCATTACCCAGACAGGTTCAGCGGGTATGATCTCAGCCCGCACAGCGGGCACCCCGGAAGCTCAGAAACTTGCAGTTCGACGGTCGCTCGTCAAGTTCGACGCGATGCCCTGCGGAAAATTGAACCAATGACGCCGAGCACCTGGGCTGTACCGTGCTCAGAAAAACACACTACCTCGGATCATCAGAGGTTGGCTTGTGGCGCTATTGGCCCGACCCTTCCGACACCGCCCAGCTTGATCGTGCTCGATGCTGAGGGGTAAGCTGCCATCGGTCAGGAGACTGGCGGCTATGTGGGGAGGACCGACCGGGCTCGACGGGGTGTCTGACTCGTCGGTCGTGACCCATAGCGCCATAAAGTGCTGACAGAGCATCTCCCTCTGACGTGGCTCCGCTTATGATGAGAGCGACCGTCGAGGCGCGGGGAGGCAACGGGCCATTCTTCGGAAGCCCGGACCTCAAACTAGGCAGGGTTCGCCGCGGCCTCACGACGGTCGAGCCAAAGCACGAACAGTGCGGCCAGCAACGCCATCGTCGACGAGAGAAGCATCATCCCGAGCAAGACGAATGCTGCGTTTGCCTCGTTCAGGATAGTCCCTGTAATCCCGGACATCAGAGCCCCGCCTGCGCCAGTGAGTGCGCCTGATAGGCCTGCGGCGCTTCCGATCAGTTCGGGCCGGACTGACATCGCGCCGGCATTACTGCTTGGCATCGATACCCCGTTGCCGAAGCCGAGAAACACACACGAGCCAAACAAAGAGACTTCGTGCACGACTCCGGCGAGAAGCAAACTCAGGCCCGCCGCCAATCCGGCGCAAGCGACAACCCTACCAGCAACCATCATCGTTGTGAGTGGATAGAGCGCAGCAAAGCGCCCCGAGACAAAGCTGCCGAGAATGAAGCCCGCGGCTGTGCTCCCCATATAGAATCCCAGTGTCGCTGGCGACATCTGAAACACCGTTGTCGCCACGAGAGGCGCGGCCGCGAGAAAGGCGTAAAGAGCACCCATTGAAAACGCCATGCAAAGCGAGTAGCCCCAGAATCGCCGGGATCGGAACAAGCTGGGAAAAGCCTTAAACTGTTTCGTGAAAGTCTCGGACGGATTCTTGTTTGTCTCGCCAAGATCGAGCCAGCACAAGACCAACACTGCCGCGCCAAAGCCGAGGAAAGCCCAGAAGTTCGCGCGCCAGCCAAATAGTTGATCGAATGCTCCGCCTAGCATCGGGGCCAGCATTGGTGCGATTGCCCACGCGATGGACAGATAGCCCATGAGGCTTGCCGCTTTCTGCGCAGGCTCAGTATCCCGAATGATCACGCGCGAAAGCGCGAACCCAGAGACGATCGCGGCCTGCATCGTGCGAAAGAGCAAAAACGCCCAGACATCCAACGCTAGCAAGCAGCCGAGCGACGCAACCACAAAGATCACAAGACTCACCAGGACGACCGGCCGCCGGCCAACCCTGTCCGACAAGGGCCCGATCAGCAGTTGCAGCACTGTCGTCATTGCGGCATAGCCGGCAATCGATACGCTCGCGAGCAGCCGATAGCTGGTTTGGAACTCGGCGGCGATATTCGACAACGACGGGAGGAACATGTTCAGCGAGACGACGGACAGGCCGCTGAGCAGCACGAGCGTGAACAACTTTGGCGGTGCGGAGGCGGCGGAGAACATGAGAACCTTTCAACGAGGCAGCGCCTCGCCCGTCATTGACGTGTCGCCCAATAAAAAAGCCCCCGAACTTGGCGGGGGCGCACGGGGTAACGATATGGATGCCGTTACGGGTCCATGCGCACGTCTCCTACTACGACGATCAGCAGTATCATTTCCGTAAGCCCCAATTTTCGACCGCCCAGCGCGTCTGCGACCCCGCCAACAACGCTGCCGCGCTCTGCGCAACGTTCCGCAACACTACCACGAAGCCGACGGTCATCAAGGACCCGTCCGCTTGTCGGCGGGATGTCTCTAAGTGGCCGAGCGAATCGCTCTTGAAGCGTTCCTTTGATGGCCGGTAGGGGAGTACCGGAAGGCGACTTGCTACGCTCAGGTCGTCCTGGCGCACAGAAAACCGCTGAATCGGAGTTTCTGTTCCGTTGCTACTCGAACCCCTATTTTGGCCTCGGCGTTGCGCGCAGCAGCGAAGTAACGCGACGGGCCACAAGCGGACCAATGCAGCGGCCGCACGGCGGCGCTTCCAGTTCAGCCGGCGGCGAAATCCCCCGCAAGACGTCCCTGAAAACGCCGGACTGCACTTGAAACGCTTGCGGGCTGTAGTCCTGGTAGTATCCCGCAGTCACCACGACAACGAGATCGAGCTCCGGGACGATGCGGATCGACTGCCCGCCTCGACCAAGCGCGCCAGCCCAGTGGACCTCACGCCCATTGAGCAGGGAGCGACCGAGCCACCATAGGTATCCATAAGATTGACCGTCCGTGGCCTTGATCTTCGGTGCCGTCGAGGTCTCGATCCAGGCTTTCGAAACGATCTGACGGTCGTTCCAGCGACCGCCCGCGAGGACGAGTTGGCCGATTTTTGCCATATCGCGCGGTCGCAAGCGCAATCCCCCGCCGGCATCGGTATCCCCCTTGACCCGAACCCACTCGACGCCGGTAATGCCCAAAGGCTCGAACAACGTCTCGCGCGCAAATTCGTCGAGCGGGCGTCCGGTAGCCTTGCGGATGATGGCCGACACGAGCGTGAGCGCGCCGGTGTTGTAGAAGAACTCTTGTCCTGCCGGGGCAGTCGCCGGAAGACCGAGGACGTAACGACACGGATCGGACGCCATATGCATGCGCACCTCATCGTTGTCGTCCTCGTTGCTCGGGATGGCCTCGACCCACTTCAGACCCATCGACATGGTGAGCGCGTGCAACAACTGGATGCGGTCCTTCTCAGGGGAACGCAAGTCGGACAACTCGGGGAAGAAGCTGAAGATCGGTTCGTTGACGCTGCGTATCAGCCCGCGATCGATCGCGATCCCGACGTGCGAGCGACGCGACGCTCTTCGAAACCGACTTCATGTTATGCAGTGTATCGGCGTCAAAGGTGACGTTTCCCACCCGGCGGCCGTAGATCTCGTCGGAACCCCTGAAGTACCGCTCGAACACCAGCTTGCCACCGCGTGCGACCAGGACGGCGTGCACGTTGGCATCGCTCGAGGCCGCGAGCCGATCGGCCATCCTGCACAGCGCAGCGCGGTCGATGAGCTTGTCCTCATTGAGGGAGGCGACGGGCCAGCCGTCGTCTCGCGCGACCGGAATACCGCAGCCGTCGGGCGGGTCCGCGTACACCGGCAACGCGGTGAGCGGTGCCAGCGCAGCTCCACCGAGAAGTGAAACAAACTGCCGCCGTCTCATTCGATCCTCCCGTTCACGCTTTTTGCGGCCGCTCGCCGCGGGGCCGGGAATCCCAGGCTTTTGGCATCCTCTGATGTCGTAAGTTCATCGACGAACGCCCCCGACAGGCAAAGTGCGGCTGGAATCGTCCACATCGATGCGATGAGCTTCATCCCGACATCTCCGCATAAACGCAGCCGTCCCGAATTGTCGCTTCGGGTCGACGCGTTTTCTTGACGCGAACCGGTCTCCACTTCGCTGGAAAACGCTCTAATACTGCGGACCCAGCGCAATCCGCCCGATCGTACCATCCCTGGCCAGGCCGATCCGCCACTCCGCCGAGCCATTGGCAAACTGGACGACATAGACGTCGCTGCCGAGGCCTGAGACGCCGCGGAACGACATCGCGCGCAAGGCGCCGAGCCTTGCGAGAATGGCCTGGTTGAAGGGAAGCTGCTGACGCGTCTGCGCCGCGACTTCGGAAGTCATGCGATCATAGTCCGGCGCACCGCGGCCAACGGCCTCGATGTATCCGCGCAGCGTCGCTTCACTGCCTGCCAGCGGAACGGTGCGCGGCGCCACTGCGCCGCCGGACTGGCCGTTCGACTCGACCGTGTGCAAGCGCGTTTGCCGTCCCGGCAGCACGATCTCCAGACACTTTCCAGAACGATCCGTGATCAGCCATGGACTGTCGACATAGGTCGTGACCGGAAATGTCATTTCCTCCCCGATCGTACCGAAGGCCGCGCGTTTCCCCTCCGCGTCCAGCTTGAAGAGCTGAAGGTCGCTGCCGCTGGCATTGTAGATCACCACCTTGATTGGCGCAGTCTCGGCTGTGGCTCTGAGGTTCCCCTCCTCCGAACATGCGAGGATTCCACCGGGCTGGTTGTTGCCGTCCGGCCGGAAGATGACATCGTCGGCCTTGTCGTCCGCCGCCAGCAGGATGCGGAATTCCGCGACGCCATTGGCAAACTTCACGCCGTAGATGTCGTAGCCGCCCGGGCCGACGCCACGGAAGAAGATCGATTCCACCGCACCGAACGCCTTGAACATGGCCTGCAGCTCGGACGCCTGACGCCGGATCTTGCCCGCCAGCGGCGCACTCATCCGCTCGTAATTGGGAGCGCCGCGTTGCAGATCGTCGATCCCGCGCAGGATCGCCTCCTTGCTGCCCGGCCGCGGGGTCTGTTCCCTGAATCGATCCGGCGCCGCCGCGATCCGACGCGAAAAGTCTTCCTCGATCGCCTTCGCCCTGGCCGCTGTGACCTGCGGCGCCAACCGGGCGCCATACACCGGCTCGTACAGTAGAACCTGGGTCACCTTGGACTGACCGTCGCGCAGAAAAACAACCAGATCATCCTGGCTGCTGGCAAACGCATCGACGCCGCGCGGCACGATCTCGAATTTCTGCCGTCCGGTCTCCTGCGCAGAGAGCCGTTCACCCTCACGCGTAATGGTGAGCACGCGGCCTAGTCCCAGATGGTAGGCGCCGCAATATGAATCCAGCGGGCCCGCACCGGCCTCGACACTCTGCGACGATAATTCGGCGACCCTGATGGCGCTGATGTCACGGCCATTCTGGCTCAGCACCGGCGCAGCCGGCTGCGCCTCATGGCCGACGGCCATGGTGATCGGGCCGGCCGGCGCCGGGTAGGAATAGGTGCCGTCATCCGCCGCCGCCAGGCGGAGCTTTCGCTGTCCGCTGACCTGACCGAACAACGCGTCGCCTTCCCGAGAGATGGTGAAGATCGACGCGCGCCCCAATGAATAGAAGGAGACCGACTGCGGCTTGCGCACCGCAGCCGTCGCATCCGCCGCGCGGTCGACCGCCGGCGTTGACACCGGCGCGGCGCGGTAGGCGATGGAGCCGGCAGACACCATAACAACCGGCAGGATGACGGCCGCGGTTCCGATTCGCTTGCCCCAGCCCAGTTTCGCAGGCGCCGCGGTGGCCGCCAGAATGCGCTCCACCCGGCTACGCACCGTACACGCCCTCGCCATTTCGATGCCCGCCGGCGCCCGCCGAACGTGCTGCACGAGATCGAGCAGAATCTCGGCGTAAGACAGCCGGTCCTCGACCACTTCGAGCGCCGTTGCGTCGCTGATGATTTCGGCCAATTCGGCCAGCCGGGTGAGATGCCACCACGCGAACGGACTGAACCAGAATACCGAACGATTGAGCGAGGCGAGCAGCAGCAGATAGAAATCACGGTTGGCGACGTGGGCGCCCTCATGCGCCAGCACGGCCTGGCGCTTGCGCACATCCCAGTCGAAGCATTGCGGCGGAAGCAGAATGGTCGACCCGAAGGTGACGGGCCCGGCGATCACGCTGCTCACGCGCACGCTCCAGTCGGCCGTCCAGGGCGCGCGCATCGGCTTGGCGGCGCGGGCCAGACGCCAGGTCAGATAAAGGCCGACCGCCAGCCGCAACAACAGCAGGCCGGCAACCAGCGCATAGACGATCGTGGCCAGCGCCAGCCAGTTCACCGGCGGGGTATGCGCGCCGCCGATAGCGGCGGGCATGCCCTGCTCTGTCGCGAGCAGGTCTTGCAGCGGCTCCGGCGACGGGTTGCTCCATGCGCTGCCGGCTGGCCAAAAATGTTCCGCTGCCGGCACCGGCAACGCGTTCACGGTGACGGTCACCGTGGTCCAATGCATCAACAGCGGCATCGACAATGATGCCACCAGCACCATGGCCCAGCAGGTCATGTGCACGTGCGGATTCCGTACCCGCATGAGATTCAAGCCAATCCACACGACGCCTCCGAGAAGCAGGGCGCGCAGCGCCGACTCCGCCAGAATCGCCAGCATTATCTCCTCCTCCCCTTCGCCTCTGTTTTGAGTCTCGGCTTTGGTCTCAGTCTTGGTCTTGGCCTTCGCAACCTGGTCGGCCAGCGTGCGTAGCTGACGCTGGTCGAGCATCGCCGTGTCCACCATGCCGACCAGGACTTCTTCGACGGAGCCGTTGCAGAACCAGTCGACAATGCGCTGGACGGCTTTCGCCGCAACCCGCGCGCGTGGCTCGGCGGCCTGATAGACATAGGTTCGCCCATCCACGGTGTGCGTGGTGTAGCCCTTGTCTTCCAATCGTCGCAGCACGGTGCGGACGGTCGATTCCTTGAGTGGACGGGAAAGCCGCTCGCGGACGGCCTCGGCCGTCACCGGACCGTTGGCCCAAACCAGTTGCATCACCTCGCGCTCGAGGTCGCCCAGTTCGGGCAGGCTGTCATCCATGGTGCTACCTTGCGATCTCGGGCCTGAATGCTACAGAGCGTCGCATACGTGGCCCGAATCCGCAACGGCTATTCCGGCCGGAATGGCGCCGGTCAGGCGGTGACGGGGCAGGATGACGTTGATCGGATTCGGGCCTTTGGCGTGGCCGATGGCGCGCATTGCAGGCTTCGCAAGCCCGCGCTGCCGCAGCTCCGCGTGGTCCCTGCCGAAGCAGGTCGCGTGGCGTGGGTGCTGTTCTAGTTGGTCTGTTTGGGATCAGCCCAGGCGTGATGCTCGAGAGCTGTCAGGCTCGCCGTGACGAAGGCGAGATAATTTGTCCGGGAAACCAGAACACCGAGATCGAACAGTTCAAGCCACGC
>CAVUXO010000012.1:0-193109 GCA_963745515.1 uncultured Alphaproteobacteria bacterium
GATTACGTCGTTTATGACTCGGAAGTCGAGAGGGAACTCGCCCAGCGCCTTGACCAGCGCGATGATATCCGCCTCTTGGTGGAGCTCCCAGCCTGGTTTCAGATCGACACCCCCGTCGGCAAGTGCAACCCCGATTGGGCCATGGTCAAGCAGGACGACGAGAGGGTCTACCTGGTGCGAAAGCAAGAGCACCAAGGATTTTCTGAAGCTTCGCACCAGCGAGGCCGACAAAGTCCGCTGCGGACAAAAGCACTTGAGGCCCTTGGCGTGCCGTTCTCCGTGGTCGTTACCGACGACGAGGTGTAACCAAAATCACCGCGGTGCAGATTGCCTTCATGCGGCCATTGGCATCGCACCCGTTTGCGAATTCATTGGGGGCCAATTCCTACCGCCGCCTTTCAGCTTTTCCGTCGCCCAAGCCGCGGCATCCCTGGCCGCGCTCGGGGCCCCGACGAAAAAGCTGGGGCGAGGGGGCGGCGGCGGCGGCCGACAAGATTGCCTTGAAGCCACCGGGTCCGTACTGCAAAGGCAAGGAGGACGCCGTGAACCGGTGTACATCCCCCTACGCCTCATCCCGGCCAATCCACTTCTCGGCTACGACTGGCCGGTAGCCCCCTCCATGCGGCCAAGCACCTCCCCCGGGGTCTGTCCAACCAGCACAGCCCCGCAGTATTCGGAGCGAGGAATCCCTCCCTGGCCGCTTCGTCAAGGAACGCGAGCAGCAGGCCGTCACCTTCACGTCGAGCAGCCCGCACGGCTTCTGGTGCAGCCCGAGTTCGCCCAGGTCAGCACCTCGCAGAACTCCTCCAGCGTGCCGTAGCCTCCTGGCAGCGCAGGAAAGCGTCGCTGAGTTCCGACCATACGGGCTTTGCGTTCGTGCATCGAGCCGACTACATGGAGTTGCGTCAGACCGGAATGGCCGACCTCCTTCGCCAGCGGCGCCTGCGGAATCGCTCCGATGACCTCGCCGCCTTCCGCCGATACGGCGCTCGGCGATGATACCCATCAGGCCAATGTTCCCCCCGCCGTATACTAGCCGGAGGCCGCGCCGGACTAGCTCCCTCCCGAGCGAGCGGGCCGCTTTCCGCGTAGGTGGGGGACGCATGCCCTGGCCGTGGGCCCGCAGAACACGCAGATGCTCTTCATGCTGCAATTGTATCCGAGGAGCTCGGCGATGCACGGGAGATCAGCCATTAACGGGCTAAATGCACGGAACCTGCACGGAATCCCCTGAAAACCGTGCCAAAACGTGCATTCCGTGCAATCCATGCAATGCCGTAAGTTTTGAATCCGACGTAAGTTCAGTAGAATGTTGGACGCCTGAAAACGGTACGCCGCAAGGCTCTCATGGCCGACCTGGCGGATGCCTTCGTCGCGTTGCCAGGAGGCTATGGGACATGTGACGAGCTGTTCGGAGTAGCCGCCTCGACCACTTCTTCGGCCTGCATTCCAGGCCCATCGCCCTCCTGAACGTCGCGGATACTTCGACGCCCTCCGCGCATGGCTGGACCACACCGTTCGCGAGGGGTTCGTGCGGCCGGCCAACCGCAATTGCTGCTCGAGGCCGAGGACCCCGACCATCTGCTCGACCGCCTGGCGGAATACCGGCCGATGCCTGAGAACGTGACGAAATGGATTGATGAAAGCAGAGCATAGCCTCCAGGGACAGCCCTTCCGCCCGTGCCTACAATTTATGCGCAGGTCGATCGAATTACCGAGAAGGCCGTAAACGCACGGCCCGGCGAATCCTCGATTTCCCCCCAAGGAGCCTTGCTTCATGCGACGACTCTTGCTCACCGCAGCCCTGCTGCTCGCGGCCACCAGGGCGACACCCAGGCCGAGGCCGACAAGCCGCTGCTGCTGCAGAAGCCGACGCTGAGCAAGACGCAGATCGTCTTCGCCTACGCCGGCGACCTCTGGATCGTCGCCCGCGACGGCGGCGAGGCCACGCCGGCTCACCAGCCGGCGTCGGCCTGGAGACCGACCCCGTCTTCTCGCCCGACGGCACGCAGATCGCCTTCACCGGCGAGTACGACGGCAACCTCGATGTCTACGTCATCCCCGCGGCCGGCGGCGAGCCGCGGCGGCTGACCTACCACCCCGGACCCGGACGTGGCCGTCGGCTGGACGCCCGACGGCAAGAGCGTCCTGTTCTCGCTCCGGCCGCAGCCAGCTACTCCCGCTTCACGCAAGCTGTTCACCGTGCCCGTCGGACGGCGGCTTGCCGACCGAACTGCCGCTGCCGATGGCCGAGGAGGGCGCCGTACTCGCCCGACGGCACGCGCATCGCCTACGTGCCGCTTCCGCAACACGCCGGCGGTCCCGGCGCGCTACATCGCCTGGAAGCGCTACCGCGGCGGCAAGACGTCGCCCGATCTGGATCGCCAACCTCGCCGACTCCGCGCATCGACGAAGCTCCCGCGCGACGACTCCAACGACTTCAACCCGATGTGGGTCGGCGACAAGCGTCTACTTCCTCTCCGACCGCAACGGCCCGACGACGCTGTTCGCCTACGACCCCGCGTACGAAGGAGGTCACGCAGCGTCCTGCAGAACCAGCGGCTTCGACATCAAGTCCGCCTCCGCCGGCTCCGGACGCCATCGTCTACGAGCAGTTCGGCTCGCTGCACCTGTTCGACCCGAAGACCGGCAAGTCGCAAGCCGGTCAACGTCACGGTCGACGGCGACCTGCCCGGCGTCGCGGCCGCAGCTTCGAGAAGGTCGGCAAGCACGATTCCAGCAGCGTCGGCCTCTCGCCGACCGGCGCGCGCGCCGTGTTCGAGGCGCGCGGCGAGATCCTCACCGTGCCCGCCGAGAAGGGCGACGTCCGCAACCTGACCAACACGCCCGGCGTCGCCGAGCGCGATCCGGCCTGGTCGCCCGACGGCAAGTCGATCGCCTACTTCTCCGACGAGTCCGGCGAGTACGAGCTGCACCTCCGCGAGCCAGACGGCCTCGGCGACGGCCAAGAAGATCGAGCTCGGCGACGCCGCCGTCGTTCTACTACTCACCCGGTCTGGTCGCCCGACAGCAAGAAGATCGCCTACACCGACAAGCGGCATGCAACCTCTGGTACGTCGACCTCGACACGCGGCAAGTCCGACGAAGGTCGACACCGACACGCTACTACTCGACGGTCCGCCGACTTCGACCCCGCCTGGTCGCCGGACAGCACGTGGCTCGCCTACACCAAGCAGCTGAAGAACCACCTGCGGCGCGGTCGTTCGTCTACTCGCTGGCAGACCGGCAAGCGCACGCAGGTCACCGACGGCATGAGCGACGCCCGCTACGCCGGCCTTCGACAAGAGCGGCAAGTATCTCTACTTCACCGCCAGCACCGACGTCGGCCCGTCACCGGCCGGCTCGACATGTCGGCATTCAACCGCCCGGTCACGCCGCAGCGTCTACGTCGTCGTGCTCGACAAGGACGACGCCTTCGCCGCTCGCGCCGGAGAGCGACGAGGAGAAGGCGCGAGGAGGCCGAAGAAGGCCGACAAGCCGACAAGAAGAAGGCCGACGAGCAAGCCGGCCGACGCCGCCACCGAAGATCGACCTCGAGGACATCGGCCAGCGCATCCTCGCCCTGCCGATTCCGGCCCGCAACTACGTCGGCCTCGCGGCCGGCAAGGCGGGCATCGCTGTTCCTGCTCGAGAGGCCGGCCGCTGACCGGCATCGACGCCCGGCGCGGCCGCCGCCGGCCCGGCGACCGTGCACAAGTTCGACCTGGCCAAGCGCAAGGCCGGACAAGGTGCTCGACGGCGTGCAGCCGCGTTCGACGTCTCCGCCAACGGCGAGAAGATGCTCTACCGCCAGGGCGGACAAGTGGTTCATCGCGGCCGTCGCCGGCGGCCCGCCGCAAGCCGCGGCGAGGGCGCGCTCAAAGACTCGACGACATGGAGGTCCGCGTCGATCCGCGGGCCGAGTGGAAGCAGATGTACCACGAGGTCTGGCGCATCGAGCGCGACTTCCTCTACGACCCGGACTTCCACGGCCTCGACCTGGCCGGCGGCCGAGAAGAAGTACGCAGCCGTTCCTGCGACGGGCATCGCCAGCCGCGCCGATCTGAACTACCTCTTCGACGAGATGCTCGGCGAGCTGTCGCTCGGCCACATGTACGTCGCGCGGCGGCGACACGCCCGAGGCCAAGCGCGGTCCGCGGCGGCCTGCTCGGCGCGGACTACACGATCGAGAACGGCCGTTACCGCTTCGCCCGCATCTACAACGGCGAGAACTGGAACCCGCAGCCTGCGGGCGCCGCTGACGCAGCCGGGCGTCAACGTCAAGGCGGGCGAGTACCTGCTGGCGGTCAACGGCCGCGACCTGCAGCGGCACCGACAACGTCTACCAGCTTCTTCGAGGGCACGGCCGGCAAGTCAGATCGTGCTCAAGGTCGGCCCGAACGCCGACGGCACGGGCGCGCGCGAGGTCACCGTGGTGCCGGTCGACGAGCGAGACGCGGCCTGCGCAACCTCGCCTGGATCGAGGACAACCGCCGCAAGGTCGACGAGCTGAGCGGCGGCAAGGTCGCCTACGTCTACCTGCCGGACACCGCGGCCGGCGGCTACACGAACTTCAACCGCTACTTCTTCGCGCAGGTCGACAAGGAGGCGGTCGTCATCGACGAGCGCTTCAACGGCGGCGGCCAGGCGGCCGACTACATCATCGACTACCTGCGCCGGCCGCTGCTCAACTACTGGACGACGCGCGACGGCGAGGATCTACACGACGCCCGGCGGCGCGATCTTCGGCCCGAAGGTGATGATCATCAACGAGTACGCCGGCTCCGGCGGCGACTGCCATGCCGTGGTACTTCCGCCAGGCCAAGCTCGGCCCGCTGGTCGGCAAGCGCACCTGGGGCGGGCTGGTCGGCATCGGCGGCTATCCGCCGCTGATCGACGGCGGCTCGGTGACCGCGCCGCACTTCGCGTTCTGCACGCCCGGACGGCAAGTGGGACGTCGAGAACCACGGCGTCGCCCCGGACGTCGAGGTCGAGCTCGACCCGACGCGGTCGCGCAAGGGCCACGATCCGCAGCTCGAGAAGGCGGTCGAGGTCGTGCTGGAGGAGCTGAAGAAGAACCCGCCGCGCGCAGCCGAAGCGGCCGGCGTATCCGAACTACCACCAGAAGGGCAAGTAGTCGTACCCCGGCTTGCCGTTTCGCGTACAGAGCGAACCCATGGGCAGTGCATGCACCGCCCACGGGTTCGCTCTGTACGCGAACGGCAAGCGGCGTCTCAGCTCAGATCGCACCGCACGTTGTCGATCGTGAGCTTCTTCTCGACGAACGCACATCCCAGCAAGAAGTGCCGGTCTTCTGTCCGCGAGCACGTGGACCACCTCCGCGGCCAGGCGCAGTGCAAACAGCCCGACCTGATTCACCGAGGTCCACGACGCACCGCGTCCCGGGCGGAAAGGCGTTTTCCAGCCTCAGACAGATGCCGCCCACGGAGACGTTGCGAACGTGGGCCGCCCGGGCTCTTCCCCGCCGACAGGAGGAGCGCGCCCGGGAAGCGCAATCTCCGAGTCCACGCGGTAGCGGACGAACCGACGACGTTCCTTGACCCGGTTTCGCTTCACGGGTTGTGCCCCCGTGTCGGACGCGAGTTCGGAAGACGCGGCGCGAGCCCGGAACGAACTTTAGGCCATAAACGGGACCGGGTCAAATGCCGACAGGCCCGGTCCAAATTCGGTTGCGATTGACTGCCCTGGTCAAACGTGGTTAGTTAGCGGGCATCCTGGAAACCAAGCACTGGGCAAGGATGCCGCCGCATGAATCGCTTCCTCCATGGCGTCGCCCGGGCCGTCGCCGAGACGTTCGATCTGCCCGGGCCGATCCTCGAGATCGGCTCGTACCAGGTGGCCGGCCAGGAGGCGATCGCCGACCTGCGCTCGCTGTTTCCCGGCAAGGACTACCTCGGCGTCGACATGCGGCCCGGCCCCGGCGTCGATCTGGTGGCCGACGTCGAGGAACTGCCGCACGCCGACGGCTCGGTCGGCACCGTCATCGCCATGAGCACCTTCGAGCACGTGCCGCGCTTCTGGCGCGGCTTCGACGAGGTCCACCGCGTGCTGCGGCCCGACGGGGCGCTTGCTGGTCGCCTGCCCGTTCTACTTCCACATCCACAGCTACCCCAGCGACTACTGGCGCTTCACGCCGGAGGCGCTGGAAGTGCTGCTGGAGGACTACCCGCAGCAAGCTCGCTCGGCTGGCACGGGCCCGGACACGCGGCCGGCCAACGTCTGGGCGCTGGCCTTCCGCGAGGACCGGCCGCCGATCACGCCGCGAACAGTTCGAGCAGCTACCGAGCGCCTGCTCGGCCGCTACGCCCGGCAGCCGCTGCCGCTGGCGCCGCAGCTGCGCTACCGCCTGGGCCGGCTGCTGTGCGGCCGCCGGCCGTTCGCTCCCTATCTCGACCAGGAACGCTGGGAGACGCAATGTCGAACCGCCGTGCCGCCGATGCGGATCAGCACGTCGCGCCCGAGTCCCCGGCCAGCCGCCGACCCGGCGCGCACGCGCCGCCGCTCGCAGCGCCTGGCGGCCGCCAGTCCTGCGCCGATCGCCCGTCGACGTGTCGGTCTGCATCGCCAACTGGAACTGCCGCGACCTGCTGCGCGCGCTGCCTGGAGTCGCTGCAGCGACCAGCCGCAGGGCGTTCGCCTGGAGGTCATCGTCGTCGACAACGCCTCCGACCGACGGCGCCGCCGACATGGTGGCGCGACGAGTTTCCCGAGGTCGTGCTGATCCGCAACGCCGACCAACCGTCGGCTTCGCCCGGGCCAACAACCAGGCGGCCGCGCAGGCGCGCGGCCGCTACCTGTTCTTCCTCAACAACGACACCGTGGTGCCGCCGGGCACGCTGCGCCGGCTGCTCGATTACGCCGAGACGCATCCCGAGGTCGGCATGATCGGCCCGCGGCTGCGCGACGGCGCAGGGCCAGCTCCAGGTGTCGTACCGCCAGCGGCCGACGTGGCGACGCTGCTGCACCGCACGAGCCTGCTGCGCTGGACCGGCCTGTTCCGCGGCGCCTACCGCCGCTATCGCCGCCAGGACTTCGACCCGACGCGACCGCGGCCGGTCGAGGTGCTGATGGGGGCGGCCGTGCTGCTGCCGCGCGAGCGTGTTCTTCGCCTGCGGCGGCTGGGACGAGGACTTCACCTTCGGCGGCGAGGACCTCGACCTGTCGCACGCGCGTCAGCCGCGACGCGCGCAAGGTGGTCTACCATCCCGCACGTCGAGATCACGCACTACGGCCGGGTCAGCAGCCGGCAGCACATCGGCTTCGCGTCGACGCACATGGCGATCGGCTTCGCGCGCTACCTGCGCAAGAGCGGGCTGTCCGCGGCCGGCGTTGCTGGCTGTACAAGCTGGTGGTGACGCTCGACGCGCCGGTGCAGATGGTCGGCAAGGCGCGTGCAGTACCTGTGGCGGCGGCTGCGCGGCCGGCCGCGGAAGGCGGAGAAGAGCCTGCTGGCCCTGCGCGGCTTCGGCCATTTCCTGCGGTATGGGTTGCGGGAGATTTTGGGCCGTGTGCTGATCCCTGCGTGCCACCGAGGGCACTTCTTCGCCCTGCTGTGCGTCGGGCTCAAGGGTGCGCCGGATGGGCTCCTTGGCGGGCGCCGTCTCGGCAGCTCGCGGGCGCCGCTGCGTCCGTGCCCGTGCCCAGATGCCAAGCAATGCGTCCTCGCCGCTCACGCGAATCCGTTCGCCCTCGCGAAGCCCCTCGCGCTCCCCGGCAATCAGCTTGTCCCCGGCCTGAGTCCCTCGACGACCTCGACCAGCTCGCCCGCCCCCGGCACCGAGCTTGACCGCCCGCCGGCGGGCCACGCCCGCCGCCTGGTCCGCCAGCCACACCCGCGCCCCGTTCGCCCCGCCTCGACCAGCGAACGCGGCACGAGCAGGCGAAGGGTATCCGCTTGCCGGCTCCCCCGCCGGGCGCCGGCCGGGCTCAGGAACGTCACCTGCAGAGCATGTCCGGCTTGAGGACCGGCGGCGGCGTTGACGGCCACCTTGACCTAGAGGGTGTTCTTCTGGATGTCCGCCTGCGACGTGGCGAACAGCACCTCGCCCTCGAGCGGCCCGCCCGGCAGGGCGGCCGTCTCGATCCGCACCTTCTGGCCCGGGCCGCACCTTGCGCGACGTCGTCGAGCCGCACGTCCACCCGCACCTGGAGCCGGGCCGGGTCGTAGAGCGTCACGACCGTGCTGCTGTCCTGACGAGCCCGGCGCCAGGCCGATGAGCCGCGTGCCCGGCCGGGCGACCAGGGCCAGCACCCGGCCGCCGCGGCGACTTGACCGTCATCCGCTCCAGCCGCAGCCGCGCCGGTCCTGGCCGATCTTCGCCTGCCGCAGGCGGGCCTCGGCGACCTGCACGGCGGCCTCGGCCTCGGCCAGCTGGCGGATCTCATCGATCTTCGGCTCGAGCTTCTGCGCAGGGCGTCCCGCTTCGCCGTCAGGGCGGCGATCTCCTGCTCGAGGGCAGGCCTGCCGGCCCTGCAGCTCCTCGACGGCTGGCCGGGCCGCGTCCAGCTCGCTTCGCGCCGCTGGACGGACAGCGGCCGGCACGCCCCGGCCGCGGCGGTCTTGCCTGCAGCTCCAGCCTGCGGCCAGCCGGCGGCGGGCTTCGGCCGGCCTCGAGCTGGATGGGCAGGCGATCGCGCTCGTACTCCGTTCGGCCAGCACGGCCTCGGCGTCGGCCAGGGCCGCCTCGCAGGTGGACCGGCTGGGCCAGCCTCGTGCGGGCGGCGGCCAGCGGCGGCCCGGGCGGAGGCCAGGTCGCGCTCGCGCAGCTGGACCTCGGCCTCGGCCGCCTCCAGGGCCAGCCGGGCGTCGGCGTCGACCAGCCGGGCCACGGGCTCGCCCGCCTTGACCTCCTGGCCCTCGACGACGAGGAGCTGCTCGACGACGCCCTCGGCCAGGGCCGGTCACCACGACGGGCGTCGGCCGCGGCTCGACCCAGCCGGCCGCCCGGAACAGCGGCGTGCCCCGCCTGGCCGCACCTCCGGCCCGGGTGGTCAGCACGGGATGACCGTCACCGGCCGCGGCGGCAGCAGGCTCTCCCGCGCCGCGTAGGCCACCAGCGGCCGGCGAAGCCGCCAGGAGCAGGCCGCCGGCAGCACGAACCGCGTCAGCAGGTGCCGCCGGCGGCGGGCCCGCTCGGCGGCCGGGCGGTCTCGCCGCGACCGCCAGCTGGCTCAGATCGACGTTCGGATTCATCGCTCCTCTCCTCCGGCCGCCGGTGCCCGGCTCCGGCACTGTTGACGTGCGGCCGGACGTAGCTGCCGACAGCGTCACGTTGCCCTTGTCGTCGCGGCTGACCTTGCCCTTGACGACGACGGGCTGCAGCTCCTTGAGGCCGAGACAGCTCCCGGCGCGTCCGGCGGCCAGGGTCTTGCCCTCGTCGTCCACGAACTTGACGCTTGACCCGGGCCGCGGCCAGCTCTTCGGGCAGCCGCAGAAGTCCCACGGGGAGGGGCACTGTCATCGGTCGGTTCTCGTGCACGCTTGCAGCGACGGGTCGACGATCAGGAAGCTGGCCCGGCCCTCGGTGAACGGCTGCTTGTCGCCGCCGACCTGGCCGACGACGACGACCTCGTCGCCGTCCTTGGCCTCCTTGCGGACGTCGATGACGCCCTTGGCGCCGGCCGGTTCGGCGGCCAGCAGGAACTTCGGCCCCGTCGCCGGGCGTGCTGGGACGGCCGGTCGGGCCGTCTCCTCGCACCACCCGGGTCGGGCAGTCCCGTCGGCGCAGCCGGCGACGGCAGGCCGGCCAAGAACGATCAGGCGCGACAGGTCATGATTCGCGTCCCTCGGTAAGGCTCGATCGGCTTCCTGAGCCGGACTCACGCACATCAGACCGCCTTCAGCCCATCGACGATGGGCAGCCGCATGGCCTGGAAGGCCGGCGGCATCGCCCCGACCACGCCCAGCAGCAGGCCGGTGCCGCAGCCGAGCAGCAGGGCGACGCCGTCGATCGCGCAGGGCGAACGCCCCCATCGTGAAGCGCACCGCCGCGCCGTTGAGCACGCGCAGGGCGACCACGGCCGCCAGCAGCGACGCGGCCGCCGCCAGCAGGACCGCCTCCTGGATCAGGCTCAGGGTGATGGCCCGGCGGATGAAGCCGATCGTCTGGAGCGTGGCCAGCTCCTGGACCCGGCCGACGACCGAGCCGTACATGGCGTTCAGGCCGGCGAAGACGCCGGCGCCGGCGACGAGGCCCACGACCAGCCAGGCCAGATCGCGCACCGGCCGGTAGTGCTTCTGGAGGGCGGCGTAGTAGGCCGTCTCGGGCGTCGCCTGGATCTCCAGGTCGAGCCGCTCCTTGCAGAACTCGTCCACGTCCTCGAACGTCGGCCCGGCGCCAGGGTGAGCGGCGACGAGGCTGAGGTCCTGCCGCTTCATGGCCGTCTGCAGGTCGTCCAGCGGGCACCACAGCTCCGACTCCAGGGCCGAGCCGACGGCGGCGAACCGGCCGCTGACCGCCACTCGCGGCCCTCGAAGCGTGACGGTCCGGCCCACGGCCAGGCGTCGTCGCGGCAGCCGAGCTTGGCGGCGGCGAGCCGGCCGACCAGCACCTCGCCGGGCCCGGCCAGCGGCCCTCGATGACCTGCACCTGCCGCCGCACCAGCAGGGCCGCCGGGGTGACGCCGCGGACCAGGCCCAGGGTCGCCGTCGCCTCCGGTCGCGACGCGGGTGCCCAGGTAGATCTCCGGCGAGACGTAGGCCTGGCCGTAGCGGCGCTGCACGCCTCGACGCTGGCGGCCAGCACCGGGGCGGTGCGGCCGGCGACGGTGGAGTTCTCGACGTTCTCCGAGCCGCCAGGGCGTGGACGAGGACGACGCGCGGGTCGCCGCTGACGGCCAGGCTGTTCTCCAGGCCGCGGATGAAGCCGACGACGACCAGCACCAGCAGCACGACCAGCGTCAGCCCGATCAGGGTGAGCAGGCTGCGGCCCGGGCCGGCGGAACAGGTTGCGGACGCCGTATTCCCACGGCAGAAGTCGTATTCCCAGCACGAGGGGATCGCGAAGGGTCTCGGACGAAAGCACGGCGAACTTGCGTCAACCGGGGGGCTGGGGAAGGTCGGCCGCGGCAATGGATGGCGAAGGACAGGGTTGAGGTATATTCCCACTATCGGGTGGAGCAAGTGTGTTTCAGATCGCGCCGCCGCGCAGGACTTGCGATCGGCCGACCGTAAACCGGGCTTGTCCCCGCCGACGGGCTCGCTATGGAAGCCCCCTTGCCGGAGAAGGGGAACTCGTCCGCAGGGAGGGCTTGCCATGGTTTCCGTGGTTGGCCTGCTCGGTGCCTGGGTGTTGGTTGGCGGGGCTGGCGGTCGTGGGAGTCACCTCGGCCAGCAACCGGCTTTGCCGCCTAGCCCGTCCCGGTAATCCCGGGCCGCGACGCCTTTGCGGGCACCGTCGCCGGCGGAACCGAGCCGGGAGGTGCGCCGCCGCCCTCGCCCGCCGTGGTGCTTCCCGGCCCGCTCGGTCGGGGCTGCCGCCCCCGCCGCCGCCGCCGCCGCCCTGTGCGCCCTGTCGAGGACTGGAACGGCAGGCTGCTCGTGGGCGACCCGCTGCTCGACCGCCCGGGGTCTCCGCCGCCCGGTTGGTTCGCCGCGGTGGAGCTCGAATTCGTCAAGCCGCACATTCGCAATAACCTGCGCAGGAAGTGACCATCAGCGGCTTCCAGCCGGATGTTGTTCAGCTCCCGCTCCTGCGCCCCTCGACTGGACGGTCGCGCCGTGCTTCGAGGTCGGCTACCGCTTCGGCAGGGGTCCGGCGAGTTCCTGGTCGGCTATCGCTTCTTGACCACGTCCAGCACGGCACGGCTGATCAACTTCGACACCGACGGCCCGGACGGGACGCTCAAGACGCGGTTGAACCTGAATTCCGTCAATCTCGACTACAGCAGCCGGGAGTATTCCCTGGGCAAGTTGTGGGACATGAAATGGCTCATCGGCGCCCAACTCGGACAGGCGTACTTCGACTCGCGGGCGGTGGGGACGTTCGTGGAGCAGCGGGTGAGCAACAACTTCGTCGGGGCCGGTCCCCACGCCGGACGACCTGCGCCGCATCGTGCCCGGCCTGTCCCTGTTCGGCCACATCGAGGGGACCGCTGCTGGGCCGCATCCACCAGGGGTTTGAGGAAGTCGTCCCGAATTATCCCGTGCCCATGCAGTTCTCGCCCGACGCAGCGGGCCAATCACCCGCTGCACGACGATTGGCGGTGCCACACTGGATCGGGGGTCCCAGACGATTCCCGTCCTCCGCCTGCAAGCCGGCATCGAGCTGGACGCCCACCCTGGACACGCACTACCTTCGCTTTGCCCTGGGTTACGAGTTCGACTCGCCGTGGTTCGTCGGCCAGGTGCAGGACTCCTCCGCTGATCTCATCCTGGATGGCGTTTTCCTGCGGGCCGAGTACCGCTACTAGTGCGATTCGGCTACGATGAGGGCATGCGAGTTTTCGCCTATGAATTCACGTGTGCCCGGGACGAGGCGAACGTGCTCGGGCGGAAGGCTGGGCGATGCTCGCTTCCGTCGCCGGGGACCTCTCGTGCCTGCCAGGAGTTGAGGTTGTCGCTCTGCAGGACTCCTGTCGGGATCTCGAGCAGTCGCATCGTTCGTCTGTCGCGCTCGGCTGAAGAGTATTCTGCCTTCCGGGAGTTGGCGGCAAGTGCCGACTGGACGCTGGTGATCGCCCCGGAGAGTGACGGCATCCTCGCCGAACGGTGCCGTTGGGTGGAGCTCTCGGGCGGCCGGCTGCTGAGCCTGTCGTCGGCCGCGGTGGAGTTATGTGCCGACAAACTCGCCCTGGCCGAGTATCTGCAGGAGTGCAACGTGCCGACGCCGCCAACGCGGCGGCTGGCAGACGTCCGGGACCTGAAGGAGCTCTACTTCCCGGCGGTTTGCAAGCCCCGCGACGGGGCCGGTTCGCAGTCTACCTTCCTGGCACGGGACGCACAGCAACTCCAGCAACTCGCCCGCGATGCGGGCTCCCCAGTCGTGCAGCCCTTCGTGCCCGGGCAAGCGGTCAGCGTCGCCTTCCTCATCGGCCCGCGTCAGACGATTCCGCTCGTGCCCTGCGAGCAGCACCTCTCCCAGGACGGCCGCTTTCATTACCTGGGCGGCTCCCTCCCGCTCCCAGCATCCCGCGGAGTGCGCCCGGCGGCTGGCCCGGCGGGCAGTCGAGGCGGTGCCAGGGCTTCGCGGCTATGTCGGCGTGGACCTGGTGCTCGGGGACCAGGCCGACGGTAGCCAGGATTCCGTCATCGAGATCAACCCCCGGCTCACGACTTCCTACGTCGGTTTGCGGGCCCTGGCTGCCACCAACCTGACTGAGACCATGCTGCGGCTTGCCCGGGAGGAAGACGTGCCGCCGCCCGTCTGGAAAGACGGCGCCGTGCGCTTCCGGGCGGATGGCACGGTTTCTTTTGCCCAGGCCCTTGACGACCCACCGCAACTCCGCTTGTAATATCCTTCCTTCCCGCCCCACGCTTCAAGGAGCCACCCCATGCGCCGAGCCATCGAACCCCTCTCTGGGCTCCCGCCGCTCTGGGCCCTCGCTTCCCCTACGCCGCTTGCCCGGGCGGAGCCCTGGAAGGCGGGCGTCGCCCGGGTCAAGATCACGCCGGAGCAGCTCGATGTGGATGTCCGGCTACGGCGCCCGCGACCAAGCCGGCCGAGGGCAAGCTGCACGACCTGTGGGCCAAGGCGCTGGTGCTGGAAGACCCGGCCGGCCAGCGGGCCGTGCTGGTCACGCTGGACCTGGTCGGCATCGACCGCGACCTGTCGCTGGCGGTCTGCGACCGACTCGCAGGCAAGTACGGCCTCGACTCGCGCGATCGCGATCGTGCTGTCCGTGCTCGCACACGCACAGCGGCCCGGTCGTCGGCGACAACCTCGAACGCGATGTACTTCCTCGACGACGAGCAGCAGCAGCTCGTCGCCGACTACGCCGAGACGCTGCAGACGAAGCTCGTCGCGGTGGTCGGCGACGCGCGCTGCAAGGACCTGCAGCCCGCGCGAGCTGGCGTGGGGCAACGGCCACGGCGACGTTCGCCGTCAACCGCCGCAACAACAAGGAAGCCGACGTGCCGAAGCTGCTGCGAGGCAGGCCAGCTCAAGGGCCCGGTCGATCACGACGTGCCGGTGCTGGCGGTCCGCGACGCCGACGGGCAAGCTCCGCGCCGTCGTCTTCGGCTACGCCTGCCACGCGACGGTGCTGAGCTTCTACCAGTGGTCGCGGCGACTACCCCGGCTTCGCCCAGATCGAGCTGGAGAAGCGCATCCCGGCGCGGTGGCGCTGTTCTGGGCCGGCTGCGGCGCGCGACCAGAACCCGCTGCCGCGCCGCACGCGTCGAGCTGGCCGAGAAGTACGGCAAGCAGCTCGCCGACGCCGTCGAGGCCGTGCTCGCCAGCGCCGATGACGCCGGTCCACGGCCGCTCTGCGGACGGCGTACGCCGAGATCGACCTGCCCTTCGCCGAGCTGCCGACGCGCGAGCAGCTGGTCAAGGACGCGATGTCGCCAGAACAACTACATCGCCAGCCGGGCCAAGCTGCTGCTCGAAGAGCTCGACGAAGACAGGGCTCGCTGCCGGCGACCTATCCCGTACCCGGTGCAGGCCTGGCAGCTCGGCGACGGTCTGACCTGGGTCGCGCCTCGGCGGCGAGGTGGTCGTCGATTACTCGCTGCGGCTCAAGAAGGAGCTCGGCGCCGCGAACGACCTGGGTCGCCGGCTACGCCAACGACGTGATGGCCTACATCCCGTCGCTGCCGCGTGCTGAAGGAGGGCGGCTACGAGGGCGGCGGGGCGATGATCTACTACGGCCTGCCGACGGTGTGGGGGCCGCAGCGTCGAGGAGTTGATCGTCGACGGCGGTTCACGAACAGGTGCGCAAGGTCCGACAACCATAGCCCCGGCTGCGAGGCCGGGTGCATTCACCCCTGAGGAAAGGAGCGTCGAGGCCATGAAGTATGTCGCCATTGCCTTCGTTGTGCTCGGCCTGGCCGGGCCGGCGTTTGGGCGGACGAATTGCTGATCCGGGGCAAGGTCGTGGACGCCAACGGCAAACTGGCTGCCGGCGTGGAACTGGCCACGTTCTGGATCGCCCAGAACGGCACCATGACCGCCTACCAGGGCGTTACCTCTGCCGCCGACGGCATGTTCACGCTCAAGACCGAGTACTACAAGCGGCCCGTCGCCGTGCTCGGCCTGGACAAGGAGCGGAAGACCGGCGTCGTCTCCGTCAAGACGCCAGCGGACGCCGGGGACGTCACGCTCAAGCTCGAGCCCCTGGTCCGCGTCCAGGGCGATTTCTTCTGCAAGGAACTGAGTTTCAAGCCGACCTGGACCAACGTGTACGTGATCACGGGGGACGAGCCCGCCTCCTGCAATGCACCTCGCGGGAGGCGAAGTTCGCGTTCCCGCTGCCGCCGGGGGCGTACAAATTCAACGGCTACGGCACCGACATTCAGGACCATAACTAGGCCGCCAGCATCTTCTGGACTTCGTTGACGAGGTCGCGCAGGTGGACCGGCTTGGACAGCACCTTGGCGTTCTTGGGCGCCGTGCGAGTCCGAGTTGAGCGCCACCGCCGCAAAGCCGGTGATGAACATGATCTTGATGTCGGGATCGAGCTCGGAGGCGCGGCGCGCCAGCTCGATGCCGTCCATCTCCGGCATCACGATGTCGGTGAGCAGCAGCTCGAACGGCTCCTCGCGCAGCCGCTGATAGGCCGACAGCCCGTTGTCGTAGGAGATCACCTCGAAGCCGGCGCATTCTGCAGCGCCTTGACCAGGAAGCGGCGCATGTCGGTATCGTCTTCGGCCAGGAGAATCTTCGTCATCTATTCGCTCGATTGCAGGCGCCGATGTGCGGCTGCCGCCCCTGTGGTCCCCACACTTCCATAAGCCGGATGTCCGGGTAAACATCGGGTGAACCCGCGGCGAAGTTATTGGCCGCACGCCCAGCGCCCATGGACAATAGCGTGTTTCGGGGCATAGTGGCGGGCAAAAGTAACGTTCGGCACCTCCGTCGGCGTCCTTGGGCGCCCACCGCTAATCAAGGCCACCTCTTTCCATGCGCGACGCGAAAGACGAGCTCGATCCCGCCCTTCGAGATTCTCGAGCCGGCCGAATGGCGCGGGCCGGTGGTGTTCAATTCGCCCCACAGCGGCAGCGTCTATCCGCGCGCGTTCCTGACTCGACCTCGCGGCTCGACGTCGCGACCTGCGGCGCTCCGAGGATTCCTTCGTCGACGAGCTCGTCCTCGGCGTGGTCGCGCACGCGGCTACCCGCTGATGCGGGCGCACTTCCCGCGCTGCTACGTCGACGTCAACCGCGAGCCCTACGAGCTCGATCCGCGCATGTTCGACGGCCGGCTGCCCTCCTTCGCCAATACCCGCTCGATGCGGGTGGCCGGCGGGCTCGGCACGGTCGCGCGGGTGGTCGGCGACGCCCAGGAAATCTACGGCCAGCGCATTCCGGTCGACGACGCCATCCGGCGCATCGAGGGCCTCTACAAGCCCTATCACCGGGCGCTGCGGCGGCTGTTCACGCGCGTCCATCGGAATTTCGGCGCGGCGGTGCTGGTCGACTGCCACT
The DNA here is from genome assembly GCA_963745515.1 of uncultured Alphaproteobacteria bacterium. Lineage (GTDB taxonomy): Bacteria > Pseudomonadota > Alphaproteobacteria > Rhizobiales > Xanthobacteraceae > VAZQ01. The sequence goes on from CAVUXO010000012.1 coordinate 16,607, forward strand.
CCATGCCCTCGACCGCCGGCGCCAAGGACGAGCGCCCGCGCGCCGACATCGTGCTCGGCGACCGCTACGGCACGAGTTGCGCGCCGGTGGTCGCCGAGACGATCGAGGCGACGCTGCGCGACCACGGCTATGTGGTCAGCCGCAACAAGCCCTATGCCGGCGGCTTCATCACCGAGCACTACGGCAATCCGGCGGTCGGCCTGCACGCCATCCAGCTCGAGATCAACCGCGCGCTCTATATGGACGAGCGGCGCTACGAGCGCTCGGCCTCGTTCGCGCGCGTCGCCGCCGATCTCGAAGCGCTGGCCGATCGGCTTGCCGAGCATTCCCGATCCAGGAGCTGCGGCCCTACCGCGCCGCGGCCGAATAAGCCACGCCAACCGGGCTTGCTCAAGCAGGGCTTGGCTCAAGAGAAAAAGGGCCGCTCGCTGGTGGCAAGCGGCCCAAGTCTAGGGAGGAAACGCCCAAGGAGGGCAGCGATAACGCCGGACGAACGCTCGCGATACCGCACCGCAATAATCTGATCACCGCGATCGCACAAAATGGGCAAGCTCAGAATTTGGGCAGTCTGAACGCAATAGGCGCACGTTTAGAAACATTGCAAACAGGCAAGAAAAAGGGCCGCTCGCGTTGGCAAGCGGCCCAAGTCTAGGGAGGAAACGCCCAAGGAGGGCAGCGGCAACGCAAAGCGCTACCGCACCGCAATAATATGGTCAGCGCGATCCAGAAAATGCAAGTGATGCTGACCTAATTTTGCTATGCGAATCTGCAAGACTGTGCCGCCTGCGCCGCAACGGCGCAGTTGCATTTGCAACCATCGAACAATGGCCAAAATATCGCATAATACTTAATCAGATACTTGATATATTCACGGCACCATGCGCGATAGGCGATGCTCAGGGCTGGGCATGAGCGGCGAACGCGCCGCAGCGGGCGTGAGGCAGAGGGCAGCCAGGACATGACGGCAGTCGACTTCGCGGCCTTCGTGGACGAGCTGGCGACGGTCTCGGGCGAGACCATCCTGCCGTTCTTCCGCACCGCGCTGAGCGTCGACGGACAAGGGCCGGCCAGCGGCAGCTTCGACCCGGTCACGGCCGCCGATCACGCCGCCGAAACCGCGATGCGCGCCCTCATCCGCCGGACCTTCCCGGACCACGGCATCATCGGCGAGGAATTCGGCGACGAGCGCGCCGACGCGGAATATGTCTGGGTGCTCGACCCGATCGACGGCACCAAGTCCTTCATCTCCGGCATGCCGGCCTGGGGCACGCTGATCGCGCTGACCCGCATCGGGGCAGCCGGTCTTCGGCATGATGAACCAGCCCTTCACCGGCGAGCGCTTCAGCGGCGACGGCGGCGCCGCGCAGTTATCGCGGCCCGGCCGGCGAGCGCGACCTGCGCGTGCGGCCCTGCGCGAGCCTGTCCGAGGCGGTGCTGTTCACCACCAGCCCGCTGCTGATGAACGACGCCGATCGCACGACCTTCGGCAAGGTCGAGGAGGCGGTGCGGCTCTCGCGCTACGGCGGCGACTGCTACGCCTATTGCATGCTGGCGGCCGGCCATGTCGATCTCGTGATCGAGACCGAGCTCAAGCCCTACGACGTGCTGCCGCTCATCCCGATCATCACCGGCGCCGGCGGCATCGTCACCACCTGGGAGAACGGACCGCCCGATGCCGGCGGGCGCATCGTCGCGGCCGGCGACAAGCGCGTGCACGCGGCGGCGCTGGAACTGCTGCGAAGCTGAGCGCTCAGACACGCTCATTCGTTATCCGAACAGCGGCGTTCCCGGCACGAAGGCGTCGAACGCCGCCAGCGACCTGCCTGCGGAAGCGGTCCTGCTCCATCAGCAGTTCGTGGCGCGCGCCCGGCACGATGAGGTGCGAGCCGGCGCGCAGCCGGACGGCGAACTCGTCGATCGCCGGCGTCGAGACGATCTGATCCTGGCCGGCGGCGACGATCAGCATCGGCTGGCGGATCTTCACCGGATAGCCCGGCTCGGCGAATTCGCTCATCGACCTTGAAGGCGGCATCCGCCCAGCGCCACGGTCGGCCAGCCGATCGCCAGCTGCCGGCTCCGCCTCGAGCACCGCGACGTTGCGGGCATAGCGCACCGGATCGGAGGTCAGCAGATTGCCGATGAAAGGGCCGCTGCATCATCACCGAGGCGTCGCCGCCCGGCACGATAGGACGCCGCCGAGCCCGAGCGAGCCGCATGGCTCTTGACCGCGACGCGGGTCGCCAGCGCGTGCGGCGCATGCCCCGGCAAGCGCGATCATCGGCGCCAGCAGCACCATGCGGTCGAACCAGCGGTGCCCGTGGTAGGCGGCGCGCATCAGGATCGGTCGCGCCCATCGAATGCGCGAGCGCAAAGAACGGCGGCGGGCAGTCCGGCAGCACGACCTCGTGGATGAAGGTTTCGAGATCGATCAGCGTATTCGTCGAAGCTGCGCACATAGCCCTTGCGCGAATTGCGCAGCGCGCGCTGCGGACAGGCCCTGCCCGCGCCAATCGAGCGTCGCGACCGCGAAGCCGCGCGCGCGCAGGTCGCGCACGGTCTCGAAATATTTCTCGATGAATTCGGCGCGGCCCTGAAACAGGCAGACGGTGCCCTTGCGTCCCGGCGGCGGCGCCCAGCGCGCATAGCGCAGCGTCGACGCCGTCGGGCGTCTTGAGCGTTCCGCGTGACCACGTCCTCGGGCACCGGATTGGCGGGAATGGAGATGAGGGTCATGGCCTGCAATCGGGAGCGCGCAGCGCGGCGGGTCAGTCGCCTTATAGCAGCCCGGTGCATCGCTCAACGCATCCATGCGCCGGCAGCGCAGCTGGCCGATCTAACCACAATCATTTAAATAGCTTTATGGAATCAGCTATCTTACGACCCCTTGCAGCAGCGCCGGACCAGCTCCCATATGGGGATCGTGCAGGCCCCTTCGGGGCTGCACACCAAACCCGGTCCGGCCCCATCGGGCGGACCTATCCGCATGTCGCTCACCAAGGAGGATATGCCATGCGAACTTTCGATCTTGCTCCCCTCTATCGTTCGACCGTCGGTTTCGACCGGCTGTTTTCCCTTTTCGATCAGGTCGCCGGACACGACGGCGCACCTGGCTATCCGCCCTACAATATCGAGCGGACCGGCGAGAACGACTATCGCATCACGGTAGCGGTCGCCGGCTTCTCCGAGGCCGAGCTCTCGATCGAGGCGAAGGAGAACACGCTGACGATCCGCGGCGAGAAGCAGGCCAAGACCGACGAGACGAAGGGCGAGGTGCTCTATCAGGGCATCGCCGCGCGCACCTTCGAGCGCGTATTCCAGCTCGCCGACTTCGTCCAGGTGAAGGGCGCCTCGCTGGAGAACGGCCTGCTGCATGTCGATCTGGTGCGCGAGATTCCCGAGGCCAAGAAGCCGCGCCAGATTCCGATCGGCAACGGCAAGGTGGTCGACGCCAGGGTCGAGGCGAAGGCGGCCTAACGCGCGCAAAGTCAGACGCGAACAAAGTCAGTAGCGTCGAGTTGGTAGCGTTGAGGGAGCGCCCCGGAATTCCGGGGCGCTTTCATTTTGAATCGATTGTTGTGTCGATTGCGGCAAATCGCTTGGCTAGTCGAGCGGCGCGACCGGAACCAGCGTCGTTGGCGGACGCGGCTCAGTCTGGCGGCCGCCGCTGACGAGGCGCTGCCAGTGGCCGGCGAAGTGTTGGCAGCTGCGGAAGGAGTCGCAGCCTTGGCGGAAGCAGAAGCTGCTGCAGCGGAAGCAGCAGCAGCGGCTGGTGCGTTCGGGCGCACGCGGTTTGGCGCAGGCGGCGCTTCCGGCACTTCGACCGGAGCAGTCGCGGCGGCGGACGGCGCGGCAGCCGGCTGGGCCGGACTTGGTGCCGGCGTGACTGCGGCTGTTGCTGCAGCGTTCGGGCGCGGACGCGGGATCGGTGTGCGCTGGCTCTCGACGGGCGCCGTCGCGCCAGTGATCGCGGGTGCATTTGCAATCCGCGGGGTCGGTGTCGGCTGAGCAGCCTGCGGTGGCTGCACGGCGTATGGCGCATTGGCCAACGGCGCAGTCGATGCATTGGCCTGCGACGGACCAGCATACGGTGGCAGCACCTGCGGCGGTACGCGGCCAGCTCCCGGTTGCGAAGGAGTTGGACCGAGCCGCGAGCCAGGCACCATCTCGTCCTGCTCCGGCGGCGGGGCAACGGCGACACGCGAGCCGTAGGGCTCGCTATTCGGGCGCAGCACTGCAACCGGTCGCACGCCCGTGATCGCGCCACGATATGCGTCGACCGCGACTCGCACATGGCGGCCTTCGGGATCGATCGCCACCACCTCGTAGACCGGGCCTCGTCGCGTGGGCGCGCTCAGCGGCGTCATGCCAGCTGAACGCACGATCCGTGCAATCCGCCATGGAGCCAAGCCCGGCACATAGTATCGCTGTCCGTAATAGCCTGGTCCGTAATAGTATAACCCCTGGGCCGCGGCGGTCTCGACACCCGCGACACCAAGCGCGGCAAGCCCAAGCAAGAGTGCGACCGGCTTTTTCAAGGCACGCTCCTTTTGAACGGTAACATTCTCGCCGCCCGTGCCGAACCATAGTCGCGATTGGGGCGGAGCTTTGGCGCGACTATGGCCATCACCAAGTCTTCACAGTCGCGAGGAAGCGATCGACATCGGCCACCGCTGTCGCGAACGAGCAGACCAGCCTTATCATAATACTACCAGCGTGCGGTGTGCTGGCTTTCGGCAGGCTGTCGCTCGTCCACGGATAGAAGGTCGCGCCTGCTCGCTGCAGCCGTTCGCAGATCCCCTGCGGCAACGTGACAAACACTTCGTTGGCCTCGATCGGCCACGCCGGCGAATGGCCTGCGGCGGCCAATCCTTCGCCCAGTCGATCCGCCATGGTGTTGGCATGGCGTGCGAGCCGGAGCCAGAGATCGTCGGCCAGAAAGGCCTCAATCTGCGCCGCCACAAACCGATGCTTGGAGACGAGGTGGCCGGCGCGCTTGCGCCGCTCCTGCATACCCGCCGCACGTGACGGCTCAAAAAATATCACGGCTTCCGCCGCCAGCGCGCCTCCCTTGGTCGCCCCGAACGACAGCACATCGACGCCGGCTTTCCAGGTCGCTTCGGCCGGCGACGCGTTCAGGCGCGCGATCGCATTGGCGAGCCGAGCACCATCCATATGAACGCCGAGGCCACGGGCATGCGCGATGTCGGCTAACGTACGAATGTCGTCAGGGCGATAGATCGTGCCGGCTTCCGTGGCCTGCGACAGCGACAGCACGGCCGGACTGACGTGGTGGGGCCCGCCCCATTGTCCTTGTGCGAGCGACAGCTTCGAGCGTTTCGGGCGCAATCTTGCAGCCGACACCCGGCAGCCCAATGAGCTTGATACCGCCGCCGAAGAATTCCGGCGCACCACATTCGTCGGTCGCGATATGCGCCTCGGCATGGCAGAGCACGGCGCCCCACGGCGGCGCAAGATGCGCAATCGCAAGCGCATTGGCCGCGGTCCCGGTCGGCACCAGAAAGACCGCGACCTCATGCTCAAACAGCTCGGCAAAACGCTGCTCGACCCGCCGCGTGACCGCGTCATTGCCGTAGGCAAGCGCACCGCCCGAGTTTGCGGCCGCAATCGCGGCCAGGATCTCAGGCGCCACTCCCACCGCGTTGTCGCTCGCAAAGTTCATCGGCTCTCCCAGTACTCTAATTAACCGCGCTGGCGTCGCCCAACGCTTTGCAAGCATCCGTGACCGCCTCGGACCGGCAAGGCTCGGTCGGGTTGTAATCTCACTTTGTCGTGTCCTGCCGGTTCGCCTAAGAAATCGTCAGCGAACGCATAATTTAGAGTTATGCTTACTCTTGTGTCTGCGCTTAGAATTTGCCATGGTGGATTAGGACAGCATTGCTGTCCCAGTTGGCGAATTCGCCTTAAATTGCTTGGACGTTGGTGCCCGGCCGAAGTCGGGGCAGCCGCGCGGCGCAGGCAAGCCCGGCCAGGCACCTCAGCGAAGCGGTCAAGGCTATTTGCCAAACTGCGGACGATGAAATGACGCGCCCGCGCGGTGCGGAGGGCTGGAGAGCGAGGGCTGAGACGATGAGCGCGGTGCACTTCGACGGTGCGGCGCATCGGGCTGCCGCAGGCGCAAGGTCTTTACGATCCGGCGCTCGACAAGGATTCCTGCGGCGTCGGCTTCATCGCCGATATCAAAGGCCGCAAGTCGCACCAGATCGTCGACGACGCGCTCGCCATTCTCTGCAATCTCGAGCATCGCGGCGCGGTCGGCGCCGATCCGCGCGCCGGTGACGGCGCCGGCATCCTGGTGCAGATCCCGCACAAGTTCTTCATCAAGGTTGCCGACAAACTCGGCTTCAAGCTGCCCAAGCCCGGCGACTACGCGGTCGGCCAGCTGTTCATGCCGCGCGATCCCGACTGGCGGCAGGTCAATCCGCGACATCTATGCGCAGACCATCAAGCGCGAGGGCATGACACTCCTCGGTTGGCGCGACGTGCCGACCGACAATTCGTCGCTCGGCGAATCGGTGAAGCCGACCGAGCCCGTGCACCAGCAGGTGTTCATCGGGCGCGGCAAGAAGAGCATGAGCGAGGACGACTTCGAGCGCCGGCTCTACATTCTGCGCAAGTCGGTCTCGGCCGCGATCTACAAGCGGCATGAGCGGCGGCTCGCTGGCTACTATCCGGTGTCGCTGTCGTGCCGCACCGTCGTCTACAAGGGCATGTTCCTCGCCGACCAGCTCGGCAAGTACTATCCCGATCTGCACGACCCGGAGTTCGAGAGCGCGCTCGCGCTCGTGCACCAGCGCTTCTCCACCAACACCTTCCCGACCTGGTCGCTCGCGCATCCCTACCGGATGATCGCCCACAACGGCGAGATCAACACGCTGCGCGGCAACAACAACTGGATGGCGGCGCGCCAGGCCTCGGTCTCGTCCGAGCTCTTTGGCGACGACATCGAGAAGCTGTGGCCGATCTCCTACGAAGGTCAGTCCGACACCGCCTGCTTCGACAACGCGCTCGAGTTCCTGGTGCAGGGCGGCTATTCGCTCGCGCACGCCATGATGATGATGATCCCCGAGGCCTGGGCGGGCAACCCGCTCATGGACGAGGAGCGGCGCGCTTTCTACGAATATCACGCCGCGCTGATGGAGCCATGGGACGGCCCGGCCGCGATCGCATTCACCAACGGCCGCCAGATCGGCGCCACGCTCGACCGCAACGGCCTGCGCCCGGCCCGCTATCTCGTCACCCGCGACGACCGCATCGTGATGGCATCCGAGATGGGCGTGCTGCCCATTCCGGAAAAGGACATCGTCACCAAGTGGCGGCTGCAGCCCGGCAAGATGCTGCTGGTCGATCTCGACGAAGGGCGCCTCATTCCGGACGAGGAGCTCAAGTCGACGCTCGCCAAGAGCCACCCCTACCGGCAATGGCTCGAGAACACCCAGATCGTGCTGGAGGACTTGCCGCCCGCGCCGGGCGAGGCCACGCTGTCGAATCTTGTCGCTGCTCAATCGCCAGCAGGCGTTCGGCTACACCCAGGAAGACCTGCGCATCCTGATGACGCCGATGGGGGTCCAGGGCGAAGAAGCCATCGGCTCGATGGGCAACGACGCGCCGATCTCGGCGCTGTCCGAATCAGGCCCAAGCTGCTGTTCACCTATTTCAAGCAGAATTTCGCGCAGGTGACCAACCCGCCGATCGATCCGATCCGCGAGGAGCTGGTCATGAGCCTCGTCTCGATCATCGGGCCGCGGCCAAATCTGTTCGACCTCGAAGGCGTGTCGCGCACCAAGCGCCTGGAGGTGCGCCAGCCGATCCTCACCAACGATGACCTCGAAAAGATCCGCTCGATCTCCGAGGTCGGCGACGGTCACTTCAAGTCGCGCTTTCTCGACACGACCTGGCCGGCCGAGCACGGCGCCGCTGGATTGAAGGACGCGCTCGACAAGCTCTGCGCGCGCGCCGAGGCGGCAGTGCGCGAGGGCATCAACATCATCATCCTGTCCGACCGGCGCGCCGGTGCGGAAGCGATCCCGATTCCGTCGCTGCTCGCCTGCGCGGCCGTGCATCACCATCTGATCCGGCAGGGCCTGCGCACCTCGGTCGGGCTCGTGGTCGAGTCGGGCGAGCCGCGTGAAGTGCATCATTTCTGCTGCCTCGCCGGCTACGGCGCCGAAGCGATCAACCCCTATCTCGCTTTCGAGACCCTGACTGCGATGCAGGAGGAGCTGCCGCAAAAGCTCGAGGAGAAGGAGATCGTCAAGCGCTACATCAAGTCGGTCGACAAGGGCATCCTCAAGGTGATGTCCAAGATGGGCATCTCCACCTATCAGTCGTATTGCGGCGCGCAGATTTTCGACGCGGTCGGCCTCAAGTCCGATTTCGTCGCCGAGTACTTCACCGGCACCGCCACCCGCATCGAGGGTGTCGGCCTGATGCAGATCGCCGAAGAGTGCGTGCGGCGGCATCGCGACGCTTTCGGCAATTCCCCGGTCTATCGCAACGCGCTCGACGTCGGCGGCGAGTATCAGTTCCGCGTGCGCGGCGAGGACCACGTCTGGACGGCGCAGACCGTTGGCACCCTGCAGCATGCGGTGCGCGCCAATCTGCCCGACCAGTATCGCCACTACGCCAAGGTCAGCAACGAGCAGACCGAGCGCCTGCTCACCATCCGCGGCCTGTTTCGCATCAAGTCGGCAGAGGACGATGGCCGCGAGCGGGTCCCGCTCGATCAGGTTGAGCCGGCGAAGGAGATCGTCAAGCGCTTCGCGACCGGTGCGATGTCGTTCGGCTCGATCTCGCGCGAGGCACACACCACGCTTGCCATTGCGATGAACCGCATCGGCGGCCGTTCGAACACCGGCGAAGGCGGCGAGGAGTCGGACCGCTTCAAGCCGCTGCCGAACGGCGATTCCATGCGCTCGGCGATCAAGCAGGTCGCTTCCGGGCGGTTCGGCGTGACGACGGAATATCTCGTCAACTCCGACATGATGCAGATCAAGATGGCGCAGGGCGCCAAGCCCGGCGAAGGCGGCCAGCTGCCCGGCCACAAGGTCGACCAGGTGATCGCCAAGGTGCGCCATTCGACGCCCGGCGTCGGCCTGATCTCGCCGCCACCGCATCACGACATCTACTCGATCGAGGATCTGGCGCAGCTCATCTTCGACCTCAAGAACGTCAATCCGGACGGCGATGTATCGGTGAAGCTCGTCTCCGAGGTTGGCGTCGGCACGGTCGCGGCCGGTGTTTCCAAGGCGCGGGCCGACCATGTGACGATCTCGGGCTTCGAGGGCGGCACCGGCGCCTCACCCCTGACCTCGATCAAGCATGCGGGCTCCCCTTGGGAGATCGGGCTTGCCGAGACGCACCAGACACTGGTGGCGAACCGCCTGCGCGGCCGCATCGCGGTGCAGGTGGACGGCGGCATCCGCACGGGCCGCGACGTCATCGTGGGCGCGCTCCTTGGAGCAGACGAGTTCGGTTTCTCGACCGCGCCGCTGATCGCGGCGGGCTGCATCATGATGCGCAAGTGCCATCTCAACACCTGCCCGGTCGGCGTCGCCACGCAAGACCCGGTGCTGCGCAAGCGCTTCGTCGGCAAGCCCGAGCACGTGGTGAACTTCTTCTTCTTCGTCGCCGAAGAGGTGCGCGAATGGATGGCGGCCCTGGGCTATCGCACCTTCGCCGAGATGGTCGGCCAGATGCAGATGCTCGACAAGCGCCAGGTGATCGAGCACTGGAAGGCCAAGGGCCTCGATTTCTCGCGCCTGTTCTTCAAGCCGGAAGCGCCCGCAGGCGTCGCGATCCACAATTGCGAGGAGCAGGACCACAAGATCCACGACATCCTCGACCGCAAGCTGATCGCGCAGGCGAAGGACGCGATTGAGCGCGGCACCAAGGTGCGGATCGAAAGCAAGATCGGCAATACCGATCGCACCGCCGGCGCCATGCTGTCGGGCCAGATCGCCAAGCGCTACGGCCACGACGGCCTGCCCGCCGACACCATTCACGTGAGCCTGACCGGAACGGCTGGCCAGAGCTTCGGCGCTTGGCTCACGCGCGGCGTAACCTTCGAGCTCGAGGGCGACGCCAACGACTATGTCGGCAAGGGTCTCTCGGGCGGCTGCATCATCATCCGGCCACCGGCCGATGGCGGCTTCAAGCCGGAGGAATCGATCATCGTCGGCAACACCGTGCTCTACGGTGCTGTCGAGGGCGAGTGCTATTTCCGCGGCGTTGCGGGCGAGCGCTTCGCGGTGCGCAACTCGGGCGCCACCGCGGTGATCGAAGGTGCCGGCGACCACTGCTGCGAATACATGACCGGCGGCATCGTGGTGGTGCTCGGCAAGACCGGACGCAACTTCGCGGCCGGCATGTCGGGCGGCATCGCCTATGTGATCGACGAGGACGGGAGCTTCAAGTCACTCTGCAACATGGCGATGGTGGGGCTTGAGCCGGTCGCGGGCGAGGAAGACATCGCCGAGCGCGAGTATCATCACGAGCTCGAGACGCACGGCCAGGTCGATGTGCTCAGCGACATGACGCGCCACGACGCGGAGCGGCTGCACCTCCTCATCAGCCGGCATGCGCACTACACCGGATCGGCGCGCGCCAAAGAGATCCTCGCCGATTGGAACCGGTACTCGGCCATGTTCCGCAAGGTGATGCCGCACGAATACCGACGCGCGCTCGCCGAAATGGAGAAGGCGCGCACGATGCAGGCAGCTGAATAGCGTATGGGCAAGATCACAGGCTTTCTTGAATTCGAGCGCCAGGAGCGCGACTACGAGCCGGTCGCCGAGCGCATCAAGCATTGGCGCGAGTTTGTGCTGCCGCTGCCGGAGGCGGACGTGCGCAAACAAGGCGCGCGCTGCATGGACTGCGGCATCCCGTTCTGCCATGGCACGGTTACGACTACAGGTGCGCCGACCGGCTGCCCGGTCAACAACCAGATCCCCGACTGGAACGATCTCGTCTATCGGGGCGACTGGCGCGAGGCTGCGCGCAACCTGCACTCGACCAACAACTTCCCCGAGGTCACCGGCCGCGTCTGCCCGGCGCCGTGCGAAGCGTCCTGCACGCTCAACATCGAGGACAACCCGGTCGCCATCAAGACCATCGAATGCGCCATCGCTGATCGCGCCATCGAGCAGGGCTGGACCGTGCCGGAGCCGCCGTCGCGCAAGACCGGCAAGAAAGTCGCGGTCATAGGTTCGGGCCCGGCCGGCATGGCCTGCGCGCAGCAGCTCGCGCGCGCCGGCCACGAGGTGCATCTCTACGAAAAGTTCGCCAAGGCCGGCGGCCTGATGCGCTATGGCATCCCCGACTTCAAGATGGAGAAGCACCACGTCGACCGCCGCGTCACCCAGATGGAAGCGGAAGGCGTGGTCTTTCATTACAACGTCCATGTCGGAGTAAGCCTGCCGATCGACAAGCTCGTCTCCAGCCACGACGCAGTCGTGCTCGCCGGCGGCGCTGAAAAGGGCCGCGACCTGCCGATCCCGGGCCGTGAGCTCAAGGGAGTCCATTTCGCGATGGATTTTCTGCCGCAGCAAAACCGTCGCGTGAGCGGCGAGCCGCAAGCCCAGAGTGCCGAGCCGATCCTCGCGGGCGGCAAGCACGTGGTGGTGATCGGCGGCGGCGACACCGGCTCCGACTGCATCGGCACCTCATTCCGCCAGGGTGCGCTGTCGGTGACCAATTTCGAGATCATGCCGCAGCCGCCCGAGAAGGAGAACAAGCTCCTCACCTGGCCGGACTGGCCGCTGAAGCTGCGTATCTCATCGAGCCATGAGGAAGGCGTTGAGCGCGATTTCGCGGTCGGGACAGTGAGCTTCTCGGGCGAGAACGGGAAGCGTCAAGACGCTGCACTGCGCGCGCGTTGACAACAAGTTCAAACCGATCCCGGGCACCGAGTTCGACGTGAAGGCCGATCTTGTGCTGCTCGCCATGGGCTTCGTGCATCCGGTGCACGACGGCATGATCTCCGCGCTCAAGCTTGAGCTCGACCCGCGCGGCAACGTCAAGGCCGATACGGTCGCCTATCGCAGCTCGAACCCGAAAGTGTTCGCTTGCGGCGACATGCGGCGCGGACAGTCGCTGGTGGTGTGGGCGATCCGCGAAGGCCGCCAGGCTGCACACGCGGTCGACAAGTTTTTGATGGGTTCGACCACGCTGCCGCGGTAGCGCGGCCTTGATCGACGTATCGACCCACTTGCTCCGACGTCGTCCCCGCGAAAGCGGGGACCCAGTAGACGCTCGCCGTTCGACTGATCCAGAAGATACCCAACACTCGCCACTGGAATACTGGGTCCCCGCTTTCGCGGGGACGACGTCAGAGCGAGAGACGTCGGGTCGTCCCACACACTCCGCTCATTCCCGCGCAAGCGGGAATCCAAAATCAGCGCTCACTCGTGATCTTGTTTGCGCTGGGTCCCGATTTTGCGCGGACGAACGGAGAGCGAGTATGCCGCCCCAAAGCTAAGCCGCCGTACGCGTCACGGGGCCTGTGGCGCCCGTGCGCAGCCAGTCGCGCGCGGCGCGCTGCGCAGCCGCAATCTCCTGGGCGCTCATCTCGGCCGCGATCTCGCGCCGCAGGCGGATCGCATCCTTGTTGCCGTGCATGGCCGCAAGGTTGAACCACTTGTGCGCGGTGACGTAGTCGATCGGCGCGTCGTAGCCGGTCGAATACATCATCCCGAGCTCAAAGAACGTGTCGGCACTGGCTGGCCGCGCGCCGAGCGCCGCCTGGGTGCAGTCGTTGATCTCAAAGCGAGCCATACTGGCCTCCCCTGTCCACGCTCGTTCGTCCGATTGCGAACGTCACGCGGGTCCCACTCGACCGCCCCGGCCGAGCACGCCGACTATCGGGAGAAAATTTAAATCGTGCTTTAAGCAATGGCCTGAATCAAACCTGAACCGGACACCCCGGCAACCGCGCGTTAATCACAGAAATGCCGGTGAAACCGCGATTTCTCGTATTGAGTGAACAGCCGCTAACCTTGGCCATTGGCAGAGCGCTAACCACCCGGCCACTACTCGGACACCAATGACAAGAAAGTCTCAGGTCCGCGGCGCGCCGCGCGCGCCCGCGCTATTGCGCTCGCGCGCGACACCGATATGCGCCTCGAGCAGCGCACGATCGGCCTTGAGCGCGGCACTCTCGCCTTCGTGGATGATCGCGCCGCGCTCGATGATGATGACGCGATCGGTCACGCCCAAGACCTTCTGAGCGTTCTGCTCGACCAGGATCGCGGACAGCCCCTCCTCACGAATGATCCGGTGCAACACCCGCAACAGCTCTTCCACGATGATCGGCGCGAGCCCTTCGAGCGGCTCGTCGAGCAGCATGATGCGCGGATTGAGCACCAGCGCGCGCCCGATCGCCAGCATCTGCTGCTCGCCGCCGGAGAGCGCATTGCCGAGATTCTGCCGGCGCTCGCCGAGGCGCGGGAACAACTCGAACACTCGCTGCGGCGTCCACTTTCCCGGCCGCGCGATCGCGGTCAGGTTCTCCTCGACGGTAAGCGACTTGAAGATGTTGCGTTCCTGCGGCACCCAGCCGACGCCAAGCATCGCACGCTGCTCCGGCGGCAGCCGCGTGATGTCGCGGCCGGCGAGCGTGATGGTGCCGCCACGATAGCGGGTGACGCCGACGATCGAGTTCACCAAAGTGGTCTTGCCCATGCCGTTGCGGCCGAGCAAAGCCAGCGACTGGCCCTCATCGAGCCGGAACGAGATGTCCGACAGCACGATGGCCTCGCCGTAGCCGGCGCGAAGCCGCTCGATGGTCAGAAGCTCAGGCATCGGTGCCCTCACCGAGATAGACCGCCTTCACGCGCGGGTCGGTGGCGACCTCCTCCGGAGTGCCCTCCATGAACAGCTCGCCATTGACCAGAACCGAGATGCGATCCGCGAAGCTGAACACGATATCCATGTCGTGCTCGATCAGAAGCACGGTGACATCGGCAGGGAGCGCCGCGACCGTTTCCAGAATGCTGTCACGCTCGGCGTCCGGCACGCCGGCAGCCGGCTCGTCGAGCAGCAGCACGCGCGGCCGGCATGCGAATGCGAGCGCGATCTCGAGGAGACGCTGCCTGCCATAAGGCAAGGTCGCGGTGCGCTCGCCCATCACGTCCCTGAGATTGAAGCAATTCAACAGCTCGCCGATCTCGTCCACGATCACCGCTTTGCGCCCGGCAACGCGCCACCAGTCGTGGCCCATCCCGTTGCGCTCGGAGATCGCAAGACCAAGCGCCTCGACCGGCGTCATATCGCCAAACAGCTGATTGATCTGAAAGGTGCGAACAATGCCAAGGCGAACGCGATGGTGCGGCTCGCGGTCGGTGATGTCCTGACCGTCGAGAAGAATCCTGCCTGCCGTCGGCCGGGTGGCTCCGCTGAGAAGATTGATGACCGTTGTCTTGCCGGCGCCGTTCGGACCGATCAGGGCGTGGCGGGCGCCCTTCTTGATCCGCAACGACACCTGGTTGGTGGCCTTGATGCCGCCGAACGACTTCGCAAGGTCAATGGTTTCGAGCGCATAAGAGGTTTCGGGAGCAGAAGACATGGTCTAGCGCTCCCCGCCACCGACACCCGCGCGCCGCATCCGCCCGCCAAGGCTGTCGACCAAACTGACGACCGGCCTGATCCATGCCGCCATGCGGTCGCGGCCCACGAGCACGATGATCACCAGCACGAGGCCAATCCAGAACTGCCAATACTGCGGCGTGATATTGGCAAGCCAGTCCTGCATCAGCCGGAAGATGATCGCGCCGATCAGGCCGCCGTAGAGATAACCGATCCCGCCGATGATCAGCACCAGCAGCACATCGGCGGAGCGATCGAACGAGAACACTTCAAGCGATGCAAATGCAGTCGTCTGCGCCAGCAGCCCGCCGGCGATGCCCGCATAGCCGGCCGCAACGGTATAGATCGCGACCAGGCGCCAGTTGACCGGAATGCCGATCGCGGAGGCGCGCAGCGGATTGCCCTTGACGGCGAGCAGCGACAGCCCGAACGGCGAATTCACGATCCGGCGCGCCAGCAGGAACAGCAAGAACAGCACGACAAGGCTGTACACATAGGCGGTGTGGCCGAACAGATCGAACCGGAATAGGCCGAGCACCGGCGCCATGGTGACGCCCTGCAGGCCGTCGGCGCCGCCAGTTAGACCGGAATAGCGGTTGGCGAGCTCGCGCAACACCAGCGCCACGCCGAGCGTCACCATCAATCGCGTCAGGTCCGAGCCGCGCAGAACCAGGAAGCTCGTCAGGAAGCCGACAACGGTCGCGGCGAGACCAGCCACGCCGAGCGCCAGCACCGGCTCGGTGATGATCCCGTGCTTGGCGAAGAGCCCCGCCGCGTAGGCGCCGACGCCGAAGAAGGCCGCATGGCCGAGCGAAAGGATGCCGCCGAAGCCCAGGATCAGGTCGAGCGACAGCGCGAACAGCGCCCAGATCGCGATCTCGGTCAGGATCAAATGGCGCCCGGGCAGAAAATAGATGGTCGAGAATGCTATGAGCCAGAACGCGATCTCGAGCGGCGTCCAGCGGGCGCGCCGCGCCATCTGCTCGGCAACATCGGCAGCTTGCGGGCTTTGGAGCATTCCGATCATGCCTTACCGCGCGCTTTGCCGCGCGAACAGACCCTGCGGCCGCCAGATCAGCACCACGATCATGATGGTGTAGATCACGAATGCACCGACTTGGGGGACATAGTACTTGCCGGCGACGTCGCCGATGCCGAGCAGGATCGAGGCCAGAAACGGACCGGTGATGCTCGACGTGCCCCCCACGGTCACGACGATCAGAAAGTAGATCATGTATTTGAGCGGAAAGACCGGATCGAGACCGAGGATCTCCGCGCCGAGCGCCCCGCCAAGACCTGCAAGCCCTGAGCCGACCGCGAACGTCACCCCGAACACCACGCCGACATTGATGCCGAGGCCGCGCGCCACGCGCTGATCATCGACGGACGCGCGCAGCCGGCTGCCGAAGCGCGTGCGCGTGAGTATCAGCTGCAGCGCAATCGTCAGCAGGGCGCAGATGCCGATGATGAGCAGCCGGTAGCGCCCGACGCCGACGCCGAACACGTCGATCTGCCCCTGCAACGCGCTCGGTATCACGATGAACTGCTGGGACGAGCCCATGGTGTAGTCGACGGCCGCCACCGACATGAAGACGAGCCCGATGGTGAACAGCACCTGGTCGAGATGGCTCTTCGCGTAGACGTGCACATAGAGCGTTCGCTCCAGCAGGGCGCCGAGCGCCGCAGTGAACAGGAACGCCAGCGGCAGGCCGAGCAGGAACGGCACGCCCATGCGATTGACGAGCACGACCGTGATATAGCCGCCCGCCATCGCGAACGAGCCGTGCGCCAGATTGACGAAATTCATCAGCCCCAGCGTCACGGAAAGCCCGCACGCCAGCACGAACAGCAGCATGCCATAGGCAATGCCGTCGAACAGGATGGTCAGCATGCTGTTGCTTCCATGCGCGCCCCCACACGCACGCTGCCCGATTTATCTCCGGGACACAATTGGCCGCGCGCCTTTGGCGCGCGGCCATTAAGCGCTACCCACCGGTTCCGCTATTTCTTGGCGGCCTTCACCGGATCCTTCACGGCTTCGAAGGTCGCGAACTCCACGTTCTGCAGTTCGTTGCCAACCTTCTCGACCTTGCGCATATAGATGTTCTGAATGATGTCGCGCGTATCCGGGTCGATCGTGATCGGCCCGCGCGGACTTTCCCACGACATCCCCTTCATCGCCACGACCAGCGAATCGCCGTCGGCCTTGCCGCCGGTCTTCTTCAGCGCCTCGTAGATCAGGTGCATGCCGTCATAGCCGCCGACCGACATGAAGTTCGGCCGCATGCCGGGATTGGCTTTGCGGAACGCTTCCACATAGGCCTTGTTCTTCGCCGACGGATGCGCGGTGGCGTAGAAATGCGCCGTGATGATGCCGAGCGCGACATCGCCATAGCCCGGCAGGATATCGTCGTCGGTGAGATCGCCCGGGCCGATCATCCGCATGCCGGCGCGTGCGAGCCCGCGCTCGACAAACTGCTTCATCACGATGGCGCCAGCGCCCGACGGCACGAACACGAAGATCGCGTCCGGCTTGGCATCGGCCGCGCGCTGCAGGAACGGCGCAAAATCGGGGTTCTGCAGCGGAACGCGCAGCGCCGCGACGATCTCGCCGCCATTGGACTTGAAGCGCTCGGTGAAGGACGTCTCGGCGTCGTGGCCGGGCGCATAGTCGCTGACCAGCGTGACCACCTTCTTGATGTTGTTCTTCACCGCCCAGTCGCCGACGATGACGCAGGATTGCGGGACCGTGAAGCTCGTGCGCACGATATAAGGCGAGCGCTCAGTGATGATCGACGTGCCCGCCGCCATGACGATCTCGGGCACCTTGGCTTCGGTTGCGATCGGCGCGGTCGCAAGCGCCAGCGGAGTGAGGCCGAAGCCGGCCAGGATGTTGACCTTCTCGTTGACCACAAGCTCCTGCGCCAGCCGCTTAGTGGTGTCAGGATTGGCCGCGTCGTCCTTGAGAATGACTTCAACGCGCTTGCCGGCGACGGTCGGGCCATGCTCCTGCATGTAGAGGCGGACTGCGGCATCGATCTGCTTGCCGGTCGAGGCAAACGGGCCCGTCATGGGCAGGATGAGCCCGACCTTCACCCGGTCTTGCGCTCCCGCGCCACCGAAAGCGATCGCGCTCAGCATGAGTGACGTCAGCGTGCTGACGAGAAGCTTGCGCACCATTGGTTTTTCCTTCCGTTTCCGATCATTCGCGCGAACGTCGATTGCGTTCGTCACGATCAGTCCGCGCCGGGCAAGGTGGCGTCGGCGGCAGGACTTCAATTTTAGAGAGCAATACGGCAATCGCAACGGCTGACAAATCTTCGACCATTAGCAGAAGGTCGAATGTGAAAGTGTCCGTCTGATTTAGAATGGCTACGGTCGGGATAATTGACCGAGATCAAATCGCAATTGCTAGCGAACCGCGCCTTGCGTCGATGCCGAGGGCCTGATCGCTCCCGGAGGACGCGGGAAGGCATCGAAGAACGACGGTGCCGGCGGCGGTGCGCGTTTCTGAATTGGCTGCTTTGGCTCGCCCGTCTTGCTGCCAACCACCGGCGCCGACTGTCCTTTGGACTGTCCAGACGCGGCCTGACCTGAGGCGTTCTGTCGCGTCGTCGCCTGGCTCGGCGCGGCCTGCTCCGGCGTGGCCAGCACAGCCGGAATCGGCGATGTGTCGGCCAACGATGGATCGGATGCCACGCCGCCGCGCGGCCAGTTGAAGTCGTCCGCGCGCCCGCTCGGCGCCGGTATGGCTTCGCCCTTGGTCAGCACCCGCGTCGCGACTGGATCTGACCCAGTAGACGGCCGAGCGGCCCCCCCGCCCAGGAGTTCGTTCTGACCAGTGGCCAGAGTCGTCAGCGGAACGACCGGACCGACGAGCGGGCGCTGCGCCGGGCCGCCGGGCCGCCCACCGGGCGTCGGGCCAGCAGGCTCGATCGTGTTCGGCAGCGCCACCGGCGTCGTCCTGTTGGCGAGCGTGCGCTGGATCTCGCGTTCGACATAGTGGGCCAGCTTGCGCGCGCCGGGCTTGGTGAAATAGATGCCATCACCAGAGCGCAATCGGCGAATCTGACCTTCGAAGTCCGGGCCCTGCGCAGCGAACTGACCAGAGCTGTCGACGAAGCCTTCCCAGACATCAACGTAGACGATGCCGGCCTTCTCGGCCCGCTGGCGATACAGCTCGTTGAGATAGGTCGAATCGGCCGTCGCGCGCGTCGCGCGCTGCGGTGGCAGGCCGACCCAGAACACCGGCACGCCAGCGCTCTTGAGCGCCGCGATGGTCGCATCGATGCGGCGGATATAGGCCGCTTCCCAGCGCTCGGAGCGGAACTCGAACGGGCCCGCATTGCCGGCGGCGGAGCGTGAAGTCTCGGGCGCTGCAATCGCGGGGTCTTCGGCCGGCGTCTCCGGCAGCTCCGCGTTCCGCTCACCGGGTTGCGGCGCCTGCAGTTCGGGATCAATCGGCGCCGCCGGCGGCGGCGGCGCAGTCACGGACTGCTGCTGTTGCTGCTGCTGTTTCGCGGCGCCTGCATTGCGCCCTGGGGCTGGCGTCGGTGTGCGCTCGCGAATGGCCTGACGATCATGCGTTCCGATCATCATGACAAGCACCTTGGGCTTGTCGGCCGCGATCATCTCTTTAACAATTTGCGGCCATTCGACATCGCGGCGGGTGTCGTAGCGGATAAGCCCTGCGGTCGTGCGATGCTTGCGCACAATCGCCATCTCGGGCGTCTCAGCAAAGGCCTCCTCGAGTCCATAGGCGAGCCAGTCCGCCATGCTGTCGCCGACGACCACGAGTGTTGTGGTGGGGGCAGCGGCATCGACCTTGCGCTGCGGCGGTGCTGGCGCGCGCGAGTAGTCGGCGGGCGGCGCCGGATTCTGCGGCGGCGGGCCGCCGAAAAAGCCACCGAAAGGATTGAAGCCGCCACCCTGCTGCGACGGTCGCGGCTGGGAACGACCGCCGAACGGGCTCCAGAATTGCGCGCTCGCAGGCACGAGCAACGCAACGCTCACGGTGGCGATTGCCGCCAGTCGCAGCGCGCGAACGCAAGCCCCGGAAAGCGCCTTTCGGATGCATCGGCAACCGTTCGATCCACAGCCACGCGGCTGGCGACAGCGCCGCCAGCTTATCCCTTAATATTACAACAAAAATGTCAACTTGAAGATGGCCGGTACACGGCATTCACACAAGGTATTCACACACAGGCCATCTGCACCCTATTTCCGGGCGATCCTTAACGCGCGCGCAGGCGCTCCAGGATCGTGGCCGACGCAAAGCCGTCGGGAACGATCCCGACCGCGGCCTGGAACGCGCGCAGCGCATTGCGGCTTCTGGGGCCAAGCCGGCCGTCGGGTTCGCCGATATCGTAGCCGTGCTGCGCCAGGAGCTGCTGCAGCTCGTAGCGCTCGGACCGGCTGAGCACCCGCTCGTGCCGCGGCCAGGGCTGCACGAACGGCTCGCCGCCGCGCAGGCGGTCGCGCCAGATGCCCGATCGCCAGCGCGTAGGCTTCCGCCGGGTTGTATTTCATGATGACGCGGAAGTTCTGCAGCATCAGGAAGGCCGGCCCCTGCGCGCCTGCCGGAACCAGCAGATAGGCCTTGTCGTCGCCGCGCGGGAACGGCTTGCCGCCGGCGCGGCGCATGCCGGCGCGCTCCCATTCGCGCATGGTCAAGCGTGCGCGCGCGATCGGCGAGCAGGAAATTGAAGCCCTGCGGCACCACCACCTCGTAGCCCCAGGTCTGGCCGGTGACCCAGCCGTCCTTCTTGAGGTTGTTGGCGGTCGAGGCGATCAGGTCGGGCACCGAGTCGACGACGTCGCGGCGGCCGTCGCCGTCGAAATCGACCGCGTAGCGCTTGAACGACGTCGGCATGAACTGGGTCGGACCGAAGGCGCCGGCCCAGGAGCCCTTGAGATGCTCCGGCCGCACGTCGCCGCGCGCGAGGATTTCCAGCGCGGACAGGAACTCCTCGCGGAAGTAATCCTGGCGGCGGCCGATGCAGGCGAGCGTCGCGGTCGAGCGGATCACCGAGCGCTCGCCGATGGCGGTGCTGTAGTTGGACTCGACGCCCCAGATCGCCGCGATGATGTGGCGGTCGACGCCATAGGCCTTCTCGACCGCGTCGAAGATCGCGCGATACTGCGCCAGGATCGCGCGGCCGTTCTCGATGCGCGGCGTCGCTCACCAGGAGGTCGAGATAGTCCCAGAACGACTTGGTGAACTCCGGCTGCGCGTCGATGCAAGTCCATGATCCGCAGATCGGGCGTCAGGCCCGCGGTCTGCGCATCGAAAATCGGCACGCGTCACGCCGCGGCGCGCCGCCTGCGGCCATAGCCCTTCGAGGCAGGTCGGGAAATTTGCCGCCGCCGCGCGGATGGCGTCGGCCTGCATCAGCCGGATGGCCCGAGGAGCCCGAATTCGCCGCTCCACTCGGCGAGCGCCGGTCGCAGCGCTGGCGGCACAGAGCCTGTCGGCGGATTCGACGAAAACAGGCGACGCAGGTCGAAGCCCTGCGCCCAAGCTTTGCCGAATCACGCCGTCGCCAGTCACGCCGCCGCTCACCGTCGCAGCCAGAGTGGCAGCGCCCAAGGTGATCGCACCCAGCCGTTGCATGGATCGGATCAAGCTCGCCATGTTGTTTTCAGCCCGTGTCGTCGCTTCCGCCGATAGCCCTTCCTATGGGGAACATATATGGTTGCGAGACCGTTAACGACCGTTTGTGCTAACGCCGCCAAACATACTGTGGCACCTCCCGCCGCCAACGACATCTAACATTCCCGTCATGAATCAGTGAGCGCATGAAACCGATTCGCAAAGCCGTCTTCCCCGTCGCCGGCCTCGGGACCCGCTTCCTGCCCGCCACCAAGGCCATGCCCAAGGAGATGCTGCCGGTGGTCGACCGGCCGGTGATCCAGCATGTCGTCGACGAGGCGCGGCAGGCCGGCATCGAGCATTTCATCTTCGTCACCGGGCGCAACAAGAGCGTCATCGAGGACCATTTCGACCGCCAGTTCGAGCTGGAGATGACGCTGCGCGAGCGCCAGCGAAACGAGCCGATCTCGAGCTCCTGTCGCAAGGACCTGCCCGGACCCGGCACCACGAGCTTCACGCGTCAGCAGGAGCCGCTCGGCCTCGGCCACGCGGTGTGGTGCGCGCGCGAACTGGTCGGCCACGAGCCGTTCGCGCTGCTGCTTGCCCGACATGCTGATCCAGCACCAGCGCGGCTGCCTTGCCCAGATGATCGACGCCTCGCGCAGTCTCGGCGAGCGAAGCGCCAACGTCATCGCGGTCGAGGAAGTGCCGCACGACCGCGTGCACATGTACGGCGTCGTCGGCGTCGGCGAGCCCAAGGGCAAGCTGTTCGAGATCACGCAGATGGTGGAGAAGCCGCCGCGCGAGAAGGCGCCGTCCAATCTCATCATCACCGGCCGCTACATCCTGCAGCCGGAGATCTTCGACATCCTGGCGACGCAGCAGCGCGGCGCCGGCGGCGAGATCCAGCTCACCGACGCCATGATCGAGCTCGCCAAGACGCAGCCGTTCTACGGCCTGAAGTTCGACGGCCAGAGCTTCGACTGCGGCTCCAAGATCGGCTTCCTCACCGCCAACGTCGCCTACGCGCTCGCGCGCGACGACCTCGCGCCGGAGTTCCGCAAGGAGGCGAAGCGGCTGTTGGCGAAGGGTGAGCGGATCTGCAGATAACGTTGGCGGCGTCTACGGACCAAGCAGCAGATCGAGCCTTCACCGCGCGCTTTGGACACCGATCGCCATTGTGATAGGCGGTAGCGTATGAAAAAGGAAACAATGGTTGTTCCTATCGTTACCTTGGAGGAAGTTCCCGTTCCGACCGAGCCGGAGCGGGCAGCGCTTTTGGCATCGTTGAAGGAAGCCGACGCCGCCGTTGCTGCGGGCAAAGCAAAGCCATTTGATCGCGAGGAGTTCAGACGGCGATTTTTGGCAATCTGCAGGGGCGAGATTGCCTAAGTCATCAAGATGTTGTTCCGCGTCGATATTACGGAACGTGCACAACTGGATATTGATAATCTCGCCCGTTATTGCCGCGAGCTTTACGCCGACCTTTTGGGAAGAACAGGAAGCACGCCTGGCTCGTGTATTCGAGACTTGGTTCGCTACATCTCCCCACACGTGGAATTTTTTCTTTGTAACCGGAGCACCCTACCGGGCCTATCTGTTTGAGGTCGGCGACCGGACCAAATTCTGGATTGTATACACGATCGATGACGAGCGGCGGATCGTGAACGTTCTGCGCGTTTGGAATGCGGCGCGCGACCCGAGCGAGTTTCAGACCTAGCCCGCGATAGCAGCCATAAAGGACTTGCAGCCCATATGGAGCGGCGGCGAAATCCTGGTCGCGATGGCGCAGGCCATTCGTTCGTTCCCGCATTTCGCTAACGCTCATGCCGGCGACAAGGTGCCTATCTCAAAACGAATTTAAGCATATTGACATCACTACCGCTGCAGCCGCACGCCCAGCAGAACGACATCGCGCCTGATAGTCGTTGCCGGGCTACGTTGGAGTGGCGCCATTCGTGGCGGTACTCGCCCTTGAGCCACAGCTCGCGCGTGAGCTTGTAGGTGATGAGCGCCGACGGTCGCGTAGCGCTCGTCCAGCGCGCGGCGAGCCGACATAGTCGTCGAGTCGCGACGGTGAACTTCGAGCGTCGCGATCAGCCAGCGGCGGAAGGCGTGATCGACCTCGCAGCGCGACCTCGCGCGTGAAGCACGCCGGAGACGCCGGCCAGCGATCGATTCGTCGACCGTGGTCCGCGCGGTGAGCTTGACGGTGGTGAGCGCGCTCGCGAGCCAGGTCAGCGATGCGTCGAAGGTCAGCCCGCTGATATCCGGCAGCGTCGGATCCTTGTAGTTGCGCGCGAGCATAGCCGACCGCGACGTCGCCGGTGAGCGATGCGCGAGAACTCGAAGGTGGTGCCGGCTTTGACGTAGCGGCCGTCGGAATCGCGGCGCACGCCGGTGCGGTCGATCGCGAGATCGTGCACGCGCCGATCGGCGCCGATCTCGACGAACGGCTTGACGCCGGGCGTGAGCTCGTAGCTGGCGCGCAGCTCGCCGCCGTAGCGGTTGAAGTTGCGGTCGTCGTTGCTCTCGGTCGCGCCGTCGGTGAAGGTCGAGTTCCTGATAGACGGTGCGGTCGACGCCGCCCTTGAGCGTCACCTCGAGACGGTTGAAGCGCTGGCCGAGGCCGGCGGTGCCGCCGAGCGTGGTGTAGATCGGCAGCCGCGCGAGATCGGCCTGGATGTTCGGGCTGCCGGGATTGTCGGTGCCGACGAGATAGCGGCCTTCGAGATCGAGGCGCGTGCAGCGGCGTGACGTCGATGCGGCCGTTGACCCTGGCGTCGAGGCTCGGCCGGTTGAGATCCGAGCGCATTCTCGTAGTCGGTGTAGCTGCCGCGCAGGTTGGCGGTGAGCTCATGGCGCGACCAGTTCGAATTGACCAGCAGCTCCGGCGCCACGCACCGCGTACCAGGACGGCTTGCCGGTCGGCGCTGCGCGCCGGATTGGTGTCGTAGCCGCCGGTCGAGCTCGATCGCCGGCCGCAGCAGGAACGCGCCCGGCATGGATGCCGATCGGAGCGAACGGATCCTCCTCCGGCACGGCAGCCGGCGCGCGCACCGGCACGACGCCGGCGTGGATCGCTGCGCGCGCGCGACCGGATTGGCCTGCGTTCGGCCGCGGTCGGCTGGCGTGCGGCGCGCGCGTCGCGATTTTGCGGCTGAGGCGCCCGGTGTCGCGATCGTCTGCCGGCGCGGTCGGGCCGGTCGTGCGCGGCGCGGCGTGGGCCTCGGCAGCGGCTGACTGCGGCGGCGTGCCGGGCAGCCGTTCGCCATCGGCGGCCGCGCATTGGCTGTCGCCAGTCTGGGCCTTGTGGCCGGCGCGCGCGTCGCTGGAATCGAAGCCGGTCGTTCCGGCGCTTTGCCGCGCGGCGACGCAGTAGCCGGAAGCCGCGCTCGCCGGCCGTCGTCCAGGCTCGCGGTCGCGGCTGAAGCGCAGGCGGATTGCGCGGATCGCCGTCGAGCTGCGGCCGCATCAGGATATCGGTCGGATCGCGTCCTGCGCAGCGGCTCGGCGCCATCGGACCGAGCACGACCAATGCGGCGATCGCGCAGCGGCGACGCAAGCGCAGACGCGGTCGGCGAAGGCGCGGCACCTCGATACCCCGGTCCCGGCGGCGCGCGGCGAAGCTGTCCGCGCATCGAGAAACTCTGTGATCAGCACGCTGGACGATTCGACAGCCTCTGCGCCATCCGAGGCCGGCGCCGTCGGCAGGCCGTTGGTTAATGGAGTTAAAACGGATATGGTTAACGAGCCGTTGACTCAGCGCGGTCGCCCTGGCCGCGTCGGAGTCCGTACAATCCGCCCGCTCGCGGAGATGCCATGGCCAAGCCGCTCGCCATGGCCAAATCGAAGCCGCTCACGCCACGCCACGCGATCGCCCACGACCTGATCGCCTCGGCGGTGCGCACGCTCGAGGCCGAGGCCGGCGGCATCAGCGCGCTGACGGCGGCGATCCACGACGGGCTCGGCCAGCTCGTTCACCGCCGCGATCGACCTGATCCGCAGCGCGCGCGGCCGCGTGATCGTCACCGGCATGGGCAAGTCCGGCCATGTCGGCCGCAAGATCGCGGCGACGCTTCGCCTCGACCGGCACGCCGGCCTTCTTCGTGCATCCGAGCGAGGCGAGCCATGGCGACCTCGGCATGATCACGCCCGACGACGTGATCATGGCGCTGTCCTGGTCGGGCGAGACCGCCGAGCTCAAGGACCTCACCGACTATTCGCGCCGCTTCCGCATCGGCCTGATCGCCGTCACCGCCGACGCCGGACAGCACGCTGGCGCAGGCCGCCGACGTCGTGCTCGCGCTGCCGCAGGCGCGCGAGGCCTGCCCGCACAATCTCGCGCCCACGACCTCGACCCTGATGCAGCAGGCGCTCGGCGACGCGCTCGCGATCGCGCTGCTGGAGAGCCGCGGCTTCACGGCGCTCGAATTCGCCGAACTCCATCCGGGCGGCCGGCTCGGCGCGCATGCTCAAATTCGTGCGCGACATCATGCACAGCGGCGACGCGATGCCGCTCGTCGCCGCTCGGCACGCGCATGTCGGACGCGCTGGTCGAGATGACGGCCAAGAGCTTCGGCTGCGTCGGCATCACCGATCGCCGACGGCCGCCTGCGGGCATCATCACCGACGGCGACCTGCGCCGCCACATGAGCCCGATCTGCTCGAGCTGCACGGTCGAGACGATCATGACCGCGCGGCCCGAAGACGGTGCGGCCCGATCAGCTCGCCAGCGAGGCGCTCGAGATTCTCAACTCGCTCGAAGAAGACGCAGCTGATCGTGGTCGAGGACGACAAGCCGGTCGGCGTCGTGCACTTCCACGACCTGCTGCGCGCCGGCGTGGCTTGACCGCGTAGCTCTCGCTCTCGAGAGCCGACGCTACGCCGCTTCCACCGTCAGTTCGCGCCGTCGGCGCGCGCGATCTTGACGCGGCTGCCGGCCGGGCAATCGGGGCCGCTGCACGCGCCAGACCGTGTCGTCGATGCGGATCGTGCCGATGCCGTCGACGATCGGCTTGTCGAGCGTGAACATCGCGCCCGACGATAGCCTTCGGCGCGGCGGTTGAGGAACGGCTGGTCGGCCGGCTTCTCGACCTTGCGCGCGAAATGCCGCCAGGCCGGGATCGCAGCGATCGCGAACACCGCGAACGCGATGAGCTGCGCCTGCCACGACCAGTCGATGACGAGCGAGATCGCGCCGACCAGCGATGGCGGACGAGCCCGAGCCACATCATGAAGCTGCCGGGCGCGAGGATCTCGAGCAGGAACAACACCGCCGCCAGCGATGAACCAGTTCCAGGCGCCGAGCGAGACGAACCACGCGATCAAGTCCATGTGCTGTCCATCGCAGCTCTCCCGTCAAGCCGGCGGCGCCGGCGGTCGGCACGGTCGGCCGCCGCGGCGGCGGCGCCTTGCCGTCGCCGCCACCGCCGTGCGTCGCCGCCGAACGTCGCCTTGGCGATCTCGCCGATGCCGGCGAGCGAGCCGAGCACGCTCATCGCTTCGATCGGCAGCATCAGCACCTTCTGGTTCGGCGACTCGGCGAGCTGGCCGAACGCCTTGAGATATTTCTCGGCGATGAAGTAGTTGAGCGCCGCGATATCGCCGTTGGCGACCGCCACGCTCACCACCTCGGTCGCCTTGGCTTCGGCCTGCGCCGAGCGCTCGCGCGCCTCGGCGTCGCGGAAGGCGGCCTCGCGCCGGCCTTCGGCTTCGAGGATCTGCGACTGCTTGGCGCCTTCCGCCTTGCAGGATCGCCGACTGGCGCTGGCCTTCGGCCTCCAGGATCACGGCGCGCTTCTCGCGCTCGGCCTTCATCTGCCGGCCCATCGAGGCGACCAGGTCGGCCGGCGGCACGATGTCCTTGATCTCGATGCGGTTGACCTTGACGCCCCAGGGCGACACCGCGGCGTCGACGACGCGCAGCAGCCGCTCGTTGATCTCGTCGCGATGCGACAGCACCTGGTCGAGATCCATGCGCGCCCATGACCGAGCGGATGTTGGTCATGGTGAGCGTCGACGATCGCCTGATGCGAGGTTGGCGACCTCGTAGCTCGCCTTGGCGGCGTCGAACACCTGGAAGAAGGCGACGCCGTCGACCGTGACGGTGGCGTTGTCCTTGGTGATGACCTCCTGCTGCGGGATGTCGATCACCTGCTCCATCATGTTCATCTTGCGGCCGATGCGGTCGAAGAACGGCACGATGAGATTGAGGCCGGGCATGGAGCGTGCGGGTGTAGCGGCCGAACCGCTCGACGGTCCAGTTGTAGCCCTGCGACACGGTCTTGACGCCGGCGAACAGGGTCAGGATGGCGAGCGACGAGAACGACGATCGCGAAAGACGTTAAAACCGCTTAAACCCATGGCAAGCCCCCTCCAATGAGGCTCGGCGGACAATGTGGGCGATGCGCGCAGGCTCGCGCAAGCCATTGAAATCATACGCAGTTTCCGGCAAATCCCACGTGTATTAGTCGCGGCTCGAGGCGGCCCGGTTCAGTGTCTTGTTGCGATGTCAGTCCGGCGCAGGCCATTGTTTCGGGACCATGCGCTAAGCCCATGTCATGGCAGAGTAAAAACAGATCACCTCGTTGGTGACGCCGCGCCGATCCGGGCCGCAGCGAGCCGGCCGACAAGATAGAGCGTCGCCATTGACGGCTGCTGCGCCAGTGCGCGTGGCGACCCGCCGGCATCGGCGCGAGCGCGCGCCAGCTCTTGGTCTTGGGATCGTAGGCTTCGTTCTGCGAGAACGTGCGTGGGCGGCAGCTCGCCGCCGAGCACCATGAACAGATCCTTGTACAGCGTACCGGCAAGCCCGCTGCGCGCCGTCGGCATCGGCGGCGCCGCGCGTCCAGGTGTTGCTCGTCGGATCGTAGACGTCGTGCATATCGGTCTGTCGGTCGACGGCCCGAAGCGTCCACCGATCGACATGAATTCTGCCTTCGGTCGCGCACGACGGCGGCGTGATCGCGCGCCTTCGGCAGCGGCGCGAGCTCGCTTCCAGCTGTTGGTCGCCGGATCGTAGGCCTCGTGCGTTGCGACCGTCTGGCCGTCGGCATTGCGTCCGCCAATGGCGTGCACCTTGCCGTCGATCACCGCCACGCCGACCGAGCCGCGGCCGGCCTTCATTCCCGAGCAGAATGCGCCAGGTGTCGCTCGCCGGATCATATTCGTACACGGCGTTCTGCGCGTCGCGGTGCACCGAGCCGACAAAGCCGCCGATGGTGTAGATCTTGCCGTTAGCCACCGCGGCGCCGATGTGATCGAGCCCTCTCGGCAGCATCGCGCGCGCGCGACCACTTGTCGGTCGCCGGGTCGTACTCTTCGTGATAGGGCCCGGCGACGCCGAGCACGCTGCCGCCGAGCACATGGAGCTTGTCTGCCGACGGCCACCACCGCAACCTCGTTGACCGCGGCTCGATAGGGCGCCCTGATCGACCAGCTGCCTTGCGAACCGCCCTGCGCCCAAGCTGGCAATGAGGTTAGCAACGATGTCGGCGACGACGCCGACACGAGCGCCGCACAGGTCGCCACGACAGGCAACCACCATCGATGGCGCATCGCGTCCTCCCATTGGCGTCATTTGGCGCTTGCGGGCAGGCTTCGCGTTGCGTGCCTGCCTCGGCTTCGTTTGCCGTTACGGCATCGTGAACACGATCGTCTGGTCGGTGACCTGTCCGGCGCCGGGCCGCAGCGAGCCGCCCGCGAGATAGACGCTGTCGCCGACGGACTGCCGCCGCGGTCGCGTGCCGGCCGGCCGGCATCGGCGCGAGCGTGCGCCAAGCATTCGCCTTCGGATCAAATGCTTCGTTCTCGGCATTGGTGCCTGTCGGAGGCATCTCGCCGCCGAGCACCATGAACACGCCTTTGTAGACCGCGCCCGCAAGCCCGCTGCGCGGTGTCGGCATTGCCGGTCCGGAGGTCCAGGTGTTGCTCTTCGGATCGTAGATATCGAGCATGCCGGTGCGATCGGTGGAGGGCCCGAAGCGGCCGCCCGCGAAATAGATCTTGCCGTCCATCACGCCCGCGGCGGCGTGATCGCGCGCCTTCGGCAGCGGCGCGAGCTCCTTCCAGCTGTTGGTCGCCGGATCGTAGACCTCGTGCGTCGCGACCGTGACGTTGTTGTCGGGCGAGCGTCCGCCGATGGCGTGGATCTTGCCGTCGAGCGCGACCACGCCAACGGAAGCCGCGGCCGGCCTTCATCGGCGCCAGGATGCGCCAGGTGTCGCTGGCGGGATCGTACTCGAAGGCGGTGTTCTGGCCGTCGCGATGCACGCCGCCGCCGACGAAGCCGCCAATCAGGTAGATCTTTCCGTTCAGCTCGACCGAGCCGATGTGGTCGAGCGAGCGCGGCAGCGGCGCGCGCGTGCGCCAGCTGTCGTTCGCCGGGTCGTATTGCACGATGATAGGGCCCGGTGAAGCCAAGCACGCTGCCGCCCATGACGTGGAGTTTGCCGGCGACGGCGGCAACCGTGACCTCGTTGAGGCGCGCCGGCACCGGCGCCTTCGTGGTCCAGCTTCCTTGCGCTTGCGCTGTCGATGCCCACACCGATGCCAGTGCGCCGACTCGGCGCAGACACACGCAAGCGCCATCACTCTTCGAGCTCGATCACTCATCGTTTCACTCCCCTCGTCTCGTTTTCAGGGCGGGTCGCTTTGAATACGACTCGCCGCCATTCACGTGTTGCCGCAAGGTCGTGCGATCCGCGGTTTGGACGGTGCCCAGCCCGGCCGAGCCATCCGCTCAACCTGTGGCTTCACACCCAGCCCTTCAACTCGCGCAGCGCGACATGCCGGATTACCAGCATGCCCGGGTCGCTGTCGTTAAGACAAGGGATCGTCGACAAAATTCTCGCCGCCATAGCGCTTGAACACATTGGCGTTCTCGACCGCGATCTCCTCCAGCGTCTCGAGGCAGTCGGCCGCGAAGCCGGGCGTGATCACGGCCAGCTTCTTGACGCCACGCTTGGCCAGCGCCTTGACGCTGTCGATGGTCGCGGGCTCGAGCCATCTGGCGCGGCCGAAGCGCGACTGGAATGTCAGCATCAGCTTCTGCTCGTCGATCCCGAGCTTCTGCGCGCAACAACCGCGTCGTCATCACGCAGTGATCGAAATACGGATCGCCCTTGTCGACATAGGCCTGCGGCATGCCGTGGAAGGAGGCGAGGATCACATCGGGCTCGAATGCGAGCCGCGCAAGCTCGGCACGCAGTCGTGTTGGCGAGCGCGTCGATATAGATCGAGTCATCGTAGTAGGGCGCCGCGATCCGCAGCGTCGGCTGTCGG
Source organism: uncultured Alphaproteobacteria bacterium (assembly GCA_963745515.1). Taxonomy (GTDB): domain Bacteria; phylum Pseudomonadota; class Alphaproteobacteria; order Rhizobiales; family Xanthobacteraceae; genus VAZQ01. The sequence continues at coordinate 47,085 of CAVUXO010000012.1, forward strand.
CGCAGATTGGTGAGCACGCGAAACACCTCGTCGCACACCGTCGCGGTCGTCGCGGCGGAATATTGCGGATAGAGCGGAATCACCAGAATGCGCTCGCAGCCCTGGTTGCACAGCTCCGTGACGCGCGACGCGATCGAGGGATTGCCGTAGCGCATCGCCCAGTCGACCATGATGTGGTTGCCGAACAGGTTGAGCGTGTTGGCAAGCTTCTGCGCCTGCGAGCGCGTGAATGGTCTTGAGCGGCGATTCGTCGAGCTCGGTGTTCCAGATCTTCTGGTAGTCGCGCGCCTTGATGCGCGGCCGGATCCGCAGGATGATGCCGTTGAGAACGATCTTCCAGACCAGGCCCTGGTTTTCGATGACGCGCGGGTCGGACAGGAATTCCTTGAGATAGCGCCGCACACCCGCCGCATCGGCGCTGTCGGGCGTGCCGAGATTGACCAGGAGCACGCCGACCTTGACGGCCGACGCCTTCACGCGCTCGGACGCCGGCGTCGGCTGCGGCACCTCCACGGTGGCGGCTGGCATGGACGGCCCCGATGCAGCCGGCCGCGCGGGCGGCGCGATCGTGTCAGGCGGGCTTGAGTCGCTCATATGGCCTATCGCTCACTTATCCTGTCGTTTCATGGCCCCTATGGCTCGACGTAACCATTGGGCGATCATACGCGAGGTCGAGGCCGGTTGCATGCCGATGCGGACCAATCCTTTGGCCGGCTGCCGGAACCTGACACCGGTCGGGCGGGCATCGATTAACATGACGGTTGATTAAAGAGTCATCGTCCAAAGTTGCTGGCATAATGCTGTTCCCGCAACATAAAAACATCACCATGGCCCTCACCCGCCGCCTGTTCGCCGCCGTCGCTTCACCCTCCTCCTCGTCAACGCCGTCTCTGCCGAGTCCACTGCGGGTCACCTTCGTCCTGGTCAACGACATCTACCTGATGGGCGACCAGGTGATGCCCGACGGCAAGCGCCGCGGCGGCTTCGCGCGGCTCGCCGCCGTGGTCAAGGCCGAGCGCGCCAGACGGCGGCCACGTGATCCTGGCGCATGGCGGCGACACGCTGTCGCCCTCGCTGATGTCGGGCATCGACAAGGGCGCCCACATCATCGCGCTGACCAACATGGTGCAGCCCGACATTTTCGCGCCCGGCAATCACGAGTTCGATTTCGGCAAGTCGATCTTCCTCCAGCGCATGGCGGAGGCGAAGTTTCCGCTCTATGCCGCCAACCTGCGCGGACCGGACGGCGCGCCGCTGCCGAGTTTCAAGGATCGCTCGATCGTGACGCTTCGACGGCGTGCGCATCGGACTGACCGGCGCGACCTATGACGACACGCCCGCGTCTGTCGAGCCCGCAGGATCTGCAATTTGCCCCGACGGTCGACGACCATCAAGGAGCAGGCCGAAACGCTGCGGCGCGAGGGCGCCGACTTCGTGGTCGCGGTGGTGCATGCCGACCGCCGGCAGGACTACGACATCATGGCGACGCGCACGGTCGATCTCCTGCTCAGCGGGCACGACCACGATCTGTTCATCAACTACGACGGCCGCACCGCCGCGGTCGAATTCGAGCTACGACGCGCTATTACGTGACCGCCATCGACGTCACCATCGAGGTGAAGGTCGCGGACGGCCGACGCGCCGCCACCTGGTGGCCGCAGTTCCGCGTCATCGACACCGCCGACCGTGACGCCCGACCCGGAGGTCGCGGCCGTGGTCGCCGGCTACGAGCAGCAGACTCAGCGCGCGAGATGGACGTGCCGCTCGGCACGACCGCGGTCGAGCTCGACAGCCGCAACGCCACCGTGCGCACGCGCGAGGCCGCGATCGGCAACCTCATCGCCGACGCGATGCGCGCGTCGGCGCACGCCGACGTTGCGATCATGAACGGCGGCGGCATCCGCGGCGGCAAGGTCTACGCCGCCGGGCACGCCGATCACGCCGCCGCGACGTGCTGGCCGAGCTGCCGTTCGGCAACCGCGTGGTGACGGTCGAGATCAGCGGCGCGCGCGCTCAAGGCCGCGATCGAGAACGGGCTCTCGCAGCTGCCCAACGCGGCCGGCCGCTTTCCGCAGGTCTCCGGGCTCATGGTCGAGGCCGATCGTCAAGCGGCCCGCCGGCAGCCGCGTCACCTCGATCAAGGTTGGCGATGCGCCGCTCGACGAGGCGCGACACCTATCGCGTCGCCACCAACGACTTCATGGCGCGCGGCGGCGACGGCTACGCCATGTTGGCGGACGCAGCGCCCACGGTCGCCGATACCGATGCGCCGCCGGTCGCTGGCGAAGTGATCGAGTACATCAAAAGGATCGGCACGTTGCGCACCGGGGTCGAGGGCCGGATCGTCTTGAGGTGACACGACGGCGCGCAGGCGGACGCGTTGGTTTCGTTTTGCCAAATCATGCCCGTTGGTTTCGTTTTGCCAACAAATCGCTCCACATTCCGTCTCGTTCGTGTCGTCGCGCGACACGATTGAATTGATTTACTTTACAGTAAAATTCACCAATGAGTTAGATATCTGAATCTCACGAGATCGTGATCTCGTGTGTGGCTCTCGAATACCCATGAAGGCAACCATAAATAACCGGGATTTTTCAGTAAGATTATTATCGGTAGGCAGATGACGAAGGGGCACCGGCACTGTCGGAATGGCGAATGACACCCGAGCGGCGCAGGCGTCGCCGCAAATTCGACGAGCCGGGCCCCTAGCATCTTACTGATAACGCCGCGGCCGGCCATGATGGCAGTCGAGCAGCTCCGACACCGACAAGTCTGACATCTCAAGAAGTCGGACAACGGGGCGTGAGACGTCGGCGCGGATATCGCAGGGGGAGCGCGCCATGCCGGCGATTAGCCATGCATTGGCATTTCTTGTCGCACTCATGATCTCGCTGCCGGCGAGCGCGCAGGTGCAAAATCTCGATCAGGACAAAACCGCTGCCAAGCTGTTCGCCACCACGTGCGCGGATTGCCATCGCAGCGCGCGCGGGCTCGCGAAAGGCCGCTTCAGCGTCACGCTCTGGTACTACCTGCAACAGCACTACACTTCGAGCTCCGCGACCGCGCGGACGCTCACGGCGTATCTGCAGTCGGTCGACACACCGCCGCGCAGCAAGACCGGCAAATCGCAGCCACAGCCAACCAAGAGCGCAGCGACGAGCGCGTCAGCGCTGCGCCCACCTGCGGCGGTCCCGGGTCGCTAGTCCTACTGAGTTGGAATCCCACCGTTCGTTATTGTGACCTCTCCCGTCCTCTTGACGTGCCGCAATGTTGCGGGCCGCGAAGCGGTGTCCACTTCCGGCTTGAGCCCGAGGGTGGACATGCGCTCTCATGTCGTGACTCTAGAGGCTCTGGGCGGCGGCGGCGGAGGCAGACGATGCAGCGCGAGTTGACCTACCACGTTCCATTCGAGCGCCTTGTGCAGCTCAGCCGGTCGGCGGGCCGCAAGATCTATCCACGCACCCGCTGGATGGTGTGGGTGATGATCGCGGTGGTGATATCCATATTTGCCTTTCTGTATGCCTTCGGCGACGAAATCCGTGACGTGGCGGAAGACGATGGAATCCCGTTCGCCACCGAGCTGGCGTTCATCGCTGTATTCCTGGCCTTTATCGTAGGCCTGCGGCTCCTGCGCCGCTATCAGCTGCGGCTGATGAAGAACCGCTACAACTTCGATCAGGTCGTGCGCCTGAACCGGGACGACGGCGGGGTGCGTTTGAGTACGGATGGCGTCGAGTACTATTTGAAGTGGCAGGGGGTGACCCAGATGCTGCTGGAGCGCGATGGCGTCGTGCTCTCGCACGCCAACCTGTTCTTTCTGGTGCCCGATACCGCCTTCGCGAGCCCCGAGGAGCGGCTTTCGTTCATCCGCGAGATCTATGGGCACCTGAGCGAAAAAGCCCGCGCGATCAGCGAAAAGCACATCCAACCGGCGCTCGGCCCAGCGGGAGCGACTTAAAGCGCTCCCTTTCAGCCCTCGTTTGTTGCCAAAATAGCACACCCAAGAGAAATCGCTCGCGGGGCCTGTGTATTGCCATTTTCGGGCCCGGGTTCGCCTTTCACTGATTGGTTGTCGGTGGGGTGGGTCCATGTCGTTGTTTTTACATGGCGGATTCGGGTCCGGGGGACGTCGCGCGCATTGGCGCGTGGCCGCTGCCCCAGCCCAGTGCCTGCGCATCGCCACCGTCCTTCTCAGCATCACGACCGGCGCGGTATTCGCTCAGTCCTCGGCGCTCGCCGAGACAACGGCGTCATTTGCGGACCGGTGGTGGCCCGACCCTGACGACCAGATCAAACCCATTCGCGTTGCCGTGATCCGCTATTCCGGCAACTACAACTCCACAATGGCGGTACGACGATCGGAGCCACCGGTGGGCAGCGTCAAGCAAGCACTGCAGCGCTCCGGCGATGGACTTGCGAGCTTCTACGGCAGCGATCAACAGACTGCGAGCGGCGAGCGGTTCAATCCACGTGCGATGACGGCCGCGCACCGCACACTGCCGTTCGGCACCAAGGTCCGCGTCACTAATGTGAGGAGCGGCCGCGCCGTGACGGTCCGGATCAATGACCGCGGCCCATTCGTTCCGGGGCGCGTCATCGACCTGTCGCAGGCGGCCGCCGAAGAGCTCGGCATCGTCGCGCACGGCATTGCCAAGGTGAAGCTCGACGTCGTGCAGTAAGTGCATATTGCAGCAACGCCGGCACCCACTCGCCGAGTCGGTCGTAGGATGGGTTGAGCGAACGCGAAACCCATCAATCCATTGCGAGAGATGATGGGTTTCGCCATAGCGCGTCGAAAGCCGCGCGTAAACGCGGTTGTGGCTCAACCCTTCCTACGGCAACGGCGGTTCCGTTCCGTCCGGTAGCTGCATGTCGACGGCCATGAGCAGCGCGGCGGTCGCCGCATGGTTGCCCATCAGCACCACGAGATCGATCAGCTTGTGCGGCCCGAACAAGGCCTTGGCTTGCGCAAAGATCTCCGACGTCACCTTGTGATCACGCCAGAGCTGGCGCGCGAATGTGATCACCAGCGTGTCGGTCTCGTCGAGTCCCGCGGTGCTGCGGCGATGCTTGATGGCGTCGATCGTGTCCAGCGGCACACCGGCCTTGCGCGCCTCGGCCTCGTGCAGGGACCATTGGAACTGATTGTCGAACTCGCGCTCGGTGGCGAGCAGCGCGACTTCCCGTACCCGCGCAGGAATGTCGGCGCCAGTGCGCAGATAGTCGATGATCGCGCGCAGATGCGCATGGGCGCCGCGGCTGTAGAGGCTGACGCCGGCGGGACCGCGCAGCCCGGCGACGTTGCCGCCACGCGCGGCCCGGTCATAGGTGGCCCGGCCGGCTTCGTCGAGCTCGTCACGCTTGAGCAGCGGCAAACGAAAACCCGAGTGCGGATCGATGTCAGAGGGCATGTGAAGTCCTGGCAGGTCGCTCGTTAGATGAGCTTGTAGGATGGGTTGAGCGAAAGCGAAACCCATCGAGCCATTGCAAGCATTGAAATTGCAAGCATTGAAAGAGAGATGATGGGTTCCGCCATAGCGCGTCGAAGACGCGCGTAAACGCGCTTGTGGCTCAACCCATCCCACACTCTACACGCTCTGCACCTTTGCCGGATGGATCGAGCGCACCGCCACGGATCCGAGCAGGCGCTCAACGTCGTCAGGACGGGCAAGCTCGGTGCCCGGCGCAAGCAGCGCCGCCGAGCCGGCCGCGACGGCATAACGAAACGCATCCTGCAGGTCGTGGCCTGCCGCAAGCCGTGTCACCAGGGCGGCCAGGAAGCTGTCGCCGGCGCCGACCGTGCTCACCGGCTTGATGGCGACCGCATCCGCCCGCAACACCAGATCGCGCGTCACCAGGAGCGCGCCGTGATGGCCGAGCGTGAGCGCCACCACGGCAGCGCGGCCTTGCTCCACCAGCGCCCGCGAGGCCGCGAAACAATCCGTTTCGCGCGCCAGCGGCTCGCCCACCAACTCCCGCAGCTCACGCAGATTGGGCTTGATCAGATAGACACCGGCCTCGAGCGCTTTTTTCAGCGGCACTCCGGACGTGTCGATAATGACTTTGGCGCCGCTCGCGCGCGTCACCGCGACAAGCCGGCCGTAGAAATCATCCGGCACGCCCGGCGGCAGGCTTCCGCTCGCCACCAGGAAACGCGGCTTGCCCTCAAGCGAAGCGAGTGCGTCGAGGCAGGCACGCCACTCGCTTTCCGCCAGCGCCGGGCCCGGCAGCACGAAGCGATATTGCTCGCCGGTCTCGCTCTCCACCACCGCCAAGTCCTCGCGCGTATCGCCACGGATCGGGATCGCAAGGTTGCGGATGCCCTCCTGGTCCACCAGCTGATGCAAGTAATCGCCGATCGGGCCGCCGGTCGTGTAGATCGCAAGAACATCGGCCCCGAAGCGGTTCGCAACGCGGGCCACGTTGATGCCGCCGCCGCCGGCATGACGATGTGTCACCGCACAGCGCAGCTTGTGGCTGGGGACCACGCGATCGACCGAGGTCGAGATATCGACCGCAGGGTTGATGGTGAAGGTGACGATGGTTGGCATGGTGATAGAGTCAAACTGACTCCGTTAAGAGTAAGTTCCGCTAAAGTGATCAACCGTTCGTTCCCGCGCAAGCGGCAAGCCAGCGTGCCTTAGTTGTCCTTGGCACGAAACCAGTCGCTGTCGTCCCCGCGCAGGCGGGGACCCATAACCACCAAGGTTTAGGCTATCGATTGGCCCTGCCACATCGCCTTGCTGCGGCGTATGGGTCCCCGCCTGCGCGGGGAAGACAGCGGAAAGTCATTGCCTCACGTCTTCTTGCGCGTTCTTGCGCAGAGCCGAAGCGACTGTGGACACGATTGGACCACAACGGCTCGCGCCGCAACTCTACTCCGCCGCTTTGAGCAGCGCCGGCGCATTGGCACGGAACTGGGCCAACAGCGCTGCCTCGTCGGCCTTGGCGACCTGCAGCGAGCGCGCCTTGATGTGGCCGAAGCCGCGGATCTTCTCCGGAATCGCCGCAAGGCCGACCGCGAGATGGTGGTTCTTCGGCGTGAGCCGCTCCACGATCTCGGCGAGCAGCACCTCGTAGTCGGCGATCAGCTCGCGCTCGGTGCGGCGCTCCTGCGTATAGCCGAACGGATCAAACGCCGTGCCGCGCAGGCCCTTGAGCTTCGCCAGCAGACGGAACACGTTCATCATCCAGGGCCCGAACGACATCTTCTCCGGCGCGCCCGTGCGCCCGTCCTTGCGTGCGATCAGCGGCGGCGCGAGATGAAACTCGAAGCGCAGGTCATCGCCCGCAAACGTCGTACGCACCTGCCGAGCGAAGTTATCACCCGCATAGAGGCGGGCGACCTCGTACTCGTCCTTGTAGGCCATGAGCTTGAAGAGATAGCGCGCGACCGCCTCTGCCAAGCCCTGCTTGCCGGGAGCGCGCACGGCCTCCGCCGCCCTCACCTTCTCGACCAGCGCGCGATAGCGCGCCGCGTAGGCGGCATTCTGATAGTCGGTGAGGAAGGAAACACGGCGTGCGATGATCTCGTCGAGCGACAGCGAGAGGCGGCGGACGTCGTCGACCTCCTTGGGCGCAGCGAGCTTCTCGACGGCGGCACGATCGGCGGCGGCGTAGCGGCCCAAGCGGAACGCCATCTTGTTCATCTCCACCGCCTCGCCGTTGAGCTCGATCGCACGCTCGATCGCCTCAGCGGTGAGCGGCAGCGCGCCAACCTGGAACGCATAGCCGACCAGGAAGATATTGGCTGAGACCGAGTTGCCGAGGAGCGCGCCGGCGATGCGGGTGGCGTCGATGAAATGGCTCTTCTCGGCGCCGGCGGCGCGCTCGATCGCGCGCTTGAGGCGCTCTGTCGGCAGCGTGAAGTTGACGTTGCGGGTGAAGTCGCCAGGCAGGAACTCGGCAAGGTTCACCACCATGTCAGTCTGGCCGGACTTGATGGTGCCCAGCACCTTCTTGGTGCCGGCGACCACGATGTCGCCGCCGATGATCAGCTCGGCCGACGCAGCCGCCACCCGGATGGCGTGAATGTCATCGGGATTGTTGGCGATGCGCATGTGGCTGTAGACCGCGCCACCCTTCTGGGCGAGGCCGGCCATGTCGATCACGCCGACGCCTTTGCCGTCGAGATGCGCCGCCATGCCGAGCACGCCGCCAATGGTGACAACGCCGGTGCCGCCAATGCCGGTGATGATGATGTCGTAGGTGCCTTTGATCGGGGGCAGCTTCGGCTCGGGCAGCGCCGGCACCACCGCGTTGGCAAGCGCCCGGCGGGTCGGGAGCTTGGCGCCATGCACGGTGACGAAGGACGGGCAGAACCCTTTGACGCAGGAGAAATCCTTGTTGCAGCTGGTCTGGTCGATGATTCGCTTGCGCCCGAACTCGGTCTCGAGCGGCTGCACCGACACGCAGTTCGACACGACGCCGCAGTCGCCGCAGCCTTCGCAGACAAGCTCGTTGATGATCACGCGCTTGTCGGGATCAGGGAATGTCCCGCGCTTGCGCCGACGGCGCTTCTCGGCCGCGCAGGTCTGATCGTAGATCAGCACTGTGCAGCCCGGGATCGCGGCCAGTTCCACCTGCAGGCGATTAAGCTCATCGCGATGATGCACCGTGAGGCCTTCGGGCCAGTCCTCGCCGGCGGCGTATTTGTGCGGCTCGTCGGTGACCACCACGACCCGCTTGGCGCCCTCGGCCGCCACCTGGCGCGCGACCTGCGGCACTGTGAGGCCGCCATCGTTGGCCTGGCCACCGGTCATGGCGACCGCGTCGTTGAACAGGATCTTGTAGGTGATGTTGACGCCAGATGCGATCGCGGCACGGATCGCTAGATAGCCCGAATGGTTGTAGGTGCCGTCGCCGATGTTCTGGAACACATGGCCGCGCTTGGAGAACGGCGCCTCGCCCACCCAGTTCACCCCCTCGGCACCCATCTGGGTGAAGCCGGAGGTCGAGCGGTCCATCCACTGCACCATGTAATGGCAGCCGATGCCCGCATAGGCGCGCATGCCATCCGGCACCACGGTCGATGAGTTGTGCGGACAGCCGGAGCAGAAGTAGGGCGTGCGCTGCGCAACATCCTGGATCTCGGCGAGCGCGCGCTGCGCCTTCTTGAGCCGCGCCACCTCGGCTGCGATCTGTTCGTTGTGGCGGCGCGCGAGGATGCGCTCGCCGATGCAGATCGCGATATCGTTCGGATCGAGCGCGCCCTTGACCGGGAACAGCCAGTTGCCCTGCTCGTCTTTCTTGCCGATGCAGATCGGCTGATTGGCGGTGCCGTAAAGCTCCTCGCGCACCTGCACTTCGAGCAGCGAGCGCTTCTCCTCGACCACGATGATGAGGTCGAGCCCCTGCGCGAACTCCTTGAGCTCGCGCTGCGACAGCGGCCAGGGGCACGCGACCTTGAACAGCCGCACGCCGAGATCGTTGCACATCGCCTCATCGATCGAGAGCTCGTCGAGCGCCTGGCGCACGTCGAGATAGCTCTTGCCGACCGTGATGATGCCGATCTTGGCGTCACGCCCGCCGGTGGTGATATAACGGTTGAGCTTGTTGGCGCGCACGAAAGCCAGCATGGCATCGCGCTTGTAGTCGTAGAGGCGCGCCTCCATGCCGAGAATGGAATCGTTGAGGCGGATGTTGAGCCCGCCCGGCGGCATCTCGAAATCGTCCGGCGTGATGATCTTGACCCGATCGAGGCCGCCGTCGACGACGGCGGTCGACTCGACCGTCTCGTGCATGCACTTGAGCGCCACCCAGGTGCCGCAATAGCGCGACATCGCCCAGCCGATCAGGCCGTAGTCGAGGAACTCCTGCACGCCCGCAGGGTTCAGGATCGGGATCATCACGTCGACGAAGTGATATTCCGACTGGTGGGCCGTGGTGGAGGATTCCGCAGTGTGGTCGTCGCCCATGAGGGCGAGCACGCCGCCGTGTTTCGAGGAGCCGGCGAAATTGGCGTGGCGGAACACGTCGCCGCAGCGGTCGACGCCCGGCCCCTTGCCGTACCACATGCCGAATACGCCATCGAACTTGCCTTCGCCGCGCAACTCGGCCTGCTGAGTGCCCCAGAGCGCGGTGGCGGCAAGGTCCTCGTTCAATCCGGGCTCGAACAGCACGTCCGAGCGCTCAAGCCAGCGCTTGGCACGCATGAACTGCAGGTCGAGCCCGCCAAGCGGCGAGCCGCGGTAGCCAGAGATGTAGCCCGCAGTGTTGAGCCCGGCGCGGCGGTCGAGCTCCTTCTGCATCAGCGTCAGCCGCACCAGCGCCTGGTAGCCGGTCGCGAAGATCCGGCGCTTGCTCAGATCGTATTTGTCGTCGAGCGAGACATGCGCGAGCGTCATCGGGCCTCCCCGGGGCGCTAGTCTGCCTTCATGGCGCCGCTGCCGCCAGAGGCAAATGAGGCACGCATGAGATATATGTACGGTCCCGTGGGGACAATGCTAAGCGCTTAAAAGACCTGCCGTTTCATCGGCGGTGGCGTACCGGCAAGGAAATGTCGGGAGAGCGCGCACCTGCGCAATTTGCCGCAAGCGCTTGGCCGGCGAACAAGAGCCATCTCGCAGACGCGAAATCGTCGCAGTCCTGCGCAATTCTGCCCACTCCTAGATTTTTCTTTGCCATCGCCTTTTCCCGCCCGGTCACCTTGCGGCATCTCGCTTATTGAGGAGCGCACGCCGTGTCACGGTTATTCATCAGTCATTCGAGCCGGAACGACGATTGGGCCATTGCTTTACGGGATTGGATGGTCCGCGAAGGGTGGAGCGGAGCGGACGACATTTTCCTCGATCTCGACCCGGACCACGGCCTCGTCGCCGGTGAGCGATGGGCGCGGGCGCTCGAAGATGCCGCAACCCGGTGCGAGGCGGTGTTGTTCCTGGTGTCCGAGGACTGGCTTGCCTCCAAATGGTGCAGTGACGAATACCAGCTTGCCAACAAATTCAACAAGAAGCTGTTCGCGCTCCTGATCGACGATGTTTCGCTCGATCGCCTGCCCGGGGGATTGACCGCGCAGTGGCAGGTGGTGCGCCTCAAAGGCGAGCCAGCCGAGCGGTTCCTCACGATCCATCCGCTGACGCAGCGGCAGTCGCCCGTCGCCATCGCGGAGGCGGGCCTCAAAAGCCTCAAGCGCGGGCTCGAGAAAGCCGGCATCGGCCCCGACACCTTCGAGCTGCAGCCCGATCCCAATGCGCCCTTCGGCTGGCGCACGCCCTATCGGGGGCTCGAAGCGCTCGAGCCTGAGGATGCCGCCGTCTTCTTCGGACGCAGCGCCGATATCGTGCGCGGCATCGACGCGTTGCGCGGGCTTGCAGCCCGCAAGCCGCCGCGTCTCCTGGTGATTCTCGGTGCCTCGGGTGCCGGCAAGTCGTCATTTCTGCGCGCCGGACTTTGGCCGAGGTTGGTCCGCGACGACAGCCAGTGGCTGCCGCTGCGGGCAATTCGAGCGGGCCGTGGCGGTGCGATCGAAGGCAGCGAGGGGCTGCTGTCCGCAATCGAGGAGGCCCATCGGCGGTTTGATGTGCGGGCGAGCCGCGCCACGCTGCGCGAGCGCGTGGCAACGCCGGAGCATTTCGTCGAGCTTCTCCGCGAGCTGAGGCTCGCCGCCGCGCGGCGGGCGCTCCTCTCGCAACCGCCGTCTCCGCTCCCGGTCCTGTGCCTCGATCAGGGCGAGGAGCTGTTCGCACCCGATGCCGGGGCGGAGAGCGACAGGCTCCTGCAGCTCGCGCGGGCCGCCATGGACGCCGACGAGGCGCTGCTCCTGGTCACGATCCGCTCGGACGCCTATGGCGCCATGCAGAGCGCCAGGACGCTTGCGGGTATCGACCAGCTGCCGCTCAGCCTTGGTCCGGTGCCACATGGCGAGATCGCGCGCGTGATCCGCGAGCCGAGCGAGGTGCTGCGCCGCAAGGCCGGCCCCGCCGCGCCGGTCTTCGATGCCGCTGTCGTCGAGCGATTGCAAGCCGAGATCGAGGGCGAGACTGACGCGCTCCCGCTCCTTGCCTTCGTGTTGCAGCGCCTGATGCGCGAGCACGAGCATGCGGGCACGATCGGGCTCGCTGAGCTCATGCAGACGGGTGGCGTCGCGGCGGCGATCGAGCTTGAGGCGGAAGCCGCGCTCGCCGATGCCGGCCAGACGCCCGAGCGCGCGGAGCGCCGCGAAGCGCTGCGGCGATTGTTCATCCCGCGGCTGGCGCGCATCGACCGCGACAGCAAGGCACCACAACGCCGAGGCGCGCGCCAGAGCGAGCTGCCGGCCGATCTCGTGCCGCTCGCCCGCGCGCTCACGCAGCGCCGGCTCCTGGTCGTGAAGCTCGCCGCGCAAGCCGAGGGCGCCGCGGCCGTGGAGACTGCAACGCTCGAAGTGGCGCATGAGGCGCTGTTGCGACGCTGGCCGACACTCGCCGAGCTGTTGGCGGAAGATCGCGACGCGCTGCTGCTGCTTGATGGCGTGTTGCTCGCCGCCACCGACTGGGACAAGGCCGAGGCTCAACACAAGCCAGACTTTCTGAATCATCGCGGATCGCGCCTCGCCGAGGCGCTTGCGCTCGCGGCGCGTGGACCAGACTGGGAGCGCGAGATTGCGCCGGCCCGCGCCTATTTGGCGGCGTGCCAAGCACGCGAAGCAGCCGAGCGCGAGGAGAAGGAGGCGGCGCTCGCACGCGAGCAGGCACGCCTTGCCGAGATCGCCGCCGCGCAGACGCGCACCGCTCACCTGCAACGCCGGGCGCGATGGGCACTCGCCGCGATCGCGGTGGTGGTCGCGCTCGGGCTGGGCGCCGGTGTGTGGCAATATCGGACCAATCTTACGCGCCAGGCCCAGCTTGATCGTGGGCATGTCAATCTGTTGGCCGAGCTCGCGACTAGCCAGCGCCTCGCCGGCAACCTCGACGCTGGATTGCGGCTGGCAGTCCATGCGGCGCGCACCGAGCTTCGCCTGAAAGACGGCGCCTCGAAGGGCTCTCTGCCGCAATCGACGCTCGCGGCCGCGGTGGGGCATTCGGACCTGCGGCTGACGCTCGCTGGGCATGAGTACACGGTGTTGTCCGCCGCGTTCAGCCCCGACGGCACACGCATCATCACCACGTCGTACGACCGCACTGCGCGCATCTGGGATGCCGCCACCGGCGAGGAGATCGCGGTCCTGCGCGGGCATGATCACTCGGTGACCAATGCCGCCTTCAGCCGCGACGGATCGCGCATCGTCACAGCGTCGATCGACCAGACCGCCCGCATTTGGGACGCCGCCACCGCCAAGGAGATCGCGGTCATGCGCGGGCACACCCAAGCGGTGAACGCCGCCAACTTCAGTCCCGATGGCTCGCGCGTCGTCACAGCGTCAGGGGACAACACGGCACGCATCTGGGATGCCACCACCGGCAAAGAGATCGCGATTCTCGCCGAGAAGCGTCCATTTGGCGGCTACTGCTGCGGCACCATTGCCACCGCGGCCTACAGCCCCGACGGGGCGCTGATCGTCACCGCGGAGCATGCGGGGAAGGCACGCATCTGGGATGCCGAAACCGCTCAGCAAGTATCGCTCATCAACATCCCCGACCAGCTGTTCTACTCGGCCGTCTTCAGCCCCGACGGCACCCGCATCGTCACGGCCTCGTCCGACAAGACCGCGCGCATCTTCGAGACCGCCACCGGCAAGGAGCTTGCCGTCCTGCGCGGACACGAAGCCACCTTGTATAGCGCCGCCTTCAACTCCACAGGATCGCGCATCGTGACTGTGTCGACGGATAAGACGGCGCGCATCTGGGACGCGGCCAAAGGCCAGCTCGTCGAGGGCTTCCGCACGCGCGGCGCCTATCCACGCTCTGCCGCCTTCAGCCCCGACGGCTCGCGCATCGTGGTGGCCATGGAGGACAGGACTGCGCGCGTCTTTGCGGTCGCGTCGACACCCGAGCTCGCGATTATGTTCGGGCACGAGGAGATTCTCTATTCCGCCTCGTTCAGCCCCGATGGCACACGCGTTGCCACGGCGTCCCGCGACAAGACCGCCCGCATCTGGGATGCCGCGAGTGGCCGCGAGATTGCGGTGCTGCGCGGGCACACGGAACTCATAACCTCCGCGACCTTCAGCCCCGACGGCACGCGCGTCGCAACCGCCTCGGCCGACAAGACCGCGCGGATCTGGGACGTCGCGACCGCCAACGAGATTGCGGTGCTGAGCGAGCACACGATGGATGTAAAGACTGCCGTCTTCAGCCCCGACGGCTCGCGCATCCTCACAGGCGCCATCGACGGCACGGCACGCATCTTTGACGCCGCCACCGCCAAAGAGAATACGGTGCTCAAGGGGCACAAGGACATGATCATGTCGGCCGCCTTCAGCCCCGACGGCTCGCGCATCGTCACGTCGTCGGTCGACAAGACCGCGCGCATCTGGGACGCGGGAACCGGCGGTGAGATCGCGGTGCTGGACGGGCATACGGGCCACGTGAAGTTTGCTGCCTTCAGCCCGGACGGCTCGCGCGTCGTGACGGCGTCGGAGGACGAGACCGCACGTGTCTGGGACGCCACCAGCGGCCGGCAGATTGCGGTGCTCCCGCACGGCCAGGACGTGTTCTCTGCCTCCTTCAGCCCCGACGGCACACGCATCGTCACCGCCTCAAAGGCCAATGCGGCTCACATCTGGGATACCGCGACCGCTCGTGAGATCACGGTGCTGCGCCGGCGCGGCAGCTTGGTGCGGTTTGCGGCCTTCCACCCCGACGGAACACGCATCCTGGTCGCATCGGAGGACAAGACCGCGCGCATCTGGGACGCGCCGATCGCCACCATGTCGACAAAGGAGCTGATGGCGGGTGCCTGCCTGTCGTTGCGTGGCCTCACCAGGCTCACGCGCGACGAAATGCGCCTCGTCGGTTATGCCGAGGACGCGACCGAGATCGACGTCTGCGCAGAGTGATGTAACAGGTATCTAGCTGGTATCGAATGAGCCGCGTCGTTATGATCGCGGCATGTCTGACTTTGCCGAGCGGCTGATCAGCCCGATCTCGAACCTGGAGCTTGAACGCCGTTGGTCGGCCGTGCGCGCCGCCATGGCGGAGCGCGGCATCGACGTCCTGGTGATGCAGAACTCGAACGAGTTCTCCGGCGGCTACGTCAAATGGTTCACCGACATGCCGGCCGGCAACGGCACCATGACGACGGTGATCGTGCCCAAGGACGACCTGATGACGGTTGTGGCGCCGGGGCCGTTCGGCGTCGACGTCAAACCGCCGGCCGGCGACCCGGTGCGACGCGGGGTCAAGCGCTTCCTCGCGTCGCCCAACTTCATGGGCGCGTCTTTCACCACCGCGCTCGACAACGCGAACGTCGAGAAGGCGCTCGAGGAGTTCTCCGGCGCCACCATCGGGCTGGTCGCGCAGGGCTCGATGGGGCATGCGCTCGCCGATCATTTGAAGCGCGGCAAGCTCGGCAACGCCACCTTCGTGGACGCGACCGACCTCGTCGACGCCATCATGGTGATCAAGAGCGACGAGGAGATCGCCGCAGATCCGCGCGACCGCGCTGTTGCAGGACCGCGCCATGCGCGCGGCCTTCGAGGCGATCCGGCCGGGCATACGCGACATCGAGATCACCGCGGTCGCGGAATATTGCACGCGCGTCGCCGGCGCCGAGTACGGCCTGCTCATGGGCGCGTCGTCGCCGATCGGGCAGGCGGTGATGATCCAGCCGCGCCATCTGCAGAACCGCGTCATCCGCGAAGGCGACCAGTTCGTGCTGCTGGTCGAGACCACCGGACCCGGCGGCTTCTTCTGCGAGCTTGGCCGCACCTGCGTGCTTGGCAAGGCGACGCAGAGCATGAAGGACGAGTTTGCGTTTGCGTTCGAGGCGCAGCAATTCACCGCGTCGATGCTCAAGCCCGGCGCGGCCTGCGCCGACGTCTGGAACGCCTACAACGATTTCATGGCGCAAGAACGGCCGCCCGAAGGAGAACCGGCTCTATTGCCACGGCCAGGGCTATCACCTGGTCGAGCGGCCGCTGGTGCGCTTCGACGAAACGATGCCGATTGCGGCGGGCATGAACATCGCGGTGCACCCGATGTATCACTCCAAGGATACGTATACGTGGATCTGCGACAATTTCCTGATCGGTGAGAACGGCGCCGAGCGGCTGCACACGTTCCCGCAGGAGATCGTGGAGTTGGGATAAGCCCTCCAATGGCGAAGACCCCTCCCTTTGTCGTCACCGCTTCCACGCTGACAACACCGACGCATGGCGATGCATGAGCTAGCGGCGAATGTTGGCCCTACCGCCCTATCACCAGCTCCTTTGCAACCTCGCGCACCTGCTTTATCAAGAGCTCGGCCACCGGGCCAAGCGCGCGGTCCTTGAGGGTGACAATGGCAATCGGACTCCGCGTTGCCGGCAGCTCGATGGGAAGCTCCCGTAGCCACGAATGATTGCCCGGTGACCGCATTAGAAAAGCCGGGGCCGTGGTCAGGAAGGGTCCGGCGCCCACGAGTCTTTCGCGCAGCGCAAATGAGAACGTGAAGATCGTTGCTGGCGGAACGTCGAGCCCAGCCGAACGGAATGCCTTGACGATGAGCGCGCCGTGCAGCGTATCGAGCGGCGGCAGGATCCACTGTTCATCCACCAAATCGGCAAGTTTGACGCCGCGGCGGCGAACCCACTTGTTCTTGGTTCCGGCAACGACGACATGAACATCGTCGAAGAGATTTTCGGCTTGCATGTGCTCTTCGGCAGGCGGTGCGAACGTGCGCGTGACGACAAGATCAACACGGCGCTCACGCAGGTCGTGATAAAGAGTAGCTGTGTGACCCTGCTCCACATGAAAGACAATGCGGGGGTGCTTTTGCGATAGTCGCTCAACGACCAGCGATACGAACGAGGCGGCGAGTGGCTCGGTGGTGCCGACCCGCACTTCCCCGACCGTCGGATCGGCCAGGAACTCGATTTCCTTCACCCCCTGTCTCAGCTCATCGAAGACTGCAGCGCCGCGCCTGATCAGCGCATGTCCGTAGCGCGTAGGCGCTACGCCCTGCGAGCTGCGATCGAGCAACCGCACGCCGAGCGCGCGCTCCATGTCGGCGATAGACTTCGACACGGCAGGTTGTGAAACGGCCAGCTGTGCTGCCGCCTTGGCCATGCTTCCGGCCTGTACGACCGCAAGAAGAACGTGCAGATCGTGCAGCTTCAGCCGCCGCCCGATGCGAGCATCCCAGCGCATCCAGAAGCCCCATAAAGCAAAGGTTATAGCGTTATCGTATCATAGAAATTCTGCTTTATGCCGCTCTCCGATAATGTCTGCCAATGCTTGGGGCACCTTGAGGAGGAGTCATCATGCGAGCAGCAGGAATCGCTTTAGTCGCAGCTCTTCTTGTTGGCGTGCCGGGCTATCCGGCGGACGCGCAGAACTGGCCGACGCGGCCGGTGACCATGGTGGTTCCGTTTCCGGCCGGCAGCGGATCTGATGCTATCGCACGGGTTTTCGCCCACAGTCTCTCGGAGCGGCTCGGAGCTCAGGTGATTGTCGAGAACGTCGGCGGCGCCGGCGGCATGAATGCCGGCAACCGCGTGGCGAAGGCTCCGCCTGACGGCTACCAGCTCATGCTTGGCACCACCGGCACCCACGCCCTCAACCAGACGCTCTACAAAAAGCCGCTCTACGACGCGGCCGCCGATTTCGCACCGGTCGCACTCCTGGTCGAACAGCCGACGGTCCTGGTGGCGCGCAAAAATCTGAATGTCGGCAATCTGCGCGAATTCATCACTTATGTGCAGGTCAATCAAACGAAGACGCAGTACGGCTCGGGTGGAGTTGGGTCCATTACCCATCTCGCCTGCGCGCTCCTCAACTCCGCAATTGGCGTCAGTGTCACCCACGTGCCCTATCGCGGCGCGGTGCTCGCGCTGCAGGACATGGTCGCCGAACGCGTCGACTATGCATGCCCGATCGCGTCCATTGCGGTCCCTCAGGTGGAAAACGGCCAAGTGAAGGCGATCGCGATCCTCTCGAAACGACGCTCGCCGAGCCTGCCAACTCTCGCCAGCGCTCGGGAACAGGGCCTTGATGTCGACCCGGATGAGTGGGTCGCTTTCTTCCTGCCCAAGAGTACACCGGCGCCGATCGTGCAGAAGCTCAACGCCGCCGCCGTAGCAGCGATGAATTCATCGGAGGTGCAGCAACGGCTGATGGAGCTCGGCGTATCACTCGTCGCGCCTGATCGCAGGTCACCGGAGTATCTTTCCGGTTTCGTACGTGAGGAAATCGCGAAATGGGCGACGGTGATCAGGGCCGCCGGCGTAAGTGCGGATTGAAGCGCAAGGCGTGGGGACAAGTAGCCAAATCCCAGAGCGAACGCGCTTTCGAGCCCCGCATGCTGAAGCACATCGTTTCGACACGGCGTATGGTCCCCGCCTGCGCAGGGACGACAGCAACAAAATCAGCAATCCTCACACATCAATTCACTTCGCCGTCTTGCTGAAATATTTCAGATCAGGAGGCGGCTGGTCCTTCTTGGTGGGCATCAGGTGCCCGTCGGCGCTGAGGAAATAAGTATCGCCGCTGATCTTGATATGCTGGTTGTGCTCGGCACAGACATGCTCACGCCAGACCGGCCGCGCGCCGCCCGCGCGGCGATAGTTCTTGGTGATCGTCCAGGGATGCGTGAAGGCGTTGTCGATCACGGTGATCTCGTCGTGCAGAATGCCGGACTCGGCCTTGTCGAAATAGATCCGCTCCTTGACGATGGTCTGGTTGTCGTCGTGCAGCGGCAGGCCAGTCGTCTCCAGCGCCCGCGGTCCCTTGAAGCCGCGCGTCTCGACCACCAGCACGTCGTACTTGCCATCGCCGTCCTCATCGATCCACCGGCCGATGGAATAGCCCTGGTAGGACGGCTCGATGTCGGCCGGCCATTCGCGGCCGTCGGTGTAGATGCGCCGGTTGTCATAGATATGATCGATGAGAACGTAGGTGGTGTCGGGCGTGACCACGATCTCCATCGGGGAATAGACATTCATGATGCGCGGCATGCCAGGCGGCATGCAGGTCACGGACGGGTCGAGGCCGGGTCCGCCGGCCGCGAGGTCCTTCAGCCCCGCCTCGAAGCGGGCCTGATATTCCGGCGTCAGCGGCGCCTGCTGGCCGAGGCCGGCGGGCTTGCTCGGATCAAACCTGGTCGGGTCGCCGGGCTCGGTGCGGCGCCATTGGCCCTTTAGATCGGGATATTTCGAATCATCCCAGGCCTGCGCGTCTGCAATCGTCAAACCGAGCGTCAGCGCGAACGCGATGAACCCGAATGAGCGTCGGTCGCGCATGATTAACCTCCCTGTGCGGCATGTCGTCGCCTGATTGAGCCGGGTTTCTTGGATGACCCCGGATTGACCTTGATGGTAGTTCGATTTTCAACTGGCCGGAAGCCCGATCGCCAAAGCCGCACGCGGAGAGCACCATGACGCTGCAACGACGCAAATTCCTGCAACTCGCCGCGGGCGGTGGCGCGCTGTTGGCGACGCCTTACGTCGCCCGCGCGCAGGCCTATCCGACCCAGCCGGTGCGCATCATCGCCGGATTTCCGCCCGGCGGACCGAGCGACCTGCTGGCTCGCCTGATGGGCCAGTATCTGTCCGAGCGCCTCGGGCAGCCGTTCATTGTCGAGAACCGGCCCGGCGCAGCAAGCAACCTCGCGACCGAGACGGTGGCGCGTGCACCCGCGGACGGCCATACTTTGCTGGTCGCCGTCACCACCAACGCGATCAACGCGACGCTCTACGACAATCTAAAGTTCGACTTCGTGCGCGACATCGCGCCGATCTCGGGCCTCATTCGCTTTGCCACGCTCATGGAGGTCAATCCGGCGTTCCCGGCGAAGACCCTCCCGGAGTTCATCGCCTATGCCAAGGCCCATCCGGGCGAGATCAACATGGCGTCGGCGGGACCCGGATCGATCCAGCATGTCTGCGGCGAGCTGTTCAAGATCATGGCGGGCGTCGATCTCGTGCACGTGTCGTATCGCGGCGTGCCGCCTGCGCTCGCCGATCTCATGGGCGGACGCGTGCATGTGACATTCGATCCGATCCCCTCCTCGATTGAATATGTCAGAAGCGGCAAGCTGCGCGCGCTCGCGGTCAGCACCGCGACGCGCTCGGAGATCCTCCCGGACGTGCCGACGGTGGGCGAATTCGTTCCGGGCTACGAGGCGAGCGCCTGGAACGGCCTCGCCGCGCCGCGCAACACGCCCGCGCCGATCATTGAAAGACTGAACCGCGAAATCAATGCGGGACTGGCCGATCCCAAGATCAAGGCGCAGCTCGCCAACCTGGGCGGCACGGTGATCGCCGGCTCGTCCGCCGATTTCGGCACGTTCATCGCGGCCGAAGTCGAAAAGTGGGGCAAGGTGGTGAAAGCGGCGGGCATCAAGCCGGAATGACCGGCCACGCCTGTCATCCCGGCCAAGCGATGCGAGAGCCGGGATCCAGTATCCACTCCCGAACGAAGGAGCGCACAGCACCAACAATATCTCTCGCGAATACTGGGTCCCCGCTTTCGCGGGGACGACAACAACTAAGTCAGCAATCCTTCTACCTTCTACTCAATCCTGATGTTGCCTGCCTTCGCCACCTCGGCCCACTGCTTGAGCTCGCGCGCGATCAGCGCGGCGTATTCTTCCGTCGTGCTGCCGACCGGGAACACCTCGTGCGCGATCATCTTCTCGCGCACGTCGGGCAGCTTCACGATCTCGATCAGCTCGCTCTCGAGCTTCCGGATGATCGGCTTCGGCGTCGCGGCCGGCGCCACCAGGCCCTGCCAGAACTCGACCACCATGTCGTTGATGCCGGCTTCCGCCATGGTCGGCACGTCCGGATATGACGGCAGGCGCTTGGCTGACGTGACCGCGAGCGGGCGCACCCGCCCGTCCTGGATCGGGCCGGTGGCCGGCCCCGAATCCGAAAGCGACATCAGGATGTCGCCACGCATGAGCGCGATCATGGCTTCCGAGTTGGCCCGGTAGGCGATGTACTGGAATTTCGTGCCGGTGCGCAGCTCGAACAGCTTCTGCACCACCTGGAAGATCGGCCCCGAGGCGCCCGCATTGGCCTTGTCGGGGTTCGCCTTGGCGTAGGCGACGAGCTCGGCCGCGCTCTTGATCGGCGCTGCGGCATTGACGGTCAGGATCAGCGGAAACTGCGCGATGTTCGAGATCGGCGCAAAGTCGCGCTGGGTGTCGTAGCTGAGATTGGCCACCACCGCCGGGTTGACGGTGAGCATGCCGATCGAGCCCATCAGCAAGGTGTGGCCGTCGGGCGCGCGACGGATCACGGTCTGCGCCGCGATCATCGAGTTCGCGCCTGGCTTGTTCTCGATGATCACCGACTGCCCCAGCCGATCCTGCAGCTTCTGGCCGACGAGGCGGGCGAGATAATCGGTGCCGCCGCCGGCCGCATTGGCGACCACGATCGAGATGGTGCGGGTCGGGTAGCGCAGGTCCTGCGCCAGCACGGCTGCAAAGCCTGCGCTCACGAGCGCAGCCACAACGCAAAGCCCACGCGAGCAAAGCCCACACCAGCAAAGCGACAATAGGCCATGATCCCTGCTCCTTCTGCGAGCCGTGTTCACCTGAGTGATGACGCAACGGCGGCCGGCGTCAAGGTCGGCGGAGCCCGCTGCGACCGCATGCACAGCCCGCATCGCGCCGATGCTCGGCGCGGCTGGCCCAACGCCTGCGGGTGATCTACAACGCGAAGGCCGGCTCGAGAGAACCGGCGGGGAACACGGAACACGCCTGACCAATGGACGCCCGCACCGCACCCGGTCAGGTGACATCCCTGTCGCACAAGCAGGCGCGCCCGATCGTCTTCGGCATGCTGCTGCCGGTGTTCATGGGCTCGCTCGACAACACCATCCTGGCGAGCGCGCTGCCGACCATCGGGCGTGAGTTCGGCGACATCCACAATCTGCCCTGGCTGATCACGATCTACCTGCTCGCCTCGACCGCGGTCGTGCCGCTCTACGGCAAGGTGTCCGACATCCACGGGCGGCAGTTCACGCTGCGCATCGCGATCGCGCTCTACATGGTGGGCTCGCTCGCCTGCGCGCTCGCGCCCAACATGCTGGTGCTCATCCTCGGGCGCGCGCTGCACGGGCTTGGCGGCGGCGGGCTCGCCTCGATGGGCGCGGTCGTGCTCGGCGACGTCGCCGCGCCCAAGGAGCGCGGGCGCTACTACGCCTATTTCGCGGTGGTCTACACCACCGCCGGCGCCTCCGGACCGGCGCTCGGCGGCTTTCTCTCCGACTATCTCCACTGGTCGGCGATCTTCTGGCTCAACATCCCGCTCGGCATCGCGGCGCTGTGGTGACCACCATCGCTGCTGCGGCGGCTGCCGCGGCACGAGCGGCCGCACCGGCTCGACGTGATCGGCGCGCTGCTGATCGTCACCGCCAGCGTGTCGTTCATGCTCGGCCTCAATCTCGGCGGCCGCAGCTATGCTTGGACCTCGCCGCCGATCCTCGCGCTGTTTGCGATCGCGCTCGTGATCGGCGCGGGCTTCGTCTGGCGGCTGCGCACCGCGCCCGAGCCGCTGATCCCGATCGCGGTGCTGCGCAATCCGACGCGTGCGCTGCTGCGTGGTGGCGCATTCGTTCGGCTGGGGCTCGATCATCGGGCTCAATATCTTCCTGCCGACCTATCTGCAGAATGTCGTCGGGCTGTCGGCGACCGATGCGGGCCTGAGCCTGATGGTGCTGATGATCGCGCTCAACATCAGCGCGGGCGTGTCGCGGCTTCATGCTCGGCCAAATGCACGCACTACAAGGCGCTGCCGATCGCCGGCCTGGTCCTCGCGATCGCAGCGACCGCGACGCTGGCCTGGTGGGTCGACAGCCTCAATCTGTTCTGGTTCGAGGTGCTGCTGATCCTGATCGGGCTCGGCTTTGGACCGATGCCCGGCCTCGCCCAGGTCGCGATGCAGAACAACGTCGCCGCGCCATCAGCTCGGCATCGCGGTCGGCACCATGAACTTCACGCGCAACCTGCTCGCCACCATGCTGGTCGCGATGTTCGGCGCGATCGTGGCGGCATCGGTCGCCGCCGGTGCGGGCCATACGCGGCGGCACGCTCGGCGGACGCACTCGATCCACGCCGCGGCGCGAGGCGTTCCGCCGGGTGTTCTTCGGCGTCACCGGCACGCTCGCGGTCGCGCTGATCGCGATCCTGCTGCTGGAAGAAAAGCCGCTGCAGACCGGCGTCGAGCCGGACGAATAGGTAGCGATGGACGCCCGCGATCGAGCCGCGACCGACGGCCGCCTCACCCACCGCGAGACGCGGCTCATCGTCTGGGGCGTGCTGCTGCCGCTGTTCATGGGCTCGATCGACAACACGATCCTGGCGAGCGCGCTGCCGACCATCGGGCACGACCTTCGGCGACGTGCACGGCCTGCCGTGGCTGATCACGATCTATCTGCTCGCCGCCACCGCCGCGATGCCGCTCTACGGCAAGATCGCCGACATCCACGGCCGCCGCTTCGGCGCTGTATGTCGCGATCGCGCTCTACATGGCGGGCTCGCTCGTCTGCGCGCTCGCGCCCTCGATGTTGATCCTCATCCTCGGCCGCGCGCTGCAGGGCCTCGGCGGCTCCGGGCTCTCCGTCGGTCGCCGTCATCGTGCTCGGCGACGCCGCCGCGCCGAAGGATCGCGGCCGCTACTACGCCTATTTCTCGATCATCTACACCACCGCCGGCGCCTGCGGGCCGGCGCTCGGCGGCTTCATCGCCGACCATCTGCATTGGTCGGTGATCTTCTGGCTCAATATTCCGCTCGGCCTCATCGCGCTCTGGATACCACCTCGACCTGCTGCGCCGGCTGCCGCGCCACGAGCGGCCGCACCGCCTCGACGTGATCGGCGCGATCCTGATCGTGATCGCGAGCGTCTCGTTCATGCTCGGCGCTCAATCTTGGCGGCACGCAGCTATCCCTGGCTGTCGGCGCCGGTGCTGCTCCTGTTCGCGGCCGCGCTCGTCGTCGGCGCCGGCTTCGTGTGGCGGCTTCTGCACCGCGCCCGAGCCGCTGATCCCGATCGCGATCCTGCACCGATCCGATCGTGCGCTGGTCGGTGATCGCCAACTGCGTTCGGCTGGGCCGCGATCATCGGCCTCAACATCTTCCTGCCGATGTACCTGCAGAGCGTGATCGGATTCTCGCCGACCGACCGCCGGCCTGAGCCTGATGGTGCTGATGATGAGCCTCAACTCCAGCGCCGGGCTCGTGCGGCCAGGTGCTCGGCCGCGTGCAGCACTACAAGATCCTGCCGATGGTGCATGATGGTGATCGCGCTTGCGGCGCTCACGATCGCTGGCGCTGTGGGCCGACCGCATGACGCTTCGTTGTCGTTCGAGGTGCTGCTGTTTCTGATCGGCGCGGGCTTCGGGCCGACTGCCGTCGCTGTGCACGGTCGCGATGCAGAACGCGGTCGAGCGCCATCAGCTCGGCATCGCGGTCGGCACCATGAGTTTCTGCGCGCAACCTGTTCGCCACCATGCTGGTGGCGCTGCTCGGCGCCATCGTGCTCGCGGTCACCACCTCGCTCGCGCCGGGCGGAGCGGGCGAGTTTGGCGGCACGCTACCGCCGGCTGCCGCCGAGGCCGCGGAGGCATTCCGCCGGGTGTTCATCGTGGTTGCGGCCTGTTTTGCGGTCGCTTTCGCGGCACTGATTCTCATCGAGGAAAAACCGCTGCGATCCGGAGAGGTAAGGGAGGAATTATAGTGGCCGCCAAGCCGCAGGGCGGCAGATACCGTCAGATACCCCCGGGATTCACCAATTAACGGTACAATATTACATCGTTAAGGGCTTTCCAGCCGCGAAGTCGTCACATTATGCGCGCCAGCTTCGACACCATGTGAAAGAGAAGGCAGTGGGTTGGGCGACAATCCTGGGGCAAAAATTGGGGACGACCGGACATGGGTATCTTTGGGCGTAAGATGAACGGCCTCGACCGGATCGGTGCGGAGGTCGAGGGTGGGATTCGTGAGCTGGTGAGTCGCGATGTCGCGGAGCCGCGGCGGCAGATAGCCAACCACAGCAACGACAGCGAATCCGTGATCAACAATCTTGGCCTGCTGCTGCAGCGTGTCTCGATCAATTCGGTCAACGAGATCGACGAGCTGATCAGCGAGCTCAAGATCTTGCGCGAGCAGCTCCAGCATGACGGCGAGCGCATGGCGCGCGAGATCGTGGGCTATGCGAGCCTGAGCCAGGCCGCGATGCAGTCCACCAAGATCCTCACCGATGGGCTGACCAATCGCAAGAGCGAGTCCTAAACGAGCTTTGTACGAGTGTTAGACCATGATCCGATAAGTCGGATCATGGTCTGATTTTTTTGCCCGAGCACGATCGGGCCTCGCTCAGACTACCAACTGTCGCAATTGATCGACATACTCTCCGCGTCATGGCCGGGCTTGTCCCGGCCATCCACGTCTTTGACGTTGCGTGGTTTTCAAGACGTGGATGCCCGGCACACAAGCGCGTTCACGCGCGTCTCCGACGCGCTATGGCCGGGCATGATAAGTCAAACAATGCGCGCATCGGTATCAGTCTTCACGCGCGCGGGTCGATGGCTTCGATCATCGCTTCAACCGCTGCCTTCGGTTTCAGCCCGCTCTCTCGCACCAGCGTCCGCCACGTGAAAAAACTCAGCGCGAGCTCCAGCATCGCGCACTGCTTTGCGCTCAGCTTCGCACCGAGCACCTCGCGGTAGCTCGTCATGGACGGCCCAAAACTCTCGGCGGCGGTTTCCCTGGTCTGCGCATGAACTTCCGCGTCACGCAGCACGCAAGCGAGCAATTCGGCGTTGCGCTCATACCAGGCGTAGATCGCGCGCAGCCCGACCCGCAGGCGCTCGCCGCGATCGTCGATCGCCCGCCATGGTTCGGCATCCGGCAACGGATCGCGTTCCGCGACCAGCCCCGAGCACGCGACAAAGACGCTGCGCTCGTCGGGAAAGTGCGCATAGAACGTATGGCGCTGAACGCCAGCCCGATCGGCGATCATGCTGACCGTGGTCCGCGCCGGACCGACGCTCGAGTGGAGCTCGACCGCGGCTTCGACGATCCGCTGCCGGGTCTCCGCCTGCTGCTCGGCGCGGCGCTTAAGCGTGTAAGTGCGTGTCATGGCGATTTTGGTTCATGTCAATTTAAGCACACAGCCATGTGCATCCAATATTGACAACTGCCCCTGATTTCAATACACACATATGTATCACCAAATTGGACTGCCGTCCACCACGCCCCCCCAACAACATTTCGATAAGATGGAGATATTCGTGGAAACCCGGATCAGCGAAATCGCCAGCGGCATCTACCGGCTCTCGACCTTCGTGCCGCGACATCGCCCCGCCCGCGGGCTTCTGTTTCAACCAGTTCCTGGTTCTCGGCGACGAGCCGCTGATGTTTCACACCGGCTTGCGCAAGATGTTTCCGCTCAACCGCGACGCCGTGAGCCGGCTTATCCCGCTCGAGCGCTGCGCTGGATCACCTTCGGCCACTACGAGGCCGACGAATGCGGCGCCATGAACGAATGGCTCGCCGTCGCCCCGCAGGCGCAGGTCGCGCACGGCCAGACCGGCTGCCTGGTGTCGCTGAACGACATGGCCGACCGCGCGCCGCGCGTGCTGCAAGGACGGCGAAACGATCGACCTCGGCGGCGGCAAGCGGGTGCGCTACATCGACACGCCGCACACTCCGCATGGCTGGGACGCCGGCGTGCTGTACGAAGAGATCGACCGGCAAACCTTGATGTGCGGCGACCTGTTCACCCAGCTCGGCGAACGGCCCTGCGCTGACCGACGGCGACATCGTCGGGCCGGCGATCGCGGCCGAGGACCTGTTCCAATACTCCTGCCTCAACCCGAACATGGGCTCGACCATCCGCGGGCTTGTCGAAGCTCGCGCCGCGCACGCTCGCGCTCATGCATGGGCCCGTCGTTTAGCGGCGACGGCGCGGCCGCGCTGCGCGCGCTCGCCGACGACTACGACCGGCGCGTTGGTCGTGCGTTCACTGCACCGCAGAGCGCGGCCGCGTAGTGCATGATTGGGCAGCTTACGGAACCCGAACGCCCCGCAAGCCGGCTTCAGTGATGGCTGCCTGAACCGTGCCGTCGGACCTGATTCGGTTCACGAACTCGTCGACGATCGGGAGCGCCGCCTCACCCCGTTTGCGCACTCCGATCGCCATTTGCACGACATTGAACCGTCCGGGCAACACGCGGGAACCAGGCAACGCTTCCGCGAGACGGTGGGCTAGGTGCAGGTTCTCCGCATAGACGTCAGCCTTACCAGTCGTCAGCACCTCACGCGCCGGCTCAAATCCACCCGGCACAGGGATAATTTCTGCATTTTTGATGAGACGGCCCAGCACGCTATGAGGTGCGCTGCCTTGCGCCACCGCGATCTTTACCCCGCGCTGGTCGACCTCCTCGGCATTTGTCGGCGTCGCGCCTGAACGAGCGACATAACCGTTGTCCACTTCCATGAACGTCGCGCTAAACGAAAGGTGCTCCGCGCGAGAGGGATCGCGTGCCGCCAGCCCGACGTCCCAGTCATCGGTGGCGAGACTTTCGTTGTAGCGTGCTGGATTGTCGTAGGGCTTGAGCTCAAGCGGCACGCCTAGATGGGCAGCGAGTGCTCGGGCGATGGAAACCGAGACGCCGCCGAGCGTACCGTCGGGACGGCGGATCACCAGGACCGGATTTGACGTGATCAGCGCAGCGCGCAGTTTGCCGGTCATAGACAATGTGGCGGCCGCCGATGTGCCTTGCGCTCTCGCGGTCCGCGACAGGACCGGCAGTGCAGTAGCGCCCGCAGCCAGATCTATGAACTGTCTTCGATGCAAGAATTTCATACTGTCCTCTCCGAAATAACGAACAATGAAGCGAAGTATTGCGCCGAGGTGCGTGACGCAGGCGCTCTTGGCGTCCCATCTCGCATCCCAGCTTGGGTCCAAAAAGCTTGCCGGCCGACGGCACAAACGCTGCCGTTCAATGCGGGCTACGGCACTTCCCGCTGGCAGCTCTCGATTCAGGTTACATCGTCCATCCAAATGGCAGAAGGGCCAACAAGTCGCATCGGTCTCGGACTGCCGCCGACATCAGTCCGCGCGTTGCACTTCAATTGATGAGCATCCGCCCTTAATGCGCCTTCGCAAAAATCGCGTCGTAATACGACTGCGTGACGCTGGTGATTTCCCACCAGTGCTTGTTGAGATCCTGCAGCTTGAACGAGCGGACGCCGGCGTTCTCCTCCACTGGCTCGACTTTCCGGATGCCGTAGGTTGACTGCTGCGCAAGCGCAGCCGCATGCGCGGCGTCGACATCGCTGGCACGCGGGACCGAGAGCTTGAACCGGTTCTGCGGTCCTTGCTCCTTGGCTTCCGAGTCGGGCACGCAGACGCAGACCACTGACCACGGCCCGCCCTTCCAGAGATATTGCGCCTCCGGCAGCGGGCGCACGACATCGATGCCGAGAAACTCGGTCAGGAAGCGTCGGGTCGCCGCCAGGTCGCTGCATTCGATGGTGCCGTGCGAGAGAAGCTCGGGCTTGACCAGGGGGGTGTTCATGACACTCAACCTTCTCCTTGCAACACTCTCAGTGCTGATCGCCCTTCTCGCGCAGCGCGGTGTAGACCAAATCCGGCGTCCGGTACTCGATCTCCCACCAGTTGCTGTCGCCGTCGACGAAATAGAACGCATAGGAGCCGTGGCGGAAGCGCGGCTTCTGCACGCGGCCGAGACCGAAGTCCTTCTGCCGCGCGTTGATCTTCTCGAAGGCGTCGTCGACCGCCGCCTGGCTTGACACGAACACGCCCCAGTGATTCAGCATCTCCTGCGGCGTCTCGATCGTCGGAACCTCGCGCGCCTCCAGTACCCAGTAGGGCTTGCCGGCGAACGGCCCGCCCGGCTGATGCCCCTGCTCGCGAATGAGCAGCGTGCCGGGCTCGGCCTCAGCGCATTCGAGCCCCAGCAGCTCCTCGCACATCCGCCGCGCGCGCTTGATGTCGGTGGTGACGAAGGTGCCGCTCACGAGCTGCGTCGGCTTGACGTGCGAGGCGGTCGCGGCCGCAGGCTTGGTGGCAACGGTCATGCTTGTTACTCCGCTCGTTGCAGCCGTCCAGCTTTTGTTTGAGCATGATCCTGCCCGAAAACCGGTTCCCACCCCTGATCAAGTCCGGGGCAAGCTTTTTCGGGATCATGCTCTACAAGTCCAATATCAGCATCTCGCCCGGCATCGCGCGCGACACGCAGACTTGTATTTCGCGCTCGCGCTGCTCGTCGGTCAACACCTCGTCGCGATGGTCGGCCTTGCCGCCCAGAAGCCTGACGCGGCAGGTGCCGCACACCCCCTCGGTGCACAGCGTCTTGACCTTGATGCCGTTGGCCCTGAGCACGGCCAGGATCGAGCGGTCGGCCGGCACCGTCAATGTCTTGCCGGTCCGCGCGAGCGTGATCTCGAACGGCTGATCGGTGCTGCGCGGCGCGATGTCGGCCTCGGAGCCGCGGAACAACTCGTAATGGACCGTGCCCTTCGGCCAGTCGCGCGTCGTTTCGCGCACCGTGCGGATGAGGCCCGCCGGTCCGCAGACATAGACATGAGCGGCCGACGGCCGGCTGGCCAGCAGCTTTGTCACATCAAGGCCGCGCGCAATGTCGCCGCCGTCGAGGTAGTTCTGGAGTCGATCACCCAGGAGCGCACGCAGCTCGTTGAGGTAGGCGGCGCGCCCCTCGTCGCGAGCGCAATAGTGCAGCGCAAAGTTGGCGCCACGGGCGAGGAGCCGATGCGCCATGGCTTTGAGCGGCGTGATCCCGATGCCGCCCGCGATCAGGATATGCGTCTCACCCGCCTCGTTGAGCGGGAAATTGTTGATCGGCTCCGACGAGGTCAGCCGGTCGCCCTGGCGCAAATGGTCGTGCACCCAGACCGAGCCGCCACGGCTGTCGGCCTCGCGCAGCACAGCGATCACATAACGATGGGTCTCGGCCGGATCGTTGAGCATCGAGAACGAGCGCTCCAGGCCGTTGCCGAGTGCGAGGTCGATATGAGCACCGGCGGTGAACGGCGGCAGCGCGCCACCGTCCGCGAGCTTCAGCTCGATCTGCCTGATCGACGGGGTAATCGCCGTAACGCTGGCGACTTCCAGATTCAGCGACACACTTAACTCTCCGACGCTTTCCGACCTGCCGACGAGAAAGGCCGGCCGCAGACCTGCCCGAAGGCGGCTACGGCCGGCCCGAACCAGCCTAATCTAACGACGCGACCGTCCCGGCGCTACGGGATCGGCTTCGAGCGGTCGACCGCCGCGCCGCGCATGATCACCTGCGAGATCTTGCGGGTGTTCTTGATGTCGTCGAGCGGGTTGGCGTCGAGGACGAGGATGTCGGCGTTCTTGCCCACTTCGAGCGTGCCGGTGTCGGTCATCTTCAGGAACTCGGCCGCGTTCTTGGTTGCCGCGATGATGACCTGCATGGGCGTCATGCCGGCGACCACCATGTCCTCTGCCTCCTCGTGCGGACCCCATGCCCGGTTGCCGTCGGTCCCGAGCACGAGCTTGACGCCAGCCGCGCTGATCTTTGCCGTGTTGCGCGCCTGGATTCCGTAAGCGCGCTGCGCCGCCTGCCGGTCGGTGTTGGCCTCTTCGAGCTTGGCATATTCGGCGTCGGGAAGGCTTGCCTTCAGCCAGCTGATATCCTTCTTCACGCCGCGATCCGGCAGGTTGGGGTTCACGACGAGGTTCGGATTCGACTTGTACAGCGTCAGCATCTCGTCGTCGATGTCCTTGTCGCGCACGCTGTGTGCGAACGCATCGAGTTTGGCGCGAATGAGCCGCTTGCCGTCAATCTCGTTGAAGATGTGCGCGGTGACGCGGAGGCCGGCCTTGTGCGCCTCGTCGATGACCGCCTCGTACTGGGACGGTAGCACCTTGTCGAACTTGCCGTCGCGGTCGTCGACCCAGACCTTGACGATGTCGACCTTGTTCTGCACGTTGGTCTGCACCGCCTTGCGCGCTTCCTCGACGCTGTTGATCTGGAGTACCGCCGGGCGGTCCTCGAATCTGGCGATGCCCTTTCCGGCGCTGAAGAAACGCGCCATGCCTGGGGTGTCCTTGTTGCGCATGTCAAGCAGTTCGTAATTGTCGGTGCCGAGGCTCATGGCGGCGCCGACGCCGAAATAGGCGCGCTGGCGCAGGTCGCGCACCAGCCCGTCGCGATTCGTGCTTAGATGCGTATGGGTATCGAGGATCAACGGCATCACGGTCTTGCCGGAAAGATTCACGCGCGTGGCGCCGGCGGGCACAGCGCCGCCGACCTGCGTGATCTTGCTGCCGTTCACGACGATCGTGGTATTGTCGAGGACGCGGCCGTCGCCCACGATGACGCGGGCGCCTTCATACGCCGTCACCTGCGCACTGGCTGAGCCGGCGATCAGCACGCCAACGGTGGTGGCGAGAAGGAAACTCGTCAGTTGTTTGCAACGCATTGAAACCTCCCTGAGACTTCTGACTGGTGTTTGTTGACGCTGGCGATTTCTTAGTCCTCACGAGCCGGATCGATATCCGGGCTTGCAGTCGTCCACGCATCTGCATGACATCACGCGTGGGACGATACGCGAAGGATGGGCTTCGCAAATAGCTCAACCCATCCCTTTCGCTTCGCGGCTGATTGCCGCGCCTCGGCACTGATTTCGATCAGATGCCGAACAGTTCCTTCATGGTTCGCGAGGTCGTCGCGATCGACTGCGCGTTGGCGCGCTCCTCGTCCTTGCCCTTCGGGCTCGAGAAGCCGTGGCCGGTGCCGCTGTAGACCTCATACTGGAACGGGACCTTGGCGCCACGCAGCTCCTGGATCACCTTGTCGACGACCGGGAGCGGATAGCCCTCGTCCTCGGCGCCGTGCAGGATCAGGAACATGCCCTTGGTGGCCTTCGCCCAACCCGCCTGGTGATCGCGGAACGAGCCATGGATGGAGACGTTGAGCGCAAGCGGTGCACCGGTCGCGCCGAACTCGACGCCGACCGCACCGCCGAAGCAATAGCCGACGAGCGCCACCTTGGAGGCGTCGACCATCGGGTTCTTGATCAGCGCATCGTAGCCGGCTTGCGTGCGCGCGCGCATCAGCGGGCGGTCCTTGGAGTAGATCTGGGTCTGCGCAGTCATTTCCTCGACGTTCTTCGGCAGAATGCCCTGGCCGTAGCCGAAGATGTCGGCCGCCAACGACACGTAGCCGAGCTTGGCCCAGAGCTCAGTGAGCTGCTGCGTCTTCGGCGTCATGCCCTCGCGCGCATGCGCGACCAGCACGGCCGGGCGCTTGCCGGTGATCTTGTCGTCATAGGCCATGTAGGCTTTGAGCTTCATGCCGCCCTGGCTGTATTCGACCCACTCGGTCTTCATCTCGGCCGACGCCGGAACGGCGGCGAACACGGCGGTGGCGGCCACAGCGGCAGACAGTATGCGAAGCATCATTGAACCCTCCCTAGGTTGAGAATTTTGCGAAAGTCTCGCGCAGTGAAGCGGCGAAGTCCAGTGGTTTTGCGAATGAATTGCAGGTCAGGCCTGCCCTTGGCATCCGTGCTTGTAGCCCGGAAAATTGGTACCGTTCAAAACAACGTAGAACCACAACCGCAATGGCGGACCAAGGGAGAAAACACATGCGCGCAGCACGCTTCCAATCCATTCGGATGGCGATCCTCGCCGGCACCGCGTTGGCAGCCGTGCCAGCCATGGCGGCCGACGTCACGCCCGAGCGGCTCGTCAACGCCGACAAGGAGCCGCACAACTGGCTGATGAACCACCGCACCTATGACGGCCAGCGCTTCTCGCCGCTCGCGCGCATCAACAAGGACAACGTCAAGGGCCTCAAGCTCGCCTACGCGGTGCCGCTCGGCGGCGGCGTCGGCAACGACTTCAACGAGGCGACGCCGCTGGTCGAGGACGGCTTCATCTACATCCCGGATTCCTGGGGCATCGTCTACAAGATCGACGTCCCGCTCCGGCAATGTCGGCCGCATCGTCTGGCGCATGGACCCCAAGCAGGAGCGGCAGGAAGCCAACCGCGGCGTCGCGCTCTGGGGCAACTTCGTCATCTCGATCGCCAATCAGCCGGCGCGCGTGATCGCGACCGACAAGGAAAGCGGCAAGGTCGTCTGGGAGACCAATGTCTCCGACATCCGGCGCTGCGCGATCACCGGCGCGCCGCTCGCGATCAAGGACAAGATCCTGATGGGCGCGGCCGGCGAGCGGCTCCGGCATTCGCGACTGGCTCGCCGCGCTCGACGCCAAGACCGGCAAGCTGCTCTGGCGCAAGTACACGATCCCGGCGCCGGGCGAGCCCGGCAGCGAGACCTGGAAGGACAAGAACAACGCCTGGCAGACCGGCGGCGGGCCGATCTGGGTCACCGGCACCTACGATCCGCAGACCAACCAGACCATCTGGGGCACCGGCAATCCGGTGCCGGAATTCGATCCGACCTATCGGCCGGGCGACAATCTCTTCACCAACAGCGCGATCTCCTACAACCCCGACACCGGCAAGCATGAACTGGTACTTCCAGTACACGCCCGGCGACATGTGGGACTACGACGAGGTCGGCACGCACATCCTGATCGACGGCCAGATCAACGGCGAGACGCGCAAGCTCGTGACGCATTCCGCGCGCAACGGCTTCGTCTACACGATGGAGCGCGCCAACGGGCAGATCGTGCTGCGCCAAGCCCTACATGGACAAGATCAACTGGACCAACGGCATCGACCAGAAGACCGGCAAGCCGCTCGACTATGATCCCAACAAGGACGTGCAGACCTATTCGGGCATCGCCAACCAGAACCCGAACGAGCCGACCAAGACGCTCTGTCCGTCAATCGCGGGCGGCAACAACTATTGGCCGTCGTCCTACAGCCCGAAGACCAGGCTGCTCTACATTCCGGCGCTGACCGCGTGCTCCGACGTGACGATCGACACCAGCCCGCGCCGGGCGGGCACGAACTGGACCGGCGGCTCGTACAAGACCGACGATCGCTACGAGAGCAATCTCACCGTCGTCGATCCGATCGACCGGCGAGATCAAGAAGAACGTGCACCTGCGCCTACCCGAACTACAGCGGCACGCTGGCGACGGGCGGCGGACTCGTGTTCCTCGCGCTGCTCGACGGCACCATCACGGCCTATGACGACACCACGATCGAGGAGCTGTGGCAGGTCAACGTCGGCTCCGGCTTCTCGGCGCCGCCGATGACCTTCGAGGTCGAACGGCAAGCAATATGTCGCGATCGTCTCCGGACCGAGCCAGACCGCGCGCCGCAAGCTCGTCAACACGCCGGAGCTAAAGGAGCAGCGCAACGCGACGGTGCTGTATGTGTTTGGGCTTTGAGCGCGGCGGGATCCACTGCGGTCTCGTCCCCGAGCACGGCGGGAACTCCCTCTCCGCCAACGGGGAGAGGGCGGGGGGCGAAGGCGGGGAACCATAGCACTGAGCCTCGATCGTAACCCCCTCCACACCCGCACCGCTGGGTCTCCCCTTGCGGGGAGACGGGAGCAGGCTGTGCCGTGGCACTGCGAGATTCCCCTTCGCCCCACTTCCAGAAATCGCGGCCCTCCGTCGCGCATGTGCCGCGCCAGCACCATCTTGTGCACCTCGTCGGCGCCGTCGACGAGGCGCGCCTGGCGCGCATAGCGGTAGATCCATTCCAGCACGGTGTCCTTGGAATAGCCGCGCGCGCCGTTGAGCTGGATCGCGACGTCGGCGGCATGGTGCAGCGTGTCGGCGACGTGCACCTTGGCCATCGACACTTCCTTGCGCGCGCGGTCGCCCTGGTCGAGCAGCCAGGCCGCGTGCATCACCAGCAGCCGCCCGATCTGGATGCGGTGCGCGACGTCGCCGAGCTTGATCTGCACGCTCTCGCGGTCGGCGAGCTTGACGCCGAAGCCTTCGCGCTCGTTCACATAGGCCTGCGCGATCTCGCAGCAGCGCTTGGCGAGCCCGAGCCAGCGCATGCAATGCGTGAGCCGCGCCGGGCCGAGCCTGATCTGGGTGATGCGCAGCCCGTCGCCGAGCCCCATCAGCACGTTCTCGTCGGCGACCTCGAGGCCGTCGAACACGAGCTCGCAATGCCCGCCGTGCTCCTCCGGCCCCATGATCGGAATGCGCCGCACGATCTCGCCAGCCGGGCTGGTCGCGATGAAACAGAAACGCCGTGAGTCCGCGGCGCGGATCGTCGGAGGTGCGCGCGATCAGGATGAAATGCTCGGCGACGCCGGCGCCGGTGATGAACCACTTGTGGCCGTGGATCACCCAGCGGTCGCCCTTCTTCTCGGCGCGGGTGCGGATCATGCCGGGATCGGAGCCGCCGCCGGGCGCAGGCTCGGTCATCGCGAAGGCGGAGCGCACGTTGCCCTCGACGATCGGGCGCAGCCACTTGTCCTTCTGCGCCGGCGTGCCGACGAGCGCGAGCAGATTCATGTTGCCGTCGTCGGGCGCCGCGCAGTTGAACGCGACCGGGCCGAAGATCGAGCGGTTCGCCTCCTCGTACATCGCCGCCCAGCCGACGATCGGCAGCCCCATGCCGCCGAACTCCTTCGGCGCCTGCGGCGCCCACAGGCCCTGCGGCCTTCGCCTTGTCGCGCACGCTCGCGAGCAGATCGAGGCGGATGTTCTCGTGGTCGTCGTAGTTCGCCCGATCGGCCTCGAGCGGCAGCACATGCTCTTCCACGAAGGCGCGCGTGCGCATGCGGATATCCTCGATCTCGGCGGACAGCGTGAAATCCATGGGGCGGCCCCTCGACATTGCGACATAAGACGCACACGAGCATAGTGCCCGTGCCGCCCGTGCGCGAGGAGATGCTCACCATGGAGAATTTCACGCCGCTATCCGCCGCGATCGGCGGTGCGCTGATCGGACTTGCGGCCGCGCTCCTGATGCTGACGACCGGCCGCATTGCCGGCATCAGCGGCATCTTCGGCGGCCTGATCGGCTGGAACGTGCCCGATCGCGACTGGCGCATCGCCTTCATTGTCGGATTGATCCTGGCCCCGCTGAGCGGAACCCTCGTAGGCTACGCGCTCGTCGAGCCACAGATGTCTGCAAGCTGGGCTGTGATCGTCATCGCGGGCCTGCTGGTCGGCTTCGGCACGCGGCTTGGCGGCGGCTGCACCTCCGGCCATGGCATCTGCGGCGTGGCGCGGCTGTCGCCGCGCTCGCTGGTGGCGACCGTGATCTTCATGGGCGTCGCCATGGTCGTGGTGGCGATCATGCGCCATGGCCTGGGAGGCTGAGATGCTGGCGCTCGCCGGATTGGTCTGCGGCTTCGTGTTCGGCTGGGGGCTGCTGATCTCCGGCATGATGCAGCCCGCCAAGGTGCTCGCCTTCCTGGATGTGTTCGGGGCCTGGGACCCGAGCCTCGCTGGTGGTGATGGCGGCGGCGCTTGCGGTCGGCAGCGCCGGCTACGCATTCGCGCGGCCGCGCGACGCCCATGTTCGCGCGCGCGCAATCTGTGGCCGGACAAGACCACGATCGACCCGCCGCTCGTCATCGGCGCGACGCTGTTCGGCGTCGGCTGGGGACTGCTCCGGCCTGTGTCCAGGTCCGGCGATCGAAAACCTCGCGACGCTGTCACCGCGCGTCATCGTGTTCGTCATCGCGATGGCGCTCGGCATGGCGGCGCACGATGCTGGCAGCGGCGGCGCGCCGCTCGGCAACGCAGGCGCTCGGCGCCGACGGCTAGTGCGTTCCGAGCGTAACTCAGCACGCTTGACACGAACTTCGGACAACGGGCCTGAACTCTTCCAGTGCCGCTCGATTGAAGTTCCACAGAGTTGCTGCAAGCGGTGTAGCTCAAATCGGCGCACTGCCACGCACCATCTGCCCGCCGTCGACCACGACGGTCGTGCCGGTGATGAAGCGGCCGGCGTCGGACGCGAGCAGCAGGAGCGCACCGTCGAGATCGCGCGTCTCGCCGAAGCGGCCAAGCGGTATGTCCTTCAGGATGGCGGCACCGCGCTCGCTCGCGAGATAGTCGCGGTTGAGATCGGTGACGATCCAGCCCGGCGCGATCGCGTTGACGCGGATGCCCCGGCCCGCAAGCTCGAGCCCGAGCGCCTTGGTGAGCTGAATGAGCGCCGGCCTTCGCCACCGCGTAGGCGGCCACGCCCTTGGCGACGCCGAAGCCCAGGATCGAGGCAATGTTGACGATCGCGCCGCCCTTGCCGGCCGCGATCAGCCGGCGCGCCGCCTCCTGCGACCAGAACAGCACGGCGTCGAGATTGGTGCCGAGGACGCGGCGCCATTCGGCCTCGGCAAGCTCGACGGCGCGATCGGCGTGCACGACGCCGGCGTTGTTGACGAGGATGTCGACCATGCCAAGCTCGGTCTCGGCGCGGTCGAAGGCGCGCGCCATCGCGGCGCGATCGAGCACGTCGGCCGCGATCGCGGCGGCGCGACCGCCCGCCTTCTCGATGCGCGCCTTGACCGCAGCGAGCCGATCGCTGCGGCGCGCGACCAGCGCGACCGCGGCGCCCGCATCCGCCAGCACCTCGGCAAAGCGCACCCCGAGCCCGCTCGAGGCGCCGGTGACCAGCGCGACTCTGTCCCTTGAGGCTGAACAGCTCGGCCGCGCTCATCTGCGCTCTCGACTTGATCGGCGATGCGAACGATACTGTCCGAAATTCCTCATCAGGCAAAGAGTCCTAAGGCAAAGAGTCCAATGACCGACAAGGACCATGATCACCCGCACGATCATGACCACGGCTCCGAGCTCACCGAGACGCAGCTGCGCGTGCGCGCGCTCGAGACCATCCTGACCGAGAAGGGCTACGTCGATCCGGCCGCGCTCGACGCCATCATCGAGGCCTACGAGACCCGTATCGGCCCGCACAATGGCGCGAGGGTCGTGGCGCGGGCCTGGGTCGATCCCGCCTTCAAGGAGGCGCTGCTCAAGGATGCCACCAGCGGCGATCAGCACGCTCGGCATCATGAGCCGCGTCGGCGACCACCTGGTAGCGGTCGAGAACACCGAGCGCGTGCACAACATGATCGTCTGCACGCTGTGCTCCTGCTATCCGTGGGAGGTGCTCGGCCTGCCGCCGACCTGGTACAAGTCGGCGCCCTATCGCTCGCGCGCGGTCATCGATCCGCGCGGCGTGCTCGCCGACTTCGGCGTCACGCTGCCGACGACGACCGATATCCGCGTCTGGGATTCGACCGCCGAGACGCGCTTCCTGGTGCTGCCGATGCGGCCCGCCGGCACCGAGCGCTTCAGCGAGGAGCAGCTGGCAAGCCTGGTCACACGCGATTGCATGATCGGGACTGGCCTGGCCAAAGGGCCAGATGCGGGCTGATATGGCCTGAATGCAAGTCAGGCCCGAGCGATCGGCTGCTCGCCTTCCGCCTACTTCAAATAGGCGCGCACCACGTCGATCAGCTCTTCGGCACCACGCATCCGCTCGCTGTCGTGCCCGTGGTCCGGATCAAGGACGTGTGCGCGGATGTGGTCTTCCATCACCTCCGCCATGAGGCCGTTCATCGCTCCGCGTGCGGAGGCGATGAGCTGCAGAACTTCTGCGCACTCGACCTCTCGCTCCAGAGCGCGCTCAATCGCTTCAATCTGGCCGCGCAGGCGGCTCACGCGATTGAGGAGCTTGCTCTTCTCTCGGACGGTGTGTGACAGCGCGGAACTCCAAAGAACACGTAGGATACCGGGGTACACTAT
This sequence comes from uncultured Alphaproteobacteria bacterium, assembly GCA_963745515.1. Lineage (GTDB taxonomy): Bacteria > Pseudomonadota > Alphaproteobacteria > Rhizobiales > Xanthobacteraceae > VAZQ01. The sequence continues at coordinate 85,808 of CAVUXO010000012.1, forward strand.
ATTTGAACGCCGCTTCTTGCAATCAACTTGCAACACGCGGAGGCTGCGTTCAAGCTGCGCTCACGTGGAGCTGCGTTAAACTCAAACAAAGTTAATACACGCGTCGCACGCGGAGCAACGGCATCCCCGCAATGCCGGCGGGGACCTCCGCGGACGCCGGGGGAGGGTGTGGTGACAGTATCAGGGGAGTGCTTTGAGGTTCTTGCCGGCCAGATGATCAATGCCGAGACGCAATGGAGTCTCGGAACTTTTGGCGCCATCGCCGAGTTCATGCGCGACCTGGACGAGCCCTTTGCATTTCAGCGTGGCAAGGCGTCGCTGACCGTGACAACGGCGCGCGGCGGCATGCGCATCAAGCCGCCGGCCGAGATGCGGCTCGTGGCATTCGAGACGCCGACGCGGGAAAGCTGGAGCAACCGCGTAGCGCTCTGCCTGCCCGAGACGCAGTGCGGCATGAGCCGGCGCACCGTTCTCACCGAGCTCGGGCCCGACGACGGCGCGCTGCGCGACCAGGATCGCGATTCAATTCTTTTCGATCTGGGTATCGATGCGCTGCAGACCGATCTTTGCGTGCGCATTGCCGACGACGCAGTCGCGGCGCAGTTGCGCGAGCATGCCGGCCGTTCTCTCTTCGAGCCCGGCAATCCCGCGATCGGCGTGATCCTCGCTAACAGTCCGCACCGCGTCTTCGTCGGGCGCGTCGGGCGGGTCGAGGTCTATCAGCCAATTCCGGACCCGCACGGCAAGAGCCCGCAGGGACCGCACACCCACGTGCTGCCCAACCTGCTGCAGCATCGCCGCACCCATGCGGCGACCGAGCAGATCCCTGACGGCTGGGTGCCCTGCGCCCATCTCTATCCGCCGCATCCCGTCATGGACGGGCTCGGCCAGCGCCGCCCGTTTGACCGTGCCCGGCACGAGGCGTTCCAGAACATGCTGCGGATGTTCGGTGATCCGGAATTCTTTGCACTCAAGCAACGTGTGGTCGCCGCTGTGGCGGCCGGCGAGGATCCCTCCGTAGTGGCTGTCACCGGCCAGCGCTTCGCACGTACCAATGTTCGGGTGACGCTGCGCCAGCTCAAGGCCGCACAGGAGGAGACGCCCTCACTGGCGGCCTGGATGGCAGCGCACGAACGTGCCGGGGAGATCGAGAACGACGAGGACCGGCATCGGCATCATCGTTAGCTCGACGGCGAGAGCCGTAGCCCAGCGTCAGTTGTTCTTCTGAAAAGTGGCGTGGCAGCCGTCGCACGTCAGGCGCAATTCAGTGACGTTCTTCCTGAATTGCGCCTCGGTTTCAGCCCGGCTCGCGTCAAATGCATATTTGGCGGCGGTCATCAATTCCTTGTAGAAGAAATCGAATTGATCCCAGATGTGCGGGTCGGCGAATGTCGCCGATGCCGGGTCCGCAGTACCCGGCTTCCAGGCATTCGTATGAGCTGGAAAGAGTAGCGGGAATGCTTGCATCATTGCCGCGATCGAGTCGGCATGTACCCTGCCCCGCTGCAGATTGATCTTGCCGGTGTAGACCATCTCATCCAGCGGATACATGTTCCTGGCAATGACGGACATCAGCGTCTTGCGCGCCAAGATAACGTCACCTGGAGGTAGCGCTTTGTCCTGCCCCCAAGCGACAAAACTGTCTCCAAGAACCAATGCCCCGAGGCACACGCCCATGAGGATGCTGCCAATCCGACGGCGCGATGATCGACCACGTGCGATAAGACGTTCCATTCGGCTTTCCTCCCTGTGTTGATTTTTTTATAGCGGCCGCGTCCAAACGAACATTGATTCATATCAATCAGAGAGAGGCCACGTGGCGCTGGGCGGCAGGGATATGCGATGCCCGAAGTCGCTGTTCGCGCCCGCATGAAGGTTGCGGAGCAGGCAAGCCGATGCTTAATAGCAGACTGGACTAAGGGTCGCGCGAGATGAACGGCATCCACGACATGGGCGGCATGCACGGCTTCGGCAAGGTCGAGCCGGAGCCGAACGAGCCGCCGTTTCATTCGCGCTGGGAAGGGCGTGCGCTCGCGCTCAACCGCGCGATGAGCTTCGCCAAGGTGTGGAACATCGACCGGTCGCGCGCCGCGATCGAGGAATTTCCGGCGGCCGACTATCTCACGCTCACCTATTATCAGAAGTGGGCCTTGCGGCTGGAGAAGCTGCTCCTCGAGTTCGGCCTCGTCGGTGCCGACGAGGTCGCGGCCGGCCATTCGCTGCGGCCCGGCAAAGCGCTGCCACGCACGCTCAAGGCCGCCGAGGTCAACAAGGCGCTCACCCGCGGCAGCTATGCGCGGCCGACCAACACCACGCCGCGCTTTGCGGTCGGCGACCGTGTGCACACGCGCAGCATCAACCCCGAGACCCACACGCGCCTGCCGCGCTATGCGCGCGGCCGCACCGGCGTCATTGAATGCGTGCGCGGATTCCATGTCTTCCCCGACACGGTCGCGATCGGCGAAGGCGAGAAGCCGCAGTGGCTCTACACCGTGCTGTTCGAGGGCCGCGAGCTGTGGGGCGAGAGCGCCGATCCGACGCTGAAAGTGTCGATCGAGGCCTGGGAGCCCTATTTGGAGCCGGCATGATTGATCGTGCTGCAGCTCGCCGTGCCACCGAAGCCGTGCCAGGCATCCCGCGCAACGAAGAGGGGCCGGTGTTTCGCGAGCCTTGGGAAGCGCAGGCGTTCGCGATGGCGCTCGCGCTGCATGAGCGCGGCGTGTTCACCTGGCCCGAATGGGCGGCAACGCTTGGCGAGGAGATCAAGCGCGCGCAGGCTGCCGGCGATCCCGACACCGGCGAGACCTACTACCGGCACTGGCTCAACTCGCTTGAGCGTCTGGTCGCCGTCAAAGGCGTGACCGACAGCACCATGCTGGCGCGCTATCGCGACGCCTGGGAGCACGCGGCCGAGCGCACGCCACACGGCACGCCGATCGAGCTCAGGCCGGAAGATTTTGGGGACTCGCACGCCCGCAAGCCCTAGAGTCTCAAACGCCCGCCGCACCGCCATCCGCGCGCGGATCGTGCGCGCCTTCCATGCTGCCATCCGGATGCAGCACGACCGCGCCGGCATGACCGATCGCGTCGGTCAGCACCACGTCGTGGCCGGCGGCCATGAGCTGCTCGATGAGGCTGCCATCGAGCCGCGCCTCGACCACGAGGTTGCCGATCGGCTTGCCCCAGGTCTTGCCGACATACCAGCGTGGCCCTTCGATTGCTTTGTCGAGGGGCTGGCGATGAAAAACGTGGCGGCTGAATACGGCGGCCTGCACCTGCGGCTGCGCGTCGCCGCCCATGCTGCCGTAGGCCATCACGCGGCCATCGCGCAGCACCGCGAGCGCAGCGCAGAGCGTATGCAGCGGCAGCCGGCCGGGCTCGAGCACGTTGAGAGCGCCGCGATCGAGCGAGAAGCTCAAGCCGCGGTTCTGCATCACGATGCCAGTGTTCGGCAGCACCACGCCCGAGCCGAACTCCCAATAAAGCGACTGGATGTAGGAGACGACGAGGCCAGACGCGTCGGCGGCGCCCATCCAGATGGTGTCGCCCACCTCCGCGTGCGCCTTCCAGGGCGCGGCCTTGCGGCGGTCGATCGCGGCGGCCTCGGCGTCGAGGAACGACGAGGTGAGATAGCGGTCGAGCGGATGCGGCAGCCGGGCCGGATCGGTGAGCACGCGATCGCGCACCGCAATGGCGCGCTTGGCCGCCTCGATCAGGCCGTGCAGGTGATCGAAGCTCTCGGCTTCCTTGACACCGAGTCGGTCGTAGATCGCAAGGATCATGAGCGCCATGAGACCGGGCGTCGGCGGCGCCGTGTTCCACAACGTACCAACTGGCAGCGCAACCGAGAGCGGCGCGGCCTCAGTGGCGCGGCAGCGCTCGAGATCGGCGCGCGTCACCGGGCTGCCGACGCGCTCGAGATCGGCCGCGATCTCGCGCCCGATATCGCCGCGATAGAAATCATCGAGCCCGGCATGGGTGAGTTGCTCAAGGGTCGCGGCGAGCGCCGAAGGATGCAACCGCGCGCCCTGCGGGGGCGGCTTGCCGTCGATCAGGAACGTCTCGGCGAATCCCGGCACGTCCTTGAGCTCTCGGCTCGCATCCGCGATGTTGAGCGCGAGATGGCGCGAGACCTCGACGCCGTCGCGCGCCTGCTTGATGGCTGCCGCAAGCAAATCGGTGACCGGCACGCGCCCGCCCTGCGCCTTGGCGACCTCGAGCGCGAGCATCCAGCCCGCGACCGCCGCCGGCACCGTGAGCGCAGCGAGCGGCCCGCGCGTCGGAACGCGATCATGACCAGCCTCGCGATAGTGCGCGAGCGTCGCGCGCGCGCCGGCGGCACCCGCCGCCATCAAGGCGCGGACTTTCCCAGACGGCTCGTGCACGACCCAGAAGCCATCGCCGCCAAGATGGTTCATGTGCGGATAGACGACCGCAATCATTGCCGCCATCGCCACCATGGCTTCGAGCGCGTTGCCGCCTTCGGCCAGCACGGCGCGCCCGGCCTCGGCAGCGGCGAAATGCGGCGCGCAGACGACGCCGCGGCGGTGTCCGGCGGTATAGCGATCCATCAGATCAAAGCTCCATGCCCAGGCAGTACTTTGGTCGTAGCACCATAGATCGTCTCGCTTGTCGCGATGAAGCGACGAAAGGCTATCAATCACAACGCGTTAACGCTGGCAACCATTAGCCGCCCGCATGGCTTTGGCGATACCTGACGGTCCGTGAGGATCATTTACTGCGGGCAAGCTCAGAGACAACGTCAAGCCGGATCCGCCATCCGCGGATTGTCGACTTTTGGAAGGAGCACTCTTTGTAGCAAGGAGCACACCATGCCAGCCAATATTCGCAAGATGCTCATGGCCGTCGCCATGATCAGCGCGGCCCCACCGGCCTTTGCCGACGTGATTACGGATTGGGACGAAAAGGCCGTCGCCATCGTGACGCCATGCTGCCGTACAATAGTGAGCGCATCATGGGGATGGTCCATGCCGCGATGTTCGACGCAGTGAATTCGATCGAGCGTCGCTACAGACCATATCTGGTGCAGCTGCCGGCTGCCTCCGAGCACGTCGAAGGAAGCTGCCGCCGCTGCGGCAGCCGCCATCGTGCTGGCGTCGATTGACGAAAAGACAGCCAGCGCGGTAGAGACGCCTTGGCGGTCAACCTTACATCGATCCCCGACGGTCCGGCGAAGTCAGATGGCATCAAGCTTGGCGAAACGATCGCCGCGAAGGTGTTGGAGGCACGCGCAAACGACGGTCACGATGCGCCCGACGCATACCGGCCGAGGACCACGCCCGGCGTCTACGTTCCGACTCCGATCACGGTCGCTTCGATGTGGCCGAACGTGAAGCCATTCGCCATCAACCAGCCATCCCAATTCCGGCCGCAGCCGCCGATCTCGCTCACGAGCAAGGATTGGGCCACGGACTACAACGAGATCAAGGACTACGGCGGCAAGACCAGCACCAGGCGTACACCGCAGCAGACCGAGACCGCCCGTTTCTGGCTCATGGTCGGACCACAGGCCTATCACCCCTTCGCGCGCCAAATCGTCAAGGCAAAGCAGATGAGCGTGATCGACAGCGCGCGGTTCATGACGCTCGTGTCGCTCGGCCTCAACGACGCTCTGCATCGCGGTGTTCGACGCCAAGTATCATTACAAGTTCTGGCGACCGATCACATCAATCCGCAACGGCGACATCGACGACAACCCGGCCACCGAGCGTGACGCGACCTGGCAGCCGATCGACAATACGCCGATGCATCCGGAATATCCATGCGCGCACTGCATCCTCAGCGGCAGCGTCGCGGGTGTCGTCGAGACTGCGCTTGGCTCTGCAGACATCTCCGAAGTTGCCATGACCAGTCCGACTGCGCGCGGCGTGACCCACCACTGGACCAACATGACGGCCTTTACCGACGAGGTTGCGAACGCGCGCATCTGGGCCGGCTTCCACTACCGCTTCTCGACCCGCGTCGGGACGGACATGGGCCGGATTGGAGAGTACGTCGTGAAGAACGTGCTGCAGCCGGCGACAGAAGCCGGCGGGCGATAACGAAAAGCGGCCGCCGGGCTTGCACCGATGCGGCCCGGCGGATCGATGTGGGGGCGGTGGCGGTGGATGGTCGCAGGTACTCAGGCATGATAGCTTGATCTCACCTCCATGGCATTCCGATGCGCGAACCAAGCCGTCGTGCCGGTCAATGATGCCGCTCCGGCCAAGGAGACTGACCATGAAGATCACACAAAATCGCCGCCAATTCCTTGCCACGCTCTCGGCGACGGGTGCAGCAGGCCTCATCGGTGCCGCGCGCTCTTTTGGCCAGGAACCGCCGCTGGAAACAACCACCGTTCGACTTTCGAAGATCAACGGCACCTGCATTGCGCCTCAATATCTCGCCGAAGAGTTTCTGCGCCTGGAAGGCTTTACCGATGTAAAATACGTCTCGTCGGACGCCGGAGTCGGTCAATCAAGATCGATTGCGCGCGGCGAGGTCGACTTCAGCATGAACTTTGCAGCGCCGCTGGTGATTCCGATCGATGCCGGAGAGCCAATCACGATCATTGCGGGCGTGCATTCGGGCTGCTTTGAACTGTTCGGCAACGAACACGTCCGCGGTATCGCGGATCTCAAAGGCAAAGCTGTCGGTGTCCAGGGCCTGGGCGGATCGCCGCACGTCTTCCTCGCCGCCATGGCCGCCCATGTGGGCCTTGATCCACTGAGGGATATCAATTGGATCACTGACCAATCCGCCACGCCAAAGGAGCTGTTCGCGCAGGGCAAGATCGATGCATTCCTCGGCTTCCCGCCTGAGCCACAGGAGATGCGCGCACGCAAGATCGGCCGCGTGATCGTCAACAGCGCTATCGACCGCCCGTGGTCGCAGTACTTCTGCTGCATGCTTGCGGGCAACAAAGAATTCATCCGCAAGCATTTCATCTTCACGATGTGCAGCGCCACTTGCCCGGTGCTGACGCCGATGATGTCAATGGTCCATGATCAACTCGGCGCCGATTTCGGTACGGACGTCGCCTTCGTCTCCATCACGGTGGACCCCGAGCGCGACACACCGGACGTGCTCAAGCTCTACGCCCAGATGCACGGTGCCGACGTCCCGGGATGGAGTTTTCTCACCGGGGAACCCGCAGCTGTTCAAAACGTCATACGCCGCTACGGGGTGTTTGCCTCGAAGACCGTGGATGGCGATGTCGAGCACTCCTTCCTCACGTCGATCATCGATCGACGCGGCGCCTGCGCGTCCAATATCTCGGCGCGCGCTTTGATCCTGAAGAATTTCGCCGCGATCTCGTGAGTCTCTTAAGAGAGCGATAATGCAAGTGTTGCAGCCGCTGGTCGACCTGGTGTCGCGGGTGCCAACCCGTGTGCAGGCCAAACTGATGGCGGCGTTCCTGGCCATCGTGGTCTTGCTGATCGCAGTGTGTTGACCGCAAAATCCGATTGCGACGCGCTCGCGGCGCTGGCCAGGGAGAAACGACAACCGGATCTGATCATTTCCGACTATCGCCTGGGTGACGCGAGGAGCGGTATTCGAAGTGATCGAGCATCTGCGCGGCGCGATCGGCGCCGACATCCCAGCTTTCCTGATCAGCGGAGACACCGCCCCCGAACGGCTGCGGGAGGCGAGCGCGAGCGGCTACTATCTGCTGCACAAGCCGGTGCTGCCGATGACGCTGCGTTCTGTCGTCAGCCAACTCTTGAAGGATCATGCCGAGCGCTTCGCGGAGACCACCGCACTGAGGAAGCCGCCTATCGATCGGAAATCTGCGGCAATTCCCAGCCCAGCGCTCCCACCGCAATGACTGCCTCGGTGCGGTTCGTAACCTTCAGCGCCTTGAGGATCGCCGTGACGTGATGCTTCACGGTGGGCTCGGCGGTATCGAGGATGCGGCAGATCGCCTTGTTGCTCTTGCCCTGCACGATCACGCACCAAGATCACGACGGGACCGCGGCGAGCCCGCGCCGCTTGAGCAGCGCTTCGGGTGTCGGCAGGCGGCCGCGGAAAGCCTTGTAGAGCGCCTCCGGATCGCGCGCACCGCCGGCCGCATAGACATTGTCGTGCAGGCTCTTGGCGGTCTTGGGATCGAAGATGTTGCCGGTCTCCTCGAAGGCCGCGAACGCATCGGCGTCGAGCACCTCCGACCACATGTAGCTGTAATAGGCCGAGGCGTAGCTGCCGCCGGAGAAGAGATGCCCGAACTGCGTGGGACGGTGGCGCATCACGATCTCGGCCGGCATGCCGATGCGCGTGAGCGCCTTCTCCTCGAAGGTGTTGACGTCGAAGTGCTCGACGCTCGGCTGCAGATGCAGATCGAGATCGACCAGCGCGCAGGCCACGTATTCGACCGTGGCGAAGCCCTGGTTGAAGGTGCGCGCCGCGATGAGCCGTTTCATGAGATCGTCCGGGATCGCCTGCCCGGTGCGGCTATGCACCGCAAAGCGGCTCAGGATCTCGGGCCGCTCGAGCCAATGCTCGTAGAGCTGCGACGGCAGCTCCACCCAGTCGGTGAGCACGCTTGTGCCCGACACCATCGGATAGGTGACGTCGGAGAGAAGCCCATGCAGCCCATGGCCGAACTCGTGGAACAGCGTGCGCGCGTCGTCGAAGCTGAGCAGCGTCGGCTCGCTGGCGCCGCCCTTGGAGAAATTCATGACATTGACGATCAGCGGGATGGACATCGCCAGTGAGCTTCTCCTGGTCACGCAGCGCGGTCATCCAGGCGCCGCCATGCTTCGATGAGCGCGCGAAATAGTCGCCGAAGAACAGGCCGCGATGCTTGCCATCGGCGTCGCGCACTTCCCAGGCCTCGACATCCGGATGCCAGCCCGCAATGTCACGACGACGCTCGAACGAGAGCCCGAACAGCTTGTAAGCGGTGTAGAACGCGGCCTCGATGATGTGGTGGAGCTGGAAGTAGGGCTTGATCTCGCTCTCGTCGATGTCGCACTGGCGCTTGCGCAGCTTCTCGGCGTAGTAGCGCCAGTCCCAGGGCGCGAGCTTGAAATTGCCGCCCTCCTCCTGAATGAGCGCCTGCATGGCGTCACGGTCCACGAGCGCGCGCGAGCGCGCGGGCTTCCACACCCGCTCGAGCAGGTCGCGCACCGCCTGCGGCGTCTTCGCCATGGCATCGTCGAGCTTGTAGTGCGAGAAGCTCTGGTAGCCGAGCAGCCGCGCGCGCTCGGCGCGCAGCGCGAGAATTTCGGCGATGATCGCCTTGTTGTCGGTCTTGCCGCCGCCATCGCCGCGCGCGATCCAGGCGCGGAAGATCTTCTCGCGCAGCTCGCGGCGGCCTGAGAACTGCAGGAAGGGCTCGACGCTCGAGCGCGACAGCGTGATCACATGCTTGCCCGCAAGCCCGCGCTCGGTCGCCGCCGCGCGCGCCGCCTGGCGGACAAAATCAGGCAGCCCCGCCAGATCGTCCTCGCTCTCGAGCACGAGCGTGTAGGCCTGCTCGTCGGCGAGCACGTTCTGGCTGAACGTCGTGCCGAGCGTCGCCAGCCGCTCGCTGATCTCAGCGAGCCGCTTGCGCGCCTCGGCGTCGAGCGCGGCACCGGCGCGCTTGAACATCAGATAATAGCGTTCCAGCACGCGCGCCTGCTCGGCATTGAGGCCGAGCGTGTCGCGGCGCTGCCAGAGCGCGTCGATGCGGCGGAACAGCGGCTCGTTCAGCAGGATCCCGTTCCAGTGACGAGCCTCGCGCGGCGAGATCTCGCGCTCGACCGCGAGCAGCGCGTCGTTGGTGTGCGCGCCAGAGAGCACGCCAAAAACCCTGCCGACCCGGTCAAGCGTGCGGCCGGAGCGTTCCATCGCCTCGATGGTGTTCTGGAACGTGGGTGCCGACGCATCGCCGGCGATCGCGGCAATTTCGGCGTCGTGCTCCGCAAAGGTGCGGTCGTAGGCCGGCATGAAATGCTCCGGCGCAATGCGGTCAAATGGCGGAACCCCAAAGGGGCCGCGCCAGTGCTCAAGCAGGGGATTGTCGGTGGTCGTGGGCTGATCGTTCATCGGCCTTACCTGGGGTCGCGGGCGGGAAGCTGCAAGCTAGCGGGACAGACGCGACGATGCAAAAGCACTGGGGCGTATCTACCCGCCTCAATCCATCCGCCGTCATGGCCGGGCATAGCGCGTCGCAGACGCGCGTGAACGCGCTTGTTCCCGGCCATCCACGTCTTTCTTTCGCCATAGCAAGCAAGACGTGGATGCCCGGCATCGCAGACAAAGTTTACGCAGTCTGCGCAAGCTTGACTGCGTGCCGGGCATGACGGCGGAGAGCCTGGAGTGAATCCAGGGAAAAACTACACCTTCAGCCGATACACTCTCCGCGCATTGTCGGCGAAGATCTTCTGCCGGTCGAGGTCGCTCAGGAACGTCATGGCGTCGATGTGCCGCTTGGTGTCGTCGTAGTGATATCCGCTCTCCGGATCGACGCCGCGCACCGCGCCGACGATCTCCGAGGCAAACAGAATATTGTCGATCGGAATGGTCTTGAGCAGAAGCTCGATGCCCGGGCGATGGTACACGCAGGTGTCGAAGTAGACATTCTTGAGGAGCTCCGTGAGCGGCGGGCGCTTCAGGTCCTGTGCCAGCCCGCGGTAGCGGCCCCAGTGGAACGGGATCGCTCCGCCGCCATGCGGAATGATCATCCGCAGCGCCGGGAAGTCCTTGAACAGATCGGACATCAGGAGCTGCATGAACACGGTGGTGTCGCCCGCGATGTAGTGACCGCCGGTGCCCTGGAAGTTCGGATTGGCCGAAGCGCTCACGTGCAGCATCGCCGGCACGTTGAGCTCGACCAGCTTCTCGTAGAGCGGATACCAAGATCGATCTGTGATCGGCGGATCGCGCCAATTTGCGCCCGACGGATCGGGATTGACGTTGACGCCGACGAAGCCGAGCTGATTGACGATGCGCTCGAGCTCGGCGACGCAATTCTTCGGCGACACGCCCGGCGACTGCGGCAGCTGCCCCACCCCGATGAAGCTATTGGGAAAGAGCGTGCAGACCCGGTGGATCAGATCGTTGCAGATCTGCGACCATTCGAGGCTGATCGCCTCGTTGCCGAGATGGTGGCCCATGGCGCCGGCGGTGGGCGAGAACAGGGTCACGTCGGTGCCGCGTTCGCGCTGGAAATCGAGCTGCTGCTGCACGCTGTCGCGGATCTGATCGTCGCTGAAGTTGAGCATCGCGCGCGCCGGCGCCTGCGAGCCATCCCTGAGCGCGGCCAGCTGCCGCTGGCGGAACTCGGTCAATCCCCGCGGCGCCGTGGTGTAGTGCCCGTGGATGTCGATGACTTTGGCGCGCCCGACGCCCGGCAGCTGCGCCCGCACCGGGGCGCCCGTCATCGCCAGGGCTGCGCTGGCGCCGATGCCCTTGATCAACTCGCGCCGTGACGTTGTCATGGTTGCTCCTCCCTGAGGTCTCCCGCCCAGGGAGCTGCGATGGACATTAGCAATCCCGCGTGCTCATTGCACGCGATCCGCAAGCCGGAGAAGTGCTGAGAGACTTGCCAAGAGAAGTATCAGGAGCAGTGCCATGAGCGCCATCACGCTGGATCAAGCCAACCGCATCATTGCCGCCATTCTCAAGCGCGGCGCCGAGATCAATTGCCGGTCGCTCTCAGTGCTCGTGGTCGAGCCGGGCTGCATTTTGAAGGCGTTTCAGAAGGAGGATGGCTCCTCCATGATCCGGTTCGAGATGGCCTATGGCAAAGCCTATGCGGCGCTCGCCATGGGCCGCTCCTCCAAGCTCGTGCGCGTACGCGCCGAGGAGAAGCCGATCTTCATGCGCTATCTGATCAGCGCCAGCGGCGACCAGATCTTTCCCGAAGGCGGCGGCCTGCAAATTCGCAACGACGCCGGCGAGGTGATCGGCGCGGTCGGGGTGACCGGCGACACCGAGGATTGCGACGAGGAGCTCGCCGCTCATGGCATCCATGCGGCCGGCCTCAAGACCGACGACGACTGCAAGGAGCTCGGCCGCAATGCCGGCATCCGATTGACCAACAAGTAAGTGTGAGCTGCGACATAACACCCCGGCTTGCCGAGGGCAGCGGCGGGGCGCACACTGCCGCCCAACACGAAATACCCAACACAAATTATGGGAGGAGGAAGACCATGACGCCATTCATGCAGGCAAGATTCACGCAGGCACGCGCTGCCGGCTTTGCGGCGGCCCTGAGCGTCCTGATGCTGGGCAGCGCCGCGCCCGCGCAAACGATCCTGCAGGCCACGATCGGCGAGCCGAACCAGAAAACCACCGAGGTGAGCACTGCGGACGTGCGGCGCATCCTCGCCGATGGCAGCGCCATCCTGCTCGATACCCGCAAGCGCGCCGAATACGTGGCCGGCCATATCGCAGGCGCCAAGAACGTCGCGCCGCCGGCGGGAGCACCGGAGTCCGCTTATACCAAAGCGGTCGAGAAGCTCGTCGGCGGCGACAAGAGCAAGGCGCTGGTGCTCTATTGCAACGGTCCGAACTGCCAGGCCAGCAAGCAGCTCAGCGAGCAGCTCGTCGGCGCCGGCTTCACCAATGTACGGCGCTATCAGCTCGGGCTGCCGATGTGGCGCACCATGAGCGGGCCGGTCGAGATCGAGCTCGAGGGCGTTCTGCGCGTCTACAAGGTCGACCAGACCGCCGTGTTCTTCGATGGCGCGCTCGGCCGACGAGTTCGCCAAGAAGAGCCTGCCCGGCACCCACAACGTTCCGGCCGACAAGGTTAAGGCCGACGGTCTGCGCGGCGCACCGACGCCGAGCAACGACTTCAACACCCGCATCGTGCTGTTCGGCCGCGATGGCGCGCAGGCGCGCGTGCTCGCCGACGCATTAGGCAAGACCGCGATGCAGAATGTGTCTTATTTCCCGGGCACGTTCGAGGAGCTGGCGGCGGCGGTGAAGGCGCCGTAAGCTGCGGCCCGGAAAGCAATACGGAGATCGTCATGCCCCGTCACGCCTCGTTACGTTCCGCACGGCGTCATCCCGGCGGTGCTGCTGCCGTTCCACGACGATCTCTCGATCGACGAGACAAGCTTCCGCGCCCACCTGCGCGATGTCGGCGCAACGCAAGGCATCTCGGCGATCACGATCAACGCGCATTCGACCGAGGTCGCCTCCTGCACCTTCGACGAGCAGCGGCGCGTGCTCGAGATCGCGCAGGACGAGATCGGCGGCAAGCTGCCGATCGTCAACGGCATCTGGGCGGACGGCAGCCTCGAGGCCGCGCGCATCGCCCGCATGGCGGCGGACGGCGGCGCCTCGGCGCTGCTGGTGTTTCCGCCGGCACCGTTCACGCTGCAGCAGTCGCCCGAGATGGCGCTCGCGCATTTCAAGCGCATCGCGGACGCAAGCGACCTGCCGATCATCGTGTTCCAGTATCCGCTCGCCACCGGCCAGGGCTATCCGCGCGACACGCTGCTCAAGATGTGCGAGCAGGTGCCGACGATCCGCGCCATCAAGGACTGGTCCGGCAATGTGCCGCAGCACGAGATGCACATCCGCACGCTGCAGAGCCTGCCGCGGCCGGTGAACGTGCTCACCACGCATTCGCGCCTGGCTGTTCTCCTCGCTGGTGCTCGGCTGCAAGGGCTTGCTCTCCGGCTCGGGCAGCGTGATCGCCGATCTGCAGGCGCAGCTGTTCCGCGCCGTGCAGGGCAACGATCTCGCCGACCGCCAAGCGCCTCAACGACCGCATCTATCCGACGGCGCGCGTGTTCTATGCCGAGCCCTGGGCCGACATGCACAACCGCATGAAGGAGGCGCTGGTGCTGCTCGGCCGGCTGCCGCGCGCGGTGGTGCGCCCGCCGCTGGTCAAGCTCGCGCGCGCCGAGATCGAGCGCATTCGCGCACGCGCTGGTCGAGGCTGGGTTGCTCGGCGAGAAAACAAAACGCGACGCGGCGTAGGGTGGGTTAGCGTGGCCCGTGCCTTTTTATTATGGGGCCGGCTCCTGATCCACGCGTAACCCACCGTCGCGGGCACCATGGTGGGTTACGCGTGGATTGAGCGCTTTTCATTCGGCCGCGAATCCCGGGCCACGCTAACCCACCCTACGATCCCTGTTAGAGTCCGCGGTGGTTGTTGGTCCCCGCTTGCGCGGGTAAGACCCCAAGCGGAGGCGTTTCAATCATCTCCGCATTCACCACGTAGCGCAGCGGGCCTTGCGTGCGCGCATTGAGCGGCCAGCAGGTAGAGAGCACCAGCCGACGGCCTGGTGAATAGGGATCGATGCCGGAGTGATCGAAGCGCACCACTGACGCGCCGGTGACGCGGAAGCGGAATACCTTGCCGTCGCGGCGCGTAACCTCGACATGGTCACCCACACGCACGTCGGCCAGGAACGCAAAATGCGTGTCACGGTGCGCCGCATAGATGGCAGTGCCCTCTTCGCCGATCTCCGGCGTGCGCTCAAGCTGGCCCGGCCCGAACGCCAGCGCCTGACCGCTTGAGCCGGCAAGCACGATAGCGCTCTTGCCGAGCCGTGGCACGACCACACGCGCGACCGGCCAGGTGTCGGCCCAGGACCAGGGCTTGACCGGCGTGCCGGTCGACAGCGCCTGCGCGAACGCGCGCTCGAGCAGGATCTGCGCCAGCATGGCCTTGGCGTGGATGTAGATGCCCTGCGCGATCAGAGTCAGGCCGCCGAGCGCGAGGGCGACAACCGCCGCCATGCCGGCGGCGGAGCACCAGCGCGCCAGCCGGGTGAGCGGAGGGGCAAGCACTTCGATGGTTTCGACGGTGGCGGAGCGCATGGCTCAAAGGGCCTTCGACCCTGAAGAGAGTGGCGCGCACGCAGCCGGGGTTGGGGAGAGCTGCGTGCGCGCGTGGGAGGAGCCATCGGGGGGGTTGGCCCCTTCCCCACCTCCCCGAGGGGACGACGGGGAGGTCGAAGTCGTTACCGTCCGTGCCGGACGGCAGGCACCAGGTGGCGTCTACGGATCACCAACAGGAACACACTCACGAGACAGAGCAGGATTCCGAACAGGATGCGGATCTCGGCATCGGTTGCAGTCTTCGGCAGCGTCGCACCAGTCGCGGGTTGCACGGCTTGAGGCTGCGCAGCGCGGCTTTGGGCAACCGCCGCATAGGCCATGCGTTGCGCCTTGTCGGCCTCGGTGAGATCGGCGCGACGCTCGATCGGCGGTCAGCGACGGATCGGTCGGCGCATCGCGTTGCGGCCCGAACACCTTGTCGAACTCCCAGCCGGCCGGGAGGTTGAGCGGAATCTCGGCCTGCGTCAGCCGCGCGCCTTCCGGACGGCTCGGCGTCTTGTCGACCGCGATGAGGCTTGTGAGCCGCGTCACCAGGTGATGGTCGAGCGCGAGCGCGAGGATGCGCTGGTCGGCTTCATCCGGCGTGATCGTGCGCAGGTCCGCGCCACTTCGGCGTCGGTGATCTTGCGCCGCGCCCACAGCTTGGAGAGGCCAGAGCCTTCGGCGGCATTTTCGAGCGGCAGTGTCACGATCCAGGGACGATCGCCGATCAGGCCCTTGATCTCGAGCGTGCCGCGAGAGCGCGGCCATGCGGGCGGTCAGCGCCACCGGCTCGCCGCGATAGAGGTCGGGCAGCATGATCGGGGTCACGTCGGCGCCGACCAGCCGAGAAGCTCGCGGTGAGGTTGGTGACCGCCGGGCTTTCGAGCTTGTCGAACAGCGTGCGCATGCGCTCCTCGACCTGATCGACCGAGCCGATATGCGTGAAGGTGCCGCGTCCGAGCTCGGCCGCACGCGTCATCAGGAAGGTGTTGGGCGCCGAGCCGATCCCCACCATGAAGATGCGTGAGCGGCCGCGCATGGCGCTGATGATGTCGAACAGCTGCTGCTCGTTGCCGACCTCGCCGTCGGTGAGGAACACGACCTGGCGCACCATGTTCACGTCTTTGCCGTTGTGGTCGGTGAGTGCTGCCCTCATGGGCGGCACCATCTCGGTGCCGCCGCGGGCCTGCAGCGCGTCGACGAAGCTCTTGGCGCGCGCAACGTTGCTCGATGTGGCCGGCATGCTGTCGCCGAACAGCACGTCGTAGGTGTTGTCGAAGCGGATCACGTTGAAGCGGTCGGCGGGCTTGAGCCGGCCGAGCGCGTAGATGAGGCTCGCCTTGGCCTGCACGATCGAGGTGCCGCCCATCGAGCCGGAATTGTCGATCACGAACACGACCTCGCGCGGGCGCTTCTCCTCGGCCTGCGGCACCGGCGGCGGCGTCACGAAGGCGAGCAGATAGTCGGCATTGCTGACGCGCTCGCGGAAGAGACCGACCGAAGGAGCCGCGGCAGACGCCGCCGTCCAGGTCAGCTCGAAGTCGCGATCGGCCGGCACCGGCCCTTCGGCAAGCTTGATGACGCGGGCGTTGTCGGCGACCTCTTCGATCGCCACGCTGTGATGATGGCTCTTGACCATGCCGAGCGCAAAGCCGGCGTTGAGGCGAACCGTGATGCTGACCGGATTGACCGGCGCATGCTTGCGCGGATCGAGCACCGGCGGCTCGATGCGGTCGCGATCCGGCACCGGATCGGTCACGGTGCCGAAGCCGTTGCCGCCGAGGTCGACAGTCTGCACGAGCGGCGTCGGGTTGTAGCGCGGCGCCACGACCAGCGGCAGCCGCAGCGTGAACACGCCGCCCGACTGATGCACCGGCTCCTGATACTCGACCTGCACCACGACGGTCTCGTGCGGCCCGATATTGGCGACCGAGTTGGTGAAGATGTTCGGACGCTCCTGCTCCATCAGTGCAGTCTTCTGGCCGGCAGCTTTCGCCTGCTCGTAGAGCTCGCGCGCCTTCTTGCGCTCCGCGATGTCGGCGACCACGATGCGCTCGCCAATCACCATCTTGAGCGTGTCGACCGCGCTGCCTTCGGCCAGCGGGTATACGTAGATACCCTCGACCCAGCCGTCGGTCGGGTTGTGAAAGATCTGAGTGATCCGACTGCGTGCGGTCGGGCCGGACACCACGACGTCAGCGTCCGTTGCGACCAGCGGCGCCTCAACGTAGCGATCGCCCTCGCTCTTGAGCAGCAGCGAGCCGGAGCGCATCTCGGCCGGCGTAACAAACTTGACAACGTTAACGGTAGCGCCGGCGTAGAGCCGCGGTGCGGTCGCAAAAAATGCCGCAATTGCCGCCAGAATCATCAGCAGCCGGTATGACAATCTTGTCGTCGGCCAAGTCAGTGATGAAGTCGGTAACGAAGTCCGTAACGCCTGTAGCGAACCGACGACGAATTGCTGCCTATCTCGCTGGACCTTCCAAACCGCCAAGTTCATGGCCTTCCCGCTCCCACGCAGCAACCCCTTCCCGCCTCGCTTTTGCGCCTGTTCGGTGCGGTACGGTGAGCGTCATGTTCGCGATTGTTCAGTACGAAATGGCCGGGATGCGCATAAGCGGGTGGCCCTCGGTGCGGAAATGTGATGATTTGTGCGGACGGGGCCCCCAATGACTACCACCACTGTCATGAACCACGACTCATCACAGCTGTCCGACGCCCAGAGTCGCGCGGTCGCGGCGCTGATTCGCGAGGAGATCGCGCGCCGGCGGATCTCGCGGCAGCGGCTCGCTGACCAGGCCAAGATCAGCATCTCGACCTTAGAGAAGGCGCTGGCCGGCCGGCGGCCATTCACGCTCACGACCACGATCAGACTCGAAGAGGCGCTCGGCGTCTCGCTGCGCACACGGCAGGACGACGTGCCGGCTGCTCCGCCCGCCCACAACGGCGTCGCCCGCGGCGACCTCGGGTCCTATGCGCGCGCTTCAGTGTCCTGGATCGAAGGCCGGTATCTGACGGTGCGCCCGTCATTCGGCGACAAGGACGCGATCTACGCCTACCAGACCGAGATCGCCTGGGACGAGCAGCGCACAAGCCTGATCTTCCGCGAGTCGCAACGGCTCGACTCCGAGTTCACCCATCACGGCGACGTCTCGGTGCCCAACCAGTCGGGGCACATCTATCTCGTCACCAATTCGAACGGCCAGTACCGCCTGATCATTCTCACCCGCCCGACCCGCACCGGGCAGATGCACGGCATTCTCACCACCTTGCAGGCGGGCCGGGGTGCGCAGCTCACGCCGGTGGCAGCACCGATCGCGCTCCTTCCGGCCAGTGCCGTAAACCCGATCGAATTCGGCCGCATCGCAGCCGGCCATCACTGCTATGAGCCTATCGCAAGGCGCTGCGGCGCACGATCGAAGAGCCGTTCGCGCTGTTCTTGCCGGTTTAGCTTGCCGGTTTAACTCAGGAGGATGACGATGCAGGTTTTCCCGCGCGCCGCGATGGCGCTCGCTGTCGCTGCCGCACTGATTGCGATCCTGCCGACCGCCGCGTCGGCCCAAGTTGGCACGACAGTAACCACGCCGTCCGGGATGAAGATGACCGACACCGTCGTCGGCACCGGCGCGACGCCCAGGCGCGGCCAGACTTGCGTCATGCACTACACCGGCTGGCTCTATCAGAACGGCGCCAAGGGCCAGAAGTTCGACAGCTCGCTTGATCGCGGCCGGCCGTTCGAGTTTCCGATCGGAATGCAGCGGGTCATCCCGGGCTGGGACGAAGGCGTGGCCACCATGAAGGTCGGCGGCAAGCGCACGCTCATCATCCCGCCCGAGCTCGGCTACGGCTCCCGCGGGGCCGGCGGCGTCATCCCGCCGAATGCGACGCTGATCTTCGAAGTCGAACTGCTCGACGTGAAGGGTTAGATCGGTCGTTCTCACCTATACGCCTCCGGTACGGAGCTGGCCTCCGGCCTCATGCTGAGGAGCATCGTCAGCGCGATCCTCTTGCATTCGCATCCACAATTGCGGGAGATGGCGCTGCGGATGCGTCTCGAAGCAACGAGACCGGGCGAGGGGCCGCCCACATTCTTCGAGACGCGCGCACCCCGGCGTGGCGGATAACGAGCGCCATGAGATGCGCGCTCCTCAGCATGAGGACGGACGCAACGCATCACAAGTCCGGAGCGACCGCAGTCAATCGTGGAAGTTAATCGCGATCCAATTCGTCCCGGCGACACTACGACCCGCGCCGCGGCGTCGCCCGATTCTCCGTGCTGCGGGTCGGCAGGCGGCTCTCGATCTCCCGATAGGCGCTCTGCGCAATCTCGATCAGCTTGTCGCGCTCGGCGGGCCCGCTGACGACATAACCCATGTCGCTCTCGACCCAGAGCACGGCCGCGGCATCGCCAGCGGTGTTGTAGCGCAACGCCGTCCGCGGCGTGTTGGCGCGCGAGCAATAGAATGTGTAGCGCTCGC
Source organism: uncultured Alphaproteobacteria bacterium (assembly GCA_963745515.1). Lineage (GTDB taxonomy): Bacteria > Pseudomonadota > Alphaproteobacteria > Rhizobiales > Xanthobacteraceae > VAZQ01. Next base: position 105,058 of record CAVUXO010000012.1, read on the forward strand.
CCGCAGGCGTCTCGTACATGAACAACGCCGCGGCTCCATTCGGGCCGGGCAGCAAGCGTCCACCCAGGAGCTTCAGCGAATAGGCCTCGAGGTTCGGCGCGCGCAACGTCGCACCGACGCGCCGCGACAACCACGGCAGCAAGTGATCCTCGCCCGCGCCAACTTCGATCGGATGACGCACTTCGGTGACATAGAGCTTGTGAGCCGCGAGCGCCTCGGCACTGAGCTGCTCGAACCCCGGCTGCAGCGATGCTGACGCGCCATGCGCGATCCAGCCGGCCGTGGCTCCAACAACGGCCGCAAGGATCGTCGCGGCCGCGATGGCGCGCCAGTTCCGGCGCGGCTGCGCCAGCCGATCAAGGTCGAAACGCGCCGGCACCGGCTCGTTGGCGATTGCGCCGTAGCGCGAACGTATCCCATCGGTCTGTGCGCGCCACTCGGCGACCTCTGCGGCATCGTTTGGATGCACAGCAAGCCAGGCCTCGACGGCGGCGCGGCGATCAGGCGGCAGCAAGCCATCCACATAGGCGTGAAGCTCGTCAGCCGTCACAGGCACATCGCGTTCCATCATGATCTCGTTCCAGTCATTTGACGCGGCGTAGCGCAGGGCGCTTGCCGTCGAGATAGTCCTTGATCTGCATGCGTGCGCGCGAGAGCCGCGACATCACCGTGCCGATCGGCACGCCCTGCACCTCCGCCACCTCGCGGTAGCTCAGCCCCTCGAGCACGACCAGCAGCAGCACGCTGCGCTGGTCGTCCGCCAGCGCTGCCAGCGCCCGCTCGATGTCGCGCGACCCAGCCTCGGGCCCGGCCAGATCGGCCGCATCGTTGTCGTCGAGCGCCGCCATGGCGGGCCGGCGCGCCAAGGCCCGCAGGCGGTTGCGGTTGAGATTGGTCAGGATGGTGTAGAGCCAGCTGCGCAAGTCTCCGCCATGGAACAGATGCTCCGAGCGCAGCGCGCGTATGAGCGTGTCCTGCACCAGGTCGTCCGCCAGCTCGGCATCCCGGGTCAGCGCGCGCGCATAACGGCGCAAAGCCGGAACCGATGCCGAAACGCCTTGCCGGAAACCGCCCACGCGCCGCTCCCGTTCACCCACCAGCCTATCCGGGACTTATATAGCCCGTTTACACGTCATCAGGACAAACACGTCATCAGGACAAACACATGGCCCAGCGCCCTATTCCGGCAGGCCGTGGATGGGGGTCATTTCCGGAACCCGGCAGCTTCTTGAAGGGGGGAGGCCCCTATGCCATAGGAGGCGGCCGGACGGGCGATCGGGACAGCGGGGAGCGAATGGCGGAAGCCTCGGGTCTGATGCGCGGGAAGCGCGGCCTGATCATGGGGGTCGCCAACAACCGGTCGATTGCATGGGGCATCGCCAAGGCCTGCCACACGCATGGCGCCGAGCTGGCCTTTACCTATCAGGGCGACGCGCTCAAGAAACGGGTCGAGCCGCTGGCGGCCGAGGTCGGCGGCATCGTTGTCGGCCATTGCGACGTCGGCGAGCCTGCGACCATCGATGCGGCCTTCGCCAAGGTTGCCGAGAATTGGGGCTCGCTCGACTTCCTGGTCCACGCGATCGCGTTCTCGGACAAGGACCAGCTGCTCGGGCGCTATGTCGACACGACGGCAGACAACTTCACGAACACGATGATGATCAGCTGCTACTCGTTCACGGCCGTTGCGCAGCGCGCCGAGAAGCTGATGACGAATGGCGGCTCGCTGCTCACGCTTACCTATTACGGCGCCGAGAAGTGGATGCCGCACTACAACGTGATGGGCGTCGCCAAGGCGGCGCTTGAAGCGTCCGTGCGCTATCTGGCGGCCGACCTCGGACAGAAGGCCATCCGCGTGAATGCGATCTCGGCCGGCCCGGTCAAGACGCTGGCGGCGGCCGGCATACGCGACTTCCGCTATATCCTGACGTGGTGCGAGCACAACACGCCGCTGCGCCGGAACGTGGCGGTCGAGGAGATCGGCAACGCGGGCGTCTACCTTCTTTCCGATCTCTCGCGCGGCGTCACCGGCGAGATCCACCATGTCGACAGCGGCTACCACATTCTCGGGATGAAACATCCCGACGCGCCCGACATCACGGTCGCCAAGGACTGAGTCGCCAAGGACTGATGCCGCTCCCCACGCTCTATTACGTCCGCCACGGCCTCACCGACTGGAACATGCAGGGCCGCCTGCAGGGCCGGCAGGACACCCCGCTCAATGCGACCGGGCAGCAGCAGGCGAAGCGTTGCGGCGAGATCCTGCGCGACCTGTTCGCGCGCGACGGCCGCAGCGCCGCCGACTATGGCTACGCATCCTCGCCGCTCACGCGCGCCCGCACCACCATGGACATCCTGCGCACGACGCTTGCGCTGGCGCCCGCAGGCTATCGGCTCGATGAGCGCCTGTCCGAGATTGCCTTCGGCGAATGGGAAGGCCTGACCTACGAGGACATCCTCAAGCGCGACCGCGAGATTGTCGAGACGCGCGAGCATAATAAATGGCTGTTCCGGCCGCCCGGCGGCGAAACCTACGAGGAGGTCGCCGGCCGCGTCGGCGCCTGGTATGCGACGCTCGACCGCGACACGGTGGTGACCGCCCATGGCGGCACCGCGCGCGCCTTGGTCGCCTTCCTCGGCGTCGCGACGCCCGACGAGGCGGTCCACCACACCATCGATCAGGGCGTCGTCTACGTGTTCGCGGATCGCAGCGTGACGCAATATGAGTGATGAGCTATGCGGCCTTGACCGGCTGAATGCGTTTGATCTCAGCCGACACTTCGTCCTCCGCACGCTCGAGATCGTACTGCGCCTGCATTCCCATCCAGAATGCCGGGGTGGTGCCGAAATATTTTGCAAGGCGCAATGCCGTGTCGGCCGTGACCGGCGTTTCCTCGCGCACAAGACGCTCGATCCGGGTGCGCGGCACGCCACAAGCACGTGCCACCATATAGGCGGAAAGATTCATCGGTCCGAGAAAATCCTCTCGCAAGACCTCGCCGGGATGAACTGGGGCTCGCTTCTTGCTCATGTGATTAATTCCCAACGATGGCTCGATATCCTTGGTGCGATAGGCGCTGTTTAGCATAGCTGACAGAGCCCATTTGACCCCGGCCGGCCAGGGGGGTACCAAAACGCCAACCGGTACAACCCATGTCCTTCAACACTTTCGGCCATCTTTTCCGTGTCACGACCTTTGGCGAGAGCCACGGGCCCGCGATCGGCTGCGTGGTCGATGGCTGCCCGGCCGGCATCCCGCTGACCGAGGCCGATATCCAGCCCTATCTCGACAAGCGCCGGCCCGGCCAATCGCGCTTTACGACGCAGCGGCAGGAGCCTGACCAGGTGCGCATCCTCTCGGGCGTGTTCAACGACGAGGCGACCGGCGGGCAGGTCACCACCGGGACCCCGATCGGGCTGGTGATCGACAATGTCGACCAGCGCTCGAAGGACTATTCCGCCATCAAGGACAAGTATCGGCCCGGCCATGCCGACTACACCTATGACGTCAAATACGGGCTGCGCGACTATCGCGGCGGCGGCCGCCAGTCGGCGCGCGAGACCGCGATGCGAGTCGCAGCCGGTGCGATCGCGCGCAAGATCGTGCCCGGCATGAGCGTGCGCGGCGCGCTGGTGCAGATGGGCCCGGAGGCGATCGACCGCGCGCGCTGGGACTGGAACGAGGTCGATCGCAACCCGTTCTTCTGCCCGGACGACCAGAAGGCCAAGTTCTTCGAAGGCTATCTCGACCAGGTCCGCAAGCGCGGCTCCTCGGTCGGTGCCGTGATCGAGGTGATCGCCGAAGGCGTGCCGGCGGGGCTCGGCGCACCGATCTACGGCAAGCTCGATGGCGATCTTGCGAGCGCCATCATGGGCATCAACGCGGTCAAGGGCGTCGAGATCGGCGCAGGCTTCGGTGCCGCCGCGCTCTCGGGCGAGGAGAACTCCGACGAGATGCGCATGGGCAATGACGGCAAGCCCGTGTTTCTCTCCAACAACGCGGGCGGCATCCTGGGTGGCATCTCGACCGGCCAGCCGGTGGTGGTGCGCTTCGCCGTGAAGCCGACGTCGTCGATCCTCAATCCGCGTCGCACCGTCGATCGCTATGGCAACGAGACCGAGATCAGCACCAAGGGCCGCCATGATCCCTGCGTGGGCATCCGCGCAGTGCCGATCGGCGAAGCCATGGTGGCATGTGTCATCGCGGATCATTATCTGCGTCAGCGCGCCCAGATGGGCGCAGGCCCGTCGTGGCCGTTTGAGCGACGGGGCGGTTGAAGGGCGGATGAAGGAAGGCACATTCGTGGAAGTCGAAACCCATCAGCGCGTCGAGGCCGTCGTCGCCGCCTTCGCCAAGGGCGAGATCGTGGTCGTCGCCGACGACGATGACCGCGAGAACGAGGGCGACCTGTTCGTCGCCGCCTCGCTCTGCACGCCCGAGAAGATGGCGTTCATCATCCGCAACACGTCCGGCATCGTGTGCACACCGCTCGATTCGGAGCTAGCCAAGCGACTGCATCTCGCTCCGATGGTGGCGGTCAACGATGCGCCGCTCGGCACGGCTTTCACGGTGTCGGTCGATGTGCGGCATGGCCTCACCACCGGCATCTCGGCGGAGGAGCGCAACAACACGGTGCGGGCGCTCGCCAACGGCAACAGCGGCGCAGCTGATTTCGTGCGGCCGGGCCACGTCTTCCCGCTGGTCGCCAAGGACGGCGGCGTGCTCATGCGCTCCGGCCACACCGAGGCCTGCGTCGATCTCTGCCGGCTTGCCGACCTGCCGCCGGTCGGCGTGCTGGCCGAGCTGATGAACGACGACGGCACTGTGATGCGCGGCGCCGCGGTGAGCGCGTTCGCCGAGCGCCACAAGCTCAAGCGCGTCACGATCGCCGAGCTCATCGCCTACCGGCAGGTCGCGCGACAAGCTGGTCAAGCGGATCGGCGAATTCCCGGTCGAAAGCGAGATCGGCACGCTGCAGGGCTACGCCTATGTGACGCCGTTCGACGCCATCCAGCACATGGCGTTTGTGTATGGCCGCATCGGCGACGGCAGGGGCGTGCTGGCGCGGCTGCATCGCGCCGACATCATCCGCGACGTGTTCGGCGGCGCCAATCCGGTGCATGCGCCGCTGCAGCGCTTCAAGAAGGACGGCCGCGGCGTGATCATCGTCCTGCGCGACGGCGCCGCCGGCGTGCCGACCCACGCCATCCCGCAGGCCGGCATCAGCTCGTCGGAGGAGGCGCGCTCGCGACAATGGCGCGAGGTCGGACTCGGCGCGCAGATTCTCAAGGACCTCGGCATCTCCTCGATCCGGCTGCTCACCGGCCGCAAGCTCACCTACGTGGGGCTCGCCGGCTTCGGCATCGAGATTGTTTCAACTGAAAGCCTGAACTGACGACCTCATTGCGGAGCTGCGAACGCACGAGCCCGGAAAATCCCGCACCGCCTCGGAACGATGGAGAAGGCCCGATGCTGGTTGGCGTTCCCAAGGAGATCAAGGACAACGAATATCGCGTCGGGCTCGTGCCCTCGACGGTGCGCGAGCTGACCGCCAAGGGCCATCAGGTCCTGGTCGAAACCAATGCCGGCATCGGCGCCGGCCTGCCCGACGCCGACTACGAGGCGGCCGGCGCCGAGATCGCGCCCGGCGCCGATCCGATCTTCGCGCGCGCCGAGATGATCGTGAAGGTGAAGGAGCCGCTGCCGAACGAGCGCCGGAAGCTCAGGCACGGGCAGATCCTGTTCACCTATCTGCATCTCGCGCCCGACCGGCAGCAGACCGAGGACCTGATCGCGGCCGGCGTGACCGCGATCGCCTACGAGACCGTCACCAGCCCGCAGGGCTCGCTGCCGCTGCTCACGCCGATGTCGGAGGTCGCCGGCCGCATGGCGCCGCATGTCGGCGCGCGCTGCCTCGAAAAGGAGAACGGCGGCCGCGGCGTCCTGCTCGGTGGCGTGCCGGGCGTGCCGCCGGCCGACGTCGTGATCCTCGGCGGCGGCGTCGCCGGCACCCATGCGGCCATCATCAGCGTCGGCATGGGCGCGACCGTCACGGTGGTCGACCGCAATCCGGAGGCGCTGCGCCGCATCTCCAATCAGCTCGGCGCGCGCGTGCGCACCGTCTTCTCGACCCGCGATGCGGTCGAGGCGGTCTGCCGGCGTGCCGACCTCGTGATCGGCACCGTGCTGGTGCCGGGCGCGGCAGCGCCCAAGCTGATCTCGGCCGAGACCGTCAAGGCGATGAAGCCAGGCTCGGTCATCGTCGACGTCGCGATCGACCAGGGCGGCTGCTCCGAGACCTCGCGCCCGACCACGCATTCGAACCCGACCTATCTGGTCGACGACGTCGTGCACTATTGCGTGACCAACATGCCGGGCGCGGTCGCGCGCACCTCGACGTTTGCGCTCAACAACGTGACGCTGCCATTCGTGCTCATGCTCGCTGAGGAAGGCGCGCGACGCGCGCTCGGCGAGGACTTGCATCTGCGCAACGGCCTCAATGTGTACGACGGCATGGTCACGCATCGCGCGGTCGCGGATGCGCTCAAGCTCAAATACACGCCGGCCGAGGCCGCGTTGCGGCTGTGACGGGATGAGCTATTGTCGCGTCGAGCGCGCAGGCCATCCGTTGTTATGGACGCCTGCTCACTCTGGCTGTTCGATGAATGGACCAGACCGTGCCGCCTCTGTCCGATCAAACAGCGTCATATGGAGGAGAGGCTTGCCGCAATAACCGGCAAACCCTCGAAGCGACGTGATTCCATGAAGCGTACCGGAATCCGCTCAGTCGCCGACGCCCCAATCGTTTCCCCCTCACGCAGCTCGACCCCGTCTTGCAAAAGATAAGTTGCGACGCCGCGCGCCGTGGTCAGCAAGGCCTCTAGCTGGGAAGCCTGCGCCTCCAACTCGATCTCACGGCCGATAAAATTGCTCAGTCCGATTGTCAGCACGACGATAAGAGAATCTGGGTCCTGGAATGGATTTGTGCTGACCCAGAGCGCGCTCGGAAAATCAGGATACGGCGCGAAGGCCGAACGGCTGAGTTCGGCAAAAACCTGGCTCGAATTAGCGACTGTCAAATCCCATAGAACGGCGCTGCACTTGGCATGCGACGCTACAAGCGCACCAACCACTGCGGTGACCACCCGGGCAATCCAAAGCCGATTTTCGCTCTCCCCCATTATGGAGACAATGATGTGAGCACGATGTCTGGCGAACACAGCTTCTGCTTCCGGCCAATGTATCATTGCCCGGCTCGCAGCCCCCTGCCACCCGTCCGGGAGTGGCGCGTCAAATTGCATGAGCACGACTATCGAGCCAGAGATATTCAGCAGCGTTGCTTTCGTGCTGCCGCCGTCATCGAGCGGGGGTATCACAATCGGCACGTCGGGGTGCCGCGCAGCCAGCGCGTCGGAAATTCTTGAGGGAGACAGCTCTGTGGGTGCGTCAAGTAAGACGAAGGCTCCGGGTCCAGACATGTCAGCTCGCCCCGCGGTGGATGCTCAATCTCAGCCTGTTTTGGCGAACGCATTGTGACACGCCCCTCACGTCGGCGTCTGCACGTCGTCCCATTCGGCGCCCTCGTGTTGGACCAGCCAGTTGAGCGCATAGTAGCGCTCAAGGATCACGCCCGGATCGAGATCATTGCCGCCCATTTCGCCGTCTGGCGGCTTGTCGCCATCGCCCGGCTTGCCGCCCTGCCGCTGTCGAACCAGCCAATGCAGCCTGAAATGCAGGTCGAGTGCGTCAAGCAGCGTCTCCGTCGGGAGCAGCTTAGACTTCTTGACCAGCGCCTCCTCGTCCGTTGCAAGAAAGGTCTTCGACAAAAAATCGAGATCGCAGGTCTCGGACGGATAGCACAGCACCTCCACCAGCCCGAGCGCCCACGCCAAGATCCACAACGCCTCATAGCGCCAGACAAAGTTGGTGATCTGCTCCTGATCGGGCTTCTCATCATTCACGAACAAGCACTCTTTCGGCGTCAGCGAACGGAACGCAAGCGGCCGCTTCTCCCGCAGCTCCGCGACCGCAAGCTCAGGGCTCATAAGCAATTCCGCCCGCAGCGCGACCACGAACAAGGCCAGCGCGCGACGCGCTACCTCCGAGGGCGCTCGCAGCACGACCTCGGTCTCGCTGACGACCGGCGGCAATGTGGAAGGCGTACGAACACCGAACTGGCCGAGCTCCTCTTCGCTGCGTACCTGGCGATCGCGTGCGTCACGCGGAACTTCGCGTGCCTCAAGCGGAAAGGAGATCACGGCCATGACGGCTGCTCACACACCACTCGTTGCACGAGGAACGCCACAGGAAAGAAAGAGGAAAGACCCTCCAAACTTTTGTCCCCGCCCTCTAAATTTTGTTCTCGCCATTGTGTCAACGATGAGACCGCGGGCTGCAGTCGCTCGCGGCTGGCGGCGAGACCGTTGCACGCTACCGCTCATGACACGACATCGCATCCTCGCCGAACGGGACACAGCGGGTCCGTTTTCAGCCCGCGCATACGCCCCATGCTGGCCGGCCAAGACCTTGTGACCCGAGGACCACGTACCCTTTCCTTGCGCCGTTTCACATGGCAGCATCGGATAACCTAACGACTGGAGGCTCCCATGCGGGTCCGGCTGTCCGTTGTTGCGCTTGCGGTTGCCATTACGGGTGTAGTCGGCATCTCGGCATGGAGCGGCGGAGCTGCAGCCCCACGCCTCAAGCAGTTCGCCGATAACCGGCCGGGCGCGATGCCGGTCGACACCGAGCTCGTGCTCGCGGTCGACGTCTCCTACTCGATGGACCCGGAGGAGCAGCAACTCCAGCGCGAAGGCTATATCGAGGCGCTGACGTCGCGCGAATTCATGCAGGCGCTCCGGGGCGGTACGCACGCCAAGGTGGCGGTGACCTATTTCGAATGGGCCGGCCCCTTCGACCAGAAGATCATCGTGCCGTGGCGACTGATCGACGGGCCGGAAACTGCCGACGGCGTCGCCAACGACATCGCGCGCGCGCCCTATCGGCGTGCCTCGCGCACCTCGATCTCGAGCGCGCTGCAGTTCGCCAAGCCGCTGTTCGACGCGTCCGGCTTCAATGGCATCCGCCGCGTCATCGACGTGTCGGGCGACGGCGCCAACAATTCGGGGCCCCCGGTCACGGTCGTGCGCGAAGACGTGCTCTCGGCCGGCATCACCATCAACGGGCTGCCGATCATGCTCAAGCGGCCCAACACGTTCACGATGGATATCGAGAACCTCGACGTCTATTACGAGGACTGCGTCATCGGCGGGCCGGGCGCCTTCATCATTCCGATCCACAATCGCGAACAGTTCAAGGAGGCGACTCGCACCAAGCTCGTGCTTGAGATCGCCAGCCGCGAGCCCGAGCGCCGCGTGATCCCAGCGCAGGCGCGCTCGCCACGGATTTCCTGCATGATCGGCGAGCAGATGTGGCGCGAGCGCTGGGGGAATTAGGGCACGATCCCGAAACAGTGGAAGCCGGTTTTCCGAAAAGATCATGCGCAGATCAAAGTCTAGCCGGTCAAGACCGCTCGAAGCGAGCCACCAGCTCGACGTGAGATGAATAGCGAAACTGATCGACCGGCGTGACGCGCGTCAGCCGGTAGCCGCCGTCGACCAGAATGCGGGCGTCGCGCGCGAACGTCGTCGGATTGCATGAGACTGCGACGATGACCGGCACGGCCGAAGCTGCGAGCGCGCGCGCCTGCGCCTCGGCACCCTGCCGCGGCGGATCGAACACCACGCAGTCGATAGCGTTTGAGCTCGGCCGCGATCAGCGGGCGGCGGAACAGGTCGCGCGACCTCGGTCGCGACCGGCTTGAGCCCTGTCGTCGTCTCGGCCGCGCGCTTGAGCGCCGCGATCGCGGCTTGATCGCTGTCGATCGCGGTGACGCGCACGCGCTCGGCAAGCCGCAACGCGAAGGGACCGACACCCGCGAACAGATCGGCGATCTGCTTGGCTTCGCCGCACCCTCCACGATCAGCGCGGCCAGCGCCGCCTCGCCAGCCGCGGTCGCCTGCAGGAAGCAACCCGGCGGCAGCGTCACGCGGGCACGGCCGATTGAGAGCGTCGGAGGCGCGCGCTGCGCGACGAGCTCGCCGTGGCGCGTGAGCCGCGCCAGCTTGAGCCGCTCGGCAATCCGCGCCAGCTCGGCGACGCGTGCTGGCGGCAGCGGCCCGGAGCCGCGCACGTCGATATCGAGGCCGGCCTCGCTCGCCGTCACCTGGATGTCGAGCGGCTTGCGGGTGGGCTCCAGCACCTCCGCCACCGCCCACGCCGCCGCGATCGCTTGATCGAGCGAAGGCGCCAGCACCGGGCAGCGATCGATCGCCACCAGCTGGTGCGCGCGCAGCGCCGCGAAGCCGACTTCCAAAACGTCGCGCTGGCCGCGGCGGGCGTGAAACACCGCGCGGCGGCGCCCCTCGCCATGCGCATCGATGACATCGTCCACCGGAGCATCAATGCTGGCCCAGGCGAGCGCCTCGAGCACCAGCCCGCGCTTCCAGTCGCGATAGCGCGCCGCGTCCCAGTGCTGCAGCGCGCAACCACCACAGGTGCCGAAATGCGGACAGATCGGCGCAATGCGCTCCGGGCTCGCCACATCGACGCGAACGAGCCGGCGACGATCCGGGTGTCCGGGCCAGGCATCGACCTCGGCGGTCTCGCCCGGCAGCGTATAGGGCACGTAGAGCGGGCCCGCCGGTGTGTCGGCGATCCCGTCGCCACGGCGGCCAAGCCGTTTGATCTCCAGGCGCTCAACCATGAGGCCTGCGATAGCGGGCAAGCGTCGCCGCGTCCAGGATCCTCTATGTTGCCAGTGCCGGCAGATAGTTGCGCGCCGTCAGCCGATGGAAGCGCCAGATCAACATCGTCGCGTAGGTGACAACCGACACAGAGAATCCGATCCAGATGCCGATCGCGCCGAGGCCTGCCCAAAACGCAAGCCCATAGGCGGCCGTGAATCCGATCAACCAGAAGCTCACCGCCGCAAACAGCATCGGCACGCGAGTATCATTGAGTCCGCGTAGCGCGCCCGCCGTGATCCCCTGCAGGCCATCGGTGATGAAAAACGTGGCGCCAATCGCCAGCAGCGTGGCGGCGAGCCGTGCCGTATCGAGACTGCGTCGACTTCATCGCCACCCAGGAAGAGAAACGGAATCTGGTCACGGAACGCCACCGTGGCAAGCGTGATCAATGCCATGCAGGCGCCGCCCAGCCCGATCGCAGCTGAAGCCCGCGCGCCGGGTTGCGACCGGATCGCGGCGACCGACCGCATGCCCGACTCGTACTGTCGCGGCGAGCGAGATGCCGAACGGGACCATGAACAGGATCGAGGCGACCTGCAGCGCGATCTGATGCGCGGCGAGCGCCGTTGTGCCGATCCAGCCGACCAGGATCGCGGCCGAGGAGAACAGCCCCCATTCGAGCATGAAGCCGACCGAGATCGGAAAACCGATCACGAACAGCTGACCCAGCAGCCGCCAGTCGGCACGCCAGAAGCGCCCAAGCACGCGGTACTTCTTGAACGGATGGCGCGCGTAGCAAACCCAGATCGCCACCGCGCACATGCCGACATTGACCAGCGTGGTCGCAATGCCGGCGCCCAGAAGGTCAAGCCGTGGCAGGCCGAATTCACCGTGAATGAGCGCGTAGGCCAGGAAAGCGTTGACCGGAATCGCCACCAGCGTGATCCAGAGTCCCGGCTCCGGCCGATTGACCGCCCCCATGAAATTGCGGATCGCGATGAAGCACCAGCCCGGAATGATCGACCAGGTGATCCCGAGCAGGTAGCGCGCCGCCAGTGCGGCGGTCTCGGGCGCCTGGCCGGATGCGATCAACAGGTTCTCACCCCAGAGCTGCGCTACATTGATCGGCACGCCCATGATCACGGCGACCCAAAGCCCCATGCGCAGCGAGCGGCGCACCATGCGCGGCTCGCGCGCCCCAACGGCCTGCGCCGCCAGCGCAGCGACCGCCGACATCGGCCCCATGCCCAGCACGAAGCCGCAGAACAGGATCAAGTGCGTGAGCGCGACCGCCGCAACCGCGCCGTCGCCGAGCCGGCCGATCAGCGCAAGATCGGTCGTCATCATGGCGATCTGGCCGAGCTGCGTGAGCGCAATCGGCCAGGCGAGCTTGATGGTCTCGATCAGCTCGCTACGCCAGATCGCGCGCGTCGGCGGCGGCTCTGCGGCTATGGTCCCGGGTAACAACATGGCGCGGCACCATAGCGGGTGCGGTGGCGGGAGGAAGGCGGATCACCTGAAGTTCACCCGAATGTCGCGCCGATCAGGAACTCGTGATTGCCATCGCCGCCTGTGATCGGCGACGGGATGATGCCCGCGACCTGCCAGCCCTGCGCAGCCACGAAGGCTGCGACATCGTCACACACCGCGGCATGCACCTGCGGATCGCGGACCAGGCCCTTCTTCAGATGATGTCGCCCAGCCTCGAACTGCGGCTTGATCAGCGCAATGAGCCACGCCGGCGGCCGCAACAAAGCGAGCGCCGGTGGCAGCACGAGCTTGAGCGAAATGAAGCTGACATCGACCGTGGCGAAGGCGAGCGGCTCCGGGATGAGCGTCGGCGTGAGCACTCGGGCGTCGACGCCTTCGAGCGTGACCACCTCAGATCGTGACGCCACGCGCGCATGCAGCTGCCCATGTCCGACATCGACCGCGTAGACGCGTTTCGCGCCACGCGCCAGCAAGACCTCCGTGAAGCCGCCGGTCGAAGCGCCGAGGTCGAGACCGGTGCGGCCCTCCACCGCGAAGCCGAAATGATCGAGCGCGGCCGCAAGCTTCACGCCGCCGCGCGACACCCATGGATGCGCCGGGGCAGCGCGCAGCACGCAATCGATCGCAAGCGTGTCCGACGGCTTGCGCACCGGCTCGCCATTGGCGGTCACCTGGCCGGCAGCAATCGCGGCTTGTGCCTGGGTGCGGCTCTCGAACAGCCCGCGCTCGACGAGCAAAAGGTCAGCGCGCTTGCGTGTGCTCATGGCCATTGCATCAGCCAAAGTGGGACTGCCGTCAAACCGGCGCGGAATGGTTAAGGTCGCACTAACGCGGCGTGAACGATGCGGTAATCTGCAGAGACTATTTATTGTGGCTCAACCCGCAATCCGGGAGCGCCCATGTCTGCCACCTCCGATGAACGCCGCACACTCTTGCGTAAGAGAAGCTTCCTGCAGGGGCGCCTGTATTTCAATAACCGGCGTTCCAGCCTCGATTGCCTCGTGCGCGATATTTCCGACCAGGGCGCCAAGCTCAAGGTCTCCGACTCGATCGCCATCCCGGAATTTGTCGAGCTCCACATCCCCAACAAGGACGAGACCTACCGGGCCAAGGTGCAATGGCGGACGGGCTTCGAGATCGGCGTCACTTTCGAGAACGAGCATGAGTCACCCTCGATCGTCCCGGGCGCCGCGCCCGCCGACCTGCCGGAGCGCGTGCGGCGGCTCGAGGCCGAGGTCGCCTCGCTGCATCGCAAGCTCAATGAGCTGCAGAACGAGCTCCGCCACGGGCAGGGCTCGGGCATTTAGGCAGCCTAGGCGACAAGCCCTCTTTCATTTCAAGACGCGCGCCTGCAAAGTTGCGCATAGATCGATTTGATTGCGCATATGCGTATAGTTGCGCATATCGCACAGTGATCACACGTGCTGGCCGCCGTTGATGTGGATCTCGGCGCCGTTCACGTAGGACGACGTCTCGGTGCACAGCACATAGATGATCTTGGCCACCTCGTCGGGCGTGCCGAGGCGATGCATCGGGATCTGATGCGCCACGATCTCCTCGGTGCCGGGGGACAGGATCGCGGTATCGATCTCGCCGGGCGCAATGGCGTTGACCCTGATCCCGAGCGGGCCGAAATCGGCTGCCATCTCGCGCGTAAGCGCCGCCAGCGCGGCCTTCGACGTCGAGTAGGCGGCGCCCGCGAACGGATGCACGCGCGAGCCCGCGATTGACGTGACGTTGACGACCGAACCCTTGGCGGCTTTGAGCTCGTCCATCAGTCCACGCGCCAGCGTGATCGGCGCGAAGAAATTCACCCGGAACACGTGATCCCAGACCTCGACCGCGGTGTTGATCGTGGAGAGCCGCTTACCGCCCTCGGCTTTGGGCGAGATCGCCGCGTTGTTGACCAGCGCGTGCAGCTCGCCATGATCGAGCCGCTGCTTGATCTCACCGATGGCTTTGAGTGTGTCTGCAGGATCAGCGAGATCGACCTGGATGTGGTCCTCCGGACCTGCCTCCCATGGGCAGTTCTCCGGAAACGCGTGACGCGAACAGGTGATCACGCGCCAGCCGGCGGCCGAGAAACGCTTGACTGTCGCGTGCCCGATCCCGCGGCTTGCTCCGGTCAGGAGCAGCGTTCTGCGCGGCTGGTTGTCGTGCGGCGTCTGCATCCGTGAACACTAAAGCACTTGGTCGCGCTTTCGAACGGAAAAGCGAAATGCGCGCGCGGATCGCGCAGATCATGGATAGAGCCGCGTCTTGCTCCACGCCGCGCCCGGCGCGCTGCGGTGGAATTCGACACGATCGTGCAGTCGATAAGGCCGATCCTGCCAGAACTCCATCACCAGCGGAATGAGTCTGTAGCCCACCCAATTGGGCGGCCGTGGAATCGTTCCAATCGGAAACCTCGCCATCGTGGCGGCAATTGCCTTCTCGAATGCCATACGGCTTTCGAGCGGCGCCGATTGCTTGCTCGCCCATGCACCGATCTGCGCAAGACGCGGCCTTGTCGCAAAATAAGCATCGGCAGCAGCATCCTCGACCATTTCGATTCCACCGCGCAGCCGAACCTGCCGATTGAGCGACTTCCAATGAAAGAGTAACGCCGCTTTCGGCGCGCGGTCCAACTCCTGCCCTTTTTGGCTGTCCTGATTGGAGTAGAAGACAAACCCGTGCTCGTCGAAATCCTTCAATAAAACCATGCGGGCGTTGGGTAGTCCTTGGGGGTCTACGGTGGCAAGCGTCATGGATTCTGGAAGGCTGGGCTCATTACGCCTTGCCTCATCAAACCATGCTGCAAACAGGCGTAGCGGCTCGGGCGCCTCGGTGAAATCACCGCTCATTAACCCTTTCGGTGGTTCTATCGGAACTGATTCGGACATCCTGGAGTACCGCTGGTGCTAAGTTCCCGGTTGTGGCCATCCGGTTATAAAGGAACGCACTTGTCGCGCCTATGGCACTCAATCGTTCGGGTAGTACCCCTTGCAGCGCCGCTTCTCGCATTATCGCTTGTGTCCGGCGGCTGCAGCTTCTCCTATCAGCTCGATTCGTTGACCGGCAAAAGCGAGCCAGAGCAGACCGGCGCGATGCGCCCCTTGCGCTCGCTCACCAGCTTGCCGCCCGAGCAGGATCTTGCCGTCGCGCGCGCCGCAGTCAGCGAGTTCCTCGGACGCGGCGGCTCCGACAGCAGCACGCCATGGGAAAACCCGCGCACCGGCGCGCGCGGCACGATCACGCCGATCGCGTCCGCTTACAATCAGGATGGCGCCACCTGCCGGGACTTCCTGGCGAGCTATGTGCGCGACGGCAACGAGGCCTGGATGCAGGGCGAAGCCTGTCGCATCCCGCAGGGCAAATGGGAGGTTCGCACCCTCAAGCCCTGGAATCGAACCTGATCGCCGCTTCCTTTTGCGGCGTGGCCCTTCCTTCTATCCACCAGTGACGTCTACTCGTCGGTGACGTCGATCCACACCCCACCCGGGTCGGTCAGCTGATACTTGCCGGTCGCGCTCCTGGCGAACATCGCCTTGCGCACGTCGGATTCCTTCGCTCCGCCCATCGGCATCGGCGCCAGATAGCTGCAGCCCCCGGTGACGTCGGCAATGGTCTGCTTGAGCGCGTCGATGCTTTCGACCTTGAACCCGAAGTGATCCGGGCCGGGGCGCTTGATCGACATGCCCTCGAATACCGGAATGGACCACGGCATCAGCGACAGCATCACGCGGCCGTCGGTGAGGTGATAGCCCGGCGCCGAGGTCTTCTTGTTGAGCGGCTCGAGCTCGAACACCTCCATGTAGAAGTCGGCGCACTTCTCCGGGTGGAGAGTGCGGATCGCAAACTTGTTGATGTAGCGCTCGGGCGCGCGGCTCTCGCCGTCCTGGTCGGCCTGGTCCGCATAGACGCCGTCGAGCTTGCTCTTATTCTTTTCGGCGAGATCGAACACGTTGCCGTCCGGATCGTGGGCGCTGTACGCCGCGAACGGCCGGGTCGAGGGCCGCTTGACGATGTTGGAGTCGGGGAATTTCCGGCGCGCCCGCTCCATCACCTCCTCGACGTCATCCACCGTCATGCCGAAATGGTCGAGCCCACCCACATAGCCGTCGCGCAGCGGATTGATATTGAGACCGACATAGCCGTCGCCGATGTTTGCGCCGCTGATCGGCCGGCTCTTGCGCTTCTCGGAGGCCTGCAGGCCGAACACCGCTTCGTAGAAGCGCGCCAGCATTGGCCAGTTCGGGCTGCACATGGCGACATGGTTGATCTGGGCAAACATGCGGTTTCTCTCCCTGACGATGAAAGTCTTATGCCCCCCAACGCCGCGGCGGGCAATATCGCCAGGCCCCTCCAAGATTGCCTGACACCTCAAGTCGCCGGCCTCGCCAACCGCTTTACGTTAATATCTACCTGCGGCTGTCCGCCGCGAGCGAGAATTTGGCGTATGATCCAAGGCGTTGCGCGAGGCCGCGCGGCTCCCCACATCGACGCTAGGAGTGGGCGGCCGCCGCAGGCGGCAGCACGAGTGCTGGAGGGCTTTCAGAAATGCGCGACCCCTATGACGTGCTGGGGGTGTCCAAGAGCGCAAGCGCCGCGGACATCAAAAGCGCGTTCCGGAAGCTCGCCAAGAAGCTGCATCCGGACGCCAACAAGCACGACCCCAAGGCCGCCAGCCGCTTCGCCGAGCTCAACGCCGCCCATGAGATTCTCGGGTGACCTCGAGAAGCGCAAGGCGTTCGATCGCGGTGAGATCGACGCTGAGGGCAAGCCGCGCTTCCAGGGTTTCGAAGGCTTCGGCGCCGGCGGCCCTGGCGGCGGCTTCGGCGGCGAGGGCGTGTTCGAGACCTTCAGCTTCGGGCCGGGCGGCTCTCAGCGCTCGGGTGGTCGGGCGCGCGGCGGCGGCTTCGGAGGCTTCGAGGACATCCTCAAAGATGTGTTCTCGGGACGCAGCGGTGGACGCAGTGGCGGCGGCTTTCAGTTCGAGGACGAGCAGGTGCAGCCGGCGCATGGCGGCGACGTCACCGTCACGGTGACGATCACGCTCGCGGAAGCCGCCAAGGGCACCAAGCATCGCGTGCAGCTGCCGACTGGCAAGGAGGTCGAGGTCAAGATCCCCGCCGGGCTCGCGGAAGGCCAGCAGATCAGGCTCAAGGGCCAGGGGGCGGCGGGAGCGCGCGGGCGTCCGGGCGACGTGCTGATCACGGTGTCGGTCGCGCCGCATCCGCTGTTCGAGCGCAATGGCGCCGACTTGCGGCTTGAGTTGCCGGTGACGCTCTACGAAGCCGTGCTTGGCGGCAAGGTGCGGGTGCCGACGCTCGACGGCGCGGTCGAGCTCGCAATCCCCGCCGGCACCAACGCGGGCCGCACCTTCCGCCTCAAGGGCAAGGGCTTTCCCAGCCAAGGATGCCACCGGCGATCTCCTCGCCACGGTGCGGATCGTGCTGCCCGACGGCGGCGACGCCGAGCTCGAGGAGCTGATGCGCAAGTGGCGCGAGAAGCGGCCTTACGACCCGCGCAAAGGCATGCCGTGAGCGCCCGACCCGGCCTGATCGGGCCCGGATTCCGGCTTGATTGAGCCCTCGGTTTCAGGGACATTGCGGCCGCCACCAGGACCCATCGCCAAGAGTGACCTGGCACAAGAGTGACCTGCGCCAAGAGACCTGCACCATGAGTGACCTCAGCAAAGACCGCAAGATCATCTGGATCCACGTGCTCACCGTCGTGAGCGCGGCAGTCCTCATCGGCGCGGAAGTGTTCGGCGCGGCGTTTGCCGGAAGCTGGGCGCTCTCCAACCTGATCGGCGTCGGTCCAACCGGCGCGCTCATCCTCGACATCGTGTTCGTGCTGCTCGGTGTCGTGGTGATGTTTCAGTTCATTCGCGCCGCGCAGAAGGTCGAGCCGTTCACGACGCGCGGCTGATCGGCGTGGCTGATCGGCACGCTGCACACGAAAAATTCTCTCTAACTGAAAAAAATGCTTGCACGAAAGTGCAGACGATCTTATTTGCGGACTTGCCCAAATTCGCACGTGCCTGTGGCCGTGTGTCGGTCGGTGGGCATCCGGACAAGAGGCCGGACAGCCGCCCGGAGTGAGATCGCCAAGACGCAAGTCTGCGATCGCTTGAGCTCCGAAACCACTTGACCGGCAGCCGGAGGCGAAACCGGCGCACCCCGCTCTCAACGGGGGACGCGGCTTAAAGCAACGACGGAGCGGGCTTCTTTGGTCTCTGCCGGCCTTCCAAAGCGGCGCGGGTCACCGAAGAGGCTTGTCCATCATTGCCGGCCGTGCGGAACGGGGACTCCCCATCCAATCCAAGGCAGCTGAGCGGGCGGAGAGCTCTCGCGAGCCGGCGCGTCCCCATCGCGCGGCGGCGCGCGATCTCGACAGCCCGCATCACGCTGGCGGCGGCTTCGCCGCCCATTGAGCCTATTGGGGAGAGCGCCATGACCGCGCGCATCCGCGATTTCCTGCGTAGCCGCCGCGACGGACGGGCCGTGCCTCGTCGTCGACCTCGATCGTCGTTCGCGACAACTACCACGCCTTCGCCAAGGCGTTGCCGGACACGCGCGTCTTCTACGCCGTGAAGGCCAACCCGGCGCCCGAGGTGCTGACGCTGCTGGCCGAGCTCGGCTCCTGCTTCGACACCGCCTCGGTCGCCGAGATCGAGATGGTGCTGGCGGCGGGCGCGACGCGCCGACCGCATCTCCTACGGCAACACGATCAAGAAGGAGCGCGACATCGCGCGCGCCTATGCGCTCGGCGTGCGGCTCTTCGCGGTCGACTGCGAGGCCGAGGTCGAGAAGATCGCGCGCGCGGCGCCCGGGCTCGCGGGTGTTCTGCCGCATCCTCTCCGACTGCGTCGGCGCGGAATGGCCGCTGTCGCGCAAGTTCGGCTGCGAGCCCGCGATGGCGATCGACGTGCTCGAGCACGCCCACCGGCTCGGGCTCGAAGCCTACGGCGTGTCGTTCCACGTCGGCTCGCAGCAGCGCAACCCGCATGCCTGGGACCGGGCGCTCGCCTCGGCGGCCGCGGTGTTCCGCGAGTGCGGCGAGCGCGGCATGACGCTCTCGATGGTCAACCTCGGCGGCGGCTTCCCGACCAAGTACCTGAAGAACGTGCCGACGGTGAAGACCTACGGCTCGGCGATCTTCCGCGCGCTGCGCAAGCACTTCGGCAACCGCATCCCGGAGACCATCATCGAGCCGGGCCGCGGCATGGTCGGCAATGCCGGCGTGATCGAGGCCGAGGTCGTGCTCGTCTCCAAGAAGAGCGAGCGACGACGACGTGCGCTGGGTCTATCTCGACATCGGCAAGTTCGGCGGCCTCGCCGAGACGATGGACGAGTCGATCCGCTACCCGATCCGTACGCCGCGCGACGGCGACGAGCTCGGCGCCCTGCGTGCTCGCCGGCCCGACCTGCGACTCGGCCGACGTGCTGTACGAGAAGCAGCCGTACGCGCTGCCGGTGAGCCTCGAGATCGGCGACAAGGTGCTGATCGAGGGCACCGGCGCCTATACGGCGACCTACGCCGTCGGTGGCCTTCAACGGCTTCGCGCCGCTGAAGACCTACCACATCTGACATCGCCGGGAGCCGGCTTCGGCCGGCTCCCTCCCGTCACCCGAGCTGGACTGAACGCCTGGTGCACGGGCATGGAAGGAGCTGGCCATGATCACGATCCGCAAGGAACTTGCGCAAGGACGCCGCGGCGCGCGAGGCGCTGCTCGATCGCGGCTTCGGCGATGTCGCGCTTCAGCAAGGTCTCGCGAGCGCCTGCGCGAGGGCCGCCTGCCGGCCGACGGGCTTGTCGTTCGTCGCGGAGGACCACGGCCGCGTCGTCGGCACGGTGCGGCTCTGGCACATCACGGCCGGGCCGGCGCGGCCGGCACTGCTGCTCGGCCCGCTCGCGGTCGACGACGCCGGCGCGGCCGCGGCGATCGGCGCGCGCTGATGCGGCACGCGCTCGAGGCCGCGCCAGCAGCTTGGCCACCGCGCGGTGCTGCTGGTCGGCGACGCGGCCTACTACGAGCCGCTTCGGCTTCTCGGCCGAGAAGACCGGCGCGCTCTGGCTGCCCGGCCGCTACGAGCGCGCACCGGTTGCTGGCGCGCGAGCTTGCGCCGGGCGCGCTCGACGGCGCGCGTCGGTCTGATCAGCGCGACCGGACGGCGACTGCCTGGCACGCCAGAGCTCTGCGCGACACTGATTGCCGCGACCTCGCCGCAGCGACTCAATCGCTCGCCGCAGGCCGCGTGACGGCTCCTGATGACTCGATAGATTGGAGGACAGTGCCATGAACAATCTGCACACTCAGTTCCAACCGTGCCGCGTTGTCGAACGGCGCTCGGAGTCGCCGCTGTTCCTGGTCGGCAAGGACAGCCACGGCAACTGGGTCGTCCGGGACCAAAGCGGTCTTTGCGGCGGCCTCTTTGTCGGCCGCGCCGAGGCGCTGAAGTTCGCCATGTCCGAGAATGGCAACCGTCCGCGAGGCCGATCGTCATGGTGGCTGACGTCCTCGAGTTGGACATGAGCGACCGCGCCGAGCCGAGCGTCGCGACGGCGCCAACGGCAAGGCGCAGGCCGCGGTCGCGGCGAGGCGGCTGCCTGACGTTCGCGATCCGGTCGCCACTGAAGACGCACTGAGATCGGCCGGCAGCGCCGCCATTGCCGTTGGCGTCAGCCGCAGCGCTGCGCGCTACCAGACCGCGTGCTTGGTGATGCTGTTGGACTTGGTGGCCGAGACCGGCATGCCGTCCTTGCTCGGCTTGCCGTTCTTGGGCGTCTTGATCTTCGATCTTGGTCGGCAGGCCCATCTTGCCGAGCTGCTTCAGGAACGGGTCGGGATCGAGCTCTTCCACGTTGACCATCGTGTGCGGCGCCCACTCGCCCCTCGCCACCAGGATCGCGGCCGCGATCGGCGGCACGCCGGCGGTGTAGGAGATCGCCTGCGACTCGACCTCGCGGTAGCACTTGGCGTGGTCGCAGTTGTTGTAGATCAGCACTTCACGCCACTTGCCGTCCTTCCAGCCCTTCACCAGGTCGGCGATGCAGGTCCAGCCCTTGTAGGTCTTCGCCAGCGACGCCGGGTCGGGCAGCACGGCCTTGAGCACCTTGAGCGGCACGACTTCCACGCCCTCGGCGGTCGTCACCGGCTTCTCCGAGAGCATGCCCAGATTGCGCAGCACGCCGAAGACGTTGAGGTAGTGGTCGCCAAAGCCCATCCAGAAGCGGATGCTCTTGGCGTCGATGTTCTTGGAGAGCGAGTGCAGTTCGTCGTGGCCGTTGAGATAGACCGGGCGCGAGCCGACGACCGGAAAGTCGTAGTCCCAGCGCTCTGAGTGAACCGGCCGCTCGACCCACTTCCTGTTGATCCAGGTCCACACCTTCTTGAATTCGCGAAAGTTGATCTCGGGATCGAAGTTGGTCGCGAAGTACCGGCCGTGGACTGCCGGCATTCACGTCCATGATGTCGATGGTGTCGATCTTGTCGAAGTAGTGCTTGACGGCGAGCGCGGCCCACGCGTTCACCACGCCCGGATCGAAGCCGACCCCGAGAATCGCATTGATGCCCGCCTTCTCCACCGCGGCTTTCTTCTTCCACTCATAATTGGCGTACCAGGGCGGATCCTCGGCGACCTTGGCCGGGTCCTCGTGGATGGCGGTGTCCATATAGGTCACCGGCATGCCGTTGACCGACTTGGCGCGGATGCAGGCCTCCAGCACCGACATGTTGATGTAGGCCGTGCCGAGGTTGACGACGATGCCGAACTCGGTCTCCTCGATGAGCTTCACCATCGCCGGGATGTCGAGCGCGTCGATCTCGCGGGCGTAAATGCGCGCGTTCTTGTCCTTGATATTGTCCTTGCGCTTGATGCTCTCGATGATCTTCTCGGCCTTGCTCCTGCGTGCGGCTGGCGATGCAGATATTGCCCAACACGTCGTTGTTCTGGGCAGCCTTGTGGGCGGCGACATGCGCGACGGCGCCAGCGCCGACGATGAGGACATTTGGTTTCATTTTGGTCTGCGCGAATCAGGAGAGGCTGCTACGGAAATCATCGTATGCAAACTCCCTCACAAGTTCAATCGCTGCCGTCGAGGCGGCGCACGACGATGGACGGCATCTGCACGCCGTTGAACCAGTTCATCTTGACCATGGTGTAGCGCGCCGCGTTGTCGAAGATCACGAAATCGCCGACCGTCGAGCTTGTCCGGAAAGTCGTAGGTGCCCCAGACGTCCCCGGCCAGGCAGGTGTTGCCCGCGATCGTATAGCGGCGCGAGCCGCCTTTCGGCAGCGACAATGGTCGCATCTTCGCGGTAGATCAGATTGTCGAGCATGTGCGTCTCGACCGCCGCGTTGATGATGGCGATGCTGCCGTCATGCTCCAGGACGTCCTGCACCTGCGTGACCAGGTACCCCGCCATCGTCACCGCGGCATCCCCGGGCTCGAGGTAGACCTGCACGCCGAAGTCCGCCGCAAACGCCTTGAGGCGGTCGCAGAATTCGTCGAGCGGATAGCCCTCGTCGGTGAAGGCGATCCCGCCGCCGAGCGAGACCCACTGCATCTTCCGCAGCAGCGCCCCGTATTCGCGGCCGATGTGATCGAGGATGCGCGGACAGATGCCGGCAGACTCGGCGTTCTCGCAATTTACATGGAACATCAGCCCACTGATCCGGTCCGCCACGCGCTCGATCGCGGCCATGTCCGTGACGCCGAGCCGGCTGCCTTTGCGCGCCGGGTCGGCAAGATCATAGTGCGAGTAGCTGACGCCGGGATTGGCGCGCAGGCCGATCGAAATGCCCTTGGCAATGTCATAGAAGCGCTCGAGCTGGGAGATCGAGTTGAAGATGATCTTGGACGCGAAGGTGCGGGCTTCGCGCACGTCCGACTCCGAGAACGCCACGCTGTAGGCCTGGGTCTCGCCGCCAAAGTGCTCATGACCGAGCTTCGCCTCATAGAGCGAGCTCGACGTGGTTCCGTCCATGTACTGCGCTCATGAGCGGAAACACCGACCAGGTCGAGAAGCACTTCAGGGCCAGGACCGACTTGGCGCCGGACCGCTCCCGCACATGCTTGATCTTCTCGAGGTTCCTGAGCAGTCGCGTCTCGTCGATCAGATAATACGGGGTTCGCAGCCTGCTCCTGTTCTGTTGCGCGATCTCGTGAACGGTCTCGGTCATGGCTGCATTCTCGGTGAAACTCTTGAGGCGGATTTTTTCGTGCGCTGGCGCGCTCAGAGTGCGCCCAACGCCAGGAAGCGCGACTATCGCGCGCGCGGACTACTATCAGTATGACAGTCGGTATGCCACCGTCTGTGGCAATGGGCCCGTCAGCCTTGGCCGCCCGCTCAGGCGGCCGGCGTCATTGCAGGCGGGCTGCGCAAATCGCGATAGAACTCCTCGACGATCTCGGGCAAGCCGCAGGAGCTGTACTCATTGTGGTTCCCGGGCCGGGCGGACGTTGGCATCAGCAGGCGCTCGGAACGGAGCACTGCTTCCGGATGGCGGCCGATCAGGTCGGCCATGATCTCGACCAGACGGGTCTCCTTCCTGCGGGCACCCGCGCCTTCCAGAATTCCCTTCTCCGGCGGAAACACCATCCCGCTCTCCGGGCAGCAGAACGGATCGTCCAGCGAGCAGGCGTATCTGATCCGCACCCGGTCACGGTCGGAGCTCCGGTTGAGTATCTCGGCGATCGATGAGCAGGCCTTGGTGGCCAGGCTTTCCTTCAAGGTCTGGAAGGTCGTGGCCTCGGCGATGTTGCCATGCTCGAAATAGACCAGCAGGTTCTTCCAGCGCTCCGGGAAGAACGGCTTCCCTTCCATCGTCTCGATGGAGAACATGATCCAGATGTAGGCAGAATAATATTTGGACGACTTTTCGGTGTTCGAGGTGACGTCACCCTCCGCGCAACGGAGCACGATTCTCCCATTGTTGGGATTGGGGAGGATGGTGCCGCCCTGGATCAATTTCTGCGCCTGCGGAACCTCGTCATCGTCCAGAACCGGCCCCCACGTGAAGGTGCCTTTGATCTTGAAGGGCGCCGCCATGATCGCGATCGGGTTGAAATCGTTTTTTCTGGCCGTGTTCCGGGGGGAGTTCAGCCGATCCGCGATCCGCTCGGAGGCTTCCTTCCTGCCCTCGATCAAGACGTCGACC
Source organism: uncultured Alphaproteobacteria bacterium (assembly GCA_963745515.1). Lineage (GTDB taxonomy): Bacteria > Pseudomonadota > Alphaproteobacteria > Rhizobiales > Xanthobacteraceae > VAZQ01. Next base: position 129,445 of record CAVUXO010000012.1, read on the forward strand.
GAATTGTTTTCGTCCCCGAACCCGTATTGCAGGATGATGTGATTTCCTGAAGTCGCGTGATGCGGCAGCCAGTACTCGCATCCGCACGGAGAAATGCTTGGCCCCCAGAGCAGCCAACAGTTGAACAGGAAGGAGCGAAGCTCGACCAGCTCGGAGGAATAGGCTTCGTTGTCGCGCTCGATCAGCCCCCGATAGTTCTCCAGAATGAGCTTCCAGCCCTCCTCTCCACCGAATCGATTGATCAGGCCCGTAATGAGGTAGAGCGGCGCCAGATAGCCAAACCTGAACTCAACCGTCGAAATGAAGGATGGCTTGCCGGTCAGCCGCATATCTTCCAGGGCATCAAAGTAGTGCTTGATCGCGTCGCGGCTATCGTCGATCGAGGGAATGTCGGTGATGATGATGTTGGATTTCTCCTCCATGTTTGCGCTCGGCGATGCATTCGGGAGCAATCGCCTGACGCGTCGCCAGAGCCATTTGGCGACGCCCAATCGCCGGGATTCGAAATGGGACTGGAACAGGTGACGCTTGAGCTTCTTGTGCTCCGCATTCAGCCTGTTCCAATTCGCCTGCACCTGCTCGAAGTCCTGCGGATCGTAGTCGGCCCGGTTCGGCCTGCGCAGATCCGGCATCAGGATCTCGAGCTCGGCGATATAGCGCGCGGCCGCCAGCCGTGGCGCCTTGAAGTCTATCATCAAGGTCTTGGCGTGCCAGAACGCGGCCAGCATCTTCCAATAGGCTTGAGTGCGGCTCACCGGCACATCGGAGAGAACGTTCTTGATGAATTCCCCTCCTCTCACGGCGTCGATTCCGATCTTCACGGAGCCGATGACGGTCAGGCCGCTGAACCCGAGACCGATGATCTCCTTGTAGTGCCAGAGCGCGCTGGGACTGATATCCATCGCCTCAACCCCCCATTGGACATTCGCAACGCCCAAGGTCGTCGTCCTTGGCGTCGCCCGCTATTTCGACTTTCGCAGCGCCTCGCGAAGCGTCGCTGGCCGCTTTGCCGATTTGGCCAGGGCCGACTCTATCACGGGCACATTTCCGTCAAGCAACAGAACGCGACGCTTGTCCTTGCAGCGAATGGCGAGTTCCGAGAGTTGCGCCGCAGCCGTCGGCTCAACCGACAGATCGGCACCCTTGAGAACGGAGATGCCGAAAAATCGCTCAAGGTGCGCACGCAAAAGGCACGCGTCCAGGTCGGCATCGGGTGCGCCCAGCACCGCATAGGCGAGCGTGTCGTCAGCGCCCTGATCCTTCGACAACGGCGGCTGCACATACGGAAAATCGACGATCCTGGCTCCCAGACGCGACCACAGGCCGATCCGGGCCACCTGATCGAGACCGGTCAACTCTGTATCTCTGTCGTAATCTTCAGTGGACATGCGGAACGGATCGTTCTGCTCGATGAAGATGTAGACCTGCGGCTCGCGGGCTCCCGTCCCCAGCGCCGCCGGCAGATCGGCACTATTTGTCTGAGCAAACAGGCCGAACGCGAGAGCAGGCAGGTCACCCATCAACTGCCGAAGGATGCCCTTCCGTCGAAGCTGCGCATTCACGAATACGTAGTTCAAGTTGATCGACAGGACGAGCTCGCGCGCAGTCACTCCCGAGACCGGGAAAATGATGAAATTGGCGCCACCCAGCCGCGCGCCCGTGGCGGGATCCCGGACCACGGCGACGAACTCGCGAAACGGGCCGTAGCGTCCGACCAGGTTGGCATATTGGTCGCCGGCGTTGAGCCCGAGGCATTCGGCGAAGCCGTCGTAGCCCTCCTTCTCGTTCTCCAGCACGAATGCGCCGTCGTAGTCGCGGTAGAACTCCTCGAGCAGCCCGTCGTCCGCGGCGGTGGTCGCCTCGATCACCAGTCCCGAGGTGGAGACCAGGCTCAGGCGTGTGCCGTTGCGGGTGGTGCCTGTGTTAATGCCTGTCTTGGCCTCACCCGTCGCATTTGATTTCCGTCCCGTTCGCTTGCTGCTCATGCGGCTGCCCGGCTTGATCGTCGATCGCCCGGGAGCACGTGGCCCGAGGAGCCGGCAGACTAGTTGAGAGGCTGTAGCCGCGCCACCCCGGACCGCCGAGAGAGGTCCGAGCCCCGGAGGACGCGTGGCAGCCGACCCAAACTCGAGGCGCCTCAGCGCCAATTTTTCGACAAATCCGTGATTGCCATCACATTTCCTCGGCGAACGACCGGCTAGTCTGTATGCAGCGAATAGACCTCCCTGGGTGGAAACGGATAGGAGGCGACAATGAGCTACGACCTGGAATTCATCAGTCGAATGCTGGTCGGCAACCTCGGATACGTCCTGCTCGTCGTCTCCATGATGATGACGCGCATGTTGCTCCTGCGAGTGTTCGCCATTGCATCGGGAATCGTCGGCGGCGCCTACATGTGGTTGTGGCTGGGCGACCCGGTCGGAACGGTTTGGGAATGCACCTTCGCCATGGCGGCTGTTCTTCAGATTGCGCTCGCCATGTATCGCAATCGGCCGGCCGTACTCAGCGCTGACGAGCAGGCGCTTCAGGCTGCATTGATGCTTGATTTCGAACCGCGCCACGTGCGCGCAATACGAAGCGTCGGCTCATGGCAGGAAAGCGAGCACGGCAGCGAGTTGATGCGCCAGGGTGAGCTTGCCAAAAGCTTGATTGTTCTGCGATCGGGCAGCGTCTCTGTGCTGGTCAACGGCCTGCACGTTGGCACCTGCGGGCCCGGCAGCCTGATCGGAGAGATCGGTTTCGCGAGGGCCACCCCTGCGAACGCAACCGTCGTCGCAAACGGACCCGTTCGGTACTTGGCACTCGACTGCGACGCTCTGCGGCGTCTCATGAAGTCGGATTCCGAAATTTCAGACGGCGTCAACAGCCTCTGTCGAAGCGCCCTCGAGCAAAGGCTGATTTTGATGAACGAGGCCAGGCTGCAAACGCTCCCGGCAGCCGATCGTCTGCCCGGAACCAAGCAGGCGGTGCTGCGCCTCTGCCGGCGAAGACCCGCGGCTCGGGTCGGTACGAGGTTGGCCTTGAGTTCGGCCCACTGAATTCGAACGGCAACCGGCCGATCAACGGCCGTCAGCCGATCTCGACGTCCTGCCAGAAGCCGACCCGCCCTTGGGTTTCGGCCTTGGAAGGGCGCGGCCTTTCGTAGACCCAGGCGTTGCGGGAATGACGCACGCCGTCGATCACCACGTCGTAGAACTGGACCCCATGCGGACAGGCGCGGTCCTTTTCGGTCACCGGTGCCTTCTCGAGCCAGTCCATTCGCACCGCGGCCGGCGGGAAATAGATGTACCCATCATTGTTCACGATGTCGTCGCTCTCGGCGATGGTCTTGCCGTTCAGGGTGGCCTTCATGGTGGCTTTCATGGGCCTCGCTCGTTGACTGTTGGCTATCCCGTCAACCTAGGTAGGGCGCGAGCCCGGAACAACCGAGGCGGACTTCACATTTGCTCCATCCGGAGTACGCTCTCTCTGAACCGAAAAGTGATCAGCCATGTCCGACACACCACCCGACCGCCTCTCCAACGATCCGAACAGCCCCTACTATGACGCCGACGCGCTGGCGCGCGATGTCGGCATCCGCTTCAAGGGCGTCGAAAAGACCAATGTCGAGGAATACTGCCTCAGTGAGGGCTGGATCCGGGTCGCAGCCGGCAAGGCCAAGGACCGCCACGGCAACCCCCTCCTGATCAAGCTCAAAGGGCCGGTGGAAGCCTATTTCAAGGACAAGAAGGACGCTTAGATTACGGACACTTAGATTACGGACACTTGGATTTCGGGTGGACGGCGGCGCATCCGACCCTACATGCTGCTGTATGGACCGCGACCAACCTGTCATCAGCCACTGCGTCTTCGATACCGCCATGGGAACCTGCGGCGTCGCCTGGAGCGCCCGTGGGCTGGTCGCGGTGCAGCTGCCCGAGCGCGATCGGGCCGCCACCGAGCGGCGACTGGTTTCAAGGTGCGGCAGCAGCGGTGAGGCGGCACCCCCTCCGGCGATCGCGGCATTGACCACCGACATTGCGCGCTATCTCGACGGCGAGCGGATCGACTTCTCCGCGGTTCCGGTCGATCTCTCGAGCCTCGACCCGTTCCGCCGCAAGCTCTACGAGACGATGCGCGCGCTCCCCTGGGGCACGACCACGACCTATGGCGCGCTCGCTCGCACGATCGGCATCACGCAATGGGAGGGCGCGCGCGACGTCGGCGAGGCGATGGGGCGCAATCCGGTGCCGATCGTCATCCCGTGCCACCGCGTGCTGGCGGCCGGCCAGAAGCTCGGCGGCTTCTCGGCGCCGGGCGGAGCGCGCACGAAGGCCAAGCTTTTGGCACTCGAAGGTGTGCACGTCGACGGCGCTCCGCGCCTGCCGGGTCTGTAACGGTCCCGTCAGTTCGGGACCGGCGACGGAGCACCGACAGGACTGAGCTCAAAACGGCAAGTCGGAATGTGGCAGCGATTTCCCCGTCCGATCGCGACCGGATCAGCCCGCAATACCAATGTGTTGCATAGCCTCCACGGTTTCTGGTCGGCTGCGCCTCGCCAGGCGCCCATCTGCTGCTGTACATTCGTAACGTAATCTTGTGTTGCGAATGACGTCTTGCGCACCGCTCCGGGCAATCGGGTGGCTTGCGTAGCGAACTGAAAAGCCAGGGGTGGCGCACAGGAGAGGCTCATGAGAACGCTGCTGACTCGACGCCAGGCCCTGACAGCAATGTCAGCGTTCGCACTCGCTCCATTGGCGGCGAACGCCGCCGAGCAGGTCGGGATGCAGCTCATCCTGGCCGCCGATGTCTCCGGCAGCGTGAGCCCGGCGCGCTATCGAACCCAGCAGGACGGCTATATCGAAGCACTCGGCGACCCGCGCGTCCTGAAAGTCATCAGCGACCTCGATCCGCCCGTGCTCGCGATCACGTTCATTGCATGGTCGCGCGAGCAGGCCGTCATGGTTCCCTGGATACGCGTGCACGACGCGCGATCGATGGACCAGTTCCGCGAGCGGCTAAGGAGCGAGCAGCGCCCGCGGGTCGGGATCAACACGCTGATCAGCCAGGCGCTCCTGTTCTGCGACGCCCGCTTCGACAAGGAGTTCACCGGCGGCCGGAAGGTCATCGATGTCTCCGGCGACGGCGACGACAATCAGGGGATCGCCGGGCTGCGCGCCGTTCGTGACATGCTGGTTGCGAAGGGCGTGGTCATCAATGGCCTGCCGATCATCGTGAAGCCGCCGGAATACATCTTTCCGCCGCAGCCGCCCGAAGGCCTCGAGGTCTATTATCGCAACCACGTCGTTGGCGGCGACGGGCACGTCACCATCGAGTCGATCGGTTTCGATAACTTCAAGAATGCCATCCTGCAGAAGCTCCTGCTCGAGATTGGGTGAGAGGCGCCACCTGCCTTGACGCCCGAATACATTGGGGCAACTCAGCGCCGCACACTCGGCGTCATGGCCGGGCTCGTCCCGGCCATCCACGACTTTCTTTCAGAAGTAAGACGTGGATGCCCGCGACAAGCGCGGGCATGACAAGTCAAACATTGAGCTCATTGCGATGAGGCGATCACGGAAATGCGGTGTCAGCGCCTAGCTTTTCCAACAGCCATGCGCTCAGCATGCGATGATGCGTCGAGGGCAACAGGTGGTTTGCACCAGCAAACACCTGCAGGCTTGCTTTGGGGAGCCGCTCGGCGATCAGCGCTGCGATGCGGCGGACTGGCAACGGGCTCATGTCGCCGGCGATCAGCCGCACCGGAAACGCAACGTCACGCAAGGCATCGACGGCCTGATCGGCCGAGGCCGCGTGAAATTCGTGCATGATCTTTGGGGCAGCGCGCCGCATATTGGCCCGCGTGCTCTCCTCCATCGCCTCCCAGGTGCCGACGGTCGACCAGTAGTCGACGAAATGCCGCATCGCTGCGTCGACCTCCCCCTTCGCCATGCGTTCCCCAAAACCGCTGCTGAACCGCTCGACCTCCGCCCATGCCTGCGGATCGCGGCGCGCCATATGAAACGCCACCGGCTCTATGAGCGTGAGCGAGCGGATGCCGACGCGCCCGGCGCGCGCCAGCGCCAGCGCAACGACGCCGCCATAGGAATGGGCGACGACATGAGCCCCGCCGGGCTGATGCTCGATGAGTGGCTTAATCAGCCGTAGCTCATCATCCACACGAAACTCATACTCATCTGGCCAAGCATCGGTCCGTCCATAGCCGATGAGATCAGGCGCGATCAGACGAAAGCGCGCCTTGAGTGCATTGATCACCGGCGTCCACATCGCCGAGGAGCTGGCGGAGCCATGCAGCAACAGCACCGGCGTTCCGAAGCCGGCGGCCAGCACCGCATTGCGCAGGATCGGGCGTGCGGTGCTCATTCAAACACACGATCGCAGCAGAACAGCTACTCCGCCGCCACGCGCGTCGCCTCGTCGACTTTCTCCACCTTGGCGGCGCAATACTTGAACTCGGGGATTTTCCCGAACGGGTCGAGCGCCGGATTGGTGAGGAGGTTGGCTGCCGCTTCCACGAAGGCGAACGGGATGAACACGACGCCGTCGGGCACGCCGTCGTCCTGCCGTGCCGCGAGCTCGACCGTGCCACGGCGCGTCGAGACCCGAATCATGGCGCCGGCCTCGACGCCGAGCTGCGCGAGGGTGCCGCGCGAAACGGACGCGACTGCACTCGGCTCCAGCGCGTCCAGCGTTGATGAGCGGCGCGTCATCGCGCCAGTGTGCCAATGCTCAAGCTGGCGTCCGGTCGTGAGGATGAAAGAATACTCGGCATCGGGCATCTCGTCCGGCTGCGTGTACTTCGTCGCCACCAGCCTGGCCATGCCGTTCGGTCGCGGGAAGCCCTTGTCGAACACGACGTCGCGACCCGGCACGTCCGGCCCATCGACCGGGTAGGTCACATGATCCTCGCGCTCGACGCGGTCCCACGAGATGTTGTCGAGCGCCGGCATCAGCAACGCCATTTCGGTGAACACCTCACTGACATGCTGGTAGTTCCAGTTGCAGCCGATGCGTTGAGCGAGATCCTGGATGATCCACAAATCCTGCCGCGCCTCGCCCGGCAGCGGCAGCGCCCTGCGGCCCATCTGCACCTGACGATTGGTGTTGGTGACGGTGCCGTCCTTCTCGGGCCAGGCCGACGCGGGCAGAACGACGTCCGCGTAGGACGCGGTTTCGGTCAGGAAGATGTCCTGCACCACCAGATGCTCGAGATGCGCCAGCGCGCCACGCGCGTGGTTTAGATCGGGATCGGACATCGCGGGATTCTCGCCCATGATGTACATGCCTTTGATCTCGTCGGCATGGACCGCGTCCATGATCTCGACCACGGTCTTGCCGCGCTTGGGATCGAGCGTCACACCCCACGCCGCCTCATACTTGGCGCGGATTTCAGCGTTCTCCACCGACTTGTAGTCGGGAAAGAACATCGGAATCAGGCCCGCATCGGACGCGCCCTGCACGTTGTTCTGGCCACGCAGCGGATGCAGCCCGGTGCCGGGGCGGCCGACTTGACCGCAGATCAGCGACAGCGCGATCAGGCAACGCGCGTTGTCGGTGCCATGGGTATGCTGCGATACGCCCATACCCCAAAAGATGATCGCACTTTCGGCGCGCGCGAAGGTGCGCGCCACCATGCGCAGCACGTCCGGCTCAATGCCGCAGATCGGGGACATCTCCTCCGGTGTGAACGGCTTCACGCTTTCGGCGAGCTTGTCGAAATCCTCGGTGTAGGTCTGAACGTACTGCTGATCGTAGAGCTTTTCGCCGACAATGACGTTCAGCAGGGCGTTGAGCATCGCGACGTCGGTGCCGTTCTTGAACTGCATCATTTGCCAGGCGTGGCGCTTGAGCGCCTGCCCGCGCGGGTCCATCACGACCAGCTTGGCGCCGCGCTTGGCCGCCTGCTTGAAGAAGGTGGCGGCGACCGGATGGTTCTCGGTCGGGTTGGCGCCGATGACGATGATGACGTCGGAATTCTTGCACTCGTTGAAGGTCGCCGTCACGGCCGCCGATCCGACCCCTTCTAGGAGCGCAGCCACCGACGACGCGTGGCACAGCCGCGTGCAGTGATCGACGTTGTTGGATCCGAACCCAGTGCGCACCAGTTTCTGGAACAGATAGGCTTCCTCGTTGGAGCCTTTCGCCGAGCCGAAGCCGGCCAGCGCGCGCGGGCCGTCGCGGTCGCGGATTTTCACCAGACCCTTGGCGGCGCGGTCAAGCGCCTCCTCCCAGGTCGCCGCGCGGAAATGCGTCCACGGGTTGGACGGATCGACCAGATCGTCGGCGGCCTTGCCGACGCCGTCCTTGCGGATGAGCGGCTGGGTCAGGCGTTGCGGATTGCTGACGTAGTCGAAGCCGAAGCGGCCCTTGACGCAGAGCCGGTTCTGGTTGGCCGGGCCGTTGCGGCCGCTGACATAGAGAAGCTTGTCATCCTTGATGTGATAGGTGAGCTGGCAGCCGACGCCGCAATACGGGCACACGCTGTTGACCTCGCGATCCGGAAATCCGGTGCGGACGTTCTGCTCGTTGACGAGTGTTGCCGGCATCAGGGCGCCGGTCGGACAGGCCTGCACGCATTCGCCGCAGGCGACGCAGGTCGAGTTGCCCATCGGATCGTCGAAGTCGAACACGATCTTGGCGTGATGACCGCGGCCCGCCATGCCGATCACGTCGTTGACCTGCACCTCGCGGCAGGCGCGGACGCAGAGATTGCAGTGGATGCAGGCGTCGAGATTGACCGCCATGGCGGGATGGCTGCGATCAGGCGTGGGCCGCGTGTCGCGCGGGAAGCGGCCGGCCTCGATGGTCTGTCGCTTGGCGATCGTCCAGAGCTCGGAGTCGGGATCGTGCGCGATCTCGAGCGCCGGCTGGTCGGCGATCAGAAGCTCCGCCACCATGCGGCGCGCGGTCTTGGCGCGATCGGTCTGCGTCTTCACCTTCATGCCGGGCGTCGGCTGGCGGATGCAGCTCGCGGCGAGCACACGCTCGCCCTCGACCTCGACCATGCAGACGCGACAGTTGCCGTCCGGCCGATAACCGGGCTTGGGCGAGTAGCATAGATGCGGCAGCTCGATGCCGAGCCGTTGCGCGGCCCGAAAGATGGTCTCGCCCTCGCGGAGGTCGATCTCGCGATCGTCGATGGTGAAGGTCGTGGGTTTGCCAGAACCGTTCGTGCTCATGACTTCACCTCACATTCCGCCGTCGTCCCGGCCAAGCGAAGCGCGCGCCGGGACCCAGTAATCGCCGCCGCATATGTAGGGCGACGGAAGCTACAATCGCCGACAGCGATTACTGGGTCCCCGCTTTCGCGGGGACGACGGCCGAGTTTGTGGCGCCACGCTGCCATCATCACCAACTCCGCAGCGGCGTTTTCAGTTCTTCCGGAAAATACTTCAGCACGCACAACAACGGATTAGGCGCCGCCTGCCCCAGTCCGCAGATCGAGGCGTCGCGCATCAGGCCCGACAGCTCGGTCGAGCAGCGCCTCGTTCCACGGCCCCTGCGCCATCAGCTTGGCGGCCTTCTCGGTGCCGACCCGGCAGGGCGTGCACTGGCCGCAGCTCTCGTCCTCGAAGAACTTCATCAGGTTGAGCGCGACCGCTTTCATGTCGTCCTGATCCGACAGGATCACCACCGCGTGCGACCCGACGAAGCAGCCGTATTTTTCGAGCGTGCCGAAATCGAGCGGCAGGTCGGCCATCGAGGCGGGCAGGATGCCGCCGGAAGCGCCGCCTGGAAGATAGCCCTTGAATGCGTGGCCGCGGTTGCATGCCGCCGCAGATACTCATCGATCAGCTCGCGCGCGGTGACGCCTGCGGGCGCCAGCACGACGCCCGGCTTGTTGACGCGGCCGGAGACCGAGAAGCTGCGGAAGCCCTTGCGCTCGCGCCGGCCCTGCGACGTGAACCAGGCGGCGCCCTTCTCGACGATGTCGCGCACCCAGAACAGCGTCTCGACATTCTGCTCGAGCGTCGGGCGGCCGAACAGGCCGACCTGCGCCACATAGGGCGGGCGATGCCGCGGCAGGCCGCGCTTGCCCTCGATCGATTCGATCATCGCGGACTCTTCGCCGCAGATGTAGGCGCCGGCACCGCGGCGCAGATGGAGCCGCGTGTGCGGCGAAAGCCCGGCACGCTCGGCCTTGGCGATCTCCTGCGCCAGAAGCAGCCGCACCTCCGGATATTCGTCGCGGACATAGAGATAGGTCTCGGGCGCTTCGACCACCCAGGCGGCGATCAGCATGCCCTCGATGAAGCGGTGCGGATCGCGCTCGAGATAGTGGCGGTCCTTGAAGGTGCCGGGCTCGCCCTCGTCGCAATTGACCGCGAACAGGCGCGGCGCAGGCTCCGCGCGCACCAGCGACCATTTGCGGCCGGTCGGAAAGCCGGCGCCGCCGAGCCCGCGCAGCCCGGCGTCGCTCACGATCTTGATCAGGTCGTCGCGCGTGCGCGTGCCGGCGAGGCAGGCCTTGAGCAGCGCGTAGCCGCCGTCGCGCTGATAGGCGTCGAAATCCTTCGGGGTCGGATAGGCGTGCGCATGCGCGTGCTTGGCCGCAGCAGCCGCCACCTGATCGGTCGTCGCCTGCATCACCTGCCCATGGCCGACCGCGCAGACCGGCGCGCGGTCGCAGGCGCCCATGCAGGGCGCGCGCACGACCCGCACGCCACCGCCGAGCCGCGCCGGCAGATCGCGCAGCAGCCGCTCGGCGCCCGCCATCGCGCAGGAGAGCGAATCGCACACCCGCACGGTGACCGCTGGCGGCGGCGTCTCGCCCTCCTTCACCACGTCGAAGTGCGCGTAGAAGGTCGCGACCTCGTAGACCTCGGTCAGCGCGAGCTTCATCTCCTGCGCCAGCGCAGCCAGATGCGCGCCGGAAAGATGGCCGTACCGGTCCTGGATCAGGTGCAGGTGCTCGATCAGCAGGTCGCGCCGGCGCGAGCGCTCACCGAGCAGCGCCCGCACCTCCTCGAGCGCACGCGGGATCGACCTGGCGGCCCTTGGGGGTGCGGCGCGGCCGCCGCGGCGCCATTGGCGCCGTTGGCACTGCGATCCGTGAAGCGTTGTGGTATTCATTGGAAAGCCTCTAGGGCGCACATTGGGGCAGCCCTGAACCCACACAATCCCCTAGTTCTTATCTCACGATTGAAATTTTCTATCGTTCGGATTATCTAGTTTGTTCAGAAGCTTAGGGCGGCTGACCCGGTAATGCTCGACAAGCTGGAATACCTGATGGCGCTGGCGCGCGAGCGGCATTTCGGTCACGCCGCCGACGCCTGCGGGGTCACGCAGCCGACGCTCTCGGCCGGCATCAAGCAGCTCGAGGAGACGCTCGGCGTGCTGCTCGTGCAGCGCGGCTCGCGCTTCATCGGCTTCACACCCGAGGGCGAGCGCACGCTCGACTGGGCCCGCCGGATCGTCGGCGACGCCCGCGCCATGCGCGAGGAGATCAAGGCGCTCAAGCACGGGCTGACCGGACAGCTGCGCATCGCCGCGATCCCCACCACGCTCGCGATGGTGGCCTCGCTGACCACACCGTTCCGCGCCCGTCATCCCGACGTGCGCTTCACCATCCTGTCACGCACCTCGATCGAGATCCTCACGCTGCTGGATAATCTCGAGATCGACGCAGGCGTGACCTATCGTCGACAACGAGCCGCTCGGCCGGGTCACTGCGGTGCCGCTCTATCACGAGCGCTATCAGCTCCTGACCGCGGCAGATGCCCCGCTCGGAAACCGCCAGCGGGTGACCTGGGCGGAAGTGTCACAGGTGCCGCTCTGCCTGCTCACCCCCGACATGCAGAACCGGCGCATCATCGACGGCTTGCTGCGCTCGGCGGGCGGCGCAGCCAATCCGACGCTTGAATCGAACTCGATGATCGTTTTGTTCGCACATGTGCGCACCGGACGCTGGGCGAGCGTGATGCCGGCGCGGCTTGCCGAGACACTCGGACTGACCGCGACCATTCGCGCCATCCCGATCGTCGAGCCCGAGGCCGTCCACACGATCGGACTGGTGGTGCCGGCACGCGAGCCGATGACGCCGCTCAACGCCGCGCTGGTCTTGGAAGCGCGCCGGCTCGCCACCACGCTGGTCGATGGCTCATAGCGCCTGCGACTGTTTGAGCCTTGATGACGCCGCAGTCGACATTGTTTATCCTGCCGCCGGTGCCCCGCTTCCGAAGCTCGTGCTACATCGCGGCAACCTCTGACACGAGCTTCGGAAGCCCAGGGGCACTGGCAACTTTTCGATTTGAAGTTCCTAACTGAGTTTGCTGCAGGTGGTGTAGGAACTTCAAATCGGCGGCACTAGCCGTGCGGGGAGCACTCCATGAACATCGCCAACAGCAAGCGCCTGACCCATGCAGGCGCCAAGACGATGATGACGGCCGCGATCACAGCGGCGCGCGAGGCGGGCACTGCGGTCTCGATCGCGATCGACGGACGCGGGCGGCCACCTGATCGTGCTTGAGCGCATGGAGGGCGGCCGTTTCCATACCGTGCATTCGGCGACCACCAAGGCCGTGTGCGCCGCCTCGAACAAGCGGCCGACCTCGCCAAGGGCGCGGTCGGGCAAGACCTCGACGCGACCATGCGCTCGGTCTCGCGCTCGCCGCCGGTACCGAGCGCTGGACCGCCATGGAAGGCGGCTGTCCCGTGATCGTCGACGGCGAATGCATCGGCGGCATCGGCGTCGCCGGCGCCGACTGGCAAACCGACGAGCGCATCGCGCAGGCGGCGGTCGAGGCGATCGGGGCGAACTGGAAATAGCGCCGTGCCGCGAACAGGACAACAAAGCCAGCACCTATTCGTCAGGCGCTACTCGCTGGTCACAGAAACGATATAAGACCAAGAACACCAATGGAGATAAAGACCATGGCCAACGGGCCGCTACGCGTCGCCTGCATCGGCATGGGCTGGTGGTCGGACGTGCTGGCCGACGCGATCAAGCGCTCCGGCAAGCTCGAGATCGCGTCCTGCTACACCCGCTCGGAGGACAAGCGGCAGACATTCGCCGCGAAATACGGCTGCCAGGCTGTCGCCGAGCTACGAAGCGATCCTCGCCGATCCGACCATCGAGGCGATCATCAACACCACGCCGAACGACGTCGCATCTGGAGACGACGCGCGCGGCGGCCGAGGCCGGCAAGCACGTCTTCCTCGACAAGCCGATCGCCAATACGGTGTCCGAAGGCCGCGCCATCGCGGAATGCGCCCGCAAGGCCGGCGTCGTGCTCGCGCTCGGCTATCAGCGGCGGCGCGAAAGCCATTTCCGCTAGGTCAGGCAGCAGATCGACGCCGGCGTCTTCGGCAAGCTCGTCAATGCCGAGGCCAATATCAGCCGCGACCGGCTCGGCACAGATCGACCTGACCTCCTGGCGCTATCAGGCCGCCGGCATGCCGGGCGGCGTGATGCTGCAGATCGGCATCCACTACACCGACGTGCTCGAATATCTCATGGGGCCGATCAAGGCGGTGAGCGGACGGCTCGCGCAGCTGGTGCTGCCGGGCGACAATCCCGATGTCGCGAGCCTGTGCTCGAGCACGAGAACGGCGCGCTCTCCACGCTCAACGCGAGCTATGCGTCGGCGTCCGAATACTACCTGATGAACATCTACGGCAAGGAGGCGAGCGCCTACTACGATCTGTATCAGGGCCTGCGGATACTCAAGCGCGGCGAAAAGAAGCCGGTGGAGGTATCTTGCCCGAAGAACGACACTTTCGTCGAGGAGCTCGAGGAGTTCGCCGCCGCCGTGCGCGGGGATCGGCAAGCCCGAGATGGACGGCGAAGCGGCAACCACATCGCTCGCGGTGATCCGCGCCGGCATCCTGTCGGCGCGCGAGGGCCGTCGGGTCGAAGTCGCGGAAATTCTCGCCAAGGACTAAACCGGAGGTCAGTTATGCGTGCGTTGGGGAGCGCGAGCAGTGCTCGCGAGCTTACTGCTTTTCACCTTCACCGGCTCCGTGCTTGCGCAGGAGCCGCCGTTCCCGAAAAAGGGACCGATCGAGATCACCGTGCTGTTCCCGGCCGGCTCGTCGGCCGACGTGACCGCGCGGCTCCTCGCCGACGGCATGGCCAAGCAGCTCGGCCAGACCGTGATCGTGTTCAACCGTCCCGGCGCCGGCGGCGCGATCGGCTACAAGCACGTCGCCGCGCCAGAAGCCGGACGGCTATTCGCTGGTGTGGAACTCCAACTCGATCTCGACCACCTATCACTCGGGCCAGCTTCCGTTCAACTACGAGGCGTTCGACGCGGTGGCGCAGGTGCTGGTCGAATCGCCGGTGCTCGCGGTGCGCGCCGACTCCAAATGGAAGACGCTTGGCCGACCTCGTCGCCGCCGCGAAGGCGCAGCCGAAGACGATCACGGTCGCCAATTCGGGCATCGGCAGCCACACGCACATTTCCTCGGTCGCGCTGTTCAAGGCGGCCGGCGCCGAGGTCATCGACGTGCCGTTCGGCGCCGCGCAGGTGATCCCGAGCCTGCTCGGCGGTCAGGTCGACGCCGGCGTGCAGCTGCCGGCCGCACTTGCCGGCAACGTCAAGGCGGGCCAGATGCGGCTGCTCGCCGCGCTGACCGCCAAGCGCGATCCGGCGTTTCCCGACGTGCCGACCGCGCGCGAGCAAGGGCTCGACGTGTCGCTCGAAGCCTGGCGCGGCATCGCCGTGCCGAAGGGCACGCCGAAGCCGGTGATCGCGGCGCTCGAAGCTGCGATCCGCAAAGCCGTCGCGAGCCCGGAATTCGCTGACGGCTGCGAGAAGCTCGGCGCACGGCCCGCCTTCCTGTCAGCGTCCGACTTCGCCAAGGTGGTCGCGAAGGAGGATGCCGACATCGCCAAGCTCATGGCGCTCCTCGACATGAAGAAGTCGTAGCGATTTCTGCGACTCGGAGTCGTCCCCGCGCGAGCGGGTGCAATAGGATGGCAAGGAGTTGGCACGGCTTTTCCGCGCGGGCGATTTGCTTGCGCGCCGTGCCAATCCGTCTGCGCGATAATCTCTTGATGTGAAGGCGCCAATTTCAGATCGATCATGTTGCACGGCGGGAAGCCGTCGTAGGATGGGTTGAGCGCAGCGAAACCCATCGCAGACAAAGCCACGTTCAAAGAGAGCTGATGGGTTTCGCTGCGCTCAACCCGTCCTACAACTGCCTACTCTGTAGCTCGCGGGATCAGAACAGCCCGACGATCTTTCCGTCCGGACCGACATCGATGCTGTCGGCGGCCGGCACCTTGGGCAGGCCCGGCATGGTCATGATCTCACCGCAGATCGCCACCACGAACTCGGCCCCAGCCGACAGCCGCACCTCGCGCACGTTGACGATGTGATCGATGGGCGCACCCTTGAGGTCGCCGTTGGTCGAGAAGCTGTACTGGGTCTTGGCGATGCAGACCGGGGCCTTGCCGTAGCCCATCTTCTCGAACGATTCGAGCTGATCGCGCACCGACTTGTCAGCGGTGATGTCCTTCGCGCGGTAGATCTCCTGAGCGATGGTGCGGATTTTCTCGATCAGCGGCCGCTCGTCGGGATAGAGCAGCTTGAGCTTGCTCTTGCCGCTGTCGCAGACCTTGACCACCGCGCGCGCCACGTCGGCGGCGCCCTTGCCGCCCTCGGCCCAGTGGTCGGCCATCAGGGCCTCGACCCCGAGCGCCTTGCACTTGTCCTTGACCAGCGCGATCTCGGCATCGGTGTCGGCGCTGAGAAGCGGTTGATCGAGACCACCGGCACGATGCCGAACTTCTGCACGTTCTCGACATGGCGGGCCAGATTGGCCATGCCGGCTTCGAGCGCCTTGAGGTTCTCGGTCTTGAGGTCCTCCTTCTTGACGCCGCCGTGCATCTTGAGCGCCCGGATGGTCGCGACCAGCACCGCGCAGTCGGGCGAGAGCCCGGTCTTGCGGCATTTGATGTCGAGAAACTTCTCGCCGCCGAGATCGGCACCGAAGCCCGCCTCCGTCACCACATAGTCGGTGAGCTTGAGCGCGGTCGTGGTCGCCAGCACCGAGTTGCAGCCGTGCGCGATGTTGGCGAACGGGCCGCCGTGGATGAAGGCCGGCGTGCCCTCGAGCGTCTGCACCAGATTGGGCGAGAGCGCATCCTTGAGCAGCGCCGTCATCGGCGCCATGCGCCTTCAGGTCGCCCGCGCGCACCGGCTTCCGATCGCGCGTATAGCCGACGATGATGTTTGACAGGCGCTTCTTGAGGTCGTCGAGGTCGCTGGCGAGGCAGAAGATCGCCATCACCTCGGAGGCGACCGTGATGTCGAAGCCGTCCTCGCGCGGGAAGCCGTTGGCGACGCCGCCGAGCGAGGACACGATCGAGCGCAGCGCGCGGTCGTTCATGTCGATGCACGCGCCGCCAGGCCACGCGGCGGCTGTCGATGCCGAGCGCGTTGCCCCAGTAGATGTGGTTGTCGATCAGCGCGGCGAGCAGATTGTGCGCGGAGGTGATGGCGTGGAAGTCGCCGGTGAAGTGCAGATTGATGTCCTCCATCGGCACGACCTGGGCATAGCCGCCGCCGGCCGCGCCGCCTTTCATGCCGAACGACGGCCCGAGCGACGGCTCGCGCAGGCACAGCATCGCCTTCTTGCCGATGTGGTTGAGCGCATCGGTGAGGCCCGACCGTGGTGGTGGTCTTGCCCTCGCCGGCCGGCGTCGGCGTGATCGCCGAGACCAGGATCAGCTTGCCGTTCGGGCTTTCCTTGAGCGACTTGATGAAGTCCATCGAGAGCTTGGCCTTGTAGTGGCCGTAGGGCTCGAGGTTCTCCGGCGCGATGCCGAGCTTTTCGCGCGCGATGTCCATGATCGGCCGCTTCTTGGCGGCCTGGGCGATTTCGATGTCGGACTTGGGTGACTGGTGCTGCGAGGCGGGCATGGGAGGTCCAATCGTGACGATGCTGGTGGGTTCTTTCGCTGTCATGCCCGCGAACGCGGGCATCGCGTATTCATTATGGATTGATGGCGAGCGGGTCCCCGCTGGCGCAGGGACGACAAAACCTGGTCATGAGAGCCTCGCGCCGGTCGCAAGGCCCGCGGCCTTGGCCCATTCACCGGCCGCAAGCTTCGGGCCGTCGGCCTGCACGCGCAGGACTTTGAAGCGGCCGTCGGCGCAGACGACAGTGATGCCGTCAGCCTCGACCGCGACGATCTCGCCCATCTTGCCGGCGATGCCCTTGGGATCCTTGGCCGGCAGCGGCTTTGCTTCGAAGATCTTGCAGCGTCTTGCCGTCGAGCGTCGACCAGGCGCCCGGCGCCGGATTGCAGCCACGGATCAGCCGATCGATCTCCTGCCACGGCCTGCCCCAGTCGATGTGGGCATTGTCGGGACCGCAGCGGCCCTTCATAGGTGGCCTTCGCTTCGTCCTGCTTGATGCGCGGCGCCTTGCCGGCCTTCACCAGATCGACAGCTTCCAGCATGGCCTCGACGCCCATCGGGAACAGGCGGTCGAAATAGACCGAGCCGAGCGTGTCGGCGCCGGAGATCGGCGTCGTCTTCTGGATCAGCACGTCGCCGGTATCGAGCCCGTTGTCGGGCCAGAAGATCGAGAGCCCGGTCTCGGTCTCGCCCTTGATGATCGGCCAGTTGATGGCGCTCGGGCCGCGATAGGCCGGCAAGAGCGAAGGGTGATACTGGATCGAGCCGTGGGTCGGGATGTTGAGGAAATCTTCCGGCACGAACAGCGTGACGAAGGCCATCACCTGCAGGTCGGGCTTGAGCGCCCGAAACTCCTCCCACACTTCCGGCTTGCGGTAGGAGGCGGGCTGATAGATCGGCAGGTTGGCCGCAAGCGCCGCCTCCTTGAGGGGATCTGCTTTCTGGCCCGGCTTCTCCGGCGCCACATAGGCGGCGACCACGTTCTCGCCGCGCTTGATCAGCGCCTCCAGCACGGCCTTGCCGAACGCCTGCTGGCCGTGGACCACGATACGCATTGTACTCCCCCTCGCCCTCTCTCGGTGTCATGCCCGCGAACGCGGGCATCCAGTAAACGCCGGCGGTTACCGGGTCCCCCGCTTTCGCGGGGACGACAGCCTATGTGCCTTACGCCGCCTCCGCTTTCGCAGGCTTCTCCGGCGGCGTGATCGCGCCCGACGCCTTGATCTCGGCAAAGTCCTTGGCGGAATAGCCGAGCACCTTGATGAGGATCTCCTCGGTGTGCTCGCCAAGAAGCGGCGAGCGCTGCACCTCGGTGATCGAGTCCGACATCTTCACCGGATTGCCGACGGTGAGATACTTGCCGCGCCCGGGGTGATCGACCTCGACCACGGTGCCGGTGTCGCGCAGCGACTTCTCCTCGGCGATCTCCTTCATCGACAGGATCGGGCCGACCGGAATGTCGTGCTGGTTGCAGGTGTCCATGACCTCGAACTTGGTCTTGGTCATGGTCCACGCCTCGATGGTGCTGAAGATGTGCTTGAGCCGCGGCAGCCGCGCCGGTGGCGTGGCGTAGTCGGCATCGGTCTTCCACTCGGGCTTGCCGATCAGATCGCAGATCGGCCCCCAGACCGGCGCCTGGGTGATGAAATAGATGTAGGCGTCGGGATCGCTCTCCCAGCCCTTGCACTTGAGAATCCAGCCCGGCTGGCCACCACCGGAATCGTTGCCGGCGCGCGGCACCGCCTTGCCGAACGGGACGCCCTCGCCATACTGGCTGTACTCGCTGAGTGGCCCATGCGCGAGCCGCTGCTGGTCGCGCAGCTTCACGCGCGCGAGATTGAGCACGCCGTCCTGCATGGCGCACAGCACCTTCTGGCCGCGGCCGGTGCGGGTGCGCTGATAGAGCGCCGACACGATGCCGAAGGCGAGATGCAGGCCGGTGCCGGAATCGCCGATCTGCGCGCCGGTGACGAGCGGCGGCCCTTCGCGGAAGCCGGTAGTCGAGGCAGCGCCGCCGGCGCATTGCGCGACGTTCTCATAGACCTTGCAGTCCTCATACGGACCGGGGCCGAAGCCCTTCACCGAGGCCACGATCATGCGCGGGTTGGTCTTGTGGATGTGCTCCCAGGTCAGCCCCATGCGGTCGAGCGCGCCGGGCGCGAAGTTCTCGACCAGCACGTCACAGTGCTTGATCAGACGGTCGAGGATTTCCTTGCCCTTCGGATTCTTGCTGTCGATCGTGATCGAGCGCTTGTTGCCGTTGAGCATCGTGAAATAGAGGCTGTCGGCCCCTTTCACGTCGCGCAACTGTCCACGCGTGATGTCGCCGACGCCGGGCCGCTCGACCTTGATGCAGTCGGCGCCCATGTAGGCAAGCAGCTGCGTGCAGGTCGGGCCCGACTGCACGTGGGTGAAGTCGAGGATCTTGATGCCCTCGAGCGCCTTGCCGGCCTGGCCCCATGGCTTGGTCGAGGGCTGCGGCAGGTCGTTTCCGTTTGCCTTGTCGGCGGGCTTCTGCGACCTCACATTCACGACTTTCTTGGCACTCGCCTGCGGCCTGGCTTTCACTTTGCTTGGGGCGTGCACCTTCTTGCGCGTGGCCATAGTGTGGTTCCTCTGTCTTACTTCTTGCGAAGGACGCTTTGCGGATTGAGGTTGCCGATGCGGCCGCTTTCGCTGCCAGCTGCCGGGTCGATCACCGCATTGATGAGAGTAGGCTTGCCGGAGTCCAAGGCCGCGTCGACGGCGCGCTTGAGCTCGTCGGGCGTGGTCACATTGACGCCGACGCCGCCGAACGCTTCCATCATCTTGTCGTAGCGCGAGCCTTTGACGAAGACGGTGGTCGCCGGATCTGAAGTGCCCGCCGCATTAGTGTCGGTGCCGCGATAGATGCCGTTGTTGTTGAAGATGACGACGCAGACCGGCAGGTTGTAGCGGCAGATCGTCTCGACCTCCATGCCCGAGAAGCCAAAGGCCGAGTCGCCTTCGACCGCGAGCACCGGCTTGCCGGTCTCGACCGCGGCCGCGATGGCAAAGCCCATGCCGATGCCCATCACGCCCCAGGTCCCGACATCGAGCCGCCGGCGCGGCTTGTAGATGTCGATGACGCCGCGCGCGAGATCGAGCGTGTTGGCGCCTTCGTTGACGAGGATGGTGTCGGGCCGCTCCTTGATGACGGTGCGCAGCGCGCCGAGCGCGCCGTGGAAGTCCATCGGCGCCGTGTTCTTCATCAGCCGCGGCGCCATCTTGGCGATGTTCTCGTCCTTCTTCGCCTTGACGGTATTGACCCAATCCGACGGTGCGGCGGGCCATTTGCCATCGATGCCGCTGAGCAATGCCTGCACGCAGGAGCCGATATCACCGACCACCGGCGCCACGATCTCGACGTTGGAGTCCATCTCCTTCGGCTCGATGTCGATCTGGATGAACTTCTTGGAATGCGGCTCGCCCCAGGTCTTGCCCTTGCCGTGCGACAGCAGCCAGTTGAGGCGCGCGCCGATCATCATGACGACATCGGAATCCTTCAGCACCGTCGAGCGCGCCGCGCCTGCGCATTGCGGATGGGTGTCGGGCAGCAGTCCTTTGGCCATGCTCATCGGCAGGAACGGAATGCCGGTCTTCTCGACGAGCGCGCGGATATCGTCGTCGACCTGCGCGTAGGCGGCGCCCTTGCCGAGGATGATCAGCGGACGCTTGGCGCTCTTGAGCACATCGAGCGCGCGCTTGACTGCGGCTGGCGCAGGAATCTGCGCCGGCGCCGGATCGATCACCTTGACCAAAGACTTGGCGCCGCGCTCCGCGTCCATCACCTGCCCGAACAGCTTGGCCGGCAGATCGAGGTAGACGCCGCCCGGGCGGCCGGACACCGCCGCGCGGATCGCGCGCGCGACTCCGATGCCGATGTCGGCGGCATGCAGCACCCGGAAGGCGGCCTTGCACAATGGCTTCGCAATCGCGAGCTGGTCCATCTCCTCGTAGTCGCCCTGCTGCAGGTCGACGATCTCGCGCTCGGACGAGCCGGAGATCAGGATCATCGGAAAGCAGTTGGTGGTCGCATTGGCCAGCGCAGTGAGGCCGTTGAGGAAGCCCGGCGCCGACACCGTGAGGCAGATGCCGGGCTGCTTGGTCAGAAAGCCCGCGATGGCAGCGGCGTTGCCGGCGTTCTGCTCGTGCCGGAACGAGATGACGCGAATGCCGGCCGCCTGCGCCATGCGGCCGAAATCCGTGATCGGAATGCCGGGTACGCCGTAGATGATGTTGATGCCATTGAGCTTGAGCGCATCGATGATGAGATGGAAACCATCCGTCATCTCCCGCTCGGCTTCGCCGGCCGGCTTGAGCTGCACTGCTGCGTCAGACATCGTTTTCTCCCCGTAATTCTGGGTCACGCGTTTGCGTTGCGCGCTGTCAGCCAATCCCCAGAGCGTTCAGTCCAAGTAGTCGGCGTATTTCGCGACGTGCTCGGCCAGGCCAAGCGCGTGCGTGCGCACCAGCTCCTCGGCGCGGGCGGTGTCGCGCGCCTCCAGCGCCTTGATGATGTGCATGTGATCGTGGATCGAGCGGTCGGCGCGATCCTTTTCGCCGATCGTCTTCATGCGGATCATCCGCATATGAGTGAACAGGTTCTCCGCGAGCGCGATCAGCACGGTGTTGCCGCTCATGCGGATGATGGTCTGGTGAAACTCGATGTTCACCTCGGAATATTCGTCGAGCCGCGCGTGCAGCTCGCCGTTCTCGAACTTGCTGAACATGGTGCGCAGCGGCGCAATATCGTCGTCGCTGGCGTTCTCGGTGATCAGGCGCGCCGCCATGCTCTCGAGCGCCGCCCAGGCGGTGATCATCTCGATCACCTCGCGCTTGGTCTTGCGCACCACGTAGATGCCGCGCCGCGGCACCGAACGCACGAAGCCCTCACGCTCGAGCTGCGCCATTGCCTCGCGCACCGGCGTCCGGCTGATACCGAAGTCCTGGGCGAGGCGGCGCTCGTCGAGGCGTACCTCCGAGCGCTCCCGATAGACGTCGAGCGAGACGATGACATTCTTCAGCGCCGTATAGGCGCGGCTCTTGAAGCTTGCCGGACTGGCAATCGGCTCGACCGCAACCGACGCGGCCTCCCCCGACCGAGGCTCGGTTGGGGTACGGCTACTAAAAGGCTCGCCCGTACTCATGAACGGCTTCACTTTTGGAGGGTGGTATACAAAATACCAGCCATGTGCCCGATTTCTTTCGAACGGTCAAGGCATTGGCAAGTCGCACACCGAGCTTCCTGGCAAGGTCCGGAATTCTTTCATTCCGGAGTGAACCGTAACGATCGCCCGGCGCTACAAAGACCATAGAAGCTTGCGACAGGAGCGCGCTGGCCATGATCCCCTATTTGTTCTCCGCTGACCTGTTCGAATACCAGGAGATCTTTGCTAGCCCGATCGCGACATCGGTTTTTATCTACGCGACCGCTGCCCTGCTGCTGATCAACCTGGGCCTTGCATCGCTCTATAGCCGCCACGGCGAGCGTCCACGAGCGATCCGGTTCAATCATCGGACCATCTAACGCTAGCTCGCGGCGGTGTGAACCGCCGCCAACCGTTGTCCTGCACACCCTCCCCTTGCGCGGTCACCCCTGCCTGAGCGCGCGGATGCGCATCGGGCGAAGCACAGCGAGCGCCATGACGGCCGCGATGATGTTGAGTATCGCGGCCACGATGAAAACCGCAGTCCAGCTTCCGGTCGCAGCAGTGAGCACATTGGCGAGCGGGACCAGAAGGGCAGCAGTGCCCTTGGCGGTATAGAGCATTCCGTAATTCGTGGTCGCGAACTTCTTACCGTAGAGATCGGTACAGGTCGCTGGGAACAGCGAATAGATCTCGCCCCAGGCGAAGAACACCAGGCCCGACAGCAGACACAAACAGCAACGGCTCATGCGCAAATTGGAGTAGCGCGTAGATTCCAATGCCTTCGAGCAGGAAGGCGATGAACATCGTATTCTCGCGGCCAATCTGGTCTGAGACCCACCCGAAGAAGGGGCGACACACCCCATTGAGCACTCGGTCGATCGTCAGCGCAAAGCTCAGCGCCGGCAACGTCAGTCCGAGGAGCGATACCGGGACACCATCGATCTTGAAGTCCCTGGCGATCGGACCGAGTTGCGCCATGGCCATGAGCCCGCCAGTGCCCACCATTACGAACATGGCGTACATGACGTAGAAGACCGGCGAGCGCAGAACCTCGGCAGGGGTGTAGTCCCGCTGGGTCTGCTGGACAGCCGGCGCCGCCGGGGCCTTCACTTCACCGGGCTGCGGGGCCCGCAGAAACAATGAGAATATGATGACGATGATACCCTGCCCGATGCCAAACCAGAGGAATGCAGCCTCATAGCCGCTCGATTGGATCATGTTGGCGATCGGCACCACCGTGAGCGCCGAACCGGCGCCGAAGCCGGCGGCGGTCAGACCGGCCGCGAGTCCACGGCGATCAGGGAACCATTTCAACGCGTTACCGACTGACGCGCCGTAGATGACACCAGCGCCAACGCCGCCGATCGCAGCCGCGACGTACAGCATCGTCAGCGAATCGGCGACGGAGTTCAAGACCCAGGCGATCGCGACGAGCACACCGCTGCCGCAGACCATGACCCGGGGGCCGAACTTGTCGATCAGGTAGCCCTCGAACGGCACCAGCCACGTCTCGGTCAAGACGAAGATCGTGAACGCCACCTGGATGGCCGCGCGGCCCCAGTGGTGTTTCTCATCGATCGGATTGACGAACAGGGTCCAGCCGTATTGCAGGTTGGCGATCATCACCATGCAGACGATGCCAAAAATCAGCTGGCCCCAGCGGGTCGCCTCCGAAGCATGTGCGCGTGCATCGACTGATTCAGTTGCTGCCGTCATTTCCTACCCCCGTTGATCCTGCCAATGCGGCCCTGCCCACGCTGGTTTTATGCATGCTGGTCTTACACATGCGAACCCCAACACCCGCGGGCAGTGATGCGGCACCGGGTTACAACCTTATTTACTGTAAACCACTCAAACCCGAAACTCATCCATCCGGTCCATGGAGTCGTGAGTTTCGGCTATGACTCGGACACAATGCCGCACCGAGCGGAATGGTGCGCCGCAACCAAGTACGGCGTTTCCAGTTTCAAGAAAAACCTGACAAACGGCGATACTGGGTTTCGCGCACCGGTTTTTGCGTTGCACAGTGGTGTCGCGCGCGCACAAGAGAAAGAGGGATGCCCGCGTCCCACACTGGGGTCGCGCACCACCCGATCAGACGACCTGACGTGATTGTGATGCTCCGTGCCGTCAGCGGCGCGCGATGCCGGTGCTCTTGATCGCGAGCCTCTCGAGGCGGCGGCTACGCAGCCCAACACCGTTCAAGTGCAAACTGCACCCACGGAGCTATTTCGCGGTGATCGGAAGCGTCACGCGATAAACCAGGAAAATGGTGTCGATATTGGCACCGCTGTCGTCCTTGTAGGCGGCACCGACCTGATAGCCGTTCTGCGTGACGAAATCGTTGTCGTTGGAGACGAACAAAAAGAAGTCCTGCGGATTGGCGCGGATCGAGCGCTGGCACGATCGTCATGCCTTCCCACTTTTCGGACAGATTGTTGCGGTCGTTGGGCTCGCCGTTGCGCAGTCCGAATTTGTTCAGTTGAGCGTTGTCGTTGATGTCGATGAAGCCCGTGAGCGTCGCCGGCACGACGCCCTCCTCGATCTTGCCCTTGGGCGCGACCGGAACCGAGCCATCGTATTTCGACCCGGCGATGTTGGTGGCATTGGAGGTGTCGAGAATGTCGATCTTGCGGTAGAGCGAGGTCGCCGGCTTGTAGCCGTAGCCGTTGCCGCTGTCGCGACTGAGCAGCAGGAAGTGGTTCTCGTCGAGCGCGAGCAGCTCGCTTTGCGCAGCGACGCGAGTCTTGCCGTCGGTGGTCTTGTAGAACGGCAGCGGCACGACGTGCTCGCGCACGAGCTTCGGATTATCGAGATCGGCGATATCGTAATAGAGGATGCGCGTGTTCTGCCGCGTCTCCGGTGAGTTGCCGCCGTCCTGGCGCGTCGCGCTCTGCAGGATCACGACCAGGAACTTGCCGTCCGGCGTCCGCGCCATGCCTTCGAAGCCCTGGTTGTTCTGCCGGCCCGTGTCCGGATCTTTCGGGTTCGGCGCTTGCGCGCCGGGACCCGGATTGTTGGATGAGAAATTCTGCTTGCCGTTGCGCATCGGGATGAATGCGTCGGGCGGCCGGATCGCCGAGAGCATCCGGCCCTCGGCGGAGAAGCGGTAGATGTAGGGTCCGTACTCGTCGCTGATGAAGAAGCTGCCGTCCGGCATGCGCACGATCGCCTCGGCATCGATGGCGACACGGCCCGTTGTGGCCTGCGGCAGGTCGGGAAACCCCTTGGCCGCAGGGCGGACGCCGCCCTCGGCCGGGTCGAGGCCGGTCAGTCGATTGGCCGGCCGCGTCGGTGAGCAGGATGGTATCCGCGACAGTCGCATCGACGCTGCGTCTGGCGGCTCTGCTCGGGGATCGCGGCCGGATCCGCGACCGGCTTGAACACGATCGAGAGCTTGTAGAGCCGCGCACGATAGTCGGTCGTGCCGGAGACGTTGTAGCCGCGGTCGGGCAGCAGATAGAACGTGCCGCTGTAGCCATCGGCCGTCTCGCCGTCCAGCTTCTCAGATCGGCTGCCAGGCCGGAGCCGGATCCGAATGTCTCGCCGAACTTGTCGCGCATGATCGGCCGGAATGCGACCGACGCCGACCAGGCCCTTGTTGACCAGGGTCAGACCGCCGACGGTGACCGTGTCGGCGGCAAGCGCCGGAGCAGCGCGCCAGCAGGAGCGGCGAAAACCGAGCGCCGCGAACGCAACGGAAAGCCGACGTGTTCATGGCGGACTCCGCGGAAAACAATATGTGACGACAAGTAGGCTGGCGTCTATGACAGTCACATGACGCAGCTCATGTACGAGCGCGTCGCCGGTGGACAAGCCAGGAAGCCGCCTCTAGCTTTTCTTTCGTCATAGCACGAAGACAAAGGTCCCGCCAGTGTCGCTCCCAGACAAAATGTACGGCCACCGCGCGCGCATCGGCTACACCTCGCCGCCGCTCACCACCGAGGTCTTTCCCTACGAGTTCTACAAGATCGTGCCCGAGGGCGTGACGCTGGTCGTGACCTCGCTCGCCATCGTGGTGCGCAGCAAGGACGAGGTCGACCAGTCCTACGACATCAGCATGCGGGCGGCGCGCGAGATGGCGGCGGCCGGCTGCGACATCGTCGTGCTCGGCGGCGTGCCGATCAACCTGTCGCGCGGCACCAAGAACGCCGAGCAGATGATCATCGATCTCGAGACCGAGCTCGGCGTCAAGGTCTCGTCGAGCACGGCGGCGCAGGCGCGCGCCGCCAAGGCGCTCGGCTGCAAGAAGGTGGTGGTGGCGCAGCCCTACGCGCATTCCGACACCGACCGGCATCGCGAGCTACGCGCGTGCATTTCGGCTGCGAGGTCCTGGGCGCGACCGGCTGGGGCAGCCCGTTCAACCAGATCGGCGCGCATCCCGCAGCACGCCGCGCTCGAGATGGGCCGCAAGCTGATGACGGAGCATCCCGACGCCGACACGATCCTGTTGCCGTCGCCGCACTGGCCGACCGCGTTCGCGATCGATCCGCTGGAGAAGGAGTTCGGCGTCAACGTGATGAGCGCGCACCAGGCGATCGTGTGGGACGCGCTGCGCCGCTGCGGCGTCAACGACAAGATCGAGGGCTTCGGCCGGCTGTTCCGCGAGTTCTGAGCGCCGCTGCTGCGTCAATCCGCACGTTCACGCCTAGCGGAACGCCCCCCTCAGGCCCGGTATTGCTCGTCGCTGACCTTTTCCAGCCAGTCGACCGTTTTGCCGTTCAGGGCTTCCTGGATGGCGAGATGCGTCATCGCCGTCGTCGGCGTCGCCCCATGCCAATGCTTCTCACCCGGCGGAAACCAGACGACATCGCCGGGCCGGATTTCCTCAACCGGCCCGCCCTCGCGCTGCGCCCAGCCGCAGCCGGCTATCACGATCAAAGTCTGCCCCAGCGGATGCGTATGCCAGGCGGTGCGGGCACCGGGCTCGAACGTGACGCTGGCGCCGACCACGCGCGCCGGATCGGGCGCCTGAAACAACGGATCCACGCGGACCGCGCCGGTAAAATAGTCGGCAGGTCCCTTGCCGGATGGCCGTGAGCCGCTTCGTTTGATCTCCATAGGCCGCTTTCCTTCACAAATAGTGTCAAGCCGCGCTCGGCTGCCACGATGGATCGCAGGCAGCCGTTGCCACCAGGCTCTATAGACCACGTGAACTTGTTAGCAGAAGCCACAAATGAGAGAAGCTGGCCACGCCCGATTGGAATCGACATCCAGAAATCACAGAACCGTTGGCTAACGCCAACCAAAGAAGAATGGCGTCTGCGGGTAGTAAGCGAAGCTGCGGTCAGCCGGCGCACGCCTGCGGGCCACCTGCGTCCTTTGCTTCTTTTTGGCCGGGGCGACTTTGGCGACGTGGTGGTGGGATCGTCCGCTCGACGTGGATGGTTCGAACGTTTCCTCCACGGCCAGCTGCTCTGCCTCGACGATCGGAGGGGCGGGCGTAGGTCGAAACACCTCGGGTGCTCTTGCGGGTGGCGGAGTCGCTTGTGCTTTGCTGGCTGGAGGTTCGAGATACACACTCCAGGCGAAGAGCAGCGCGGACAACAGCGAGCCCACACAGAGAAAATACTTGAAGATCGGCATTGGCTGATCCGATCGCTCGCGAATGCAATCGGAATATGCATCAACGCTGTTGATTGGCAGGCCGTCCAATCCGAACGGATTATCGCGCCCTACCGAATGCAACGACCATTGACAAGGCGCAAGCCGGCCGCGCAAGCGTGTCGCACGGCGGTGTTGCGCCTGCACACTCCATTAACTCGTTGCATACCTGGCCCGCAGGCTTCGCGTACGGGCGTAACCATGTCATCCAACTGCTGGATGGGCGCGACCGGCACGGCCTGGGTGGATGAGGCGAGGCCCAAGAGAAAAATAATAGGGACGAGCTTTCTCATGTTATCGCTCCCTAAACAAACGAGTTGACACATCTCAAATCAATTGAGCTGGACGTGCCACTGTCTAAACGGCTCGTGCGCATATCCGATCGTCTAACGCCGATATGATTTGGTAGAGGCCACCGCCCGCAATTCCATCCGGGCAGAGTGACCATCAATCCCACCCGTTGGTTCGGCTACGCCACTTGGCGTGCCGAGATATTTTCAGCGTTCCACGAGCAGCTACGGCTGGGCCAAGCGATCACGATGCCATCAGGGCAACTCAGAAATCAGCTTCTGAAATTCGGGCTCGGGCCAGGCTCTGGCGGTGCGGCTTCGCACGTTCCCCAGCGCGCCGAGCGCGAGCGCAAATTTGGCGACGTTGTCCCCATTGGGCGTATCGACGATGAGCAAGAGATCGCTGTCGCCGGAGGTCAGATAGAGCTGCTTGATGTCGACTCCGACTTTCTTGGCGAGATCCCGGGCGGCTTGGCTGCGCTTGGGAGCATCCTTCACGGCGCGGATGCCCTGGTCGGTCCAGTCAAGGGACATGATGAACATCGGCATGGAGTCCTCCTGTGGGAACGCAAGCCGGCGCGCCGCCGCGAGAGCGAGGCGCAACCTGCTGAATGCAAGGCCGCCAAGAAAGCCGGCGGCGCTTTTTGAAAGATCGTGCCTGCCGACGGCACTATCGCTGCCCATTCGGCTTGGCGGAAACCTCGGCACGTTCCGCATCAAAGGCAGCTCACGGGACAAATTATACCCTTCACTGTGCCCGACGAAGAGGGCGGAGCATCACTAAGATGCGACTGCGGTGTCGTCGGTCACGCAGTTCCCAATCCCTCGATTTGCCTTGATTGTGACTGACGTGTCTTGCGCTCATTCAATTGGACGACCCGCAAGAGAGCGTGACGCTCCGGTGTCATGGTCGAGAGAATACTTCAGTCTCAAGACCGTCGTATCCCCATGCCGCGCCAGGTCGCACAGCAAGAAGGCGATGTTTGCGCGCCGTTTTTCCTTGTTCACACGCTCTCTCAGCAAAGAAACCGACGGTACGTCGGGCTGATTTACGCGGCATGCTTACGCGCACAAGATGGCAGCGTGTAGCAAGACAAGCGCGACAAAGCGCACGGTGTAACCATGTCACATTTTCTGCTGACCCAAGGCCTGTCGGCCGCCGACATCGAGATGCTGTGCATCGTGGGCATCTGCATCATTCCGAGCATCATCGGCTTGGCGCTCTGCTGCGTCTCGCTCGGGCTTCCTGATGACGGTCATGCCTTGTCGAAGCCGGGCGACGATCGACAAGACAGGCCGCAGCGCGTTCGCGATGGCGGAGATGATTGGCGCCGCGCCGCTTGATCTAACGGCGCTCCGGACGCGCTAACATCTTTGTCCAATGCTTCTCAAGCAAACGCAATCTCTGCTCACGCCCGCGCAAACTTCGCGCCCGGCCGCAGCAGCAGCCACAGCACGATGCCGCCGTTGAGCATGTTCCAGGCAAGCCCGTTGAGGAAGGCGGCGCGATAGGAGCCGGTGAGATCGAAGATCACGCCCGACATCCAGCCGCCAATCGCCATGCCGATCAGCGTCGCCATCAGCACGATGCCGACCCGGATGCCGGTCTCGGCCGGCGAGAAGTACTCGCGCACGATGATCGCGTACATCGGCACGATGCCGCCCTGGAACAGGCCGAACAGCGCCGAGATCACATAGAGCGATATGAGGCCGTCGAACCACAGATAGAGAAACAGCGCGACGCCCTGCAGCACAGAGCCGATCAGCAGCGTCTGCAGGCTGCCGATGCGATCGGCGATGAAGCCCGATGCGATGCGGCTGACGATCCCGAAGCCCATCATGGCGGCCAGCATCTCGGCGCCGCGCGCCGGGCCGTAGCCCAGGTCGCCGCAATAGGCGACGATGTGCACCTGCGGCATCGCCATGGCGACGCAGCAGCCAACACCGGCGATGCACAGCAGCACCATCAGCGTGTTCGGCGAGACGCCAAGCGATGCCGCGCCGGTCCGTGGCGGCAGCGCCGCCTGCGTCGGACGATGCCGTGGCGTCGGGCGGCGCATCACCAGAACGAGCGGCAGCATCGTGACCACGCACAGGACGCCGATCGCGATCTGGGTCGCGCGCCAGCCTTCGCTGGCGACGAAATACTGCACGATCGGCGGCCACAGCGTGCCGGCGAGATAATTGCCGCAGGAGACGAGCGCGACCGCAATGCCGCGCCGGCGCGCGAACCAGTGCGAGATGTCGCTCATCAGCGGGCCGAACGTGGCCGAGCTGCCTAGCCCGATCAGCCCCTGCGCGAGCGCAAACTGCGTGATGTTGGCCGCCACACCGGACAGCGCATAGCCGCAGCCGAGCGCCAGCGCGCCGATCACGACCGGCCACACGATCCCGTATCGATCGGCAAACCGGCCCATCACCACGCCGCCGAGACCGAAGCCGATCATGGTGAGCGTGAACGGCAGCGATGCGTCGGCGCGCGCGACGCCGAAGGCCGCCTGCACCGCCGGCAGCGCCACCACGAACGACCACATGCCGATGCTGCCGATCGTGCCAAGCGCCAGCGCGGCCGCGAGCCGCAGCCACGCATAGGCGACGATTCGATCTCGGCGCTCGGGCCTACGCCCGCAGCGTTGCATGCATGGTCATGGACCTGTTCCCGGCAAGATCCGGCGGCGTGGTAGCACTCGGCGCCTGCTTCGGCAGAGCGCCAAGCGCACACCAGCGATGCGCCGGGCAGCAAAAGCCGATCTCGTCGGCCACGACGTCACCTATTTGGTGGATGGCGTGAAATATCGCAAATCGGGTGGGGTCTGTCCGCGCTTGGTGGGCATCAAGAGCCCCTCGGCACTGAGGAAATAGGGCTCCCCGCCGATCTCGACATGGCTATTGCCCTCGGCGCATATCCACTCGCGCCAGGCCACGCGCTGCCCCTGCACGCGAATGTAGCTCTTCTTCACCGTCCATGGCCGCGTCAGCGCGTTGTCGATGGTGGTGATCTCGTCGTGCAGCAGATTGGGATTGGCCTTGTCGAGATAGATCCGCTCCTTGATGACGGAGGCATTGTCGGCGTGCAGCGGCAGCCCGCTGGCGTCGTAGACGCGCGGGCCCTTGAAGCCGCGGGTCTCGACCTCGAGCACGTCGTATTTGCCGTCGCCATCCTCGTCGATCCATTTGCCCATCGACGTGCCGACGAAGCTCGGCTCGTAGCTCGCAGGCCAGGCGCGGCCGTCCGTGTAGATGCGGCGGGTGTGCTCAATGTGGTCGATCAGGATGTAGGTCATATCGCTGGTGATGATGAACTCGAGCGGCTCATAGGCCGACATCGCGCGCGGCATGCCGTTCGGTAGGCAGACGCGGGTCACATCATTGCCGCGCCCGCCCTCGGCCTGATCCTTGAGGTTGGCTTCGAAGATCGCCTGATACTCAGGCGTCAGCGGCGCGCCCTGGCCGCGGCCAAACGGCTTGCTGGGATCGTGCGGCGGCTGTCCGACCGCACCCGGCACCGGGGCCCGTCGCCACTGACCTTTCAGGTCAGGGTACTTGCCGAGATCAAGCACCTGCGCGCTGACCGGCAATATCGCGGGCAACATCCATGACGCCAGAGCCAGCGCGACCATCGTCAATGCGCTCCGCAACAGCATGGCACGCCTCCCGTCTGTCAGTACGACACGCGCTTGTCTCCGTTGAAATCAAGAAGCATGCCACTCCCGGCGGCGGGCGCCACTTGGTCGCGGCCGTCGCCGGTGGGTAGCGATGGAGAGTTCAGGGCCGCAACAAACCCATGCGCGGGCGCACCTGATTACGGCACCTGGCTACAGGCCGAACACGTAGAGCATGTGGGTCATGGCGACACCCTTGAGCTCGGGCGTCTCTACCAGCACGTTGTCGCGCAGGCGCGAGCCCACCAGCACGGCGACATACTGCTTGCCGTTGACCGAGTAGGTGATCGCGGGTGCATTGATGCCGGAGCCGACGTTGAAGCTCCACACCTCCTGCAGTGTCTTGGCGTCGTAGGCCGCAAAGGTGCCGTCGAGGTGGCCGGTGAACACGATATTGCCGGCGGTGGCGAGCACGCCCGAATAGGGCAGGAAGGGGAACTTGGTGACCGCCTTGGTCTCGCCGGTCGTCGGATCGATCGCCTTCAGGCTGCCGTGGCGCTTTTCGGTGCTGCGTACTCGGCCGCCGTCGAAACGGGTCCGTGGCGTCAGCGTGCCGCCCTGGTCCACAAAGCTCTTTTGCTCGTTGGTCTCGATCTCGTTGCAGCCTTCGACCGAGGTGATGAACAGCAGATTGAGCTCCGGATTGTAGGCGCCGGGCGGCCAGTTCTTGCCTCCCGTGTTGGACGGGCAGGTCTTACCAATCGCATTGGCGCGCGAGCCGTGGCTGCCCACACTGTAGGTCTGCACGTCCTTGGTCGGATCGTAGTTGAGCGGCTTGCCGGTTTTCGGATCGAGGCCGGTGGTCCAGGTCAACTGGTCGGTGTACTGCTTGCCGACCACGAATGAGCCGTTGGTGCGGTCGAGCGCATAATAGAAGCCGTTGCGCGCGACGTGCACGACGAGCTTGCGATCCTCACCGTTCACCTTGGTGTTGATGATCGGGTGCTCGGATATCTCGTCGAAATCGTACGGATCGTTGGGCGTGTACTGGAAGCCCCACTTGATCTTGCCGTCGGCCGGATTGATCGCGAGCACGCTCGCGGCCCATTTGTTGTCGCCAGGCCGATATTCCGGATCGTAGTCGGGACCCGCATTGCCGATGCCCTGATAGAACGTGTCGCTCTCGGGATCATACGTCGCCGTCTCCCAGATCGACGCGCCGCCGTGCTTCCAGCGCTCCTGTCCATCCTTCCAGGTCTCGTTGCCGGGCTCGCCGGCGCCCGGGATCGTGTAGGTGCGCCACAGCCGCTGTCCGGTGTTGAGATCGGTGCCTTCGATGAAACCGCGGATGCCGTACTCGCCGCCGGCAGTGCCGACGATCGCGACATCGCGCACGACGAGCGGAGCATGCGTAAGCGTCTCGCCGAGCGCCGGGTCTGCAATCTTGCGCTCCCAGACCTTCTGGCCGGTCGCCTTGTCGATCGCGAACAGCCGGCCATCGAGCGAGATCGAGATGACTTTGTCCTTCCAGAGCGCCACGCCGCGGTTGTTGACGCCGCAGCAGGCGACGTCAGCCGCCCAGGCGCGATTGGTCTCGGGATCGAACTTCCAGCGCAGCGTCGCCTTCTTGCCGCTCGAAACGTCATAGGCATAGACGACGCCCCAGCCGTTGGGGACATACATGATGCCGTCCTCGACGATCGGCGTCGCCTCGAGATTGCCGGACTTGTTGCGCGTACCCGCGCCCTCGATGCCCTCGAGCGCGACGCTGAAGACCGGCTTGAGATTTTTCACCGTGTCGAGATTGATCTCTTTGAGCTGCGAGAACCGGTGGCCCTGGTAGTTGTTGTAATGCAACAGCCAGTTGTGCGGCTCCCGGCCAGCGTTGAGCGCACGCTCGTGCGTCATATCGGCGGCGCTGACGGGCGTCAGCACGGTTGCGGCCAGTAATGAAGCGAGAACGGCACTGGCGACAGACAAAGCCTTCATGATTTCCTCCCGTTGGCCATTTCTGCGATGCGGCCTTTGATCGGCAAGCCGACGATGGAATGAAGGGTAGTCCGGCGCGCGCTAAGCAGCAATATGGTTACCGGCAGAACGGCGATGGTTGCTGACTAGGCGGGAAAGGTCAAATTGCGAGCACCTATGGTGTACCGGCGGGAAGCGTTGGTGTTTACTTCACGCTTGGCTTGCCTGATCGAGAGCGGGCACGCGACGCGATGACCGATGGCAACGCCTCCGGGGGAGATATGGAATGACCAAAGCTCGTCTGGGACCACGCTGGCAAAGCTTCGTGCTCCTGCTTGCGCTCTGCACGCTTCCTGCCCTCCCCGCCGCCGCGCAAGCGCAGCTCACCCCGTTCCGGGTCGGCATGTCGGATGCGGTCAACACCGTGCTGCCGCTCTGGATGGCGCAGGCGGGCGGCTTCTTCGCCGCCAACGGGCTCAAGGTCGAGCTCGTCAACACGGGCGGCGGCAGCCGCGGCGCGCAGGAGCTGCAGGCCGGAAAGCTCGATATCATGCGGGTCGGTCTTTCCTCCGTGGTGCAGGCCAATCGCGCGGGCGGCGACCTGCGCCTCGTCGCTTCGATGAGCAACGTGATCCGCTTCACGTTCTTCTCCGCTGCGGGCGTGCAGCACCGCGGCCGATCTCAAGGGCGGCATCGTCGGCGTGAGCAGCTTCGGCTCCGAGAGCGACTCCACCGTCACGCTCGCGCTCGAACGGCTCGGCTCACGCGCGCCGACGTTACGCTCAAGGAATACGGCGGCGCGACGCAGACGGCTCGCCGCGCTCAAGTCGGGCGAGATCAAGGCGACCGCAATCAACGAGCCGATCACCAGCCTCGCGCGCGAAGCAGGGCGTGAACGTGATGGTCGATCTCGTCGCCGAGCAGATCCCTTGGCTGTTCTCGGCGTCGTGGTCAGGCGCGGCGACCTCAGGGCCCGCCCGGGCGTGATCGGCCGTTTCCTCAGGGCCGCGATCGAGGGCAACTATCTCGCGCTCACGAACGAGAAGCTCGCCAAGGAGGTGCTCGCGAAGGAGCTCAAGCTCACCGACAGCAAGATCATCGACATCAGCTACGACCGACTTCAAGCTGCAGACGCCGCGCAACATGGAGCCATCGATGAAGGGCGCCGAGAACGTGATCGCCGATCTCGGCGGGCGGCAGCACGCAGGGTCGAGGACCATGTCGATACGACCCTGATCGACGACCTGCGCAAGGACAGGCTTCTTTGCCGCATTGGAACAGAAGTACGGCACGCGGTAGATATCGACCGTCGCCGCGATCCGCGAGTCGGTGGAGACAATGATGATATTCCGAATCGCGCTCGCCATCGTCGGCGTCACCGTGCTGCTGCAATCGCCCGCCACCGCGCAATCGGTCGAGGAATTCTACAAGGCCGGCAGATCAACCTGCTCATCGGCGGCGGCGCGGGCGGCGGCTACGACGTCTATTACCGCGCGCTCGGCGCGCCATATCGGCAAGCACATCCCGGGCCATCCCGACGATCATTCCGACGCAACCAGCCGGCGGCGTCCGGGCTTGCGGCGGCGGCCGCGCTCTACACCACCGTCGACAAGGACGGCGCGACCATCGGCGGCATTCCCCAACAACGTGCCGATGGACCCGCTGTTCGGCAATCCGGGCGCGCGCTACGACGCGCTCAAGCTCAACTGGATCGGCTCGATCGGCAAGCTGCAGAACGTCTGCGCCACCTGGCACACGAGCCCGATCAAGACCATCGCAGCAGGCGCGCGAGCGCGAGGTGATCGTGGCGGCGGCCGCGGCGCCGACCAACACTGCGATCATGCCGCGCGTGCTCAATGCGCTGCTCGGCACGAAGTTCAAGCCGATCATCGGCTACGACCCTGGCGCCGGGCCTGACGATGTCGATCGAGCGCGGCGAGGCGGAAGGCATCTGCGGGCTGTCGTGGTCGACCATGAAGGCGTCGCGCCCGCATTGGATCAAGGAGAAGCTCCTCAACGTGATCGTGCAGATGGGCCTCGACAAGCTCGCCCGACCTGCCGGACGTGCCGGCGGCGCTCGATCTCGTCAGCGATCCGGTGAAGAAGCAGGTGCTGACGCTCATCCTGATCCGGCAGGAGCCGGGCCGGCCGGTCGCGGCGCCGCCCGGCGTACCGGCGGAGCGCGTTGCTGCGCTGCGGCGCGCGTTCGACGCTCACCATGAAGGATCCGGAGTTCGTCGCCGAGGCCGAGAAGCTGCAGCTCGAGATCGAGCCGCTCAACGCCACCGAGATCGAGCAGCTGCTCGCGACCGCCTATGCAACGCCGAAGCCGATCGTGCAGCAGGCGGCGGAGCTGCTGGAGCCGGCGAAGTAGAGATTGCCGCAGGCAAGCGCGCTGCGCTCACTGCGCCTTGATGCCTGCCTCCTTCACGATCCGCTCCCACTTGCTCATGTCCGCCACCATGTAGTCGCCGAACTCGGCTGGTGTCATTCGCATCACGGTCGCGCCGTCGGCGTCGAACTGCTTCTGGACCTCCGGCAGGTCCTGCACCGTCGTGATCTCCCGGTGTAGCCGCTCGATGATGGCCGGCGGCGTTCCGGCGGGCGCGACCAGCCCGAACCAGTTGATCGTCTCATAGCCGGGCACGCCCGCCTCCGCGATCGTCGGAACCTCCGGCAAGATCGCATTGCGCTTGAGCGAGCCGACGCCAAGCGCCCGCAGCTTGCCGGACCGGATATGCGGCACGGTCGCGAGCAGCCCGCCGAACATCAAGCTCGTATGACCGCCGACCACGTCGATGGTGGCGGGGCCCGCGCCGCGGAATGGCACATGCAGCATGTCGACCTTGGCGGTGTACTTGAACAGCTCGCCGGCGAGGTGGGTCACGCTGCCAATGCCGGCGGAGGCATATTGCAGCTTGCCAGGCTGCTGCTTAGCCAAGGCCAGGAGATCCGTGACCGAGTGGACCGGCAGGTTCGGATTGACCACCAGCACAACCGGGCTCGCCGCGATGATGGCGACCGGCGCGAACGACTTGATCGGGTCGTAGCGGCCGTTGAGGTCATAGAGCCATGGGTTGACCGTGTGGGCGAGCGACACCATCAGCAAGGTGTAGCCATCCTTCGGCGCATTCGCAGCAAGCTCCGAGCCGACCACGCCGCCGGCGCCGGCGCGGTTGTCAACGATCACCTGCTTGCCCAGGCGCTCGCCCAGCGCCGTCGCCACAACGCGTCCGGTCACGTCGCTGCCGCCGCCGGGCGGAAACGGGATGATCATCCGGATCGGCTTGGTCGGGTAGTCCTGCGCGGCCGCAAACGCCGTCAGGGCGAGGACGAAGGCTGCAGTCACGAGCGGCAACGACGCTGATCTCGGCATCTTGTGGTTCCCTGTCCTTCGTTCCTTCATGGCTCGCCCCAGAGCGAGCGCGCGGTCTCGACCACCAGCCGAAGCTTGGCGAACTGCTCCTCTGCGGTCATGACCGTGTTGCCGATATTGCCCGAGAAGCCGCATTGCGGACTGAGGCAAAGCCGATCCATCGGCACATAGGCTGACGCCCCCTGCACGCGCTCGCGCAGCATCTCCGCGGCTTCGAGCTCCGGCGACTTCGTCGTCACAAGCCCGAGCACGACAGTCTTGTCGTCGGGCATGAGCCTCAACGCCTCAAGCGGCCCGGCCCGCGGGCTGTCGAACTCGAGGAAATAGAATTTCGCCTGCAGGCGACGGAACAACTGATCCGCCATGAACTCATAGCCGGTGTCGGCCTGCCAGAAGCCGCGCCGATTGCCGCGGCAGACGTGAATGCCGACCGTCATTCCTGACGGCACCAGCGCCAGCACCGCGTTGATGACGTCGACATAAGTCGCAACCAGCTTGCGCCAGTCATCGCCCCGGTTTTCTACCGTGGCGCGGATCTCCGGATCGCCGAACTTCACCAGCGAGGTCTCGTCGACCTGCACGTAGGTGCAGCCGGCCTGATGCAAGGCTGCCAGCTCGTTGCGGTACACCTCGATGAGATCGCTCCAGAAGGCATCGAGCGACGAATAGGCCTCCCGCAGGATGGCGTCGCTGCCGCCCAGAAAATGCAGGATCACGGGCGACGGCATCGTCACCTTCGGCGTGCGCGTGGTGATGGACTTCAGAAACGCGAAATGCTCGGCGAAGATCGGCCCGGTCCATTTGACCTGTTTGTGAATGACAAGCTTCTCAATCGGAATCGGCTCCCCCTGCTCGTTGCGATGGAAGAACTGCCCCTGCTCGGCGGTCAGCCCGCCGCTGCCCAGCGCCTTGCGAAAGAAATCGACGATGTAGCTCTGCCGCCGGAACTCGCCGTCGCTGATCGAATTGAGACCAATCGCTTCCTGCTGCGCCACGACTTCGCGGATCGCTGCATCCTCGATCGCCGTGAGCGCGGCAGCATCGATTTCACGCTTGCGGAGCTTACCGCGTGCTTCGATCAGATGCGCCGGCCGCAACAGGCTGCCAACCTGATCGGCGCGGAACGGCGGCTTGAGCGGAGCGGCAGTCATGCGATCTCGGCACCTTTTTGCGGATAGCTCGCGCGGCCGTCATGGACAGCGCCGCTCGCGATCAGCTCTTTGATCTCATCCGCGCTTACACCGATCTCCTTGAGGATTTCCACCGTATCCCAGCCGCGCGGCTGCGCGAGCGGGCCCGGCTGCGGCACCTTGTCGTCGATCAGAACGCTCGCGCGCACGGCCGTCACCGGACCTTCGATCGGATGCGCCGCGGGCTGCGTCAGCCCGACCGCCTTGAGATGGGGATCGCCAGCAAGCGTATCGAGCGTGTGGCATGGCATGGCCGGCACATCGACGGCTCCGAGAGCCTTGAGCCAAAACGCCGTCGGCTTGTGCTCCAGCGCCGAGCGCAACCCGAACCAGGCGGATGCGTTACGATAGCGATCAGCCACGGTGAGGAAGCGCGGATCAGTGATCAGGTCCTCGCGGCCGATGGTGCGCAGCAGCGCTGCGGCCTGCGCATCGGAATTGGCCGTGATGGTGATCCAGCCGTCTTGCGTGGGCCATGGCCGATTGAACGGGTCGAGCACGCGTCGATCGCCTGGCGCCCCGAGCGGCGGGTCGAACGTGGCAGCGCCCAAATGCTCCTTCAACACAAAGGCCGCCATGGTCTCGTGCATGGGAATTTCGAGCGCTGTGCCCTCGCCGGTCCGGCTGCGCTTGAACAACGAAGCCGCGATCGCCCCCACCGTGATCTCGGCCACCACGTGATCGACCGCGAGAAACGGCGCATAGCTCGGCGCGCCATCCCTGACTTTGGACAGGCCGGCAATCCCACTCGCGCCTTGCAACACCGTGTCGTAGGCCGGGCGGCCGCGATAGGGGCCATCCGGGCCGAACCCCGTGATCAGGCAATGGATCAGGTCCGCCTTGCGCGCCATGCATGTCTGCGCGTCGAGGCCCAGCCGCTTGAGCGCATCGGGGCGAATGTTCGAAATGAAAACGTCGCAGCGCGCAATCAGCTCCTGCATGATTCCGCGTGCGGCCGGCATCTTCAGGTTGAGGCCGGCGAAACGCTTCGAACGATTGAAGTGCATGAACTTGCCGGAGAGCTCGCCCGAATGCGACGGCCCGCCAATGACCCGCATCAGATCGCCCTCGGGCGCTTCGACCTTGATGATCTCCGCGCCGTAGTCGGCGAGCCGCAGCGTCGCAGCCGGCCCCACGACCACCGTCGTGAGATCAACGACCCGAATTCCCGCCAGCAACGGCTCGCCCATGCGCGTCCTTTCCAATCAGCGGTCCACGTCTAGCTCCGCATGGCGGTGCTGCAAAGGGGACTCGTTGATGCACGGAATGCGTCAGCAAGACTTGTCGTTGCCACCGAGACGCGCCGAGCCCCCTTTCGCGCAAGCCGGACTGGGATAGCCTTAGGCCTTGCGCCGTGAGCGCCAAGGTTAATGGGGCACGCCAATGAAGCTTCGCCGCCGCGAGTTCCTCCACCTCACTGCAAGCGCCGGCACCGCGCTGCTGGCGCCGCGTGTTGCGCGCGCACAAGCCTACCCGTCAAGGCCGGTGCGCCTTGTGGTCGGGTTCACACCAGGTGGCGCCGTCGATATCATCGCGCGCCTGATCGGACAGACGTTGTCGGAGCAACTCGGCAAGCCAATCGTCATCGAGAACCGCCCGGGAGCGGCCACCAATCTTGCCACCGAATCGGTCGTGCGGGCTCCACCCGATGGCTACACGCTGCTGATGGCGAACACGGCGGCTGCCATCAACGCAACTCTGTACGACAAGCTCAGTTTCAATTTCATCCGCGACATTGCTCCGGTGGCCGGCGTCATGCGCGGCGGCTACGTGGCGGAAGTCCATCCCTCTTTCCCCGCCAAGACGCTTCCGGATTTCATCGCCTATGCGAAGGCCAATCCGGGAACCATCAACATGGGATCGGCCGGCAGCGGGGCGTCCGATCACATGGCGGGCGAGTTGTTCAAGATGATGACCGGCATCAATCTGGTGCACGTGCCCTACCGGGGCGCGGCGCCAGCGCTGGCCGATCTCATCGGCGGGCAGGTGCAGGTCATGTTCGGCAGCCTGCCTCCGTCGATCGAATATATCAGGAGCGGCAAGCTGCGCGGGCTCGCGGTGACCACCAGCACGCGCTCGGAT
The DNA here is from genome assembly GCA_963745515.1 of uncultured Alphaproteobacteria bacterium. Classification (GTDB taxonomy): domain Bacteria; phylum Pseudomonadota; class Alphaproteobacteria; order Rhizobiales; family Xanthobacteraceae; genus VAZQ01. The sequence goes on from CAVUXO010000012.1 coordinate 169,596, forward strand.
GCGCTGCCGGAGCTGCCCACGGTCAGCGACTTCGTGCCGGGCTACGAGGCGAGTGGATGGTACGGCGTCTGCGCCCCGAGCCGCACGCCTGTCGAGATCGTCGACAAGCTGAACCAGGAGATCAACGCAGCTCTTGCCGACCCCAAGCTGAAGGCGCGTCTCGCCGAGCTTGGCGGGGCCGCGCTTCCGGGCTCGCCCGCGGACTTCGCCAAGCTGATCGCCGAGGAAACCGAGAAGTGGGGCAAGGTAGTTCGGGCGGCGAACATCAAGCCAGAGTGATCCGGACAATCCGGCTCGCGCATTGCCGCCGCAACCCCTTCGTGGCGCTCGCAAAGACTTCAGTCCCGTGACCAAAGCATCCTTGCGCATCTGCGCGCGGGTGCCAGAAACCCTTATTTGACGGGCTTTTCCCCGCCTGCGGATGTGCTTTCGCCAAAGGTAGCGATACACCCGGCTGATTCCCTCAACGCCCTGGAGCGCACTAAATGAGTACGCACACCAGCAAGGTGTGAGCGAACCCCTCGACAGGAGACGACCATGTTGATCAAGACCGCCATTGCTCTCGTTCTGATCGCCGGCACCGCTTCGGGCGCGCTTGCGCAGAAAAGGTACAGCACCAACCCTCATCACGACGTGTTCGACACGACCGGCAAGTACCTCGGCTCCGATCCGGATCCGACGATCCGCTTCATGCTTCAGCGCGATCGGGGCAGCGACTGAGCCCATGCATGCCCCGGGCGGCGGTCGGTCTCCAAGCCGGCCGCCTCCCGAACGGACAACCGAAATCAATAGGACCTTAACCGGCGCAATCGTCGCACAAGCAGGGAGACGGCCATGTTCACAAACATCCATGCGCTGTGCGTTGCAGCGCTCTCATTGGTGATGTCGACGGTCATCTCGACCCCAACGCGGACTCAAGACATTGAACTCGAAACCGGTGTGTTCTGCGACACGCAGAAGCAGATGGAACGATACGTCGCGGTCTTTGACGGCGATATGCAACGCGCAATCAACGCCGTCAATTCCGAGGAGAAGGATCCCACCGCCTGCGTATACGGCACCATTGCGTATGTCCGCGGACCCGAGATTGCGACCGCCCGAAATAAGAATGAGACCTATCACATCGTCAGAGTGATCGTCGTTGGGTTCATGACCCACTCCGGCTTCCGCGCGTCCGCTCCGGCAGCATCGTTCTCGGCCGAGAAAATTGACGAGCGCGTCGCATAGGTGGGCGACAACGAAAAACGTGCAATGGGAGATGTGTCATGGCCGGGCTGAGCAAGAGAAGCGCGACGCAGGATAGCTGCCTCGACGCGATCGCCGCCGCCTCCGCCGAATTCGTCCTCGCGTTCAAGGCGCTGTTCGATCCCTACCGGCCCGAACGGCACTATATGCGTGGCCCCGGACCGAAATGGCGCGCCAAGCATAGCGCGGCCTGCGCGGGTTGCCATTGAGAGTCTGAAGCGAGAGACAGAGTGAGCTCGCTCCTAAGCTCACCGTCCGCCGACGGTGCCGCCGACTTCCTCGAAATCGCCCGGCCTCCACGAGCCGTCGAACGCCGGTCCTTCCGGGCCGTACAGGCGCAGGTAGGCGAACCAGCCCTTGCCGGGATTGGTCTTGATCCACTGGCCTTCTTTTCCGGCGGGCGCGTTGGGGCCGAAGAAGAGCTCGGTGGCGCCAGTTGTCGGGGCGTCCTTCAGCTCGACCAGCGACCGCAGTGCCGCCTTGTTCTGATCGGTCTGAACTTGCGAGCGCGTCGCGCTGTCATACACCGTGACCGACCAGAACAGTTTCTGCGGCACCGGCTGCGGCACCGAGAGCTTGTAGGTCTTGCCGCCGTCGAGATAGGCACCGTCCTTGTCGCGCAGTCCAAGCCAATAGAGCGAGCCCGCGCCCGCCGTACGCAGAAACATTTTTGGTGAAACGGCAATCGCCTGCGAGAACCAGCGGTCGCGCGCCTCCACATCTATGCCGGTCGGTGTCTCGAAGTCGCCATTCTCGTAGCGCAGCGCCGCCCATTCCCACTTGCGATCGCGCCAGACCATCCGGTCGGGGCGGCTGCTGGCGAAACCGGCAACCAGCATCTGATCGCGCCCGGTCTTCGCCGCTCGCTCCAGGATCGCCCTCATGCGCGCATCCGGCGCGAACGGCTTGCCCTGTTCGATGCCAAGTGCGGCGAGCACACCGTACATGGGACGGAACTCATTCAACGCCGGCTCTTCCTGCAGAACCTTGTGCAGCTTCTCCCAGTACTGAAGGTTGTCCTCCCAGCGCAAAGGCGTCATGTCGATCGTCTGGTCGGTCTTGTCCACGAAGACGAACGCAGGAGGATTGGGGGCTTGCGAAAGCGGATAGATCTTGATCCGGCGCTGCGCGTCGAGCGCACCCTGCATGTCACCGCCGGTCGGCAAGGCGCGAGCCGCCAGCAGAACCAGGTTCGAGCTTGAGCGGGCCGTGTAGTAGCCGGTAGGCACGTCGCCCATGAAATAGGGCGGCAGGACGAGGTGTTTGCCGCCTCTGCCGGCATCCTCACCGGGAATGCCCAGGTCGGCGACATAGCGATAGTGATGATCGTTGATGACGCCGAGATAAGGCCCCGCCGGCAGCTCGACGACCATCGGCCCGGCCTGCCTGAGATCGAGCGCCGCGCCCATGTAGGGCGTGTCGGAGTTGGCAGTGAAGATCACCTGCCTGGGTCCGGCCGCCATGATCATCGCAGCCTTGTTGTCCTCCACGCCGGCATCACGCGGTCCTTGGAACGAGGCCTCCATCGACACGGTCGGATAGAAGAAGCGGTAGGCTTGCAGGGCACGCTGCTGATCCTGTTCATCCTGAATGCGCCGCGCAGTGTCCGGCGTCGGAAAGCCGCGCTCGAACATGAAAGAACTCCCGCCAGCCGGCGCTGTTTGAGCGTTGGCCTGCGACAACCCCGCGCCGACTGGCGAACCACCCAGCGCTGAGGCGGCAGCGAGTGTGGTCGCTCCGAGCAGAACGTTGCGGCGGCTGGATGTAAGGGGCGCGTGCATGATGCTCTCCTGCGTGTGTCGAAAGGAAACTAAGCGTCGACTCTCGTTATTCCCTCATCGACCGCCGATAGTCCCGCTGATCTCCTTCTCCATGTCCCGTAGCTTCCAGACCTTGTCGAAGAACTCCTTCTTCGGGGCGTAGAAGCGGGCCATCAGCTCGAACTTGCGCGAGGGATCGGTCGGCACCCAGTTCGCCTCCTTGCCGGCGGGTGCGCTGGGTCCGAAATAGATGTCGATCGAGCCATCAGCGTTCTTCTGCAGCTCGGGAATCTGCGAGGAGCGGCTCGCGCGCGGCATGTTCTTGATCAACGCATGCGTCTGCCGATCGTAGGCAGTCACCGACCAGTACTGCTCGACCGGCACGTTGGGCGGCACGTTCAGGCGATAGGTCTTAGCTCCGTCGAAGGCGTCGCCATCCTTGTCGCGGATCGAGATCGAATAGAACTGGCCTGCGCCCAGATGCTTGATGCCGACAAAGGCATAACTGTATGCGAGCCCTCGGCTATCGATCGGATACTCGTTGGGATCAGCGAACGCGCTCTGCATCGCTTTGACGAGGTCGAGCGGCGCCGGATAGGTCCAACGGCTCGTTTCGGAAAAGAAAGGCGGCAGGCCCGCATTGTATCTTTGCTCAAGCACGGTGCCGCCTTCACGCACAGCCGACGTCAACAGCGTCTTGGTCGCATCATTCGGATTGAACGGTTTGCCCTTCTCGATACCGAGTGACTTGAGCTGATCGATCATCGCGCGGTCGCGATCGAGCCAGGGCTCGTCTTGAACGATCCAATTGAGGTGCTCGAAGAAGCTCCTGTCGTAACGAATCGTGGAAGTCGAAGAGGATGTCCTTCACATCAGTGAAGACGGTCGCGGGCGGATTGGCCGCCTGCGCGAGCGGGTAGACCTTCATCCGCTTGCCATAGGTGATCGACGCCTGCACATCGGCATCGCTGTGGCTCTTGAGGTTCGCGCGGAACAGCATGTAGCCGCCGAACGTGTCTGATTGGAGCGCGACATAGCCTTCCGGCTTTGCGCCCCCATAGCTCGGCGGAAGTATCAGATACTTTGCACCGGCGCCCTTGTCGTAGCCGAGCAGGCCCGCGTCTTCGAGCGGCATCTGCCAGGTCGTGACAATGTTGCCATTGAACGATCCGTTCGCATCGCCCGGCGGGAGATCGAGCACGATCGGCCCGTCCTTGGTGTTGAAGAACGCCATGAAATAAAGCGCGTCGGGGTTGGGCGTCAGCGTCTGGTTCATCCAATCAAGCGGGCGGCCCCAATAGATGACCTCGTTCACCTTGCCGTTCGTCTTGCTGAGCATCTCCTGCAGCATCAGGTCGTAATTAACGACCGGCATGCCCCAGATCACCGCTTCAACGGCGCGCCGCTCGATGGTGCGGCGGGCAAGGTCCTCGGCGGTGAGGTTTTGCGCTTGGACCGATGTGACCGCGCAAACGACAGTGAGGGCCGCAACGATGGCTCTGTTCATGGCTCGCTCCATTAAGGCCAACGTCGCAAGCCATCGGCGCTCTCGCCCAACCAGGCGATCAAGATTCGAAAGAGGCGCGAATTACCGAACAACCGCTTGGGAGACCTTGGAGACCATGCCAGTCCATAGCCGACCAGGAGTCCATTTCTCCAAAAGGCGAGCCCACCTAGACCAAGGTTTAGGCGCGCACATCGATCGTGCGCTTGTGCGAGCGCAGCGAGTTCTTCGAGATGACTACTGGGGGCCTTGACGTCTGCTTCGTGTCTACGCTGCGAGGTACTGCGGACAGCGCGAACGAACGACAATGACTACTGGCAAAGATATTTGCAGACGAAATTTTTGACCATGCTCAGCGGGCTCTCATAGCTTGCGGAAGCTTCGCGGCGCTCCGCGGTCTTCTTTTGTACCGCAACCTTGGACTCTTTCGCTTTCGACTGCGCCGCGACCCTGATCTCTTTGTCTTTCGGCGTCTTTTCCGCGATCACCATCGCCCAGAAGTATTTGTAGCGGGTCTGATCGTTGCGGGCGACGGCGACTCCGACGCTGTCGGCCCGGGCTTGCAGCAGGTTCGCATTGTGGCCCGGTGAGTTCTGCCACATGCGAAACGTGTCCGCCCAGGTCTTCGTGCCGGCCGCGATGTTCTCAGCAGCCCGGTTCGCATTCACACTGGAGATCCGAGAGCCGAACGAGCCCGCCACGCTATGATCCATGATCCCGGACGAGGCCATCGCCTTGGCCTGCCGTTCGGCGACGGCAGTGAGCTGCGGGTCGGTCTTGACCGCCGATAAGCCGTGCTCGCGCCGGTAGCGCGAGATCATCTCGGCCATGTCATCCGCGTGCGCCAACGTGGCCGTAATCGCCATGATGACGGCAAGCGAAAGCGTCTTCCCCAGTTTCCCCTGCAACAAACCCCGCCCTTTCCCCGTAGTTTGAGAGAAAACTGATCGGCGCCGCATAAGGCGAATATGAGGCATCGGGCTACAGCTTCTGTGCAATTCATCCCCTCCGCCATTCACCGCAAGCGAATAGTTAACGCTGGACGGAACACATTCTCCGTTCGCCCCCGCGGAAGCGGGGGCCCAGTCTTGGAGAGGTCATTGTGCTTGGCCCCTGGGTCCCCGCTTCCGCGGGGACGAACGGAGAGAAAATAGTCGCTCTTGCAAAAATGAAACCGAGGACCATCGATGCGCAATATGAACCCGGCGAGCTACGCCGCCAGCTGATAGCGCCGCGTGACGACGTGGAAGGCTGTGCTCACCACCAGCATGAAGCACATCCACAGCACCGCCATGGCGGCAGCGAAGCTTGCCGTAGAGCGGGATCGGCAGATTCACGAAGACGTGCACGAACGCGACGCTCATTTAGCGCGCTGCGCATCGCACATGCCCGTTGGTTCCGGCTATCATTATTGTACCACGGCATTGTACCACGGTGCCGGAGAGGCTTTTGATCATCGCGCAATGATTGACCTGTACGAGCCTGACCAATTATTTTCGCCTCAAGCCCTCGGACCGAAAGTCCCCCCAATCTTAGGCGTCGCATTTGCAGGAGCCCTTCTTCCTGATGAAGGCGGAACCGGATAGACAATCTAATTTTGCGCTCAACAGCACGGATTCGCCGAATGAATGTCGTCGCCGCTCATAGAGTTCTGCACTTCGACCGTTTTTCCCTCGATTTCGTGCGCGGATGTCTGCGCGCAGGCGGGCAAGATATCGAGTTGCGGCCAAAGTCGTTTGAGGTGCTTTGCTATCTGGTGCACAACGCCGGACGGCTGGTGGCCAAGCAAGAGCTTTTCGATGCCATATGGCCAAATGTGATCGTGACTGGCGATTCCATCAGCCAGTGTATTCGAGAGTTGCGCGCTAAGCTCGGCGACAGCAATCACAGCCTGATCAAGACGGTATCCCGTCGGGGGTATCTCTTCAATGCGGCGGTATCGGCGAAGGATCATCGGTCTCCCGTGAACGAACCTGAAGCAACATTGCCTGAACCACCGCGGGCAGTGCTTGGCGTGCGGCGACGTATTCGCCTCCCGGTGCGTCAAGCGGGCGCGTGGACCGTCATCATGGCTGCAGCACTCCTGGTGGCAGAATCGTGGGCGATCTATGGGCCTGACTGGGCCTCCACCAAGTCATTCGCTCAGCTGAGACCTGAGAAGCCACAGACCGTAGGCCAATTCGACGGAATTTGGCGCGCAGAATTCTCCAACAACGACTTCTGCGCCCAAAAGAGCCGCTCCGTACTCTGGAGTATCAGCCAGGGTGTCGTGAAGGGTGCCGTGAAGGATGGCAAATTGAGCGGAACGCTCTCCGGCACGGGCGAGCTTCGCGTGACATGGCCCGCCTTGATCGATCCGGCCCTGACGAATGTGGGGTCGGCAAAGCTTGAAGGCGATCGCGGAGAGGGCAAGTGGGATGGCCAACAGGATTGTGGCGGGGCTCTCACATTGACGCGGGCATCAGCCCCCTGAACGTTGCCGAGCTACGTCGCCAGCTGATAGCGCCGGGTGGTGACGTGGAAGGCGGCGCTCACCACCAGCATGAAGCTCATCCACAGCACGCCCATGGCGGCGAGCTCGGTGACCTGGCCGTTCTGCCACAGGTCGAACAGCGTCACCGCGATGAGCTCGGTGCCCGGGCCGACCAGCAGCAGCGGCAGCGCGACCGACTGCACGGTCAGCAGGAACACGAACAGCCAGCAGCTCACCAGCGCGGCGCGCGATGAGCGGCAGCACGACGCGCAGGAAGATGAAGGCGCGGCCGGCGCCGGAGGTGGTGGCGGCGTCCTCGAGGTCGACGTGGATCTGCAGCACGCCCGCATAGGCATAGCGCATGCCGTAGGGCAGGTAGCGCACCGCCGACGCGATGATGACCGAGAGCAGCGTGCCGTAGAGCGGGATCGGCAGATTCACGAAGACGTGCAGGAACGCGACGCTCATCACGATCGCCGGAAACACCAGCGGCGCCATGGCGATCTGGTCGAGCAGCCAGGCGCCGGGATGGCGCCGCACCGCGAGCCAGGCGCACAGCGCCGTGAACGGCACCACCAGCGGTCGCGGTCGCGACGCCGAGCATGAGCGTGTTGGCGATGGAATCGCGGAACGAGCCCGGCGCCAGGATCGGCGTGATAGTTGTCGAGCGTGAAGCGGCCGAACGATTCCCAGGTCACGCCCTCGTAGAACGGCATGCAGCGACGTGAACACCAGGATGCGCGACCGGCAGCACGATCGCCAGCAGGAAGATCACCAGCAGGATCGCCGCCGTGACATAGCGCCAGCGGCCGAGATCGATGATGCGCGGCCGATAGCCCTTGCCGGTGATGGTCTGGAACTGGTGGGCGTGGTGCGACGAGCCGGTTGTGCCAGAGCAGCAGCAGCACGACGATCGAGCAGCAGGCACACCGAATAGGCGCCGGACTCGCCGAAATTGATGGCGCCGGTGTTCTTCGAGCTCTGATAGATGTTGGTGGTCAGCACCGTGACGTTGCCGGCAAGCCCGACCAGCGCCGGCACCTCGAACGACTCGAACGCGCGGATGCCGATCAGCAGCATCAGCGCCAGCACGCCCGGCAGCCCGAGCCGCAGCGTGATCGAGCGGAAGGTCTTGAGCGGGCCGGCGCCCGCCATCAGGGCTGCCTCCTCGAACGAGGCGTCGGTCGAGCGCAGCACCGCCGACATCAGGAGGAAGGTGAGCGGCGCAAAGCCGACGCCCTCGACCAGGATCATGCCCCACATCGAATAGACGTTGAGCGCCGGGCCCTCGCCGCCGCCGATGACTGCGCGATCAGCGCGTTCACCGGCCCGGTGCGGCCGAGCAGCAGCAGCCACGCCACGACATAGAGCACATGCGGAATGCCGAGCGAGATCGACCGCGCCGAGGAAGACGTAGCGGCGGCCGGGCGTGTTGGTGCGCTCGACGATCAGCGCCTGCACGACGCCGAGCACGATCGCGACCAGCGCCGAGCCGATCGCATAGAGGACGGTGTTCCAGAGGCTCGACGGCGAAATAGGGGCTGGTGAAAAGCTGCTGATAATAGCGCAGCGTGAACTGATCGAACGAGCCGTCGGGCTGCGTGGTGTAGAAGCTCGTGACGACGAGATAGAGCGTCGGCGGCAGGATCAGGATCAGGAGGATCGCGGCCAGCACGGCGACCAGCGGCGACATGCCGCCAGCGCCCGAGACAGCTCTGCGTGCGGGCAGTCGGCGTCACAGCGCCGGTTTCGTCCAGGACGGCCAATATTCCTCCCCGCGCTGTCGTCGTGGCGCGATCACGCGGTGGTCATCATCCGCGAAAGCTGACGTTCCGGCAAACACCAAAAATTGCGCTGGCCGCAGCCTTCCGCACCCCCTGCGCGGGTGCTAGCGTTCGCGCCAATCGCCGGTCAACGGCGACCAACGCAACAGGGAGGCATAACAATGACCAGACTGATTGCGGCACTCTTTCTCTTGTCGACGCTGGCGGTCGGCTCGGCCTCCGCGCAGCCCTTCACGCCCAACGGCGACGGGCGTGACCATGGGCCACTGGCATCTCAACTCGCGCGACGTCGAGGCCAAGAAGAAGATGTTCGTCGGCATGGGCGGCGTGGCTGGCCCCCCAGGTGACCTTCAGCGCGTCGTGTTTCCCGGTGTCGTCGTGATCCTCAATCTGCGCGCGCCGGCGGCGCCGCCGACCGGCGGCACCGACGGCTCGGTGGTGAACCACGTCGGCTTCACCGTTCAGAACGTGCAGGAGTCCGATTGCCAAATGGAAGGCGGCAGGCGTACCGGTGCAACCGGGCGCCAACAATCGGCAGGATCAGGCCTAGGTCACGACGCCGGATGGTTTGCGCATCGAAATCCTGGAGAACAAGAACTCAGAAGTTCCCAGTCCAGCACGAGCACGTGCACTTCTTCGTGCCGGAAGCCGTGATCCCCGAGATCCAGGCCTGGTACGGGAAGATCTTCGGCGCCAAGCCGTCAGTGCGCAACAACAACCCGGTCGCCGACGTTCCGGGCACGCAGCTGCGCTTCAACAAGCGCCGACAGGCACTCGCCACCACCAAGGGACGCGTGCTCGACCACATCGGCTTCGACATCGTCGACCTGCAGGGCTTCATCAAGAAGCTCGAAGCCAATGGCATCAAGCTCGACCGGCCCTACACCCAGCAGGGACCGGGCGCCGCGCTTGCCTTCATCACCGATCCGTGGGGCACCTATATCGAGCTCAACCAACGGCCTAACCCGGCGTATATCAACTAACAAACTCTGCTCGTCGTCCCCGCGCAAGCGGGCGACCCAGTATCCCAGAGTGTTTGTTGCGAAACTCCGGACACATCGTCCGGCAGCGTTTACTGGGTCCCCGCTTTCGCGGGGACGACGTCACAGTCACCGAAACAGCTGCCGGAAAATCTCCTCCGAGCTGTCCGTGTATTTCATCAGCTTGTCGGGGCCGACGAAATTCTCCGGCACGCCGGCAATCTTCGGCACCACCGGCGCCAGCAGCGGCGGCGGCGGCACCGCCGGATCGGCCGGGAAATATTCGGCGCCGAGCAGGATCTCCTGGCCTTCCTGCGACAGGATGTAGTCGATCAGCAGCATCGCCGCGTGCGGATGCTTGGCGCCCTTCACGCACGCCCATGGTGGCGGCCGTCGACGCGACCGGGATCGAGCAGCTGCGAGTTGACCGGCGCGCCCTTGGCTTTGCTGATCAGCGGGTGGTGCGCGAAGATGTTCAGCGCGATCGCATATTCGCCGGCGATCACGCGATCGACCAGGGTGCGCGCGGAGCCGGCGCCGAAATTGACGATCTTCTGCTCCTTGAGCTTCTCGAAATAGGCGCGCGCCTTCTCCTCGCCCCAGGCGAGCCGCAGGTTGGTGATGAACAGCGGCGTGCCGCTGGCGCTGCCGATGCGCCAGGCGATCTTGCCCTTCCATTGCGGATCGAGCAGGTCGTCGTAGCTCTTCGGCACCTTGTCGGCCGGCACCAGCCGGGTGTTGTAGGCGATGCTGTAGTAGGAGAGCCGCGTCGGCGTCCACATGTCGTTCGGATCGCGATAGCTCTGCCGGAAAGGCGTCGATCGCGGGCGTGTAGTAGGGCTGCGCGAGTCCGGCCTGCGACCGCCTGCTCGCCGACGCCGGTGCCCTCGAACACGTCGGCGACCACGTTGTTGGCGCGCACCTCGGCGGAGAGCTTTGCTGCGCGATGTCCTCGGAATCGGCGCGCCAGTAGGTGAGCTTGACGAACGGATATTTCTTGCCGAATTTGTCGGCGATCGGCCGCATCGCCTGGTTCACGATCAGCGCGGAGTAGATGACGACCTGGCCTTCCTTGCTTGGCGCCCTCGATCAGCTTCTGCTCGCGGTCCGGCCCTTGTAGAGGAGGATGTCGTCGGCGCTCTGCGCCGGCGGCCGCACTGCGCACCAAGCGCCGACCGCAACGAGCCAGCAAGCAATGCGCAACGCACTGGCGGATCTCGTTCGCTCATGCGTCTCCTCCCTCTCGTCTCGATCAGCGCGTCGGCGATGCGCACGCCGTGGCCGCGCGGGCGCACGAACACCGGGTTGAGATCGATCGCCGCGAATTGCCCGTCGGTCGCGACGACGAAATCGCCGAAACGCACGCAGCAATCGATCAGCGCATCGACATCGCGCGGCGGCGCGCCGCGAAAGCCGTCGAGCAGCTTGCGACGACCTTGAGGCTCGCGCAGCATGTCGGCGCACGTCCTCTCGGCCGAGAACGGCGGCAGCAGCACCGCGGCGTCCTTGAACACTTCGACCGTGACGCCGCCGGCGCCGCACACGATCAGCGGCCCGAAGGTCTCATCATAGGTCATGCCGAGGATGAACTCGACGCCGTCCTCGACCATTTCCTGCACCAGGATGCCATCGATTGTCGCACCCGGGCAGTTGCGGCGCGCGTTGTCGAGCACCTTGCGCGCCGCGGCCTCGACCTCGGCCGCGCGTGCGGGCGCCGAGATGCACGCCGCCGATGTCGGACTTGTGCGGAATGTCGGGCGACTGGATCTTCAGCGCCACCGGCGCCGCCGATCTCGGCCGCGAGCCGCACGGCTTCCGCCGGGATCGCGCGCCAGCGCCTCGCGCGTGACCGGCAGACCGGCGGCGCCGAGGATTTTCTTGCTCTCGCGCTTCGGTGAGGACGCGCGCCGCGCGGCAGTCGGCGTGATCTGCTGACGCGGCATCGCCACGGCAGTCGCGCCGGCGCGGTCGACGTGCGGCGAAACGCCGCGTAGTCGATGAGATGGCGCACCGCCTTGAGACCACGCTCCAGATCTTCGACCAGCGGCAGGCCGTGCGCGCTGCGCATAGCCGCGCCAGTGCCGCGTGAGGCTGTTCGACATGAACGAGACGACCATGCAGCGGCTTGCGCGCGCCCTTGGCGGCCGCCGCCAGCCGATCGACCAGCTCCTGGTGCGAATCCCAGCCGTCGCCGCGCATGCCGAGCACGAGCCCGATCACGTCGACGCCGTCGTCCTCCAGCAGCGCCTGCACGACCGCCGATGATGTTGCCGTCCCGGCGCAGGCGCGGCAGCCCGACCGTGTCGAGCGGATTGCCGAAGGCGCGCTCGACGCCGAGGATTTTCTGAATGCGCGCGTTGGTCGCCTCGCCGATCGGCGGGAAGTTGAGCCCGGCCGCTTCGCCGAGGTCGCCGATCAGCGAGGTCGCGCCGCCCGACACCGTCATCATCACCACGCGGTCGCCCTGCGGCAGCGGCGCAAGATCGAACAGCGCCGCGGTCTCGACCAGCGCGTCGATCGAATCGACCAGCGCGACGCCGTTCTGCCGGAACAGCGCCGCGAACGCCTCGTGCCTGCCGGCAAGCGTGCCGGTATGGGCGAGCGTGGCGCGCTGGCCGAATTCGCTGCGGCCGAGCTTGAGCACGACGATCGGCTTCCTGCGCGCGGCGCGCTCGACCGCGGCGCGGAAGCGGCGGCCGTTCTTGGCGCCCTCCATGATGCAGGCGATCACGCTGGGTGGCCGGATCGTCGGCCAGAAACTCGATGTAGTCGGCCATCTCCAGCACGGCCTCGTTGCCGCTGGAGATGAGATAGTTGACGCCGATGCCGCGATTGGTGGTCAGCTCCGCGAACGAATTCAGCAGGCCGCCGCTCTGCGACACGAACGAAATGCCGCCGGCCATCGCCGGCGCCGGGATGTCCGCCATGGTCGCCGCGAAGCGGTAGTGCAGGCTCGCGAGCGCCCATGCAGTTCGGACCGGCGAGCGCGATGTTGGCGGAGCGCGCGAGCGCAACGAGCTTCGCCTGCCGCGCGCGGCCCTCGTCGGTCGCGGCGTCCGCAAAGCCTTCCGAGACGACATAGACGCCGCGCATGCCGGCGCCGCCGCCTCGCGCCACCACGTCGAGCACGGCATCGGCCGGCAGCGCGATGACCACGCAGTCGGGAACACCAGGCAGCTCGCGCAGCGACTTGTAGCAGCGCTGTCCGTCGATCTCCGTCGCGTTCGGATTGACCGGCCAGGTCGGCACCGCAAAGCCGAAGCGCTGCGCCGGACTTGCAGGATGTTGGCGCCCGCGCCGCCCTTGGCCGAGACGCCGACGAGCGCGATCGCGCGCGGCCTGAGCAGGGCGTTGATCGGAGGCGGCGGCATGGCCTGGTGCATCGGCTGGCGGTCCTCATGCAGGAACTCGCCGGGATGCTAGAGCATGAGACGATAAAGTGGAAACCGGTTTTCGGAAGAGATCATGCTCAAACAAAAAGTTAAACTTTGATCCGATTCAATCGGATCAAAGCCCTTCACAGAGACATGGCAGGACTTAGGACCTCGCGGCCACCGTCCGCAGCCGCACGGGATCGCCGCGCACCACCCGATCTGTTGGAATATCCGGCATGTCCAACGTGAGGGCGATCGGCTCCACCGCCGTGCCAAGCGCGCGGTCGAGCCAACCACTGGGCGCGGGACGGATGAGCTTCAGTGTCACCACAACCCGGTCATTCTGGTTGAGGACCTTCGCGAGATACGCATCAAGCTCGGCAAGCTCGGGAAGGTCCGGACGTTTCTCGCGCAGCACGTTGATGTTGCTGGAGCCACCCATCTCGCTCGCATATTTCTTGCGCAGCGCTTCATTGAAGGCCGCGACTTTGCGGAGCGGCGTGAGCGCCTTGTCGTTGCCGTAGCTCACGGGATAGAACAGGACCGTGCCCGTCCATGCCGAGCGTCCCGCAATTACCAGCGCGGAGAATGGCGTCTTTGGCCGCTTGGTTCCGGTGTTAGCGAAATAGGCGCCGTCTGCCGTGTAGGTGGCATCGAAGCGGCCGGTCATACCGGTCCTGGGATTGCTGACGTCAAGCTGCAGGGCCAGGACGGCGCCGTCACGCGCACCGCCATTGGCGATCGTGATCGGGACCGCGAAGACCTCGAAGCCACCCGCCGGCAGGATGTACTCATCAGCAGTCAAGTCACGCTCATAGGCGACCACGCCGGTAACATAGACATTGAGGTCAGCCTGCTTCAGCGAGGTCTCCCACAAACTGAAACCCGAGAAGATAAGCGCGACGGCCGATATGACGGTGGCGGCGGCTTTGCCACCTCCGGCGAGCGCCGAGTGGCTCGCAACCTCGTTCGCGCTGTCGCCCGCCTTTTCGCGCGCTCGCCGAAACCATGCCATTCCGGCCTCCCAAATTTCCCGCCACCGTTTTGAGACGCCGCTGCGATCCGGCAGCGGCGCAGCGAACGTGCTGACAGGAATTGGGCGCGCGTGAGGCGAACACGCTGCGGCATCCGCGTCGCGGTAGATCTGTAAGGACGTCAAAGTCGGGGGCTCGATCCGGCGAATGCAACGGGGAGCGATGCGGGGATCAACGCTGTCGCCCCCGCGAAGGCGGGGGCCCATACGCCGTGTGCTCGAGATGAGGCTGCGCCGGAGAAATCCAACCAAGTCGGTGGTTATGGGTCCCCGCCTTCGCGGGGACGACAGCGGAAAGCATCGTGGAGACAACCGCGAGCGTGCGCACTCAATCGACGATGCGGAAGCGCGGCAGCGTGAAGCCTTCCGCCGGATGGTCCTCGTAGACCACCTCGACCTTCTGGCCGACGTCGTAGACGTCCTTCGGCATGCTTGTCGCCGACCAGCGTCGAGGACACGAGCGGCCCCTCGTCGAGCTCGATCAGCGCATAGACGTAGGGAATCTCGTCCTTGAAGCCCGGGATGGAACGCCATGTGGTGGCGGTTGAAGGCGAAGATCTTGCCGCGCCCGCTCGACTCGCGCCCACTCCATGTTGGCGGCGAACGGCTCGTTCTCGTGGTTGATGCAATAGGCCTTCGGCCAGTAGGAGGCGCCGCAGGTCTTGCAGCGCCAGACCAGGAACTTGTGCTTCTTCAGGCCCTCGTAGAACTCCTCGTTGTCCTTGTCGATGTTGGGAAGCGGCTTCTTCCACGGCTCGTTGCGAGACGATGACGTTCGGTTCCTTGCTCACTGGTGCCTCCCGAGCAGCGTGCAGGTGTGGATCGAGCACATGCCGGGCGAGACCAGCTCGCCGCCGTGCCCCGTGGTCAGAACGACGTTGCAGTCCTTGATCTGGCGCTCGCCGGCTTCGCCGCGCAACTGGCGGATCGATTCCGCCATGCCGGTGAGATCGCCGAGGTGATAGCAGGAGAGCAGGCCGCCGCTGGTGTTGACCGGAATGCTGCCGCCGGGCCCGATGGCGCCCGACTCCACGAACGGCGCCGCCCTCGCCCTTCTTGCAGAAGCCGTAGTCCTCGAGCTGGAACAGGACCTCGGCGGTGAAGCAGTCGTAGAACTGCGCAGCAGTCGACGTCGTCGAGCGTGAGCGCGGCCTGCCCGAAGGCCTGGTCGCGCGCGCGCGGCACCGCCATGTGGGTGAAGTTCTTCTTCTCCCACCACAGGTCGGCGGAGACTTCGCCGAAGCCCTGGCCGAGCACATAGACCGGCGGCTTCGGCCGATCCTTGGCGCGATCGGCGGTGGTGAGGATGAAGGCGATGCCGCCGTCGGAGACGAGGCTGATGTCGAGCAGATGATAGGGCTCGGCCACCAGCGGCGAGTTCTGGTGATCCTCGATGGTCATCGGCCGGCCGTACATCTTGGCTTCGGGATTCTTGCAGGCCCAGGCGCGCTCGCGCGACCGAGATGGCGCCGAGCTGGCGGCTGGTGGTGCCGTAGACCGCCATGTGGCGCGCCGCCATCCAGGAATGATGGCTGACCGCGCGCAGATCGCCGAGCGCCTTGCCCCAGTAGCCGGCCTTCTCGGCGTGCGCCATGCCGCGATGGCCGTGCTTGCGCGACTCCTGCGCCTGCGACCAGTCGGTGACCGCGCCCATGAGGCAGACGTAGTTGGCGATGCCGCGGTCGAGGAACGACAGCGCGGTCGCGATGCCGAGCCCGGCGAGCGCGCCGCCGCGGCCGACCACGAAGTAGAAGCAGTTGTTGAGGCCGAGCATGCGCGAATAGGCGTCGACATAGCTGGCGCGGTCGCCGCCGCCGCCGGTGCGGCGCAGGTCGATGGCGCCGTCGATGTCCTTCGGCGTGAGGCCGGCGTCCTCGATGGCGAGCCGCGCGGCTTCCGCCGCGATCATGCGCTCGGAGCGGTCCGGCTGCTGGCCGGCGACGACGCCGAGCCCGACGATGGCGTATTGTCCGGATGATGGATGTTTGGGCACTGTTCTTGTTCCTCCTTGTTAGCACTCAACGTCGTCGTCCTCGCAGCGATCCATTCCCGCGAGAGGCGGGCCTCAGGATCGCCGATTCGTGCACTGGGTCCCCGCTTCGGGGACGCAGCGAGCATCAGGGCAACGAAAGACATCATGCGGTCTTCGCCATCGCTCAGTCTTCGGATCACCGCACGCCCGAGCCGGCCCCCGGCAGCTTGAGCACGCCGTTCTCGACCTCGAGCCCCTCGAACGGATCGTCGAGCAGCCGGTCGAACTCGCCAAGCTCGCAGGCATAGTCGACGCCCGGCAGCGCGCAGGCAAGATGCAGCGCCTGCGCGGACAGCAGCCGGCTGCCGACCGCGGCGCCGAGCCGATACTTGATATGCGCCGGCCTCGCAGAGCCGCGCCGCCGCGAGCGTGTTGCGCAGGCCGCCGAGCTTCGGGATCTTCAGGCTCACCGCATCGACCGCGCGCCGCGACACAAGCTCGAAGATCTCGCGCAGCGAGCCCGCCGCCTCGTCGGCCTCGACCGTCACCGGCACCGTGCGGGTGACGAGCGCGAGGCCCTCGAAGTCGTCGGCATCGACCGGCTGCTCGACACAGGTCGATGCGATACTCGGCCATGCGGTTGAGCGCCGCGATCGCGTCCTTCGGCGTGTAGGACTGGTTGGCGTCGATGGTGAGATGCACGTCGTCGCCGACCTGCTTGCGGATCGCCGCGACGCGCGCGACGTCCTCCTCGACCTCGCCGTGCACCTTGATCTTCAGATAGCGATAGCCCTTGTCGACGAGCTTCTGCGCCGCCGCCGCCATCTCGCTCGGCGTCTTGATGGCGAGGATGCGCAGGATCGGCACGCTGTCGCGCACCTGCCCGCCGAACAACGCATTCAGCGGAACGCCGAGCGCGCGCGCCTTGAGCTCGTGCAGCGCGCAGTCGATCGCGGCCTTCGCCTGCGGGGCGCCGCGCAGCGCCCGGTCGAGCGCGATCAGGATCGCCTCGATGTCGTGCGGGTCCTGGCCGAGCACCAGCGGACGGAACAGTTCGAGCTCGGCCTGCGAGCGTGTCCTTGGTCGAGCCCATGTGCGGCGTCGCCGAGGCGTAGCCGAAGCCCTCGATGGCCGTCGTCGGTCGCGATGCGCAGGACGTGGCCGTCGGTGACCGGGCTTGCCGCCAGCGCAAAGCGCCAGGTCGGGTCCTCCTTGCGCATGGTGCAAGGCGTGATCGTCGAAGTCGCGGATGATCATCGCGCGGTCCTCCCAACGAGTATTGGGCTTATTGTTCTTCTGCTTAGCAGGAAGTCTCGCAAGGCCCAAGAGGTGGTCTCAGGCGATGTCGCCGCCCGCTACATCGTGATGCCAGCGGCCTTGATGATCGGACCCCATTTGGCGACCTCGGCCGCGATGTAGTCGCGCAGCTCGTCGGGCGTGCCGCCTACTGGTTGCATGTCGAGCGCCTCGAACTGCTGCTGCCCCAGCGGGCTCTTGAGATAATCGTTGATCGCCGCGTTGAGCTTCGCCACCACCTCGCGCGGCGTGCCGGCCGGCGCCGCGACACAGTACCAGGCGACGGCCTCGAAGCCCGGCAGACCGAACTCGTGGATCGTCGGAACCTCGGGGAGCTGCTTGGAGCGCTCGAGCGTGGTGACCACAAGCCCGCGCACGGTCCCATCCTTCACGGCGCCGATGAGCGCAGGCACGTAGACAGCGGTGAGATCGATATAGCCGCTGACGAGATCACCGATGACATTGCTGCCGCCACGATAGGGCACATAGGTCATCTGCGTGCCGGTCTGCCGCTGGAAAAGCTCCATGATGAGATGCGCCTGCGCGCCGACGCCGGGCGTTCCGACAGTGACCTTGCCTGGATTAGCCTTGGCATGATCGATGAGCCCCTTGAGATTGGCGGCCGGAAATTTCGGCGACGACGCGATCAGGAGCGGTGACTTGGCAAGCAGCGCGACCGGCGTGAACGCGCGATCGGCATCGAACGGCATCGACTTGTACATGAATCGATTGGTCACCAGCACGCCCGGCGACCCGAACAGCAGCGTGTAGCCGTCCGGATCCGCCTTGGCCACCGCGGCCGCGCCGATGTTGCCGTTGGCCCCCGTCCGATTCTCGATCACGATCTGCTGCCCGAGCTTGGGCCCGATCTCGGCCGCGAGCCGTCGCGCCGGCAGGTCAAGCGCGCCACCCGCCGCGAATGGAACAATGAGCGTGATCGGGCGCGACGGCCAAGTCTGCGCTGGCGCCGAGTTTGATGCCCATGCGAGCGCGAGCAATGCGAGCAAGCCTTTGGGAATTGCTCTCGTCATCGGCGTTTCCTCGGTAAAATGTTAGCAACCTTATACGCCGTAGAAGTCCTCCGGGTCGACCACGGTGGCGGTGGTCAAGCCGCGGATCGCGGCGCGCACCAGGATCAGCCGCGTCTCCTCGGTCGAGGCGCCGATGTGCGGCGCCGCCAGCATGTTCGGATGGCGGATGAGGCGGTCGTTCTGCGCCGGCTCGACCGCGAACACGTCGAAGCAGGCCGCCATCAGCGCGCCGACGTTCGAGCCGCTCCAGCAGCGCGTCCTCGTCGACGATGCCGCCGCGGCAGGTGTTGACCAGCACGGCAGCCCGGCTGCAGCTTCTCCAGCACCTCGCGCGAGTAGAGGCCGAGCGTCTGCTTGGTCTTCGGCAGATGCAGCGTGAGCACCTCCGAGCGCGCCAGCAGCTCGTCGAACGACACCGGCGTGACGTTCCACTGCTTGTAGAAATCGGCATAGTCCTTGATGTCGCAGGCGATGATCTTGCAGTTGAACGGCTGCAGCAGCCGCACGACTTCCTTGCCGATATTGCCGCAGCCGTGAATGCCGACGATGCGGCCGGTGAGGAACCGGCCGTTGCGGATGCGCGGCCGCTCGCCGGCGCGCATCGCGACGTTGAGCGGCATCACCCAGCGCAGCCCCATCAGCATGAAGCCGAGCGTCAGCTCGGCGACCGCGAGCTTGTTGACGCCCCAGGTGTAGCCGAAGCTCACGCCGTGGCGCTTCAGCGCCTGCGAAATCGATGGTCTCGCAGCCGTTGCCGTATTTGCTGATGATCTTGAGGTTGGGCAGCGCGCTGAGCACGCGCTCGGTCACCGGCTCGAAGCCGATGATGGCGGCGTCGCAGTCCTTGCAGGAACGCGATCAGCTCGTCTTCGCTCGATGCGATGCTCGCTGTCGTGGAACTTCGCTTGCGGATAGACGTTGAGCACCTCCTGCCGCATGGCGGGATGGCGGGTGACATGATCGGCGGCGACGCCAACTTGCTTGAACTGCAGCCATGTGAGATCGTCTTCCAGCTCCCTCTTGATCAGTCCGGATCGCGCGCGCCCTGGATGCGCTCGGCGTAGATCGGCGGGCGTGAGCCCGAACAGCCCCCAGCGCGTGAAATGCGCGAGCAGGAACGGGTGCGTGCCCCATTCGTAGAGCCGCTTGACGTCGCCTTCGAGCAGCGCCTTGCGCTCCTCGTCGGTGAACGGCCAGTCGGCGATCGCGGCCGCGGGATCGCTCTTCACGGCCTCGCGGAACGGCGACGTCGTGAAACACGCGGTGGCAGAGCTTGTTGATCTGATAGGCGCTCATGTTTCGCCCTCAATTCCAGCGCCAGACCGCGTAGGCGTGCCCGTCCTTCTCGTCGTGATCGGCGATGTAGCGCGGCTTGTCCTTGCCGATCACGCCGAGCGTCACGATCCAGTTCAGCAGCTCGCCGCCGATATTGCCGGCCTTCCACATGCGCTCGGGCGTCGCCTCCTCGACCAGCTCGTCGAGGCTGCGCCTCCTCGATGCCGGCGATGGACGTGCTTCGACCAGGCGATGTCGGGCACGGCGTTGCGCTTGCCGGGATCGATCTTCGGCCCGCCGATCTCGAGCGAGAAGCTGCCGGTGCCGATCACCGCGACCCGCAGCTTGTCGCGGCAAGCTGTCGATCGCGCTGCGCAGCATGCGGCCGAGCGCGTAGCAGCGCTGCGCGGTCGGCAGCGGCTTGACGAAGGTGTTGACCCAGATCGGCACCACCGGGGTCGTGATGCCGTCGGTGAGATAGTGCAGCGGCACCAGCATGGCGTGGTCGACGCCGAATTCCTGCGTCACCGCGAGGTCGAAGCCGTCCGCGGATGCCGACCTTGCGCATGTGCGCGGCGAGCGCCGTCTGCACCTTGAAGTCGTAGCGCGGCATCTTGGTCTGGTCGTTGGGACCGAAGGTCGCCTCCGCGACGCCGATCGCGAAGGTCGGGAAGTTGTTCAGGAAGAACGTGTTGAAATGGTCGTTGGCGATCACCACGATGGCGTCCGGCCGCGCGGCGTCGAGATGCGCCTTCGACCTCGCGGAAGAGCCGCGCGGTGTCCTGCGGACCGTCCTTGGCGATCTGCGGCCGGATAGTGCGGCGAGTGGGGGACACCGATGCCGGCAACGAGTTCAGCCATTCGCAACTCCGGGCGTTTTTCAGGCTGGCCCGTTGTCTCGCGCCAAATGCCCGAGCGCAAGATGCAATGTGCCGACGCTCCCAGCCGCGGCCCGGCATGGCGCCAGCAGAAGCTGCGATAGGGCCGCAATCGAACGGCTGGTCCCGGTCGCGCGCATCGACGTTCGGCAGGAAGGACCCCAGCGACAGGGAGGCGACATGATCCGCGTGGCTTTCATCATCGGCGACTATCCGCCCGAGGAGCGCGCGCCTGCGCGAGGAGATGGCGAAGAGCTTTTCGACCGCCGAGGTCGAGGTCGGCATCCTGTCGGTCGCGCCGTCGCCGTTCGGCGGGCTCGAGCGCCGGCCGAGATCCAGCTCGTGGCGCCCTATTTCCACGCCGCCTACCTGCAGGCCGAGCGCGAGGGCTATGACGCCGCGGTGCCGCTCGGCACGCTCGACCTCGGCGTCGACGGCGGGCGCTCGCTGGTCGACATCCCGATCGTCGGACCGTGCGAGGCGATGTTTCACATCGCGGCGCAGCTCGGCGACCGTTTCGGCATCATCTGCTACCACGAGTCGGTGATCCCGCGGCAGATCACGCAGACGCGCTACTACGGCATGGAGCCCTGGATCGCCGGCCGGCGCGCCTCGGGCTTCAAGCTCAAGGACATCGGCACCAACAAGGACGTGATGATCAAGAATTTCCTCGCCGCCGGCCGCTCGCTGATCGAGGAGGACGGCGCCGACGTGATCATCGTGCACGGCATCACGCAATGCCCGGTGCACATGAAGCCCGACTGGGTGAGCAAGGAGCTGGGCGTGCCGGTGGTCGAAGGCATCGGCGCGCCGATCCGCATGGCCGCGATGCTCGCCGGCCTCGGCCTCAAGCACAGCCGCAAGCGCTGGCCGAAGTCGAACGCACGGCCGAATGTGTAGGCCGTTGTTAGGTCTGCACAAACCCTCCGCCGTCATGCCCGGCCTTGTGCCGGGCATCCACGTCTTCCTTGTCCTTGTCGCAAGCAAGACGTGGATGGCCGGGACGAGCCCGGCCATGACCATGGAGAGGCCGAGTCTAATCCGCCTTGGCGAGCTCGCGGCCCCGAGCCGAAGACGTTGGCGCAATACTAGCCGGCAGCTCATGCCGCGGCTGAACACCATGCTCAGGCTCCGGCTCGTCGTGCCGCTCGAGCGGACGGTTTCCGGTCAGCCCCCGCAGCAGCACGTAGAAGACCGGCGTCAGGAAGATGCCGAACATGGTGACGCCGATCATGCCGGCGAACACCGCGACGCCCATCGCCTGGCGCATCTCGGCGCCGGCGCCGGTCGAGGTGACCAGCGGCACGACGCCCATGATGAAGGCGAACGACGTCATCAGGATCGGGCGCAGCCGCAGCCGGCTTGCTTCGATCGCCGCCTGCACCGGCGTTCGCCCGGCGAACTCGAGTTCGCGCGCGAACTCGACGATCAGGATCGCGTTCTTGGCCGAGAGCCCGACCAGCACGATCAGGCCGATCTGCGTGAAGATGTTGTTGTCGCCGCCCGGAGAGCCAGACGCCCGTGATCGCCGCGAGCAGCCCCATCGGCACGATCAAGATGATCGACAGCGGCAGCACCAGGCTCTCGTAGAGCGCGGCGAGCACCAGGAACACCAGCAGGATCGCAAGCGGGAACACCAAGAGCGCCCGAATTGCCGGCGAGGATTTCCTGGTAGGTCGAGCTCGGTCCATTCGTAGCTGAAGCCTTGCGGCAGCGTTTCGGTTGCGATGCGCGCGATCGCCGCCTGCGCCTGGCCGGTCGAATAGCCGGGCGCCGGCGCCGCCGTTGATGTCGGCCGCAAGGAAGCCGTTGTAGCGCATGGCGCGTTCCGGCCCGGCGCTCTGCTGCACGCTGCAGCAGCGTCGCGAGCGGCACCATCTCGCCGGCGCGCGAGCGCACCTTGAGCTGCCCGACGTCGTCGGCACGAGCGCGGAACGGCGCGTCGGCCTGCACGCGCACCGAATAGACGCGGCCGAACTTGTTGAAGTCGTTGACGTAGATCGAGCCGAGATAGATCTGCAGCGTCTCGAACACGTCGGTCACCGCGACGCCGAGCTGCCGCGCCTTGGTGCGGTCGATGTCGGCATAGAGCTGCGGCACGTTGACCTGGTAGCTCGAGAACACGCCGGCGAGCTCCGGCGCCTGCGCGGCCTTGGCGAGGAACGCCTTGGCGGCCTCGTCGAGCGCGTCGTAGCCGAGGCCGGCGCGGTCCTCGATCTGCAGCTTGAAGCCGCCGATGGTGCCGAGGCCCATGCACGGGCGGCGGCGGGAACATCGCGATGAAGGCCTCCTCGATCGAGGCAAACTTCTGGTTCAGCTGCATCGGCGATCGCCTGGCCGCTGAGCTCCGCGCTCTTGCGCTCCGTCGAAGGGCTTCAGGGTCACGAACACGATGCCGGCGTTCGAGCTGTTGGTGAAGCCGCTGATCGACAGGCCCGGAAAAGCGACCGCGCTCTCGACACCCGGGTGCTTGAGCGCAATGTCGCTCATGCGGCGGATGACGTCCTCGGTGCGATCGAGGGTGGCGCCGTCCGGCAATTGGGCGAAGCCGACCAGATACTGCTTGTCCTGCCCCGGCACGAAGCCGCCGGGCACGACCTTGAACAGGCCATAGGTCAAGCCGATCAGGACGAGATAAACGCCCATCACGACGGCCTTGCGCGAGGTCACGGTTTCGACGCCACCGCTGTAGGCCCGTGCGCTTCGTCCGAAACCACGGTTGAAGCCGCGGAACAGCCAGCCCAGTGAGCGATCGAGCGCGCGCGTGAGAAAGTCCTTGGGCGCGTCGTGCCCCTTGAGCAGCGCGGCCGCCAGCGCCGGCGACAACGTCAGCGAGTTGATCGCCGAGATGACGGTCGAGATCGCGATCGTCAGTGCGAACTGCTTGTAGAACTGGCCGGACAAGCCGC
>CAVUXO010000013.1:0-1335922 GCA_963745515.1 uncultured Alphaproteobacteria bacterium
GCTTGGCGTCGAGATTGGACAGCGGCTCGTCGAGCAGCAGGATGTCGGGCTCGACCACGAGCGAGCGGGCGAGCGCAACGCGCTGCTGCTGGCCGCCCGACAGCTCGTTCGGATAGCGTGCTTCGAGGCCGCCGAGATTGACCAGCGCGAGCGTGTCGGCGACCTTCTTCGCGCGCCTCGGCCGCCGGCACCTTGCGCAGCTTGAGGCCGAACACGACGTTCTCGAACACGGTCTTGTGCGGCCAGATCGCGTAGTTCTGGAACACCATGCCCATGCCGCGCGCTTCCGGCGACACGACCGCGCCCGGCGACGACAGCACGCGGCCGTCGACCTCGATCGTGCCGCGCGTCGGGCACGATGTAGCCCGCGATCAGGCGCAGCGTCGTGGTCTTGCCGCAGCCCGACGGGCCGAGCAGCGTGACGAAGGAATTGTCCTTGATCTCGAGATCGACGATCGGCGACCGCGGCGACCTCCGCCTTCGCGCGCGTCAAAGCTCTTCGACAAACCGCGAATCGTGATCCCGGCCATTGCTGTCCTGTACCTGCTAGCTGCTGACCGGGCGCGGCTTGCGCCGCGCAGCGGCCGACCCGAGTCCGGCCACCGACGCCGATAAGCGCAGGCCAGATCGCCACGCCGATGATCACCATGTTGATCATGGCGAGCGCCGCGACCGGCTCGATATAGCCGGTCTCATAGAGATTGTAGACCGCGACCGCGAGCGTGATCGAGCTCGACGAGAACAGCAGGATCGAGGCGCGACAGCTCCTGGATCACCGGCACGAACACCAGCACCCAGCCGGCGAACAGGCCGGGCCGGATCAGCGGCAGCGTGACCTCGCGCATGGTCGTGCGCCCACGAGGCGCCGAGGATCTGCGCGCTCTCCTCCAGCGACGGATCGACCTGGCGCAGCGACGCGTTGGCGGCGCGCACGCCGAGCGGGATGTAGCGGCCGACATAGGCGAGCAGCAGGATCGTCAGCGTGCCGTAGAGCGCGATCGGCATCGCGAGCCAGAACTGGATCAGCGCCACCGCCATCACGATGCCGGGCAGCCCGAGCGGGATGAGCGAGGCGTAGTCGAGGATCTTGCGGCCGGGAATGCGGGTGCGCAGGTCGATCCAGCCGATCACCGCGCCGAGCAGGACCGCCACGCGTCGCGGCGACGAGTCGCGAGCAGCAGGCTGTTGAGGATGGCGCGCTGGGTGACGTTGTACTCGAACAGGATGAAGTTGTAGTTCGCGAGCGTGAGGTTCTTCCAGAAATCGAGGCCCCACGATTTCGAGAACGACACCGCGATCAGCGTCGCAATAGGGCGCCACGATCGCGACGATGAAGATGATCGACCGCAAAGCCGAGCACCACCCAGCGGAAGACGCCGAGCTGCATCAGCTGCGGGCGCGAGCCCTTGCCGGCGAGCGTCACGTAGGAGCGCCGCGCCAGGAACGCGCGCTGCAGGTAGAGCGCCGCCACCGTGAGCAGCACGAAGACCAGCGACAGCGCGGAGGCGAGCCCGTATTCCGGCGGATAGTCGAACAGCGCGTAGATGCGCGTCGGCAGCGTCACGATGCGGCCCGGCAGCCCGATGATCGCCTGCGAGCCGAACAGCGCGATGGCATTGACGAAGGCGAGCAGCGTGCCGGAGAGGATCGCGGGCGCGACCAGCGGCGCGGTGATCGAGAACGCGGTGCGCAGCTTGCGAGGCGCCGAGGATCTGCGCTGCCTCCTCGTAGGAGGCATCGACCGATTGCAGCGCGCTCGACGCCAGCAGATAGACGAACGGGAACGTGTGCATCACCGTGACGAGCACGAGGCCGGTCATCGAGAAGATGTTGAAGGTGAGCCAGGGCAGCCCGAGCACGTCGCGCATCAGCACGTTGATCAGGCCGGCATTGGGGCTGAACAGGTAGGTGAACGCGATCGCGGTCAGGAACGGCGGCGAGCAGATAGGACAGCGTGGCGGTGACCTGGATGAACGGCTTTGCCGGCACGTCGGTGCGGCTCACCGCCCAGGCCAGCACCAGCCCGATGATCAGGCTGAACAGCCCGGTCCAGGCACCGAGGATCAGCGAGTTCAGCAGCGCGTTGACGTAGAGCCGGCCGGAGAGCACCTCGCTCGAAATGGTCGAGGCTCAGGCCCTGCTCGCCCTTGACGCTGCCGATCAGCAGGAACAGCAGCGGCAGCACCACCAGCACGATGAGCGCCACGATCGCGCCGCCCATGACGAACATGCTCGAGCCGCAACCGTGCCGGCGCGGTCGGAACGCGGCGGCGCCGGGACGCAGCGCCGGCGTCATCGACTTCGCGTGGACATTCGCTGCCTCGTGCCCTCGGCTCGGTGCGTTGTCTAGCACAGGCCGCTCGGGCGGCCGGACAATCCCACATCCGGCGCGCAAGGCGGAATGCGGCTTGAAGTCGGCTTGCGATTTGCGCAAGACCAGGCTCGCTGCCGGCTGTCATGAACGCCGTCGCGACGGTCGCAAGCCTACGGAACCGCGCTATGCCGAATTCGGCCGGAACTGGTGCAGCCATGCTGCCGCGCGAGCGCTGCGACTATTCGGCGATCGTCGACCGCCCGCCGCTCAAGCTGCCGGGCGGCGCGCGGCTCGTGTTCTGGACCATCGTCAACTACGAGGTCTGGGACATCGCGCAAGCCGATGGCGCGGCAGGTGCTGCCGGCGCCGACCGGCGCAGGCGCTGCTGCCCGACGTGCCGAACTGGAGCTGGCACGAATACGGCATGCGGGTCGGCGCCTGGCGCTTCTTCGAGCTGTTCGCGCGGCTCGGCATCCGCCCGACGCTCGCGATCAACGCGCGCGTCTGCGAGGACTATCCGCGCGTCGCCGAGGAGGCCAAGCGCGCACGGCTGGGAGTTCATGGGCCATTCCTACGAGCAGGGCCCGATCCACAAGGAGCCCGACCAGGCGGCGATGATCGAGCGCTCGCTGGCGATGCATCGAGCGATTCACCGGCACGCGCCCGGTCGGCTGGCTCGGACCCGGCCTGACGCAGACGCTCGAGACGCCGGAGCTGCTCGCCGCCGCCGGCATCAAATACATCGGCGACTGGGTCTACGACGACGAGCCGACCACGATCCGCACCGCCAACGGCCCGCTGGTCACGCTGCCCTATTCGGTCGAGCTCAACGACATCCCGATGATGATCGTGCAGCACCACGAGAGCGACTATCTGCTCAAGCGCGCGATCGACCAGTTCGACCGGCTCTACGCCGAAGGGCGCGGAGCGCGCCAAGATCATGGCGCTCGCGATCCACCCCTACATCAGCGGCCAGCCGCACCGGATCAAATACCTCGAGGCGATCTACGACTATGTCGCGCCGCTTCGACGGGCGTGCTGCACTGGAACGGCGTGGAGATCCTCGACTGGTATCTGTCGGCGCGGCGCGCTGAGCCGCCGCATCCCGGCAGCCGTCGGCGCGCATGCGCGAGCGCCACGGGACTCGTCGACGGCCATCGCCGTACCGTCGTTGATTCAACTGATTGTTATCTTGTAATAATCGCACAGCGCCGGCAGCCGGCGCAGGGATTCGCCGCCACACCGGCCGGAAAACCGCCAACCTGTCAGTTATTTAAGTGGTCCGGCCGCGGCCGGCCTGCTAATTTATGGTTAACGGTCAGTCGCGGCCGGGGGGCGAGCGCGTCGCGTTTACGCTCGCCCTCAATTTGTCGCAGTCAGCGTCTGTTGCGTTTGCGAGTAAGCCATATGTTGGGCAGTTGCGGGCGTGCGTGCGCGGGCTGAAGAGCCGCCGGCTTTCGCCGGATTTTCGCCGTTCTCGACGGGATTTTGTCTCGTGCACATGCTCTCAGGATGCATCACCGATCGACCGGCCCGACCTCGGCATCGACATTCCGTCGGCCTATCGCGCTGCGCCGAGCGCGCCAGCGCTGGCGCCGCCCAAGCTCGACTGGTGGCGCGGCTTCCGCTCCAAGGAACTGACCGACCTGATCGAGGAGGCGCACGACCGCCAATTTCGACATCGCGATCGCGGTCGCGCGCATCGTGCAGGCCGACGCCGCGAGCAAGATCGCCGGCGCGCCGCTGCTTGCCGAACGTCGACTTCGAACGGCAACGCGACCCGCACGCGCGTCGTCGCAGGCGCGGCAGACGGCGGCGGCGGCGGCGGATCGGAGCGCGCGACCTACCGAGCTGCGCTCAACGCCAGCTACGAGATCGATTTCTGGGGCAAGAACCGCGCGATCTCGCGCGCCGCGCAGGAGAACGCCATCGCCGCGCGCTTCGACCGCGACGTCGTCGTCTTCAGCACCGTGGTCAGCGTCGCCACCGCCTATTTCCTGGTGCTGACGTCGCAGGATCGCCTGCGGATCGCGCGCGAGAACATCGCCGCCGCCGACCGCGTGCTGACCCTGATCAAGCAGCGCTTCGACGCCGGCACCGCCTCCGCGCTCGAGGTCGCCCAGCAGGAAAGCGCTGGTCGCGAGCCAGCGCGCCGCGATTCCGCCGCTCGACCAGACGCTGCGCCAGAACATGGCCGACGCTGGCGCGTGCTGGTCGGCCGCGCGCCCGGCGTTCATCAAGGTGCGCGGCGGCAGCCTCTACAAGCTCGGCATCCCGCGCGTGACGCCCGGCCTGCCGTCGGAACTGCTGCTCCAGCGGCCCGACATCCGCGCCGCCGAGGCGCAGCTCGCCTCCGCCGACGCCAGCGTCGAGGCGGCGCGCGCCGCCTTCTTCCCGAGCATCTCGCTGACCGGCCAATACGGCGTCACCAGCACGGCGCTGAAGAACCTGTTCACGCCGCAGGCGATCTTCTACCAGATCGCCGCCAACCTGGCGCAGCCGGTGTTCGACGGCTTCCGGCTCGAAGGCCAGCTCGAGCAGGCCAAGGGCCGCCAGATCGAGTTGCTCAACACCTATCGCAAGACCGATCGTCTCGGCCTTCGGCGACGTCGAGCAGGCGCTGATCGCGATCGCCGACACGGCCGAGCGCGAGCGGCTGCAGCGCGAGGTGGTCGACGAGCTCGCGACGCGCCTTCGAGATCGCCGAGACAGCGGCTGCGCGAGGGCACCGTCGACCTCGTCACCGTGCTGCAGACCCAGCAGACGCTGTTCACAGGCGCAGGACACTCTCGTCGCAGGTCGCGCTTTGCGCGGCTGCAGGCCGTGCTGAGCCTGTTCCAGGCGCTCGGCGGCAGCTGGCTGCCGCCGCCTCCGAAGGGCAAGCTGCGAACACGCAACTCAATGACGCGAGCACGGACGGATAGCGCTTCGCCCTCGTCTGCCTCATGCTCGTGGCCGGCGTCGTCTACTATTGGGCGCCGTGGCAGCAGTCGGCCGCAGCAGCAGCAGCAGGGCAAGAAGGGCAAAGGCAAGCGCAAGAAGGCGGCGGCGCCGACACCGGACGAGCCGGTGCCGGTGCTCGCGATCGACGCGCGCACCGCCGACGTGCCGGTCTATCTCGACGGCGTCGGCACCGCGCAGGGCGCTCAACACCGTGACGGTGCGCCCGCAGGTCGACGGCAAGCTGATCGCGATCTCCTTCACGGAAGGCCAGGACGTGCCCAAAGGCTTCGTGCTCGCCAAGATCGATCCGACCACCTATCAGGCGCAATACGACCAGGCGGTGGCCAAGAAGGCGCAGGACGAGGCCACGCTTGCCAACGCCAAGCTCGACCTCGAGCGCTACATCAGGCTTGCCGCCGACCAACGCGGTCAACAAGCAGCAGGTCGACACCCAGCGCGCGCTGGTCGCCCAGCTCGAAGCGCAGGTCAAGTTCGACCAGGCCGCGATCGACAATGCGCGCGCGATCCTCGTCCTACACCGACATCATCGCGCCGATCGCCGGGCCGCACCGGCATCCGCCTGGTCGACGAAGGCAACATCGTGCACGCCTCGCGACACCACCGGCATCGTGGTGATCACGCAGATGCAGCCGATCTCGGTGTTGTTCAATCTGCCGCAGCAGGAACTGCCGGAGCTCAACCGCGGGCCTCAGCGAAGGGCCGCTGCCGGTCGACGCGCATCGGCGCCGGACGGCAAGCCACGGTCGACAAGGGCAAGGTGCTGGTCATCGACAATCAGGTCGACCAGACCACCGGCACGGTGAAGCTCAAGGCCGAATTCCCGAACGCGCAAGCTCCAGCTCTGGCCCGGCCAGTTCGTCAATGTGCGGCTGCTGATCGACACGCTTGCGCCAGGTCGTGGTGGTGCCGACCGCGGCGGTGCAGCGCGGCCCGAACGGGACCTTCGTCTACGTCGTCAAGGACGACAACACGGTGACGCGTGCGGCCGGTCACGGTCGACGCAGCAGGACGACCTGCAGGCCGTGATCGCGACCGGGCTCGAGCGCCGGCGAACACGTCGTCACCACCGGCTTTGCCCGGCTCGCCGAAGGCGACACCGGTGACGGTGAGCCAGCGCCGAGGACGCCGGCCAGGTCGGCCGGGCAAGAGGCGGCAACGCGGCAAAGGCAAGGGCAAAGGCGCCAAGGGCGAGCAAGCAGTCAGGGCACCAGCCGAGCAACTCGGCCATCAGGGGGCACGCGAGCGCATCACGACGAGCGACCCGCCATGAGCGTGTCGTCGCCGTTCATCCATCGGCCGATCGCGACCTCGCTGCTCGGCATTGCGGTGATGCTGGGCGGCCTGCTCGGCTATCTGCTGGCTGCCGGTCTCGTCGCTGCCGCAGGTCGATTTCCCGACCATCCAGGTCACCACGCAGCTTCCCGGCGCCAGCCCCGACACGATGGCGTCGCTGGTGACGGCGCCGCTCGAACGCAAGTTCGGGCAGATCCCCTCGCTGCAGATGATGACCTCGTCGAGCTCGTTCGGGATCAGCCAGATCACGCTGCAGTTCGATCTCAACCGCGACATCGATGCCGCCGCGCAGGACGTGCAGGCCGCGATCAATGCGGCCGGCTCGACGCTGCCGCGCAATCTGCCCTACCCGCCGGTCTATTCCAAGGTGAATCCGGCCGACGCGCCGATCGTGACGCTGGCGCTGACCTCGCCGACCGATCTCGCTGCGCCAGCTCAGCGACCTCACCGACACGCTGCTGGCGCAGCGGCTGAGCGAAGTCACCGGTGTCGGCCGCGTCACCGTCCAGGGCGACATCCGCCCGGCCATCCGCATCCAGGTCGACCTGGCGCGCCTGGCCAACTACGGCATCAGCCTCGAAGACGTGCGCACCGTGATCGTCGGCGCCAACGTCGCCGGGCCCGAAGGGCGCGCTCGACGGCGCGCACCAGGCCTACACCATCGCCGCCAACGATCAGATCACTGCCGGCGGCGGCCTATCGCAACATCGTGGTCGCCTACCGCAACGGCGCGCCGGTGCTGCTCAAGGACATCGCCGACATCGTCGACGGGCTGGAGAACAACAAGGTCGGCGGCTGGTACAACGGCAATCCGGCGATCGTCGTCGACATCCAGCGCCAGCCCGGCGCCAACGTGATCGAGACCGTCGAGCGCATCAAGACGCGAGCTTCCGCGGCTGCAGCGCGCGTTCCCGGCCGGCGCGACGCTGACCGTCGTGCACGACGCCACCACCACCATCCGCTCGTCGATCCACGACGTGCAGTTCACGCTGATCCTGAGCGTCGCGCTCGTGATCACTGGTGGTGCTGATCTTCCTGCGCACGGTGCGCGCCACCATCATCGCCGGCGTCGCGCTGCCGCTGTCGCTGATCGCGACCTTCGGCATCATGTGGTTCTGCGGCTTCTCGCTCGACAACCTGTCGCTGATGGCGCTGACCATCGGCACCGGCTTCGTGGTCGACGACGCGATCGTGATGATCGAGAACATCGTGCGCCACATGGAGGACGGCCAGGATCCGTTCGAGGCCGCGCTCGAAGGCGCGCGCGAGATCGGCTTCACGGTGATCTCGCTGACGGTGTCGCTGATCGCGGTGTTCATCCCGCTCCTGTTCATGAGCGGACTCGTCGGGCGCATGTTCCGCGAGTTCGCGCTCACGCTCACGATCGCGGTGGTGACGTCGGCGGTGGTGTCGCTGACGCTGACGCCGATGATGTGCAGCCGGATGCTCCAGCACGGCGTCGGCGCGCACGGCAACGCCGTCACCACGCGGGTTCAACCGCGTCGTCGACTGGATCGTCGAGGTCTATCGGCGCACGCCTCGAATGGGTGCTGCGGCACGAGAGCCTGACGCTGATGGTGACCGTCGGCACGCTGGTCGCCACCGTCTGGCTCTACATCATCGTCCCGAAGGGCTTTCTGCCGCTGCAGGACACCGGCCTCATCTTCGCCGTGATGGAGGGCGGCGAGGAAGTGTCGTTCACCGAGATGCAGCGGCTGCGCGGCGTGGTCGAGACCGCGATCCGCAAGGATCCCGATGTGATCGGCGTGGTCTCGGTGGTCGGCGTGACCCCGATCAACGCGACGCCGAATGCCGGGCGGCTGGCCATCACGCTGCGTCCGCGCGATCAGCGCAAGGCGACGGTGGCCCCGATCATCGACCGGCTGCAAGCGGCTGGTCGCGCCGATCCCCGGCGTCACGGTGTTCTTCCAGCCGGTGCAGGACATCCAGATCTCGACGCGCGTGAGCCGCGCGCAGTTCCAGTACACGCTGACCGGCGCCGACGCGAAGGAGGTCGCCGACTGGGCCAAGCGGCTGGCCAAGAAGCTGCAGTCGTCGCAGCGTGCTGCGCGACGTCGCCTCCGAGGCCCAGGACGACGGGCTGCGGATGAACATCGTGGTCGACCGCGAGATCGCCGGCCGTCTCGGCGTGTCGCTGCAGATGGTCAACGACACGCTCAACGACGCCTTCGGCCAGCGGCAGATCTCGACCATCTACGGGCAGTCCAACCAGTATCGCGTGATTCTGGAGGCGATGCCGAAATACCAGCTCGATCCGAGCTCGCTGTCGAAGCTCTACGTTCCCGGCACGGCCGTCCCTGCTGCCGCGGCGGCCCCAGCACCGGCGCCGCGCAGGTGCCGCTGTCGGCGTTCGCCCGCTTCGAGACGACCACCGCGCCGCTCGTCATCGCCCACCAGGAGCAGTTCCCGTCGGTCACGATCAGCTTCAATCTCGCGCCGAATGCGGCGCTCAGCGACGCGGTGACCGCGATCACCGCGGCCGAGCGCGAGATCGGCATGCCGACGCTCGGTGCTCGGCAGCTATTCGGGCGATGCGGCCGAGTTCGCCAAGTCGCTGGAGAACGAGCCGTGGCTGATCCTCGCGGCCGCGATCACGATCTACATCGTGCTCGGCGTGCTGTACGAAAGCTTCATTCATCCGCTGACCATCCTCTCGACGCTGCCGTCGGCCGGCGTCGGCGCGCTGCTCGCGCTGATGCTGTTCCGGCAGGATCTGTCGGTCATTGCGCTGATCGGCATCGTGCTGCTGATGGGCATCGTGAAGAAGAACGCGATCATGATGATCGACTTCGCGCTCGAGGCCGAGCGCGGCGAGGGTCTCACGCCGCGCGACGCGATCGTGAAGGCTTGCCTGCTGCGCTTCCGTCCGATCATGATGACCACGCTGGCGGCGCTGTTCGGCGCGATCCCGCTCGCGGTCGAAGGCGGCACCGGTTCCGAGTTGCGCAACCCGCTCGGCATCACCATCATCGGCGGGCTGCTGCTCAGCCAGTTGCTGACGCTCTACACGACGCCGGTCATCTATCTGCAGCATGGAGCGGCTGCGGCAGCGGCTGGTCGGCGACACGCGGCGCGAGGTGCAGCAGGAGCTCGCCCTGCCGCTGCGGCCGGAGCCCTCGCAGCGCCCGGCGGAGTGAGGGCCATGAACGTCAGCGAGCCCGCCATCCGCCGGCCGATCGGCACCACGCTGCTCGCGATCGGGCTGTTTCTGGTGGGCGTCGTGGCCTACCCTTTCCTGCCGGTCGCCAGCATGCCGACGGTCGACTTCCCGACCATCGCGGTGACCGCGAGCCGGCCCGGCGCCGATCCGGAGATCATGGCGGCGACCGTCGCGGCGCCGCTCGAACGGCGGCTCGGCGAGATTCCGGGCGTGATCGAGATGACGTCACGGAGCTCGCTCGGCACCACGCGCATCTTGCTTCAGTTCGACCTCAACCGCAGCATCGACGGCGCCGCCCGCGACGTGCAGGCCGCCATCAACGCGGCGCAGACCGATCTGCCGGCCGACCTGCAGTCGCAGCCGACGTTCCGCAAGTCCAATCCGAACGCCGTGCCGATCATGATCCTGGCGCTCGACGTCGCGCACCAAGCAGGCCAGCGAGCTTTACGACATCGCCGACACCGTGGTGGCCCAGCGACTGTCGCAGGTCGACGGCGTCTCCGAGGTCACCGTGAACGGCGCCGAGCAGCCGGCAATCCGCGTGCGCGTCAACCCGATCGCGCTCGCCTCCATGGGGCTATCGATGGAGGACGTGCGAACCGCGATCGCCAACACCAATGCCCAGGGCCCGCTCGGCGTGTTCGACGGCGACGGCCGCGCCGTGACCATTGGCACCAACGATCAGCTCCGCGCCGCCTCGCAATATGATCCGCTGGTGGTGCGGACCACGAACGGAACCGTGGTGCGGCTTTCCGCCATCGCGTCGATCGAGGCCGGCATGCGCAACAGCCGCTCCTTCGGCTGGTACAATCGCCAGCCCTCGGTGCTGCTGGTGATCAACAAGACGCTCAATTCCAACGTGATCGAGACCGCCGACCGCATCCGCGCCATCATCCCCGAGATCAAGCGCTTCATCCCCTCCGACATCGACATCTCGGTCGTCTCCGACCGCACCCAGATGATCCGCGCCAGCGTCTCCGACATGCAGATGACGCTCTTGGCCGCGATCGGGCTGGTGATGTGCGTGGTGTTCCTGTTCCTGCGCCGAGCCGCCGCCACCGCCGCAGCCGGCGTTACGGTGCCGCTGGCGCTCGCCGGCACCTGCGCCCTGATGTGGTGCGTCGGATTCTCAATCGACAATCTCTCGCTGATGGCGCTCGCCTGCTCGGTCGGCTTCGTGGTCGACGACGCCATCGTGATGATCGAGAACGGCTTCCGCAACCTTGAAAAGGGCATGCCACCGATGAAGGCCGCGCTTGAAGGCGCGCGGCAGATCGGCTTCACGGTGGTGTCGATCAGCGTTTCGCTGATTGCCGCCTTCATCCCGCTCCTGTTCATGAGCGGTGTGGTCGGGCGGGTGTTCCGGGAGTTCTCGGTGACACTGGCGTTCGCAGTCGCGGTCTCCACTGTGGTATCGCTGACACTCACGCCGATGATCTGCGCGCATTTCATCCGAAAACCGCCGAGCAAGACCGCGACGCGGCTCGATCGCGGCATGGAATGGGCGACCGCCTGGCTCGTGGCCCGCTATGCGAGCAGCCTCAGAGTGGTGCTCCAGCATCATCTGTTGACGCTGATGGTCCTGGCCGGCGTGATGGCGCTGACCGGCGTGCTCTACTACAAAGCCAACAAGAGCTATTTTCCAACCGACGACACCGGCCTGATCTATGGCGGCACCGTCGCGCCCAGCGACACGTCGTTCGAGACCATGTTCGAGCTGCAGCAGCGGGCCGCCGAGATCGTGCTGGCCGACCCGGCCGTCGCCGGCGTGGGATCCTCGATCGGACAGTCGTCGTTACAATGCGTCGATCCAATCGCGGACAGCTTCTTCATCAACCTGAAGCCGCCCTCCGAGCGCTCGGAAACGACCTGGGATGTCATCAACCGGCTGCGTCCTCAGGTGCAGAAGATTCCGGGCACTCAACGCATTCTTCTATGTGCCGCAGGATGTGCAGACCGGTGCGCGCGGCGGCGACGGATCATACCAGTACACGATCTGGGGCCCCGACTATCAGGAAATGGCGCAGTGGGCGCCGCGTGTCTACGACGCGCTGCGCGTGCTGCCGGAGCTGGCCGACGTCTCCACCGACCGCGAGCGCAGCGGGCTCCAGGTCAACGTCCTCTCCGACCGCGTCGCGGCTGCCCGCATCGGCGTGCGGATCCAGGACATCGACACCGCGCTCAACAACGCATTCGGGCAGCGGCAGATCGCGGTGCTCTACAGCCCGCGCAACCAGTATCGGGTCATCCTTGAGACTGATCCGCAGTTCCAGCGCGATCCGCACGACCTCTCGCGCGTCTATGTTCCCGGCGCCAATGGCGTGCAGGTTCCGCTCTCGGCGGTGACCACGATCCGGCGCGGCTTGCAGCCGCTCGTGGTCAACCACCAGGGACAGTACCCCTCGGCCACGATCAGCTTCGGCCTCGCCGAGGACGTCTCCATCGACGAGGCCACAAGCGCTGTCGACAAGGCCATCGCGGCGCTGCACATCCCCGAAACACTGCATGCTGAATTCCAGGGCGATGCCCGCGCCTATCGGCAAACCATCGGCGCGCAGCCGCTGCTGATCGTGGCGGCGCTGCTCGCGGTCTATATCGTGCTCGGCGTGCTCTACGAGAGCCTCGCGCATCCGCTCACCATCATCTCGACGCTGCCGTCGGCGGGACTCGGCGCACTTTGGCGCTGCAGGTCTTCCAGACCGACCTGTCGCTGATCGCCTTCATCGGGATCATTCTGCTCATCGGCATCGTCAAGAAGAACGGCATCATGATGGTCGACTTCGCGCTCGAGGGCGAGCGCAAGCACAAGCTCACCCCCGACCAGGCGATCTTCGAGGCCTGCCGCGAGCGCTTCCGGCCGATCATGATGACGACGCTCGCCGCATTCCTCGGCGCGCTGCCGCTGGTCATCGCCAGCGGCCCAGGCTCGGAGCTGCGCCGGCCGCTCGGCATCACCATCGTGGGCGGGCTGATCGTGTCGCAGGCGCTGACGCTCTACACCACGCCGGTGATCTACCTGCTGCTCGACCGGCTGCACCGGCGGCTGTGGGGCAAGAGCCCGCGCACCGGGAGCCCGGCACGCTGCTCAAGAATGCGGTGCGGGCGTTCAAGTCGTAGACGACAGCCTCGTGTCCCGGGCGAGCCATAAGCGCGTTCACGCGCGTCTTCGACGCGCTATGGCGAGACCCGGGCACCCAGGCGGCGATCGATCGCGAGCTTCGCGAGTTGGGCCCTAGGTCCCGGGTCTCCCTTCGGTCGCCCGGGAAACAGAGCCCGCACCTTGGCCGAAGCAACGGTGCCGCCTGCCCTGGTGGCCGCCTCACCGCCCCCGCTTGACCACGATCTCGTCGTAGAGCTTCTGCCACTTGTCGCCCTGGTCGAGGATCTGCGCCGGATCGATGACGTTGAAGGCGACGTCGAGCGGCTTCACCTTCATGTTGGTGGGCGTGAAGTCGCGGTCGAGCAGGACGCGCTGCGCATCGGACAGCATGAAATCAAGGAACAGGACGGCCCCGTGCGGATGCGGCGGCGCGGCGCATCATGCCGGTGCCAAGGAAGCGCGCGAAGCCGGGCGGCAGCACGTACCAGTCGAGCGGCGCGCCGGCATTCTTCAGCTGCTCGGCCTTGTAGTGATAGAGCGTGAGCGAGAACGGCACCTCGCCTGAGACGACGAGGTTCGCAAGCAGCGTGTGCCCCTTGCGCACCGACAGCCCGTTGGTCCGCACCAGATCGCGGAACAGCTTGACCGCTTTCTCCTCGCCCATCGCATTGGCGAGCGCGCCGAACCAGACGGCGTCGTCGGCTTCGATGCCGAGCTTGCCCTTCCACTTGGGATCGAGCAGGTCCTCATAGGACTTCGGCAGCGTCCTGCTTGCGAACCAGGTTGGTGTTGTAGCCGGCCGAGATGATGTTGAGGCGGTCGCCCACCCATTCGCGATGCGGACGCAGCGCCGCCGGCACGATGTCGGCGATGTGCGGCGACTTCACCTCAATGAGGAGCTTCTCGCGATGCAGCGACTCCATCTCGGCGGCGCTCGTCTCGATCGCGTCGACCTCGTAGCGGCCGCCGCGATACTCCACCATGGCGCGCTGCAGGATGCTTTCCGAGCTCGAGCGCCAGAACTGCAGCTTCACGCCGTATTTCTTCTCGAAGGCATTCACGAGCGCCTTCTGATCATCGACGGTGACCGAGGAATAGACGTTGACGACGCCTTCCTTCTTGGCGCCGGCGATCAGCCGCTCGGTGCGATCTGCGCCCGGCATAGGTCGCAAGCTCGGCGATGGTCGGCGAGACGTTTTGCGCGAGGGCGGGAGAAACGGCAACGCAGGCGAGCCCGACATAGACCATGCGGCGGAAACGGATGGACATATGGCGTTCTCCCTGGACACGCGATTTTCGGCTCAGTTGTCGCCCGAGCAGGGCCAGGCATTTCATTGGCAAGCGCACGACGGATGGTCCCGCGCGATCGCCGATTGGCAGTGGGATCGCAACGGCAAAGACATATTGAGAGGCGGGTGGTCAGGTCCCCGCCTTCGCGGGGACGACACCGAGGATGTGGCGCGCAGCGGAGCGATCGAAGCCACAAATCAAACCGGCGCCGATCGTTGGATCGGCGCCGGCTTAACAGTCTTGGCCTTGATAGCGTACGCCGACTCAGCGCTACGCCGACTTGGCGAGCTTCGGCGGCAGATCGGGCAGCTCCTGCGCGTAGGCCTGATCCATGCGCGGGGTCAGCCCGCGCTTGGCGAGCTCGTCGGCGAACATGGTGCGGACCATCGGCGTCTCGTCGGCGTAGTCGATCTGGTCGCCGCCGATACGCCGGCTGATCCACGCCTTCGGCACGCCTTGCGCGTTGCGGATCGACACCACCTCGTGCTTGAGCGCGAGATAGCGCGCCGGCGTCGTGCCGGAGTTGAAGTGCTGGTGGAACCACATGTTGGGCGGCACGATCAGCGTGCCGACTTCCCACTCGTAGCGCTTGGGCTCCTCGCCCTCCGGCCACATCAGCGAATAGCCCTCGCCCGAGAGGATGATCACGTAGGCGCCCGGCCCATGCGCGTGGCCCTTCTTGTAGGTGCCGACCGGGAACTGCGAGATGTGGCTGTTCATCGAGCCCTTGGCCATGCTGAAGCGGATATGGCCGCCGCCGGCACCGCGCTCCTTGGCGCTGATCAGCGGCAGGTTGATCGCGTCCGCCACGAAGTTCGT
Source organism: uncultured Alphaproteobacteria bacterium (assembly GCA_963745515.1). GTDB lineage: Bacteria > Pseudomonadota > Alphaproteobacteria > Rhizobiales > Xanthobacteraceae > VAZQ01. The sequence continues at coordinate 14,962 of CAVUXO010000013.1, forward strand.
TTGCAGCAGCAGGCCCCTCTGCTCGCCCTTGGCGCTGAAATAGTCCGGCTCGCCGTTGAAGCGATTCTTGAAGTCGTGGTCGCAGCCGAAGATGAAGTCGAGATCCTCGTAGAGGTTGATCACCGGCGGCGCATTGGTGACGCCGACATAGCGCGCCGGCTGCGTGCCCGAGCCGTTGAAGTGCTGGTGCCAGGCGTTGAGCGGGATTGCGAACAGCGAGCCCGCCTTCCACTCGAACGTGATGCGCTTGCCCTCGTTGTTCCACACCGTGGTCGAGCCGCGCCCCTCGAGGACCAGGATCATCTCTTCGAAGAGCTGCCGATGCGGCTCGAGCGTCTTGCCGGGCGGGATCTCCATCACGTAGCTGTCGTTGGAGACGCGCGAGGCGTCGTGATTGACGAACACCGCGTTGCCGCCGCGCCGCGCCCAGGGCTTTACGTCGACCGTGCGCAGGTTGCGCACATAGAGCGCCGGGATGATGTCGAGCCCCTCGGCCTTCACCCAGCGGGTATATGGCGTCTCTTTTTCAGTTGCGAATTTTTTCGCCAGGTCTTCCGAGGCGAGGGCTTCCTTGGCCATGCGATTCACTCCTTCAGCGTCTTCATCAGTTCTTGGTCAAGCCCGGCCTAGCTCGGCCGGATCGTCGTCCTCTCGTTTGCACTCTTGGGCGGCATGTCGGACGGAATGGCGACGCACTTGTCCGCCTTCATGCGCACATAGATCGGGTCGCCGGTCGGCGTCCGCAGCGACGGATGGGCCCGCGACTGCAGCACAACATCGCCCACCTTGACCTGGAAATCCAGGTATTCGCCCAGGAAATCCTTGTGATGGACGGTGGCGCGGATGACGGTGTCGCCCTCGGCGGCCGGCGGCTCCTGCTCGGAGAGCTCGACGTCTTCCGGGCGTACCGAAACGATCACGGTCTTGTTCTTGGCAACCCCTTCGCCCGGCATGCGCCTTGATCTCCCCGACCGCCGACGAGACCAGGCAACGCCCGCCGCTCTCCAGCGAGCTGACGGTCCCGCCGATGAAATTGGTGGTGCCCACGAAATCGGCAACGAACGGGCTGTTCGGCGTCTCGTAGATCTGCCGCGGCGTGCCGACCTGCTTGATGAAGCCGTCGTTCATCACCGCGATCTCGTGCGAGAGCGCGAGTGCCTCGCTCTGGTCGTGGGTGACATAGATGGTGGTGAGGTTGAGCTCGCGCTGCAGGCGCTTGAGCTCGGTGCGCATGCGGTCGCGCAGCTTGGCGTCGAGGTTTGACAACGGCTCGTCGAGCAGCAGAAGCTGCGGCTCCATCACCAGCGCGCGTGCGAGCGCCAGGCGCTGCTGCTGACCGCCCGAGAGCTTGGTCGCCTCGCGATCGACCAGATGATCGAGCTGCACCGCGTTGAGCACGCGCATCACCCGGTCGCGCATCTGCCTGCTTGTCGACGCTTGCGAACCTCCAGCGGGAACGCGACGTTCTGGAACACGTTCATGTGCGGCCAGATCGCGTAGGACTGGAACACCATGCCGAAATTGCGCTTGTTGGGGGCGATGAAAATGCCGCGGCTCGACGAATAGACGGCGCGGCCTGAGACCTCGATCTCGCCCGACGTCGGCCGCTCGAGGCCGGCGATCGAGCGCAACGTCGTGGTCTTGCCGCAGCCGGAAGGGCCGAGCAGCGTGAACAGCTTGCCCTCAGGCACCTCGAACGAAACGTCCTGCGCGGCCTTGACCACGGTCCCGTTGTCGCTCGCGTATTCGGTGTAAAGCGAGTTCACCTTGAGCACGGCGGTTCCCTCTGGCTTCGTTCTCGTCACGCACCAGGTGGCCGCAACCTTGCTCCGTTCGAGCATCATCTAGCTCTCCGAAATTCCGAATCTCTTGCCCACGAGCTGGGCAATCATCACCAGGCAGAACAACAGGATGATCAGCATGACGCCGAGCGCGGAGAGCTCGACATACTGCCCGTTCTGCCAGAGCTCCCAGATCATGATCGACACCACCTCGGTGCCCGGGCTGTAGAGCAGGATCGAGCTCGACAGCTCGCGGATCGAGACGATCAGCACGTAGATCCAGCCCGCGAGCAGCCCGGGCTTGAGCAGCGGCAGCACCACGCGCCGGAACGTCATCGCCCAGGACGGCTCCGCTCATGGCGGCCGATTCCTCGAGCTCCTTGTGGATCTGCAGCATCGAGGTCGACACGTAGCGCGATGCCGTAGGGCAGGAAGCGCGTCACGTAGGCGATCAGCAGGATCCAGATCGTGCCGTAGACGCCGATGTCGATATAGAGATAGCAGATCATGATCGACAGACCGAGCACCAGGCCCGGAAACACCAGCGGCATCGAGGCGAGATTGTCGAGCACCCAGCGGCCGGGAATCTTGGTGCGCACGATCACCCACGACACGATGGCGCCGATCAGCATCACGGTCGTGGCGGTCGTGAACGAGAGGAACAGGCTGTTGCGTACGGTCGACCAGAACTGCGGATAGTCGAGAACAGCGCGATACGAGATCGAGCGTGACGCGGCTGCAGCGCCGCCCATGACGGCGGGCTGTAGAAGCGCTGCAGCGACGACCACACCAGCACCAGGAACGGCAGCAGCACGATAACGACGAAATAGAGAATGAACAGCGCGGCCGTGAAATAGCGCCAGCGGCCGAGATCGACGGTGCGCGGGCGGAAGCCCTTGCCGGTGACGGTCGAGAAGCGCGAGCCGTGGTAGGCAAGCCGCGACTGCAGGTAGATGCCGACGCACGTGATCAGCAGAAGCGTAATCGCATAGGCGGCGGCGAGCCCGATCTGGCTCGGATACTGGTGGATCGCCTGGTAGATCGCCGAGGTGTAAACCTGGATGCCGACCGGCAGGCCGAGCAGCGCCGGCACCTCGAACGATTCGAGCGCGCGCACCAACAGAATGAGGAGCGACGCCAGCGGCAGCCGGCCAGGCCAGCTTGAGCGTGATCTTCCAGGCGATCTGCAGGATCGAGGCCCCGCTCATCAGCGCGAATTCCTCAAGCGACGGGTCCATCGAGCGGAAGGCCGCCGTCATCAGCAGAAACGCCATCGGCGAATAGTGCAGGCCGTCGACCAAGATCATCCCCGGCATGGTGTAGATGTTGACGAACACCTCGTCCGTGCTGAACAGCCACTGCAGCACAGACGTTGAGGATGCCGATCTTCGGGCTCGCCAGCATGATCCACGACGACAACGAACAGGATGCCCGGGAATCACCAGCGGAATGACCGAGAGCGCGAAGAACAGCCGCTTGAACGGCGTGTTGGTGCGCTCGTTCATCCAGGCGAGCGCAGTGCCGAGGCAGAGCGCGAACGATCGCGGTGCCGATCGCGAACTGCACCGAGTTGAAGAACAGCCGGAAGGTCTCGGCGCTGAAATAGGCGGTCTCGATAATTGTCGAGCGTGAAGACGGCCGGCCGGCTCGCGGTCTGCGGAGTGAGGAAGCTCTGCCAGAGCAGGAACACCAGCGGCACCAGCGACGAGCCAGACGACCAGCGCGATCGGCACGCCGATCAGGAGCCATTTGGAATCCAGCCGCTGCCAGAATGCGACTTGCGGCATCCGGCAGAGCGAGAACCGCGGGTGACGGCTTCAGTCATGGTGTCGCGAGCCAGTCGCTCACGTTCTCAGGTCGCGGTCACGCGGCGCAGCGTTCGACGATGCGACGCGTGCGTGGTCATGGTCGTGGTGATGATGGCCATGATCATGGTGGTGATGACCGTGACCGTGGCGTGGTGCGTGATCATGAGCATGATCATGCTCGTGATGATGGATGCGCTGGTGCGGGCGGCCGCCCTGCGGATCGTCGCTGAAGACGAGCGACTTGATGGTGACCGGCACGGTGTAGGACGGCATGCGGATGCGGCCGAGATCGATGTAGTCGAAGTCCATCAGCATCACGCCGTCGATGCAGAGGATCTCGCTCTCGACCCGCAGCTCCTCGCGCAGGATCGCGCCGAGCGTCTGCGCGATGTCGCCGTCGAGCATGATGTAGACCGGCTTCCTGCGCGCGATCGTGTCGGCAAGCCCGTGCCGGATGCCTTCCGCGAAAGCGCGCGATGCGCTCATAGGACGGCGCGCCCTGCCAGCGCAACGCGAGCGCGACCTCGCCTTCGCCTTCGACCAGGTCGAAGGCCGTGCGATGCGCGCGGATCGCCTTCGCGAGCGCGTCCGAATCGATGACGTCCTCGCACTCGAAGGTCGGCTGCAGCACCTGCAGATTGCGCCGCGGCAGCAGCTCGCCGGGATTGGAGATGTAGCTCGTGTTGCCGGAGAGCTGGACGCTGTATTCGGAGGCGCCCGAGCGCGGTGGCACGGATGCATTCGCCGGCCGGCAGCAGCGGCCACGGCAGCGCGCCCGCGTCGAGCTTGCGCCGGATGGCGCGGCCGAGCCGCCGCCCCATATCGCCGAAATCGCGCGTCTCGCGGCCATAGACGTATTCGCCGACGCCGCCCGAGAACATGATGCCGTCGATGTGGCCGAAATCCAGGATCGGATCGGTGAGATAGAGATGCTCGATATCGCTGCGACATCGGCCGCTGCGATGAGCGCCGCGACGAGCTCGTCCGCCATCGTCGTCGGCGACCTTGTCGAGCAGCTTCGTGTCGATCACATCGCCCTTGTGCCAGTCGAAGCCGGCCTGCCGCGCGTGATAACGCCCGGCCGGATCGAGCCGCACGATCATGCCCTTCTCGTCGACCACCTGCAGGCGGCCGCCGATATGGAACGCCGCGGTTGCGATCACGTGGCCCTTCTCGACGACCGCGAGCTTGGTGGTGCCGCCGCCGATGTCGATGTTGAGGATGCGCTTGTCCTCGTCGTGCGAGACGCGCGAGGCGCCCGAGCCGTAGGCCGCGAGCATCGATTCCATGTGATGGCCGGCGGTGGCGCAGACGAATTCGCCGCCCTGCTCCGACAGGATGCGCGCAGATGCGCTGCGCGTTCTCGCGCCGCAGCGCTTCGCCGGTGAGGATCACGGCGCCGGTGTCGATCTGGTCCGGATGCAGATTTGCCGGCTCGCATAGGCCTCGTCGATGATCTTGCCGAGCGCGGCCTCGTCGATGCGCTCCTCGCTCTGGTAGGGCGTCAGCGCGTTCGGCGACTGATAGAGGGTTTCGCGCGAGACCACGTAGTAGCGGCTGGTGAGGTCCTCGCCATAGCGCCGCAGATTGATGCGCGAAAAGATCACCTGGGTGCCGGCCGAGCCGATGTCGATGCCGACGCTCGACTAGCGTCACATGGTCCTGCAGCCAGATCGGATTCTGCTCGAGCGGCCCGTCCTCGTCGAATTCGAAATGGTCGTGGTCGTGGTCGGAATACTCGTCGTGCTTGTGGACGATGTTCTCGCCGTAGAGATGATCGTTAAGGTTATGTCCCTCCTGTGGTTTCTTGTCTTCGGCATCGGCCATCAGCAGGCACTCCTTAATACTTCAATGCCCGGCCGGCGGCCGGGCAGTAGCCGAGCATCCTTGGCCCTACCGAAAAACCCCATCGGCATGGCCTGGCGCGTTCGGGACGGTGGCCGGATCGGCTTGCTCGCGGGGGCTTGGCAGATCCGTAAGTCCTTTCAACAGGATCGCGCCAAAACCCGGGGCCCAAGACGTTGCGGTTTCCGTGTGGTTTCCGTGCGGTTTCCACCCTGACCGGCGCGTTTGGATGTGCCCTGGGACACGATCGCTCGTTATCGGACATTCATATACGCCGCAGGAGATTTTCCGGTCAAATTTCCCGGAGATGGCCGTGCTTTCCGGCCGAAAACGGGAACATGCGCCCCTTAAGAATGGCTGGGGCGTGTCCCGTTTCCATCGGAACGGGACATGCTCTAGTGTCGCCGACCAACGCAACAAGGACATAAGCCCGTGAGTAACGAAACCCCCAAGGAAATGACCGCCGAAGCCTACCTGGCCCGGCTCGCCGAGCGCGGCATCGATTACGTGTTTGCCAATGCGGGCACCGATTTCGCGCCGATCGTCGAGGCGATCTCGCGCAATGGCGGCAATGGCGCAAAGTATCCGCGCTTCCTCACGGTGCCGCACGAGAACGTCGCGATGGCGATGGCGCACGGCTACTACCGCACCTGCGGCAAGCCGGCGGCCGTCATGGTGCACGTCACCGTCGGCACCGCGAACGCGATCTGCGGGCTGATGAACGCGGCGCGCGACAACATTCCGCTGCTGCTCGCCGCCGGCCGCACGCCGCTCACCGAGACCGGCCACATCGCCTCGCGCAACCGCTCGATCCACTGGGGCCAGGAGACGTTCGACCAGGGCGGCATGGTGCGCGAGTTCGTGAAATGGGACTACGAGCTGCGCGACGGCCAGCCGGTCGACGCCGTGGTCGACCGCGCGCTCGACATCGCGATGACCGAGCCGCGCGGCCCGGTCTATCTGACGTTGCCGCGCGAGGTGCTGGCCAATCCGGCCACGCACGCGCGCCGCGACACCGTGCGCCCGCTCGGCGTCGCCACGCCCGGAGCCGTCGCGCCGCACCATCGAGGAAGCCGCGAGCCTGATCGCCAAGGCCGAGTTTCCGCTGATCGTCACCTCGACCGTCGGGCGCGACCCGCACGCGGTCGACCGAGCTCGCGCGCGCTCGCGAAGGAGTTCGCGATTCCCGGTGGTGCAGAGCCGAGGCGCGCGACTTCAATCTGCCGACCGATCATCCGATGCACCTCGGCTTCGAGGCCGGCCACTGGCTCGCCAAGGCCGACGTGATCGTGGTGCTCGACAGCGTGGTGCCGTGGATCCCGAAGACGCGGCGGACCGCGCACGCGACGCCAAGATCATCCATATCTCGAGCGATCCGCTGGCGACGCGCTATCCGTTCCGCGAGATCGAGGCCGACCTGCTGATCGCCGGCGACCCGTGCGCGGCGCTGCGCGTGCTGCGCGAATGCCTCGGCGGCCTGCGCCGAGAGCCAAGAACGGCGCAGCCGACGGCCGCCGCAAGACCGTCGCGGCTGCGCGCGAGGACATCCAGGCGCGCCGCAAGCAAGCTGATCGAGCAGCGTCAAGGACCAGACGCCGATCCACCTCGCCTGGCTCGCACACTGCCTCAACGAGGTGAAGGCCGAGAGACGCGATCGTCGATCAGCGAGCTCGGCGTCCCGCTGGCGCAGCTCGATCTCACCGCAGCCGCGCTCCTATATGGGCAGCCTTCTGTCGGGCGGTCTCGGCTTCGGCCTCGGCGCGGCGCTCGGCGCCAAGCTCGCGGCGCCCGAGCGCGAGGTGATCGCGACCGTCGGCGACGGCTCCTACATGTTCGGCAATCCGCTGCCCTATCACTACGTCGGCCGCGCCGAGAACCTGCCCGACGCTCACCATCATCACCAACAACCTGATGTGGGGCGCGGTGCGGCAGTCGACGCTCGACGTCTATCCGGACGGCCACGCCGCCAAGGCCAACGTCGATGCCGCTCACCGAGCTCAAGCCGTCGCCCGACTTCGAGAAAGTGGTCGAGACCTGCGGCGGCTATGGCGAGAAGGTCGAGAGCCGCGGCCGACGTGATGCCGGCGCTCAAGCGCGCGCTCGACACGGTGCGCTCCGGCACGCCGGCGACGCTCAACGTGATGACGCAGATGCGGCGCTGAGGACAGCGCCGCGGGAGAGCGACGCGGCGTGTACGTCGCCTATCGCGGCGAGGGCTCGGTCAATGGAGCGCCGCTGCGGCCGTTCACCACCGTGTTCCTGGAATATGGCGAGAACGCTGCAATCACGGCTACGAGCGAGGTCGAGCTGATCCATTTCGGATTGCCCGACCTGCGCGACTTGGCGGTGCAGCCCGGGGTGACGGCGGTGGCGGCCGAGTAGCCGCTATCAATTCTTCGGCACGTTGCGCATGTAGTCGTTGATGAACGTGCGCATCTCGCGGCGTTGCCTGGATCATCCCGCGCACCTGTCTGGCTCATGTCGGGCCCGGTCGGATAGTCGGGCGCGAACTCGATCATCTTGATGCGCCTCGGCGGCGAAGTCCTTGTCGTGGTTGAGGCGCTCGATCGCCCTGCTGAGTGCGTCATAGGCGGCGCGCGGCGCACCCGGCGGCAGCACGATCAGGCGCTGCAGCGTCGAGTTGATCTCGAACAGGGTCTTGTAGGCCTCCCAGAGCTGACCTGATGGCGGGGCGCCTTTCACCTGCCGATAGAGCTGCGGCAACGATGGAATGGCGAGCCCCTCCATCTGCTTCTGCGGCGGCGGCGGATCGGCGAGGCTCACGTCGTCCCACCAGACCGGAATCGCAACGCCACGTTTTGACGAGCTGCGGCTCGACCACGGCGCGGTAGCTCGGCGGCGATTCCGAGAACATGTTGATCTCGCCGCGCTGGAGCGCGAGCCGCGCCGGCGGGCTCGAACGATAGCCGGTGACGTATTTGTAAGGCGGCACGCCCAGCATATCGAGGCCCATGCGCAGCCGCAGGTCCTTCGAGGTGTCGATGCTCAGGCCGCCGGCGATCAGGCCGCGCGCCTTCACGATGTCGGCCGGCTGCTTGATGCCCGGCGGCACGTCGGTGCGCACGAAGTGCACCGTGGTGCCGGGCTGATAGGCGATGAACTCGTAGCTCTTGAAGTCGACGCGCCAGCGCTCCGGCTCGCTCACATAGATCCACGACGTGCCGCTGAGATAGCCCATCGCGGTGCCGTCCTTGGGCGCGACCTCGCCGAGATAGTGCGCGCCCACGACGCCGCCCGCGCCGTCCATGTTCTGCACGAGGAGATTGGGCTGCCCGTCGATGTGCTTGGCGAGATGCTTGGCGAACAGGCGGCCTTCGATGTCGGTCGGCCCGCCGGCCGCAAAGTTGATCAGATCGTGATCCGCTTGCCTTTGTAGAACGGCTCCTGCGCGGCAGCGGTGGTGGCTGCGCATGCGATGCAGGCGCCAAGCAAGATGTGATGCACGCTGATCGAACCCATGGCGGCCTCGCGCACTAACGTTTCGGCACGTTGCGCGTATAGTCGTTGATGTAGTTGCGCATCTCCGGCGAGGCGACCAGCATGGCGCGGATCTGCTGGCTCATGTCGGGCGCAGTCTCGTATTCGGGGATGAACTCCATCACCTTCATTGACTCGTCCGCGAACTCCTTGTCATCCGCGAGCCTCGTGACCGCCTTGCTGAGCGCATCGTAGGCGGCGCGCGGCGCCCCCGGCGGCAGCACAACGAGCCGCAGCATCGCGATTGTTCATCTCAAACAGCGTGCGGTAGGCATTCCAGAGCTCGCCCGACGGCGCGGTGCCTTTGATCTTTTTGTAGAGCTGCGGGAACGACGGGATCGCGAGCCCTTCCAGCTGTTGTCGACGCCGGCGGCGGATCGGCGATCTCGTCGTAGAACACCGGGATCGCAGTCCCGGGCGTGATCAGCTGCGGCACCACCACCGAACGATAGCTCGGCGGCGATTCGGAGAACATGTGAATCTCGCCGCGCGCGAGCGCGAGCCGCGCCGGCGGGCTCGAGCGATAGCCGGTGACGTACTGGTACGGCACGCCCAGCATGTCGAGCCCCATGCGCAGCCGCAGGTCCTTCGAGGTGTCGGCGCTGAGCCCGCCGGCGATCAGGCCTTTCGCCTTTACAATGTCGGTCGGCTCCTTGATGCCGGGCGGCACATCGGTGCGCACGAAGTGGATCGTCGTGCTAGGCTGACGGGCGACGAACTCGTAGTTGCGAAAATCGACCCGCCAGCGCTCCGGGTCGCTGGCATAGATCCAGGCCGTGCCGGTGAGCGCACCAAGCACGGTGCCGTCCTTGGGCGCGATCTCGCCCAGATATTGCGCGCCGATCAGGCCACCGGCGCCGTCCATGTTCTGCACCACCAGGGTCGGCGCCCCGTCGATGTGCTTGACCAGATATTTTGCAAAGATGCGGCCTTCGATGTCGGCCGGCCCGCCGGCCGCGAAGTTGATGAGCACGGTGAGCCGCTTGCCCTTGTAGAAGGGCTCCTGCGCACGCCCGTCCGACGCTGCCCCGGCAAACGCGACGCAGGCTCCCAGCACGATGGCTTGCACGCGGAGCGAGAGCATGGGAGTCCTCCCTTTGTTGAGCCGACGATAGCCGCCAGGCGGGGGCATCGACAAGGCGACCAAACGGCGCGAGCGCTTGAATGGCCGAAGCGGAACCAGGCAGTCACCATACGATCGTTCATCGCCTCTGGCGCTGGCTCGGCCGCACGCCGGTGGTGACCTTCATCCTGTGCCCGCTGGCAGTGATCGCGTTCGAGCTTGCGCTCCATGGCGGCCTCACCATCGTGCCCTGGGGCGCGCCGCTCATGGCCTGGGGCTATCTGCAATATCTCCTGGTCGGGCGCTATCGGCATCCGCGCGCCGGCGGCACCACCGGCATGGAGGTGCCGCCACAGCGCATCATCGACTTCGGCCCCTATCGCTTCACGCGCAACCCGATGTATCTCGGCCATCTCATCTTCCTCACCGGCCTCGCGATCACGTTCTGGTCGTGGTTTGCGCTGATCGTGCTCGCCGGCCGCGCGATCTGGTTTCATCGCCGCGTCCTGCATGACGAAGCGCGGCTCGACAAGATTTTTGGTGTCGAGTACGCGGCCTATCGTTCGCGCGTGAAACGATGGATTCCGGGGGTCTGGTAGACCACGGCCGCTCGATCCGTTCTTTCTAGGCCGTGGGGGTTGAAGCCCCCACGGGATAGGGGTGTAATCACCGCACGAAGGAATTCTCCGATGAAGAACACTTTCGCGGCTGGCCTTGTCGGTCTTGCGATTGGGATGGCAGGTGACGCCAGCGCGGCCGAGCTGAAACTTTTGATCTCAAACGGCATGAAGGAAGCTGTGCACGATCTCGCGCCCCAGTTCGAGCGCGCAACCGGCCACAAGCTCTCGATCCGCTACGGCACCTCCGCATTCCTGCAGCGCGACATGGAAGCCGGCGAAAACTTTGATGTGACGGTCGTGCCCGCGCCCAGCATCGACGCCGTGGCCAAGGCGGGCAAGCTCGATATCTCAACACGCAGCGACATCGCGCATTCGCGCATCGGCGTTGCGATTCGCAAGGGCGCTCCGAAGCCCGATATCAGCACGGTCGACGCCTTCAAGCGCACCATGCTCAAGGCCAAGGCGATCGCCTATGCGACGGTCGGAACCAGCGGCGTCCATTTCATCGCCGTCTGCGAGCGGCTCGGCATTGCCAACGAGGTGAAGGCCAAGAGCAAGACGCTTCCCGGCGGCGTGCTCGCGGAATTCGTGGTCAAGGGTGAAGCTGAGCTTGCGATCCAGCAGATCAGCGAGCTGCTGCCGGTCGAAGGCGTCGAGCTCGTCGGTCCGTTTCCGGCAGAGCTGCAGCTTGTGACCACTTATGTGGCCGCAACCGGCGCCATGAGTCGCGAGGGCGCGGCCAACAAGGCATTCATCCAGTTCCTCAAGGCGCCCGCGGCCGGCGCGATACTCAAGGCCAAAGGTCTCGATCCGGGCTAAGGCCAGCTTCTTGGAAGTGCGTTCGTACAAAACGAGTCAAACAAGGGAGGAAGTCATGATGATGAGGTCGAAGATAACAGCCCTCGCAACGGCGGTCTGCTTGACCGCGCTGACGGCGGGGACCCAGGCGGCGGAAATCACTGTCGTGGCGACCGGCGGGCCTTTGCCGGAAGTCATGGGCGTGCTCGGACCGATGTTTGAGAAGGCGAGCGGGCACAAGGTCACGCTCAGCATCAAGGCCGCGCCCGCAATTATCAAGGACGTCAAGGACGGCGCCAGCATCGATCTCATCGTGTCCGGCGACGAGACCGTCGACGCGCTGATCAAGGACAACTTGATCGCCGCTGGCAGCAGCGCCAAGGTCATGCAGTCGCGCGTCGGGCTCGGCGTGCGCACCGGCGCTCCCAAGCCCGACATCAGCACGTCGGAGGCGCTGAAGGCGGCGCTCCTCGCCGCCAAGAATGTCGCCTACAGCCAGGGCGCCAGCGGGCAGTTCTTCACGACCGTGATTGCTAAACTTGGCATTGCGGATCAGCTCAAGCCGAAGACGGTCATCGTGAGCGGCCGGCCGGTTGGAGCCGCAGTGGCGAGTGGCGAAGCCGAGATCGGCATTCAGCAGGTCGCCGAGCTTGTGCCGGTGCCGGGCGTGACCCTGGTTGGCCCGCTGCCGGCGGATGTGAACCGGATCATCGGTTATTCGGTCGGCATTCCGTCCAAGGCCAAAGAGATGGACGCCGCCAAGGCATTTGCGAAGTTCATCGCGTCGGGTGAAGCGCTCGCTGCCTACAAGCAGAAAGGCATGGAGCCAGCGAGCTGAGCGCCCGATAGGCGAACAGCAAATGGCGAGTAGCGAATAGCGGCGAGGCCGCCGCGTTCGCTATTCACCGCAAACATACCGGGAGGACGCCATGCGCCCATGGTCGATTGTTGTCGCGTTAGCGGCGAGTTGCCTCAACGCGGCCATTCCAGCAGACACCGCGCAAGCCGCCGAGATCAGCCTGATGACAACCGGCGCGGTCGAATACATCTTGCGCGACCTGACCGCGCCCTTCGAGCGCGCCACCGGCCACAAGGTGACGATGACGGTTCTCGGCACCGGCCCGGCCGTTGCCAAGATCAAGGAAGGCACCTTCGCCGACATGATCCTGCTCGGGCCGCCCGCCCTCAATGAGCTGGCCGCGGCAGGCAAAGTCGACGCCAGCACGATCGCGCCGGCATTCCACTCGCGCATCGGCCTAGCCGTACGATCGGGCACGAAAAAGCCTGACATCAGCTCGCCCGCTGCGCTGAAGCAGGCGCTGCTCGACGCTAAATCGATCGGATACAGCATCGGACCGAGCGGCGAGCATTTCTCGAAGGTCGTCGTCGTCAAGCTCGGCATCGCGGATCAGCTCAAATCCAAGATGTCCAACGTGCCGGGCATCGTGGTCGGCGCCCGCGTGGCCAAGGGCGACGTCGAGATCGGCATTCACCAGCCGGCCGAGCTGATGCCCATCCAGGGCGTCGATATCGTCGGTGATCTGCCGGCCGAGCTGAACATCACGATCGTTTACGCAACAGCCCTCACGCCGAGGGCCAGACAGGCCGATGCGGCACGGCAGTTCATCAAATTCATCAACGAGCCGTCCGCCGCGCCGGCTGTGCAGAAGAATGGCATGGTGCCGGCGTCGCGATGACAGCCGTACAGCTAATGCTGCGATGCGCGCTGCGGATCGCAGGTGTGGTGGCTTGTGTCGCAGTCGCGGCGCCCGCGCTGGCGCAGCCGGTTTCCGCACCGTTCCCGATCGGCAAGCCTGTTTCGATGTATCTCGGCTTCGAGCCGGGCGGCGGCAACGACCAGATCATGCGGCTCGTTGCGCGCAATATCGGCCGGCACCTGCCGGGCAGCCCCAACGTGATCCCGCGCAACATGCCGGGCGCGGGCGGACGGCGGCTCGCCGGCCATATGTACAACTCGGCGCCGCGCGACGGCACCGAGCTTGCGATGATCTCGCGCGGCGTCACCACCGATCCGCTCCTGATCGATCCGATGCTGAATTTCAGCGTGCAGGATCTCACCTGGCTCGGCGCGCCGACCAGCACGACCGACACCTGCGTGGTCTGGCATACCGCCAAGGTGCAAAGCATTGCCGATCTCAAGACCACCGAGATGGTCGTCGCAGGCTCCGGCAACGAGGCCGCGCAGCTGCGCATCCTGCGCCAGCTTGTCGGCGCTCGCATCCGCAGCGTGGTCGGCTATCCGGGCGCGCCGGCGATGAACCTCGCGATGGAGCGCGGCGAGGCCGACGGCCGTTGCTCGCTGAGTTGGGAATCGATGAAAGCCAGCATGGCGGACTGGGTGAATGCGAAGAAGATCCAGCCGATCGTGCAATTCGCGATGGAGCGGCATCCCGAGCTCAAGGACGTTCCGGCGATCATGGAGTTTGCGACCACCGAGCTCGATCGCGCGGCGCTGCGCATCATTCTGCTGCCGACCGTCTTCGGCTTCCCGTTCGCGGCACCGCCGCAGCTCCTGCCCGAGGTGCGCACGACCTTGCGCACAGCCTTCAAGCGCATGCTCGAAGACCCGCAGTTCAACGAGGAAGCGCACAAAATGAAATTCGACACGCGACCCGTCGCCGGTGCCGAACTCGAGCGCGCCGCACGCGCCGCCTATGCGTCGTCAGCGGAAGCGATCGCGCGCGCACGCCAGCTGATCGCCCCGAATTGACCGTCAGCGCGGCGGGTTCTTGATGTAATCCGCCACAAAGCTCCTGATCGCCGGATCGACCACGAGCGTGCGCCGCACCTGCGCATTGAGATCGCCGCCGGTGATGAACTGCGGCACGAACTGGATCGCCTTGAGCGTCTCCTCGACGAACTCTTTGTCGCCGTTGAGCCGCTCGAACGCCTTACGCAGTGCGTCGACCGAGGCCTGCGGCACGCCAGGCGGCAACACGACCGTGCGCAACATCGCTGAGTCGACTGCAAGGTTGGTGCGATAGACATCCCACAGCCGGCCCGACGGCATCGTACCTTTGAGCTTGCGGTAGAACTCCGGAAAGCTCGCGACCTGCTGATCGTCCATCGGCTTGAATGGCGCGAAGGTGCGGCCGTCCGAGATGGGATCGTAAAAGACCGGAATGACCTGCCCGGTCTTGCTCAGGCTCGGCTCGACCACGCCGAAATAGCTTGGTGACAATTCTGAGAAGAAATTGATCTCGCCGCGCTGCAGCGCGAGCCGAGCCGGCGCGCTCGAGCGGAAGCCGGTGACGTATTTGTACGGCACACCCAGCATGTCGAGCGTGAGCCGGATCAAAATGTCCTTCGAGGAATCGGCCGCAAGCCCGCCGGTGACCAAGCCCTTCGCCTGCATGATGTCGGCCGCGCTCTTCATGCCGGGTGCCGTGTCGGCGCGCATGTAATAGACGACGTTGACCGGCTGGTAGGCGACAAACTCGTATTGATCGAACGGCACACGATAGGATTGCGGCTCGATCACATAGGTCCAGGCCGCGGCGGTGAGATAGCCCGCCATGGTGCCGTCGCGCGGCCCGAGCTCGCCCAGATAGTTGGTGCCGACGAGCCCACCGGCGCCGTCCTTGTTCTGCACGATGATGCCGGGCGCGCCGTCGATGTGCTTGGCGAGATGCTTGGCAACCAGCCGCCCCTCGATATCGGCAGGACCGCCGGCCGCGAAATTGATGACGAGGTTGAGCCGCTTGCCTTTGTAGAAGGGCTCTTGCGCATCTGCGCGATGCGGCAGACCGGCGAACACGATCGCAAACGCCGCAATCATGACGCGCATGCAAGATGACGCCATAGCGATCCTCCCCCCTGTCGATCGGCTTGAGCTTACGCGCCCCCGATGCGCGGGACCAGCGGGGCTGACAATCCCGGGCGTCCATGGCACAACGCCAGCACGACTTTCAGGAGACCGTGCCGTGCTCGAAAAAGGCCAACCGCGTCGCTTCAACGCCTACAACTCACCGCACGAGGACCTGCGCGAGTTCATCAAGCGCGCCGAGGAGGCGGGCGAGATCGTGCGCATCAAGGGCGCCGACTGGAAGCTCGAGATGGGCACGCTCGGCGAGATCGTAAACCATGCGCGGCCGGAGCCGCCGGCGCTGCTGTTCGAGGACGTGCCCGGCTATCCCAAGGGCATGCGGCTGATCTCGGGCGCCACCAACTCTTCGAAGCGGCTCGCGATCACGCTCGGGTCTGCCGGTGCCGTCCTGTCCGCTCGACGTCGTGCGCGCCTATCGCGACCGCATGAAGGAGCATCGCCCGATCCCGCCCAAGACGGTCGGCAAGGGTGCGGTGTTCGAGAACGTCGACCGCGACGACCAGGTTGATCTCTTCAAGTTTCCGGTGCCGTTCCTGCACGAGCTCGACGGCGGCCGCTTCATCGGCACCGACGACATCGTGATCATGCGCGACCCGGAGGAGAACTGGGTCAACTGCGCCACCTACCGAGTAATGGTGCAGGACAAGAACCACGTCTCGATCTGGATCTCGCCCGGCAAGCACGGCCGGCAGATCCGCGAGAAATATTTCAAGGCCGGCAAGCCATGCCCGGTGCTGATCTCGTGCGGGCACGATCCGCTTCTCTTCCTCGCCGGCGGCAACGAGCTGAAGTTCGGCCTCTCCGAATACGACTATGCGGGCGGCCACCGCGGCGAGCCCTACGAGATCGTGCCGAGCGAGGTCTACGGTCTGCCGATGCCGGCGCATGCCGAGCTGGTGCTCGAAGGCGAGATGATCGAGGGCGTGACCGCCAAGGAAGGCCCGTTCGGCGAGTTCACCGGCTACTACGCCTCGTCACCGAGCGAGCAGCCGGTTGTGCACGTGCGGCGCGTCTATTGGCGCAACGATCCGATCATCTCGATCGCCTCGCCGATGCGGCCGCCGTCCGACTTCTCGTTCTCCAAATGCGTGATGAAGGCCGGCATGATCTGGGACGAGGTCGAGCGCGCCGGTCTCTCGGGCGTCGCCGGCGTGTGGGTGCACGAGTTCGGCGGCGCGCGCATGTTCAACGTCATCGCGATCAAGCAGGCCTATCCGGGCCATGCGCGGCAGGCCGGCTTCCTGGCGGCGAGCTGCCAGTCGGGCTCTTATCTGGGCCGCTTCGTCGTCGTGGTCGACGACGACGTCGATCCGTCCGACCTGTTCGACGTGATGTGGGCGATGTGCACGCGCTGCGATCCGGCGGAGGATATCGAGACCTTCCGGCGCGCCTGGTCGGGCCCGCTCGATCCGATCCTCGACAAGGCGTCGTCCACCAACTCGCGCGCGGTGATCGACGCCTGCCGGCCGTTCGAACGGTTGAAGGATTTTCCCACGGTCGCGACGCGCGTCGCCCGGAGCTGCGCAAGCAGGTGGCGGAGAAGTTCGCGGACGTGCTGAAGAAGATTGGTGGCTGAAGCTCACTCGCCGCCGTCACCGCGCTCCCTTGCTGTCGTCCCCGCGAAAGCGGGGACCCAGTACACACCGGCAAATCGATTTCCGGCGGGACCGTCTACGATCGGACTGCCTGCGTTTACTGGGTCCCGGGTCTCCCTGCGGTCGCCCGGGACGACAATCTCGCAATCAGTGGCAACTTACTTCACCATCCCCGCCGCCTTCTCGGCATCAGCCGTCGAGGTCGTGCGATAAATCTCCTCCACCAGCGCCGCGACCTTCTCTCCTGACACCGGCGTGATCTCGAACTTCGCCTTCTCGGCCTCGGCCAGGAACTCCTTGTCCGCCATCGTATCCATGAACGCCTTGCGCAGCGCAGCCGCGCGATCAGCCGGTACGCCGGGCGGCGCCATGTAGGGCCGGCCCATCACCTGGCGGGCGAAGATCAGCTTGAAGATGTGCCGCTGCTCGTCGCGTCTTGGCGAGATCGGTGATCAGCGGCACGTGCGGCAGGTCGGCGTGCTTGGCGAGCGAGAACTGCATCAGCACGTGAATGATCTTCTGCTCGATACCAGCTCATGCGCGTGGCCTTGATGCTCGACCACGACCAGCCGCAGCGCCCGCCGACCTCGCCGCGCTCCATCGCGATGCTGACGTCGTTGCCGCCCGGATAGCCGGTGATGATCTTGAACTTGGCGCCGAGCGCGTTGTTGACGAAGCGCGGGAAACTGATAGGTGTCGTCGGCGCTGCCGGTCGAGCCGATGGCGAGCTCCTTCGTCAGCACGTCGTCCCAGCGTCGTCACGCCCGACGTGTGCCAGGCCACGCAGACGCTCACCTCGTCGTTGGCGCTGCCGACCCAGGTGAACTTCGGTGCCGTCGTATTGCGCGGTCTTGTTGCCGAGCAGCGGATCGAACGCCATGCCGCGGCTGGTGGCGCCGAGCGCGGTGCCGTCCTTCGGGGCGACGCTGTAGAGCCAGTTCGCGAGCCGCAGGCTCCCCGCGCCCTCCATGTTCTTCGGCACCACCTGCGGATTGCCCGGGATGTGCTTGCCGAGATGGCGCGCGATCATGCGCGCGTAGAGGTCGTAGCCGCCGCCGGCGCTGTAGCCGATGTGGAGATCGACCGTCTTGCCCTTGTAGAAATCGGCCGGTGATTGCGCGCTGGCGATCGAGGCCGGACACAAGCGGCATGCGCAAGCCGCCAGGGCACGCGGCCGACATTCATGCATCCAATTCCAGCAAGCGGATTCATTGCACCAGTGCGGCTCGCGAAGCGATGCCAATCCAGCTACTGAACCCATATTTGCTATGTCCTGATTCACATTCGCGAGAGCCTGCCGAGAAGGTGCGAATGTTATCTTCATGCCATCGCGGCGCCGGCCTTCTCGGCCAGCTCCGGCGTCGTGTTACGATGGACCTCGAGGACCAGGTTTTCAATCTTTTCGCCGGCAACCGGTGTGATCTCGAACTTCGCCTTCTCGGCCTCGGCCAGAAACTCCTTGTCCGCCATGGTGTCCATGAAGGCCTTGCGCAGGCATGGCGACCCGCTCCTTCGGCACGCCGGGCGGCGCCACGTAGGGACGGCCCATCACCTGCCGGCCGAAGATCAGCTTGAGGATGGTCCGCTGCTCGTCGGTCTTGGCGAGATCCATCACCAGCGGCACGTCCGGCAGGTCGGCATGCTTGCCGAGCGAGAACTGCATCAGGAGATTGATCTTCTTCTCGTCGATCCAGAACCGGCGCGTCGCCTTGACGGTCGACCACGGAAGCCGCAGCGCCCCTGCACCTCGCCGCGCTCCATCGCGAGATTGATGTCGTTGCCGCCGGGATAGCCCGGTGACCATCTTGAACTTGGTGCCGAACATGTTGTTGAGGATCGCGGGATATTGGTAGGTGTCGTCGGCGACGCCGCCGGTCGCCGACCACGAGTTGCCTGTTCTGCGCGTCCTCGAATGTCGTGACGCCGGAGGTGTGCCACGCGACGCACACGCTGACCTCGTCGTTGGCGCTGCCGAGCTAGGTGAACTTGCGGCCGTCGTATTGAGCGCCCTTGTTGCCGAGCAGCGGCTCGAACGCCATGGCGCGGCCACTGCGCCGATCGCGGTGCCGTCCTTCGGGGCGACGTTGTAGAGCCAGTTGGCGAGCCGCATGCCGCCGCCGCCTTCCATGTTCTTCGGCACGACCATCGGATTGCCCGGGATGTGCTTGCCGAGATGGCGGGCGATCATGCGGGCGTAGAGGTCGTAGCCGCCGCCGACGCTGTAGTCGATGTAGAGCTCGATGGTCTTGCCGCGATAGAAGTCGGCCGGCGCCTGCGCCGATGCGATGGAAGCCGGCAGAACCGCGAGCAATGCCGCGCCGCACACAGCATGTCTGAGTGCCATACATCACGCCTCCCTGCGCTTTACGCACCAGCCATCTGGGCAATCCCGGGCGGTGTCGTGTCTTTAACTATTCTAGCGCGCCGCGTGGTCGGCGGAAGCCGCCACGTCCGGGCGTGACGATTGCGCGCACCGCGGCAATCGCTTATGACCAGCACACACCGGATTTCGCAGCCCTGCGCGGCCGCGACCGCGAGCGACCCGTTCGGAGGAGCGCAAGCATGACAGACGTGATCGAGGCCCCGGGCATCGGCCACAACCAGCCCGATCCGCTGGAGATGGAAAAGAAGAACCAGAAGTGGGATCGCTGGGCCAAGAAGCGGACCTTCGTGCGGGCGCTCGAAGGCACCTACAGCCACCTCTACAAGACGCTGAACGAGGAGAAGCGGGTCTATTCCGCCAGCGACGTGGCCTGGAAGGGCGGGCCGCAGATGTTCGGCAAGAGCGTGATCAGCCCGCAGGCGACCTCGATCATCCAGTCGATCGAATCCCACATCGAGGCCTACGCGCCCAAGACCGGCGGCCAGAAGCACGGCCACCTCAACAGCGCGGTGTTCTACGTGCTCAAGGGCCACGGCCACGACGTCCACGACGGCCGCCAGATCGCATGGAAGGCCGGCGACGTGATGCTGGTCGAGAACGGCTGCGTGCACCAGCACTTCAACGACTCCGACAAGGAGGAGTGCATCCACCTCGTGTTCAAGGCGAAGCCGTTGTTCCTGTTCATGCACCTGCTGCTGCAGAAGATGGTGGAATGGCCGCCCGATCTCGATCCGGCGCTCGGGCCCTATTCGCCGCCCCAAGGATCTTTAAGTGACCCGATCGCAGGAGCAGCGCACGACGCATGAGCCGCGATCGAAGACAAGCAGCACGCCCTCTCCGGCACCCAGATCTGCAACTGGCGGGCCGAGGAGATCGTCAAGTCGCTCGAGTTCCGCAAGGAATATGCGAGCACGGCCGAACGTCATCACCGGCCGAGGACATGCCGTGGGAGCGTTCGCCCGACGGCCTGATCAAGCACCTCATCCACCGCAACATGAACACGCCCGAGCTGTGCGTCGAGGCCTACATGCTGTTCCTCAAGGAGGGCGAGCGCTCGGGCAAGCACCGCCACATGTGGGAGGAGCTCGCCTTCGTGGTGGAAGGCGAAGGCTACGACCTGCACTGGGACATGATGTTCGACTGCCAGGACAAGTTCATCTGGGAATGGGACGCCGAGCCCAAGAAGTTCGAGTGGAAGCAGGGCGACTACATCTACGTGCCGCCCTACACCAATCACCAGAGCTTCGCGCACCAAGGAATCCCGCATCATCGTGATGAGCAACCGCATCATCAAGGACATGGGCTTCGACTGGCACGACCAGCTCGAGAACGCGCCGGGCTTCTGAGCACGCAATCCGGGCTCGTAATGCGTTCACAATTGACTTAGGCACGATCGCCGGCGCGGCCACGCGCCGCCGTTAGCGCGCGCGTGACGCGCAGCGGTAGTAATGAACCTGACGGCCGATGCGCTGAGTTGTACGCCGGTGCTCGCGAAAATGGAGGATCCTGTAGATGCGCCTTGCCACTGTCGGCATCGCTGTGCTTGCATTCGCGGCACTCGTTGTTCCGCTCTCGACGCAGCACGCGCAGAGCGCCGGCGGACTTCTACAAGGGCAAGACCGTCGACCTGATGATCGGCTACAGCGTCGGCGGCGGCTACGACGTCTACGCGCGCCTGATCGCCCGCCATCTCGGCAAGCACATTCCCGGCAATCCGATCGTCACGCCGAAGAACATGGAGGGCGCCGGCAGCCTGCGGCTCGCCAACTGGCTCTACAACGTCGCGCCCAAGGACGGCACCGTGATCGGCACGATCGGCCGCGGCACCGGCTTCGATCCGCTGCTCGGCAACAAGGCGGCGCAGTTCGACGGCACCAAGTTCAACTGGATCGGCAGCGCCAACGACGAGGTGAGCGTCTGCGTCGTCTGGAACGGCCGCAGCAAGGTCACCAAGTTCGACGACCTGCTGACACCAGGCAGCTCGACCGTCGGCGGCACCGGCGCGGCCGCCGACACCGACCAGTTCCCGCGCATCATCAACGGCGTGCTCGGCACCAAGATGAAGATCGTCACCGGCTATCCGGGCGGCAACGACGTCAATCTCGCGCATGGAGCGCGGCGAGGTCGACGGCCGCTGCGGCTGGTCGTGGTCGAGCGTGAAGTCGACCCGCGCGCACCTGGGTCAAGCGACAAGAAGATCACCATTCTGATGCAGCTGTCGCTGCGCCAAGCATCCGGACCTGCCCGACGTGCCGCTGATCACCGATCTCGCCAAGACCGACGAGCAGCGGCAGATCCTCAAGCTGATCTTCGCGCGCCAGGCGCTCGGCCGGCCCTATCTCGCGCCGCCCGGCGTGCCGGCCGATCGCGTCGCGGCGCTGCGCAAGGCGTTCATGGACACGATGACGGACAAGGAATTCCTCGCCGAGGCCGACAAGGCGCAGCTCGAGATCACGCCGATCGCCGGCGAGGCGGTCCAGAAGCTCGTCGCCGAGGTCTACCAGACGCCGCCCGCGATCGCGCACAAGGCGGCGGAGGCGCTGAAGTAGCCTCGCGCTGACATCGCGCGTCATGCTCTCGCCAGGCTCCGACGCTCTCTCCGGCCGCGCCGGGATGCGCCGCGCGTCCCTTGACGCGCCGCACGCTCGCCCGTGACTGTTACGGCAGCCGCGATTTCCAGCGCATCCCCGCACGGGCATCAGCGAGGGCGATAGGATTCCCATGGACGCGAAGATTAAGAACTACACCGGCTGGCAGTCCGACGTCATCGTCGACATGATCAAGCGCTACGGCTTCCCCTTCATCACGCTCAATCCGGGCGCGAGCTTCCGCGGCCTGCACGATTCGCTCGTCAACTACGGCAACAACGAGCCGCCGATGATGCTCTGCAACCACGAGGAGATCGCGGTGCAGATCGCGCACGGCTACGCCAAGGCGACCGGCAAGCCGGCGGCCGTGATCCTGCACAATCTGGTCGGCCTGCTGCACGCCTGCATGGCGATCTACTACGCCTATCTCGACCGCGTGCCGATCTTCATCATGGGCGCCACCGGCCCGATGGACGAAGCCAAGCGCCGCCCGCACATCGACTGGACCCACACCGCGCTGGTGCAGGGCAACGCGGTGCGCGACTACACCAAGTGGGACTATCAGCCGACCTCGATCCACGGCGTGCCGGAAAGCTTCGCGCGCGCCTATTCGATCATGATGACCGAGCCGAAGGGCCCGATCTACATGTGCTACGACGCGGCGCATGCAGGAAGCGCCGATGACCGAGAAGGTCACGCTGCCGCCGGACTTCGCGGTGCACGTGCCGTCGCCGATGGCGCCCGATCCGCGCGCGATCGAGAAGATCGCCGACAAGCTGCTCAAGGCCGAGCACCCGATGCTGCTGGCCGAATATGCCGGCCGGCGCGCGAACGGCTTCAACAACATCGTCGAGCTCGCCGAGACCACCGGCTCGGCGGTGTGGGACGTCAACAACGCGCTCAACTTCCCGAACAAGCATCCGCTCTGCCTGAGCATGGACAAGCCGTCGCTCAAGCACACCGACCTCGTGCTCGGCCTCGACCTGAAGGATTGGGAGAAGCAGCTCACCGAGCTCAACAGCATGACGCGCCAGCTCGAGTCGCTGGTCGCGCCGAACTGCGACTATGTCGAGATCGGCTTCGCCGAGATCGGCATCAGCAAGTGGGCGATGGACTATTGCCGCATGCAGCCGTGCTCGGTGCGCGCGCTCGGCGACACCGAGATCGGCATTCCGGAGCTCACCCGCATCTGCAAGGAGCGCATCGCCAAGGACGCCGGCCTCAAGAAGAAGATCGAGGACCGCAAGGTCGCGATCGGCAAGCGCCACGACGAGGTCTGGGCCAAGTGGCAGCAGGACGCCAAGAAGAACTGGGACGCCTCGCCGATCACCTTCCAGCGGCTCGCGATGGAAGTGTGGGAGGTGATCAAGGACGAGGACTGGGTGCTCACCGCCAACAACCTCAAGCAGGAAGTGCGCAAGCTCTGGGACTTCGACAAGCCCTACCGGCATCCGGGCGTCGAGCTCGGCACCTCGACCCAGATCGGCATGTCGCTCGGCGTCGCGCATGGCCTGCAAGGAGAAGGGCCGGCTCGCGGTCAACATCAATCCCGACGGCGACCTGATGTTCGACGCCGGCGCGCTCTGGATCGCGGCCAAGTACGAGATCCCGATGCTGGTCGTGATGCACAACAACCGCGCCTATTACAACGACTGGGCGCACCAGATCCGCATGGCGAAGCTGCGCGGCACCGACGAGGCCAAGGCCCATATCGGCATGGACCTGTTCGGACCGGAGCCCGACTTCGGCGCGCTCGCGCGCTCGATGGGCTGCTACGGCGAAGGCCCGATCGACAAGCCGAAGGACATCCGCCCGGCGCTCGCGCCGCGCGCTCGCGGAGGTGAAGAAGGGCCGGCTGGCGCTGGTCGATACGATCACGCAGCACCGGTGAGCGCATGGCAATCGTAGGGCGGATTAGCGGAGCGTAATGCCGCCAGTGCGTTGGCGAGTTACGCTCAGAGCATCGGCGGGTTACGCCTTCGGCTAATCCGCCCCACGGGTCTGCCCTACACCGGCTCCATGCCCTTGCGCTGATAGACCGGCCGCGCGGCGGCTGATGTGAGCAGCGCCACCAATGCCTTCGCGACCTGCGGCTCGGATGCGCCGGTGAAGACGCCGGCCGAGAACACCGTCACCTTCTGCAGTTCCTCCGGCAGCGGGCCGACGATCTCGATCCCCGGCACCGGCAGAAGCTCGCTGATCTGCTGCACACCGATCTCGGCATCGCCCTCGGCGACCACCTCGCCGACCGGGACGCCTGACGTCGGGATCAGCACTTTCGAGGCTACTTGGTCGGCGATCCCGAGCCGTTCCAGCACGGTCGGGAAATAGACGCCGCTGATGCCGGTCTTCGAATAGGAGATCGTGCGCGCCGAGAGCAGCGCTTGCTTGAGCGCATCGGCAGAGCCGATGTCGGGCTTGGGCGCGCCCTGGCGCACCGCGATGCCGATCGCGGAACGAACGAGATCGACGCGACTGCCGGCCACCATCTTGCCCTGCCCAATCAGTCCATCAATCGCCTCGTCGGTGAGAATCGCGAGATCGCCGGTCGCGCCTTTGCGGATCTCGTCCATGAGCATGTTGGTGGATGCCCAGGTGATGGTAGGCGTCACGCCATTCGCACGCTCGAACTCCGGCAGGAGATCGAGCACCACGGCTTTGACGCCGTTCGAGAACAGGCCTTTCACAGCGGCCGCTACTCCGTCTCGATAATGACGCGGCCGTTCTCGACCGCGGTCTTGTAGGTCTTCATCGGCACCATGCAGGGCGGCGCCACCACCTCGCCGGTCTTGATGTTGAACTGGCCGTTGTGGAAGTTGCACTCGACCACGTCGCCGTCGATGTAGCCTTCCGAGAGCGAGCCCGGCCCGTGCGTGCAGAGGTCGTCGGTCACGTAGTATTCGCCGTCGACGTTGAACACGGCGAGCACCAGGTCTGCCGGTCTCGACCTTGAGCGCGCTGCCGGGCGCGACATCCGCGGCGCTGCACAGATCAATCCGTTGGGGCATGAACGTCCTCGTACCTGTTGAATAACCTGCTGTCATGGTGATCGTTGACGGTGCGGACCCGCGATGTTATCAAAGATGGAACGTTGTTCCGTATAGAAGAACGCGCGCCAGGACGCAAGACGCTCCCGCTTCCAGCGCGGCGATGTCGCTACCATATTCAGTTAAGGCCCGCACAATTGAGGCTCGCGTCGCAGAGTTCGACAGCCATGAGCCCTCGGAGATCTGCGATGCTCAGAAAAGAACAGAACGACCTGGTGACGCAGACCGGCCCCGGCACGCCGATGGGCCAGATGTTCCGCTGCTACTGGTTGCCGGCGCTGCTGGCCGAGGAACTGCCGGAGAACGAATGCCCGCCGGTGCGGGTGAAGATCCTGTCCGAGCGGCTGCTCGCCTTCCGCGACACCGACGGCCGCTACGGCCTGATCGACGAGTTCTGCGCCCATCGCGGCGTGTCGCTGTGGTTCGGCCGCAACGAGGAGCACGGCTGCGCTGCCCCTATCACGGCTGGAAGTACGACGTGACCGGCCAGTGCATCGACGTGCCGTCGGAGCCGGTCGAAAGCGGCTTCTGCCAGCAAGATCAAGCTCAAGTCCTATCCGCTGGTGAAGCGCGGCCCGGTGCTGTGGACCTATATGGGCCCGCCCGACAAGCAGCCGCCGCTGCCGGAGTGGGAATTCGCCATCGTCCCGCCCGAGCAGACGCTTCATCTCCAAGCGCTTGCAGGAATAGCAACTGGCTGCAGGCCATGGAAGGCGGCATCGATTCCAGCCACGTCTCGTTCCTGCATCGCGGCGACCTCGGCATCCGATCCGCTGTTCAAGGGCGCCAAGGGCAACGAGTACAACCTCGCCGACATGCAGCCGCATTTCGAGGTGGTGGAGCAGCCGGGCGGCCTCTACATCGGCGCCCGCCGCAACGCCGAGAACGGCAACTACTACTGGCGCATCACGCCCTGGGTGATGCCGAGCTTCACCATGATCCCGCCGCGCGGCGACCATCCGATCCACGGCCATTTCTGGATCCCGATCGACGACGAGAACTGCTGGGCCTGGACCTACGACTTCCACCCGACGCGCGCGCTGACGCAAGCGCGAGGTCGACGCCATGAAGCGACGGCGCGGGCGTGCACTGCAAATACGTGCCCGGCACCTTCCGGCCGCTCGCCAACAAGGACAACGACTATCTGATGGACCGCGCCGCGCAGAAGGCCGGCAGGACCTATCAGCGGCGTCGCAGGCTTCGCGATCCAGGATGCGTCGCTGCAGGAGAGCATGGGCCCGATCTGCGACCGCACCAAGGAGAACCTGGTCTCCACCGACAACGGCATCATCATGGCGCGCCATCGCCTGATGCGCGCCGCCAAGGCGCTGGTCGACAAGGGCACGATCCCGCCCGGCGTCGATCCCGAGCACCAGCAAGGTGCGCTCGGCCTCGGTCGTGCTGCCGCCCGACCAGGCGTTCAAGGACGCCGCCAAGGAGGCGCTCACGTCGCGGCTCGGTGTCGCCCACGCCACGGTCTGACGGAGTGCGTCATGCAGAGCGAAAGCGCACGGATGACCACGGCCGAGGAGGCGCGGTATCGGATCAACTATCCGAATTCCACGCCGCGCGCCGTCAAGGTGGTCGCGCTCGATCCGCCGAGCGAAGCCGTGGTCAAGCGCGTGGCCCAGGGCGCCTGGCAGCGCGCGACGTTCTTCACCGCGCCGAAGTTCGAGGGCACGCCGGCGAGCGGCGACCGCTCGTCGATGAAGGCTTGGCTCTCCGACCTCGCCGGGCGCACCAAGGACCTGATCGACGAGATCGCCACCGCCGACCTGATCGTGATGGTGGCAAGCGCCGGCACCAATGCGGATGCGGCCTCTGTGATCGCGGAAGCCTGCAACGCCGCGCAAGGTGATGACGACCGCGCTGATCGTCGGCAGTGCGAACAAGTCGGACGATGAGCTGTCGAAGACGCTGGCGAGCCTGCGCCCGTATGCCTCGATGCTGGTGATCGCCAGCAACGACGACTACATCGAAGAGATGCTGGTGGCGTTGCGGGCTTGAGTTCTCTTCTATTTGGCCCGTATTTCATGCGTCGTCCCCGCGAAAGCGGGGACCCAGTACTCACTGATCCAGCCGATACGCTCAGCCGCGACAACGCATACTCTCGAATACTGGGTCCCCGCTTTCGCGGGGACGACAGCGGAGGTTGGCGACAGGCCCGTAGAACTAGATCACCAAATCTACATCGCCGCGCGTGCCCGATAGCCGAGCCGCGCCGACACGAGATCGGCAGCCGTGATCACATGCGGCGCAATCGTCGTGACCGCACGCTTCGACATCCGCGTCTCCGGTCCCGCAATGCCGACCGCCGCCACCACGGCGCCCGTGTCGTCGCGGATCGGCGCCGCGATGCACACCATGCCAAGCTCGCTTTCCTCGTTCTCGATCGCGCAGCCGCGCTGGCGCACTGCCGCGAGCGCCTTGAGGAACTTGTCGGCCGTCGTGATGGTCCTGGGCGTGCGCGGCACGAGCCCGGCCGCGATCACCTCGTCGATCACCGGCTGGGGTTGAAACGCCAGGATCGCCTGCCCCTCGGCGGTGCAGTGCGCCGGCTTGCGCACGCCGAGATCGGAGCGCATGCGGATCGCGTGTGTGCTTTCGAGATTGTAGACGTACATGATCTCGGTGCCGTCGAGGATCGCGAGGTGCACGCTCTCGTTGATCTTCTCGCGCAGATCGTAGAGGAACGGCCGCGCCTCGTTGGACACCTCCATGCGCCGGCGCACCAGCGCGCCGAGCCGGAACAGCGCGACCCCAAGCCGATATTTGCCGGTGCCGCCGTCCTGCTCGAGCATGCCCTCCGAGACGAGCGTCACCGCAAGCCGGTGCGCCGTGCTCTTGGCGATCCTGAGCCGGCGCGCCAGGTCGCTGATGCCGATGTCGACCTCGTCCTCCGAGAACGCCTTGAGCAGGCGGATCGCCGTCGCAACTGACGACAGCCGCTCGCGGGCTTCGGACTTGGCTCGTCTCGGCATCGCGTGAAGACCTTGCGGGCTAGTGGTCCGATTCTAACATTCGCATCCCTTCTCGGCGGACTCTCTTGCGAATGTTAGAATCAAGGACCACTAGGAAAGTATAGGTTTCTAGTGGAGCTTTGGATTTGACATTCGCTTTGCGAGCCCGGGGCTGGGTGGGTAGCGAATGTCAAATCCGCTCCACTAGCGCGTGATGCTGGCATTTCGGCGCGTGTCACGGTAGAAAACGGAGACGAAATCACGTTCCGCTAGGCGGACCAGCGTTCCAATCTGGCGCGCCCGCGCTGCGGTGTCAATCTCGCGCCGGCAACCGGCGATGCCACAGGAGCCCCCATGAGTGACGCCCGCAAGATCGTCATCGTCGGCTGCGGACCGGCCGCGGTCGGTGCCGCCATGGCGGCCCGCAACCAGGACAAGACGGCCGAGGTCCTGATGCTCAGCGACGAGGACTGCGAGCCCTATGAGAAGCCACCGCTGTCAAAGGCGGTGCTCACCGGCAAGGCGATGCCGCAGGACGCGCTGATCGCCGGGCCCGCCGGCGTCGCCGGCAAGGGCATCACGCTCAAGCTCAACGCGCGCGTCAAGGAGATCGACCGCGGCGCGAAGGCCGTCGTGACCGAGGCAGGCGAGCATATCCCCTATGACGCGCTCATTCTCGCGACCGGTTCGATCAACCGCGTGCTGCCGATGTTTCCCGCGGGGCAGAAGGGCATCCACTATCTGCGCACGCAGGCCGAAGCGCTTGCGCTCAAGGTCGAGCTTGGGCACAGCAAATCGCTTCTCGTGGTCGGCGGCGGCGTCGTCGGTCTCGAGATCGCCTCCTCGGCCGCGGAGA
This sequence comes from uncultured Alphaproteobacteria bacterium, assembly GCA_963745515.1. GTDB lineage: Bacteria > Pseudomonadota > Alphaproteobacteria > Rhizobiales > Xanthobacteraceae > VAZQ01. The sequence continues at coordinate 43,651 of CAVUXO010000013.1, forward strand.
TTGGCGTCAAGACCACCGTGATGGAAATTGCACCGCGCATCCTGGCGCGGGTCTGCGACGAGGAAACCTCAGCGTTCATTCACGAACGCCATCGCCGGGCGGGCGTGGATATCCGCCTCGCCACCGGCTCGACCGTATTGCGTCCGCTGCCGGGCGGCGGCTTCGAGATCGACACCAACACCGGAATTGCCGTCAATGCCGACCTCATCGTAGTGGGCGTTGGCATCATTCCGGAGGACCACCTTGCGAGGGCCACGGGTCTGACTGTGCAGGACGGCATCCTGGTGGACGATCATTGCCGTACCTCCGATCCCGCGATCTTTGCGGCCGGCGACTGCACGCGTTTTCCGGGCCCGCACGGTCGGATCCGGCTGGAGAACTGGCGACACGCGCCAGCAGCAGGGCTCGGTCGCGGGCCGCAACGCCGCCGGCGGCGACATGTCCTATACGATGCTGCCGTCGTATTGGTCGGAGCAATACGACATGTACATTCAGGGCATGGGCTGGCCGATCGCCAACCCGAGCCAGCGCGTGCGCCGCAAGCTCGGCGACAACGCCACGCTGCTGTTCGAACTTGATGGCTCCGCGATTGCCTATGTGCTCGGCATCAACGCGCAACGCGAGATGGGGCCGGCGCGACGGCTGATCGAGCAGCGCGTATCGGTCGATCCCGCGGAGCTCGCCGATCCGGCGAAGCCGCTCAACGCGATGCTGAAGGCGAAGGCGTAACGACGCGGCACGCACATCCTGTCCCGGGTGACTCCTCGCCCCGGACACACAAAACATCGCAACGCGACGGCTCACCGGCCGCGTTCCATGAACTCCAATATCTCCCGGCCGAGCTGCTCATCCGGCGTGTTAAAGGAAAACACCTCGGAGCCGTGATTGTGCTTCTGCAGGCGCGTGAAGCGCGGACAGCTGGCATCGCGCGCGCACAGCCCTGCCAGGAGCTCGGCTCCCATGATGTCGAGGCCGGCAAGCTCGTATTCGGCAATGACCGTGAACAGCGGGATGCGGGCGGCGTCCTTGATGTGGGTGATGGCCGAGCGATCGCCGTAGGCCAAAGCGTCCTCGCCGAAATAGGCCTGCATGGCCTTTCCGTTCGGATCGGCGGGATCGTAGGAGAGCCGATAGCGGCCGCTGATCAGCACCGTGCTGGCAACACCAGGACCGCCGGAGGGCTGCAAGCTCTTGTTGAAGATGTAGTTTGCGACATGCGTCGCGCCGGCGGAATGACCGATGAGCACGATGCGGTCTGGATCGCCGCCAAACCGTGCCGCATTCTCCCTGGTCCATTTCACCATACTGGCAATGTCCTCAGTGGCAGCGGGCCACTTCGCCGCCGGGGCCAACCGATAGGTAGCATTGATGCCGAGCACGTTCTGGCGAGCGAACCAGGTCGTGACGTTGCCGTAGTAGCTCTTGTCGCCGCCCACATAGGCGCCGCCGTGAATGAAAATCACAACGGGGGTAGGGGAAGCGCCCCGGCTCGGTTTGTAGACATCAAGGATGTTTCTGGGATGGGAGCCATAGGCCACATCCTTGGCCACCACGACGCCGTCTTTGGGAGCAGCCGCGTGGAGCGCCGCAAACGCCTCCCGCATCGCGCTGAGGTCAGGGCGAAGCGACTGATTCCACGTGGAGCCCGTCGCCGTCATGGCGCTCTGAACCTCGCGCGATAGCAGTGACACCTGCGCGCCCGCCGGAGCGGCGGGCGTTAGCACAACCGCCACGCTCGCGAGACATGATCAGGAATTGACGAGCCAACAACGACCGCACAGGACCTCCATGCTTCTTTCTGCTTCCGGCCCCTACCACCAAAGCCGCGGTTTGTGCCAAGAAATTGGCACATCCTGCCCACCGCCAAACAGTCGAGGACAACAATATGACTAACGGACAAGCCAAGGAGCGCGTCGGCATCGTCGGCGCCGGCCGCATGGGCCACGCGATGCTCAAGCACCTGGTCAAGCACGGCTACAGCGTCACCGCCTGCGACGTCAGCGCGGACGCGCTCGCAAACGCGCGCGCCGCCGGCGCCGCCACGGCCGATTCACCCGCGGCGCTCGCCAAGGCATGCGACTTCGTCATTCTGGGCGTCGGCTACACGGACGAGGTCCGCGCCGTGGTCTATGGCGACGGCGGCCTGATCGCCAATCTGCCCAAGGGCGCGATCATCGCGGTGTCCTCGACCACCTCGCCCATGGTCGTGCAGGAGATCGACGCCGCCGCCAAGCCGAAAGGCATCGGCGTGCTCGACGCACCGATCTGCCGCGGACGGTTCGCGGCCGACGAAGGCACGCTGCTCGCGCTCGTCGGCGGCGCGCCCGACGTGGTCGAGCGCGGCCGCGCGGTCTACTGGCTGCTTCTGCTCGGACTACGCGCATCTCGGCAATGTCGGGCATGGCCAGGTCGGCAAGACCATGAACAATCTCCTGCTTTGGATCAGCGCCGTCGGCCTGATCGAGGCCGGGCGGCTCGCCGAGACCACCGGCATCGATCTCGTCAAGCTGCGCGACGCGCTGATGATGAGCTCGGGCAACTCCGACGCGCTCAAGGAATGGGACATGATCTCGTTCACCTGGGCGCTGAAGGACATGCAGGTCGTCGCCGAGATGACCGACAAGGCCGGCCTGTCGCTGCCGGTCACCGGCGCGGTCAAGGAGCTCGTGAAAGAGGCGCGCCGCATCAAGGCAACCAACCCGCCGAACTGGACCGGCAAGGGCCCGACGAAGTACAGCTGATGCCGATCGTCGTGGCGTTTCACTTCGTCATGCTTGCTTTGTAGTCCGGATTGAGCCATGAGCGCGTTCACGCGCGTCTTCAACGCGCTATGGCGAAATCCGGGAGCACCAGCTCCCTCGCACAGTACCCGGTTTTCGCTTCGCTCAATCCGGGCTACGAGCAGCGGGTCATTGCAGCACTACGTCCCGGTCTGATCCATCGCCATCGTGCCGCCGTCGACGAACAGGTTCTCGCCGATCACGAACGATAAATCGTCGCTCGCCAGAAACAGGATCGCCTTCGCGGCCTCCTCCGGCCGGCCTGCGCGCTTGAGCATGTTCGCCACCGGGCGCGTCGGGTCGAACTCGTCCCGCCCGACCGGCGAGCCGATCTTGTTCGGCACGATCGCGTTGACGCGGATGTTGTGCGGGGCAAGCTGCACCGCGATGGTGCGCGTGAAGTTCGCGATCGCGGCCTTGGCGGCCGAATAGGCGGTGGCACGCGGGCGGCCCTGCCAGCCCGAGGTCGAGCCGACATTGACGATCTTGCCGCCGGTGCCCTGCGCGATCATCTGTTGCGCCACGTGCTTCGACATCAGGAACTGGCTCTTCAGCGTGACCGTCATCACCCGGTCCCAGTCCTCCTCGGTGATGTCGAGCAGGCTCTTGTTGTCGGAGATGGCGACGTTGTTGACCAGGATGTCGATCCGGCCGAAGCGACCGACCACCGCCTTAACCATGGCGACGACGTCGGCGCCCTTGGAGACGTCGGTCACGAACAACTCGGCATCGCCGCCCTGCCGCCTTGATGGCGTCGACGGTGTGCTGGCCGCGCGGCCGGTCGAGATCGACCACCGCGATCTTGGCGCCCTCGGCGGCAAACAGCTTGGCGACTTCCTCGCCGATATTGCGGCCGGCGCCGGTGACGATCGCGACCTGATCCTTCAGCTTCATGTTAGTCAGTCCCTATCGAGCTTGAGCCCGGGTCATTACATGGCGGGTCGCCCTGGGGCAAGAAAGCCACCTCGCCGGAGCGCCACGGGCATGATAGGAAAACCGCCCGGATGAACACCATGACCGCGCCCCTGAGGACCGTCGAAGCCGCCGCCGAAACCGTCATGCCCGAGCTTGGGCGGCAGGCGCGCGCCGCCGCGCGCGTGCTGGCGCATGCGCCGACCGCGCAGAAGGACGAGGCGCTGGCGGCGATCGCGCAGGCGATCCGCGCCCGCAAGGTCTGAGATCCTCGCCGCCAATGCAGACGATCTCACGGCTGCCAAGGCCGCGGGCGCAACCTCGGCCTTCCTCGACCGGCTCGCGCTCGACGACAAGCGCGTCGCCGCCATGGCGGACGGGATCGAGGTCGTGCGGGCACTCGCCGATCCGGTCGGCAAAGTCACCGAGCGCTGGACGCGGCCGAACGGCATGACGATCGAGCGCGTGCGCGTGCCGCTCGGCGTGATCGGCATCATCTACGAGAGCCGGCCGAACGTCACCGCCGACGCGGCCGCGCTTTGTCTCAAGGCCGGCAATGCCGCGATCCTGCGCGGCGGCTCGGAGAGCCAGCGCTCCAATCTGGCGATCCACGCCGCGATCGTGGAAGGACTGAGCGCGGCCGGCCTGCCGCCAGGCGGCGATCGGGCTCGTGCCGACGCGCGACCGCGCCGCGGTCGGCATGATGCTGGCGGGGCTCAACGGCACCATCGACGTGATCGTGCCGCGCGGCGGCAAGGATCTGGTCGCGCGCGTGCAGGCGGAAGCGCGCGTGCCGGTGTTCGCGCATCTCGAAGGCATCTGCCACGTCTATGTCGACAAGGCCGCGTCGCTCGACATGGCGAAGGCGATCGTGCTCAACGCCAAGATGCGGCGCACCGGCGTATGCGGCGCGGCCGAGACACTGCTGGTCGATCGCGCCGCCGCGCCGACGCACCTCAAGCCGCTCGTCGCCATGCTGATCGATGCGGGCTGCGAGGTGCGCGGCGATGCCGCCGTGCAGGCCGCCGACGCGCGCGCGAAGCCCGCGCGCGAGGAGGACTGGTCGACCGAATATCTCGACGCCATCATTTCCGCCAAGGTGGTGGACGGCGTCGATGCCGCGATCGAGCACATCGAGCACTACGGCTCGCATCACACCGATTCGATCGTCACCGAGGACAAGGCGCGGCGGAGAAATTCCTCGACGGCATCGATTCGGCGATCGTGCTGCACAATGCCTCCACCCAATTCGCCGACGGCGGCGAGTTCGGCTTCGGCGCCGAGATCGGGATCGCCACCGGCCGCTTCCATGCGCGCGGCCCGGTCGGCGTCGAGCAGCTCACGACTTTCAAATACCGCGTGCGCGGCTCGGGCCAGACGAGGCCGTGAGCGTTCTGCCTCCCCACGCTCGCGGCATGCGGATCGGCCTGTTCGGCGGCACCTTCGATCCGCCGCATCAGGCCCATCGCGCCGCCTGCCTGATCGCGATGCGACGGCTTGGCCTCCACCGCGTCTGGTGGCTGGTGACGCCGGGCAATCCGCTCAAGGACACCCGCGGCCTGAGCCCGCTCGCCGACCGAATGGCGGCCGCCCGCGCGTTGGCGAATCATCCGCGCATCGACGTCAGCGGTTTCGAGGCCGAGATCGGCGTGCGCTACACCTACGATACGATCCGCTACCTCGTAACTCGGTGCCCGGGCGTGCACTTCGTTTGGATCATGGGCGCCGACAACTTGCGCAGCTTTCATCGCTGGCAGAAATGGCGCGCGCATCGCCGCCATGGTGCCGATGGCGGTGGTCGACCGCCTTGGCCCGAGCCTCTACGCGACGGCGGGCGTCGCCGGCCCAGGCGCTGCGGCGATTCCGGCTCCCGGAGCAGTCGGCCGCCAGATTGTTCCGGCGCAAGCCGCCGGCGTGGATATACCTCCACGGGCTGAAATCGCCGCTCTCTTCCACCGCGCTGCGAGCGCGGCGCCGGGAGTCATGAAGGCGACACTCGATCGCAGTAGAAAACCAAAAAAGATTAGAGTCTTCGGAACGGCGGCGGGTTGAAACCATTAACTAGCCGTGCCTATCTTAGGCTTGCGTCCTGCTTCGCCGGGACGCGGTGATGCAGTGAAAGGAAGTGAAAGGAAAGGCAAGCCCCTGTCCACACCTGCAATCTCCCGGGCTGGCGCACGTCGCGCCCCCAACGCGGTTTCCAAGGTGCGTCCTGACACCGAGGAAATCCTTCGCCTCGTCCTCGCCCGCATCGACGACATGAAGGCTGAGGACACCGTCACCATCGATCTCACCGGCAAGAGCGCGCTCGCCGACTTCATGGTTGTGACCTCCGGGCGGTCCAACCGGCAGGTCGGCGCGATCGCTGACCGCCTGCTCGAGGACCTGCACAAGGCCGGCGTCCGCGACGTTCGCGTCGAGGGCATGCCGCATTGCGACTGGGTGCTGATCGATGCCGGCGACGTCATCGTGCATGTGTTCCGGCCGGAAGTGCGCGACTTCTACCAGCTCGAGAAGATGTGGTCGCGCCCGCAGGGACGACATGTGAGCTGAGCAAGCGGCGGCTGACTTGACCATGCCCCTTCGCGGCGTTGGAACGGGCGAACGCAGTTCGATCGTGCGGCGAAAGGCCTCGCGCATGCGCAATCATGATCGCCGCAGTCGGTCGGTTGAAGCAAGGTCCGGAACGGGATCTGGCCGAGCGCTACCGTAAGCGCGCGGCCGAGGTCGGCCGCGCGGTCGGGCTGCACGGCCATCGACATCGTCGAGATTCGCGAGAGCCGCGCCGACAGCGCCGAGCGGCGCATGCTCGAAGAATCGATCGCCATCGCCAATATCCTGCCCGAGCGGGCCGTGACGGCGATCCTCGACGAGCGCGGCAAGAGCCTCGCCAGCGCCGACCTTCGCGGGCCAGCTGCAGACCTGGCGCGCCGAGAATCGGCCGGCGGCGGTGTTCATTATCGGCGGCGCCGACGGACTGGCGCCGACCCTGCGCGGACAAAAATCGGCTGACGCTGGCCTTTGGGGCCGCCACCTGGCCGCATCAGCTGGTGCGGATCATGCTGCTCGAACAGATCTACCGCGCCGCTACACCGATCCTGGCGGGACATCCTTATCACCGCGCCTAGCGCATTCACCAGTTCGTGAGCCGCGAGGTACGCGCCTTAGTCTTAATCCGGTACCATTCGGGGTTAACCCTTGGCGTTGGCTCAATCTTGCATAAAATTCGTCTGATGAAACTCCGTGATGCGGCATCTCCTGAACGTGACGACGTCCGGTGATCGTGGGGGCGGCCGGACGTTGTTGCGATTGCATGCGCCGTCCCTGGGGATCGTGGCAGCGCTTGCGCAAACGCCGCTACGCCGCAGTTCCGCCCGGCGAAGTCCCCTATCTGAACTTTCCGCCGCGCCGTGCCGGCGAGCCCGCCAGCGCCCCCGCTCGTGCGACACCTCCGGCGCCGCGCCTGGAGCTGCGGCCGTCGAGCGTGCCGAGCGCCAAGGAGACAAACGCCAAGGAGGCGGGCCCTGCCTCGAGGGAGCCGCGCTCTCGACGCGCTCAAGCAGCGCGACCAGGAGCTCACGGCGCTGCGCGTCGAGCAGCGGCGCGCGCTCGAGAACGAGGCCAAGCTCAGGCGCGACATCGAATCGATCGGCGACGACCGCCGCAAGCTCAACGCTCAGCTGATCGAATCGGCCGCGCGCGTGCGCGCCATCGAGGCCGAGATCACCCAGACCAAGGAGCGGCTCCAGCCGCTCGACGATCGCGAGCAGGCATTGCGCAAATCGCTCGACGAGCGGCGCGGCGTCATCGGCGAGGTGCTGGCGGCGCTGCAGCGGATCGGCCGCCACCGCCGCCGGTCATCCTGGTGACGGCCCGAGGACGCGCTGCAGTCGCTGCGCTCCGCCATCCTGCTCGGCGCGGTGCTGCCGGAGATGCGGCAGGAAACCGAAGTCGCTGTTCGGCCGATCTGTCGGAGCTTGCGCGCGCTGCGCAAGGACATCGCCGACGAGCGCGAGCGCCTCGAACGCGATCTCAAGACGCTCGCCGATGAAAGCCCGCGGCTGACGCTGCTGATCGAGCAGCGCCAGAAGCAGCAGGCCGAGCTATCGAGAAGACACCTGGCGGGCGAGCGACCAGCGCGCCGGCCAGATTGGCTCGCCAGGCCGACAACCTCAAGGACCTGATCGGGGGGCTCGAGCGCAATCTGGACGGCGACAGCCCGCGCCGCCCGGGTCGCCGCCCGCGCCAATGACGAAAAAAAGGCTTTGGACAGCCGGCCCGACCTGCGGCGCTCAAGGACCCCGGCCGGCTGGCCCCGGCCATTGCTTTCGCGTCGGCCAAGAAGCTCCTGCCGCTGCCGGTCAATGGCGTCAAAATCAGGGAATTCGGGGCTTCGGACGGGCTCGGCGGGACCGAAAAAGGGCTCTCCATTGCGACCCGCAACGGCAGCCACGGTCACCGCTCCCTGCGACGGCTGGGTGGTTTATGCCGGACCCTTCCGCAATTACGGCCAACTCTTGATCCTAAATGCCGGCGACGGGTATCATGTGCTACTGGCCGGGATGGAACGGATATCCGTCGATTTGGGGCAATTCGTCGTGACGGGTGAGCCCGTTGCAGTGATGGGAAGCCGGGCGCAAGCTTCGGCGACCGTCGCGGCCGGTTCCGGACAACCGGTGCTGTACGTTGAGTTCCGAAAAGACGGGACCCCCGTCGATCCAGGCCCATGGTGGGCGGCAAGCGAAGTCGAAAAGGTTCGCGGATGATGCGCAAAACTTCTCTGATCCTCCTCGGTGCAGCGGCAGGCGCGGCCCTGACGCTGATCACGACCCAGCCCCGGATCGTGTTCGATGGTTCGAGCGCGAAAGCGGCGGCCGCCGACACCTACCGGCAGCTCAGTCTGTTCGGTGACGTGTTCGAGCGCGTGCGCGCCGACTACGTCGAGAAGCCCGACGACAGCAAGCTGGTCGAATCGGCGATCAACGGCATGCTGGCCGGGCTCGATCCGCATTCGAGCTACATGGACGCCAAGAGCTTCCGCGACATGCAGGTGCAGACGCGCGGCGAGTTCGGCGGCCTCGGCATCGAGGTCACGATGGAAGACGGCCTGATCAAGGTCGTGGCGCCGATCGACGAGACGCCGGCAGCGAAGGCCGGCGTCATGGCCAACGACATCATCACCCACCTCGACGACGAGGCGGTGCAGGGCCTGACGCTCAATCAGGCCGTCGACAAGATGCGCGGCCCGGTCAACACCAAGATCAAGCTGAAGGTCGTGCGCAAGGGCGCCGACAAGCCGATCGATATTGCGATCACCCGCGATGTCATCCGGGTGCGCTCGGTGCGCTCGAATCTGAACGGCGACGATGTGGTCTACATCCGCGTCACGCAGTTCAACGAGCAGACCACCGAGGGCGTGCGCAAGGCGATCAACGACCTGACGACCCAGACCGGCGACAAGCTCAAGGGCTTCGTCGTCGACCTGCGCAACAATCCGGGCGGCCTGCTCGATCAGGCGATCTCGGTCTCCGATGCGTTCCTGGAGCACGGCGAGATCGTCTCGACCCGCGGCCGCAACGCCGAGGAGACCCAGCGCTTCAACGCCCGCGCCGGCGACCTGACCAAGGCAAAGCCGGTCATCGTGCTGATCAACGGCGGCTCGGCCTCGGCCTCCGAGATCGTGGCCGGCGCGCTTGCAGGATCACAAGCGCGCGACCATCATCGGCACGCGCTCGTTCGGCAAGGGCTCGGTGCAGACCATCATCCCGCTCGGCTCCGGCAACGGCGCGCTGCGGCTGACCACGGCGCGCTACTTCACGCCGTCCGGCCGCTCGATCCAGGCCAAGGGCATCACGCCCGACATCGAGGTCCTGCAGGATGTTCCGGAAGAGCTCAAGGCGCGTACCGATACGCGCGGCGAGTCGTCGCTGCGCGGCCACCTCAAGGGCGAGGGCCAGGAGGAGACCGGCTCGCAGTCCTACATCCCGCCGGATCCGAAGAACGACAAGGCGCTCAATACCGCGCTCGATCTCATCCGCGGCATTCAGAAGAACTCGGCCTACCCGGCAAACTCAAACTCGCGGGCGCCGGTCCCGAACTGATCACGGATAATTGTTCTTAACTTCCATGCGGGGCGGCCTTCGGGCCGCCCCGTTCGTTTGGGGGCGGCCGCGAGCGCCGGTAAACGAACAGTTAACGACTCAGGCTGTTAGCTGGGGGCCTGATTCGCGAGGAACGTCCCGTGGCTGCGGATGACCTGACCGCCCCGCTCGGAAAGAACAGGCCGAGCAAACGCCGTTTCGCACTGCCGATTCGCATTCCCCATCTCCTGGCCGGGATTCTGGGGCTGCCACTCATTGTGTTCATCGGTTGGGCGATCGTTCGTGACGACCCGCTCGGCGGCGAGCCGATAGCGATGGCACCATCCAATCCCCGGCCGGAGGCTGGCGCTCCCGCCAAGGGCGCAGGTACCAGCCGCCCTGGCGGCTCGCCGACCGTAGCCGACAAGACACGCCCGAATCGCTACGACGGACCCGCCGCGGACGGGCAGCCAGCCGAGCCGGAGCCCCCGCCCGGCAGCAAGACTGTCACCATCATCGACGGCAGCAGCGGCAAGCGTCAGCAGGTGGTGATCCCCGACACTCCGAATGACAAATCCGCTCCAAACGACAAGTCCGCGCAACCCGACGAGCGCCTCACCGAGCCGTCCCGCCACGGCCCGCTGCCGAAGATCGCGCAGGATGGCGTGCGTCCCGCCGATGCGTTTGCGCGGCCGGTCAAGAGCAATCCCGCGGACCCCGACGCTCCGCGCATCGCGATCGTGGTCGGCGGGCTCGGCATCGGCGCGACCAACACCAGCGATGCCATCAAGCGGCTGCCCGGGCCGGTCACGCTTCGCGTTCGCGCCTTACGGCGGCGACCTCGAACGGCAGATAGATCGCGCCCGCGGCGACGGCCACGAGGTGCTGCTGCAGATCCCGATGGAGCCGTTCGACTATCCCGACAACGATCCAGGACCGCAGACGCTGCTCACCTCGCTCGACGCCAGTCAGAACGTCGACCGGCTGCATTGGCTGATGGCCCGCGCTGCGCGGCTATGTGGGCGTCGCCAACTTCATGGGCGCGCGCTTCAGTGCCTCCGAGCAGGCGCTCGCGCCGGTGCTGCGGGAGACCGCCAAGCGCGGCCTGATCTATTTCGACGACGGCTCGTCGCCGCGCAGCCTCGCGAGCCAGATCGCGGGCGCCAACAATCTCGCCTTTGCCAAGTCCGATGTTGCAATCGATACGGTGCCGACCGCGATCGAGATCGACCGAGCGCTCGGCCGGCTTGAGGCGCTCGCCCGCGAACGCGGCATGGCGGTCGGCATGGCCGGTGCGCTGCCGGTCTCGATCGACCGCATCGCTCGCTGGGCCAAGGCCGCGGAGGCCGCGGCATGCAGCTGGTGCCGATCACCGCGGTCGTCGCCAAAACCCGGTCAAGCGAATCGATCGAGCTGACCCGGTCGAGCTGATACGCCTGCCAATCATCTTGAGCGCAGTCGCCTCTCCGTCTATGCAGCACGCGCGAACGCACAATGCGACGGCGATCCGTGCCTGCTTCGCATAGGATCGCCACGCGGCAGCTATAGGCCCGTGTCATGCGTCGCATTTCGCGACGCTTGATCGGACGGCAGGACATACCGATGCCCCCCTTCGAATCCCTCCCCTATCGGCCCTGCGTCGGCGTCATGGTGCTCAACCGCGCCGGCCGCGTCTTCATCGGCAAGCGTCGCGGCGGACCCGAGCATGTCGACGATACCCATTCCTGGCAGATGCCACAGGGCGGCGTCGACCCGGGCGAGGAGCCGTGGCCGGCCGCGCTGCGCGAGCTCTACGAGGAGACCAATATCCGCTCGGTCGAGAAGCTTGCCGAGATCGCGGACTGGCTCACTTACGACATCCCGCGCGAGATCGTCGGCGAGGCCTGGAAGGGCAAATATCGCGGGCAGACGCAGAAGTGGTTCGCGGTGCGCTTCACCGGCAAGGACAGCGAGATCGACGTCGCAATCCACCCGGCGGTCACAAGCCGGAATTCTCGGCTTGGCGCTGGGAGCGCCTCGAAGAGCTGCCCGCGCTCATCATTCCGTTCAAGCGGCAAGTCTATGAGCGGGTGGTGAAGGAGTTCGCGAAGTTCGCAGGCGAATAAGCGCCATGTTGCTTGTAGCCCGCATTGAGCGTCAGCGAAATGCGGGACCAATCGAGCAAAACGGCATCATCGTTCCTGGATTTCGCCATAGCGCGTCGAAAGACGCGCGTGAACGCGCTTATGGCTCAATCCAGGCTACAAAACGCATCAAGCACCAAGCGACGCCTGCAATGCCTTGAGCTGATCGACCCGATGGTTGAGCTTGTCGCGCTGCCAATCCTCCTTGGCGTCGGCGACGTCTTCCTCGGCGTCCTTGATCTGGCTCGCCAGCACGGAGCGGTCGAAATCCTCGAGCGGCACCGCCATGTCGGCAAGCACGGTCAAGCCCTGAGGATTGACCTCGGCGAACCCGCCGTTGACCACGACCTTGAGCGCACCGCCTTCGCGGAAAATCGTCAGGATGCCGGGACGCACCGTGGTCACGAACGGCGCATGACCGGCGAGCACGCCGAAGTCGCCCTCGGCGCCCGGCACGTCGACCTGATCGACGTCGCCGGAGAACAGGAGCTTCTCCGGCGAGACGAGATCGAAGTGGAAGGTGGCCATCGATCGCTTACGCCGCTTCCGCCGCCAGCCGCTTGCCCTTCTCGACCGCCTCTTCGATGGTGCCGACCATGTAGAACGCCGCCTCCGGCAGGTGGTCGTACTTGCCCTCGACACAGGCCCTTGAAGCCGCGGATGGTGTCGGCGAGATCGACGAGCTTGCCGGGCGATCCGGTGAACACTTCGGCGACAAAGAACGGCTGCGACAGGAAGCGCTCGATCTTGCGCGCGCGCGCCACCGTCGTCTTGTCCTCTTCCGAGAGCTCGTCCATGCCCAGGATCGCGATGATGTCCTGCAGCGCCTTGTAGCGCTGCAACACCTGCTGCACCTGCCGCGCCACCGCATAGTGCTCCTCGCCGACGATCAGCGGCGACAGCATGCGCGAGGTCGAATCGAGCGGATCGACCGCCGGATAGATGCCCTTCGCCGCGATGTCGCGCGACAGCACCGTGGTGGCGTCAAGATGCGCGAACGAGGTCGCGGGCGCCGGGTCGGTCAGGTCGTCGGCCGGCACGTAGATCGCCTGCACGGAGGTGACCGAGCCCTTGGTGGTGGTGGTGATGCGCTCCTGCAGCGCGCCCATGTCGGTCGCGAGCGTCGGCTGATAGCCCACCGCCGACGGAATGCGGCCGAGCAGCGCCGACACTTCCGAGCCGGCCTGCGTGAAGCGGAAGATGTTGTCGACGAAGAACAGCACGTCCTGGCCCTGGTCGCGGAAATGCTCGGCGACCGTGAGGCCGGAGAGGCCGACGCGCGCGCGCGCGCCCGGCGGCTCGTTCATCTGGCCGTACACCAGCGCGCATTTGGAGCCCGCGGTCGAGCCGTTGTTCTTCTTCGGGTCCTTGTTGACGCCCGAACTCGATCATCTCGTGATAGAGGTCGTTGCCCTCGCGCGTGCGCTCGCCGACGCCGGCGAACACCGAATAGCCGCCGTGCGCCTTGGCGACGTTGTTGATCAGCTCCATGATCAGCACGGTCTTGCCGACGCCGGCGCCGCCGAACAGGCCGATCTTGCCGCCCTTGGCATAGGGCGCGAGCAGGTCGACGACCTTGATGCCGGTGACGAGGATCTCGAGCCTCGGTCGACTGTTCGGTGTAGGCCGGCGCGGGCTGATGGATGGCGCGCCTCGCCGTGGTCTTGACCGGGCCCGGCCTCGTCCACCGGATCGCCGACCACGTTGATGATGCGGCCGAGCGTCTCGTCGCCGACCGGCACCGAGATCGGCTGCCCGGTGTCGGTGACATCCTGGCCGCGCACGAGGCCTTCGCTGGTGTCCATCGCGACGGTGCGCACCGTCGATTCGCCGAGATGCTGCGCCACTTCGAGCACCAGGCGGTTGCCGCCGTTCGTGGTCTCGAGCGCGTTCAGGATCGCGGGCAGCTCACCCTCGAACTGCACGTCGACGACGGCGCCGATGACCTGGGTGATCTTTCCGACTGCGTTGGTTGGGGTGGCCATTGGTCTTCCTCTTGCGAAAGTGTCACAGCGCCTCGGCGCCGGAGATGATCTCGATCAGCTCCTTGGTGATCATCGCCTGGCGGGTGCGGTTGTAGGTCAGCGTCTGCTTGCGGATCATTTCGCCGGCGTTGCGGGTGGCGTTGTCCATGGCGCTCATCTGCGCGCCGTAGAACGACGCGGCGTTCTCGAGCAGCGCGCGGAAGATCTGCACCGCGATGTTGCGCGGCAGGAGCTCGGCGAGGATCTCCTCCTCGTCCGGCTCGTATTCGTAGGCCGCAGCAGCGCCACCGCCAGTCGCAGCGCTCGAACACCGGCGGGATGATCTGCTGCGCGGTCGGGATCTGCGCGATCACCGACCTGAAGCGCGAGAAGAACAGCGTGCAGACGTCGAACGCGCCCTCGGCATAGAGGTCCGCAATCTGTTCGGCGATCGCCTCGGCATTGACGAAGCCGATGGTGCGCACCGAGCGCAGCTCGACGTGCTCGATGATGTTGCGCTCGTACTGGCGGCGCAGCTGCTCGTAGCCCTTCTTGCCGACGCAGAAGATCTTGACCTCCTTGCCTTCGGCCATCAGCGGTTGGCATGCTCGCGCGCGAGCCGCACGATCGCCGAGTTGAACGGGCCGCACAGGCCGCGCTCGGCGGTGCAGACGACCAGCAGATGCACCTGGTCGCGGCCGGTGCCGCGCAGCAGCGCCGGCGCGGAATCGAGCCCCGCCACCGAGGCTGCGATGTTGCGAAGCACCTCGTCCATGCGCTCGGCATAGGGCCGCGCGGCCTCGGCCGCCACCTGCGCGCGCCGCAGCTTCGAGGCCGCGACCATCTGCATGGCCTTGGTGATCTTCTGCGTCGCCTTGGTGGCGGCGATGCGGACCCGCATGTCCTTGAGGGAGGCCATTGTCGGTACGCGATCCTATGATCTTGTTAAGCGAAGGTCTTGTTACGCGAAGGTCTTTGCGTAGCCGTCGACCGCGCCCTTGAGCTTGGCCGCGGTCGCGTCCGTCAGGTCGCCGGTCTTGCGGATATCTTCGAGGATGTCGGCGTTCTTGCTGCGCAACAGCGTCAGCAGCCCCTCCTCGAACGCGCGCACCCGGTTGACCGGCAGCGGATCGAGATAGCCGTTGACGCCGGCGTAGATGACGACCGACCTGCTCTTCCATCTTGAGCGGCGAGAACTGCGGCTGCTTGAGCAGCTCGGTCAGCCGCGCGCCGCGATTGAGCAGGCGCTGCGTGGTGGCGTCGAGGTCGGAGCCGAACTGCGCGAACGCCGCCATCTCGCGGTACTGCGCCAGCTCGCCCTTGATGCGGCCGGCGACCTTCTTCATCGCCTTGGTCTGCGCCGCAGAGCCGACGCGCGACACCGAGAGGCCGACGTTCACCGCCGGGCGGATGCCCTGGTAGAACAGGTCGGTCTCCAGGAAGATCTGGCCGTCGGTGATCGAGATCACGTTGGTCGGGATGTAGGCCGACACGTCGTTCGCCTGCGTCTCGATGATCGGCAGCGCGGTGAGCGAGCCCGCCTTGTTGGCGTCGTTCATCTTGGCGGCGCGCTCGAGCAGGCGCGAGTGCAGGTAGAACACGTCGCCCGGATAGGCTTCGCGGCCCGGCGGGCGGCGCAGCAGCAGCGACATCTGGCGGTAGCTCACCGCCTGCTTCGAGAGGTCGTCGTAGATGATGACCGCGTGCATGCCGTTGTCGCGGAAATACTCGCCCATGGTGCAGCCGGAGAACGGCGCCAGGTACTGCATCGGCGCGGGATCGGAGGCGGTCGCCGCGATGATGATCGAGTATTCGAGCGCGCCCTGCTCTTCGAGCACCTTCACGAACTGCACCACGGTCGAGCGCTTCTGCCCGATCGCGACATAGACGCAATAGAGCTTGATCTTCTCGTCCGGCTGGGCGTTGAGCGGCTTCTGGTTGAGGATGGTGTCGAGCGCGATCGCGGTCTTGCCGGTCTGGCGGTCGCCGATGATCAGCTCGCGCTGGCCGCGGCCGATCGGGATCAGCGCATCGACCGCCTTGAGGCCGGTCGCCATCGGCTCGTGCACCGACTTGCGCGGAATGATGCCGGGCGCCTTCACGTCGACGCGGCGGCGCTCGGTCGCCTTGATCGGGCCCTTGCCGTCGATCGGATTGCCGAGCGCGTCGACCACGCGGCCGAGCAGCTCCTTGCCGACCGGCACGTCCACGATCGCGCGGGTGCGCTTGACGGTCTGGCCTTCCTTGATCTCGCGGTCGTTGCCGAAGATCACGATGCCGACGTTGTCGGTTTCGAGGTTGAGCGCCATGCCGCGCACGCCGTTCTCGAACTCGACCATCTCGCCGGCCTGGACGTTGTCGAGCCCGTAGACGCGCGCGATGCCGTCGCCGACCGAGAGCACCTGGCCGACTTCGGAGACCTCGGCCTCCTGGCCGAAGTTCTTGATCTGCTCCTTGAGGATCGCGGAGATTTCGGCGGCGCGGATGTCCATCAGGAGACCTCTTTCATCGCATGCTTGATCGAATTGAGCTTGGTGCGCAGCGAGCTGTCGACCATGCGGCTGCCGAGCTTCACGATCAGCCCGCCGATGATCGACGGATCGACCTTCACGTCGACCTGCACGTCCTTCTTGGTGACCGCCTTGAGCGCGCCCTTGATCGCGTCAAGATGCTGCTCGCTCGGCCGCTCGGCCAGCGTGACCTCGGCGCGTCACCTCGCCCTTGTGCTGGGCGACGAGCTTGCGGAACCCCTTGATCATGTCCTGGACGGCGAACAGCCGGCGGTTCGACGCACACCACCTTGAGGAACCGCGCGGCGAGCCCGCCGATGCCGGCTTTGTCGAGCACGGCCGCGAGCGCCGCGGTCTGCTCTTCGGCGGTGAAGACCGGGCTGCGCACCAGCCGCGCGCAGATCGGCACTCTCGCCAATCAGCGCGTCGAAACGATCGAGATCGGCCTTGACCGCGTCGATCGCGCGCTCCTCCAAGCGCCAGCTCGAACAGCGCGCGTCGCATAGCGGCCCGCCATGCCGGATACGATCAGATAGTTCGCCTGCCACGGCTGACGCTCTGTTTGAGGCAATTTCTCAGGCTCGGCACCGTCGCGACGGCGGGCCCCAAGCCCTTGAAATGCAAGTGGGACTTCGAGTTTCCGCGAAGGGCTCACGATAGACTGCGGAACCCTGCGGAAATCGCGCGGTTTGCTAACACACCGACCTGGGCGGTGCAACATTGCCGACCTGCGCACATTGTCGTGCCTGAGGGAATCGGATTGCAGCCACGGACTACCAGCAACCGCACACGGTGGCCTGATTTTGAACGCCAGCCGCGTTGACCAGCGCCATCCTCAGTCCGCAGAGTATGCGCCGACAAGGGGAGGGGGCTACCCATGCGCACACAGCGCCTGCCGATCGTTGCTCTCACGACGACCCTGCTCCTTTCCGGATGCTACGAGGGCGCGCGCGGCCCGGCAGGGCCGGCTGGACCGCAAGGCGCGGTAGGTCCGGCGGGGCCGGCCGGCGCAAAAGGACCGGCGGGGCCCGCCGGCCTGCTAGGGCCCCTCGGACCTGCTGGCCCCAAGGGTGATAAAGGCGACCGGGGCGATCCCGGCGCAATAGGACCGTCTGGCCCGGCTGGCCCGAACGGCGACGCCGGACCTCGCGGAGTGACCGGGCCGAAGGGCGAGCCGGGCACACCAGGTCCACCCGGGCCCGCTGGCGCGACTGGCGACGCCGGGCCGCGTCGGGGTGACCGGGCCCAAGGGCGACACCGGGCCGCCGGGGCCGATGGGAGCACCCGGGCCTCCAGGCGCCGTGGCAAACCTGCGCGCGTTCGATGCCACTGGCGAGACCGCCAGCTGCGCCCCTAACGAACGCCTGGTCTCAGCGATCTGCCGGGGCAGCGGCACGCCGGTGATGGAGGGCAACAACGTGCACTGTACCGGTGCGACCGGCATCGTAGGGCTTTGCATGCGGCGCTAGACCACGCCCGATCAAGTCGAAAGGGCCAAGGTCCAACTTCAGTCAGCTTTGCCGTTGCGTCCGCGCGCGGGCTTGGGTGACCGGCCGGGCCGCATCACTTTGAAGTAGAACCGCCCGAACTCGGCGCGCGCGATTGCGGCGGCGAAACGGGAACGCTCCGACCTCGTCTTGGAAGTCGCTACCGGCGGCTCGACTATTTCCGCGCCAGAGCCGGCAGCCTCAGCCCGCAATCTTGCCCGACACTGCAACGCGTCTTCATAATCTTGGGCAAGCTCTTCCGGCGTACGCCGACGGCTCGGTCGGCGACTATCAGGTGCCTTCACGTTGTTCTCTCCTCGTCGGTTGCAACCGACAGCCGCCACAACGGCGGCTGCGCCAGCGCCTTGCGCGCGCG
The DNA here is from genome assembly GCA_963745515.1 of uncultured Alphaproteobacteria bacterium. GTDB lineage: Bacteria > Pseudomonadota > Alphaproteobacteria > Rhizobiales > Xanthobacteraceae > VAZQ01. The sequence continues at coordinate 61,883 of CAVUXO010000013.1, forward strand.
CAAACGCGCGTGCGGTGCTGAGGCCTGGCGACGAGGGAAAAGGGGCTAAGGCCCGTGATGTCCGAGATAATTCGGCATAGCGCATCGTCTGGCACGCGAGGGCGGCGAAATTCAGGCCGCATCGCCTTCGCGTTGGACCAGCGCTCGCCTTTGCGCACGACATTCGCTAGGGACAGGCGCGTCCAGACGCGTCCCGATCCAACCAACCGCCAACGGCTTCCTTGCCATCAAACGCACAGCTCGTCCGCCAGCTCGCGCTCCTGTGGCTTGCCGGCATCGCGACACGGGTCACGATCCTCGCCATTCCACCGGTAATCCCGCTCATCCGGGATGAGCTGCAGTTGACGGAGGCGCAGGTTGGCTTCCTGGTCGCGCTGCCGGTGCTGATGTTTGCGATCGCAGCCGTGCCCGGCTCGCTGCTGGTGGCACGGCTTGGCACCGGCGTGACGCTCCTGGCCGGCGTCCTCCTGACCGCGATCGCAGGCGCCGCCCGCGGCATCGCCGGCGACATCTGGCAGCTCGCGGCCATCACCATGCTGATGGGAGCCGGCATAGCCGTGATCCAGCCCACGCTGCCGGCGATCGTGCGCGAATGGATGCCAAAGCGTCTGGGTCTCGGGACGGCGACCTATGCCAACGGCATGCTCACGGCCGTCATGCTTGCGCCCGCGCTCACCATTCCGGTCGTGCTGCCGCTGGTCGGCGGAAGCTGGCGGCTTAACCTCGCGCTCTGGTCAGTCCCGGTGTTGGCGACCGCGATCCTGTTCGCATTGCTGGCTCCACGCCGCGCAGCAGGCGGAGCATCGGCCGCGATCGCCGCTCGCTGGTGGCCGGACTGGAAAAATCCGCTGATTTGGCTCCTTGGCTTCACGTTCGGCAGCAACAACGCCGCCTACTACGGCGCCAACGCCTTCCTGCCGGATTTCCTCGCCGGACAGGGCCGGTCAGACCTGATCGGGCCGGCGCTGGCCGCGCTCAACGCCGCCCAGTTCGCAGCCTCGCTGGTGTTGCTCGCCTCTGCGGATCGGCTGCTGCGGCGGGCACTGCCCTACCTGGTGTTCGGGCCACTGACGCTTGCGGCGTTCGCCGGCATGGTGCTGAGCAGCGGCTATTGGATCGTCGTATCGGCGGCCGTGATGGGCTTCGCCTCCGCGATCACATTCGCGGTCATCATCGCGCTGCCATCGGTGCTCAGCCCGCCCGGTGACGCCCACCGGACCGCGGCCGGCATGTTCACCATCAGCTACAGCTGCGCGGTGGCGATCCCGACCTTGAGCGGCGCGCTGTGGGACCTCACTGGGCTGCCCTGGATGGCGTTCGTGCCGCTGGGGCTTTGCGCCATCACCCTCACGGTGCTCGGGACGATGCTCAGCCGCTACCCGAGCCACGTCGAGTAACGCCTGATCTCAGGAGTGAACGTCCGCAGGTGTCGCCGCCGCGACCCGAAACTCCGGCATAACCTCGTTCGCGAAAGCGCGGAGCGTCTGGTCCGACCCCGTCGGAGTCGATCAACAGCACATATTCCACGCCGCCGCGCTCGAGCTGGCGAAGCTGCGCTGATGATCTCGTCAGGCGTACCGATCAGCGCTGCATTCTCGGCCGCCAGATCCGCATCGGCGAAGCTCTGGGCATTCTGATAGCGCTCCGCGCCCGGACCACGCGCGAGCGCGCCGATGGCCGAGAGCGTCTTGCGGCGTTGCGCAAAGGCGTTCCGCCGCTCCTCCTCGTTGCGCACGATCTGCACCGCGCGCGTGACGCCCACCCGCATGCCGTCGAAGCGTTGCCCCTGCCGTTCGATCTCGGCGCGATAGATCGCCACGCGCTCGATCGTGAGCTCGATCGGCGCGATCTGGTCGAGCAGAAGATTGTAGCCTTCCTGCCCGGCGCGACGGATTCCTTCCGGGCTTCCGGCTCCCATCCAGAACGGCGGATGCGGCTGCTGCACCGGCCGCGGCTCGACCACGATGTTGCGAAAATTCCAGTGCTTGCCCTGATGCGTGAAGCGGCCTTGCGTCGTCCACGCCTTGCGCAGGATCGCCATGCATTCCTCGAAGCGCTCGGTCGCTTCCGCCTTCGGGATGCAGAAACTCTCGAACTCGGCATCGCGGTAGCCCTTGCCGACGCCGAAATCGAAACGGCCGCCCGAGAGCAGATCGAGCGTCGCGACCTGCTCGGCGAGCAGCACCGGATTGTGCCACGGCAGCACCACCACGGCGGTGCCAAGCCGCATGCGGTGCGTGCGCCCCGCGATAAAGCTCAACAGGTTGAGCGAGGCCGAGACCTGGCTATTGCCGGTGAAATGATGCTCGACCACGAACAGGCTCTCGTAGCCGAGCTCTTCGGCCAACAGCACGTAGTCGATGAACTTGCGGTAGCTCTGGCTGTCCGCGCTGGCATCGTCGCCCGACATTTCGCCCCGCCGAAAAGCCCGAACTTCATTCGGCAAAACTCCGGTATGTGACGCCATTCTCTTCGCACAAGACCTGAACGAAAAGATAGCGCGACTGGACATTATTTAATACATGGTCCATATATAGGGCAACATGGCTGGTGGCCGACCTCAGAAAATCCCGGTCGTCTTCTATCGGACACCAGCCGGTACCGAGGTGGTACGGATATGGCTGCGCGGTCTTGAGGAGAGCGACAGGAACATCATCGGGCAAGATCTGATGCGAGTGCAGTACCGGTGGCCGGTGGGAATGCCACTCTGCCGTGCGTTAGGCAACGGCCTCTGGGAGGTCCGCAACGACCTTGCGAGCAATCGAATTGCGCGGGTGCTGTTCTGCATCCAGCAAGGCAAGCTCCTTGTTCTTCATGGCTTCATCAAGAAGAGCCAGAAGACGCCGAATGAAGATCTGGCACTCGCGCTCCGGCGCAAACGAGAGTTCGAGCCTTGAGGATGACGACATGAAAGGAAAGAAAAAGAAAACCAGGCGCTCGGTCAGCCACCTGACGACGCTCGACCAATTCTTGAAGGATGAAGGGAAGCTCGAGGAGTTCGAAGCTGTGGCCATTAAAGAAGTGCTTGCATGGCAGATCACCGAAGCCATGAAAGCCCAGAAGCTTTCACGCAAGCGTCTCGCTGAGCGTATGAAGACCAGCCGAAGCCAGATCAGCCGCTTGCTCAACCCCAAGGACGGCAACGTGACCATTACCACACTGCAGCGCGCCGCCAAGATCGTCGGCCGCACCCTGCGTCTGGAGCTGGTCTAGCGCATTCAAATGACTGTCCGCCCACCGGCACCCGCGGACGCGACCAAGGCGCGCGTCTTTCTCGTTCTCCTTTGCCTCGGCTGGGGGGTTACGTGGCCGATGATGAAGATCGCGCTCGATGAAATCCCGCCGTTCAGCATGCGGGTCTCGAGCCTGATGCTCGGCGTCATCACCTTGACGTCGCTTTCGCTGCTCCAGGGCCGCAGCCTGCGCATTCCGCGATTGAGAACGTTCGCGCATCTGTGCGCTGCCTCGTTCTTCAACATCGTGGCGTTCAGCGTGCTGACACCGTTTGCGCAGATCAGTGCCGCAACCTCGCGCGTCGCCATCGTGGTCTACACCATGCCGATCTGGGCAACGCTGATGGCGCTCCCGATCCTGGGCGAGCGGCTCAATACCGTGCGCGCGCTGGCGCTCACGCTTTGCGTCGCCGGCATGAGCGTGCTGATCTATCCACTCGCAACGCTCGGGATCCCGACCGGGATCTTGCTTGCGGTCGGCGCCGCAATCGGCTGGGCCGCCGGTACCATCTATCTCAAGTGGGCGAAGATCGATGGCGATCCGATGGCTGCTGCGTTGTGGCAGCTCGTCATCGGCGTGATCGTCATCGGGGCGTTGCTTCCCATCGTCGAAGGATCGCTGCATCTCGCGCAAGCCCATTGGGGCGCCATCCTGGCGATGATCTTCAGCGGTGTGATCGGCTCCGGCATTTCCTATTTCTTGTGGTTCGACATCGTGCGGCGCCTGCCTGCCACGGTCGCTGCGCTTGGCATTCTCAGCTCGCCCGTCATCGGGGTCGTTTCGTCGATGCTGCTTTTGGGCGAGCAGCCAACGCTGACCGATATTGTTGGATTTGCCCTGATGCTTGGAGCCTCGGCGAGCGTGCTGCTGTGGCCGCAGGGCATCTCTGGCAAGCCCTCGGCTGGCAAGCCTTCAGCCTGATCGAGCACATCGGTATTCCTTCGCCGGGCCCCTTACGGCCGGACGCAACTGCGCTAACCTTTCGCCATTCGCATTGCTGCTGGGAGGTCTCCGTCATGATCGGCCGTCGCCGTACGATTACGCGTCGCACTGTGCTTGGCGGCACTGCCGCGACCCTTGCGCTCGGGGCCCGCCACGCCGCCGCACAGGGCAGCAACTGGCCCGACCACCCGGTGCGTATCATTGTGCCTTACCCGGCGGGTGGCTCGACCGACGTGCTGTCGCGCCTCTATGCCGACAGCTTCAAGGACCGCCTTGGGCAGCCGTTCGTGATCGAGAACAAGCCCGGCGCCGGCGGCAATATCGGCATTGATCTCGTCGCCAAGAGCCCGGCCGACGGCTACACCATCGGCGCCGCCACCATCGGCCATTTCGCAATCAACCAGTTCCTCTATGCGCGCATGCCCTTCGATCCGGAGCGCGACATCGTTCCGGTGTCTCTCACCTACGACCAGCCCAACGTTGCGGTGGTGGCGAGCCAGCACGTGCCGGCGAAGACGCTGCAGGAGTTCATCGCCTGGGCCAAAGCGCGGCCTGACGGTATAGCCTATGGCACTCCCGGCGTCGGCACCTCCCCGCATCTCTCGGCGGCGCTGTTTGCGAGCCGCACCGGAATCAAAGCGGTTCACGTGCCGTTCAGGGGCGCCGCGCAGACCATTCCGGCGATGCTCGCCGGTGACGTGACCTTCGCGATCGACAATCTCGCCTCCTACATCTCCATCATCGAGAGCGGGCAGATGCGTGCGCTGGCGGTGACCTCGGCCGAGCGCTGGCCGACATTGCCGAACGTGCCCACAATGGCAGAGGCGGGCCTGCCGGATTTCGTGGTCACCTCATGGGCAGCGTTCGTGGTGCCGGCCGGCACGCCGCGCCCGATGATCGACAAGTTCAACGCTGCCATCAAAGACATCGCGGCCCAGCCGTCCACCAAGGCGCGCTTCCTGCAGGCTGGCGCGCGCCCCCTGTCCAGCACGCCGGAGGCCGCGCTCGCGTTTGCCGCCAAGGAGCGTGAGACCTGGCGCGAGGTGGTCCGCATCTCGGGCGCCAAGGCAGAATAATCATAAGCTTGCTTATCATAAGGTGCGTCACCATATCCTTCTTCGGAGGGAGCATGACAGTGACCACCAAGAGAGAAATTGCATTTAATATCAACGATGTAGCTCGCCTGCTGCGGACCTATGCGGACCAGAAAGCGGCGAGCTTCGGCCTGAATCGGGCCAAGTGGGCCGTCCTGGCGCGGCTGGACCGGTTCGAGGGGCTCAAACAGCACGAGCTCGCCGAGATGCTTGATCTGCAGCCGATCAGCCTGACCCGGCTGCTCGACGGGTTGAGCGAGAGCGGCCTGATCGAGCGGCGATCGGACCCGGATGACCGCCGCGCCAAGCGACTGTTTCTGACGCCGGCTGCGCGCCCCTTGCTCGATCGTCTGAGCGAGCTGGGCGAGGACCTGATGACGACGGCCCTTGCTGGCCTCGATCAAGCGGAGAGGTCCGCGCTGCTCGCAAGCCTCACGACCATCAAAGAGAACCTGCGACAGGCCGTGCAAAAGAAATCAGTTAAAATGGAAAAACGTTATGGCTGAAACTGCAATCAATACACTCCAGCGCGACGACGCATCATCACAGCCGTCCCGGTCTTTCATCGTCAGCATCTGGGCACGGCATGCCCGCATGATCCTGCTCGGGCTGCTCCCCGCGATCGCGATCATCGTCGGAGTCGGCCTCTATCTGGCCGGTGGCCGCTATATCTCGACCGACAACGCCTATGTGGGCGCCGAAAAGGTGCTCATCACGCCCGACATTTCCGGCAAGGTCAGCCGCGTGCTGGTGCGAGAGGGTCAGCATGTCGACGCGGGCGCGCCCCTGTTCGAGATCGATCCGCAACCGTTCGAGCTCGCCGTCCGGCAGGCGCAGAGCAAGCTCGACACCGTTGTCACCGACCTTGCCAATCTCAAGAGCAACTACCAGTCGCTGAAGCGACTTGTGGAATTGGGTCAGGAAGCGGTCGAGATCAAGCGCCGCGATGTCGAGCGCAAGACCGCGCTCGCCGCCAAGCAGACCTCGACCCAGGTGGATGTCGACAATGCGAATGCGGCGCTTCTGACCGCGGAGCTACAGCTCCAGCTCGGCCGCCAGCAGCTCAGCAGCACATTCAATCAGCTCCTGGAAAACGCTGATCTGCGCGCGGAGGAATTTCCACCCTATCGGCAGGCGAAGGCTGCGCTCGACCAGGCGAAGCGCGACCTCGATCACACGTCGATCAAGGCGCCGATTGCCGGCACCGCAACACAAGTCGACAACATTCAGCTCGGCCGTTTCGTGACGGCGGGCACGCCCGTGTTCAGCGTGATCGATGACTCCGAGCCGTGGGTGGATGCCAATCTCAAGGAAACCGACATCACTCACCTGCAACTCAATCAGCCGGTCGAGATCGATGTCAATTCCTTTCCCGATCATCCGTTGCACGGCCACGTCGCGTCGGTGAGCCCGGGAACTGGCGCGCAGTTCGCCATCCTGCCGCCCCAGAACGCCAGCGGCAACTGGGTGAAGGTGGTGCAGCGCGTGCCGGTCCGCATCGTCTTCGATCGCGGACGAGGATGTATCGCGCCTGCGCGCCGGAATGAGCGTGACCGTGTCGATCGACACCGGCCGCCAACGCACGGTCGCGTCGTTGTTCGGTGCGAGCCCGAGCATCGCCAAGGAAGTCAGCAAGCAAGTCGCCAAGGACGTTCACCGGTGAAGACCGAAGCGTCGCAAAATCCCGGCATGCGCCGGACGATGGTGACGATCTGCGCCATGAGCGCAACCATCATGCAGGCGCTCGATACGACCATCGCCAACGTGGCGCTGCCGTACATGCAGGGAAGCCTTTCGGCTTCGCTCGATCAGATCAACTGGGTGCTGACGTCGTATATCGTGGCCTCCGCGATCATGACCGCTCCGATCGGATGGGTCGCCGAGCGCTACGGGCGCAAGCGCCTGTTCATCATCTGCGCGGCCGGCTTCACGGTCGCTTCAATGTTGTGCGGTCTTGCCCAGAACATCGAGCAGATCGTCGGCTTCCGCCTGCTGCAGGGCGCGTTCGGCGCGGCACTCGTGCCGCTGTCCCAATCGGTCCTGCTCAATTCCTACACGGCCGAGGAGCGCGGCTCCGCGATGGCGATCTGGGGCATCGGCGTGATGCTCGGGCCGATCATGGGACCGACGCTGGGCGCCTGGCTCACCGACAACTACAGCTGGCACTGGGTCTTCTTCATCAATCTGCCGATCGGCATCCTGACAGTGCTCGGGCTGATCATCTTCATGCAGGAAACCGAGACGCAGAACACCAGGCGATTCGACTGGTTCGGCTTTGCCGCGCTTGCGGTTGGCATCGGCTCACTGCAGCTGATGCTCGATCGTGGCGAGCAACTGGGCTGGTTCAACTCGAACGAGATCATCGCCGAAGCGATCGTGTCGGCGGCCGGCTTCTATTTCTTCCTCGCGCACTCGCTCACGACGACGTCGCCGTTCGTGCGGCTTGAGCTTTTCCGCGATCGCAATTTCGTGGCCGGATGTCTGTTCATGGTGGTCATCGGAGTTGTGTTGTTTGGCACCATGGCGCTGGTGACACCGTTCCTGCAGAACGTCATCGGGTATCCGATCCTGACAGCGGGGTTTCTGCTCGCCGGCCGCGGTGTCGGCACGCTCATCGCCATGATACTCGTCGGCAAGCTGCTCAAAATTATCGAAGCGCGATATCTCGTCCTCGCCGGCCTCCTCCTCGCGAGCATCACGCTTTACCAGATGGTTGGGTTTACCGACCAGACGTCATCTCAAACGATCGTTCTGGCCAGCATCCTGCAGGGCTTTGGTCTCGGCCTCGTGTTCGTGCCATTAAGCACCGTCGCGTTCGTCACGCTGCCCGCTCACCTGCGCACCGAGGGAACCGCGATCCTGACACTGGTACGAAATGTTGGCAGCTCGATCGGCATATCGATGGTGATCGCCCAGCTCACCAACATGACCACGCAAATGCACGCCAACCTGGCCGAATACGTCACCCCGTTCAACAACGCCCTGCAGGCGCCGGACGTCTCCGCGATTCTCAATCGAGCGACCGACACCGGCAGGGCTCTGCTCGATCTGCTGATTACGCAACAGGCCGCGATCATCGCCTATGCGAACGACTTCAAGCTGCTGATGTATCTCACGCTCGCAACAATTCCGTTTGTGATTCTGGTCGGGTCATCGCGTGCTCGGCCTGGACAACGCGGCGAGGTGGCTGCCCACGAAATGTGATCAGGCCTTACAAAGTCGCCGCGGCACGGACGCGTGGACGCTGGCGGCACCCGGGCAATCGTTAACGTCGGTACCTGTGGTTAACGTCTCGACCGCTTAGGCAAATCCGGCCATCGGTCCACGAAACTGTCACGAGAATCGAATATCCTGCCAGCACATGTCGGGCTATGAGCTGACAAGTCGATGAGACGAATGTCGTATCCAAGGGCTGGATACCTCCTGTCGCTGCCTGCCGCCGCCCGCTGCACTTCTGCCAAGCAACCCATCAGAGAATCCAGCGCTTCGCACTGCGGTGCGAGGTGCTTGCGCGCGACCATTCGTCTTGCTCCAACATAGGGGGTCTGGCCTTGGGTAAGCACTTCAGCAACAAGCACTTCAACAACAAGCTTCACAACAAGCAGTTCAACAAGAAGCGCCGGCGCAACGTCCGAACGTTTGAGACCGCTGAAATCATCGAATTCCAAGGCTCCAAATTCGAGGCCGAGCGCGCACTGCCGCCGGTCAAGGCGCTCAATCGAAAGCAGGCCGCCTACCTTGATGCTCTGCATCACAGCTCGCAGGTCATCGTCCTCGGGCCCGCCGGAACAGGAAAGACCTGGATCGCCGCGACCTATGCGGCCGACCTCTTCCGCAATGGCTGCATCGACAAGATCATTCTGACCAGACCAAACGTGCCATGCGGACGTTCGCTCGGATATTTTCCCGGCACGCTGGAGAACAAGTTTGCGCACTGGGCTGCGCCCGTGGTGGACGCGATTGGTGAGCGGATGGGCAAGGCGGCCTACGAGATCGCGCTCAAGAAGGGCGACGTCGAAATGGTGCCGTTCGAGGTGATGCGCGGGCGGTCATGGAAGAATGCCTTTGTGCTGCTCGACGAGGCCCAGAACTGCACGCCTGCCGAGATCAAGACCTTTCTCACGCGAATCGGCGAGAACTGCACGGTAGTGATCAACGGTGACGTCAGCCAATGCGACCTCGACCAAGCGAGCGGCCTGAGCACGGTCCTGCATCTGGTCAAGTCGCAGATGTTGCCGGTGCCGATCGTTGAGTTCGCGCGCGAGGACATCGTTCGCTCAGCCGAGTGCGCCATGTGGGTGCACGCCTTCGAAGCCGCCAATCTCTAGAGCATGATCCCGAAAAGTGGGAACCGGTTTTCGGAAAGGGATCATGCTCAAATATAAAGCTAGACCATGATCCCGTTTCAACTTGATCGGATCATGGTCTAGGCGGATAACGACAGCAGGCCCGCTCGCCTACAAGAAGCTTTGCGGATCGACGTCGACCTCCAGCTTGAGCTTACCTTTCGCCTTTGGCGCCGCCGCGAGCCAATCCCGGAGATACCCTGAGAGATCGAACGTGCGTGGCGCCTTGACCAGGAGCCGGAAGCGATAGCGGCCGCGCACCAAAGCGAGCGGCGCCTCCGCGGGCCCAAGCACGCGCACCTCGTCGTCACGCGGCGCCGCCCCCGCTAGCTTGCGCGCGAAGCCCTCGGTGTCGTGCTTGTCGCTGCCCGAGATGACGAAGCTCGCGAGCCGCCCGAACGGCGGGTAGAGCGTCTTCTCGCGCAGCTCGATCTCGGTGGAATAGAACGCATCGCGATCGGCCGCGATCAGCGCACGCATGACCGGATGCTCGGGCTGGTGGGTCTGCAGATAGCCGACGCCGCGGCCTTCCTCGCGGCCGGCGCGGCCGACCACCTGGTGCAGGAGCTGAAACGTGCGCTCAGCCGCGCGCGGATCGCCGTTGCTCAGGCCGAGATCAGCGTCGACGATGCCGACCAGATTGAGCTTGGGAAAATGGTGGCCCTTCGCCACAAGCTGCGTGCCGATCACGATGTCGACCAGGCCCTGCTCAATCTCGGCCAGCTCCTGCCGCATGCGCTCGACCGTGGCGATGAGATCGGAGGAGAGCACAAGCACGCGCGCATCCGGAAACAGCGCCGCCACCTCCTCCTCCAGCCGCTCGACGCCCGGGCCGCAAGCGACCAGGCTCGCGGCCGCCTCGCACTTCGGACACTTCTCCGGCGGCGGCATCGAGAAGCCGCAATGGTGGCAGACAAGCCGCCGCTTGAAGCGGTGATCGACCAGCCAGGCGTCGCAGTTCTGGCAGGCAAAGCGATGACCGCAATGGCGGCAGAGCGTGAGCGGCGCATAGCCGCGCCGATTGAGAAACAACAGCGCCTGCTCGCCACGCTGGATGGCCGTCTTCATCGCCTCGGCAAGCCGCGGCGCGATGAAACGCCCACGTGGCGGAGCTTCGCGGCGCAGATCAATCGCTTCAATGTGCGGCAGGTGCGCGCCGCCAAAGCGCTCCGGCAGATGCAGCCGCCGATAGCGGCCGCGCCGTGCGTTCACCTCGGTTTCGACCGAGGGTGTGGCGGAGGCGAGCACGACCGGAATTTTGGCAACGCTGGCGCGCACCACCGCCATGTCGCGGGCGTGATAGTGCACGCCGTCTTCCTGCTTGTAGGCCGGATCGTGCTCCTCATCGACCACGATCAGGCCAAGCTCCTTGTAGGGCAGAAACAGCGCGGAGCGCGCGCCGACCGTCACGCTCGCTTCGCCCTCCGCCACCGCGGTCCAGGTGCGCGCACGAAGCCGTGGCGACAGCTGCGAATGCCATTCGGCCGGGCGCACGCCAAAGCGCTCGGCAAAGCGATCGAGAAACTGCCCGGTGAGCGCAATCTCGGGCACCAGCACCAAGGCTTGCCGGCCGCGCCGCACGCATTCGGCGATCGCCTCGAAATAGACCTGTGTCTTGCCGGACCCAGTCACGCCATCAATGAGCAGGCACGAGAAACCGCCGGCGGCAACCGTCTCGCGAAGACTCTCGGCGGCTGCCTGCTGCGCCGGCGCCAGCTCGGGCTGCATGTGGTCGGGGTCGGGTGCACGCGCGACCGGCTCCGGCGGCAGCACCAGGGTCTCCAGCGCGCCTTCGTCGATCAGGCCCTCGACCACCCCGGCCGAAACACCAGCCTCGAGCGCCGCCTCGCTCTTGCCGCGCACAAGCCCATCGGCCATGAGCGTGAGCACGCGCTGGCGTGCAGGGGTGCGGCGTTTCGGCGGCGGTCCCGCGAGCCGCACGCCGGTGCGCTCGCGCGCCGGCCCGAGATGCTCGCCCATCCGCAGGCCCATGCGCAGCACCATGCCGCGCGGGCTGAGCGTGTAGGTCGAGACCCAGTCGACGAAGCGGCGCAGCTCGTCCTTCAGCGGTGGGACCTCGAGCTTGCTGTCGATCTCCTTGAGGCGATTGTCGAGCCTGGGATTGGGCGCCGGGTTGTCCGCCCATACCACCGCAGTGGCGGTGCGCGCGCCGAGCGGCACGGACACGATATCGCCGGGCGCGAGCGCCATCGCGTCGGGAACCCGATACGAATAGGCCTGGTCGAGCGCGACCGGCACCAGGACATCGACGACGCGCTTTGCCATAGAGTGCTGACTTGGTCGGTGATTCGCCCTCGCCTTAAGAAAGGGTAAGGGAGCGGGTGTGATTATGCACCCGGTGTCAAGCGGGCGCTGATGTAACACGCGGTGCGTGCCACAAACTCGGCGCGCTCCCTCTCCCCGGCTTAAGGGCGTTCACGCTCGTCTTCGCGGGCTATGGGAGAGGGGTGGGGTGAGGGGGTTCCGACTTCTCGACAAGCCTGATCCCCCTCACCCGCTCGCTTCGCTCGCGACCTCTCCCCCTTGGGGAGAGGTGGAGCCCGCGGCACGCACACACAGAGAATTCGTTGTCTGTTCAACGTTGCAAGGTAATGCCAAAGGAAGCGGACGATCTTCAGTTCCCTTTTACCGCGCCCGACGTGGCCGCTGAGATGGCGCATTGGCTTGCCTATCTCGGCGCCGAGCGCCGCATGTCGCCCAGGACTGTCGAAGCCTATGGGCGGGATGTGCGGCAGTTCCTCGCCTTCCTGGCCGAGTACCACGGCGGCCGGATGAGCCTCTCCGCGCTGAGAAAGCTTACGCCACAGGATGTGCGTGCCTTCATGGCGGCGCGCCGCGGCGATGGCATCACCGGGCGCTCGCTGATGCGCGCACTGGCAGGTACGCGCTCGTTTGCGCGCTACCTTGAGCGCAATGGCAAAGGTCGCGTCGCCGCGCTCGGTGCCGTTCGGGCGCCCAAGGTCGCCAAGACGCTGCCAAAGCCACTCGCCGTCGCTGCCGCCAAGCAAGTCACCGACGCGGACCTGCGCGCCGGCGAGGAGCGCGAGACCTGGGTGCTGATGCGCGATGCGGCTGTGCTGGCGCTGCTTTACGGCTCAGGCCTGCGCATCTCGGAGGCGCTCGGACTCTCGCGCGGCGACGTGCCGGAGCCCGGCAAGGGCGACGTGATCACCGTCACTGGCAAAGGCAACAAGCGCCGCATGGTGCCGGTGCTGCGGCGCGTGCTTGAGCTGATCGCCGATTACGTGAAAGCCTGTCCCTACGAGCTTCCCGTCAACGGCCCGGTGTTCGTCGGTGCCAAAGGCCGCCCGCTCTCGCCGCGTATCGTGCAGCTTGCCATGGCGAGTCTGCGCGGCGCGCTCGGCCTGCCCGACACCGCCACCCCGCACGCGCTGCGCCATTCCTTCGCCACGCATCTCCTCGCCCGCGGCGGTGATCTGCGCGCGATCCAGGAGCTGCTTGGCCACGCATCGCTTTCGACCACACAGATCTATACGGCCGTCGACGCCGAGCGCCTGCTCGAGGTCTACCGCAACACCCATCCACGCGCATAACCAGATTTGCGAGGGCGTGACGAGATTGTGACGGCAGCAGAAGCTGTTCCACCCCCTCTTGCGCAGCTAGCCCTGATCAATACATCGTGACCGCCAGTGTGGCGGTTCAGAAGCTCGCAACAAGGGTGCCGAAGAGCACTGCGAGTTCCGGAATCGGGACACTTTGTTGAGCATGATCTTTTCCGAAAACCGGCTTCCACCCCGGATCAAGTCCGGGGCAGGCATTTTCGGGATCATGCTCTAGCGATCAGGGAGAACGGTCATGAGCCACGGCGTTCACGCGGTCCAGCATGAGGTCGAACACCACATCGAGCACGAGAAGCATGGAGACGGCGGCGGCGGCCATGGGCCAAAGCCGGCGGAAAACCAAAACAAGAAGATTGCTCTGCTGATCTCGGTGATTGCGCTGTTCCTGGCGTTCTCGGAAACGCTCGGCAAGAGCGCACAGACGGTCGGCATCGAGCTCAATATCAAGGCGTCGGATACCTGGAATTTCTTCCAGGCCAAGACCATTCGCCAGACCTCGCTGCGCACCGCGGCCGAAGCGATGGCGCTGCAGGTCGCCAGCGTGCCCGATGAAGCCGGCAAAGCCGCAATGACCAAACAGATCGAGACCTGGCGCGCGACCGTTACGCGTTATGAATCCGATCCGAAGGAGAAAGACGGCCGCAAGGAATTGCGCGCGCAGGCGGAGCAGTATGAGCGCGAGCGCGATGTCGCGCTGGCGAAGTACCACAATTACGAATTCGCGTCCGCCGCCTTTCAGATCGGCATCGTGCTTGCGTCAGCGGCGGTGATCACCGGCATCCTGACGCTCGCCTATGCGGCAGCCGGAGTTGGAGTGATCGGATTGATCTTTTCGTCTCTGGGATTGTTCGCACCGAACGTGCCGCATGACGTGCTGCACTGGGTGCAGCACCTGTTCTCGTCCGGCGGCACGCACTGAAGCTTCCGTTTGGCTCACCCTGCATCGCCGCGTGCCGCCTGCATGCGGCGGCGGATGCGGGTCAGGAGCGCGAAGGTGCGGCCTGCACGGTTTGGCGCGAACGCCCGCATGGTGCGCTTGAGGCGCTCCTTGATCGGATCGGCGAGCTCATGCGCCTTGGCGAGCCACACGATCATGTGCTCGTAGAACCAGCGGAACCAGGAAAGCTCCAATAGCTTCGGCCGCGTCAGATCGAAGATGAACGCGGTGACGCCGAGGCTCACCACCTTGGCCAGCGATAGCACGACGACCGCGCCCAGCCAGAATCGATGCGCCAGCATCCAGAAGCCGACGACCTTGAGCGGCAGCAGGAGAAGCACGGGGATGAGAAACACCAGCAGCGTCGGATAGGGTGGCAGCCGCTCGATCGTCGCCGCAACCCGGGTCTTGAACGTCGCCCACGGGATGAGGGCGACCAGCCAGCCGACGATCGGCGCCAGATGGCGCCACAGCCACGCCTCGAACAGAAAGACGAGCGCGAGCAGGATCAGGAACGGGTGGAGCAGTCGGCGCATCAGTGTTGGCCGCCCCGACGCGAGCCGCCGCCTAGCCGACGGGCAATGATCGAGGTTGCCCGATCCTACCCTTTTGAGCCGGCAGCGTCACCGTTCGGGGCCTGTTCAATCTGCGGCTTTTTCGTGAGATTTCCGCCGAAAAAGATGGCGACCACGATCGCGACACCAACCGCGAACAGCTTCCCGACTTTGAGCAGCGGCCAGAGCAGCGCCCATTTGTGATGGTCATAGATCCACCAGCCGCCAAAGCCGATCAGGCCCGCGAGCACGACCAGCCCGACCGAAAGGGCGGCAACCGCCCATGGCTTGATCCGGCGCTCTGGACCGTCCGAATAGGGGTCGATTGACTGCCGGAAACGTTCCAAACGCCCGTCCCAGCGCTCGATGAACGCCGTCCAGCGTGACTGTGGTTGCGCAAGCATGACTTCGCCCTCCTGTCCGGATGGCGCCCGGCCATTTGTCGCGCTCAAGCACGACTGAGTTCAGGCCGGCCGCCCTCTTTGCAGGATGTTCTGAACGAAAGCCCGATCGCCGTCTGTGACGGCAGTCACAGAAAATCACATATGGATCGATCGCTTGCCCACCGCGAGCGCGGCTTCCTTCACCGCCTCGGTCAAGGTCGGGTGAGCGTGGCAGGTGCGTGCAATGTCATCCGCAGCCGCGCCGAATTCCATCGCGACCGCCGCCTCCGCGATCATGTTGCCGGCATCAGGTCCCAGGATGTGGACGCCAAGGACACGATCCGTCTTGGCATCAGCCAGGATCTTCACAAAGCCCTCAGTCTGGTGGTTGACCTTGGCGCGGCCGTTGGCTGTGAACGGAAACTTCCCGGCATTGTAGGCAATGCCGCCAGCCTTGAGCTCCTCCTCGGACTTTCCGACTGAAGCGATCTCCGGATAGGTGTAGACCACGTTCGGGATCACGTCGTAATTCACGTGGCCGGCCTGCCCGGCGATGATCTCCGCAACCGCGACGCCTTCATCCTCGGCCTTGTGCGCCAGCATTGGGCCCGCGATCACGTCACCGATCGCATAGATGCCGGGCACGTTGGTGGCGAAATGCCCGTCGACCACCACGCGCCCGCGGGTGTCCTTCTTCACGCCAGCCTCATCGAGGCCGAGCCCGGCGCTGTAGGGCACGCGCCCGACCGCCACCAGCACGACGTCCGCTTCGATCATTTCGGCTGCGCCGCCAGACGCAGGCTCGACCTTCGCCTTGAGCCTGTTGCCCGACGCGTCGACCGCCGCAACCTTGGACGACAGCTTGAACGCGATGCCCTGCTTCTCGAGCAGGCGCTGGAACTGCCGGCACACCTCGTTGTCCATGCCGGGCAGGATGCGATCGAGAAACTCGACCACCAGCACCTCAGCGCCAAGCCGACGCCACACCGAGCCGAGCTCGAGCCCGATCACGCCCGCGCCGATGACCAGGAGCTTGGCCGGCACCTTGTCGAGCACCAGCGCGCCGGTCGACGACACCACGCGCTTCTCGTCGATGGTGATGCCAGGAAGCCGCGCCACATCCGAGCCGGTGGCGATCACGATCGACTTGGTGTCGAGCATCTGCGCCTTGCCGTCGGCGCCCTTGACCTCGACCTTGCCGGATGCCGCGATGCGGCCAACGCCCTGGAACGTGTCGACCTTGTTCTTCTTGAGCAGGAAGGCGACGCCCTTGACGTTGCCATCAACCCCTTCGTCCTTGAACGTCATCATGGCAGGGAGGTCGAGCTTCGGCGCGCCAACCGCGATGCCCATCTTGGCGAACGTGTGACCCGCCTGCTCGTAGAGCTCGGAGGCATGCAGCAGCGCCTTCGAAGGGATGCAGCCGACGTTCAAGCACGTTCCGCCGAAGGTCTTGTCCTTCTCGACCAGCGCGGTCTTGAGCCCGACCTGGGCCGCGCGGATCGCACACACATAGCCGCCGGGACCCGAGCCAATGACGATGAGATCGTAGGTGGTATTTGCCATAATTGTTTGCCTGGACTGCGCCGCTCTCGCGTCGCTTGCTGCAGTGGATAACACCTCGCCTTACGGCGAAGCCCCGACGCCTGCTTAAATCGAGGATATTTCTGGCGAAATTTCTTCAATCACCACACGCGCCGAATGGATTTTTCCACAGCTGGATACCGTCGGCAACGTTTGCACCCCTTTGTTGCTCAATTACTACAGCCGGCCGCATCTTACCGACTTAGTATCAGGGTAGTTCATCGCCCTGGCCGCTGTAGCGTGTGATTTGGCAAAGGGGGCAAGTCACAAGTCAAGCGTG
Organism: uncultured Alphaproteobacteria bacterium; assembly: GCA_963745515.1. Lineage (GTDB taxonomy): Bacteria > Pseudomonadota > Alphaproteobacteria > Rhizobiales > Xanthobacteraceae > VAZQ01. Next base: position 78,839 of record CAVUXO010000013.1, read on the forward strand.
CCGAGTGGCGTCATATGTCGAGTGAAGTCGTCAGGATTCTGGCGTCCGAATGGACGCGCGCGTGTGTGGGAATTGCGGCGGTAGCCCTAAGTGCCATTGTGCTGGGGGGCTGTGCAACCCGTCCCGCCACGCAGTCCCAAGCCAAGCTACAAGCCAAAGCGCAAGCCAAATTCGTCAGGCCCAAGCCAGCGACGCGCATGCTCACCGCGCGGGCGCGGATCCCGCTGCCCGACCGCACGTTGCTGCAGCGCCAGCCGGAGCCCGACTGCAGCTTCCGGGGCACGACCAGCAGCCCGATGACGGTCGAGGAGCTTCGCCAGAAGCTCGACTACGAGCAGCAGTGCTACCGGCAATCCGAGTCGAACGTGCGCGTGCGCCTGCACAGTTTGCAGGATGCGGTTGAGGACACGATCAGGGCCGTCGAAGAGCAGTGAGTTTTGCTGAACTGATAAGACGACATCAAAGATCCAACACCAGCCGCGCAGGGTCTTCCAGGCACTCCTTCACCCGGACCAGGAACGTCACCGCCTCGCGGCCATCGACGATGCGGTGATCGTAGGACAGCGCGAGATACATCATCGGGCGGATCTCGATCTTGCCGCCGATCACCACCGGCCGCTCCTGGATCTTGTGCATGCCCAGAATGCCCGACTGCGGAGCATTGAGAATCGGCGTCGACATCAGCGAGCCGTAGATGCCGCCGTTGGTGATCGTGAAGGTGCCGCCCTGCAACTCCTCGATCTTGAGCGCGCCATCACGCGCGCGGCGGCCGAAATCGCCGATCGTCTTCTCGATCTCGGCAAGCGACAGCGTGTCAGCCTCGCGCACGACCGGGACCACGAGGCCCCTCTCGGTGCCGACCGCGACACCGATGTGATAGTAGTTCTTGTAGATCAAGTCAGCGCCGTCGATCTCGGCATTCACGGCCGGAATCTCCTTGAGCGCCTGCACGCAGGCGCGCACGAAGAAGCTCATGAAGCCGAGCCGCACGCCGTGCTTCTTCTCGAACACATCGCGATACTGGCTGCGCAGCGCCATCACATGCGTCATGTCGACCTCGTTGAAGGTCGTAAGCATGGCGGCGGTGTTCTGCGCATCCTTGAGCCGCCGCGCAATGGTGGCGCGCAGGCGCGTCATCTTCACCCGCTCCTCGCGGGCCGCGTCATCGACGCTTGACGGGGCGCGCAACTGCACGGCTGCCGTCGGCTGCACAACCGGCATCGGCGCTGCGGCCGCGCGCTCGATCGCAGCCAGCATGTCGCCCTTGGTGACCCGGCCGTCGCGGCCGGTGCCCGCGACCGTTGTCGCATCCACGCCGCTCTCGGCGGCAAGCTTGCGCACCGATGGTGCGACCGGCGCGTCGGGCTTGGCAGGAGCCGCCTCAGGCTTGCGCAGCTTCGGCTCCTCAGGTCCGGCATTGATCGGTGCCGTCGTCGCCGTTTTCTGATCCGGCCGCCCGGTCGGCACCGGCACAGCCTTGGCGGCCGCGCCACCCTCTGCGATCTGGCCGAGCAGCGCCCCAACCGCGACGGTCTCGCCATTGTCGACTGCGATCTCGGACAGGATGCCGGAAGCGGGCGCCGGCACCTCGATCGTGACCTTGTCGGTCTCGAGCTCGACCAGCGGCTCATCGACCGCAACCCGCTCGCCGGGCTTCTTGAACCACTTCCCGATCGTCGCCTCGGTCACCGACTCGCCGAGTGTGGGGACACGGATGTCAGTCATGTTCGTTCTTCCCTAGGTCCGCTGTCACGATGTGGCCGCTCACGCCAGCGCTTCGTCAAGGAACGCTTTGAGCTGCGCGAGGTGCTTCGACATCTGGCCGACCGCGGTCGCGGCTGACGCCGGCCGCCCGGCGTAGCTCAGCTTTCTATTCTGAGCGGCGATCTGCTCCAGCACCCACTCGAGGTAGGGCTCCAGGAACTGGAACGCGCCCATGTTGCGCGGCTCTTCCTGACACCAGGTGAACTGCGCCTGCTTGAAGCGACCTAGCTCATGCACCAGCGCGCGCAGCGGCACCGGATAGATCTGCTCGACGCGCAACAGATAGATGTCGTCGATGCCGCGCTTCTCGCGCTCCTCGTAGAGATCGTAGTAGACCTTGCCGGAGCAGAGCACGACCCGCCTGATCTTGTTGTCGGGCACGAGCTTGATCTTCTCCTCCAGCTGCAGCTGCGCATCGTCCCACAAGAGGCGATGGAAGAATGTATCGGAACCAAGCTCCTCGAGCCGCGAGACCGCGCGCCGATGGCGCAGCAGCGATTTCGGCGTCATCAGGATCAGGGGCTTGCGGATGTCGCGCTTCAATTGCCGGCGCAGGATATGGAAGTAGTTCGCCGGCGTCGTGCAGTTCGCCACCTGCATGTTGTCCTCGGCGCACATCTGCAGATAGCGCTCGAGCCGGGCCGAGGAATGCTCCGGGCCCTGCCCTTCGTAGCCATGCGGCAGCAGGCACACGAGGCCCGACATGCGCAGCCATTTGCGCTCACCCGAGGAGATGAACTGGTCGAAGATGACCTGGGCGCCGTTGGCGAAATCGCCAAACTGCGCTTCCCACAGCGTGAGCGCGTTCGGCTCCGACAGCGAATAACCGTACTCGAACCCGAGCACCGCCTCTTCCGACAGCATCGAGTTGATCACCTCGAAGCGCGCCTGTCCGTCGCGGATGGAATTGTAGCTGATGTGGCGGTTCTCGGTCTCCTGATCGATCAGCACCGAGTGGCGCTGGGAGAAGGTGCCGCGCTCGCTGTCCTGGCCCGAGAGCCGCACCGGATGGCCATCGAGCAGGAGCGAGCAGAAGGAAAGCGCCTCGGCGGTCGCCCAGTCGATGCCCTCGCCGGACTCGATCGCCTTGCGGCGATTGTCAAGAAAGCGCTGGATCGTGCGGTGAACGTTGAAGCCCTTCGGCACCGCCGTGATCTTCAGGCCGATGTCCTTGAGCGTCGCAATCGCAACGCCGGTGTTGCCGCGCCGCGGGTCCTCGGCATCGCTCGAAAACTTGATGTCGGCCCAGCGCCCGTCGAGCCAGTCGGCGCTGTTGGCCTTGTAGCTCTGGCTCGCTTCGAGCTCGACGTCGAGCTTGGCACGCCAGTCGGCGCGCATCTTCTCGAGCTCGCCCTCTCCGAGCACGCCTTCGCCGACGAGCTTCTTGCCGTAGATCTCGAGTGTCGACGGATGCGAGCGAATCGCCTTGTACATCAAGGGCTGCGTGAACGACGGCTCGTCGCCTTCGTTGTGGCCATAGCGGCGATAGCAGAACATGTCGATGACGACCGGCTTCTGGAACTTCTGCCGGAACTCGGTCGCCACCTTGGCGGCGTACACCACCGCCTCCGGGTCGTCGCCGTTGACGTGGAAGATTGGTGCCTCGATCATCTTGGCGACGTCGGAGGGATAGGGCGACGAGCGCGAATAGCGCGGATAGGTGGTGAAGCCGATCTGGTTGTTGACGATGAAGTGCACCGAGCCGCCGGTGCGATGGCCGCGCAGTCCCGAGAGGCCGAAGCACTCCGCGATGACGCCCTGGCCGGCGAAAGCCGCATCGCCGGAGATCAGCAGCGGCATCACCATCTCGCGATGCTCAGGCGTCGCGCCGTGCTGATCCTGTTTGGCCCGCACCTTGCCGAGCACCACCGGGTTGACGATCTCGAGATGCGACGGGTTGGCGGTGAGCGAGAGATGCACCGAGTTGCCGTCGAACTCGCGATCCGACGAAGCGCCGAGGTGATACTTCACGTCGCCCGAGCCTTCGACCTGCTCGCTGGTGGCCGAGCCGCCCTTGAACTCATGGAAGATGATCCGGTGCGGCTTGTGCATCAGCTGCGCCAGCACGTTCAGCCGGCCGCGATGCGCCATGCCGAGCACGATCTCTTTGACGCCGAGAGCGCCGCCGCGCTTGACGATCTGCTCGAGCGCCGGGATCATCGATTCGGCCCCATCGAGCCCGAACCGCTTGGTGCCGGTGAACTTGAGATCGCAGAACCGCTCGAAGCCTTCGGCCTCGACCAGCTTGTTGAGGATCGCGCGCTTCCCTTCACGCGTGAAGGTGATCTCCTTGTCGAGCCCCTCGATGCGCTCCTGCATCCAGCCCTTCTGCGCCGGATCGGAGATGTGCATGAATTCGACGCCGAGCGTCTGGCAGTAGGTGCGGCGCAGGATGGCGAGGATCTGCCGCAGCGTCGCGAACTCAAGCCCCAGCACGCGGTCGAGGAAGATGGGGCGGTCCATGTCGGCATCGCCGAAGCCATAGGAACGCGGATCGAGCTCCTCCTCGCTTTTGGGCGCCTCAAGCCCCAACGGGTCGAGGTTGGCGTGGAAATGCCCGCGCGCCCGATAGGCGCGGATCAGCATCAGGGCATGGATCGAATCGCGTGTCGCCTGCTGCACCTGGGCAGCAGACAGCTCGACCCCGCGGACCTGCGCCTTCGCCCTGACCTTGTCGCCGACCACGATCTCGACCTCGCGCCAGTCGCCGTCGAGCGCGGCGGTGAGGTCATTGCGCGCCGTCGGCGGCCAGTCGTCCCGGCGCCAGGATGGGCCGTGGGCCACCTTGGCGATGTCGGCACCCTCATCCTTGAGGCTGCGGAAGAAAGCCTGCCACTGCGCATCGACCGATGCGGGATCGGCCAGATAGCGCGCATGCAGGTCCTCCACATAGGCAGCATTGCCGCCATAGAGAAACGAGGTCAGGGCGAAAGCCGCATTGGCGTCCTGGCGGGACATGTCAATTTCCTGAATGGGTTACGATTTTTGTCGACTGAGCCGGCGCGCGGAGACGAATCCCGGCAGCGCACTACCTAGCATTATTTGTGCCGCATGACCGCCAGAACAAGGTAGAAACAATGAAACCAGAATCACTTTTTGGGTTGCTTGTCCAGGCACTCAATGTGTCCGGAATATACAAAGAGCCCCGGCGAACCGGGGCTCTTGCAGCATGAGTGTGGAGGCGCCTGCGAGAGGCGCTATTGACCGCCAAACTTGTAGGACAGGCCCAGCGTGCCGGTGAGGACCGAAGTCTCCTGCCCGTACCGGTTCTCAAAGTAGCTCGTAATCCGCTGCGTCTGGAATTGGGCGTACTCGACTTGGCCGCGCAGCACCCAATTCGGGCTAACCATATGCTCGACGCCCGTGGCAGCGGCCAGGCCCAGACGATGCGAGCTTCCGGAGCCGGACTCGCCTTCGCTTGGCGACCCAATCGAGAACTGGGAACCGCCCCAGGCTGGACCGGCGGCGACATAGACGAGGGTGCTGCCGAATGCCAAGCCGGCACGCGCTTTTACGCTACCGTAGTCCCGGAGCTTGCTGCGCAGGAAATCGTCGCTGCCTGAACTGTTCGGGAAGCTCGTCACCGTGCCATCAAGCCACGACCAAGCAGCCTCGATACCATAGACGAACGTGTCGTGCTGGAAGTTGATGCCGCCATACACGCCTGCCGTCCAGGTAAGCTTGCGGTCTCCGTTCAGGCCCTGATTGTCGAAGAAGTCGTCAAAATCCTTGAACGACGTCGACACCGACGCTCCGCCCACCTGTCCGCCGACGTAGAAGCCTGCCCAGCTTGGCGCCATCCCGATTGGCGCCTTCATCACCGGCCGCGTAAGATCCGCTCCGAAGCCTTCGCCTGCCGTCAGCGCCACAAGGGCCGCGGTCGTCAAAAGCAATTTGCGCATGTGCATGTCTCTGTGCTGCGAGTTCATTCCAGCCGTCACCGAAAGCAACGACAGAGCCCCCCGCCTAGGAGCTGCTGCCATCTCAGCTACAGAGACCGTGCTCGCGCTGCGTCGCCCAATTGAATGAGATGAGCTTTTCGCACGCAGCCTACGTACAACAGACAAGTAGACAGTGAAGCGTTGCAAACTTTCTATTGAGCCCGTGAATACGGGCACAAATCGAACATTGCTGGAGGTAAAGAGGACGGCGCAGTCCGCTGTGGCGCAAGCGCCACATGCCGGCCGAATTGTTTGTTGAGTCAGTCGCTAAGCAATAGAGGGAGGGTCTACTACCCCTTCAACACCTCGACCAGCGTCTTGCCGAGCCTGGCAGGTGACGGCGAGACCTTGATGCCAGCTGATTCCATGGCGGCGATCTTCGATTCGGCATCGCCCTTGCCGCCCGCGATGATCGCGCCCGCGTGACCCATGCGGCGGCCGGGCGGAGCGGTGCGCCCCGCGATGAAGCCGACCATCGGCTTCTTGCGGCCGCGCTTGGCTTCGTCCTTGAGAAACTGCGCGGCATCCTCCTCGGCGCTGCCGCCGATCTCGCCGATCATGATGATCGACTCGGTCGTCTTGTCGGCGAGCAGCATCTCCAGCACCTCGATGAACTCGGTGCCCTTCACCGGATCGCCGCCGATGCCGACCGCGGTGGTCTGGCCAAGCCCCTCGCGCGTGGTCTGGAACACCGCCTCGTAGGTGAGCGTGCCCGAGCGCGACACGATCCCCACTTTGCCGGGCTTGAAGATCGAGGCCGGCATGATGCCGATCTTGCACTCGCCCGCCGTCATCACGCCCGGACAGTTGGGCCCGATCAGGCGCGACCTCGATCCGCACAGCGAGCGCTTCACCTTCACCATGTCGGCGACCGGGATGCCCTCGGTGATGCAGATGATGAGCGGGACCTCGGCCTCGATCGCCTCGGAGATGGCGTCGGCGGCGCCCGCCGGCGGCACATAGATCACGCTGGCGTCGCAATTGGTCTTCGCCTTCGCCTCCGCGACGGTGTCGAACACCGGCAATCCCAGATGGGTCGAGCCGCCTTTGCCGGGCGAGGTGCCGCCCACCATCTTGGTGCCGTAAGCGATCGCCTGCTCGGAGTGGAACGTGCCGTTCTTGCCGGTGAAGCCCTGGCAGATGACGCGGGTGTTCTTGTCGATGAGGATGGACATGGTGCCCTCAGGCTGACTTCCTTCGAGAGTCTCGACCACTGCTTTAGCAGCATCGTCGAGATCACCAGAAAGGGGATGATCTTCAGCGCCGAAAGGACCAGGAGCAGGAGCATTGGCGCAGACCACTCACATTGTGGGAACGGCGGTTCTTCAACAAAATTGCAGAGCTTCAGCTCGGCGTAGATGGCGTAGGCAACGAACGAAACAACCAAGACAACAGTCGCCCAGCCGAGAAAGACGCCGATTTGCCGCCCTAAGACGATCTCCACGCACCACAGCAAAGCGATAAGCAAGACCGTTAGGCCAAACGCGATGCTTGCATACATGAGCAGTGCGTAGATCACCCCTTCACCGCCTTCACGATCTTCTGCGCGGCGTCGTCGAGATCGTCGGCGGCGGTCACGTTGAGGTTGGACTTGGCGAGGATGTCCTTGCCCTCGTTCACATTGGTGCCTTCGAGCCGCACCACGAGCGGCACCCGCAGGCCCACCTCGCGCACCGCGTCGACCACGCCCGCCGCAATCACGTCGCACTTCATGATGCCGCCGAAGATGTTGATGAGAATCCCCTTCACCTTGGGATCGGACGTGATGATCTTGAACGCGGCCGCCACTTTCTCCTTGCTGGCGCTGCCGCCGACATCGAGGAAGTTCGCGGGCGATTCGCCATAGAGCTTGATGATGTCCATGGTGGCCATCGCAAGCCCGGCGCCGTTGACCATGCAGCCGATGGTCCCGTCGAGCGCCACGTAGTTGAGGTCGTATTTGGAGGCCTCGATCTCCTTCGCGTCCTCCTCGGTCTCGTCGCGCAGCGCCGCGATCTCGGGATGCCGGAACAGCGCGTTGTCGTCGAAGCCGATCTTGGCGTCGAGGCAGATGAGCTTGCTGTCCTTGGTGACGACGAGCGGGTTGACCTCGAGCAAGCTCATATCCTTCTCGGTGAAGGCCTTATAGAGCCCGGTGAGCAGCTTGCTCATCTGCTTCTGCAAATCGCCGCTGAGCCCAAGCGCCTTGGAGACGCGCAACACGTGGTGCGGGCAGATGTTGGTCGCCGGATCGACCGTGATGGTGACAATCTTGTCGGGTGTATCGTGCGCGACCTTCTCGATGTCCATGCCGCCTTCGGTCGACACCACGATCGCAACCCGCGACTTCGCGCGATCGACCAGCATGGAGAGATAGAATTCCTTGTCGATCGCGGAGCCTTCCTCGATGTAGAGGCGATTGACCTGCTTGCCCTGCGGGCCGGTCTGGTGCGTGACCAGCGTCGAGCCCAGGATTCGAGTTCGCCTCCTTCTTCACGTCATCGATCGACTTGACCACCTTGACGCCGCCGGCCTTGCCGCGGCCGCCGGCGTGGATCTGCGCCTTGACCACCACGACGGGCGTTGCGAGATCGGCCGCCGCCTTCGCGGCTTCTTCGACCGAGAAAGCCGGAAAGCCGCGCGGCGTCGGCACCCCGAACTCCCGCAGCACTGCCTTGGCCTGGTATTCGTGGATGTTCATCGCCGCTCCGCGGTTTCGATGCCGTGCCGACTCGTTGCTGCTACTTGTTGCCGAGGTTGGGCGCGATCGTCTTGCAGGCGTCGACCAGCGTCGCCACCGCCTGCACCGACTTGTCGAACATGGCACGCTCAGTGCCATTGAGCTGGATCTCGACGACGCGCTCGATGCCCTTCGCGCCAATCACCGACGGCACACCAACATACAGGTCCTTCACGCCGTATTCGCCGTTGAGATAGGCGGCGCATGGCAGCACGCGCTTCTTGTCCTTGAGATAGCTCTCCGCCATCGCGATCGCGGAGGCCGCCGGCGCGTAGAAGGCCGAGCCGGTCTTCAGCAGGTTGACGATCTCGGCGCCGCCATCGCGGGTCCGCTGCACGATGGCATCAATGCGCGCCTGCGTGGTCCACTTCATCTTGACCAGGTCGGGCAGCGGGATGCCGGCAACGGTCGAATAGCGTATCAGCGGCACCATGGTGTCGCCGTGGCCGCCCAGCACAAAGGCGGTGACGTCCTCGACCGAGACGTTGAACTCGTCGGCCAGGAAGTAGCGAAAGCGGGACGAGTCGAGGACGCCGGCCATGCCGACGACCATCGGCTTTGGCAGCCCGCAGGACTTCTGCAGCGCCCACACCATGGCGTCGAGCGGATTGGTGATGCAGATCACGAACGCATTGGGGGCATATTTCTTGATGCCGGAGCCGACCTGCTCCATCACCTTGAGATTGATGCCGAGGAGATCGTCGCGGCTCATGCCCGGCTTGCGCGGCACGCCAGCGGTGACGATGCACACACTGGCACCCTCGATCGCCTCATACGAGTTGGTACCGACCAGCCGGAAGTCGAAGCCGTCGACCGGCGAAGACTGGACGAGGTCGAGCGCCTTGCCCTGTGGAACGCCCTCCGCGATGTCGAACAGCACGACATCGCCGAGCTCCTTGAGACCGACCAGATGAGCCAGCGTGCCGCCAATCTGGCCGGCACCGATCAATGCAATTTTGGGACGCGCCATGTGCGAAGAACCTTCAGATTCGAGCCGCCGGGTGGGACGATGGGCCGCAACGCTGCTCATAGACCCTTTCGGGGCCGCCATTCAAGACGCTCGGAGAGCGCGCGGCCACCAGTTTAGCGGGACTTCGCCTCCTGCATGATTTCGAGCTGGATTTGCTGGATTTCCGTCAGCCGTTCCCATTGGCGCGTCAGGATGTGGTCCATCTTCTCGTGCAGATGACGGATCTCGAGCTCGGCCTTCAGGTTCACGCGATAGTCGTTCTCCGACCGCAGCCGATCCTTCGATTCCTGACGCTTCTGGCTCATCATGATGATCGGAGCCTGGATGGCCGCCAAGCATGACAGCACCAGATTGAGCAGAATGAAAGGATAAGGATCGAATTGCGACCTCCCGGCGACCGCGATGTTGAACCCCATCCAGACCAGCAGCACGACACCGAACAGAGAGATGAAGGTCCAGCTGCCGCCAAAGCTTGCCAGCCGGTCCGACATTCGCTCCCCGAGCGTGCGCTGCCCCACGTATTCGGCTTCGATATTCTCGGCCAAGGTCTCATGGTCCGCCAGACTCTTGACCACCTCGTGCTCGAGCCGCGTGAGCTCGCCACGCTCCCGGGTCAGGAGCTGCGACACGTAGCTCGAGCGAAACCGGTCGAGGTCAGCGCGGCAGATGAACCCATCGGCCGGCAGGTCAGGCTTCTCCTGCCGGATACGCTCGATCATGGCCGGGCGCACGACATCGAGCCGCACGATATCGCGCGTCGCCACCTCGCGGCCGCAGACCGAGCATATCTGGCGGGTCGGGCGCGCGCGCCGCTTCGCTGCGGCGTGCTCGCTCACCTCCGGCGCCGTCTCCACCGTACTGTTGTGTCGAGGATCGGAAATGAAATCAGCCATATCCTGCTCCCGCCGTACGATATCGCAACCCCTGCCCCTAACTTGGAGCGAAATGGTCGATGCGCTAGTGGTCCGATTCTAACATTCGCATCCCTTCTCGGCGGGCTCTCTTGCGAATGTTAGAATTAAAGGACCACTAGCAAGTATAGGTTTCTAGTGGAGCTTTGGATTTGACATTCGCTTCGCGAGCCCGCAGCTGGGTGGGTAGCGAATGTCAAATCCGCTCCACTAGATTGCGCCACAGAACTTTCGCTGCCAACCACAGACGGCCGAGAGGAGCCGCCATGCGCAGGCCTGGATTATTTGTTACGGTATTGCTGGCCTGCCTCGGGCCGGCGGACGCGCACGCGCAGACCTATCCCGACAAACCGATCAAGCTCGTGATACCGTTCGTACCGGGCTCGCCGGTCGACGTATTGGGGCGCGTCGTCAGCCAGCAGCTTGGGGCCCGCCTCGGCCAGAGCGTAGTCGTAGACAATCGGCCGGGCGGCGGCACCTCGACCGCCACCAAGGCGGTCGTGGCGGCGCCTGCAGATGGCTACACCCTCCTGATGTCAGGGCAGACGCTCGCCTATCTCGGCCTGTTCTATCCGGACCTCGGCTTTGATCCGATGAAGGCGTTCGCGCCGGTCGCCACGCTCGCCGGGTGGTCGCATGTCCTGGTGGTGACGCCCTCGGTGCCGGCCCGCACGCTGGCGGAGCTTGTGGCACATGCCAAAGCCAATCCGGGCAAGCTCACGCTCGGTTTCGGTCTCGGCACCTCGCCGCAGATTCTGGGTGAGTATCTCAAGGTCGTCGCCGGCCTCGATCTCGTCAGTGTGCCCTACCGCGGCGGCGAGCAGGTCCGCATCGACCTCCTGGGTGGGCGCATTCACGTCAATTTCGCGCCGGTCTCGAACGTGCTGGCGATGATCCGCGAAGGCCAGATCCGTCCGCTCGCCGTCACCGGCGCCGCGCGCGACCCCAACCTGCCCGATGTTCCGACCATGACCGAGAGCGGCTATCCGCAGGTCGGCTTCCACCCCGACGTCTGGCAGGCGTTCGTGGCACCGGCCGCCACGCCTTCGGCCGTGATCAACAGGCTCAACGCGGAGGTCAACGAAACGCTCAAATCAACGGAGGTGAAGGCAAACCTCGACCGGCTTGGCTTCGACCCGATGATCATGTCACCGCAGGAGTTCGCGGCATTCCTGGCCGCGCAGGCGCAGAAGTGGCCGCCCGTCATCAAGGCCGCCAATATTCAGCCGCAGTAAAGAGCCGGAGGCGGAAGTCGCCGCTATTTCACCCCGCCGGCCACCGACGTAAAGGTGTCGCTCAGCGGCGTACCGATGGATTTCACTCCAGCCACGATCGCAAGTGCAATGCCGCCCGCAATGATGGCGTATTCGATGGCGGTGGCGCCGCGCTCACACTTCAAAAAGCTGCGCAACATCTGCATCGGCTGCCCCTTATTCATGCCCTGCTCGTCTCGCTTATCCTTCAGCACAACGGCGGCCGACAACGGCGGCCATCGAGCAGCCCCACACCCTGGCAGCAGGATATGAATTTTGGGTTTGCGCCTTAGCTTGCAATTGAGGGGTACCTTTAAGGAAGCGGCAGCCAATCCGGCCCATCCCTTGGCAGCTCTTAAGTCTCCACGATCCCTTCCGCCGACGCACCCGCCTGCGAATCGCGACGACCGTGCGGCAGCGCCAGATAGGCCTCCGATCGCATCTCGATCAGCCGCGAGGCGGTGCGCTTGAACTCCTGCGCCTCATAGCCGTCGGTGGCGCGATAGAGCGCATCAGGCTCGGTCGCCGCGGACGCGACCAGCTTGACGTTATTGTCGTAGAGCGCATCGATCAGAATGATGAAACGCTTGGCAGCATTGCGCGCGTCATAGTCCATCACCGGAATGCAATCGATGACGAGCGTATGAAACGCGTGCGCGATGGTGAGATAGTCGGGCGCCGCGAGCGGCTCCTCACACAGCTCGTGGAACGAAAAGCGCGCAATCCCCATGGCGGCGCGGGGCACGCGCAGCGTGCGTCCCTTCACCGCCAGCGCGACCGCCGCGCCGTTATGACCACTGGTGAGGCGCTGCCAGGCCGGATCGAGGGCCGCGTCGCATTCGCTCCCCCGCGTCGCGAGCTTGTCATCCAGCACATGCCAGACTGACTGGCCAGCGAGCTTCTCAAGTCGGAAGTCGGTCCGCGCCGCCAGCTCCATCACCTGCATGTACTGCTCGATCAGCGCAATGAACGGCAGGAACAGCGCGCGGTTGAGACCGTCCTTGTAGAGCTCGCCGGGCGCCACGTTGGAGGTCGCCACCACAACGACCCCAAGCTCGAACAGCCGAGTGAACAACCGGCCGAGGATCATGGCATCGGCAATGTCAGTCACATGGAATTCATCGAAGCAGAGCAGCCATGTCTCATCCGCAATCGCGGCCGCCGTCAGCCGGATCGGGTCCTCGCCATTGGTGGCGCCAACCTTGATCCGGTCGCGATACACGCGCACGCGGTCGTGCACGTCGCTCATGAACTCATGGAAATGCGCACGCCGTTTGCGTTTGACCGCGCTTGTGGCAAAGAACATGTCCATCAGCATGGTCTTGCCGCGGCCGACGTCTCCAAACAGGTAGAGCCCGCGGATCGGCTCTTCGCGCCGCTCACGCGCACCGAACAGCCAGCCGAGCGAAGACGATTTGCGCGCCAGCCGATGCTCGCGCAGCCGCGTCTCAAGCCCCGCCAGCAGCTCGAGCGCCTCCTGCTGCGCGGCATCGCGCTCGATCTTGCCCGAGGCGATCAACGCTGCGTACTGGGCTCTGATGTCGATCGGCATTCAGGAATCGAGAGGATCGGATGGATAGGATTTATGATCTAGAAACGTTGAGATCCAACGTGGTGGCAACATGCCTAGTGCCTGTGCGTTAGAATAATCAACCATAAGAGCCCAAAGCGTATTCGCCGCCAGCATGACAGGCATGCTTTTACAACACGTTTCCACACTATTGTTTAGTTGAATGTCATACCTCAGCCTTGACGTAAAAGTAGCATATCGTATTAACGCGTACGCTATGCGCGTGCATCAAGGTGTATGATGAACGAGCCGCTTCCCGAAGGTGGCATCATTCGCAAGATGTGGTCGGTCGAGGCCGGCCGCTATCGTGAGCACTTGCTGCGGCTTGATCCGACCAGCCGGCGCAATCGCTTTGGTGGCGATGTATCGGATGAATTCTTGGATGACTACGCGACGCTCGCCACGAGCATCGACATCGTCATCCACGGATTTTTTGTAAACGGAACAATGCGCGGCGCCGCCGAGCTGCGCCCGATCGGCGCATCGGTCGCGCGCGAGGCGGAAACAGCCTTTAGCATCGAGGAGCCGTGGCAGAGTCACGGCGTAGGCTCCGCACTGCTCGAGCGCACGCTGCTCGCAGCCCGCAATCGTGGCATTACGTTCCTGCACATGGCGTGTCTCGCCGATAATGAGCGCATGCAGCAGCTCGCGCGCAAGTTCGATGCCGAGTTGCGATTTGATTTCGGCAGTATGGTTGGCGAGGTTGCCGCGCCGCATCCAACCCCGCTCTCGGTCGCGCGCGAGATCGTCGCCGACACGCACGGCTTTGCCACTGCGCTGCTCGACGTGCAGGCGCGACTGCTGCGTCCAGCCTGAAAGTGCTCATGCCGCCAGCGGATAGGCGGCCTCCACCACGTAAGGGCCGCCGCCCACCGAAGCGCGCGAGGAAAACAGCACAAAGCGCGAGACCCGAAACGACAGCGGCGTAAGAAATGGACGCGTCGCAAGATAGTCGGCCACTTGTCGGCTCGATGAATCGCGCAGCCGCGCGAGCGTGACATGCGGCGTGAACTTGCGCCCCTCGGGCTCGAGCCCAACCCGCTGCATCAGCCGCTCGTGCTCGGCCTGCAGCTCCATCAGAGCCGGAGTCTGCGCCAAGGCTCGCAATCACCGCCCGCGGACGCCGCCCGCCGAACGAGGACAGTCCATCGAGCCGCAATTCGAGTGGCGGCCGACTGACCCTGCCAAGCAGAGAGGCAACCTCGCGCGCCAACGTATCGTCGACGTCGCCGATGAAGCGCAGGGTGAGATGATAATTCTCGGGATCGATCCAGCGCGCTCCCGGCAGGCCGCCACGCAGCATCGCAAGCGACTGGGCGACGTCCGAGGGAAGCTCAAGTCCGGTAAAAATTCGCGGCATGGCACTTTGCGAAGTTTAAGAGTGTCAGATGCGGGCGACTGAATCAACTGCCGCGCCGCGCCCGTGCAATCAGCTCCTCGGCTTTTGGCAGGATCCCGCCGACGATCACGTCAATGCCGGCCGCTGTCGGATGCAGGCCGTCGCGCTGATTGAGCTTGGCGTCGCCGGCAATTCCATCAAGGAAGAACGGATAGAGCAGCGCATCGTATTTCGATGCAATCTCCGGGTAGATCGGCTCAAAGCCATTCGCAAAGTTGATGCCGAGATTCGGGATTGCCCGCATGCCGGCTATCAGCACCGCGATCCGGCGCTCGGTCAGCCGACGCACGATCTCCTCAAGTGCCCGCTGCGTGACCTTCGGATCGAGCCCGCGCAACATATCGTTGGCGCCAAGCTCCACGATCACGGCGGCCGTGCCGTCGGGCACCGACCAGTCGAGGCGCGCGAGCCCGCCAGTGGCGGTGTCGCCGGACACGCCGGCATTGACGACCTCGACCACGTGACCCTTTGCCCGCAGCGCCCGTTCGAGCTTGACCGGAAAGGCCGCGCTGGCCGGCAGGTTGTAGCCGGCGGTGAGTGAATCACCCAGCGCCACGATCTTGATCGGCGCATCGGCCGCGCGCGCGACGCCGGCCAGAAATAAGCCCAAAAATACGCTCAGGGCCGCGGCCAAAATGGCCGACTGGACCAGGCCCAGCGGCACCCCATATGAGCGTGATTGCTTCACACCAGCCAGCAAGCGACGGAACCACCGCATGAACGATACCTCGGGTCTGCAGCGCGCGACCCCCGCGATCGCGCTTGCGGGCGTCAATCTGTCGCTTGGTCGGGGGGCGGCGCGGGTCCATATTCTCAAAGACATCGACCTCAATATAGGGCGGGGCGAGGCGGTTGGCATGGTTGGCCCGTCAGGCTCGGGGAAATCGACCCTGCTGATGGTCATGGCCGGCCTCGAACGACCCGATTCCGGCTCGGTCGTGGTGGCGGACCAGTCGCTCGGTGCGCTCGATGAGGATGCGCTGGCGCGGTTTCGCGGCCGCAACGTTGGCATCGTATTCCAGTCCTTCCACCTCATTCCCACGATGACGGCGCTCGAGAACGTGGCGGTGCCGCTCGAGCTCATCGGCGTTTCCGATGCGCAGGAGCGCGCCGCCCGCGAGCTGGCCGCAGTGGGCCTTTCCGAACGCCGTCACCACTATCCGGCACAACTGTCCGGTGGTGAGCAGCAGCGCGTCGCACTCGCGCGTGCGCTGGTGCCCAATCCAGCGATCCTTATCGCCGACGAGCCGACCGGCAATCTCGACGAGACGACCGGCGCCGAGATCATCGAGCTGATGTTCAAGGGCCACGTCGAGCGCCAGACCACCCTGGTGCTGGTCACGCATGACACCGGCCTCGCCGCGCGCTGCGACCGCGTCGTGCGCTTGCGCTCGGGGCACATCGAGCCATCCACCACGCGCGCCGCGGTGTCGGCATGAGCTCCGTTACCTTGCCGGCCGCCAAACTGCCAAGCTCCCTGTTGCCGTTGCGACTCGCACTCCGGGAATTGCGCGCAGGCTTGCGCGGCTTCTATGTGTTCATCGCCTGCATCGCGCTCGGCGTGCTGGCGATCGCAGCCGTCGGCTCGCTGTCCGCGAGCCTCGAAAACGGGCTCGCGCGCGAGGGCCGCACCATCCTGGGCGGCGACCTGTCATTCCTTCTCAGCCACCGCGAAGTCAGCGCACCGGAACGCGCCTTTCTTGAGCGACAAGGCCAAGTGTCGACTGCTGCCACCATGCGCGCCATGGCGCGCACCGGCGACGAGCGCACGGCGCTGGTCGAGATCAAGGCGGTCGATACAGCCTATCCGTTGTTCGGCAAGGTTGCGCTCGAGCCGGCGCTGACTTTGCCGGCTACGCTCGCGCGTACCGGCAACGCGTTCGGTGCCGCTGCTGATCCGGCGCTGTTGGCACGGCTTGACCTTGCGCCAGGCGCCCGGGTGACCATCGGCGACGCCACCTTCGAGTTGCGCGCCACGTTGCAATCGGAGCCCGACAAGCTCGCCGGCGGCCTCGGCCTTGGACCGCGTCTGCTGGTCAGCCAAGAGGCGCTGCGCGCCACTGGTCTGCTGCAACCGGGCAGCCTGGTCCGCTGGCACTACCGCGTTCGCCTTCCCGACAACGACGCCAGCGAGGCGGCGGTGCGCCGGACCACCGCGGCTGCGGAGGAGCGCCTGCCCGAGGCCGGCTGGGAGATCCGCAGCCGCAGCAACGCCTCGCCCGGGCTGGAGCGCAACGTCGAGCGTTTTACGCAGTATCTCACGCTGGTCGGACTGACCGCGCTGCTGGTCGGCGGCGTGGGCGTCGCCAACGCGATCAAGGGCCACCTCGATCGCAAGCGCGACGTGATCGCGACGCTCAAGTCGCTCGGCGCAACTGGCCGAGCCGTATTCTGGATCTATCTCACGCAGACGCTGCTGCTGGCGAGCATTGGCGCGCTTCCAGGGCTCGTGATCGGCGCGGCGCTGCCGTTCCTGATCAGCTGGGCATTCGGCGCCATCATCCCGCTCCCGCTCGCGCCGGCGCTCTATCCGGGCAACCTCGCGCTTGCGTTCATCTACGGGGTGATGACTGCGCTTGCCTTCGCGTTGTGGCCGCTCGGGCGCGCACACGATGTGTCGGTCTCGGCGCTGTTCCGCGATGAGGTCGAGCCCGAGCGGCAACGGCCGCGCCTGTCGTACATTCTGGGCACGGTGCTGGTGGCCGCCGCGCTCGCGGCGCTCGCCATCATGCTCGCCTATGACCGCCGCATTGCTGCGATCTTCGTGGCGGCAGCCGCGGGCGTGTTCATCACGCTACGGCTGGTGGCAAGCCTTGTCATGCTGATCGCGCGTCGTTCTCCACGCTCGCGATCAACCGTGCTGCGGCTGGCGATCGCCAACATTCACCGCCCCGGCGCTCTCACGGTGAGCGTCGTGCTGTCGCTCGGGCTCGGCCTTGCGCTTCTCGTGACCGTGATCCAGATCGACGGCAACCTGCGCCGCCAGTTCCTGGCGGCGCTGCCCGAGAAGGCGCCGGCGTTCTTCTTTCTCGATATCCAGGCCACCGACGCCGAGCGCTTCGATGCGTTCATTCGCGAGCAGGCCCCGCGCGCCGTGCTCGACCGGGTCCCGATGCTGCGCGGGCGTATCGTCTCGATCAGTGGCGTCGCGGCCGACGACCTTAAACCCCCGCCGAGCGCCGCCTGGGTGCTGCAGAGCGACCGCGGCATCACTTACACCGACCAGGTCCCGGCCGGGTCACGGCTTGCGGTGGGCGACTGGTGGGGCGCCGACTACCAGGGGCCGCCGCTGGTCTCGCTCGAGCAGAAGGTCGCGGAAGGCCTTGGGCTCAAGATCGGCGATCCGATCGTGGTCAACGTGCTCGGCCGCAATCTCACGGCGCGCGTCGCCAATCTGCGCACCCTCGACTGGCAGAGCCTGGGCATCAATTTCGTCATGGTGTTCTCGCCCAATACCTTCCGCGGAGCGCCGGTGACCCATATCGCCACCATCACCTATCCGGGGGGCAGCACGACCGAGCAGGAGATCGCCCTGTTGAAGGCTGCGGCCGTGGCGTTCCCGTCGGTCACGGCGGTCCGGGTGCGCGACGCGCTCGAGGCCTTCGGCGGGATCGTGACCAACCTGGTGCTGGCCATTCGGGGAGCGAGCGCCCTCACCCTGGTCATGGCGGTCCTGGTGCTGGGCGGCGCGCTCGCGGCCGGCCACCGTCACCGGGTTTATGACGCCGTAGTCCTACGGGCGGTGGGCGCAACGCGCGGCCAGCTCCTACTGGCCTACGGCCTGGAATACCTGCTGATCGGGTTTGCCGCTGCCCTCTTTGGTGTGGCAGCCGGCACGCTTGCGGCGGCACTGGTGATCGTCGAGGTCATGAACCTGCCGTTCATCTGGCTGCCTGGCTTGGCGGCCACGGCGGCGGTGGCCGCAATCTTGGCTACAGTGGTGCTGGGACTCGCCGGCACCTTTACGGTTCTGGGCCAGAAACCGGCTCCGGTGCTGCGGGCGCTGTAACCTGGCGCCGATTCGTCCGTTTGGGCACGACAACAACGCTGACGCATTTTGTCACATTGTCCTTTGGTAACCCTGCGGAGGGCCGCAATCGACGTAGAAATGCCATTTCGACGGCGTTAACAAAACCGCTGTTAGGGATCTGGCGCGGCAGCCAAACCCGCACTAGATTCAACGTTACCTGGCGTACGCCCGGATTATAGGCACGCGCCCATTCGCCGGTTACCGCCGGCCACAGAGAGGGAATTTCCATGTCGGACTTCGACCGGAACTACACGGCGACCCGCGGCGTCGGTAGCGACCGCGCGATAGCCATCGACGAGGGCCTGCGGACTTACATGCTGCGGGTCTACAACACCATGGCCATCGGCGTCGCGCTCACGGGCGTTGCGGCGTGGCTCGCGTTCCAACTCGCCGGCGGCGACGCAATCGTGGTCTCCGGACGCGGCATCTCCGGCCTGACTGACTTCGGCCGGTTCATCTTCAGCTTCCCGGGGCAGATCATTCTGTTCCTCGGAACGCTCGGCCTGGTCTTCTTCGTGAGCTGGCGCATCGACCGGCTCAACGTCAGCACAGCGACGACCCTGTTCATGGTCTACGCCGCGCTGCTTGGCGTCATGCTGTCGTCGATCTTCGTGGTCTACACCCACACCTCGATCACGCGGGTCTTCTTCATCTCGTCGGCGATGTTCGGTGCGCTGAGCCTGTGGGGCTACACCACCAAGCGCGATCTCTCGGGCTTCGGGTCGTTCCTGATGATGGGCCTGATGGGCCTGGTGCTGGCCATCGTGGTCAACATGCTGCTCAAGGCCTTTGGCGTGGCGACCGGCCCGATGGACTTCATCATCTCCTGCGCCGGCGTGTTGATCTTCGCAGGCCTCACCGCCTACGACACGCAGACAATCAAAGAGATGTATGACCCGATGGACGACGGCACCGTCGCCGGCCGCAAGGCGGTGATGGGCGCCCTCAAGCTCTATCTCGACCTCATCAACATCTTCTTGTTCCTGCTGCAGCTGCTCGGCGACCGTCGTTAAGCTGCAAGCCAGATACGTTTACAAGCGCCCCGGCCGGTTGCCGGGGCGCTTCTTTTTTGGCCGGGAGGTCTGAGAACAGAATCGTGCGCCGGTGCCCGCACCGATTCCAAACTTTGCAAATAATTAACGCTGAAAGACCAGATTACCGTCACGCTCTGTAATTTTTATCTGAGCGAAAATTTGGCGATGATTGGGACGCGGGTTTCGATCCGCAGAGCGGATCCACCGACGTCCTTGCGGCGCAAAGGGGGGACCGATGTCCGGGCAACGTCTGCGTATCCTGCTCACTCACAAGATCGCCGCCATCGGCGGCATCGGACTACTTGGCGTTGCGCTTGTCGGAGGGATCTACTTCCTCGAGACGCATAGCCAGAGCAAGTACATGCTGGCGGCCGACCAGACCAATGCCATGTCCTCGCTCAATGACGCCCTCGCCGTCAAGATGCTTGAAAGCCGGCGCGCGGAAAAAGACTTCCTGTTGCGCAATGAACTGAAATATGCCGACCGCGTTCGCGAGCTTGAGAACGCTGGTCGAGCGCGATTTGGCGAAGCTGCGGACGCAAAGCGACGAAGCCGGTCTTACCGATCTATCAAAGCAGATCGACGTCGCCCGCGACGGCTACAAGAAATACGTCGCCCATTTTGCGACCGTCGCAGACGCGAAGCGCCGTCTAGGCCTCGACGAGAATTCCGGGCTTGAAGGAGCGCTTCGCGGCTCCGTCCGTGCCATCGAGGCCAAGCTGGGTGAGTTCAACGAGCAAGGGCTGGTCGTCAAGATGCTCATGATGCGCCGGCATGAGAAGGACTTCATGCTGCGCCGCGATGCCAGATATGGCGCGGAGATGAAGCAGCGGGCGGCCGAATTCGCCGCCGGGCTCGAAACGTCGAGCATTCCGCCAAGCGCCAAAGCCGACCTCAACCAGAAACTGGCCGCCTATCAGCGCGACTTCGCTGCCTGGATGGGAGTCGCAGGCGAGGTGGCAAATGCGCAGAAGGAAACGTCGGCGGCCTACGCGGCGATCGAGCCCGTCATTGAGAAGATCCAAAAGACCGTCAGAGAGCTGAACGCCAGCTCGACCTCGGCCAATCTGGAGTCGCGCGCCAAAACGGCGCTGGAGATGCAGGTATCGATCGGGTTCATCGCACTCGTCGTTTCGGGGTTTGCCTTCGGGATCGGACGATCGATTTCGCGGCCGGTGACTGCGATCACCGCCGTCATGGGGGATTTGGCGCGCGGAAATCTGCAGGTTGCAGTGCCGGGCTCCGATCGCAGCGATGAGCTTGGAGCGATGGCCAAGGCGGTCCTCGTATTCCGCGACAGCGCCCAAGACAGGAACCGGCTGGAAGCAGAGGCCAAGGACCAGGAATTGCGGAGCGCGGCGGAGCGCGAGGCCGCGACCGCCAAGGTGATGAACGAATTCGACGCGGCTGTCGGCGGCATCGTCAAGGCTGCAATGGCGGGCGATTTCTCGCAGCGCGTTCCACTTGCGGGCAAAGATGGCGTCATCCGCAATCTCGCGGAAGCGCTCAACGCCATGTGCGACAATCTTGGCCGGGCCTTCGATGATGTGGTGCGCATGTTCACCGCGTTGGCGGGGGGCGATCTCACGCAACGCATCAACGCGGAGTATCAGGGCGCATTCGCAACCCTGAAGCAGAATGCCAATGCGACTGCGCAGCGGCTGTCGGAAACCGTCGCTGAAATCAAGCTCGCGGCGCAAGAGGTCTCCAGCGCCTCTGCCGAGATCTCGACCAGCACCAGCAGTCTGTCACAACGCACGGAAGAACAAGCCGCAAGCCTGGAGCGCACCTCCGCCGCGATGGAAGAGATCACCGAGACCGTGCGCAGGAACGCCGAGAACGCCCGGCAGGCCAACGAGCGAGCAGAGCTCACAAGCGAAGTTGCCGGCCGCGGTGGGCAGGTTGTCGCGACCGCGGTCGAAGCCATGGCGAGGATCGAAGGCTCTTCCCGCAAGATGTCCGACATCATCAGTGTGATCGACGAGATCGCCCGCCAGACCAATCTGCTGGCGCTCAACGCTGCGGTTGAGGCGGCGCGGGCCGGGGAAGCCGGGCGTGGATTTGCGGTGGTGGCCACCGAGGTGCGCAGCCTCGCTCAGCGCTCCTCGCAAGCCGCCAAGGACATCAACGACCTGATCACCAACAGCAGCGGCCAGGTGCGCGAGGGCGTCGAGCTCGTCAACCGGGCCGGCTCGGCGCTGAACGAGATCGTCGAGTCCATCAAGAATGTCGCGAGCATCGTTTCCGACATCGCCACCGCCAGCACTGAGCAATCGACCGGCCTCGACCAGATTCGGGAAGCCTTGACGCACATGGACGAGGCCACCCAACAGAACTCCGCTCTGGTCGAGGAGAACGCCGCGACCGCCAAGACGCTGGCGGATCAGTCCGCCGGGATGGGCGAGCAGATGGGCTTCTTCCGGACGGAGGACGAGCGCCGCTCGGCGAAGCCGATGTCAGGGCCTCGCGCGGCCGCATAGCGGCGCCTGACATTTTGCAACAAGCGCGCGAACGAGCGCGTCACGCCACTCTACCGAATCTCTCTCACAGCAACGCGCTGTGATTTGAGTATTGCGAAAATTCAGTAATTGGCAACTGGTTACCGCTAATTAGGTTAACTGCAATCGGGGGATGGGCGCGATTGCCGCCTAGAAAAATTCGTGCGCCACCGCACAGACCGGCGGCGCCATAGGGGGTTGAGACATGCCGAAATTGAGGCTCAAGGCGACCATCCTGGTCTTCGGGGTGGCGATGGCCATTGGGATCGCGCTTGCGGTAGCGATCAATACGGTGTCGCTCAACAAGGTTCGAATTGGCGGCGCGACCTACGACGAGATCGTGCAGGTCAAGGATCTGGTTGCCGACATCCTGCCTCCCCCGCTCTACATCATCGAGGCCTATCTCGAGGCCGGGTTGGCGCTCAATCACATCAAGCCGGTCGCTGAAGTGCAGAGCCGCATTGCCGAGCTGCGCAAGCAGTACGACGAGCGTCGCGAGTTCTGGCAAGGCTCAAATCTCGATGGAGCTATGAAACAGAAGCTCACCGAGAAATCCCATACCCATGCGGCAAAGTTCTGGAACTCGATCGATCGCAATCTGTTTCCGGCAATCGAGCGCAAGGACGATGACAGCAGCGCGACAGGCCTACATGGAATTGACGGAAGCATACCAGGCGCATCGTGCGGTGATTGACGAGATCGTGACCGATTCCGAAGCGATGACCAAGACGGTGGAAGCAACAGCCGCCGAGCAAGGCACCATCGCGCGCTGGTCGACCGTAACGGTCGACGTCGTCGTGCTCATGCTGTTGGCGTTCGGCATCGTTACGATCATTCGCAACATGGTCAGCCCGCTGGTCCGCATCACCGCCGTGATGAGGAGCATGGCGAACGGCAATTCTGCCGAGACGATTCCTTCGACTGAGCGCCACGATGAGATCGGCGAAATGGCCAAGGCCCTGGTCGTCTTCCGCGACGCCGCCCTTGAAAAGGCGCGGCTCGAGTTAACAGCGCGAGATCAGCAAGTGCAGGCCGAAGCGGAGCGCGGCGCCGCAACCGCCAAGCTGATGAACGAGTTCGATGCGGCCGTCGGTGGCGTCGTGAGAGCCGCAATGGCGGGGGACTTCTCCCAGCGCGTCCCGCTGGCCGGCAAGGAAGGCGTCATCCGCAATCTTGCGGAAGCGCTCAACACCATGTGCGACAACCTGGGCAAGGCCTTTGATGATGTGGAGCGGATGTTCGGCGCCCTGTCGGAGGGCAACCTGACACAGCGCATCACTGCGGAGTATCAGGGCGGATTCGCAACATTGAAGCAGAACGCCAATATGACGGCGCAGCGACTTTCGGAGACCGTGACCGAGATCAAGCTGGCGGCGGGTGAAGTTTCGAGCGCCTCGGCCGAGATCGCGACCAGCACCACCGACCTGTCGCAGCGCACCGAGCAGCAGGCGTCGAGCCTGGAGCGCACCTCCGCCGCGATGGAGGAAATCACCGTGACGGTGCGCAAGAACGCGGAGAACGCCCAGCAGGCCAACGAGCGGGCAAGCCGCACGCGCCAGGCCGCCGAAAGAGGCGGTCAGGTCGTCACCAGCGCAGTCCAGGCGATGGCCAGAATCGACGAGGCCTCCCACAAGATGTCCGATATCATCAGCGTCATCGACGAGATCGCGCGGCAGACCAATCTGCTGGCGCTCAATGCTGCGGTTGAAGCGGCGCGCGCCGGCGAAGCCGGACGGGGGTTTGCGGTCGTGGCCACCGAGGTGCGCAGCCTCGCTCAGCGCTCCTCGCAGGCCGCCAAGGACATCAGCGATCTGATCACCAACAGCAGCGGCCAGGTGAAAGGCGGCGTCGAGCTCGTCAACCGGGCCGGCACGGCCCTCAACGAGATCGTCGAATTGATCAAGGGTGTTGCGGACATCGTCTCCGACATTGCCACCGCCAGCGCCGAGCAATCGACCGGCCTCGACCAGATCAAGGAGGCCCTGTCGCAGATGGACGAGGCGACCCAGCAGAACTCCGCACTGGTCGAGGAGAACGCCGCAACCGCAAAGACACTGGCGGACCAGTCCGGCGCGATGGGCGAGCAGGTGAGCTTCTTCCGGACGGAAGACGCCCGCCGCTCGGCTAAGCCAACGTCCAGGCCACGGGCCGCCTAACGGCGAGCCTGATGGCGGGGGTCGCAGACAGCAGGCGGCGGAGCAGATATGCTCCGTCCATCGCTTTTTAGGCCCCTGCCTGGAATGTCCCCTGTTTCAATTCGCCCAGTTCGGCCCGCCGACATCGCCGCAATCACCCGCATCTACGCCCACGCGGTGCAGCACGGGACGGCATCATTCGAGCTCGAACCCCCCGACCTCAAGGAGATGACGCGCCGTCTTGAAGCGCTCAACGCGGGTGGTTTTCCGTATCTGGTGGCAGACGCGGGGAGTGAGATTTTGGGCTACGCCTATGCAGGTCCGTATCGCGCCCGGCCGGCGTACCGTTTCTCCGTTGAAGACTCCGTCTACATTGCACCCGACGCACAAAGGCGCGGCCTGGGCCGCCTGCTGCTCGATCGGCTGATCGTCGAATCAGAAGCGCGCGGCTACCGGCAGATGATCGCTGTCATCGGCGATTCGGCTCAGCATGCCTCGATCGCGCTGCATGCAGCCCTGGGCTTCCGAATGATCGGAACGCTCGAGGCGGTTGGATGGAAGTTCGGCCGCTGGCTCGACAGCGTGCTGATGCAGCGGCCGCTCGGACAGGGCACAGACGGCAAGCCGACTTGAGCTCAGGAACTACAAATCGGCGGCACTAGCCCGCCACTACCGCGAGCGACCGATCGATGGAGCGCAGCACACGATCAAGCTCGTGCCCACGGCGAACGATGAGACCGGTCGCTGAGATCACGCTGTAGGTGCCTTGGCGGCGCGCCAGCTTTGGATTCTTCTCAATGCGGTAGATGGGAACTTCGGAGCTGCGGCGAAACACGGAGAAGACAGCCCGATCCTTCAGGAAATCGATCGCATAGTCGCGCCATTCGCCCGCCGCAACCTTGCGGCCATAGAGACCCAACAGTCGATTAAGCTCACGCCGATCGAACGTTACCTGCTGCGTGGGGACGAGGCTCGCGGCCACCTCGCCCCCAGGGGACTGGCTTGGTTCTGCATCGCCTGGACCAACGATCATCGGCGCCTCCTTCCTGAGCTACCTGAACTGTCTCATGGTGTGTTCATCCGAACCGTCACCTGTATGTCACATGCTGATGATCGCGCCGGATGCAAGTCTCGGCAAGAGGGCTCTTCGGATTACCTTTGCGACGCAATGGTGCGACAAGTTGCGCATGTATCGCGGTAAGCGCTCACGGGTTCGTCAAGCGAATCATAATGCAGCCTGAATTCGGTCAATCGGGGGTCAATCTGCGCTGCGATACAAATGACTGTTGCCTCAGGGCCTGGTCTACTTTCGCGCGACGGATTCCTCAGCCCCCCAGCCCCCCGGAGCCGAAACGGACCAGGCCCAAGAGCAAGCGTACATTCAATCCCCAAATGCTTTAGGGCCGGCGCAAGCCGGCCTTTTTTTGCGTGCGCGGCCCGCGACTCCGGCTCGACGCGTTGCCTACGTCTTTGGAGCGGACTAGGTTTCTTCTCAATCAGTCGAGGCAGGGAGCACGCGATGGCCCGCGATTTTGAAGACCACTGCTGGAAGGACGTCATCGATCCGGACACGCTGCAGATCTACCAAGCCTATCACCGCAAGATTTACGTCGGCGACAACCCGGCCGTCCTGGCCATCGACCTCTACAACAAGGCCTATCTGGGCGGCAGCCGGCCGGTCAAAGAGGTGGACAAGGAATTCTCCGGCTCCTGCGGCGAGCATGCCTGGAAGGCCATGCCACCCACTCAACGGCTGTTCGCGGCAGCGCGGCGGGCGGGCGTGCCGGTGATCTACAGCACCCGTCACGTCGACACCGGCGGCGTGCAATCGACCAACCGCAATCTCAAGGAGCTCGGGAAGGACATCTACGACATCAAGGCCGAGCTGGCGCCTGCTCCGGGCGAGCTCGTAATCTACAAGGAGCGCGCCTCAGCGTTTTTTGGCACGCCACTGATTGCACATCTGCAAATGATGAAGATCGACAGCCTGATCATCTGCGGCGAGAGCACATCAGGCTGTGTGCGCGCCTCGACGGTCGATGCCTACTCGTATGGCTTCCACAATGTCGTGGTGGAGGAGTGCACCTACGACCGCTCCCCGATCTGCCACAAAGTCAATCTGTTCGACCTGCATCACAAATATGCGGACGTCATGCACGTCGAGGAGGTGCTGGCGCATCTCGACGGACTGGCACAGGGGCGCAAAGTCGCTTGAAGCGTGCTGAACTTGAAGCGTATCGACCTGGGCGCGCTGCAATGCGACGCCGCCGCTTTTGATCTTAGGATTCCCGTAGCGATAAAGCCGCGCGCCTGGTCAGCGGATCGGCGCCAGCGCGGCGCCGAGGATGATGCCCGGCTTCTCCATCGTCCCACCCTGAACGAGGACAGCCGCCTGATGAACGCCCTCGCCCTCGATCTCGTTGAGCGGGATGCTCCAGCTCTTGCCGTCGGTGGTGCCGAGCTTGTGCCAGCTGCGCGCCACGTTGTGGTAGGTGATGGTCTTGCCCTTGTTCTCGCCCCGGCCGATGACAACGGTGACGGCTTTCGCCAGGCTCACCACCCAAACTTCCGTCGCCCGTCCATCGCTCGTGAACGACGCAGTCAGCTTCCCATTGGACACCGAGGCCGACACGGGCAAGGCCAGCGCCGAGGTATTTTGCCGGCTCTTGGCGATCATTTTCTCGATCGCCGCGCGATCGCTCCCAAGCGCATGGAAGCTGCCGTTGACTACAACCTGCGGGGTATAAACCTCGCGGTCCGCGCGCAGCTTTGAATAGGCGCGCTGGCGGGCGGTATTACGAGGATCCGCGAGCGTGTCCTTCCAGCCGAGATAATCCCAATAATCGATCGGCAGGCTCATCGACACGAGCGTCGGATCGTTCGCCAACTCGCCGATCAGGCGGTCGGCCGCCGGGCACGACGAGCAGCCCTGACTGGTGAATAGCTCGACCACGGCCCGAGTCTCGAGACGAGTCTCGGCCTGGCAGATGGTTAACGTGGCCGCCGAGGCACATGCCACAACCGCCACATAGGCGAGGCTACGACCAAACATTCTGGCCTCCATGCCTCTAAGCCTCCGCGCCCCGCCACGAATGTGTAGTGACCCCTGCGATCACCCGCCACTCACTTCAAGGTGAGGCACCAGGACGAAGGAGCGACGGCGGCCCTCAGGCCGCCACCAGTTGTCTTAACACATATTGCAGGATGCCGCCGTGCTTGAAGTAGTCAAGCTCATCCACGGTATCAATGCGGCAAATCAGCGGGACCCGCCGCAAACCGCCGTCCGAGGCGACGATCTCCGCCATCATCCGCTGGCGCGGCTTGATCTCGCCGTGCAGGCCCCGGATGGTAACCTGCTCGTCGCCCTTGAGGCCGAGCGTCTGCCAGGACGTCCCCTCCTCGAAGCACAGCGGAAGTACCCCCATCCCGATGAGATTGGAGCGGTGGATGCGCTCGAATGACTGACAGATGACGGCGCGGATGCCGAGCAGGTTGGCGCCCTTGGCGGCCCAATCGCGCGAGGAGCCCGAGCCGTATTCCTTGCCGGCGAACACGACCAGCGGCACCCTGTCCTTTTTGTAGCGCATCGCAGCATCGTAGATCGTCATGCGCTCGCGCGAGGGATAGTGGACGGTGAAACCGCCCTCAACGCCGGGCACCATCTGGTTCTTCAGCCGGATGTTGGCGAAAGTGCCGCGCATCATCACTTCGTGATTGCCGCGCCGGGTGCCGTACTGGTTGAAGTCGGCCGGCTTGACCTTGTGATCGGTCAGGTACTTGCCGCCGGGCGAATCGAGCTTGATCGAGCCCGCTGGCGAGATGTGGTCGGTGGTGATCGAGTCGAGCAGGAGCGCCAGCACTCGCCCGTCAACGATATCGGCGAGCTGCGCCGGGCGCTTGCCCATGCCAACGAAGTAAGGCGGGTTCTGCACATAAGTCGACTTCTTGTCCCAGTCGTAGGTGAGGCCACCCTTCACGCTGATCTTGCGCCAGAGCGCATCGCCCTTGAACACGTCGGCGTATTTCCTGGTGAAGATCTGCTTGTTGATGGTCTTGCGAATGAGCGAGGTGATCTCGCGGCTCGTCGGCCAGATGTCCTTGAGGAAGACTTTCTTTCCCTTCTGGTCGAGGCCGAGCGGCTGCTTGACGAGATCCGCATACATCGAGCCCGCGAGCGCATACGCCACCACCAGCGGCGGTGACGCGAGATAGTTGGCCCGCACGTCGGCGTTGATGCGGCCTTCGAAGTTTCGGTTGCCAGAGAGCACCGCCGCCGCCACGACGTCGTTGTCGTTGATGGTCTTGGAGATTTCCGGCGCCAGCGGGCCGGAATTGCCGATGCAGGTGGTGCAGCCGAAGCCGACCAGATTGTAGCCGAGCTTGTCGAGGTCCTTCTGCAGACCCGACTTGTCGAGATATTCGGCAACCACCTGCGATCCTGGAGCCAGCGAGGTCTTCACCCACGGCTTGACGGTGAGGCCCTTGGCAACCGCCTTGCGCGCCAGCAGCCCGGCTCCCATCATCACGCTCGGATTCGAGGTGTTCGTGCAGGACGTGATTGCGGCGATCACCACGTCGCCGTGGCCGAGATCGTGATTGCGGCCCTGGACCGAAAAACGCTTGGGCGAGCCGGCCTTGGCGAAATTCTTGTCGAGCGGCGCAGTCGCGATCGAGGGATGCAGATCGAACACATCCTTGCCGCCGCCGTCGCCGGCCTTGTTGAACTCCTTCACCATCGAGGTGGCGAAGCCGTTCTTGACCTCCTTGAGGGCGATGCGGTCCTGCGGACGCTTGGGTCCGGCGAGCGACGGCTCGACCGACGCGAGATCGAGCTTGAGCACATCGGTGAAGATCGGATCGGGCGTCGTCTTCGAACGGTACATGCCCTGCGCCTTGGCATAGGCGGCGACGAGCGCAATACGATCCGCGCTACGACCGGTGTCGCGCAGATACTTCATCGTGTCGTCGTCGATCGGGAAGAAACCGCAGGTCGCGCCGTATTCGGGCGACATGTTGCCGATGGTGGCGCGGTCCGCGATGGTGAGGCCTGCAAGACCGGGGCCGAAGAACTCGACGAACTTGCCAACCACGCCACGCTTGCGCAGCATCTGCGTGACGGTGAGCACGAGATCAGTGGCGGTGACGCCTTCCTTGAGCTTGCCGGTGAGCTTCACGCCGATCACTTCCGGCAGCAGCATCGAGTAGGGCTGCCCAAGCATCGCGGCTTCCGCCTCGATGCCGCCGACACCCCAGCCCAGCACGGAAAGACCGTTCACCATGGTGGTGTGCGAGTCGGTGCCGACCAGCGTGTCCGGATAGGCGACCTCCATGCTGGCCACCTTGCCGTCGACCTTCACGTTGTCCTTCCGGGTCCACACCGTCTGCGATAGATACTCGAGATTGACCTGATGGCAGATGCCGGTGCCGGGCGGCACCACGCGGAAATTATCGAACGACTTCTGCGACCACTTCAGGAATTGATAGCGCTCCTGGTTCTGCCGATATTCCTCCTCGACGTTCTTCTTGAACGCGCCTGCGTCGCCGAAGAAATTGACCGCGACCGAATGATCGATGACGAGATCGACCGGCACCAACGGATTGATCTTCTTGGGATCGCCGCCGAGCATCTTCATGGCGTCGCGCATGGCAGCGAGGTCGACGACCGCCGGGACCCCGGTGAAGTCCTGCATCAGCACGCGCGCGGGCCGGAATGCGATCTCACGTTCCGAGGTCTTGGTCTTGAGCCATTGCGCAACCGCCTGCAGATCTTCCTTGGTGACACTGCGGCCGTCTTCGTGACGCAGAAGATTTCTCGAGCAACACCTTCATGGAGAACGGTAGGCGCGAGATGCCCTTGAGGCCATTCTTCTCGGCGGCAGCGAGACTGTAGAAAGCATAGGTCTTGCTGCCAACCTTGAGGGTCTTGCAACAGCGGAAGGAGTCAAGCGAGGTCATATCGGTCGTTTCCCATCCGACCGGAGGGCGTTCGAGCACGGTAGTATACCACCGGTATCGCCCCACTGTCGCCGGCCGCGACGTCCGCGTGCGGTCAAGATAAACGCGGATAGCCCTGGCTTATAAGGACTTTTTTTGCATCGTTCCAGACAATCGACACTCCTCAACAGCGTGAACATGATCTTCACCAAGGATTCCTTACCTTGCGGCGAGCTAACACGCTTGGCAGGAAGTGCGCGGTGGTGGGGGTACGGATGTGATGCGGCTTGAGGCAAGCGACCTGGCCTGCATCCGGGGTGGCCGGCAGGTCTTTTCCAACGTGAGCTTTACGGTCGGGCTGGGTGACGCCCTCCTCATCACCGGCCCCAACGGGGCAGGAAAATCATCCCTGTTGCGGCTGGTGGCCGGGCTGCTGCGGCCAAGCAGCGGAACTCTGGTCCTCGATGGGGCCGACCCGGAGCTGACCCTGGCCGAGCAGGCCCACTATCTGGGCCACCAGGATGCCCTCAAGCCTGCCCTCTCGGTGCTTGAAAACCTCGATTTCTGGGCTCGTTTCCTGGGCGGCAGGGCGACCGACCTTGCCACCGCGCTGGCTGATGTGGGGCTTGGCGGCATCGCGGCCTTGCCGGCCGCCTACCTGTCCGCCGGCCAGCGCCGCCGGCTCTCGATTGCCAGGCTGATCGCGGTCAAGCGCCCGCTCTGGCTGCTCGATGAGCCGACGACCGCGCTCGACGTCACCGCCCAGGCCATGCTGGCGGAGCTGATGCGCGCCCACCTGCAGAGCGGCGGGCTCATCGTTGCGGCGGTTCACGGCCCGATCGGCCTCGAGAATGCAGCAGAGCTGAGGCTGGGAGGAAGCCGATGACCAAGTGGCGGCATACTCGACGCGCATGCGCTCTCGCCACACGCGCACGCATGCCTGGCCGGTGCGAACGCCAGCACCACGGCGTTCCCTCCCCCCTTGTGGGGGAGGGACAGGGAGAGGGGTGGCAGCAAACTCTGAATTTGGGGACACCCCCCTCCCTGTCCCTCCCCCACAAGGGGGGAGGGAACGCTAGAACCGCTCAGCAGCCTCGTGTCGCAGCCGCAGTTTCACCGACGACTAGAAGGAAAGGGAGCTTGTCGCGATGACCGCGCTCGCCGCCCTTCTGGCCCGCGATATTCGGCTCGCCGTGCGCGTCGGCGGCGGGGCCCTTATCGGGGTTCTGTTCTTCCTGCTGGTGGTGGCGATTATCCCGTTCGCGATCGGGCCTGATCTGGCGCTGCTGGCCAGGATCGGCCCCGCGATCCTTTGGCTTGGCGCCCTGCTGGCGAGCCTTTTGGGGCTCGACCGGCTGATCGCGTCCGACCACGAGGACGGCTCGCTGGACCTGATCCTGTCGGCCCAGACTCCGCTCGAGCTGACCATGGCGGGCAAGGCGATCGCGCACTGGCTCACAACCGGTCTGCCGCTCGTTGTCGCGACCCCGCTCCTCGGTCTCCTGCTCAATCTCGATCCGATCGCGACCGGCGCGGTCGCGCTCACGCTCGCGGCCGGCACACCCGCCCTGACCTTTATCGGGCTGGTCGGGGCCGCGCTGACGGTTGCGTTGCGGCGCGGCGGGCTCTTGCTCGCGGTGCTGATCCTGCCGCTGACCATCCCGGTCCTGATTTTCGGGGTGGCAGCCTCGAACGCCGCTGTCGTCGGGCCGATCCCGTTCGGCACTCCGTTCACGATTCTGTGTGCATTGACCATGATGAGCGCGGTCGTCGGCCCGATTGCGGCCGCTGCTACGCTACGCCAGGGACTTGACTGAAGGCATGCCCCAGCGGCGGCATTGCGCATACGCCATGGCATTTCTAATGTAGCGCCATGCCGCTCATCGATCTTGCCAATCCGACCCGTTTCCTGACGCTGTCAGGACGAATCCTGCCGTGGCTGTCCGCCGCCACTCTCATCGCGTTTGCGTTCGGCATCGCGCAGGTGATCGGCGCGCCCGACGACTACCAGCAGGGCTCGACCGCCAAGATCATGTACATCCACGTGCCGTCGGCCTGGCTCTCGATGTTCATCTGGGGAACCATGAGCATCGCGGCGCTCGGCACGCTGGTCTGGCGCCATCCGCTTGCCGATGTGGCCGCCAAGGCGGCCGCACCGATCGGGGCCGCGCTCACGCTCCAGTGCCTCATTACCGGAATGCTGTGGGGCCGTCCAATGTGGGGCACCTACTGGGTCTGGGACGGCCGCCTCACATCCGTGCTGGTGCTGTTCCTGATGTATCTCGGCGTGCTGGCGCTCTGGCGCACCATCGAGGAGCCCGCGCGTGCCGCTCGCGCGGTCGCGGTGCTGACACTCGTGGGCGCACTCAACCTGCCGATCATCAAGTTCTCGGTCGACTGGTGGAGCACGCTGCACCAGCCATCGTCGGTGCTGCGCCTGGGCGGGCCGGCCATGCACCCCTCCATCCTGGTTCCGCTCCTGGTGATGGCCCTCGCCTTCTTTCTGTTGTTCTTCACGCTGCACCTTGCCGCCATGCGCAACGAGATCATGCGGCGGCGCGTTCGCACCCTGATGCTGATGCAGGCTGACGCGGCAGCCGGACATTAAGCATCATGGATCTCGGTCCCAATGCAGCCTTCCTCGTTGGCGCCTATTCGGTCGCAATCCTGATTGTCGCCGCATTGATCGCATGGGTTCTGATCGATCAGCGGCGGCAGCGCCAGCTTCTGTCCGACCTCGAAGCGCGTGGTATAACGCGACGGTCCGGACGCTCGCCCGAGAGGCCCCAATGACCGTTACGGCAAACAACGACACCGACGGCAACAAGAGTGTAACCCCGGGCGGCCGGCGGCGCAGTGTGCTGGTGTATATCCCGCTCGTTGTGTTCCTGGGGCTCGCGGTGCTGTTTCTCATTCGGCTCGGCGCCGGCGATATTTCGCGCATCCCGTCCGTGCTGATCGGACACCCGGCCCCGGCAACCGTGCTGCCCGGCGTCGACGGGCTCGAGCGCAACGGCAAGCCGGTTCCAGGGCTCGAGGCCGACAGCTTCAAGGGCGCGGTCGCGGTGCTCAACGTCTGGGCGTCATGGTGCGTGCCCTGCCGCGACGAGGCGCCGCTTCTGCTCGCGCTCGCGCGCGACCCCCGCGTCCGCATTCTCGGCATCAATTACAAGGACTCAGCCGAGAACGCGCGCCGCTTCCTTGTCCGCTATGGCAATCCCTACATCGCCAACGGCGCCGATCTCAATGGGCGCGCGTCGATCGAATGGGGTGTCTATGGCGTGCCCGAGACCTTCGTGGTCGGGCGTGACGGCCGCATCGCCTACAAGCTGATCGGGCCGATCGAGCCCAACAATCTGGAAAAGGTGCTCAAGCCCGAGATCGAGAAGGCGCTGGCGGCGCCGGCATCCTGATCCGCGACACTTGCTTGCGGGCTTAAGCTACCTCGACCGCATTTGCGGCGTCCGCGTTTTGAAATATCCTCTGCTGTGACGACGCACCGGCGTATCGAGGGGCGCTCCATTGTTCGTTCCCATCTCCGTTCGTCTCTGCGAGAGACGATGTGAAGCGATGACTCTCCGCTGTCGTCCCCGCGCAGGCGGGGACCCATACTCCGCAGCAGGGCAATGTGGCAAAGCCAGCGACGACCGAAACCTTGGTGGTTATGGGTCCCCGCCTGCGCGGGGACGACAGTGGCCCGGTTCGTGCCAAGGACAGTTGAGCACGCTGAATTCCACCTTGCGCGGGAATGAGCGGAGTGCGGCAGCTCTTGTGATCATTCTGGCGCTGCTGATGATCCCAAGTGACCTCGCCTTCGCGCACGGCATCGGCGGCAAGGATGCCTCGTTCGTGGCCGCCACCAAGGGCCCGGACATCCTCCCCTTCATGTATCTCGGCGCCAAGCACATGGTCACCGGCTACGACCATCTGCTGTTCATCCTGGGCGTGATCTTCTTTCTCTACCGCATGCGCGACGTCGTCATCTATGTGACGCTGTTCTCCATCGGCCACAGCATCACGCTCCTCGCCGGCGTTCTGCTCAAGCTCGAGGTCAACGCCTATCTCGTCGACGCCGTGATCGGGCTCTCGGTCGCCTACAAGGCGTTCGACAATCTCGGCGGCTTCAAGTCGGTCTTCGGCTTTCAGCCCAACAACCGCATCGCGGTCGCGGTCTTCGGCCTGATCCACGGCTTCGGGCTCGCCACCAAGCTGCAGGAATTCCGGCTCAACCCCAACGGCCTCGTGCCGAACATGATCGGCTTCAATATCGGGGTCGAGCTCGGGCAGATGATCGCGCTCGCCATCATGCTCGCGATCATGCTGCAGTGGCGACGCACCGCGAGCTTCGAGCGCTCTCGCCGTCGCCGCCAATGCGCTGATTCTGACCGCCGGCTTTGTGCTGATGGAATATCAGCTCGCCGGCTATTTCGTGGGAGCCAAGGCCTGATGACGACCGAGGGCCAGATCTCGCAAGCCGCTGTCCGCCGGACGTATGCTCGCCATCACGGCGGGCGCGCTGGTCGTCGCAAGCGTGATCATGTTCGGCGCCATCCTGCCGGCCGAGTTCAATGTGCGATCCGCTCGGGCTCGGCAGGCTCACCGGGCTCAATCGGCTGTGGGCGCCGCGCGAGGTACCGTTCGACATCACCAAGAGCGAGGTGCCGCTCGCGCGCGAATATCCGTCGGGCTTCCGCAGCGACACGATCGAGATTCCATTGCACCCTGATGGCGAGCCGGCAGGGCGGCGACCAGCTCGAATACAAGGTGCGAATGCGCAAGGACGCAACGCTCATCTACGAATGGAGCGTGGCCGACATCCCCAATCTCCGACAGAGTTCTATTTCGACTTTCACGGCCACACGCTCTCCGACGGCAATGAAATGACGGTCGCGACCTACAAGAAGGATACCGGCACCAGCTCGAACGGCGCGCTGACGGCGCCCTTCGACGGCATCCACGGCTGGTACTTCCAGAACCAGTCGCTCAACAACGTGGTCGTGCGCGTCAAGATCAGCGGGTTCTACGAGCTGATCGCACCGGGCGAGACCGGCAACGAGGTCGCACGTCATCGCCAACGTGCCGGCGGATCGGGCTCTTGCGAAGAAATGATACGGCCGCGGCGCTTGAAGAGGAGACGCTGCAATGTCGGTACAACCTGTCACCGCTCTCGCCGATACCCTTCCTCCCTACGGCAACGGCACGTTGCCCGCCGGCATTCGCTCCCGCGTCGTCAACAACAACAACGGCCTGATGGTGCACGTGCTGGAGGCGGGCTTCGAGAGCACGGGCCGGCCTTGCCTGCTGCTGCTGCACGGCTTTCCGGAGCTCGCCTACAGCTGGCGCAAGGTGATGCTGCCGCTCGCTGCGGCCGGCTATCACGTGATCGCGCCCGACCAGCGCGGCTACGGACGCACGACCGGCTGGGATGGCTCGTATGACGCCGACCCCGATCCGTTCCGCATCCTCAACATGGTGCGGGACGCGACCGGGCTCGTCTATGCGCTCGGCTACCGATCGGTGGCGGCGGTGGCGGGACACGACGCCGGCTCGCCGGTCGCGTCCTGGTGCGCGCTGATCCGGCCCGACGTTTTCCGTTCGGTCGCGACTGCTGAGCTCGCCGTTTCCGGGCCCGCCGGCAATCCCATTCGACACCGCCAACGGCGCCGCGCCGCCACGCGCGGCTCCCACCGACGATGAACTCGACGCCGAGCTCGCGAAGCTGCCGCGTCCGCGCAAGTATTATCACAACCATCAGCGCACGCGCGGCGCCAACGACGACATGCTGCACGCGCCGCAGGGCCTGCACGCGTTCTTCCGCGCCTACTACCACTACAAGAGCGCCGACTGGAAAGGGAACAAGCCGCATCCGCTCAAGGCGCGCACCGCCGAGGAGATGGCGAAGATCCCGACCTATTACGTGATGGACAAGGACAAGGGGATGGCCGAGACGGTCGCGCCGATGATGCCATCCGCGGCCGAGATCGCGGCGTGCCAATGGCTGACCGAGGCCGAGGTCGAGCGTCTACGCCACGGAGTATGCGCCGGACCGGCTTCACCGGCGCTTTGCAGGGCTATCGCGTGCGGCGCGGCACCGATCCCAAGACCCTCGCCGAGCTGCGCACCTTCGCCGGCCGCACGATCGACGTGCCGGCCTGCTTCATCGCCGGCAAGAGCGACTGGGGCGTCGTATCAGACTCCGGGCGCCTTCGAAGCGATGCAGACCACGCGTCTGCACGCAGATGGCGCGGCACCCATCTCGTCGACGGCGCCGGACATTGGGTGCAGCAGGAGCAGCCGGAAGCGGTGAGCAAGCTGCTCGTGCAATTCGTCAAAGGATGACGACGGTTATTGTTCTTTCGCGTCCGCCGGCTCTGTCACCGCATATCTCGTCAGCAGCGGATACTGCAACGCCGCGAAGACGAAGGTCAGCGGCACCACGCCGAACAGCTTGAAGGCGACCCAGAAGTCCGTCGACTGCGTGCGCCAGACGATCTCGTTGAGCGACGGCGAGCGCGAAGAAGAACAGCGCCCAGCGCACCGTGAGCTTGCGCCAGCCCTCCTCGGTGAGATTGAACACGGAATCGAACACGACGCCGAGCAACGGCTTGCCGAAAGCAAGCCCGCCCAGCAGCACGACCGCCAAACAGCACGTAGATGATGGTCGGCTTGAGCTTGATGAACTGCTCATCCTGCAGGATCAGCGTGGCGCCGCCGAACACCACCACCACGACGGCGGTGACGACGCGGCATCACCGGCAGGTGCCGCGTCATCGCGTAGCCGATCGCGAGCGCGATCAGCACCGCCGGAATGAATATCGCGGTCGCCGTGAAGATGCCGGCATGCGGCCCGGTGAGCAGCTCGGCCGACAGGAACGGCGCCACCAGCGGCGCGAACAGCGCCGGCCGCGTGGTGGCGACGAAGAACAGGACGAGCGGCCCGAGATCGAGCGCGAGCTTGAGGCCCGGATTGGAGCTGAGGTTTATCGGTCATGCGTTGATTGTTGCATTGTGCTTGCCACTCACTCAACGTCCTCTACTCCGCCCCCGCAATCGCCCGCGCGAAATCCTTGGCCGCGAACGGCGCGAGATCGTCGACGCCCTCGCCGACGCCGATGAAATGCACCGGCAGGCGATATTTCTCCGCGATCGCCACCAGGATGCCGCCGCGCGCGGTGCCGTCGAGCTTGGTCATCGCAAGCCCGGTGACGCCGGCGAGTCTTGAGGAACACATCGACCTGCGACAGCGCGTTCTGCCCGACGGTCGCATCGAGCACCAGCAGCACCGCGTGCGGCACGGCCGCATCGACCTTCTTCATCACGCGCACGATCTTCTCGAGCTCGTCCATCAGCTCGGTCCTGTTCTGCAGCCGGCCGGCGGTGTCGACCAGCAGCACGTCGGCGCCCTGCGCTTCGCGCGCCTGCGAGCGCGTCGAAGGCGAGGCCCGGCCGCGTCGGCGCCCTGCTCGCGCGCGATCACCGGCGCGCCGGTGCGCGTGCCCCAGATCTTGAGCTGCTCGATCGCGGCGGCGCGGAAGGTGTCGCCGGCCGCGAGCATCACCGTCTTGCCCTCGGCGCGGAAGCTGCGCCGCGAGCTTGCCGATGGTGGTGGTCTTGCCCGAGCCGTTGACGCCGACCACCAGGATCACGAACGGCTTTGCCCCGTCGACGGCGAGCGGCTTCGCCACCGGCGCCAGCACCTTCTCGACCTCGGCGGCGAGGACCGCCTTCACCTCGTCGAGGTTGTGGTAGCGCCCCTCGCCCATGATGGTGCGCCATCCGGGCCGCCACATCGACGCCGAGGTCGGCGCGGATCAGCGTCTCCTCGATCTCCACGATCCGCTCGGGCGAGAGCGGGCCGCGCATGACCAGGTCGGAGATGGCCGGGCCGATGGCGCCGGACGTGCGCTTGAGCCCGCCGGTGAGGCGCTGCCACCAGAGCCTTCTTCTCGGTGCTGTCATTCATGCGGTGCTGTCATTCATATCGGGCGTCGTGATAGCGGTTTCGCCGATGAACGCAAAGTCACCCGGAAGAGATGGTGGCTCGGCTGCTCTATCGCGATGGGCTGATGCTGGTGATCGACAAGCCGGCCGGCATCGCGGTCCACCGCGGCCCCAAGGGCGGCGAGAGCCTGGAGGACCATTTCGGCGCGCTGCGCTTCGGGCTGCCGCGCGCGCCCGCGCTCGCCCACCGGCTCGACCGCGACACCTCGGGCTGCCTGGTGCTCGGCCGCCACCGCAAGGCGCTGGCCACACTGGGCAAGCTGTTCAAGACCGGCGCGGTCGGCAAGACCTACTGGGCGGTGGTCGAGGGCGGCCCGGCCGAGGACGAAGGCCGCATCGATCTGCCGCTCGGCCGCCGCGACGAAAGCCGCGGCTGGTGGATGAAGCCCGATCCGGACGGCCAGCCGGCGGTGACGACGTGGAAGGTGATGGGGCGCACCGCACCCACCGGACAACCGTCTGGCAACGCGCGCGCCGCGAGCGCCTCCCCTCCCCCCGTGAGCGTAGCGAGCGGTAGGGAGGGGTCGGGGAGCGCTCCTCGCGCTGAAGAGCCCCCACCCAACCCTCCCCACGGCTCCGCTTCGCTCCGCCGGGGGAGGGAGCCGGCCCGTCGAGTGGCACCGAAATCGAACTCAAAGCAGCTCACCTGGCTCGCGCTCGAGCCGCTCACCGGCCGCACGCATCAGTTGCGCGTCCATTGCGCGGCGCAAGGGCTGGCCGATCGTCGGCGACACGATCTACGGCAACGCGCCGCGCGATCGGCGGGCCGCCGCTGCAGCTGCACTCGCGCGAGATCGTGGTGCCGCTCTACAAGAACCGGGACCCGATCACGCGTGATGGCGCCGGTGCCGCTCACATGCAGGAGCGCCTCTACGCCTGCGGCTGGCAGGGCGAGGTGTTTCACCTGGTGGACTAGTAGATCGTCGCCTTCATGCGTTCGGGCGCGGTGCGGTCGTGCTCGGCGCCGCCGAGCTTGCCACCGGTGAGATCGGCGAGGATCGTGCCGGCGTCGGCAGGCTCTTGCGGTCGACATGGCGCGCGGCGTCCCACAGCTTCGAGCGCACGATCGCCTTGGCGCACTGGTAGAACACGCGCTCGACCGCACCACGATCACGCCGAGCGCGGCACCTTGCCGTTGACCGGGAAGCTCTGCCGCCAGCTCCGGATCGATCGAGATCGACGGCGCGGCCGATGACGCGGATGGTCTCGCCGCAGCCCGGGATCAGGAACAGCAGCGCCACGCGCGGATCGCGCCAGGATGTTGCGCAGGGTGTCGATGCGGTTGTTGCCGCGCCGGTCGGGGATCGAGCAGCGTCTTCTCGTCCTGCACGCGCACGAAGCCCGGCGCGTCGCCGCGCGGCGAGCAGTCGAGCCCGCTCGGCCCCGGCGGACGCCAGCGCAAAGAACGGCGCCGCCTCGATGAAGGCGCGATAGTGCGGCGTGATGTGGTCGATCTTCCTTGGCGAGCGCACGGACATGCGGCTCGCCGATAGATCGCGTTCGAGCTGCCATCGAGCGACGAGATGATGCTTGCGGATCTGTCATCGGCAATTGCTCCTGTCGCGCAACCGAACCTAGCACGCGGCCTCATGCCGCGACAAGCTGCCGCCCGTCGTGCCCGGCGATCGCGAGATCACAGGATGACGCCCGGCTTCGGCCGGCGCCGCCAGCCGCACCGGCGTGAATTGCTCGGTGCGGCCGAGCTCATGCGATCTCGATCAGCACGCGCCGGCGCGCGCCGACTTCGCGATCGAGATGGCGGCGCAGCGCCGCGGCGCCCTTGCTCGCGCAGGCGTCGCGCGCGTTCCTTGACGACATCGCGCGCGACCTGCGGCATGCGCGCGGCCGGCGTGCCGGGGCGCGGCGAGAACGGAAAGACGTGCAGATGCGTCAGGCCGCATTCGTCGACGAGATCGAGCGAGCGCGCAAACATCGCTTCGGTCTCGGTCGGAAAGCCCGCGATGATGTCGGCGCCGAACACGACATCGGGCCGCAGCCGCCGCACCTCTTCGCAGAACGCGATCGCGTCGGCGCGCAGATGGCGCCGCTTCATGCGCTTGAGGATGAGGTCGTCGCCGGCCTGCAGCGACAGATGCAGATGCGGCATCAGCCGCGCCTCGCTCGCGAACGCATCGATGAGATCGCGGTCGGCCTCGATCGAATCGATCGAGGAGAGCCGCAGCCGCGGCAGCTCCGGCACGTGCTTGAGGATCTGCTTCACCAGCGCGCCGAGCCTTGGCGCGCCCGGCAGGTTCGCGCCGTAGCTCGTGAGATCGACGCCGGTGAGCACGACCTCGCGATAGCCGCGCTCGACGAGGCGGCGCACCTGCGCCACCACCTCGCCCATCGGCACCGAGCGCGAATTGCCGCGGCCGTAGGGAATGATGCAGAAGGTGCAGCGGTGGTCGCAGCCGTTCTGCACCTGCACGACGGCGCGCGTGCGGCCCTCGAAACCGTCGATCAGATGCGGCGCGGTCTCGCGTCACCGCCATGATGTCGTTGACGACGATCTTCTCCTCGCGGCCATGCCGAAATCGTCTCGCGCGCGAACGCGCGCCGCGTTTCGCGCCAAGCGGCGCCGGTGCAGCTTCTCGTCGTTGCCGAGCACGCGGTCGACCTCGGGCATGCCGCGCAAACGTTGCCGGCTCGGTCTGCGCCGCGCAGCCGGTGACGACGATGCG
Source organism: uncultured Alphaproteobacteria bacterium (assembly GCA_963745515.1). Classification (GTDB taxonomy): domain Bacteria; phylum Pseudomonadota; class Alphaproteobacteria; order Rhizobiales; family Xanthobacteraceae; genus VAZQ01. The sequence goes on from CAVUXO010000013.1 coordinate 119,679, forward strand.
CGCGCTGCGGCCGCTCGCGCGCAAGCTTGCGGATCGCCTGCCGCGCCTGCCGCACCGCTTCGGCGGTCACCGCGCAGGTGTTGACCACGACCGTGTCGGCAAGCCCGGCCGCCTGCGCCTCGCGCCGGATCACCTCCGACTCGTAGGCGTTGAGCCGGCAGCCGAAGGTGATGACCTCGACGGTCATCTCACGCACCCGTGTCCCGGGCGCGGCGCAGCGCGGCCCGAGTCTTGTCGTTGAAGTGAGGCGCGAGGGTCCGCGGGGCGCTGCTGACCCGGGACCGTTCCGATCTGTGGCGGTCCCGGATCAGCGGTGCACCGCGAGCGCACGCTCGATCATGGGCTGTCTTGCCGCTGTTGGCGCGCTCGTGTTGCACCGCGTCCGGGACACCCATCACTTCGCTCCCGCGGGAACAGCGCCGGATCGAAGCGTGCCCTTCGAATTCGTATTCGACCGGGCCGGTCATCAGCACGTGGTCGTCGCGCTCGCGCCACTCGATCAGGAGGTCGCCGCCCGGCAGCGTCACCGTGACCTTGCGCTCGGTGCGCCGCAGTCGCGCCGCCGCGACCGCGACCGCGCAGGCGGCCGAGCCGCAGGCCTTGGTGAGGCCGGCGCCGCGCTCCCAGGTGCGCACCACGATGTGATCGCGCGACATCGACGTGCGCGAGCGAGATGTTGGCGCGCTCCGGAAAGATCGGATGGTTCTCCAGCATCGGCCCGATCTTGCCGAGATCATAGGCGTTGACGTCGTCGACCCAGAAGATCGCGTGCGGGTTGCCCATGTTGACCGCCGACGGCGAATGCAGGATCGGCTTGTCGATCGGCCCGATCTGCAATTCGATCGCGCGAGTGTCGCGAAATTCTTCGGCCAGCGGAATCTCGTTCCAGGCAAAGCGCGGCTTGCCCATGTCGACGGTCGAGACCAGCGGCTCATCGCCCTTCCAGCAGTTGAGGAGGCCGGCGCGGGTCTCGAAGGTCAGCGCGTCCTTGCCGGTTTCCTTGAACAGCGACATCGGCGACGCAGCGCATGCCGTTGCCGCAGGCGCCCGCCTCGGAGCCGTCATTGTTGTAGATGCGCACATAGGCGTCGGTGCCGTGCGCGCGCGGCGCATGCAGCACCATGAGCTGATCGTAAGGCGCGCCTGGGCCGCGGCCGCTCGCGCCTCGGCCGCGTTGACGGCGCCGTTCTCGTGCGCGCATATCGACCACCACGATCTCGTTGCCGAGACCGTTCATCTTGACAAAGGCGTGGTTGGCGAGCGTGCTCATGATGTCCTGATGGCCGCCATATAGGAGCAAGGACAGGCTCTTGGCCAGTGGGCGGTAGATGGTTACATCACGCGGAATTTTACGCAAATTTTTGCGGGAACTGTCACGCGCCCGACCCGTTGTGCCTCACCATCTGTTAGGCTCCTGGAAAGCGCTGGGGCCGGGCGGCGCGGCATGAGGAGATTTCCGATGCGGCGATTTGTTCTTATTCTCGCCATCGCGACGGCAATTGGTGCGGCGGCAGTTGGCGCCCCGGTGCCATCCTTGGCGCAGACCACGATCCAGACCCAGCCCATCGATCCCTTCGGCCAGGAGGTCACGCTTGCCGAGCAGCCAATCGTCTATGCGGCGGGAACCGGCGAATGGGATACGGCGCTCGAGACGCTGACCGAAGCGTTCAAAACCGTGAAGCAGTATCTCGACAAGGCGGGCCTCAAGGCGGCCGGCCCCGCCATGACGATCTACACCGCGATGGATGATGTGAGCTTCAATTTCCAGGCCGCGATCCCGGTCGCGGCGCCGCCGAAGAGCAGCGCCGACCGGCGACATCCTCACCGGCACCTCGCCGGCCGGCAAGGCGCTCAAGTTCGTGCACCGCGGCTCGTTCGACGCCATGACGCAGACCTACGACACGATCTCCCATCACGTGGATGAGAAGCAGATCTCGACGCAAGGAGCTTTTGATCGAGGAATACGTCACCGATCTGCTGACGGCACTGCGCCGACAAGCTCGTGATCAACATCTTCGTGCCGTTGAATTGAGCACGATAGCGCGGCACCACCGCCGCGGCGCGCATGCGTGATATGCGGCCATCACCGAGTCGAACCTCGTCCGGACAAGATGGTTCCCCGGATAAGTGCTAGATCCCGCGGCGATTGCCCCAGGCCAAGACGTGAAGCTGCGGCAAGACGGTTACGTCGAACCAGCAATCTTCAGTTACGCGTCCGATCAACCAACGGAGCCTTTCGAGCAGGCGATCGATGTTGGCGGGCTCAGATGTCTGCCCGTTGCTGGCCAAATTCCCGACCTGAAGATAGATCGGCAGCCCGGAATATCGTGTCGACACCAATTTGGCATATTCGTAATCGGCGTCGTCGAAGATGACGATCTTGAGCGCCGAGCGTGGTCGATCGCCCGCAGCGCCAATACATGTGTCCAAGGCATCCCAGTTCATCGGCATTCTTGAGGAGGGCGGCTTCGGGCTCAAGATGAGCCAATCGAGCGAGGCGAACCATGGCGCAGCGAGACTGCCTTGTGTCTCGAGCGCAAAGCTGTGTCCCTGTGACCGACCACGCGTGATCAGCGGCTCCAGAGGCCACAGGGCCGGATTGCCGCCGGACAACGTCACGAGAACTGGATGGCCATTCGTCAGCTCGTCGACGCGGGATAAGATTTCCGAGGCTGTCATCAGCGCCCATTCGTCGCGATGTTCGGGTAGAACCGCATAGAGAGTATCGCACCAGGCACAGCGATAATCGCAGCCGCCGGTGCGAACAAATACGGCTGGCCGGCCTATCAGCGGACCTTCACCTTGCACCGTTGGCCCGAAGATTTCGCTGATCGGAATCTTCTTTGTCATGGCCGATATTCTGCCCAGGTGTTCGGCGTCTCGCTGACACGAACAGCAATCACTTCAGGCCAACGTGCCTTGCACCATTCGTAAAGCCACTGGCTTATGACTTCCGAAGTTGTGCGATCGTGGCCAAGGACATCGTTTAGATGTTTGTGGTCGAGCGTGCGATCGATGAATTGTCTTAGTTCCGAAAGATCATGAAAATCGCGCACAAAGCCCACGTGATCGAGTGCAGGCGACTGCAAAGTGACATCGACTTGATAGTTATGGCCGTGCAGTCGCCCGCACGGATGATTGTTTGGAAGTCCGCCAATGATGTGTGAGGCGGAGAAAGCAAAGCGTTTGCTGATCGTATACATGACCCGACCTAGGCTGCGGGGTCGCACCCTGCGCAGGCAGGCGGGCGGACGATGCTGGCGTGCATAGCCCGATAGGCCAGAGTTCTCATCCTGGGCTCCTTGTTTTGACCGGGTAGGCTGCGACCGGGCCGACTAGCTAGCCGACAGAAGTTCTTTTCTACTGCTCACAGCATGATGTCAATCAACCCAGCAGATGCCAGGGATCGCCAGGGGCCTACCCGGGGCGCGCCGCGTAGGGCGAGGCGAAGCAGTTGATTCCGGCCTCCACGCGCCCATATTCGGGAGGGCGCCATCAATCTTGGGGGCCGGCTCGGTCGGTTACGGCGCAAGGGTTCCGCGCGTGCTGCATGACCGCTAGTACTCTGTTTCATCCAGCCGTGGCGGCCTGGTTTGATCGTGCGTTCGCCGCCCCCACTGCCGCGCAGGCGCAGGCTTGGCCCGCGATCCAGTCGGGTCGCGACGTTCTGATCGCGGCACCGACCGGATCCGGCAAGACGCTCGCGGCCTTTCTGGCAGCCATCGACGGCCTGGTACGGCAAGGGCTGGAGGACGGTCTCAAGGACGAGACGCAGGTCGTCTACGTCTCCCCGCTCAAGGCCCTGTCCAACGATATTCAGCGCAATCTTGAAGCGCCCATTGCAGGAATCCGCGAGGCGCTACGCGCGCAGGGCCTGCCCGACCTCGAGATCAGGAGCTGGGTTCGCACCGGCGATACGCCGGCTGGCGAACGCCAGCGCATGCATCGTCGCCCGCCGCACATCGTCGTGACCACCCCGGAATTGCTCTACATCCTGCTTGGCTCCGAATCCGGCCGCGAGCTGCTGAAAACCACGCGCACCGTGATCGTCGACGAGATCCACGCGATGGCGCCCAACAAGCGCGGGACGCATCTGTCGGTGTCGCTGGAGCGTCTCGACACCCTGTGTGGCCGTCGATTGCTGCGTGTTGGCCTGTCTGCAACCCAAAAGCCGATCGAGACTGTCGCGAGCTTCCTGCTCGGCGCAGAGAAGCTGCGGATTGCGAGATCGTCGATACCGGCCATCATCGCGCGCGCGATCTTGCGCTCGAGGTCCCGTCCTCGCCGCTCGAAGCGGTGATGTCGGGCGAGGTCTGGAACGAGATCTACGACCGCCTGGTGGAACTCACCAACGCGCATCGCACGACGTTGATTTTCGTCAACACGCGCCGGCTGGCCGAGCGTGTCACCCGGCAACTGTCGGACCGGCTCGGCCAGGACCAGGTGAGCGCGCATCACGGCAGCCTTGCCAAGGAGCTGCGGCTCGATGCGGAGCAGCGGCTCAAGCACGGCAAGCTGAAGGCGTTGGTCGCCACGGCCTCGCTCGAGCTTGGCATCGACATCGGCGACGTCGACCTCGTCTGTCAGCTCGGTTCACCGCGTTCGATCGCGACCTTCCTGCAGCGGGTCGGGCGCTCGGGCCACGCGGTCGCGGGCACGCCCAAGGGCAGGCTGTTTCCGCTCTCACGCGACGAATTGGTCGAATGCGCGGCGCTGCTCGACAGCGTCCGGCGCGGCGAGCTTGATCGCCTCTCCGTTCCGCAGCAGCCGCTCGACGTGCTGGCGCAGCAGATCGCCGCAGAGGTTTGTTCCAAGACGTGGGATGAGGATGATCTCTATCAGCTCATTCGCCGGGCTTGGCCCTATCGCGCGTTGGGACGAGAGGACTTTCACGCCATCGTCGGCATGCTCGCCGAAGGCTTCAGCACGCGCCGCGGGCGGCGCGGTGCCTTGATCCACCATGACGCGGTCAATCACGTGCTGCGCGGCCGGCGCGGTGCTCGGCTTACCACGCTCACCTCCGGCGGCACCATCCCGGACAATGCGGACTATCAGGTGCTGCTCGAGCCCGAGAACCATTTCATCGGCACGGTGAATGAGGATTTCGCGGTCGAGAGCATGGCCGGCGACATCTTCCAGCTCGGCAACAAGAGCTATCGCATCCAGCGCGTCGAGCGCAGCGTCGTGCGGGTCGAGGATGCCCACGGCATGGCGCCGACCATTCCGTTCTGGCTCGGCGAAGCACCTGGCCGCACCGACGAGCTGTCGACCGCCGTGTCGCGCTTTCGCGCCGAGATTGCCGCCTCGCTGCGCGAGCGATCCAACCGGCGCGCGTGCCTTGCAGCGCCTCATCGACGAGATCGGCATCGCCGAGCCGGCCGCACGCCAGCTGGTGGAGTACCTGGCGTCGGGTCTTGCCGCGCTGGGCTGCCTCCCGACGCAGGACACGATCGTGTTCGAGCGCTTCTTCGACGAAGTCGGCGGCATGCAGCTCGTCATCCATTCTCCGTTTGGCAGCCGCATCAATCGCGCCTGGGGACTGGCGCTGCGCAAGCGCTTCTGCCGCAAGTTCAATTTCGAGCTGCAGGCGGCGGCGACGGAAGACAATATCGTGCTCTCGCTGACCACCGCGCACAGCTTCGCGCTCGAGGAGGTGTCACGCTATCTCAACGCCGCAACGGTGCGGCCGTTGCTGATCCAGGCGATGCTCGATGCGCCGATGTTCATCACCCGCTGGCGCTGGACTGCCGGTGTCGCGCTCGCGCTGCCGCGGATGCGCGGCGGGCGCAAGGTGCCGCCGCAGCTGTCCCGCATGGCGGCCGAGGACCTGATCGGCGCCGTGTTTCCCGATCAGATCGCCTGCGCCGAAAACCTGCCCGGCGAGCGCGAGATCCCGGATCATCCGCTGGTCCGGCAGACCATCGACGACTGTCTCACCGAGGCGATGGATCTCGCGGGCCTGCAGCGGCTCCTGTCGGGCATCGAAACCGGCGCCATCGAGGTCGTGGCGCGCGACCTCAATCAGCCCTCGCCGCTCGCGCTCGAGGTCCTCACGGCGCGGCCCTACGCCTATCTCGACGACGCGCCGCTCGAGGAGCGTCGCACCCAGGCCGTGATGGCGCGCCGCTGGCTGTCGCCGGAGGATGCCGCCGACCTCGGCCGGCTCGACGCCGATGCCATCGCGCGCGTGAAGGCCGAAGCCTGGCCCGAGGCGGCCAACGCCGATGAGCTGCACGACGCCATGGTCTGGCTCGGCTTCGTCACTGATGAGGAAGCCAGAACGCCGAATTGGAATGGTTGGCTCGCCGAGCTCGCGAAAGACAAGCGCGCCGCGAAGCTCTCGACGCCATCGCGCACGCTGTGGATCACGGCCGAGCGCTTGCTCCAGTTCCGCGCCATCTGGCCGGCCGCGCGGCTCGAGCCCACAATGGCGGCGCCGGACGGCGCAGCGGAACGAGACTGGACCCGCGACGAAGCGCTGGTCGAAATCGTGCGCGGCCGGCTCGAAGGTTTGGGTCCGGTGACGCAAGAGGCGCTCTCGGCATCGCTTGGCGTATCGACGGGAGAGATCGCGAGCGCGCTCGCGGCGCTCCAGAGCGAAGGCTTCGCTTTGTGCGGACGATTTACGCCCGGTATCAGCCGTCGACGAATGGTGCGAGCGGCGGCTGTTGGCGCGAATTCATCATTACACGGTCAAGCGCCTGCGCGCTGAGATCGAGCCGGTGGCGGCGCGCGATTTCCTGCGCTTCCTGCTGGCCTGGCAGCACGCCAGTGCCGATACGCGCATGGAAGGGTCGAACGCAGTCGAGACAGTGGTCGGACAGCTCGAAGGCTTCGAGGCGCCTGCCGCCGCTTGGGAGGCGGAGATCCTGCCGACGCGGCTTGCGAGCCTATCAGCCGTCCTGGCTGGACGATCACTGCAGATCGGGACGCATCACCTGGACGCGGCTGCGTCCGCGCGCGAACGGCGGCGACAGTCGCCCGACGCCGGTGCGGACAACGCCGATCACGCTGCTCACCCGCCGTGACGCGGCGTTCTGGACATCTCTCTCGGGCCGCACGGAAGCGAGCCCCAGCCGACCCGCAACGCGGAGGCCGTGCTCGAGCATATCCGGCAACATGGCGCGTCGTTTTTCGACGAGCTGCTCGACACGCGGCTGCTGCGATCGCAGATCGAGGAAGGGCTGGCCGAGCTGGTGGCCTTGGGTCTCGTGACCTCCGACAGCTTTGCGGGATTGCGTGCGCTGCTGGTGCCGTCGAGCGAGCGGCGGCCCGGAGCGAACGGACGGCGCCGCCGACGCACTGTGATGTTCGGCATCGAGGACGCCGGCCGCTGGGCGCTGACGCGCCGTGCAAAGCCTCAGCCGCAAGATCCGCAAGCTCCGCAGGCCACATCCGAGGCTGTCGAGCACGTCGCCCGCGCGCTGCTCAATCGCTATGGCGTCGTGTTCTGGCGGCTGCTCGAGCGCGAAGCCGCCTGGCTTCCGCCGTGGCGCGACCTCTTGAGAGTCTATCGCCGACTGGAAAGCCGCGGTGATATTCGCGGCGGCCGTTTTGTTGCGGGCTTTGCCGGCGAACAGTTCGCGCTTGCCGGAGGCGGTCGGCATGCTGCGCGAGGTGCGCCGCAAGACCGCCGATGGCGCCTGGATCTCGGTATCGGGCGCCGATCCGCTCAACCTCGTGGGAATCATCACGCCGGGTGCCCGGCTGCCGGCGCTGACCGGGAACCGCGTGCTCTACCGCGATGGTTTGCCGGTCGCCACGCTGGCAGCGGGCGAGGTGCAGTTTCTCGAAACCCTCGATCCCGCCACGGAGTGGGAGGCGCGCAATGCACTGCTGCGCCGTATCAGGAAGGCGCCGTCGCTTTCACCGGAAGGAGAGCTCGTGCGCGAAGCGACACTTGGCTTGCTGCGGCAGCCGCAGCACTGATCGCACTACCTAACGGCTACTGCGTCCCCGTGAGCCCCGCCTTCCGCACCACCGGCTCCCAGCGCGCAATCTCGGACCTCACGAACGCCTGCAGCGCCTCGACCGAGGTGTTGTCCATCATCAGCATGCCGTCGCTGAGGAAGCGCTCGGTCAGCTCGGGCAGGAACGCCTTCACCTCGGCATGCAGCTTCTCGACGATCGGCCTGCGGCGTCTTGGCGGGCGCGACCAGCATCTGCCAGGAGGCCGCATCGAAGCCCGGCACGGTCTCGGCCACCGGCGGAATGTCGGGGAACGAGCGATGCCGGGTCTTGGTCGAGATCGCGATGGCGCGCACCTTGCCGGTCTGGATGACGCCGACCGCGGGCGGAATGTCGACGAAGGTGAGCGGCAGATGCCCGCCCACGACGTCGTTCACCAGCGGGCCCGAGCCCCGATAGGGCACGTGCGACATCTCCACGCCGGTCATGCTGCGAAACAGCTCGGCGTAGAGATGATGCGGCGTGCCCGGCCCGGCCGAACCGTAGGAGAACGCGCCCGGCTTTTCCTTGGCGAGCCGGATCAGGTCGGCGACCGAATGGATCGGCAGCGACGGGTTGACGATCAGCACGAACGGCGTCTGCGCCGCGAGTGCGATCGGAATGAAGTCGACCGCGGGATCGTAGGGCAGGTTCTTGTAGATCGAGACGCTCATCGCCATCGCCGGGCTTGGCGCCATCAGCAGCGTATAGCCGTCAGGCGCAGCGCGTGCCGCGGCCGTCGCACCGATGGTCGAGCCGGCGCCCGGCTTGTTGTCGATGAGGAATGATTTGCCGAGCCGCTGCTCGAGCTTTTGCGCCAGCAGGCGGGCGATGATGTCGGTGCCGCCGCCGGCCGCGAACGGCACCACGATGGTCACCGGGCGGGCCGGGTAGTCCTGGGCGAACGCAGGCGCGAAAACGCACGACGCCAGGACGAGGGCCGTGACCACCCCGCGGGCGATTTGTGTCAAGCGCATCATGTCCTCTTACGAGCGTTATTCCGTCCCCCTTGCGCCCGCCTCGTCCACCACCTTGCCCCAGCGGGTGATCTCCGAGCGCACGAAGTTCTTGAGCTCGGCAGGCGGCGGCGTGACGGTCGCGATGTGGCCACGGCCGTTGATCTCGCGGTTGACGGCCTCGTCACTCACGATCGCATGGAGCTCGGCGTTGAGCTTGTCGACAATCGCGGCCGGTGTCTTGGCGGGCGCGACGATCATCTGCCAGGCAGACGCGTCGAAGCCGGGCACACCCGCTTCGGCGAGGGTGGGAATGTTCGCAGCGGCGGCGCTGCGCTTGGAGGTCGAGACGCCAAGCGCGCGCACCTTGCCGCTCTCGATCAGCGGCATCGCACCGAGCAGGTCGGAAAACATCACCGAGACGTGCCCGGCCGCGACATCCTGCAAACCCGGCGCATTGCCCTTGTAGGGGATCGGCGTCATGGCGATGCCGCCGAGGGCATTCTTGAGCAGCACCGCAAACAGATTGGCGGCAGAGCCCGGACCGGTCGACACGTAGTCGAGCCCACCCGCCTTGGATTTCGAGAGCTGCACGAGGTCGCCGACCGAGCGCACCGGCAGCCCCGCGTTGACGATCAGGACAAACGGCACGCCGGAGACCAGCCCGACCGGCGCGAAGTCCCTGTCTGGGTCATAGGGCAGGTTCTTGAAGACGCTGACATTGATCGCCATCGTGGTCGAGGTCGTCATCAGCAGGGTATGGCCGTCGGGCTCGGCCTTGGCGACCGCGGTCGCCGCAATCACGTTGGCGCCGCCGGCGCGGTTCTCGACAATGAAGGGCTGTTTGAGCCGCTGCTCGAGCTTTTGCCCAAGCAGGCGCGAGAGCCAGTCGGTCGAGCCGCCGGCCGGGAACGGCACCACCAGGGTCACGGTCTTGCTCGGATAGGTCTGCGCCGGCGCGGCCGGCGCAAGCATCAAGGCCGCGACGAGCGCGACGGCAAGGCGGAGCAGCATTGGCGGGGTCCTCGCTGGAACGTTTCCGCAACCTACCCTACCGGACTGGGCGCGGTAAGGGTCGCGACCCTTACCGCAAGTCCTGCCACGTTGACAGGGCGCCGCAGGGCCCTCATAAGCATCCCGCGGTTGCCATTAGGCGCCGTCTAAACCCTTAACCGACTGAAACTTAACCGACTGAAAGAAGCCGGTCCGGACCTCCGAGCACCGGTATTCGAACACGAGGAACAGAACGATGTTCGCAGTCATCAAGACCGGCGGGAAGCAATACCGCGTCGCCGCCGACGACAAGCTCAAGGTCGAGAAGATCGACGGAGAGCCCGGCCAGATCATCCAGTTCAGCGAGGTGCTGGTGGTGGGCGGTGATCCGGCCACGCTCGGCACCCCGACCGTCGCGGGGGCTTCGGTCGCCGCCGCAGTGATCGAGCAGAGGCGCCACCCAAAAGTCATCGCCTTCAAGAAGCGGCGACGCAAGAACTCGCGTCGGAAGCGCGGGCATCGCCAGGAATACACTCTGGTGCAAATCACCGAGATCCTCACCGGCGGCGCCAAGCCCTCCAAGGCGGCACCACCCAAGCGCGAGCGCAAGCCCAAGGTGGCCGCCGAGGCGGCCGAGGCGGAATAGCCTGGGAATAGTCCCCTGGGTTGGGCGAGCGGGTTGCGGTGCCGAGCACCGCAACCATATGGGCTGTAAAAGGGTGAGATTGGCTCTAAAAGCGCCCAGGAAAGTTCGCGCCAGTCGCCAAAGAAAGTGATGATTTCGTCACAAAAGTGAGCTACATAGCTCCGGACTGAAGGAATTGATGCCATGGCACACAAGAAAGCAGGCGGCTCCTCGCGCAACGGCCGTGATTCGAACAGCCAGCGGCTGGGTCTGAAGCTGTTCGGCGGCGAGCACGCCATCGCGGGCAACATCATTGCCCGCCAGCGCGGCACCAAGTGGCACCCGGGCCAGAATGTCGGCCTTGGCAAGGACCACACCCTGTTCGCGCTCGTCGACGGCCAGGTCGAGTTCCGTACGAAAACCAAGGGCCGCGTCTTCGTGTCGGTACAACCGATGTCGCAGGCAGCGGCCGAATAGACGGTGGACTAAATCGGGTCCGCCGGCATCAGTCGATCCGGCGGAGCCCCAGTGGGTTCCCAAGAGGGGAGACGGGATGCCGGCTCCCCTCTTCGCTTTTCCGACGCATGCAAAGGACATGCGTCGCACGACAGGAGCCCGCGATGACGCTCATAGAGAGGCTGCCAGACGCCCCGGTTCTCCCTGCCCCTGTGCTGGCAACCGCACGGCTGCGCCTGCGCGCGCCACAGCGCGAGGACGCGCCTGCCATTGCGGCACTCGCCAATGATCGTCGCATCGCCGAGAACACGGCGCGCATCCCGCATCCCTACACGCTCGCGGACGCCGAAGGCTTCCTGCGCTATATCGAGGACAGCGAAACCGAAACCGCATTCGCGATCACGCTTGCGGACGATGCGCTAATCGGAATCTGCGGCCTGCGGACGAAGCCGCGCAAGGCGCCGGAGATCGGCTATTGGCTGGGCGCACCCTATTGGGGCCACGGCTATGCCACCGAAGCGGCACGCGCCGTGATCGACCACGCCTTCGAGGATCTCGGCCTTGAGCGGCTCGAGGCTGGCGCGCGGGTCTCGAACCCTGCCTCGCGTCGCGTGCTTGAAAAATGCGGCTTCCAGTGGAGCAGCGTGGTGCTCCTGCGTATCCACGCGATCGCCTCCTCGGCGCCGGTCGACCGCTTCCGGCTCGACCGCGGCCTGTGGGCCTCGCTCAAGAGCTGGGGGAAAGAAAAACGGGTGGCGTAACGACGCCACCTGCCAAAGGCCATGAGCAGCGTTTCAGCCGCCACGCGAGCGGCGCCCGCGTTGCTAAAACTCCTTCCAGTCTTGATCTGCGTTGACCGCGGTCGCCAGTGCCGTTTGCATGCGGCCGACCGGCCCACCGTTGGCCACGGCACGCTGCCGCGGCGGCGCCTTGGCGGCCGGAGCGCTCTGCGGCCGGGGAGCAGCCTTCGGCGGCGGCTGCATGGGGCGCACACCGGCAGCCGCGCGCGTCCCTTGGTGCCCCGCGTCCTCAGCAATGCGGAAGAACGCGACCTGCTGACCCATCGCGCGCGCCTGCTCGTCGAGCGTCTTGGCGGTGGCCGCATTCTCCTCGACCAGCGCCGAGTTCTGCTGGGTCACCTCGTCCATCTGAGTCAACGCCTTGTTGACCTGCTCGATGCCGGTTGCCTGCTCATTGCTGGCATTGGCAATGTCTGCCACGATCGTGGCCACCTGCTTGATCGACTCGACGATCTCGGCGAGCGCACCGCCCGCCTTGTTGACGAGCTCGACCCCGTCCTGCACCTGGCTGTTGCTGTTGGTGATCAGGTCCTTGATGTCCTTGGCGGCCTGCGAGGAGCGCTGCGCCAGGCTGCGCACCTCCGAGGCGACCACCGCAAAACCGCGGCCGGCCTCGCCGGCGCGCGCCGCCTCGACCGCGGCATTGAGCGCCAGCAGGTTGGTCTGGCGCGCGATCTCGTCGATCACGCCGATGATGTCGGAGATCTTGCGCGAGGAGTCCGTCGATCTGACCCATCGCCTCGACCGCCTTCGCCACCACTTGGCCGCCGCGATCGGCGACCTCGCGCGCATTGGCAGCCGAACCGTTGGCCTGCTGGGCGTTCTCGGCGTTCTTCTTCACGGTCGCGGCGATCTCTTCCATCGAGGCCGAGGTCTCTTCCAGGCTCGCGGCCTGCTCCTCGGTCCGCTGCGAGAGGTCGGTGGTGGCGGTGGAGATTTCCGCCGACGCGTTGGTGACCTCGTTGGCGGAACGCTTGATCTCGCCGATGGTCGCCCCGATCCGCTCGGCGGTCTTGTTGGCATTGTCCTTCAGGATCGCGAAGTTGCCCTGATAGTCGGCCGTGATGCGCCGCGTGAGATCGCCCTCGGCCAGCGAGTCGAGCATCTTGATGAGATCGTCGAGCGCCTTGGCGACATTGCTCGCACAGCGAATTGATCGCGGTGCCGACATTGAGCACGAGCCCGGTCTTGCCCTGTACGTCGACCCGCTGGGAGAAGTCGCCGGCCACCGCGGCCTGCACGATGCCGCCCACCGTCGCCTCGAACTCCTGCGCCACCTTCTGCATGGCGGCATCGCGCTCGGCGGCCGTGAGTTTGTCCTGCGCGACCTTGGCTTCCGCTTCCTGGCGGGCCTTTTCGGCCAGCATCACCTTGATGTCGTTGACCGCCCGCGCCGTCTCGCCGACCTCGTCCTTGCGCTCGGTGCCGGTGATCTCGATCTCTTCGCCCTTGGCCATCCGCTGCAGCAGCGTCACCAGCCCGCGGAGCGGTCTGGAGATGCCGCGGCCGATCAACCAGGCCAGAAGAGCCCCCACAATGACAGCAATTCCAGAAATCCAGAGTGACTTCTGCAAAGCCGACTCGAGCGAGGCCACGCTGTCGCTTCGGACATTCTCGAGCGCGTCGAGCTGCATCTTGCTCAATGCGTCAAGCTCTTCGCGCAATTGGGCGCCGATGGCGTTGGCGACGGTATCGTGCAATCGAGTGACCTCGACAACACTGGTCGCTGAAATCGGCCGTGCTGCGGAGTATTTTTCCGCCAGAGCGATCAGCTCCTGTACCCGCGCCTGCAATTCAGGCGTCTTCACGACTTCGCGCAAGCGTTTGAGCGCAGGTCCCACCTTGGCGTCGTACTCCTCCGCCGCCTTTGCGAGGTTGGTCTGGCTTGGCGCGGCCACGAACTGGGTCATGTTCAACCGGGTCATCAGAAAATTGGTTTCCGCTTCCCCAGCATAGGCGGCGACCGTGTAGTCATTCTCCGCCAAGGCAGACCGGACGAGATCGGACAGGGCGTTCTGCAGCTGGGCACCGAGCGGACGCAAGACATCTTCCACCGTCCGCTTCTGCTCTGCTCGCTTCTTGACGATGTCCTCGAACACGACGGTGTATTCATTCACCTTGGTGAGAATGCGCTCTATGCGCTGTCGCCGTTCCTCTACAAGGAAGGCCTTGGTCGCCTGCGCTCCGGTCTCATTGATGGTGCGCAAGAGATTGCGCGCCTCCTTCTCGGCCTCTTCCGAACCGGTGTTGGCGACAATCAAGACACGGCGGCGAAGCTGTGCAAAGCTGGTATTGATGATGCCCACGCGCGCCATGTTCTGCGCGATGCTCCCGAGTTCCGTCGTGCTCCGCTCGGCATTGGACAGAGCCAAGTAGCCAAGTCCGGCCACGGCGCCAAGCAAGGTCAGAATGAGCACAAAGCCGGCGCCAACGCGGGTGCCAATCTTGAGATTGGATCCAAGTCGAGACAGGAGTTTCATGAGGTAACCCTTCTGGGATAACCAGAGTGCAGGACGCCGCTTAGAACTCTTTCCAGTCCTGGTCTGCGTTGACCGCGGTCGCCAGTGCCGTTTGCATGCGCCCGACCGGTCCACCGTTGGCGACGGCACGTTGCCGCGGCGGTGCCTTGGCGACCGGAGCGCTCTGCGGCCGCGGGGCAGCCTTCTGCGGTGACTGCACCGCACGTGCGCCGGCGGTGGCGCGCATTGCTTGCGGCGCATCGTCAGCGATGCGGAAGAACGCAACACGGTCGCTCATGGCGCGAGCCTGCTCATCGAGCGTCTTGGCGGTCGCGGCATTCTCCTCGACCAGCGCCGAGTTCTGCTGCGTCACCTCGTCCATCTGTGTCAGCGCCTTGTTGACCTGCTCGATGCCGGTTGCCTGCTCATTGCTGGCATTGGCGATGTCGGCCACGATCGTGGCCACCTGATTGATCGAGTCCACGATCTCGGCGAGAGCACCACCCGCTTTGTTGACGAGCTCAACCCCGTCCTGCACCTGGCTGTTGCTGTTGGTGATCAGGTCCTTGATGTCCTTGGCGGCCTGCGAGGAACGCTGCGCCAGGTTGCGCACTTCCGATGCGACGACCGCGAAGCCGCGGCCAGCCTCGCCCGCGCGCGCCGCCTCGACCGCCGCGTTGAGCGCCAGCAGGTTGGTCTGGCGGGCAATCTCGTCAATCACCCCGATGATGTCGGAGATCTTGCGCGAGGAGCCTTCGATCTGGCCCATGGCCTCGACCGCCTTCGCCACAACTTGGCCGCCGCGATTGGCAACATCGCGAGCATTCCCAGCCGACCCATTGGCCTGCTGGGCGTTCTCGGCATTCTTCTTCACGGTCGCGGCGATCTCTTCCATCGACGCCGACGTCTGTTCCAGGCTCGCGGCCTGCTCCTCGGTTCGCTGCGAGAGGTCGGTGGTGCTCGTTGAGATTTCCGCCGACGCGTTGGTGACCTCGTTGGCGGAGCGCTTGATCTCGCCAATGGTCGCCCCGATCCGCTCGGCGGTCTTGTTGGCGTTGTCCTTCAGGATCGCAAAGTTGCCCTGATAGTCGGCGGTGATGCGCCGCGTGAGATCGCCCTCGGCAAGCGAGTCGAGCATCTTGATGAGGTCGTCGAGCGCCTTGGCGACATTCTCGCACAGCGAATTGATCGCGGTGCCGACGTTGAGAACGAGGCCGGTCTTGCCCTGCACGTCGACCCGCTGGCTGAAGTCGCCGGCCACCGCGGCCTGCACGATGCCGCCCACCGTCGCCTCGAACTCCTGCGCCACCTTCTGCATGGCAGCATCGCGTTCGGCGGCCGTGAGTTTGTCCTGCGCGATCTTGGCTTCCGCGTCCTGGCGAGCCTTTTCCGCCAGCATGACCTTGATCTCGTTCACAGCACGTGCGGTTTCGCCAACCTCGTCCTTGCGCTCGGTGCCAGTGACGTCGATCTCCTCACCTTTGGCCATGCGCTGCAAGTCGCCGACGAGAGCCCGCATCGGCTTGGCAACGCCGAATTGACCAATCAGGAAGCCAAGCACCAAGCCGAGCGCAATGCCTATCGCCGACAGGACCACCATCAAGCGCGATATTGATTCGTACTCCTCGGCAGCCTCCTTGGCTAACTCGTCGACACGATCGTTCAGGCGATCGGCAATTGCGCGAATGGAGGCATTCAGCTTGCCTGCCGCGACGCGGCTCTCCGTCGCGGCCTGGCGCACGCGCCGCATTTCCTCGGTCACTTCGGTGCTTTTTATCGAATTGACAAGAACTTCATCGTCTTGTCGAGATCCTTTTTGTACTCGGCAAAGGCCTGCACGGCCTCTGGCAACATGCTCCTGGCCTTCTCGTCGCTAGTCTTGCTCGTTTCATCGAAGCGCTCCTGGAAATTCTTCAGCTGCGCTTCGATCGCCTTTTTCATTTCTACGCGGTTCTGCTCGCTCGGGTCCAAGGCGGCGGCATATTCGCTGCGGTTAAGCACGAGGACGGCCTGAG
Organism: uncultured Alphaproteobacteria bacterium; assembly: GCA_963745515.1. GTDB lineage: Bacteria > Pseudomonadota > Alphaproteobacteria > Rhizobiales > Xanthobacteraceae > VAZQ01. The sequence continues at coordinate 135,930 of CAVUXO010000013.1, forward strand.
TTGCCCGGGTGGCCGCCAGGGCACGCTTCGCAGCCGACTCCATGCTCGCAGCCTCGGAGTTGAGCGTCCTCATCGCATTCACGCCGAGCCAGGTGATGCCAACGGCAAGCGCCGACAAAAGCATCACCACGGCGAGGATCTTGGTGAGGACACGGAAGCGGGCCAGCAAGGACATGTCAGTCTCCGAGGGGCGTTGAGGCTTGTTATGGCAGTGAGCGATGTCAGTGAATGGGCGGGGCCGCTGATGGCATCAGCGCTCCATGATGGGGTGGAGCGATCGTGTCCAGAAGTGCAGTCGATAGCGCGGGCTGCACGGTTTGCATGTTCGATCCGGACGCAATTCGGCCGTCGCCCGAGCAGGATCGGCCCACCGACGGCGCCTGATTGGCGATTCGGGTTTCCGTGAAGATGGACAACGAAGCGTTAGAGGCAGTTTTGCGCGCGAAAGTTTAATGAAGTTTGCATTTCAAGTCCCCCTTCCGATTTTTTGATCGAAAATTATAAATCTACAACTCAATCAGGGTTTATGAGACGGTAGTTTCGTTATTCCCGCTTCCAAAGTGGAGGTCTTGCGGCTCTCCGCTGGGCCCGGAGCTTGATGACATTGTCCGGCTTTTCCGGTCGCCTCACTGGCGGACAACTCTGTGCTCTCCGCCTGCTCAGCCATGTCCGACAGCAGGACGGCCCGCTCGCTCAAAGCCTGCAGCAGCAAAGCAGACTGCTGGCTAATCGCGAGAACGCTGCTGGCGATCTCAGTCAGGTAAAGGCCGAACGCTTCAGTACCCTCGAGGCGCGCACTGTCGTGCGGTTCCTTCGTCATAACGTTCTTATTCTCCACTTGCTGGAGCCGGTGCGCGTCATTGGCGATGCGCCCCGCGCCTAGGACTTGTTAAATTCCCTACAGTCCTGATCGCGTTGACCGCGGCCGCCAAGCTCCTCCATCGAGCCGGTCGCGCCCAATCCAGGCTCGGCAACCGACCCGTGTTTGCTGATGACCGAACGCCTACTGAGGGTTTTATTTTACCTACATTGCCTAACAAAAAATGAAAGTTATACGTTCATTCTCTAAAAATACTCTCTGTGATTGTTTTTGTTTATGACCTATCAGCTCAGTTTTTCGAAGTGGCCTGTCGGAATCGGTCCATCGCGGCAACACATTGGAATCGTTGCGTGAAGACTAAGTGAGAGAGAGTGAGTGATTGGCGATGCCATGCCGAGCTGTGGCGTAACACGCTGAAAGCGAGCGCCGGATCTTCGCCAACAGGTTGCTAGCGGCTTGGTTCGCTCCGGTGCGCGGTACTCCTTGGTGGTAAATTAATACGCGAGGAGATTCCACGTACAATCTTAAATAAACAATGAAATCTGTGCGATTAGGCAGCACTCATTGCGCTTTATAGGGGAATTGTTGGACGAATGAGTCCTGGCGGCGGGAAAGCGCGATAGCGGCCAATGCCGATTTCGACCTCGCGTCGCAGCGTCAGTGCCCGCGGGTAGCGCGCAACGCGCACTCCCCGGTGATGACTTCGCAGGCGGAAGCTGCGCGAGACAAGGCTCAGCATGTCCCGTTCCGAGTGGATCGGGACATGCTTCTGCTGACCTTTCAGTGGCAGGCGTTCTTGTCGGCGAACCCGTGCCGGCTTCGCCGTACCAACGGCTAGAACTCCTTCCAGTCCCGCTCGGCGTTGACCGCGACAGCGAGCGAGCCCTGCGTGCGGGGGACTGGCCCGCCATTGGCAGCCACGCGCTGCCGTGCCGAAGCGCCGTGCGGCCGCGTCACAGCCGGCGGTGCCGGCGCTCGTGCTGACGCTCTAACGGCCGCGCGAATCTCCTGACCCTCTTCCTCAACCCGGAAGAACGCAATCCGTTCGCTCATGGCATGCGCCTGCTCGTCGAGCGTCTTGGCGGTCGCCGCATTCTCCTCGACCAGCGCCGAGTTCTGCTGGGTCACCTCGTCCATCTGGGTCAGCGCCTTGTTGACCTGCTCGATGCCGGTCGCCTGCTCGCCGCTGGCATTGGCGATGTCGGCCACGATCGTGGCGACCTGGTTGATCGACTCGACGATCTCGGCGAGCGCAGTCCCGGCTCTGTTGACGAGCTCGACCCCGTCCTGCACCTGGCTGTTGCTATTGGTGATCAGATCCGTGATGTCCTTGGCGGCCTGCGAGGAACGCTGCGCCAGATTGCGCACTTCCGAAGCGACCACCGCGAAGCCGCGGCCAGCTTCACCCGCCCGCGCCGCCTCGACCGCGGCATTGAGCGCCAGCAGGTTGGTCTGACGGGCGATCTCGTCGATCACCCCGATGATATCCGAGATCTTGCGCGAGGAGCCTTCGATCTGGCCCATGGCCTCGACCGCCTTCGCCACCACCTGGCCGCCGCGATTGGCGACCTCGCGCGCATTCGCGGCCGACTGATTGGCCTGTTGCGCATTCTCGGCGTTCTTCTTCACGGTCGCGGCGATCTCTTCCATCGACGCCGAGGTCTCTTCCAGGCTCGCGGCCTGTTCCTCGGTGCGCTGCGAGAGGTCGGTGGTGCTGGTTGAGATTTCCGCCGACGCATTGGTCACCTCGCGCGTCGCTGCCTTGATGTCCGCAACCGTCGAGCTGATCCGGTCCGCCATCGCATTGGCATCATTCTTCAGCTGTCCATACGTGCCGTGGTAGTCGGCGTTGATGCGCCGGCGGAAGTCCCCTTCCGAAAGCTTGCCAAACATGCCGACCAGGTCTGTCATCACCTTCGACACGTTCTCGCACAGCGCGTTGACCGCATTGGTCAGGTTGAGCATGAAGCCCTGCTTGCCGGCCGCCGGCACCCGCTTGGAGAGATCGCCCGCCAGCGCAGCCTGGATCAGGTCGTTGATCTCCCCTTCGATCGCCTTCTGGGCGGTCTCGTCCTTCCATTCCAGGCAGGTGCCGACGCGCTTGCGGTGCTCGTCGAACACCGGCGACGCCAAGAGCTGGAACTTCAGCGTACCGATCGAGATGTGGCTCTCATGCGTTGCCGTCAGCGTATCGAGAAGCTTGCGCTGATGCTGCGGGTCCTTGTGGAATACGTCCATACTGGCGCCGATCAATTTGCTGGCGTTGAACTGCGGCAGCACCTTGCGTATCTCGGCCTCGGCATCACGGAGCGATTTCTGCAGTGCCGTGTTCAGATAGATGATCTCGTAGTTGGCATCCGCGATCATCACATTCGAATCAACCAAATCGAGCGCGGCACGAACGCGGAAGTTGATCACCTTCTGGGCAACCGACTGCTTGAACACCTCGGTCGCCTTGGCGATGTCGCCAATCTCATCAGTGCGCTTCGTGTAGGGCACCTCGACGATGCGATCATTGGTGAGCTCAACCAAGACCGACGTGATCTTGCGGATCGGCGCCGCGATCGATCGTGCGCTGAGGAAGACGATAACCGCGGCCGCACCCAGACCGAACGCAAGCAGGCTCCACTCGACCATCTTCAGGAACCAGATCCCATCCAGCACCTCGCTCGACTCAATGCGCAGCATCTCCTGCTGACTGGTCTTGATGCCGCCGGAGCGGGTTCCATCGGGTTGCTTGGTGCCGTCGAGCAGATCGAGAATCTTGAGCGCGCGCGGCGCCGCTTCGGTCGTCAGCACATGGACCGGCTGGTTCCATTGCGGCGATCCGCGCAGTGCAAACATCTGCTCGGGCAGCGGCGCGAATTCCCCGCGCGCCTTGCCGACGGCGTCGAACGACGTGCGCTGGGTCGATGTCAAAAGATGCCGTTGCGGCTCAAGCACCGCGAACGCGCGCTGAAAATTCTCCCACGGCGCCGCGAAGGACTGCTGGTCGCTCCTCTCCCCCGAGAGCAGGTACATCCTGAGCTGGGCCGCGGCCGATGCCAGGTTGCCGCGCGCATCCGCCATCGCCTTGAGCAGCCGCTTGCGCTCAGGCGTTGCCTCAAGCGCTTCCTCCTCGTTGATCATCTTGCTGAGCTCGGAGAACATCAGCTGCACGCGCGGAGCCCCCTCGCTCACCAGCAGCTTGGTCGCCGGATAGGCGTCAGGCGTGAACGCCACCGCCTCTGCCTTGTCCTGCGCGGTGCGGAACTCCGCAAGGATCGCTTTCGTTTCCGCCCATTTGCGCCTGTTCTCTGGATTGGTGAACCGGTCCGCCATCTTGTCGAAGTCGGCAGCGGTCGCATCCATCTCCTTCCACATTCCGGCCCGATCGAGCTTGCCCTGCGGATTGCCGGTCAGGAGGTAGCCGCGCAGCGTCGCGAGCGTGGAATAGAGATTGCCGACGAGCTGCGTGCTTTGAATGGCGACGGGCGTGCGCAGATTGACCATGCGGTCGACGTTTTGACTCACACCGCCGAGCATGAGCGACGTGAAGCCAACCGCGCCAGCCAGGATGGCGGCAAGCGCCGCAAAACCTAGGACCAATCGACCTGTGATGCGAAGGCTGAGTGCATGCATGGCGTAGAATCCCGTGTTGATAGAGGCTCGACGCAAAGCGTGTACGCTACCGGGTCGCCCTCAACGCAGGACGCCCATGGACGCCAGTGCTGATCCGGAGATCGGATGGATCAATCAGGGTAATCAGCTTGCCCGCGATGGTGAGATCGCCTGCCGGCACATCGAGGCCGCGCATTCGCAAGAGACGCGGAGCCGCATGGAGGCTCGCCAGGTCGGCCGTGATCATGTCGGGCATCTGATCGGCCAGAAGACCGAGCGGCCCCCACCTGTTCTGCACGACGATAACGACATGCATCGGCGTCAGCGTTGCCGGTCCGGCCAGGCGAAGATCAAGGATCGGGACCGTCTCGCCGTTCAACACGAAGGCGACACAGCCTGAATGAGGTCCTGCCGCAACGACCCCTTCCGACAGGCTCCTGACTTCCAGCACCTCCAGGATATCGACGGCGTATTGGTGGCCGCCGATCAAAAAGGTGATCAGCTGCGCGCTCCCCTCATCCAAGGTTGATGGAAGGGATGTCTCTTGAGCTGGCGTCGGTCGGGTGGCGGTTGGCCACCGCTGAGCGGCTTGTGTGTTGCTGCGCATGGCTTGGCTGTGGGCGCGCGTCAGGCCTGTAGCCCGCCGAGCCCGGCCACCAGCCGCGCTCGCACCGCGCCCAATCTCCCCCGGAATGTTGCATAACGAAGCAGCAACCAGTTTTGCTTCAGATGGCTAATCGGAGGTAAATTTTGTGCGCGCTTCCCATGTTTTTTGTCGCCCTGGTTGTGTCTACGCAAGAAATCTATAATGAAATCCGTCGCTTAATAATTTCTCTGGTCTTTTCTGCAGTCTCGCGCAGTGCTCAAGAAGCAGGCAAGCCACGCAGGCCCTGGCAGCTCGCATCGCCGAGGAATTCATCAACGCCAACGCGGACGAGCCGATTACGCTGGTGCTGCTGAGCAAAAATCATCGGTGCGCCGCAGCGTTCACGAGGCATCCAAGCAGGCGCGCAACCATTTTGCCGGTGGCGCTCGCCGGGCATGTCCAAGAACTGTTTCAAGATGTCGGTGGGCTGCTGACGGAGCCGCGCGCGCTCACATCGCCTTGCCTCCTGGTGCCCCGTTTCCGAAGCTCGTGATACTGCGACAGGTTTACGCATATGGGTGTGTCGTGGCGGGCGATGCCGCAACGATTTCAACACGATGACGCGAGAGATAACAAGACCGTGTCCGCCTAGTGCCGCGACCGTACACCGCCACAAAAGTGAAGTAATCTTCCGGTACCGCGCGCGGGTCCGCCCGCTTCGGCGGCACAACCAACCCCAACTCACGAAAGTATTGAGGGAGGATTTGCATGAGATACGCACTTCTGCTGTCTGCTGCCCTGTGCGTGGCCGTTAGCCAGGCACAGCCGGCATCCGCCCAGAGACCCGGCCGACCTGATCAAGCAGGGCGTCGAGGCGCAAGGCGGCGCCGACGCGCTGCGCGCCATCAAGACCATGTTTCAAAAGGGCGACGCCAAGCATTGGGAGCCCGGCCAGTCCAATAGCGTCAACGGCGAGTCGCGCTTCCTCGGCGATTCCACCTTCACCATGTCGGTCGACTACAACGATCCGGTGCGCGTCCGCTATCGACTGGGATCGCGACATGAAGTATCCCGCGGTCGAGAAGCTGAAATACAGCGAGATCCGCTATCCGACCTACGGCGCCGTGATCGACGACAAGGGCGAGGCCACGCCGATGTCGGGCATCCGGCTCGCCGTCGAACATCCGCGAAGGCGCGCCGCGGCTCGCCGATGCTGCTGCTGCAGCGCTCGAACTCCCGCAGAACGTGTCGGCGATCGAGGACCAGAAGCTCGGCAACCAGACCTTGCCCGCGGCCGTTATCACGCAGGGACCGACCAAGTACATCATCCTGTTCGATCGCACCACCAAGCTGCCGGCGGCGGTGCGCACGCGCGACGAGGACAACATCTGGGGCGACGCGAACTACGACCTGGTGCTGAGCGACTGGAAGACCGTCAACGGCGTCAAGATCGCGCATAGCGCGCTCCTTCAAGCTCGACGACATGGAAATCCAGCGGATGAACTACAAGGACGTCACGCCGAACACCGACGATTCCGGCCTGCGACCTTCGCGATCCCCGACGCGGTCAAGGCGGCGGCCAAGCCGGCGGCGACCGGCAACGTTCCCTACCAGTGGGTGCTGCGGCGCATCTTCCTCGGCCGCTTCACCGACAGCGACACGATCTACTTCCCGCCGGACGGCAGCTTCAAGCTGGTCGAGCTCGCGCCCAACGTCCAGATGGTCCAGGGCGGCGGCGCCAACAACCTGATCGTCAACATGAAGGACGGCCTCGTCGTCGTCGACGCGCCGACCGACGAAGGCCAGTCGAAGTGGGTGATCGACGCCGCCAAGGCGAAGTATCCGGGCAAGCCGATCAAGACGCTCGTGCTCACCCATCACCACATGGACCACACCGGCGGCATGCGCGCCTTCGCGGCCGAAGGTGCGACCGTCATCGTGCCGGCCCCGGACAAGGCGTATTTCGAGGAGGTCATCAAGCGCCCCGCACACGCTCGAGCCGGATGCCCAGCAGAAGGCGATGAAGCCGGCGAACGTCCAGGGGTGAAGGACACCATCGTCGCTCAAGGACGACAACGGCGAGATCAACCTCTACAACATCCCGAACCCGCACGTGGACGGCTATCTGCTCGTGCACGTGCGTCAAGGACAACGTCCTGTGGGTCACCGACCTCGTGTCGCCGCGCGGACCGATCGGCCGCAATCCCGGCACGGTCGCGGTCGGCGATGCGCTGCGCAAGCACAACATCACCGGCGCGACGATCGCCGGCGGCCACGGCACCACCGCCAAGCAGGCCGACATCGCGCCCGGCGCTCGCGGCGAACTGACGAGACTGCTGACGGCTCATTGCAGCGCCCGGCCCGCAGGCTGGGCGCTGTTTTCTTTGCAGCGATGCTTGGAAATGCTTGGCATTACATCCCGCTTCGCGGGGCATTGAGAAGGTGGGAGCTCTTCAAAGAGCTGGCGCTTTCATCAAGCGCCCACAGCACGAATTTCCGGAGCGGCCGCATCGATCGTGTCCGCCAGGACGACACAGTTGCGTCCCTTGCGCTTGGCGGCGTAAAGGGCCTCATCGGCGCTGCGAATGATCTCTGCGGACGTCACACCAGGCTTGAGCTCGGCAACGCCAACCGACACCGTGACCCGGCCAATCGACGCGCCCGTGGAGCGTACTCTCATCTCGACGCTCTCGATCGCAGCGCGGATGCGCTCGGCCATCAATCGTCCAATCTGGATCGATTTGTTGTACAGGATTACGGCGAACTCCTCGCCGCCATAACGCGCAATCTCGCCATCGCGCACACTGCTCTTGAGCCGCGCCGCCACCAGCCGCAGGACGTCATCGCCCATCTGGTGCCCGAAGTCGTCGTTGATGCGCTTGAAGTGATCGATGTCCACCATCAACAGCGTCAACGGCGCGTTGCTTTGGCTGGCTCTCGCAATCTCTCTCGTGAGAGTATCATCGAAAAGTTGTCGGTTTCCGACCTGCGTGAGCGCGTCCGTCAGACTTTCGATGCGGACTGCTTCAATCTCATGCTTGAGTTTCTCAGAGCGTATCCTCGATGCCTCGAGCTGCTCTTTGAGCGAGCTGTTTTCGCGCTCCATGCTAAAGGTTGCACTGATCAAGTCCTCGATCACGCGCCTGAGGTCAGCCTCATTGGTTGCGTTGCTTGCCGCGGCAGTGCGTTCATTCAACTGTTCGTCATAGCGCTCGACGGACGAGACCGCCGCATTGATCATCTTGACGACTTGGCCAACTTCGTCGTTGAGCTTGTTGGCAACCCGGTCGAAGTCACCGGCGTTGCGCGTCGGGCTGATGTATTGAGCGTAGAACCGATCGATATCGCTCTCGGTCAGCGTGCCGGCACCGTGCAGGGCTGCGTCGATCTCGCCCCTGAGCTTTTGGTTCTTTCCGGTCGCGTAGACGTACCAAAGCTCGTAGCTGCGAGGATCAGCGGGGAGCCCGAGCTCGACGATCTTGCCCAACGCGACGGCAGCAAACGCGAGGGTGCGGTGTTGGCTTCCCGAGTCCGAGCCCATGATCGAGAAACCTTTCTGTCGCCTCGCACGGTGCGCCATGCCATCGCGCACCATCCAGCCCGGAAACTCTGCAGTGCATTGATGAAAAAGTTCCAAATAGCACGGAAGTCAGGCGATAAATCCTTAATCTGATCTTGCACGCGCTCGCATCACGATCTCGTCCGGTCTGAACAGAGACCGGACGAGTCCGCAAAAACGGCCCGCAAACAACCGTGAGTGAGCTAGCGAATTATCTGTAACCACCATTAGCAACCGCACGCGGACGTGGCGCTTGCGACCGTGGCGCCGACGCTGGCCCTGCGGTCCGGCCCGGCGCCGCGCCCACGGAACGATTGGAGTGGGCTGTTGCGTCGTCCTCGAGGCGGAAGAACGAGACCTGCTCGCTCATGGCCTGCGCCTGCTGATCAAGGGTCTTGGCCGTTGCCGTGGCCTCTTCCACGAGCGCCGAGTTCTGCTGCGTTACCTCGTCCATCTGGGTCAATGCCTTGTTGACCTCCTCGACACCCGAGGCCTGCTCGCTGCTGGCGGCCGCGATATCGGACACAATGGTCGCGACCTTGTTGATCGAACTCGACGATCTCGGCGAGCGCGCCGCCGGCCTTGTTGACAAGCTCGACGCCGTTCTGGACCTGGCCGCCGCTGCTGGTGATGAGATCCTTGATGTCTTTTGCCGCCTGCGACGAGCGCTGTGCCAGATTGCGCACTTCCGAAGCGACGACCGCGAAGCCGCGTCCTGCTTCACCGGCACGCGCCGCCTCGACCGCTGCGTTGAGCGCCAGCAGGTTGGTCTGGCGCGCGATCTCGTCGATCACGCCAATGATGTCGGAAATCTTGCGCGACGAGCCCTCGATCTGGCCCATGGCCTCGACCGCCTTGGCGACCACTTCGCCGCCGCGATTGGCGACCGTGCGCGCATTGGCTGCGGACTCGTTGGCCTGGTGGGCATTCTCGGCATTCTTCTTCACGGTCGTCGAGATCTCTTCCATCGAGGACGAAGTTTCCTCCAGGCTCGCTGCCTGCTCCTCGGTGCGCTGCGAGAGATCGGTCGAGCTCGTGGAGATCTCCGCGGAGGCATTAGTGACCTCGCGGGTCGCCGCCGCGATCGCACTGATCGTCTGCTGGAGCTGCGCCACCGTGGCGTTGAAGTCCTCTTTGATCTGCTTGTAGTCGTCGGTGAAATCGTCGCTGAGGCGGACCGTCAGGTCGCCCACCGCGAGCCGCTTGAGGCCGTCTGCAAGCGCACGGACGGCGTGCGCCTGCGTTTCAGCCGTGCGGGCGCGTTCTTCAGCCGTGCGCGCGAGCTCCTGGCTTGCCTTGGCCTGCACGGCCGCTTCGGCCTCGTGCCGCCGCGTCGCTGACTCGGCTTCGTGGCGCGCCTTCTCGTCGGCGACGGCCTTGAACCGCTCGACCGCATTCGCGATGGCGCCGACCTCGTCTTTGCGCTCGGCACCCGGCACAGCCACGGTGAAGTCCCCGTCGGCGAGCTTCAACATCGCCTCCTGAATGCGGTGCAGCGGTCCGATCACGCGGCGGGCAACCAGCTGCATCATGCCGATCGCGAATGCCGCCGCCATCGCCAACATGACGAGCTCGAGCCCGAGATTCCACATCGCCTTCGTTTGCTGCTTTGCCGCGTGCTCCTTTGCGAACTCGAGCGCCGCATCGGCCACTCCCAGAAGCGTAGCGAGCTTGGGAACCGTCAACGCCGACCATTCGTCGGCCGTGATGCCCGGTGGCTGCTTCGCGACCAGCTTCTTCAGCGTGTTGGTCCGCAACGCGAGGTGATCGGGTGCGAAGTAGACCTGCTTGGTTCTCGCCATAGCGCTGGTCATCGAGGCGGGCAGCGTCAGGCTTGCCGCCTGCTGCTCCAGCAGGGCCCACGCAGTCTCATACTTGCTCACGTTTGCCGCATAGACGGCAAGGGGATCGGCAGGCAGCGGCTGCCCAGACAGCGCGTTGGACAGCATCACGGAGGCATCGCCGCCGGCATCGCGCGCCACCCAGGCAAGCTGCTTGAGCGCCATGAGCTGGTCAATGAAAGGATCCTCGAGCTTGATCAGCTTGTCCAACCGTGTTGACAGGTTGTCCAGCATCGTCAGGAGGCCTTGGATTTCGTCACGAGTCTCCGGCGCAAGCCCGGGCCGGCGCTGCGCCTTGGGCTGCGCCAGGGCCGTCACCGATTCCTGGTGCAGCGCGCTGAGTTTCTTGATTCGCTGGTCGAGCTCCGCCGCTACGGTCTGCCGCTCGGGAAAATCCACGTTCTGCAATGCGGCCAGTGCCCCCTTCAACGCCGGCATCTCGGCGTCGCGCGACTCCCAAAGGCGCGGATCTCTTGTCGTTATCACCTCATCGCCCGTGAGCATGCGAAAAGACCGGGAGCGGTCCGAGCGGAGGTTATGCAGCGCCGTGAAGATATGAGCTGTGGTGGCGGCAACGCCGGCAATCCGGGTGTCCACCTGCAGACGGCTCCAGGAGCTCCAGGCCCCCGCCGCCAACATAATGACGACAACGGTCCCCAGCGCCGCGATCACAGATCTGAGGATTGCGTTGACTGAGAAGTCGATCAACCATAGCATTGCCCCTGCCGTTCTGGATTTCCCCAGGTCCCACACTGACCGCAACCTAAACAAGAGGTAACCGGAAAGGATTACCAGTCAGTTTATGGTAATGTAACGTTGTCACCCGCGCTGGTTGACCTCGGCCAATGGGGTTGGGTGGACGGCTTGCGATCACGCAAGAACACGCACGAATATGCGCCGTTTGCTGCGCCGAGCCGCGCAGCCGGTTGAGGTTCGCGAGCTACTGGAATGGCTGTCGTGCCGCAACGGCAGCGCTAGAATTCCTTCCAATCGGTTTCAGCTCCGACCGCCTTGGCGAGCGCTCTATTTCCGCGGCCAACAACGGCGCGGTTGGGAGCGCCTTGCTTCATCGCCGCAGGCCGCGGCTTGACTGGTTCCACTGTTTCCCGCCTGAGGGGCTTGAGCACGTCGGCCTGGACGGGCTGGCTATCCCCGAGGCGAAAGAAGTCCACCCGTTCGCGCATCAACTGCGCCTGCTGATCGAGCGTCTTGGCCGTTGCCGTAGCCTCCTCCACAAGCGCCGAGTTTTGCTGCGTTACCTCGTCCATCTGGGTCAATGCCTTGTTGACCTGCTCGATGCCGCTCGCCTGCTCGGAGCTTGCCGTCGAGATGTCGGCCACGATATGCGCCACGTCCTTGATCGATTCGACGATCTCGGCAAGCGCACCGCCGGCCTTGTTGACGAGGTCGACGCCGTTCCGGACCTGGCTGCCGCTGCTGGTGATCAGGTCCTTGATGTCCTTCGCGGCCTGCGACGAGCGCTGCGCCAGGTTGCGCACCTCCGAAGCGACGACCGCGAAGCCGCGGCCTGCTTCACCGGCACGCGCCGCCTCGACCGCGGCGTTGAGCGCCAGCAGGTTGGTCTGGCGGGCGATCTCGTCGATCACGCCAATGATGTCGGAGATCTTGCGCGACGAGCCTTCGATCTGCCCCATCGCCTCGACCGCCTTGGCGACCACCTCACCACCGCGACTGGCGACCTCGCGCGCATTGGCTGCGAACTTGTTGGCCTGATGGGCATTCTCGGCATTCTTCTTCACGGTCGTCGAGATTTCCTCCATCGAGGACGAGGTCTCCTCCAGGCTCGCGGCCTGCTCCTCGGTGCGCTGCGAGAGATTGGTCGAGCTCGTGGAAATCTCCGCGGAGGCGTTAGTAACTTCGTGGGTCGCCGCCACGATCGCGCCGATCGTCTCCTGCAATTGCGCAACCGTCGCGTTGAAGTCCTCCTTGATCTGCTTGTACTCGTCGGTGAGATCGTCCACCAGGCGGACAGTCAGGTCACCCGTGGCAAGCTGCTTGAGGCCGTCCGCCAGCGCACGAACGGCGTGTGCCTGCGTTTCAGCCGCGCGCGCACGTTCGTCAGCCGTGCGCTTGAGCTCTTCACTGGCCTTGGACTGCACTGCCGCTTCGGCCTCATGCCGCCGCGTCGCCACTTCGGCTTCCCGGCGCGCCTTCTCATCGGCGACGACCTTGAACCTCTCGACTGCATTTGCGATGGCGCCGACCTCGTCCTTGCGCTCGACGCCGGGGACGGCAACGCCGAAGTCTCCGTTGGCGAGCTTCAGCATGGCCCCCTGAATGCCCTGCAGCGGCATCACCACGCGGCGCGACACCAGCAGCATCATCGCGACCGCAAATGCCGCCGCCGCCGCCAACATGACAAGCTGCAGCACGAGCTGCCCCATCGCGGCCGATTGCTGCCTTGCCGCATGCTCCTTGGCGACATCCAATGCCGTCTCGGCCACCGCCAGAAGCGTGGCAAGCCTGGGGGTCGACTGCGACGACCATTGCTGGAGCGTGATGCCCGGTGGCTCGCCTGCGATCAGCTTCTTGAGGGTATTGGTCCGCAGCGCAACAAAATCAGGCCCGAAGAATTCCTGCTTTGCCTTCGCAATCGCGCTGGTCAAAGCAGCAGGCAACGTCAAGCTCGCCGCCATTTGCTCCAGCGTTGCCCACGCCATCTGATGTTTGGCCATATTGGACGTAAAAACGGTCATGGGATCGGCCGGCAACGGCTGCTTCCCGAGTGTGTTCGTTACCATCACGTTGGCGTCGCCGCCGGTGTCGCGCGTCACCCAGGCGAGCTGCTTGATCTGCATCAACTGGTCGATGAAGGGATCCTGGAGCTTGATTAGCCGGTCCATGCGCGCCGACAAATCATCCAGCATCGTGATGAGGTTGTTGATCTCGTCGCGAATCTCCGGAGCAAGCCCAGCCCGGCGCGCGGACACGGGCTGCTTAATGGCGGCGACCGATTCCTCGTGCAGCGCGGTGACCTTCTTGATCCGTTGGGCCAGATCGGCCGCCAGGGCCGGCCGCTCGGGAAAGCTCATCGTCTCCAATGTGGCCAGCGCGCCTCTCAACGCCGGCGTCTCGGCCTCGCGCGCCTCCCACAATCTGGGATCTTGCGCCGCCTCTTGATCATCGGACACCACCATGCGGTACGACCGGGCGCGATCAGAACGTAGGTTGTGCAGCGCCGTGAAGACGTAGGCCGACGTGGCGGCAACGCCAGCAATGCGGCTGTCGACCTGCAGGCGGCTCCATGAGTTCCAGGCGCCCGCCGCCAGCATGATCACCACCACCGCGCTCAGCGCCGCGATCACTGATTTGAGGATTGAGCTGACTGAGACCCGATCAAGCATTGCGTTGCCCCTGCTTGCAAGGAAACCCGTAGGCATTTCGCATCAGGCGAAGTGCTCAGCCCCAACCCCTGCAAAGCCCACCGCAAGACCTAGACCGAATCGATTACCACCCCGTTTATCTTGTGGTAATCATGTTGCTCGCGCGGATAACGAGGTGGACAGCTTGCGAGCTGGTCGCCGCGGCGCGCTTCGCCGTACGCCTTATTGCTGTTTGCGGGATACCACGCCCGTGCGTCCCACCATGGTGGTGGGATTTGGAAAACTGACGTCATCGCTGACGCACTGGTTCTGGCGGCTCAAATCCGAGAAGTTGATCATCGTGAAAAACTGCTGGCCGCGCGGTACCGCGCGGAACGAGCCGTGGCCCTGGTTCTGCGAGCAGATGCCCGTGCCGCCGCAGGTCTGGTCGCGATACTGATAGAGACCGTTGGCATCATAGGTCGAATAGATCCGCTGGATCTGGTTGGTCTGCGGGCTTTGGTTTTCGGTGTACCAGGTGCCGACGACGAGCCGCAGGATCGACGGATCGGGGAAACGCGGCAGCTGCAGCCAGGTCGCCGAGGAATAGTGATCGGGCGGCGGCGTGCGGCCGGGCATCTTGGACAGGTTGTCGAGGCACGGAAATCCCTGTGCGAGCACCGAAGTCAAGGAGCCGAGCAAGGCCAGCGGAGCCAGTATCAAAGACAGTCGCATCTAGAATTCCACTTGATGAAAACCCGGTCTTGCCGCTGCCGCCTGCGACAGCCAAGTACCTAACAGTGACACAGCCACCGCACCAGCGTTGGCCGGTTGTGGGCCCGTCTGGCGGCAGCTTAGGCGCACCCCATATAGAGAGTGCCAAAGCCTGCGCGGGAGACGATCAGGGGATGTTTCGCGTTTTGGCAAAACGAAACCAAATATGTCGGCGACCTCAATGGCGCTTATGACCGCTGCAGCAGTCCCGCACCCGCGCTATAGTGGCGTTAGCCATCTCCCCGATCAGCTCGATGACGGAGAAACTGATGCCCTACGACCTTGACCAGTTCATCGCCGACTGTCGCGCGAGCCTGACCCGCGACCCCGGTCCCAAGGGCCGCGAGGAGGTGCGCGTCAATCTCGAGCGCCTGCTGGCAAACGCCGACTTCGTGCGGGAATATTGCGGCGACGACGTGCCACGCGGGCTCAAGCTGCTCTACGAAGACAAGGCGCTTGGCTTCCAGGTGCTCGCCCACATCAACGACAAAGCGCGGGTGTCGCCACCGCACGACCATGGCGCCTCGTGGGCGATCTACGGCCAGGCCACGCACTACACCGACATGATCGAATGGGAGCGCGCAGACGACGGCACCGATCCCAAGCACGCCAATCTCAAGCCGGAGAGGAAATATCGGCTCAATCCGGGCCAGGCCGGCATCTACCAGGACGGCAAGATTCACTCGATCGACTATCCCGACTACGCGCGCTTCGTGCGCGTGACCGGCACCAACCTCGACAGGATCACCCGCATTCGCATCGACCTCAAGACCGGCGAGGTCCACCAGATGACGCCGCAGCAGGCGACGTGACCCGCCACTTGCTCCGTCATGCCGGGCATCCACGTCTTGCTTCAAGGCCAGAAGAAGACGTGGATGGCCGCGCCAGGCAAGTTTACGCAGCCTGCGCAAGCTAGGCTGCGAGCGCGGCCATGACGATGTGGAACGGCAGCATCTGACGAACGGCGTCATGCAATCGATTGATCCCCTCAGCCTCAAAGCCATGCTCGGCGACGGCGCCGAGCTCGCGCTCGTCGACGTGCGCGAGGAGCTGATCTTCTCGCAACGCCATCTGTTATGGGCGCGCTCGATTCCGCTGAGCCGCCTCGAGCTTAATTTCACGCGTCTGGTGCCGCGGCGTGCGACACGCATCGTGCTGTGCGACGACGATGACGGGCTTGCCGAGCGTGCAGCAAAGATCCTCAGCGCAGCCGCCTACACTGACATCGCATGTCTGACGGGCGGCGTGAACGCCTGGGCCGACGCTGGCTACGAGTTGTTCTCGGGCGTGAACGTGCCGAGCAAGGCCTTCGGCGAGTACATCGAGCACGAATGCGGCACGCCGAGCATCAGTGCCGACGAGTTGCACGCGATGATGCGCGGCGGCGACGACATGGTGGTGCTCGACAGCCGGCCGCTCGACGAGTTCCGGCGCGTCTCGATTCCGACCGCCACCAACGTGCCGGGCGCCGAGCTCGTGCTGCGCGTGCATGATCTCGCGCCGTCGGCAGCAACCACAGTCGTGGTCAATTGCGCCGGCCGCACCCGCAGCATTATCGGGGCGCAGTCGCTGATCAATGCCGGCATACCCAATAAAGTGGTGGCGCTGCGCAACGGCACCATGGGCTGGCACCTTGCCGGGCTCACCTGCGACAGCGGCAAGGACAAGCGTGCGAGCGTGCCGTCCGCCCAGGGCCTCGCGGCGGCCAAGGCAGCGGCCGCCAGCGTCGCCAAACGCTTCGGCATCGAGCGCATCGACCGCGCAACGCTCGAGCGCTGGCGCTCCGAGGCGAACGAGCGCACGCTTTATCTGTTAGACGTGCGCGATCCGGCAGGACTATGCGGCGGGCCATGTCGCCGGTGCGGTCTCAGCGCCCGGGCGGGCAATTGGTGCAGGCGACCGATCAATATGTCGGCACGCTTGGCGCTCGCATCGTGCTCATCGACGACGCCGAGGTGCGCGCCGTCATGACGGCGTCCTGGCTGCAAGCAGATGGGCGTGCGCGACGTCGTCGTGCTGGTCGAGCCCGGAACGGAAACCAAGCCGCCTGACTTTGCGATCCTCGGCACGCCCGCAACTAAAGAGAAGGGGATCAATTGCACGGCGCTTGCAACGTTGCTCAAGCGCAGCGGGGCGACCGTTATCGATCTCTCGCCGAGCCTGCAATATCGCAAGGGTCACATCCCGGGCGCCTGGTTTGCCATCCGCTCGCGGCTCAATGAGGCGCTGGCCAGGATTCCGCTGCGCGACACGCTGGTGCTCACCTCCGAGGACGGCGTGCTCGCAGGCCTCGCGCTCGCCGAGGCGACCGCGCTCACCACCCATGATGTGCGCTATCTCGCGGGCGGCAACACGGCCTGGCAATCCGCCGGACAGCCACTGTCGCTAGAGCCGCGCATGGCGGATGAGCCGATCGACGTGTGGCTCAAGCCTTATGACCGTGGCGGCGATACGCGCGACGCGATGAGCGAATATCTGAGCTGGGAAGTTGATCTCATCGAGCGCATTGCGCGCGACGGCACATGCCGCTTTGCGATCGCGCCGAAGCGCGGTCCCGCGTGACCTCGTGTCACCTGACATTTGCGGCCAAACGTCCATTGACATTGCGGCGCTCGATCACCACGATTGTAATTAATGGGGCGCAGATCCTGCGTATGGACCAACCCCTGTGGGCTTTCCATGTAGGCTCATGCGTCCGGAAGTGGAGGTACCATGCCCCCGGGCTACTTTGGCCGCGATGATCGCCGCGGAACCGTTCGAGCCGAGGCGTAGCGGCAAAATCCACGAACCAGCACCGTCGGGAGCGGCCTAGCGGGCCGCATCAGTGAGGCATGGCCCATCCTGGCCCCTCCCGGCGATTGTGCGCTTAACTTTTAGTATGAATTGTTGAGAGACGTGCCCGCGGGGCCTCGCGTTTTGATATGGGCGCACGCATATTGCGCTCACCATGAAATTCCTCGACGAAGCCAAGGTCTATATCCGCTCCGGCGACGGCGGCAACGGCTGCGTCGCGTTCCGGCGCGAGAAGTTCATCGAGTTCGGCGGGCCGAGCGGCGGCGACGGCGGCCGCGGCGGCGACGTGATCGTCGAGTGCGGTCGACGGCCTCAACACGCTGATCGACTATCGCTACCAGCAGCACTTCAAGGCCGCAGAACGGCGGCCACGGCATGGGCAAGGATCGCCATGGCGCCAACGGCGCCGACGTGGTGATGAAGGTTCCGGTCGGCACTCAGATCTACGAGGAGGACGGCGAGACGCTGCTCGCCGACCTCACCGAGGTCGGCCAGCAGGCGGTGCTCGCGCAAGGGCGGCAATGGCGGCTTCGGCAACGCCCATTTCAAGAGCTCGACCAACCGGGCGCCGCGCCACGCCAATCCCGGCCAGCCGGGCGAGGAGCGCACCATCCGGCTGCGGCTCAAGCTGATCGCCGATGCCGGCATTGGTCGGGCTGCCGAATGCCGGCAAGTCGACGTTCCTCGCCGCGGTGAGCGCGGCGCGACCGAAGATCGCCGACTATCCGTTCACCACGCTGCACCCGCAGCTCGGCGTCGTCGGCATCGACGGCCGCGAGTTCGTGCTCGCCGACATTCCGGGCCTGATCGAAGGCGCGCACGAGGGTTCGGGCCTCGGCGACCGCTTTCTCGGCCATGTCGAGCGCTGCCGCGTGCTGCTGCATCTCGTCGACGGCACCGGCGATCATGCCGGCAAGGCCTACAAGACCGTGCGCGACGAGCTCGAAGCCTATGGCGACGGGCTCGCCGACAAGGCCGAAGATCGTCGCGCTCAACAAGGCCGATGCGCTGACGCCGGAGGACCTCAAGCAGCAAGTCGCGCGCCTTAAGCGCGCGGCCGAAGCGTACTCCGCTGGTCGTCTCGGCCGCGACCGGCGCGGGCGTGCCGGAGGTGCTGCGGGCACTGATCAAGGTGATCGACGATGCGCGACCCGCCGATCAGAAGCTCGCGGGCGAGCAGGCGTGGCAGCCATGAAACGCCCGACAACGACCGGCGGCGATGTCGACTAGAGCGGGGGCTCGATGCCAAGCCTGCGACCATCGACCGCCAGAGCTATGTCCAAAGCCCCGAGCCTCACCGATTTCCGCCGCATCGTCGTCAAGGTCGGCTCGTCGCTGCTGGTCGACGCCGGCGCCGGCGCGTGCAACGAGGACTGGCTTGCCGTCGCTTGCCGACGACATCGCGCGGCTGCACGGCGACAAGCGCGACGTGCTGGTCGTGTCCTCGGGCGCGATCGCGCTCGGCCGCGCGGTGCTCAAGCTGCCGAAGGGCCCGCTCAAGCTCGAGGACAGCCAGGCCGCCGCCGCGGTCGGACAGATCGCGCTCGCGCGCACCTGGTCGGAGGCGCTCTCGCCGCCACGGCATCACGGCCGGGCAAGTGCTGGTCACGCTGCAGGACACCGAGGAGCGCCGCCGCTATCTCAACGCGCGCTCGACCATCGAGCGGCTGCTGGAATGGCGCGCGGTGCCGGTGATCAACGAGAACGACACGGTCGCCACCAACGAGATCCGCTACGGCGACAACGACCGGCTCGCCGCGCGCGTCGCCACCATGGCGAGCGCGGACCTGCTGGTGCTGCTCTCCGACATCGACGGGCTCTACGACGCGCCGCCCGGCGCAACGCGCAGACGCCAAGCTCATTCCGGTGGTCGAGCGCATCACGCCGCGAGATCGAGGCGATGGCGGGCGCCGCCGGCTCCGAGCTTTCGCGCGGCGGCATGCAGACCAAGATCGAAGCCGGCAAGATCGCGACGCAGCGCCGGCACCCACATGGTGATCGCCTCGGGCCGCATTCGCGCATCCGCTTGAAGGCGATCGCGGACGGCGCGCGCTGCACCTGGTTCCTCGACGCCGGCCAATCCCGTGACGGCGCGCAAGAAATGGATCGCCGGCTCGCTCGAGCCCAAGGGCACGCTGACGATCGACGCCGGCGCGGTGGCGGCGCTCAAGAGCGGCACGCAGCCTGCTGCCGGCCGGCGTCATCCGGGTCGACGGCAGCTTTGCGCGCGGCGACGCGGTCATCATCCGCGGGCCGGACGGCGCCGAGGTCGGCCGCGGCCTCGTCGCCTACGACGCCGAGGACGCCGAGAAGATCAAGGGCCGCTCCTCGGCCGATATCCTGTCGATTCTCGGCTTTAGCGGCCGCACCGAGATGGTGCATCGCGACGATCTGGTGGTCGGTCGCGGCTGAACGCACCTCGTTATATCTCATCACAACGAATCGCAGTCATCCGATAATTCGACGGCCTCGCAGGTCATTTTTTTGAACCTGACCAATCATCGCTGCGACCACAGAATGCGCGCGGTTGCGACAGCCCTCAAGAATATGGAGCGACGACAATGCGCATGGTCACTTTCGGCTGCATGGTCATGACGGCGACGATCGTTGCGAGCGTCTGGAGCCTGACCCACACGACCACGTTGACCTTGGCGAGTTCTGTTGACGGCACGGCCGCCATGAACCCGCATGACATGATGAAGAATGCGGGCGAGATGCCGGTTCAAGTCATGGTCGATCTTATTTGACCCTGACCGCCATTTTTCTGATCCCGATCTTTCAACCGTCTAGACCCTGATCCGATTGGATTGCATCGGATCAAG
The DNA here is from genome assembly GCA_963745515.1 of uncultured Alphaproteobacteria bacterium. Taxonomy (GTDB): domain Bacteria; phylum Pseudomonadota; class Alphaproteobacteria; order Rhizobiales; family Xanthobacteraceae; genus VAZQ01. The sequence goes on from CAVUXO010000013.1 coordinate 156,048, forward strand.
GTCTAACGTTTTGTTTTTGCGCACGATCTTTTTGAAGATCGATCGCCATTTCTCGGAAATCATGCGCTCGCGAAAAAGGACCCCGGGCCACCTTGTGAGTGGCCGGGGTCAAGCGCTGGACGACACCATTTAGGGATGGGACAGGCCATCCAGCGAACGCACAAAACTACAAACTCAAACGCGCTAGAGACTTCTCGCGGCAGCCTTGCTTGCGCCCTTGCGGCGCGGACCGGTTGGCAGCGGGTTGCGCGCCTCGTGCTGAGTGACTCGATCGGCCGGCAGATTGATCTGACGTCCATCCGGGAATTCGAGATACCGCAGATGCACGTGGCCGCCTCGGCCTTCGATGACATAGCGTGTGCCGACCGGAAACCGGCTCGGGAGACGACTGATCCTTGAACCCATGGGCCTTTGTCCTGTCTAACAACGGGCCCCCCAACAACTAAGAAAGTAGCGCGAGAAAGAGACGGTTCCGAGACACCATTGTGTGAGGCGCTGATTCCTGTGGGTAAGTGTGAATAAGGCCGATTTCATCAAGGTTTGTTGGATCAGTCAGCGAGCCCGTTCTGCTCGGCCAATGCCTTAAGTGAGGCCTCCGGTCGCGCGCCGAGGTGCTGGATCACCTCAGCTGCCGCAAGCGCACCAAGCCGCGCTGCAGCGCGGTAGTCATTGCCGCGCGAAAGCCCGACCATGAAGCCAGCCGCGAACAGATCGCCAGCACCGGTGGCGTCGACGACGCGATCAACCGGCAGTGCATGAACAGCGTCGGTCTCTTCCCGAGTGACAACGAGGCAACCCTTCTCGCTGCGAGTCACCACACCCAAGCGAACGTCGTTGCGCAACGCATTCACGGCCGAGTCGAAGTCCGCAGTCTCATAAAGGCTGTGCAGCTCGCGCTCGTTCGCAAAGATCAGGTCGACAGTCTTTTTTCGGATGAGATCGAGGAATTCGCCGCGATAGCGATCGACGCAAAACGCATCAGACAGCGTGAGCGCGACCAGCCGGCCGGCGCCATGTGCGATGCCGGCGGCCTTGAGAAAAGCTTCCTTGGCGTGGGGCGGGTCCCATAGGTAACCCTCGAGATAGGTGATCTCGGCCGCCGCGATCATGTCGGTGTCGATGTCGTTGGGATGCAGGTCCTGCGCGGCGCCCAGGTATGTGTTCATGGTGCGCTCGCCGTCGGGCGTGACCAGGATGTAGCAACGCCCGGTCGACGGCCCATCGGACGCCGGCGGCGTCTCGAATGCGACGCCGGCCGCACGAATGTCATGCGCGAACACGCGGCCAAGCTCATCGTCCTTGACCTTGCCCACGAAGGCCGCGCGGGCACCGAGGCTCGCGACCCCGACCGTGGTGTTGGCGGCCGAGCCGCCGGAAATCTCCACCGCCGGCCCCATCGCGTCGTAGATCGCCTCCGCCCGCGCCTCGTCGATCAGCTGCATGCCGCCCTTGTGCATTTTCTGCTTGATCAGGAAATCGTCCTCGGTGCGCGCAAGCACGTCGACAATCGCGTTGCCGATGCCGAGAACGTCGAAGCGGGTGGCGGGCATGGGATCTCCAGGGCGGGAAAGAGCGCGCGCACTATACTCGGCGCCCAAACCCGCGCAATTGCGAGCGCAACGATAAGTCGGCAAGGTCGACTAGTGTGGCGGTTCAGAAGTCCGCATCATTCTCGCCGCGAAGTCCGAGATGCGGACTTCTGAACCAAAGCCACACTAGATCAATGAGTTGCTAGTGTCCTTCGATTCCGAAGTTCGCAAACGAGTGGGCCGCAGAATGATGCGAACTTCGGAATCGGGACACTAGGCCAGCAATGAAGCTTCGGGACGCCGCCTGATGACGCTTGCGCGCAATGTGACGACGGTGGGCAGCGCGACCTTGCTGTCGCGCTTGCTCGGCTTTCTGCGCGACATGCTGATCGCGGCTGCACTCGGGGCTGGCGTCCTGTCGGACGCTTATTTTGCTGCCTTCGCGCTGCCCAATCTGTTCCGCCGTCTGCTCGCGGAAGGCGCGCTCAATGCGGCGTTCATTCCGGTCTGGCTGCGCATTCGCCACCACGATGGCACGGAGGGCGCAAGGCGGTTCGGCGAAAGCATCCTCGGGCTGATGATGCTTGGTCTCGCTATACTCGCGCTGATCGGGGTCGCGTTCGCGCCCGTGGTGATGCGCCTGCTTGCTCCAGGCTTCGCGCCCGGCAGCGAGCGTTTCATTCTCGCGGTCGACTATGCGCGGCTCGCGATCCCCTATCTGGCGATCGCCGGCGTGGTGGCAGTCGCGGCGTCGACGCTCAACGCCGAAGGCCGCACCGGCGCGACCTCGCTCGGCGTCGTTGCTTTCAATGTCGTGCTGATCGCCGCAGTCATTATGCTGCTCATCGCGGGGTTGGCGGCAACACCGGCGGCCGGCGTTGTGCTGGCCAGCGCTGTCGTCGTGGCCGGTGGCGCGCAGCTGCTGTTCGTCGGCGGCGCGCTGATGCGCTCGCCGCTGGCGCCGCGCCGCCTGCGCCTGTCGGTGTCGTCCGACACCCGCTTGTTCTTCGCGCTGGCGGTACCAGGACTGATCGCGGCCGGCATTCCGCAGCTCAAGCTGATGGCCGGCAGCATCGTGGCATCGCCGTCGGAAGCGGCGGTGTCGTGGCTCTACTACGCCTACCGCCTCTACGAGCTGCCGCTCGGGGTCGTGTCAGTCGCGATCGCGGCGGCGATCGGGCCCGCGGTCGCGGCAAGCGTGCGAGCGGCCGACACGACGGCGATCGCGAGTGCGCAGTCGCGCGCGTTCGAGATCGCGCTCGGCTTGGCGCTGCCGGCCGCGCTGGCGCTCGGATTGTTGGCTCCCGACATTGCCGGCGTGCTGTTCGAGCGCGGCGCCTTCGGGCCCACCGACACCGCGGCGGTCGCGGCTGCCATCGCGGCGATCTGCGCGGGCCTGCCCGGCCACGCGCTCGAGAAGGCACTCGGCGCGGTGTCGTTCGCGCAGGAGGATACGCGGACGCCGATGCTGGCGGCGCTCGTTGGTCTCGCGGCCGCGATCGTCGGCGCGCTCGCGCTGTTTCCGCGCTTCGGCCATGTCGGAGTCGCGGCCGCAATCGCGCTGTCGGGCTGGGTCGGTGCGGCGATCCTGTGCGCCGTGCTGGCGCGCCGGCGCTGGCTCACCACCGAGCCGGGACTTGGCGGTCGACTGGGGCGCATCGTGATGGCAAGCCTCGCGATGGCGCTCGTCCTCATCGGCTTGCAATGGGGACTGGCCCCGATACCGGCGAGCTCGGTCCTTCGCATACTCAGATTGGCGGTACTGATCGCGGCTGGGCTCGTGACTTATGCGTTGGCGCTGCAGCTTCTTCGGCGTCACGCGGCTCGCCACCCTCCTTGCCGCCGTGCGCGAGCGCGCCTGACCGCCCTTGCCGCCGGGCAAGCGCCATGGCATGCACGCCGCGAATTCAAGGGTCCAGCCATGGCGTTCAAGCATCTCGTCTTTTCCGGCGTGCAGCCGACCGGCAACCTGCATCTCGGCAACTATCTCGGCGCGATCAAGCGGTTCGTCGAGCTGCAGCAGAGCCACGACTGCATCTATTGCGTCGTCGACCTGCACGCCATCACCACCTGGCAGGACCCGGCCGAGCTGCCGCGCGCGATCCGCGAGGTGACCGCCGCCTTCATCGCCGCCGGCATCGACCCCAAGACGCACATCGTGTTCAACCAGAGCCAGGTCGCCGAGCACGCCGAGCTCGCCTGGGTGTTCAATTGCGTCGCCCGCATCGGCTGGCTCAACCGCATGACCCAGTTCAAGGAGAAGGCCGGCAAGGATCGCGAGAACGCCTCGGTCGGCCTGTTCGCCTATCCGAACCTGATGGCGGCCGACATCCTGGTCTATCGCGCCACGCACGTGCCGGTCGGCGACGACCAGAAGCAGCATCTCGAGCTCTCGCGCGACATCGCGCAGAAATTCAACAACGATTTCGGCGACTCGATCCGCAGCCGCGGCTTCGGCGACGCCTTCTTCCCGCAGCCCGAGCCGCTGATCCAGGGGCCGGCGACGCGCGTGATGTCGCTGCGCGACGGCACCAAGAAGATGTCGAAGTCGGACCCGTCCGACCAGTCGCGCATCAACCTGACCGACGACGCCGACACGATCGCGCAGAAGATCCGCCGGGCCAAGACCGATCCGGATCCGCTGCCGAACGAGCCGAAAGGGCTCGAGCACCGGCCGGAGGCCGACAATCTCGTCGGCATCTATGCGGCGCTCGCCGATATCAGCAAGGCCGACGTGCTCAAGCAGTTCGGCGGCGCACAGTTCTCGACCTTCAAGACCGCGCTGGTCGATCTGCTGGTCGCCAAGCTCGCGCCGATCAATGCCGAGATGCGGCGCCTTGCCGACAACCCGGCCTATATCGATTCCGTCCTGGCCGACGGCGCCACCCGCGCCCAGCGAATCGCTGCCGAGACCATGACGGCAGTCAAGGATATCGTCGGCTTCGTCCACCGATGATGTTGGATCAGCGCCTGCCGGGCTTGTCCGCCCGCCGAGCGTCATGGCATGATTTCAAAGACTTACAATGCCGCGCACGGTCGCGTGCGGGCCCGGGAAGGTCATGAGCGCAAGGCGGCGCAGCTACGAATCCGGCCACAGGCCGAAATTCCTGGTCGTCATCGACGACACGCCGGAATGCGACCGTGCGCTCTATTTCGCCAGCCGCCGCGCGCTGCGCATCGGCGCGACGGTCGTCATGCTGCAGGTGATCGAGACCCACGACCGCAATCAGCAGTGGCTCGGCGTCGCCGACATCATGCGGGCCGAGGCGCATGAGGAGGCGAACGCGATGCTCGACCGCCACGCCGCCCGCTCGAGCAGCATCACCGGCATCAAGCCGGAGCGGGTCATCCGCGAAGGCGACCAGACCGAGGAAATGCTCAAGCTGATCGACGAGGACGAGGACATCGCGATCCTGATCCTGGCCGCCGGCACCGGCAAGGAAGGGCCCGGACCGCTGGTCTCGAGCTTCGCCAAGGGCGCCGGGACCTTTCCGATCCCGGTCGCGATCGTGCCCGGCCATCTGAGCGACGAGGACCTCGATTCGATGACTTAACCGGGCGGCAGCCCTGACCAAGGCTTTCGTCGCCGCCGTTTCCGCCCGAACTTCCTTTGCGGCATGTCAATGACTAGATTGGTGGCAGAGCGAACACTACCCGCGGAAAGCGCGCCCCAACTCCAGGAGCGACCCATGTTCATCCAGACCGAGCCGACGCCCAACCCGGCGACCCTGAAGTTCCTGCCCGGCCGCGCCGTGCTGGCGCACGGCACGCTCGACATGCGCGACAAGGACGGCGCCGGCGCAATCGCCGCTCGCGGAGCGGCTGTTCGCGGTTCCAGGGCGTGAGCGGCGTGTTCTTCGGCTCCGACTTCATCTCCGTCACCAAGGCCAGCGGCGAATGGCAGCAGCTCAAGCCCGCGATCCTCGGCGCCATCATGGAGCACTTCATGTCGGGCGCGCCGGTCCTGGCGGCGAGGCGGGCGCTGGACCAGCCGCCGGAGCGGACGAGTTCTTCGACGCCAAGGACGCCGAGACGGTCGCCACCATCAAGGAGCTGATCGAGACCCGCGTGCGCCCGGCGGTCGCCAATGACGGCGGCGACATCACCTTCCGCGGCTTCAAGGACGGCGTCGTCTTTCTCGACATGAAGGGCGCCTGCTCCGGCTGCCCGTCGTCGACCGCGACGCTCCGCCACGGCATCCAGAACCTGCTGCGCCACTACGTGCCGGACGTGGTCGAGGTCCGGCCGATGTAGTGTCGGCCGCCCGCGAGCACGATCAGACGGTCACGCAACCCGCAACGGCGTTCGATCGCCGTCTTCGCGCATTTGACGCGAACTGACTGGTCCATGCGCGTCCTCGCCATCGACACCGCGCTCGATGCCTGCTCGGCCGCCGTGCTCGATAGCGATGCGGCGAGCGATCATCGCGAGCGAGACGCTGACCATGCAGCGCGGCCATGCCGAGGCGCTGATGCCGCTGATCGCGCGCGTGATGGACGGCGCCGCCGTCGAGTTCAAGGAGCTCGATCGCATCGCCGTCACGATCGGCCCCGGCAGCTTCACCGGCCTGCGGGTCGGCATCTCGGCGGCGCGCGGCATCGCGCTCGCGGCCGGCAAGCCGGCGATCGGCCTCATCGACGCTCGCCGGCTTCGCGGCGCCGCACATCGCGGAAGACGACACGCTGCCGGTCGTGGCGGCGATCGATGCCCGCCACGATCACGTCTATCTCCAGGTGTTCGGCCCGGCGGCCGCACCCTGGTGGCGCCGCGGGTCGCGCCGCTGCGCGAAGCGCGTGCGGGCAGCGCTGACCGGACCCGTCCCGCATCGTCGGCTCGGCTGCCGAGCTGATCGCGGCGCTTGGCCGAAGACCGAGCCGCCGCCGACCATGGTCGATCAGCGCGGCGCGCCCGACATCGGCTGGATCGCGCGGCTCGGCGCCGCCGCGGCCGATGAGGGACACGGCTCGCCCAAGCCGCTCTATCTGCGCGCGCCCGATGCGCAGCCGCAGGACGCCGCCCGCCTGCCGCGCCGATGATCGCATTCCTGACGCCGCCTGTTCGCGCGCGGCGAGCCCGCGCTGTCGGAGGCGACGCCGCGCGATGCCGCCGCGATCGCGACGCTGCATGGCGCGTCGTTCCATCGCGGCTGGAGCGAGGACGAGATCGAGCGCCTGCTGCTCGACCGCAACGTGATCGCGCATCGCGCCATGGTGGGACGCAGCCTCGTCGGCTTCATCCTGTCGCGCCTCGTCGCCGACGAGGCAGAAATCCTCTCGGTCGCGGTCGCGCCGGCACGGCGCGGACGAGGGCTTGCGCGCCACCTGCTCGATCTGCATCTGCGCCGGCTCGCCGGTCTCGGCGCGCGCAGCGGTGTTTCTCGAAGTCGACGAAGAGCAACCCGCCGGCGCGCCGGCTCTATCGCGCGCGCCGGATTTCGCGAGGTCGGCCGCCGCGAAGGCTATTATCGCGATCGCAACAGGGTCGAAGCGCCGCGGCGCTCGTTCTTCGCCGCGACTTGTAACCGCATTTGTGCTAACAGGTAGCCCCGACGGAGGGACATGTGGCGACCGCATACCAAAGCCAAGGACATCGAAGCGCTGTGCGCATCCAAAGGGCATGCGCATGACCGAGCAGCGCCGCGTGATCGCGCGCGTGCTGGCGGCGGCGGACGACCATCCCGACGTCGAGGAGCTCTATCGGCGCTGCGCCGCGATCGACGACCACATCTCGATCTCGACCGTCTATCGCACCGTGAAGCTGTTCGAGGATGCCGGCATCATCGAGCGCCACGATTTCCGCGACGGCCGCGCCCGCTACGAGCAGATGCCGCGACACCCACCACGACCACCTCATCAATCTGCGCACCGGCGAGGTGATCGAATTCCAGTCCGAGGAGATCGAGCGGCTGCAGGCCGAGGTCGCGCGGCAGCTCGGCTACAAGCTGGTCGACCATCGGCTCGAGCTTTACGCGGTGCCGCTCGACGACAAGCCGCGGCGGTAACGGCCAAGCGTTCGCCAAGGCGTCCAGGCTCCACAATGCGCACACGCGATGCCCTTCCCTTCGCGGAAACGCGGAGTCGTAGGCTTGCCCGCCAAAAGCCGCCGAACGGGAGGATGCCCCATGAAGCGCAGCGCGTGGAACGTGACACTGACGACCGCGCTGTTCATGCTTGCCATCGCGTCGCCGCATGGCCGCAAGGTGGCGGCCGCGCAGCAAGCCGAACAGTCGCTCAACGACAAGCAGACTGACGCGGCCGCAATCTGTTCGCCCAGTCACTGCGTGGTCTGCCACGTGCAAGATGCAGCTCACGAACCGTCGGGCACTACGGCCCGGCCCTGTCCGAAGATGTCGCTCGGCGGGCAGGAAGACGTGATGCGTGAGCTCATCAGCAACGGCACGCCGAACATGCCGGGCTTCAAGTATCATTTCCGACCCGAGCAGATCGACGCCATCGTCGCCTACGTCAAGACCCTGCCGGTGCCCGCGCCGGCCGCACCCGCGCCGCCGCCCGCTCCGCGCTGAGCCGACCGACCATTCAGGAGAACTGCGCAATGACAGCTGCACACGACATCTCGCGAGCCTCGCCGCCACCGCCGCGTCGGCCTCGGCCTCGCCCTCATCGCTGCCTCGGCCGACGCCGCCGAGGTCGTGCTCAGCGGCTCGATCAAGTCGGCCGCGGGCGAGAAGATGGGCGGCGTCACGGTCTCGGCCAAGGCCGAGGGCGCGACCATCACCACCACGGTCTTCACCGACGAGGCCGGCGACTATTACTTCCCGCCGCTGCGAGGCCGGCAAATACCAGGTCTGGGCGCAGGCGCTGAGCTTCGAGACCGCCAAGAGCGACGTCGACCTCGCCGCCGGCAAGCAGCGCAGGATTTCACGCTCGCGCCGATCACCGATTTCGAGCGCGCAGGTGCGGCAGCTGCCGGGCGACCTCATCCTCGCCGGCCTGCCGGACGAGACCACCGACGACAAGCGCATGAAGCGCATCTTCCGCAACAATTGCACGAGCTGCCACACGCCGAGCTACACGCTGCAGCACCGCTTCGACGAGAGACGGCTGGAACGCGATCATCCAGGCGATGAAGAACGATCAACGTCTACGGCGTCTACCGGCCGAACACGCCGGTCAATCCGGTGCTCGACCATCCATCAGAAGGAGCTCGCCGGCTATCTCGCCGCGCGCGCGGGCCGGAGCCAGGGCGGCTTCAAGATCACCAGCGCGGCCGCGCCCGACCGGCGACGCCGCGCGCGCCGTCTACAAGGAATACGACGTGCCGCTCAATCCGGACGTGCAGCTGCCCGTCGCGGATCCCGCCGATCAACGGCAGCGACTGGACGATGGGCACGACCTCGCGCGGCGGCTCGCTGCCGCATGACGCCGCCGCCGATCTCGACGGCAATCTCTGGTTCGCCGCGGTGACGCCGAACAAGACCATGACGGTCGGCCGCATCGACGCCAAGACCGGCGAGGTCAAGCCGTTCAAGGTCAATGCGCCGAACGGCAATCGCCGCGCAACGCGCACGGCCTCATCCGCGACGAGAAGGGCATCATCTGGTTCAACGTGCACGTGCCCGCGCGGCGCGCTCGCCAAGGTCGATCCCAAGACCGAGAAGGTCTCGGTCTACATCCCGCCGTCGACGGCATGTCGCAGATCGATGGCCCGGTGACGCTCGACTACGACGGCACCGGCGGCATCTGGGCCGGCACGCATCGACGGCGTGCTGCGCTTCGATCCGGTCGAGGAGAGGTTCACCGAGTTCAAGTCGGTGACCCCGAAGACCGCCAACGGCGGCCAGGGCGCGACCTACGGCATCGCCGGCGACCAGCGACGGCAATGTGTGGTGGACGCAGATGGCGTTCGACATCATCGCCAAGAGCGACATCAAGACCGGCAAGTCGATGGAATGGAAGCTGCCGCCGGTGAAGGAGCGAGATGGACGCTCGTCACGCCGGCCGACCTCAAGTTCTACGACACCTACGCGCCCGAAGGACATCGGCACGCCGTTCCCGTGGTCGCAAGGCCCGCGCCGCATCGGCATCGACCGCGCAGCCGGCGTGCTCTGGGTCGCGAACTCCTGGGGCGGCAACCTCACCCGCGTCGACACCAAGACCGGCGACATGAGCTTCGTGCCGTTCCCGAACCCGACCGCGCACCAGCCCTACGCGACGATCGTCGACAAGAACCACAACGTCTGGGCGCCGATGTGGACCACCGATCAGATCGCGCAAATACGATCCGACGGCCGGCAAAGTGGACCGATGTTCGACCTGCCGACCCGCGGCACCGAGGTGCGCATCGCCTCGCTGCGCGACCTGCCGGGCGGCAAGCTCGAGGTGGTGTTCTGCCTATCCGCGCTCGAGCAAGGTCGTGGCGATGACGTTCCGCAGCGACGCTGACATGGCGGCGCTCAAGCGGCAGGCCCAATAGCCGCAGCCCCAATACTTCAGGTGGCCGCCCCGGTTTCACCGACGGGGCGGCCATTCACATTTTCGAAGGGGCGCGCCAAGCCGGGGGCGCGTGGTTTCCTTTTAGGCCGAAACCCGCTATGACATGGCGCCTATCGGCCACCGTTGGGAACTGGAATTCTGTAGCGCAGTGAATAGCTTAATTGCGAGCCGGCAGAGGCGGCATCGACGAACGGCATGAGCGGAGCGCGCAAGGTCTACATCAAGTCCTACGGCTGCCAGATGAACGTCTACGATTCCCATCGTATGGCGGACACGCTGGCGCCCGAAGGCTACGCCGAGACCGCGACGCCCGAGGACGCCGACCTCGTCATCCTCAACACCTGCCACATCCGCGAGAAGGCGGCCGAGAAGGTCTATTCGGAGCTCGGCCGCATCGCGCCTGATCAAGCAGGCCGCGGCGCGCGACGGCCGCCGCGTCACGGTCGCGGTCGCGGGCTGCGTCGCGCAGGCCGAGGGCGCGGAGATCATGCGCCGCGCGCCGGCGGTCGATCTCGTGGTCGGGCCGCAGAGCTATCACCGCCTGCCGGAGCTGCTGGCGCAGGCGGACCGCGGCGAGCGCGCGATCGACACCGAGTTCCCGGTCGAGGACAAGTTCGACGCGCTCCCGGCGCCGAGCCGCGAGGCGACGCGCCCGCGCGGCGTCACCGCTTTCGTCACCGTGCAGGAAGGCTGCGACAAGTTCTGCACCTTCTGCGTCGTGCCCTATACGCGCGGCGCCGAGGTCTCGCGGCCGGTCGACAGGATCGTCGCCGAAGTCGAGCGCCTCGCGGACGCCGGCGTGCGCGAGGTCACGCTGATCGGCCAGAACGTCAACGCCTATCACGGCGAAGGCCCGGACGGCCGGCCTGGACGCTCGGGCGGCTGCTGCATCGCATCGCCGAGGTGCCGGGCATCGCGCGGCTGCGCTACACCACCAGCCATCCGGGCGACATGGAGACGAGCCTGATCGCCGCGCATCGCGACCTGCCGGCGCTGATGCCGTACCTGCATCTGCCGGTGCAGTCGGGCTCCGACCGCATTCTCGCCGCCATGAACCGCCGGCACACCCGCGCCGACTATCTCGACGCGATCGCGCGCGTGCGCGCCGCGCAGCCCGACATCGCGTTCTCGTCCGATTTCATCGTCGGCTTCCCGGGCGAGACCGAGGACGATTTCGACGCCACGCTGTCGCTGGTCGAGGAGGTCGGCTACGCCGGCGCCTATCTCGTTCAAGTATTCGGCGCGGCCGGCACGCCGGCGGCCGAGATGGCCGACCAGGTGCCGGACGACGTCAAGTCGGAGCGGCTGCAGCGCCTGCAGCAGGCGATCGATCGCCAGCAGGCCGCCTTCAACCAGCGCTGCGTCGGCCGCACCTTCGACGTGCTGTTCGAGAGAGCGGGCCGCCATCCGGGCCAGATCGTCGGCCGCTCGCCCTATCTGCAGCCGGTGCAGGTCATGGCCGATGCGGCGATGATCGGCGAGATCGCTCCGGTGACGATCACCGACGTCGGTCGCCAACAGCCTGTTCGGCACGCTCGCGCCGCGCGGCGCGCGAGCCGATGCTCATGCAGGCGGGAGGCTGATGCCATTGCGCACCACTGGCTCTGACAAGGAACCGCTTCTGCACGCCCGATGCGGCCGGCGACAACTCCGCAACCCAGGTCGCGCTCACCTTCGACGACAACCGCCTCGCCTCGCTGCTGTTCGGCCAATACGGGCAGAACCTCGCCCTGATCGAGCGCCGGCTCGGCGTGGTCGCCGAGCAGCGCGGCAATCAGGTCACCATCGAGGGCTCGCGCGACGCCTGCGAGCAGGCGCGGCGCGTGCTCGACGGCCTCTACGAGCGGCTCAAGCGCGGCGACGAGCTGGTCTCCGGCGACGTCGAGGGCGCCATCCGGCTCGCGATCGCGCAAGGCTCGCTGTTCGACTACGACCCCGCGACCGCGCGGCCGAGCTTCGAGGAGATCAACCTGCGCAAGCGCCCGGTGCGCGCCCGCACCGCCGCGCAGGACGCCTATATCCGCGCGCTGCAGCGCCACGCGCTGGTGTTCGGCAGCGGCCCGGCCGGCACCGGCAAGACCTGGCTCGCGGTCGCGCACGCGGTGCAGCTGTTCGAGCGCAAGGAGGTCGACCGCATCATCCTGTCGCGCCCGGCGGTCGAGGCCGGCGAGCGGCTCGGCTTCCTGCCCGGCGACATGCGCGAGAAGGTCGATCCCTATCTGCGGCCGATCTACGACGCGCTCTACGACCTGATGGATGCGCGCATCGTCGAGCGCGCGATGCAGACCGGCGAGATCGAGATCGCGCCGCTCGCCTTCATGCGCGGACGCACGCTCTCGAACGCGGTGGTGATCCTCGACGAGGCGCAGAACACGACCTCGATGCAGATGAAGATGTTTCTGACCCGGCTCGGCGAGAACAGCCGCATGATCGTCACCGGCGATCCGAGCCAGGTCGACCTGCCGCGCGGCCAGACCTCGGGCCTGGCCGAGGCGATCCGGCTGCTCGCCGGCGTCGAGGGCATCGGCCACGTGATGTTCACGGCCGAGGACGTGATCCGCCACGAGCTCGTCGGCGCATCGTCGAGGCCTACGAGCAGGCCGCGCTCAAGACCCTGCGGTCGCGCGAGGCCAAGGAATGAAGCGCCCGCGCGGCGTCCGGGCGGCTCCTGCCATCGAGATCCTGGTGGAAAGCGCGCGCTGGAGCGGACGCCGCGGCGTGCAGCCGCTGCTGCGGCGGGCGATCGCGGGGGCCGCAACCGCGCTCCCGGCCAAGGCCGCGCCGGTCAACAAGCGGAGCCGAGCTTGCTATCGTGCTCACCGATGATTCGGCGATTCGCGCGCTCAACCGGACCTGGCGGGGCAAGGACGAGCCGACCAACGTGCTGTCCTTTCCGGCCGACCCGCAAGCCGGGCGCCGCATCGGCTCCTCGGCGACATCGTGATCGCCTACGAGACGCTGGCGCGCGAGGCCAGCGGCGGAGCGCAAGCCGTTCGACCATCATCTCGCCCATCTCGCGGTGCACGGCTTCCTCCATCTCTGCGGCTACGATCACGAGACCGACCGGCGAGGCGGCCGCCATGGAAGCGCCTGGAAATCGCCATCCTGGCGCGGCTCGGAGTCCCCAACCCCTACGTTGCGCGCGCCGCGCAGCGGCTGACATCTAATTGGCCATGCCCGACCCCATCCCCAGCCCGCGACCAGTCCAATCCCGACCAGCGAACGCGCAACCTGCCGGTGCCGGCGCCGGCCCGGAGCACGCCGCGCACGACGCCGGCGAACGCTGGCTCGCGCGCGCGCTGCGGGCGCTGTTCGGCTGGAAGGCGGGCTCGATCCGCGCCGACCTCACGGACGTGCTGGAGAACGGGCGCCGGCGCAGCCGGCTTCTCGCCCAAGGAAAGCGCCATGCTGCAGCAACATCCTCGGCCTGCGCGAGCGGCGGGTCGCGGACGTGATGGTGCCGCGCGCCGACATCGTCGCGGTGCAGAAGGACATCGCGCTCGGCGAGCTGCTGAAGGTGTTCGCCACGCCAGGCGCATTCGCGGCTGGTCGTCTACGACGACACGCTCGACGACGCCATCGGCATGGTCCACATCCGCGACCTCATCGCGCTCATGACGGCGCGCGCGGCGGAGGCCGCAGCGCAGGCCGGCGCGCAAGAAGCCGCTGCCGGCCGGCCTCGATCTCAAGGCGATCGATCTCTCGATGTCGCTGTCGACCGCCAAGCTCGTGCGCGAGATCCTGTTCGCGCCGCCCTCGATGCCGGTGCTCGACCTGCTCGCCAAGATGCAGGCGACCCGCATCCATCTCGCGCTCGTGGTCGACGAATACGGCGGCACCGACGGCGTCGTCTCGATCGAGGACATCGTCGAGCAGATCGTCGGCGAGATCGCCGACGAGCACGACGAGGACGTCGCTCCGGGCGTGGTGCGCCAGGCCGACGGCTCCTTCCTCGCCGACGCGCGCGCGAGCCTCGAGGACGTCGACCGCGATCATCGGGCCGGAGTTCGACGTCGGCGAGGTCGCCAAGGAGGTCGACACGCTCGCCGGCTATATCGCGACCCGCATCGGCCGCGTGCCGGTGCGCGGCGAGGTCGTGCCCGGGCCCGGCCGGTTCGAGATCGAGGTGCTCGACGCCGATCCGCGCCGGGTCAAGAAGCTGAAGATCTATCAGAGCCCGGACCGCCCGGGCACAGCACGGCCGCGACCGCCGGATCATCTGCCGGGCCACCAGCCAGCTCCGCGACGCGTCGCCGGAGCCGTCCGCCGCCCAGCCTCCAACCGTCACGTCCGATTCCCCAAGGCCTCGACCTCCGAGTGCCGCCGATCGAAAGCGGCTCGAAGTCAGACAATTGCTAGTGCCCCTTGTTTCCGAAGTTCGTGTCAGAGGGTGCTGCGACGTATCACGAACTTCGGAAACGGGGCCAATCGTGACCTTCGCACGCCTCGCCCATTCGATCGTGCTGTCGTGGGGATGGCGGCGCATCCTGATCGCGTTTGTGGCCGGCGCCGCGACCGCGCTGGCGCTGCCGCCGCTCATCCGTCTGGCCGGTGCCGTTTCTCACCTTTCCGGTGCTGGTCTGGCTGATCGACGGCGCCGGCCGCCGGCCCGCAGCGGCATGCGGTCTGCCGCGGTCGTCGGGCTGGTGGTTCGGCTTCGGCTATTTCCTCGCCGGCCTCTACTGGATCGGCCACGCGTTCCTGGTCGACGCCAAGACCTTCGGCTGGCTGTTGCCGTTCGCGGTCATCGCTGCTGCCGGCGGGGCTCGCGCTGTTCACGGCGCTCGGCTTCGCGCTGGCGCGGCTGATGTGGACGCAGGGCCCGGCGCGCGTGCTGGCGCTCGCGGTCGCGCTGACGGTTGCGGAATGGCTGCGCGGGCATCTGCTGACCGGCTTTCCCTGGAACGCCTTCGGCTATGCGCTCGCGACGCCCGCTGACGCTCGCGCAGAGCGCCGCACTGATCGGCCTCTGGGGCCTGACCGTCGTCGCGATTGCGGTCTATGCTTCGCCAGCCGTGCTTGCCGACGATCCGGCCGACACCCGGCGCCGCTGGCTCGCGCCGGCGCTGAGCGCGCTCGTGCTGGCCGCCATGGCAGTCTACGGCACGGTGCGCCTGCGGCAGCCGCCGACCGGCTATCGTCGACGACGTGCGGCTGCGCATCATGCAGCCCAATCTGCAGCAGGACGACAAGTTCAGGTATTCGCAGAAGCAGGCGGTGATGAGCCGCTACCTCGCGCTGTCCGACCGCGCGAGCGGGCCGCAGGCGACCGGCATCGCGGACGTGACGCATCTGATCTGGCCGGAATCGGCCTTCCCGTTCTTCCTCACCCGCGAGGCCGACGCGCTCGCGCAGATCGCGACGCTGCTGCCCGACGGCACGGTGCTGATCACCGGCGGCATCCGGGCGCCCGAGGGCGCTGGTCCGAATGCGGCAGTCACCCGCGCCTACAATTCGGTCTACGTGATCGACCACGACGGCTCGATGCTGTCGGTCTACGACAAGGTGCATCTGGTTCCGTTCGGCGAGTATCTGCCGTTCCAGGACTTTCTCGAGCGGCTCGGCTTCATGCAGCTCACCAAGGTGCGCGGCGGATTTATTCCCGGCGACCGCCGGCGCATCCTGACCGTGCCGCGCGCTCCAAGCCTCGCTGCCGCTCGTCTGCTACGAGATCATCTTTCCAGGCGACGCGGTACCGGCGCGGCGAGCGCGCCGGCTGGATGCTCAATCTCACCAATGACGGCTGGTTCGGCATCAGCGCCGGCCCCTATCAGCACTTCCAGCAGGCGCGCGTGCGCGCGATCGAGGAAGGCCTGCCGCTGGTGCGCGCCGCCAATACCGGAATTTCGGCGGTGGTCGATCCGCTCGGCCGCATCGTGCGATCGTTGCCGCTCGGCAGCGAGGGCGTGCTCGACGCCCCATTGCCAAGCGCTATGACTGCGGCGACGCCCTATGCACGCTTCGGCGATTTGCCGGCCATGACTGGTGAGTTGCAATCGCATTCCTCATCGCATTGCGCCAGCGGCGGACAAGAAACGTCAGCGCTTAAGAAACATAGTTAATGAAGCGAGCGCCTCGTGCTGCAGGCCTGTTAACCATAAGAAGCATTGCGTTATACGATTAACAGACAGTATTGTATTGCACACTTTTTTGACGTTAATGACCTATCTACGGGGGAAATACAGGTTGCTTTCGGGCAATAAAGATGGTCATTACGCGGAAGCACACCCGCATAGGAGATGGTTATGGCAAAGAAGGCTCCGAACCCCATCGACAAGCACGTGGGGAGCCGGGTTCGCATGCGCCGGATGATGCTGGGAATGAGCCAGGAAAAGCTTGGCGACGCGCTCGGCCTGACCTTCCAGCAGGTCCAGAAATACGAGAAGGGCACGAACCGGATCGGCGCCAGCCGGTTGCAGCAGATTTCCCAGATCCTGCAGGTTCCGGTGGCCTTCTTCTTCGAGGGCGCGCCCTCACTCAACCCGCTGCCAGACGGCATGAAGGAAGCGCCGTCGCCGGCCTATGTGTCGGACTTCCTCGCGACCTCCGAAGGGCTGGCGCTGACCAAGGCGTTCACGCGCATCAAGGAGCCCAAGCTGCGCCGTCGCATCGTCGACCTGGTCGAAGAGATCGCGGACGAAGGTAAGTGAGCGCCCGCTATTGCGGGCGCCGGCCCCGGCACACTGTGTCGCATGGGCGGCTCGATTAGCTTCGCGCTGCGCCCGGTCGTCAGATCAATTCTGCCCACATCTTGACCGCGCACAGGTACGCTGCAAGAAACACGGCCCAGCAGCAGCCGGACCAGGCCTCCAGCAAGGGAGTGTCCTCAAGTGTCACGCGCGAACTATCTGTTCACCAGCGAATCCGTTTCCGAAGGGCATCCCGACAAGGTCTGCGATCAGATCTCGGACGCCATTCTCGACGCCTTCATCGCCAACGACGTCAAGCTCGGCATTGCCGACGAGAGCAAGGTCAACACGCGGCTCGGCTGCGAGACGCTGTGCACCACCAACAAGATCGTCATCGCCGGCGAAGGCCGCGGCCAGTCGCCGCTGTTCCACAAATACGGCAGCAAGGCCGCACGTCAATCGCGACCTGATCGCGCAGATCGCGCGCGATGTCGTCAAGGACATCGGCTACGACCAGGAAGGCTTCTCCTATCACGGCGCCGACGTCGAGGTGCTGTTGCACGGCCAGTCGCCCGACATCGCGATGGGCGTCGACGCCAAGAAGAAGGGCAACAGCGAGGAAGAAGGCGCCGGCGATCAGGGCATGATGTTCGGCTTCGCCTGCACCGAGAGCGAGGTCTACGAAAAGAACTCGTTCATGCCGGCCCCGATCTACTTCGCGCACAAGATTCTCAAGGTGCTGTCCGACAAGCGCCGCAGCGGACAGCTCTTCGACCTGCAGCCCGACGCCAAGAGCCAGGTCACGGTCAAATACGTCAACGGCAAGCCGGTCGGCTGCACCAAGGTCGTGGTGTCGACGCAGCACAATGAGGCCGACCCGCAACGGGCAGAAGTACACGCCCGAGATGGTGCGCGAGATGATCGCCGACACCGTCAAGTCGGCGCTGCCGGACGGCTGGATGCCGAAGAAGGCGTCCGACTTCCTGGTCAATCCGACCGGCAATTTCGTGGTCGGCGGTCCCGACGGCGACTGCGGCCTGACCGGCCGCAAGATCATCGTCGACACCTATGGCGGCTATGCTCCGCACGGCGGCGGCGCCTTCTCCGGCAAGGATCCGACCAAGGTCGACCGCTCGGCCGCCTATGCGGCGCGCTACCTCGCCAAGAACGTCGTCGCGGCCGGCCTCGCCGAGCGCTGCACCATCCAGATCGCCTATGCGATCGGCGTCGCCGATCCGATGTCGCTCTTGGTCGACACCCACGGCACCGGCAAGGTCGACGAGGACAAGCTGCACGACGTGCTGCTGGAGATCTTTCCGCTGCGGCCGACCAGCATCCGCCGCAATCTCAAGCTCAACCGGCCGATCTACCGCCGCACCGCGGCCTACGGCCATTTCGGCCGCGCGCCGGACAAGGACGGCGGCTTCTCCTGGGAGAAGACCGATCTCGCCGATGCGCTCAAGCGCGCACTGCGGTGAGCCTGATAAGCGCGCCTTCTTCGGACGGCGCAAAGGCCACCCGCTGAAGCCGCAGCAGGCGGCGCTGTTCGAGACGCTGTTGCCGCGCCTGGCGCTCGATCTCAGCACGCCTGCGGCTGCTCTCACGCGTCTGTTCGAAGGAGCCGCGAGCGAGGTGCGCCTCGAGATCGGCTTCGGCGGCGGCGAGCACCTGATCGCGGAGGCCGAGCGCAATCCGCAATCCGGCTTCATCGGCGTCGAGCCGTTCGTCAACGGCATGGCGAAGGCGCTGTCCGCGATCGCGGCGCAAGGCCTCGGCAATATCCGGCTGCACTTCGGCGATGCGATCCATGTGCTCGATTGGCTGCCGCCGGGCTCGATCGCGCGGCTCGATCTTCTCTATCCCGATCCCTGGCCGAAGCGCCGGCACTGGAAGCGCCGCTTCGTGCAGGATGCGACCGTCGCCGCGATCGCGCGCGTGCTCAAGCCGGGCGGCACCTTCCGTTTCGCGACCGACTGGCCCGACTACGCAGCCTGGACGCTGCAGCATCTGCTGCGCTCGAACGACTTCGAATGGACCGCCGAGCGCGCCGACGACTGGCGACTGCCTTGGCCGGACTTCACCAGCACGCGCTACGAAGCCAAGGCCAAGCGCGAGGGCCGCACGCCCTGCTACCTGATCTTTCGGCGTCGGTAAAAATAGACTTTTGTTCGAGCATGATCTTTTCCGAAAACCGGCTTCCACTTTTCGGGATCATGCTCTACCGAAGCTGGGGCGTCGCCGTGGTGCGCGCCTGCCAGAACCGCATCACGCGTTGCGCGGTGGTGGGCGACAGCCGCTCGAAGTTCGAGAACGCGTTGTCGAGTCCTGGCTCGACGACTTTACTGTGCGAACGCGACAGAATGACGGCGCGCGCGGTCGGCCATCCCCAGCCGGCCGCCTTGCACAGGATCAGGATCGGGTCGGGCCGATCGCCACCCATCAGGCGATCGACGACATCGATCGGCACTTCGCATAAGAGCTCGAGCGAGGCGACCATCTCCTCGTAGCGGCCGCTCTTGGCGAATTCCACGACCTGCTGCTCGTTGAGCCTGCCTTGCTGGCGCAGCTCCTCGACCGCGCGCTGGGCGGCCGTGTAGTCGCGCGGGTGCGGACTTGGCTGCCGACCTCGCTCGACACCTTCGCGAGCACGCGCCGGATCTCGGCCTGCGTCTCCGACTCGGCGGAGGCGAGCAGCCGCTGCTGCACGACCTCGGTCGCCTTGAGCAGGAGCTCGCGGAACAGCCGCGGCGGAATGTCGGGCCGCAGACCCACTCTCTCGGCCAGAACGACGTCGGCTCGCGCCTGACCGACCAGTGCGGAGAAGCTCCCGTCCGAGAGCTGCGCGGTGCGATTGCGGGCAAGATTGCGCGCCACCTCGCGGTCGCCGCGCTTCACCAGCACGTCGGTGACCGGCTCCGCGATCCCGGTCCGGCTCGAGATGGCCAGCAGATGGGCCTGGCTCTTGGTCCGCGCGATGTCGATGAGATCGGCGTCGTTGAGCCGCGACGACTGGCGCAAGACCGGCCCGGCAACCGATATGTCGTCGTCGGTCGCCAGCCTGCGCATCACCTTGACCGGCGCGTTGCCGACCGGCGCCAGCCGATTGGCAAGCTCGGTGCGCGCCTTGCTCTCGATCTCCTCGATCAGGCGGCTCAGCACGTCGTCGAACAGGCTAACGTGGTCTTCGTTGAAACGCTCGGCGCCGTCGATGAACAGCGCGGTGATTTGCTGAAGCATGAGGGCCCGCCGCTCCGGCGAGCCATGCTGGATAACGTCTTCCAGTTCCGGAATAAGCGAGGCCGGAACAGCCATCCTCAAACGACCCGTACTCACTCACACACGCCAAAAAGACTGCGGCGGCTCGCAAACTAGAAGGGGATTGTGAAGGAAGGGTTAGTCTGAATCAGGGGGATTCCAGGTGGATTGCTGTTGGATTCTTGGGCTGGCAGCCCTTGCGCCAAAGGGCGAAATCGCTATATTTGCGGGGTCCGCTTATGGACATCTCATAACGGTCGGATGTGATCCGAACGGTTTTTGAGAGTGGGTTCCCCCGGGACCCGCTCTTTTTTGTTACCGCGCGCCGGCCCACATGTAGTCCTGGCCGGCCCCCGGGGTTATGACTTGAGAATGAGACCGGCTGCGTAGCAGAGGATGATGCAGACGACCGATATCCGGGCAGAGTCCGAACCCCGCCTGATCGTCGAGCAGGGCGTGGCGGCGCGCGTTGCCGCGATCGCCGAGCCGGTGATCGAGGGCTCGGCTTCCGCCTGGTGCGGGTGAAGATTTCCGGGCTCTCCGGCTGCACCGTGCAGATCATGGCGGAGCGGCCGGACGGCACCATGACCATCGAGGACTGCGAGACGCTCTCGCGCGCGCTGTCGCCGGTGCTCGACGTCGCCGACCCGATCGAGCGGGCCTACCGGCTGGAAATCTCGTCGCCCGGCATCGATCGGCCGCTGGTGCGCCGCTCCGATTTCGAGCGCAATACCGGCAGCACCATCAAGGTCGAGATGGCGATCGCGGTCGAGGGCCGCCGCCGTTTCCGCGGCTCGCTCATCGGCACCGAGGGCGACAGCGCACGGCTCCGCCGCGACGAGGCGGCGTCCGGCGAGGACGCCGAGGTCCTGTTGCCGATCGGCGACATGGCTGAGGCGAAAGTGACGCTCACCGACGCGGTCATCAGCGAGTCGCTCAAGCGCGGCAAGAGCCAGTGGGCGAGACCGGCGACGACGAGCAACCGAGCGGGCGCAAGCCCAAGGGCACGCACAAGCAGGCGCGCGCCCCCTGGCGCGACACCCGCCGCAACCGCGCCGACCAATCGCGCGCGAAGCAATTTCGGCCCGACGGCAATGGCCGCGCGGCCCAGCACGAAGGAGACTGACCGATGGCCGTCAGCGCCAACCGGCTCGAACTGTTGCAGATCGCCGATGCGGTCGCTCGCGAGAAGGCGATCGACCGCGGCATCGTGATCGCCGCCATGGAGGACGCGATCCAGAAGGCGGCGCGCTCGCGCTACGGCAGCGAGACCGAAGTCCGCGCCGAGATCAATCCGAAGACCGGCGAGATGCGGCTCTCGCGCCTGATGCTGGTCGTCGATCAGGTCGAGAACGACTCGACCCAGATCGCGGTCGACGACGCCAAGAAGCGCAATCCGGCCGCGCAGGTCGGCGACTACATCGCGGAAGCGCTGCCGCCGCTCGAATACGGTCGCATCGCGGCGCAGTCCGCCAAGCAGGTGATCGTGCAGAAGGTGCGCGAGGCCGAGCGCGACCGGCAGTATCAGGAATACAAGGATCGCATCGGCGACATCGTCAACGGCATCGTCAAGCGGGTCGAGTACGGCAACGTCGTGGTCGATCTCGGCCGCGGCGAGGCGATCGTGCGCCGCGACGAGATGCTGCCGCGCGAGACCTTCCGCAACGGCGACCGCATCCGCGCCTTCATCTACGACGTGCGGCGCGAGCCGCGCGGGCCGCAGATCTTCCTGTCGCGCACGCATCCGCAATTCATGGCCAAGCTGTTCGCGCAGGAAGTGCCGGAAATCTACGACGGCATCGTCGAGGTCAGGGCGGTCGCCCGCGATCCCGGATCGCGCGCCAAGATCGCGGTGATCTCGCGCGACTCCTCGGTCGATCCGGTCGGCGCCTGCGTCGGCATGCGCGGCTCGCGCGTGCAGGCGGTCGTCAACGAGCTGCAGGGCGAGAAGATCGACATCATTCCGTGGACCGCGGACCCGGCCAACTTCGTGGTCAACGCGCTCGCGCCCGCCGAAGTCGCCAAGGTCGTGCTCGACGAGGAACGCCAGCGCATGGAGGTCGTGGTGCCCGACCAGCAGCTCTCGCTCGCGATCGGCCGGCGCGGCCAGAACGTGCGGCTCGCCTCGCAGCTCACCGGCTGGGACATCGACATCGTCACCGAGCAGGAAGAGTCGGAGCACCGGCAGGCGGAGTTCGAGAAGCGCACCAAGCTGTTCATCGAGACGCTCAACGTCGACGAGGTGGTCGGCCAGCTGCTGGCGTCGGAAGGATTCAAGTCGGTCGAGGAGCTTGCTCCTGGTCGACGAGAAGGAGATCGCCGGCATCGAAGGCTTCGACGAGGAAACCGCGCAGGAGCTGCAGGCGCGCGCGCGCGAGTTCCTGGACAAGGAGGAGGCCGAGCTCGACGCCAAGCGCAAGGAACTCGGCGTCGAGGACGACCTCAAGGAGGTTCCCGGCGTCACCACCAAGATGCTGGTGGCGCTGGGCGAGGACGACATCAAGACGGTCGAGGACCTGGCCGGCTGCGCCACCGACGACCTGATCGGCTGGACCGAGCGCAAGGACGGCGAGACCGTGAAGCACGCCGGCATCCTCGACGACTTCGATCTCACCAGGGAGGAGGCCGAGGCGCTGATCATGCAGGCGCGCGTCAAGGCCGGCTGGATCAAGGAGGAGGATCTCGCGCCGCCGCCCGCTCCGGAGGCCGCCGCTGAGGCGAGCGAAGCGCAAGCGCAAGCATAAGGAAATGGACGCATCCCGGCATGCAGACGCGACCGCACGATGATCGGCTGACGATGGGCTCGACAACGGGCTCGACCTGGGCCGCGCCGGATTGCACCCGGCAGCGAGCGGCTTTGCGCGGCCACCGGCGAGGTGACGCCGGTCGCCGACATGATCCGGTTCGTGGTGGCACCGGACGGCTCAGTCGTGCCCGATCTCAAGCGGCGCCTGCCGGGCCGCGGCATCTGGATCACGGCGACCCGGCCCGCGCTCTGCAGCGCGCTCGCCCGCAAGGCGTTCGCCCGCAGCTTCAAGCGCGAGGTCCGGGTGGCCGGCGATCTCGTCGAATCGACCGAGCGGCTGCTCGAGCGTGCGGCGCTCGATGCACTCGCCATGGCTCACAAGGCCCGGCGGGCCATCATCGGCTTCGCCAAGGTCGAGGCAGCGCTCGGCCGGGTGGAACGGATTGCCGCCCTGATCCACGGCTCCGATGCCGGCCGGACGGCGTGCGCAAGCTCAACGCCAGCTTGCGGCATCGGCCCGAAGCTGAAAACATCGTGATCATCGACACATTTGCCATCTCGCAATTGGATTTGGCATTCGGGCGGTCAAATGTGGTACATGCAGCCCTGCTTGCCGGTCCCGAAAGCGAGACATTTCTGGCGCGCGCAGCGCGCCTCGAGCGCTTCCGGACCGGTACCATTCATCGTCCTGAAACCCCGGGAAACTGGCAGCGGAATGGCTGAAACGACGGAAAAGACTGGCGAAAAGAAGTTGAGCGTCGGCTCGACCAAGACGCTGACGCTGAAAGCGCGCGGCGTCGAGCAGGGCGTCGTGCGCCAGAACTTCAGCCATGGCCGCACCAAGCAGGTGGTGGTCGAGAAGGTGAAGACCCGTGCGCCCACCGGCAAGGCGAAGGTCGAGCCTCCGCCGCCCGCCCCGGCAGCACCGGCCCCTGTCCAAAGCAAGCGCTCAGGCGCGCCCTCCGGCCGCGGCCATTCGGCCGCTGCCGCGCCGGCCAAGCCCTCCGGGCTGGTGCTGCAAGACGCTGACCGCCGACGAGCAGCAGGCGCGCGCGCACGCGCTCGCCGACGCCCGCCTGCGGACGCGGAAGAACGCAAGATCGCCGAGGAGGAGGCGCACATCCGCGAGATGCGCGACGCGATCGAGCGCACCGAGCACGAAGCCGCCGAGGCGCGCAAGCGCGAAGAGGACGAGCGCCGCCGGCACGACGACGAAGCCAAGCGCAAGGCCGAGCAGGAGGCCAAGAAGCGCTTCGGCGGCGAGAAGAAGCCAAGCCGAAGCTGACTGTCGGGGCGCTCGCCCGCACGCAGATCACCGAGCCCGAAGAGGAAGAGGCACCGCGTCCACGCCGCCCGGGCAGCCCGGTGCGCCCCGCTGCTCCCGCCAAGCCGTCGCCTCGACCGGCTGGCGGCGAGAAGCGACGCCCGCGCCTCACGCTCGTGACCGCGTTCAACGCCGACGAAGTGCGCGAGCACTCCGAGGCCTCGTTCCGCCGCCGCACCCAGCGGCGCATGAAGGATCAGTCGCGAACGAGCCGAAGGAAAAGCTGTTCCGCGAGGTGACGATCCCGGAATTCATCACCATCCAGGAGCTCGCCAACCGCATGGCGGAGCCGGCGCGCACCGTCATCGCGATGCTGATGAAGCAGGGTCAGATGCTCAAGATCACCGACACGATCGACGCCGACACCGCCCAGCTCATCGCCGAGGAGCTCGGCCACACGCGTCAAGCGCGTCGCCGAATCCGACGTCGAGGAAGGCCTGTTCGACACCGCCGACGATCCGGCAACGCTGGTGCCGCGGCCGCCGGTCGTGACCATCATGGGCCACGTCGACCACGGCAAGACCTCGCTGCTCGACGCCATCCGCTCGACCGATGTCGCGGCCGGCGAGGCCGGCGGCATCACCCAGCATATCGGCGCCTATCAGGTGACCTCGCCCTCGCACGGCAAGATCACCTTCATCGACACGCCCGGCCACGCCGCCTTCACGGCGATGCGCGCGCGCGGCGCCAAGGTGACCGACATCGTGGTGCTGGTGGTGGCGGCCGACGACGGCGTCATGCCGCAGACGGTCGAGGCGATCAATCACGCCAAGGCGGCGAAGGTGCCGATGATCGTCGCCATCAACAAGATCGACAAGGCCGACGCCAAGCCGGAGCGCGTGCGCACCGAACTGCTGCAGCACGAGATCCAGGTCGAGACGCTGGGCGGCGAGGTGCTCGACGTCGAGGTGTCGGCGACCAAGAAGCTCAATCTCGACAAGCTGCTCGAGACCATCGGCCTGCAGGCCGAAATCCTCGAGCTCAAGGCCAACCCGAACCGCCCGGCCGAAGGCACCGTGATCGAGGCCAAGCTCGACCGCGGCCGCGGCCCGGTCGCGACCGTGCTGGTGCAGCGCGGCACGCTCAAGCTCGGCGACATCGTGGTCGCCGGCGCCGAATGGGGCCGCGTGCGCGCGCTCGTCTCCGACACCGGCATCGCCGGTGATCGCGGCCGGGCCGTCGACGCCGGTCGAGGTGCTCGGCTTCAACGGCACGCCGGAGGCCGGCGACCGCCTCGCGGTCGTCGACAGCGAGGCGCGCGCCCGCGAGGTCACCGACTACCGCGCGCGCCAGAAGCGCGAGAAGTCGGCGGCGCGCGCGACCGGCATGCGCGGCTCGCTCGAGCAGATGATGGCGCAGGTCAAGACCGCCGGCCGCAAGGAATTCCCGCTGATCATCAAGGCCGACGTGCAGGGCTCGCTCGAGGCGATCATCGGCGCGCTCGAGAAGCTCGGCACCGACGAGGTCGGCGCCCGCATCATCCATGCCGGCGTCGGCGGCATCACCGAATCCGACGTGACGCTGGCGGAGGCCTCGAGCGCCGCGATCATCGGCTTCAACGTGCGCGCCCACAAGGAAGCGCGCGAGGCGGCCGAGCGCGCCGGCATCGAGATCCGCTACTACAACATCATCTACAACCTCGTGGATGACGTGAAGGAGGCGATGTCCGGCCTGCTGGCGCCGACGCTGCGCGAGACCATGCTCGGCAACGCCGACGATCCTGGAGATCTTCAAGGTCTCCAAGGTCGGCAACGTCGCCGGCTGCCGCGTCACCGACGGCATGGTCGAGCGCGGCGCCAATGTGCGCCTGATCCGCGACAACGTCGTGGTCCACGAAGGCAAGCTCTGCCAGCTCAAGCGCTTCAAGGACGACGCGCGCGAGGTGACCGCCGGCCAGGAATGCGGCATGGCCTTCGAGAACTACCAGGACATGAAGGCCGGCGACGTGATCGAGTGCTACCGGGTCGAGACGATCCAGCGCTCGCTGTAAGCGCCGCTCCCGGGTCGCGAATTGTCGCGGCCCATCATTGCCGGGCATGAGCCCGGCAATTCATGGTGTCTTCGCAAGAGGATGGATACGCGGGTCATCAGGGCGTTACGCCCGTCTACATCTCGTCGAAGACGGACGTTGACGCCCGTTCGAACGGGCTATGCCCGCACATGACCAGGAAGCACGGCATGGCACGCCATCAGCATCGCGATCATCCGGGCAACGCCTCGCAGCGCCAGCTGCGCGTCGGCGAGCTGATCCGCCATGCGCTCGCCGACATGCTCGCGCGCGGCGAGGTGCACGATCCGGTGCTCGAAGGCCACCTGATCACCGTGCCGGAAGTGCGCATGAGCGCCCGACCTGCGGCTCGCGACCGTCTACGTGATGCCGCTCGGCGGACGCGACGCAGAGCGAGGTGATCGCCGCGCTCGAGCGCAACAAGAAGTTCCTGCGCGGCGAGATCGCGCACCGCGTCAACCTGAAATTCGCCCCTGAAATCCGCTTCCGCATCGACGAGCGATTCGACGAAGCGGAACGGATCGAGAAGCTTCTGCGAACACCCGAGGTCCAGCGCGACCTCGAGCAAGCCCGACGACGGGAACGAACAAGAATGACATGAGCACATCAACGCTGACACCACGGTCGACGCGGCGCGGCAGCCGCCAGCAGCGCAAGCGCGAGAAGCGCGACGTGAACGGCTGGCTCGTGCTCGACAAGCCGGTCGGCATGACGTCGACGCACGCGGTGAGCGTGGTCGAAGCGCCTGTTCAGCGCCAAGCGCGCCGGCCACGCCGGCACGCTCGATCCGCTCGCCTCCGGCCTGCCTGCCGATCGCGCTCGGCGAAGCGACCAAGACCGTCCCGTTCGTGATGGACGGCCGCAAGATCTACCGCTTCACCGTGCGCTGGGGCGAGGAGCGCGACACCGACGATGCCGAAGGCCGCGTGGCCGCGACGAGCGACGCGCGGCCAACCGCCGACGACATCCGCGCGCTGCTCCCGCGCTTCACCGGCACGATCGCGCAGGTGCCGCCGCGCTTCTCGGCCATCAAGATCGACGGCGAGCGCGCCTATGATCTCGCCCGCGACGGCGAGGTGGTCGAGCTCGAGGCCGCGCCCGGTCGAGATCCACCGCCTCGAGCCTGATCGACGATTCCCGACCCCGACCACGCCGTGCTCGAGCGCCGAATGCGGCAAGGGCACCTATGTGCGCGCGCTCGCCCGCGACATGGGGCGCGTGCTCGGCTGCTTCGGCCATGTCGTCGGCGCTGCGGCGCACCGGCGTCGGCCCGTTCCGCGAGGCAGGATGCGCGTCGAGCCTCGAGCGCGCTCGCAGGCGCCGCCGACGGCGGCGGCGCTTGCGGCGCTCTGCTGCAGCCGGTCGCGGCCGGCGCTGCAGGCGCCTGCCGGCGCTCAGCGTCAGCCGCGCCGACGCCGCGCGGCTCGCGCGCGGCCAGGCCGTGCTGCTGCGCGGGCGCGATGCGCCGATCATGGCAGGGCTCGGTCGCGGTCTTCGACGCAAGGCGACCTGATCGCGCTCGCCGAGGTCGAGCAGGGCGAGCTGCGCCCGCGCCGCATCTTCAACCTGAATGCCCAGCCGCGCTGACATCGCCGATCGGCAGAGTCGAGCGCCGCACGCTGTCTCCGCAGACCGGAATCCGCTGGTTTTGGCGATACTTAAGGCCTTCTACCTTGACCCGGCGGGCGCCTTCCTATATCTCGCCGGTGCGCGGGCCTCGTGCCCGCGCGTATGCTTGTGGCGACCGCGCTGGACGACATCCCGGCCCGGCCGCCCCCAGATCCGTGAACGATCCCGGATCGGACAGTACCGAAGACTCGAGAGAAAGGAACACCCGATGTCGATTACGCCCGCACGCAAGGCGGAAGTCATCAAGACCTATGCGACCAAGTCCGGCGACACCGGCTCGCCGGAGGTGCAGGTGGCGATCCTTTCGGAACGCATCAACAATCTGACCGAGCACTTCAAGAGCCACGTCAAGGACAACCATTCCCGGCGTGGACTGCTCAAGCTCGTGTCCCAGCGTCGCCAGTTGCTCGATTATCTCGCTCGTACCGACGAGGGGCGTTACAAGTCGTTGATCGAGCGGCTGGGAATTCGCCGCTGAGTTGTTGCCGCGCGGCCATTGGCCGCGCGTTGTCGTGAGGCGGACGTCGGCCAAGGACGTCATCCGCTCGCATCATCCGGCAGCGAGGCTGCTGCCGCATTCCGGGACGGCGCGAATGATCGCCCGTCCGTCAACCGGAAGGCCCGAAGGCCATGGCAGGATCGCTGGATGCTGATGCAAGGCGCGAGCAACGCGCGCGTCAGCCTCTCGCCGTCTTGCTCATGGCTTTCGCCGCTTCCGCGAAACCGTGAGAGACAATCGCAATGTTCGATATTCATCGTGTTGAGCTCGACTGGGGAGGGCGCAAGCTCGTCCTCGAGACCGGCAAGATCGCCCGCCAGGCCGACGGCGCCGTCGTCGCCACCTATGGCGAGAGCAAGGTGCTCGCGACCGTCGTCGCCGCCAAGGAGCCGAAGGAGGGCATCGACTTCTGCCGCTCACCGTCAACTACCAGGAGAAGTTCTACGCCGCCGGCCGCATCCCGGGCGGCTATTTCAAGCGCGAAGGCCGTCCGACCGAGAAGGAGACGCTGATCTCGCGCCTGATCGACCGCCCGATCCGGCCGCTGTTCGCCGACGGCTGGCGCAACGACACCCAGGTGATCGTGCACGTGCTCTCGCACGATCTCGAGAACGATCCCGACATCCTGGCGATGGTCGCCGCCTCGGCCGCGCTGACGCTCTCGGGCGTGCCCGTTCATGGGCCCGATCGGCGCCGCCCGCGTCGGCTTCATCAACAACGAATACGTGCTCAATCCGCAGCTCGACGAGATGCCGGAGAGCCAGCTCGATCTCGTCGTCGCCGGCACGCAGGACGCCGTGCTGATGGTCGAGTCGGAGGCCAAGGAGCTGTCCGAGGAGGTCATGCTCGGCGCCGTGATGTTCGGCCACCGGCACTTCCAGCCGGTGATCGACGCGATCATCAAGCTCGCCGAGAAGGCCGCCAAGGAGCCGCGCGATCTCAACGACGGTCGACAACGCCGCGCTCGAGAAGGAGATGCTCGGCCTGGTCGAGAAGGACCTGCGCGCCGCCTACGCGATCCCGGACAAGATGGCGCGCCACAAGGCGGTCGACGCCGCCAAGGCCAAGGTGATGGCGCACTTCCTGCCGGAGGGCGTCGAGAACCCGCCCTATCCCAAGCAGCAGGTCGGCAGCGTCTTCAAGGAGCTCGAAGCCAAGATCGTGCGCTGGAACATCCTCGACACCGGCAAGCGCATCGACGGCCGCGACGTGCAAGACCGTGCGCCCGATCGTGTCCGAGGTCGGCATCCTGCCGCGCGCGCACGGCTCGGCGCTGTTCACCCGCGGCGAGACGCAGGCGCTGGTGATCGCGACGCTCGGCACCGGCGAGGACGAGCAGTTCGATCGACGCGCTGCCGGGGACCTACAAGGAGACGTTCCTGCTGCACTACAACTTCCCGCCCTTCTCGGTCGGCGAGACCGGCCGCATCGGCGCGCCCGGCCGCCGCGAGATCGGCCACGGCAAGCTCGCCTGGCGCGCGATCCATCCGATGCTGCCGGCGCATCACGAGTTCCCCTACACGCATCCGCGTGCGTCTCCGAGATCACCGAGTCGAACGGCTCGTCCTCGATGGCGACCGTGTGCGGCACCTCGCTCGCGCTGATGGACGCCGGCGTGCCGCTCAAGCGGCCGATCGCCGGCATCGCCATGGGCCTCATCCTCGAGGACAAGCGCTTCGCCGTGCTCTCCGACATCCTCGGCGACGAGGATCATCTCGGCGACATGGACTTCAAGGTCGCCGGCACCGAGCAGGGCGTCACCTCGCTGCAGATGGACATCAAGATCGCCGGCATCACCGAGGAGATCATGCGGGTCGCGCTCGCCCAGGCGAAGGACGGCCGCATGCACATCCTCGGCGAGATGGCGAAGGCGCTGACCGCCGCGCGCGCCGAGCTCGGCGAGTACGCGCCGCGCATCGAGACGTTCAAGATCCCGACCGACAAGATCCGCGAGGTGATCGGCACCGGCGGCAAGGTGATCCGCGAGATCGTCGAGAAGACCGGCGCCAAGATCGACATCCAGGACGACGGCACCGTCAAGGTCGCCTCCGCCAACGGCGACGCGATCAAGGCCGCGATCAACTGGATCAAGTCGATCGCGTCCGAGCCGGAGGTCGGCCACATCTACGAGGGCACGGTCGTCAAGGTGATGGACTTCGGCGCCTTCGTGAACTTCTTCGGCGCCAAGGACGGCCTCGTGCACATCTCGCCAGCTGGCGCCGCGCCGCGTGCAGAAGGTCACCGACGTGGTCAAGGAAGGCGACAAGGTCAAGGTCAAGCTCCTCGGCTTCGACGAGCGCGGCAAGGTGCGCCTGTCGATGAAGGTCGTCGACCAGGAGACCGGCGAGGACCTCGAAGCCAAGCAGAAGGCCGAGGGCGAGCAGCACGAGCAGCGCCAGGAAGCCGCCGGCGAGTAATCGGCGCGGCAACCGGACTTGATCGTAGTCGAACAAGGATCGCCCCGGCCACATCTGGCCGGGGCGATCTGCTTTCAGGCTTTTTCGCGCGGCCCCACTAGAAAGAACGTCCTGGTCGCGCCGAGACTTTTGATATCGGTCGAGCCGCGCTCCTCGAACACGAAATGGTCGGCAGCGAGATTGCGGAACGCCTCGCTGACCTGGATGCGCCCGGGCTCGCCATGAGATTCCATGCGCGAGGCGATGTTCACGGCATCGCCCCAGACGTCGTAGGAAAAGCGCGTGTCGCCGATGACGCCCGCGGTCGCTGGGCCGCAATGGATGCCGACGCGCAGGCGAAGCTTGCGGTCGCCGAGCGGCGGCTGCTGCGCGATCACCTCGATCATCGCGAGCGCCAGACGACCGATCGCGACCGCGCCTTCGGCTTGCCGTCCATCGAACCCGCCGCCGCCATGTAGCTGTCGCCGATGGTCTTGATCTTGTCGACGCCGTATTGCTGGCACAGCGCATCGCAGGCGCGCACCAGGCCATCGAGGAACTCGACCACCTGCTCGGGCGCGAGATCGCGCGCGGCTTCGGTGAAACCCGCAAGATCGGCGAACATCACGCTGAGCATCTCGATGCGATCGGCGATCCGCTCCTCGCCGGCTTTCAGCCGCTCGGCGATCGGAGCGCGGCATCATGATGTCGATCAAGCCTTCGGATCGCGCCAGTGCATTTTCGGTATCGACCTCGGCGCGATGCTCCGAGGTCAGCGCGTAGAAGTAGATCGCAGCGTTGATCGATATGGCATTGATCATGGCCTGAACTCGACAGCATCGTCGCGGAACTTGTCATCCTGCGGGATGAGCAGCCCATCGACCGGCGCGATAGTTGAGCAGCGATCAGCAGCGCGACGAGGAACAGCGACGAAGAAGACAAGAAACAGTCGCCAGTCGCTGCACTCCGACCAGGAGGAGAAAGACGCTTGGAAAAATCGTGAAATAAACTTGAAGATCGCTGGCGAGGCCGAGCAGACCAGACCACGAACGAATGCCCGAACAGAATGATGAGAGCCAGGGCGATTGCGCCAACGTTCTCGCCGAAGCGATGCAGCTGCGGGATGAGCATCGGCACGAAGATCATGAAGACGTTGTAGATGTTGACGACGATCAGCCCATAAAAGTCGTGCAGCGAATTCATCACGATATGGGAGATCGTGCTCCCGACCGTAGCGAGAACCGCGACGTTGACGCAGCGCTGACGACGGATCACGTGCGGATCGGTCGAGACAATGCCGATGGACAACAGTCTGTCGATCCAGCTCGGCAGATGTACGGACTGCCGAGGCGGCTTGCCGAGAAGGTCGCGTAATCGCGTCATGCGATTGAAAATCCGTTGTGGTCGATGCCACAGTCCCCCCTGAGCCGTACGGCATTGCCCTGTTGAAGTCGCACCTTTGACGCCAGCCGCCGCTCGGAAATATGGCATTCGGCGGCAGCGCGCGTACACTCGCGCAGTCTGGGCGATCTCCTGCATTTTACCAGCTTACAAGAGATTAATTTGCAAGCCGGAAATTAACCGTCCAATGGGCCTGCGCCGCAGGCTTCGACCTGCTCTGCGAGTGACACGGCTCGAGGTCCACCGGCTTCGACTTTTCCGACATCCGAGTGATGGCCATCACATCCGACGCAGCTGGCAAATCAAGGCTTAGTATGCGGACGACTGGACGAATGAGGTTCAACGTCTGCCGGTCTTCCCAACCCGCGCACGGCAGATGTGAGGGACCCGCCGGGACGAACAGTCCCGGCGGGTTTCCCCCTTCACCATGTTGGAGAATGATAGAGCCATCACATCGACAGCGGCACTGGCGGTATGCTCCGCTGGCCTCTTTCGCGAGACCCTACGATGCCGAAACCATCGCCAGCCACCACGATCTTCTCAGCGCGCTCCCGAGCGGGATGCTCTCCGGCTTGTTCGCCAAGGCGCGCCCCACGACGCTCACGGCCGATCAGGTCCTGTTCATCGCCGGCGACGAAGGCGACGGCTGCTATCGCGTCGACGACGGTCTGCTCAAGGTCAGCGTGGTGGCGCCGACGGGCGGCGAGCGCATTCTCGCCGTGCTCGGACCGGGCGCGATGGTCGGCGAGCTCTCGATGATCAGCGGAGCGCCGCGCTCCGCCTCGGTCGCCGCGTGCGCGACTCCAAGCTGAGCTTCGTCAGCCGCGCCACCTTCGACAGCTTCGCGCGCGACAATCCCGAGCTCTACAAGCATGTCATGCAGCTGCTGGCGCACCGCCTGACCGACACCAACAAGGCGCTGGCGGCGACCACGTTCCTGCTCGCTGCAGGGCCGCGTCGCGCGCGCGCTGCTCAGCCTCGCCGACGGCTTCGGCCAGGACGTCGGTGGCGGCCGCATCCTGGTGCGTCAGAAGATCACGCAGAGCGATCTTGCCGCCATGGCGGGCATCGCGCGCGAGAACGTCAGCCGCATTCTCAAGGACTGGATGCGCCGTCGCATCGTGTCGCGCCTTGCGGGCTACTACTGCCTGGAGAACAAGGCCGCGCTGGAGCGCGAGGCCGAGCTGTAAGATTTCTGGACGTCACGCCTGCGGCCTTATGACGCAGGCGCCGTGCGGCGCTTCGGCGCGAGAGCCAAGAGCCTCGGTCACCAGCTCGCCCAGCGCGATGAAATCCGCCTTGCGCGGCGAGGTCTGCCGCCACACCAGCCCGATGGTGCGGCCCGGCTGCGGCGGCGCAAACCGCAGGAGCTTGACGCGCTCGTCGCGCACCTCGACGTCGACCGCGACCTGCGGCACCAGCGTGACGCCGTAGCCGTTGGCCACCATCTGCATCACGGTCGCGAGGCTCGTGGCGCCAAGCCCCATCGCGCCGGCGCTGCAGCGCATTGCGCGCAATAGGCGAGCGCCTGGTCGCGCAGGCAATGGCCCTCCTCGAGCAGGATCAGCCGCTGCGCGATCGATGTCGCGGCGTTGACGCGCGTCGCTCTTGCGAGCGCGGATCGCCGGCCGGGACCGCCAGCAGGAACGGATCGTCGAACAGCGGCATGGTCTCGAGGTCGCTCTCCGCGACCGGCAGCGCCAGCATCACGACGTCGAGCGCGCCGCGCGCGAGCTCGTCGAGCAGAACCTTGGTCTGGCGTTTCGCGCAGCTCGACGCGCAGTTCCGGGTAACGCCGCTGCAGCGCCGGCAGAATGCGCGGCAGCAGATAGGGCGCGAGCGTCGGGATCACGCCGAGCCGCAGCCGGCCGGTCAGCAGCCGTCCGCTAGTGGCGGGCGAAGTCGACCAGGTCGCGCGTCCGCCGACAGCACGCGGCCGCCGCGCGCTCGACCACCTCGACGCCGATATCCGGTGAGCATCGACCTCGCCCGGCCGGCGCTCGACCAGCTCGACCCCGAGGTCCTTCTCCAGCTCGCGGATCTGCATCGAGAGCGCCGGCTGGGTGACCGCGCAGGCCTCGGCGGCCCTGCCGAAATGCCGGTGCTCGGCCAGCGCCGCCAGATATCTCAACTGTCTCAATGTGATCATGTCGATAAGATATTCTGATCGGGCTGGTCAAGCAATACGATTAGACCTGATCCAATCTGCGGCCCATTGTGCCGCCGGCCAGCGTCGCCCCGATGGTTAAAGGAGACTTAGATCAAGGCGAAGGCGCCCGCAGAGCGGGCGACAAGATTCAACGGCGGCCCCTCCCAGGAATGCAGAGTTCCTTACGGAAGAACAACATTGCCGAACACGATCGGAGAGAAACATGGACGCAAAGACTGACGACAGAGCGCGGCAAGTGCCCGGTCATGCACGCGCACGCAACCGCGACTGGTGGCCGGACGCAGCTGGACCTCAGCGTTCTGCACCAGAACTCCGCCCTGTCCGATCCGATGGGCAAGGAGTTCGACTACGCCAAGGAGTTCAAGAGCCTCGACCTCAATGCCGTGATCAAGGACCTGCATGCCTTGATGACGAACTCGCAGGAGTGGTGGCCGGCCGACTTCGGCCACTACGGCGGACTGATCATCCGCCTGGCGTGGCACGCCGCGGGCACCTACCGCATCACCGACGGCCGCGGCGGCGCCGGCGCCGGCCAGCAGCGCTTCGCGCCGCTCAACTCCTGGCCGGACAACGCCAACCTCGACAAGGCGCGCCGGCTGCTGTGGCCGATCAAGCAGAAGTACGGCCGGAAAATCTCCTGGGCCGACCTGATGGTTCTCGCCGGCAACGTCGCGCTCGAGTCGATGGGCTTCAAGACGTTCGGCTTCGCCGGCGGCCGCGCCGATGTGTGGGAGCCCGAAGAACTCTACTGGGGTCCCGAGGGCACGTGGCTCGGCGACGAACGCTACAGCGGCGAACGCCAGCTCGCGGAGCCGCTCGGCGCGGTGCAGATGGGCCTGATCTACGTCAATCCGGAAGGGCCGAACGGCAATCCGGATCCGGTCGCGGCGGCCAAGGACATCCGCGAAACGTTCTTCCGCATGGCGATGAACGACGAGGAGACCGTCGCGCTGATTGCCGGCGGCCACACCTTCGGCAAGACCCACGGCGCCGGCGATCCGTCGCTGATCGGCCCGGAGCCGGAAGGCGGCGCCCTCGAGGATCAGGGCCTCGGCTGGAAGAGCAAGCATGGCACCGGCATCGGCGCCGACGCCATCACCGGCGGTCCGGAAGTCACCTGGACGCAGACGCCGACGAAGTGGAGCAACCACTTCTTCAAGAACCTGTTCGAAAACGAATGGGAGCTGACCAAGAGCCCGGCCGGCGCGAAGCAGTGGAAGGCGAAAGGCGCGCAAGCCACCATCCCGGACGCCTTCGACAAGTCGAAGAAGCATGTGCCGACCATGCTGACCACGGACCTCTCGCTGCGGTTCGATCCGGCCTACGAGAAGATCTCGCGGCGCTTCCACGAGCATCCGGAGCAGTTCGCGGACGCGTTTGCCCGCGCCTGGTTCAAGCTCACGCACCGCGACATGGGCCCGATCGAGCGCTACCTCGGCCCGCTCGTGCCGAAGGAGACGCTGATCTGGCAGGACCCGATCCCGGCCGTGGATCATCCGCTGATCGGCGAGCAGGACATCGCGGCGCTGAAGGCGAAGATCCTCGCCTCCGGCCTGTCGGTGTCGCAGCTGGTCTCGACCGCCTGGGCGTCGGCGTCGACGTTCCGCGGCTCCGACAAGCGCGGTGGCGCGAACGGCGCGCGCATTCGCCTCGCGCCGCAGAAGGACTGGGAGGTCAACCAGCCGGCTCAGCTCAAGACGGTGCTGCAGAAGCTCGAAGCGATCCAGAAGGAGTTCAACTCCGGCGGCAAGAAGGTCTCGCTCGCCGACCTGATCGTTCTCGGCGGCGGCGCCGCGGTCGAGAAGGCCGCGAAGGACGCCGGCGTCGACGTGAAGGTCCCCTTCACGCCGGGACGCATGGACGCGTCGCAGGAGCAGACCGACGTCGACTCCTTCGCGCCGCTCGAACCGCGTGCCGACGGCTTCCGCAACTATATCAGCGGCAAGCGGCAGTTCATGCCGCCCGAGGAGGCGTTGGTGGACCGGGCGCAATTGCTGCGGCTGACGGCGCCGGAGATGACGGTTCTCGTCGGCGGCCTGCGCGTGCTCGGCGCCAACGCCGGGCAGCTCCAAGCACGGCGTCTTCACCAAGCAGCCCGAGCACGCTGACGAACGACTTCTTCGTCAACCTGCTCGACATGAGCACGGAGTGGCAGCCGTCGCGGCTCGACGGCGTGTACGAGGGCCGCGACCGCAAGACCAACGCGGTCAAGTGGACCGGCACCCGCGTCGACCTGATCTTCGGTTCGCACTCGCAGCTGCGCGCCTTCGCGGAAGTCTATGCGTGCGCGGACTCGAAGGAGAAGTTCGTGAAGGACTTCGTGGCGGCGTGGACCAAGGTGATGAACGCCGATCGCTTCGACCTCGCCGCCTGATCGCTGCCGTCCGAGAACACTGAAACGGCCGGGGCTAATCGCCCCGGTCGTTTCTGTTTCGCATGTGCCGATCTAACGACAGCCCGCGCTATCGGCGGTGCGAGGCGCCTGAACTGCCTTCCGTCGCCGGGCGTTCCGGCGGCAGCGCCTGACGGCTAAGTTCAAGCCGGCAATTGATCCAGATCGCTGCGATGATGGCGAGAGCGATCAGCCCAGTACCGATCCTCAGCCACGATTTCCGGATCCAGATGTCGCGCAAGGGGCATCTCTCGGCAGCTACTGCGCCGCATCCTTGGCGGCCGTGTCGTCATTGAGCGCGCTCGGCTGCGGCATCGCGATGATGTTGTAGCCGGAATCGACGAAATGGATCTCGCCGGTGACGCCGCTCGACAGGTCGGACAGCAGATAGAGCGCTGCGCCGCCGAGCTCGTCGAGCGTCACGCCGCGCCGCAGCGGCGAGTGCCGCTGCTGGAACGCGAACATCGCGCGCGCGTCGCCGATGCCGGCGCCCGCGAGCGTGCGGATCGGGCCGGCCGAGATCGCGTTGACGCGGATGCGCTGACGGCCCGAAATCGACCGCGAGATAGCGCACCGACGCTTCCAGCGCCGCCTTGGCCACGCCCATGACGTTGTAGTTCGGCATGGCGCGCTCGCCGCCATTGTAGGTGAGCGTCACCATCGCGCCGCCCGCCGGCATCAGCGCGGCGGCGCGCTTGGCCACCTCGGTGAAGGAGAAGCAGGAGATCACCATCGTGCGGATGAAGTTCTCGCGCGAGGTGTCGGCGTAGCGGCCCTTGAGCTCGTTCTTGTCGGAGAACGCGATCGCGTGCACCAGGAAGTCGAGCGAGCCCCATTTCTCCTCGAGCGTCGGCGAACACCGCGTCGACCGAGGCGATGTCCTCGACGTCGCACGGCAGCACGAGCGTCGGAGCCGAGCGATTCGGCGAGCGGCTTGACGCGCTGGCCGAGCGCCTCGCCCTGATAGGTGAAGGCGAGCGTCGCGCCCTGCGCCGGCCGAGCGTCTGGGCGATACCCCAGGCGATCGAGTGGTCATTGGCGACCCCCATGATCAGCCCGCGCTTGCCCTCATCACCCCCGTCATGTGCTCCATCCGTCTGTCATTGTTCCGCCGCTGCCTCGTCCGGCATTCTGCCGAGCGCCGGCGCCTTGGCTCTCGAAGGTTTTACGTCGGCGCTCACGCGTCCAGCCGCTTGAACACGACCGACGCGTTGGTGCCGCCGAAGCCGAACGAGTTCGACAGCACGCAGCCGAGCTTCACGTTGTCGCGACGCTCGCGCACGATCGGCATGTCGGCGAACGCCGGATCGAGGTTCTCGATGTTGGCGCTCTCGCAGATGAAGCCGTTGTTCATCATCAGCAGCGAGTAGATCGCCTCCTGCGCGCCGGCGGCGCCGAGCGAATGCCCGGTGAGCGACTTGGTCGCCGAGATCGGCGGGCACTTGTCGCCGAACACCTCGCGGATCGCCTCGATCTCCTTGAGGTCGCCGATCGGCGTCGAGGTCGCGTGCGGATTGATGTAGTCGATCGGCGCCTTCACGTCCTCGAGCGCCATCCTCATGCAGCGCACCGCGCCCTCGCCCGACGGCGCCACCATGTCGTGGCCGTCCGAGGTCGCGCCGTAGCCGGCGACCTCGGCGTAGATGCGTGCGCCGCGCGCCTTGGCGTGCTCGAGCTCTTCGAGCACCAGCACGCCGGCGCCGCCCGCGATCACGAAGCCGTCGCGGTCGACGTCGTAGGCGCGCGAGGCCTTGTCCGGGCGTCTGGTTGTATTTCGACGACATCGCGCCCATGGCGTCGAACAGCACCGACAGCGTCCAGTCGAGCTCTTCGCAGCCGCCGGCGAAGATCATGTCCTGCTTGCCGATCTGGATCGTCTCCGTCGCATTGCCGATGCAATGGTTCGAGGTCGCGCAGGCCGACGAGATCGAATAGTTGACGCCCTTGATCTTGAACCAGGTGGCAAGCGTCGCCGACGCGGTCGAGCGACATCGCCTTCGGCACCGCGAACGGCCCGACGCGCTTCGGCC
Source organism: uncultured Alphaproteobacteria bacterium (assembly GCA_963745515.1). Lineage (GTDB taxonomy): Bacteria > Pseudomonadota > Alphaproteobacteria > Rhizobiales > Xanthobacteraceae > VAZQ01. The sequence goes on from CAVUXO010000013.1 coordinate 194,509, forward strand.
CCTTGCTGCGCGCGATGTCGGCAGCTTCCACGATGGCGCGGGTCGAGGGCCCGCCCGAGCCCATGATGATGCCGGTCATCTCGTGGGAGATGTCGCGCTCCTCGAGCCCGGCGTCGCGGATCGCCTGCTCCATGGCGACGTGATTCCAGCCGGTGCCGCCGCCATGAAACCGCATGGCGCGGCGGTCGACGACCTCTTGCGCGATCGAGCGTGGGCGCGCCGTGCACCTGGCAGCGAAAGCCAAGCTCGGCATATTTGTCGGCGCGCACGATGCCGGACTTCGCCTCGTGCAAGCTCGCCAGAACTTCCTGGGTGTTGTTGCCGATGGATGAGACGATGCCCATCCCGGTGACGACGACCCGTCTCATCCCCGCCTCATCCGTCATGCTTTCGATTTGAAGTTCCTAACCGAGTCCGCAACTGTGTGGAATTCAAATCGGCGGCATTACGCGCCGCGCGCCCTCAGGCCCCGCTCGGCTGCATCGCGTCTTCGTTGCGGAACAAGCCGACCTTGAGGTCCATCGCCCGATAGATGATCGACCCGTCGGCCTAGAGCCAGCCGTCGGCGATGCCAAGCACAAGCTTGGAGCGCATCACGCGCTTGATGTCGATGCCGTAGACGACTTCCTTGACGTTCGGCAGCACCTGACCGGAGAACTTGAGCTCGCCGATGCCGAGCGCGCGGCCCTTGCCCGGCGAGCCGAGCCAGCCCAGGAAAAAGCCGAGCATCTGCCACAGCGCATCGAGGCCGAGGCAGCCGGGCATCACCGGATCGCCTTTGAAGTGGCAGGGGAAGAACCACAGGTCAGGCTTGAGATCGAGCACGGCCCGGACCAGGCCCTTGCCGTATTCGCCGCCTTTTTCCGCGATCTCGGAAATGCGGTCGAACATCAGCATCGGCGGCAGCGGTAGCTGAGGCCCTTCATTGAACAGCTCGCCGCGGCCGCAGGCCAGCAGTTCCTCATAGTTGAAGCTTGAGCGCCGGTTCTCCATTGAAATCCCAGTTGTTGGCGCCGGGCCTGAGAGGCCATCGGGTGCAGAACTCCTAACATAGGCAAGGCGTCCGACAAAGCTAGCTGCCCCCGACGCACTACCATCTTCGGGACCGCTGTCGCATCTGGCGTTGGCTCTTGGGCTAGTGCCCTGTTTCCGAAGTTCGTGATACGCCTCAGCACACTCTGGAACGAACTTCGGAAACGGGGCACTAGCAACTCTATGATTTTAGTGCCGCTTTTCGATTTGAAGTTCCTAACAGAGTTTGCTGCAGGTGGTGTAGGAACTTCAAATCGGCGGCACTAGCTCGCCCGCGAACCTTTACCCTCGACCCTCGGCCCGAAGGGTGCTATTGGGGCCCCGCCAAGAGCGGCAAAACCTTGATTTCAAAGCATTTATGGCGCCACTATCGCTCCCCGATCAGGCCCGGGCTTAAACGCAGTTTGGAATAGCCATAACCTAGTTGCGAAGCAGTTGCATCTTTGGCGCACTATGTTACAAATGCAACAATCTGGCAGGCTCTGATAATGGGCCTTTTCGTGGATGTGTCATGACTGTGTCGCGCACCATGGTGTTCACCAATTTGGCCGAGCCATCGGCGGAAGCCATAGCGGCGGCGGCTCACTCTGCGCGAACTGGCTGTCCCTGGCACGACGTCAAAGCGATGCTACGGCAGGTTGGCTTGCGGCCGACGCGTCAGCGCATGGCACTCGGCTGGATCCTGTTCGGCAAGGGCGATCGGCACATCACTGCCGAGATGCTTTACGAGGAAGCGTCAAAGGCCAAAGTCCCGGTGTCGCTCGCGACCGTGTACAACACCTTGCACCAATTCACCGATGTCGGGCTGCTGCGTCAGGTCGCCGTCGATGGCTCGAAGACCTATTTCGACACCAACAACACCCAGCATCATCATTTCTTTGTCGAGGGCGAGAATGCCCTGCTCGACATCCCGGACTCCGCCGTGATGCTCGAAGAGTCGCCGATGCCGCCTGAAGGCTACGAGATCGCCCGCATCGACGTGGTGGTGCGGCTGCGTCGCAAAGGCCGCTGAGAGCCAACTCCTTAAGGAACCGTGTGACAGGCTGCACCGCGGCATGAGGCCGCTTGCGCCTTTCATCGAGGTGTCATCAACTGGGACCACGTCTCTCCCGGGAGATACACCATGCGCTCGATCCTGCTCGCCGCCACGCTTACGCTTGCCGCCGTATCTACGCTCACTCCCACATCGGCCTTCGCGCAAGCCATCGAGAACCGGCTCGTCATCGTCACCTCCTTCTCCAAGGATGTGACCGATCCCTTTGCGCAAGCCTTCCAGAAGAAATATCCCGGCACCCGCGTCGAGGTGCAGAACCGCAACACCAACGCGGCGGTGACCTTCATTCGCGAGACGCGATCGAGCCCGCCCGACATCATGTGGGCCTCGGCGCCCGATGCGTTCGAGGTGCTGAAGAAGGACAAGCTGCTGTTCAAATATCAATCGCAGGCGCCCGGCATCGCCCAGAAGGTCGGCACCTATCCGATCAACGATCCGGACGGCTTCTTCACCGGCTTTGCGGCGTCCGGCTACGGCATCATGTTCAACACGCGCTATCTGCGCGCCAACAACATCCCGGCTCCGAAGGAGTGGGACGACCTTAAGAAGCCCATCTATTTCGGCCACGTTGGCATCTCGGCGCCTTCGCGCTCCGGCACCACGCATCTCACCGTCGAGACTGTCCTGCAGGGCGAAGGCTGGGACAAAGGCTGGGCCACGCTGCTCGAGATCGGCGGCAATTTGGCGCAGGTCTCCGACCGCTCGTTCGGCGTCCCGGATGCGGTCAACAGCGGCCAGTATGGCGTCGGCATCGTGATCGATTTCTTCGGGCTCTCCGCCAAGGCTTCGGGCTTTCCGGTCGAGTTCGTGTATCCGAGCGTGACCACGATCGTGCCGGCGAACGTCGGCATCATCGCCAACGCCAAGAACCAGAAGGCGGCGGAAGCGTTCGTGGAATTCCTGCTCTCGGATGAGGGCCAGCAGATCCTGCTCGATCCAAAGATCCAGCGGCTGCCGGTACGGCTTGCGACCTACGACAAGGCACCCGCCGGCTATCCCAATCCCTTCAAGGACACCTCGATCGGCGCCAAGGTCAGCTTCAAGGCGGAGCTTTCGGAAGCCCGCTATGAGCTGCTCAACTCGCTGTACGATCGCGTGGTGACGTTTCGCCTCAAGGAGCTCAACGCTGCCTGGAAGGCGATCCACGACGCAGAACAGCGGCTCGGCGCAAATGCCAGCGCGGCCGCGAAAGGCCTGCTGGCTCAGGCGCGCAAGCTCGCGACTTCAGTGCCGATCACCGAGAAGGAGGCCTCAGACCCCGCGATCGCCGGCGCCTTCCAGGAGGTCAAGCCGGGCCAGAAGCCAGCCGGCCGCCAGGCCGAGTTCGAGGCGAAGTGGGACGCCGCCGTGGTGAAGAGCTACGCCGACGCCAAGGCACTAGCCGAACGGGCGCTGACGGCGCGGTAGGCCGGCGGCCGCTGGCGCGCTGGTAGCCCGCATTGAGCAACGCGAAATGCGGGAACAGCCGTCCGTCCCGGGTTTCGCCATAGCGCGTCGAAAGACGCGCGTGAACGCGCTTATGGATCAACCCGGGCTACGCGCGCATCCGTCACTTTTGCGTCTGATTGAAATACCGCGCATCAGGCGGCGCCTGATTTTTCTTGGTCGGCATCAGCAGCCCGTCCGCGCTCAGGAAATAGTTCTCCTTGCCGATCATCACCTGCGCGTTGGCTTCCATCAGGTCATATTCGAGCCAGACCGGCCGCGGATCCGGGTTGCGCACGTATTTCTTGTCCACGGTCCACGGGCGCGTCAGGGCATTGTCGATCGTGGTGATGACGTCGTGAATGATGTTGGGATCGGCCTTGTCGCGATAGATGCGCTCCTTGAAGACCGACTGGTTGTCAAAGTGCAGAGGGATGCCAAGCTCGTCGTAAGCGCGCGGCCCCTTGAAGGCGCGGGTCTCGACCTCGAGCACGTCGTAGGTGCCGTCGCCGTCCTCGTCGATCCACTTGCCGATCGAATAGCCCTGGTAAGCTCGGAATGATGTCCGCAGGCCAGTCGCGTCCGTCGGTGAAGATGCGACGATAGTGGTCGTACATGCCGACCAGAATGTAGGTGCAATCCGGCGTGACGACGAATTCCAAGGGATAGAACGCCATCATCATGTGCGGCATGCCGGCGGCGCGGCCGGTCGTGGTCGGGAAATTGCCCAAACCGCCCTGCGCCTGATCCGCGATGCTTGCCTCCAGGATTGCCTGATACTCGGGCGTAAGCGGCGCCTGCTGTCCCTTCCCCCAGACCTTGGTCTGGTCGTGCGACGGCTGGCCCGGAAGACCAGGCACGACGAACCGCGCCCACTGGCCGCGCCAGTCGGGATATTTCTTGTCATCTGCACCTTGCGCGAAACCAATCGAAAACGCGGCGGCCAAAGCAACGGCCACCGCAACAGTCCAACGTCGGTCAGACATGGGTGCCTCCCTCGGCATTGCAAATTGCTTGTTGGACGACGATCGATGCGTTCTTTCGCGCATCGGTGAAAGGATACATCTGCTCGGGTTCGCGGGAAAGGCGATAGACTCGTCACTTTCGACCTGACTTGGCGCGCCAAGCACGGGCTTGACCTGCATCTCCATCCAACGCTTACAGTGGTACGAAGGATTGCCGGCTCACGCCGGCAACACCGCCGGGGGGAGATCGTGACCGACGCCGCTTTTGCTGCCTCATCGCGGCGCATCTCTTTCGCGGCTCGCTTTGGCGCAAGCCCGGCGCAGATCGCCGCGCTCGCGTTCGTGGCACTGTTCCTCGCCGCCTTTCTGGTCGTCCCGATCGTACGCGTCATCTTCGTCGCCTTCACGGACCGCGACGGCAGCCTGACGCTGGTGAATTTCCAGGATTTCCTCGCCACCGGTCTCTTACGCGAGGCGTTCTGGAACTCGATCTACGTGGCCGCCATGACGGTTGCGCTTGCGAGCCTGATCGCGGTGCCGCTCGCCACCATCCTGACGCGCTTTCGTTTTCGCGGCGTCGCGCTCATTCACACGCTTGGCGTGATCCCGCTAGTGATGCCGCCGTTCGTGGGCGCGGTCGCGATGCAGCTCATCTATGGCCGTAACGGCTCGATCAATCTCCTGCTGAACGAGTGGCTCGGCTTTCGTATCCCGTTCATGGAGGGGCTCAACGGCGTCATCTTCGTCGAGGCGTTGCACTACTTCCCCTTCATCCTGCTCAACCTCTCGGCATCGCTCGCCAACATCGATTCCGCGATGGAGGAATTGGCACAGAACCTTGGCGCGCATGGCTTCACGCTGTTCAGGCGCATCGTGTTTCCGCTCGCGCTGCCGGGCTATGTGGCGGGCGCGGCGCTCGTCTTCGTCAAGGTGTTCGACGATCTTGCGACCCCGCTTCTGCTTAACGTCACCACGATGCTGGCCCCGCAGGCCTATCTCAAGATTACATCCGTCGGAATCACGGACCCCATGGGCTACGTGATCTCGGTGATCATGGTCTTGTGCTCACTGGGCGCGATGGCGCTTTCCGCATTCGCGCTGCGCGGCCGCGACTTCGCGACCCTGCAGCGCGGCGGCGGCGGGCTCGCGCGCCGCACGCTCGGGCGCACCGGCAACACGATCGCGACGATCTTCATTGTGCTGGTGCTCCTGGTCGTGCTCTCGCCCCACATCGGCATCCTGCTGCTCTCGTTCGCCACCGTGTGGTCGTTCGCGGTGCTGCCGGATGGCTTCACGCTCGCACACTACGCCACGGTCATGCGCGACTCGCTGCCGCTCATCTCCAATACGATCCTCTATTGCGGACTCGCCGGCCTGATCGACATCGTGCTTGGCGCGATGTTGGCCTACATCGTGCTGCGCACTCGCCTGCCCGGTCGCAAGCTCGTGGAGCAAGTTGCCATGTCGGCAGTCGCGATGCCGGGCCTGGTGCTGGGCATCGGGCTTCTGCGGACCTATTACGACGTCAAGCTGCCGTTCTCAGGTGAGCCATTTGCGACTTTCTGGTTCATGCTGGTGATCGCCTATGCGGTGCGCCGCCTGCCCTATGCGCTCAGCGCCGCCACCGCCGCGCTGCAGCAGCTTCATGTGAGCCTCGAGGAAGCTGCCGAGAACCTGGGCGCACGCAAGTTCACCACGCTCGGTCGCATCGTCGTGCCGCTCATGACCGGCGGGCTGCTCGCAGGCTTCGTGACGAGCTTTGCGACCGCAGCGGTCGAGCTGTCGGCTACACTCCTTTTGGTCACCCATGCGCCGGACGCGCCGCTGTCCTACGGCATCTACGTCTCCATGCAGTCGGCCGCTGGCCGTGGACCGGGCGCCGCGCTCGGCGTCATCGCGGTGATCGTGGTCGCGATCGCGACCTACCTGGCCTATCGGGTGGCCGAGCACGAGCGTGGCCTCAAGTCGCGTGGGATGTTCTGATGCGCGCGGACCGCAGCGTCACCATCGAGCACGTGACGTTCGGCTACGGCACGACCGCCGTGCTCGATGACATCAGCCTCGATGTCGCGCAGGCCGAGTTCTTCGCGTTCCTCGGACCGTCAGGCTCCGGCAAGACCACGCTGCTGCGGCTCATTGCGGGTTTCGGCACGCCGGCATCGGGCCGCATCCTGATCGGCGAGCACGACGTGACGCCGGTGCCGCCGTGGGAGCGCAACGTCGGCATGGTGTTCCAGAACTACGCGCTATGGCCGCATATGACAGTTGCCAAGAACGTGGCTTTTGGACTCGAGCGCCGCAAGCTGTCCCGCACCGAGATCGCCAGGAAGGTGTCTGACGTGCTCGCGCTGGTCGACCTTTCAGCGTTTGCGGACCGCCGGCCGGCGCAGCTCTCCGGTGGACAGCAGCAGCGGGTCGCGCTCGCGCGCACGCTGGTGATCGAGCCCGAGGTGTTGCTGCTCGACGAGCCGCTATCAAACCTCGATGCCAAGCTGCGGGTCGAGATGCGCTCGGAGCTGCGCCGGCTGCAGCGCAAGCTCGGCATCACCGCAATCTACGTCACTCACGACCAGGAGGAGGCGAACGCTGTCGCCGACCGCGTTGCGGTGCTCGACCAGGGTCGCATTCAGCAGATCGGCGCGCCACTCGAGCTCTACGACCGTCCCGCCAACCGCTTCGTGGCGGCCTTCCTCGGGACCACAAACCTAATCGAAGGCACGATCAACGGCGATGGCACTTTTGTCGCGGGCGATTTCAGGCTCAGCGGCGTCAGCGGCGCATCCGGACCGGCCGCGCTCTCGATCCGCCCGCAGGACATGACGCTCGCTCCGCCAGGCAGCGGCATCAGCGCCAAGGTCGCCGAATGCGAGTTCCTGGGCGGCCATACGCGCTATCGCGTACATGTGAGCGGCCACGCGCTTGTGGTCGACACTCCGCATCGGCACGGCATGCCGCCCCATCAGGCCGGTACTGTGCTTGGCGTGATCATCGAGCCGAAGCAGGTGTCGGTGCTCCGCTGACTTTTTTGTTTAAGCATGATCTTTTCCGAAAGCCGGCCTCCATCCCGGGTCAAGCCCGGGGCAGGCTTTCTCGGGATCATGCTCTAGCTACTCGACCTTCTCGCTCGGATAGACGCCCCAAAGTCGCTCCTGCGCCACCCAGCCGTCGAAGCCGTTACCGAAGATGCGACACCACGCCCCGGTGCAGGTCTTCACCGTGCCGAGCACGCCGGTCTGCAGCTTGGCGACAACCTCGGAGCTTGCATCCGGCTTCGCTTGCAGCGGAACCAGCGCGTCCTTCTCCTTCGCCTTCACCAGCGTAGTGCGGCGACCAGTCAGCATCGAGTGATAGACCCAGCCCTCCGCGCCTTCCCAATCGCGAATGCGGCGCCAGTTTTCCGACTCGGCCGTGATCTCGACCGGCAGGCCCGCACGGGTATAGACCCAGGCAACATCATGATCACGGGTCGGACCACCGCGGACATTCACCCGATCGGGCTTCAGGCTCACGAAACGCGGGACCGGAAGGCCACTGCGGGAACCGGTGGCAAGCTCGCCCGCCGCATGAGCGCCACCCCCCGCGATATATGCGAGCACGCACAGCGCCGCACCGGCGGCCTGCACGCACGCGAACGCCTTGTTCTGACCGGGTCTTCTGGTAGAGAGTTCCAGTGGTAGCCTCCGACGGACGGAAGGGCAGTGTCGGGCGGCAGGGTTAAAGAGGCCTGAACAGACCGGAGAAAGCGGGGCGGGCGGCGATCTTGTGGTGACCCTTTGCCACGCCAAGTTGCCACACCCCAAGTTGCCCACACAATTGGCGCGAGACATGGCCAAAGCCAAGAAGCCGATCGTCGTCGTCACTCGCAAGTTGCCCGACCGGGTCGAGACCCGCATGCGCGAGCTGTTCGACGCGCAGCTCAATCTCGACGACAAGCCGATGAGCCAGGCCGACCTCGCGGAGGCGATGGAGGTCGCGCATGTGCTGGTCCCCACCATCACGGATCGCATCGACGCCGCCGTCATCGGCAAGGCTGGCGATCAGCTCAAGCTGATTGCCAATTTCGGCACCGGCGTTGACAACATCGACGTCAAGGCGGCGCACGCACGCGGCATCATGGTGACCAACACGCCGGGCGTCCTCACGGAGGACACTGCCGAGATGACCATGGCGCTGATCCTCGCGGTGCCGCGGCGGCTCGCCGAGGGCTTCGAGGTGCTCGAGCATGGCAAGTGGGACGGCTGGTCACCAACCTGGATGCTCGGCCACCGCATCTGGGGCAAGCGGCTCGGCATCATCGGCATGGGTCGGATCGGCCAGGCGGTGGCGCGACGCGCCCGCGCCTTCGGCATGTCGATCCACTATCACAACCGCCGCCGGGTTGCGCCTCAGATCGAGGAGAAGTTGGGCGCCACCTATTGGGAGAGCCTCGACCAGATGCTCGCCCGCATGGACATCGTCTCGGTCAACTGCCCGCACACGCCGGCCACCTATCACCTCCTCTCGGCCCGCCGGCTCAAGCTCATGCGGCCGGAGGCCTATATCGTCAACACCGCGCGCGGCGAGGTGATCGACGAGAGCGCCCTTATCCGTCTCATTGCCGATGGCGAGATCGCGGGCGCCGGCCTCGACGTGTTCGAGCACGCGCCGGCGGTCAATCCCAAGCTCCTCAAGCTTGCGCGCGCCGGCAAGGTCGTGGTGCTGCCGCACATGGGCTCGGCCACGATCGAAGGCCGCGTCGAGATGGGCGAAAAGGTCATCATCAACATCCGCGCTTTCCTCGATGGTCACAAGCCGCCCGACCGGGTGCTGCCATCGATGCTTTGAGCGAACCGATGCTTTGAGCGACAGTCATGGACGACACACGCGCCCTTCGGAATATCGCCTTTGGGATCCTCATTGCTCTGCTTTGCTATTATTGGGCGGAGACCTATTTCAGTTGGCCACCCCTGCAAATCCCGTTAGGCGGATTTATCCTTGAGCTTCGCCACATTGTTCTTGGTGTGCTTTTTCTCTTCGTCGCGGTCAGGCTCTATTTTTCGCTGACCGGAAAATCCGGGGGACAAAGTTAACCTGGCATCGCTGTTCACAGCACTCCATGGCGTCGGCAGCCTAAAACGGGGTATAGTTATTTTGCGACGACGTTGGAGATTCCGGAGGACACCGATGAACGCACGGATCGTGGGCGCCGCAGCCGCGCTCCTGTTGGGTACCTCAGCTCTTCTCGCCGCCCCGGCCGGGCGGCTCGCCCCCAAGGATATCGAGACGCTGTTCTTCAACGGCAAGGCATTCACCGCCTCGACGCCGGCCAACGTCAAGTTCAAGATGGTCTTTGCGCCCGAAGGCACCATGACGTCGTGAGCCGATCGCCAAATCCGGTTCCAAGAGCGAAGGCACCTGGAAGCTGTCCGCCGATGGCTTCTGCTCGACCTGGAAAGGCTCGAAGCAGAACTGCTATCGCGTGCTGGAGAGCGGCCCCAACAAATGGGCGATCATCGTCTCGACCCAGGCGGTGGCTTACTGGTCGAAGTAGGGTTGCGCCTCTGTAGCCCGGATGGAGCGAAAGCGACATCCGGGGTTTTCCCGCATTTCGCGGAGCTTGTCATCGGGCCGCGCTTCGCGCGGACCCGTTGGCTCAATGCGGGCTACCAGTGCTACATGTGCAGCGACAGATCCGTGATCGTCGGGTGCTCGCCCGAGAGCGGATTGTCGGGATCCCAGCTGTAGCGCAGCGTTTCGAACCGCATCGCGCGCGCGTCGAACATCACGAGCCGACCGACCAGGCTCTCGCCGAAGCCCACGATCTCGCGGATCACCTCGAGCGCCATCATCGACCCGAGCACGCCCGCCATGGCGCCGAGCACGCCGGCCTCCGCACAAGCCGGCACGCTGCCGGGCGGCGGCGGCTCCGGAAACAGACAGCGATAGCTCGGGTTGGGCTTGCCGTCTGAGGTACGCTCATGCGCGCGCACGGTCGTGAGAGTGCCGTCGAAGGTGCCCATCGCGGCCGTAACCAGCGGTTTCTTTGCAAGGTAGCAGGCGTCCGACACGAGATACCGCGTCGAGAAATTGTCGCAGCCATCCGCGACCAGATCGTAGCGCGAGATGAGATCGAGCGCGTTCGCGGCCGAGAGCCGCGCGCCATGCGCCTCGACCGCGACATGCGGATTGATCCGGCCGATTGCGGCGGTTGCGCTTTCAACCTTGGAGACGCCCACGTCAGGCGTACCGTGGATCACCTGGCGCTGCAGGTTCGACAGCGACACCGTGTCGTCATCGACGATCCCGAGCGTGCCGACGCCGGCCGCCGCGAGATAAAGCAGCGCCGGCGAGCCGAGCCCGCCCGCCCCCACCACCAGGACGCGCGCGCGCTTGAGCGCCGCCTGGCCGGGACCGCCAACCTCCTGCAGCACGATGTGGCGCGCATAGCGCTCGAGCTCTTCGGGACTGAGCATGCTGTGCGTTATAGCAACGATCGCGTTTGCGTGGCCATAATGATCGGCTAGGCTTGACGCGGGGAGCCTATGCGGTGGCGGGAGCTTGCATGCGTTTCGCAGGTGTCACTCTGTTGGCATTCAGTCTCGCATGGCCCGCATCTGCGCAGGACATATCCGCGCAGACCGTCCAAGTCGCCGAGGCCGCCAAGAAAGGCAAGGCGGAGCCCAAGAAGGGCGCTCCCAAGGGCAGCCCGAAGGGTGTCCCAAACGGCTCGAATCTGCCGATGCCGGAACGTGTCGGCATCCAGTTCGATCTCGCCTTTACCGGACACTTCAACGGCCTGATCAACGGCGAATTCAACGAGCGCACGGCCACCGCCATCAAGTCATTCCAGAAGTCGATCGGCGCGAAAGAGACCGGCGCGCTGGCGCCGCCCGAGCGCGCCCAGCTCACCACCAACTCGAAGGCGGTGCAGGAGCGCGTCGGCTGGGCCATGGTCGACGACAAGGTGACCGGAGCACAGCTCGGGCTGCCGACCAAGCAGGTGCCACGCATCGCGCGCAGCGGCAGCGGCACGCGCTGGTCGTCCGCGCAGGGGCAGATCCAGATCGAAACCTTCCGGATCAGAGGGCCCGGCACGACGCTTGCGGACGTGGCCGAGACCCAGCGCACCGAGCCGCCAAACCGCAAGCTCGAGGTCAATCTGACGCGCGACAACTTCTTCATTTTGTCGGGGCTGCAGGGGCTCAAGAAATTCTACGTGCGCGCGCAGATTCGCGACCTCGAGGTGCGCGGCGTCACGATCCTTTACGATCAGGCGACGGAAGGCATCATGGATGCGGTGACGGTCGTGATGTCGAGCGCGTTCGCGCCGTTCTCGGGCACCGGCCTCACCGATCTGATGGGCCCGGCACGCCGCAAGGTCGAATATGGCACCGGCATCGTGGTCACGCCCGGCGGCCATGTGCTCACCGATCGCCTGCTGGCCGAGGGCTGCAATGTGATCCAGGTGGCTGGGCTTGGCGACGCCACCGTGCTTGCCGAGGACGACAAGAGCGGGCTCGCGCTGCTGCGCGTATTCGGCGTGTCCGATCTCACGCCTGCTGCGCTCATGCATGACGGAGCGCGCGGAGGCGACCTCACGCTCGTCGGCATCGCCGATCCGCTGCTGCAGGCGGGCGGCCGCGCGGTCACCACCACGGCCGGCAGGCTTGACGGCAACGGCCTGCAGCCCTCGCCGCAGCTCGGTTTCGCCGGCGCCGCCGCGCTCGACGCGCAGGGCCGCCTTTTCGGCATGGTGACGCTGAAGGCCCCGCTGATGGCGGGCTCGGCTCCGTTGCCGCCGGCCGGCGTGGTGCCGGTCGACACGATCCGGCGTTTCCTCGAAGCGCAATACGTGACGCCCGCGCCCGGCCGCGCCGGCGTCGAGGCCGCGAAGGCGTCGGTCGCGCGTGTAATGTGTGTGCGGCGATAGCGCTACTTGTTCTCGAATTTCGCCGGCCGCTTCTCGACGAACGCCGCCATGCCTTCCTTCTGGTCATGGGTGGCGAACAGCAGGTGGAACACGCGGCGCTCGAAGCGCACGCCCTCCGCGAGCGACGTCTCGAACGCGCGGTTGACCGTCTCCTTGGCGGCGATCAGCGCCGGCAGCGACATCGCCGCGATGGTCTCGGCGACTTTCATCGCTTCCTCCATCAGGCTTGCGGCCGGCACCACGCGCGCGACGAGGCCGGCGCGCTCGGCTTCCGCCGCATCCATCATCCGGCCGGTGAGGATCATGTCCATCGCCTTGGCCTTGCCGATCGCACGCGTCATGCGCTGCGTGCCGCCGATGCCCGGAATGACGCCGAGCTTGATTTCGGGCTGACCGAACTTCGCGGTGTCGGCCGCGATGATGAGGTCGCATTGCATCGCCAGCTCGCAGCCGCCGCCGAGCGCGAAGCCCGCGACCGCCGCGATCACCGGCTTGCGCGCCTCCGCGGCAGCGTGCCAGCCGCCGGCGAAATCGCCCATGAACATGTCGACCGCGCGATTGTCCGCCATCTCCTTGATGTCGGCGCCGGCCGCGAACGCCTTCTCGGAACCGGTGAGAAGCATGCAGCCGATGCTCTGGTCAGCATCGAAGGCCGCGATCGCGCGCGCGAGCTCGACATTGAGCGCAGAGTTCAGCGCATTGAGCGCCTGCGGCCGGTTGAGCCTGATGATGCCGACGCGTCCGCGCGTCTCGACGACGATGGTTTCATAGCTCATGGTTCACTCTCGCCAATGCTTCCAGTTTGGGCGCAGGCCCATTTCGCCGCACGCATATTCCCCGCCCCCGCAACCGTGGCATAAGATGGCCTCAAAGGGAGGAAGACAACATGAATCAAGGCACTTTTGCGCTCGTCTCGATTGCCGCCGCCGCGCTGGTCGCGGGCGGAATCCTGTCGTTTCTGGCCAGCCGGCCGGCGCAGGCCGCCGACGAGGATCCGCCGCTCAACCTCGCGCGCGACGGCTTCTTCTCGGTCGGCGGCAAGACCACGACCATCAACGGCAAGAGCTACGTGGTCGGACAGATGTATGTCGAGATGCGCATTCCGCAGAAGCAAACGCATCCCTACCCGATCGTGATGGTGCATGGCGGCACACGCTCAGGCACGACGTTTACAGGCACGCCCGATGGCCGCGAGAGTTGGGCGCAGTATTTCGCGCGCCGCGGCTACGCGGTCTATGTGGTCGACCAGCCGGGCCGCGGGCGCTCGGGCTACGTCGCCGAGGTCTATGGTCCGCCGCGGCTGGCGGACGCCAATAGCGCGCAGACGCGCTACCTGCAGCAAGCCAAGCACAAGCTCTGGCCACAGGCACATCTGCACACGCAGTGGCCCGGCAGCGGCGAGCCGGACGATCCGGTGACGCTGCAGATGGTGGGAAGCTTCCTGCCTGAGATCGCGTTCGAGAAGCAGCAGGAGGTGTCGCGCGACGCCATGGTGGCGCTGCTCGACAAGATCGGTCCCGCGATCGTGCTGGTGCATTCGCAGGCCGGCCCCATCGGCTGGTCGACCGCGGACGCGCGGCCTGATCTGGTGAAGGCGGTGGTCGCGGTCGAGCCGAACGGCCCGCCGGTGCGGGCGCTCGAGTTCGTGGGCGCGCCCGATTGGTTCAAGGAAGGCGGCATTGCGCTCCCCTACGGCATCGCAGGCGTGCCGCTGGCCTATGATCCGCCCGTGAAGGACGCCTCCGAGCTCAAATGGGTCAAGGAAGACAAGCCGGACGCACCGGGCCTCGTCACCTGCTGGAAGCAGGCCGAGCCCGCGCGCAAGCTCGCCAATCTGAAGATGCCGATCGTGGTGCTGATGAGCGAGGCGTCCTATCACGCGCCGTACGATCATTGCACCGTGAAGTTCCTCCAGCAGGCCGGCGTGAAGCCCGATTTCATCAAGCTCGCCGAGCTCGGCATCAAGGGCAACAGCCACGTGATGATGCAGGAGAAGAACAGCAAGGAGATCGCCGCGGTGATCTACGGCTGGCTGGAAAAGTCGGTGGCGGCGGCGAAGTAACGCTCTTTCGCATCCGCTCGCTCCGTTCGCCCCCGCGGAAGCGGGGGCCCAGGGGCCAAGCACGCTCGCCAAAACTGATGTCGCCAAGACTGGGTCCCCGCTTTCGCGGGGACGAACGGAGTTGTGTCCGCCGACGCACTTTCTAGCCTGAATGAAAGAACGGCGGACGGAAGAACGTCAGCAGCCGTCCGCAGATCAAGACTCCGATCCACATCGACAGCGACGCTGCGGCGATGAGCTTGATCCTGCCCGGCACGTCCGCGTTCGGGCCAAGCGCCTGCACCTCACGGAACGCGCTGGTTCCGTAGAAGGCCAGAATGTTAAAGGCCGCGATGCCCATGAACGCTGCCTTGAAATAGAAGGCGTTGTTGTAGGCGTATTGGTCCGGATAGCCGAAGAAGAAAATGATGCCGGTGACTATGTTGAGGATGAACCCGGCGATGCCCCAGCGGATCAGCCGATGGATGGCGTACGGCGCAATCCCTTTTGCCACTCCAAGCGCACGCAGATCGAACAGGCCGACGGTGCCGAGCAGCAGCGACAATCCGATGTAGTGGATGGTCTCGCAAAGCGGCCACAGCCAGGGATGACGGATGACAAAGAAATGCAGATCGGTGCTGCGGACCCAGACCTCCCACGGTTCCATTTCCATCACATGCCCCTCAGGTGATCGCCGGGATGCCGAGCATTTCCCATCGATAGGTGTAGGCGAGCAGCCGTCCGGCCGCGATCGTCGCAAGCCAAATGACGATCGAGAAGAGGGCCAGCCGCTTGTCCCCGCGTTCGATCGGCATCCGCTCGATCTTAGGATCGTCGAAGATCCGGCGCTTGATCCGCAGCAGCACCACCACCCCCAACGCAATCAGCAGAAGCTTGACATAGAAGAGCGGGTTGGTGAGCGCCTTGGTCGGATAGGCGATGAGCAGCAGGATGCCGCTGACGGCGTTGACCACCAAAGCCAGCCAGAGCACGGGAAAGAACCGGCCAATCGGCGCCAGCGCCATCGTCGGCGCAAAGCCGAGAATCCGCAGGTCGATCGCGATGCTGCCGCCGGCCAGGACCCCCATGCCGATCGTGTGGAGCGTGAGGATCGCCGGAAACACGAGGACCGTCGGCGTCTCGCGGATGAAGGTGCTCAACGCGCCGTTTTCGATGAAGGCAAGAAACGAGTCCATGCAATCTCGCCTTTATTGTCGTGGCTGCGTCCTCGACCAAGATAATGCTATGCCGCCCGGGCAAAGTCCTCCAGCACGGACTTTTCGAAGGCCAGCGCCTTCTGCACGCTCGGGCGCTGCTGCATGCGTGCGAAATGCGCGGCGCAGTTCGCAAAGCCTGCAGGATCCACATCAAGCTGCGTGCCGCGCCGCACGCACCAGAAGAAATGCGCGTCCGCGGCCGTGAAGTGATCGAAGAAGTATTCGCGCCCCTTCAGCAGGTCGTCGGCGATCCGGTAGTTCTCAAACAGTATCTCCCTCGCCAGCCGGCGCACGCTATCGTCGGCGCCCGGCACGTCACAGACCTTGGGCGGCGAATTGATCCGCGACAGGAACGGATGAATACCGGAGGCGCACCACGCGAGAATCGAGATCGCCTGCAGCTCCTGCCAGGGGTCCGCCGGCATCAGCTTCGCCTGCGGGAAGGTGCGGGCGATGAAGGTCTGAATCGCGACGTTCTCGGTCAGCGTCCTCCCATCAACGACGAGCAGCGGCACCTTGTGCTTGGGATTGAGCTTCAGATAGTCCGCTGACATGTTCTGGCCCTTGCGGAAATTGAGCGGGCGCACATCGAAAGCTGCGTTCGCCTCCGTGAGCGTGACGTAAGGGACAAGCGAGCAGGCATTGGGGGCGTAGTAGAGAACGATATTCATTGCAGTCTCCAACATGGCGCACGCGGGCAGTCAGCCGCAAAAACCTACATCGGCCAGCGGCGAGGTAGCAATTGGGCTCAGGGCCGAACTGGCCAGCCGGAAGTCGCCTCTGGCCCATTCTCCAAACCCAATTCTCCCGTTTGGTGACGGCCATCACAGAGCCCGCATGTGCCAGTGCGTAGGGTTCCCGCCAGATCGGAGCAATCGTGCCCCGTCACGCCAAAAAGCCAGGAGACTTCAATGTACACCGCAATGTTCGCGATCGTGTCGGCCGCCCTCGCCTACGCCGGCATGAAGTTCTACGGACTGACCGCCGTCATGGCGGGCGGCTTCGTCGTCGCCGCGCTGGCGGTCGGCATGGCCGCCGACGTGATGCGGGCGAAGTACCGCACGGCCATCAAGTAGTATCAGGCAGCAGCAGGCGTTCGCTCTTGCCTGCCTGATGACGGCTGGCGCCCGGAGTTCCATCCCTTCGGGCGCCGGCCGATCTGACTCAACTGAGCGTGTTCTAAATAGAGGCCGCTAGCGCTGGCACACCGGACAGAAGAACGTCGAGCGCCCGGTCTGCACGATGCGCTTGATGGTCCCGCTGCAGCGGGGCGTCGGGCAGTGCTCGCCTTCGCGGTCGTAGACCCGAAAGTTGTGCTGGAAGAGGCCAAGCTCGCCGTTGGTCTGCTTATGGTCGCGCAGCGAGGAGCCGCCGGCCTTGATGGCATCGGCGAGCACCGCCCTGATGGCGTCGACCAGACGCTCCGCCGCGCTCATTGGGTGCGCCGGTGCGCGTTGCAATGGTCGAAGCAACGCGCTTGGGCGAAAGCTTTGCGCGATGCAGCGCCTCGCACACATAGATGTTGCCGAGGCCAGCAACCACGCGCTGGTCGGAGAGCGCGGCCTTGAGCGAGGTCTTCTTGCCCGCACAGGCGCGTGCCAGCATGGCGGCATCGAACGCATTGCCGAGCGGCTCGGGCCCGAGCGAGCGCAAGAGCGGCTCCTCGTCGATTTCGTCCCGCCGCACCAGCTTCATCGAGCCGAACCGGCGCGGATCGTTGAATGCAATCTGCGCGCCGTTCGACATCTCGAACACCACGTGATCGTGCGCCGCTGCCTTCGAGCGCTCATGATAATAAGCGCCCGGCGTTACATCCCCGTGCGGATGGGTGACCCGGAACGAGCCCGACATTCCGAGATGCATGAGGAGTACATCACCCGACGAGAGATCGGCCAGGAGGTATTTCGCCCGCCGGCCAAGCCCTGTCACCGTGTGGCCCTCGAGCCGTTTGGCGAAATCCTTCGGCAGCGGCCAGCGCAGATCGCCGCGCCGCGCCTCGACATGCGCAAAGCGCGCGCCCTCCATGACGGGCGCAAGGCCCCGCCTTACCGTCTCGACTTCGGGCAATTCCGGCATGATTAACCGCTCTCCGCGCGAGACATAGCGCCTCTTCCCGTCGCGCGCTATGGTCCGGCCACACACAGGATTTCGGCCATGGCCCGCGAAGAGACCCGCGAAGAGACCCATTTCGGCTATCGGCAGGTGCCGCTTGCGGACAAGCAGGCGCTGGTGGATGACGTATTCCACAGCGTCGCCTCGCGTTACGACCTGATGAACGACCTGATGTCGGGCGGCCTGCATCGCGCCTGGAAGGACGTGCTGGCGAACACTGTCAACCCGCCAAAGGGCAACCGGCCATTCAAGCTGCTCGACGTCGCGGGCGGCACCGGCGACATCGCGTTCCGGGTGGCGCAGGCGGGCGGGACCGGCACGCGCGCGACCGTGCTCGACATCAATGCCGACATGCTCGCGGTCGGCCGCACGCGCGCGCTCGATCGGGGCTATGACGACGTGGTGACGTTCGTGGACGGCAACGCCGAGGCGCTACCGTTTCCCGAGCGCTCATTCGACGCGGTGACGATCGCGTTCGGCATCCGCAACGTGCCGCGGATCGACGCGGCGCTAAAGGAAGCGTTTCGCGTCTGCCGCACCGGCGGGCGCTTTCTGTGCCTTGAATTTTCCTCCGTGGATGTGCCAGGGCTTGACGCGCTCTATGATCTCTATTCCTTCAACGTGATCCCGACGCTCGGGCGCATGGTGACTGGCGACGCCGAGGCCTATCGCTATCTCGTCGAATCGATCCGCCGCTTCCCGCATCCGGAGGCGTTCGCACAGATGATGCGCGATGCCGGCTTCGCCCGGGCGACCTTCGAGCGCATGGCCGGCGGCATCGTGGCGCTGCATTCGGGCTGGCGGCTGTGAGCGAAATTTTATTTGCCTCAAGCTTTCGTACGAAACGTATGGGCAGAGCAGTGCCTCAACGTTCCCTCCCCCCTTGCGGGGGAGGGACAGGGAGGGGGGTGGCCGCAAACGCGGAGTGTGCCGCCACCCCTCTCCCCACCCCTCCCCCGCAAGGGGGGAGGGAGCAGGCTGTGCTCGCGTCACGTTTAGTGCCCTCAATGATCGCTGGACGAACCCTGTGATCGCCGCCTTCGCCCATCTCTCGCGCCTTACCCGCGCCGGGTTCGTCTTCGCGCGCGAGGGCGTGCTCGCCCTGATCGATCCGAAGCCGCTGCCGATGCCCGCGCGCACCGCGCTATGGCTCGCGCGGCTCCTTGAGAAATCCTCAACCGGCGCGGCCCGCGCACGGCTTGCGACCGCGCTCACCATGCTGGGGCCGACCTATGTGAAGCTCGGCCAATTCCTGGCGACACGGCCCGATGTCGTCGGCGTCGTGCTAGCGCGCGACCTCGAGACGCTGCAGGACCGCATGGCGCCGTTTCCGCTGGCCCAGGCCGAGCGCGTGGTCGCGGCCGCGCTCGACAAGCCGCTCAACGAGGTCTTCAAATCATTCGGTGCACCGGTCGCGGCCGCCTCGATCGCACAGGTGCATCGCGCCTCGATCGCAACGGCAGACGGCGAGCGCACGGTCGCCGTCAAGGTGCTGCGGCCGCAGGTCGAGCGGCGCTTCAAGGTCGACATCGATGCGCTCGCGTTCGCAGCGCGCAATGCTGAGGCATTATCGACCGAAGCTCGGCGGCTGCGCCTGGTCGAGGTGGTAGAGACGCTGCGCCGCTCGGTCGCACTCGAGATGGACCTGCGGCTCGAGGCGGCTGCCCTTTCCGAGATGGCGGAGAACACCGAGAAAGATCCGGATTTCCGGGTGCCGACTGTCGATTGGGAGCGCACCGCGCGCGACGTGCTCACGCTTGACTGGATCGAGGGCACGCCGCTGACCGACCGAGCGATGCTCGCCGCCAAGGGCTTCGACCTGCCGAAGCTCGCGCGCGGCGTCATCCAGACTTTCCTGCGCCACGCGCTGCGCGACGGCTTCTTCCATGCCGACATGCACCCGGGCAACCTGTTCGTCGACGACGACGGCAACCTGGTCGCAGTCGACTTCGGCATCATGGGGCGGCTCGGCCCGAAGGAACGGCGGTTTCTCGCTGAGATTCTGCTGGGCTTCATCACCCGCAACTATCAGCGTGTCGCCGAGGTGCATTTCGAAGCCGGCTATGTGCCGCGCCACCATGCGGTCGAGAGCTTCGCGCAGGCGATCCGGGCGATCGGCGAGCCGATCCACAATCGCACGGCCGAAGACATCTCGATGGCGAAGCTCCTGATGCTTCTGTTCGAGGTCACCGGCATATTCGACATGCGCACGCGGCCGGAGCTGCTGCTGCTGCAGAAGACCATGGTGGTGGTCGAGGGCGTGGGGCGTTCGCTCGACCCGAAACTCGACATGTGGACCACCGCCGAGCCGGTCGTACGCGAATGGATCGAGCGCAATCTCGGACCCATCGGCCGGCTCGAAGGCGCCACCGAAGGCGCGCTGGAAGTGGGCCGCTTCCTGGGCGTAGTGCCTGGGCTTCTGTCGCGCGGCGCCGAATTGGTGGAGCAGCTCGACGCCATCACCCGCGACGGGCTCGTGCTGGCGCCCGAGACGGTCGCGGCGATCGGACGGGCGGAGGCGCGCCGCAACCGCTGGACCGCAGCGGCGCTGTGGGCCATCGCGATCCTACTAGCCCTGCTGCTGATCCTGCGATGACCGCAGCGCGGTAAAGCTCTCATTAACCGCAATTTTCGCTTGCAATTGTACCTGATTTGTTCTCTTTATTTCAGATGATTCTGGACCGCAAGCGGCACAACGGACCGGGTGTTGTGAGCAAAATCGTTCCCCTAGAAGCCTGCGAAGAGATCGACTTTTGGTGGCATCACGATGAGGACGGGCCCGCGCCCGTCCCGACTGCCAAGCCAAGCGCGGCTCCAAGTGTCGCTTCTGCAGGAGCAGCATTGCCAGTGACGACACCTGCAGCAACAGCGCTGGTAACACCGCTGGCAACGACACTGGCAGCAACGCCGCTGGCAAAGGTCATGCGATCTTCGCCCTTCCGCGGCCGCGCCGCCGCGCTCCCGCGCTATCATCCGGGCGCGGTCTTCGACAGCACCCCGGTCCGCCGCAGCGCCAGCCAGATCTTTCTCGGTCTTGTCCTGGGGCTAGTGGCAATCGGGCTCACCGTCGTGGGGCTTACGGTCAACACCCGCTTTGCCGCCTCGTTCGGACAGACCGCGGAAGCCGCTGCGCTGCTTGCAGCCGTCGGGCTCACCATCGATTGCCTCGCCATCGTGCTCCCCAGCGCCGCCGCTCAGCTCTGGCGCGATCGCCACGCGATGTCGGCCGCCGCCGCCTGGGCGATCTGGCTGATCGCGCTCGGCATGACGCTCCTGGCCGCGATCGGGTTTGCGGCCACCAATATCGGCGACGGCGTCGCCGGGCGCAGCAAGGTCGCGGCCGAGGCAAGCGCACTTGCCGCCGATATCGAGCGGCTGCGCAGCGAGCGCGCCGCGATCACGGAGATGCGAGCGGTGTCAACGATCGAAGCAGAGGTCCAGCGGGCGCAGCCAGCAGCCGCCGCGGTGTGGAAGCAGACCGCGGGCTGCAGCAATGTCACGATGGCAGCATCCGGCGCGGCCTGCGCCGATGTGCTCAAGCTGCGGCAGGCGCTTGGAGTGGCGCAACGGCGTGACGCGCTCGACGCCGAGCTTCGCAGCGCAGAGACGCGGCTCGCACCACTGCCGGCGATCACGAGCGGCGATCCGCAGGCCACCATGGCGGCCGATCTTGTGGCCTGGATCAGCCTCGGCCACGTCAGCCTCACGCCGCACGACATTCATCGCATGCGCATCACCGGCTTGACCATCATTCCGGCGCTCGCAGGCATCATCTTCATGTTCGCCACCACGTTGCTGCGGGTGAGACGGCGCGAGCCCGTCGACTGATCGACCGGGCGTCAAAGCACATCGAGGTCGTGGCCCATGACGACGGCGCCTTTGTAGGTCTGCCGGATCTCGTCGAGCAGCACGTCCTCGGGCTCCATCGAGCGGCCACCCGCGTTCGAGCGATGATAGATGACGAGCAGGCCAGGCTTCACCTCGTTCGCGATCGCGGCAAGCTCGATCGCCGACGTGTGGTGACAGCGGCGGAACGCTTGCGAGCGCGGCGAGACCTGCTGGTGGCTTGCTTCCGAATAGGCCTCATGAATGAGCACGTCGCAGCCGCGGCTGTGGTCGATGATCGCCTGCGTCGGCGCCGTATCACCCGAGATGACGATGCAGCGATCCGGCGTATCGAACCGGAAGCCGAACGAATCGACCATCTCCTCGTGTCGCACCGAGAACGCCGTGACGGTGACGTTGCGGTCGCGGTAGATCACGCCAGGTACGATCTCATGCGCTTCCACCTTGTAGCCGGTCACGTCGCGCTGATTGATGCCGCTGGTGCGACCGTCGATATCGATCTGCCAAGCCTTGAGCACGTGCTCGGTCATGGCCTTGATGCCGTTTGGCCCATAGACCGTGAGCGGCTCCTGCCGGCCCATCACCCAAGGCGTAAAAATGAGATCGGGATAGCCGACTGTGTGATCCGAATGCATGTGGGTGAGGAACACCGTTTTGATGTTCGTGCCGCCGAAGCCGATCGCCGTCACGCCGTTCTCGTAGGCGGCCGTCGCACGTCGGATCACGCCCGGCCCGAAATCGATCAGGTAGGGCGTGTCGTTGACAATGATGGCGGTCGCAGGCCCCGAGCGATTGGGATCGGGCCGCGGCGTGCCGGTGCCGAGCATCACCACTCGCGTCGATCCGTTCGTTTTCATCTCAATCGATCCGCATGCCGGTGGTTTCGACAACCTTGGCCCATTTCTGGAAATCAGCCTCGATGCGCGCTTTGGCCTCGACGCCGGGCGTCGGTACAATCAGGATGTCCTGCACACGAAGCCTCTCCTGCAGGTCGGGCAACGCCAGCGCCCGTAGCACCTCGCCTTCGAGCAGGGCCGCGATCGGCTCCGGAATGGCAGCGGGCGCCGCCAAAGCATGGTAGGTATCGAATTCGAATTCCGGAAAGCCCATCTCCGCGATCGTCGGCAGGTCAGATGCGAGCGGCGAGCGCGTGCGGGTCGAGACCGCGAGCCCTTTCAGCCGGCCTTCCCGGACATGCTGGGCCACGCCTGACGTCGACACAAAGCCGAACTTGATCTGCCCGGACACGAGATCCGTCACGAGCTGCGGATTGCCGCGGTAGGGCACCGGCGTCCCGCGAAACCCGGCCAGAAGGCCAAAATACTCCATGCACAAATGACCCGGCGTGCCGTTGCCGCCGTGCGCATAGGATATCGGCTCTCTCTTCGCATATGCGACGAATTCCGCCACCGAGTTGACCGGGACGGATGGGTGCACGACCAGCGTGTTGCTGGTCGTCGATGTGATCGAAATGAACCTGAAGTCGGCGAGCGGATCGAACGGCGGCTTCTTGTAGAGGCTCGGGTTGACCGTGAATGTCGTGCCAAGCGCCATCAGCAGCGTGTAGCCGTCGGCCGGCGCCTTGGCGACGAATTCGGCGCCGAGATTGCCGGCTGCACCGGGACGCGACTCCACCAGAAAGGTCTGCCGCAGGCTTGGGGAGAGCTTGTCGGCGAGCGCGCGGGCGACATGGTCGAATGTCGTGCCCGGAATGCCGGCGGTGATGATCTTGACCGGGCGCTGCGGGTAGGGCTGCGCCGTCGCGGGGCCTGCAGCAACCAGTCCAAGGCTCGCGACCCCCAACAACAACACGCGTCGTGACACCATGGCCCACCTCATTCAAACAGACTGTCAAAATCGCCATTGCAACGATGCCCAATCTTGCTGTTTCATGGAATCTCTAATTTTCGAATTCCCTTTACCCATTTGACTAAGAGGTCGATATGCAGCAGTGGGCAGACCGGATCGGCCGCCGCATCAAGTTGCGGGATCTGCACGTACTTCCAGGCCGTGGTGCAGGCGGGCAGCATGACCAAGGCGGCCAATCAGCTCGCAATCTCGGTGCCCGTGGTCTCCAAGGCAATCGCTGATCTCGAGCACTCTGTCGGGGTTCAGCTGCTCGACCGCGAGCCGCAAGGCGTCGCCCCCACCGCCTATGGCCGCGCGCTCCTGCATCGCAGCGCCATCGCGTTCGAGGAGCTGAGGCAGGGCATCAAGGACATCGAGTTCCTGGCCGATCCGACGGTCGGTGAAGTGCGGATCGGCAGCACCGTCACGCTTGCGGCGAGCTTCATTTCCGCGGTCATCGACCGGCTCTCGCGGCGCTATCCGCGGATCGCGTTTCGCGTCGTGGCCGAAGGCACTGAGATGCTGCGCGACCTGCACGAACGCAGCGTCGACCTCCTGATCTACCGGCAGTTCAGGCCCTTTGCGGACGAGCGCGTGAGCTTCGAATTCCTGTTCGAAAGCCCTTACGTGGTGGCGGCGGGCGCGAACAATCCCTGGCTCAAGCGGCGACGCATCGCGCTTGCCGAATTGAAGGATGAGCCGTGGGCGCTGCCGCCGCCGGAAGGCCGGTTCGGATCGTATGTCGGGGAGGTCTTTCGCGCCGCCGGGCTCGATTTCCCGCGCACGGCTGTGGTCGCGTCTGCCCTTGAGTTGCGCGCCAATCTCCTGAAGACGGGCCGCTATCTCGCAATTTTCCCTGACTTCTGGCTGCGGTTGCCCGAGCCGCATCCCTTCATCAAGAAGCTGCCGGTCGAGTTGCCGATCGAGAGCGGGCCCATCGGTGTCGTGACGTTGAAGAACCGGGCACTGAGCGCCGCGGCGCAGCTCTTCATCGAGGCCGCCCGTGAGGTCGCCAAGCCGCTGGCGAAGCGCATCAAACAGTGATGGCCGCCACGCCCTTTTACGCAGCGGCCATCACGTCATTCGATATGATCACCTTGCGTCCGCAGGCCGCAGGAACGACACCACCTCAGGCAGATGCTGCTCCAGCCAGGCCGCAACCGCGTCCTGGTGCTTGTGATAGAACAGCCCGGCCGCGATGACGGCGACGCCGATCGCGAGAGCGCGAAGGG
Source organism: uncultured Alphaproteobacteria bacterium (assembly GCA_963745515.1). GTDB lineage: Bacteria > Pseudomonadota > Alphaproteobacteria > Rhizobiales > Xanthobacteraceae > VAZQ01. The sequence continues at coordinate 219,190 of CAVUXO010000013.1, forward strand.
GAACAGCAGCGAGTCCCTGAACACCGAGTGGGAGAGATAGCCGAGATAGCCGGCGACACCGAGCGTGCCGAACACCGCGTAGACCCTGCCGCCTCAGCACGACCGAAAGCAGCACCAGGCCGACGTTGAGCAGACAGTAGAGCACCTTGCGCAATTTCGCTGTCGCTGCTCTTGATGCTCAGGCCGCCCCAGAACGTGATCATGCCGAACAGGTGCAGCCAGAAGGCGAAGTCGCCGCCGCGCGGACGGTGGTCGACCGCCCAGGCGACGACCAGCACGCCGAGCCCGAACCACATCGACACCGCGCGCCGCTCCTCCCAGGTGAACTCCGAGCGGCCGAAGATCCACGGCGTCAGGTCCATCGACATGAACCAGAGCGCGAACGCGATGATCATCACGATGAAGGGGAACGGATAGAACCGCAGCGCGATCACCGCCGCCACGATGGCGGCAAGTTCCATGAACACCCAGCTGCCTTTGATCCAGACGTAGAAGTCATGCACGGTGCCGGGCCGGCCGAACTGGCCCCACAGGCCGTAGGATTCCTGGATGCCGTAGACCGCGAGCGGCGCCATCGAGACCGCGATCGCGATCAGGAGCCCGCCCGGGATGCGCAGGTTGCGCGCGTACCAGAGATGGTGGCCGGCGATCGTAAAGAGGATGGCGTAGACGATCGCCGTCGCGGTCAGCGCGCCGCCGCCCATCGAGGAAAACGCGAGCGTCGAGAACAGGCCCATTGCGCCCATGACAATGAGAGCGCCAGCGTACCAGAGCAGATGCGCCAAGTCGAACTGCGGCGCGGGTGCGGCGGCAACCGACGGCACCGACGATTGCCGCGTTGCGAGAAAATCGAGAAGACGGCTCAGGGCGTTAGTGTCGAGCGCACCGGCCGTCACGGCCGCGCGCAAGTCTTGTTCCGAAAATTGCATGAAATCCTCCGGCGCGGATCGATGCCCCGGACCATGATCGGGGGCCGATTCCTCTTTCCCGTGTCGTTGTCGCTTATGGGGTCATTGAGGTTCACGGTTCGGCGGCACCAATCGGGAACAATGGCCGTTAAACTTCAGTAAGGTGAACGGTCTTCCGCAGCAAGAGACGCGACAGTGGCGCGGCTTGACATTCTCCCGGGCGCCCCGAACCATCGCGGTCAACTAACACCGGGGAGGAGCCAATGCGGAAGCAACACGCCTGCACGATTGCCATGCTGCTTGTTGCGGGCATTGCGGGCACTGCTGGATTTGCTGCAGCGCAGACCTATCCGGTGCGCCCGGTCATGATCGTGGTGCCGTTCGCGGCTGGCGGCGGCAACGACATGATGGCGCGCATGCTGGCTCAGCACATGAGCCGGGCGCTCGGCCAGCAGTTCGTAATCGACAATCGTGCCGGCGCCGCCGGCACACTGGGCGCGCGGGCCGTCGCAAAGGCCACGCCCGACGGCCACACCCTGATGGTCGGCCACTCCGGCGTATTCGGTGTCGCGCCCAGTCTCTATGGAAATGCAGGCTACGACCCCCGCAAGGATTTTGCGCCGATCGGGCTCATCGCCTCGTTCCAGCAAATTCTCGTCGTTCATCCGTCGCTGCCGGTGCACAACGTCAAGGACCTGTTGGCGCTCGCTCGCAAGGAGCCGGGCAAGATCACCTATGCGACCGCCGGCATCGGCTCGGGCTCCCACATCTCGACCGAGTTGTTCACCTCGATGGCTGACGTCAAGCTGACCCACGTTCCCTATCGCGGCAGCGGACCCGCCCAGGGCGATCTCGTCGCCGGCCATGTCCTGACGGCGATCACGACAGTGCCGCCGGCGATCGCGCAAATCCGTGGCGGTCTCCTGCGCGCGATCGCAGTCACGGGCGACAAGCGCCTGCCAATCCTTCCCGACGTGCCGACAGTCGCCGAATTTGGCGTGCCCGGCTACGTGGCGGTGATTTACTACGGCATGGTGGCGCCGGCCGGCACGCCGCGCCCGATCGTCGAGCGGCTCAATGCCGAGCTCAACATCGCGCTCAAGAGCGACGATGTGCGGGCGCGCATCGCGGACGAGGGCGGCGATCCGCTCGCCGGCACGCCGGAGCAGCAGGCGGCCGACATCGACGCGGAAGAGACCAAATGGGGCGCACTGGTGCGCAAGCTCGGCCTGAAGGCGGAGTAACGGCGGCGGGCGTCGCTTCGGGCGGCAAAGAACTCATTCCGCCTTGATACCGAGCTTGGCGATCAGCGGCGGCCATTTCCTGAGTTCGGCGTCGAGCAGCGTTTTGAATTCGGTCGCTCCCTTCGGACCAGCCACACCGGACGCCGCAAGCTGCATCGTCACCTCGGGCGTGCGTAGCACGCTCAAGACCTGGCTCTCGATCGTGCGCTTGATCTCCGCCGGCATGCCGGCTGGGCCGAGGAGCCCATACCACTGCGGCATCACCAGATCCGGATAGCCAAGCTCGACAGTCGTCGGCACGTCCGGAACGCGGTCGGAGCGCTCGGTGCCGAACACCGCCAGCGCACGCGCGGTCTTCGCCTCGACATAAGGCAACACGCCGATCACCGACGTCGTGATGGCATCTATATGGCCGCCGATGAGATTGTTGAGTGCCGGCCCGAGCCCGCGGAACGGCACATGTGTCATGGCGATGCCGGCCGCGTGGTTGAGCAGCTCGCCGGAAATGTGCGGGCTGGTGCCGGGACCGGGCGAGCCGAAGGTAAGCTTCTCGCCGCGCTTGCCGAGCGCGACCAGATCGGCCAGCGAGCGCGCGTCGAGGCTTGCGCGCACGATCATCGCCGATTTGACCGAGCCGACGAGCACCAGCGGCTCGAAGGCGGTCGCCGTGTCATAGGGCAGGCTTGGCTGCAGCGACGGGCTGATCACGATATTGCCGGAGGGGCTGAACAGGAGCGTGCGTCCGTCTGGTGCAGCTTTCGCCACTGTGCTCATGCCGACGATGCCGCCGGCGCCGCCGATATTCTCCACGATGATGCTGTCGGCGGGTCGCAGGCGGCTCCAAGCATTGACCATGATGCGCGCGATCGGGTCGAGCGCACCGCCCGGCGCAAAGGGAATGATCACGCGGATGGTGTCGGCGCGGGCGGGCGTAAGCGACAAGCACAGCAGCAACAAGACGCCCAGGAATTGGAGGGCGGCGTAATTTCTCAGCTGTCGTCCCCGCGCAAGCGGGGACCCAGTAAACGCCGACCGCGCGTTTGGCGCTGCGGAATTGCAACATCCGATTTTGGGATACTGGGTCCCCGCTTGCGCGGGGACGACGCCCGAGTGAGCGGCGAGATATCGATTCACTTGCGCGACCAATACTCCGGATTGCTCTTGAAGATCTTCTTCGGGATCGCGCCGTACACCATCTGCACCGCATCGACCGCTTCGGCCACCCGGAAGTCGACCGCGATGCTCGCGAGCGCATAGGCGTCGGCCGCCGAGAGGCCCTTCCGTGTCGCGCAGGAAATTCGACGGTCTCCTGCGCGGCGCTGCTTCATCGCCACGTCGAGATCGAGGTCGATGCCCATCGCGTAGTAGTGCGTGGCGTCCTCCGCGCGCGGCCACGTCATGGCGCGCGCCGGCGCCCTTGTGCACGATGAACTGGAACGTGCCGGTGAGCGAGGCCTCGATCGCGGTGCCGTTGATCTCGCCGTCGCCCTGCACGGCGTGCGAGTCGCCGGTGAAGAACTGCGCGCCGTCGTGGAACACCGGCAGATAGAGCGTCGCGCCGGCCGTGAGCTTGTTGAAGTCCATGTTGCCGCCGTAGCGCCCCGGCGGCCGCGAGCTGATCAGCCAGGTGTCGCGCGGCGGCGCGACCGCCATGATGCCCATGAACGGCTGCAGCGGAATCTCGATCTCGGGCGAGAACAGCGCGACGTTGCGCGCGAGTGTCGAACCTGATCACCTTCGCGGCGGGGCCGCGCAGCAGGTCGGGCAGCACGCCGGTGCCGCGGTTGGAGTTGTTCACGCCGTAGGGCACGCGGTACTCGAGCGCGAGGATGCGCACTTCGAGCATGTCGCCGGGCGCGGCCTCCTCGACGTAGATCGGGCCGGTGAGGATGTGCGCGCTGCGCGCCCTTGCGGGCGCGGTCACCTTCTCGTAGATGTCGATCGCGTCCTTGAGCACCTGGTCGGCGGGAATGCCGGCGCGGCCGAAGAAGGTGACCGGATCGACGCCGGTGTTCACGCCGCGAGTGCGAGACGGTGTCGATCGCGCACGGTCTGGCCCGACTTGATGCGCAACGCCGGCGGCAATGTCGGCGGCGAAATAGCCCCACACCACGGTCTCGGGCGTCGAGCGCAAGGTGGCGTCGGGCGTGTTGTCGGGCGGCGCTGGCTGCGCCAGGGCGGCGCCGGCCAGGACCAGCAAGGACGGCGAGTAGCATCGACGATACGTCATCATGAGCGAGCGCTCCGTGCCTGCGGTCGATCGATCGCGATCATAGCGCGACGAGTCCTGGCGGCGCGCGGACCGATCTTCCGCACGTCAGGCCGACGATGATTGCATTGATTGCAATGCAATCATATGGCTAGGTAGGCTCGCAGGAGAGCCGCCATGGCCAGCATCACCATCCGCCAGCTCGACGACGACCTCAAGACAGCGGCTGCGGCTGCGCGCGGCCGAGCCACGGCCGCTCGATGGAGGACGAGGTCCGCACCATCCTGCGCGACGCCGCGGGAGCGACGCGAGGCAACGCCGGCACGCGGCAGCGCCGCCGCCGCATACGAGCAAGCGGTCGTCGAAAGCCGCGATGCTGTCTCGACGCCGGGCCGCCCATCGCGCCGCAACGCGCATCCTGCTGATCATCGGCGGCGGCATCGCGGCCTACAAGTCGCTCGATCTCATCCGCCGGCTGCGCGAGCGCGGCGCGGCGGTGCGCTGCATCCTCACGGCGGCGGCGCAGGAATTCGTCACGCCGCTCGCGGCCGGCGCGCTCAGCGGCGAGCGCGTCTTCACCGATCTGTTCGACGCCGCGAGCGAGTTCGACGTCGGCCATATCCGGCTCGCGCGCGAGACCGATCTCGATCGTGGTGGCGCCCGCGACCGCCGACCTCATGGCCAAGATGGCGGGCGGCCACGCCGACGATCTCGCCAGCGCCGTGCTGCTCGCGACCGACCGGCCGGTGCTGATCGCGCCGGCGATGAACCCGCGCGATGTGGGCGCATCGCGCGACGCAGCGCAATCTCGCGCAGCTCGTCGCGGACGGCGTCGCGATCGTCGGGCCGAACGCGGGCGAGATGGCGGAAGCGCGGCGAGGCCGGCGTCGGCCGCATGGCCGAGCCGCTGGAGATCGCGGCCGCGGCCGAGGCGCTCTTCGGCGAGGCGGGCGAGCGAGCCGCTCGCCGGCAAGCGCGTCGTCGTCACCTCGGGACCGACGCACGAGCCGATCGATCCGGTGCGCTACATCGCCAACCGCTCGTCCGGCCGGCAGGGCCACGCCATCGCGGCGGCGGCCGCGGCGGCCGGCGCCGAGGTCGTGCTGATCTCCGGGCCGGTCAACATTGCGGATCCGCCCGGCGTCACGATCGTCAAGGTCGAGACCGCGCGCGAGATGTTCGACGCGGTCGAGCAGCGCGCTGCCGGCCGACTGCGCGATCTTCGCGGCCGCGGTCGCCGACTGGCGCGTCGCGGACGCCCGGGCGCGAGAAGATCAAGAAGGCAGAAGGGCACGGCGACGCCGCCGCTCGCGCTGGTCGAAAACCCGGACATCCTCGCCACCATCGCGCACCGCAAGACGCAAGCGCCCGCCGCTCGTGATCGGCTTTGCGGCCGAGACCGAGAACGTGATCGCCAACGCCAAGGCCAAGCTCAAGCGCAAGGGCTGCGACTGGATCGTCGCCAACGACGTGTCGCCCGCAGACCGGCGTCATGGGCGGCGAGACGCAACAGCGTGCATCTCGTCACCGCCGACGGCGTCGAATCCTGGCCGCCGCAGTCGAAGGACGAGGTCGCGCGCGCACTGGTCGCGCGGATCGCGGCCGCGCTGGCAGGAGATCAGCGCGTGAAGACCGGTCGAGGTCCGCGCTGAAGCGGCTTGCCGCACGGCGCCGATCTGCCGCTACCGGCCTATCAGAGCGAGCTCGCGGCCGGGCTCGACCTCGTGCGCGGCGGTCCCGGCCGACGCGCCCGATCGTGATCGCGCCGGGCGACGCGCGCCATGATCCCGACGGGCATCTGCATTGCGTTGCCGCCGGAACCGAGGGACAGGTCCGCCCGCGCTCAGGGCTGGCGGTGCGGCACGGCGTCACGGTGCTCAACGCGCCCGGCACGATCGATGCTGATTATCGGGGCGAAATACAGGTCATTCTCGTAAATCTCGGCCAGGATTCATTCACAGTCGAGCGCGGGATGCGGATTGCACAATTGGTCATCGCCGCTACAATGCAAGCGAAGATTTGCGAGATCTGCAAGTCTTGATGAAACCACACGCGGCGTTGGGGGTTTTGGTTCTACGGGCACAGCACCCGGAGGGAACGGCAGCGACGGCTAGACGTTACGCGTCTGTAGTACAAATTACCGCGCTCCGTTAGTTATCTCGTAGCGTCGGATGCCGTCGCGGACTCCCATGCCGCTCCTGCCTCGCAAAGGCGTCTTGCCATCGCCGCCGTCATCGACATCGCGCTCAATGCGCGCGGCCGGCCGGTCGCGGCCAAGGCGCTTGGCGACGCCGCCATCGCTTGCCGCCGCGGCATCTCGAGCCGGTGCTGCAGGCGCTGGTGCGGCACGGCATCCTCAAGGGCGTGCGCGGACCGCGCGGCGGCTATGAGCTCGCGCGCGAGCAGCGCCGCATCAGCGCCGACGACATTCTGCGCGCCGCCGGCACGGTCGAGGACAGCGGACGACATGCCGCTGACCGGATCGCCGCTGCTCAGCGCAGGTCGTGCTGCCGGCGCTGGCGCAGGCCGAGCAGTCATTCTCGGTCGGCGCTGGCGCGCATCAGCGTCGAGGACCTGGTGCGCGTCGGCCGAGGGCCTGCGCAAGACCAGGCGACGAGTGAACGCGCCAAGCGACGATGCGCTTCATCGACGCGACGCGCTCGACGCTTGCGTCACGCTGTCCCACCACGGGCAGACGCCGGGCATGAGCTGGTAATTGCCTTCCATCACCTGCACCGGCCGGCGCATGCCCGCTGGCGGCGTTCTGCAGCCGCAGCTTGCGCGCCTCGGCCTGCGTCCTCGGCCGAGAGCCACTTGCGGTCGTGGCCCCACATGCTCGGGCCTTCCTTGCGCTCGAACGCCTGCCAGGTGTCGGGATCGATCGAGCGCGCGCCCCAGCCGTACTCGACCATGAAGCCCGACGGCGTGAAGCTGTAGAACGACGTGATGAAATCCGATGTGTGGCGGCCGAGGCGTCGTCGCCACCTGGTCGTCTGCCGAGCGCGATGTCGTAGCCCTGCCCCATGTCGTCGAACGAGAACACCTCCATCATGATGTGATGGACGGCGTTCTTGCCGGTCTTGATGAAGGCGAGGCTGTGGTGGCGCGGATTGACGTGCAGGAAGCGCGCCTCGAACGGATGCGAGTAATAGTCGGTGAGCCGGAAGCCGAGCAGGTCGCGATAGAACGGCATCACGCTGATCGATCTGCTCGACGCTCTCGACATTGAACACGACATGGCCGAGCCCGAGCGGCCCGGTGCGGAAGCCCGAGATCGGCGCGGCCCGGCACGAACGGCTCGGACGCGACCTCCGCGCCGTGAAAAATCTCCAGCCGATTGCCGAGCGGGTCGTTGAGCACGATCAGGTCCTTCACCAGCCGCTCGTCGGCGAGCGCGCGCGAGCCGCGCGCGACCTTCGATGCCGGCCGCTTCGAGCTGCGCCGCCAGCGCATCGAGCGCGGCCGCGTCCGCGACCTCCCAGCCGAACACGTCGATGCCCTCGCCGCCGTCGGCATTGACGATGATGCGCTGCTTGCGGTCGTCCATGCGGAACGCCATGCGACGTGCGCGATCTTGTCGACGCGCTGCAGGCCGAGCAGCCCGGGCCCATAGCTCGCCCAGTCGCCAAGATCCTTGGCGCGGACGCGGACATAACCGAGAGCGGAAACCTGCATGCCGGTCATTCTCCGAAGATCACCACCCATGGAGATAGACGGAAGCGGCCGAAACTGCCAGCCCCGCTCAATCAACCGTGCTTAGCGAATGCCAAGCCGCTTCACTCACCCTTGATGTTTGCGGCGGTGATGACCTCGCCCCATTTCCTGGTCTCTGCGGCCATGAAGGCCGTGACATCCGCTGGCGAGCCGACCTTCGCCTTGGCGCTGAGCCTCGACAGGGTTTCTTCCATCTCCTTCGATGTCGTGATGGCGTTGATCGCCGCATTGAGCTTACCGATGACGTCCGGCGGGGTGCCGGCGGGAGCGACGACCGCGGTCCAATAGGTGCCCTGGAGCTTCGGGAACCCGCTTTCGATCGTGGTCGGCACGCTGGCGAACTGCGCACTGCGGGCTTCGTCGGCGACCGCCAGCGGCCTGAGCTTGCCGGCTTCGACATGCGGCAAGAGAAAGGCGGCGGTGTCGAAGAACACCTGCACTTGTCCGGCCAACAGGTCGGTGAGCGCCGGCGCGGAGCCGCGGAATGGGACGTGCACGATGTCGGCGCCGGTCGCAAGCTTCAGCATTTCGCCAAGCAGGTGCGGCTGGGTGCCAAATCCGGGCGATGCATAGCTCACTTTCCCCGGATTGGCCTTGGCGTAAGCGACCAGCTCTCGCATCGAATTCGCCGGGACAGCCGGATTGACGACCAGGACTTGCGGGCTCGAGAAGATCGTCGCGACCGGCGCGAAGTCCTTGACCGGATCATAGCCGACGGTCTTGTAGATCGAGGGCGCCGTCACCAGTGGACCTGGCGGCGTGAACAGGAGCGTATAGCCGTCAGGGTCCGCGGTCGCGACCAGCTTCGCGCCGACAGTGCCCCCGGCGCCGCCCGCACGATTCTCGATCACAACCGTCTGGCCGAGTGACGCGGAGAGTTTCTCGGCAATCAACCGCGCCGCACCATCGGTTGGCCCGCCTGCCGGGAAGGGCAAGACCAGTTTGATCAGTCGGTTCGGATAGGTTTGGGCGGAAACCCCTGCGGGCTCGAGCAAGACCACTGGGAGCCCGATGACGGCGCTCAAAATGGCGCGTTTGGTCAGCATGGTTTCCTCCTGCAGATGCGGCGCTCGTTCTTCTTGAAATGGTTGCAAGCTTTGCTGACGAGCTTAACACGAGAGCTTGCCCAGGCGGGGATTGTTTCCGACCCCGGCCGATGGTTTGCTTTGGCCAACAATGCTCACGGAGGAAACCAGTGCTCACTCGAATCCTGTCACCGGCCATTGTCGCAGTGATGCTGTCGCTGACCGCCGGCTCATTCGCGCAAGCGCAAAGCCGCCCGCGCGAAACCATCCACGTCGGGATCATCGACCGCACGTTCTTCTTCCAGCCGGTGCTGGTCGCCATCCAGAACGGCTTCTTCGCCGACGAGGGCCTCAACGCCAACATGCGGTTCATCCGCAGCGGCGAGGGCCAGGCCGAAGGCCTGTTGAAGGGCGATCTCCATTTCGCGCTCTCCTCGACAGAGGGGATCATGCAAAACGCCGAGCGCAGCGGCCCGCTGCGCATGATCGCGGCGAATTCCGGACGATTGTCGCACTACATCGTCACACAGAAGAAATTTCAGAAGGTCGAGGAGCTCAAGGGTGCAACAGTGGGCATCCTCACCCTCACTGAAGGCAGCTTCTTCAACTGGCAGGAGATCGCCCTCAAGCACGGCCTGAAATATCCCGACGACTACAAGGTCATGCAGACCGCGGGCGCGGGTGCGCGCCATGGCCTCCTGCTCGAAGGCAAGATCGATGTGGGCCTGCAATCCATCCCGTGGGTCTATGTCGGCGAGGATGCCGGCCTGAACAATCTCGGCGCCGCCAACGACTATGTCGGTGAATGGCAGTTCACGACCTACAACGTGAACAGCGATTGGGCGAAGGCCAATCCGGGCAAGACCGAAGGCTTCCTGCGCGCGCTCCTGCGTGCAACCGAATGGATCTACCGCAACAAGCCGATGTCGGCGGAGATTGCGGCCCGCGAGATGAACATCAAGACCTCTTACGCTGAGCGCGCCTGGGACTATTACACCGGCACCGGTACGCTCACGCGCGATCTCGCCTTCAGCCAGACGGGGCTACGTAAAGTCTTCGACACTCAGATCAAGGCCGGGCTGCTGCCGGCCTCGCGCACATTCAACATGTCGAACTATGTGGTGAGCGACTACCTCGAACGCGCACGGGCGACGGTTCCGAAGGACTGAAGACAAATATCGGTTCCGCGACCACATGCTTGAAGCCGCGCGCGATCGTTGACACGTTGCATCAAGGGGCCCACGATCCCGTCGATCGCTGGCGCGTGCCGTCGGCCCGATAGCGCTGCTTCGCCCGCGATCCAAAAAAGCAAATTGAATTTTACATCAGGGAGGCTCTCATGATTAACCGGCGCCAATTCTGCGCGACCGCTGCCAGTGCTGCGATCCTTGCCCACAGCCCAAGAGCGTTTGCGGCGACCTACGACCTCGTCATCAAGGGCGGGCGCGTCATCGACCCCTCGGTCGGGCTCGACGCGATCCGCGACGTGGCGATCGCCGGCGGCAAGATCGCGGCGGTCGAGGCCAACATCACGGCGCGACGCCACCGAGACGATCGACGCGCGCGGCAAGATCGTGGCGCCCGGCCTGATCGACATCCACACCCATGCCGGCCGCAGCAAGGAAGGCCCGCCGATGTGCCTGCAGGACGGCGTGACCGGCTGGGTCGATGCCGGCTCGGGCGGCGCCGACAACATCGATGCAGGTCGCCGCCGTCGCGCGCGGCGCGCCGCAGATCGGCCGCTGCCTGATCAACATCGCGCGCACCGGCGTCGCCCCCGGCGGCGAGCTGCACGACCTCAACCGCGCCAACGTGGACCTGGCGCGCGGCGCGATCGCACGCAATCGCGACGTCGTCATCGGCGTCAAGGCGCGGCATGTCGAACAACGTTGCCGGCGCCAACGATCTCGAGGCGCTGCGGCGCGCGCAGGAGGCGGCGCGCCGTTCGATCTGCCGGTGATGATCCATGTGGGCCAGAACTACTCGCCGCTGCGCTCGATCTTGGCGCTGCTCAAGCGCGGCGACATCGTCACCCACATGTACGCGCCGGCGCCGAACGGCATCCTCGACGACAAGGGCAAGCTGATCCCGGACGTGATGGCCGCGCGCCGCCGCGGCATCCTGTTCGACTTCGGCAACGGCGTCGCCGATCACTTCGACTGGGCGACGGTCGAGAAGCCGCGACCAAGCAGGGCTTCTGGCCCGACACGTTCTCCACCGACTGGAACACGATGTCGCGACCACCGGCGTCGTCGACTTGCCGAACGTCATGTCGAAGTTCCTCATGTTCGGCATGCCGCTGAGCGCAGGTGATCGCGGCCGCGACCGTCAATGCGGCGCGCGTTTTCCCGGCGTTCGACGACCGCGGCACGCTCAACGTCGGCGCGCCGGCCGACGTGGCGATCCTGGAGTTGCGCGAGGGCACGTTCGAATTCGTCGACAACTACAAGGGCACGCGCACCGGCAAGCAGCGGCTGTTCCCGATCGCGACCGTGCTCGCCGGCAAGCGGGCGCCCGCGCGGGCGTAAGCGACTGGCAGGGCGGAAGCGCGAAAGCCGTGTTCCGCCCATTCCAGCGTGCGGTGGAGCGTGTCGTCTCGGACGCCCGCTTCTTGACTGCGGCCCATCTTTTGCTTCCCGTTGTGGCGCAAGCCGGTGCCCAAACGGGGAGGATCGCCATGTTTTGCCGAAGCTTGATCATTGCCATCGCCATGGCGGCGGCCTGTTGCGTGTCTCCTGCCGCCGCGCAGATCGTCGACTTCGGCAAATATCCCGACCTGAAGGGCCAGTGGCGAAGGTTCGTCGTGCCCGGCATTCCGGGCCAGCAGGGTCACGACCAGACCAAGCCTTGGGGCCACGGACAACAGGCGCCGCTCACGCCCGAATATGAGGCCATCTTCGACGAAAGCCTCGCCGATCAGGCGAAGGGCGGGCTCGGCCTCATCTCCACCGCCCGCTGTCTGCCGGCCGGGATGCCGCACATGATGATGGCTTTCGGACCGCAGGAATACGTCGTCACGCCGGACACCACGTATATCCTGATCGATTGGGACGACCACAGCCGTCGCATCTTCACCGACGGACGCGACTGGCCGACCGGCCTCGAGCCAACGTGGTCGGGCTATTCCATCGGGACATGGATCGACGAGGACGGCGACGGCCGCTACGACGTGCTCGAAGTCGAGACCCGCGGCCCGTTCAAAGGGCCGCGCTCCTACGACCCGAGCGGCCTGCCGCTGCACTTCGACAATGAATCGGTGTTCAAGGAACGAATCTTCCTCGACAAGGCCGATAAGAACATTCTGCACAACGTCATGACCGCGATCGATCACGCGTTGACGCGTCCCTGGACTGTCGACAAGCGATACCGGCGCGATCCAAATCCTCGCCCGCAGTGGTCCGAATACTATTGCGGCGAGGGCAACGCCCAGATCGTCATCGGCAAGGAAAACTATTTCCTCGCCGATGGCTTCCTGATGCCGGTGAGGAAGGGCCAGAAGCCGCCTGACCTGCGATATTTCGATCAGACGCAGCAGTAAAATCGCAATGTAGGATGGGTTGAGCCAACGGGTCGGCGCGAAGCGCCGCCCGATGACAGGCTCCGCGAAACCCATCACGACATCGACCGCAAATGATGGGTTTCGCTGCCGCTCAACCCATCCTACCGACTGCGCGTGACTTGCCCTACGCGTTCCCCCGCGCCTGCTTCTCGATCTGCGCCTTGAGCCGCGGATAGACCTTGAGGGCGTTGCCTTCGAACACCTTCTGCTTGTCGGCAGCCGAGAGGTTCGACGTCCCGTCGACATAGCGCTTGGTGTCGTCGAAGTAGTTGCCGGTCTGCGGGTCGATGCCCTTCACGGCGCCGACCATCTCCGACGCAAACAGGATGTTGTCGACCGGCACCACCTTGGTGAGGAGATCGATGCCGGGCTGGTGATAGACGCAGGTGTCGAAGAAGATGTTCTGGCCCATGATCTCGGCGAGCTCGGGCTTCTTGTTGTCGAGCGCGATGCCGCGGAAGCGGCCCCAGTGATACGGCACCGCGCCGCCGCCGTGCGGGATGATGAGCTTGAGCTTCGGGAACTGCTTGAACACGTCCGACAGGATGAGCTGCATCACCGCCATGGTGTCGGCGTTGAGATAGTACGAGCCGGTGCGTGTGCTGGGCCGGATTGCAGCAGCCGGAGACGTGGATCATCGCCGGCACGTCGAGCTCGATCATCTTCTCGTAGAACGGATACCACCACTTGTCGGTGAGCGGCGGCGCGTTGAAGTAGCCGCCCGACGGATCGGGATTGAGGTTGCAGCCGACGAAGCCGAACTCCTTCACGCAGCGCTCGAGCTCCTTGATCGAGGAGGTCGGCGCCTCGCCCTGCGTCTGCGGCAGCTGGCACACGCCGATGAAGTTCTTCGGAAACAGCGTGCAGACGCGGTGGATCAGATCGTTGCAGATCTGCGTCCATTCCTGGCTCACTGCGAAATCGCCGATGTGGTGGCCCATGCCGGAGGCGCGCGGCGAGAAGATCGTGAGGTCGGTGCCGCGCTCGCGCTGGAACTTGAGCTGTGCGCCCTCGATGCTGGCGCGGATCTCGTCGTCCGACATCTTGAGGCCGGCGCGCGGCGGCAGCGCCGACTTGTTCTTGACCGCCTCGGTCTGGTCCTTGCGGAAGCGGTGCAGGTCCTTGGGTTCGGTCGTGTAGTGGCCGTGACAATCGATGATCATGATACCCTTCGCCGAGGATGGTGGGCGCAAGCCCAGATTGGAACGCCGGAGAACGCCGGAGCGCGGCCCCTCTCGGGCCGGGATGCTACGAACCGCGCTTCCCCATTGTCAAACCTTGATATTCCGCGCAAACACTCGCCCGCGCGGGCTCGTCCTTCCGGATGGCTGGCGTTGTTTATAGTCGCAGGCGCCAAACGCGCCAAGGGGGAAACAGCATGGCCGAACTACCGCGTCTCAATAACGTGATCAAAGCCCTGGAGTCGGGCAAGCACGACGTTCACCTCGTTCTGCCAGGCCGATCCCGAAACCGCGATCGCGATGTCGACCGCCAAATACGACGGCATCGTCTACGAGATGGAGCACAATCCGTGGGACATCCGGGCGCTGCGCGATAGCCTGCAATACATGCTCAACCGCGGCCAGATCGCCAAATCGGGCTCGGTCGCGCCGGCCGTGACCCCGATGGTGCGCATCCCGCCGAACGGCGCCGAGAAGGCGCAGTTCCACGCCAAGCAGGCGCTCGACCTCGGCGCCTACGGCATCGTGTGGCCGCATATCTCGACGGTCGACGAGGCCTACAACGCGGTCGCCGCCTGCCGCTATCCGCGCCTCAAGGACAAGCCGCTCTACGAGCCGCAGGGCATCCGCGGCGACGGGCCCGACCCAGGCGGTGCGCTACTGGGGCGTCTCGCAGCAGGAATACTACGACCGCGCCGACGTCTGGCCGCTCAACCCCAAGGGCGAGATCTTCGTGATCCTGATGATGGAGGACACCCGCGGCATCGAGAGCCTCGACGCGCATCCTCAAGAAGGTGCCGGGCATCGGCGCGATCCTGATCGGCGAGGGCGACCTCTCGCAGGAGCTCGGCTATCCGCGCCAGTACGAGCACCCGGACGTGCTCGAAGTGGATGGCGCGCGTGGTCGACACCTGCAAGAAGAACAACGTCGCCGGTCGGCCATCCGCACGTCGATACCAACAATGTCGAGCGCGTGCTCAACGAGGGCTATCGCTTCCTGATGGCGGCGCCGGTGCGCAGCTATGCGGCCCTCGACAAAGGCATGAAGCTCGCGGGCAGGGCGTAGCCTCAGCTGCTTCACTCGTGTCCCGGCCGAGCGCGAGCGAGAGCCGGGATCCAGTTTCTCAATACTATTTCCATGGGTCCCGGCTCTCGCTTCGCTCGGCCAGGACACGAGGGTAGAATCACTCCACCTTGATGCCCGTGATCCGCACGATCTCCGCCCATTTGGGCGCCTCCTCGGCAATCATGGCGGCGAATTCCTGCGGCGAGCCGATCATCGGCTCGATGCCGAGCTTGTCGAGCGCGACGCGACTCTCGGGCGAGCGCAGTCCATCGTTGATGGTGGCGTTGAGCCTTGCCGATCAATCGCGGCCGGCGTGCCGGCTGGCGCCACGACGCCGAACAGCGTGTCGTAGGGCTTATCCAGGTAGCCGACCTCGAGCAGGGTCGGCACGTCCGGCATGTCGGCCCAGCGCTCGCGGCGCAGGTCACCGCGAGCGCGCGCACCTTGCCGGCCTGGATGTGCGGCAGCAGCACCGACTTGCCGTTCATCGTCATCTGGATCTGGCCGGCGATCAGGTCGGCGATCATCGGCGCGCCGCCGCGATAGGGAATGTGCACGATGTCGGTGCCGGACTTGATCTTGAACATCTCGACCATGAAATGCGGGCCGATGCCGATGGCGGTGCCGTAGTTGAGCTTGCCGGGATTGGCCTTGGCGTAGGCGACGAGCTCCTGCACCGTCTTCACCGGCAAGCGACGGGCCGACCACCATCACCTGCTGGTCGACCACCGCCGTCGCGACCGGCGCGAACGCCTTCATGCGGATCGTAGTCGAGCTTGTAGAGCAGCGGATGGGTGCCGAACGTGCTGAGCGACGCCATCATCAGCGTGTAGCCGTCGGGCGCCGCGGTCGCGACCTGCTTGGCCGCGATGGTGCCGCCGGCGCCGCCCTGGTTCTCGATGATCACCGACTGGCCAAGCCGCAGCTGCAGCCGCTGCGCCACCAGCCGCGCCGAGGTGTCGGTCGCCCCGCCGGCCGGAAACGGCACCACCAGCTTGATCGGCTTGGCGGGATAGGTCTGCGCCTGCGCCAGTGCTTGCCATGGCGATCGCCGCAGATCGCGAGGATCAGGATTCGCCCCATTGTGCTTGGCACTTTCAGCACCTCACTCCGGCTTGATGCCGGTCACCCGGACGATCTCGGCCCATCACGGCGCCTCCTCCGCGATGATGGCGGCGAACTCCGCCGGCGTCGTGATCTACGGGCTCGATGCCGAGCTTGTGCGAAGCTCGCGCTTCATCTCGGGCGAGCGCAGCCCGTCGTTGATCGCGGCGTTGAGCTTGTCGATCATCGCCGCCGGCGTTCCGGCCGGCGCGACGATCGCCGAACAAGCGTGTCGTAGGGCACGTCCAGGTAGCCGACCTCGACCAGCGTCGGCACGTCGGGCAGTTCGGGCCAGCGCTGCGGGCTGGTCACGGCCGCGATCGCACGCGCGCTTGCCGGCCTGCGATGTGCGGCAGCAGCACCGACTTGCCGTTGATGGTCATCTGGATCTGGCCGCCGAGGAGGTCGGCGATCATCGGCGCGCCGCCGCGATAGGGAACGTGGACGATGTCGATCGCCGACCTTGCGCTTGAACAGCTCCATCATGAAATGCGGCCCGATCCCGATCGGCAGCGCCGTAGTTGAGCTTGCCCGGATTGGCCTTGGCGTAGCTCACGAGCTCCTGCACCGTCTTGACCGGCAATGCCGGTCCGACCGACCATGAGCAGCTTGTCGACCACCACCGTCGCCACCGGCGCGAACGCCTTCACGGGATCGATAGTCGAGCTTGTAGAGCACCGGCGCGGTGCCGAACGTGTTGGCGACCGAGATCATCAGCAGCGTGTAGCCGTCGGGCGCCGCGGTCGCGACCTGCTTGGCGCCGATCGTGCCGCCGGCGCCAGCCCTGGTTCTCGATCACGACCGTCTGCCCGAGCCGCGCCGACAGCGCCTGCGCCACGACGCGCGCGGTGGTGTCGGTCGCACCGCCGGCCGGGAACGGCACGACCAGCTTGATCGGCTTCGTCCGGATAGGACTGGGCATCAGCCGCACTCGGCCATGCCGATCGCAAACATGCCGATCGCGAGCATGGCGGCCAGATCAAACCGGGCGCAAAGCATCCTGGCCTCCACCTTCATGACTGGTCATAGATTCTGACACTGTGGCCCGCGCGCCGTATCCTTCAAGAAACTGGCCCACTTACGACCAGAGCGTGCTGATCCCACCACGTTCACGGTCTGGACTCTTACGGCTACGATCCCCTTGGGGTTAAAGTCGAGTCGATTCGCGGGCTTGGGCGGTTGAGGCGTGTGGGGCCGCCAACGGTCGGCTCTGGCACCGGCGATGGCGCTCGCCGGTCTGATGCGGTGGGGCAAGCGGGTATGCCGGACACGATCCGGATCACCGGCGGGAGCTCTAGGGCTCATCCGCCGCATAACGGATTCCGCGCGACGCATCGCGGCCGTGCCCTCTATCGCCGTTGGACTCGTCCTGGCGACGCGCTGCCGCGGCCGATACGCAGCTGCGACCGGCTCGACGTCTCGGCCTCCGCCCTGGATCTCGACTGCCTCGCCATCAGCTCGACCGGCCATGAGATCGTCGCGGTCGCGCTCACGCTCGGCATTCTCTGCTTCGCGGTGGTCACCGCGATCATGCTGGTGCGCACGCGCCGCGCGGCTCGCCGAGACCGAAGCGACCGCCCGCGACGAGATCATCGCGGCCCGCGCCGAGATCGACCGCGTCAACGCGCTGCTGCGCTCCGACCCGCAGATCCTGGTGGCCTGGGCGGCGGCGGTCGACGAGCCCGAGATCATCGGCGATACGGCGCTGGTCACCGGCGCCGATGCGCCGCATCGCGTGCTCGCCTTCGGCACCTGGCTCGAGCCGGACGAGGCGCGCACGATGGAGCGGCTGGTCGACGCGCTGCGCGCGCGCGGCGAAGGCTTCGCCACCACGCTCACCACGCTCGCACGGCCGGCCGATCGAGGCGGAAGGCCATGTCGTCGGCGGACGCGCCATCCTGCGGCTCAAGGACGTGAGCGGCGATCAAGCGCGAGCTTGCCGAGCTGCTCGGCGCGCTTCCAGAAGCAGATGCGAGGAGACCGAAGCGCTGCGGACGCTGGTCGAGGCGCTGCCGTCTCCGATCTGGGCGCGCGACGAGGCCGGCAAGCTCGTCTTCGTCAACGCCGCCTATGCGCGCGCGGTCGACGCCAGGGACGTCGTCGAGGCGGTGGAGCGCGGCATCGAGCTGTTCGACCGCGCCGCGCGCGAGGAGCTCTTCCGCGCGCACGAGGCGGCAAAAGCCTATGCCGGCCGCCTGCCCGCGATCGTGGCCGGCGCTCGCCGCATCTTCGACGTGCTCACGTTCCCGACCCGGCGCGGCAGCGCCGGCATCGGCATCGACGCGACCGAAGCCGAATCGCATGCGCGCCGAGATCAAGCGCATGATCGAGGCGCATCGGCGCACGCTCGACCAGCTCCCGACCGGCGTCGCGATCTTCGGCTCCGACCAGAAGCTCGCCTTCTACAACACCGCCTATCGGTCGCTGTGGGACCTCGACGCCGCCTTCCTCGACCAAGGCGCCGACCGACTCGGCCGTGCTCGACCAGTTGCGCGCGGCCCGCAAGCTGCCGGAAGAGCAGGATTTCCGGCACTGGAAGGCGCAGCTGCACGAGGCCTATCGGGCGCTCGAGCCCAAGGAGATACACCTGGCATCTGCCGGATGGGCGCACGCTGCGCGTCGTCACCACGCCCAATCCGGAAGGCGGCGTGATCTATCTGTTCCACGACATCACCAAGCGGCTCGATCTCGAGCGGCGCTACGACGCCATGCTCAAGGTGCAGGGCGAGACGCTCGACAATCTCACCGAGGCGGTCGCGGTGTTCGCGCAGCGACGGGCGGCTGCGGCTGTTCAATCCCGCCTTCGCGCGCATGTGGAAGCTCGACCCGGCGAGCGCTGCACGAGCATCCGCATATCGAGGCGGTGATCGGCTGGTGCCATGCGCTCTCCGGCGACAACCCGATCTGGTCGGCGCTGCGCACGACCGTGACCGCGATCGACAATCGCGATCCGGTCAACGGCCGCATCGAACGGCGCGACGGCAGCGTGGTCGACTGCGCCACGGTGCCGCTGCCGGACGGCGCGACGCTGGTGACCTTCCAGGACGTCACCGACTCGGTCAATGTCGAGCGCGCGCTGCGCGAGCGCAACGAGGCGCTGGAGGAAGCCGACAAGATCAAGATCGACTTCGTGCACCACGTGTCCTACGAGCTGCGCTCGCCGCTCACCAACATCATCGGCTTCTCGCATTTCCTCGGCCGATCCGGTGACCGGACCGCTGACCGAGAAGCAGCGCGAATATCTCGGCTACATCCAGGTCTCGACCAACGCGCTGCTCGCCATCATCAACAACATCCTCGATCTCGCCACCATCGACGCCGGCGCCATGAAGCTCAACCTCGGCCCGGTCGACATCCGCACCACCATGGAGGCGGCCGCCGAAGGGCGTGCAGGACCGGCTCGGGCAGAACGGTATCGCGCTCAAGATCCGCGCCGCCCCCGACATCGGCAGCTTCGTGGCCGACGAGCGGCGGGTGCGCCAGACGCTGTTCAACCTGCTGGCCAACGCGATAGGCTTTTCGCCCGCGGGCGAGACCGTTACGCTCGCGGCCCAGCGGCTCAAGGATGCCGTGGTGTTCTCGGTTACCGACCACGGGCCCGGCATCCCGCCCGACGTGAAGGACAAGGTATTCGATTGGTTCGAGACCCATTCGCTCGGCTCGCGTCATCGCGGCACCGGCCTCGGCCTGTCGCTGGTGCGCTCCTTCGTGGAGCTGCACGGCGGCACGGTGACGCTCAACTCCGCGGTCGGCCGCGGCACCACGGTCACCTGCGTCTTCCCGCTCGGCCAGTCCAGCGAGCGAACGGCGGCGTGACCCTCGATTGCGACGGCCGCCACGGCGGGCCAGCGGTGCCGGAATGTCCATGCTGCTGACCACCGGCCGTGCGAGCTTCTCGGTGGTGCTGCCGGACGAGCAGGCCACCCGCCGGCTCATGATCGACGTCGCGGGCGCGCTCGAGCCGGGCGACCTGGTCACGCTCTCGGGCGACCTCGGCGCCGGCAAGACCACCTTCGCGCGCGCGCTGATCCGCTATCTCGCGGGCGACGAGACGATCGAGGTGCCGAGCCCGACCTTCACGCTGATGCAGATCTACGATCTGCCGCAGTTTCCGCTGGTGCATGCCGATCTCTATCGCCTGTCGGGCGCAGCCGAGACTGGCCGAGCTTGGCTTCGACGACCTGCCGGAAGGCGCGGTCGTGCTGCTCGAATGGCCGGACCGCGCGGCAGGCTTCCTGCCGCCGGACCGGCTCGACATCGCGTTCACGCTCGCCCCCAAGCTCAAGCTCGAATTCCGCCACGCCCGCGTCACCGGCTATGGCAGCGTTCGCGGCCGCGGGTCGAGCGGATCGCAGCGGTGCGCCAGTTCGTCGCCGAGAGCGGCATGAGCGAGGCCGTGCGCCAGCGTATGCAGGGCGACGCCTCGACCCGCACCTACGACCGGCTGCAGCTTGGCGACAAGAGCTCCATCCTGATGAACTCGCCGCGCCGGCCCGACGGCCCGCCGGTGCGCGACGGCAAGCCCTACAGCGCGATCGCGCATCTCGCCGAGAGCGTGATGCCGTTCGTCGCGATGGCGAAGGGGCTGCGCGAGCAGGGGCTGTCGGCACCGGACATCCTGCACGCCGACCTCGAGCAGGGCCTGCTGCTGATCGAGGATCTCGGCGACGAGCGCGTGGTGCACGGCGATCCGCCGGCGCCGATCGTCGAACGCTACGAGGCCGCCGTCGACGTGCTGCTCTCGCTGCACGGCAAGGCGCTGCCGGACACGCTGCCGGTCGCGCCGCATGTCGAGTACCAGATCCCACGCTATGACATCGACGCCTTCCTGATCGAGGCCGAGCTGCTGCTCGACTGGTATCTGCCGCGGCTCGGGCGCCACCATTGACGACGAGGCGCGCGCAACATTCCGTACGCTCTGGCGCGAGGCGCTGCAGCCGTCGCATCGACGCGCCGCCGACCTGGGTGCTGCGCGACTTCCATTCGCCCAACCTGCTGTGGCTGCCGGAGCGCCATGAGCTGCAGCGCGTTGGGCTTCTCGACTTCCAGGACGCCCTGATGGGCCCGCGCGGCCTACGACCTCGCCTCGCTCCTGCAGGATGCCCGCATCGACGTGCCGGAGGAGACCGAGGTGGCGCTGCTCGGCCGCTACGTCCAGGGCCGGCGCGCCGGGCAGGCCGAATTCGACGGGCCAACCTTCATCAAGAGCTACGTCACGCTCGCGGCCCAGCGCGCCAGCAAGATCCTGGGCATCTTCGCCCGGCTCGACGCTGCGCGACGGCAAGCCGCAATATTTGCGACACATGCCGCGCGTATGGGGCTATCTGCAGCGTTCGCTCGCCCACCCGTCGCTGGCGACGCTCAACGAGTGGTATGATCAGCATGTGCCGGCGTTGAAGACGATCTGATTCGGGGGCTTCTGTTGACGTCATCACGCGCTAAATCTGCGCGCCACAAGTCTGCGCACGACACGTCTGCGCATGGCGACGCTGCGCGCAGCTCTGCGCCGCGCGTCGCCATGGTTCTGGCCGCCGGGCTCGGCACCCGCATGCGCCCGCACAATGGTCAAATCCCCAAGCCGCTGGTGACGGTCGGCGGCAAGGCGCTGATCGACTACGTGCTCGACCGGCTGGCCGACACGCGGGGTCGAGCGCGCGGTCGTCAACGTGCACTACCTGGCGGACCAGATCGAGCAACACCTGGCGTCGCGCCAGCGTCCTCAGATCGTCATCTCCGACGAGCGCGCCAAGCTGCTCGGCACCGGCGGCGGCGTGATCAAGGCGATGCCGAGCTCGGCGGCGGGCCCGTTCTTCCACGTCAATTCCGATACGATCTGGATCGACGGCGTGGTGCCCAATCTGAGCGGCTGGCGCGAGCATTCGATCCCGCGCGCATGGACGCGCTGCTGCTCCTGGCGCCGACCGCGACCAGCGTCGGCTATACGCGGCCGCGGCGATTTCTCGATGGCGCCCGACGGACGGCTCGCCCGCCGCGGCGAGCGCGACGTCGTGCCGTTCGTCTATGCGGGCGCCGCGATCCTCACG
This sequence comes from uncultured Alphaproteobacteria bacterium, assembly GCA_963745515.1. GTDB lineage: Bacteria > Pseudomonadota > Alphaproteobacteria > Rhizobiales > Xanthobacteraceae > VAZQ01. The sequence goes on from CAVUXO010000013.1 coordinate 241,244, forward strand.
CCCGCCTTCTTCGCCGGCGTGCCGGCCGGACCATCCTCGATGTCGCCGTTGTTCGATCGCGCGATCGCAGGCCGACCGGCTGCTACGGGCTGCGGCTCGACGGCATGTGGATGCATGTCGGCACGCCCGAGGCGGTCAAGGCGGCCGAAGAAGCGATCGTCGCCAGCGCGACGTGAGCCCCGTCGGCGGCCCCACGCGGGCGCCCGGTGAAGGCGACAAGCCGCATTGCCTATCTTTTTGTTTGAGCATGATCTCTTCCGAAAACCGGTTCCCACTGTTCGAGATCATGCTCAAGGGAATCACGTAAGATTGCTGGATGTCAGCCGGCAGTCCCCGCGTCTTCACCATCCCGGCCTCGACGCCGTTCGTGCCGACGCTGATCCGGGCGCTGATCGACGGCGCGCTGTCGGCTTTGCGCCGGCACGCACGATCCGCTCGCGCTCGCGGCCGCGACGCTCTACCTGCCGACGCGGCGCGCCTGCCGGCTCGCGCGCGACCAGTTCCTCGACATCACGGGCGGCCGACGCCGCGATCCTGCCGCGCATCGTGCCGCTCGGCGACATCGACGAGGACGAGATCGCGTTCGCGCAGGCCGCGATGCCGGAGGAGCCGCGCTCGACCTGCCGCCGGCGATCGACGGGCTCGAGCGGCGGCTGCTGCTCGCCGAGCTGGTGACCCGCTGGGCGCAGTCGCCGGCGCTGCGCGGCGAAGGTCATGCGCCGCTGGTCGCCACCAGCCCGGCCGCCGCGCTCGCGCTCGCCGACGATCTCGCGCGCCTGATGGACGACATGACGACGCGCCAGGTGCCGTGGGAGCAGCTCGACCAGCTGGTGCCGGATCGGTCTCGACCAGTACTGGCAGCTCACGCTGCAGTTCCTGCAAGATCGCGCGCGAGGCATGGCCCGCCATTCTGGCCGAGCGCGGCACGATCGAGCCGGCGGCGCGCCGCGACCTCCTGATCGCGGCCGAGGCGCGCCGTCTCGCCGTCCACAGCGACGGACCGGTGATCGCCGCCGGCTCGACCGGCTCGATGCCGGCGACCGCCGAGCTGATCGCGACCATCGCCAAGCTGCCGCATGGCGCGGTCGTGCTGCCCGGCCTCGACACCGAGCTCGACGAGCCGTCCTGGGACCATGATCGCGGGCGACGCCGAAGGCCACGCCGCTCCCGGCCATCCGCAGTTCGCCCTGCAGGCGCTGCTCGCGCGCATCGGGATCGCGCGCGACGCCGTGGTGCGGCTTGCGCCGCCCAGCAGCCACGGCCGCGAGCGGCTCGTCTCCGAGGCGTTCCGCCCCGCCGCCGCAACGATCTCTGGCGCGAGCGCGTCGCCGAGGTCGGGTTCTCGGCGCACGCCGGCGGCGCGCTCGACACGGTGTCCTCGATCGAGGCCGCGCATCCCGAGGAGGAGGCGCTGGCGATCGCCATCGCGCTGCGCGAGGCGATCGAGGAGGAGGGCAAGACCGCGGCGCTCGTCACGCCCGATCGCGCGCTCGCCCGCCGCGTGCTGGCGGCGCTGGCGCGCTGGAGCATGACGGTCGACGATTCCGGCGGCGATGCGCTCGCCGACACGCCGGCCGGCGTGTTCGCGCGGCTCGCCGCCGAGGCGGCGATCGACGGCCTCCCGCCGGTGACGCTGCTGGCGCTGCTCAAGCATCCGCTGATCCGGCTCGGCGCGCCCGAAGGCTCGCACGCGCGCGCCATCGCGGCGCTCGAGCGCGCGGTGCTGCGCGGACCGCGGCCGCGGCCGCGGCACCGATGGCCTCCATCGCGCGCTCGCAGCCTTTCGCGCAGGAGCTTGGCAAGCTCAAGCGCGGCGAGCGCTGCGACCTGCATCCGCTCGATCCGCGCGTCACACTCGCGGACGACGGAGCTGCAAGCTGCCGACGCTCTTGTGATCGAGCTCATCTCCGCGGTCGCCCCGCTCGAATGCCTGCGTGACGCCCCGCATGCGCTCGCCGAGCTGGCCGAGCGCCACCAGCATGTGGTCGCGCTTCTGTCGGACGATGGCAGCGGCGCGCCCGCCGCATTCGCTGGCCCCGACGGCGCGGCGCTCGCCACGGCGTTCACGGAGATCGCCACAAGCCCGCCGGCCGAGCACTTGCGCGTGCCGCTTGACGACTATCCGGAGACTGTTCGCGATCGCCATCGGCGGCCGCAAGGTGCCGGAGCCGCCGCGCAGCGGCGCGCGCATCAGCGTGCTCGGCGTCGCTGGAAGCGCGCCTCACCGCCTTCGACCGCGTCGTGCTCGGCGGCCTCAACGAAGCCAGCTGGCCGCCGGACGCCAGGTCCGACGCCTGGCTCAGCCGGCCGATGCGGCATGAGTCTCGGCCTCGATCTGCCGGAGCGGCGCATCTCGCTCTCGGCGCACGACTTCGCGCAGCTTGCTCGGCGCCCGCGAGGTGATCCTGACCCGCGCCACCAAGGCGGAAGGCGCGCCGACGGTGGCGTCGCGCTTCGTGCAGCGGCTCGCGACGGTCGCAGGCGAGCGCTGGCCGGCCGTGCGCAAGCGCGGCGACCGCTACGTAAGCTGGGCGCGCGCGCTCGACCGGCCCGACAGCCTCGCGCCGATCGCCAAGCCGATGCCGCGGCCGCCACGCGAGGCGCGACCGCTCGCTTTCTCGGTCACCGACATCGAGCACTGGCTGCGCGACCCCTACACGATCTATGCAAGGTACATTCTCGGGCTGCGCGAGCTCGACGCCATCGACCTCGAGCCGGGCGCGGCCGACCGCGGCAGCATCATCCATGGCGCGCTCAGCGAGTTCACTCAAGACCTTCGCGGCCGCACTGCCGGACGATCCCGTGAGCGAATTGCTCGCCATCGGCCGCGAGCACTTCCGGGCAATCGAGGATTTTCCTGAGGCGCGCGCGTTCTGGTGGCCGCGCTTTCAGCGCATCGCGCGCTGGTTCGCGGGCTGGGAGCGATCCCGCCGTCTCAACGTGAAGATGCTCGCGGCCGAGACCTCGGGCAAGATCGCGATCCCGCTCGACGAGCGCACGCTTCACGCTGCGCACGCGCGCCGACCGGATCGAGCGGCGCCCCGACGGCAGCTACGCCATCCTCGACTACAAGACCGGACAGGTGCCGACCGAGAAGCAGGTCCGCGTCGGCATCTCGCCGCAGCTCACGCTCGAAGCCGCAATCCTGAGCCAGGGCGGCTTCGCCGATCTGCCGCCGGGACCGATCGCCGAGCTTGTCTATGTGTCGCTCAAGGGCGGCCCGATCGCCGGCCTCGCCAGCCCGATCGACTTCAAGGAAGGCGACGCCAACATGCATGCCGAGCGCGCGCTGGCGCGCCTGCGGGGGCTCGCACTCCGCTTCGAGGACGAGGAGCAGGCCTATCTGCCGCTCGTCCTCACCATGTGGAAGACGCGCTACGGCACCTACGACCACCTCGCCCGCGTCAAGGAATGGTCGGTCGGCGGCGACGAGGAGACGGGCGAATGACCACGCTATCGCCGTCGGCGAGCCCGTGCTCGCCGAACCATGTCCTTAGCCACCTGCGAATGCTTGGCGATGCGAGCAGGATCGGCTTCTTGCTCCGATACCGCGATCGGCAAAAGCAGATCGATGGTCACACCGAGCGCCCGACTGATCTTCTGATGCAGCGCTACCGGACCCTTGCGCTTCCCTGCTTCGAGATCGGAGAGATAGCCCTGGGTGATGCTGACGGAGACCGCAAGCTCGTCCTGCGTCAGGCCGCGCCATTCGCGCAACACCCGAATGGGGTTCTCGTGAGCCGCCAGCCGATCGACAACAGCCTTTGGCAACATAACCTCGCGACCGGACGCGATCTTCTTCCGCGCGTTGCGCACGACGCGAGCTGTCCCGACATCTTCGTCGGCGACGAGCCTGGCAAGCCGATCGTATTCGCTCTTAGGAAGAATGGCGAGCTCCTCGCCGCCTGCGGTCTTGATGAACTGAACCTTGGTCACGACACCCTCTCAATCATAGATCTCGCGTCGATGACCGACCGCGACGACAACAATCGTATTGGCCTCGGTATAGAAAACGATACGCCAATCGCCTACCCGCAGCCGGGAGCCCGCACGCCCTTTCAGTCGCTTAACGTCGCCCTGACCGGTCCGTGCGAAGATCTCGAGCTTGGCGTTGAGTCGCCCGCGCACATCGGCGGAGAGATCGAGCCATTGCCGTGTCGCAGCGGCGGTGAACACGATCTCCACGGCATGGACATAGCGCATCGCGATATAAACGTCAATCGCGACATCGCATATTGCGATAGCGTGAGGCGTCCATGAGCCGCACCATCCCTGACGTCGTGCTGCGCCGGCAGGTCGAGGCCTCGGATCCTGACGTGTCGGCCTGGGTCTCCGCCAATGCAGGCTCGGGCAAGACCCATGTGCTGGCGCTGCGCGTGATCCGGCTGCTGCTCGCGGGCGTGCGGCCCGAGCAGATCCTCTGCATCACCTTCACCAAAGCCGCCGCCGCCAACATGGCCAAGCGCGTGTTCGATACGCTGGCGCGGTGGACATCGCTCGACGACGCGGCGCTCGACCAGGCGATCCGCGCGATCTCGAACCTCGAGCCAGGCACATCATTGCGGGCGCGGGCGCGCCGGCTGTTCGCGCTTGCGCTCGAGACGCCGGGCGGACTGAAGGTGCAGACCATCCACGCGTTCTGCACGCGGCTCCTGCACCAGTTTCCGTTCGAGGCCAACGTGGCGGCGCGCTTCGAGGTGCTCGACGGCGCCGCCCAAACTAAGCTGCTCGATGAGGTGCGCACGCGCGTCCTGCTCGAAGCCGCCGCCGAGCCCGAAGGTCTCCTCGGCCGCGCGCTCGACGGTCGCGATCTCGACGGTGGCGGATCGCACCCTCAAGGACGTGATCGGCGAAGCCATCCGCAAGCGCGAGCTGATCGAAGCCTGGGTCGCGCAGGACGGTAGCGTCAGCGATGCGATCGCCGGCCTCTGCAAGATGCTCGGCAGTGGAACGCGGCCGATACGCTCGATCGCGTCGATGCCGAGACCACGGACGGGCCGAACCTACCGTCATCGGAATGGCTCGCCGTAGCACAGGCGCTGGAGGATGGCTCCAAGCTCGACGACGAGCAGGCGGCACGGCTGCGCGCAGCGGCAGGCGCCGAAGGCGAGGAACGCGCCCGCGCCTATCGCTCCGTCTTCATGTCCGGCGAGGACAAGCCGCGGCTGCGCCTGTTCACCAAGGCGATCGAGACCAACCATCCGGATCTCGCCGATCGGCTGCGCGCCGAGCAGGAGCGCGTGGTCGCCCTGTTCGAGCGCCGCAAGGCGGTGGCCTGCCGCGACCGCACCGCGGCGCTGATCGTCATCTCAACCCAGGTCATCCGCCGCTATGAGATCGAAAAGAACCGGCGCGGGCTTCTCGACTACGACGACCTGATCGATAAGACGCTTGTGCTGCTCGAGCGCGTTGAATCCGGCGTGGGTGCACTACAAGCTCGACCTCGGCATCGATCACGTGCTGATCGACGAGGCGCAGGATACGAGCCCGCGGCAATGGCGGATCATCGAGGCGTTGACCGGCGAGTTCTTCGTCGGAGCCGGCGCGCGCGCGGTGACGCGCACGGTGTTCGCGGTCGGCGACGAGAAGCAGTCGATCTTCTCGTTCCAGGGCGCGGCGCCGCGCGAGTTCGACGCGCATGCGGCGCACCTTCGAGCGGCTCTGCCGCGGCATCGAGCAGGAGCTGCAATACATTCCGTTCCGCCACTCGTTCCGCTCCGGCGCGAACTCTGCTCGAGGCGGTCGACACCGTGTTCGCGCGGCCGCAGGCGCATAAGGGGCTTTCGGCGGACGACGTGAAGACCGTGCACGAAGCGCTGCCCGATGCGGCGCCGGGCACCGTGGAGATCTGGGACGCCGTCAAGCCCGACGCCAAGCGCGAGATCGAGGCCTGGGATGCGCCATTCGACGACGTGACCGAGACAAGCCCGCAGACTCGGCTGGCGCAGAAGATCGCGCGCAACATTCGGCTCTGGATCCAAAAGGGCGCACGGCCGGGCGACATCCTGGTGCTGGTGCGCCAGCGCGGGCCGCTGTTCGAAGCCATCATCCGCTCGCTCAAAGACGAAGGCGTCGAGGTCGCCGGCGCCGACCGACTAGTGCTGACCGAGCACATCGCCGTCATGGACCTGATGGTGCTCGCCGATGCGCTGCTGCTTGCAGACGACGATCTTGCGCTCGCGACCGCGCTCAAGAGCCCGCTGTTCGGCCTCGACGACGACGACCTGTTCGCGATCGCCTGGAAGCGCGAAGGCTCGCTGCGCGAGGCACTGCGCCGCAGGAGCGAGCCGCGCTTCGTCGAAGCCGCCGAGCGGCTCGACCGCTACGCGGAATGGGCGCGGCGCGAAACACCGTTCAGCTTCTTCGCGCGCGTGCTCGGCCCGGAAAACGGCCGCCGCAAATTCCTGACGCGGCTCGGCCCGGAGGCCAACGACGCCATCGACGAATTCCTCAACCTCGCGCTCGAGTATGAGCGGCGTGAGGCGCCCTCGCTGCAGGGCTTCGTCGCCTGGCTGCGCACCGCGCAGACCGATGTAAAGCGCGACATGGAGATCGCGCGCAACGAGGTACGGGTGATGACTGTGCATGGCGCCAAGGGCCTCGAAGCGCCGATCGTGGTCCTTGCCGACAGCACGACTCCTCCGGCCGGACCGCCGCATCGTCAGCCGCGGCTGCTGGAAATGCCGGGCACGCCCGACCGGCTGGTGTGGGCCGCCGCCAAGGCGACCGACACCGATCCGGTCGCCGCCGCGCGCGAGCGCACGCGCGCCGAATCCGAGAACGAGTATCGGCGCTTGCTCTACGTCGCCTTGACGCGTGCGATCGAGCGGCTTGTCGTCTGCGGCTATGACGGCGAGCGCAAGCGCCCGGAGGGCTGCTGGTACGATCTCGTGCTCGATGCGCTCAAGGAGGTCGCCGTGCGCGACCCGGCCGACGACGGCGATGGCGAGCTGTGGCGCTATCGCAAGGCGTCGTCAGCAGCCGCGGCGGCAACAGCAATGCCCTCCGAAGACGACGTGGAGGTCTTGCCGCCATGGCTCAGCGACAACGCCCCGGTCGAGCCGGCGGCGCTCACGCCGCTGTCGCCATCAACGCGCCCACGATCAGGCCGCCGTTGTGCGCACCTTCGGCCGAGGCGTTGAGCGCAGCAAGGCGCTGGCGCGCGGCACGCACACTCATCGCCTGCTGCAGGCGCTGCCCGGGATCGCACCCGACGCGCGCACCGAGGCGGCGCGCCGCTATCTGCTGGGAGCCCGCGAGCTCAACGATGGCGATCGCGAAGACATCATCACCAAGGTGCAGCAGGTGCTCGCCGACGGGCGCTTTGCCGACCTGTTCCGGCCCGGAAGCCGGGCCGAGGTTCCGATCGTCGGGCGCATCGCGCGGCCGGGCGGCACCATTGCGGTGTCCGGCCAGGTCGACCGGCTGGTGGTCACCGAGGAGGCCATCCTGATCGCCGACTACAAGACCAACCACCCGGCGCCCCGGCGAATCGCGGAGGTACCGCCCGCCTACATTCGCCAAATGGCGCTCTACCGCGCCGTGCTCGCCGAGCTGTTTCCGCGCCAGCCAATCCGGGCCGCTCTGGTCTGGACCGATACCCCTGATTTGATGGAGGTTTCGGCCGACCTCATGGATGCCGAGATGGCTGCTCTGACCTCGCCGTAAGGCTGCCTTGACGGGCGCCGGGGGCATTCCTACGTTCGGCGTCGATCTGCGGCGCCGTGCCGCGACAACAACGAGGTGCCCCATGGCGGTCGGCAAGGTGTCGGATACGACGTTTGAGTCCGAGGTGTTGAAGGCCTCGGGCCCTGTGGTGGTTGATTTCTGGGCCGAGTGGTGCGGCCCCTGCCGCATGATCGCTCCCGCGCTCGAGGAGATCGCCGGCTCGCTCGGCGACAAGGTCAAGATCGTCAAGCTCAATGTCGACGAGAGCCCGGCGACCGCGACCAAATACGGGATCCAGTCGATCCCGACGCTGATGATCTTCAAGAACGGACAGATGGCCTCCCGCCAGATCGGCGCGGCGCCCAAGCAGAAGCTCGAGCAGTGGATCACTGCGTCGGTCTAAACCGCGCACCACCAGTCACTTGAAAACGGCCGGCCGAAAGGTCGGCCGTTTTGTTTGTGGTGCTCAGGTCGGCGGCGTGCCGTTCACGGCCAGCACTTCGCCGGCGAGATAGAGCGAGCCGGTGATCAACACGCGCGGCGGCTCGTCGAGTTCGAGCTGACGGATAGCCGAAAGCGCAGCCGCAACATCGGCTGCCTCCTGCGCCGGGATCGCGATGGCGCGTGCGGCAGCCGCGACCGCCTCAGCCGGCAGCGATTTCTCCTGCCGCGGAATCGGCACCGCGATGATGCGGCGCGCGAGGCCGGCAAAGTTTTTCAGAAAGGCCGAGCAGTCTTTCGTGGCGAGCATCCCCACCACGAGCACCAGAGGCCGCGAGACACGCTCCTCGAGATCCGCCAGCGCGTTGGCGATGGCGCGCCCGCCGTCCGCGTTGTGGCCGCCGTCGAGCCACAGCTCGCTGCCGGCCGGCAGCAGCGGCAGCAACGTGCCTTGCGACAAGCGCTGCATGCGCGCAGGCCAGTCCGCCTTGGCGATACCAATCTCGAATGCGGAGCGCGGCAGCTGCAAACCATCCGCGGCTCGGAGCGCCGCGATGGCGGCCCCTGCGTTCTCGAACTGGTGGCGGCCGTAGAGCTTGGGCGCCGGAAGATCGAGCAGGCCGGCCTCGTCCTGATAGACGAGCCGTCCGCGCTCCTCGGTCGCGGTCCAATTCTCTCCAGCGATCTTGATCGGCGCTTGCAGGCGCGCGGCTTGGCGCTCGATCACCTTGAGCGCCTCGCGCGCCTGCGTGGCCACGATCAGCGGCACGCCGCGTTTGATGATGCCCGCCTTCTCGGCGGCGACCAGCGCCACGCTGTCGCCCAGGAACTCGGCATGGTCGAGCGAGACCGGCGTGATCACGGTGACAAGCGGCCGCTCCACCACATTGGTGGCATCAAGCCTGCCGCCGAGCCCGACCTCAAGCAGCAGCACATCGGCAGGATGGCGCGCGAACAACACAAACGCCGCCGCGGTCTCGATCTCGAACACGGTGATCGGCGCCGAGCCATTGGCGACCTCGCATTGCGAGAGTGCGTCTGCGAGCGCCTCATCAGTGACGAGCTCGCCGCCGTCAGCGTTCCCGAGTCGGAAGCGCTCGTTGAAACGCACCAGATGAGGAGAGGTATAGACATGCACACGGCGGCCAGCCGCTTCGAGCATTGATCGCATGAAGGCGACGGTCGAGCCCTTGCCATTCGTGCCCGCGACATGGATGACGGGCGGCAACCGCCGCTCCGGATGGCCGAGCGCGCCGAGCACGCGCCACATCCGCTCGAGCGACAAGTCGATCCGCTTCGGATGAAGCGTCAGCAGCCGCGCCACAATGGAATCAACCGAACTCATGACGCGCTAGACTACTCGAAAAACTCGGGCGCGCCGATGACGGTCGCTTGCTTAAGACGGTCGGATGCGGCGGACCGCGACAGACGTTGCCAGGACGCGCTACGAGGGCGCGCTACCAGGACGCGCGCTACATGTTAACCGGCACCGGCAGGTTCTCGACTGCCGATGGCTCGGGCACGGATGCAGCCATCACGGCAGGCGCCCTGGTCAACAGCCGGCACAGATTGGAGAGCGTCGCACGCAATTCGCGGCGATGCACGACCATGTCCACCATGCCGTGCTCGCGCAGATATTCGGCACGCTGGAAACCTTCCGGCAGCTTCTCACGAATCGTCTGCTCGATCACGCGTGGACCCGCAAAGCCGACCAGCGCGCCCGGCTCCGCGATCTGCACATCGCCCAGCATGGCGTAGGACGCTGTCACGCCGCCGGTGGTTGGATTGGTCAGCACCACGATATAGGGCTTGCCGGCCTCACGCAGCATCTGCACCGCAACCGTCGTGCGCGGTAGCTGCATGAGTGACAAGATACCCTCCTGCATGCGCGCACCGCCCGACGCCGCGAAGATGATGAAGGGCGTGCTCTTGGCGACGGCTGTTTCGAGACCCTTGATCACCGCTTCGCCCGCCGCCATGCCGAGCGAGCCGCCCATGAAATCGAAATCCTGCACCGCGATCACGACCGGCAGCCCGTCGAGCTTGCCGTAGCCGAGCTTCACCGCATCAGTGGTGCCGGTCTTGTTGCGGGCATCGCGCAGCCGATCGGAGTAGCGGCGCTCGTCGCGGAACTTCAGCGGATCGATCGGCACCGCCGGCACTGCAATATCAAACCAGGTCTCGTTGTCGAACATCGACTTCATGCGCGCGGTGGCGCCCATGCGCATGTGGTACTCGGAGCCCGGAATGACGAACGAATTAGCCTCAACGTCCTTGTAGAACACCAGCTGCCCGGTTTCCGGGCACTTGATCCAGAGGTTCTCCGGCGTATCGCGGCGATTGAGGAAGCTGCAAATCTTTGGCCGGACGACGTTGGATATCCAGTTCATCGGGGTTCCGTGATTGTCCGTGTCATCATAATGTAACAATGGTCGGACGCAAAAACACCCTCCCTTGGTTGCTCTCGTGGTTACTTCCTTGGGCCGGTGGAAAACTTCGGGCAAGAATCGGTCAGGAAAACGCGCCTAAGCCGACGCCCGATGGGCGCCGCGCACCCCGTCGGCGAGCGCGGTCACCAGATCGGTCACCGCCTTCACGCTCTTGCGGGTGGCCTTGCCGTTCTTGTCGAGGCTTGCCTTGAGCGCGTCGACCAGGGCCGAGCCGACCACGACGCCGTCGGCGCCCTTGGCAATGGCGCGCGCATGCGCAGCGGTGCGCACGCCGAAGCCGACCGCGACCGGCAACACCGTGTGGCGCTTGATGCGCTCGACTGCACCCCTGACCTTGGTGGCATCTGGCACCGCGGTGCCGGTCACGCCGGTGATCGACACGTAATAGACAAAGCCTGACGTGTTCGCGAGCACAGCCGGCAGGCGGTTATCATCGGTGGTCGGAGTCGCAAGCCGGATGAAGCTGAGGCCGGCCTTGAGCGCCGGCAGGCAGAGCTCCGCGTCCTCCTCGGGTGGCAGATCGACCACGATCAGCCCGTCGACGCCCGCAGCCTTCGCGTCGGTGAGGAAGCGCTCCACGCCAAACACGTAGATCGGATTGTAGTAGCCCATCAGCACGATCGGCGTCGCGTCATCCGTCTTGCGGAACGCGCGCACCATCGTGAGCGTCTTCTTCATCGTCTGCCCGGCCTTGAGCGCGCGTTGCGACGACGCCTGGATCGCCGGACCATCCGCCATCGGATCGGTGAACGGCATGCCAAGCTCGATCACGTCGGCGCCCGCTTTCGGCAGCGCTTTGATGAGAGCGAGCGACGTCTCGCCGTCGGGATCGCCAGCGGTGAGGAAGGTCACCAGCGCGGCACGGCCCTGCGCCTTCAGTTCGGCAAAGCGGGCATCGATACGCGTCCCGGCACTCATGTGTGCCAACTCCAACGATCGAGGATTGCGACGAAAACACCCAGAGAAACCAGGAGTCCTCCAAAGGTTAAGAGGAAAGCGAACAGCATTCCAATATTCACCACAACGAAATCCATCTGGCGTTCTGCCGTGATCTCCGCGATGCAAGCCGGATCACCTGAACATCCGAAGTCTCCAGGCATGAAAAAGTCCAGATAACCCCAAATGCCGTATGCGAAAGAAAACATTACCGCGATTACACAGCACACCACGGCCGGATTGATATGGCCGAGATACTTCTTCATGACTTGCGTCGTCGACCTCATCATCACTTCGACGAGTTGTTGCGCCGCTCCGCACGCCTGGCAGCGAGGCGAACATTCATGGTGCCGATCATCAGCACAACGATCGAGACGATGAGCTGAAACCATTCCTTCCTTTCGAGCACCGGCCCCGTGCCGAGCAGGCGCACCTTGAGGAAATACAGGATGAAGGCCGTCGAGACGACGACCAGAATCCAGCCCGTGATTTTCTGCCGATCGAACACGCACGCTCCAAGCACAAGGCACAGTCATCCGCCGTGCCGCTCCAGATACTCGGCAACGCTGGCGAGATCCTTGTCACCACGGCCCGACAGGTTGACCACCATGAGGTGATCCTTCGGCATTTTCGGCGCGAGATCGGCCACGCGCGCAAGCGCGTGCGCGGGCTCAAGCGCCGGAATGATGCCTTCAAGCCGCGAGCAGAGCTGGAATGCCGCCAGCGCCTCCTTGTCGGTCGCCGACAGATATTTGACGCGGCCGACATCATGCAGCCAGGCGTGCTCGGGACCAATGCCCGGATAGTCGAGGCCGGCCGAGATCGAATGCGCTTCATTGATCTGACCGTCGGCATCCATCAACAAATAGGTACGATTGCCGTGCAGCACGCCGGGCTTGCCGCCCGCGAGCGAGGCCGCGTGCTGGCCCGACTTGAGGCCGTGACCGGCCGCCTCGACGCCGTAGATCTCGATCTCGGTGTCATCGAGAAACGGGAAGAACAGCCCCATCGCGTTCGAGCCGCCACCGATGCAGGCGATGAGCGAATCCGGCAGCCGCCCTTCGGCCTTCTGCATCTGGACGCGCACCTCGTCGCCGATCACCGACTGGAAGTCACGCACCATCATCGGATAGGGATGCGGGCCCGCGACCGTGCCGATGCAATAAAACGTGTTGGCGACGTTGCTGACCCAGTCGCGCAGCGCCTCGTTCATTGCATCCTTGAGCGTCTTCGAGCCCGAATCGACCGGCCGCACAGTCGCGCCCAGGGCCTTCATGCGCAGCACGTTCGGCTGCTGGCGCGCAACATCGACCGAGCCCATGTAGACGATGCATTCGAGCCCGAACTTGGCGCACAGGGTCGCGGTCGCGACGCCATGCATGCCGGCGCCGGTCTCGGCGATCACACGCGGCTTGCCCATCCGGCGTGCCAGCATGATCTGGCCAAGCACATTGTTCACCTTATGGGCGCCAGTGTGATTGAGATCCTCGCGCTTGAGATAGACCTTGGCGCCGCCGAAATGCGCTGTCAGCCGCTCGGCGAAATAGAGCGGCGACGGGCGGCCGACATAGTCGGCGAGATAGCCGTCCATCTCCTTCTTGAATGCCGGGTCCTGCTTCGCCGCCGCATAGGCTGCTTCCAGCTCGAGGATGATCGGCATCAGCGTCTCGGCGACGAAGCGACCGCCATAGTTGCCGAAATGTCCGCGTTCGTCGGGACCGGTCCGGAACGAATTGGGCTTACTCTGGACGGTCATGAGCCGCTCGCGACGCGACGCTCGCTCGCCTTGGCGGCGTTGCGGGCGGCACGGACAAAGGCGCGGATCTTGTCGGGATCCTTCTCGCCCGGTGCCCGTTCGACCCCCGAGGAGACATCGACCCCAGGCGCCGACGTGATCCGCAGCGCCTCGGCGACGTTGCTGGCATCGAGGCCGCCGGAGAGCAGGAACGGAACGCTCGGATCAACGCCCTCAAGAAGCCGCCAGTCAAAGCTCTTGCCGAGACCGCCCGGCCGCGTGGCCGTGCGCGGCGCGCGGGCGTCGAACAGCAGGCGATCCGCGACGCTCGCATATTGTCTGATTGGCGCCAGATCGGCGCGCTCCGCGATCGGCAGCGCCTTGATCACCGGCAACCCGAAGCGGGTGCGCACCGTCACGACGCGATCACGCGTCTCCTTGCCGTGCAGCTGCAGCATGTCAGGCCGCAGGGCCTCGATCACGGCAGCCAGCCAGTCGTCGGCCGCGTCGACGGCGAGTGCAACCTTGAGGGCGCGGTCACGCACGCGCGGCGCGAGCGCGCGGGCCGCCTCGAAGCCGAGGTGACGCGGCGACGGCGGAAAGAACACGAAACCGACCGCATCCGCTCCCGCCTCGAGCGCTGCATCCAGCGCCTCGGGAGTGCTCAGGCCGCAAATCTTGATCAACAACGGCATCAAGTCCTCGTCTCGACGAGACGCGGTTCTACAACGCCCATCGATATTTGTCTTGTCCTTGGCCGATCCTTGACCGATGGGGTCAGGCGGCAGGGGGCGGGATGGTCAGCCGCGGTGCGTCGATGGCTGAGCGCCGCTCGATCGGGGCGCCGTGGCGCCGGAGCGCGTCCAGCTCGCCCCGCAGCGTGTGCACCTCGGACTCGAAGTGGCGGGCTCGCCAGCGCCACTTGCCCTGCCCGAGCCAGGCCGCGACACCCCCGATGATGACTCCGCCGACGACCAGAAGCAGGATCAATGCAAACAGGGGCATCCCCACTGCCAGCATCGGTTGCGCCTGGTCGAACGGGTCGAAGGAGACCACGACGGTCTGCCGGTTCGCGACCGCGAACACCACGAACAGGATCGCGAGCGGGACCAGAATCAGCGCCGAGATAAGCTTCTGGATCATGCGACCTCGCTCCTCGTCACAGCCGCGCGGACACTGGCGCTAGCTTCGACGCAAACAGCGCGGCACTACCCCTGTTGCGGCGGCGCCTCGGCGGGGCGGTTCAGACGCTCGCGCATTTCCTTGCCGGTCTTGAAGAACGGCACCGATTTCTTCTCGACCGAGACATGTGCGCCGGTTCGCGGGTTGCGACCCATGCGGGCGGGGCGATTCTTCACCGAGAAGGCGCCGAAGCCGCGCAGCTCGACCCGGTCGCCGCGCGCCATGGCGGCCACGATCTCACCGAGTATAGCGTTGACGATGTTCTCCACGTCACGCTGATAAAGGTGCGGGTTCTGTGAAGCAATGCGTTGCACCAGCTCGGATTTGATCATCGTGCCGCCATCCCCTGCGTCGCGTCTTGCCGGCTCCCGCCGCAAAGCTGATGCCTCAGCCGTCACCATTCGCTGCCTCAGCGGCAGCAAACGGCCGGACCTGAAACGCTCAACACGAGCACCGGAAGCAAAGACGATAGATCAGTTCGCGGCTTGAGGGTGCCAAAGCGCCAAGAGACCGTCAAGATTTAGTCGCTCGATCGCCTGCAGGGCGCCTGACTCCTCGATGCGGCGCGCAAAGGATCCGAGCCCGAGTGCCTCGAGCGTCACGACCGCGGTGGTGTGCAGGAACGGCAGATCGCTGAACCGGTCGCGCAGCCTATAATCACGCACCGGCGTCTTGGGGTCGATGTTCTTTTCCTTGGCAAGCCACGCCACGGCGGCCCGTTCGTCGCCGAGCTCATCGACGAGCTTCAATCCGACGCCCTGGCGGCCGGTGAACACACGCCCATCCGCGACCCGATCAAGCGCCGCATCGTCGAGTCCGCGGCGAGTTTTCACCAGGTTGCGAAACCAGGCGTAGGAGTCCGCCACGATCGCCTCGATGGCGGCGCGGGCCTCGGGGCTCGTTGGCTCGAAGCCGTTCGGCGCGGCCTTGAGCGGGGAGGACTTGATCTCCTCCATCCTGATGCCCAGCGTCTTCAGCGCCTCGCCGAAGTTGGGGAACTGGAAGATGACGCCGATCGAGCCGACAAGCGAGGTCTCGCCGGCCACGATGTGATCGGAACCGAGCGCCGCGATGTAGCCGCCCGACGCCGCCAGGCCGTCGACTACGACCACGGTCGGCTTCTCGTCCTTGAGCCGCATGAGCGAGTCGTGCAGCTCCTCGGACCCTGACGTGGTTCCGCCCGGGCTGTTGATGTGAACGATCACCGCCTTCGCGGGCGACTTCGCCAGCCGCTCCAGCGCCTCGACCCGCTCACGATCGGTCCGGATCAGGCCCGTGATGGTGATGCGCGCGATCGAGGCCCCGGTGGCCCCGGCCAGCACGCCCGGGCCCTGCGCCCGCACCGCCATGCCAGCCGCTATGACAGCGCAGATCGCGAACAGCACCGCGAACACCCGCCAGAACGTCAGCTTCCGCCGCATCCGGCGGCGATCGACAATGAAATCAGCGTCGAGCGACATCGTTTGTCTCCCTCGCAAAGCCGGGACGGAACTCAAGTCCGCCGATGATATCAATCAGAACGAGCAATGGCGCCGATGAACCAGTCGCATTTGTGGCAATGCCTCAAATGTGGCACGGCGTCAGGAAGTGGCGCGGTTGTGATTCCGCGCCACCCTCTACGCGATCGAGCCGTTTACTTCTCGTTCGGCTTCTCACTCGCCCGCTTAAGCGCGGTGCCGAGGATGTCGCCGAGCGTCGCGCCTGAATCGGAGGAGCCGTACTGGGCGATCGCCTCCTTCTCCTCCGCAACCTCAAGCGCCTTGATCGACACCTGCACCTTGTGGGTGCGGCGGTCGAACTGGATGATCCGCGCATCGACCTTCTCGCCGACGGCAAAGCGCTCCGGCCGCTGCTCGCCGCGATCGCGCGCCAGCTCCGCGCGCTTGATGAAGGTGGTGAGGTCGGTGCCGACGATCTTCACATCGATGCCGGCTTCCTTGACCTCGATGATCTCGCAGGTGACGACCGAGCCCTTCTTGATGTCGCCCGCGGTGTCCATCGGATCGCCTTCGAGCTGCTTGATGCCGAGCGAGATGCGCTCCTTCTCGACGTCGACGTCGAGCACCTTGGCGCGAACCTTGTCGCCCTTCTTGTATTCCTCGATCACCTGCTCGCCCGGACGTTTCCAGTCGAGGTCGGAGAGATGCACCATGCCGTCGACATCGCCGTCGAGGCCGAGGAATAGGCCGAACTCGGTCTTGTTCTTGACCTCGCCTTCGATCGTCGAGCCGGAGGGATACTTCTCGACGAACACCTCCCACGGATTGCGCATGGTCTGCTTGAGGCCGAGCGAGATGCGGCGCTTGACCGGATCGACCTCGAGGATCTGCACGTCCACTTCCTGCGAGGTCGACACGATCTTGCCGGGGTGCACGTTCTTCTTGGTCCACGACATCTCGGAAACGTGGATGAGCCCTTCGATACCCGGCTCGAGCTCCACGAACGCGCCGTAGTCGGTGATGTTGGTGACGCGGCCCTTGTAGCGCGTACCGATCGGATATTTCGCCTCGATGCCCTGCCAGGGATCGTCCTGCAGCTGCTTCATGCCGAGCGAGATGCGGTGGGTCTCGTGATTGATCTTGATGATCTTGACCTTCACCTGCTGGCCGATATTGAGCACCTCGGTCGGATGATTGACGCGCCGCCAGGCGATGTCGGTGACGTGCAGGAGGCCGTCGATGCCGCCCAGATCCACGAACGCACCGTAGTCGGTGATGTTCTTGACCACGCCGTCGATGACCTGGCCCTCTTCGAGGTTCTGCACCAGCTCCTGGCGCTGCTCGGCACGGGTCTCTTCGAGCACGGTGCGGCGCGACACCACGATGTTGCCGCGCCGACGATCCATCTTCAGAATTTGGAACGGCTGCGGCTGGTTCATCAGCGGCGACACGTCGCGGATCGGCCGGATGTCGACCTGCGAGCGCGGCAGGAACGCCACCGCACCGTCGAGATCGACGGTGAAGCCGCCCTTGACCTGATTGAAGATGACGCCCTGCACCTTCTCGTTATTGTTGAAGGCCTTCTCGAGCTTGCCCCAGCTCTCCTCGCGGCGCGCCTTGTCGCGCGAGAGCACCGCCTCGCCGAGCGCGTTCTCGACCCGCTCGAGATAGACCTCCACCGTGTCGCCGACCTTGAGATCGTTCTGGCGGCCCGGCCCGGTGAACTCCCGCATCGGCACGCGGCCCTCGGTCTTGGCGCCGACGTCGATGACGGCGAGATCCTTCTCGATCCCGACGACCTTTCCCTTGACGACGGACCCTTCCTGCAGGCTGCCTTGGGTGAACAACTCTTCGAGCAGCGCGGCGAAATCCTCACGCGATGATGTAGCAACACTGGCGGCGGTAGCCATGGATTCTCCCGTTAGCGGTTCATGTAGCGGTTCCTGCCCGGCCGCAACGCACGCCGTGTAGAAGCTGGCCACGTCCACTTGCGTAGACGTCCACCTGCGCAACGGCAGCCGAGCGCGGCGACCAAGCGATCGAAGCGATGATTCAGGTCCGGAAGCGCACCACCAGGAAGCGAGCGGAGCAGGCTAGGTCCTCCACGACGAAAGCGCGGTCAGCCGCGCTTTCGGCCTGCTCGGACGGCTTCGACAATGTCGATGGCGGCCCGGAATGCAGCGTCTATATCCAAATGCGTGGTATCGAGCAAGTGCGCATCCGGGGCGGGCCTGAGGGGGGCGGCCGCCCGCCGGGTATCGCGCTCGTCGCGGCGCCGGATGTCGGCCAGCACCTCGGCCTCGCTGACCGCGCCACCCGTCGAGGCGATCTCGGCCGCCCGCCGGCGGGCCCGTACCTCGGGGGTTGCATCGACGTAGATCTTCACGTCAGCGTCGGGAAAGATCACCGTACCGATGTCGCGCCCGTCGAGCACGGCGCCCGGGGGCGCCCGCCCAAAGTCACGCTGGAAGGCCAGGAGCGCCGCCCGCACCTCGGGCAGCGCCGACACGATCGAGGCGGCCTCACCGATCGCGTGGCTCTTGAGCGCCTTTTCGTCGAACCCGCCCGGATCGAGGGCGTTCGCAGCGGCAACCGCCCGATCGCACATCGTCGAGCCGGTCGCCGGCGTCGAGCGAGCGCCTTGGTGACTGCCCGGTAGATCAGCCCGGTGTCGAGGTGGCGAAGCCCGTAATGGGCGGCGAGCCGCTTGCCGAGCGTGCCCTTGCCGGAAGCCGCCGGTCCGTCGATGGCGATGATCATGACTGCTTGGGGCTGCTGCGCGCACGGTGGAGCGGGCGCTCTTCAGTAAAAATGTTGCGGGAGGCAAATTCCGCTGGGCTCGAATAGGTGAGGTATCCGCGCATTCCCGGGCTATTGATGGAGCACGTATGCCACACGTGCTCAAGATAACGTGAGGGCTCGAAAGCCCAACAAGAAGGAACATTTGGCCGCTCATACTGCCGCGCCAGATATTCCGCCACTGCGCCCGCGAGGGCGTCGAGGCGCTCATCACCAGTCAAGCGCGGCTCGCCACGCAAGGTTTCTAGGCGCCCCTCGGCCGTGGGCGTGATATAAAAAGTATCGAGAAATTCGGCCAGCCCCACATCGCAGTCCGTGCCAACGATGATCCGCTCATAGGTCTCTGCAAGTGTAGTGGGGCGCATCGGGAGCACCTGTGGTCGCCAGGATTGGCTTAGCACAAATCGCGCCTCAGTCTCAGCTTAGCTCTCCGCCCAGCCCCCGCATCATCGGCACGAAACTCGGGAAGCTCGTGGCGATGAACGAAGTGTCGTCAACGCCGACCGGCTTGTCGCTCGCGAGCCCCATCACCAGGAACGCCATGGCGATGCGGTGATCCATGTGGGTCACAACCTGACCGCCGCCCGGTGCGCGGCCCTTGCCATGCACGATCAGGTCGTCGCCCTCGATCTCGACCACGACGCCGTTCGCCCGCAGGCCGTCGGCGACCGCGGCCAGCCGGTCGGATTCCTTCACGCGCAGCTCCTTGAGGCCGCGCATGCGGGTCGTGCCCTCCGCGAAGGCGGCCGCCACCGCCAGGATCGGATATTCGTCGATCATCGAGGGCGCGCGCTCGGGCGGAACGTCGACGCCCTTGAGCGCACAAGCCCGCACGCGGAAATCGGCGAGCTCCTCGCCGACGTCGCCGCGAACGTTGAGCTGTCTCGATATCGGCGCCCATCTCGCGCAGCGTCGTGATCAGGCCCGTCCGCAGCGGGTTGGTCATGACGTCGGTGAGCGTCACCTCGGAGCCCGGCACGATCAGCGCCGCCACCATCGGGAACGCCGCCGAGGACGGATCGGCCGGCACCACCACCGGGGCCGGGACGAGCTCGGGCTGGCCGGTGAGCGTGATCCGGCGGCCATGCGCGCCCTCGGGCGCGATCGTGACCTCGGCACCGAAATGAAGGAGCAGCCGCTCGGTGTGGTCGCGGCTCGCCTCGCTTTCGATCACGGTGGTCGCGCCCGGCGCCGCGAGGCCTGCCAGCAGCACCGCCGACTTGATCTGCGCGGAGGCAACTGGCGTGCGGTAGACGATCGGGATCGGGTCGCGGGCGCCCTGCAGGGTGACCGGCAGCCGCCCGCCCGCTTCCTCGCGCAGGACCCGCGCGCCGATCTCAATGACCGGGTCGATGATGCGCTCTCATCGGCCGCTTGCGCAGCGAGGCATCGCCGTCGAAGGTGGCGGTGATCGGGCAGCCGGCCACCGCGCCCATCACGAGCCGGCAGCCGGTGGCGGAATTGCCGAAATCGAGCACACCGGCGGGCTCGCGAAAGCCGCCGACCCCGACCCCGTGGACCCGCCACTCGCCACCACCCAGTGCGCTCGACGCTCGCCCCCAAGCGCCGCCATGGCCTTGCCGGTGTTGAGCACGTCCTCGCCTTCGAGCAGGCCCGAAATCCGCGTTTCGCCGACCGCCAGCGCGCCGAAGATGAGAGCACGGTTCGAAATCGACTTGTCGCCGGGTACGCGCACGCGCCCCTTGAGCGCGCCCGAGCGGCGGGCGGTGAGCGGAGCTGGCTTTGCATGCGACACGGCGGGCAATCCTTTGGGATTCGAGGTCCCTAGCATGGCCGGCCGGAAGCGTCATCCGGCTCCCGCCACGCGGGTCACAAACCCCGAATCCCCACAACTTTCCCAAGGATCTCGCTATTGACAGGGCGGGCGCGACTCGCCAAGTGAAGCACCTCAAATTTCAGGCTTCGACCCAAGGAAACCGGACCGTGGCGAAACCCGAGCTCGGCACCAAGCGCCTCTGCGGCAGTTGCGGTGCGAAGTTCTACGACCTGAGCAAAGACCCGATCGTCTGCCCGAAATGCCATACCACCATGGCGGTGGCGGCACTGACGGCCCGGTCGCGTCCGGAACCGGCGCCGCCCGGTGGCGGCGCCGTCAGGAAGAGGCCGTGGTGCCGGAGACCCAGGACGCTGAGTTCGTGTCGCTCGAGGATGCTGACGCCGAGGCGCAGGGCAAGAAGGGCGCGGAGGCGACCGAAGGAGCCGAGGACGACATCGAGATCGATGAGAGCCTCGACGACGCCGCCCTCATCGAGGAGCAGGAAGAGACCGACGACGACGTCACCGATATCATCGGCGAGCGTGAGGACGACGAAGAGCCTTGAGACGGGACGCCCAGGCAGATAGCCTGACGGCCTGATGTGTATGATGCTGAAACGCGGAGGTTCCCGACATCCGCGTCACGTGATGGGGCCATAGCTCAGTTGGGAGAGCGCTTGAATGGCATTCAAGAGGTCAGGGGTTCGACTCCCCTTGGCTCCACCAAACTAGCCTCATATCCAAGCGATTTATCTGAGGGCATTTTTCAGGAGTGTCTACGGGCAAGCCTTGGCGGCCGACCAAACCGAATCCTTCCAGCCATTGCACGCGCCCGACGCAAGCGCCTGACCAAAAACTCCACCGTTATTGATCGGCCAGTCTCAATTGGCGATTGAGCGGGCGAAGGCAATCATACAATGCCCTCCGCAATCGCAATTGTCGCTACCGATCCCCTGCATGGTTGCTTTCTTGTAATGGAACCTTTCGGATGCAAAAGACTTAGCACGTCAGATGAAAGTTCCTGCTCTTGAGTGGAGAACTTGGTTCTAGCAGGTCTCGCCTTCTCACAATCGGCTGCCTCTGGAATAACCGCCTTCTCTCCGCAATCGCCGCAAGATGTTTGGGTGAGCCACCTCGCGATCTCGAGTGCGCATCTGCGAGCGTGGTATCTGTCAGTTTGTGATGCGCATTCAAAACACACGGGATTGAGTTAGATGCACCTTCTCGCCAACATCACGCGAATGATTTGGACGACGATCTCCGAATGGCGTCAAAAGCGAAAGCTGCGCAGAATGCTTACGCGGGTGGGAGGAATCCGTCACCTTGAGAAGGGAATCGGTGCTGATCGACCGACGACAGAGCGCCTGCTTGTTGCCATGGGCGCACGAAAGTCCAGCACCGAAGAATGGACGCTGAGTTGGCACTAACGGCGTATAACGCCCGACCATGCCCGCATGGTTCGGCTTAGGAGAACGCCCTGTTGCAACAAACTATTGCAACAAAACAGAGTTAACTCTCCCTGCTCGCCTCTTTTTTGGAGATCGTTTTGTCCCTGACGGCGGGCTTGGTCTTCGCGGCCTTGGTCTCGGCCGCCGCGATCGCCTCCACAGCCTCCTTGGCTAAGCGTAGCGCTCTCAATTTCACTGTCTTTTCGTCGGTAGCCCGGGCGGCAAGCTCGTATGGAGAGAGGTTCTGTTTGGCGTCGTGCGCCTTCTTTATGGTCTTGTGGAATTGTGCTTCGGCTTTCGCTTGATAGTCCTTTGCACTAGCCATTGTTTCTCCTTCAAGGAACCCCAGTTAGGGGCAACACAGCCCCAATGCAAGTTGGCGTGAGCCAGCTCTCGCAAGGGGAACGCAGCCGTTCCCCAGCCCGGCATTCATGTGTGAGAGGCCCAGAGCACAAATCGCTAGCCGAGGCGAAACAGGTTGTGCTGCCATGCCGAGTCTCAAGGCGGTGAGCGGGACAATATCCTGTTAGGAACGATCCTGTTAGGTACGCCGTCGCAGCGCTCAAATCGTATCACCACTCTCCTGCATTGCCCGCGTCCGCCGCCCCTGGACATTCATGCGGATGTGGCGCATGCTTTGCGATCATCGGCCAGATATCCTAGGCGCCGATGGCTGAGAGACAGATCGCGCTCCCGCCTGCAAGCGAGTTGGAGCGCAAATCCAGCGTCTCGTTGGCTGTTGCGGCCTGCCTCAGTGTGGTGGCAGTGGTTATGCAACACGATCGCTGTTTTCCGCGCTTCAATAGGGGTGTTTAGCGGCTCCCGGCAATCTCGGGTGCGAGCCTGCTCGGGCGCAGAACACCTGCCCGTATTGCGCGCGCGCTTGAGCGGGACTACGTGCGCAAAGTGACCTCTCCCAACCAGACGAGGACCCAATGTCCATCAATGACAATCTGCCGTCGAGCAGCCCAAGCGGCAAGACGATGCTGAAGTTGCTAACGGCCGTTCTGGCACTCGTCGTTCTCGTGGCGCTCTACTACAACATCATCGGGTTCTGAAGCCCCCACATCGGCGTCGCGCCAGCGCCTGACGTTTATATCTGTTAGCCTCGGCGATCTGGGGCTTCTACCTCGCCGCCAGCGTGAGCGATCGGAGAAATAGTGAAGCAAACAATGGTTAAGCGGATCGCTAACCCCGTCGACAAGCACGTAGGCAGCCGGGTCCGGATGCGCCGGAAAATGCTCGGAATGACGCAAGAAAAGCTCGGCAACGGGCTCGGGATCACGTTCCAGCAAGTGCAAAAGTATGAGAACGGAGCCAACCGCATCGGCGCGGGCCGCTTGCAGCACATCTCCAACATCCTGCAAATCCCGGTGCCGTTCTTCTTCGAAGGCGCACCGCACCTGGCGGGGCAGCCTGACGGATCTCGAGAGGCGCCGTCACCCGCCTATGTGTTCGAATTCCTCGCCACGACCGACGGGCTCTCGCTCACCAAGGCGTTCATGCAGATAAAGGAGCGAAGGCTGAGGCGACGTATCGTCGATCTGGTCGAAGAGATCGCGGGCACCGAGCCGTTAGAGGCATCTTAGGCCAGGGTTCACTTCAATTTTCCAATTGGTCGCGTCATCGGCGCCCGGCGCCGCGCCTCTGATCGATAGAAAGCCGAACTGATTTGCCGCTCGCCGGCCTTAACGTGCGATCGCAACCGAAGCGGCGGTAACAGGCGGACAGCCGCGCTGCCGCATCACGCAACCGGCCCTCAATCCTCACAAATTTCTTGTCGGCGATTCTCTGCGGTATCGCTTTCCATTGTACCCGCCGCGGTCGCGTAAGACGTAGGCGATAGGGCGATACGGCATACGACTCAAAACTCCGCGCGATGCGGCCTGTGCGTGACGCAATCCGATACCTTGGACATCTTCCGGCGAAGCGATCTTCGGAAAAGATCATGCTCGAACAAAAAGTTAGACCTCCGAGACTTAGAGACCCGCTCGGCGCTGCGCCTCCTCGATAACAGACTTGGCTTCCGCCAAACTGACCGTCATCACCGCACGATAGCGCTTGATCGCATCAATCTTCTGGCCCGCCTGCAGCGCCTTCACGACATCCCCCGGCAAGTTGCCAAGAGGATCATACTCCAGCCGGGCGGCCTTCAGCAGCAGATCGAGCTTTGCGTCAATGGGAATAAGCTTCGCCAGCCGTTTTTCCACGCTGATCAGACGCCTCCCCAATAGAGCGATAAGCAGGAACAAAACAAGTATAACAATCGATACGAGCGTCGTTGCCTCGCCCATAGGCCATCCCCATCGTGCACAATAACCCTAGAAGATCGGCAAACTCTTGCCGATAGGGGCTCTATTTCACTTGAATCCACCTGCATCCCACTTTTGGGCGAGCCTTGTTCTCACAAGGTTCGCTCGCGCCCGTGGGGAATTTTCACCTATAGTATCAAAACAAAACAAAAGAGAACGCGGCCGCCTGTCGTAACACGCGGCCAAAGACGGATCGTCGCCCGTCCAAGTCTCTGCTAAATCAGTTATCTTCGATGTCCGAGGGCTATTCCGAGCTGCCACGCCTTCTGCCGCAACGCCAGCGCGCTGCGTTTGGTCTCTTTCGCAATCTTGACGACCGGGGTCTTAGCGCGCGAGTGCGCCTTGAGCTCCTTGATGTCGTCTTTTGACCACGCGCGTCGCACTCTTCGCACTTTCTTTGCCATGTCGACTTGCTCCCAATTCGGACGCGTCGTCTACCATGACTTTGGCGATTTACAAGCAACTTGAGCGAGACGGTACGAAATTGCACGTGGAACGGCGCAAAGCAGCAAACAAACAATGTTGATAGGAGGCTTGTCGGCGCCCGGAATGCGGTACAGATCAAGCTTGGCGACGTCCCGCCGCTAAAGCGGCGATAAGGTGAACAAAAAGAATAACAAATTGGCTGGCCAGATCTGGCCCACGTGGCGTAGCGCCGCGCCACCTTGGTGCCCGCCATAGCCCATAATAATAGTATGTAAAAGACGACGAATGGGACCGCCCCACCACGGAGATAAAGATCAATGCCTAACAAAAAGATCAGCCCAATCGCTATGGCGGGATCGCTCGCCCTCGCGTTCGGTGTCCTGGCGCTCGTGCCGGCTGCCGCGCAGGGGCCAAGTCTCGCCGGCAAGAACGTCACCATGATCATCGGGTTCGGGCCGGGCGGCGGCTATGACGCCTGGGGCCGGGTGGTCGCCCGCTATATCGGCAAGCATTTGCCGGGCAATCCCAATGTGGTGCCGCAGAACATGCCGGGCGGCGGCAGCTTCAATGCCGCCAACCACATCTACACCATTGCGCCGAAGGACGGCACCGTGCTCGCCATCATCGCGCGCGACGCACCGCTCGGGCCGCTGACCGGCGCGCCCGGTGCCCGCTTCGACCCGCTCAAGATCACCTGGATCGGCACTCCGACGACTGAAACCAATGTTTGTATCTCAATGGCCCGCGCGAAGGTGAAGACCTTCAAGGATCTGCAGGAGAGCGAGCTGATCATCGGCAATACCGGCGTTGGCACCGGCACCTATTCCTACCCGAAGGCGCTCAACGGCATGCTTCGGCACCAAGTTCAAGCTGATCTCGGGCTTTCCCTCGTCGACCGACGTATTTCTGGCCATGGAGCGCAACGAGGTCGACGGCATCTGCGAAAGCCTCGACAGCGTGATCAGCAAGCGGCCGGATTGGATCGCCACCAAGAAGGTCAACGTGCTGTTCTAGGGTGGCGTCAAGCCGACGATCGACCTCCACGGCGCTCCGTTCATCGTCGACCTCGGTCGCAACGCCGACGAGAAGCAGGCGCTCGACTTTCTCTATGCCGGGCAAGGCATCGGGCGGCCGTTCGTGGCGCCGCCGGACCTGCCGGCTGATCGGTTGAAGATGCTGCGCGATGCCTTCAGTGCCACCATGAAGGACAAAGACTTCGTTGCCGACGCGACCAAGCAGAAGCTCGATGTCGAGCCGGAGGATGGCGAGCACCTCGGAGCGTTGATCAAGAAGATCTACGCGACGCCGAAATCAGTGGTGGACCGGATCGGCGAGCTGATCAAATAGCGCGCGCCGCTGCGGCACAAAGAGGTCCTGGATGCCTGGCATCCAGGATCTCTGTTTATTGTCCGATCACATCCGGAAGCGCGCGACCTTTGCCTGGTCCCACACCAGCCCGTTGCCGGGGCGATCTGGAATGATGGCGTTGCCATCGACGATGCGCAGCGGCTCCTGCACAAGCGCATCAGCCCAATCCATGTATTCGAGAAAATGGCTGGTCGGCGTCGCCGCCAGCAGATGCGCGCTGACTTCCGGAAAGAGGTGCGACGACATCTTGATGCCATGCTCGGCCGCGAGCACGGCAGCGCGCCGCCAGCCGGTAACGCCACCGATGCGCTCAAGGTCGGGCATCACATAGTCGGTAGCGCCGGCCTTCAGCGCTGTCTCCATCGCGACCGGCAGCGAGAAGTTCTCGCCGATCTGGATCGGCGTCGTCAGCGCCTGTGCGAGTGACGCGCATCCGGCGTAGTCGTCGTGCCGGATCGGCTCCTCGATCCAATAGATGCTCTCGGCTTCGAGCGCACGGCCGCGATCGAGCGCTTCAGTGACGGAGAGCGCCTGATTGTAGTCCACCATGAGGGCTACATCGCCGCCGATCCGACGGCGAACAGCGTGCACGGCTGCGAGATCCTCCGTGAGCGTCGGGTAGCCGAGCCGCAGCTTCACGGCGCGGAAGCCACGCGCGAGCAGCTTCTCCGCCTCGTCGGCGACCTCATCTGGCGTCATCAGCCCGAGCCCGCAGCTGTTATAGGCCCGCACCGGCTGAGGTTTGGCGCCGAGATTGGCGTCAAGCAACGTTGCCAGCGGGACGCCTGCAGCGATCGCAAGCGCATCCCATGCCGCAACGTCGAGCCCCGCCATCGCCATGCGCACGACGCCCTGCACGCCGATCAGCATGAAGCGCTGCGCGAGCTTGCCCCACAGCTGCCCCGGCACGATCCGGTCGCCCGTGACCATGCGGCCGATCTCGTCCAGCATCGCCGCTATCGCGGGCGCCGCCGCTCGCAGATAGCAGAACAGATAGGCAGCGGCCGGTGATGCCTTCCTCGGTCTCGAGATCGATCAGCAGCAGCGGCGCCCGCGTGATCCGCGCCTGGCTCGTCCCGAGCGCATAGGTCATGGGCACCTCGACGCCGATCGAGCGCACGGCGCGGATGGTCAGCTGCGGCACCGTGGCATCGGTGATCATCACGCGGACCTATGCGGGCTTGCTATCCGGGCGCCCGGCCGCGTGCAGTATGAGCGCGTCGCGCACCGCGCGATGCAGCGGCGTCGGCACGCCGACCTTGGCGCCAAGATCGACCACGCCGCCGGAAAGCCATTGCAGCTCCAGGGGCCGGCCCTGCTCCAGGTCATGATGCATCGAAGCCGACATGTCGGGATGCAGCGTATCCGCAAACGCCAGCCGCTGCTCGGCGAAATTGTCCGGGATCGCCACCCCGTGCGCGCGCCCAACAGCCGCGACCTCGCGCATCAGATCGAGGAAGAACTGCCGCGTCAGGGGATGCGAGCGCACCGGGCCGAGCGATTTGCGAGTCGACGCCGTCGCCGCCGCCATGCTGGCGAGGAAGATGAACTTCTGCCAGATCTCGCTGCGCACGTCCGGGCTGATCTCGGCGTTGATGCCGCCGCGCTGGCAGGCCGAAAGAAACTCTTCGGCGCGGCGCGAGCGGCGGCCGTCGTACTCGCCGAACACAAGGCGCTGCATCGGCCCCTTCTGGGCGATGACACCGGGCCGGCTGATGTTCGTGCCCACATAGGCGACTCCGCCCATGATCGCGCTCTCGCCGACGATCGGGCGCAACAGGTCGTCTTTCTGCACGCCGTTCTGAAAGGAAATGAGCGCGGTCTCGCGCCCTATGATCGGCTTGAGCGAGCGCGCCGCCTGCTCGGTGTCCCAAAGCTTGACCCCGAACATCACCAGATCGACTGGGCCGATCGTTGCGGGATCGTCCGTCACTTTGACGTTGGGCAAGCTGAACGACTCGTCCGTGCTCTCGATCGCAATCCCGTGCTGGCGCATGGCTGCAAGGTGAGCACCGCGTGCCACGAAGTTGACGTCGGCTCCGCCGCGCGCCAGCTTGGCACCGAAAAAGCCTCCGACCCCACCCGATCCCATGACCGCAATGCGCACGCTTTCCTCCCGGCTCTAGCACTGCTGCAACCTAGCATACTTAACGATTTGTAATCGGAGGTCGCGTCCATAGCCCAGCCCTTGGCCCAGCCCTGGATCATTCTTGAACCCGTAACCGAGACCCCCCATATTCAGTCGTGTTCGGACCGTGGGCCGGCCTGATGCCGGCCCGGCTCCGAACGGAGGGGGTGCCGCAAGGGCCCCGTCAAAGTCGCTTCGATGAGGACTTTGAGAATGTCACGAGTTCCGTCGCTATCCAGTCCGTTTCTGCTTGGATTCGACGAGATCGAGCGTGCGCTCGACCGCGTCGCCAAGGGTTCGGATGGCTACCCGCCCTACAACATCGAACGGATCGCCCGGGAGAACGGCAAGCCTGAGCGCCTGCGGATCACGCTGGCGGTTGCCGGGTTCACGCGCGATCAGCTCGACGTGTCGCTGGAGGAAAGCCAGCTTGTCATTCGCGGGCGGCAGCAGGACGACAAGACCCGCCAATATCTCCACCGCGGCATCGCGGCGCGCCAATTCCAGCGCACCTTCGTGCTCGCGGACGGAATGGAGGTTCTGGGCGCGGACTTGAAGAGCGGACTGCTGTCGATCGACCTGGCAAGACCTGAGCCTGAGCGGATCGTCAAGTCGATCAGCATCACCGATCACGACTGAACTCAACTGCAACCAGGACTCGACCTGTAGCAAAGTAGAAAGGAGTCGAGGGCCATGAATACGAACAACACCAACAACACTAACGGCACCAACGTCACCTTCAGCAGCATCTCACCCGAAGCGCTCGCGGTGCTCGGCGGTGGTCGTATTGCCTATGTCAGAACGATCAGTCCGAGGACGTGCAGAAGCAGTTCCCGCAGGCGCCCGAGCTTGCGCCTGGCACGCTGCTCTACGCACTGCACGCCGCTGACGGCACGCCGATCATGCTCACCGACAGCCGCGAAGCCGCAGTCGCCAACGCCTGGAGCCAGGAGCTCGAGACGGTCAGCGTGCACTGAGCAGCAGGTACGAGCAAGCCAAACAATAGAGGCTAAGCCGCGCTAGCTGACGGCAGTGCCAGCACAGAATAGAGCGCCTCGACGTCGCGGGAATCACGTAGCTTGTGCGCGACGTCGGGATCTCGCAACAGCCTGGCGACGCGCGCCAGTGCCTTGAGATGATCGGCGCCGGCGCCTTCGGGCGCGAGCAGCAGGAATACCAGGTCGACCGCCTGCCCGTCGAGCGCCTCGAAGTCGATCGGACGCTCGAGGCGCGCAAACACGCCGAACAGCTTGTTGAGCTTCGGCAGCTTGCCGTGTGGAATGGCGATACCATTACCGACGCCGGTCGAGCCGAGCTTCTCTCTCTGCATGAGAATCTCGAAGATCGTGCGCTCGCTAAGCCCGGAGAGTTCCGCAGCCTTGGCGGCGAGCTCCTGCAGGGCCTGCTTCTTGCCGTTGACCTTCAGCGCCGGAATGATCGCATTGGGCGCCACGAGATCGTTGAGCGGCATGGATTGATTCCAGTATCCGGGAACTCAAGCGCTGGCCCGTCGAAGGCGGCGGACCATAAGAGCCGACTCTCTGGCCGTCAATGGGAGCAAAGCGCACATGCAGAGAGCCGAGTATCCTGTCATCATCGAGTCACGTTAACCAATACGGCCGTGTACGTTTCTTCGGATTGCAACGTTGCGCCTGGCATACTAGTGCCCCGTTTCCGAAATTCGTGATACGCCTCGGCACGCTCTGACACGAACTTCGGAGACAAAGAGGCACTAGCAACTCTACCCTAGCAACTCTATGATTCTAGTGCCGCTTTTCGATTTGAAGTTCCTAACAGAGTTTGCTGCAGCTGGCGTAGGAACTTCAAATCGGCGGCACGCCTGGGGATCACGCCGGCAACCGGCGGTAAGGAGGGAACCCTTACGGCCGCCAGCGAGCCCTACTCGATTTCCGGCCGCTCCCGTGCCACTTGGTGATCCTTGAGGCGCCGCTTGTAGCGACGTAGTTGCTTCTCGATACGGAGCGCCGCCTGCTCGGCGCTTGCATAAGCGTCAGCCGCCATGGCGTCAGCTTCGAACACAATCCCGGAATCGAGATGCACGACGCATTCGGTACGGAAGCCGAAACCATCCTTCCCGACCGTCACGTGGCCGGAATACCCACCATCGAAATATTTGGCGGCCACCTCAGCGATGCGCGTATTGATCTTCGTACGCAGCGCTTCTCCCACGTCAATGTTCTTACCCGAGACGCGAAACGGCATGATCGCCCTCCGTTATGCGCTCCTCATGACAGCTCTTAATAACACATAGGATCGCGACCGTGCCGCCGCCAGATGCCAGGCTGACGCGCCCAAATCAGGTCGCCACACCCGCCGACAACTGCTTTTCGCGCCGCCTTTGCACCGAGGATGGAATTCGCATCGCTTCGCGATACTTGGCCACCGTCCGGCGCGCGATGTCGATGCCGGCCGTGCGCAGCCGCTCCACGATGGTGTCGTCGGACAGCACATCCTGCGAGCTTTCCGCGTCGATCAGCTGCTTGATGCGATGACGCACGGCCTCGGCCGAATGCGCTTCACCGCCGTCGGCCGACTGCGATCGACGAGGTGAAGAAATATTTCAATTCGAAGATGCCGCGGTTGGTCGCCATGTATTTGTTGGCGGTGACGCGCGACACGGTCGATTCGTGCATGCTCGATCGCGTCCGCGACGGTCTTGAGATTGAGCGGACGCAGATGCTGGACGCCGTGCGCGAAGAACGCGTCCTGCTGGCGCACGATCTCGCTCGAGACCTTGAGGATGGTCTTGGCGCGCTGGTCGAGCGCGCGGATCAGCCAGGTCGCGGTCTGCAGGCAGTCGGCGAGATAGGTTTTGTCCTTGTCGTTCTTCGCGGTGCCGGCCACCTCCGCGTAGTAGCTCTGGTTCACCAGCACCTTGGGCAGCGTGTCGGAGTTGAGCTCCACGATGCAGCCGCCGTCCGGGCCTTGCCGCACGAACACGTCGGGCACGATCGGCTGCACCAGCGTGGAGCCGAAGGCGAGCCCCGGCTTCGGATTGAGCTGCCGGATCTCGGCGATCATGTCGGTGAGATCATCCTCGTCACGCCGCAGACCTTGCGCAGCGCCGGCAAGGTCGCGCTTGGCCACGAGATCGAGATGCTCGACCAGCGCCTGCATGGCGGGATCGAAGCGGTCGCGCTCCTTGAGCTGGATGGCAAGGCATTCGGTCAGATTGCGCGCGCACACACCGGGCGGATCGAAGCCCTGCAGGATCGCCAGCACGGCCTCGACCTCGGCGAGCGGCGCACCGAGCTTCTCGGCCACCTCGCCAGATCGCCGGTCAGATAGCCGGCCTCGTCGACCAGATCGATCAGGTGCCGCCCGATCATGCGGCGGACCGGATCGGCGATCGCAAGCGCCAGCTGCTCGGCGAGATGATCGACCAGCGTGATCTCGGCCGACACGAAGGCTTCGAGATTGTAGTCGCCGTCGTCGCGCCCGCCGGCGCCGACGCCCGCCCATTCGGAATAGCGGCGGGCTACTCTCGCGCTGGCACGCGCGGCTTTCGCCGCCGTCATCGGGATCGACGCTGGTCGCCTGTCGGGCGGCTCGAACTCCTCGCCGCCGAGCGCCATCCTCGCTTGACCATTCCGGCTCGGTCTTCGGCTGCGCCTCGACCCTCGCCGGCGGCGTGGCGCATCGGCCTCCTCGCTGCCGCGCTCGAGCAGCGGGTTCTTCTCGAGTTCGCCTTCCACGTAGGCGGCCAGATCGAGATTGGAGAGCTGCAGCAGCTTGATGGCCTGCATCAGCTGCGGCGTCATGACGAGCGCTTGGCTCTGTCGGATTTCGAGTCGCTGTGTTAGCGCCATGCTGCGATGCACAATTGGTCCGGTTCTTGCTTATCCGGTTTCGAGGCCGTGTACACCAGTTCCGGCGCGAGCCTTAACAGGATCGGGATAACGGCTTGGAACTGTTGCCCAACCGACACGCCAACAGTCGAAAATCTTCTATTATCAATTGCTTATGAAATACAGGCAGCGTCCTGGCGCCCGGCCTACATCCGGAATTCCTCGCCGAGATAGAGCCGTCGGACCTCCGGATCGTTGACGATGTCGCCGGCCCGACCTTCGCGCAGCACCTCACCCGAATAGATGATGTAGGCGCGATCGGTGAGCGCCAGCGTCTCGCGCACGTTGTGGTCGGTGATCAGAACGCCGATGCCGCGCTGGTCAGGTGGCGCACCAGCGTCTGGATGTCGCCGACCGCAATCGGATCGATGCCGGCGAACGGCTCGTCGAGCAGCATGTAGTTCGGCCGCGTCGCCAGCGCGCGCGCGATCTCGACGCGGCGCCGCTCGCCGCCCGAGAGCGCGATGCTCGGGCGTCTTGCGCAGCCGCGTGATGTCGAATTCCTCGAGCAGCGCGTCGAGATCTGCCTCGCGCTTGCGCCGGTTGGGCTCGTCGACCTCGAGCACGGCGCGGATGTTGTCCTCGACGTTGAGGCCGCGGAAGATCGAGGCCTCCTGCGGCAGGTAGCCGATGCCGAGCCGCGCGCGCTGGTACATCGGCAGCTGGGTGATGTCGTGGCCATCGAGCTCGATCCGGCCACGGTCCGGCTTGATCAGCCCGGTGATCATGTAGAACACGGTGGTCTTGCCGGCGCCGTTCGGCCCGAGCAGCCCGACCGCCTCGCCGCGCCGCACATAGATGCTCGGCCCGCGGACCACCTTGCGGTTGCCGAAGCTCTTCTCAAGCCCAAAGGTGGCAAGATACCCTTCACGTGGCGGCTGGCGCGCAAAACCGTCGTCGCGGCCCTGAGGGGCCTGCCCGCGGCCCGCCGGGACCCGCCCCGGGGCGGCAGGTGCCCCTCCGGGAGCACGCGTATCGGGCGCACGCGTCTCAGGAGGAGAGCGAGCCTCCCTGGCCTCGGCCGGGATTGGGCGGCGCGTCTGTGCGGACGGCGGTGGCTCCGGCATCGACTCCTCGCGCCGGCGCGGCGGAGGTCCTGCCTGGTGACCGCGCGGCACGGCGCCGTCAGGAGTGGCCGCCGGACGTGTCGGTCGTTTGGGAGTTTGGCCGTTCAGCTTGGGTGCCTCTTCGCGGGCCATGGAACCCGCGAGCGTGCGCAGATCAATGTTCCCCGCCCCCGGGGCTGGATTGGCCTTCTGCCGCGCGGAGCCTCCGAAGATCGACAGGAACTTGCGCACACCCGCCTCAAAACCATGCGGCCAAGAGAGTTAATGAATCGTCGCCAAAACGGCGGTCTCAAGGCACCAGCCGATCCGAGCGGCAGCGCGCATCACTTCTTGCGCGCCGGCTGGGCCGGCTGTCCCGACGCCGATTTCTGCTCTGACTTTTGTTCTGACTTCTGCTCGGATTTGCCCTTGGGCTCGAACAAGGCTTCGACCCCAGCCCGGCCACCCTCCAGCTTTGATACCCCGTCGGTCAGATTGACGACAAGGCGCTCCCCGCGCAGCACATCCTGGCCCTTTGCCACCACCACCTTGCCACTCAGCACCACTGTGTTGGTGCGCATATCGAAATCACCACGATCGCCTGTCGCAGTCTGATCCTTCTGGGTGACCACCACATTGCCACGCGCCTCCATGCGGCGGATCTGGCCGCTGCCGCCCGGCCCCGGCTGCGCGGCCTTTACGGTTTCCTTGCTGTCCTTGTTGGAATTGTCCTCGTAGTAGACCATGAGCGTCTTGCAGCGCATGTCGGTGTCGCCCTGCACCACGTGGACATCGCCGCTGAACGTCGCAACCTTCTCCTTGTCGCGCACCTCGAGCGAGGCGGCCCGGATCTTCACCGGCTTGTCGCGGTTCGTTGAGAAGCCCTGCAGCGCATTGGGTGGCCCCTGCTGCGCAAGCGCACTGCCGCGAGCAAGCACTGTTGCGCCGGCAAGCACGGTTGCCGCCACCACAATGGCGAACAGTTTCACGGTTTGGGGCCCGAGCTTGTGTCATCGACTTGCCGATTTCTCGCCGGATCGATCACTCTCAGGCACGAGTACCATTGTAACACCGCCCTCGAAGCGAATCACCTCGCCGGAATTGGTTACTTCGAGCCTGTTCGCATTGACGGTGCCCTGCTTCATCGTCACTTCGACCGGATGCTCCGAGACCATGTGATTGGTGCGAACGTTGACCACCGCCTCGCTCAGCTTTGCCTGGTAGTTGGCCGAATTGACCAGGATGTCATCCTGCAACGTCAGACGATCCTGCTTGCTCTCGAACAGCCCGGACCGCGCGGTCAGCTCGAACTTCCCGGCATCCTTGAACTCGATCGTGGCGTTGAGATCCAGTAACTGTACGGTATCGGGCTTGGTGACATCCTGTGTGGCGGCACGAGCGGTCACCACATACGGCCTGCGGTCCTGCGTATAGCCCGCAAGCCGCGGCTGCTGCATGGTGATCGAAGTGCCTGACACCACCAGTCCGCCGATGCTGCCCGGCAGCTTGGCGAGCTGGCGTAACGGATCGAGCACATAGACCGACAGAACGATGATCAGCGCGCCCACGACGACGAAGGCCGGGATCCGCGATCCGCAACAAGCGCACCAATCGGCTGTGGCGCAGCGCCGTGCGGAACACGCGCGCATCGCTGGCGCGATCGCGCGACGCATAAGCGCGCGTGGAACGATCGTCGACCTGGGAAGCGTCGGCGTGCGATGCAACGGTCAAGCGGCTACCCCACGGCCCGTCCCGGTAGCGGATCGGGCGGCTCAGACTGCCTCATAATTCTTAGCAAATCCGACGGCACCATCGCCAACAAATGTGGCTCCGCCGCGGCATATCCCCTTGAATTCCCTTGCGGCTCCCTGCACCGCGATCCGGCCTCGTTCACCATGCAAGGCTGCGAAAACACTCAGGAATGCGAAAAGATATCCTCGGCGGCCCAGCCTGCGAGATCAAGCCGCACCCGCTCGGGCAGGAACCGGAAGCAGGCCTCCGCCAGGGCGGTGCGGCCCTCGCGCGCCAGCATACCGTCGAGCTTGGCCTTGAGCGCGTGCAGATGCAGGACGTCGGAAGCCGCATAGGCGACCTGCGCGTCGGAGAGCTCAGCCGAGCCCCAGTCGGAGAGCTGCTGCTGCTTCGACAGATCGACACCGAGCAGCTCCTTCACCAGGTCTTTCAGGCCGTGCTTGTCGGTGTAGGTACGCGCCAGCCGCGACGCGATCTTGGTGCAATAGACTGGCGCCGCCATCACGCCCAGCGACTGATAGAGCACGCCGAGATCGAAGCGTCCGAAGTGAAAGATCTTGAGCGTGTTGGTATCGGCAAGAAGCTTCGTCAGGTTGGGAGCGCTCGGCCGCCCGGCCGGCATCTGCACCACATCGGCAGAGCCGTCGCCCGGAGAAAGCTGCACGACGCACAGGCGGTCGCGGCGCGGGTCGAGCCCCATGGTCTCGGTGTCGATCGCGACTGAGCCGGTCTGATAGCGGGCAAGATCGGGCAGATCGCCCCGATGCAGGCGGATGGTCATTGCGGCTCCCGAACCGGTGATGTGGTGCCCAGGAGGGGAACAAAGACAGTTGAGTTCATTCAAGCACCTCCCGCGTGGCGCGGGTATCGCACCATTGAGGCGCAAAGGGAATAGTCGGCCGCCGCCCGCTTCCTGCGCAGAAAATTCGATTACTGCGTCACCCGCACGGCCGGCGTGATCGCCAAGTCGCCGGGCGTCCGCAGCGCGATGAGTTGCGCCAAGAGGCTGAAAATGGCCTTGGTGGTTTCGGCCCCTTCCTTGGGGACGCAATAGTAGTGTCCGTCGAACTCCAGGTCCACAAAGCAGCCTCCTGATGAATCGCTCCTGATTTCGAGCAGGGGAATCCAATCGGGCTCGTTTCGATCCCTGCGACCGCGCAACATGATCATATCGTGTCGGTTGCGCAGGACCCCGCCGAGGTACTGGTAGATTCCAAAGGTCGAGCGGCTGACGATCTCGTATTTGATTGGATAATGGTTGACGAGCTCGAAGGTGAGCGTGTCGGGGCTGCCCTCGACTTCTGTTTCGCTGCTGCCTCCTTGCCTTCCCCCGGAGGCTTGCACGATTCCCGGCAACTTACGTTTCCAAGGCTCGCTGCAACGCGGACTGATGGAAACATAACCAGAGATTCCCGCGTACTCCTTCGCCCTGCGTGCCAGAACTTCATCCTGGCATATTCGACCATACACCGTGGATATTGTCCTGCCTTGGTTGGTTATCCTTGATACTGTCTCGATCTGCGTGGTCACTCCATTGGCCAACGCGTCATTGATCACGTCTCTGAAGCACCGTGTCCTGCGGGGAAAGTCCGGGTCGCACGAAAAGGCCGTGTTGGGGTCGTTTCGGTACTCGTAAGTCTTGCCGTTGTACGTCTCGCGGACCGATTCAACGAACAGCCAGAACAGCAATTGGCGCGAGTAACCCTGACGGCCGAAGTAATTGACTGTTGCCAGATCCACCGGCGTCAACAGACCGCTGTAGAATTCCTTGGACTCGAGAATGCCGATGTCGAACGAGTTGTTCACGTTCGTGTTGGCATTGAACACCGAAGACCCAAACACGGTCTGTTTTTGCACGCTTGAGACAAGCGGCACTGGGCCGAGCCCGAAGGCGGGAAGCCCAACACTGGCTTGCGCGCTCTGGGACCCAGACACCCGCGAAAAAGCAACAAAATTGAGCGGTACACTATGGCTCGCTCGAATAATGTTCAGCAGAATCAACTCGTTGCGAGCGTTCGCAGCGGCGCGATTGATGGTGTCGTGACGTGGATCGGAACGATCGATGACGGCGCACGCCCCAACAGTAGCCGCCAGCATGCAAGCGGCGAGCACAACCACACGGGATGCTGACACGTCTTCACCCTGAACAGATTAAGCGCCACAAACTCGTTGAGGTCCCTGCCTGAAGGCAGCTCCCCATCGGGCGAGCATACGGGGGTACCGTCAGCGCAGTCAAAGGCATGCAGGTTGTGCGGCGTTGCCCTGTGGAAGAATGGCAAAATGGAAACTTGCTCGCCTTGTCAGAGCCCCAAAAGCGGTCCTTTGGCTTAATACCCGGCGTACCGACATCCTGTGGGTGGTTCAACTCGCAATACGATGGAGCATCTGCGGAAACGATAGCAGACGGCAGCGAGTGCGCGCGTGCGCACCGCCGCGCGTCCCATCGTGGGCGCCCGCACCAAACGCAAACAGTGCGGCCATGAGGCCACACCGCCATTGTCATCGGGGAATTAGATCCGAGGACCGGATGGTTCAGCAGTTAAGGCGCCGAGGCAACGTCAATCGTCCTTCACGGTCGCGAGCGTCTTGAGCAGATCGCAGGCGTCAAAGCCGCACGCCTCTGAGATCTTCAGGAACTCAAACACGTCGATCTTGCGCTGTCCGGCCTCAACCGCTGCAACGGTCGATTGGTGCCACCCGGTTCCCAGTTTCTCAGCAAGCTGAGCCTGCGTAAGGCCCGCTGTTTTCCTCCGCTCAATCAGGAGGACCCGCAAGACCTCGATGCGCGCAGACGCCATTTCCCAGCCTTGATTGTCATCGTCGACCACGACCCCTGTCCCATCATTAGATGTTGAGATCAATTATAACAAAGTCTGATTGTAAAACTGTTTATCAGAATATACTATTTCTGTACATGTTATAGGGTTCCACGGTGAGGGCGGTTCAAGGGGGTCCCCATGTTTATGTTCGACGTCATGCGCCGAATTGCCGGCGCCGCCTACGCTCGCGCAACGCTCCGAACTCGTTCGATCCGCACGGCACAGCACCGGCTCGATATGCAGGCCGCTCGCGGCTGCCGGTTTCTGATGGCCATCCCCTACCTGAAATCCGGTGGGGCTGAGCGTGTCGCAGCCAATCTGACGCATGCGCTCGCGCACCTCTATGGGCCTGAGAGCATCGCCGTCCTGGTCACGGATTGGAGCGGCCTGATCGTCAGACTCATCTTCCCGGAGAACACGCCGAACAGCTACCCGCTCAAGGTGGAGTTCACCAACATCGCTCATCTCGGTCACGCTCCCTATGACGAGCGCGTGTGGGACCTGAAAACAGCCCTGCTCAGCATGCAACCGCAGATGGTCCTCAACGTCAACTCACATCTCATGTGGGAGGTGTTTGAGCGGTTCGGGCCGGAACTGAGAAAGCACATGCGGCTCGGTACAGTCGCGTTCGGTAACATCGAGGACAAGGGCGGAAGGCCGATCGGATACAGCGCCACGCACCTGGAGCGGATGCTGCCGTGTCTCGACTTCGTCATCAGTGACAACCAGACCCACGTCGACGAACTGACGCGCACGCTGGTCAAAGCGCCGGCAACCGAGAAGGTGCCAACACAGCGCGAATGGTCGACGGCAAAGATCCTCGCGCGCAAGATCGACGCAGTCAGGCGCGAGAATGCAGACCTTGCTGACTATCTCACTCGCTTAAAGCCATCGAAGGCGGAGTGGGCGGCCGCAGAACAACTGGCGAAGGAGATCGAGCATAGGCTCGACCCTGATGACGCGGCAAAGCTCAAGTGCGTGTACCAGCACGTTCCGATCATGCGCGAGCGAAAGCACGTCTACAGGAGCGAGCGGCCGCAGATCCTATGGGCCAGCCGTGTGAAGCGCGCCAAGTTTCCTGAGATCCTCCCAAGGATCGCGCGTCTATTGCCAGACTGCGACATCCACGCCTATGGCGCGCGCGAGTTCGGCTATCGATACCCGGCAGCTAAGAACCTTCTTTTCCCGACATACGACCTCGGTGGCTACATCCCCAAGGCGCCGAACCTGTTCTGGCACGGCGGCTACAAATCATTTGCCGAGCTGCCGTTGGTGAGCGTCGATGCGATGCTCTACACCTCACTCTATGACGGGCTGCCGAATGTCCTGCTGGAGGCTGGCGCCCACCAGATCCCAATCGTCGCACCACTGATTGGCGGCATCGGTGAGCTGATCACTCAGCAGACCGGCTTCCCCGTGGAGAACGCCAGCGATCCGCGAGAGTATGCCGAGCGCGTGCGCGAGCTGCTGTCCTCACGTGATGAGGCAACACAACGCGCGGCTGCCCTCCATCGCCTCATCAAGACACGCCATTCGTTCGAGGCGTTTTGCGCCAAAGTGCTCACCCTCGTCGAGGGCGAGCCGACGAGAGAGCCCGTCTTGGCGCTTCCCGCGGCCGCGGTGTCGTAATGCGCGGAGTTCTGGCCTTCGTGGCGGTAGGTGTCTACGCGGTCGCGCTCGGTGTCGCGACCGTGTTCCTGCTCGGGTGGTTGCTCGGCAAGGAGCCGAAGCTCGCCGGATGGTCCGTCAGTTTTGCGCCGGCATCGACCACGATCAGCTCGCGGTAGCCACTCGCCTAAAGAGGCCTCTGACATCTCGATTCGCAAATTCTGATGCTGGGCGGCATGCTGGGCGGTGGACCTTGTTGGTCACCGTGGTCCTTATGCCGAAACCAGTCCGCTCGACATCAAGGCGTCGAGCTCGCGAACGGCCCGCTCACAGACCACCCTCGCGACATCCAGAGGCCAACCGGAAGAAGCTCGCCGCCGGAGCGGGCCCGCTGCTGGTGCGCTGAGCACACGGAGGGGACAAGAATTCCGCACCTGGGCCAGATGTTCTCCCTCACCCGGCGTTAAGGTGTTGGATCACAACGATGTTCTCATTGATGTGGTGCCCAGGAGAGGACTCGAACCTCCACGGCTCTCACCGCTAGTACCTGAAACTAGTGCGTCTACCAATTCCGCCACCTGGGCACTGGCGCGACAGATAAGGGGCCGCCTTCCGCCTTGTCAATTCGTCCGCATTCGCCGCGCCTCTGGCCGCCTTGCCGCCCTGTACAGCGCGGAATCGATCCTGTATTCGGCAGGCCTTCAGCCACCAGCGCAAAGACCGCGGCATGACCGCCACCCCTACCGAAACGCTCGTCACCGTCTTCGGCGGCTCGGGCTTTCTCGGCCGCCATGTGGTGCGCGCGCTCGCCAAGCGCGGCTACCGCATCCGGGTCGCGGTGCGCCGGCCCGACCTCGCCGGCCACCTGCAGCCGCTCGGCCGGGTCGGCCAGATCCACGCGGTGCAGGCCAATCTGCGCTATCCCGGCTCGGTCGACGCGGCGGCGCGCGACGCCGACGTGGTGGTCAATCTGGTCGGCATCCTGTTCGAGCGCGGCCGGCAGCGCTTCGAGGCGGTGCAGGCATTCGGCGCCGAGGCGGTGCGCGCTGGCGGCAGCGGCGCTACGGCGCGCGGCTCGTCCATGTCTCGGCGATCGGCGCCGACGAGAAGGCGCCGTCGCACTACGCGCGCAGCAAGGCGATGGGCGAGAAGCTCGTGCTCGCCGCGATGCCGGCCGCGACCATCCTGCGGCCGTCGATCGTGTTCGGGCCGGAGGACGATTTCTTCAACCGGTTCGCCGCCATCGCGCGCCTCGCGCCGGCGCTGCCGCTGATCGGCGGCGGCCACACGCGGTTCCAGCCGGTGTTCGCCGGCGATGTCGCCGCCGCGGTCGTGGCGGCGATCGAAGGCCGCGCCACGCCGGGCGCGATCTACGAGCTCGGCGGCCCGAGGTGCGGACGCTTCAAGGAGCTGATGCAGTTCGTGCTCGCCACCATCGAGCGCCGGCGGCTGCTGCTGCCGATGCCGTTCGCGCTCGCGAAGCTGCAGGCCTCCTTCCTGCAGTTCCTGCCGAAGCCGCTGCTGACGCCCGACCAGGTCGAGCTGCTGCGAGACGACAACGTCGTGTCGGAGGAGGCCAAGCGCGAGCGGCCGCACGCTCGACGGGCTCGGCATCGACGCCGATCGCGATGGAAGCGATCGTGCCGTCCTATCTGTGGCGCTTCCGCAAGACCGGCCAGTTCACGCGTGCGATGGCGACTCTAAGTCGACGCGTCAATAGCCCGAGCGCGAGCGCGATCAGGCCGAGCGTGCCGACGATGACGCGCCACCAGGCGAACAGCGCGAAGCCGTGGCGCTGCACGTAGCCGAGGAACGTCTTCACCACGATCCAGGCCGCGACGAACGAGACCGCGAAGCCGACCGCGATGATGATGACGTTGTCGAGGCTCATCTGGCCGCGGCTCTTGTAGAGGTCG
Organism: uncultured Alphaproteobacteria bacterium; assembly: GCA_963745515.1. Taxonomy (GTDB): domain Bacteria; phylum Pseudomonadota; class Alphaproteobacteria; order Rhizobiales; family Xanthobacteraceae; genus VAZQ01. The sequence goes on from CAVUXO010000013.1 coordinate 282,362, forward strand.
TAGACGAAGGCGCCGAACATGGTCGGCATCGCCAGCCAGAACGAGAACTCGGCGGCCGAGCGCCGGTCGGCGCCGAGCAGCATGGCCGACACGATGGTGGCGCCCGAGCGCGAGACGCCGGGGATCATCGCCAGGCATTGCGCGAGCCCGATGATGAAATACATCGGCAGCGTGAATCGCTCGGCGTCGTCATAGCGCGGCTCGAGATCAAGCTGGTCGACCCAGAGCAGGATGGCGCCGCCGACGATCAGCGTGAAGCAGACGATCCAGACGTTGAACAGCACGCTCCTTGATGAAGTCGTGCGCGAGCGCGCCGACCACCGCGGCCGGCAGGAACGCGATCAGCACGCCGATGACGAAGCGGCGCGCGGCCGGATCGTTGAACATGCCGACCGCGAGCCGCCACAGCCGGAAGAAGTAGATCGACAGCAGCGCCAGGATGGCGCCGAACTGGATCAGCACCGCGAAGGTCTTGCCGAAATCCTTCGTCGGTCGAAGCCGAAGAACGCTGCACCAGCAGCAGGTGCCCGGTCGACGACACCGGCAGGAATTCGGTCAGGCCCTCGACCACGCCGAGGACGAAGGCCTTGAAAAGATCGAATGACATCAGGGGGCTCCGAGCGGACAAGGACAGTCAACGGCGGCCTGGACAGGCCAGCCGCAGAGTGGGATGCCCCGCAGGGCTTTTCCCGCAACATCAACCCTGTGGCAACGAAAAAGCCAGAAATTGCACAGGGCGACCGGAATTCGGGCCCCATGGCACCGGCCGGATTCGGTAACAACGCTCGCATGCCGACGCTGTTCCATCATCCGTTCTGCCCGCATTCGCGCTTCGTGCGCCTCGCGCTCGGCGAGTACGGGGTTGCGACTCGGCTGATCGAGGAGCGGACCTGGGAGCGCCGGCGCGATTTCCTCGCCATCAACCCGGCCGGCACGACGCCGGTGCTGGTCGACGAGGGCCAGCCGCCGGTCCCGGGCGCCGCGATCATCGCGGAATATCTCGACGAGGCTCTGCGGCGAGCAGCTTGGCGAGCGGCGGCTGCTGCCGCGCGAGGCCGGCCCGCGGTCGAGGTGCGCCGGCTGATGAGCTGGTTCAACGACAAGTTCTTCGCCGAGGTGTCGGGCCCGCTCACCACCGAGCGGTTCTACAAGCGCCACATGCCGGTCAATGCCGGCGGCGGCTCGCCCGACACCGACGTGATCCGTGCGGCGCGCAACAACATCCGCTATCATCTGGCCTATATCGGCTGGCTGGTGCGCACGCGCGACTGGCTCGCCGGCGACCAGCTGAGCTATGCCGATCTGGCCGCGGCCGCGCATCTGTCGGCGGCCGACTATCTGGGCGATGTGCCGTGGAACGAAGACGAGGCCGCCAAGAGCTGGTACGCGCGGGTGAAGTCGCGGCCCTCGTTCCGGCCGCTGCTGGCGGAGACGCTGGCCGGCATCCCGCCGTCGCAGACCTACGCGGATCTCGATTTCTGAACAAGCCGCTCCCAAGCCTCAAGCCTGCCTTGATCGAGGCCGCCCGCGCGCAGGGCTTCGATGTCGTCGGGCATCGCACGGCCGGACGCGATCCCGCAGGCGCAGGCGCGGCTCCGGCGCTTCCTCGCCGAGGGCGCCCACGGCGACATGGCCTGGATGGAGACGACTGCCGAGCGCCGCGGCGACCCGCATGCGCTGTGGCCGGAGGTGCGCTCGATCATCATGCTGGGCCTCAACTACGGGCCGGACAGCGATCCGCTCGCGATCCTGCGCGAGCGCAGCCGCGGCGCGATCTCGGTCTATGCGCAGGGCGACGACTACCACGAGGTCATCAAGCCGCGGCTCAAGGCGATCGCGCGCTGGCTGATCGCGCAAGCGGGCGGCGACGCGAAGGTCTTCGTCGATACCGCCGCCGTGATGGAGAAGCCGCTGGCGCAAGCCGCCGGCCTCGGCTGGCAGGGCAAGCACACCAATCTGGTGTCGCGCGAGTATCGGCTCGTGGCTGTTTCTCGGCGCGATCTTCACCACGCTTGCGATTGCCGCCCGACGCGCCCGAGGGCGACCATTGCGGCAACTGCCGCGCCTGCCTCGACATCTGTCCGACCGCGGCGTTTCCGGCGCCCTACCGGCTCGATGCGCGGCGCTGCATCTCCTATCTCACGATCGAGCACAAGGGCCCGATCCCGCGCGAGCTGCGCGCCGCGCATGGGCAACCGCATCTACGGCTGCGACGATTGTCTGGCGGTCTGCCCGTGGAACAAGTTCGCGCAGGCCGGGCGCGAGGCGAAGCTTGCCGCGCGCGAACGGCTCGAGGCGCCGACGCTCGCCGAATCTCGCGCGGCTCGACGATGCCGGCATTCCGCGCGCTGTTTGCGAAATCGCCGGTCAAGCGCATCGGGCGCGACCGCTTCGTGCGCAATGTGCTGATCGCGATCGGCAACTCGGGCGACTCGCGCTCGCGGCTGAAGCCGAGCGGCTGCTCGCCGATGCGTCGCCGCTGGTTCGCGGCGCCGCCGTCTGGGCGCTCGGCCGGCTCGACGCGACGCGGCTCGCGGCGCTCGCGCCCGGCCGCGCGACGGAATCCGATCCGGACGTGCGCGACGAATGGAGCGCTGCGCTTCCTGAGGTCCCCGCCTGATGCCGACGCTCGTCTGTCTCGGACTCGGCTATTGCGCCCGGCACTACGTCGCTGAGTTTGGCCAGCGCTTCGACCGTATCGTCGGCACGACCCGCAGCGCGGACGAGATGGCGGCGCTCGCGGCGCGCCGTTTCGGCGGCCGAGCCGTCGAGATGCATCTGTTCGACGGCAAGACCGCCTCGCCCGAACGTGCGCGCCGCCGTCGCGGCCGCCGAGACGCTGTTGATCTCGGCCGCGCCCGCCGACGGCGTCGATCCGGTGCTTGCCGTGCTCGAAGACGACATCCTGCGCGCGGCGCGCGCTGCGCACGATCGTGTTTCTGTCGACGCTCGGCGTCTACGCCGACAGCAACGGCGCCTGGATCGACGAGACCGCGGAGGTCATTCCGGATCTCGCCCGGCGCGGCAGCGCACGCCGCAACGCCGAGACGGCGTGGCAGGCGCTCGGCGCGCGCCGCAAGCTGCCGGTCGCGATCCTGCGGCTTGGCGGGATCTATGGTCCCGGTCAGAACGCCATGATCCGCCTCCTGCGCGGGGCCGCTCATCGCATCGCCAAGCCCGGGCATGTCTCGAACCGCGTCCATGTCTTCGACGTCGCGCAGGCGATCGACGCTGCGTTCGAGCGCCGCATCGACGGCATCTTCAATGTGGTCGACGACGAGCCGACTTCGCCCAGCGAGCACATCGCCTTTGCGGCCGCGCTGATTGGGATCGAGCCGCCACCGGAAATCCCATTCGCGGACGCGCACAAGGTGATGACGCCGTTTGCGCTGAGCTTCTACGAAGGCTGCATCCGGGCGCGCAACGACAAGCTTAAGAACGCGCTCGGAGTCACGCTGCGCTATCCGAACTTTCGCGAGGGCCTCCGCGCGCTGCACGACGCGGGCGATCATCTCATCGCCGGCAAGACGATGTAGCGCGCCGGCTATTCCGCGCTGATCCCAGTCAGCCGGATCATGCCGGCCCAGCCATCGATCGAGGTCTTGAAGAAGGCCGGCGCATCGGCGTACGCGACTATATGGGGCTCGTAGCCCAGTCGCCGCATACGCTGGTCGACCGCGGAATTTTTCACGACCGCATTGATGTCGGCGTTGAGCTTGGCGGCGATCTCAGATGGAATTTTGGCGGGCGCGAAGAAACCATTCCAGCCACTGATGTCGATTCCCTGGAAGTCCGGATTCGTTCAAGGTCGGAACCTCCGTGAAAGGCGCGCGAGCGTTGCGCGCCGGTGACCACGAGCGCACGCATCTTGCCCTGCTGCACCTGCGGAAAAATCTCCGCGATCGGGCCCGCGATGATGTCGACGTGGTTGCCGAGCAGCGCGTTCATGGCCGGCACGCCGCTCTGGAACGGCACGCCCGATCGGCTTGCGTCTTCAACAGCACCTTGAAGACGTATTCGCTGCCGATGCGCGCGGACGATCCACCGAAGCCGAAGCTGAACGGCTTGCTCTTCGAGCGATCGACGAACTCGGACAGTGTGCGCGCCGGATTTTCGGCGTTGACGGCGAGCGCCATGCTGTCGCGCGCCACAAACGCGATCGGCGCGAGCTCGTCGGTCGAATAGCCGGGATTCTTGTAATAGGTCTGGTTGATCGCCAGGCTGTTGCCGGTGACGAGCAGCGTATAGCCGTCCGGCACCGCGCTTGCGACCGCACGCGCCGCGATGTTGGAGGCCGCGCCGGGACGGTTCTCGATCACGATCTGATAGCCGAACTGCTCGGTGAGCCCCTGCGCGATCACCCGCGCGATCGTGTCGATGCCGCCGCCCGGAGCGAAGCCGACCATGAAGGTGATCTTGCGATTGGGATAGTCCTGCGCGCAGACCGGACTCGACGTAAGAGCCCCAAGAGCAAGAGCCGCCGCGAGCGCGATCAGCGCACACCGATCATGAATGGCCCGCATGTGATCCTCCCGGCGCAGCAGCGCGATGTTCTTGTCACGCAATTCTAGTCCGGGGCAATGCCGGGATCGAGTTCGGCCTTGCGGCCTAAAACTCCGCCACCGCCGCCAGCAGCCGCTCGATGTCCTCCGGCCGCGACAGGCGATGGTCGCCGTCCTTGACCAGGGTGAGCACGACATCGTCGCGCGCAATGCGCGAGACGAGCTCGACCGCGTGCTGCCACGGCACGTCGGGGTCCTGGACGCCCTGCAGGATGCGCACCGGGCAGCCGGTCTCGATCATGCCGCCGAGCAGGAGATGATTGCGGCCCTCCTCGATCAGCCCGCGCGTGATCAGATAGGGCTCATCCGCATAGGCGGAGGGCCGCGCCCAGCCGCCGGTTTCCTCGATCGCCCGCTTGATCTCGGGCGAAAACCGCTTCCACATCAGCTCTTCGGTGAAGTCGACCGCGGGCGCGATCAGCACCAGGCCGGCGACTTGTGGCGCGCACGACCGCGCGCCGCGCCAGCGCGCGCACCAGCAGCAGCGCGAGCCAGCCGCCCATGGAGGAACCGACAACGATCTGCGGACCCCGGCAGCAGGCCTCGAACACGGCCAGGCATTCCTCCAGCCAGCGGCCGATCGTGCCGTCGGCGAAGTCGCCGCCCGATTCGCCATGGCCGGAATAGTCGAAGCGGATGATGGCGCGGCCTTGCGCTTGCGCCCAGGCATCGAGCGCTACGGCCTTGGTGCCCTTCATGTCGGACTTGAAGCCGCCGAGCCACAAAAGCCCGGTGATGCGCCGGCCCGCTCACGCACGGCGATCTGCGTGCCGTCGGCCCCTGTTCCAACCTGGAGGAATTTCAGGCAACAATCACTCATGCGATTCTCGTGAATTTGAGGTTCTTGCGTCTATCGTTCCGGCGATGTTTCGCCGCATGCTGCCAAAGAATGCAAGAACGACTATCAGGACAACACGGGGATAGGCAGAACCTGGCGCGCCCGGTTCCATAGCGGACAATGAGCGACCGCTTCGACGAGCCGCGCCGCTTCGACGCCACGCTTGCCGGCGCCACCATCCTGCAGATCGTGCCGGCGCTGCGCGAAGAGCCCAACGCCCGCACCGCCCTCAACGTCGCCCACGCGCTGCTGCAATCCGGCGCCCGCGCGCTGGTCGCCGGCCGCGAAGGGCCGCTGGTCGCCGAGCTCAAGGCCCGTGGCGGCGAATGGATTTCGTTCGCAACCGACACCATCAATCCGCTCACCCGCCGCCGCAACAACCGCCTGCTCGAGAACCTCATCGGGTCCGAGCGCATCGACATCGTGCACGCGCAAAGCCGTGGCGGCGCCGGGAGCGCGCATGGCACGCGGCCCAGTCGGTCGCGGTCTGGCTGGTCACGACGCTGCCGGATGCGCCGCCGTCATCCGGGGAGTTGTTCCCAGCAGATCGGCGATCTGGCGCGCGGCGACCGGATCATCGCGCCGTCGAGCTATGCGGCAACGCCGGTCATTGAGCGCTACGGCATGCCGCGCGAGCAGATCACCGTCGTGCCGCGCAGCATCGACACCGATGTGTTCGACATTCGAACTGTGCATCAGAGCCGCCTCGCGGCGCTGCGCAATGGCTGGTCGATCCCGGCGCATCAGCGCGTCGTCCTGACGCCCGGTCGCGTGGCGCCCTGGAACGGCCAGGTGCTGCTGCCCGAGGTCGCGCGCGCGCTCCTCGACAATGGCTGGCGCGACATGGTTTTCGTGATCGTCGGCGAGAACCGGCAGCACCGCCGCTATGCCGAGGAGGTGCTCGAGCGCGCGCAAGCGCTGCAAGTAACTGAGATGTTCCGGATCACCGGGCATTGCCCCGACATGCCGGCCGCGTTCGCGATCGCCGATGTGGTGGTCGTGCCGGCGATCGAGCCGCCGGTGCTGGGCCGCGTGGTCGCGCAGGCGCAGGCGATGGGCCGGCCGGTCGTGACATCGAATGTCGGCGTGCTGCCGGAATATCTCGTGACACCGCCCCACATGCCCGAGGACGTGCGCACCGGCTGGGTGACGACGCCGGGCGATGCGCTCGACCTGGCCCGCGCGCTGGCGGCTGCCCTGTCGCTCGACGACGACGCCTATCAGGCGATGTGCGCACGCGCGCGCCAGTTCGCCGAATACATGTTCTCACCCGAGAGCGTCGCGGTGGCGACCCGGGCGGTCTATCGGTCGCTGCTGGCGCGTGAAACGTAGCGGAACCGTGTTGGGAACAGGCCCGGGCAGGGCCTATGGTTGCCAGCCGGTTACCGTCACCCCCCGGGAGACCCGTACCCTGCCCCCGAGGAGGCTGCCGGTTGCGGATTTCCCGCCTCTTCAACTGCAAAAACACTTGATCAGCATTGCATTGCCGTTGACTCCCCGGCGAATTGACCGGATTCTTGCGACACTCGCCCCCGCGGGCTCATCGCAACAGCATAGGAGACCAGCGCCATTCGCCGCCCGATGAGAGCCCCGCCGCCCGTCCAGAAGGACGGCCCGCGCATCAACGAGGAGATCCGCACCCGCGAAGTGCAATTGATCGACCAGACCGGCCACAATCACGGCCCTGTCGATACGCAGATCGCTTTGGAGAAGGGCCCAGGAGGCCGGACTCGATCTCGTCGAGATTGCCCCAATTCCGTTCCGCCCGTCTGCAAGCTTCTCGATTACGGTAAATACAAATACCAGGCGCAGAAGAAGGCGGCCGAAGCCCGCAAGAAACAGAAGGTGGTCGAGGTCAAGGAGATCAAGCTCCGGCCGATGATCGACGACCACGACTACGACGTGAAGATGCGCTCGATGAAGCGCTTCTTCGAGGAAGGCGACAAGGTCAAGGTCACGCTGCGCTTCCGCGGCCGCGAAATGGCGCACCAGGAGCTCGGCTACAAGCTGCTCAACCGGGTCAAGGACGACATCGCCAAGATCGCCAAGGTCGAGCAGGACGCCCGCTTCGAAGGCCGCCAGGTGGTGATGATGCTGGCGCCCGCAGGTAGAGTTCTAGGGCGCTACCGGAGCGCATGCGCCCGTCCCGCGACTACAGATCTCTGTCCCCAAAGGCCGATGGGAGTCGTCGGTACGGCTGCAGGCCGTCCGCCTGAGACCCATGCGTGGCCGGCGCGATCCGGATTGGGTGCCCCGGATTGTCATCTGCCCGGCGCTTCTGCCATAACCCCGGCCTCCTCGCCGCCCGGCCGCAAGGGCTGCCGTGGCGGCGGCGAAGTGCTCAATCAGCACGCTCATTTCGAGCAAACTTGACCGGCGGACGGGGCCGTATGGCCTCGCTTGTGCCGCCGAACAGGAGAGCCAAATGCCCAAGATGAAGACCAAGTCGGGCGCCAAGAAGCGCTTCAAGATCACCGGCACCGGCAAGGTGCTCTACGCCCAGTCCCGGCAAGCGCCACGGCATGATCAAGCGGACCAACGAAGCAGATCCGCCAGCTGCGCGGCACCACCGTCCTGTTCAAGACCGACGGCGACAACATCAAGAAATACTTTCTGCCCAACGGCTGAACGCGCCTCGGCCGCTGCACGCGGCCTACCGCAGCCTCAGTTCGAATCTGTCAGGAGATCAGCCATGGCCCGCGTCAAACGCGGCGTCACCGCACACGCCAAGCACAAGAAAGTCCTCAAGGCCGCCAAGGGCTTTTACGGCCGGCGCAAGAACACCATCCGCATCGCCAAGCAGGCGGTCGAGAAGGCGAACCAATACGCCTATCGCGACCGCAAGCGCCGGAAGCGCACCTTCCGCGCGCTCTGGATCCAGCGCCTCAACGCCGCGGTGCGGCCGTTCGGCCTGACCTACAGCCGATTTATCGACGGCCTCGGCAAGGCCGGGCGTCATGGTCGACCGCAAGGTGCTGTCCGATCTCGCCATCACGCGAGCCGGCGGCGTTCCAGGCGATCGTCGAGAAGGCCAAGGCCGCGCTGCCGGCGACGGCCGCAGGCGTGCCACGGCCGCAGCCTTGCGTCATGGCCGGGCTCAGCGCCGTCGAGGCCTGCGCCTTGAGCCGGCATCCCGCGCTTGCGAGCGTGATGCCGGGCAGGCCCGGCATGACGGCAGCCAAACGATCGGTCGTCGCCATGTCCGACATCGCGACAACTCGAACAGCAAATCCTCGCCGCCATCGCCGCCGCCACCGACGAGGCGGCGCTCGAAGCCGTGCGCGTCGCCGCGCTCGGCAAGAACGGCTCGGTCTCGGCGCTGCTGCGGACGCTCGGCGCGCATGACGCCGGACGAGCGCAAGGCAGCAGGGCCCGCTGCATCAACGGCCTCAAGGACCGCGTCACCGCGGCGCTCGACGGCGCGCACGCGACGCGCTCAAGAACGCCGCGCTCGACGCGCGCCTCACCACCGAGACCGTCGACGTCACGCTGCCGGTGCGCGAGACGCCCGGCCGAGGCCGGCCGCATCCATCCGATCAGCCAGGTGATCGACGAGCTCACCGCGATCTTCGCCGACATGGGCTTTGCGGTCGCCGAAGGTCCCGACATCGAGACCGACGATCTCAATTTCACCAAGCTCAACATCCCCGAGGGCCATCCGGCGCGCGAGATGCACGACACGTTCTTCTTCAACCCGAAGCCGGACGGCTCGCGGCTGCTGCTGCGCACCCACACCTCGCCGGTGCAGATCCGCACCATGCTGAGCGCAGAAGCCGCCGATCCGCGTGATCATCCCGGGCCGCACCTATCGCGTCGACTCCGACCAGACCCACACGCCGATGTTCCACCAGGTCGAGGGGCTGGTGATCGACAAGGGCTCGCATCTCGGCCACCTGAAATGGATCCTGCAGGAATTCTGCAAGGCGTTCTTCGAGGTCGACCAGGTGAAGATGCGCTTCCGCCCGTCGTTCTTCCCGTTCACCGAGCCGTCGCTCGAAGTCGACATCCAGTGCCGCCGCGACAAGGACGAGATCCGCTTCGGCGAGGGCGACGACTGGCTGGAGATTCTCGGCTGCGGCATGGTGCATCCGAACGTGCTGCGCAATTGCGGCCTCGATCCCGACGAGTACCAGGGCTTCGCCTGGGGCATGGGGATCGACCGCATCGCCATGCTCAAATACGGCATGCCGGATCTGCGCGCCTTCTTCGAGGCCGACGTGCGCTGGCTCTCGCATTACGGCTTCCGGCCGCTCGACTTGCCGACGCTTGGCGGGAGGGCTTGAGCTCATGAAATTCACCCTCTCCTGGCTGCAAGGAGCATCTCGACACCGACGCATCCGTCGCCGCGCATCGCCGACAAGCTCACCATGATCGGGCTCGAGGTCGAGAGCGTCGAGGACAAGGCCAAGCTGCTCGCGCCCTTCACGATCGCGCGCGTGATCTCGGCCGAGCAGCATCCGAATGCCGACCGGCTGCGCGTCTGCATGGTCGACACCGGCGCCGGCGAGCCGGTGCAGGTCGTGTGCGGCGCGCCCAATGCGCGCACCGGCATGAAGGGCGTGTTCGTGCCGCCCGGCGCCTACATCCCGGGCAAGAACATCACGCTCGCGGTCGGCACGATCCGCGGCGTCGAGAGCCGCGGCATGCTGGTCTCCGGACGTCGAGCTGCAAGCTCTCCGACGACCACGACGGCATCATCGATCTGCCGGCCGATGCGCCGGTCGGCGCGACCTACGCGCAAGTGGGCCGGGCTCGACGATCCGGTGATCGAGATCAAGCTCACGCCCAACCGCCCCGACTGCACCGGCGTGCACGGCATCGCGCGCGATCTCGCCGCCGCCGACATCGGCACGTTCAAGGACACCGCCGATCAAGCCGGTGACGGGCACATTCCCCTGCCCGGTCACGGTGACGCTCGATTTCGGCGCGACGCCGTCGCTCTGCCCGGCTTTGCGCTGCGCCTCGTGCGCGGCGTCAAGAACGGCCCGTCGCCCGGACTGGCTGCAGCGGCGGCTCACCGCGATCGGGCTGCGCCCGATCAACGCGCTGGTCGACATCACCAACTTCATCACCTACGACCGCGGCCGGCCGCTGCACGTGTTCGACGCCGCCAAGGTGCACGGCAATCTCACGGTGCGCCGCGCGCGCGCCGGCGAGACAGCTGCTCGCGCTCGACGGCAAGACCTACACGCTCGACGACACGATGTGCGTGATCGCCGACGAGGCCGGGCCGGAATCGCTCGCCGGCATCATGGGCGGCGAGGCCACCGGCTGCTCGGAGGCGACCACCGACGTGCTGATCGAGTCGGCGCTGTGGGAGCCGCTCAACATCGCGCAGACCGGCCGCAAGCTCGGCATCAATTCGGACGCGCGCTATCGCTTCGAGCGCGGCGTCGATCCGGCCTTCCTGCTGCCGGGCCTCGAGCTCGCGACGCAGCATGGTGCTCGACCTCTGCGGCGGCACGCCGTCGGAGATCACCGTCGCCGGCGATCCGCAGGTGCCCGAGCTCGTGATCGATTTCCCGCTCACCGAGCTCAAGCGCCTCGCCGGCCTCGACGTGCCGCTGCCGGAAGTGCGCGCGCGTGCTCAGCCGGCTCGGCTTCTTCGTCGCCGGGCAGGGCAAGACCGTGAAGGTCGCGGTGCCGTCCTGGCGGCCGGACGTGCACGGCAAGGCCGACATCGTCGAGGAGATCGTGCGCATCATCGGCGTCGACCGCGTGCCGGCGACGCCGTTCGAGCGCGGCGACAAGCGCGCGCAAGCCGGTGCTCACGCCGATCCAGGTGCGCACCCGCAAGGCCAAGCGCGCGCTCGCGGCGCGCGGCCTGGTCGAGGCGGTGACCTGGTCGTTCATCTCGAAGCCGCAGGCCGAATTGTTCGGCGGCGGCAAGCCGGAGCTCGCGCTCGCCAATCCGATCGCGGCCGACCTGTCCGACATGCGGCCGAGCCTGATCCCGGGCCTCGTCGCGGCCGCGCAGAAGAACGCCGACCGCGGCTTCGCCGACGTGGCGCTGTTCGAGGTCGGCCAGATCTTCAAGGGCGACCAGCCGGAGGATCAGTTCACCGCCGCGACCGGCGTGCGCCGCGCGCTCGCCAAGGCGTCACGGCAGCGGCCGCCACTGGTCGGCCACGGCCGCCGAGGTCGACGCCTTCGACGCCAAGGCCGATGCGCTCGCGGCGCTCGCCGCCGCCGGCGCGCCGCCGCAGGCGCTGCAGGTCGTGCCGGGCGGGCCGGCCTGGTTCCATCCCGGCCGCTCCGGCACGATCCAGATCGGGCCGCAGAACGTGCTCGGCCATTTCGGCGAGCTGCATCCGCGCGCGCTCGAAGCGCTCGACGCCGAGGGGCCGCTGGTCGCCTTCGAGGTGATCCTCGAGCGCATCCCCGAGCCGAAGGCCAAGGCCGACGCGCGCCAAGCCGGCGCTCGAGCTTTCGCCGTTCCAGCCGGTCGAGCGCGATTTCGCCTTCGTGGTCGATCGCGCCGTGAAGGCCGCCGACATCGTGCGCGCGGCGCAGAGCGTCGACCGCAAGCTGATCACCGGCGTGAGCGTGTTCGACGTCTACGAAGGCAAGGGCATCGAGCCCGGCAAGAAATCGATCGCGATCGCGGTGACGCTGCAGCCGCGCGAGAAGACCATGACCGACGAGGAGATCGAGGCGCTCGCCGGCAAGATCGTCGCCGAGGTCGAGCAAGCGCACCGGCGGCGTGCTGCGGGCGTAGCGTCCGTGCCGCTGTCGTCCCGGCGACCGGCGGGAGACCCGGAACCCAGCTGCGTCGACCTCGACGCCTGCATCCTTGGCCACGGCGTCACGCCTCCGCTGCCTCGCGCCGGGACGACGGCTGTCTACATCATCGCAAATCCGCGAACGCGAAGCCGTCGCGCTCCACGACCTCGCCGACCGCACCGGAATTCGCCGCGACAGCATCGGACCGGCGACGACGCAGGAGTGGAACTCGCCGTTCTCGCCGCACGGATCGGCGCTCGACCGGCAACTCCGCGAGCAGCGCGTGGTCGAAGCGGCGGCCGGCGAAGTCCTTCGACAACTGCTTGAGATCGACGCAGACGAGATAGGTCTCGACGCCGGCATCGATCATCTCGCGCGCGAGCGCCGTCGGTCGGCCGCTGCCAGAGCGGAAACACCGGCGCGATGCCGGTGCCGGCAAGCTTCTCCTCGCGATAGCGCGCGCACGTCTTCCAGAAAGAGATCGCCGAAGATCACGTGCGTGACGCCGTCAGCCTTCGCGTCCGCCAGCGCCGCCGCCATGCGCGCCTCGTACACCTCGTTCGGGCACGGATACGGAATTGGCACGAGCATCGGCGGCAAGCCCCGCCGGCGTCGAGCTGCGCCATGCAGCAGCTCCTCGCGCACGCCATGCATGCTGACCCGGCCGAACGTCTCGGTGACGGTGGTGAGCGCGCCGACGATCTCGCAGTCGCCGGCGCGTCGCGACCTCATGCAGCGCCCAGGCGCTGTCCTTGCCGCTCGACCAGGCGATCAGCGCCTTCGGGCGCTTGCTCATCGCCGCCCGCCGAGCAGCTCGCAGCACGGCGTCGGCCGCGCGCTCGCCCGATTCCCAGGCGCCGCCGACCGTGCCCCACAGCGTCTCGTGCGCGGCCTCGCCGGCGAGACAGATGCGGTCGTGGAGCGGCTCCATCAGGATGCGGCGCGCGGGCTGGCGCGCCCGGCGCGGCGGCCGAGAAGGCGCCGAGCACCCACGGCTCCTCGTTCCAGCGCGTGGCGTGGCGTGCGCTTGACGGATCGTCTTCATGTCGGCGCCGTAGAGGCCGCTCAGCCAGTCGAGCGCGAACGCCGACCATCTCCTTCTCGCCCTTGGCGGCGAGATCGCGGCCGAAGCTGCCGCCGACGTCGATCATGCACAGCGTGCGAGCCCGACACGTTGGCGAAGATCGACGGCGGTGCGCGGACCGCTCGATTTCTCGAACACCAGCTCGTCGGTGCGCAGGCCGAGCGGATTGCCCGGCAGTTCCAGCGCGATGTGATCGTAGCTGCCGAGCTTGAGCTTGCGCAGCGGCATCGAGTTGGCGCTGCGGCAGCTCCGGGCTCGAACTTGATCTTGCCGGCGGCGAGCACATTGGTCGACACCGTGACGATGACGGCCGCGGCGGTGATGCGGCCGCTTGCGCGTCTCCACCTCGACTGCCGGTGCGCCGGCCCCATTCGATCGCGTCACCGGCGTCGCGAGCTGCACCGGCAGGCCGGCCGCGAGCTTTGCCAGCAGCGCGCCGAAGCCCTGGCGGCAGAAGGCGTCGATGTCGCGCTCGGCCGAGCGCGCGAAGTCGACCGCCGAGATCTCCGCGAGATCCTTGCCGCAGCCGAAGGGGCCGAGCAAGAACTCGATGGTCGGGCGCCATTCGCCGAGGTCCTTCGGCAGCGCCTGCGCGCAGGCGACGTCGCCCTTGCGCGCGGCGTCGGCGATCGCGGTGTTGGCGCGCACCATGCGTGGCGAGAAATTCCTCCATCTCGCTTTCGCGCGCGATAACGCCGGCCGATGCGCATGCGCTGGCCGGGCGGCGCCGGATAGATGTCGAGCCCGGCTCTGGCGTCGCGAGCTTCGCCACCGGATTGATGTCCGGCATGTGAATCCAGTGGGCGCCGCGATCGTAGGGCACGCCGAAGGTCGTGGTGTCGGTGATGCAGCGCCCGCCGATCTCGGCGCGCGGCCTCGAGCATCGCGACTCGGCGGCCGGCCGCGGTCAGCCGCCGCGCCGCCGCGATGCCGGCGGCGCCGGCGCCAACAATGACAACGTCGACACCATCCGGACGCGGCGTGCTTTTCTGCCTCGGTGCCGGCTGCGGATTGGGTCCGGGCGGCTGCGCCAGCGCCGGCGCGGCCGACATGGCAACAGAAGCAGCAAGAAATGAACGGCGATTGAAGAACGGCATGGCTGATGCTTGCAGCGCTGATGCTTGTGGCGATCGGGCCCCTCGCCCACGCGGAACATTGCCTGATTGCGTCCGCCATCGCAAACGTTTCGGCCGACATTTCATCCGACATTTAATGTGAGCGCCCTATGAGGCGCCGATTCAAAGCGACGAGCGACCATGCGCTCACTTGTCGCGCTGCGCCCGCTCCAAATTCTTCGCCTTGTCGAGATTTCTTGCCGCATCGAGCCCGACCGGCCGGATCAGCCGCGCGGAGACAAGATCGGCATTGTCGAAATCAGTTCCCGTCACAATGGCGCCGGTCAAGTCGGCGCCACCCAGGAGCGCGCCCGTCAGCGATGCGCCGGTGAGATCGGCCTCGACCAGCGAGGCAAACTCGAGGTCGGCGCGCGAAAGGTCCGCACCGCGCGCGTTCACGCCCTTGAGGTTGGCCGAGCGCAGGACCGAACGCATCAGCCCCATCGACTGGTTCTTGATGTCGACGCCAAGATTGCCATTGGCGATCGATGCGCCGACGAGACTTGCACCAGAAAAGTCAGCGGCGACGCGCGCGCCGGACAGGTCGGCGCCGTCGAGTTTGGCGCGCTGCAGCTGCGCGCCAAGCAAAGTCGCGTCCTTGAGGCTTGCGCCAGAAAGGTCCGCCTCGAGCAGCCAAGCCTGGCTGAGCAACGCGCGCTCGAGTTTTGTGCCTGTGAGCTTCGCGTGGTTGAGCCGTGCCGCCCGCAGATCGACGCCAGAAAGGTCGAGCCCGGACAGGTCGAGGCCGTTGAGGCGCTTGCCGGACAAATCCGCCGGCGCGGACGCGCTTGCGGCGGCGACCGTGGCAACCACCTGGTCGCGCGTCATCTCCGCCATCGTCATCTCTGGCGACGACAGATCGACATGGCGCATCATGTCTTGCGCCCAAGTGACCGTCGGCGTGAGCATGAGCGCGGGTGCAAACGTAGCCATGAGCGTGCACACGAGCGTGCACGCTCGCATGGCGCCAAGAGTAGCCGATCGGCGTGGCATGTCCGATCAGCTCTTCAGCACTCCCGATGCTTTAGCCACGTGGGTCGCGATCGCATCCATCAGGGCCGGCGACAGACAGTCGTAGGGCTCCAGATGCAACTCCTTCAATCGGCCGCGGACCTCGGACATCATGCCGGGTGGCGTCCCTGACTCGATGATCGACGAGACGAAGGCGGCGAATTCAGGCGGCGCCCAGCCATCCTGCTTCGACAGCTCGGTGTGAATGAAATCGAACCCATAGAACGGATGTTTGGTGTTCTCGATCCGGCCATACATATGCACGCCGCATTCAGTGCAGGCGTGCCGCTGAATGGCGGCATTGGGATCCACGACCTTCAGCTTCGCGGCATTCTGGGTCACGTTGACCTTGTCGCGCGGCACGACAGCCACCTGCGAGAACGTTGCTCCTGCAGGCTTCCAGCACTTGGTGCATCCGCACACGTGGTTATAGGCGCATTGGCCGCCAATGCTCACAACGACAGGATTGCTCGCGCACTTGCATTGAAGCGTTCCACCTGCGAAGCCCGGCGAAGCGGGCTTCATGCCGTTGTCCACTGCCGGATGAATTGAAAACGTCGCCATGGCATTTCCTCCATCGATGGTACTTGGTGCCTGTCGCGGCCCAACGAGTCACTTTCTCGTGAGGCAGCCAGCACCGCAGACTTTTCGATTCGAATGCCGCCTTTCGACTGGCTGTTGCTCCGTCGAGAAGGCCTGTTTCCGTCAAATTTTTTGCTTAGAGCTTGCAATTTATACTAGAGATATTTCTCCAAGAAAGAAACTCCAAAACGCAGCTTGAGATCGCCAGGGGAACGCTGCCCATGCAAGCGATATCTGACCATGGTGGGCACGCAGCGAGCTGAAGCCGCCCCTGCGCGACGCGCTAAGGCTTGCGCATGCCAAGAACTTGCACACATGACTTACACATCATGACTTGCATGTCGGCCTTGCCGATAACATTCACGACGAGGAGCAAGCGATGAAGACCCGCGCCGCGGTCGCAGTGGAAAAGGCCAAGCCTCTGGAGATCATGGAGGTCGACCTTGACGGGCCAAAAGCTGGCGAGGTGATGGTCGAGATCAAGGCGACCGGCATCTGCCACACCGACGAGTTCACGCTCTCGGGTGCCGATCCCGAAGGGCTGTTTCCCGCGATCCTCGGGCATGAGGGCGCCGGCGTCGTGGTCGAGGTCGGGCCGGGCGTCACCTCGGTGAAGAAGGGCGACCACGTCATCCCGCTCTACACGCCGGAATGCCGGCAATGCCCGTCCTGTCTGTCGCGCAAGACCAACCTCTGCACCGCCATCCGCGCGACCCAGGGCCAGGGCGTGATGCCCGACGGCACCTCGCGCTTCTCGCTCGGCGGCAAGAAGCTCCACCACTATATGGGCTGCTCGACCTTCGCGAACTTCACCGTGCTGCCCGAGATCGCGGTCGCCAAGATCCGCGACGACGCGCCGTTCGACAAGGTCTGCTACATCGGCTGCGGGGTGACGACCGGCATCGGCGCGGTGATCAACACCGCGAAGGTCGAGCCCGGCGCCAAGGCGGTCGTGTTCGGGCTTGGCGGCATCGGGCTCAACGTGATCCAGGGGCTGCAGGCTCGCCGGCGCCGACATGATCATCGGGGTCGACGTCAACAACGACAAGAAGGAATGGGGCGAGCGCTTCGGCATGACCCATTTCGTCAATGCGAAGGAGGTCGGCGGCGACATCGTCGCCCATCTGGTCAACATGACCAAGAGCGGCGCCGACCAGATCGGCGGCGCCGACTACACCTTCGACTGCACCGGCAACGTCACTGTGATGCGGCAGGCGCTCGAAGCCTGCCACCGCGGCTGGGGCATGAGCGTGATCATCGGGGTCGCGGGCGCAGGCCAGGAGATCGCCACGCGGCCGTTCCAGCTGGTCACCGGCCGGGTCTGGAAAGGCACCGCCTTTGGCGGCGCGCGCGGCCGCACCGACGTGCCCAAGATCGTCGACTGGTACATGGAGAAGAAGATCCAGATCGACCCGATGATCACCCACACCATGCCGCTCAAAGAGATCAACCGCGGCTTCGACCTGATGCACGAGGGCAAGAGCATCCGGAGCGTGGTGGTATACTAAGGTTTACTAGCGCGCGTGCGCCCAAGACGCACCATGCGGGCGGCGGTGACGGGATCGAACACCTGATCCAGGAGTTGGAGAAATATCGGGGGAGCGCAGTCATTCACGACCTACGGATCATGCCGGAGTCGACGAATGGGACGGAAGTCCACGACACAATCGGACCGCAGGCATTTCTGCGGCGGTTTGGCGCATCTCTTCCCGGCGGCAGCCGTCGCGCTGTTGACCGGCGCAGCAATTGCTTTGGGCCAGACACCGGCAACCCTGGCATCGCAATCCGAGGAACCCCATGCGGCGCCTGCACGCGAGATCCGCCGGATCGCAATTGTGCTGGCTCGCGAGCTGCGCGATCTGCCACCGCCGATCTCGCCGCTGGATAACCGCCCGGCGGACGATGGCGTCGCCGGTGCACGCCTCGCGATCAACGACAACAACACCACTGGCCGCTTCCTGGGCCAGGAGTTCACGCTCACCGTCGTCCAGAGCAGCAACGCTGCCGAGCTCATTGCCGATGCGAGGAAGCAGGTCGATGCCGGCGCCTCCTACATCGTCGCCGATGCCAGCGCGCCAACCCTGCTTGCGCTCGCCGACACTGTGAAGGGGCGTGACGCGCTCATCCTGAATGCCGGCGCCAGCGACGATCGGCTGCGCGAGCAGGATTGCCGGCCCAATGTGGTTCACACCGCGCCGTCGCGCTCCATGCTGGCGGACGGACTGGCGCAATATCTGCGCTGGAAGCGCTGGCAGCGCTGGTTCCTGGTGTATGGAACCGAACCCGACGACAAGGCTTTCGCGGACGCGCTGCGGCGCTCCGCCACGCGGTTCGGTTTGAAGATCGTCGAGGAGCGCCAGTTCAGCGACGACGTTGGCAGCCGCGCCGACGGCGGGCACGAGCAGATTCAGGAGCGGATCCCGGCTTTCACCCAGCGGGCCTCCGCGCATGACGTGGTGATGGTGGCGGATGAAAGCGGTCGGTTCGGCGAATATTTTCCCTATCGCACCTTTGATCCGCGGCCGGTCGCAGGAACGCAGGGGCTGGTGCCGACCAGCTGGCATCCGGCGCTCGAGCAGTGGGGCGCGACCCAGATCCAGAACCGTTTTCGGCGGCTTGCCAACCGCCCGATGGAGTCGCTCGACTATGATGCATGGGTGGCGGTGCGCGCGATCGGCGAGGCGGCAACGCGCAGCAAGACGACCGCGCCCGCGGACCTGATTGCATACCTGAAATCACCTGGCTTCGAGCTCGCGGCTTTCAAGGGGCGCAAGCTCTCGTTCCGCGACTGGGACGGACAGCTGCGGCAGCCGATCCTGATCGTGACCGCAAAGCTGCCGGTGAGCGTATCACCGCAACCTGGGTTTCTTCATCAGTTCACTGAGCTCGACACGCTTGGTTTCGACAAGCCGGAAACCAACTGCCGAGCCTATGCGCCCTAAGGAACCACTCATGGACAGCACCGGGCATTCACGCGTGGCAGCTGGTGTGGCTCGTCGCACCAGCTGTTTCATGATTGCGTTGCTCGCCTCGCTGCTCGTCGCAACGCCGGCGCCCGCCTACACCGTTTTCGTCACCAACGAGAAGGATGGCACGGTCAGCATCATCGACAGCGCCAAGCTCGAAGTCGTCCGGACCGTCAAGGTCGGCCAGCGTCCGCGCGGGATCACGCTCACAAAGGACCATCGCTGGCTGCTGGTCTGCGCCAGCGACGACAACGCCGTTCAGGTCTTCGACGCGCGCACCATGGAGTTGGTGAAGAGCCTGCCATCCGGCCAGGACCCAGAGCTGTTCGTCCTGCATCCGGCCGGCAAGTTGCTCTACATCGCCAATGAGGAGGACAATCTCGTCACCGTGGTGGACATCGAGAAGGATTCGGTGCTGGCGGAGATTCCGGTCGGCGTGGAGCCCGAGGGCATGGGCATCAGCCCAGATGGCAAGGTCCTGGTGACCACGTCGGAAACCACCAACATGGCCCACTTCATTGACACCGCGACCAACACCACTATCGACAACGTGCTGGTCGACAGCCGGCCGCGCTTTGCGGAATTCAATGCCGACGGCAGCCAGGTCTGGGTCAGCGCCGAGATCGGCGGCACCGTCACGGTCATTGACGCCAGAACGCGTTCGGTCATGGCCAAGATCGCCTTCAAGATACCGGGCATGCCGCAGGATGCCATTCAGCCGGTTGGCGTGCGCATCACCAAGGATGGAAAGCGCGCCTTTGTGGCGCTCGGCCCCTCCAACCGTGTCGCCGTGATCGACACCGCGACCTTCAAGGTCGAGAAATATCTCCTGGTCGGTCAGCGTGTATGGCAGCTCGCCTTCACGCCGGATGAAAAGCTCCTGTTCACCACTAACGGTTCGTCCAACGACGTGTCCGTGATCGACGTGGAGAAGCTGCGCGTCGTGCGCTCGATCAAGGTCGGGCGCTATCCATGGGGCGTCGTCGTGGCGCCATTCTGATCAAAACCGAGGAGACAACGTGGCTCACTCGAACGCAGCCGTTAGCCTCTTCGCCGCGGGCATCATCGCGTGCGTCGCGCCGATCGCCCATGCCGCGGATGCCGCCAACCCGGATTGGCCGTGCATCCAACGAAAAGTGGCGACGCTGACCTCGGTGCAGATGTGGGATGGCCCCGACGTCGACGACCTTACTCAATGGAACGACAACGAGGAGATGAGGAAGCTCGTTCCACTCCTGGTCAGTCGTCGCGTGTCGCTCGAGCAGGCTGCCACCTCCATCGCGCAGTTCGTCGCGGCGCAGCCCCAGGACAAGCGTGACGAGAACCTTAAGAACCTGTTCGCAGGCCTGCTCAGCACCGTTAACACAGACCGCGCCACCGTGATGAACGGCCTCGAGCGCTTCCAGCGGCGGCAGAAGGCACGAGCGGCAGAGATCGAAAGGCAAGACGGAGCGCTGCGGCAGCTCAAGGAGCGGGCGACAGCCGATACGAATGCACGCGCGGAGCTTGCTGCGGCAGAAGACAGGCATAACTGGGACATACGCGTCTTCACCGAGCGCCAGCAGTCCCTTCCGCTCGCCTGTGAAGTGCCGGTCGTCATCGAGCAGCGCCTCTTCGAACTCGGCCGCGAGATTCGCTCGCACATGAGCGAGTGACACTCACTTCACCACATCACTTGTCCCGGGCGCACGCAACTTCCTTGCCGCAAATAAATACACGCACGCGCGAGAGACGTTCGATTGCAAAACTTCCAAATCGGGATAGTGGCCCGTTACAATCAGCACGCAAACTGACCCGTTAGATAACCCGACTTCATCCACAGACGCGACAGTGCTTAAAGTGACTATCGGTCAATAGAACTTTTTGTTTCGATCTGCGGTGTGCGGGCACCCGCTCCGCATTAAGTCCGTGATGTTTTAGTTACACTTCGGCAACGATGAGTGACCCCACGGGGTTAAGGTGTGGAAGCAATTCGATGCAATCTAGATTTTGCGAAATCGTGCGCGCAAAGATTGACGACGTGGTTTTGGCAATCGAAGCGTCAGTGAAAAACGTGATGATGCTTCGTAGGTCAGACTGAACGGGCATGGGAATTTTTCGGGGCCGCAGGCCCGCTCTGCCTCTGACTCCTGCCAAAGCCCTTCCGAGTAAGACGTGTCGGACGTCGGTCAGAACAAGTCGACCAAAACAATAGGACCTTAGCGACGCATCTCCGCGTGGGGGCGCGGTCGCAGCAGAAACTTGAAGCATGCCGATGCGGCCCTGCGAAGGCGCGCGACGGCCAACAGCTACGCATGGGAGAAACAAATATGAGTAGGAAGCTAACAACATTGGCGACAGCGGGACTGTTCGCGCTTTGTGCAGCCGATCCGGCGTTCGCTGGATCCGTGACGCAGCCTGGCGAAACTGTGGGCGTCGCAGCCGGAGCCCCGCTGCCTCCCGGCGTCTATTATGTCAACACGTCCGACTATGGCTGCAGGGACACGCAACCGGCGACCACGTGCTTGGCGGTCACGATCCCGGTGGTCGCATGGTCGACGCCCGTGACCCTTTTGGGCGCGAGGCTGCAGTTCCTGGTGGCAACGCCCGCATTGTTCGTGGCCGTTGAAAATACGCCGTCTCCCTCGGGCATGTACAATCCGCTCGTCTCGGGCCAGTTGGCCTGGGATCTCGGAAATGGGTTGGGCTTTAGCTATCTGTTCGGCGCTTATCTCGATGTCAATACCAACGTGGCTTGGAGCTCGACGTCGATCAATCAGCGGTTTGCTTTGAGCTACACCAACGACGGCTGGAACCTGACCGCCAACGTCATCTGGGGCATCCAACTCGATGGCGTCACCGACAGGCCGCAGCTGTCACCCTGCCCGTCACCGTTTGCAGTCAGGGGCTGCAATCCAAACTTCGTGAACGTCGATCTGACGGCGACCAAGAAGGTCGGTAAATGGGAATTCGGTCCCGTGGCCTACGGGTCCACGGACCTGAACCGGCCGATCGTGGGCTATCAGAAACAAAGTCAGTTCGCCGTGGGCGGTTTGGTCGGCTACGACTTCGGCCCGGTCATTATGCAAGCTTATGTCACGACGGAGGTTTCCGAGAACAATTACGGCGGCCACGACACCCGTGGCTGGGGGCGTATCATCCTCCCGCTCACGAAGCTGTTCGAACAGCCAGCGCCGGCGCCGATCGCCAGAAAGTATTAGCACGACTCTGCTGGGAGCACGATTCGGATGCGCTGCGCGAGGTTTTGCGAACAGCAACCTCGCCAGCGGGCTCGTCAGGCGCTCCGTCCGACGCTCCACGAAGAGACTGCCAGACTGAATTAATATTTCGATGATTGGGAAGCGCACTCCGCGAGCAAGCGGCGGCTAATGTTCCTATGCCCTAATCGTCCACCTGCTCTACCGCCGCCTCCTACAGTGGCATGGAATATGCTTCACATTGACGATGCCGAGGTCTGCAATCGGCATGACAATGTGACCAGGACCATGCATGCTCGCCATCATTCTATCGACTTGCCTCGTCAATGAACCGACTGTGTGCCAGAATCACAAAATTCCCGTCGCGTCCGACATCTCGGCCATCCAGTGCATGAAGAATGCGCTGCCGTATGTGGCCAGGTGGAGCGAGGAAAATCCGCGTTGGCGCGTCGTACGCTGGGAATGCCGCCCGGCGAACCAACACGACATCTGATCGGCCGCTCTGCTTAGAGCCCCGGCTGCATCAATGGTCAGCGCCGCGGCGCGGTGATCAGATTGGACTGCTCGTCAAGCAGCGGCACGCCGAACTGCAGAAGAACCGCATCGATATCACCCTGCCGTTTGGCGATGAGACCATTGAGCTGGCGCTTCCATTCGTCCTCGAGGGGGCGAACCCCAAATGTAATGCGGTAGGCCATGCGCTGACCGGCAGCGTCCTTCAAGAGCGGCACGACCTTGAGGTCGCCGTTGGCCTTGGGCGCAAAATATCCGGCAATCGGACCCCACAAGACGCCAGCGTCGATATCGCTTGATTGGATGTCTTCGATCATGCGCTCTGCCGGAGATTCATAACGACGATCGACCATGAGCGGATAGGGTTTGGCGTGCTCGATAAGACCGAGCAGGGCCATGGCGGTGGTCGGCGGCGTGCCGGCGATAACGCCGATGCGTTTGCCCCTGAGACGCGGATCCTCGAGACTGTCAACGCCATCGAGGCCCGTGCCCTTGCGCAGCACCAGGGCATAGGTCGAGCGATAGTAGTGGTTGGTGTTGAGCACGAGGTCATCGCCTTGGGCGTAACCCATCACTACGTCGCAGCGCTTGGCAAACAGCGTCTGG
The DNA here is from genome assembly GCA_963745515.1 of uncultured Alphaproteobacteria bacterium. Lineage (GTDB taxonomy): Bacteria > Pseudomonadota > Alphaproteobacteria > Rhizobiales > Xanthobacteraceae > VAZQ01. The sequence continues at coordinate 305,559 of CAVUXO010000013.1, forward strand.
CGGATGAAGCCGGTGGCTTGCGGAAACCAAGTGTACTCGACCGGCAACTTCAGATCGGCGGCGACAATCTCGGCGATCCTGTTCTCGAAGCCCTCGCCCTTGTCGTTCGAGAACGGCAGGTTGGCGGGGTCGGAGCAGACACGCAACGCGGTTCGGTCAACGAGGTCGACGCGCTGCGCTTGCGCCTCCACTACAAATGCGGCAATGCTCGCGCTGATCGCGCCCGACAGCAGTACCGCGGTTAACCTAGCGATCACCGAAACACTCCTTTTCGTGCTTATCCGCCGTCTCGGGCTTGTCGGCGTGTTTGGCCGGGCGGCCGCGCGGCAGGACACCATCGGCGCGCGCTTTCAAATACACGTAGAGATCATCGAGATAGCAGGCGACATTGCGATTGTTGCCAAGCGCCGGCATCTTGGCTTGCTTGTCGGTGCGAATCTCCTCCTTGCCAGTGGCGACAATGAGCATGAAATCGGGGTAGCTCATCGTCTTCAGCGACTCGACCAAGCTCGGCGCATAGGTCGAGCCCTCACCATCCGGCCCGTGACAAACGTGGCATTCGGAATGATAGCGGCGGAAACCCGAGAACGTGTACCAGTCGACCGTGCCATCGCTGGCGATGTTGTAGGTCGGGCTGCCGTCGGCGGTTTCCCACTTGCCATCCTTCTCCTTCTTCGCCGGCTCTGCGACGACGCTGAGGAGACCCAGAGCGAAAAAGAGCATGAGTGGAATGCAGACACGTCTCATCTCAACCCCGGCGGTTGATGGCGCAGATCGGCCCTAGGCTTCGGCACGAGACGCATCGGCGGGGTTAGCCCACCGATGCGCTGTTTGACGTTGCCGATTATGGCAGCGTGAACACTGTCAGCGAGCCGCCCAGCGCCGTGTAGTCGCGCAGGCCCGCGTAGCCGCCGACGGCGCCAAGACCTTCGGTCGGGTTGGTGAGACCCGCGGCAAGGCCAATCCCGGCCCAGCCACCGACGCCCGACAGCACCGCGACATATTGCTTGCCGTTGTGACTGTAGGTCATCACGTTGCCGATGATGCCGGATGGCGTCTTGAACTTGAACAGCTCGGTGCCGTCCTTCTCGTCCACCGCCTTGATGTAGCCTTCGAGCGTGCCGTAGAACACGATGCCGCCCGCGGTGGCGAGCGCTCCCGACCACACCGAGAACTTCTCGGGCTTCGACCAGGCGATTCTTCCCTGGGCAGCATCCCAGGCGATGAAGTTGCCCATGCCGCCATGGCTGCCAGGCGCCGGGAACATCGACAGGGTGGCCCCGACATAGGGCTGCCCGGCGGTGTACGACACCCGGAAAGGCTCGTAGTCCATGCAGACATGGTTGGTCGGCACGTAGAACAGGTTGGTCCGCGGCGAGAAGGCCGCCGGCTGCTGGTCCTTGCTGCCGAGCGCCGCCGGACAAACTCCCTTGGTGTTCTTGTCCTGGCCGGTCTGGAAGGTCGAGAATTCCTTCACGACCTGCGGACGCCCATATTGCGGGCTGTTCTTGTCCATTACCACACCGCTGGTCCAGTTGACCTTGGGGTCGAACTTGTTGGCGACCAGGAGCTCTCCAGTCACGCGATCGAGCGTGTAGCCGAGCCCGTTGCGGTCGAAGTGAACCAGCACTTTACGCGGCTGACCCTGCACCGGGATGTCAGCCAGGATCATCTCGTTGATGCCGTCATAGTCCCACTCGTCGAATGGCGTCATCTGGTAGGCCCATTTCGCCACGCCGGTGTCGACGTCACGCGCGATAATGGCCATGGTCCATTTCTGATCGATCGGCTTGCCGTCCGTGCCGGCGCGCTGAACCGGGTTCCAGGTCGATGGATTGGCCGTGCCGTGGTACATCAGGTTGGTCTCGGGATCGTAGGAGTACCAGCCCCACGTTGAACCGCCGCCGATCTTCCATTGCTCACCAGTCCAGGTCTTGACCGAGGAATCCTTGCCGACCGGTTTGCCGAGCGACATGGTCTTCTCGGGATCGAACAGAATCTCGTTGTCCGGGCCGACCGAATAGGCACGCCACAGCTGCCTGCCGGTTTTCGCATCGTAGGCGGTGACATGACCGCGCACACCGAACTCAGCGCCGGAAATTCCGACGATCACCTTGTCCTTCACCGGCAACACGGTCGCGGTGTTGGTCTCGCCCTTCTTCGGGTCGCCGTTGACGGTCTTCCATTTCTCCTTGCCGGTCTTGGCATCAAGCGCGACCACGGTCGTGTCAGCCTGGTGATGATAAATGGTTCCGTCGGCATAGGCGGGGCCGCGATACACGGTGTCGCAGCACATCACCGGGATGACATCGGGATTCTGCTTCGGCTCGTACTTCCAGAGAATCTTTCCGTCCTCGTTCAGATCAAGCGCGTAGAGCGTGTTCGGAAATGGCGTATGAACATACATGATGTTGCCGACCACGAGCGGCGCGCCTTCATGGCCGCGCAGCACACCGGTCGAGAACGTCCAGGCCACTTTCAGATTCTTGACGTTGTCGCGAGTGATCTGATCAAGCTTGCTGTATCGCTGGTTCGTGTAGTTCCCTGTCTGCAGCACCCATTGCTCGGGCTTCGCTGATTGCTGCAGTACATCCTCATTTGCCATCGCTGGCGTCGCGAACGCGAACGCGGCCAGCGATGCACTTGCAAGTGCATGTCTGTGCATAGCGCTACTCCCTACTGCCGTTGGGTATTTGAAGCGGTAGCGATCGCTGGCACGGTGGCCGCCGCCAACAGGCGTCTTTTCTTAAGAAACGATGGCTACAACTCAAATTTGTAAGAGCATTCAGGGCGTTCGCAAGGAGAATTTTCGTCGCACGGAAAGCACAAGAAGGTGTACTGCTACTGTAGATGAAGGCCTCGCCGCCTTGTTGCTCCATCATTATCGCAATGAAACAGAAGTTCCCAGCGGCTGAGAACGCGCCGAGCAACACACGCAAATGTGATGTTAGTTAATGTTGCTCGCCTCATATGTCAGAAGCAGCGAAGTTCCGCTTCGACCTGCGCGCGCTTGAGATCGTCGACTTTCGCTCGCAGCGCCGGCATGGTCAGGAACATTGACGCATTTTTTCCGCCACGCTGGCGCACGCTCATGATCGTCTCGGCCTCTTCGTATAGATCATAAGGAAGAAGCGAGGCGATGACATCGATCGAGCATGAGCACCGCTCGAGCGCGTCGCGTGTCTGCCCATTCACCTGCATGCAACCGAACACGTAGTCGGCGCGCGCGACCGTGGGATAGTCGTTGGTGGGCAACTCAGCAGCGTGGGACGAGTCCGCAGCCCAACCAGCATTCCAACAACAGGCCATGACGATGAGTGTTGCAGGCATCCAGCGCATGGGTGTCACTCCAGTGGCTCGGCCGATCTGGATTCCAGGCAGACAGCTAGCAGCTTCTGCGACGCACCGTGCCGCAGCGCGGCCGAACATGATGCATATCTATTAGGATAGGTCCGAGCGCTCATTCACGCAATGCTGAGGGCTGCGGCCCATATGTCATCCCGCGTGTCGCCCCAAATAACATCCCAAGTATCCTCCCAAGTATCCTCCCAAGTACCATCCCAAATATCATCCCATCCCCTTGTGTTGCGCGATTTGTCCCCGTACCTCTGCGCTCCGATTGGAGATCGCCCCCATGCTCGATGCGGCATTCAAGGCGCTGGCTCAGATGTTCACACGCCCGTTCCGGGCGGTGCTGTGGAAATCGATCGGGCTCGCCGCAGTCCTGATCATCATTGTGGGCATCGGCCTCAATCGCGTGCTGGTATGGCTTGCGGGCGTTGCCCAGGGCTGGGCCGAGCAGACGCTCGGAGTCACCACCAATATGCCGGTGTCCGTCCTCGCCTGGCTGCTGTCATTCGCCGCCACGGTCGGCATCATCGCGGGCTCGGTGCTGCTGATGCCCGCCGTCACCGCGCTGGTGGCGAGCCTGTTCGTGGACGAGATCGGCGCCGAGGTCGAGCGCAACTACTATCCGGATGAGCCCGTCGGGCACGAGCTGCCGATCTGGCGTGCCTTGTACGAGGGCTCAAAGACCGCGCTGCTCGCGGTCGTGATCTATCTCTTCGCGCTGCCGTTCTGGCTGCTCGCGGGCGCCGGCGCGGTGATCTTCTTTCTCTGCACTGCGTTTCTGCTCGGGCGCGAATATTTCATCCTGGCCGCGATGCGGTTTCGAACACCCGCCGAGGCCAAGAAACTGCGCCGCATGCACCAGGGCACGCTGTTCATCGCCGGGCTGTTCATCGCGGCGTTTGTGTCGATCCCGATCCTGAACCTCGCGACGCCGCTGTTCGGCATGGCCTTCATGGTGCACATGCACAAGCGGCTTGTCGGCACGCGCCCGACCATCGTCGACTCGTTTCCTGAGCCGCGCGTCTAGTTTCGACCGCCTTCGGACCAGGAAGTCCGCGGATGATGGTTAATGCCCTTTTCTTCGAACTGGCGACCTGGCTCGACGAGGAACTCGAAGGCCGGCGCGGGCGTTGCTCGCCAGGATGTCTTAGTAACAATTCGCGATTGCGACGCGAATAGCCGTTACAGCGTCCAAATTTGTTTTGAAGGAGGAAGATCATGTCTTTTCTTGCCAGAGCCTTATGCGCAGTCACCATCCCGTTCGCACTTGCAATGCCGGCATCTGCTCAAAGGGGCGAGCCGTGGGAGCTTCAGGAGCAAAAAGCCTACGTGGTAGACATGCAGGGAAAGATGAGGATGATGCAGCCCAAAGATCCGAACATGGCGACAATGAAGAGGCGGGCCAGGGCGGTTCCGAGGGGGATGGTCTTTTTCATGAACAACGGCCGTCTGTACATGATGCAAGGTAGCAGAAGCCTGTTCGAGACGAACTTCTAGTTCGGACTCTCGTTGCCTCTGCGCTCGATATCGAGGTTGGCCCTAGGGACGGACCTCCTGAACCTGATCTTGTTCTGCGCGAAGGCCTGACGTTGCGATAAAGCGGCGCTGCGGTGATCATGCCCGGCAAAAGCGGACGGCCTACTCGATCGAGTAAGGCAGCAGCGCGCTCGCGACCGCGAGCGACCTAATCTTCCACGCCGAGCCGGACGGAACTTCCAGATGCACGCACCGGGGGCTGCTCTGGCAGTGGGAGACCCGGGCAGGTGCCGATCCAGACTGCGCGTCAAATCCCAGGATGTGTACATCCCCTGGCGCGGAGGCGGGGACCCAGTTCTTTGGCCAAGTTCTGGGCCCCTGGATTCCCGCTTTCGCGGGAATGAACGGAGATTGGTTCAATGGCGGCGCAAACCTAGATTCATCGTGCTCTAGCTTGAGACCGCGAGTGTCTTGGCCGGATACCGGCACAGATCCGCGATCAGGCACTTCTCACACAATGGGCGGCGCGCCACGCAGACATAGCGCCCGTGCAGAATGAGCCAGTGGTGGGCGTGCCGCTTGAATTCATCCGGCACGACTTCAAGCAGCTTCTCCTCGACCTCAAACGGCGTCTTGCCGGGCGCGATCCCGGTGCGATTGCCGACCCGAAAGATGTGAGTGTCGACCGCAATGGTCGGCTCGCCGAACGCGATGTTGAGCACCACGTTGGCGGTCTTGCGGCCCACGCCCGGCAACGTCTCGAGCGCCTCGCGCGACGGCGGCACCACGCCGCCATATTCATCGATCAGCTTCCGCGACAACGCGATCACGTTCTTGGCCTTGGTGCGGAAAAGACCGATGGTCTTGATATAGTCGGCCACCTTGGCTTCGCCGAGCGCCACCATCTTGGCGGGCGTATTGGCGGCCGCAAACAAAGCCGGCGTGGCCTTGTTGACGCCCGCGTCGGTCGCCTGCGCGGAGAGCACGACCGCGATCAGCAACGTATAGGGATCGACATGCTCGAGCTCGCCCTTGGGCTCGGGTTGCGCGGCACGGAAGCGCCGAAATGCCTCTGTGACCTCGGCTGGTGTCCAAGGCGCAGTCGGCGACGTTGTGCCGGCAACCGTGGCCCGAAGAACTCCGGCGGCGGGCTTGATCGCGCGCGGTGACTTGCGACCGGACGCCACTTTTTTGGCCGTTCGTGCCGCTTTCTTTCTAGGTGTTTTCCTGGCCATGCTTTCCCTATATTGGCCGGTATGGCGCCCGACAACGACCCCGCTCAGGAACCCACGATCTTTTCGGCCGTGCTGACGCCGAACCGCTCGCTGAGCCGCAAGGGCTTCCTGATCCTCATGCTGATCCTCGGCAGTTTGAGCTTTACCTTCGGGCTCTATTTCCTCAGCGCCGGCGCGTGGCCAGTCTTCGGCTTCTTGGGTCTCGATGTCCTGCTCGTGTACTGGGCATTCCGGACGAACTACCGCTCCGCGCGGGCCTATGAAGTCGTCACCGTAACGCCGACCGAGCTCACCGTGCGCAAGGTCAGCTATCACGGCCGCGTGCGGCAATGGACGCTCAATCCGGTCTGGGTCAGGCTCGATCGCGACGAGCATAAGGAATTCGGGATCGAGCGGCTGTTTCTGGTCTCGCACGGACGGCGGCTGCCGATCGCGGGTTTCCTGGGCGCGCGCGAGAAGGAAAGCTTCGCGGTTGCACTTTCGGGCGCGCTCGCCGAGGCGAAGCGCGGCCCCACGCGTACAATATTCGCATCTGAGACGTAGTGCCGCCGATTTGAAGTTCCTACACCACCTGCAGCAAACTCTGTTAGGAACTTCAAATCGAAAAGCGGCACCAGAATCATAGCAGTTGCTAGTGCCCCTTTGTTTCCGAAGTTCGTGTCCGAGTATGCTGAGGTGTATCCCGAACTTCGGAAACGGGGCACTAGCGCAGAAGCGGCGCAGAAATCGGGTGGGCAGTGGCACATCCGCGGCCTAGATGGAGAGAAACATGACGGAGACCGCCATGCTCTCACCTGATCGCATTCCTGACCTCACCCGGCTCACGGCCGCAGCCGCCGACTATGACATCGTTCGCCGCGCCATCGGCCACATCCGCGAGCACTGGCGCTCGCAGCCCGAGATCGACGCAATCGCGGAGGCGGCGGGCGTGACGCCGACCGAGCTGCATCACCTGTTCCGGCGCTGGGCCGGGTTGACGCCCAAGGCGTTTCTGCAGGCGATCACACTTGATGCCGCCCGCACACTGTTGCGTGCATCAGCGAGCGTGCTCGATGCCGCCTACGAGGTCGGCCTTTCAGGGCCCGGCCGGCTGCACGACCTGTTCGTGACGCACGAGGCGATGTCGCCCGGCGAATGGAAATCGGGCGGCCAGGGCCTGACCATTCGCTACGGCTTTCACCCCTCGCCGTTCGGCATCGCGCTGGTGATGGCGAGCGAGCGCGGGCTCGCGGGGCTTGCTTTCGCAGACGCCGGCGAGGAGAAGGCGGCGCTCGCCGACATGCGGCAGCGCTGGCCCAATGCCTCATATGTCGAGGACACCGCCGGCACCGCAGCGCTCGCGCGCCGCATCTTCGATCCGAGGCGCTGGTGCGCGGAGGAGCCGTTGCGCGTGGTGCTGATCGGCACCGATTGGGAAGTGCGGGTCTGGGAGACGCTGCTCAGGATTCCGATGGGGCGCCTCACCAGCTATTCGAGCATCGCCAACAAGCTCTGCGCCCCGAAGGCCGCGCGCGCAGTCGGCGCTGCCGTCGGCAAGAACCCGATCTCGTTCGTGGTGCCGTGCCATCGCGTGGTCGGCAGCGGCGGCGCGCTCACCGGCTATCACTGGGGCATCACCCGCAAGCACGCGATGCTCGGCTGGGAAGCGGGACGTGCCGGGCAGCCGTGATCACGTCTACCAGTTCGATGCGCTGTCATACTCGCGAAGGTATCGGTGAATGAGGCGTGCGACGCGCCCAAAATCCTCATCCTTGCTGCACTCAAGGCCGTGTTCTCGGAGATAGACCTCAATTTCCCGCTCGCTCAGGCCAACAACGCCTGAACGGAATGACTTCATATGGATCAAAATGTTCGGGCTCGGCCGCCCACGATACTCCGCGAGGTCGGGATACCCGCTCGCCTTGAACATCGCCTTTTGCATGAAATCGAAGTTTGCTTGCGCCGGGGCACAGAAGTGCACCTTCTTTCCGGCAAGGACTTCGAATACGCACCAAGCCCGATTGATGGACTCGATACCCCACAGCGCCAACACTTCGGATTGATTGACGATGCTTGCCAGTCTGTCGAGCGCGCGGTCAAATACCGCCTGTTCCTCGGACGTTTCGCGCGCCTGCGGTAGAGACGCGTAATCGTACCAGACACGCACGTGCTTCAAGAGCCGGTAGAAGGCACGCCGCCGATGGGTGTCACTGACCCGCTGATAGAACAGGTCATCGGTTGCCAGTAAGCTCTTCAGGTCGAGCCAACCGACGCTCTTGCAAGTGCAGTAATGCAGCTCTCGTTCATGGAACGCATCGCGGAGGCTCTCACCGATCACGAGCTCCTTCACGAGGTGCGAATTTGCATCGAGAAAGCCATTAGCCACCATGTAGATGCGACTGAGGTATTCAACAATCGTTGGCAACGACTGATTGCCGGGATCTGGATCATCGGGTGTTTTCCATCTGTGGGAAATGAAAAGCTTGATTGCCAGCGGGCACGACTTTTCATCAACGAATGTGCCCGCGTCGTCATGCGTCCACTTGGTGAACCGTCCGTGCTTGATATAGGGATAGAAAGGTCTCCATCCGATCGCACGATCGTTGACCGCTGATTCTCCAGCCTTTGGGATTGCGTCGTGCGAGGGTGATGCCTGCTCGTTTGGCGATGACCAATCGTTGAAGGGATATTCCTTCTCGTCGTTTGCGCCGCGAGAGATTGAACCGTCAAATGCCGGGCGCCGCTTGCGCCGCCAAATCAAGATGACGACAAACGCGATGACCACCACAGCAAGCAGGAGCAACGCCCAGCCAGCGGGCTGATCGATGTTGAGGAGCCAATCGTCAAGCCGGCTCTGCGTCATACATTTTCCAGGGAACTACTGTGCGCACTCCCCGCCAGCATCCAATACCACGCATCGGCGGCGTGGGCAGCCCCGGTATTGAACATGCCAATGCCGAGCGGAATCGGTCTTTGGGGCGCCAAGTCACGCCTCAGCGGTGACCAGCCATTTGCAACATCGGCAGCTCGGCGCGTGGGAAGTTGCCATTGCGATAGGCTGCGAACGTCTCGGGCGCGAGCTTGTCCATCACATCGGCAAGCTTGTCATAGCTGATGCAGCGGACCTCGGGGAGGCCGCAGACCGTGCGCGTAAACGTCTTCAGCGCCTCGTGATAGACGCCTCCCTGCATAGACGCGAAGTGGTGGCCGATATGCAGCGGCGCGCGGTTGCCGGTGTAGCTCGCTTTGAAATAATCGAGATAGGTCGCGAGCATCTGCTCGCCGTAGATACCCTGATGCGACGGCTCATTGCGCGCACGTGACTGCGCCATGAAAAAATTGAAGTCCATCGAGAGCGTGGCACGCCGCGAGCCGCTGATCCTGAGCGCCGCAAGATTGAACCGCCACTGACCATCGACCTTCTCCGGCCAGGCCTCGGCCGGGCTGACGCGACTCGCGTCATAGCGAAAGCCGCTTGCCTTCAGCGCTCCATAGAGGCCTGGCCCCGCCGCGAGATAAGGCGCCCGGAAGCCCTGCACGCGGCGCGCATCGAAGATCAGCCGCGTCGTTTCGGGGAGCCCGTTGTGGGCCGCGACCTTGTCGATCACATCGCTGTAGGCGCGCAGCTCCTGCCGCCACTCCTCGCTCGACCAGGTCGCGCCGTTGAAATGGCCTACCGCGTGCGAGGCGATCTCGTGTCCGGCACGGTGGAGCGCATTGATGAATTCAACGCGTTTGGCCACATCGTCGGCCGACCAGCCAAAATTGATCGACGAATAGCCGCGCCGCTGCCGCGGGCCCTGATAGAGCATGCGGCTCGCATCGGCGATCAGATTGGTGCCGCTGACAAAGAAGGTGAAATGCAGGCGCTCGCCGCTCTTGTTCATGTCGGCGGCGAACTCGGTGAGATCGCGCCAGCGCTCGAGCTCAGTGCAATTGTCGAACGCCATCACGACGAATTGCGGCGGGCGTTCGACCTCGGCATGGACGGGGGTCGCGACGGCGATTAAAAGCGCAACGATGGCCAGCGCACTCGCCGCGCGGGCGGCCGTATCGTCACAATCAAAAGTACACGCGCGAGCAAGGCGCTACACGCCTTGACCCACCCAACAGGCTACGGTTGCCGCCGCCCGGCGTAGCCCCAATGTGGATGTCCCCCATAGCATGATCCCGAAAAAGCCGGCCCCGGACTTGATCCGGGGTGGAAACCGGTTTTCGGAACAAGATCATGCTCGAACAAGGTCTGACGCTCCCCTCACGCAGCCAGATCGAGTTTCGACGCCACCGTCGAATCAGCGTTGAGATGGTAGATCAGCGGCACGCCGGTTGCGAGCTCCCGGCTGAGGATCTGCTTGGTGTCGAGGCGCTCCAGCACCATCACCAGTGCGCGCAGCGAATTACCGTGCGCGGCCACGAGCAGGCTCTCGCCCCGCAGCACGCGCGGCAGGATTTCCTGGATGTAGTAGGGCAACACGCGCGCGGCGGTATCCTTGAGGCTCTCGCCGCCCGGCGGCGGCACGTCATAGGAGCGCCGCCAGACATGGACCTGCTCTTCGCCCCATTTCTTACGCGCATCGTCCTTGTTCAGGCCGGAGAGGTCGCCATAGTCGCGCTCGTTGAGCGCCAGGTTCTTGATCACCGGAATGTTGCTCTGGCCCATCTCCTCAAGAACGAGGTCGAGCGATCGCTGCGCACGCTTGAGCGCCGAGGTGTAACCGACGTCGAAGCGGATGCCCTGCGCCTTGAGCTTGCGGCCGGCATTGCGCGCTTCCTTGACGCCGTTCTCGGTGAGGTCGACGTCCTTCCACCCGGTGAACAGGTTGGTCAGGTTCCATTCGCTCTCGCCATGGCGCACGAGCACAAGCAGGCGGTCAATCATTGGTCATTTCCCTTGTCGTTACTCACTTGCAATGCGTCAGATGTCCCTCAGCCCCAGCACGTCGGCCATCGAGTAGAGCCCCGGCTCCTTGCCGCGCGCCCACAGCGCCGCCTTGAGCGCGCCGCGCGCGAAGATCATGCGATCCTCGGCCTTGTGCGACAACTCAATGCGCTCGGCGGTGCCGGCAAAGATCACGCTGTGGTCGCCCACCACCGTGCCGCCGCGCAGCGCCGCAAAGCCGATGTCGCCCGGACGGCGCGAACCGGTCTCGCCGTCGCGGCCGCGCACCGAACGCTTGGCAAGATCGATGCCACGGCCTTCGGCCGCCGCGCGCCCCAGCATCAGCGCGGTGCCCGACGGCGCGTCGATCTTCTTGCCGTGGTGCATCTCCAGGATCTCGATGTCGAAGTCCTGATCGAGCGTCTTTGCCACCCGCTTGACCAGCGCGGCCAGGAGATTGACGCCGAGGCTCATATTGCCGGACTTGACCACGGTCGCGCGTTGCGCGGCCTGCGCGATCAGCGCCTCGTCCTCGGCGGTGAGCCCGGTGGTGCCGATGATATGGACGCGGCCGGCCGTGAGCTCCAGGAAGACGCGGGTCGCGGCCGGCACGGTGAAGTCGATGAGCGCGTCCGCTTTGGCAAGCAGCGGCGCGAGATCAGTCGTGACCGCGATGCCGTTTGGCCCGAGGCCGGCCAGCTCGCCCGAATCGCGTCCGATCACGGCCGCGCCCGCGGCCTCGATCGCGCCCGCGAGCGAGACGCCCGGCATCGCCGCAATCGCCTGGATCAGCGTGCGCCCCATGCGCCCGCCGGCGCCCGCCACGATCAGCCGCATGTCGGCCATGACTGCTACTCCCGTTCCGCCGGGATATAGCGGGGCGGCCGCAGCAAGGAAAGGAGCCCGGCGGACAGCCGGCCTTGTCTCGGGGCTGCCCCGGCAAACAGGGTTAAGCCCATGAAGGGAAAAGTACTCTTGGCTGGAGGGCAGGGGCCTACCGGCCTACTGCCGCAGCATCTCGATCATGAACGCCAGCACATGGTCGCGGTAATCGGCCGGCGTGAAGCCTTCGAGATCGACATGGCCGGCGCCTTCGACCAGCCAGAGCCGCTTGGGCTCGTTCGCGCGCGCGAACATCGCCCACACTTCCGCAACGGTGGTGCGATCATCGCGAGTGCCGGCAGCGAGCAGAATCGGCGCCCGTACAGTCGCGACGTGATCGATCGGGCGCAGATCGGCCGCGCTCACACCGAGAAACGGCGGCAGCAGCAGCTTGAACAGAGCAGTGGTCGGCGGCGCCACTACCGCCCCGATCGGACCGAGCACGGCGCGGATGCGGTTTGCGATGGCAGCGCCGATATCCGGATAGACCGATTCCAGCACCAGCGCATCGACATCGAGCGGCGCAGGCGCAAGCAGCGCAGCGGCGCCGCCGAGCGAGCTGCCGATTGCGCCGATGCGCTCTTTCGGCAGCCGCGCGCGCAAATACGCGATCGCAGCCGCCGCGTCCTGGCCTTCGCGATGCCCGAAGGTGATGCGTGCGCCGGTCGACTCGCCATGGGCCTGAAAGTCGAACAGCAGAACCGCGAAGCCCTCGGCATGGAATAGCCGCGCCCGCCGCAACATCGAGAGTTTGTTGGCATGCACGCCATGCATCAGCACGACCGCGCCGGCGCCGGGGCGTCCCGGCAGGAACCAGCCGCGCAGCGTTGCGCCCGAGCCTGATGCAATCGAGACGGTTTCGACCGAAAGATCTGCCGGTGCGGCCCCCACGATCGCGCGCGCGGGTGCAGAAAGAAACAGTCCGACCGCGATGACGCCAGCAGTCAGCAAGATGGCGCCGGCGAAACCGGCGCCTGCAATCAGCTTGAAGAATTGGCGGGGTCGCCAAGGACCTGTCAAAACAGCACTCGTGGCCATGCCGACAAAGTCATGGCGAACGACGGCACATCGATGACGATCCTTCAAGACTTGCTTTCAGGAATTGGCGATGATCACTTGGCGATCATCGCGTCCTCGCGCCGCCGCCGCGATCTCCGCGACGATCGTCTCCGCCGCCGCCCTCGGATCATCGGCCGCGATCACGGGCCGGCCCACCACCAGATAATCGGCACCGGCGCGCACCGCTTCGCCCGGCGTCATGATGCGCTTCTGGTCGTCGGCGTCGGCCTGCATGGGGCGGATGCCGGGCGTCACCAGCACCATGCCGGGACCGAGCAGCGGGCGCACCATCTCGGCTTCCGCCGCCGAGCAGACGAGCCCATCGATCCCGATGTCGCGCGCCTGCGCGGCGCGCTCGGCGACGAGCTCTTCCACCGCGAAGTCGTAGCCGGCGGCGGCGAGATCCGCATCGTTGTAGGAGGTAAGCACGGTGACGGCGAGAATGCGCAACGAGGTGCCGCGACGCGCATCGACGGCGGCGTGCATGGTCTGCGGATAGCCGTGCACGGTGAGGAAGCTTGCGCCCAGTCGCGCCACGCTCTTCACCCCCTGCGCAACCGTATTGCCGATGTCGTGCAGCTTCATGTCGACGAACACCTGCTTGCCGCTCTTGGCGAGCCGCTCCGCCAGCGCGAGCCCGCCCGCAAAGCCAAGCTGGTAGCCGATCTTGTAGAACGTCACCGCCTCACCGAGCTTGCTGATGAGTGCCTCCGCCTCGGCAACGGACGAGACATCGAGCGCCACGATCAGGCGGTCGCGCGGATTGAGCATCTCAGCGGTCCCCCATCATGCGGGCATAGTCCACCAGCTTGCGCACCACCAGCTTGAGCTGCGCGGCCGCGCGCGCATCCTTGAGCTCGTCGCTCGCATCAAAGGCCTCGGCGGCATTCGGGATCGTCACCTGCTCCGGCACGACGAACGCCCGGCAGCCGATCGCCAGCACCTGGCGTAGCGTGATCAGCGACTGCATGCCGCCCGAGCGGCCGGGCGAGGCGGCGCCGAGCGCGAAGGCGCGGTTCTGGAAGGTGTAGAGCTGCGGCTCGTCGCGCTCGCGCACGACCGAGATCCAGTCGATCGCGTTCTTCAGGAGCGGCGTGATCGACGCATTATATTCCGGGCTCGCAATGAAGATGCCGCCATGGTTGCCGACGAGCTGCTTGAGCCTGATCGCGTTTTGCGGCAGGTCCGACTTGGCGAGATCGGCGTCATAGATCGGCAGCGGATAATCGGCGAGCGAGATGCGGGTCACGTCGGCATCGGCCAACGCGAGCTCCTTGGTGGTGAGCGCAGCAAGCTTCACATTGAAGGACCCGGTGCGCAGCGAGCCCGGGATGACCAGGATTTTCGGGGAGGACATGGCAAACCAAATGGCGGGTGACAGACCAGGCAGTGCTGCCGCTCGTCTCCGTGGATCCCGGCTTTCGCGAGGACAGGCGCGGGGAGCCAGAGCGGTCAATCGAATAGCTGGAGCCACTGGCTCCTGGGCTCCCGCTCGCGCGGGAACGAACGGAGAATACGGCACGCGTCGACCAATTGGAAATCTTATTGGGCCCGTCGCTCGTCTGGCGCCACCTCGCCGGATCAATACTTCCGGTAAACCCACACGCGCGCGGGCGGGATATTAGTCCAGATGCGCTCGGAGGCCTGCGAGCGGACACGATCGAGCCGGCGCGGGATGGGTGACACCGCAGCGTAGGTGAACTGCACGAACGGCGCCCCCGCGCCCATCAGGCCGAAGGCCTCCTGCAGCAGGCGAAGCCGCATCTTGAGCGGCTTGGTGAACAAGGGCAGACCCGAAACCACCGCGGCGGCTGGCTGGCGCAGGATCGACGTCAGCAGCGTGCGCAGCCGGTAGGCATCGCCCTGCACGACGGTCGCCTGCGGATAGCGCTTGCGCAGCAGCCGGCAGAAGGTCGGGTCGAACTCGACCAGCACCAGGCGAGCCGGATCAACCCCGCGCGCCACCAGCGCCTCGGTCACTGGCCCAGTGCCGGGGCCGAGCTCGATGATCGGGCCATCCGAATTCGGGTCCACGTATTCCGCCATGGTGCGGGCGAGCGCCTTGCCGGACGGCGTCACCGCGCCCATCGAGAGCGGCTTCTCCATCCAGTTTCGGAAGAAACGAAACTCGTCGTCGATGCGAATCCCGTTCTTCTGCTCGAAGCGGCGAATGTGGGTCTCGAATTTCTTCTTTTGCGCATCGAACTTCTGTTCAATGCGCAGCTTGTGAGCGTCGAACTTCTGACCGATGCGCTCCTTCTGCGTCGCGATCTTGCGCTCGAGCTTGCGACCAAGCGCACGGTTCTTGAGCTCGAAAAGCCTGATTTGCCTTTCGATCTTGCGTTCGAGAACTTGGAGGGCCTGGATGGGCATTGGGCTGCTGACGCTACAAAATGACCGAGATGTTGCCTGTCATTCGCCTGCGATACTTGCAGCAGTCATCTGAGTGTCGCTCGGTTGTCATCGGTCAGTGGTCATCATCGGTAAGGCTACCCGCCGTGGGGGTCAAGTGTTCCATTGCCGATCAGGCGGAGCTCGCCCGTCCGCCCAGAAGCTCCCGCATCTTGCCGAAGAATCCGGCAGATTCAGGGTGCGTCTCCTGCGACGATAACTTCTCGAATTCATTGAGCAATTCACGCTGGCGCTTGGTCAGCTTCTGCGGCGTTTCGACCATCACCTGCACATACATGTCGCCGGTCTGGCGCGAGCGCAGCACCGGCATACCCTTGCCGTGCAAGCGGAATCGCCGCCCCGACTGGGTGCCCTCCGGCACTTTCACACGCGTCTTGGCGCCGTCGATGGTGGGCACCTCGAATTCGCCGCCGAGCGCAGCCTGCACCATGGAGATTGGCACCCGGCAATGCAGATCAGCGCCGTCGCGCTGGAAAAACGCGTGCGTCGTAATCGAGAGAAAGATGTAGAGATCACCGGAGGGCCCGCCACGCACGCCGGCCTCGCCCTCACTCGCAAGGCGGATGCGCGTGCCGTCCTCGACGCCCGGCGGAATATTGACCGAGAGCGTACGCTCGCGCGTGACGCGGCTCGAACCCGAGCACGTTGGGCATGGGCTCTCGATCACCTGGCCGCGTCCCTGGCAGCCGGTGCAGGTGCGCTCCAGCGTAAAGAAACCCTGCGCATGACGGATGCGTCCGGCGCCACCGCAGTGCGGACAGGTTTTTGGTTTGGTGCCCGCCTTGGCGCCGGTGCCAGAGCAGGCTTCGCATGACACCGAGGTCGGGATGCGCACCTGCGCGGCCTTGCCCGCGAACGCCTCTTCGAGCGTGATCTCCATGTTGTAGCGCAGATCGGCGCCGCGCTCGGCGCGATTGCCGCGCCCGCGCCCACCGGACATGCCGAAGATGCCTTCGAAGATATCCGCGAACGCCGAGCCGAAGCCGGGGGGGAAGTCGTGCGCGCCGTTGCCCATGCCCTGCTCGAAGGCGGCATGGCCGAAGCGATCGTAGGCGGCACGCTTGTCGCCGTCCTTGAGGATCTCGTAGGCCTCGTTGATCTCCTTGAAGCGCTGCTCGCTCGAGGCGTCGCCAGGATTGCGATCGGGATGCCACTTCATCGCGAGCTTGCGGAAGGCAGTCTTAACGTCGGCGTCGTTGGCGCCGCGCTCGACCTCGAGGACCTCGTAGTAGCAGCGCTTGGACATCCCCGCTTCCCACCCCATCGAATCTTTCGTGGCGCCGGCGCCGAACTTTACCTGATCGTTCATGGTGCTTCAAAGAATGTGACAACGAAAGGGCGAAAAGTCCGCCCGACGCCTGGATAGCCAAGCGCCGAAGCGGACCAAGCACTAACGACTTGCTGAGATACGACGTCACCACCATCGCGCGTGTGGGGGATCGGCCAATTGGAACATGGCCAACTGGAGCATGTGCCCGCTGGTTGCGGCCATGCTCCAGATGCGTCGAGTGGCGCATGCACTGCGCCGGCGAACCGATATCCACTTCGCAGGACCATGCGCTAACCCCGCTTGTGACGTCGATCGTGCACGGCGGTCCGCATCGCGGCGCCCTGCATCAAGCCGACTTCTTGTTCTTCTTGTCGTCGTCAACCTCGGTGAACTCCGCGTCGACGACGTCATCCTTCTTGCCGGAGGCGTCAGGGTCAGCGCCAGCGCCGGCCTGCTTGTACATCGCTTCGCCGAGCTTCATGGAAGCCTGCGCCAGCGCATTGGTCTTGGCGGTGATCGCCTCGGCGTCGGAGCCCTTGAGGGATTCCTTGAGATCGGCGATCGCGTCTTCGATTGCACGCCTCTCAGTCTCACCGACCTTCGAGCCATGCTCGGCCAGCGCCCTCTCGCTCGAATGCACCAGTGCCTCGGCGTGGTTCCTGGCCTCGACCTCGGTCTTGCGCTTCTTGTCTTCCTCGGCGTGCGCCTCCGCGTCCTTGACCATGCGATCGATATCGGCCTCGGAGAGGCCGCCCGACGCCTGGATGCGGATCTGCTGCTCCTTGCCGGTGCCTTTGTCCTTCGCCGACACGTTGACGATGCCGTTGGCGTCGATGTCGAAGGTGACCTCGATCTGCGGCACGCCGCGCGGGGCCGGCGGAATGCCCATCAGGTCGAACTGACCCAGCATCTTGTTGTGAGACGCGATCTCGCGCTCGCCCTGGAACACCCGGATGGTGACCGCGCCCTGGTTGTCCTCGGCGGTCGAGAACACCTGGCCCTTCTTGGTCGGGATCGTGGTGTTGCGGTCGATGAGGCGCGTGAACACGCCGCCCAAGGTCTCGATGCCGAGCGAGAGCGGGGTCACGTCGAGCAGCAGCACGTCCTTGACGTCGCCCTGCAGCACGCCGGCCTGGATGGCGGCGCCGACGGCGACCACCTCGTCCGGGTTGACACCCTTGTGCGGCTCCTTGCCGAACAACTGCTTCACGACCTCCTGCACTTTGGGCATGCGGGTCATGCCGCCAACCAGCACCACCTCGTTGATCTCGGCAGCGGAGAGGCCGGCGTCCTTGAGCGCCATCCGGCAGGGATCGACCGTCTTCTGCACCAGGTCGTCGACCAGCGCCTCGAACTTGGCGCGGGTGAGCTTCATGGTCAGATGCTTGGGACCGGATGCGTCCGCCGTGATGAACGGCAGGTTGATCTCGGTTTGCGTCGTGGAGGAGAGCTCGATCTTGGCCTTCTCGGCCGCTTCCTTGAGCCGCTGCAGCGCGAGCTTGTCGCGGCGAAGATCAATACCCTGCTCCTTCTGGAACTCGTCGGCGAGATAGTTGACGAGGCGCATGTCGAAGTCCTCGCCGCCCAGGAAGGTGTCGCCGTTGGTCGACTTCACCTCGAAGACGCCGTCGCCGATCTCCAAGATCGAAATGTCGAATGTGCCGCCACCAAGGTCATAGACCGCGATGGTGCCGGCCTTCTGCTTGTCGAGGCCATAGGCGAGCGCGGCCGCGGTCGGCTCGTTGATGATGCGCAGAACCTCGAGGCCCGCGATCTTGCCCGCGTCCTTGGTGGCCTGCCGCTGGGCATCGTTGAAGTAGGCCGGGACCGTGATGACGGCCTGCTCGACCTTCTGCCCGAGATAGGCTTCCGCCGTCTCCTTCATTTTCTGCAGGATGAAGGCGGATATCTGCGAGGGCGAATAGGACTTGCCGTCGGCCTCCACCCAGGCGTCGCCGTTCGTGGCCTTGGCGATCTTGTAGGGGACAAGCTTCTTGTCCTTTTCCACCATCGGGTCGTCGTAGCGCCGACCGACCAGGCGCTTGACCGCGAAAATGGTCTTCTCTGGATTGGTGACCGCCTGGCGCTTGGCCGGCTGGCCAACGAGCCGCTCCCCCTCATCCGTGAATGCGACGATCGAGGGCGTTGTGCGCATACCCTCGGCATTCTCGATGACTTTCGGAGCGGAGCCTTCCATCACGGCAACGCAGGAATTGGTAGTGCCGAGATCGATGCCGATGACTTTGCCCATAGGCTTTCTATCCTTCCTCGCTACGGCGGGTCGGCCGGGC
The DNA here is from genome assembly GCA_963745515.1 of uncultured Alphaproteobacteria bacterium. Lineage (GTDB taxonomy): Bacteria > Pseudomonadota > Alphaproteobacteria > Rhizobiales > Xanthobacteraceae > VAZQ01. Next base: position 324,393 of record CAVUXO010000013.1, read on the forward strand.
CCAGACGGCGCCCGGACGGAGGCCATGCACGAGGGCATAAAACCTCGTCCGACCCCCTGAAATTACACGTCAAACGCCGCCCCCGCGGCGTCCAGCCTCATATAGGAGGGCCGTATGAGGCCGCAAGGCGGCAGTTCACAAATCCGCGAGCCAGCGGTGGGTGGGTTTTCCGCAGGGACTGCTAACGGGCTCCTAGACTAGAGCCGCGTTTTGCGATGCGCCGCAAGGGACGGGCGAAATCGCGCGGATGCTGCAGTGCGGTCGTTCGAATCGATTCGGCGGGGTAACTGATCGGCAGCTATGGACGCTGCACGATTCTTGTTGTGCAAATGCCACCCTCTTGGGCAGCGGCGGGTGAGGCGCGTCGCGCGCCTGTGGCACGGACGGCCTCAAGTCCGCCAGGAGGCGCAAAGCGAGATCGCGCCCGCTACTGCAACCGCTACTGCCCTTGCCCGGTCGTCGTCGCCGGGGTCACCTCGAAGGCGAAGCGGAACCGCGGCAGATCCTCGCCCGGATGGTCATCCGCGAAGGTGAGCTGCGGCAGGCGGTAGTTGTTCGGGCGCGTCTCCTTGCCCTTGTAGATCGCCGGATAGAGATCGATGAAATGCCAGCCCGGCTCGCCGGTCGCCTGCATGACAATTTCGATGTCGCCCTGGCTGTTGAAGCCGCAGGCATAGCCCGAGATCGCGTTGTCGTAGACCAGCGTGTAGATATTGGCGGTCTCGCTCCAGCCGGTGCCCTTGAGATGAACGCTGAAGGTGGTGCCGGCAGGGCCGCGCGCGACATCGAGCGGCAGCGCGGTTGGCGTGATCCAGAACGTGCCGGTCTTGCGCTTGCCACCCGCATCGGCCCACAGCCCGTGCGATCCGCCGAGATCGTCCGGCGCGTTAAAGTGGAATTCGACATTACCGGCGGCATCGGCCTTGGCCTCGGCGATCGGACGGAAATGCTCTTCCCAGCCGCCACCGCTGATGCGGTTGCCGGTCACGGTGGTCCAGTTGAGCGTCACCGTCTTGCCCGGCTCGAAGCCCGAGCCTTTGACAGTCACCGGCTGATGGATGCCGCCGAAAACCGGCGTCGCCACAAGCTCGCCCTGCGGCGGCAGCATGCGCACCTGTTTCTGCGCCTGCTGCTCAGGCGGCGGCGGCAGCACGGGCGCGCCCGGCGTGACGGTGAAATCGACCTTGAACTGCGGCCGGTCGGGTGCCGGCGACTGCTGCATGTTGCGATAGGGCGAGCCGAAATCGGTGTGAATGACTTCGAGCACGTGAAGCCCGACGTGCCCGGTCGCCGGCACGTTGAAGCGCGCCGTTCCGTGCGTCGTGACGCCCGACGTGAAGCCTGTGTACTTGTTGTCGTAGACCAGCACCCAGCTGCCTTCGAGCTCGCGCCAGCCGATGCCCTGCACCTCGACCGGAATCTGCGGTTCCGAGCGGGCCGCTCTCGCGTAGCAGCTTCATCGTCATGTCGATGCTGAAGGCGGTCTGCGTTAAAAGCCGTTTGCCCTGCTGCACGACGATGTCATGCATGAAGCCGAAATCTTCCGGCGCCACGAACTTGGCGGCGATACGGCCGTCCTTGTCGGTCTTCACCTTCGCGATCTGGTAGGCGACCGGAGTGAATTGGCGGCCGAGATATTCGGCGATCGTCGTCTTCCAGCTTCCCTTCACGGTGGTCCAGACGAGCTGGACTTCCTGATCGGCCGGGAAGCCTTCGCCGCTCACGATCACAGGCGTGCCCACGGGACCATGCTTCGGCGTCACGCTCAGACGTCCCACAAAGCCGCCGGACGGCTCGCTGACCGTCACTTCCGGTCCGAGCTCGGCCGCTCGCGGCGCGGCGGACGCGGGGGAGTAGAACGCGAACGAAAGCGCAAGCGCATAGGCAAGCGCAGTCATTCGCCGATTTACGACGCCGAGCATCATGCGGATTCCCTTCCGCTCAGTTACTTCTTGGCGGGCGGCGGAGTGACCGTGATCGCGGCGTCGGCCACCTGGAATTGCGAGGTCACCCGCTTGAACGGCTCCCAGGTCAGGGTGTTGCCCTGCAGGTCCGTGACGGTCGCCTTGTAGGAGAACGTGCCCGCCGGATGTCCGTCAGGAATGATCCAGGCGGCTGTCCAGAAATGGTCGGTCGCAGGATTGTTGCCGCCGGGATGCGGGCCGTACGCCGCCTGCAGTTTCGTGTTGCCGCCAGGCACCTCCACGAAAAGGCTCTTGATTCCGCTGGCATCGAGCGCCTTGCCATCCTGATCGAGAATACGGAAGCGGAAGACAACCTTTTCGAGGCGCTTGAACTGATTGTTCAGCACGCAGGCCGGCCCCGGCGCGCCTGCCTGGTTGCCGCGGATCACGTCGCCTTCGAAGAACAGTTTTGCGCCCTGCGCCTGGGCACCATTCGCAAAGCCCAGAACGGACAGAGTAATAGCGGAGATGGTCAGCAACTTCATCAGGCCCTCCCTTGGCGGCTGCAAATTCGATGCGTTGTCATTATTCGGTGCCATCCTACATGTGGCAATCGGTGTTTTAAAGAGCTCTGGAGACAGTTTTTCGTGACCGGCAGCGGACCTCTTAGCGGGCTTCGTTTATGCCCTGGTTATCTCGACCGCAGCAGCCAGGAAGCGATGCTCGCGGCGCTGCGCGAGGTGATGCGCGCTGCCCCCATCTACACGCCGCGCATGCCGAAGAGCGGAAAGCCGATGTCGGTGCGCATGACCAATTGCGGCGCACTCGGCTGGATGACGGACGAGCACGGCTATCGCTATCAGCCTCTTCACCCGGATACCGGCACCGCGTGGCCACCAATTCCCGACATCGTGCTTGCGGCGTGGCAGACGCTGGCGCGCTATCCGCATCCGCCGGAAGCGTGCCTGATCAATGTCTATGGCCCCGACGCCCGCATGGGACTGCACCAGGATCGCGACGAGGACTGACTTCGCGGCGCCGGTCGTCTCGCTCTCGCTTGGCGACACCTGCCTGTTCCGGCTCGGCGGGCACAACCGCAGCGATCCGACGCGCTCGCTCCAGCTCGCTTCTGGCGATGCGCTCGTTCTTGGCGGTGAGGCGCGGCTCGCCTTTCACGGCGTCGACCGCATCATGCCCGGAACCTCGACGCTGCTGCCCGAGGGCGGGCGGATCAATGTCACGCTGCGGCGGGTGACGCAGCCAACTTGATCAGACGTGAGATCTCTATCGGGCTGCCGCGATGTCGTTGCCCAGCCGCTGAAACGTGTCGGGCGACGCTGATGCAATGATCGCCACGACCTTGTCGACCTCCTCACCTGAGACCGGCGAGACGTCGAGATTGGATCGTTGCGCATCGGCCAGAAATTCCTTGTCGCGCGCCAGCGCGCCAAAGGCCTGACGCAAAGCAGCGAGCCGATCAGCGGGGACGCCGGGCGGCGCAATCACGGGCCGCGCCACCGTTTTTTGAGTGAGGTAGAGCTCCATGACGCGCCGGTCGGCGTCACCCTTTACAAAATCCAGCGCCAGGGGAATTCCATGCAGCTCCGGGTCGCGCTGCAGCGCGGACTGCATCAGGATGTTGACCTTCTTTTCCGCAAGCCAGGACGGCCGCACGGACTTGAGACTCGACCACGCCCAATCGGCAATCCCCTGCACCTCGTCCCGCTCCATCGCCAGCGCAATCTCGACCGTGCCGGGATAGCCGGCGACAATTCTGAATTTCGTGCCAAGCACCGCATTCAGGAGGCGCGGAGTGGTCTCGGTATCGATGCCGGTCGTGCCACCAACGATCAGCTCCTTGTCGAACAGATCCTGCGCCGTGCGATGCGGAGCCGTGTGCCACGCCAACACGAGCCCGACCTCGCGGCTGATGCTGCCGATCCAGTTGAGCTTGTCCAGCTCGAAGCGCACCTGGGCTGGATTCCACGCCTTGATCAGCAACATGCCGCGCTGAACCAGGGCGATGACGGTGCCGTCGCGAGGCGCCGCATTGGCGATGTGATTGGCGGCCGCCAAGCTGCCGGCTGCCGGCATGTTCTGAACCACGACCGTGGGCCGCCCGGGAATGTGGTGGCCGAGATACTTGGCGACAAAGCGGGCCTGGGTGTCGTAGCCGCCGCCGGGCGTAGCGCCGACGATCAGGGTGATCTGCTTGCCGGAATAGAACTGAGCAACCGACTGTTTTGCGACGAGAACCTGGATGTTTGATTGGGAGGCAAGTGGACTGGCCTGCAGCAGGCAAGCCGCAACCACTCCCACCGAGAAAACACGCCGTCCCATCATTACTGTCCAAGCCCCGTGAGCGCGGTTCAAGGAAGCGCGCGAGCGTCCGCTTTCTGTGTTCGGTCTGAAACTCCCCCGTCTGGCCTTTTACGTCCGACCCGAGCAATTGTCCCCAAGGGCTGACGCGTCGTCGTGTCGCAGCGCGGGCGCCGGCTGGCACCATCTCCGCCGCCTCGATGCTGCCGAGTCAGGGCACGCCGATCAATAGCAATGCTGTGAAAAGCCTCGCTCAGCCGTTTTCTCGACACCGAAACTTCCGATAATTGAAGGAGAACCATTACAAAAAGGGAGGAATGCCATGCGCGAACGGAATGCCGTCCTGGCAGCGCTGCTGACCAGCACTGCTTTGTTCCTTGCAGGGCCGACATTGGCTGCGGAGGTCACGCCGGATCGGCTGATCAACGCAGACAAGGAGCCGCACAACTGGCTGATGAATCACCGCACCTATGACGCGCAGCGATATTCGCCGCTCGACAAGATCAACAAAACCAACGTCAAGTCGCTCAAGCTTGCGTACGCGGTTGCGCTCGGCGGCACGTCGGCGAACGAGAATCTGCAATCAACTCCGTTGGCCGAGGACGGCTATCTCTATGTCGTCGACCAATGGGGCGTGCTCTACAAGATCGACGGCCGCTCCGGCGCTTTGGGCCGGATCGTCTGGCGCATGGACCCCAAGCAGGAAAAGCTGCCGCTCGCCAATCGCGGTGCCGCGCTTTGGGGCAACCTCGTCATTTCCAACGCCAGCTATCCGCCGCGCGTGATCGCAACCGACAAGGACACCGGCAAGGTCGTATGGGAAACGAACCTGTCCGAGGGGCAAGTCGACGTGCAGCTCTCGGCGGCGCCGCTTCCGGTCAAGGACAAGATCATCGTGGGCGCGGCCGGCGGCGACCGCGGCGTGCGCGACTACATCGCGGCGCTTGATGCGGCAACCGGCAAGCTCCTGTGGCGCAAGTACACGGTCCCCGCCCCCGGCGAGCCCGGCTCCGAGACCTGGAAGGACACCAACAATTCCTGGCAGACCGGCGGCGGCGCCATGTGGGTCACGGGTTCCTACGACACCGCCACCAATCAGGTGTTGTGGGGCACCGGCAACCCGGTTCCGATGTACAACCCTTACGTCCGCCCTGGCGACAATCTCTACACCAACAGCCTGATCTCCTGGGATCCCGACACCGGAAAGATGAATTGGTATTTCCAATACACACCGGGCGACATGTGGGACTACGACGAGGTCGGCACTCACATTCTGATCGATGGCCAGGTTAGTGGCCGCGAGCACAAGCTCGTCACCCATGCGGCACGCAATGGCTTCCTCTACAGCTTTGAGCGCGGCAACGGGCAGCCGTTGCTGGCCAAGCCGTATATGGAGGAGATCACCTGGACCAAAGGCATCGATCAAAAGACCGGCAAACCGGTCGATTACGATCCCACCAAGGACATCCAGGTCTATTCAGGGGTGCAGGCGCAAACCCTGACGGATCGCACCAAGCGTATCTGTCCGTCGCACGAGGGCGGCAGCAACTACTGGTCGGCGTCGTACAGCCCGAAGACCAGGCTCATCTACATCCCATCACGGCCGACCTGCAACGAAGTCACGATCACGCCCGAGCAGCCGAGGAGCCCGACCGGCAGCCTCTTGGGCGGACGGATCAGGCTGCTCACGCCGACCGAATCCGAGATCGTTGTGGCCGATCCGTTCACCGGCGAGGTCAAGAAGCGCGTACGCGCGCCCTATCCCAATTTCAGCGCCGCACTCACGACCGCCGGCGGCCTCGCGTTCACCGGCCTGGGCGACGGCACGGTCGTCGCCTATGACGACGAGAGCATGCAGGAGTTGTGGAAGTTCAACCTCGGCAGCGGGATCAATGCACCGCCGATGACATTCGAGGTCGGCGGCAAGCAGTATCTCGCGATCATGACGGGGCTCAGCCAGATATCCAAAGGCCGCCTCGGACTGACTCCGGAGCTGACAGAGATGCGTAACCAGACAATGCTGTTCGTGTTTGCATTGTAAGGCGTCTCCGCAATATCAGTGCAGGCGAGCTCACGCGAGCCCGCCTGCATCGGAACTATATGGGAAGCGCTCAAGCCGGCTTGATGTTAGCGGAGCGGATCACCTTGCCCCATTTCTCGGTTTCCTCGGCAATCAGCTTGCCGAAATCGGCCGGCGAGCCTGGCATCAGAATGCCCCCCAGCTCGGCGAGCCGCGCCTTCAGCTTCGGATCGGCGATCGCCTCATTGACCGCTTTGTTGAAAGTCATGACCACATCGGCCGGCGTGTTCCTGGGCATTCCGAAGCCGAACCAGTTGCTAACCTCGTAACCCGGCACGACATCGGCAATCACCGGGGCCTCCGGCAATGCGTCTGCCTTCGTCGCCGTGGTGACACCGAGCGCCCGCAACCGGCCCGCCCTGATGTGCTCCACCGCCGACGCCATCGCATCGAACATCACCTGCACTTGCCCACTGATCAGGTCCGTCAATGCCGGGCCCGAGCTCCGATAAGGCACATGCATCATGTCGAGGCCCGTCATGAATTTGAACAATTCGCCCGACATGTGATTGGACGCGCCGATCCCCGACGAGGCGAAATTGAGCTTGCCTGGATTGGCCTTGCCATAGTCGATGAACTCGCGCACCGAACGCGCCGGGAATGATGGGTTCACCACCATCACATTCGGCACGCGCATGATGCTGGCGACCGGTGCGACGTCGCGGATGAAGCTGAAGTTGAGCTTCTCGTAGAGCGTTGCGTTGATGGCGTGCGAGGATGACACCACCAGAACGGTGTAGCCGTCAGGCGGTGAGTGCACCACCATCTCGGTGCCGATATTGGTCCCCGCGCCGGGGCGATTCTCGATCACAAAGGGCTGGCCAAGATGCTCCGACATCCATTGGCACACGACACGCGCCACGATGTCGTTGGGGCCGGCCGCCGCGTAGGGCACGATGATATGCACCGGCCGCGACGGATAGGTTTGCGCCCACGCGGAACGAGACAGCACCGGCAAAGCGCCACTGCCGGCGGCCAGATGCAGGAATTTGCGACGTGAAATGTTCATAAACACCTCTCAGTGAGCGGCCGATCAATTGCCTTTTTTGGCGGGGTTGCCGCGACGTAACGGGGGACCAATAGACTGCTGATATCTCACCCAACATCCCCCAATCGACGGACCCGGCTGATTGATCATGACTGCCATCCCAAAGCCGGCACTACAGACCAGGATTTCCGCTTGACCGTCACAGAAGGAGAGCTGTGGAGCACCAACGCCAAACTGAACGAACGACCGCTCAGCCCGCCACACCATCGCAACAGTTTGCTCGTATAACCCTGACTTTCCGCGGATTCGCTCGCGAGGAGCTCATTCCGTTGGACATCAAACAGCCATCAGGCTCCAAACCACCGTTGCGGATAGAGCAATGCTCTCTTGCGCGAGGGAAATAGTCGCGGCTTCAGGTCCATGATGTGCTAAACTGGCGTGGTCTCACGGGAGGCGAGAATGACCAACTGCTTCGACAGGCGCGATTTCTTGACCTTTCTTGGCGGCTCCTTAGCCGCCCGGCCGCTCGCGGCACGGGCGGAGGGGCATTCCCCCCTAATCGGTTTTCTCAACAGCGCATCACCTGATCCGACGCTGCAGCGCGTAGCAGCGTTTCGAAAAGGCTTGAGCGAGATGGGCTTCGAGCGGCAGAACGCGGCGATCGAATTCCGCTGGGCTGAGAATCAGATCTATCGGCTGCCGGGCATGGCTGCCGATCTGGTCCGCCGGAACGTCACCATTATTGCGGCGACGGGCGGCACCGCATCAGCGCTTGCCGCCAAGCGGGCGACGTCGACGATCCCGATCGTCTTCCAAATCGGAGGCGACCCGATCGCAACCGGTCTGCTCGACCCCGACGGGTCGGGCAGCAACATGACGGGTGTCAGCCAGAACATTGCCGCGCTCGTGCAACGTCAGTTCGAGCTGTTGCGGGAGGTCATCCCCAAGGCATCGACGGTGGGCGTGTTCCTCAACCCCGACAATCGCAACTCGCCCGGACAAAAAGCTCGTGCGGAAGCGGCGGCTCGCGCGGTCGGGATGCAAACGATCGTGCTGGACGTCAACAAGGAGAGCGGCTTCGACAAGCCATTCACGACGCTCCAGCAACGAGGAGCCGATGCTCTGTTCGTTGCCAACGATCCGTACTTTCTGGAATGGCGACAGGAGATCGTCTCGCTGGCGGCGCGCTATTCCGTACCGACCATCTATGCATCACGGGCCTTCGTGGCGGCGGGTGGCCTGATGAGCTATGGCGCCAGCCTCAGTGACGGCTATCATCAGGTCGGCATCTATGTCGGCCGTATTCTCAAGGGCGAGAAGCCCGGCGACCTTCCGGTCGTGAATTCAACCAAGTTCCAACTGGCGATCAACGCCAGCACCGCCTGGGCGATGGGTCTCAATCCGCCAGCCACGCTGCTGGCGCGCGCCGACGAGGTGATCCAGTAGGACGTCCTCTTCTGCGGCAACGCTTCCGTTCGCGAAAATATTAAGCCGCGCCGGGTTTCCCGGCGCGGCATGTTCATGGGACGATCGAAGTCGCGAAGAGTAGCGGTCGGGCGATCCGTCTTTGACTTACTGCGTGACCGCCTTGACCCAGCGGCGCACGTTCATCTTGCCGGTCCAGCCGCCATAGATGATGCCCGATGCGTCCGCCGCGATGCCTTCCGGCATGTTGGCGTCAGGCGCGATCTCGGGGATGAAAGACACCACCTTGCCGTCCTTCGCGCTGCCGATGCGCACGCCCTTCTTGAAGCCGGGATTGACCTTGCCGCCGTCATCGCCCGACTGGTGGTCGGCCGAGTAGACATTGTCGTTGCGGTCGATGTAGAGGCCGCTCGGGCGCCCGAACTGCTTCCACTCCTCGAGATACTTGCCATCCTGATCGAAGATCTGGATGCGATTGTTGACACGGTCAGCCACGAACAGCCGGCCGGTCGAATCCATCGCCAATTGATGCGGGGTGTTGAACTCGCCCGGGCCGCTGCCGCGCTTGCCCCAGGACTTGATGAAGGTGCCGTCCTTGGAGAATTTGAAGATGCGGTCGGTGGGACGAGCGCCGTGTCCCTGCGAGACGAAGATGTCGCCATTCGGCGCCACGTAAATGTCAGTCGGCTGGTCGAACGCATCGTTCGAGCTCGCATCGCCAGTAACGCCCGGCTTGCCCAACGTCATCAGCACCTTGCCGTCTTTGCTGAACTTGATGACGGTCTGGCCTTTGCCGCCCTCCGCAACCGTGTCGGACACCCAGACGTTGCCGTCGCGGTCGACATGGAAGCCGTGCGGATCGTTCACCGTGCCGCTGCCGAACTTGGTCTGCATGTTGCCGTTCGGATCGAACTTCATGATCGGATCGAGCGTCGAGCCGCGGCAGTTCTGCGCGGCGCAGCGGTCGAACGTCCACAGGCTCTTGCCGTCGGGATCGATCTCGATGCCGATAGTCGAGCCCCAGGTGCGGCCAGCCGGCAGCTTCGCCCAGTTCTCCTGCAGCTGGTAGGGATTGGGATAGGCGTTTGGATCATTGGACTGGGCGAATATCCGCTCACCCGAGAGAGCGGCGAGCGCGATCGCTCCTGCACCCAGCAGCAACGCAGCGTAGCGTGCGGTCTTCATGTGTCTCCTCCCTTATGGCTTCTTGGTCAGAACGGTCACAGCCGGAACGCCCGATCAACAGCATCGCGCCTTATGCGACGTTTGAGATTTCGGCGTCCCGCTGGCAGTCCAACGCAAGGCTACATCAGTTTGGCGATCGGGCAGAGGGGGCCATAGCAATCTTTTTTCGAGACGCGAGCCTTCTTGTGCCCCAGATAATACCCATCACGCAGACCGCGTGAGATCGCTGCCAACGGCGCAATTGCAGGGACCCAGAGCTCGCGCTAGTTTCTTGTCGTGACACGCGAACCTGTTCTCCTCGTGCATGGGCACGGAGCACATCCGGTGCTGCTGGAGCCGCTCCGGCGCGCGTTGGCGCGACAGGGCTATCACGCCATCAATTGGCGCTATCCGAGCCTGCGCGGCTCGATCGAGAAGCACGCGGCACAGCTCGCGGCCAAGGCCAAGGAGATCGACGAGGAGGAAGGCGTCGCGCGGCTTCATTTTGTCGGCCACAGCATGGGCGCCATCGTGGTGCGCAGCGCGCTTGCGGTGCACAGGCCGCGCAAGCTCGGCCGCATCGTGCTGCTGGCCCCGCCCAACCGCGGTGCTCGGCTCGCGGACCTTGCACTGAGACTCTTTGGGCGGTGGCCCGCTGCGGCGAGAGAGCTCTGCTCACATCCCGGCAGCTACGTGAACGGGCTCGAGCCCGCGGCCGATCTCGATTGCGGCATCATCGCGGCGTCATGGGATCATGCCGTCTCGCTGGCCTCGACGCACTTGCCCGGCGAACGCGATCACATCACCCTTCGCGGCCTGCACACACTCCCGCTGCACTGGCGCGCACCGGTGCAGGTAGCGCACTTCCTGCGCGAAGGCCGCTTCCGGCATGCGGCTGGCTAAGGCGCCTCTCCGCACCCACTGACGCCCGCCGGCGCCCTTGCGCCACATCGGGGCTGTAAATCGCGGAAAAAATATTGCGCTCTGCGTTGAACCAAATACCCCCCTCATACGACAAGACTTGGGCTTCTAACGTGCGCGGCAAGCTGCGCGCGAAACCTGTCGCTTTGACTGAATTCTTTAGAGCGAGATCATCAGTACCAATCCATTGAGGTCAGGCAGGCCTCCCACTCGGACGGAGTCTACCATGTCTGATACTGAGCAGGTTGATTCCCTGATCGGTGACATCTATGACGCGGCGCTCGACCCGTCGCGATGGACCGCCGTTCTCCGACAAGCCCGGGATGTCGTCGGAGGTTCGGCCGCGGTCGTATTTTCGAAAGATGCCCGCAGCAAGTGCCTGCAGATCTATCACCACTGCGGCGGCATGGATCCTTACTATCGACAGCTCTATTTCGATCAATTCGAAAAGCTCGACCCTACCACGGGGGTCCAGGTCATGAGCGAGATCGGGGAGCCCATCGGCACTGTCGACATCATGGCGCTCGAGGAATTCCAGAAGACCCGCTTCTATCAGGAATGGCGGCGACCACAGGGGGTGGTGGACTTCGTAACCGCTGCGCTCGACAAGACCGCAAGCCGCGCTGTTCTCTTCGGCGTCTTTCGACAGCATCAGCATGGCTTCGTTGACGACGACACGCGCTGGCGCATGCGGCAGATCGTGCCGCACATTCGTCGCGCGGTCCTGATCGGCAAGGTCATCGAGCACAAGACTGCCGAGGCAACCACCTTCGCGGACGCGCTCGACGGCCTGAGCGCCGGCATGTTCGTCGTCGACGCGGAAGGCCGCATCGTTCACACCAACACGAGCGGCCGAGCCCTTTTGGAAGATGGCGCGGCCCTCGGTGGCGCCCACGGCCGGATCAGGCCGACCGACGCCGCCGCGGGACGCACCCTCAAGGACATCGTCGCGGCTGCTGGCCATGGCGACAAAGCAATCAATACCAAAGGCATCGCGGTGCCGCTCACGGGCCGGGACGGCCAGCGCTATGCTGCCCACGTGCTGCCGCTCACCGCGGGCGCACGGCAGCGCGCCTCTGCGAGCTACTCGGCCGTCGCAGCAGTGTTCGTTCGCAAAGCCGAGATCGAGGCGCCCTCGGAGCCAGAGATCATCGCCAGGCATTTTCAGCTCACGCCAACCGAGTTGCGAGTCCTGCTGTCGATCGTCGACATCGGCGGCGTGCGGGAAACATCCGAGGCGCTTGGGATCGGCGAGTCCACGGTGAAGACGCACCTGCATCGCGTATTCGGCAAGACTGGCGCAAGCCGCCAAGCCGATCTGGTCAAGCTCGTGGCAAGCTTCTCCAGCCCGCTGGCAAGCTGATCCACTTAATCCTGGTGCCGTTGTTTGAGGGACGTAGTCGCTCTGCTCCGAGTCATCGGGGCAAGGCGGCGCTTGCGTTTTGGGCGGCACAGAATCGCTTTGCTAATCACGCTCTCGTGCTCATGCTCGTGCTTCGACTCAACCGTTTGATGGACGAATCATTTCAGCAGCTCAGGCAATTGGACGCTTCGTGACTGCCCCCCACACGGAGCTACGACCATGCGTCCAATATTGACATGCACCATCCTGGCGCTGTTGACCGCGCCACTGCAAGCGATCGAGTTGCCCGACGCCATCGCGGCGCCTGGCGAGAACTCTGGTGACGACCGCCTACGCGGTCGGCACTCAGGTCTACCAGTGCGAGTTCGACACCGCCGGCAATCTCATCTGGCAATTTCGCGAGCCGATCGCCGCGCTGTTTGTGTCCGGCAAGACCGTCGGCCGGCACTACGCCGGGCCGACCTGGGAGCTGATCGACGGCAGCGTCGTGAGCGGAAAGGTCATCAGTAGCGCTCCTCCTGCCAGCCCCGCTGACATCCCGATCCTCAACCTCGAGGTCACGTCGCGCCGTGGCCAAGGCCAGCTCAGCATCGTCAGCGCGATCCAGAGGCTCAATACCCGTGGCGGCGTCGCCACCGGAGGATGCAGCGCGCACCACGCCTTGTTGGGCGTGCCGTACACCGCCGACTACGCCTTCTATCGCAAGGGCGGCGCGGCCCACGCGGCTTTTGGAGAATGACCATGCGCAAGCTCATTGCATTCCAATACGGTCTCGTCGCCTACCTCGCTTTCCTGGGCACGATTCTCTATGCGATCGGTTTCGTCAGCGGCCTGATCGTACCCAAGACGATCGACACTGGCACTGTCGTGCCGCTCCTCGAAGCGCTCGTCGTCAACATGCTGCTGATGTCGCTGTTCGCCGTGCAGCACAGCGTGATGGCGCGCAAGCCGTTCAAGCGATGGTGGACACAGTACGTTCCGAAATCGATCGAGCGCAGCACCTACGTTTTGCTTTCAAGCCTCGCGCTCATCCTGCTGTTCTGGCAGTGGCGGCCGATGCCCGAGGTGCTCTGGCAGGTTTCGAGCCCCTCCATGGCCATGGCGCTTACGGGCTTGTCGCTCGTCGGCTGGGTGCTGGTCTTCACCAGCACATTCCTGATCAATCACTTCGAGCTGTTCGGCGTGCATCAGGTCGTCAACAACCTCGCCGGCCGCGATATGCCGGCAGCGCGGTTCAGGACGCCGGTGCTCTACAAGGTCGTGCGCCACCCGCTCTATCTCGGCTTCATCATCGCGTTCTGGGTGGCGCCGGTCATGACCGTGGGTCACGCGCTGTTTGCGGCGGTGACCACGGCCTACATTCTCGTCGGCATTGCGCTCGAGGAGCGCGATCTGGTCGAGCAATTCGGGAGCGAGTATCGCCGCTACCGCGAGCGAGTGCCGATGCTGTTCCCGTGGCGCAAGTCCACCGCTCCGGCCGAGGCGCAGACCAACCAGCCTCGCCCATCCATGGCGGACTCGCAGGTCTAGAGCGGGATCCCGAAAAGTGGAAACCGGCTTTCGGAAAAGATCATGCTCAAACGCCAAGTCAAACTCGACGGCGCGCCAGCGTCATGCCATCCGCAATAGGGAGCATGACGCGATCGACGCGATCGTCACCTGCGATCTTCGCATTCAATGCGCGCACCGCCTCGGTGCGCGCATCATTTTGACTGGGGGCCGAGACCTCGCCACGCTGGAACATGTTATCGAGGACGATCACGCCGCCTGGCCGGACCAGTCGAAGGGCCGCTTCGTAGTAGGCATCGTAAGCTGGCTTGTCGGCATCGATGAACACGAGATCGAAGCTCGGACCACCGTGCCGTTCCAGCCGATCGAGCGTTGCGAGGGCGGGGCCGATCCTGACCTCGATCTTGTGCGCTACGCCTGCCCGCTGCCAAAAGGCAGCTCCGATATTCACCGTTTCGTCGTCGACATCGCAGGTGATGAGCCTGCCATCGTCAGGCAGTGCCAATGCCATAGCCATGGCGCTATAGCCGGTGAACGTTCCGAGTTCCAAGACCCGCCGGGCGCCGATCAGCTTGACCAGGAATGCAAGAAAGTGACCCTGCTCGGGCGCGATTTGCATGATCGAGCGCTGCAGCCCCTGTGTGAGACTGCGCAGCTTGCTGAGCTCCACGTGCTCTGGCGGCTCGTTTGCAAGAAGATAGGCAATGAGCTGTTCGGTCGGTACGGTTCGGATTTGAGCCATCGGTCACTGCTGCGGCAGCTTGATCCCGAACTCCCGCACGACCCGCTCCCAATGAGCGACCTGAGTGCGGATGAGGTCGCCCAGCTCCGCAGGCGCTCCGCCTCTGGCGTCGTAGCCAAGTCGCACCAATGCATTCTGAACTCTCGGCGTCTTGATGGCCGCGTTGACGGCCCCGTTGAGCCGATCGATGGCGTCGTTCGGCGCGCCGGATCTGACGGCAAAGCCAATCCAGTCTCCGATGACAAGACCAGGGAATCCCTGCTCGACCACCGTCGGCACCTGTTTGAGGGCGGCTATCCGCTCCGGGCTCGTGACAGCGATCGCACGCAGGCGGCCGCTCGCGATCAGGTCGACGGCAGACGGCGTGTTGAGGAATGCGAACTGGGTCGCCCCGCTGAGGAGATCAGCGACGCGCTGCTGTGTCTGCGGATAGGGAACATGCACGGCGCGCACACCGGCCTGTAGCTTGAGCAGCTCTCCAGCAAGATGGGCAGGCGTTCCGAATTCCGCCAGATGAAAACGTCAGCGCGTCCGGCTGCGCGCGCAGCAACGCGACCAGCTCGGGGAGCGTTGCAGCGGGGAGCGAAGGGTGGGCGACCAGCGCGAGGTAGCCGGAAGCGATCAAAGCCACCGGCGCGAAATCGGTTTCAAGTCGCAGCCCCTTGGCCGGAACGAGCGCTGGCGTTGCCATCGCACCAAGAGTCATAGGGAAGATCGACAGTCCATCCGGCAGCTGCTTGAGCACTTCCGTCATCGCCAGGGTTTGCAACGCCCCCGGCCGGTTTTCGACGATGACACGCCAGCCTTGCGTCTCGGAGAGCTCGGTCGCGATGATGCGCCCGACCACGTCGGGCGGAGAGCCCGGGCCGGCGGGGACAAAGATGCGGATGGTCCGCTCTCCGGGAAACGTCTCCGCCATGGCCTTTGGGGTGGACGCCGCGACTGACAAAGCAGCAGCAGAACCGGAGATGAGAACGGTCCGTCGGCTGATCATGGTCGTGCCTCAAATGTTAAACGCTGACGCCGAGCATGTCCCTTTCCGTTATAGATTAAAAATTCTATTTTCCTTTTTCATTATAGCTTTCTCGAATAGGAGAAGGGCATGATCAGCGCCGATCAGATCAGGCATCGCCTCAAATTGCGTCATCTGAACGTTTTGCTGGCGGTCGCCGAGCATGGAAGCATGCTCAGGGCGGCCGAGCAGCTTGCGGTGTCGCAGCCGGTCGTCTCCAAGGCAATCGCTGATCTTGAGCAAACGCTTGGATTGCGCCTGTTTGAACGCGGCCAACGGGGCGTCGAGCCGACCAGCTACGGACGTGCGCTACTCAGGCGCAGCATTGCGATTTTTGACGATTTACGAGCTAGCGTCAGAGAGCTCGAGTTTCTCGCCGACCCCACCACCGGCGAACTGCGCATCGGCAGCACCGAAGCCATGGGAACGAGCCTCGTGCCCATGATCATCGAGCGGATGTCGAAGGAATATCCGCGTATCCGGTTCGAAATGGTGATGGCTGATCCTGTCACGCTGCGCGAGCGTGAGCTACCAGGGCGACGCGTCGATCTGGTGATCGGGCAACGGATCACGCCCGGATTCGACACCGGCGATCTGAACGTGACGGTACTTTTTCATGATCGTCTGCGTATCGTGGCCGCAAAGAGCAACCCGTGGGCCACGCGCCGCAAGATCGCACTCGCAGACCTCGTTGGCGAACGCTGGTGCCTGCCGCCACCCAGTCATCCAGTCGGAGCACTGGTGGACGAGGCCTTTCGGCGCCGAAAGTTAGTTCCGCCTCGGCCAGTCGTTGAGGCGCAGACCGCCCCGTTCACCTGCAATCTAGTGTCGGGCGGCCAATACCTCGGAGTCCTGGGACTGGTGTTTCTCGGTGCGTACGACCGGCTTGGTGTAGTGAAGGCCCTGCCTGTGCATCTGCCGATCGGTGATTGGCCGGTTAGCATTCTCACACTGAGGAAGCGAGCGCTCAATCCGGTGACAAAGCTCTTCATTGACCACGCGCAGGAGGTTGTGCGCTCGCTGGCCAAAGGGCGCTGAGCGGCGCTGAGCACGGTTATGTCGCGGCAAAAACGTCGCGAGATCTACTGTCCTCAGGATGTCACCGGCGTCATCCACCCGACGCCCGCGCCGCCAGGCTCGCGCAGGATGGCGATGCGTCCGACGCCGGGCACGTCGAACAACGGCCGCATCAGCTGCGCGCCCGCGGCCGTTGCCTTGTTGACCCGCGCGTCCACATTGTCGACCGCCAGGTACGCCATCCATTGCTCAGGCACTCCGTCGAACCGGGGTGCGCTCAGCGGAAAGATGCCGGCGACAGGGGTGTCGCCCAGCTTGGCAACCCAATACGTGCCATCCGGCATCGGCTCGAAGGCCCAGCCAATGGTCGCACCATAGAAGGACTTGGCCTGCTCGGGGTTCCGTGTCATCAGCTCATTCCAATGGAAATGCCCATGGGACCACATCAGCGTTCTCCTGGTTTCGCGATTGCCTCTTTTTGAGTAAGCCAATGCACCCATCATCACGATGTGTGCGAAACTCGGCCTTATTCTCAACTCCTGAGTGGAGTAGTTTGTTCTCATGACAATCCTGCGTTCCCTTCTCGTTCTGCTCGCGCTGCTATCGGCGGCGCAGGCCGCTGACGTTGTGTTTCCGGCCGGCTCGCGCATCGGGCTTGCGCCTCCGCCGGGCCTCAGCAAGAGCAACACTTTCCAGGGCTTCGAGGACGCCGAACACAACGTCGCCTTGATCATCGCCGCGGTGCCGCGCGAGGCGCTCTGGGATCTGCAGCGATCTACCTCGGCGGAGGAGCTCAAGAAACGTGGGCTCACCTTCGAGAAGCGGGAGGACCAGAAGCTTCCCGACGGCGAAGCTTTCCTGGTGATTGCCCATCAAGAGGTGGAGAAGATAAAGCTGCGCAAGTGGATCTTTGCGGTCCTGGCGCAGGATCTGATTGCGCTCGTGACGGTGCAGATTCCAGACGACGCGTCTACACTCTATTCAGACAGCACGATCCAGACCGCACTCTCGTCGGTCGCGATCCGCGCCACTGTGCCGGTGGAAGAGCAGCTCGGAATGCTGCCGTTTCGTGTCGGCGATCTCGCGCAGTTCCGGATCGGCGGCGTGGTGCCGGGGCGCGCGATCATGCTCACCGATTCACTGAGCGATGACCTCGGGCCCGACGTCGATGCCCACATCGTGGTCGCGGTCGCGCCGGGTGGTCCAGGGCAGACCTCCAACCGTGACGCCTTCGCGCGCGATCTGTTCGGCACCATTCCCAACCTGAAGGACGTTCACGTCAGCTCAGCGGAGCCGCTCCGGATCGGCGGCCAGCCGGGTCATCAGGTGATGGCTGTCGGCAAGGACATGCGCACCGGCGCCGATGTCAATATCGTGCAGTGGCTGCGCTTCGGAGGCGGCGCCTATCTGCATATGATCGCAGTCGCGCGCTCAAGCACGTGGATCCCGGCCTATGCGCGTTTCCGCCAGGTGCGCGACAGCATCGATCTGCAGTAAGGCAATCGCCCGCACTTGGTATCACCGCCAGAATTCCCGCGTCGCGATGCGCGCGCCTTCCGCCATGGCGGCGAACTTCGCCCAGACCACGTCGGGATCGACCGCCGCCTGTCCGACCCAGGTGCCGTAGCCGCAGTCCGAGCCGGCTAGCACGTTCTCGCGGCCGACAAGCCGCGCATAGCGGCCGATGCGTTGCGCGACGAGCTCGGGGTGCTCGATGAAGTTCGATTTCGATTCGATGACGCCCGGAATCAGCACCTTGCCGTCGGGCAGCTTCACGCGCTCGAACAGCGTCCATTCGTGGGCATGACGCGGATTGGCGGCTTCGAATGAGATCGCGTGCGGCCGCGCCTTGAGCACGAGATCGATGATGTCGGCAAGCGGCACGTCACGGTGGTGCGGGCCTTCGTAGTTGCCCCAGCACAGATGCATGCGCACCTGCTCGGGCGCGACGCCCGAGAGTGCGTGGTCGAGCGCCGCGATGTGCATGGCGGCACGCTTGCGGAACTCCGCCAGGTCGAGGTTCGCATACTGGATGTGCCGCCCCATGGCGAGATCGGGGCAATCGATCTGCAGCACGATCCCGGCCTTGGCGATCGCCTCGTATTCGTGCCGCATGGCATCCGCGATCGCAAACAGGTAGCTCTCGTGGTCCTTGTAGTAGTCATTGCGGAAGAACAGCGACACGACGCCGGGCGAGGCCGCGCTCATGAAGGCGTCGGAGCGGCCAGCAGCCGCCAGCGCGGCCTTGAGATCGGCAACGTCGACGGCGGCAGCGTCGCGATCGCGCACCGCGATCGGCGCGTTGCAGGCCGGCGTCTTTCGCCGCGAGCGGCCGGGGTCGCCGAACACGCGCTTTTCCAGGCTCGGGAAGTCCGCGAGGTCCTGATACACGAACGTGTTGCCGGAGCCGCCGAAGCCCGCGAGCCGGTCTTTGACATAGGTGGCATAGCTCGGCTTCGACATCTCGCCATCGTTCACGAGATCGATGCCGGCCTCGGCCTGCTTGGCCACGACCTCGGCGACCGCCGCGCGCACGCGTGTGGCCAGCGCCGCCGCGTCGACAGGCACGCCCTCCTCCTTGGCAAACATCATGCGGATGAGATCGGCGGGCCGCGGCAGGCTACCGGTATGCGTGGTGAGGAAGCGCTCGGTGCTGCGTTTCATCCCGATCATCGAACGCCTCACATCTGTCGCGTCATCCGCCGCCTGGAAGGCCCAGGGGCAATGTGACGGCGATGTATCACGACTTCGGAGGCGTGGCAGCAGTGTCCTGCCTCCAAACAGGCAGGATGGGCTCGTCCCCTTCGCTCAGGTGGATCGCGATTTAGGCGAGCGCAGCGGGTTCGGAATGTCTAAAATGTCCGGCTCGTCCATGATGTCGGGCGCAGGCTCGCCGGTATCGTCGTTCGCCGACGCCTCGACGTGCTCCGCCAACTCCTCGACCGGCTCTTCGGCCCTGGCTGCAACCTCTTCCGGAGGCGGGGCAGGCGGCGGCTTGGGCCTGGCCTTGGCCACCCCGACCAGCGCCGGACGCAGCACCCGGTCGGCGATCATGTATCCGGCCTGCACCACCTGGGCGACCGTGCCGTTCGGCAGCGACGGGTCAGGCACCTCATACATGGCCTGGTGCAGGTTGGGATCGAACTTCTCACCCATCGGCTCAAACTTCTTGACGCCGTGCTTCTCCAGAACCTTGAGCAGCTCGCGCTCGGTCAGCTCGACGCCCTCGAGCAATGACTTGAGGCCCGCATCCGCCGTCTCCCGCAGCTGCGGATCGATCGTCGACAAGGCGCGATTCATGTTGTCGGCGACCGCGAGCACGTCGCGCGCGAAAGCCGTGATGCCGTATTCGCGCGCGTCCGCGACCTGCCGCTCGGTTCGCCGGCGCATGTTCTCCATCTCGGCGAGCGAGCGCAGCAGCTTGTCCTTGTTGTCGGACGCTTCACGCGCCAGTTGCTCGACCAGCGCGGCCACCCGCTCAGCTTCGCTCGCCCCGGGGTCCGCGCCCGGCAGCGGCTCAGAAGCCATCGACGTGATGTCGTCAGGACGGCCAGAAGTCGAATCCGTCATCGTGTGGTTCCCGCCACAATGTGAGTGCTGTCTGCCGGGATATCAGGGCTCTGCGGCCAAAAATCAAGTTCGTATCGCGCCTTGCGTGCAAACACTGTTCCCGCCTTGCTTAACGCGAATGCAGATCTTTGTCTTATTCCGGCTTGATGTTGGCCTGCGCGATGACCTTACTCCAGCGCTCGGTCTCCTGCCGCAGGAAAGCCGCGGTTGCGGCCGGTGTCGATCCACCAGGCGCGGCACCGAGGCCGCGCAGGCGGGTCTCGACATCCGGCATCCGCAACGCCTCGGCCGCGGCCTGCCAGAGCCTGTCCACGATCGCGGCCGGCGTCTTCGGCGGGGCCAGCAGCGCGAACCAGCTGGTGGCCACGAAGCCGGGGTAGGTCTCCGCCATGACGGGAAGGTCGGGAAACTCCGCAAGCCGCTGCTCGTTGGCAATCGCAAGCGCCCGCAACCTCCCGGCACGGATGTGCTGCAGCGAGTTACCGAAGTTGTCGAACATCAGGTCGACGTGGCCCGCGACCAGATCGGCGATCGCCGGCGCCGAGCCCTTGTAGGGCACGTAGGTCATCTTGGTGCCGCTCAGGATCTTGAGCCACTCGACCGCGAGCTGGGTCTGCGAGCCGCCGCCAGGCGCCGCGTAGTTGAGCTTGTCCGGGTTCGCCTTGGCATAGGCGACAAGCTCCGCAACGTTTGACGACCGGCACGCGCGGATTGACCACCAGCACATAGGGCAGCGAGGCCATGACGGTGACCGGTGCGAAGGCGGCCGGATCGTAGCTGAGGCTCGGATAGAGGCTCGGATTGATCACCAGCGGGCCGGCGGCCGAGGCGAGCAGCGTATAGCCATCGGGCTCCGCGCGCGCGACCGCCTCGGTCCCGATATGCTGGCCGCCGCCCGCGCGGTTCTCGATCACCACCGGCTGCCCGAAGCGCATGGAGAGCTTCTCGCCGATGATACGCGGCAGGATGTCGGCGGTCCCGCCTGGCGCAAGTGGCACGATGATCTTGATCGCCCGGCTCGGAAAATCGGCCTGGGCGAGTGCCAAAGCAGGCGCAAGCCACGCGACTAGCAGCAGGGTCCAAACTCGGCTGGCGTGACTTCATTGGTCGATCTTGATGCCGGCTTCCGCGATGATCGGACGGAATTTCTCGCTCTCCGCCTTGATCATCGCTGCGGTCTGGGCTGGCGTCGAGCCGACCGACGTGAAGCTTGCCTCGCTGATGCGTTTGGCGACATCGGGCAGCTTGAGCGTCTCCGCGATCGCCTGCGAGAGCTTGTCGGCAACCTGCGGCGGGGTCTTCGGCGGCGCCACCACCGCAAACCAGTCCTCGTGCACCACACCGGAATAGACATCGCCAAGCGCCGGGATCGCCGGATAGTCCGCGAGCCGCTTGGTGCCGGTCACGGCGATGAGCTTGACCTTGCCTTCCCGGACATGCCCCAGGATGTTGCCCGGTGTGTCGAACATCACGTTGACATGGCCGCCGAGCAGATCGTTGAGCGCCGGCGAAAGCCCCTGGTACGGCACGTGCACAAAGCGCACGCCGGCCGCGCGCGACAGCTTCTCCATGGTGAGGTGCGGCGTGCTGCTCACGCCGGGCGTCGCAAAGGTGACCTTGTCAGGGTTGGCCTTGGCGCGCGCTATCAGCTCCTGCAGATTGGAAACCGGAAAATCGTTGTTGGCGATGAGCAGGAACGGGAACCGGACCAGCTCCGACACCGGAACGAACTGCGAAGGGTCAAACCCGAGCTTCGTATAGACGTGCTGGCTGATCGCGAGCGGCCCGGGTGGCGTAACGAGCAGCGTGTAGCCGTCGGGCGGCGACTTGAACACCATCTCGGTGCCGAGGTTCGATGCGGCACCGGGTCTGTTCTCGACGATCACCGGCTGGTTCCAGCGCGGCGAGAGCTTGTCACCGATGATGCGCGGCATCGCGTCCAGCATGTTGCCGGGCGGAACCGGCACGACGAACTTGATGGCGTGATTGGGGTAGTCGGCCTGGGCAAGCACCGTCGCGGGCGCGGCCGCGATCAGGGCCGTGGCTGCCAGCACGGATCGCCGGTCAATCAATCGGCTGCTCTGGTACGGCATAAGCGATGTTCCTTCCCTGCAAATGAATCATTGTCGTCTCGGCGCGTCTAAGTCCTGCGGCCGAAGCCCGCATCGCGGGCTCTCACGATCGCCTGCGCGCGACTGTTGACCCCAAGCTTGGAGAATATGATCGATACCTGATTGCGCACCGTCTTCTCGCTGATACCAAGTTGGCGCGCAATCGTATCGTTGTCGAGCCCCTGCGCAACGCGCTCCAACACCTGGTGCTCGCGGGTGGTGAGGTCCTCAAGCAACGGAGGCGCTCCCCCGTCGATCGGCCTGGGCGGTTCGGCGGGAAGGAAATCATCGATCGCATCCACGCACTGTTGCCACGCAGGTTCGCTCTCCACGAGAATGTGGTTCTGGCTCTCCAGCGATGCGAAGTGTGCACCGGGAATGAGCGCGGCAATCCTGCGGCCTTCTTCAAACGGAATGAGTGAGTTGCCTCGGGTATGCAGCACCAGCGTCGGACACCGAACCTGCTCAATGGCTGCAGTGACGTCGTATCCAAGGAACGTCTGTATCAGAGCCACCGCATTGGCGGGCAAAGTGGTCAGATGAAGAAGATCGCTGTGCGAGCTGATTTGCCCGGATGATGCATCCGGCATCAGCACCGAGGCATGGAAGCGCTTGAATGCCGGGACGCCGTTTGGCCAGCTGAGCTCAAAGACCTTGAATCGAGCTTGGACATCGGCGACCTGGTCCGGAGCCGAGTTGCGCACGAATCGGCCGCGGCTTTGCGAATTGAGAAGAATGAGACGGCTTACTCGATCGGGATGACGGGCGGCGCAGCTCAGTGCGCTGGCACCGCCGTCGGACATTCCAAAGAGCGCGAATTGCCGAGCATCAGTTGCGGTGACGACGGCTTCGAGGTCATCGTCATATTTGTCGAGCGAAAAATCAACGCCTTCCCGATCGGAGAGACCGCAGCCCCGCCAATCAAACCGCACGAGCGTGTGGCGCTGCGCGAGCTTCGAAAGCCACGGCCGCCAAACCGGGCTGTCCCAATCGGATTCGAGATGATGCAGCCAATGCTGCACCCAGATCAGCAGCGGCCCCGAACCGCAAATCGCGTAGGCGATCCGGGTTCCATCGCGACTGATGCAGAAGCGGATTTGCTGCGCCGTGGAAAGCATTTGCCGTGCCAGTATGAACGCCCGGCACAAGTGTAGCGTGTCCAGCACGGGTGAGCGAGGTCGCTCAGCCGGTCCAGCCCGCCGCAGGCCGGCGAGCCTTCACCGCCCACATGATGGGTGACGGAATGAGGAGATCAAGGCTGTCAAGCAACTCGATGTCGCGTGCGAACTCCGCCTCGCTGATGAGGCCCGACGCGAACATTTCGTCTCGCAACTGCTGGGCACTGGCTCGGAACAGATCAATGCCGGCGGACCGCCCCTGGAACATGAACGCGCGGCCTTCGGCCACTACATCAGGCAGCCCGAGCGCACGCACGTGCGCCGCAAGCCGCCGCCCACACAGCAAATCTACGCCATGATTGGCCATCACTGCGCGCATGGCGGAAAACGCCTTGAGCGGTCTTTCGGTCGAGCTGACCGTGGGATCGGGCTGGAGTGACAAGGCATCGAATTCCTCGACAACGAGCCACCCGCCAGGCCTCAGTGCTTCCACCATGCGCCTCAGCACTTTGTCGCGATCGGGCAAATGAGCCAGCACAAGGCGGGCGTGCACGAGATCGAACGCTGCGTCCGGCAGTGAGTTTTTCGCGATGTCGTGCCGGCGGATTTCGAGGTTGGCGTGGGAAAGCCTTTCGAGAAAACGCGGATCTAGATCGGTCGCCAAGACCTGTCCTTCGGGACCGACCCGATCACAGAGCCAACTCGCAATGCTTCCTCCACCGCCGCCGACTTCGAGGCACTTCCAACCCTTCGCGACGCCGATCACGGCGAGATGGTATACCGTCCCTGGATCGAAGATCGCCGCAAGCGCCGAAAACCGCGCGGTGGCCTGAACGGCGGAGTTGTCGAACACATAGGCGTGCTCTGGTGCGGCGTGCTCCGATGCCACTTCGACCATTCTCGAGGACATGGCGGGTCTTCCGGTCGGGCCTGCGGGTGTGGTCAGCGCTTTTATGGGTCAATAGCTACTCAGCCTTGATCCCGGCCGACACGACGACCTTCCGCCACTGTTCCGTTTCGCGCTTCAGGAATAACGCAGTGTCCGCAGGCGAGCCGCCGACCGGCGTCGCGTGCAATTCATCGAGCCGCTTGCCGACATCGGGAAGCTGAAGGATTTCGTTGATCGCCCGCGAGAGCTGGTTCGCGATACCGGCCGGAGTTCTTGGGGGGCGCGACAATCGCGAACCAGGTGACCGACGCAAAGCCCGGATACACCTCCGCCACCGTCGGCAGGCTCGGCAATTTCGGCGATCGCTCCTCGCCACCGAAGCCTAGTCCCCTAAGTCTCCCGGCGCTGACCAGCGGCGCGGACGTGCCGATGTTGTCGAACATCACATCGATGTGGCCGGCAAGCAGATCGGTGAGTGCAGCCCCAAGCCCACGGTACGGGACATGCACCATCCGGGTGCCGGCCGTCATGTTCAACAGCTCCATGCTCAAGTGCATCACACTGCCGACTCCGGACGTGCCATACGTGAGCTTGCCGGGGTTTGCCTTCGCATATGATATCAAGTCACGCAGGTTCGACGCCGGAACCTTTGGATGCGCGACGAGTGCGTTTGCCTGTTCAGCGAGGACTGTCACCGGCACGAATGCGGCGGGGTCAAAGCCAAGCTTGGAATAGAGGTGCTGGTTGACGACAAGCGGCGTCGGCGGTGCTGCCAACAGCGTGTAGCCATCGGGCTCCGCCCGCGCCACCGCCTCCGTCCCGATATTGTTGGACCCGCCCGGTCGATTCTCGACCACAACTGCGTGTCCCCATCGCATCGAAAGTTTTTCGGCGATGATCCGCGGAACGGTATCCGCAACGGTGCCTGCACCAACTGAAGCAATGATCTTGATCGGCCTGTTGGGATAGTCCGTTTGCGCAATGGCCGTCGCGGGCGCGGCGAGCATAAATGCCGTGGCAATCAGGATGGCGGGCGATGGACGCTGAATGGTCATGACGTCGTTCCCTGGTGTGGCTTCCTCAATCTCCGCGTCCGACCATGCAAGAACGCTGCACCGGGGTCATGATGCATCCGTCCCGCCATACTGTTTGTATTTTGTCGGGATCGGCACACGCTATGTCCCGAAGTCGGGACACCGGTCCCGAGACTGGCCAATTCACCCGCCGATAATCTTGCTCACCACCTTGGCGGTATAGTCCACCATCGGGATCACGCGCGCGTAATTGAGCCGGGTCGGGCCGATGACGCCCAGCACGCCGACGATGCGACCGGCCTGGTCGCGATAGGGCGCCACGATGGTGGAGGAGCCCGAGAGCGAGAACAGCTTGTTCTCCGACCCGATATAGATGCGGGCGCCGTCGGCGCTGCTCGGCGCGGCCGAGCAGATCGATGACGCCGCGCTTGGTCTCGAGCTCGTCGAACAGCAGGCGCACGCGCTCGAGATCCTCGACCGCCTTGAGGTCCTCGAGCAGATGCGCGGCGCCGCGCACGATCAGCTTGCGCTCGTCGCTCTCGCCGCCCGACCAGCTCGCGAGCCCGGCCGCGACGATCTTCTGGGTGAGCGCGTCGAGCTGCGCCTGTTGCGCTTCGAGCGCCTTCTCCAGCTCGATCTTCGCTTCCAGCGAGGGTGCGGCCGCGCACATGCGCGTTGAGGAAGTTCGAGGCCTCGTTCAAGCGCCGAGCTCGGCAGACCGGAGCGGCAGCTCGACGACCCGGTTCTCGACCTGCCCGTCCTCCGCCACCAGCACCACCAGCGCGCGGTCGGGATCGAGCCGCACGAACTCGATGTGCTTGAGGCGCAGGTTCTGCTTGGCGGTGAGCACGACGCCGGCCGCGCGGGTGAGACCGGAGAGCATCGCCGGAGGCTTCGTTGAGCACGGCCTCCATCGAGCGTGCCGGCGGCGGCGACCTTCGCCTCCATGGCGCGGCGATCTTCCGCCGAGATGTCGCCGATCTCCATCAGCGCGTCGACGAAGAAACGCAAGCCCGAGCTCGGTCGGCAGCCGGCCCGCCGATGTATGCGGCGCATAGATGAGCCCGAGCTGCTCGAGGTCCGACATCACGTTGCGCACGGAGGCCGGCGACAGCGGGGTCGTGATCAGGCGTGCCAGATTGCGCGAGCCGACCGGCTCGCCGGTCGCCAGATAGCTTTCGACAATCTGACGGAAGATGTCGCGCGAGCGCTCGTTGAGCTGCGCAAGCGAGACATGAGCCTTGCCGATCGGGACGTCCTGCGACATCGCTGATCCTTCACCAAACCCTGTTGCAGTGGAGTTCAGTCACTCCGAAGTCAACCGTTCGTGCCCGCGGAAGCGGGGACCCAGACAAGGCGTTGTTGCATTGGCGTGCATCAAAGCCTGGATTCCCGCTTACGCGGGAATGAACGGAGAGTGTGGCTCGATCTGAGCACAACATCGCTTAGCCCTTCATGGTGCGGCGCTCGATCTCCAGCAGCCGATCGAGCCCGCAGGTCGCCTGCGCGGCCTTCATCATGGCGTCGCCGCCGCCCGGACCGAGGAACGGATCGGGCTTGTCCTGGGCGAGGCATTCGTAGGACTGGCGCACCGCCTTGTACATCGCTGCAAACGCCGTGCCGGACGACGCCGCCAGCCGGAAGCCGAGCGCCGCGTAGTCACGCTGCGACAGCGCCGAGGTGGCGAAGCCATCGACCGGCGCGAACGTCATCAGCGGCGGCGGCACCCGCTCGCCCACCATGCGCATCTCGTCGGGGTTGCGGGTGAAGCAGAACACCATGTCGGCGCCGGCCTTCGCGAAGGCTTCGCCGCGCCGGATCGCCTCCTCTATGCCGCCGGCGCGCCGCGCATTGGTGCGCGCGATGATGACGAGGTCCGGATCGGTGCGCGCCGCGATCGCCTCCTTCAGCTTCTTCACGAAGAACTCGGTCGGCACCAGGTGATCGATGCCCACGTGATGCTCGACCCGCCGCGGCAGCAGCTGATCCTCGATCTCGATCGCCGCGAAGCCCGCCGCCTCGGCGAGCGCGATGGTGCGATGCACGTGCACCGGATCGCCCCAGCCGCCGCCGGCATCGAGCACCAGCGGCAGCTTGCAGGCGGCACGGATGTCGACCGCGACCTCCGCCATCTCGGGCAGCGTCAGGTTCGCCTCGGTCACGCATTTGACCCAGCCGAGCGTGCCGCCGGAGAGATAGATCGCCTTGAAGCCCGCCTCCTCCGCCATCCGCGCCATGATCGGGTTGCACACCACCGGCGCGACGATGAGGTCGTTGCCGCGGATCAGGTCCTTGAGCTTTTGCCAAGCTGCACTCCCCTTCCTGTTCGCCTATATATTTAATGGCGGCCCCAAGTTCGTAGATGATCGTACATGATTATGGGGCAAGGGAGGTGACGTGGCAAAGCTCAAGATCATGTGCGCGCGCTCGATGCACGAGGTGGTTACCGCGCTCGCCTATGACTTCACCAGCGACAACCGGACACGAGGTCGAGCTCAGCTTCGGCACGGTGGGGGCGCTGCAGAAGCGGCTCGACGCCGGCGAGACCGCCGATGTGCGTGATCAGCGGCACGCCCGCCATTGACGCGTTGGACAAGGCCGGCGCGGCTCGCGCCGAGCAGTCGCGCCGATATCGCGACCGTCCGCATCGGGGTCGCGGTGCGCGCGGGCGCGCCCGCCCCCGACATCTCGACGCCGGAGGCCTTCCGGCAGGCGCTCGTTGACGCGCGCGCGATCGCGTTCAGCGACGCCGCGGTCGGTGGTTCGGCCGGCGTCTATCTGGCGCGGATGTTCGCGGAGCTTGGCCTCGCCGACGTCATCAAGACGAAGGGCATGCCGCAGCAGAACGGCGGCGAGGTGGCAAAGCGCGTCGCCGAAGGCAAGGCCGACATCGGCATGACGCTCACGGCCGAGATCGTGCCGATTTCGGGCGTGCGCGTGATCGGGCCGCTGCCGAAGCCGCTCGGCAGCGACACCACCTATTGCGCGGGCGTGATGGCAACGAGCCATGCACGCGGCGCCGCGCTCGATTTCATCGCGGCGCTCAAGCGGCCGGACCGGCAGACGGTGTGGAGAGAGGCCGGATTCGAGGTGGCGTGAGCTAGCGGCTCGTACGTATCGCACCGCCTCTCCTAAAATCGCGCTGCCTCTCCGTCGTCATGCCCGCGCTTGTCGCGGGCATCCACGTCTTACTTTCTGGAAACAAGTCGTGGATGGCCGGGACAAGCCCGGCCATGACGATGCCGAGAAGTCATTATTTAACGACGTCGGCCTCACACTCTTCTTCCGAACAGCGCGATCGCGGCGATCGGCAGGATGAAGCTCAGCGCGAACACCGTCACCATGAGCGGGGCAAGCTCACCGTATTCGCCGCGCGCGACCGGAAAGATGTCGTTGAGATACTTGGTCTGCAGCGCGCCGGCCTGCAGCGCGAGATTCATTAGCGACGCCATCAGGGCAAACCAGGTCGCGCGGTGGCCGGCCGGCGCGTAGTAGGCGGTAAGCGTCAAGAGCGGCACCATGCTGAGCTGCACGAACGGCGAGGTGGTTGCCGCGTCGATGATCGAGATGGTGCGCGCGCCGAAGCCGAAATGCTGTTCGGTCCACTCATGCAGCCCGAACACAAGCCCGAGCGCCGGCAACGACAGAATGCTGCCCGCCACCGTGATCCAGAACAGCGTCCGCACCACCGAATATTCGGTGATCTGCTTGGCCAGGAACCACATCACCAGGACCGAGATGACGGCGCCGGTCTGACGCAGGTGGCCGTAGAACGCCTCATCGAACTTGAGCACGTCGAGGGTCCACCAGAAATAGCCGTCGCCTGGCAACGGCGTCGCGCGAAACGCGAAGATGATGATGGCGGCAAACAGGATCGACTGCCGCGACTTCGAGTCAAGGTCGCGCGTGACCAGCACCAGCATCGTGCAGACGACGGCCATCGAGATCAGGAAGACGACCTCTTCGGCGAACGGAAAGCTGGCCAGTCCCATCAGCGTGACAACCACGCCGAACACGATGCCGCCGCCGAGGATGCGCCAGTCGATCGGCCGGCGCTCGTGGGTTTCCGCCTTGATCAGCAGCACGCCGGTCACCGAGATGACCGGCACGATCAGCCCGATCAGAAACACGGTCGGCCGGCCATAGATGAAGGCGAGCCAGCCCGACAGCCCCGATACCGCGAGAATGCCCGCCGACAGCGCAAGCCGGCCGAGCAACTGCACCATGCCGAGCTCAGAGCGCACATCGTCCTCCGAGCGCGCATTCCCGGCCGCGTCGGTTCGCTGCACGACCTCGGTCGACATTGCGTCCGCAACGACGTCCTGAATCACGGTGCCGATGACGAGAATCATCGCGCCGGCGAGGTAGAGCTGGTTGGCCGGCAGCCTGGTGAGCCAGCCACCGGCGGCGCCCGCCAGCGTCAGCAGCCCGCAGACCACGAAGGCGGCACCTAAGAGAATGTAGGACCGGCGCTGCGAGCCAAACAGCGGCACGCAATCGACAAGCTCGCCGAACACCATCTTCACGGTCCACGGCACGCCCAGCCAGACCGCATAGCCGGCGAGATCAGAGGGCGAGAGCGTCAGCTTTTCCTTGATCCACATGTCGCGGCTGACATCGATGATGCCCGAGCGCCCCATAGGCGAAATAGACCATCAGGAGCGGAAGGTAGGCGAGCCGCAACGCCTGGATCGGCCGCAGCAGGTTGGCGTTGATGGCGTCCCATAAGCCCTGCTTGGCGCCTTCTGCCTGCGTGGTCATTCAGCTTCAAGACCTCGTCTCGATTCCTAGGAGCTTTGCTGCCGTGCCCGATGCAACCATGCGCAACTCGTCGTTCGACAGTGTCACGGCTTCTTTCACCTCGCCGACCGGGTCGCTACCGCCAACCGGATAGTCGGCGCCGAGCACGATGCGGTCGACACCGACGCGCTTGAACAGCGTCGCCAGCGCCAGCGGATCATACACGCACGTGTCATAGTAGAAGTGGCGTAGATAGTCGCTCGGCTTCTTGCGCCCGATATTCACGCGCGCCTCGGCCTTCTCGACGTTGCGATCGAGCCGGCCCATGCAGGTCGCGAAATAGCCGCCGCCATGCGCGATCACGATCTTGAGGCCCGGGATCGCGTCGAGCAGCCCCTCGTAGATGATCGAGGCCGCCACCTTGGCTTCCTCGATCTGCTGCCCGATCGAATTCCAGAGCGCGAACTTGTGATACCAGGGATCGCGGATGCCCTCGGGATGAATGAACACCGCGATATCGTGATCGCGGATCGCCTGCCAGAGCGGCCAGAACTTGCGGTCGCCGAGATAGACGCCGTCGACGTTGGTCGGTAGCAACACGGCCTTGTGGCCGAGCTCTTCCACGCCATGCGTAAGCTCAGCGATCGCAAGGTCGACATCCTGCATCGGCAGTGTCACGGTCCCGACAAAGCGCTTCGGATAGCGTGCCACCCAGCCCGCGATGATGTCGTTCATGCGACGCGTGAGCTTGGCTGCTGTCTGCGGGTCCGCCCACCAGGTCGACATGTGCACCGGGCCGGTGAACACGACATGCATGTCGATGCCGCGCTCGTCCATGTCGGCGATCTGCAGCTCGGGATCGAGGAACTTGCGCAGATTGGCGCTCGGCGGCGCCTGCTTCTTGCCGAAGCCCGTAATGGCGTTGCGGCTGGTGCAGATCGCGCGCAGCTCCTCGTCGAGCATGTGGGTGTGGAAGTCGATCACGAAGGGGACGTCGGCGTGCTTCATCGTTGTCTTCTTTTCCTCCGGCGGGGACGGGCCAAGCTTCCGTTCGAACCAAGCCACAGGCTGCGCTCATTCCCCGCGCAAACGGCTAGCCGGATCCCCGCTGCGTCTCGGAACCCCCGGCTTGATTCCATGGGAGACGCAGACAGGGCATAATTCATCTTGATACCGTTAGGCGCAAAGCCCTGCGGCGCCCAACGCCGAACACCGCGAGTTCCAGGCCCTGCGCCAGGAACAAACCGTGCTCCGACCGGCCACGCTGCGACCAGCGCGGTCGCGAGCGTGCCGGCTTAAATCCACTGCGCTGCAGCATCAGATGTTTCCTCGCTGGCGTGTTCGCATCCATACTCTCTACGCCCCCATATACGCCCTTGCCGCTTGCGCGTGCCCTGCTTACAAAGCACGGCGTTTTCGAGAAACCGAAGGACATCGCCATGCGGCCCAGTCGCCGAGCGCCCGATGAGCTGCGCGCCGTTTCGCTCGAACGCGGCGTCGTGAAATATGCCGAGGGCTCGTGTTTCGTGAAGTTCGGCGACACCCATGTGCTGGTCACCGCCACGCTGGAGGACCGGCTGCCGCCTTGGCTGAAGGGCCAGGGGCGCGGCTGGATCACGGCCGAATACGGCATGCTGCCGCGCGCGACATCCGAGCGCACCCGCCGCGAAGCCTCCGCCGGCAAGCAGTCCGGGCGTACCATCGAGATCCAGCGGCTGATCGGCCGCAGCCTGCGTGCCGTGCTCGATCTGCCGGCGCTGGGCGAGCGCCAGATCACCATCGACTGCGACGTGATCCAGGCCGACGGCGGCACCCGCACCGCCGCGATCACCGGCGCCTGGGTGGCGCTGCACGACTGCCATCGCCTGGATGAAGACCCGCTCCATGCTCAAATCGGAGCCGCTGCGCGACCATGTGGCGGCGATCTCCTGCGGCATCTTCAAAGAGACGGCGGTGCTCGATCTCGACTATGCGGAGGATTCCGACGCCGAGACCGACGCCAATTTCGTGATGACCGGCAACGGCCGCATCGTCGAGGTGCAGGGAACGGCGGAGAAGACGCCGTTCAGCGAGGAGCAGCTTCTAAATCTGCTCGCGCTCGCCAAGAAGGGCGTCGCCAAGCTCGTCGACCTGCAGAAGCTCGCGGTGATGTAGGCACGCACTCCTCGATGTCGCATCGCCCCATCTCCGGTCGCCTGGTCATCGCCACCCACAACGCCGGCAAGCTCAAGGAGATGCGCGAGCTGCTTGCGCCCTATGGGGTGTCGGCAGTGTCGGCGGGCGAGCTCGGGCTCCCCGAGCCCGAGGAAACCGGCACGAGCTTTGCGCGAGAACGCGCGCATCAAAGCTGTCGCCGCCGCGACCGCCACCGCGCTGCCGGCGTTCTCCGACAACTCCGGGCTCGCGGTCGATGCGCTCAACGGCGCGCCCGGCATCCACTCGGCGCGCTGGGCAGGGGAGTCTCGCGACTTCAGCTACGCCATGCAGAAGGTCGAGGATGAACTGCTCGCGCGCGGCGCGACCACGGCATCACAGCGCAGCGCGCATTTCGTCTCGGCGCTGTGCGTCGCGTGGCCCGATGGTCACCTCGAAGAATTCGAGGCGCACGTGGACGGCACGCTGATCTGGCCGCCGCGCGGCACCGCCGGCTTCGGCTACGACCCGATGTTCCTGCCCGACGGCCATGATCGCACCTTCGGCGAGATGAGCGCGGAGGAGAAGCACGGCCTGCCACCGCATGGGCGCGGCCTCTCGCATCGCGCACGCGCGTTTCTCAAGCTCGCAGCGGCGTGCCTGCAGCCACCGCAATAGCTCGGGCGTGTCATTCATAAATCCGGTTCTGTGGCGTGCCGAGGTCAATGTCCCCTTTTACCTCGAAAGCGACTAGAGGCTGCGTTGTTGTCGACATCTGAGCGACATGGCTCTACGCCCCCAACAAATGCTCCACGCTCACGCTTGGTGCCGACAGACTTTCTTGGAAGACCACGCATCACTTCCGGCGTATGCTGCGAACCCGCGCGTTGGCGGTTTACGCCGACGCGCTGAAAAACGTGAGTGAAAAACGTCGATATGACCGGTCTGGAAGGAAGCATGTTCTTGCGTCTACCAGAAAATACTATGGGAGGAGAAACATCATGAAGGCGAGGAAAGCTCCGCTTCTCGCTCTGACATCGGCGCTTATGGCGGCAACATCTGCATTGAGCGCATCGGCATGGGAGAACCCGCTGGAGAACCCTTATCTGGACGAGCCGCTGGAAGTCTGCGACCAGGGCTCATTTTTCGTCGGCGGCGTACCCAAGGTCACGAAATACGCAGCAGGTCCGACCGCCGGTGATCCCCAGCAGATCACGATCGGACAAGCCTACGTGCAATTCCAGGTCCCGAAGACGCGCCGCCAATGGCCGATCATCTTCGTTCACGGTTCGACGCATACAGGCGCGGCGCTGGATTCGACGCCGGATGGCAAGGAGGGCTGGCATTCCTATGCGGTGCGCCACAATCTGGCGTCGTTCGTCATGGACCAGCCGGGACGTGGGCGTTCGGGCTTCGACCAGTCCGTGCTCCACGAGGCGAAGGCGACCGGCAATTGGGACATGGTTCCCACCTTCGGACGCGTCACCGACAACGGGGCCTGGACCCAGTGGTTCGGCCATATCATAACCGGCTCGACCATCATGGACGGCAAGATGATCCGCCACGGCGATGCTGGCGATCCCGATCCAGTTGAAAATTCTCAACCATCCCCGGCGCACGGCAACTACTCGCCGAAATTTCCCATCCCACCAGGCCCCAATTCAGCTGATCCAAAGCTTGTCGCACGCAAGGGGGCCATAGGGCCGGCGCCCAATGCCGCCAACAACGAGTACCTTGGTCTTGAGTACTACAAGCAGTTGGTGCCGAATGCTGAGGTGACGCTGCCTGGCTCGATCTGTGAACGATGCACGCCGCGCGAGGTCGCGTCAAACAACACGTGGCTTCCAATCGCGCTTGCCGACCTTCTCGAGGGCATTGGCGGCGGCATCGTCGCGCCCCACTCGCAGTCCGCACCATCATCACTGCACCTCGTGCGCGTGTTGAAGGAGCGCGGCAAGCTGCACCTGCTTAAAGGCATCATCACGCCGGAAGGTGGAACCGATCTCGCTGCGGCAGGCCTGGTCGGCTCCGATTTCGATACGATCCCCTTCTTGATGATGAACGGCGACTATCGACCGATGGCTTTCCGGGAAGGAAACTACGCCGCCGTCGCTGACATGAACGCCAGTCCGACCCGCAAGGTGGGGCCCGCGCTCGTGGTTAGTGCCGAAGACCCGCGCTTCGAGGGTAAATTCAACGGCCACACACATATGGGCATGCTGGGGTCAACAGCCTTGGCGCAGTTCGACGTCTTCCTCGACTGGGCGGAAAAGAACATTCCCAATCCAATTGTGAAGACTTCATGCACGAAGCGTCCCTCCCGTGGGCCCTGATACTCATGGCCCGGCAATACTGCCGGCTCCACCATGGAGCCGGCAGGCGTCTGCTCGACGATGGCGCGACCGAGAAGGTCATCCACACTCCAACCAAAAATGGAAGTCAGCTTTAAGTTTTTCGACGGGCAGCGATCGGGAGTCCATGCCCTAGACTAATCCTGCGCGAGCCGCTCCTTCAGGCGCGGCGCAGCGAAATCGATGAACGCGCGCAGCTTCAACGGCAGACGGCCCTGCCCGGCATGCACGAGGCTGATCGGCATGGGGGCCGGCTCGAACCGGCGCAACACGCGCAGCAGCACGCCGGCACGTAGCGCGGCTTCAGCCTGATAGGAGAGAACGCGCGTGACGCCGACGCCTGCGATCGCCGCATCGATCGCGGCCTCAGCCGTATTGACGATCAGCCGCGAGCGAACGGGCACTGACACTTGCGATTTTCCCGCCGTGAACGTCCATTGATCCGGCGAGGTCATTCCTTCGAAGGTGATGCAGTCATGGCTGTGCAGATCAGCCGGGCTCTTTGGCACCGAACGAGCTTCGAAATAAGCTGCGCTACCGCACACGACGCGGGAGACCGCGCCCACGCGCGTCGCGACCAGGCTGCTGTCGGGCAATTCGCCGATGCGCACTGCGAGATCGACGTGTTCCTCCTGCAGATCGACCACTCGGTCGCCCAGCGCTATCCGGATATTGATATCCGGATAGGCATTCAGAAACTCCGTCACGATCGGCAGCACATGCAGGCGGCCGAACACGATCGGCGCCGTCATCGCAAGGTCGCCGCGCGGCGCGCTGTATTCGCCCGCAGCGGCGCGTTCGGCCTCGCCGACGTCTTCGAGGATACGCTTGCTGGCAGCCACATAGGCTTGACCGGCGTCGGTCAGCGACAGGCGCCGGCTGGTGCGATGAATGAGACGCGTGCGCAGATGCGCCTCAAGCTCGGAGATCTTCCGGCTCACGGTCGGAAGCGGCATGCCGAGCTTGCGCGAGGCGGCCGAAAGGCTGCCGCCTTCGACCGCGGCCAGCAGTGTCGCCATGGCGGCTAGCCGGTCCATTCAATATTCCGAAATATGGAATGTTAGATGTCGATTTTAGCCAATATTATCTATTTACGGAAGCCCATATATCGAAGTGGACTACTCAGGAGAGTTCCCATGACGATGAGCCATCCGAGCGACGTCGCATTCACGCCATCGGTCAAGGCAGTACAGGAGCGCAAGGGCTCGCGGCCCGGCTATGCCCGCATGGAGCAGCGCGGCGGCTGGCAGAGCCGCATCACGCCCGACCTCGCACAATTCATCGCGGCGCAGACCAGCGTCTTCCTCGCCACCGCCAATGCTGATGGCCAGCCCTATATCCAGCATCGCGGCGGACCGCCGGGCTTCCTGCGCGTCGTCGACGAGAAGACCATCGCGTTCGCGGACTTGGCCGGAAATCGGCAATACATCACCCAGGGCAATCTGGCAGACAATCCCAAGGTCCACCTGTTCCTGATCGACTACGCCCACCGCCAACGGGTGAAGATCTGGGGCGAGGCGCGCGTGGTCGAAGGTGACAGCGCGCTGATCGCACAGTTGATGCCTGAGGGCTATAGGGCGCGGCCCGAGCAGGTGATCCTGCTGACGGTGACGGCCTGGGACGCCAATTGCCCACAGCATATCCCGCAGCGCTTCGAGGCCGCCGACGTGGCGGCCGCGCTTGCGGAACGTGACCGGCGGATCGAGGCGCTGGAGGCAGAGGTCAAGCGGCTCGGCGCGACCGCCCACTCTGATGCCACTCTCTGATGCTACGCTGTCGCCGGTGCCAACTCTGAGGCGCGGTTCCGTATCCCCTGCAGCCGTATGCGGAAGCGTGGGCACGCGGCCGCAGCCATGCTAAAGGCTACTGGCTATTACGAATCGTCACCGAACTGGGCTGCGATCTGACAGCGAGGCGACCAGCATGAAGACAGCCTTCGGCGTCTACGTGCATTGGCCGTTCTGCCTGTCCAAGTGTCCCTACTGCGACTTCAACAGCCATGTGCGCCATGCCGCGATCGACGAGGCGCGCCATGTGCGCGCCTTCACGGCTGAGATCGCGGCCACGGCGCGCGCGCGTGCCTGGCCGCACGGTGTCGACGATCTTCTTTGGCGGCGGCACGCCGTCGCTGATGCAGCCTGGGACCGTCGGCGCAATCCTTGAGGCCATTGCGAAGCAATGGTCCATCGCGCCCGACGTCGAGGTGACGCTCGAGGCCAACCCGACCAGCGTCGAGGCGACCCGCTTTCGCGGCTATCGCGCAGCCGGCGTCAACCGCGTGTCGCTTGGCGTGCAGGCGCTCAACGATGCCGAGCTCAAGACGCTCGGCCGACTGCACACCGCGCAGGAGGCGCTCGACGCCGTGGCGATCGCGCGCAAGGTGTTCGAGCGCTATTCCTTCGATCTCATCTATGCGCGGCCCGGCCAGACGCCCGCAGGCCTGGGCATCAGAGCTCAAGCGCGCGATCGCGGAAGCGGCCGAGCATCTCTCGCTCTATCAGCTCACCATCGAGCAGGACACGCCGTTCGCGGCGCTGCATGCGGCCGGCAAGCTGGTCACGCCGGATGAGGACGTAGCGCGCACACTCTATGACACCACGCAGGAGGTCTGCTCCGCCGCCGGCCTGCCGGCCTACGAGATCTCCAACCATGCAAGGCCGGGCGCCGAGTGCCGGCACAATCTCGTCTATTGGCGCGGGCACGAGTACGCGGGCATTGGCCCGGGCGCGCACGGCCGGCTCGACATCGCGGGCGAGCGTCGCGCCACCGCGACCGAGCGGCGGCCGGAGGCCTGGCTGATGCGGGTCGAGGCGCTCGGCCACGGTGTCGTCACCGATGAGACGCTCTCGCATGTGGAGATCGCCGACGAGTTCCTGATGATGGGGCTGCGTCTCGCCGAAGGCATCGACCCCGCCCGCTACGAGCAACTCGCCGGCCGGCCGATCGACGAGCGGCGCATCGCCATCCTGCGCGAGGAAGGTGCCGTCGAGGTCACGCCCGAGGGCCGGCTGCGCGTGACGCAGTCAGGCTTCCCGGTGCTCGATGCGGTGGTGGCGGACCTGGCGGCGTAGGAGCGATGACATCCGCCTACAAGGACGTCGTCATGATTGGCGGCCCGAATGGAGCGGGCAAAACGACAGCTGCCAGACGGTTAGTCCCGAAAGGGCTGGGCATCCGAGAATTTGTGAATGCCGACGAGATTGCGCGCGGACTGTCTCCGTTCAACCCTGAAGGAAGCGCTCGCGCCGCCGGCAGGCTCATGGTCGAGCGCATCCACGAGCTGATTCGTCGTGAGGAAAGCTTTGCGTTCGAGACCACCTGCTCCGGTCGCGCATATGCGCAGACATTGTCGAGGTGCCGAGACGCCGGATATCGCTTGACGCTGATCTTCCTGTGGCTTCCGTCAGCCAAAGATGCACTCAGGCGGGTTGCAAGGCGGGTTGCCCAGGGCGGACATCGGGTACCCACGGACGTCGTTATTCGCCGCTATGCCGCTGGTCTGAAGAACCTTCAGCAGCTCTATCTCCCAATCGCAGACATCGCGTATATCTATGACAATACAGACGAAGGCGGTATTCTGATTGCTGAGCGTCAGCCCGGTCAGGATCTTATGGTCTCTGACCATCGACGTTGGGGGCGCATTCTGGAGGCCAATCGTGACTAACTTCACGGCACAGGAGATGATCAAGCGAATTGCGCGCAGCCTTGAGCTTACTCGCAAGGAATTCGCGGAGCCGGCCTCGAAGGCAACAGCGTCGAAGACAACTCGCGGTCCGACCCGCAGCGCAATCGCTAAGCAGAAATCGAGAGGGAGTAACGCTCGAAAGGGCTAGGCCCAGGCAAGCAGCCCCGGGCGCGGCCTTGCGCTCATCCGGCTCCCGAGCCGTTGAACGCTTTGGGAGCCGGGCTGATCACCTGCCCGCCCGCGGGCGTGACCTTCATTACGGCAAGCCCGCGCTGGTTGGTGCCATCGGCGCGGAAGCGGAACAGGCCATCGATGCCGGTGAAGCCCGACGAGTTGATGAGCACCTGTTCCGAGAAGCGCTGATCGCCCTGTGTCTTGACGAGCGCCGAGATCAACGCGACTGCATCATAGGCAAGCGACGCCGTGCGCGCCGGATCCTGCCCGTAGCGAGCGCGGAAGCGCGAGGAGAAATTGCGGAAGCCGGTCGCATCAGGGCCCGCGTACCAGGCGCCCTCGAGCGCTGCGTTGGTGAAAATCTGCGGATCTTCCCACAGCCCCGAGCCGAGAATCTGCACGCGCTTGAGGTCGACGCCGGAGGCGCCCAACGCCTGCACCACCGCCGGCGCCGAATCTGATCCATCCGGGATGAAAATCGCATCGGCACGAGCCGCCGCCTGCGCGACGGTGCGGATTGCGGCCTGCATCTGGTTGCGGTCGGCCGCATAGTGCTCGAGCGCGACGATGCGACCACCGCGCCGCGCCACCGATTGCTTGAATGCGGCTTCCGCTACCGAGCCATAGGCGTTGTCCGGAATCGCCGCCGCGAATGACTTCTTGCCCTGCGAGATCGCATAGCTGACGATGCGGTCGACGTCCGAACTCCGGCAGGAAGCTCAACAGATAGACACCCCGGGTCGCGACATTCGCGTCGGTCGAGAATGCCATAACCGGAATATTGCGCGAGCGCGCGAGCTGGCCGACCGGCGAGACCGAATGGGCAAAGATGGGCCCGAGGATGATCTCGGCACCTTCGTCGATCGCCTGCTGCGCGACCTGGCGCGCGCCGGGTGCATTGCCACCATCGTCTTTGACCAGCAGCTGCAGGTCCGTGACGTTGAATTCAGCCAGCGCCATCTCGGCGGCGCTACGCATGGCGGTGCCGGCCGCGCCCGCGTTTCCGCTTGCCGAGAGTGGAAGAACGAGCCCGACTTTCACCTGGCCAGCGCCTATGCTGGCGCCGCCTTCGCCAGGCTGGGTTGGTGCCGCAGGCGTGCCGGAGAACGTGTCGCCCGGCGACATCCCGGAGCACGCGGCCAGCAAGGCACCAGCCAACACGACGGCCAGCCGCCACGCTGTTCGCCCGTTCACTGCCCATGCAGATCGCAGCACCATCATGCGCTTTGCACCATTTGGCCTTCCCGGCCAGCTACTTACCACGTCGGCGCCGACGGTATTAGAGCACGCCCACCCTGCCTTTTGTCGATAAATCCTTAGCTAGGTAAAAAGAATAGGATTTTCCAGGGCCCGAAGCACGCCGCCCAGGTGGTAAACTCACAGGTATGATGAGAGCCCGCGATCAAACCACGACCCCGCCACGCACGGCACGGTATGTGATCGATGGCCGGCCGATCGATCCGCCGGCGCTCGCCGGCGGGCTGCATATCGTGGCGACTCCGATCGGAAATCTACGCGACATCACACTGCGTGCGCTCGACGTGCTCGCCGCCTCCAACCTGATTGCATGCGAAGACACTCGCATCACTCGCAGGCTGCTCGACCACTATGGCATCACTACGCCGCTGACGCCCTATCACGAGCACAATGCCGCCGCGGCACGGCCCAAGCTGTTGACGCGACTGGCCGAAGGCGCTTCGGTCGCACTCGTCTCCGACGCCGGCACGCCGCTCATCTCAGACCCCGGCTTCAAGCTGGTGCGCGCAGCCCGCGACGCCGGCCACATGGTGACGGCCCTGCCTGGACCATCGGCGGCGCTCGCAGCGCTCTCGAGCTGCGGCCTGCCGACCGATCATTTCTGGTTTGAAGGGTTCCTGCCCGCCAAGCCCTTGCAACGTCGCGCGCGCATCGCTGAGCTGAAGCGGCTGCCAGCCACGCTGGTGCTGTACGAGGGCGGAAGCCGTGTTGCGGCCTGCCTCGCTGATCTTGCGGCGGAGCTCGGCCCGCGCGCGGCCGCCTTGTGTCGGGAGCTCACCAAGCTGCACGAGGAGGTGCGACGCGGCGATCTCAACGAGCTTGCCGCACACTATGCGGGCGACGCGGAGACCCGCGGCGAGTTCGTGATCGTGGTCGCCCCGCCTGAGCAACTGGCCGAGCCGATGGACATCGATACGCTGCTGCGCGACGCGCTCGGCCGGCTCAGCGTCAAGGAGGCGGTGGCCGAGATCGCGGCGGTCACCGGCCAGCCGCGCCGCGAGGTCTATCAGCGCGCACTTGCGCTCGCCAAGGACCTCGCTGAGAACGAGGGGTCCACGATGCATGACGGCGATCCGCCCCGGCCCCGGCCGCTGACGCGCACGCGCGCCGCAACTCGAGCGTCAGGTCGCGTTCCGCGTCGGCATCTCGGCCGAGAGCCGTGCTGCCGCGCTGCTGATCGCCAAGGGCTTCCGCATTCTGGCCAGGCGCTTCCGCAGCCCGGTCGGCGAGATCGACATCGTGGCGCGCAGGCGCCATCTCCTGGTGTTCGTCGAGGTCAAGGCGCGCGAGCGACTCGACGACGCCGCCTGGTCGGTGACCGAGCGCCAGCGCGCACGCATCATCGCGGCTGCCGAAGCCTGGCTCGCCGGCCATCCCGACCCGAGCATTCAGGACATCCGCTTCGACGCCATGCTGGTTGCGCCCGGACGGATGCCGCAACACATTCCGGCGGCGTTCGACGCGAGCTGAGCGTCCGCCGTCACACCGGTTGACGCCAAGCCCGCTAACGCCACGCTGGCGAAGCCCACCATCATCCTTTTGGTGACCGGCATCACATCGCGCAAAGCCCCCTTCGCGTACCACGTCCGGCATGCGGGGCCGGCACACGGCCCTCCCTCAACCTTTCAGGAGAGACGCCATGTCGGACATCAGCATTCCCCTTTCATCACGGGCCATGGGCGCCCAATTGGACGCCCAGCTACCCGTCACCATCGACCGCACCGCCACACCAGACACGCCGCTTGGACTGTGGGCCACCATCGGTTGGGGCGCCGCCGGCATTGGCGCGCTTTACCTGACATATCTGCTTCCGATCATGCTGAGCGCCATCACGGGCTCGCGGGTCGCGATGCCCACGCTCTATCTGCCTGTCGATCACATGATGGTAGCGGCCGTCGTGATGGCCGCGCTCTGGTTCAATCGGCGGCCGTTACGCCAATACCTGGCCATATCGGCGCTGCGATTGGGCGGTGTTGGACGCAGCATCGGCATCGGGCTCGCGGCCTATGTCGTGTTTGTGATTCTGCTCGGCGTGCTGGAGGTGCTGCGCAGTAGCGGCGTAGAGGTCGCACCCACACCTGCTCCGGCCCCCACCAAGATCGTCATCGACACGGCGATGATCATGTCGCTCGCCGCCTATTGGTTCGTGCTGGTGGTCGCGGCGCCGATCGCAGAGGAAATGCTGTTCCGCGGCCTGCTCTATCGCGGGCTCGAGGCCAAGGTCGGTGCGATCGCCACGATCATGATCACCTCGATCCTGTTCGGTATGGTGCACTATCTGGGCTTCGGCTGGCCGCGCGCGGTCGCCACCGGCTGCCTTGGCCTCCTGTTCGGCGTCATCCGCTGGCGCACCGGCAACACCACCGCCGCCATGGCGACCCACGCCACCATCAACTTCGCAGCCGCCATGATGGGCACCACCATGATCCTGCTGGCCGCATGGGGTGTGTAAGTGCCAGATCAGCCCGCGCGACCTGACACAGATACGCGCAGCCAGCTTCCCGAGACGCGGCGACGGACTTGACCGTCGCCGCGATCGTGTTTGACGAGCACGTTCTTTTTTGCAGTGGGCGGATCAGGCCGCGCGCAGAGCCTCAAAGAACTGATCGACCTGGGCGCGGACACGTGCCGCCACGGTGCCGAGATTTCTCGGCGACCGATTTCACTGCAGCCGCATTCGAACGCGTGGCGTCCGTGGCCTCACCGACGCGCCCGACCTCGCTGGCGGTGTCGGTCGTACGGCGCGCGGCGACCTCGACGCTGCGCGCGATCTCCTGCGTGGCGGCTCCCTGCTCGGTGACCGCCGCCGCGATCGTGTTGGAGATCGCACTGATGTCGCGGATGGTCCGCTCGATGTCGCCGAGCGCCGCGATCGAGCGCGTGGTGGCCTTCTGCATGCCACCGACCTGGGCCGCGATGTCTTCGGTTGCCTTGGCGGTCTGGCCCGCAAGCGCCTTCACCTCGCTCGCCACGATCGCAAAGCCACGGCCGGCTTCACCCGCGCGCGCCGCCTCGATGGTGGCGTTGAGCGCCAGGAGGTTGGTCTGCTCGGCGATGTCGGTGATCAGACTCACCACGTCGCCGATGCGGCCGGCAGCCTCGTTGAGCGCCTTGACGGCCGCGTTGGTCGATTCGGCCTCGTCCACCGCCTTGGCCGCAATCGTATGCGACTGTGCGATCTGGCGCTCGATCTCGTTGACCGACACGGCCAGCTGCTCGGACGCCGACGCGATGTCGCGCACATTGGCTGAAGCATCGTCGGAGGCCTCGGCCGCACTCGTGGTGCGGTGCGCGGCATTGTCGGCAGCCGTCGCGAGCGCGCCGGAGGCTGATCGCATCTGCGTCCGAGATCGCTGCGAGCTCGGCCAGCGTGGCCTCGATCTCGGAGCCAAACCGGCGCGATCTCGGCAGCCATCATCTCCTGGCGCCGCGCCCGGCCTTCGCTGTCCTCGCGCACGGTGCGGCCGAGCGTCGTCGTTGCGCCGCATGGTCTCTTGAAAGATCTCGATCGAGCGCGCGAGCGCGCCGACCTCGTCGCGGCGCTGCACGTAGGGCACTGTCTGCTGCAGCTCGCCGGCGGCAACCCGCTCGGTCAGCCGGGCGATGCGGCCGAGCGGCTGCGCCACCGACCGCCGGATGATGAACGATGCCCGCCGCCGCCAGCAGGACTGCGAAGACCCCAAGCGCGGTCAACAGCCACGCCGACTGCTGCATCATCCGCTCGACTTCGTTGTAGGTCAGGTCGGCTCTGCGTGTGTAGATCGCGGACAGCTCGCGCAGGTCCCGGCCCAGGACTTCATGAGCCGTGTCATGGTCGTCGAACTGCATCCACTTGCGCGCCGCCTTGAGCCCGTCCTGGGACACTTCCGCGGCCGAGCTTGCCGCGATATTCGCGAAAGATGCGGACCCGTCCGGACAGCTCCTGAAAGCGTGCGGCGTCGTCGGCGCGCAGGTAGCGCTCCCAATCCCGCATGATCTCGCCGAACTGGTCGTTAACGTCGGCCAGACTCGCCGCATACTTCTTGGCAGCGGCATCGTCAGCCGCCAGATAAATGCCGCGCGTCTCCATCAGCGCGGCGTAGATCAGACCATTGGTGCGCCCGACCTGCTGGCCACCCCGATAAGCGCCCTCGAACTCGGAGATCAGCGCGGCATGACGCTGCCCGTTCCACGCCGCGATCGCGGCCAGCGCGATCGTCAGTGTGGCCAGCAGCGCGCAGATCGCGTAGAGCTTGGTCGCAATAGACAGATGCGAAAGCCGCACGTGGGATCCTCACCAGCGCATTGTCCGGTCAGCCGTACAACCGTGTATAATTGGCGCAAAATATTAACGTTGCGTTTGTATTAGCGATGCGCAACTGGGCGCGCACCCAGAGCGGTGCAACGCGTCCAAGTGGCGCATCCAGGAGGCTCGATGAGGCTGAACGTCGCCGTGCAGATGGACCCGATCGAGCGGATCAACATCCGCGGCGATTCGACCTTCGCGCTGCTGCTGGAGGCGCAGCGGCGCGGCCACACGCTCGCCTACTACACGCCCGACCGGCTGGCGATGCGCGACGGCGAGGTGCACGCGGCCGTGCAGCCGCTGCAGGTGCGCGACCAGGTGGGCGACCATGTCACGCTCGGGCGAGCCGAGCGCACCGATCTCGCGCGACTTCGACGTGGTGCTGCTGCGCCAGGACCCGCCGTTCGACCTGCACTACATCACCACGACGCATCTGCTCGAGCGCATCCACCCGAAGACGCTGGTG
Organism: uncultured Alphaproteobacteria bacterium; assembly: GCA_963745515.1. Taxonomy (GTDB): domain Bacteria; phylum Pseudomonadota; class Alphaproteobacteria; order Rhizobiales; family Xanthobacteraceae; genus VAZQ01. The sequence goes on from CAVUXO010000013.1 coordinate 368,650, forward strand.
GTCAACGACCCCGCGCAGGTGCGCAACGCGCCCGAGAAGATGTTCGTGATGGAGTTTCCGGAGCTGATGCCGCCGACGCTGATCACGCGCGACCTCGCCGAGATCAAGGCGTTCCGCGCGGAGCACGGCGACATCGTGATGAAGCCGCTCTACGGCAAGGGCGGCGAGGCGGTGTTCCGGCTCGGCGCGCGAGGACCTCAATTTCGGCTCGCTCTACGATCTGTTCACGGCGACCTTCCGCGAGCAGTGGGTGGTGCAGAAATTCCTGCCGGCCGTGAAGCACGGCGACAAGCGCATCATCCTGGTCGACGGCGAGTTCGCGGGCGCGGTCAACCGCGTGCCGGCGCCGGACGACCTGCGCTCCAACATGGTGCGCGGCGGCACCCCGAAGGACACCGAGCTGACGCGCGCGCGAGCGCGAGATCTGCGCCGCGATCGGGCCGGCGCTGCGCGAGCGCGGGCTCATCTTCGTCGGCATCGACGTGATCGACGGCTTCCTGACCGAGATCAACGTCACCTCGCCGACCGGCATCCGCGCGATCAAGAATCTCGGCGGGCCCGATGTCGGCGGCGATGATCTGGGACGGGATCGAGGACAAGCGCGCCGGCCGCCGACGGCGCAAGCCAGCGAGCGGCAAGCAAGCGAGCGCACGCAAAGGCGAGCGACACGGACGGGCCTGCCAGAACTCGAGACAGATCCGGCAAGCCCGTTTCACCGCGTCGATAACTTGGTCAAGCCAATCCGCGCTTCGATCAATGAAAGGTAGTCTGGCCCGCCGCCGTGACGCCGAGATGAAGGTTGGATGAAAAGCGCCTGCCGAGTACCGGCGCGTTTACAGTGTTTCGCTTTGAGCGTGATCTTTCCCGAAAACCGGTTTCCACTTTTCGGGATCATGCTCTATCGTTCCAGCTTGATGCCGGCGACGTCGATCACCTTCTTCCAGCGGATGAGCTCCTGCTCGAAGAAGGCCTCGGCTTCCGCCGACGGCTTGCCGACCGGCGCGACGCCGATCGCGCGCATGCGCTCGCGGAATTGCGGGGCGCCGACCGCCTCGACCAGCGCGTCGCTCAAGGTCTTGCGGATGTCGTCCGGCAGGCCGCGCGGGCCGAACAGCATGTTCCAGCTCGCGACGTGGAAGCCGGGCAGCGACGGTCTCGCTCGAGCGTCGGCAGGTCGGGAAGCTGCGTCGAGCCGATAGCTGCTGGTCACCGCGAGCGGCTTGACCGCGCCGGACGCCGCCATGCCGAGCACGGCCGGCAGCTGCGGGAACATCACCTGCGTGGTGCCGGCCATCAGATCGTTGAGCGCCACGCCGCCGCCCCGGTACGGCACGTTGAGCATCTTGGTGCCGGTCTCGAGCATGAACAGCTCGGCCGCCAGCCGATCCGACGTGGCGCGCCCCGACGAGCCGAAGTTCAACTGCCCCGGCCGCGCCTTCAGATAGGCGATCAGCTCCGGCGATCGAGTTGACCGGCAGGTCCTTGTTGACCACCACCACATTGGCGAACTCCGCCGTCATCGCGATCTTGACGATGTCGCGCCGCACGTCGAACGGAAAGTCGTCCTTCATCAGCGGCGGCACGATCTGGCCGCCGAAGCCGCCGACCAGCAGCGTGTAGCCGTCGGGCGCCGCGCGCACGACCTCGCCCATGCCGATGAGGCCGTCGCCGCCCGGCTTGTTCTCGACGATGACGGTGCCGCCGAGCTTGTGCTGCAGCAGCTGCGCCACCAGCCGGCCCATGATGTCGGCGACGCCGCCGGGCGCGAACGCGACCACGAGCTTGATGGTGCGGCGTCGGATAGCGCTCCTGCGCGCGCGCAGGCGACGCGAGCAGCGCCGGCGCAAGCGCATGCAACAGCAAGGCAGCGCAACGACACGGCGTCCTGGCGACGCGTGGATCGGCGTCACGACTCGTGCGAATCATCCGCGTCGGGCTCCGGGTCGGCTTTGACGAAGTCGTCGACCAGCAACAGCCGCAGGTTGGAATTGCCCTGCCGCACCGCCTTGGCGGCCTGCATATTCGGGCGAGGCGTACCAGCGGCGCGCGGTCTCGGCGTTCTCGAACTCGATGATGAGGATGTTGTGCGCCGGCCCGCCTTCGAGCACTTGCGGCCGCGCGCCGCGCGCGAGATAGCGTGCCGCCGAACTTCTTGACCGCCGCGACGATCATCGGCCCGTAGGCCTTCATGGCCTCGGGATTGATGATCTCGGCCTCGCCGATCACGTAGGCCGGCATCAGACCGTGCGCCGCCTTCGCGTTGCGTCAGCCTTCGACTCCTGCCCCGGCATGATCTTGGCGGTGTGGCGCGACTTGAACTCGCCGTAGACGAACGGCTTGTCGCGCGGCATCGAGGTGTGCAGGTTCTCCGGCGCCACGTTGGCCGGATCGGGATTCTTCAGCAGCGGCTGAATCAGCGCGTCGTAGCTCGGATACATGAAGAACGGGATCGAGATAGCGCCGCGGCCGGAGCGGTTGATCACGCGATGCAGCGTCGACGAGAAGATGCCGTCGCTCCACACTTTCAGCACCTCGCCGACATTGACCACCAGCGTGCCGTCGATCGGCGGCACCGCCACCCATTCGTTGTCGCGGTTGCGGATTTCGAGGCCGCCATTGTTGTCCTGCGCCAGGATCGTGAACGCGTTGGTGTCGGTGTGGGCGCGCGCGCCGAGATGCACGCCGTCCTCGTCCGGCTTCTGCGGCGGGTAGTGCAGCAGGCGCAGCGAGTTCATGTCCTTCTTGAAATACTGCTTGAGCGTCGCCCGCCTGCAGCCCGAGCGCCAGCTCGAACAGCTTCGAGCAGCTCGTAGCCCAGCTCATTGACCTTGTCGTAGTACGCCATCATGCGCGGCTTGAGATCCGGCATCGCGCTCGGCCACGGGATCTTGCCGTGCAGCGGCTTGCCGGCGAGCAGATCGGGATCGTCGTCCGCGAGCGGACGCTTGATCTGGAACGCCTCCTGCAGATTTTCCGAGATGCTCTTCTCGTTGCCCTTGGTCATGCCGTGCAGGTAGCCCTGCGCATGATTGTTCTTGGTCATCGAGACTTCCATCTTGGCGTCGAGCGGCAGGTTGTGGAAGTCGGCCGCGGTCTGGAAGATCGCCGCGATGTCGGCGTCGCTGAGCCGATGATTCTTGACGTAGAAGAAGCCGACGCGGCCGCAGGCGTCCGCGATCTCGTCCGCCACCGCTGCGCCGCGCCGTCCGCATCGCCCGACCAGGCCGGCGCCAGGTCGATCACGGGCACGTCGGTGAAGGCGAGCTTGCGGGCGGTCGGCAGCATGGAGGTCTCCGGGAGCGAAAGCAGAGATGTGCACGCGCAAGATGAGACGGATTGGACGTTGCAACAAGTCACGGGGCAGGCCGGGGTGGCTTGCCGCGCCCGAAGCGCACTGTTCCTGAAATGTTCTTGCGCGCATCGTAGCGCTTCCGCTACGCTTCCCGCTCCAGGTTGGGGGCGACATGGTCCAGCGCGTCACCACGGTTGCGTTCGAGGGCATCGAGGCCCGCGCGGTCGACGTGCAGGTGCAGGTCGCGCCCGGCCTGCCGGCCTTCAACATCGTCGGCCTGCCCGACAAGGCGGTGAGCGAGGCGCGCGAGCGCGTGCGCGCCGCGCTGATCGCCTCCGGCCTGGCGCTGCCGGCGCGCCGCATCACCGTCAATCTCGCGCCCGCCGACCTGCCGAAGGAAGGCAGCCACTACGATCTGCCGATCGCGCTCGGCCTGATGGCGGCGATCGGCGCGATCCCGCCCGACGCGCTCTCGGGCTTCACGGTGCTGGGCGAGCTCGGCCTCGACGGCTCGATCGCGGCGGTCGCCGGCGTGCTGCCGGCCGCGATCGGCGCCAACGCGCGCGGCGAGGGCCTGATCTGCCCGGCCGCCTGCGGCCCGGAAGCCGCCTGGGCGAGCCCCGAGATGGAGATCATCGCGGCGCAGCTCGCTCATCCAGCTCGCCAATCATTTCCGCGGCACGCAGGTGCTCGCGCGGCCGCAGCCGAAGATCCGCGAGGTCGAGGGCGCGCTCGTCGATCTCAAGGACATCAAGGGCCAGGAGAGCGCCAAGCGCGCGCTCGAGGTCGCCGCCGCCGGCGGGCACAATCTGCTGATGGTCGGGCCGCCCGGCGCCGGCAAGTCGATGCTGGCGGCGCGGCTGCCGACGATCCTGCCGCCGCTGACGCCGGCCGAGCTGCTCGAAGTCTCGATGATCGCCTCGGTCGCGGGCGAGCTCGAAGGCGGCGCGCTCACCAACCGGCGGCCGTTCCGCAGCCCGCATCATTCGGCCAGCATGCCGGCGCTGGTCGGCGGCGGCTTGCGCGCGCGGCCGGGCGAGATCTCGCTCGCGCATCATGGCGTGCTGTTTCTCGACGAGTTTCCCGAGTTCCAGCCGCAGGTGCTCGATTCGCTGCGCCAGCCGCTCGAGACCGGCGAGGTCGCGATCGCGCGCGCCAATCATCGCGTCACCTATCCGGCGCGCTTCATGCTGGTCGCCGCCATGAACCCGTGCCGCTGCGGCCGCGCCCGCGAGCCGGGCTTCAGCCTGCAAGCGCGGGCCGAACGTGCGCTGCGCGGCCGACTATCAGGCGCGGCTCTCGGGTCCGCTGCTCGACCGCATCGACCTCACGATCGAGGTGCCGGCGGTGACCGCCGCCGACCTGATCCTGCCGCCGCCGGCGGAAGGCAGCCGCGAGGTCGCCGCGCGCGTCGCGCGCGCGCGCGACATCCAGGGCGAGCGCTACGCCGCGATCGGCCTGCCGCACGTCCGCACCAATGCGACCGCCCCGGGCCCGGTGCTGGAAGAGGTGGCGCGGCCGGATGCCGGCGGGCTCACGCTGCTGCGCGACGCCGCCGACGCGATGCGGCTCTCGGCGCGCGGCTATCATCGCGTGCTGCGGGTCGCGCGCACGCTCGCCGATCTCGACGGCGCCGAGACGGTCGGCCGCGTGCATCTCGCCGAGGCGCTGTCCTATCGCGCGCTCACCGACGAGGTGCGGCGCGCAGCGTGAGCGCATGTCCCGGAAAAGCGGAAACCGGTTTTCCGATAAGGACATGCGCCACTCAAAGACTAGCCGGCGCGCGATGCGGCAGAAACGTCACGCCCTCACCCAATCGAACGAGACCGACTCGCATTTGCCGGCAAACCGCCTATCTCTCTCGCCGCCGGCCAGTAAGAGGACCCCAATGGCTCGACGTGTGTTGTTGGTACGTGCGTACTTTTTCCTGGCCGTCGTGGCCGCGTTGGTCGGCATGGCGCCGACTGCCGCACGGGCGCAGGCCGGGTTCGACGGGTTGTGGACCATTCTGATCGTCACCGAGGCCGGCGAGTGCGACCGCGCCTACCGCTACGGTGTCGCAGATCGATCACGGGCGCATCGTCTACGACGGCACAGCCGGCGTCGAGTTGACCGGCACGGTGGATCCGAGCGGCCGCGTGGCCGCTACTGTCCAGCGCGGTGAGCAGGGCGCGGTTGGGACCGGCCGCCTCGCCGGTGGCCGTGGCCGCGGAACCTGGCGGGGCAAATCTTCGGCCAGCCAGTGCAGCGGCTATTGGCGAAGCCGAGCGGCGCTGATCGCATCCTGCTGCCGCGCTTGGGTTTCGCCAAAACGAATGGGCCCCGATCGAGCTGAGCAATCTCGCGCGGGCCCGACGCGGCATTATCGGCTTCATCAACCCTAACGCATTGCCCGCCGCCCATCCGGAAGGCGAATCGCAACCCTTCCGTCGCACCATCGCGCCGCTATCGCCGCCACGCCTGCCGCTGTTTGCCGCGGCACCGGACGACCATGCCGCTCGATCTGCATATGCTCGCCATTGGGCTCGCCGCATTTGCGGGCGGCGCCATCGGCCTTGCTGTGCTCCTGTTTGCACGCAACCGCGCGCTTCGTCGCAAGCTCGCAGTGCGCTGCACGAGCGCGCCGAGGAGCTCGCCGACCGCAACTGGGAGCTCAAGGAAGCCGAGGAGCGCGCCACGCAGCTTTCTCGAAGCGCAGGGCGACGTGATCGTGCGCCGCGACAGCCGACGGCCGCATCACCTATGCCAACGACGCGTTCTGCGCGCTCGCCGGCCGCGCGCGCGACGAGCTCGATCGGCACACGCTTCGCGCCGCCGTGATCGAGCAGGGCGAAACCGCGATCGCTGCCGACGGCACGCGCATCCACGACCAGAAGATCGCGACCGCCGAAGGCGCGCGCTGGATCGCCTGGCGCGAGGTGACGGTCGCGCACCGCGACAGGGCGCCGAAGTGCAGAGCGTCGGCCGCGACGTCACCGACCGCGCGCAGGCCGAGCGCGCGCTCGCCGACGCGCGCGACCAGGCGGAAGCCGCAAGCCGCGCCAAGTCGCGCTTCCTCGCGATGGTGTCGCACGAGATCCGCACGCCGCTCAACGGCATCCTCGGCATGTCCGATCTCCTGCTCGACACCACGCTGACGCCCGAGCAGACGACCTACGCCAAGGCGGTGAAGACCTCGGGCGACACGCTGCTGTCGCTGATCGAGGAGATTCTCGATTTCTCCAAGATCGAGGCCGGCCGGCTCGATCTCGAGCGCGCGGCCGTTCGACCTCGCCGCGCTGGTCGAGGAGACGGTCGAGCTGCTCGCGCCGCGCGCGCAGGCGAAGGACCTCGAGATCGCCTCCTATGTCGACGACAGCCTGCCGCGCAGCGTCGTGGGCGACGCCGCGCGCCTGCGCCAGGTGCTGCTCAATCTCGCCGGCAACGCCATCAAGTTCACCGACCATGGCGGCGTCTCGATCGTGGTCGAGCGCGGCGCCGAGCCCGACGAGATCGTCGTTCGCGGTGCGCGACACCGGCATCGGCATCGCGCCCGAGGAGCAGGAGCGCATCTTCCACGAGTTCGAGCAGGCCGACCGCGGCGCCGCGCGCGCAAGTTCGTCGGCACCGGGCTCGGGCTTGCGATCTCGCGCCGCATCGTCGAGCGCATGGGCGGCCGCATCGCGTCGAGAGCGCGCCCGGCGCCGGCTCGACCTTCCGCGTCACGGTCCCGCTGCCGCCGCGCCGGCGACAATGCAGCCCGACCTTCGCCGCGCCCGATCTTGCCGGCAGTCGATTGCCTGATCGTCGCGCCGGCCGCGATCGAGGCCTCGCTGCTGGCGCGCCGGCTCGCCGCATTGGGGCGCGCGCACCTGCATCGCGCCCGAGCGAGCGGCGCGCTGCGCTTCTCGCACGAACGCGACATGGGGCGCGCTGCTGGTCGACCACACGCTCGGGCGCGCAGCCTGCGAGGCGCTCGCGCGCGCGCGACGTCCCGCGGCGCATCGTGCTGGTCACGCCGGCCGCGCGCCACGAGCTGCCGGCGCTCAAGGCGGCGGGCTTCACCGGCTATCTGGTCAAGCCGGTGCGCGCCGCATCGCTCGCCGCGCGCCTCGCCGCCACGGATCAGGCCTTCGATCGCGCCAGCGAGCCGACGGATCCGGCGGGCGAGGCCGGCGCGGCCGGATCCGGCCGGCGGCCTCCCGATCCTCGTCGCCGAGGACAACGAGATCAATGCGCTGCTGGCGCGCGCGCTGCTCACGCGGCTCGGCCATCGGCCGACCATCGCGTCCGACGGCGCGGCCGCGGTCGCGGCCTGGCGCGCCGCGCAGCGCCGCCGGCGAGCCCTACGACCTCGTGCTGATGGACGTGCACATGCCGGGCAGCGACGGCATCGAGGCGACGCGCCGCATCCGCGCCGCCGAAGCCGAGCAGGGCCGTGCGCGCACGCCGATCATCGCGCTCACCGCCAATGCGCTTCGAGGAGGACCGCGAGGCCTGCCCGCCGCCGGCATGGACGGCTTTCTGACCAAGCCGCTCGACCGCGAGCGGCTCGCGGCGGCGCTCGCAGCCCTTCAAGCTGCCTCGCTGGCGGCGTAATCATCGGCGACACGCCTGCCTCGCAGAGCGGGGCGTGCACAGATCATGCTCAGGACGACCGACCGACCACCGCGCAGCGCCCAGAAGGCGGGGCTGCTGCGCGTGCTCAAGGCGCTGGCGGCGGTCGCGCGCTATTGCGGGCGCAATGCCGGCAGCTTGTTTCTCCTGGTCTGGTTTCCCTGCCTCATGGTGGCGGCGTGCCAGATTGCGCTCGACTGGCTGTCGCTCTCCTTTCCGCCCAAGCTTCCAGCCTGGTTGCTGTCGCAGAGCTTCAACCCGCCAACCTGGCTGACGGCCGCCGCCCAGACCCCCTGGGGGGCCATGGCCTGGGCGTTCGTGCTGGCCGATATGGGCAACCGCAATACGCGACGCGGCGTGACGAGCGTGCTGGGTTCGCTGCGCGCCCGCTTCGAGCTCAGCCTTGCCGTGCTCGTCGCGGCCATGATCTTCACGGCGGTCAATCTCATCGACGGCGGATTGCGCATCCTGCAACTCCAGCTGCTCGACGCAATCGCCGCGACGTTCGAGCTCACCGACGAGTTGCTCGGCTCGCCATCGGCAAGACCGGCGAGATCATGCAGGTGATCGTCATGGCGGCAGTGGTCTCGGCGGCCTATCTGACGATCGGCAGCCTGCTGCGGAGCGGCTTTCGAAGCGCCATCGGCGTGTGGCGCCTGACGCGTCATAACCGGCTGCGCGTGTTCGCCCTGTTCCTGCTCCTGAGCCTGATTTCTGTCGCGCTCAATGCCGCAGCCGCGCCGGCGGTCACCTGGGTGCTCCGCGGCTTTGCTGACGATCTGTTCTGGACGTTCCAGGGCGCGCTGGCCCGGCAGCTTGTCGATCTGCCGTTCTTCATGCTGTGGACCGTCGTGTACGCCGTGACGATCGGAATCGTGCTCGGCGCCTTGGAGCAGCGCGCAGCCACGCAGGCTCCCGCCCCGCCGCCACCAGTGCCCCGCTTCCGAAGTTCGTGAGTCGTCGCGGCCCGACCTACAGCCGCCGCAGCGCCACCTCCTCGACCAGGTGGCTCTCGCCCTTGGTCAGGATCAGGTCGGCACGCTGGCGCGTCGGCAGGATGTTTTCGTGCAGATTGACAAGGTTGATGCGCGACCAGATCGAGGTCGCGGTCTTGACCGCTTCCTCGTCGGAGAGCTTCGAATAGCGATGGAAGTAGGACTGCGGATCGCTGAACGCGGTGCCGCGCAGCGCCAGAAAACGATCGACGTACCAGCGCAGCAGCACATCCTCATCGGCATCGAGATAGATCGAGAAGTCGAAGAAATCCGACACGTAGGGGATCGCCTTGCCGTCCTTGGGCGGACGCCCGGTCTGCAGCACGTTGAGGCCTTCGACGATCAGGATATCGGGCTGATCGACCGTCGACCCACTCGTTCGGCTTCACGTCGTAGACAAGGTGTGAGTAGATCGGCGCGCTCACCGGATGGCGCCCGGCCTTCACGTCGGTGAGGAAGCGCAGCAGCGCCGGCAGGTCGTAGCTCTCCGGAAAGCCCTTGCGCTCCATCAGGCCTTCGCGCTCGAGCACCGCGTTCGGATAGAGGAAGCCGTCGGTGGTGACGAGATCGACCCGTGGCGTGTTCGGCCAGCGCGCGAACAGCGCCTTGAGCACGCGCGCGGTGGTCGACTTGCCGACCGCGACCGAGCCCGCGACCCCGATGATGTAAGGCACCTTGCTGTCCTCGGTGCCGAGGAAGTTCTGCTGCGCCCGGAACAGGCGCTGCGTCGTCGCGACGTAGAGCGAGAGCAGGCGCGAGAGCGGCAGGTAGATCTCCTCGACCTCGCGCATGTCGAGGCGATCGTGCAGCGAGCGCAGCCGGCCGACTTCCGCCGGTGTCAGCGTCATCGGCGTGTCGGCACGCAGCCGTGCCCACTCGGCGCGCGAGAAGATGCGGTAGCGGAGAGATGATTTCTTCGGTGCGCTGTTCCATTGATCGACCGGCGTCAGACCTGCTTGCGTGACGCTTTCTCCTCGAAGGCCCGACTGGCCGGTGCGCGCCGCCAGCGCCGCCTCGACCTCGGCGAGCGCGACGCCGCGCGCCTGCAGCACCACGACCAGATGGTAGACGAGATCGGCCGCCTCCGCGATCAGCCGCTCGCGATCCTCGGCGACCGCCGCGAGCACGGTCTCGATCGCCTCCTCGCCGAGCTTCTTGGCGCAATGCGCCACGCCACGATCCAGGAGCTTGCGCGTATAGGACGCCTCCGCGCCGGCGGCGGCGCGCTCTTTTACGCGCTGTTCGAGATCGTGCAGGGTGAACGGCATGGTGGGTTCTCCAACGCCTGCCATAGCATCTCGCCCTGCCGGCGAAAATAGAGCCAATGTCTAAGACGACGGGGCTTGCCGGGTACGGAATGCTAGGTTCGGATCGGCCTATGCCTGCACGCGACATGCCTGCACTCGATTTCTGGTTCGATTTTGCATCGACCTATTCCTATCCGACCGCGATGCGCATCGCGCCGCTGGCAGCGACGGCCGGCGTCACGGTCCGGTTCCGGCCGTTTCTGCTCGGGCCGATCTTCAAGGCACAGGGCTGGGACACCTCGCCGTTCAATCTCTATCCGGCCAAGGGCCGCTACATGTGGCGCGATCTCGAGCGGCTGTGCGCGGATCTCGGCCTGCCCTTCCGCCAGCCGGAGCCCTTCCCGCAGCCGAGCCTCTTGGCAGCACGCGTGGCGCTCGTCGGCCTGACGCAGCGCTGGGGTGAGGACTTTTGCCGTGCCGTGTTCAGGGCCGAGTTCGGCGAGGCCGGCCGGATCGACGATACCGCCACCATCGTGCGGCTCCTCACTCCGTTCGGGGTCAATGCCGACGAGATACTGGCAGAGGCGCAGTCCGATCCCATCAAGACGCGGCTGCGGAATGAGACCCAGGCCGCGCAACAACTTGGCAGTTTTCGGCGCCCCGAGCTTCGTGACCGCGGACGGCGAGTTGTTCTGGGGCAACGACCGTCTGGAGCACGCGCTCGCCTGGGCCGTCAACTTAGGCGGTTAAGAAGCGTTAACAGTCGCCGTCTCCCCGATTGTGGTCTTTCAGCGCCACCGCCCTTGCGGCCGCGCATAGCGGCTTTGCAAGCCGCCACATCCTCGGGCGGTCCCGCCACCCCATCTGTCCGGCGTCCCCGGCCGGGCATGCGCCCGTCCACTTTGGCCATCGCCCACGAGGCTTGTTGGCGCTCACCTGACGATCCGTCTCAAACACTTAAGGTAACAAGCGCCCTGGCCTCGACCCGGGTCACTCCAACATATCTGGAGCAGAACATGTCACTCGCGATCTTGGCAATCCTCGTATTGCTGGCGATCGGATTGATGGGACTGCGCATTGCCAACCAATACCAGCGCGCCGTCGTCTTCCGGCTCGGGCGCTACATGCGAACCCGCGGCCCCGGCCTTTACTGGATCATCCCGCTGATCGAATGGCAGCAGACGGTCGACCTGCGCATCAACACGACCGCCGTTGAGCAGCAGGAGACGATCACCAAGGACAACGTCCCGATCAAGGTCAACGCCGTCGTCTGGTATCGCATCGTCGATCCCAAGCTCGCAGTGATCGAGGTGAAGAACATCGATCTCGCCGTCATCCAGGTGGCGCTCACGACGCTGCGGACCGGCATCGGCCAGCACTCGCTCGACGAGGTGCTGAAGGAGCAGGAGACCGTCGCGAGCATCATTCAGGGCAAGATCGACGCCGTCACCGAGCCCTGGGGCGTCAAGGTCGAGCGCGTGGAGATGAAGAATGTCGAGATTCCCGGATCGATGCAGCGCGCCATGGCGCAGGAGGCGGAAGCACTGCGTGAGAAGCGTGCGCGCCTGATCAAGGCGCAGGCCGAGTTCGAGGCGTCCGAGCAGCTGCGCCGCGCGTCCGAGATCATCATGCAGAATCCGGCCGGCCTCGAGCTGCGGCGCATGCAGATGATCACCGAGGTCGGCGCCGAGCAGAACACCATGACCATCATCATGATGCCGAGCGAGTTCGTGAGCATGGCGGCCGCCATCGCCAAGGCAGCGGCGGCGAAGGCCTGACCGCGATCGGCGATTCTTATCGTGAAAGACGCACTCTCCACGTCCTGGCCGGGCTTGTCCCGGCCATCCACGTCTTGTTTAGGGTAAGAAAGACGTGGATGCCCGGCATATAAGCGCGTTCACGCGCGTCTTCGACGCGCTATGGCCGGGCATGACGAGTCAACCATCAAGCGCAGTAGAATTAGAAATCCAGCCGCATCGGCAGGCCAGCGTGAGCCATGTGCTCCTTGGCCTGCCGAACTGTGTATTCGCCGAAATGAAAGATCGAGGCCGCGAGCACCGCGGTCGCATGCCCGTCGCGGATGCCATCCACCAGGTGATCGAGCGTGCCGACACCGCCCGAGGCGATCACCGGCACCGGCACCGCATCCGCGATCGCGCGGGTGAGCGCAATGTCGAAACCCTGTCGGGTGCCGTCGCGATCCATCGAGGTGAGCAGGATCTCGCCGGCCCCGAGCGCCACCACCTCGCGCGCATAGGCGATGGCCTCGAGCCCGGTCGGTTTGCGCCCGCCGTGGGTGAATATCTCCCAGCGGTTGGGCTCGCCCGGCCCCGACACCTTCTTGGCGTCGATCGCCACCACGATGCACTGGTCGCCGAACTTCTCGGCCGCCTCCTTCACAAACGCGCGCCGCGCGACCGCCGCCGTATTGATCGAGACCTTGTCGGCGCCCGCACGCAGGAGCGCACGGATGTCGTCGACGGTGCGCACGCCGCCGCCGACCGTCACCGGCATGAAGCAGGCTTCCGCAGTGCGCTGAACCACGTCCAGGATGGTGCGCGCGATCCTCGTGGCTGGCCGTGATGTCGAGAAAGGTTAATTCGTCGGCACCGGCGGCATCGTAGGCGATCGCCGCCTCGACCGGATCGCCAGCGTCGCGCAGATTGACAAAATTAACGCCTTTAACGACCCGCCCGTCCTTGACGTCGAGACAGGGGATGACGCGAACCTTGAACATGCTGCCTTGCCATTGCCCGGAATTAACCGGTCTGCCTATATGCTGTTACCCGGGGGCGCGAATTGCCGGGGCACAATGCCAAGCGAGCCAGCAACATTCAACACCGCGGACCTGGTCCGCTCGACCGCGATTTTTCGCGAGCTGTCGGACGAGCAGCTGACCGCGATCTGGTCGCGGGCCAAGGTGCTGAATCTGATCCGTGGCGCCGTTCTGGTGCGGCAGAACACCCTTTCGGATTCGGTCTTTGTCGTCGTGTCCGGGCGGTTCGAGGTCTGGGTGGAGGGCCGGGACCAACCGATCAATGAGATCGGCGTCGGCGAGCCAATTGGCGAGATCGGGTTCTTCTCGGGCGCGCCGCGCACCGCCACCATCGTGGCAGCGCGCGATTCCGTCGTGCTCGAGCTCGATCGCCCTTCGTTCGACACAGTGGCGCGTGAAGTGCCGGCGATCTACCAGACGCTCCTCAGCGCGCTGGCACGCCGGGTTGCGGGAAACAGTACTCGTGTAGACCATCGCCACGCGTCGGCGTCGCACGCACCGCCGCAGTCATCGCCGGTGGCAGCGCAGCCGATCCCGCCCGGCTTCTTCGAGCATCTGCATCGCGTCGTCGACGCGCAGCGGCAAGGGCCTGATGCTCGACCATGCCAGCCTGCGCGAGCATTTCCCTGGCCACGACGCGGACGACCCGAACGTGTCGGGCTGGCTCAATGCGCTCGAGAACGAGAACGAGCTCGATCGTCTTTCTGTGCTGACGCACGCTTGACCGATTGGACCCGCAAGGCGATCCGGCAGGCCGATCAGGTGATCGTGGTGGTCGCGGGAGCCGGTCCGAAAGCGCTCAGTCCGGTCGAAGAGTTTGCGTTTTCGATCCATCCGCCTGCGCGCCGGCGGCTTGTGCGGGTGCACGAGCGGCGCAGCGGCGCCGTCGAAGGCACGGCTGCGTGGCTGCGCGACCGCGAGGTCGCCATGCATCATCAGGTCGCGCTCGAGGACGATCGCGATTTCAAGAGCCTGCATCGCTTTCTGACCGGCCGCGCGCTCGGCTTCGTGGCGGCGGGCGGCGGCGGTTTCGGTCCCGCTCATATCGGCATCTACAAGGCGTTCGTGGAGCACGGCGTCCATTTCGACATTCTCGGTGGCGCCAGCGTCGGTGCCGCTGTGCTGGCTGGATTTGCGCTGCTCAAGAGCCCCGAGGAGGTCGATCTCGCGGCGCACGACATCTTCGTGACCAGCAAGGGCTTCAAGCACTTCACCCTGCCCCGCTATGCGCTGCTCGATCACATCGTGTTCGACGAGGCGCTGCGGCGCGCATTCATGGGTATCGCCATCGAGGACGCCTGGCGGCCCTATTTCGCGGTAACGACGCTGCTCGACGGCTCGTGGCAGGGTCCTTACCTGATGCGCCGCGGTCCGCTCTGGAAGGCGGTGCGCGCGTCGGGCTCGCTGCCCGCCATATTGCCGCCGCGTGATCTCCGACGACGGACGCCTGCTGGTCGATGGTGGCGTGGTCGATAACATTCCGCTGGGCTCGATGAGCGCGCTCAAGACCGGCCCCAACCTGGTCGCGCATTTCGGCCTGCGCGGGCGCGCGCAGCGCTTCGAGGTCGACTACATGAGCATCCCGGGACGCTGGCAGCTCGCCCGTTCGCTGCTCACGCGCACCGGCCGCGGACGGCTGCCGCCGATCCCCGGCCCGATCGGCGTGCTGCAGCGCTGCCTGGTGTTGAACCAGGATCCGGATCGGCTGCCGACCGGCCCGCTCGATCTCGTGCTGCCGGTGCCGGAGCTGCCGGGCGCCACGCTGCTGGATTTCGATCGCCACTTCGAGGTGTTCGAAGGCGCCTATCAGTGGTGCAACGCGGCGCATCGACGAGCTCGGCGAGCAGGACGATCCGGCGCTGGCCGCGATCCTGGCGACACGGGACTAGGCCGCAGATCAAGCCGCCGTAGCCCGGATGGAGCGTAAGCGACATCCGGGAGCGATGGTGCAGCTTGCTCGGTCGTTCCCGGATTTCGCTTCGCTCAATCCGGGCTACTTGCTGCTGCCGCGCTAACGGAACTTGGTTCATCAATTCGTGCAGCATTCTCCGCTCATTCCCGCGAAAGCGGGAATCCAGTGCCACGTACTCCGAACATTATTTGTTTCTCTGGGTCCCCGCTTTCGCGGACGAACGGGAGAGTAGCGGCCATCCGCGTGTTCATACTTTCGCAGTCGCGATGAGCGCGAGCGCCGCGGCCGCATCGAGCCGGCCGTCGTAGAGCGCGCGGCCGGCGATCGCGCCGGCAAGCTTGCTTGCGCGCGGCGCCAGCAGCGCCCGCACGTCGTCGATCGACGCAAGCCCGCCCGAGGCGATCACCGGAATGCGACACCGCGTCGGCGAGCGCGATGGTGGCGTCGAGATTGAGGCCCTTGAGCAGGCCGTCGCGGGCGATGTCGGTGTAGATGATCGCCGCGACGCCGGCATCCTCGAAGCGGCGCGCGATGTCGAGCGCCGCGAGCTCGGATGTCTCCGCCCAGCCCTCGCACCGCGACCTTGCCGTCGCGCGCATCGAGCCCGACCGCCACGCGGCCCGGGAACGCGCGCGCCGCGCTCTTCACCAGCTCGGGATCGCGCACCGCGGCGGTGCCGATGATCACGCGATTGACGCCCTTGCCGAGCCAGCCCTCGATCGTCGCCATGTCGCGGATGCCGCCGCCGAGCTGCACCGGGATCGCGACCGTCTCGAGAATGCGCTCGACCGCCGCGGCATTGACCGGCTTGCCCGCAAAGGCGCCGTCGAGATCGACGATGTGGAGATACTTGAAGCCCTGCGCCTCGAACGCCTGCGCCTGCGCGGCCGGATCGCGGTTGAACACGGTCGCGCGCGCCATGTCGCCCTGCTCGAGGCGCACCGCCAGGCCGTCCTTGAGATCGATGGCGGGAAACAGGATCACGGCGCTCCACTTCAGGAAATTCGCGATCAGCTTGAGCCCGAGCCGCTGGCTCTTCTCCGGGATGGAATTGCGTGCCCGACCATGGTGTCGCGGCCGACGATCGCGGTGACCGGGCCGCCGTAGTCGGCCTCGCGCCACCAGGTCGGCGCGCTCGGCCGGCTTGAGGTGAAAGGAGTGCACGAAATAGGCGTGCAGCCCCTCCGGCCCGACCGCGATGCCGTCGAGCAGCGGATGCGGCGCGCATCGCGTTGAGCGTGTTCCAGCCCATGTGCGGAATCTTCAGATCCGGATCGGACGGCGTGATGCGGTCGACCTCGCCGGGAATCCAGCCGAGCCCCTCCGTCACCTCGTATTCGCGGCCGCGCTCGGCCATGAGCTGCATGCCGACGCAGATGCCGAGGAACGGCCGGCCCTGCTGGCGCACGCGCGTATCGAGCGCCTCCACCATGCCGGCGACCGCGTCGAGGCCGCGCCGGCAATCCGCGAAGGCGCCGACGCCCGGCAGCACGACGCGGTCGGCGCGCGCCACCTCGTCGGGATCGCTGGTCACCACGATCGGCTGGTCGTGCCCGCATTCGCGCGCCGCGCGCTCGAACGCCTTGGCGGCCGAATGCAGATTGCCGGAGCCGTAGTCGACGATCGCGACGCTCACCGCGCGCGCTCCCCGGCTGCGGAAACAGGCCGATGACGTCGGGCGGCCGGCGCGAGCTGCCGCGATGCGACGGCGCTCGGTCGGCGCGGCGCAGCGCGCGCCGCTCTGACCCAGGCGTCGAAGAACCGCCGCTCGGCGGCTTCGAGATCGTCGCGCCACGATGACGCCGAGATTGCTCCAGCCGCGGCGGCCGAGCGTGAAGCGGCGCAGCGTCGCCGCCTCGATGCCGACCAGAAGCGCGAGCAGGAAGCCCGACCGCCGCAGCTTGCCGCCGCCGAGGCGTCGAGCAGCGCTGCAGCGCGACCTCCAGCGCGACGGACGACGCCGATATAGCCGACCAGCACCAGCCACATCCGGTGCCGCAGCATCCACAGCGGGCCGAACAGGAAGGCCCAGAACGAGAAGCCGTCGCGCACGAACGCGAACCGCTCGGGATCGCGCGTCTGCTCGTAGCGCTTCGGCGGCGGCTCGTGCACGGTGTAGACGGCCATGCTAACCTCAGTTCGAATCGCTGCCCCGCACGGTGCTGTAGCCCGCGAGTCCATAAGCGCGTTTACGCGCGTTTCAACCGCATGCGCTCGGTGCATGGCTCCGGCGATTCGCGCTCACCCGCCGAGCGAGCCCTTGGTCGACGGCACCTCGTTGGCCGCGCGCGGATCGATCGCGACCGCCGCGCGCAGCGCCCGCGCCAGACCCTTGAAGCAGGATTCGGCAATATGATGGTCGTTGGTGCCGTAGAGCGTCTCCACGTGCAGCGTGACGCCGGCATTCATGGCGAAGGCCTGGAACCATTCCTGCACCAGCTCGGTGTCGAAGGTGCCGACCTTGTCGCGCACGAACTCGGCCTTGAACACCAGGAACGGCCGCCCCGAAATGTCGATCGCCACGCGCGTGAGCGCCTCGTCCATCGGCACGTGCACGTCGGCATAGCGGGTGATGCCCTTCATGTCGCCGAGCGCCTGCTTCACCGCCTGGCCGAGCGCGATGCCGACATCCTCGGTGGTGTGGTGATGGTCGATGTGCAGGTCGCCCTTGGCCTTGACCGTGAGGTCGATGCGCGAATGGCGCGCCAGAAGGTCGAGCATGTGGTCGAGAAAGCCGATGCCGGTCGCGATCGACGACGCGCCGGTGCCGTCGAGATCGACCGCGACCTCGACGTCGGTTTCCTTGGTGGTGCGCTTGATCGTGGCCTTGCGCATGCGTGCAGTCCTTGAAGTCGCCGGCCTTTTATCAGGGGCCGGGCGGCTTCGCTACCGCAGCATGAGACACGCCTGGCGTCGGCCACTTTCAGCGCGCCGAGGTTAACATTTTGCTGCGACGCCTTCCGGGGCGACCGTCTCAGGCCCACTGGTCTGCGGCGAGCCCTCCGGCGCCTTGACCGGGCACCCAGGCCGGTCAACAGCCCGTAGGTCATGCCCAGCACCGCGCCGTAGACCAGGTGGTAGACCAGGGTCACCACCGCCGCCATCGGTACCGATCTCGAGCCGAACGAAGCCCGCCTTCGCGAGCGGCATGAACAGCCACCATCATCACCAGCCAGGCGAACACGCCGAAGATGAGGCCCTTGAGCCAGTGCGCAGGGCGCGCTGGCAAGCGAGTCATAGGCGCCGAACAGCAGGCCCCAGACCACGACGCCGATGATGAAATGATCCATCCAGGCCTGCACCGTGCTGATGCTGCCGAGCTTGACAAGCAGCCGGATGAGGTTGAGCTCGGGCACGAGATTCATCGTGCTCTTGAGCAGCAGCAGCCCGGACAGAACGAGCGTCGCGACGAGGCCCGCGAGCATTCCCTTCATGGAATTCGACATGGCGATCCTCCCAGATCTGACGATGCCACGACCATCATGAACGCATGCATCGGCAGCGGTGGGAATTGCGTCCCGTTGTCCCAGGTCTTACATGTTGGTCCGACAATCGGGAATTCTCGAGCCATGCAGCCCACGCATCCCCGTCCTGGCACGGCACCACCATCCTGACCGTCCGCAAGGGCGGCATCGTCGCCATCGGCGGCGACGGCCAGGTCTCGATCGGCCAGACCATCGTCAAGGCCAACGCCAAGAAGGTGCGCCGCCTCGGCAAGGGCGACGTGATCGGCGGCTTTGCCGGCGCGACCGCCGACGCCTTCACGTTGTTCGAGCGGCTGGAGGCCAAGCTCGAGCAGTATCCCGGCCAGCTCACGCGCGCGGCGGTCGAGCTCGCCAAGGACTGGCGCACCGACCGCTACCTGCGCCGGCTCGAAGCCATGATGATCGTCGCCGACGCGCAGGTCTCGCTGGTGCTCACCGGCACCGGCGACGTGCTCGAGCCGGAAGCCGGCGTGATGGGCATCGGCTCGGGCGGCAATTATGCGCTCGCCGCCGCCCGCGCGCTGATCGACGGACCGCTCGACGCCGAGGCGATCGTGCGCCGCGTCGCTCGACATCGCCGCCGACATCTGCGTCTACACCAACCGCAACGTCACGGTCGAGACGCTGAAGGGCGCCTGACCCATGCCGCGGCGCCGCGTATCGGTTTCGCCCGATGACCGCCGACGATCTGCCGCTGGTGCGGCACTGGCTCAAGACCGCCGCATGTCAGCGAATGGTGGGGCGATCCGGACGAGCAGTTCGACGCTGGTCAGCGGCGATCTCGATGAGCCGCGATGGATCAATTCATCGTCGCTGAACGGCAGGATCGCGCCTTCGCCTATCTGCAGTGCTATGTGCAGCCGGCTTGGCCGGAGAACGGGCTCGGCGCTGCATCCGGCCGGCACGCGCGGCATCGATCAGTTCATCGGCGAGGCCGACATGGTCGGCCGCGGCCACGGCTCCGCCTTCATCCGCGCGTTCACCGACCGACCTGCTCGCCACCGGCACGCCGCGCGTCGTCACCGATCCCGATCCGGCCAACGCGCGCGCCGATCCGCGCCTATGAAAAGGCCGGCTTCCGCAAGCAGCACGAGCGTCGATACACCCGACGGCTCGCGCTCTTCTCATGGTACGCAACGCATGACCGACTTCTCTCCCCGCGAAATCGTCTCCGAGCTCGACCGCTTCATCATCGGCCAGGCCGACGCCAAGCGCGCGGTCGCGATCGCGCTGCGCAACCGCTGGCGGCGGCTGCAGCTCGACGACAAGCTGCGCGAGGAGGTGCTGCCGAAGAACATCCTGATGATCGGGCCGACCGGCGTCGGCAAGACCGAGATTTCGCGCCGCCTGGCCAAGCTCGCGGGCGCGCCGTTCCTCAAGGTCGAGGCGACCAAGTTCACCGAGGTCGGCTATGTCGGCCGCGACGTCGAGCAGATCGTGCGCGACCTCGTCGAGATCGCGATCACGCAGACGCGCGAGCGCAAGCGCAAGGACGTGCAGGCGCGCGCGCAGCAGGCCGCCGAGGAGCGCGTGGTCAATGCGCTGGTCGGCGAGAACGCCAGCGCCGCCACCAAGGATGTGTTCCGCCGCAAGCTGCGCGCCGGCGAGCTCAACGACAAGGAGATCGAGATCGAGGTGCAGCCGGCCGGCGGCGGCATGCCGATGTTCGAGATTCCCGGCATGCCGGGCGCGCAGATGGGCGCGATCTCGATCGGCGACATTTTCGGCAAGCTCGGCGGCGGCCGCACCAAGACGCGGCGCGTCACGGTCGCGGAATCCCACGAGATCCTGATCACCGAGGAATCCGACAAGCTGCTCGACAACGAGCAGCTGGTGCAGGAAGCGATCAAGGCGGTCGAGCAGAACGGCATCGTGTTCCTCGACGAGATCGACAAGATCGCCGGCCGCGAGGGCCGCCACGGCGCCGACGTGTCGCGCGAGGGCGTGCAGCGCGATCTGCTGCCGCTGATCGAGGGCACCACGGTCTCGACCAAGCACGGCTCGGTGAAGACCGACCACATCCTGTTCATCGCGTCGGGCGCGTTCCACCTCTCGAAGCCGTCCGACCTGCTGCCGGAGCTGCAGGGCCGCCTGCCGATCCGCGTCGAGCTGCGCGCGCTCACGCGCGACGATTTCCGCCGCATCCTGACCGAGCCCGAGGCCTCGCTGATCAAGCAGTACGTGGCGCTGATGGCGACCGAAGGCGTGACGCTCGAATTCACGCCCGACGCGATCGACGCGATCGCCGACGTCGCGGTGGCGGTGAACTCCAGCGTCGAGAATATCGGCGCGCGCCGGCTGCAGACCGTGATGGAGCGCGTGCTCGACGAGATTTCCTTCGCCGCGCCCGACCGCTCCGGCGAGACGGTCAAGATCGACGCCGCCTATGTGCGACCAGCACATCGGCGATCTCGCCAAGAACGCGGATCTGAGCCGGTTTATTCTGTAGCGCGATGCCGCTCACCGCACCGCGCGCCGCAGCCGCACATAGAGCGCGCCCTCGCCGCCGTGGCCGATGTGCGCGCTCCTCGACGCCGACCACATAGGCGCGGAATTCCGGCAGCGTCGAGCCAGAGCGGCACCTGCCGCTTGAGCACGCCGCGCCCGCGCTCCGGATCGGCGCCGCCTTTGCCGGTGATCACCAGCACGGTCCTGGCGCCCTCGCCCTGCGCGCGGTGCAGGAAGCGCAGCAGCGCCGCGTGCGCCTCGCTCTGCGTCCGGCCATGCAGGTCGAGGCGGCCGTCGATCTCGATCTGTGCCGCGCGCGAGCCGCTGCTTGAGCCGGCGATCGATCGGCATCAGCGGCGGCGGCGCCTTGGGACGCCGGCCGGCAGGCGTGCGCGGCGCAGCTGGCGACTTTGGCGCCGGCTTGGGCTGCGGCTTGCGTTCAGCTTGCCCTGCAGCTTGGCCGACGCGAGCGCTTTCGGCTCGCTGCGGCGCACGCGGCGGCGCTTGAGCGGCGCGATCGAGCGCGTGACGGCGTGCCACAGCGTCGCGCTCGTCGTCGGACAGCCGGCGCGCGCGGCTTGTCGTCACGCACTCATGATCCGGATTTCGACGGCGGCCTGCGCTTGCGGTTCTTGGCTTCGCCGGATTTGCCGTCTTCGGTCTTGTTGGCTTCAGACTTGGTCGTTTCAGGCTTGGCCGTTGGTCGGATTTGCTGCTGTCGCCTTTGTCAGGCTTGCCGTCGCTTCTTCGATGCGACCTCTGTCGGGATCGGCCGGCTTCGGCGCGCGGCAGCGGCATCTTGCGGCCGGCCTCGACCATGTCGAGCTCGCGCGGCATCAGCATCACGAAGCGGCCCTGATGGCGGATGCGGCCCGCGACCTTGCCGGCGTCATCGCCGGCGCCCCAATAGAGATCGGCGCGCGCCGGCCCGACGATGGCCGAGCCGGTGTCCTGCGCCACCATCAGGCGGCGGAATTTGGTCGTCGGCCGCGGACTGTCGATCGGCAGTTCGGCCTCGATGAAGAACGGCGTGCCGTAGACGTGGGTCTTGTCGACCGCGATCGAGCGGCCGGGCGTGAGCGGCACGCCCTGCGCGCCGACCGGCTCGTCCTCGTTGTTCGAGCCCGGTGATGCGGAAGAACACGAACGACTTGTTGGTGCCGCCGCACCTCCTTGGCCTGGTCCGGATTGGCCGCCATCCACTGCTGATGCGGTCCATCGACATTTCTTCGCGCGGGACCAGATTGCGCTCGATCAGGATGCGGCCGACCGCCGTGTAGCCGATGGCCGTTGTGCGCGTCGTAGTTGAGGCGCAGCATCGTGCCGTCTTCGAGCCGCACGCGCGCCGAGCCCTGGATCTGGATCGACATCGCCTCGAACGGATCGGCGACCTAGCAGATTTCGAGCTTCTGGCCGTCGAGCGCGCCGTCCTCGATGGCGAGCGCGGTCGTAATAGGGCTCGAACTCCTTCTTGTCGTTGAGCCGGCCGCATCACGCGGCCGCGGTTGGGGAAGCGACGTCGCGCCTTGCGGCTTGCTGCGCCCTGTGACCACGAGATCGCGCGGCCGCCGATAGAGCGGCACGTGGAATTCGCGGATTCGGAAAGCGCGAGCCGTCGACGATCGGCTCGTAATAGCCGGTGAGCAGCCCGGTCGCTTCGCCGAGCTTGGCGATCCGCACCGGCCGGAAATTCTCCTCGAAGAACGCGCGCGCCTTGTCGCCCTTGAGCGCCGTCCGCGGCAGCGCCGCTTGCAGACGTCCTTGAGCAGCAGCCGCGACCGGCGCGCGTATCGCGCAGCTGACGTTGCCGGTTGAACGGCTCGCAGCTGGCCAGGAAGGCCGCGAAGGCGGCGCGCATGATCGTCGCTCGCCCAGCCGTCGAGGTCGGACCATTCGACCGGCTCGAGCTGGCGTGTCGGGAATTTCAGCGGATCGACGGTGTGTCGCGCCGCGCGCCGATCGCGACCAGCGCTGCCGGCGATGACACATCGTGCGCGCAATTCGTGACCGAGTCGACGCGACGAGCATCGCCTGCGGCTCGGCTGCGAATCGACGTCCTCCGAGCGGGCCATACACGCCTCCAGCGGCCCTCGGAGCATGCCCGACAGGCTGTGCCCGATCCGGACTCTGTTGGGCATGCCGGATGCGACTGCGGTTAGTGCCCGGCTTCGGTCGCGACGAGCTTCCAGTTGGGATCGCGCGAAGACACGTCGCGCGCGAACGTCCAAACGTCGGTGACGTCGGTGACCTTTTCAGGGCTGCCGTCGATCACATTGCCGTTGCGGTCGCGGGTCACCGAGATGAGCTGCGACACGAAGCGCACCGTCACCTGCGCGGTGCGGCCGCGCACCTCGGCGCCGATGATGTCGGACTTGTCGATCGACACGAAGCGGGTCTCGGCCTTCTCGCCCTTGGTCTCGCGATCGCGGATGGCCGCCTCGAAGCCGTCATAGACCTCGCGCGACGAGCAGGTTCTTCAGCGTGCGGCGGTCGCCTTCCGCATAGGCGGTGACGATCATCTCGTAGGCCGCGCGCGCGCCGGCGATGAAATGCTTGGCGTCGAAGTGCGTGTCCTCGCGCACGATCGCGTCGAGGCCGGCCGCCACCGCCGAGCCGGCCTCGGCGATGCCCTTCCAGCGCTCGACCGGCTCGGCCGGCTCCGGCGGCTTCGGCGGCGCCTCGCCGCCGCGGCCCGGCAGCGCCACCACGTTGTCGTTGGTCGAGGGCCGCACGGCGTCGCGCGCCGAATAGGGATCATAGGGCGGCCGCTCGCGCCCGGTGCGCTGACCGAGCACGCTGCGCAGGCGCAGGAAGATGAACACCGCCAGCGCCAGGAAGATGATGGTGTAGATATCGAACACGTCTTGCACGCCTCGGCAGCCGTGATGACAACCCTGGAAGATCCACGGACAGACCCACTGGGCCAAATCTGCGGAGCGAAAGCCGGTTCCCGCGTTATTATGTAAGCACGCGACCGAGCCGATCCAGTGCGCGCGTCGGCACAGCCATCGTTCCGTCCGGACCATAGACGATCCTGGTCGCCGCGCCAACCTTCGTCACGCAGGATTTAACGCCCGATGTCCTTGGTAAAATGGGCCTTTATCGGCGTTCTCCTGCTCCCTGCAGCGGAGTTCGTGGCCTTTGCGCTAGTTGCGGTCGCGATCGGCTGGCTCTGGGCTGCTCTGCTGTTTCTTGGCACCACAGCCATCGGCCTGCTGGTACTCCGGCGCGCGGGCCGGCGCGACCTTGACCGTTTTCGCAGCACTCTGGGGGCGCAGGGGATCAAATCCATCAATCTGGAGACTCCCGGGCTTGCCACCATGCTGGGGGGATTCTCCTGGTGCTGCCGGGCTTTATTACCGACGTTGCGGGCGCGCTGCTGCTCTTGCCGTTGACGCGCCGATTTATCGGGGCGGCGTTCGCCCGTGCCGTCAAGAAACAACGCGCCACCAGCAAACCCGATGTCATCGATCTTGCGCCCGACGAATGGCACCAGATCTCGGAAACGATCGAGGCCCATGACCGCAAGCGATTGCCGCCTCGAGCGCGCAAGCGCAAGAACACACTTTCGTGATCCTTGTCCGGCCTCGGCCCCTGTGTTAGCCACGCCGCGCGGTGCGGGATTCCGGCCGGGGACGGAGGGTAGCGTATCATGACGACGACCAATGGCGGCCCGCCGCCGCAGGCCAGCAGGCGCCTCAGCTCAACGTGCTCGGGCAGTACATCAAGGATTTCTCGTTCGAGAATCCGAATGCGCCGCGCTCGCTGGCGCCGAGCGAGAACCAGCCGGCGATCAACATCCAGATCAATGTCGGAGTTCAGCAGCTCGGTCAGAGCGAGTTCGAAGTGTCGCTCAAGCTCGAAGGCAAGGCGGAGAATTCCGGCACCGTGCTGTTCGCCTTCGATCTGACCTTCGGGGGCATGTTCCGGATCCAGAACGTGCCACAGGAGCACCTGCAGCCGCTGTTGCTGATCGAGTGCCCGCGGCTCCTGTTCCCGTTCGCGCGCGAGATCATCGCAACCGCGGTGCGCAACGGCGGCTTCGCGCCGCTCCTGCTCGATCCGGTCGATTTCGTCGCGCTCTATCAGCAGCGCCTGGCGCAGGCAGGCGAGCAACCGGTCGCGCCGCCACCGACGACCTGATCAGCGATAGTCGAGCCAGATCGCCTTGTCGCCGAGCGGGCGATGAACTGGGCGTGCGCCTCGAGCTCGGCTTCGGTCACGCGGGGCGCACTCGGAATCGGCCGCTGCTGTGCCGCAGCGTTGCGCCTGCGGGTCGCGGTCTGGGTACGGCCGGTGTCGACCAGGATCAGCGACGCCTGCCGCCCGCCGATCAGCTCGATATAGACTTCCGCCAGCAATTCGGCGTCGAGCAGTGCGCCGTGCTTGGTGCGCCGCGAATTGTCGACACCGTAACGCGCGCAGAGATCGTCGAGCCGGTTCGGGCCCGGCCGGATGCCGGCGGCGCGCCAGCATCAGCGTGTCGACCAGGCGATCGCGCGCGACCGCCTGCTTGGCGCAGCGCTCGAGCTCGGCATTGAGGAAGCCAAGATCGAACAGCGCATTGTGTGCGATCAGCGGCGCATCGCCGAGGAAGGCGAGCAAGCTCGTCGGCGACCTCGGCAAAGCGCGGCTTGTCCTTGAGGAACTCGACCGACAGGCCGTGCACCGCGAAAGCCTCTGCCGGCATGTCGCGATCGGGGTTGAAATAGCGGTGGAATACGCGGCCGGTCGGAAAGCGGTTGATCAGCTCGATGCAGCCGATCTCGACCAGGCGATGGCCCTGCAGCGGGTCGAGGCCCGTCGTCTCGGTGTCGAACACGATCTCGCGCATCGCCGTCCAAATTCCCGCCGCGGCCGAATCACTTCCGTCGTCTTGGCATTGTAGCAACCGCGGCAAGCATCGCACGCACCTGCGCGCGCGTCGCCTCGAACTCCTGCGAGGTGTCCACCACGAAATCGGCGCGGCGGCGCTTCTCCGCGTCCGGCATCTGCTTGGCAAGAATCGCTTCGAATTTCTCAACCGTCATGCCGGGGCGCTCCAGCACCCGCGCCCGCTGCACTTCGGCAGGCGCCGAGACCACCACCACGGCGTCGACGCGCTCCTCGCCGCCGGTCTCGAACAGGAGCGGAATGTCGAGCACTACGACGTTGTCGCCGCGCGCCTCGGCCTGCGCCAGGAACCGCCGTTCGGAGGCCCGCACCAGCGGGTGCACGATTGTTTCGAGCCGCTTGAGCGCAGCCGGATCGACGAGGACGCGCTTGGCCAGCACGGTGCGATCGACGGTGCCGCCCGACGTGGTGCCTGGAAACGCTGCCTCGATCAGCGGCGCTGCCTCGCCCTCATAGAGCCGATGCACCACGGCGTCGGCGTCATGCACCGGCACGCCGGCTTCAGCGAAGAAGCCTGCGGTCGTCGACTTTCCCATTCCGACCGAACCGGTCAAACCCAGGACGAGCATGCCCAGTGCCTTTGTTTCCGAAGCTCGTGATGCACCTCAACACACTCTGACACGAACTTCGGAAACAAAGGGGCACTAGACGGTAAAAGCATTCAGCCGGGCAAATCCAGCTTTATCGCTTCGGGGCCCGGAACTGGCGCCGGTAGACGCCTTGTTCGCTCGTGACAGCAGCAGCCGTGACCTGCAGCCGCGCCACCGCGTCTCCGGTAATCGTCTCGAATTGCGCGTTCCAGAGCTCTCGTTTCACCGGGATGCACTGCGCGATCGGGGTGCCCTTCGGGAGCACACCCCGGAAGGAGTGGTCGCGCCAGCGCGCTGGGAAATTGATGAAATTGTCCTTGTAGAGATCCGTGTCGATGAGCCCGGTCAGCGTCACGAACGGCAGATCGTAGCGATTGACCGGATGGGTGACGAGCAGCGAATAGCCGGGCGGCAATTCGATGGTCCAGAAATTATTGAATTTGATGACAAAGGTGTCGTCCTTGAACAGCGGCGTGCCGGCGACCTGCGCACTGTCGTGGAAGTCGAGCGGCGAGCGCGAATAGCTCGTGATCGCGCCGCCGGGCATTTCGAAATCCCACGAGAATGCGCCATCCTCGATCTTGAGATCGGTGACCAGCGGAATGAGGAAACCGTGCGTCATCGCATCGATGAATGGCGGGCACTTCTTGACTGTAAGCTGCTCCGTTTGCATCACGCTTGAGAACGCGGATGCCGGCATCGCCTTGAACCAATCAGGCAGTCCAAGCAGCGCAAGGGACGGCCGCGGCAACACACCTTCGAGCTCGGGCGGGCACCGGAATACGACGTTCAGGTCAGCGAAGGCATCCGTCATGACGACCAGTTGGCAGACGAAACTTTTTCGATGATCTGCAGGAACGACGCCGCCATGCTGGGCTTCAGCCAGAGCCGGCCGCGCCGCGACGACGCCAGCATTTTGAGTGCCTTGCCATAGTACTGCGGCGAGGAGCGCACGACGGTGCGCAGCTCGGTGACGCCGGTTTCGAAGCGGCCAAGCTCGAGCAGGCAGTGAGCGAGATCGAGCCGGGCGCGCACATGCCCGGGCTCGCGCGCGAGCACCTGGCGGAATTGCGCGGCGGCGCGTTCGAACTCCCCTTCGAACAGCAACGCAGTGCCGCAGCCGTGCAGCGCACGTCCATGGTCTGGAGCAAGCGCAAGCGCGCGTGTGAACGCAGCCTTGGCGTTGGTTGGCTCGGCACGAAAAATATAGACACCACCGAGCTCGACCGAAAGCTCGGCAACGTCGGGTGCAAGCTCAATCCCCTGCTTGAGCACAGCCTCAGCGTCGTCGAAGCGGCGCATGCCGCAAAGGATGAGCGCGAGCTCGTGGAAGGCGGGCGCGAAAACCGGTCTGCGGCTCATCGCGCGCTTAAGCCAATCGATCGCCTCGTCTCTGCGTCCGACGTCGCGAAGCGCCAGCGCATGGTGTGTCTCGAGCAGCGGATTGGCGGTGTCGCGCGCAGCCTCCGCAAGCGGACCGACGGCCTCGCGAGGACGCTTCTGGATCAAGAGGGCGAGCCCCAGGAGATGCAGCGCCCCGGCATGCTGCGGATGCCGGCTCAACACGTCGCGCGCAACGCGCTCGGCTTCATCTGGGCGACGTTCGTCGATAGCGGCCCAACCAAAACGAAGGGCCTGCTCAGCCGAAGTTACGGCCGCTCGGTGTGTGTTCTTGTTGTTGTTCACGCCCGCCCTACGTCATTCCGGCGCCACAGTGTGGCGCCTTACCCCAACATAGGTTAGGGCACTGACCCGCAGAGCGCACGTCAAGAGTATGTAATTCAGTTGCAACAGAGAGTTGGTTTATAAGAATTTATATAAACCGCTCTCGTAAGAGCGTCAGACACTATACATTCGAACCACGCAACTGCGACAATTTATGCATTTTTTAGACTTCGCGTTGCCGCTGCTTCCCTGCGACATAGTGTCGTGAGGACCGCTCTTTGAGCGCGTGATTACGACGCGATTACAACGCGTGATTACGAAGTGACGGAAAACCCGGCCCAGAATCTCGCCACAGGCGTGCCGCTCACACCGGAGCCTGTTCGATGCCGCCGTCGAATTCATCGCTGCAGTAGGGGCCGCCCTGGTACCACTCGCCGATCGGATCGGGCGGAAGGGCGGCATCGGTCTTGAGCGCTTCGTCGCGGTGATCCTCGGCGCGGCCCTGCGGCCGATAGCCGAAACGAAAGGCTTGCGCATTGTCCCAGAAGCCGCGCGCATTGTCGGACGCGCCGTAGAATATCTCGCAGACGATATCCGGATGCTCCAGCCCGATCCGGACGAGCTGCACGAGATCTTCAGGTTTGAGCCAGATCGACAGTCGCCGCTTGTCAGCGGGGATGTCGCTGACGTTGCCAATGCGGATCGAGGTCGTGCGCAGTCCATGCTTGTGGGCGTAAAACGCAGCGAGCGCCTCGCCGAATGCCTTGCTCACGCCATACCGCGAATCCGGCCGCACCGGAGCATCGGTCCCGATCCGGCGCGCCCGCGGATAGAATCCAACGGCGTGATTGGATGACGCAAACACGACGCGCTCGACGTGGTGCCGCCGCGCGGCCTCGAACAGATTGTAGGTCCCGATGATGTTGCTGTTGAGGATCGTGTCCCAGGGACCTTCGACCGAAAAGCCGCCGAGATGGACGATGCCTTGCACGCCGGTGACGGCGCGCTCCACCTCGGCGATCGATGCGAGGTCGGCCTTGATGAAGGTTTCGTCGGCCGCAAGGTCGCCGGGCGGCTTGATGTCGCTCAGGCGGAGGTTTGGATAGACGCCCTTGAGAAGCTTGCGCAACCGCGTGCCGATGGCGCCGGCTGCGCCCGTGACGAGGACTGTTTCCATCATGCTGTCGCTACCGACCTTCTACGGTGTCACTCGCATTGCCAAGCTTTGCCGCGAAAGCCTCATATCGCTTGCGGCTGTTGAGCATATGCCGCCGCATTGCTGCGCGAGCCTGCGTCACGGCGCCTGCGCGGATCGCACGCACGATTGCGCGATGTTCCTCCTGGAACATCTTGCTGTAGGCTCGCCTGGGTAGCCCAGGGCCGCCGGAAATGGTCTGACGCGGGATGATGAGGCGCCCGAGATGTTCCAAGAGGCGCCGGAATTGTGGATTGCCCGCGGCATCCGCGATGCTGCAATGAAACGCAAAATCCTGATCGATCGCGTCCTCGCCCCGCTTGAGCGCACGATCGATCATATCAAGGCAATCGACGATATGGCGGACTTGGGCCGCCGAGGCGCGCTCGGCGGCCAGGCCTACAGCCTCAACTTCGATGCCGGTCCGCAACTCCATGACCTCAAGCACTTCGCGTATCGACGACAACCGACCGACATCGACGCGGAACGGCCGGCGCGCATTCTCAGGAACAAAGGCTCCGACACCCTGTCGAGTTACCACCAAGCCCTCGGCACGCAACGCGGCCACGGCTTCACGGACTACCGTTCGGCTGACGCCGGTCACCGCAATCAGCTCCTGCTCGGTCGGGAGACGCGCGCCCGGCGGGATGTTTCCGCTGGTGATATCGGCAGTCAGCCGCGTGATGAGCTCATGCGCGAGCGATTTCGGCGCCGGCAGCGGCCGGCCGGCCGACAGCTTCTTGGCGGCCTCCATTCTGCTTGACACCTCTTCAGCCTCAGTCATCATATGATATGACAACCTACCATCGAGCCCCCGCGGAATTCAATGCGAAAGAGGGGCAAGTAGCGAATAGTGAGTCGTAAGGGCGAATTTGAATCACTACTCACTATTCCCTGCTCACTACATTCACTGCTCACGGATGGATCGAGGGAGAACAAACATGAACCGCCGCACCATGCTGCGTCTCACTGCGTTCACCGCCGTGAGCGCCCTCACCGGTCATGTAACGCTACCGGCCTTGGCCCAGCAGAAGCTGGTGCTGAAGGCCTCCGATGTGCACCCGCTTGGCTATCCGACTGTCGAAGCCGTGGTGCGCATGGGCAAGGCGCTCGAGGCCGGGTCCGGCGGCCGTCTCAGCATCCAGATCTATCCGGCGATGCAGCTCGGCGGCGAAAAGGAGATGATCGAGCAAGCGCAGGTCGGGGCGCTCGCGATTGCACGCGTCAGCGTCGGGCCGATGGGCCCGATGGTTCCGGAGCTCAACGTCTTCAACCTGCCCTTCATGTTCCGCGACGATGCGCACATGGAGAAAGTGATCGACGGCGAGATTGGCAGCGAGTTGCTCAAGAAGCTGACCGATCATCCCACGTCAGGTCTCGTCGGCCTGTGCTGGATGAATGCTGGCACCCGCCACGTCTACAACAGCAAAAAGCCGATCAAGGGGGTCGAGGACCTCAAAGGCCTGAAAATCCGGATGATGGGCAACCAGGTCTTCGTCGACACCATGAACGCGCTCGGCGGGAACGGCGTCGCCATGGGTTTCGATCAGCTCGTCAGCGCAATGCAGACCGGCGTGGTCGATGGCGCCGAGAATAATTATCCCAGCTACGACACCGGTCAGCACTATCGCTATGCCAAGTACTATTCGCTGACCGGCCACCTCATGATTCCCGAAATCCTGGTGTTCTCGAAGCGGACCTGGGCAACGCTCCAGAAGAGCGATCAGGACCTGATCATGCAGTCGGCCAAAGCGGCGCAGCTCGAGCAGCGCAAGCTCTGGTACGAGATGGAGGAGAAGTCGATCAAGCACATGCAGGAGGTCGGTACCGAGATCAACAAGATCACCGACCTCAAGCCATTCCAGGCGGCGGTCAAGCCGGTCTGGGACAAGCATGCGGCGCAGCACGCCGCGTTGATCAAGCGCATCCAGGACGTGAAGTGAGCCTGCCGTGACGAGCCGCACGCAAGCACTGCGCCGCGTTCTGGTGACGTTCGCACAAATCTCCAGGAATGCAGGATGAAAGCGCAATACATCCGGGCGATGGACGCGATTCACCAGGCCTGCCTGTTCATCGCCGGCAGCTGCCTGGTCATCATCACCGTCATCGTCCCCTACGGGGTCTTCACGCGAAAAGTCCTCAACAGCGCGGCGTCCTGGCCGGAGCCGATGGCCGTGCTGTTGATGATCGTGCTGTCGTTTCTCTCGGCGGTCGTCTGCTATCGCGAATATCTGCACATCGGCGTCGGCGTGATCCCCGGCTTGCTGCCGGAGCAGGTCAAGCCGGTGCTCGGCTGGTTCCTCGAAATCTGCATGCTGGCGACCAATCTCTTCATGCTCTGGTGGGGCATCAGGCTGGTCGAGACCACCTGGTATCAAAGCATCGCTGAATTTCCGATCATCACCGCCGGCATGGCCTATCTGCCGATCCCGATCGGCGGCGCGCTGACCGCCTTGTTCGTCATCGAGCGCCTGCTGACGCAAAAGTTTTTCACGGAGCCGGAGCCCGAAACGGTCAGCCAGATCTCGACCGAATAGCGCCAAACGCGGGCCCCATGGGCGTATTCATCCTCATCGGCAGTTTTACAGTCTTGTGCCTGTTGGGCATGCCGGTGGGCTATGCGCTTGGGCTTGCCGCCATCCTGGCGGCGATCGCGACCGACATCCCACTCGAGGCCGTCATGCTCAAGGTCTCGGGCGGCATGAGCGGCTTCTCGCTGCTTGCCATTCCATTCTTCGTACTTGCCGGTGCGATCATGGCGGTCGGCGGCATGGCCGAACGGCTGGTCAATCTTGCCAAGGTTTTCGTCGGCTCCATCCGCGGTGGCATGGCGCTGGTCAATATCGTGGCGTCGACCATGTTTGGGTGCATCTCGGGCTCGTCGGTCGCCGACACCGCCGCTGTCGGCTCGGTGATGATCCCGCAGATGATCCAGAACGGCTATCCGCGACTGTTCGCCGTCAACGTTACGATCTCCGGCTCGCTGCAGCCGCTGCTGCTGCCGCCGTCCCACAACATGATCATCTACTCGCTCGCCGCCGGTGGGACAGTCTCGGTCGCTCATCTCTTCATGGGCGGCGTTATCCCGGCGCTGCTCCTCGGGCTGTCGCTGATCGTCCTCGTCCTCATCATCGCGCACCGGGACAAGCTGCCGAAGGGCGAGGTCGTTCCGTTCCGCCAGGCAGTCAAGATTGCGATCGACGCGATCTGGGGGCTGATCACGATCGGGATCATCCTGGGCGGCATTCTCTCTGGCTTCTTCACGCCGACCGAATCTGGGGCGGTTGCCTGCGTCTATGCGTTCCTGGTCACGATGTTCATCTACCGCGACTGCAAGTGGCGCGACCTGCCCACGCTGATCGGGCGCGTGGTCCGCACGGTCGGGATGGTCATGATCATGATCGGCTTCTCGATCGCCTTCGGCTACATGATGGCAATCTTGCAGGTGCCGGCCAAGGCAACGGAATTCTTCGTCGCGATCTCGAGCGACAAATACACCTTCCTGCTCTGGGTCAATGTGCTGCTGCTCCTGCTCGGCACCTTCATGGACCTCGCGCCGATGCTCCTGATCTGCACGCCGATCTTCCTGCCGGTCATCAAGCAGTTCGGCATCGATCCCGTACATTTCGGAATCATCATGATCCTCAACCTGGGGATCGGATTGCTCACGCCGCCGGTCGGACCGACTATGGTCGTGGGCTGTGCGATCGGCCGCGTGAGCATGGAGGCGGTGTCGCGCAGCATCCTGGTTTTCTATATCCCGATGCTCATCGTGCTCGCGCTCGTGACCTATATCCCGGCGCTGACGCTTTGGCTCCCGAGCATGGTATTGAAATAGACCTCTGCTGTCAGGTGGTGCAGGAACTTCAAATCGGCGGCACTAGGCACGACTGTGGCACAGGAGAAACGCTCATGAGCATTGCCGCACTGTTTGGTCTTAGCGTCCTCATGAGCTTTCTCGCCTTCGGCATTGTCACGAAGCTGTACATTTGGCCGCGGCTGCGTGTCATGCCGCGAGAGGATGCGCTTACTGCGCTGGTCGTACCGCACACATTTCGTTTCATTGGACTCAGTTTTCTGGTCCCTGGCGTCGTATCACCATCGCTGTCCTCGGACTTCGCCGCGCCGGCGGCGTACGGCGATCTCGTTGCGGCGGTGCTGGCGGTTCTAGCAACGCTGGCTCTTCAGGCGCGCGCATCCTGGGCCATCGCGATGGTATGGGTATTCAACCTGTGGGGCACGCTCGATCTCCTGAACGCGATTTACAATGGCCAGATCGGTGTTGGCATAAGCCCTGGGTCGCTTGGGGCAGCGTTCTATATTCCAACAGTTCTTGTGCCGCCGTTGCTCATTACACACGGGCTGATATTTTGGATTCTGTTGCGGCCGAAACAAGCTTGAGCTCGGCCCCAGCTTGCCGCGGTCAACATCACAGTTCCGTTGCAACCCAATCTTGCGTTGGATGTCGCGCATCGCGACCGTACCGGTCACGACATTGACGGCACGCAGCAGGGCGACATATTTCCGCGATATCGCGGCACTAGGACAGCGTCGCCGATCTATCGCCCGCACCTCGATGCCGTCGCCGCCCTGGAACCCTTCATGCATTCCCATCTCCCGGCCGGAGACAGTCGCGCCGTCGTGTTCGCAACCGCCGCCGACGGCCTCAGATTGCCGGTCATCGACGTCACGCATCCGGTATTCGCGGTTCCGGACGATCCCACGAGCCTCGCGACGAGGCGCGAGGCGTGCCTGGCCTGGGACCGTCGCAACCGTCGCATGCCCAGGATCGTCATGCGGCTGCTCATGAGGCTGGCGGCGCGGCGCTCGCCGCTGCTCCGGAAGATGCTCGCGCCGGACAACGGGTATCTCGACAGCATCTCGACCTACATCCTCAAGCTCGGCGCGGACCACCTGCCGCCCGGCTTCGACGGTCCGGTGGACCGCCAGGTCGCGGCGGCTCCGCACGTCGCGCTGATCCGGCTGCGCATGCAACAAATCGCGCGACTGCTGGCCGAGGCGCTCCTCGCACGGCTCGCCGCCACGGACGCGCCGTTGCATCTCATCAACATCGCGGGCGGGCCGGCGCTCGACAGTATCAACGCGCTGATCATGCTCGCGCGCGAGCACGCGACGCTGATCCACCGTCCGATCGCGATCCACGTCTTCGATGCGCAGCCGGACGGGCCGACCTTCGGCGCCCGCGCGCTTCTTGCGCTCACCGCACCCGGGGAGCCGCTGCATGGGCTCGAGGTTCAGTTCCAGCACCATGCCTACGACTGGAAGGATACCGCGCCGCTCGCGCACCTGCTTGCCGGCCTCGCCGCGCGTGGCGCCATCATCGCGGCCTCTTCGGAGGGCGGCCTGTTCGAGTACGGCACCGACGACGCGGTCGTTGCCAACCTCACCGCGCTGGCGCAGGCCGGCGTGCCGATCGTCGCCGGCTCAGTCACGAGCTCGAGCGAGGAACGCAAGCGGATGATCGCGCAGACGACACTCCGACTTTTTGCGCGCGGCCTGGAAGGCTTCGCGCCGCTCGCCGAACGGAGCGGCTATGCGATCGCCGAGAGCCGCAGCGCCGTCGTGAGCGAGCAGGTGCTGCTGCGGCCGCGGGCAACTCCGCCAGCGTGACATCGAGCGAAGGCGCACGTCGGAATTCAGCAAGCCGGTGACGTTGGCAGAGTGATACTCGGCGCGCGGCGTCCCGCGCGCCGAACCAAATGACCCCTGTGGCTCCCAAGATTTCGGATCAGAGTTTGGGTTCTGGTCGTCAACGTATTCTTCACCATTCTCTCAAGCGCTCCAGCGCGCTTCAAACCAGTTGAAACTACTCCGCCGATAAAGTCTGCGCGTCGATGCGGAGAGACACATGGGCGATTTCGGGAAGCGCACTGTCAATGCAATGCGAGAGCCGCCTGTTCGGCACGCATCGGGCGCGCCACAAGTGAGCGCACCGGCGTGGTCAGATCAAATCTCCAAGCGCGACCTCAGGGCGCTCGAGAAGGGCCAGCTGCCCGCGTGGACCAATTTGAGCCAATTGAAGCAGCTGGGCATGGCTCTCTTCGTGGTGGCCATGGTCTTGGGAGCTCTGGCGTTCTACGGGCCCGAGTTGGCGCGTGACCTGCGGCACGCGGGCACTTTCAGAGTGGCGGATGATTTGCGGGCCACCGAGGGCAGGTGCAAACGATACATCTTTCTGGTCACGTTCTGCAGCGCGAAAATACAGTCGGTCAGGAACGAGCAGTCAACGTATTCCAGTGAGTTCTTGATGTTCTTCCGTGGGGGTGACGGTGCGGAGCTGATTCCGGTGCGCTCCAACGTCGATGCGTCTGTCGTCGGCATCCAGTATGCAGTAAGCGACGTGCTGCTTAACCGCACCCTGTCGTTAGTCGGCCTCGCACTGTTCTTTGGCTGGATCGCCTGGACGTTCTTAGACCGCGTCCGCAAAGGCCGGTACCAGGACGGACCCGCACACGAGGCGGTCAGGCAATACGTGGCGCTCCATTCGAGCTCGTAGAAACCAGGTTAGCGTGAGCCGGCTCGAAGCCGCGCGACTTGAACAACGCGATCGCAGCCGGCGATGTCAGCAAGCTCAAAAGGGTTCGAGCGGCCTGCGGCTGTGTTGCCGCTGCGCCGACATTGCCGGTGTAGACGATGTAGGTCTGCAATTCCGCCGGCAGCCAGCCAACAAGCTCGACCGCCGACACATCGAGGATAGGAGAGACCCCGATCACGACGAGATCCGCCTCGCCGCGCGCGACCGCCTCGATGGCGCCCCCTGTCGGATAGGGCCGCAGCTTGGCCTTTCATCGCCTCGGCGATTCCGAGCCGGGCCAGGATGCCATGGAATTGAACGCCGCTCGCTCCGCCATCGGCGTAGGCCACCATTGGTGCCGTGAGAAGTGCACGCCGGAATGCGTCGACCGTGCCGATGTCGGGCAGCGGCGCGCCCCTGCGCACCGCGACGCCCAAGCCGGTCCGGCCCAGATCGACGCGCGAGCCTGCGACGAGCTTGTCTCGTCGCGCGAGGTCGTCTGCCATGTCCGGCGGCAGAATGGCCACATCGAACGGGTTGCCAGCTTCGATACGGCGCTTGAGATCGGCAGCGAACGCGTATTCGACCACGAGCTGGTGGCCGGTCATGCGTTCGAAAACCGGGGCAATCTCTCTCAAAATGGCGCGGGGCGCGGCGCTGCTGAACACCCTCGTCTCGACAGGCTCCGCAACGGCCGCGCGCGCCAGAGTCAGTGCGGCAAGGACCGCAGCCACCGCTGCGACCGTCGTTGCCGTTTGAATTTGCGTCCACATCGGGACATTGCTCTCTGACGCAAAGCCTCACGCGGCGCTTACTGCTTGGCGCAGGTGAAGCTTGCCGCCTCGTTCGGATCGCCATGGCCGTCATAGCGCGGGCTGAGCGGATAGCGGCACATCGGGCGCGAGGCGATCGTCTTGAACGGCGCCTGCTCTTCCTGGCTCACCTGCACCAGGGTGTCCGGAGCCTTGCCTGCATCGACCCAGGCGTCCAAGACGCCCAGCATATCGACTTTGGCCGGCACCGCCTTGCCATCCCTCATGACACCGTTGCCCGGATGGTTCACGCCGGGCGTCACATAGAAGCGGATGAACTGATCGACGCGATCCTGGCCCATCTTGGCGACGACCGATTTGTAATAGTCGATTTCCTGCAGCACGCTGCGTTGATAGTCGGCGCCGTTGCCTTTCAGGATCAGCTTGCCGCCGCGCGCCTGGAAAGCCGACAGGTCCGGATCGGTGGTGTCGAACATCTCCGAAATTTCCTTGATCCGGCCGGCGAATTTTTCGGGCGAGAATTGGAACGGATCGAACTTCGCATCGCGCGCGAAGAAATAGCGCACGAAACCGTCCGCATTGACCCAGGCGACCGATTGCGTCTTCTCGTTCGTGATCGGGAATTGCGGCGGCTCCGCGCCGGTTATGGTGTCGACCATCCCGCCCGGCTGCACCTCGCTGCCATAGGTCCATCCCGGAAAAGCCGTGACGCCGTTCTTCATCGCGAACGGATATTGGTAAGGACGGTGCACGAGCCGGTCGGCTTCGATCTGCTTGTCGGAAAGGCAGGTGTCGCCGGTGTCCGCCCCGTTCGGGCAGCGCAGCGTGCCCACATCGAACGTGCTCAGGCATTTTTCATAGGCGCTGATGACGCCGTCGTCGAGACCGTCGAGCTTGTCGCAGGCGGCATTGACGGCGTTGTGGATCAGCTTGACCTTGGCCGGGTTGATCCAGCCGCCTTCCCGTTGGAGCTGGGCGAGCTTCGCCCGCATCAGATTGCCGCCCGTGTAATTGGCCACCGGCACCACGCTCACGATGCCGTCGAAATCGGTCGGGAAACGCTGCGCCATCATCAGGGCTTCGCGCCCGCCTTCCGAACCGCCGTAGAAATAGATCTTGGCGGGCGCGCGATCGTAGAACGCGCGCGCGATGCGCACGCCCACGTCATGCGTCTTCTTGTACGCGGCGTAGGCCATATTGACGAGCGCCTCGTCGTTCAGCGCAAAGGCCCGCGGGTGCGGAAGCTTCTTGTTGTCGTGGCCGGAATCGGTGCCCCAGGTGGCGAAGCCGCGCGCCACCGGCACCGGCGTGTCGCGGCGCGCGTCGCGCAGCGGCGCAAGGCCGGTGATCAGCACGCCGTTCGAGCCGCCGCCGCCATATTGCACGGCCTTGCCGTTCCAGTCGGCGGGCAGGTTGACCTCGAAATTGACCGGCGGCGCATTCGGATCGACCGGCGCAACCGCGCCCAGCACCTTGCAATAATCGCGCGTCGCGCCGGGATTGAGCGGATCAGCGGGCACGGTCGCGATCTGCGCGGAGGTTATCGTTGCACCGCCGCTGGGCAGCCCGATTTCGCTCGCCGGAATTTTCAGGTTCGCCAAATCGGCGCAATTGACGGCCGCACTGGCAGGAGACGCTGCGGCTGCCATCAGGATTGCCGCCGTGCTGCTGACGAGCGCCGTTTTCAATCTCAACATGGGCATCTCCTCCTCAATGTATTGTGATTAGGAACGTTATTTAGAACAACCTAGCACGCCATGCTTTGCTCGTCTGCGATCAGCGTTCATATGCAGACGACGGATGCAGTTCTGACCTTGGGAGTAAGCCCTGACGCGAGAACGCCTTGGGCTGGGGGCTCAAGTTAGCGGTTCTTGTGCCGCGACTGCGCACGACGCACGTGCAGATATTTTGTATGTTCTGTCGCGACCCTAAATCGAGCTCGACAGCGGAGCCGGCTCGTCCAGAAACTTCGGTGCTTTGCTGTTCTTCGCGTGACGCGCGGGCGAGTTCTGGACCTTCGGCAAAGCTAACACAAAGGATATATGGTCGGCCCGGGGCTAACACCCGACGCGCGTAGGGACTTTTGTGATGATCCTGCAAGCCTTTATCGATGACAGCTATAGCCCTGGAGGGGAGTTTGTGTTGGCTGGCCACATTGCATCAGCTGAGTCCTGGGCGAAGTTTGCCAGAGAATGGGAACAGATGTTGCCGTATGGCGTCCTCACCAAGCATGGTCGGTTCCATTTCAAGATGGCAGAAATGGCGCAGACGCCAGAACGAATGAGTCGCGTTGGAGCGTTCTATCGGATCGTTGAAGAACATGCACTGATGTCAATCTCAAGCCGCATCAACATCGCTGAGTTGAACCGAGCAAGAGAGCGCATTCACGTCCCGGGCCTACGCATCGACTGGGACTTCTTAGGCAATCCATTTATGGTGGCGTTCCGCAGTTTGATGGATATGTTCCACAGCCATCGACGAAGATTTGATGGAATTATACCGGCAGATCAAAAAGTCGATTTCATTTTCGACAGACAGGGCGAGAAAAGAACAATCGAGGCGGGCTGGGATGACTACATCGCCCAGCGTCCACCTGGATTTAGGGACCTATATGGCGCAGGCCCGCGATTTGAGGATCTGAATGCTGTAGCCGACGCGACAATGACTTCCTGCGCGCTACAAGCAGCAGACCTTTGGGCTTGGTGGGTGCGTGGTGAGGCCGGTACCCCAGAACAAATTGAAAGTCCTGATTTTGGGACGTGGAAAGAACAAAAAAGAAGACCCAAGATAGCAATTTCATTTAACGAAGATCAGCTCGTCAACGTCATTCGAGGATTGATGAGGCCAATGTTAGAGCCCGGACGGATCATTTACGATGTGAGGTTTTCGGTCCAACCCTTTTTGGCGAAACAAGGCGCACAATAGCGCTCTCAGGGGCTACTCCAGGACCGCCACGCTGGACCACCGCAATGATTGCGCGCTTGTTTGACGGAACTAGTCTTGCCGAGCTCGCGCGTGAATTTTCGACGTACGTGGCCGAGAAAACGCCTCACCCCTTGCGCTCCAACTTCCGCACGACCTCGTCGAGCTGATCGAGGCTGCGATAGCGCACGTGCACCACGCCGGCTTCGCCACGGTTATCGATCGTGACCTCGAGCCCGAGCGCGTCGGTGACGCGACGCTCGAGCGCGACCGTGTCGGCGTCCTTGTCCCCGCGTGACTTGGCGGCGGGCGGGGGCGACTTGCCGGCATCCTTGCCGGCCCTGCCCCACTCCTCGACCTGGCGAACGCTCAGGCCCATCTCGACGATCTTCTGCGCGAGCTCCTCGGCATCGGCGCGGCCGATCAGGACACGGGCGTGCCCGGCGCTGACCTTGCCCGAGCGCACCAGCGATTGCACCTTCTCCGGCAGCTTCAGCAGCCGCAACGTGTTGGTGATGTGAACGCGGCTCTTGCCGACAGTCTTGGCGATCTCGTCGTGGCTGTGCCGGAAATCGTTGATCAGCGCCTGATAGCCGCTCGCTTCCTCGATCGCATTGAGATCGGTGCGCTGCACGTTCTCGATGATGGCGAGTTGCAGCGCCTCGTCCTCGGTGACGTCGACCGCCACGATCGGCACGTCGTGCAAGCCGGCGCGCTGCGCCGCGCGCCAGCGGCGCTCGCCCGCGATGATCTCGAACTTGTCGTTCGAGCCGCGCACCGGGCGCACCACGATCGGCTGGATGATTTCCTTCTCGCGCAGCGATGACGTGAGCTCATCGAGATCGGCTTCGGAAAAATCGCGACGCGGATTGCGTGGATTGGGCCGCAGGAATTCGACAGGCGCACGCCGCTGAGTGCGCCCGCCGCTCTGCGGCGCCGTCGCCGCCTTCTTGGTCTCCTCGCTGACGTCGCCGATGAGTGCCGCGAGTCCGCGCCCCAGTCGCGATTTGCCCTCATCCGCCATGGTCGATCGTCCTGAAGTCACGTTGCCTCGATTAGAACGAATAGCGAACAACGAAGCGGCTGAGGAGCGGGCAGGACCGGTGCTCACAATTCCTTCCCTGTTCGCCTCATTCGCGACTTGCCATTCGCCCTCCTCGTCACCCCGCCGCCCGCATCGCCTTCTCGCGCTGGATGATCTCGGTCGCGAGCTTCAGATAGGCTTCGCTGCCCACACACTTGAGATCGTAGACCAGCACCGGCTTGCCGTAGGACGGCGCCTCCGAGATGCGCACGTTGCGCGGGATCACGGTGTCGTAGACTTTCGCGCCCATGTGCTGGCGCACGTCGGCGACGACCTGGTTGGACAGGTTGTTGCGCGCGTCGAACATCGTGAGCACGATGCCGTGGATCTCGAGCGACGGATTGAGCGCCTGCTTGACCTGCTCGACGGTCTTGAGCAGCTGCGACAGCCCTTCGAGCGCGAAGAACTCACATTGCAGCGGCACCAGCACGGCATGCGCCGCCGCCATCGCATTCACTGTGAGCAAATTAAGCGAGGGCGGGCAGTCGACCAAGACATAGCTGAACGCATTCTCGTCGCCGTCGCGATTGAGCGAGCCGAGCGCACTGCGCAGCCGATAGGCGCGGTCGCGCTCCTGACTGATCTCGAGCTCGAGGCCCGAGAGGTCGAGCGTCGAGGACGCAATCGAGAGCTTGGGAACCGCGGTCGGCAGAATGGCATCGCGGAGCGACGCCTCGCCGACCAGCACATCGTAGGTCGAGTGGCTGCGATCGCGATTGTCGATCCCAAGGCCGGTCGATGCGTTGCCCTGCGGATCGAGATCGACAATGAGCACGTGCTCGCCGATCGCGGCGAGCGCAGTGCCGAGATTGATCGCCGTCGTGGTCTTGCCGACGCCACCCTTTTGGTTGGCAATGGCAAGCACTCGCGCCGGTTTGCCGGCGCCGGTGCGCACGGCTTCGTCGACGTCCTCTACTAGGAGGTCATCGATGGAATGGACTTCCTCTGGCATCATGGCTTCCGTCCCCAAGGGGTTGAAGCGAATCGGATCAATACTCGGATACCTGGAGCCGCTCCAGGCCACGCACCACGACGATGCGGGCGAGAGAATCAGTGCGACTCGGCGCAAGTGTGTAATCGATGTTCCAGTATTTGGCAGCCTGGGTCAATTCAGCAGCCACATCCTGCCCCTTCGGGAACAGTCCGAGTGCCCCGCGCGACAGAATGGAAAAGCTGTTATCCAACAATGACTTAAATGGTAAAAGCGCACGGGCGGTAACGACGTCCGGAATAGCTGCAAAGTTGGCCACATATTTCTCGATGCGCATGGGCTGCACGACCGCAGGAGCCCCCGTGACTCTGGACCGCCTCGCGCAGGAAGGCGGCCTTCTTGCTGTTGCTTTCGACCAGGTGAACCTTGGCGCCAGGGGTCTCGGCAAGCGCGCAAGCAACGACCACGCCGGGAAAGCCCCCGCCCGATCCGAGATCGACCCAGAGCCTGGCGTTCGGGGCAAGGTCGAGGAGCTGGAGGGAATCCGCGACGTGGCGAGTCCATAGCTTTGGAATCGTGCTGGGGGAAATGAGATGAGTGGTCTTCTGCCACGTGAGTAGGAGCTCGACGAAGCGATCGAGTCGCTCCTGCGTTTCACGTGAAACAGGAGTGAGCTCGAACGCCTTGGCTCGATCAGCGGCTTGCGGACTTGGAACGGCCTTGACGTCGCTCATGACCCCGGGCGCTCCCTCGAACATGCGCAACCAGCAACGTCAGCGCTGCTGGGGTCATGCCATCGATCCGGCCGGCCTGGCCAATGGTTTGTGGCCTGATGGCGGAAAGCTTTTGACGAGCCTCGTTCGACAGTCCTTTGACCCCCGCATAGTCGAGACCCTCCGGAAGCGTGAGACCCTCGTCTCGCCGGAAGGCCTCGATGTCGGCGGCCTGGCGGCTCAGGTAGACATGATACTTGGCATCGATCTCAAGCTGATCGAGTATCCTGGCCGGGAAGTCGCCCAGGCGAGGCCAGATCCGCCGAACCGTGTCGACCCCAATGGTCGGAAAGGACAGGAGCTCGAAGGCACTGCGACGCTGGCCATCCCGGTTCAGAGTGAGGCCATATCGATCGGCTTCGTTCGGCGTGAGCGAGACCGATCGGGCAAACTCCGTCGCAGCTGAAAGCGCGCTCATCTTCTCGGCATGGCGGCGCTGCCGCTCGGGTCCGACGCAGCCGAGACCAATGCCCTTCTGGGTCAGTCTTTGGTCAGCGTTATCGGCCCGAAGCGTGAGGCGATATTCCGCCCGCGAGGTGAACATTCGATAGGGCTCCGTCACCCCCTTGGTCACGAGATCGTCGATCATGACGCCGAGATAGCCCTCAGCCCGATCGAACACGACCTCCCCGCTCCCGCCTGCCAGAGCAGCTGCGTTCAGGCCCGCGACGAGTCCCTGCGCGGCGGCCTCCTCATATCCCGTCGTGCCGTTGATCTGCCCGGCCAGGAACAGGCCTGAGACTCGCTTGGTCTCAAGCGTGGCTTTCAGCTCGCGCGGATCCACATGGTCGTATTCGATGGCATAGCCCGGGCGCAGAACCCTCGCCTTTTCCAGGCCAGGGATTGTCGCCACGAGGGCGAGCTGCACCTCCTCCGGAAGCGAGGTGGAAATGCCATTGGGATAGACCGTCGGATCGTCTAGGCCTTCCGGCTCGAGGAAAATCTGGTGCCCGTCCCGATCCCCGAACCGAACAATCTTGTCCTCAATGGAAGGGCAATAGCGCGGCCCTCGAGTTGCGATTTGCCCAGAATACATCGGAGAACGATGGACATTGTCACGGATCAGACGGTGCGTGTCCGCCGTCGTTCGGGTCAAGCCGCATTGGACCTGAGGGGTTTCGATACGTTCCGTCAGGGTCGAGAAGGGCTCAGGAGGGGTGTCCCCCGGCTGCATTTCCAAAGCGGCCCAATCGATCGTTCGACCGTCGAGGCGAGGAGGCGTGCCGGTCTTGAGCCGCCCAAGCGCAAAGCCTAGCCGGGCAAGGGTCGTTGAAAGCCCGAGCGCGGGCGCCTCTCCCACCCGTCCAGCCGGCGTTTGCTTTTCGCCGATATGGATGAGCCCCCGCAGGAACGTCCCAGTCGTCAGGACCACAGCCTTGGCAGAGATCTCTCGCCCATCCAGAAGCCGCACGCCTGCGATCTGACCCGCCTCGAGGATCAGGTCATCCACCTCGCCCTCGACTAGTGAGAGGTGCTGAGTTTCCCGGATCGCCGCCTGCATCGCACCGGCGTAGAGCTTCCGATCCACCTGGGCCCTTGGCCCCCGAACCGCCGGGCCTTTGCGCCGATTGAGAACCCGGAACTGAATTCCTCCTCGATCCGCCACCCGCCCCATCAAGGCCATCAAGCGCATCGATCTCGCGAACGAGGTGACCCTTCCCGAGCCCCCCGATGGCGGGATTGCACGACATAGCCCCGATCGTGCCGAAGCGATGGGTCACAAGGGCCACTTCAGCCCCCATGCGAGCCGCCCCGGCCGCAGCCTCGCAGCCGGCGTGCCCGCCTCCCACCACAATGACATCGAACTTCATGGCCATGGCGTTGCTTCTAGCTCGACCGTGGAATGGGGTCAAAGAAACGAGGAGTGAGATGTTTCACGTGAAACGGAGGCAAACAGCATCCCTCAAGACGTTTCACGTGAAACGAGGTGACAGCCCTAGCCCCATCTCAGATGTTTCACGTGGAACAAGGTGAGAGACCCCTTAAGAAACATGGTTACGGCATAGGCCACTCGTCCGGAGGCCCTCTCAGCCTTTGAGTCAGAGCCACGCCACTGGCCCATCTATTTCCCGACACAGAACTCCCGAAAGATCACGTCAAGGATCTCCTCGACATCAACTCGTCCAGTGAGTCTCCCGAGACCCATCAGGGCATGGCGCAAATCCTCTGCCACGAGCTCCTCGCCAGCGCCCTGCTCGGCTTTCGTTACGGCATCGCGCAAGGCGCCCAGGACCTCGTTGAGCCTTGTCCGCTGCCGCTCCCGTGTGACAAGGCCAGGCTCGGAATGCCGAAAGGTCTCGCTCGCAAAGCGGACAAGAGCAGCGACCAAATCCTCAACGCCCTTCCCGGTCGCGGCGGATATCGGGAAGTGATCCCGAGCCGAGGCGGCCTGAGGCGGCGACTCCAAGAGGTCAATCTTGTTTACGACCCGCCAGCGCGAGGCGCTCGGGTTGAGGGCCAGATCGGCCATTGAGTCGGCCCCCACCTCGCGGGCATCTGTCATCCAGAGGACGAGGTCCGCACGCCCCATGACATCCCGGGCGCGTCGCATCCCCTCCTGCTCGATCGGATCTTGCGAGGCCTCGTTGAAGCCGGCGGTGTCGAGGAGGTTGACCGGATAACCCCGGAGATCGAGGTGCACCTCGATGACGTCCCGCGT
Source organism: uncultured Alphaproteobacteria bacterium (assembly GCA_963745515.1). Lineage (GTDB taxonomy): Bacteria > Pseudomonadota > Alphaproteobacteria > Rhizobiales > Xanthobacteraceae > VAZQ01. The sequence continues at coordinate 413,421 of CAVUXO010000013.1, forward strand.
CGTGCCCGCATGGGGGGACACGATGGCGGCCTCGCGTCGCGCGAGACGATTGAGCAAAGTCGACTTGCCCGCATTCGGCGGCCCAGCGATCGCGACCCAAAGGCCCTCCCTTAGCCGCTCGCCTCGCCCCGCTCCCGCCAGCGCCTCGGCGATTTCCGTTTCGACTTTCCGCACGATCGCGGTCGCCCTGGGAACGAGTTCCTTGGGCACATCGCCCTCGTCGGAGAAATCGATCCCCGCCTCAACCAGGGCCAGGGCCTCGATCAGCTTTTCTCTCCAGACCTCGGCTCGCCCGCCCAGGAGGCCACGCATCTGGCCCAACGCCTGGCGCCTTTGCGCCTCCGTCTCCGCCCCGACCAGGTCAGCAAGACCTTCCACAGCAGTGAGGTCGAGCCGGCCGGCCTCGAAGGCGCGACGCGTGAACTCTCCTGGCTCGGCCAGACGAAAGCCCGGCAGCTCCCCGAGTGCCTTGAGTACAGCTGCGATGACGGCCCTCCCCCCGTGGATCTGGAGCTCTGCCGAGTCCTCACCGGTCTCGCTCTTGGGTCCAGGGAACCAGAGCGCCAGTGCTTCATCGAGGAGAACCCCAGACGCGGGATCATGGATCCTGGCCAATGCGGCTCGGCGTGGCTCGGGGACTCGGCCGATGAGCCGCTCGAGTGCGAGCCGTGCCGCTGGGCCAGAGACCCTGATCACCGCGATGGCGGCGGGGGGTGGCCCAGAGGACAGCGCAAAGATCGTGTCGGTCAGAGGCCCCGGCGAACTCGGTTTCATTTCCTGACGTCCAAATCGAGAAGCGAAGCACGCAGCAGTGGGTCTGCCATTGGCTTATTCGGCCTTCGGCCCGAACGCAGCAGCCTGCGCGGCTCTCTCTATCACGCCTGCCTATCACGCCTCCTGTCGCCCCCGCGCAAGGGCGCCTTAGGCTCGATCGGCCAGAGCCCTGAGCCGGACAAAACGTATGGCACTTCTGCCGTTTCTGTATTACAACTTGCGCCATGAAGATTCTCACCGTCCGCCTGCCCGACGCGCTCGTCGCCGAGATCGAGGCCGAGGCGCGCCGGCGCACGATCTCAAAATCCGATGTGGTGCGGGAGCGCCTCACCCGCCCCGTTGCCAAGCGCAGCGCCGCCGCGCTCGACCAGATCGCCGACCTCGTCGGCTCGATCGAAGGGCTGCCGAGCGACCTCAGCGAGAGCCGGAGATCCGACCATGGCCGCAAGCGTGATCGTTGACGCAGGTTTTCTGGTCGCGCTCTTGAGCGGCCGTGACGCGAACCATGGTTGGGCTGCCGCGCAGGCGGCGCGCTTGCCGCCGCCCTGGGCAACCTGCGAGGCCTCGGTCGCGGAAGCGTTCCGGCTGTTGGGACCCGCCGGTGCGCGGGGGCTACGCGCGCTGCTCGAGCGCCGCGCCGCGACCTGCGCGTTCGCCGCTGGCAAGGAAATCGCGCCCTTGCTCAAGCTGATGGCGAAGTACGATTCAATGAGCTTCGAGGACGCCTGCCTGGTGCGGATGACCGAGACCATGGCCGATCCGGTCGTGCTCACGACCGACGCCGAACTTCGCAGCTATCGCCGGCTCGGCCGCAAAACCGTGCCGTGCTTGACGCCCGGACAGATGGCGGAGCGTCGTACGCGAAGAGGCGGCCGCTCGTCGCGAAAGCGAGCAGAAGGGCAAGGCCGATCTCGACGACATCCTCCAGGATGTCACACGTATATTTCGGGATTGAGGGATCAAGAATCGCGAATGGCCGCAGCACGCGGGCCGCGGCCATTCGATTTGCTCGGTGTTGCCAACCTACGCCGCGAGTGCGTTGGCCTCGGCCGGCACGATTACCATCCAGCTGACGCCGAAGCGGTCGACCAGCATGCCGAAACGCGGCGAGAAGAACGTCTTGCCGAGCGGCATCGTCACCTGGCCGCGGTTGGAGAGCGCAGCGAACTTGCGATCGGCCTCAGCCTCGTTCGCGGCCGTCAGCGACAGCGAGAAGCCCTGGAAATTCTTTTCGCTGCTGGCGCAGCCGTCTGACGCCATGAGCACCGCGTCGCCGATCTTGAGGCTGACATGCATGATCTTGTCGCCCCAATTGTCCGGGACCATGCCGGGCGGCGGCTTATCGGGGGCGTCCTTGAAGCGCATCAGCATTTGCACCTCCGCGCCGAGGGCATCGCGATAGAACTCGACCGCTTCCTGGCAGCGGCCGCCGAACGTGAGATAAGGCTGGATCGACATCGTTCTCTCTCCTTAACTTTCCCAGTCTGATTTTTCCCCAGTCTGAGCGCCTCCGGGCGTGACCCGGAACCGGTTCGGTGTCATGATGTGGACACCGTCCACAAACTATGGCACAAGAAATGGACGCTGTCCACATATGGCCAGGATGAAGCACCAACTCAGGAAACCCCGGAAACGCAGCACCTATCGGCACGGCGATCTGCAGCGCGCCTTGCTCGAGGCCGGCATTGCGCTGGCGCAGACCGGGGGACCCGAGGCGGTCGTGCTGCGCGAGGCAACGCGACGGGCCGGCGTGGTCCCCAATGCCGCCTACCGGCACTTCGCTAGCCGAATGGAGCTGCTGCAGGCCGTGCGCATGACGGCGCTGTCGCGCCTCGCCCTGTCGATGGAAGCACAGCTCGACGCCTTGAGCTCGGCGCTCAGCCCCGCGGAGCTGGCGCGGGCTAGCCTGCGCGCCATCGGGCTTGGCTACTTGCATTTCGCTTTGACCGAAACCGGCCTGTTCCGCACGATCTTCGCGGTGCCCTACGAGTGGCCGGCGCCACCCGATCCAGCCAAGGCCGGCGCGACCGGCCTCAATCCGTTCCAACTCCTGGGCGTGGCGCTCGACCGGATGGTCGCGGCCGGCGTGCTCCCGAAGGAGCGCCGGCTTGGCGCGGAGTTTCTCGCCTGGTCGACCGTCCATGGCTTTGCCATGCTGGTGATCGACGGGCCTATGCACGGTTTCGCCCGTACGCAGATCCATGCGCTAGGTCAGCGCGCGGTGGCCATGGTCGAGAACGGCCTTTGAGATCGCCATCGCAATTCGCCGGAAGCCCCAATAGTAGCCCGGATTGAGCGAAGCGAAATCCGGGAACGACTGGATTGCAGCATCGCTCCCGGATGTCGCTTACGCTCCATCCGGGCTACGGCCCCTAGATCGCGGCCGAATCCGCAGCCTCAAGGCTGCGCGCCGTCGTAGCCCTCCACGATGACGAGGTCGATGTCGCCCTTGCCGCGCCGCTTCTCCCTGGCGGCTTCATATTCGGGTGAGCGATAGCAGGCGAGCGCGGTGGCGTAGTCTGCGAAACTCGATCACCACGTGACGGGATCGCACGCTGCCCTCCGGCTGCTCGGCACCGCCCCCGCGCACCAGAAAGCGCGCGCCATATTTGCGGAACGCGACTGCGTTCGCGGCCTGATAGTCCTTGTAGCCTTCAGGATCGGTCACATCGACGTGCGCGATCCAATAGCCCTTGGCCATGCAGGCCTCCCCTTTGTGAACATGCGGGTATAATGCAGGCCAGCCGCGGCGCTGTCCCCGGTCCTGCTCGAGCCCGCACGGAGCCTAGAGGCGCAAGTCATGAGACAACGACCACTCTCTTTCGTAAGCGCCCTCGCCGCTCTCATGCTGATCGGCACCCTCTCCGGCACGGCCGACGCACAGGACGGCTGGAGCTTCCAGAACCGCCCTATCACTCTCTACACGGCCGGCACTCCTGGCGGCGGCTACGACTTCTATGCCCGGCTGCTGGCGCGCCATCTTGGCCGGCATCTCCCAGGCAATCCGACGATCGTGGTCAAGAATATGCCAGGCGCCGGCGGCGTCGTGCTTGCCAACCATCTGCAGGCGCGCGCGGCCCGCGACGGCACCGAGCTCGCCGCACTGGAGCACGGCACCGCCTTCACCTCGCTGCTCACGTCGGCGCGGGTCGACTTCGATCCTTTGCGGTTCGGCTGGCTTGGCAGCATGGAACAGTTCACGCCGATTGCGGCGGTCTGGCACACGGTCCCGATCTATTCGGCCGACGACCTCATGATGAAGCCGATAACCGTCGGAACATCCGGCGCGGGCTCGACGACCTCCGGCTATCCGCATTCGCTCAACGCCATCCTGGGCACCAAGATGAAAGTGATCGCGGGCTACCCGGGCTCGGCTGAGGTCAACCTCGCGATCGAGCGCGGCGAGCTCGACGGCGTCGCGAGCTGGTGCTGGACCTGCCTGAAGGGGCAGAAGCCGCACTGGGTCTCCGAAAAGAAGATGCGGGTGGTGATGCAGCTTGCTCCAGTCGGCGATCCTGAGCTGAGCGCCATGGGGATCCCGACCGCGTTCGAGCGGGCCAAGACCGAGGAGCAGCGGCAGATGCTCAACATCGTGTTCGGCAGCGTCGCGCTCTCGCGGCCGTTTGTGGCGCCGCCCGATCTGCCACCTGAGCGGCTTGCGCTCCTGCGCAAGGGTTTCGAGGCGGCCGTGAAGGACCCGGCACTGATCGCCGATGCCACCAGCAAGGGCTTCGTGGTCGAGTTCATCGCTCCGGACTTCATCGAAGGCATCGTCCGGAAGGCGTATGCCACCAATCCCGCGCTCATCGAGAAGGTGCGCGCGGCTTATTCTGGCAAGTGACCCCCATGCCTGACCTGAGGACCATTCGCGTCGACCAGATCGGCAGCCTGTGCTCACCGCGCAAGCTGCAGGAGGTGTTTGGCCGCTACAAGCAGGGAGCCGCTTCGGAGGCCGAGCTTGAGCGCGCCAAGGACGGGGCCATCCGTGACATCGTTCGCAGGCAGGCGGCGATCGGGCTTCCGGTGGTGACCGATGGAGAATTGCGCCGGCGAAATTTCCAGGAGAGCTTCGGCTCGTCCGTGTCCGGCTTCGAGGTCGCAGCCGAGGACCGCGCCATGGAGGGCGTCACCACCGCTCCGCTCGCGCGCGCCGAGCAGAACTTCAGCGCGCCCGGCCCCGCGATCGTCACCCGGCGCAAGGTGGTCGAGCCGCTGCGGCTCGCTCGCAATGTGCCGCTTGCCGAATATCAGTTCACAGCCGCGCTCACCGACCGGCCAGTCAAGGCGACGGTGCTCAGCCCGGACCGCATCTCGCAGCGTTTCGACTGGCAGAGTTCGAAAGCCATCTACCGCGACATGGACGCCTTCATGGCGGACGTCGTCGAGATCACCCGCAGCATCATCCGCGAACTGATCGAGGCCGGCTGCCGCTATATCCAGATCGACGCGCCGGGCTACACCGCCTATGTCGACCAGGTGTCGCTCGACCGCATGCGCTCCCGCGGCGAGGACCCCAAACGCAACCTCGAGCGTTCGATTGCGGCCGACAACGCCGTGATCGCTGGCTTCGACGGCGTCACCTTCGGCATTCACCTTTGCAAGGGCAATGCCCGCACGGTCGACCCCCAGACCGGCAACGTCACGCCACAATGGCATCGCGAAGGGCACTACGACGGCATTGCCGAGCCGGTGTTCTCACAGCTGGAGCATCATAGGATTTTGCTGGAGTATGACGATGAGCGTTCCGGCGGCTTCGCGCCACTCGCGCACGTACGCAAAGGCACGGTGGCGGTGCTTGGGCTCGTCACCACCAAGCGGCCGGATCTGGAGCCGTTCGATCTCCTGCGGCGGCGCATTGACGAGGCGAGCCGATACCTGCCGCTCGAGCAGCTCGCTCTCAGTCCGCAATGCGGCTTCGGCGGGCTTGATCACCTGGTGATTCCGGAAGAGGACCAGTGGCGCAAGTTCGAGCGCATCATGGCAGTTGCCGACGCAGTGTGGGGGCAAGCCTGACGTATGGCTCCCGCCCAAACCTTGAAGCAGGCGTCGCCTTTGCGACGTCAGAAATCCCGCCGGGTCGCGCGTGGGATCGGCACCAGGTTGGCGTTGAAGTAGTCACCACTGTTCTCGGCGCAGATCGTTTCCCGCCAATCGTAGGGATCTTTCTTCCAGCGCTTGGTCGCGTACCAGGGCTCGTTGAACGTATCCTCGTCCTCGAACCTGATCAGGGCCTCCAGGAACTTGTTGTCGGCCGTGACCTTGAAGCGCTCCACCACGTGCAGCTTCTCGGTGTGCGGGGTGCGGAACATGTCGAGCACGCCCAGCGGATGCGCCGAAAGCCCGATGGTGTCGATCACGAGCTCCCCGTTCTCGTAACGGCCGATCGACTCGCCATACCACGACGGCTTCACCTCTTGCGAATGCCGGTCGGTCAGGAAGATACGCCGCACCCACTGGTCGCGCTGCCAGACCATATAGACGACCTTCGCGGTCTGGATGATGTAGACCGGCTCCGTGGTCCAGAGCAGCTGACCGGGTGTGCCTCCCGGCCAGCAGCGCGATTGCGGCAGGAACGGAATGCCGATCTTGCCGGACAGCAGCTCCTCGTTCGACTGGCGCATCTTTTCAGCCGCCCACGGCTTGAGGATCGGGTCCTTGTAGTTGCCGAGCGCAGGCGTCGGCCGGCCGGTCTCGTTGCCGCGCAGCGGATAGTCGGGATGCTGCTTGATCGGCCCCCGCAGGCCAGCCGGCGGATCAAACCAGCCGGTGCCGTAGCGCGCGATGCGGCCGTCTCTCGCCAACGGCGTCCAGGCCTGGCTGCTCGAGGCGGAGAGGTCGGGAATCGCCCCGGGCGCCTGCGCCGCTACTGGACCGTTGGCGCACATCGCAAATACGGCGCCGGCCAAAAGCCAAATCGCTCTCCGGACCAATGCTGTGCTGCGGACGGACTTCGGCGCGACGAACGAGCGCATCGCTTCCTCCCTTGGACGCTTCCGACCCAAATCAAGCTTTGTTCTTATTCTCGGTTGCCCAACGATACTCGCGGCGTTGAGCTGCGTCGAGGTGCCCGGACCGCACTATCAACGGCCGTCGTCTTTGCCGCACCGCCGCTTCAACTCCGCAGCCCGGGCGCCTCCTGGCCGGTGCGCGCGACGTATTCCGTATAGCCGCCGCCATACTGGTGGATACCCTCGGGCGTGAGCTCGAGGACCCGGTTCGACAGCGCGGCCAGGAAGTGGCGGTCGTGCGAAACGAACAGCATGGTGCCTTCATATTGCGCGAGCGCGCCGATCAGCATCTCTTTCGTCGTCATGTCGAGGTGGTTGGTGGGCTCGTCGAGCACCAGGAAGTTCGGCGGGTCAAAGAGCATGAGCGCCATGACGAGGCGCGCCTTCTCGCCGCCCGAGAGTACGCGGCACCTCTTCTCCACGTCGTCGCCCGAGAAACCGAAGCAGCCCGCGAGCGTGCGCAGCGCGCCCTGACCGGCCTGCGGGAACGCATCTTCCAGCGTCTCGAACACGGTGCGCTCGCCAACGAGCAGCTCCATGGCGTGCTGTGCGAAGTAGCCCATCCGCACGCTGCCGCCGAGCGCCACCCTGCCATCGTCCGGCTCGGTCGCGCCGGCGACCAGCTTCAACAGCGTCGACTTGCCGGCGCCATTGATGCCCATCACGCACCAGCGCTCCCTGCGTCGCACCATGAAGTCGAGCCCTTCATAGATGCTGAGGCTGCCATAGCGCTTGTGCACGTTCTTGAGGCTCACCACGTCCTCGCCCGAGCGTGGCGCGACCGGAAAATCGAACGCCACCGTCTGGCGGCGGCGCGGCGGCTCAACCCGGTCGATCTTCTCGAGCTTCTTCACCCGGCTCTGCACCTGCGCAGCATGCGATGCGCGCGCCTTGAAGCGCTCGATGAACTTGATCTCCTTGGCGAGCATCGCCTGCTGGCGCTCGAACTGGGCCTGCTGCTGCTTGTCGGCGAGCGCGCGCTGCTGCGCATAGAACTCGTAGTTGCCCGAATAGGCAGTCAGCGAACCGCCGTCGATCTCCACCACCTTGGTGACCACGCGGTTCATGAACTCGCGATCGTGCGAGGTCATCATGAGCGCGCCGTCGTAGCCCTTGAGGAACTGCTCGAGCCAGATCAGGCTCTCGAGGTCGAGGTGGTTGCTCGGCTCGTCGAGCAGCATGACGTCGGGCCGCATGAGCAGGATGCGGGCGAGCGCGACCCGCGTCTTCCAGCCGCCCGAGAGCGCGCCGACGTCGCCTTCCATCATCTCCGGGCTGAAGCCCAGGCCAGCGAGCACCTCACGCGCGCGCGCATCGAGCGCGTAGCCGTCAAGCTCCTCGAAGCGCGCCTGCACCTCGCCATAGCGCGCGATGATGTCGTCCATGTCATCCGCCTGGTCGGGGTCCGCCATGGCGGTCTCAAGCGCCTTGAGCTCGGCCGCCACCGCGCTCACCGGGCCGGCACCGTCCATCACCTCGGAGACCGCGCTACGGCCCGCCATCTCGCCGACGTCCTGGCTGAAATAGCCGATGGTCACGCCGCGCTCGACCGCCAGCTGACCTTCGTCGGGCTGCTCCTCGCCGGTGATCAGCCGGAACAGCGTGGACTTGCCGGCCCCGTTGGGACCGACGAGCCCGATCTTCTCGCCCTTCTGAAGCGCCGCGGAGGCTTCGATGAAGAGGATCTGGTGGCCGTGCTGCTTGCTGATGTTGTCGAGACGGATCATGCGGGACTGGGACCTGTAAGGATTTACGGCGCCCTTAGCGCATGTGGCGGGCCAGCGGAAGAGTATTTCGACCGGGCCACAAGATCGGGGGTAGGGTGAAGCCAGCGCGATACCGGCTTATTCTTCAGCGGCGCACTTACTATATGTGCTATCGTTTTCTTGTTAGTCGAGGAAATAACCTATGAAGGTCGAGCTCACCCCAGATGCCGCGCAATGGGTTCAGGCCGAAATCGCGGCCGGAACCTTCGCAACTCCTGAGGATGCTGTGCGGCATGCCATTCAGGAAGCCAAGCGGGCTGCGTTGCGAGCGGCGCTCGACGCCGCTGAAGCTGAGGGTGGAACTTTCTCGACCGACGACGTGCGCCGCTATGCGCACGAGCACCTCAACAAGCTCGGGCAGACGCCAAAGGACTCCTGAGTGCCGCGCCTGCAATACCGGGCCGCGGCGCGACGGGACATCGCCGAAATCGCGGCTTACATCGAACAAGAAAGTCAAAGTCGCGCGGTGGCGGATGCGCTCGTCCAAAGCATAACCGCCCACTGCGAGCACCTTGCGACGCTATCTTCCATGATTGGCCGACCACGGCCAGAATTGCGCGCTGGCTATCGCAGCGTCACCTTTGGCAATTACGTCATCTTCCTTCGTACAAGAATGAGGATGGGCCGCGCAGCGATGTCTATATCATTCGCATCCTTCATGGCGCCCGAGACCTCGACGCCTATTTCAAGGAGGCGCCAGGCGACGACGACGCGTGATTGCCTGCTGCCATCAGGCCGCTTGCGCGTTATCCTCCTGCGCCCCCGAACGATCGGAACCTGCGATGTCCGCCCCCAGTACCGACCACGAAAACCGCCTCGCGCAGGAGACCTCGCCCTATCTCCTGCAGCACAAGCACAACCCGGTGGACTGGTGGCCGTGGGGGCCGGCCGCGCTCGCCGAGGCGCAGCAGCGCGAACAAGCCGATCCTGCTCTCGGTCGGCTACGCCGCCTGCCACTGGTGCCACGTGATGGCGCACGAGAGCTTCGAGGACGACGCCACCGCGCAGCGTGATGAACGACCTGTTCGTCAACATCAAGGTCGACCGCGAGGAGCGGCCCGACATCGACCAGATCTACATGTCGGCGCTGCATCTCATGGGCGAGCACGGCGGCTGGCCGCTGACCATGTTCCTCACGCCCGAAGGGCGAGCCGTTCTGGGGCGGCACGTATTTCCCGAAGACGAGCCGCTACGGCAAGCCCGCCTTCGTCGACGTGCTGCGCGAACGTCGCGCGCATCTTCCGCGAGGACCCGAAGAGCGTCGAGCAGAACCGCACGCGCCCTGATGGCGCGGCTTGCCGAGAGCGCGCGGCCGCAGGGCAGGGTGGTGATCGGGCGCGCCGAGCTCGACCGCGCCGCGCAGCAGCTCGGCGGCATTATCGATCCGGTCAACGGCGGCACGCGCGGCGCGCCGAAATTTCCGCAGCCGATGTTGCTCGAGTTTCTCTGGCGCGCCGGCCAGCGCACCGGCGAGGCGCGCTACTTCAACGCCGTCGAGCTGACGCTGGAGCGCATCTGCGCAGGGCGGCATCTACGATCATCTCGGCGGCGGCTTCTCGCGCTACTCGGTCGACGAGCGCTGGCTGGTGCCGCATTTCGAGAAGATGCTCTACGACAACGCGCAGCTTCTGGAGCTGCTCGCGCTCGGCTATCAGCGCTCCGGCAACGCACGCTCTATCCGCGACGCGCGCGCAGGAGACGGTCGCCTGGCTCAAGCGCGAGATGACGACGCCGGAGGGCGCGTTCTGCGCCTCGCTCGACGCCGACTCCGAAGGCGAGGAGGGCAAGTTCTACGTCTGGTCGCTCGACGAGATTACGCAGCGTGCTCGGCGCGGAGGACGCCGCCTTCTTCGCGCGCCACTACGACGTGACGCCGGAAGGCAATTTCGAAGGCCACACCATCCTCAATCGCCTCGCGCGGGTGCCGGCAAGCGACGAGGAGGAGGCGCGGCTCGCCGCGCTGCGCGAGCGGCTCTTCGCGGCGCGCGAGCCGCGCGTGCGGCCGGGCCTCGACGACAAGGTGCTGGCCGACTGGAACGGTCTGATGATCGCGGGGCTCGCCAATGCCGAGCGTCGCGTTCGGCGAGCCAGAATGGCTTGCCATGGCGGCGCGCGCCTTCCGTGCATCGCGACCAACATGAGCCGCGGCGACCGGCTCGGCCATTCCTGGCGCGCCGGCAAGCTGCTGTTTCCCGGCCTCGCCTCCGATCACGCCAACATGATCCGCGCCGCGCTCGCGCTCTACGAGGCGACCGGCGAGCGCAGCTTATCTCGAGCGCGCGCTCGCCTGGCAAGGCGCGCTCGATCGCCACTACGCCAATCGCGACGACCGGCGGCTATTTCCTCACCGCCGACGACGCCGAGGGCCTGGTGGTGCGGCCGAACGCAACCGCCGACGAGGCGACGCCCAATCCGAACTCGGTCGCGGCGCACAATCTGGTGCGGCTCGCCGTCGTGTCCGGCCAGGACGCCTGGCGCGCGCAGGCCGACAGGCTGTTCGACGGCGTTGCTGCCGTTCGCGGCCGACAACATCTTCATGCATCTCGCGCTTGTTCAACGCGCTCGACCTGCGGCTGCGCGCGGCCGAGATCGTGGTCGCGGGCGCAGGGCAGGGCGGCGGACGCGCTCACTGCGGCTGCGCTCGCGCTGCCTTCGCTCGACCGTGTCGTGCTGCGCGCGCCCACCGCCGAGGCGCTGCCGGCCTCGCACCCCGCGCAGGAGAAGATCAAGGCGACGACGGGAGCCTGCAGCCTTCATCTGCGTGGGCGAGCGCTGCTCGCTGCCGGTGACGGAGCCCGCGCGCATCGCCGAGGTGGTGAAGGAGATGCGGGCGTGACCAAAGCATCACACGAGCCGCAAAGGCCGCACAGCATGATGTCGAGATATATCGCCTTGTTTGCCACACTGCTCGCGGCCACCGCCGCGCACGCGCAGACTGACTACCCGGGCCGCGTGGTGCGCATCATCAATCCTTACGTCGCCGGCAGCACCACCGATGTCCTGGCGCGCGCACTTGCGGTTGGCTTGTCGAGCCGGCTTGGGCAGCAATTCGTGATCGAGAACCGGGCGGGGGCCGGCGGCGCGCTCGGGGCCGCCGCAGTCGCCCGCGCGGAAGCCGATGGCTACACGCTCCTGTTCGCGCCGGCGCTGGTGCTGTCGGTCTATCCGCAAGCGCGCGGCGCCGACACCGGCTACAAGCCCGACGCGCTCCAACCGATCTGCCAGACCTTCAGCAACGCCATGGCGCTCGCGGTGCGCCCCGACTCGCCGATCAAGACCCTTGGCGATCTCGTCGCGATGGCGAAGCAAAGACCGGGCGCGCTCAACTACGGCCACCAGGGCCCGCTGACGATCCCGCATCTCGCGATGGAGGAGTTTCTTCAGGCCGCCGGCATCGCAATCGCGGACATTCCGTTCCGCGGCGAGCCACTCGTCCTTACTGACCTCATCGGCGGGCAGATCAACGTCGCCTCGATCGTGCTCGGCAGCGCGGCGGGACAGAACATCCGCCTGCTCGGCGTGTTCGCCGAGACCCGCCATCCGGCCTTTCCAAACGTCCCGACGGTGAAGGAGCAGGGCTACGATGTGAGCCCCGCGAGCTTCGGGGGATTGCTGGCGCCAACCGCGACGCCCGCGAACGTCGTCGACAAGCTCGCAGGCGCCTGCGCAGGTGCTGTCCGGGATGAAACCTACGAGACCGTCGCCAAGCGCGCCGCCCAGCCGGCCGATTTTTATGCTGACGCCGATGCGTTCAAAGAGCGGCTCGATCGCGATATTGAGCGCAAAGCCGCCGTGCTCGCGCGCGTCAAGATACAGCCGTAACGCCTGCGCGGATAAGAACCAGCGATCGCAACACGCACGGTCGCACCGTCACTGACGCGCGTCATCGCCCTTGTCCAGCGCAAGAAGCCGCGTGCAAATGGAGCTCGTAGTGCTCTAAGGCAACACCATCGCCCACAGCAGGAGCGCGATGCCAGCGACCGCAACATTCCAGGTGAGCGAGCGGATGAGCGGTACCCCGAGTGCATAAAGCGGCAGATAGGCAAGCCGGGCGAAAAAGTAGAGCGCAGCGCCCCAGTGTGTGCGCCAGTCGTGGACGCCGACAAGATGCGCGGCCAGCACGGCCGCGGCGAAGAACGGAAAGGTCTCGTTGAAATTCGCAAGCGCCCGCGAGAGCCGGCCGGCGACACCGGTCAGCGGCGGCAGGGCCTCGTCGCGCGCGCTCGCGGTCCATCGGTAGCCGCGTTGCAGGCTCGCCGCGTGCGAAGCGAGGACAATCTGAATGAAGCCAAGAAAGATGCTCAGTGCCAACATCGTAAGCTCAAAGGTCACGTCTGCACTCCCGAGACCCGCCCGACATAAATTTCGGCGTTGGCAATAAGCCATACACAAGCGCACTCAACGCAGCCAGCGCGGTGCCCACAACGCGTGATCCTTATGCGAATTCCCGAGCTGGAAAATTTCCCGATCCCGGGCCAAGCTCATTGACGCAGGTCAACAGGCTGGCACGCCCCAACAGCCTCTTTATGGTAGATTTCGGCCTTGGGAGCTCCTGGTACGCATGTGGATCGTCCCGCCAGAACGCCTCGTCCGCCGCGCGCTGATCGCCGTCGCGCTCATCGGGCTTGTGCTCGGCCTTGCGGCCTGGGCTGCAGGTCACGCGGCGCTCGCGAACAGTATCTGGGCGGCGGCGACCGTGCCGGTCGTGATCGGCCTCCTTATCTCTATTGTCCGCGACCTCATGGCGGGGCGCATGGGGGTCGACGCGATCGCGCTGTTGTCGATGGCGGGCGCGCTGGCGCTTGGCGAGAATCTCGCTGCCGTGGTGGTCGCCGTCATGTATGCGGGCGGCAACGTGCTGGAGGACTTCGCGGTGGCGCGCGCCGAGCGCGACCTTAAGTCCCTGGTCGACCGCGCGCCCCGCATCGCGCATCGCCGGCAAGGAGAGACCATCGCCGATATCCCGGTCGAACAGGTGGCGATCGGCGACACCATCCTGGTGCTCGCCGGCGAGGTGATCCCGGTCGACGGGCTCATCGCCAGCCCGAGCGCCATGATCGACGAGGCTGCGCTCACGGGCGAGCCGATCCCGGTGGCGCGCCGGGAAGGCGAGGCCGCGCGCAGCGGCACCGTCAACGCCGGCGAGGCATTCGAGATCCGCGCGACTGCGTCGGCTGGCGAAAGCACCTACGCCGGCATCGTCCGCATGGTGCACGCGGCACAGACCGCCAAGGCGCCGTTCATTCGGCTGGCCGACCGCTATGCGCTGCTGCTGTTTCCCATCACTATCGCGGTCGCGGGCGGCGCCTGGCTCTATTCCGGCGATCCCGTTCGCGGCCTCGCGGTGCTGGTGGCGGCGACGCCATGCCCGCTCATCCTGGCGGCACCTGTCGCTTTCATCGCGGGCGTCGCCCAGGCCGCGCGGCTGGGCATCCTGATCAAGGGCGGCGGACCATTCGAGGCGCTCGCGCGCACACATACGGTGATGTTCGACAAGACCGGCACGCTGACGGTCGGCGGCGCGCGGCTGGTGGCGATCGAGACCGCGCCTGGCGAGAGTGCGGACGAAGTACTGCGGCTAGCCGGCTCGCTCGAGCAGGCCTCGCACCACGTGGTGGCGGCATCGATCGTGGAAGCGACGCTTGCGAAAAGGCTCACTCTCAGCATCCCCACGGAAGTGCGCGAGACTCAAGGCTCCGGCCTTGAAGGGCGGATCGACGGCCGCCTCGTACGGGTCGGCTCGCATCAATTGGTCTACGGCGCCCGCAAGCCGGAGGAATGGGCGGTGCGCGCGCTGCGGCGCGCGGCATGGCGCTCGGCGCTCAGCGTGTTCGTGGCGGTCGATGGCCGCACCATCGGGGCGCTGCTGCTCGGCGACGAGCTGCGACGCGAGACGCCACGCGCCGTGCAGGCGCTGCGCGCGGGCGGAGTCGGACGCATTGTGATGCTCACCGGCGACCGCGCCGACGCGGCGGAAACGATCGCCGCTGCGCTCGACCTCGATGCGGTGCTGGCCGACCGTGTTCCGTCCGACAAGGTCGAGGCGGTGGCAACCGAGCAGCGACTGGCCCCGACCGTCATGGTCGGCGACGGCATCAACGATGCGCCGGCGCTTGCGGCTGCGAGTGTCGGCATCGCCATGGGCGGCCGTGGCGCCAGCGCCTCCTCGGAAGCCGCCGACGTCGTCATCCTGGTTGATCGGCTCGATCGCGTCTCCGACGCCGTCGCCATCGCCAAGCGGGCGAGGCGCATTGCGCTGCAGAGCATCGTGGCCGGCATGGCAATGTCCGGCATCGCGATGGGCTTCGCAGCAATTGGCTGGCTGCCACCGATCGCCGGCGCGTTGACCCAGGAGGCGATCGACGTCGCGGTCATTCTCAACGCGCTGCGCGCGCTCACACCGGGCCGCAGGGCGCTGCGGCCCGCGCTCTCGGTCGCGACCGCAACCGCCTTACGGCATGATCACGAGCAGCTGGAACCCATGCTCGACCGGCTGCGCGAGATCGCGGATGCGCTCGATGACGCGCGCGGGGAGGCGGCAGTCGCGCTGATCACGGAGGCAAACCAGATCATCGGCCAGCAGGTGGTCCGGCACGAGCGCGACGACGAGACCAAGGTCTATCCTGGTCTTGTGCGCTTTCTCGGCAGCGGACACGGGCTCGGCGCCATGAGCCGGGCGCACCGCGAGATCATCCACCTGGCTCGCCTGCTCAGCCAGCTCGCCGACGGACTCACCGCCGTCGACACCGACCGCTATCTCATCCGTGACGCGCAGCGGGTCATCGAATTGATCGAGGCGCTGGTGCGGATTTACAACGCCCAGGAAGAGGACATCTACGAGCACGCCATCAGCGGACGGGCGTGAGCAATTCCGACGGCGAGTTTGATGCAAGTCAAGAACCGGCCCGCGGTCATGAGATCGTAATATTGCATCCGCCGGGGACGGAGGCGCGGGGCCTTGATAGAGGCTCGCATGATCACGCTGGAAGATTGCATCGGGCTCTGTGGCCTGACCGAGGAGGAGGTGCTCGCGATCGCGGAGCATGAGCACCTGCCCGAGATCGCCGCGACCGCGCTCGCGCAATATCTCCTGTGCCATGAGCACGGGAGCGAACGGGTCCGCGACATGATTGTGGACGACATCCGGCAGGCTGAATCCGCCGGCGACAAGGCCCACACGCTAACCCTGCTGCACGTCCTGCACCACTTCCTCAAGACCCATCCAGAGGCGAAGCCGGCGCAGCACCCCTGGAGCGGGCGGGCGTGATAAGGCTTTCCGTTCTGTCGGCCCTCGCGCAAGCGCTAGAGGCATGCATCTATGCGTCACGCGAATGTGGCGCGTAGGTGTGACGAACGGTGCCACAGCGTTCCCTCCCCCCTTGTGGGGGAGGGACAGGGAGAGGGGTAAGCAACAAGCGCAGCTTCTGTTTTCATATCAACGATTCAACAGATGCTCAAAATGCTGCGGGCCTCTGTTTCCGAGTTTTTGCATAGCGAAAGCCTCGCGCTCGGTGTTTGTTACCACCCCTCTCCCTGTCCCTCCCCCACAAGGGGGAGGGAACCGTGGGGCCCGCACCTTCGCAACTCACGCAGTGCATTCGCGGATCGCTTCCAGAGATGTGTTCATGCCCTGGCGCTTGCGCAGGGACGACAATGAGAGAACCGGTCCTACTTCCTCGCTGCCGCCTGCAGATAGGCGAGCGCCGCGCGCAGCAGGCGCGGGTCGTCCGCACAGAAGCCCAACGCACTGTTACAACTGCGGCAAAGCAGCCCGCGCACGCGGCCCGTGACGTGGCAGTGATCGATGCAAAGGACGCGCGTCACCGTGCGGCAGATCGCGCAGGCATGGCCCTGCCGTTTCTCCAGCGCGCGATAGTCTGCCAGCGAGAGCCCATAGCGACGTGCGCGTTCTGCATCTCGATAGTCGGGCTCGAGCGCCCACCGCACGCGCCGGCGGTCGTTCTTCAGAAAGCGTGCGCGCTCGCTGCGGCCATGTTTGCGGGCAGGTTTGCGGGCAGGCTTGTCCTCGTCGGGTCTTGGGCGGTGTGTTCCTCTCTTGGCCCAGTCCCGGCGCGTTGCCATCAGCCGGGGGGACGAAACAATCGGTCGGTACGAGGCATGGAACACCAAGCAGATTGGCGCCGCGTCCACAGGACGCAGCCGTAGCGGCAGCGGATGGCTCGTCACGATGATCAGCCAGCCGCGATACGCGCGGCCGCTCGCGGCCGCTCTTGGTGGCCGCCCGCTTCAACACCCATTTGGAGGAATGAGGTATTCTCGCCTTCCCCGGAGAAACCTGTCAAGCGCCGGAGCCGCCATGCTGAGACCATGCGCCGGCGTTTCCTTGCAGCAGTTCCAATCTGGGCCCTCTTGCCGCCAATTGTGCATTTCCGAGGACGCCGCTAACAATATTGCGCCCCGCGGCACTCGGCCGACCGGGCCCTGGAGGAAGTCATGCGTGGCGTGAGACATGTGTTTGCAGCGTTGCTGTTGTGCGGCCTTATCCCGACCGTGTCCCAGGCCGAGGAGCTGTCACGCCTTGAGCTCAACGCGGCTGAAACCGCCAACAATCGCTGCCTCCTGACCTTCCTGATCGAAAACAAAACCAGCAAGGCCATCGACAGCCTCAAGCTTGATCTCGCGCTGTTCAACACCGAAGGCATCATCCAGCGCCGCATGATCACCGAGATGGGGCCGATCCGCGGCGCGCGAACCAATGTGCGGACCTTCCCGGCCGAGGGCGAGTGCGGCCAGATCGGCGCAATCCTGGTCAACGATGTCGCTGCCTGCTCGGCCGGCGATCCGGGAGAATGCATGGATGGGCTCACGTTGTCGTCGCGCGTGAAGGCCATCCGGCTCTACAAGTGATCCATCCCGACTTATAAGCTTGTCCTCCTGACCTGAAAGCCAAGGCGCGGCCAAAGCATTCGCGCGCCTGAAGCGACGCCGACAGGCACTGCACCGAGAGGAGAACCCCCCATGGCATTCACCAGTTGGCGCGGCGTTGTCGGATGCATCAAGCCGACGCTGCGGCCGGGCGGGCTCGAGGAGCTGATCCGCATGCTGCCGGAGGGCATCGGCGTGCTGCCGCTGTTCCTCAACATCAGCCACGGCACGACCGATGAATTCAAACGCGCGACTGCGCCCTATGAGCCGCTGGTCAAGCAGCTTGCCGACGCCGGCTGCGACCTCATCCATCCGGAAGGTGCGCCGCCCTTCATGCTGCTCGGCTACAAGGGCGAGGCCCAGCTCCTGAAGACGTGGGAGAAGGAATACAAGCTTCCGTTCTTCACCTCGGGCTCCAACCACGTGCGGGCGCTGCACGCGCTCAAGGCGAAGAAGATCCTGGGCGCGACCTATTTCGTCGGCGGCATCAACGACCTGTTCGCCAAATATTTCGTCGAGGCGGGCTTCGACGTGCTCGGCATGGAAGGCATCAAGGTCGATTTCGACAAGGTCGGCCAGCTTTCGGCCGAGCAGGTCTACGCCCACGTCAAGCAGGCCTTCCTCAAGCATCGCAAGGCCGACGCGATCTATCTGCTCGGCACCGGCTGGCGCGTGCTGCCGATCATCGATCTCCTGGAGCAGGACCTCGGCGTGCCGGTCGTCCATCCGGTGCCGGCGCGCTGCTGGGAGATGCAGCTGCGGCTCTCGGTGCGGCAGCCGGTCAAGGGCTATGGGCGGCTGTTGGCGAAGATGGTGGCGGGCTAAAGATCTGCTCTCTGCTACGTCGACGCTTCCACCGCAAAGCTTTGCGGTGCCTCGCCGCGCTGCCAGGTCTCCCACATGGTCGTGTAGGCGGCCTCGATATGGCGGCAGAAGCGGCCGGTGTCGAACAGCGGGTGGGTGAGCCGGTTGGCAGCAAGCCGCGCGCGCAGCTCGCCGATAAGCCTCGGGTCGGTCGCAAGCCGCAGCGCCAGCGCCTCGTAGTCGGCGAGCGAGGTCGTCACCAGCTCAGGCAGCCCGACCGCGTTGAGCAGGCTCGATGCGACGCGCGCCGCGAATGACGTCGCCCTGGCAAGTCAGCACCGGCAGGCCGGCCCATAGCGCATCGCTCGCCGTGGTGTGGGCGTTGTACGGCAGTGTGTCGAGGAAGAGATCAGCGAGGCGGTGGCGCGCCAGATGCTCGGCCAACGGCATGCGGTCAGCAAAGACCAGCCGCGCCGGATCGACGCCGCGCGCCTTGCGCCTCGCGCTGGAGGTTTCCCTCTGCGACGACATTCTCGCGCAGCAGCCACAGCACGCTATCTGGAACCGCCTGCAGCAGCCGCATCCAGACGTCGAACATCGTCGGCGTGATCTTGTAGTTGTTGTTGAAGCAGCAGAACACAAAGCCTGTCGGGGGAAGGCCCGCCTCCTGCCGGCTCGGTGTCATGTCCGCGATTGCGCGTTGCCGGTCGTTGCACTGATAGGACTCCGGCAGCCACGCGATCTTCTCGCTGTAGGACGCCGACCTGCTCGGGCGGGATCACGATCGTGATCGGCAATGATATAGTCGATGAAATCGGCACCCATGCGTGCCCGGATAGCCGAGATAGCTCGCCTGGATCGGCGCCGGCCGGAACGCCAGGATCTCCGGGCGCGACTCCTGGGTATAACCCTTGAGATCGACCGCGATGTCGATCTCGTGCTCGCGCAGCAGCTGGGCGATCTCCCGGTCGCTGTTCGAACGCGTGGCATGCACCCGATCGAACGCCGCAATCACCCGACGCCTGATGTCGCTGCCGTCGTCGCGCCCGAACGAGATGCCGATAATCTCGAAGCGTTCGCGGTCGTGACGCTCGATCAGCTCGGCGATCAGGTAGGCGGTCGCATGCTGGTGGAAATCGGCGCTGAGATAGGCGACCCGAATGCGCTCATGCGACCAGCGTTCGCCGGTCCAGAGCGGGGCGGGCAGGGCGCCAACCTTGTCGGCGATGAACGAGCGCGCGCATTGCAGGTGCAGGTCCGGCTTGTCGCTGAACCGGATGAGCGTGAACGGATTGACGATCGCCTTGCGCTCGGCGACCAGGGTTTCGAGCCGCGGCACGAGCTCGGTGGTGCGCGCCCAGTCGCAGATCGACAGGGCCGCCTCGGCAAGCCCGCTATAGGCATAAGGATGATCAGGGCGCAGCGCGATCGCCTTTTCGTAGCCCGCGATTGCTTCTCCGTGCCGCTTAAGCGCATTGAGGGCATCAGCCCGGCTGAATTGCGTCTCGGCATGATCGGGCCGCCGGCCCTGGGCCTGGTTGAAATATTGCAGCGCCTCGCTGAACTTGCCCACTGCCGACAGCGCGCAGCCGCAATTGTAGAGCGCATCGGGATAGTTCGGTCGCAGCTTGAGCGCGCGCTGATAGCTGTCGACCGCCTCGTCGTAGTGCTTGAGGCCCTGCAGCGCATTGCCGCGGTTGTTGAGTGCCTCGATGTGGTTCGGAGCGCGCGCCAGCACCCGGTCGAAGCACTCAAGCGCCTCCTCGTTGCGCTTGAGCCGCTGCAGGGTGTTGCCGCGGTTGTTGATGGCATCGACCGAGGCCGGATCGATGGCCAGCGCCTTGTCGAAGCTTTTGAGCGCCTCCTCGTAGCGGCGCAACGCGTACAGGATCAAACCCTGGTTCGAGAGCGCGCGGTCCGAGCGCGGGCTCAACTTGAGCGCGGTCTCGACGAACTCGAGCGCCTCGGCGTTGCGGCCCTGCTGATAGCGGATGACACCGAGCATGTGGCGAGCGTCGAAGTGCCGCGGCTGTGCCCGCAGAATCTGCGCATAAAGCGCCTCGGCCTGCGCGAACTGTCCCTGCCGATGGCAGGCGATCGCGCGGTCGAGCAACTGGCTGAGCGAATGCGCTGTCTGCCCCGGTCCGGTCATGGGGACCTTATAGCGCCCGATCGCGCGCGCAGTCACGCCTGCGGCTGCAGATCAGCTTCCACCGCAAAGGCACGCGGCGCCTCGCCGCGCTGCCAGATCTCCCACATCGTGCGCGTAGGCGGTCTCGATGTGGCGACGGAACTTATCGGTGTCGAATAGCGGGCAGGTGTCCAGATTGCGGGCAAGCGTCTGCCGGAAGCCGTCGAGCCGCCCCGGCTCGCGGGCGAGCCGCAGCGCCAGCGCCTCGTAATCGGGAAGGCTCGTCGTGATCAGCTCGGGCAGGCCGACCGCGCGCAGCAGGCTCGCCACCGACGCGGCCGGCAAAAGCCTTGCCCGACAGGTCACGACCGGCACGCCCGCCCACAGCGCGTCGCTCGCGGTGGTGTGAGCGTTATAGGGCAGGGTATCGAGGAACAGATCGGCCAGGCGATGGCGCGCCAGATGCTCGGCAAGGCTCGCTGCGGCCGGCGAACACCAGGCGCTCCGGATCGATGCCGCGCGCCTGCGCCTCGCGGTGCAGATTGCGCTCGGCCCCGACATTGTCACGCAGCAGCCACAGCACGCTGCCCGGCACCGCGCCAAGCAGCCGCATCCACACGTCGAAGAGGGGCGCCGTGATCTTGTAATTGTTGTTGAAGCAGCAGAACACGAAGCCCGTCGGCGGCAGGCCCGCCTCCTGTCGGCTCGGCACATGCGCCGCGATCGTGCGCTTACGATCGTTGACCTGGTAGCAATCGGGCAGCTGCACGATCTTTTCAACGTAGAACGGCTGCGTGCTCGAACGGCAGTGACGACCGGATCGGCGATGACATAGTCGATGCAGTCGGCCCCGATCGTGCCGGGATAGCCCAGATAGCTCACCTGGATCGGGCGCCGCGGTGCGCAAAGATGCCAAGCCGGGAATCGCCGGTGTGGCCCTTGAGATCGACCGCGATGTCGATCTCAAGCTCGTGCAAGAGCGTCGCCACGTCGTGATCGCTGCGTGTGCGCACGTCATGAAACGCATCGAGCGAGCTGCACCAGCCGGCGGCGGACGTCGCTGTTGTCGTCCCAGTCGAAGCGCTACGCCCACAATCTCGAAGCGCGCGCGATCGTGCAGCTCGAACAGCTCGGCGACGAGATACGCGGTGGCATGGCGGTGAAAGTCCGCTGAAAGATAGGCGACGCGAATCCGATCATGGCGCGCCGATGGGCCGCGCCACAACGGTTTCGGCCGCACCGGCATCCGGTCGGCCACGAAGGTCTTTGCGCACTCGGCATGCAAGGCCGGATCGTCGCAATAGGCCAGCAGGGTGAACGGCGCGACCGTGGGCTTCCCGGCCATCACTCGTTCCGCCAGCTTCTGCTCCAGCGGTCCGGTCCGGGCCCAATCGCATACCGAGAGCACGACTTCGGCCATGCCGACGGAGGCATCGATGTGCTCCGGATCGACCGCTAGCGCCCGTTCGAAGCTCGCCAGCGCTTCATCGTGCCGGCGCAGGTCCTTGAGCGTGTTGCCGCGGTTGGAATGGGCGTCGGCAAAATCGGGGTTGACCGCGATCGCCTGATCGTAGCTCGCGAGCGCGGCCTCGTGCCGCTTGAGCGCCGAGAGCGCCGAGCCGTAATTATTGTGGGTGCCGGGGTTCACCGGATTGAGCGCGAGCGCATGCTCGATGCTCGCGAGCGCTTCCTCGTGCCGGTTGAGCCGCAACAGCGCATTGCCGCGATTGTCACAGGCTTCCGCATAGTCGGGCGCAAGCGCGAGAGCGCGGTCATAGCAGGCGAGCGCCTCCTCATAGCGCCGCAGCGCTGACAGCGCATTACCGCGATTGTACCAGCCGACCGCATAGTCAGGCGCGAGCGCGAGCGCCTGATCGAAACGCGCCAGCGCCTCCTCGTGCCGGTCGAGCGCCGACAGCGCGATACCGCAATTGTTGATGGCTTCCGCGTAGTCGGGTTTCAGCGCCAGCGCCCGATCATAGCTCGCCAGCGCCTCCTCGTGCCGCCCGAGAGCGGCAAGCGCATTGCCGCGATTGTTGTACGCCTCTGGATAGTCAGGTTTGAGCGCGAGCGCGCGGTCGAACCCGACGAACGCCTCATCGTGGCGCTTGAGCGTCGCCAGGAGCGTGGCGCGGTTGTTGTGCCCCTGCGCATAGTCGGGCTTGAGTGCCAGCGCCCGATCATGATTAGCAAGCGCTTCGTCGTAGCGCATCAGCGCCTCGAGCGCATTGCCGCGATTGCTGAAGACCTCCGCAATGTTGGGCCGCAGCGCCAGCGCCCGGTCATAGCAAGTGACAGCCTCGCTGTAGCGCCCGCTCTGCGCCAGCGCATTGCCGCGCAGGAAGAAGCCTTCGGCGTAGTCCGGCCGCTGCTTCAACAGCCGTTCGAAATCAGCCGCCGCCGCCTCGTGGCGGCCGGCGCGGTAGTTGAGCTGGGCACGGTTGGCAAGCGCATCCGGGAATGCCGAATCGAGCGCTAGCGCCCGGTCGAAGCTTTTCAGCGCCTCGTCTTGGCGGCCGAGCCCGAACAGCACTAGCCCATGATTGGACAGCGCGCGGACGGATTGCGGCTCGACCTTGAGCGCCTTGTCGATCAGCTCCAGCGCCTCGGCGCCGCGACCCTGCTGCAGGCGCACGACGCCGAGCAGATGCAGCGCGTCGAAATGGCCTGGCTCCGCGGCGAGTATCTGCAGATAGAGGCCTTCGGCATCGGCGAGCCGCCCCTGCTGATGCAGGCCGATCGCCCGCTGCAGGACGTCGCTAGCCGTCACGGCGGTCTCGCGCCACGCGCAGCAGAAACGTTTCCAGCCCGTCGATGCAGGCGCGGTCGCGGTAGACGCGATGCTTGTTGTCCCGCATCCGCTGCCCGATCGCCGCGCGCCACGCGGTGTCGGTCGCGAGCCGCTGCGCGACCGCGACGTAGTCGTCGACCGACGATGTGATGGTTTCGGTGACGCCCATCATGGTGAGGATCGCCGTTGTGTGGCGGCCGCGCATCAAGGGCCCCGCCATGGTGACGATCGGAAGGTCGTGCGGTAGCCCCTCGATGGTCGAATTGAACCCCGACCACCCGATGCTGTCGAGGACGACGTCGCACTGGCCAATCGCGGCCACGAAATCATGCTGCAGCAGCCGGGGCAGCACCACGCAGTGCTCGGAAGCGTCGAGTCCGTGCGCCGCGAAGGCGCGTTCGAGACGCCGTCCGAACGGCGCGGTCGCAGCCTTGCTCTTGGGATGGTCGACGAAAGCGAACTGGCAATCGGGCGCCGCCCGAGCGATGCGCGGATAGACCTCGTCATACTGCGGCAGGTACTTGAACAGCGACTGACCGCACCAGAACACGGGAACGCCGGACCGCAGGCCGAGGTCCGCCCGCGTCCGCGAGCTCGGCTGCGTCTCGATGGGATCGTAGCAGACGGACAGATTGGGCAGCCGGACAAGCGCCTCCGTGTAGTGTTCGTCACCGCCCGGCGGTTCCATCAGATCGCTCGACAGGAAATAGTCGATTGTCGGATAGCCGCTGGTTTCGGGATGGCCGAGCGACGTGCACTGCACCGGCGCGAGCCGCAGCGCCGCCAGCGCGCTCGATGGCGGGTCCATATTGATGTCGGGATAGAGCAGCACGTGCGGGGCGTCCGTCGCAATTATGTCGCGCCATTGCTCGATCGATTTCGGTCCCTGCACGAAGCGTTCGCAGAGCTTCGCGGCAACTTCGGTTTCGGGGTCGACGATCGATCCGGTGTGATATCCAAACACACGGAAGCGGCTGCGGTCGAGCCCCGCGACCCAGCCTTTGGTTGGAATCTTCCAGACCGAATGCTGCCAGAAGTAGCCGGTGACGATGCCGACGCGCACGGACTCGGCCGGCACCGGCAGCGGTGCCAACGGCACCGCCCCATACTGTGCCCCCATTGCGCGACAGACGAGCGCACCATAGCGGGCCTGCAGCTCGCGGTCGCTTTGGCCTTGATAGGCCAGAAAGAACGGCATGTAGGAGCCCGCCTCTTTGGCGAATTCATCCAGCGCGCCGCGCTCGACATCATCGCAGAGCATTTGCAGCTGCCGCGCGTAAGCCTCCCGCTGCGTCCCGACCTGCGCCTCATCCTCGTAGATGACGGGCAACTGCCCCATGCAGAGAGCGATCCTTGCCCTGGCACTATTCGGCTGCAGGGAGCACGCCCGCCCGAAGCTTTCGATCGCTTCCTGCCAGCGGTTCATGTTATGGAGCGAATAGCCACGCCCCAAGAGCGCTTCCACATCTCCGGGTCGGATCGCGAGTGCCTCGTCGTAGCTGCGCACCGCCTCGTCCTGGCGCAGCAGCCCGGCGAGCGCATGGCCACGCGCAGTCAGAAAATCCGCATTGCGAGGCCGCAACGCCAGCGCCCTCTCGAGACTTGCCAGCGCCTCTTCCTCGCGCCCCGGACTCAGCAAGGTCAGGCCGCGGTTGAAGTGCGCTAGAGGATTGTTCGGATTGACGCCTATCGCTCGCTCAAAGCTCGCCAGCGCCTCGGCCAGCCGGAGAAGATCGCGCAACGCGTTACCGCGCAAGATAAGGGCTTCGACCAGAAACGGATTGAGCGAGAGTGCTCGGTCGCACCGCGCGATGGCGTCCTGCGGCCGCCCGAGCTGGCGCAGGATGCGGGCGTGGTTCGAATGCGCCTCGGCGCGCTGCGCGTTGACCGTCAGCGAGCGGGCGACCAGCCGATCGGCTTCGGCGAGATCGCCGCCTTGCGCCTTGAGCAGGCCGAGAAAGTGCAGCGCTTCGAATTGATTTGGATCAATCGCCAGCGCGCGCTGGTATTGCGCTTCGGCCTCCGCGAGCCGTCCGGCCTGCTGGTGGGCCATCGCCTGCTGGACCAGGGCGATGAGGTCGTTGTGTCCCAGCTCCATGGTCCAGCACTTTTGCCCTGGCTTGTCAGGTATTCATCAACTCGAAGAACTCGCCGTTGCTTTTGGTGTTGCGCAGCTTGTCGAGCAGGAAGTCGATCGCATCCATCGTGCCCATCGGGTTGAGGATGCGGCGCAGCACGTACATCTTCTTGAGCTGGTCGGGCGGAGTGAGCAGCTCTTCCTTGCGGGTGCCCGAGCGGGTGATGTCCATGGCCGGGAAGGTGCGCTTGTCCGCCACCTTGCGGTCGAGGATCAGTTCCGAGTTGCCGGTACCCTTGAACTCTTCGAAGATCACCTCGTCCATGCGGCTGCCGGTATCGATCAGCGCGGTCGCGATGATAGTGAGCGAGCCGCCCTCCTCGATATTGCGCGCAGCGCCGAAGAAGCGCTTGGGCCGCTGCAGCGCATTGGCGTCCACACCGCCGGTGAGCACCTTGCCCGATGACGGCACCACCGTGTTGTAGGCGCGGCCGAGGCGGGTGATCGAGTCGAGCAGGATCACGACGTCGCGGCCATGCTCGACCAACCGCTTGGCCTTCTCGATCACCATCTCGGCGACCTGCACATGGCGCGAGGCCGGCTCATCGAAGGTCGAGGAGACGACCTCGCCCTTGACCGAGCGCTGCATGTCGGTGACCTCCTCCGGCCGCTCGTCGATCAGCAGCACGATCAGGAAGCATTCCGGATGATTGGCGGTAATAGAGTGGGCGATGTTCTGCAGGAGCACGGTCTTGCCGGTGCGCGGCGGCGACACGATCAGGGCGCGCTGGCCCTTGCCGATCGGCGCCACTATGTCGATGACGCGAGCCGAGAGGTCTTTCTTGGTCGCGTCCTCATGCTCCATCTTCAGCCGCTCGTCGGGATAGAGCGGGGTGAGGTTGTCGAAGTTGACCTTGTGGCGAGCCTTCTCCGGGTCCTCGAAGTTGATGCTGTTGACCTTGAGCAGTGCGAAGTAGCGTTCGCCGTCCTTGGGGCCGCGGATCTGGCCATCGATGGTATCGCCGGTGCGCAAGCCGAACCGGCGAATTTGCGACGGCGAGACGTAGATGTCGTCCGGACCCGGAAGGTAATTGGCGTCCGGCGAGCGTAGAAAGCCGAAACCGTCGGAGAGAACTTCGACGACGCCCTCCCCGATAATGTCGGTCTCGCGCACCGAAAGTTGTTTGAGAATGCCGAACATCAGCTCCTGCTTGCGCATGGTGCTGGCGTTTTCGACTTCGAGCTCTTCGGCAAACGATACGAGCTCGGCTGCCGTTTTGGATTTTAGTTCTTGGAGTCTCATTTCCCGCATGCGGGTCGTCCTGGGAATGGCGGCGACGGGGAGGAGTAATCAGCCGATCGGCGCGAAAGTGGAGGGGGAAGGTATTGAGGCGAGCTTCCGGGCCATGGGCCCGATGCAGCGGCCGGTCCCAATACGCGCGGGCCGTATACGAAAGCATCTGCCTGCGGTCGGGGAGATGATGCAAACATATGAAAATAATGTTCTCTGCGCAAGGCCCGCGTGCGCGCTGTCGACAATTTAAATCTGCGTCAAAACGGTTTGAGCACCACCAGAAGCACGATTCCGATCATGAGAACTGTCGGTATTTCATTGATAATACGATAGAATTTTTGTGTGTGCCGGTTCTGGTCGGCGCCAAAGTCACGCACGCAACGCACCATGAAGCCATGGACGCCCGATAGCGCGACTACCAGCGCGAATTTGGCATGCAGCCATCCTGCGGTGAGCCAGCCGCCGTCGTGAGCGAGCCAAACGCCGAGCACCCAGGTCACCACCATGGCGGGGTTAATGATGATGGTCAGCAGCCGCCATTCCATGACCTTGAAGGTCTCGGACTGCCGAGATCCCGGCTCGGCCTCGCAATGGTAGATGAACAGCCGCGGCAGATAGAGCATCCCCGCCATCCAGGAGATGACCGCGATGATGTGCACGGCCTTGGCCCAAAGGTAGAGCCCAGGTGGGTGCCACCATAGCAGACCGCCCAGCAGGACGGCCGTGATGACCAGCCCGATGACGGCACGGTTGCCTCGCGCTTTGACGTCTGCCGCCATCAGGGCTAACCCCGCACGCGCTTAAGCATCTGCTCGACATGCTCGATCGGCGTCTGCGGCACGATCCCGTGGCCAAGATTGAAGATATACGGGCCGCCCGCAAAGGCTTCGAGCGCTGCATCGACCGCCCGGTCAAGCGCCGCCCCGCCGGCGACCAGAACCAGTGGATCGACATTGCCCTGTACTGGCAGCCGGGACTGCACCTGCTCCCGCGCGAACGCCCGATCGATCATCCAGTCGAGCCCGACTGCATCCACACCGGCTTCCGCTACGTATTTGGGGAGCATCGTGCCGGCTCCGCGCGGAAATCCGATGAGTTTCGCCCCCGGCACCTCCCGCCGGACTTTATCGGCGATCCGGCGGGTCGGCGCGATGCACCAGCGCGCGAACTCATCGGTTGGCAGCACACCGGCCCAGGTGTCGAAGATCTGCACCGCGTCGGCGCCGGCCTGCAGCTGCCGGACCAGGTAGGCCGCGGACGCATCGACGAGCACGTCGATCAGGGTGTCGAGGCCAACCCGGTCGCGATAGCCGAACTGGCGTGCTGGTGCCTGATCGGGCGTGCCATGACCCGCAATCATGTAGGTCGCTACCGTCCACGGCGCCCCGCAAAAACCGAGCAGCGTCACGTCAGGGGCAAGCGCACGCTTCACCAGACGCACGGTCTCATAGACCGGTTCCAGCACTGTGTGATCGAGCTCACCCGCAATGCGCTCGAAAGCGGTGCGGTTTGTCAGCGGCTCCAGCACCGGACCCTCGCCGACCTCGAACCTCACCCGCTGGCCGAGCGCATGCGGAATGACCAGGATGTCGGAAAACAGAATGGCAGCATCGAAACCAAAGCGGCGAATCGGCTGCAGCGTGACCTCTGCCGCCAGCTCCGGTGTAAAGACCAGATCGAGGAAGTCTCCAGCCTTTTCCCGCAACGCCCGATACTCAGGCAGATAACGGCCGGCCTGGCGCATTAACCACACGGGCGGTGGACTGTGCCGCTTCCCACCGAGGACGTCGAGAACCCGTTTACTCACCCGATGCTCACCGCTCAAGTGCTTCCAAATTAAATCTTCTAGAATCTTACTGTTTTAGATTCTGGACGGTTGATTAGACTCATGACTCGTCGTCCACACTCTATACACGCACGACAACGCTGTACGAAAGGCTCTTGAGGACTCTCGCGTTCCGCCTTGACTCTCGATTCGCAGGCCGCTTTCGCGGATTGCTGGAGCGGCGCGGGGGATGAACTCACAGGGGATTCACAACTTACCACAGCGGCCGCGAGGGGCCCGGACTCCTGTCCCAACAGAAGCAATGTGGATATATTTGCAAGGCAGCCGGCGGCACCGCTTGCACGGGGCGTCCCGGCGTGGCCTCCTCCCCATGAGTTCACAGGCTGTCCTATAACCATCACCATGCCCCATCGTTCCGGCAGCTACTTCCATCTGCATCTGATCTCGGATGCTACCGGTGAAACCCTGACCACCGTGGCGCGTGCCGCGACCGCGCAGTACACCAAGATGACGCCGGTCGAGCACGTCTATCCACTGGTGCGCACACAAAAACAGCTCGACAGGGTGCTGGCGGAGATCGACGAGGCTCCGGGAATCGTGCTCTACACCCTGTTGGAGGACGAGCTGGTCACGCGGCTGGAGAACCATTGCCGCGATCTGAGCGTGCCTTGCCTCTCAATTCTGGGGCCGGTGCTGGCGCTGCTACAGTCCTATCTCGGAACCGAGACCAGCCATCGCGTCGGTGCACAGCACACACTGAACGCCGAATATTTTAAGCGCATCGACGCTTTCAACTTCACCATGCTGCACGACGACGGGCAGCATATCGAGGATCTCGAGGAGGCCGACGTCGTGCTAGTGGGCGTCTCGCGGACGTCCAAAACTCCGACGTCGATCTACCTCGCCAATCGTGGCGTGAAGACCGCGAATGTTCCGCTGGTGCCTGGGATCCCGCTGGCGCCCAAGGTCGAAGAGCTCAAGCGGCCCCTGATGGTTGGGCTCTATGCGAGCCCGGAGCGAATCGTGCAGATCCGACAGAATCGCCTGCTCGGCCTCAGGGCGCACCAGGATGACGACCAGTATATCGATCGCAAGGCGGTTGCCGAGGAAGTGGCCTATTCGCGCAAGCTCTGCGCCAAGCACAACTGGCCTTCGATTGATGTCACGCGCCGATCGATTGAGGAGACCGCGGCGGCGGTGCTCAGTCTGCTCACCGAGCGGCGGCGGCGGCCGGTGGTGTGATGGCGCTCTGGCTCGCTGACAAGCCGCTGGTGCTGGCATCGAAGAGCGCGCCAAGGCGTGCGCTCCTGGAAGCGGCCGGAATTCCGATCGAGGTCTGCCCCGCTGACATCGACGAACGTGCGGTTGAACGCGCCGCCGTTGCGAATGCGGCTGGTGACGTGGCCGCACTGCTGGCGCGCGAGAAGGCATACGCCATTTCGATCGGCATGCCGGGTCGGCTGGTGCTCGGCGCCGATCAGACTTTGGTTCTGGGTGAGCGGCGCTTTGATAAACCCGCTGACATTGCGGCTGTACGCGCGCAATTGCAGGCGCTTTCCGGCAAGACGCATGAGCTGCATTCGGCCATTGCGTTTGTACGCGCCGGCCAGGTGCTGGACGAAACGGTGCAGGTTGCGCGCATGACCATGCGTGCATTCAGCGACCGGTTTCTCGATGCCTACATCGAGGCCGCCGGTCCCGCCGTAATGGCCAGCGTTGGCGCCTATCAGCTCGAGCGTTTTGGCGTGCACCTGTTCGAACGCGTCGAGGCGGATCATTTCACGATCCTCGGTTTGCCGCTTCTGGCCACACTTGATTTCCTGCGACAGGAAGGAAGCCTCGTCGGCTAATGCCAAGCGCCTGTCCGCCCAATTCATTTCCAGCGAGATCCGCTGTAACGTGAGTTCGGATGTGACGACGGCGTGACAGTTGCGGTTAACCGTAGCGATTCTCATTGCTCATCTCTCCTCTCACGCTGCGCTGTCATATGACTGAGATGTTGAAGTTGCATTCATGATGGAACGCAATTCGTCGCAGCGACCAAACTAACAAAGGCCGCCGCCGGACGCGGATGATTGGATTGCGCCACTGCACAGTGGCGCCACCATGATGGATGCTCCGGTCGCCTGATGCGCCTTCTCATCGCAACCGACGCTTGGCAGCCGCAGGTCAACGGCGTCGTGCGCACACTCGGGGCGCTCTCACGTCGTCTGCGCGGCCTTGGTGCAACGGTCTCCTTTGTGACGCCGGAAGGATTTCCCTCGTTTCCGGTTCCGACCTATCCGGATCTGCGTTGTGCCTTGCCAGCCCGACGCGAGATCGCAAGGCGCATCGAGGATGCCAAGCCCGACGCGATTCACATCGCGACCGAAGGCACGATCGGTCATGCAGTGCGCGCCTATTGTCTGCGCGAAGGCCGGGCGTTCACGACCAGTTATATGACGCGCTTTCCGGAATATGTGTCGGCGCGTGTGCCGATCCCCGAATGCTGGAGCTATGCACTGCTGCGGCGGTTTCATTCGGCAGCGACCGTCACCATGGTGTCGACCACCTCGCTGATGGCGGAGCTGACCGAGCGTCGGTTCCGCAACATCGGCCTATGGACCCGCGGCGTGGACACTGACCTCTTCAAGCCTGCGCCGGCTGCGGACCTCAATCTGCCGCGCCCGATCTTCATGAGCGTCGGACGGGTCGCGGTGGAGAAAAATCTGGAAGCCTTCCTGTCGCTGCCGCTGCCCGGCTCCAAGGTCGTGATCGGCACGGGCCCGCAGGAAGCCGAGCTTCGGCAACGGTTCCCGGAGACAACGTTCCTGGGGCTGCTCGAAGGCGCCGCGCTCGCGGCCCATATCGCCGCGGCCGATGTGTTCGTGTTTCCCAGCAAGACCGACACATTCGGCATCGTGCAATTGGAGGCGCTCGCTTGTGGCGTTCCGGTCGCGGCCTATCCGGTGACCGGTCCGCGCGATGTGATCAGCGGCCATCCGGTCGGCGTTCTGCACGACGATCTCGAGACTGCCTGCATGGAGGCCTTGCAGGTTTCGCGCGCGGCTTGCCGGGACTTTGCGCTGACGCGCTCATGGGACACGAGCGCGCGCCAGTTCCTCGGCCACCTCAATCAAATTTTGCATCGTAGCAGCGGCGCCGCGGTGGCGCCGCTTGCTGTCGAAGCGATGGAGCATGGATGATGTTTGCAGTTGTCGGCGGCAAGGACGGACGCGCGCTTGGAGCGGGCGACCTCGACAAGGACACGATCGCGAAAGCCTATGGGCGCTGGGCGCCGGTCTATGACCTTGTGTTCGGCGCCGTGTTCGATCAGGGCCGGCGGGCCGCGATCGCGGCGGCGGAGCGCATCGGCGGACGCATCCTGGAGGTTGGCGTCGGCACCGGGATTTCGCTGCCGGACTACGATCGCAAGTGCCAGCTCTTCGGTGTCGATATTTCCGAAGGGATGCTGCGCAAGGCGGAGGAGCGGGTGAGCGAGCTTGGCCTCAGCAACGTCGAGGGGCTCGCCGTCATGGACGCCGAAAACCTGTCCTTTCCGGACGCGTCCTTCGATGTGATTGTCGCCCAGTATGTGATCACGACCGTTCCCAACCCGGAGGCCGCGCTCAACGAGTTCGCCCGTGTTCTCAAGCCGGGTGGCGAGATCATTCTGGTCAGCCGCATCGGCGCGGAAGCTGGGTTACGCCGCACACTCGAGCATTGGTTCGCGCCGGCGGCGCGCCGGCTTGGCTGGCGTACCGAGTTTGCGTGGGCGCGCTATGTGAGCTGGGCGCAGGCGACGCCGCAGATCCGCCTGATCGAGCGGCGCGCAATGCCGCCGCTCGGGCACTTCTCACTCATCCGGTTTGGCAAGGATCCGGTAGCCGAGGCGGCAACATCACGCATGACGGCATCTCGAGCGTAAGGCGTATCGGAGAAATTCGGAACACATCGGGAATCGAAGGAACGACCCAGAAGGAACCAGCCATGAGCGCCTTTCTTCAAGCCCTCGAAGTTCAGCGGTGGGACGATCACCGCTACTATCATCACAGCCGGATAAATCAGGCTCTGCATCTCTTGAGCGCGATCAGCTTCGTTTGCGCCTATGTGCTGGTGTTCTTCAGTCCGGTGGCGGCGGTGCTGATCGCCTGGCTGATCGGCATGACCAGCCGGCAGATCGGCCATTTCTTTTTCGAGCCGAAGACCTATGACGAGGTCAATCAGGCGACCCACGAGCACAAGGAAGACATCAAGCTCGGCTACAACTTGCAGCGCAAGGTCGTGCTGATGAGCATCTGGGCACTGTCGCCGCTGGTGCTGTGGGTCGACCCGACCGTGCTCGGTCTATTCGAGCCGCACCACGATGTCGCGACCTTCGCGCACCACACCGCGCTGATCTGGCTTGCGGTCGGGATTGGCGGGCTCATCTTCCGCACCGTGCACCTGTTCTTCCTCAAGGACGTGCAGACGGGCCTCGTGTGGTTCACCAAGATCATCACCGACCCGTTCAACGACATCAAGCAGTACTACAAGTCGCCGATGTATCTGATGCGCGGCGAGCTGTTCGATTTTCCGCAGAAGCAGCACGGGTAGCGTCGACCTCGTGATGATCGACGTCCTTCCCCGTTCGTCCCCGCGCAAGCGGGGACCCAGGGCTGCTTGGTCCAATCTTTCGATCTTTTGTTCTGGGTCCCCGCTTGCGCGGGGACGAACGGCCTCACGATGGAGTGCGTTCCGTCCGGCGCCCGAATCGGCGCGCCATGATCTCCCGCAGCACGCGCCGCTTGATCGACTTGTTGGTCGCGGCCGGCTCATGCCACCAGAAGCCGTCGCGCCGCATGGCCTCGGCCGCCGCCACGAACCGATCCATCACCGCCGCGAAGTCCGCATCCGTGTAGTTGAGGCTGAAGATCAGGCGTCCGGTGCCGATCCAGCTCAGCGCCAGGCCTTCGACACGCAGATAGAACTGGAACATCCAGTTGTAACGCGAGGGCTCGGTGTAGGACACGGTCCATATCGACGACAGGTTGGCGACCTGGACCGGCAGCTTGCGCTCTCGCAGGCGCTGATTGAGCGTGTCGGCGCGCGCGTTCCAGAGCGCATCGAGCCCGGCATACATCGTACCCGCCTCAGCCGTGTCGAGATGGCGCAGAAACTCGTTCATTGCCGTCATCACGTAGGGATGGGCGTTGAAGGTGCCGCGCGCGAAGCACACGTCGAGCGGCCGGTCGTCGCGATAGCGCTTCATCAGCTCCTTGCGGCCGCAGAGCACGCCGACCGGCAGGCCGCCGCCCAGCGTCTTGCCGTAGGTCACCATGTCGGCGCGCACGCCAAAGTATTCCTGGGTGCCGCCGGGGGCGATGCGGAAGCCGACAAACACGTCGTCCACGATCAACACGATGCCGTTCTGGCTGCAGACGGCGCGCAGCTCCTTGAGCCAATTGGCGTAAGCCTGACGATCGAAGCGGGCGCTGCGCGCGCTGTCGATGAGCGCCGAGTCGGCCGGCGGGCTCGCGTTCGGGTGCAGCGCCTGCAGCGGATTGACCAGCACGCAGGCGATGTCGCGGCGCGTGCGCAGCACGCGCAACGCCGCCTCCGACATCTCGTTGAGCGTATAGGTCTCGCGCGCCGGAATCGGATTGCCGATGCCGGGCTGCACGTCGCCCCACCAGCCGTGATAGGCTCCGCAGAAGCGCACCAGATGCGTGCGCCGCGTGTGATAGCGCGCGAGCCGTACCGCCTGCATGACGGCCTCGGTCCCCGACATGTGGAACGAGATTTCGTCGAGGCCGGAGATCGCGCGCAGCCGCGCTACATTGTCGGCGACCACCGGATGATAGCTGCCGAGCACCGGGCCAAGCTCGCCGGCGCGCTCGACCGCGCGCGCAATCGAGCCCTTGTAGAAATCATAGCCGAGCAGGTTGACGCCGTAGGAGCCGGTGAGATCGTAGAACCCGTTGCCGTCGAGGTCGGTGAGCATCACTCCCTGCGACGACTGAACGAAAGCCGGCGCGCTCAGGTGGCGCTGCACCAGCTCACGGAACTGAAACGGGACGCGGTATGTGTCGGTGAATTGCAGATCCGAGATGCTGTCCTTGGCGCTCGCGGTGAGCTGCATGGTCTGCGGGTAGCGCTCGGCATAAAGCTTTGCGAGCCGCATGAAGCCTTCATGGCGCGCGGTCGCGATCTCCTGCGGCGGATCATCGCTATGGAAGACCTGCGCCTCATCGTAGGCGTAGAACGGAATGAGGCCGGCAAGGCGGCGCGACAGCCGGGCGTGGCCGCCCAGCGAGCGGTGCTTGGCGCGCGACAGCGCCAGGCGCGATTTCAGCTTAACAACCGAGGTGGTCAGGGCGGCCGCCCCGGCGGCCAAGAGCGCATACGTGGTCGTGCCCGAATCCATCAACATCGAGCGCTAACGGGGTAATCTTACGGTTTCATGACAATCCGGTCCGCAATCGCCAAAGTGTGCCAGCAGGAGGACATCAACTTCCTGCTCACCAACAGAATTCCGCGCCGCCTGCTGACGCGGTTCATGGGCTGGTTCAGCCAGATCGAGCAGCCGCTTGTACGCGCGCTGTCGATCGCGACCTGGCGGCTGTTCTCCGACCTGGACCTCAGCGAGGCGCGCAAGCGGCGCTTCCAGAGCATGCACGACTGCTTTACGCGCGAGCTCAAGGACGGTGCCCGGCCGGTCGAGCACGATCCGTCCATTCTGGTGAGCCCTTGCGATGCCATCGTGGGCGCGTCCGGCGCGATCGCCGGCACAACAGTGTTCCAGATCAAGGGCTTTCCCTATCGCCTGGAAGACCTGATGGGCGACGGCGATCTGAGCGAGGCGCATCGCAACGGACGCTATGTGACGCTGCGGCTGACGTCCGCCATGTATCACCGCTTCCACGCACCGCATGATTGCCGGATCGAGCAGGTCACCTACATCTCGGGCGACACCTGGAACGTCAACCCGATCGCGCTCAAGCGCGTCGAGCGTCTGTTCTGCAAGAACGAGCGTGCCGTGCTGCGGACGCGGCTCGCCGCGCAGCGGCCATCTGATCACGCTGGTGCCGGTCGCCGCCATTCTGGTGGCGAGCATCAGGCTGCCGTTCCTTGACGGCGTACGCGATCTGCGGCGGCTCGGGCGCAACGTCATCCCGTGCAGCGCCGACTTTGCCAAAGGCACGGAGATCGGCTGGTTCCAGCACGGATCGACCATCGTGCTGTTCGCGCCCGACGGCTTCACGCTTTGCGATCAGGTCGAGGAGGGCGCTGTCATTCGCATGGGGCAGCCGCTGATGCGGCTGCCGTAAGGCTCGCTCGCAGGCTCGACAGCGGTCACACGATCATCGCGGCCCTATCAGACGGTCGAACTCGCCCGGCTTCCAAAAGTCTCCCTTTCCAGGGTTCGAACTCGAACACGAGCTCCCGCACCGAAAAAAGAGACTCCGCTGAATCTCCCAGTCGCGAGCCTGCTCAGCCCAATAGCTATTCAGCCAGTCGGTAGCACCGCTCAGCCAGCCGCTAGTTGTTGGGTGGCCAGCCTGCGGACTGCTGGCTGGCGGACTGGGTTGTCCGAGCCAGCCGACGAAACTTTCATATCCGCGAAGGAGCGGCTCCTTCTGAAGCAGATACAGATCAAGCGGCTCCTTCTGAAGGAGGTTCGGTTCGCCGCTGGCTGGCGGATCGAATTGCTGTGCTTGCGCCACTGCGCCGGAAATCCACTCAAGGGCACTCAGCGCGGGCAAGGCCGCGGCCGCAACGAGCCAGCCGCAAACACCAAGGGTCGGTAAGGTGCGCATGGCGCATGTCCCCCGTACCTCAACACCGTTGCACTATGGTCAATCAGCCGCAACAGGCGGGCAGAATTAAGTTCACAGGCGTCGACGCGTAGGGTCGGAGGAGCAGGCAACAAATTGCACGACCCAGTCAGGATCCGGTCGCCTCGATGGGCTGCGCCACAGCGGCTGGAGCGGCGGCCTGCACAGCGTTCTGCTCCGGCAGCAGGTTGCCCGGCTGCGAGCTGCGGGTCCAGCGGATGATCTCGAAACGGCCGTCGAAGTGCTCGACCACGGCGGTGCAGCTCTCGACCCAGTCGCCGCAATTGATGTAGCGGCAGCCGGCACCATCGCGGATCACCGGATGATGGATATGACCGCAGATGACGCCGTCGACACCGTGCCGTTTGGCTTCGGCCGCGATTGTTTGCTCGTAGTGGCCGATGAAGTTGACGGCGTTCTTGACCTTCAGCTTGGCCCATTGCGAGAGCGACCAATAGGTGAGGCCGAGCTTGCGGCGCACGATGTTGAGCGCCGTGTTGCACCAGATGGCAAGATCGTAGGCCTTGTCGCCAAGCAGCGCGAGCCAGCGCGCGTGGCGGATCACCACGTCGAACAGGTCGCCGTGAATGACGAGATAGCGCCGGCCGTCAGCTGCGACATGGACGGCGCTCTCCAGCACGTCGACGCCGCCAAAATGGGTGCCGTAGTAGTCGCGCAGGAACTCGTCGTGATTGCCTGGGATATAGATAACTCGCGCACCCTTGCGCGCCTGGCGCAGCAGCTTCTGCACCACGTCATTGTGGGCCTGTGGCCAGTACCAGCCTGACCGCAGCTCCCAGCCATCCACGATGTCGCCGACCAGATAGATCGTCTCGGCCTCGTGGTGGCGAAGGAAGTCGATCAGCTCCTCGGCCTGGCAGCCGCGCCGTCCGAGATGGATGTCGGACAGGAAGATGGTTCGAAACTGTCGTGGGCCGTCGTTGGCGGGTGCAAGCATTGGATTGCCGATGTTACCCATCCTTCCGTGTTGGCTGATTTCTATTGCGGCTCGATGACGCTCATGCGTTTCGGCCCCGGTCAGCGATGCGCATCGGCGTATTGCGCCAGACAAAGTCTTTCCCCAGCCAGCTTGCGGCCCAGAGTACCGGCAGCAGCAGGTCGCGGACGAGCCAGATGAGTGGCGATCGCCGCGACAGGTGCCAGCCGGCCACGAGGCACAGCCACGCTTCGGCCGCGTACCAGACGACGCCCAGCGCCAGCAGGCAGGGCATGACCGGAAGACCCGCCGTGCTGGCTGCAATTGCGCCGGCCGCAAGTGCCGGCACACTGCCGGCAAGCACCTCGAGCCCGAACAGAGATTTGAACGAATCACGCCGCAGCCGCGCCCAGCGCAGCTGCCGGCGCCACACTTCGCTGGCCGTACGGCGCCCCAGGGGCTGCAGGAACGGGCGATCGACGATGCGCACGCGCAGGCCGAGCTTGCGAACCACCTTGGTGGATGCCGCGTCCTCGGCAAGCTCGCTGGCCAAGAGCGCGAATGCCGCCGGCGCGCTCGAGCAGGTCGCGGCGCCACAGCATGCTCTTACCTTGCGCAAAGCCGTGGCCGGCGCTGTCCGCCACGCACTGCCAGCGCGCCTGGTAGGTGTTGAGAAACGCGCATTCGAGCTCGGCAAAGACGCCGTCCGGCAGGCAGCCGACCGGCGGTGAGCACACGAGCCCGGTGTCGGGCTGCCATGTCGCCGACAGTCGCTGGATGTAGTCGCGCGGCATCAGCACGTTGCTGTCGGCGATGACGATCCAGTCATGCGCTGCCGCGCGCCAGCCCTTGACGATGTTGTTGAGCTTGGGGTTCGGGCTGATGCGATCCTTGCCGATGATCAGCCGTGCGCGCACATCCGGATGCGCCGCGATCAGGCGGTTGACCACCGGCACGATGGCATCGCTTTCCTGCTCGACGCAGAAGATGATCTCATAGTCTGGATAGTCGAGCCGGAACGCTGACCCGAGCGTTTCCTCGCTGAAGTTCTCGAGCCCGCAGACCGGGCAAATCAGAGAGACCGCGGGAGCGTATTGGGGAACCGGGACGCGGTTGGGGGCCACTCGCATACGCAAGGCTGCAGCGAGAGTGCTCGCGATCTGAACCAGGACCGTAGTGGCGCAGAGCGAGCCGGCAACGATCGTCGAGGTCAACATGCGCACTTATGCGCCATGCGCGATGACACTGTTGTGACGCGCGTTGTGATGTACACCGGCTTTATGCGATTGAGTTGTTAGCGTTAATGAGCGCTACTGCGTACCGGCGAGCCGCAGGCCCACGATGCCGACCACGATAAGAATGAGGCAGCTCATGCGGAACATATCGGCCGGCTCGCCGAACAGGAAGATGCCCACCAGAATTGCGCCGGCGGCGCCGATGCCGGTCCAGATTGCATAGGCGGTGCCGAACGGAATCGACTTGAGCGCGAAGGCCATCATCACAAAGCTCAGCCCGAGCGCCACGATCGTTGCCAGCGTGGGCCACAGCCGCGTAAGGCCGGCGGAATATTTGAGCCCGATCGCCCAGGTGATCTCGAACACTCCGGCCAGGAGCAGGGCTTGCCATCCGTTCACTTGCCATCCGTCCATGTGCCATCCGTTCTTGGGTCGAATCGCATCTGTCGAATCGCATTGCGCGCGTTGGGTCCTTGTTAGCGTTGCTCCTTGTAACTTGCGTGAAATACGGCGTTCGCTCAGAGACAAAACCGCTCTATCGTACCGCGCGCGTGGATCGCCACACCGATCTGCTCGGCCTAGCACGCCCGTGACATTAACAATCAATTCAGCACGAGCGCTCGTTGGGGCCCTCGGCTCGCGCAATGGCAAAGGACTTCCTTAGCGATTTTCGCCTAGCGTCTGTGCGCCAGCGATCAGGCTACGCTTGGTTGAGCGCGCCAGCTGCGCATTGCGATCTCTCTGCAGCCGAGGCGCATGATGGCGAAGCCAAAGGCAAACGAGTCCCTTATCGTCGAGCTCGAGCGCGCGACCCACAGCGGCTCCCCCGAGCGTTGCGCCGAGACGATGCGACGCGTGACCGATCTCTTTCTCACCGGCGCTGAGCGATATAGTGAAGATCAGGTCCTGCTGTTCGAGGGTGTGCTTGGGCTCCTGGTCGAGCGGATCGAGCGGCGGGCGCGCGCGGAGCTCAGCACCCGGCTCGCGCTTGTCGACAACGCTCCGATCCTGGTCATTCGGCGGCTGGCGCAGGACGACGAGGTCGCGGTCGCCGAGCCCGTCCTCCGGCAGTCGGCGCGTCTTTCCGATATCGATCTGATCGAGATCGCCCGCACCAAGAGTCAGGACCACCTGCTCGCGATATCGGGGCGCCAGAAAATCGACGCGGCGGTAACCGATGTGCTGCTCGACCGTGGCAATCGCGAGGTCATCCACAAGCTCGCCAACAATGCCGGCGCGAGCTTCTCCGAATCGGGCTTCACCACGCTGGTGTTGAAGGCTGAAGCCGACGAGCGCCTGACCGAGGCCGTCGGGCTGCGGCTCGACGTTCCGAGCCACTTGTTTCGGCAGCTGCTGACGCAGGCAACCAAGACGGTGCGGACAAGGCTATTGGCGCTGGCGCCGCCCGCGACGCAGCGCGAGATCCGGCGGGTGCTGGCCACGGTGTCGAAGGAGATCGGTTGGGAGGCGACCGCGCCGCGCGACTTCGCGCGTGCGCAGGAGCGCGTGCAGGCCATCCATGAGAGGGGTGAGCTCAATGAAGCGACGCTTAGCGAGCTCGCGCGGCTGCACAGATACGAGGATCTGGTTGTTGCGCTGTCACTGCTGTGCGCAGCGCCGATCGATGTGATCGACCCGTTGCTGGGCAGTCCGCGCGACGATGGAATCCTGGTGCCATGCCGGGCCGCGAAGCTGAGCTGGCCGACCGTCGATGCGATCCTGCAGCATCGCGGCATGCATCAGGCATTGACCGCCTATGACCGCGACAAGCTGCAGGCCGACTATGCCCGGCTGTCGCAGGCAACCGCGCAGCGGCTTCTCGGCTTCTGGCAGGCGCAGTCGTCGCTCGCGCGGCATTGACTAGGACACCCTGACTACGATGCCTTCGTGCGCGCCTGTACGGCGAGCGAGAGCAGGGCGCGCTGCGCGATCGGCTCGCTGACGTCGGCGCGGGCATGCTGGCGGCGCAATTCGAGCGCAGCCTCCGCCAGCAGGCTCATGGCGCGGGCCAGGCGCGCGGTGGTCCAGGCGCGCAGCGCAGTCTCCACCACCTGCTTACGGCTGAAATGGACGCGCATCTCCTCGGCGGCGCCGCTCGCTGACTGGCCGGCATCGATCGTGAGCCGCGCCTTGTGCAGCGAC
Organism: uncultured Alphaproteobacteria bacterium; assembly: GCA_963745515.1. Classification (GTDB taxonomy): domain Bacteria; phylum Pseudomonadota; class Alphaproteobacteria; order Rhizobiales; family Xanthobacteraceae; genus VAZQ01. The sequence goes on from CAVUXO010000013.1 coordinate 453,848, forward strand.
GCTACATGACGGATCGCCGCGGCCAGAATGGAGGAAGGTGTGGTGCCGGCAGTGCGCGCCTTGGCAAATTGGAACTCGACATCGGCAGTCTTGCCCGCAAACGCGGCATCGAGCAGCGCATCGAGCGCCAGCGCCGATGCATCGGAGACGACCGCCATGATGTCGTCGAGCTCGACGCGGTCACGGCCGCGGGCATAGAGCGCGAGCTTGGTGATCTCGCTGCGCGAGGCGAGTCGATCGCCGCCAAGGAGCGGAAGGAGGGCCGCGCGCGCCTCCGGCGCAATGGCGAGGCCGACACTCGCGCAGCTCGGTGTCGATCAGCCGGTCGAGCGTCTTCTCGTCGTCCTCGTAGCAGGGCAGCGCTACAGCGTTCTTGGCGCGTTCGCAGAGCGCGCGCAGCGGCGCATTGCGGCGCAGATCGCCTGCCTCGATCACCACCCGGCAGTCGGGCGAGGCGGCGCCGAGCAGCGCCTCGACCGCCGGCACGATATTGCGCGAGCCAACCTTGACCCAGACCGCGCGTCGGCCGCCGAACAGCGGAATGGTGTTGGCCTCCTCGACCAGCCGCGTCGGCTCGCCAGCGAGGTCGTCGCCATCGAGGCGCGCGAGCGAGAATGGATCGTTGATGTCGTCGACCGAGGCGCGGATCAGCGCCTGCGCACGCTCGCGCACGAGGCCTGAGTCGGGCCCAAAGACGAGCACCACTGGCTGCGTCGGCCTGGCCACGAAGGCATCGACTTGATGGGCTTTGAGGGCAACCATTCGGCCACCTACGCCACCACGTTCACGATCCGCTGCGGCACCACGATCACCTTCTTGGGCGGCTTGCCGTCGAGCGCGCGCTGGATCGCCTCGAGCGCCAGCACGGCGGCCTCGATCTCGGCGTTCTTGGCGTCGCGTGCCACCGTGACGTCGGCGCGCTTCTTGCCGTTGACCTGCACCGGCAGCGTGATCGTCGTTCTCGACCAGCAAGGCCGGCTCGAGCTGCGGCCAGGCCTCGGTCGCGACCAGCGTCTTGTGGCCGAGCGCGGCCCAGCACTCCTCGGCGAGGTGCGGCATCATCGGATTGAACAGCCGTACCAGGATCTCGGCCGCTTCCTTGACGGCCCAGCGATAGTCGGGTGTTGGCGCGCTCTCGACCGCGCCGATCGAGCCGGAGAGCGCGTTGGCAAACTCGTAGAGATGGGCGACGCACACATTGAAGTGCAGCTTCTCGATCGCGTCCGACACTTTGGCGAGCGCGCCGTGCGCGGCCTTGCGCAGCGCGAGCGCCGCGTCGCCGAACTGCGCCGGCCGCTCCGCCGGCGCATTCTTGGCGATCTCAGCGGCCTCGCCGACCAGCCGCCACAGCCGTTGCGTGAAGCGCCAGGCGCCCTGCACGCCACGCTCGGTCCACTCGACGTCGCGCTCGGGCGGCGAGTCCGACAGCATGAACCAGCGCGCCACGTCGGCGCCGTAGCTCGTCATGATGTCGTCGGGGTCGATGGTGTTCTTCTTCGACTTCGACATCTTCTCGATCGGGCCGATCTCGACCGGCGCGCCGGTCGCGGCCACGCGTGGCGCGGCGCTCCTCGCCCACGGTCTCGATCTTGACCTCGGCCGGCATCACCCATTCGCCGTTGGCCTATAGGTCTCGTGCACCACCATGCCCTTGCGTGAACAGGCCGGCGAACGGCTCGTCGAGCCCGAGGTGGCCGGTCGCCTTCATGGCGCGGGCGAAGAAGCGGCTGTAGAGCAGATGCAGGATCGCGTGCTCGATGCCGCCGATGTACTGGTCGACCGGCAGCCAGCGATCGACGACCTTGCGGTCGGTCGGCGCCGATCGTGATCCACGGATCGGTGAAGCGCGCGAAGTACCAGGACGAGTTCGACGAACGTGTCCATGGTGTCGGTCTCGCGCCGCGCCGCCTTGCCGCATTGCGGGCAATGCACGTTCTTCCAGGTCGGATGGCGGTCGAGCGGATTGCCCGGCTGGTCGAAGGTGACGTCCTCCGGAAGCTTCACCGGCAGGTCCTCGACCGGCACCGGCACCACGCCGCAGGCCTCGCAATGGATGATCGGGATCGGGCAGCCCCAGTAGCGCTGGCGCGAGATGCCCCAGTCGCGCAGGCGATAGTTGACCTGGCGCTTGCCGATCGGCGCGCCGCCGCGCGTCTCCTTCTCCAGCCGCTTCGCCACTTCTTCCTTGGCCTCTGCGATGGTCATGCCGTCGAGGAAGCGCGAGTTGATCATGCGGCCGTCGCCGTCATAGGCGGTGTCGGTGATGACGAAGGTCTTCGGGTCCTGCCCAGGCGGGCAGACCACCGGCGTGTTGCCGAGCCCGTACTTGTTGACGAAGTCGAGGTCGCGCTGGTCGTGCGCCGGGCAGCCGAAGATCGCGCCGGTGCCGTACTCCATCAGGATGAAGTTCGCCACGTAGACCGGCAGCTTCCAGCTCGGATCGAACGGATGGATCGCCCGGATGCCGGTGTCGAAGCCCTGCTTCTCGGCGGTGTCGATGATCTCCTGCGCGGTGCCGTGGCGCTTGCACTCGGCGATGAACTCCGCGAGCGCGGGGTTCTTCGCGGCCGCCGCGGTCGCGAGCGGATGGTCGGGCGAGAGCGCCATGAACTTGGCGCCGAACAAGGTGTCCTGCCGGGTGGTGAAGATCTCGAGCTCGTTCTCGCGATTGGGCGCGGTGGCGGGATCGAGCGCGAAGCGGACGAGCATGCCCTCGGAGCGGCCGATCCAGTTGCGCTGCATGGTGCGCACCTTCTCGGGCCAGCGCTCGAGCCGGTCGAGCGCCGTCGAGCAGATCCTCCGAAAATGCCGTGATCTTGAGGAACCATTGCGTGAGCTCGCGCTGCTCCACGAGCGCGTTCGAGCGCCAGCCGCGGCCGTCGATCACCTGCTCGTTGGCGAGCACGGTCTGGTCGACCGGGTCCCAGTTCACCTTCGACTGCTTGCGCTCGACCAGGCCGGCGCGCAGGAAGTCGAGGAACATCCGCTGCTGGTGCTTGTAGTACTCGGGATCGCAGGTCGCGATCTCGCGCGCCCAGTCGAGCGAGAGCCCCATCGACTGGAGCTGGCGCCTTCATGGCCGCGATGTTCTGGTAGGTCCAGGCGCGCGGATGCACCTTGCGCTCCATGGCGGCGTTCTCGGCCGGCATGCCGAACGCGTCCCAGCCCATCGGATGCAGCACCGCGAAGCCCTTGGCGCGCTTGTAGCGGGCCACCACGTCGCCCATGGTGTAGTTGCGCACGTGCCCCATATGGATGCGCCCGGACGGATAGGGGAACATCTCCAGCACGTAGTATTTGGGACGTTGGCGCGCGGAATCGTTCGAGGTCGCGAAGATCTCGCGCTCGTCCCAGATTTTCTGCCAGCGCGGCTCGGCGTCGCGGGCGTTGTAGCGTTCGGTGGTCATGGCTCGCTCGGCTTGCCAAAAAATCGCGCCGACTAGGCCATGAAAGGCGCGGACGGGTCAACGCCCGTCGCGCTGCGGTCGGCTCAGTGATAGCGGCCCTGCGCGGTTTTGCCGTCCGGGCCGGTGAGCTGCACCACGCCCTTCACGTCGGCCGGAATGGTCACCGGCGAGGCGCCGCCAAGGTGGTTGTCCTGCGGGGCAAGCTCGATGCGCTGCGCCTTGCCGCTGACGGTGAGGATGGCGAGGCCCTTGAAGCCTGCGGCCGGGATCGGCTTCTCCTTGGCGTCGGAGACATAGATCGTGACCGCTTTCGTCTCGACCACGAGTTCCACATGGTACGGCCCAGCCTCCACCACGCGGCCGCCGTTCGGTCCTTTGGATACTTCGTGCGCAGCGGCCGGCAGGGTGGCGAGGAGAAGCGCGGCGATCAGCATTCGTCGATTCACGGGAACCTCCTTGGTTGTGGTTAGAACGTGGTTGGGGATGGTGCAGGGCTCGGCGCCGTCGCCGAGGTGGATGCGCTCCGCAGGCGCTCGAGCGCGTTGCGCCCGAAGCTCAGGAACAGGACCGGGGTCAGAATGGCGTCGAGCACGGTCGCGCTGATCAGGCCGCCGAAGATCGTGACCGCGACCGGATGCAGGATTTCCTTGCCGGGGCTTGCCGCGTCGATCAGCAGCGGAACGAGCGCGACGCCGGCCGACAGCGCGGTCATCAGCACCGGCGTCAGCCGCTCGAGCGTGCCGCGAATGACCAGCTCGCGTCCGAACGGCATGCCCTCATGCAGCGCGAGGTTGATGTAGTGGGACATCTTGAGGATGCCGTTGCGCGCCGCGATGCCGGTCAGCGTGATGAAGCCGATCATGCTGGCGACCGAGAGCGGCTGGCCGGCGAGCCAGAGCGCCAGCGACCGATCCGATCAGAGCGAGCGGCACGTTGCCCATGATGATCAGGGCGAGCACGGCCGAGCGATAGCGGCTGTAGAGAATGGCGAAGATCAGCGCCAGCGAGAGCAGCGAGAGAATGCCGATGGTGCGGCTCGCCTCCTCCTGCGCCTGGAACGTGCCTTCGAGGCTGGTGAAGAAGCCCTCCGGCAGCGGTCGTGGCCGCGATCTCCCGCCGGATCGCCGGCGATCGATCTTGGTCATGTCGGCGCTGGCCGTCGGTGTTGGCGAGCACCACGATGCGGCGCCGGCCGTTCTCGCGCAGGATCTGGTTCGGGCCCGTCGGTCTCCTTGATGTCGGCGATCTGCCGCGCCGGAATCCAGCCGCCCGGCGTTTCGATCAGGAGATCGCCGAGCCGCCTGCGTGGTGCGCATGCTTTCCGGCAGCCGCATGGTCACGTCGAAGCGGCGGTAGCCATCGACGACGCGCGAGATGACGCGGCCGTTCGAGAGCCGGCTGAGCTGCTCGATGACGGCGGCAGGCTGCACGCCGTAGAGCGCGGCGCGGCCGTAGTCGACGCGGATTTCGAGCTGCGGGATGCGCACCTGCTTTTCGACCTGCAGGTCGACGAGGCCCGGGATCTTCGCCGAGCCGCTGCGCGCAGATCCTTCGGCGACGGATGCGCAGCGTGTCGAGGTCGTCGCCGAAGATTTTGAGCGCGATCTCGGCGCGCACTCCCGACAGCAGGTGATCGAGCCGATGCGAGATCGGCTGCCCGACATTGACCGCGACCGGCAGCACCGCGAGCCGCTCGCGGATGTCGGCGACGATCTCGGCCTTGCTGCGCGAGGAGGGCTTGAGGTCGACGTCGATCTCGCGAGTAATGCACGCCCTTCGGCGTGCTCGTCGAGCTCGGCGCGCCCGGTGCGGCGGCCGACGGTCTTGACCTCCGGCACCTCGAGGATCAGCCGCTCGGCGATCAGGCCCGACGCGGTTGGATTCGGCGAGCGAGATGCCCGGGATTGAACAGCACGTTGATGGTGAACGTGCCTTCGTTGAAGGGCGGCAGGAAGGTGCGCGGCAGCAGGAACGCAGCGCGACCGCCGCGACCGCGACGGCAAGGCCGACCGCGGTCATGCAGCAGCGCGCGCATGGCGGAACGCCGCGCTCGAGCAGCGGCGCGGTTGCCGCGCTTGAGCACGCCGCACCAGCGGGCTCTCGTGCTCGCCGAGCCGCTTGAGGCGCGGCAGCATGTAGTAGGCCATCACCGGCGTCAGCGTGATCGAGACCACGAGGCTCGCGAGGATCGAGATGATGTAGGCAATGCCCGAGCGGCGCGAACAGGCGGCCCTCGATGCCGGAGAGCGCGAACAGCGGCACGAACACCAGGACGATGATCGTCGGTCGCATAGACGATGCCGGAGCGCACCTCCTGCGAGGCCGATACCACCACGTCGAAGACCGGCACGCGGATTGTCGAGCGCGCGGTTCTCGCGCAGGCGCCGGAAGATGTTCTCGACGTCGACGACGGCGTCGTCGACCAGCTCGCCGATGGCGATGGCGAGCCCGCCCAGCGTCATGGTGTTGATGGACAAGCCCGCGAAGTAGAAGATCACGGCGGTGGTCAGGATCGAGACCGGAATGGCGGTCAGCGAGATCGCCGTGGTGCGCCAGTTGAGCAGGAAGGCGAACAGCACGACGGCGACGACGACGGCGGCCTCGAGCAGCACGCGCTGCACGTTGCGGATCGAGGTCTCGATGAAGTTGGCCTGGCGGAACAGGATCTGGTCGGCCGTGATGCCCTGCGGCAGGGTCGCGGTGATCTGGCGTAGCGCCTGCTCGATCTCGCGCGTCAGCTTGACAGCGTGTCGACGTTGGGCTGCTTCTCGACCGAGACGACGACCGCCGGGCTTGCCCATGTAGCCGGCGTCGCCGCGCTTGACCTTGGGGGCGAACTCGACGGTCGCGACCTGGCGCAGATAGATCGGGCCGCCATTCGACGGTCGCCACGACCACGCTGCGCAGGTCGTCGAGGCTGGTGGTGCGCCCGATGTTGCGGATCAGGTATTCGCGCGAATGCTGGTCGGTGAAGCCGCCGCCGGTGTTGACGCCGAACTGGGCGAGCGCCTTCTCGACCTGTTCGTAGGTGACGCCGAGCGCGCGCAGCGCCGCCGGATGCGGCGCGACGCGGTACTGGCGGACCTCGCCGCCGATCGGGATCACCTGGGCGACGCCCGGAATGGTCAGCAGCCGCGGCCGGATGACGAAGTCGGCGGCCTCGCGCAGCTCCATCGGCGTGGCGCGCTCGCTGGTCACCGCGATCAGCAGGATCTGGCCCATGATCGAGCTGATCGGCCCCATCTGCGGCAGCGGTGTTGGGCGGCAGCTGATCGCGGACCAGCGCGAGCCGTTCGGCGATCTGCTGGCGGTTGCGATAGATGTCGGTGCCCCAGTCGAACTCGACATAGACGATCGACAGGCCGATGCCGGAGACCGAGCGCACGCGCGCTCACGCCGGGCACGCCGTTCATCTGGGTTTCGATCGGGAAGGTGACGAGCTGCTCGACTTCCGGCGGGCGCGAGGCCCTCCGCCTCGGTCATGATGGTGACGGTCGGCTTGTTGAGGTCGGGAAAGACGTCGACCGGCAGCCGCGTGACCGTGAATACGCGCCGTAGAGAACGAGCACCGCGGCCAGCGCTAGGATCAGCAGGCGATTGCGCAGCGACTGGGTGACGAGAAATCGTGAACATCGGCCGTGCTCCTCAGCGCACCTGATCGAGGAGTTCGGCGCCCTGACGACGATCGCGCTTGCCGGACCGGATGCCGGTCGCGATCAGCACACGCTCGCCGTCGAGCGGTTCGATCCGCACCGGGCGCGGCTTCGAAGCGCTCCGCCGTGACGTGCTCGTAGACCACGTCCTGACCGTTGGCGCTGCGCACCACGGCTGGCGCGCGGCACCGCGATGCCTTGCTGCTCCTCGTCGGTGAGTCGCAAGCACCGTGACGAACTGGCCGACGCGCAGCCGGCTGACGTCGCCTTCGATCGCGAAGTGGACCGGGATCGACTGGTTGCGATCGGCGAAGCCGGAACCGCGATAGGTGAGGGCAAGGCTGCGGCCTTGACGCGGTCTGCGCGCGTTGCGATGCGTGCCGCTGCCAGCGCATCGAAGCTGAGCGCCTCGACCCACAGTCGCGCCGGATCGACGATCTGGAAAGATGACCGTGTTGGGCTGCGCGATCTGGCCGGCGACCGGCGTGCCTTCGGCGATGATGCCGGATCGACCGGCGCGATCAGCGCTTCCGGTTCGCGCCGCGCCTTGTCGAGCGAGGCGCGCCGGTCCTTCAGGCCCTGCAGTTCGAGCCGCGCCTCGTCGAGCTGGACGCGCGACACCGCGCCGCTCTGGCGCCAGCGGCTCGTAGCGGGCGACGCGGCGCTCGACGATGGAGATCTGCTGGTCGAGCTCGCCCTGCCGCTGCCGCATGTCGGAGACGTCGATCGCCTGCATCGGCGGCGTCACATAGGCGAGCACGTCGCCTTCGCTGACCCGCGTGCCGAGCCGTGGGAAATCCGCCGGGCGGCGGCGACAGCCGGCCGCCGACCGAGGCCTGCACATAGCCGCTGGCATTCGGATCGGGGATGATGCGGCCCGGCAGCTCGATGGCGCGCTGGAAGCGCCCTCGCGCCGTGATCGCGGTGCGGATCGCGAGGATGCGTTGCGTCGCCTTGGGCACGAACACGCTGCCGTCGGGCAGGCGCTGCGAGAGGTCGCGTCCGATCGGTTGCGTCGGGGCAGCAGCGTCCTCGTGACCCTCATGCGCGACTGCATCGGTGACCAGAACGATAGCGCGATTAACGCCACGACTGCTGCGGTCGCCTGCTTGCGCCGGCGGCCGATCGCCACCAGCACCAGCGCGAGACCGAAACCGGCCGCTGTTGCGCCGGCGAGCAGCACGATCTGACGCAAGCGCTCGCCGGTCGGCGCAGCGCCGCCGTCCGTTGCCGGATCGGGAATCTCAAGCGTGACCGGCAGGACGTCGGTGTCGCGGTCCGTTGTCACGGTGACGATCAGATCGTATTTGCCGGGCTTCTCCAGCCAGGGAGCCGCGATCCGAAACACATCACCGGCTTCGGCGCGCGCGGCGATGGGGCCGGCGGGAGTCTCGATCTCGATCACGGCGCGCCCGATCGGCTCGTTGCTGGTAAAGCGGTCGAGATAGATGGCGATCGCGTTGCCCTCGGCCACGGCCACAAGCTCGAGTGCTTCGGATTGCGCTTCGCCCCGAGCCGCCATGCGCGGCGGGAGGCGGCGTCGGCTCGTGCTCGTGGCCTTCATGGGCCGATACCTGCGCTGACGCCAGCAGCAGCAGTGTCGCGGAAACGGCGAATAGACGGTGCATGGAACACCCTTCGCGTTGAACAGGTCATGCACGCGCGCATCGCGCCAGGCGATGCACACGACCAGAATGAGCGGTTCAGGCGAAGGATTTTGGCGGCTTGGGGAGCGCCTCGGGTGGCAACCCGAGCAAGGCGCCGGCCCGTCGAACGAGAGTGCGTGGGACGCCGTAGAGGACGGCATCACTGAAATCTCAGGAACCAGCGCGGCCGTGCAACACGTCATGTTGGCGGTGCCGCCGCAGCAATGGCTGGCGCAGTCCGATACGTCAGCATCACGGGTGGGAACCGAAGCGCGCGCGATCTCGCGACGGACCATGCTGGGCTTTTTGGATTTGGTTTCGCCGGCCACGTCGCCGGCTGCAGGCACATCCGCCGGCTCGGCCATTGCCGCCGCAGCGTGGTGATGATGGCCCTCATGCGCGCTGGCGAGCGCTGGCGCGAGCAAGGCCGCGCACAGCAGCACTGCCGCCAGGATGTGCTCCGCCAGTCGACGCTGCAGGCTCATGGTGCCAAAGCTACCATGGGTTTACGTCGCTCCCAAGGTGCTTGTGGGGTTCAGGCTCGGCTAAGCCAGGTAACCTGGAAGGGCCGGATGGCGGATCAGCTCGCTTCCGCGAGCTCGACGTCGCTGTGCGCGACCACTGCGTTGCGGCCGCCCGCTTGGCGGCGTAGAGCCCGCCGTCGGCGGCTTCGATCAGGCCCTGGGCTTTGTCGCCCAGGCTCTTGTCGCCAAGGCTCTTATCGCCAAACTCGGCACCATCGAGGCGAGGCCGATGCTGACGCTGACCTGGCCGAGCGGCGCGTCAGCGTTGGCGATGCATAGCTCCTCGACCGCGCGCCGCAGGCGCTCGGCGACGATGCGGGCGCCGGCAAGGCTTGCGCCCGGCAGCAGCACGGCGAATTCCTCGCCACCATAGCGCGCCGGCAGGTCACCCGGCCGGCAGGCGACGTTCATCAGAAGTTTGCCCACACGGCGCAGGCAGGCGTCGCCTTCGACGTGTCCGTAACGATCGTTGAACAGCTTGAAGTGATCGACGTCGATCATCAGCAAACCGACCGGGCGCCGATGCCGGATCGCCTCCTTCCAGGTCCTCGCCAGGGTTTCATCGAAGTTGCGGCGGTTGGCCAGGCCGGACAGTGGATCGATCAATGCGAGCTGCTCGAGATGCTCGTTGGCGGACCGCAGCTCACCCTCGCGTTCGGCCAGCTTCTGCGCCATCTCGCGCAGCGCGGTCGCGAGCGGCGCGAACTCCTTGGCCCAGCGCTGCCGCTCGGGTCGCGCAGTCAGGTCGCCGCGTCCGAGCCTGGTCGCGGTGCGCGCCAAGGAGCGGATCGGATCGACAACCAGGCGCTCGCCGCCGATCCAGGCGATGATCAAGACGAGGATGGCGAAGAAGGCGAGCTGCAGATAGGCGAGCTGGATCTCGCGATCGATGCGATTGAGCACTTCCGCCTCGGGGAACCCGACGACGAGACGGGCATCGCTCAACGGCACGGCCACGAAGCCATAGACGCGGCGCACACCATCCAATCCGGCCGATCTCACGATGCCCTCGGGCTTATCGGCGAACCCGCGGAACGGCTCGGCATCGCGCACCGACTTGCCGATCCAGCCCGCGCTCTGAGGGTCGCCGGCAAGCACTGTGCCGCCTGCATCAACCAGCATGACAGTCGCGCCCGGGCGCCGTTCGAGCGTGGCGGCCAGCTGGTTGACCCAGTGCAGATCCACCGAGGCCACGATCACGGCATTGGTGCCAGGATCGATGGCTTGCGCCGGATAGGCCACGACGATCGAGGGCGCCTGGTTGGCGCGGCCGACCAGATAGTCGCTGACCACGAAGTCGTTGCTGCGGATTGCTTCCTCATAGTGCGGGCGGTCCGACATATCGAGGCCGATCGCTGAAGGCAGCGTGGAGCACTTGATCCGGCCGTCGGGCCCGATGATCGATATGCCCTTGATCCACGGCATGTTGCCCACAAGGTCGCGGACGTAAACATTGCAGTTCTCACCGCGCGCCTGCATTCCCACATAAGCACGGGCCGTCACCTGCAGCATGGCGCGGACCGTGGTGATGATCTCGCGCTGGCCTTCGGCGCCGCGCCTGGTCAGATCCAGCACCTCGGTCGCGGTCGACGCAATGCGCTCGCTGCGGCTCGCCTCAAGCAGGCGAACGCGATCGACCATCAGGGGCACGGCAATAAGCAATGCCAGCACGACCAGACGACCCCGGATGCTGAGAAACGGGGGCCCTGGCTTGTTGTCCTGTCGGCCGCGGCGGAAAACTGCAAACATTCGTCGTTGTTCCAATCCGCCATAGCGGACATGAATTGATCATAGAAAATAGAAATGAAGGGCCGTTTGGCGGGATCGATAAAATTTGAGCCAGTTGGGTGATTTCGTTTTCCCTTAACGATCTCCTCGCAGCAGGACCGATCTGGAGCAGCTTCTGCTGGTGCCGCCAGCAATTGCAGATTATTCTTATTTGCAGAGGCGGAAAAACCGCCCCAAATTCATAGCACGCCCAGATTCATGCGTGCGGGGGGAGGATTGCTCGTGAGCCAGAGGGAATGGCGAACAGCACTCAAGCGCGACAAGCGGTTGCCGCTTCCTGCTCCGCTTCGGGAGATCGATGATTTAGCCGCCGAAGCGCGGCGACACTTCGATTTCCGCAACCTGCCGGCGGCTGAGCAACTCAGCAAGGAAATCCTGGCGCGCGAACCGTCGCATGTCGACAGCATGAACCTTCTGGGCCTGATGGCGCAGGAGAGCGCGCGCCACGCCAAGGCCATTCGATATTTCGCCAAGGCCATTGCGATCGATCCTGACAACGCGGCCTGCCATTTCAATCTCGGCTCCTCATACGAGGCTCTCAACGAGCGGGACAAGGCGGCTGCGCATTTTCGCGAAGCGATTACTTTGGGAATGAGCAGGGCCGAGGTCGACAATCATCTCGTGATGCAGGGCGCCGCGGTCGCTGCCGGACTTGACCGCATCAAGGCAGCGTGGCCGCGGCGGCCAAGCGCTGCGCGAGCTGTTCGCTGCACCCAGTATCGCCAACGACGTGTTGTTCTGCTGCGGGCTGGAAACGATCAGGCTGAGCGGGCTCGTCGCGGAGCGGCTGTTGACCGAGGCGCGCTACGCGCTGCTTCGCCTCGCGACCGAGGCCGCGCCGAGCTTCGGCGGCATCGACGCTTCGCTGCTCAGCCTATGCTCGGCGCTGGCGCAGCAGTGCTTCATCAATGAATACGTCTATGCCCTGAGCGATGATGAGGCCCGGCAGATTGGTGCCTTGCGCGAGCTGCTGCAGCAGAAGCTGCACGCAAGCTGCCGCATTCCGGCGTTCCTCCTGGCCATCATCGCGGCCTACCGGCCACTGCACGCTCTCCCCAATGCGCAGACACTTGCGCAAATGGAGTGGCCGGCCGCATTGGCCGGTCTCGTCCGCCAGCAACTGCACGAGCCGGCGGAAGAAGCACGCGACCGATGCACCATCCCGGCGCTCACGCCGATCGCGGACACGTCGGCGCCGGTGCGTCGCATGTACGAGGAGAACCCATATCCGCGCTGGACCATCATCACCAGGGATCTCTTGCCGAAGGGCAGCGACGCTAAGAGACGTGCTGAGAGAGATGGCGAGACACGCTCCTCGGTCGACGGCGCTCCTGCGGAGAACATTCTCGTTGCCGGCTGCGGAACCGGCAGCAAGGCGATCAGGACGGCGCTGCTGTTTCCGAATTCCAAGGTCCTTGCCATCGATATGAGCTTGTCGAGCCTGGCCTATGCGCGCCGCAAGGCGCGCGAGGCGAATGTGCGCAATATCGAGTTTGCGCAGGCCGACATCATGAATCTGGCTGCGATCGGCCGGCGCTTCGACAAGATCGAAGTGATCGGTGTGCTGCACCATCTCGAAGGATCCGCTGGCGGGCTGGCGCATTCTGCTGTCGCTGCTGCGACCCGGCGGCGTGATGCTGGTTGGCCTCTACAGCGTCTCCGCGCGTAAGGGGATCAACGTCGCACGCGCCTTCGTGTCCGAGCGCGGCTATCGCTCGACCCCCGAGGATATCCGGGCTTGCCGCCAGGCGCTCATTGCAGACGAGACTCTCTGCGCCGGGAGTTCGGCTCGATCCATGACTTCTTCACGATGAGCGATTGCCGCGACATGCTGTTCCACGTCATGGAGCACCAGTTCACGATCGCGCAGATCAAGGCCTTCATCGTCGAGCAACGGCTGTCATTTCTCGGGTTCGATATCGACCCAGAAAACCTCGCGCGGTTTCAGCAGCAATTTCCGGATCCTGCGGCTCTCGTCGACCTTGATTGCTGGGAGCGCTTCGAGGCCGCCAACCCGCGGGCGTTCATCCAGACCTATCTATTCTACGTTCAGTCGCCCGTCACTTCTTGAAATCGGTCGCTTGCTCTTCATGCCCTTTCGCGGCAGTGGGAGCGCATGGAAACCATCGATACCGAAACTCGGCTCGCGACGGTGCGCCAGGAGATAGCGCAGGCCTGCCGCGCCGCTGGCCGCGACCCCGCCTCTGTGACGCTGGTGGCGGTGTCGAAGACGTTCGGGGCGGACGCGATCGAGCCGGTCATTGCGGCTGGGCAGCGGGTGTTCGGCGAGAACAGGGTACAGGAGGCGAAGGCGAAATGGCCGCTCTTGCGCTCACGCTATCCTGGGCTCGAGCTCCATCTGATCGGCCCGCTGCAGTCGAACAAGGCGAAGGAAGCGGTCGCGCTGTTCGACGCCATTCATTCGGTCGATCGGCCAAGCCTGTGCGAGGCGCTGGCCAAGGAGATCGCCCGACAGGGTCTGCGGCCTACCCTGTTTGTCGAGGTGAACACCGGCGGCGAGCCGCAAAAGGCCGGCGTTCTGCCGGAGGCCGCCGACGAGTTCCTCAAGGCTTGCCATGAGCGTCATGGACTGTCGATCTCCGGACTGATGTGCATCCCGCCGGCCAATGAACCACCCGCACCGCATTTTGCCCTGACGGCGAAGATCGCGGCTCGCAATGGCCTTACCCTCCTGTCCATGGGAATGAGCGCGGACTTCGCTACCGCGATTGCGTTCGGAGCCTCGCACGTACGGGTCGGAACCGCGATTTTCGGTGGCCGAAGCTGATCGGGCGGGAGAATCTAAATCTGAATCAAGATTCGCGTCTTGGGCCCAAGCCGCGCAAGCAACCGGCGCAGGTCGCGAGCCGCGAATGCGACGCATCCCGCGGTCGGAGAGCGGTCTGGCCGAGCCAGGTGCAGGAACACGGCGCTACCCCGGAGGGCGACCCGGGGCCGGGTATTGTGATCGATCTCGATGATGACGTCGTACAGCTGGTCGTCGCGCCAGAGGCGGTCGCCTGGTTCATTGGCCGATCGCCGGAATGGCCGGTTATAGCGGCGGTCGCCGGGGTCTTCGCACCAGGCTACCCGGCGGTCGATGCGGACTGTCGGCAGCAAGGTTGGTGGCCTCGGGCTTCGGTCGGCGCGCCACCACAGCCGCCGCAGGCGGAACTGGCCCTGTGGCGTGGCCCCGTCACCTTCGCGCTTGTTGGCGCGAATACCAGTTCGGCCGAGGACCACCGGGATGGCCAGGCGCCCTGCGATCAGCACCCCGCGGCTGCGTATACCTGGCCTGGTAGCAACTTTGAGAAGAGATAAGGCCATGCTGTGCATAGGCTTCCCCCACGCTTGGCGGTTCTTACATGGCCGCAGTCGAGGTATAAGCGCCCGCCAACTGCCGCTTGCTCTTTTGGCCGCGAATGTTCTACTTCCCGCAACGCCTGCCCGGCGTTGAATGTTGGGGGGATAGTCCTAGCCGGTTTTGCAGCCATTGCGTATGGTTGCAGGTCAGAACCACATAGGAATCATGGATTTGCCCGTGTCTTGCTAGGACCTCCGACCATCGCGCCGCCGACCCTCGTCAAGGTTGCGAAAGTCGGACACTGAACCACAGTCCCAGAGCCCTCGATGACTAACGTTCGCAGGATCCTTATCGTTGAAGATGATGCCGAACTGCGCGACGCGCTGGTCGAACAGCTTGCGTTGCACGAAGAGTTCGAGGCGGTCGCCGCCGAGAACGGCACCAAGGGTGTGCAGGCCGCCAAAGGCGGCCAGATTGATCTCGTGATCATGGACGTGGGCCTGCCCGATATCGACGGGCGCGAGGCCGTTCGGATGCTCCGCAAGGGAGGCTTCAAGGCGCCGATCCTGCTGCTGACGGGTCATGATACCGATTCCGACACAATTCTCGGGCTTGAATCGGGTGCGAATGACTATGTGACCAAGCCGTTCCGGTTTGCGGTGCTGCTGGCGCGTATCCGCGCCCAGCTCCGCCAACACGAAGCGAGCGAGGATGCTGTCTTCACCATCGGGCCTTTTACGTTCCGGCCGAGCTCCAAGCTGCTGCTCAACGCCAAAGGGAACAAGGTTCGTCTGACCGAGAAGGAGACAGCGATCCTGCGTTTTCTCTACCGGGCCGGTCAGAAGCCGGTGACGCGAGAGACGCTGTTACAGGAAGTGTGGGGCTACAATTCGGGCGTGACCACCCATACACTGGAGACTCACATCTATCGGTTGCGGCAGAAGGTCGAGCGCGATGCCACCACGCCCACGATCCTGGTGACCGAGACAGGTGGCTACAAGCTGGTGCCTTGATTTCGTCGATACATGGCGATTGAGGACGACATCAATTTCTTCGAGAAGGTCCCGACCCTGAGCATGCTGGGGCGGGGCGCGCTCCGTATTTTGGCGATCGGCGCCGAGAGCCGCTATGTGCACAGTGGCGAGACGTTGTTCGCGGTCGGCGATGATGCCGATGGCGGCTACGTGGTCCAGGAGGGCTCGTTCCGGCTCTCGCCGCGCGGCGGCGACACCGCGAAGAGCATCAAGGTCGGCGTCGGCACGCTGCTCGGCGAGCTTGCCTTGTTCACCGAGACGACGCGACCGGTGACCGCGACCGCGCTAGAGCCCTCTACCGTGCTCTGCATTCCGCGCCCGCTGTTTCTCAAGATGCTCGAGGGCTATCCAGATGCGGCGGTTCGCCTGCGCGAGATTCTCGCCAAACGCACCGATGAGTCCGAGCGCGACATGCAACGCCTCCGCGCCGTGATCGATCCGAGCGCGCGCGGGTGAGATAGGCGTACGGCCTCTCCACTGTCACGGCCGGGCATAGCGCGTCGAAGACGCGCGTTCACGCCCTTTAGGACGCGCTATGCGCGGGCACGACAAGTCGAGAGGCTACGGCTGATCTCATACCTCCAGCGTCGCAGTCACCGGCACGTGGTCGGACGGGCGCTCGGCGCCGCGATACTGCCGCGCGATGGCGATGTCGGACACGCGATCGCCGAGCGCGGGCGAGGCCCAGATGTGGTCGAGCCTGCGGCCCTTGTCGGCCGTAGCCCAGTCGGGCGAGCGGTAGCTCCACCACGTATAGAGCTTGGTCGGCTCCGGCGTGAGCACGCGCATGGAATCGACCCAGCGGCCGGCCTGCGCAACCGCGGTGAGCTTGTCGCATTCGATCGGTGTGTGGGAGACGACGCGCAGCATCTGCTTGTGGCTCCAGACATCATGCTCGAGCGGTGCCACGTTGAGATCGCCCACCAAAATCGCGCGCTCGCCCCCCGCCGGCTGCAGCGCCTTGTGGTCGCGCATCTCGTCGAGGAACGCGAGCTTATGGGCGAACTTCGGATTGAGACGAGGGTCGGGAATGTCACCGCCTGCCGGCACATAGAAATTGTGCACCGTCACCGGATCGCGCAGGCCGGCACGCTCGCCGAACACCGCCGAGATGTGGCGGCAATCGCTCTTGTCGCAGAAGGCGTGCACATCGAAGCGCTCGAACGGCAGCCGCGAGAGCACCGCGACCCCGTGATAGCCCTTCTGCCCGTTGATCGCGGCGTGGATGTAGCCGAGACGGCGCAATCGCTTGTGCGGAAAGCAGTCGTCCGGGCACTTCGTTTCCTGCAGGCACAGGATGTCCGGACGCACCGCCTTGATGAACTTCGCGACCAGATCGATGCGCAAGCGCACCGAGTTGATGTTCCAGGTGGTGACGGTGAGACGCATGCAGAATGAGCGAGTAGCGAATGGCGAGTCGCGAAAAGGGTAGGGGCGCTCGGTCTTTCGCTATTCGCCTAGTTTGGATATTGCGTGTAATCGATCTTGAACATGTCCGGATCCGGCCGCTTGGCCGTATCAAGATTGGAGAGCGCGACCGTGGTGTCGTAGCCCTGCGGGTCGGTCACGATCCATTGCTTGAGCTGGAAATCCTTGGCGCCGAACATCATCATCAGCTTGCTGGTGCCGATCACCGCGTGCTTCTCCTCGACGAGGACTGTCACGTAGGTGTCATCGGCGGACACCGCGGTGACGGTGGCGTCCTTCAGCAGATCGATGCGATCGGCCAGGAGGAACCGGAGCGGCGTCTGCGACAGCGGATACACATCCTGGGTGGCGAGCTTGCGGTCGCGCACCACGACCGAGGAGCCGTCCGCGACGATATCGATGCGGCTCGGTAAATCGTAATCGAAGCGGATCTTGCCGGGCTTCTGGACATAGAATTGGCCCTGCGACCGCCGTCCATCCGGACCGATCTGGGCGAAGTCGCCCGACATCACCTGCACACGCGTCAGATAAGCGCTGACCCTGTCGACCAGTGCGCGCTGCTTGGGCTCGAGATTCGAAGCCGGCCGCGCCTGTTGCTGCGGGGCCTGTTTCTCAGGTTGTTGTTGTTGTTCTTTCTTCTCGTCTCCGCCGCCGAAGATCGGCGGCAGCCATTGCTGCAGCTGCTGCAGCGGACTGCTGCTCTGCGCTTGCTGCTCGTCGCTCTGCGCCTTCTGACTGCCCCCTTGTGCCGGTGTGCTCGGCCCTTTGGCGTTGTTGGGGATCGCGCCTGGTGGTTGAGGTGCCGCGCCCGTTTTGGGCAGCGGCGCAGGTGGCGGCAGCGGAACCGATTGGGCCGCCGCCACGGAGGCTGCAACCATTTGTCCCGCCATCGCGATTGCAATCCAAGCTGCTGCACTCGAAGCTGCTTGGCACTTGCCAGCCATGTGACGCTCCGCTTTCCGCCTCAATCTCAATTCGCGAGCCTGTTTGCTAGCCGCCTCGTGTGGCGACATCGCGGCCCGGTTGAACCCAATTCACCACGAACCGGCAACGCGTTATTCCTCAAGACTGCTATTCGTTCTCGCCGCCGATCAGGATTTCGCGCTTACCGGCGTGATTGGACTGGCCCACCACCCCTTCCTGCTCCATCCGCTCCATCAACGAGGCGGCGCGATTATAGCCGATCTGCAGCCGGCGCTGGATATAGCTGGTGGAGGCCTTGCGATCGCGCAAGACGATTTGGACGGCCTGCTGGTAGAGGTCTGCGGGATCGCCAGCCTGGCCCATGCCGGTCGCGTCGAACACCGGATTGCCGTCCTCGTCGAGCTCGGGCTCGTCGGGGGTGGTGACCGCCTCGAGGTATTGCGGCGCGCCCTGCGACTTGAGGTGACGCACCACCTTCTCGACCTCGTCGTCGGAGACGAACGGGCCGTGCACACGGCTGATGCGGCCGCCGCCCTGCATGTAGAGCATGTCGCCCTGGCCAAGCAGCTGCTCGGCGCCCTGCTCGCCCAGGATGGTGCGGCTGTCGATCTTGGAGGTGACCTGGAACGAGATGCGGGTCGGGAAATTGGCCTTGATGGTGCCGGTGATGACGTCGACCGACGGCCGCTGCGTTGCCAGGATCACATGCAGGCCGGCCGCGCGCGCCATCTGGGCCAGCCGCTGCACGGCGCCTTCGATGTCCTTGCCGGCCACCATCATCAGGTCGGCCATCTCGTCGACGATGACCACCACGTAAGGCAGCGGCTCGAGATCGAGCTCCTCTTCCTCGTAGATGGCGTCGCCGCTCTCCTTGTCGTAGCCGGTGTGAACGGTGCGGGTCAGTTTCTCGCCCTTCGAGACCGCCTCGGCGATGCGAGTGTTGTAGCCGTCGATGTTGCGCACGCCGAGCTTCGACATCTTCTTGTAGCGCTCCTCCATCTCGCGCACCGCCCACTTGAGCGCGACCACCGCCTTCTTGGGATCCGTCACCACAGGCGTGAGGAGATGTGGAATGTTGTCGTAGACCGAAAGCTCCAGCATCTTGGGATCGACCATGATCAGCCGGCACTGCTCCGGCTTGAGCGTATAGAGCAGGCTCAAAATCATGGTGTTGATCGCGACCGACTTGCCGGAGCCGGTGGTGCCGGCGATCAAGAGGTGCGGCATGCGGGCAAGGTCGACGATGACCGGCTCGCCCCCGATGGTCTTGCCCAAACAGAGCGGCAGCTTGGCAGTCGAGCTGTTGGAGGCGTCGGCGGCGAGCAGCTCGCGCAGCATCACCTTCTCGCGATGCGGATTGGGCAGCTCAATGCCGATGGCATTGCGGCCCGGGACGACGGCGACACGGGCGGAGAGTGCGCTCATCGAACGGGCGATGTCGTCGGCTAGCGCGATCACGCGGGAGGACTTGATGCCGGGCGCGGGCTCGAGCTCATAGAGCGTCACCACCGGTCCAGGCCGCGCGTTGATGATCTCGCCGCGCACGCCGAAATCACCGAGCACGCCTTCGAGCGCCGCCGAATTATTCTGCAACGTCTCGGCGCTGACCTGCGGGCGGCCATTCGAGCGAGCGGCCGTCAGGAGATCGAGCGCTGGCAGCACATAGCCGCCGCCTCCCCGGCGCGAAGGCTTGGCCTTCTTCTTCGGCGGCTCGGGCTGTTCTTCCTCCTCTTCCTCCTTGTCCAACTCTTCCTCGTGGCTCGATCCATCGCCGCGGAAGCTCGGCTCGGTACGCCCGGTGAGCGCGACGCGCCGGCTGGTATCGCCGTCACTGCGGCTGAACAGGCGTGCAAGCCGCGCTTTCAGGCTAAGGAAGCCGTGCACCAGGAAGCCGAGCGAGATGGCGGCGCGGCTTTCCTTCTCCTCGTTTTCAGCGGTCTCGTGCTGCTCGTCCTCCTCGGGTTCCTCCGCGTCGAGCTCGTCGGCAGTGCCCTGCAGACCGAACCCGCATGTGATCGCAAGCGCGGCTAGCCCGAGCACGCCCGTCGTCGCGCCAATCACCACATAGGCGAAGCTGCCGAGCGAGCCGCCCATCAGCCAGGCCGCGCCGCGCAGCACGGCGTCGCCCACCACGCCGCCGAGACCGACCGGCAACGGCCAGGATGCAGGCCGTGGCAGGCACGCTGCGAATGCGGCCACGAGCGCGATGGCGAGAACCCAGATCGCAAGCCTGATGCGCTCGCGCACAAGCGGGCGATGGCTCGTCAGCCGCCAGCCCCAGAGCCCGATCGGGAGTATGAGCGCGAGCGCGGCGAGGCCGAAGATCTGCATCGACAGATCGGCCACGGTCGAGCCGGCGACACCGAGAAGGTTGCGCACCGGCGCGGTCGTGGCGTGGCTGAGCGAAGGATCGCGCACCGACCAGGTCGCGAGCGCGATCGCGAGCATCAGCGCGAGCAGGATCAGCGCCAGACCGCCGAGCTCGTGCAGGCGCCTGCGCAATGCGTCGCGCGCCTCCTCGGTGAGGAAGGTCAGGCTCTCAAGGGTACGGTCAATGGCCGACATGCAATTCCTCAGCCCAGTACACCAACCAGTCGATGCAGCGCTTCCGCGGTCGTCTCCTGGTCCTGCACCAGCGCGACGCGGATATAGCCTGCACCTGGATTGCTGCCGTCGGCCTGCTCGCGCGCGAGATAGCGGCCCGGCACTACGCGCAGCCCGGCTTCGCGCCACAGCCGCAGCGTGACCGCCTCGTCGCCGCCATGCTGCGAGACATCGAGCCACAGCAGGAAGCCGCCGGCCGGCCGGCGATAGCCATAACGGCCGCCGAGAATCTGGTCGGCGAGGTCGAACTTCAGCTTGTAGAGCCTCTGGTTCTCCTCGACATGGGCCTCGTCCGCATAGGCGGCGATCGCCACCCGCTGCGCCGGCAGCGGCACCTGCGGCGAGGAGACATTGCGCAGCTCAAGGAAGGCGCTGAGGAAGTTGCGGTCGCCTGCCACGAAGCCCACGCGCAGACCCGGCAGGTTCGAGCGCTTCGACAGCGACTGGAAGACGACGACGTTCTGGAAATCCGGCCCCGCCTG
This sequence comes from uncultured Alphaproteobacteria bacterium, assembly GCA_963745515.1. Classification (GTDB taxonomy): domain Bacteria; phylum Pseudomonadota; class Alphaproteobacteria; order Rhizobiales; family Xanthobacteraceae; genus VAZQ01. Next base: position 474,642 of record CAVUXO010000013.1, read on the forward strand.
TTCGAGCGCACTCGCGGGCGGCCGCTGGGTATAGATCTCCGAATAGCACTCGTCGCTGAACAGGACGAAGCCGTGGTGGCGGGCCAGCGCCACGAGGCGCGCAAAATAGGCGGGGTCGGCCACTGACCCCTGCGGGTTCGCGGGCGAGGCGAGATAGAACGCAACCGTGCGCGCCAAAAGCCCCTCGGACAGCGCATCGAGGTCGGGCAGAAAGCCGGTCTTGGCGGTCGCCGGCAGATAGACCGGCTCGCAGTTGGCGCCGATCGCGCCAGCCTCATAGGCGCCGTAGAACGGATTGGGCATCAAGATCGCGGGCCGGCCCGCTCGGCCACTGGCCCAGCGCTCGGCCGCGAGCGCGCCGAGAAAGAGGCCCTCGCGCGAGCCGTTGAGGACGAGCACCTCGCTCGCGGGATCGATCGGCCGCGGCAGCTTGAAGCGGCGGCCGAGCCATTGGGCGGCGGCGGCGCAGAACTCGTCGAGCCCCTTGTTCATGGGATAGCGGCCGAACTCGGCCAGATGGGCGGCGAGCACCGGGCCAACGAACGAGGGCACCGCGTGCTGCGGCTCCCCGACCGCGAGGCTGATTGCGGGCATGCCAGGAGGGAGGTCGGCCAAAAGCTCGCGCAGCCGCACGAACGGCGAGCGGCTCGAGGCCGGGCGGGCAGGCGAGGGAGGCGATACGCGGTCTACAACTGTCATGTACATAGCTACAAGCGGCGCACCCCGCCGCACCAGACTATCTCCTACCATATGTACGGCCGGGTTAAGGGCTGTTTAACTGTTGTGGTGGCCGACGATGCCGGCGTCCCGGTAGGTTCCCTCACGGAGCCGCGAGCGCGCCTCGACCTGCTTGGCCATCGCCGGATCGCTACCGAATTTGAGCACCTTGTGGGGCTGATCCGCCCGAATTACACTCGAAAGGCTGTGAAATGTTTGGCAATTGAAAGTTGCTAACGACCGGCAACTAGTTCGAGCGGTTTGCGACGGCCAACACGCATAAATGAATTGCTGATTGGCCGAATAGCACTTCATAACTGCGACTGAGTTCAGCGTTAATTTCAAACGGGATCTTTTGCGTTTTACGGCGTCAAGCTTTGCGCCTGAGAGCTCTGACTCGACGCCCATTGTCCGCCGAAGCGGCGACCGAGTGCCTGCTCGGCAAAGATTTCAACCAGAGGGAGGGAATCAATGACCGAAATAACACGCCGTTCTGTGCTCACCGGTGCCACGTCCGCTGCCATTGCGTTGGGCCCAATGGTGGCGACGAGGCCTGCCGCCGCCCAGTCGTCCTGTCCTACCAACTCGTTGCGAGATTTTCTCACCGTTGCGGATGCTCAACGCTTGTCTGACGGTGACCGCAAATTGATCATCAAGCAAGCCGCCGACCTTCTCACGGACATCTACGCTCATCTTCCGCTCAAGCGCGCAAAGTATGGAGTAGACCCGTTGGCCGACTTGCAGCGGCTGCAGCAGCAACTGCCTCAAATGGCAACTGATCGGCCGTTCCATGGCGAACTGATGAGGATCTTCGCATCCCTGCACGACATGCATACGGTCTATATGCTGCCGGAGCCTTATGCTTCCGCGCATGCATGGCTTCCGTTCAAGGTCGAGGTGTGCACCGAAAATGGCCAGCGCAAATACATCGTATCGCGCGTCGTAGACTCTTTCGTGCATCCGACGTTCCGTCCCGGCGTGGAGGTGAAGCTCTGGAGCGGAGTTCCGGTCGAGCAAGCGGCCGATCTCCTGGGCGCGCAAGGGGCCAACTCGGCTGCCCAGCGCGCGCTTGGTCTCGCGCGGCTCACCTATCGCACTCTCCGAATGCTACCGCCGCCGTCCGAGGAATCGGTTTCGATTCAATATCTGGCCGACGGCCAGCAGCGTGATGTCTCGGTCAGCTGGCAGGTGACGAGGCAACCGGATCCTGGCCTTTGCGGCACCAACTCGGGACCGTGCACCGAGATCAGCCAGCTGCAGCAATTCCGCAAGTTCCTCTACACGCCGTATTCGTTCTGCGACCAACCCCAGGACGAGCGGGTCCCGGCGCCCGATGGCAATGGCGCCTTCGGTTACATTCGAGTGTTTGCATTCGACACTCTGCCCGATGACGATTTTGTTGCGGACATCAGGGCGCGGGTCATGCGGTTCGTCGGCAACACCAGAGGACTGATCGTCGATGTGCGCGACAATGGCGGTGGCTCAACGAGGGCGAGTGAGCGCATCATCCAGTTCCTGGCGCGCGGGCCGATCGAGCCCGGTCGACTCCGCTTTGTAGCGACGCCGCAGACACTTCGTTTCTGCTCGCTGCCCGCACCAGTGGTTCCGCCCCCGCGCGAGGACGTTCGCACCTTGGGCCCAAATGGACTCACGCCCTGGATACCTTCAATCCAGCATGCGCTGCAGAACAGCATGCCCTACTCCGACAGTTTCGAATACACCGCAAAGGAGCAAAGCAACGACGCCGGCCGCATCTATCCAGGCCCGGTCATCGTCGTGACCAATGCACTGACCTACAGTGCGGCGGAGATGTTCGCCGCCGGTTTCCAGGACCACGGGGGCATGATCCTCGGCGTCGACGAGACCACAGGCGGGGGCGGCGCCGGCGTGAGAGAGGACTTCAGGCTGCGCAACTATTTCATCCATGCCGGCAAAGACTCTCCGTTCGCAGAGCTGCCGGGACAGACGGCCTTTAAGGTTGCCTTCCGGCGTGCGGCGCGGGTTGGCTTGGGAGCCGGAAAGGAAATCGAGGATGCTGGCGTCAGCCGCAATCACTCCTATGCGATGACCCGCAACGATCTGCTGAACCACAATGCGGATATGAAGAAAGAAGTCGCGAGGCTGCTCGCACAAATGCCCGCGCCGTGATTTGCGGCCGCAGCGGATCTCAACGCGATGTCGGCGCGGATGTACAGTCAAAGCTGTTGGGCTCGGTGTCATGCAATCGCGCGTCCACTCGCGCTCGCACCGAGCCCACTCACCACAGTCGAGCCAATGTGCTTGTAGATGGCCCACCGCTGGTCAGGTGATATCTGCTCAGAGTTTGGTTTTTAGGATTTCCTTACGTTCACCACCGTCATAGACCTCGACCGTATACTCCTCATCGAGGATCCTCTCGACCATCAGAGCGCCCTGAAGCTTTTGGCGGGCTTTGTCAGAAAGTTTGAGCCTCTCCGCCAGCTCGTCGAGGACCTCTTTGGGGATCGGTACGTTGGTGACCTTAAATTTTCCTGCAATCGTGCTCATGCGTTTGCCCCAGTTTGCTGTGGGTCGAGCCCACGCAGCCTCCATCAGCCACATTAATGGAACCGGGGTCGCAGGCAACAGTACTGAAGGATGATCCTCGGCTCACGGACCGAGGCCACACCCAGAGGCGAGCCTGAACCGAGGCTTGCCGGCTATTCTCAACGACCGAGCTCGGCCAACAGGGACCGGGCAGCGACCAGGTCCGGCATTCCCTCTCCCTCGCTGAACCAATCGCAGACTGGCTTCAGCAACTGTCTTGCTCCGGCATGGTCACCGCGATCGCGCAAGAGTTGCGCCAGATCGGCCGCTGCCCGCAGCTCCCAGAGCTTGGCGCCCTGCTCGCGTGCCAGCGCCAGGCTTGACTGGAGCATGGTTGCGGCCTCGTCGGCGTCGTGGGTCGTGAACCGGGCCCTAAGACGGATGATTTCCGGCTCGCACCAGCGCGCGCCGGTGGCGCTAGCGAGTTCGGCCGCCCGCTCGAGCAGCATCACAGCAGCCGCGGTGTCGCCCGATCCGCCGCTCAGCTCGGCCACCGAGACCATGTAGAACGGCAAAAACGCCCAATTCCTGGTCGCATCGAGGTGGTGGAGAAAGGCCTGCACGCGATCGAAGATGATAGGGTCAAACCGCACGCACAGCTTCGCCCAGTCACTGAATAGTGTCCCCTCCCAGCTGCCCTTGTAAGTCTCGTAGAACTCGCGCAACGCGACCAGCTGGCCGGAGAATTCGACCAGTTTCCCGATATCACGCTGCAGCATGGCCAGCACGCAGGAGCGTCGAAGTCCGAGATTGAGGCTGACCGGATGATTGAGACCCTGGGCATGCTGCACGCCCGAGAGGCTCATGGCGGCGCCTGAATCAGGATAGCCCAGAATTGTGAGGCAGATCCCGAGAAACGTGCAGGTCGACACCTTGGGATCGCGCGTGCTCATGCCGATGCTCGGCCGATCCCGATCCGGCTGATACATCTCAAGGATCTTCAGCATCTCCTCACGCGCCGGCTCGAACTGGCCGAGCAGCATGTTAGCCAGGCAGCCCGCCCGCCGAGTCATGAGCAGCGCCTGAGGATCGCGGGTGCGTTCGTGCACCGCCACCATCTCACTTGTGTATTGGCGCATGGTCTCGGGCTGCGCGTGAATGAAATGGTAATTCAGTACTAGGCCGTCATAAACGCGCGGCAACAATTCCATATCATCGAGAGCGAGGCAGAGTTCTCGGGCGCGTTGGTAGGCTGCGCCGACCCCATCGGAGTCGGCGCCCTCATAGTCGATCAGCGACTGGCCCAGCGCCAACTGGAGCGCAAGCTCACGGCGCAGCCGTTCCTTCGAATTCGGGAAGATCCGGAATCTGGCGAAGCCCATTGCGGAGATGGTGAACCATCTCGGCCAATGCAAACCGGCCGGTCGTTAGATCGGCAGCCTTCTGGTAGTACTCAATCGACTTGGTTGCGACGCTGGCTTCTGCAAAATGCCAGGCGATCAGCTGGGGCTCCGCGGCTTCGCCGCCTGTGTTCTTTTCCAGCTCCTCGGCGAGGCGGTTGTGGATGGCGCGACGCCGGTTGCGCAGCATCGACGCATAGGCGGCGTCTTGCACGAGCGCGTGCTTGAAGGTGTAGGTCGCAAGCGGCGGCTGGCCGCGCACGACGATAATATCCGACTTCACCAGCTCCGCGAGTGCATGCTCGAGCTCGTTGGCCGGAAGTTGTGACACCGCCTCTGCCATCTCGAATGAAAATTCTCGGCCAATGACGGATCCGATCTGCGCGACATCCTTGCCGGCGGATAGGCGATCGAGCCGCGCCATGAGCGAGGAATGCAGTGAGGTCGGAACCATATCGACCGAGATTTGCTCCATTGAGGAAGAATGGCCGCTGTTGCTGGCTTGCAGCGGCCGTTCAAGCACCGTCTTGGTCAGCTCCTCGATGAACAGTGGCACGTTGTCGGCGTGAGTGATGATCCGGTCGATGATTCGCTGCGGCAGGTCCCTCCCGCCGGCCACCTGCTTCACCAAGGTTGCGGCGGTGCGGTCGTCGAGGCCGCTGAGCATCTGGACGGTCACGTGCGGACGCCCGGCCCAGGCCGGCCGCACCTCGGGACGCGCCGTGATGACGAGCAGCACGCGAAGCGGCCTGATCGCCTCGATCAGAAGGTCGAGGAGCTCGAGCGTCGTCGGATCCGCCCAGTGGATGTCCTCCAGGACAGCCAAGGTGGGCTGCTGACGCGCCAGGGCCTCGATCTGCCGCAGGATCACGGCGAAGGTCATGGATTTCCGACGGTGAGGGGTGAGGGCCTGGAGCAGATCCATCCCTGGTGACGGTATGGTCAGCAGGTCGGCGAGCAGCGCCTTATCCTCTGCGGAAGCGCCGGGTGGCAGCACGCTTGCGAGCTTGTCCAGCTTCTCGTCCGCAGTGTCGCCGCGCTGGAACTTGGCCGCGCGCTCGACATGGCGGATGATGGGATAAAGCGGCGTGTCGAGATGATGGGGCGAGCAGTGAAACCTGAGACTGAGACTCGACCCTGGCGCCACGTATTGCTCCAGTGCCGCGATCAGTCGCGACTTGCCGATGCCGGGCTCGCCGGTGAGATGGAGCACGCGTCCTTCTCCAGCCTTGGCCTGCTCCCAGCGTCGCAGCAGGACCTCAAGCTCCTCCGTGCGGTTGACGAGCGACAGTTGGCCGCGGCGCAGCGCCTCGTAGCGGCGGTCGATGAAGTCCTGCCCGAGCACCACCCAGGCGCGCTCGACCGAGCGGCGCCCCTTCAGATTGGGCAGCGAAAGCTCTCGACATTCGAACAAGCTTCCAACCAGCATGTGCGTGGCATCGGAGATGACGACCGTGCTGGGGTCTGCGGCCGACTGAAGGCGGGTCGCCAGGTTGGGGGTGTCGCCCACGACCGCCGCCTCGAGTGACGAGCCGAAACCGATGAGATCGCCAACCACGACCAGGCCGCTGTCGATACCGATGCGCACCTTGAGGGTGCCGGGTGGGCCCGCGACGGTATCGAGGCGGGCGACTGCATCCGCGATGGTGAGCCCGGCACGGACGGCCCGCTCGGCGTCGGTCTCGTTGGCTTGCGGATAACCGAAATAGACCAGCAGGCCATCGCCCATGTAACGGGCCACGAAGGCGTCGAAGCTGCCCAGGAGTCCGGTGACGTGCGCATGGAAGGCGGCGATAGTCTCGCGCAGGTCTTCCGGATCAAGCCGCTGGCCGAGCGCCGTCGAGCCGACCAGGTCGATCATCATGACGCTCAAGAGCCGGCGCTCGGGCGCGGGCGCGGCGGGCTGCGGCGTTCGGGGTGCGATCGCGCGGGCGGCTCCACAGTCGCCACAGAAACGCTTGTCGGCTGGGTTCTTGCTGCCGCAGGTCTCGCACTGCCAGGGCAGTGCCGCTCCACAGTCGCCGCAGAATTTCTTGCTAGTTGCGACAGTGGCCCCGCAATGCGGGCATATCATGCCACCGACCTCCAGTTTTCGACAACGAGCAACTCAAGGCCACGGTGGCATCGGAAGTCAAACTCATGACCCCGTCGAACCAGTTGCATGCGCTGCCTGCAACTGCCGCCCTCATATTTCAACCGAACTTCAACCGATCTTTGGATGCAACATACTTGTGCTAGAGTTATTGATCTGCCTTCGGAGGTCAACTCGGCCGAAGGTCCGGGGATTGATACTGAAGTACTAAGGGTCCAAGCGGCGAAACGCCGGATCGTGCATCCGAGCGGCGCTCGCCAGCGAGCATGAGGACAAAGGAAAGCGCTTAAGACGCCTTTCAGAAAGTCATGGAAGCGAGCGGTTGACATGAGCGGGGGCAGTTTGGATCCGAACGTCAAGCGGACGTCGACGCTGCGGCGGATCCCGCGAAGCGACAAGTTGCGGTATGTGGAGGCCCCCGGCCTGGAGGGGCATGTTTGCGCGTTTAGGCTGACGTCGGACTCGGAAACGACCACCGTTGAGGCTGCGACCGGACGCGCGATGGCGCTGGTGGGCGACGAAATCTTTCTGGCGACACCAGGAAGCCGGGAGTCGAACCGTATCCTGGTTGGCGGCGTACCCGAAGGCGGTCTCGTTCCAGGTCGGGAGTACTGGATGTTGGCTGAAAGCGGCGTGGTTGGTGAGTTGACGACCGGCACGCCGCTGGCCAAGAGCTTTCTGACCCAGGTGCGATATCTCGGAGCAATTGTTGACGAGGACGATGCAGTCCTGACGCTTCGTCGATTTGCGGTCCCGAAGGTCGAGAATCCCCTCGAGCACGGAGCGGCGCTCTTGCTGATCGTCGGCACCTCCGCGGAGGTCGGCAAGACGACCGCAGGCCTCACCATGCTGCGGACCTTGTTGGCAACCGGACATTCGAGCGTTGTCGTGCTGAAGGCGACCGGCACCTCCGCGGTCACCGAGATCGCCGCCTATCGTGACTACGGGGCCACGCGTGCATACGACTGCGTCGATTTCGGGCTACCCACGACCTATCCCTCCGAGCGCAATGACATGGACGGCGTGTTCGATCTGGCACTCGACACCTGCCTCTCCCTGCCCGCTGACGCGGTTCTGATCGAGTGCGGTGGCGATATGCTTGCCGCCAACATTCCAATTTTTCTTCAGCGTCTCAAATCCCGCCGGACGCCGACCAAAATCGTGCTTGCGGCAGCGGATCCGCTCGGTGCGTTCGGTGCCAGTCAGATGCTGCGGGACATGGGGTTGGCGGCCGACCTTATCACCGGTCCGTGCACCGATACGCCGGTTTCGCAGCGGAGAACCGAAGCGCTGTGCAAGACGCAGGCGATGAACATGCTGCGCAAGAGTTAAGCCGCACGTGAAGCGGTGCTACTCCACCGAGATGCCGGCGAACTCGACCACCCCGCGCCACTTCTCGGTCTCGTCCGACAACATCTTGCCAAACTCGCCGGTGCTCATCGGCATCGGCTCGCCGCCGGCCTCCACAAAGCGTGCGACAAGCTTCGGATCGGCAAGCGCGGCATTGATGGATTTGTTGAGCCGAGCCACGATGTCAGCCGAGGTGCCCTTCGGAGCGACCACCCCATACCAAACGTCGGCCTCGTAGCCCGGCACGGTTTCGGCGATCGTCGGCATGTCGGGAAGCTCCTTCCAGCGCTTCGCCGCCGTGATGCCAAGCGCGCGCAGCCGTCCCGAACGGGCAAACTCGATCGCGCTGGTCAGATTGCCAAACAGTACATGGACATTGCCGTTCAAGAGATCGGGATAGACCACGGAGGCGCCGCGATAAGGAACGTGAACCATATCGATCTTGGTCATCGCCTTGAACAGCTCCCCGGACAGATGCACCGACGTCCCGTGACCGGTCGAGCCCATCGAAAGCTTTCCGGGATGGGCCTTTGCGTAGTCGATGAAATCCTGCACGTTTCGGACCGGTAGCGATGTCGGCACCACCATCAGGTTGGTCAGTCGCATCACTCCGGCAACCGGCGCGGTGTCGCGCAAAAAGTTAAACGGCAGTTTCTTATAGAGCGACTGTGCGATGGCGTTGTTGGGACCGACGAACAACAAGGTATAGCCGTCGGCCGCAGCATTGATGACCGACTGGGCCGCGAGATTTCCCCCCATGCCGGCGCGATTCTCAACCACAACCTTCTGGCCGAGATCCTGACTGATCCAGTCAGCCAACAACCGTGCGACCAGATCGGTGCCGCCTCCCGCCGCAAGTCCAACCACCAGCTGCACCGGCCGGACCGGGTAGCCGTCCGCGCCCGCCGCAAGCCTCGATTCCGAAGCAAGGACGGCGGCTATGGTGGCAATGAGTGCGAGCAGCTTGCGCATCGGATGAAATCTTCTCCAGCTCTACAGGTCAGCACTCTCGTGCAAGGATAGGGCCAATTCCGACGCCGGCAAGCGCGCCGATCTACCTTTCCGATGGGAGCTCGAACTCCGAAGATCTTGGCATAGCGCTCCTTGATCCCGTCTGCGCTTGCTTCGACGCCGGCCGGGTCATCCTTGAAGACCTTGATCTCGTTCAGCCGGCGGCCGCCGGGATTTGGCTTCGCGAGCGCGTGGACGGAATGGTTCCGCGCAAAATCGACGAGCAGCTGCTGTGCCTCCCGCGAGCTCAGCCAGTTCTGAAACAGGCGTGCAGCATTTGGATTGGGTGCCGCATTGAACACCGCACTCGGGCCGGTGATCAGTGGCGTCCCCTCTGTCGGATAGACCATCTCGACCGGCTGGCCCTGCTCCTTGAGCTGAATGAGAGTGTAGTCGGTGCAGTCGACCGTCACGGCGCGCTCGCCGAGCGCGACTTTCTTCGGCGTGTCGGTCGCCGACTGCACGTGCATGATACGCTGGCCGGCGAGTTTATTGAGATAGTCCCAGCCGAGCTCGCGCACCATCTGAAAGGTTGCGGTCATGACGGTCCCGCTATAGGAGGGGTGCGCTTTGATCATCCTGCCCGCCCATTTCGGTTGCAGCAGGTCGGCGAAGCTCCTCGGCGCTTCCTCGGCCTTCACCAGATTGGTGTTGTAGCCGATCGAAGAGAGCCACACGCGCGTGGTGACGAACAAGCCGTCAGGATCGTAGTGCTCCTTCGGATAATGCAGAGCGACTTCCTCCGGGAGATAAGGGGCGAGCCAGCCGCTGCGCTTCCACACGACGCAGTGGGCGGCGTCCGCCGTGCTCACCACGTCAACCGCATGGATACGGCTGTCGTATTCCTGCTGGATCCGCTGGAACACACGTTCAGCACCAGTGCGATCAACACGCACAGCAATCCCGGGAAACCTCATCTCGAATGCCTTTGCCAGGCGTTCGGCGACGACGAGGTCCACTGAAGTATAGAACGCCAGGCCTCCCTCCTTCCTCGCAGCCTCGATGAGGCCCGACGTGATGGGAGACGGCTGCGGGGTCTGCGCCCGCGCCGGCCATGCGAGGGCGGCAGCAGCCGTTCCAGCGCCTTTGAGCGCGCCTCGCCTGGAGACCAGAGCTGGGGCCATTTGCTTGCTCCGAATTGGTCGTGGGCTACCGGCAAATAACCTTGTCAGTTTTGCATCTGAATATCGTTCGCTCGGCTACCGCTTCCACGCCGTTCGAGCATAACATCTGCCAGCGGCGATTGACGCTGACATGACGCCGCGCCGGCGAGTCGCACGAGTCAACGTGACTCAGTGGAGCGGATTTGACATTCGCTACCCACCCAGCCGCGCGCTCGCGAAGCGAATGTCAATCCAAAGCTCCACTAGAAACTTATATTTGCTAGTGGCCCTTTAATTCTAACATTCGCAAGAGAGCCCACCGAGAAGGGATGCGAATGTTAGAATCGGACCACTAGCTCCGGCAACCGCCATCACGAGACGTCGAGGTCGGAGCTTGTCGCTGCAATTTCCTCCAGCTTTTCAGCTTTCAATACAGTGACGCTTCCTCGTTCCAGCCGAATCCATCCGCGCTTCGCCCAAGCGCGCAACTGCTTGTTGGTGCTCTCCCGAGACCTGCCGACAATTTGGCTGATCTCGCGTTGAGTAATCGCCAACTTCGGTGCTGAAGGCTCAGTGTTTGCGGTCAGTCGAAGCAAGGTTTTTGCTAAACGGGTCGACAAATTGAGGAATGTCACATCCTGGACCTGCTCGCTCGTCTTGCGCAGGCGCGAGCAGAGGATCTCCATTAATTTAAGCGTCACGTCGGGTTCGCTGCGCAGGAAGGGGATGAATTCGCGTCGCTCGATCACGATCAGCTCGCAATCGGACATTGCGGTGGCGTTGGCCGTGCGTGCGCGGCCGTCAAGCAATGCAATTTCTCCGAAGACTTCGCCCGGGCGGATGATGTTGAGCACAATGTCTCGGCCGTCTGCAGAGTTCACGCTGATCTTGACTGAGCCGGAGACAACTCCAATCAGTCCGACGCCGGCATCGCCCTTTTCAAAAATCGTCGACCCTTTGGGCACCGACCGTCTTTTGATGTAGGCGCTGATCCGCTCGAGAATTGGCGGCGTCAGCTCGCAAAACAGCGGATGATTGCGGAGCAGTGACGCTCTATCCGTGGCTCCGCCAATCGAGGGACTGTCTCTGGCTGTTGGGGTCGGAGGCATTTTCGCTCGGACATTCACACGCACGCATTTTAATAGAAAATAACGGTTCCTGGGGGTCCCGGCAATCGAGAGGGCCCGTGAGATTGCCGGTCCACCATCTAAGTCGATGTAATTAAATAGGAATCAATAATTTTTTGAGTGTGAACCAGTTCACACTCGGCCGCACACAGGGGATTTAATCTGCTGGCATCACCCAAGCAGCGTGAGCTGCCAACAAGCAAAGTCACGGAGAGGGTCATGCTCGCAACAACTCAGGCCAACAGCCCCAAATTAGGCGCTGGGCCCTGGCTATCGGAGCACGGTCAAGCCGAAGGACCGTGCTCCATGAAAATCCTTGTGGTCGACGATCACTTCTTGATTCGAGAAGCGCTCCGCGGCTGCCTCAAGAACCTGAAGGGCACCGCGACCATATTGGAGGCAACCACTGGGCACCAAGCAATGGAGCTGCTCTCGGAGAACGCCGATATCCATCTTGTTGTGCTCGAGCTGAACCTGCCCGATCGGGATGGCTTTTCGGTGCTTGGCGAGCTGCGTGAGCGTCACCCGACGGTTTCGGTTGTCGTGCTATCGGCCCGTCAAGACCGGGATAGCGTAGCCAGGGCGTTTGATCTTGGCGCGCTTGGGTTCATTCCGAAGTCCGGGCTGCGGGAGGTGATGCTGAGCGCGCTTAATCTGGTCCTCGCTGGCGGCGTCTACATTCCGCCTGAGATCATCTCGCGCGAGCAGCGTGCGCTTACGGGCCCCAAGCTAGCGTGCATCGCCTCCGGTACAAGGGCTGTGCGGCCAGCCGACCTTGGCCTGACCGACCGACAAGCCGATGTCTTACGCCTGATGATGAAAGGCAAGAGCAACAAGGCGATATGCCGCGACCTGAATCTGGCCTTGCCAACCGTCAAGAACCACGTCACCGCCATCTTGAAGGCGATCAAGGTGACGAATCGGACCGAAGCGGTGATCGCAACCGGCGGCTTGGGTCTGGACTGGGCATTGGTTCAGTCGCCTCCTGCGCAATGAGGCAGGTGCTGCCAAGTCAGCTGCCAAGTCAGCGGACGTTGTTGTCCCTGCCGCCATATCCGTTCGCACCAAAAGTGAGGGGCCCTGGCTTGCGCCAGGGCCCCTCGACGGCAAGGGCGGTGCCGGGTCTCCGCCCTAACCGTGTCCCTTACATCGTGTAGGCCCGCTCGCCGTGATCGGTGATATCGAGGCCTTCGCGCTCCTTCTCGACCGGCGCGCGCAGTCCGACCAGCACGTCGACCACCTTGTAGATGATCAGCGAGCCGACGCCCGACCACACCAGCGTGGTCGCCACGCCTTTGCACTGCGAGATGAGCTGCACCATGAAGTCGTAGTCGGCGACCTTCGGCGGGATCGCGGTGTAGTCGATGATGCCGGCGCCGCCGAGCATCGGGTTCACCAGGATGCCGGTGCCAATGGCGCCGACGATGCCGCCGATGCAGTGCACGCCGAACACGTCGAGCGCGTCGTCATAGCCGAGCGCGTTCTTGACCGCGGTGCAGAAGAACAGACACACCGCGCCGACGACCAGGCCGAGCACGATCGCGCCCATGGGGCCGGAGAAGCCGGCGGCCGGGGTAACCGCGACCAGGCCCGCGACGCAGCCCGAGAGCGCGCCGAGGAGTGACGGCTTGCCCTTGATCATCCATTCGAGGAACATCCACGACAGCGCCGCTGCTGCGGTGGCGACGAACGAGTTGGTCATCGCGAGTGCGGCGCCGCCATTGGCTTCGAGGTTGGAGCCGGCATTGAAGCCGAACCAGCCGACCCACAGCAGTGAGGCGCCGATCATCGTCATGGTCAGCGAGTGGGGAGGCATCAGCTCCTTGCCGTAGCCCGTGCGCCGACCGACCAGCAGCGCGCCGACCAGGCCCGCGATGCCGGCATTGATGTGCACCACCGTGCCGCCGGCGAAGTCGATCGCGCCCCATATGAAGACCTGCCCGGCATCAGCCAGCACTGCGTCAAGCTTCTCCTGCGCGACTTTCTTCGCGGCTTCGTCAGTCGCGGCCGCGAGCACCTTGGCGGCATCCTGGATTGCATCGGGGCCGGCCCAGTACCAGACCATGTGGGCGATCGGGAAGTAGATGAGCGTCACCCACAGCGGAATGAACAAGGCGACTGCGGAGAACTTCATGCGCTCCGCAAAGGCGCCGACGATCAGGGCTGGCGTGATCGCCGCGAACGTCATCTGGAAGCAGATGTAGATCAGCTCGTGGATCGTGACCCCGACCGAGAAGGTCGCGGCCTGCGAGTCGGTGGTGACGCCCTTGAGGAAGAGCTTGTCGAGGCCGCCGATGATGGACGAGCCGCCTGTGAAGGCGAGGCTGTAGCCGTAGATCACCCAGATCACGGTCACGATGCAGACGGTGTAGAACACGTGCATCAGCACCGAGAGCATGTTCTTGGAGCGAACGAGGCCGCCATAGAACAAGGCGAGGCCCGGGATCGTCATCAGCAGAACGAGCACGGACGATGTCAGCATCCAGGCGTTGTCGCCTTTGTTGAAGGTCATCGGCGCCGCTGGCGCTGCTTCCTCGGCGGAGACGCCGTGGGCGGTCAAGAACGCGACGCCGCCAAGTACAGCGGCAGCAAGTCCCGCGCGAATAGGTGTCGTCAACTTCATGTGTAAGCTCCTTATGGGGTGCGCGGGGTCAGAGGGCGGCGGCGTCGGTTTCGCCGGTGCGGATCCGCACGGCGTTGTCGAGGCCGAGGATGAAGATTTTGCCGTCGCCGATCTGGCCGGTCTTGGCCGCAGACGTGATGGCGTCGACGGTCTTGTCGACCTGGTCGGAAGGGACCGCCACTTCGATCTTGATCTTGGGCAGGAAGCTCACGGCGTATTCGGCGCCGCGGTAGATCTCAGTGTGGCCTTTCTGACGCCCATAGCCCTTGACCTCCGTGACGGTCATCCCGTGCACGCCGATCGCAGTCAGAGCGTCGCGGACCTCATCGAGCTTGAATGGCTTGATAATGGCCATGACGATTTTCATGAGTTCAATCCCCGCTTGGGCCCGGTCCTGCTCGAAGGCAGGTTCCAGGCGGTCACGGCACCCTCGTGCGAGCACATGCGCTCCTCGAGGCACCGCGCAACCCTGCGAATCAAGCCTCGTGCCAGTTCGATCGTCATGGCGTAAGTAACTGATTTTATGATAATATTTGTTCTAGCAGCGACAGGCCGTCGCGCCCCTGGGAAATGCCAGCCTAAAGAGACGCCATGTCTGATTATTTTTTAATCAACGCCAAAAAGGGCGCCTGCGGGCCCTTGGCTCCCATCTCGAGCTCAGGAAACGACCGCGTTGTGACAGCGGTCACAGCCGCACAGGAGGTGTCCAAGTAGGGATCGCGCGGAGACTGGGAGTGGGTGCGAAACAGGAGCGATGCAATGGTCCTGGCGGCCAAGCTGAGCGCGGGTACCCTCGACCCGTCCTTCGGCCTCTTCATCGAGGGCAGCGACGCAAACGACACCCTTTACGGCAGCACAAACGCGGATGAGGTCCACGGCGGCGGTGGTGCAGACACCGTCTATGGTGGCGGCGGAGATGACCTGATCTTCGGCGAGACCGGCAACAACTCCCTGTCCGGCGGTCTTGGCAACGACATCCTCGATGGTGGCGTCGGCAACGATGTTCTCGCAGGCGGGTCCGGTGCCGACCGGCTCATCGGCGGTGACGGCTTTGACACTGCGACCTACGCATCGTCGGGTGCTGCAGTCTACGTCAGCCTGGCGACCAACATGGGTGTGTACGGTGACGCCCAGGGCGACACCTTCAGCAGCATCAACAAGGTGGTTGGCTCGCGTTTTGACGATGGGCTGATCGCCGATGACAGCGGCGTCGTGCTTGACGGTGGCGCCGGGCACGATCTTCTGGTCGGCGGCGCCGGCCTTGATGCTCTCATCGGCGGTGACGGCGATGACACACTCGAAGGCGGCCGTGGTCTCGACGTGCTCACCGGCGGCGCCGGTGCCGATCGTTTCGTCTTAAACTACGGCGATGGGCCCGACCTCATCACCGACTTCCAGTCGGGTGTCGATAAGATCGTACTGGGCGATGGGTTCGGCTCACGCCCGTTCGGGCAAGATGGCGAGCTTGCCGCTGGGACGGAGATCCCGAGCCGCGCGCGGTTCGACCACGACCTGCTCTTCTACGATACCGACGATCATCAGCTCTATCAGCTGAGCGTTCCGTACAATCGCCAGCAGGAGATTCACGCTACCCTGCTTGCGACATTCGGGAATGGAGTCGATCTGCACACCAGCGATTTCGTTTTCTAGGGCTGCGACGAGCCAAGAAAAAAATCAAAAAAAGAAAAATGAGAGTGGGGGACCCCGGCTTGCGCCAAGGTCCCCCGACGGCAAGGGTGGTGCCGGGTCTCCACCCTAACCGCGTTCGCTGAGCCGTGATCTTACTGGACCGTCTCGCCGTGGAGCGCGATGTCGAGGCCCTCGCGTTCGATCTCTGGAGTCACGCGCAGCCCGATCACCACCTTGATGACCGTGAGGATGATCAGCGACACGACCGCGTCATAGACAAACACGATGGCGACGCCGATGCATTGATTGAAGAATTGCGCCACATTGCCTTCGAGCACGCCGGCGGTGCCGCCGTACTGCTCGATCGCGAACACGCCGGTGAGCAGCGCCCCCACGATGCCGCCGACCGCGTGCACCCCGAATGCATCGAGCGCGTCATCGTAGCCGAGCATGTGCTTGAGGCCGGTGCAGCCCCAGTAGCAGACGATGCCGGCAGCGGCGCCGATGGCAATCGAACCGAGCGGGCCGACGAAGCCCGACGCAGGAGTGATCGCGACCAGACCGGCCACCGCGCCGGTGGCGATGCCGATGACTGTCGGCTTGCCGCGCATCATCCACTCCACGAGCATCCAGGTGAAGCCTGCCGCCGAGGTCGCCATGTGTGTCACCAGCATGGCCATGCCGGCCTGCAAGCCGGCAGTGACGGCGGAGCCGGCATTGAAGCCGAACCAGCCGACCCACAACAGAGCAGCGCCGATGAAGGTGAGCACCATGTTGTGGGGCGGGCCGGAATCCTGGCGTTTGCCGAGCATGATGCAGCACATCAGCCCGGCGACGCCCGAATTGATGTGCACGACGGTGCCGCCGGCGAAGTCGAGCACCTTGAACATTCCGTCCGGGTTGGCGGCGTTGAGGAAGCCGTCCGGTCCCCAGACCCAGTGCGCGACCGGCGAATAGACGAAGATCGCCCACAAACCGACGAACCACAGCATTGCCGAGAACTTCATGCGCTCGGCGAAGGCGCCGGCGATCAGCGCCGGAGTGATGATCGCAAAGGTCAGCTGGAAGCAGATGTAGACGGTCTCGGGGATCGTCGCCGCCAGCGGGCTGGGATTGCCCATGCCCTTGGCAATATCGCTCACGATGCCTTGCAGGAAGAGGCGGTCGAGGCCGCCGATAAAGGGCGATCCTGCCGTGAACGCCAAGCTGTAGGTGCAGACCAGCCAGAGAAGGCTGATGAGACAGGTGATGGCGAAGCTGGTCATGATGGTGTCGCCGACGTTCTTCTTGCGGACCATGCCGCCGTAGAAGAGCCCGAGACCCGGGATCGTCATCATCAGCACCAGCGCCATGGAGGTGAGCATCCAGGCGGTGTCGCCCGAGTTGGGCGAGCAGTTGATCAGCATCTTGGCGTCACACGCCGGCGTCGGCGGCTCCGGTTCCGGAGGCGTGGGCGCCGGTGGCGTTTGCGCAAGCGATTGATCGATGAAGCTCAGGATCAAGCCGAGCGCAGCAATAACGGCGAGAGCTATGAGCGCCACGCGCGCAAATTTCCTGAAGGTCATGGTGTCACTCCTTTCCAAAGCGGTGAGGCGCGGGCATCACAGAGCAGCGGCGTCGGTCTCGCCGGTGCGGATGCGCACGGCGCCGTCGATGCTGTAGACGAAGATCTTTCCGTCGCCGATCTGGCCGGTCTTGGCGGCTCCTGTGATAGCGTCGATGACTTTGTTGACCTGATCGGTCGGTACTGCCACTTCGATCTTGACCTTGGGCAGGAAGCTGACGGCGTATTCGGCGCCGCGGTAGATTTCGGTGTGGCCCTTCTGACGCCCGTATCCTTTGACCTCGCAGACGGTCATTCCGTGCACTCCGGCCGCGGTCAAGGCGTCGCGCACCTCGTCAAGTTTGAACGGCTTGATGATAGCCATGATGATCTTCATGGGTTGATCCCCCCGCTAAAGCCCGTTCCTGGGGTGGCAGGTTCGGACACCAAAGTTTTTGCCGCGCGACGATCCACCCCCGCCAGCAACGCCATGCAAACCAATCAAGTCGTGTGCCAGATTCCAAATGGATCACGCGTGGTGACTTCCAGTGATGGTGATTTCCAAGTGACGCGTGACTTTCAAGCGACTTGTGGTTTCCGAGATCGCGGTCGCGCCGTTCGGGAGCGCCACCGGGGCGCCCCCGAGTCCGCAAACGACCACGTGCAAACGATCGCGTGCAACAACCGCGCTGGTTCAGTCGATGCGCCAGCCCGAGAAGATCACGCTCGGCACGACGGGTTCGCCGGCTGGCTTTTTGACGACCAGCCCGATGCCCGGGTCGGTGCCCGAAAAGACCACCTCGATCCGGTCTCCTCGCTTCACTTCAGCTACACCCTGGCAGACCAGGACGGCCGTGAAGGTCGGGTCGCTGATGAACTGCTCGGTGTTGGAGTTGTCGATGTCCTTGCCATTGAGGCGCATCCACATCCGGACCGATCCTTTGCCCTTGCCGCCGACTTGCGCGGCCGCCATGACGAAGAAGGCTCCAGTTTCATTGAACCTGATGACGCCCTTCTCTTGTTTGATGTTCTTCGACGCATCGGTCGAGTTCATCGTGACCACCTTGGGCTTGGCGTCCGACGCGAGTTGCTCTTCCGTGCTCGAGGCTTGAAGATAGGACGTCGCTGACGCGCTACCGACCGAAGCCAACAGCGCGGCCGACATGAAGACTGCACTTGCAATGACTTTCATTTCCGCCTCCGACTGTACGATTACACACAGAGTTCTGGACGGCGTTGGATTGGTCCCCGCCTGATGCGGAGCAAAAAATAGTCCTTGGCGGTCTCCCCCCTGCGCACGCTTTGAACTCCAATCAAATAAGTGTGCAATGCGCGTGCCATATTGCCGCACTGCGCTGGGGGCATAGCGACCTAACCAGAAGACCTGTCCTCTCGATGTGAAAGGAGCGTCACGCGGGCGCCGTCCTGCGCAGGACACGCGTCGCTGGAATGCATTTCTGATTCAAAGCGTTGGTGCGCGTTTGGCGGTCGAGATAGTTCCCAATTCTCTCAGCGCACGCCGGCCGACTATCGTCGAGCGGGCGCGTTCTCTAATGGCGAATAAGCATTCGTATTCGCGGCGCGCTCTGCATTCTTTTCAGTCTTCTGCCCGCGAATAGTGCACGTCCTAGAACTGCCGCAGCCTAGTCTTTAGGCGCATGCCGTGTCGCCCGCTGCTGCAAGAATGGTAATTTTACTGCAGCGCTTCGCCGTGCTGGGTGACGTCGAGACCTTCGATCTCGCTCTGTTTTGAGACGCGCAGCGGCACCATGAACTCGATGACCTTGAGCAGGATGACGGTGCCGACGCCGGACCAGGCCGCAACCGCCACGATGCCATAGACCTGGTAAAGCAGCTGGCTCGGATTGCCTTCCAGCAATCCCGCGGTTTCTCCCACGGCTGCGACCGCGAAAACACCACACAGCAGGGTGCCGGTGATGCCGCCGATGCCATGGACGCCGAAGACGTCGAGCGAGTCGTCGTAGCCGAGCTTCTGCTTGAGCTTGGTGCATGCCCAGAAGCAGATCGCGCCGGCGACGAGCCCGATCACGATGCCCTGCCATGGCAGGACGAAACCTGACGCCGGCGTGATGGTCCCGAGGCCGGCGACTGCGCCCGAGATCATGCCGAGCACCGAGGGCTTGCCGCGCGTCCACCACTCCAGGGCCATCCAGGTCAGCGCTCCCATCGATGCTGCGAGATGCGTGGCCACGATGGCGAAGACCGCCCGCGAATTGGCGCCGAGCGCCGAGCCGCCGTTGAAGCCGAACCAGCCGACCCAAAGGAGACCCGTGCCGATCACCGCGAGCGAGAGATCGTAGGGTGCGAAGTTATCGCTGCCATAGCCCTGGCGGCTCGCCGACGATGTAGGCGGCGACGAGGCCGGCGACGCCGGCATTGAGGTGGACGACGGTGCCACCCGCGAAATCGAGGACGCCCGGCTTCATGGCGGTCGCATCCGGCGTGAGCCAGCCGCCACCCCAGACCCAGTGCGCGATCGGCACATAGACGAAGAGAAGCCAGAGCGCCGCAAACCACACGAACGCCGAAAAGCGCATGCGGTCCGCCACCGATCCTGCCACCAGCGCAACCGTGATGATCGCGAACGTCATCTGGTAGGCCATGAACAGCATCTCGGGAATCTTGGTCGACGGCGCGACCGAATCCATCCCGATGCCTCGCAGCATCAGCTTGTCGAGATTGCCGATCAGCGCACCGTCGCCGTTGAAGGCGAGCGAGTAGCCGACGATGACCCAGAGGATCGAACACAGCGCCGTGCACAACAGGCTCTGCGCCATGGTGGCGAGCACGTTCTTCTTGCGCACCATGCCGCAATAGAACAGCGCGAGGCCCGGGATCGTCATCATCAGCACCAAGCCGGTCGCCGCGATCATCCAGGCAGTATCGCCGGCATCGATCGCTGGCGGAGCCGCCTCGGCCAGCGCCGGTGTTGCACCAAGTCCCAGCAAAGAGATGGCGGTGATGGCTCTTTTGGTCGTCATGGTCGTCCCCCGTCGAGCGACGCCTGTCGCCAAGGCGTCGGTTTGCCCTCTGCGCAATGATGGCGTTGGATGCCTACAGCGCGTCGCTGTCGGTCTCGCCGGTGCGAATGCGCACGGCGCTGTCGATGCCGGTGACGAAGATCTTGCCGTCGCCGATCTGTCCGGTCTTGGCCGCGTTGGCGATCACCTCGACGACCTTGTCGACCTGGTTGTCGTCGACCGCGACGTCGACTCTGATCTTGGGCAGGAAGTTCACCGCGTACTCGGCGCCGCGATAGATTTCCTTGTGGCCCTTC
Source organism: uncultured Alphaproteobacteria bacterium (assembly GCA_963745515.1). Classification (GTDB taxonomy): domain Bacteria; phylum Pseudomonadota; class Alphaproteobacteria; order Rhizobiales; family Xanthobacteraceae; genus VAZQ01. The sequence continues at coordinate 495,040 of CAVUXO010000013.1, forward strand.
TGGCGGCCATAGCCTTTGACCTCGGCGACGGTCATGCCCTGGATGCCAGTCGAGGTGAGCGCGTCGCGAACATCCTCGAGCTTGAACGGTTTGATAATGGCGATGATCATTTTCATGGAACGTCCCGCGGTATGCGGCCCCTGATCGAGCCGCGGGTCAAAAAACCACCGGCGCAACCCGGCAGGGCCATGCGCGGCAGACGCACACGATATCGGCAGTGCGTTCAAAAATTAAGCGGATTCGTTGATTGAAAAATAATCTGTTCGACTAAGAGCTGGGCATATTAGGACAATATATCTGACCTAACCCTGCTCGCCGGGCTCGGCGCGCCGCTCGCGCACCAGCCCTTCCTGCGCCACGGAAGCGACCAGGGTTCCGTCGCGGGCGAAGATCAGCCCGCGGGAGAAGCCGCGCGAGCCCATCATGTTGGGACTGTCCTGGGCATAAAGGAGCCAGTCATCAGCGCGGAACGGCCGGTGCAGCCAGAGTGCGTGGTCGAGGCTTGCCGCCATGATGCTCTTCTCGAACACGGTGCGGCCGTGCGGGATCAGTGCGGCGTCGAGCAGCGTCAGGTCGGATGCGTAGGCAAGGACGCATTGATGGATGGCGGGCTCGTCAGGCAATGGGCCGGTTGCTCGAATCCAGACATGGAAGCGGCCGTCGGGATGCGCCTTGCCCAGATAGCGGTCGTACTCGACCGGGCGCAGCTCGATCGGTCGCTCGCGCTCGTAGTAGCGCCGCACCGGATCGGGCATCAGGGGCAGCACCCGCTCGCGGATCGCGGCTTCGCTGGGCAGCTCCTCAGGCTTGGGCACGTCGGGCATTTTGGCCTGGTGCGAGAGGCCGGCTTCATCGCGATGAAACGACACCGACGTGATGAAGATAACCTGGCCATGCTGCAGCGCTGTCACGCGCCGGGTGGTAAAGCTTTTGCCGTCGCGCACGCGCTCGACGTTGTAGATGATCGGCACCTTGGGGTCGCCGGCGAGCAGGAAGTAGGCATGCATGGAGTGTGGCGGCCGGCTCGCCACATCGAGGGTGCGGCAGGCCGCGACCAGCGCTTGGCCGATGACCTGGCCGCCAAACACCCGCTGCCAGCCGACCTGCGGGCTGCGGCCACGGAACAGGTTCACCTCGAGCGGCTCGAGGTCCAGGATGGTGAGCAGGTCTTCGATCGCGGAGGCCATGTCAGTCCGACCTGGTTGGCCAATACTCCCATGTGGATGCCGTACTTTGGCGGCGGCTGACAATAGCTATATTGTCGATCAGTCCGGTTCCTGTTGAGGGGCGAATGGCCGAGAGCGCAAACCGTTGCGACGTGCTGATCGGCGGCGGAAGCTTTGCGGGTCTGGCACTCGCAATCGCGCTCAAGCAGGCGCTTGGTCCAACCTATCGGGTGACAGTGGCAGACCCGGCGTTCGGGCAGGCTGCCGATGATGCGCGCGCCTCGGCGATCGTGGCGGCCGCGCGTCGGCTGTTCGAGACCATCGGCGTCTGGGACATCGTTGCGGGCGAGGCGCAGCCGATCGTCGACATGCACATCACCGACAGCCGGCTCGGTGACGCGGTGCGCCCGGTGTTCCTCACCTTCGACGGCGAGGTCGAGCCCGGCCAGCCCTTTGCCCATATGGTGGAGAACACTCCATTGCTTGCCGCGCTGGTCGAGCGCGCCAAGCTCGATCGCGTCGAGCTGGTGGCGCAGGGCGTGACCGGCCAGACCAACGCGGGCTCGCATATTCTGGTCGCGCTTGCGGACGGGCGCACCATCGCGGCCCGGCTTCTGGTCGCGGCCGATGGCGCGCGTTCCGGCATCCGGCAGCGCGCTGGTATCGCCACCCATGGCTGGGACTATGGCCAGTCCGGCATTGTCACAACGGTGGCGCATGAGCGCGATCACGGCGGGCGCGCCGAGGAGCATTTCTTGCCCGGCGGGCCGTTCGCGATCCTGCCGCTCAAGGGCAAGCGCTCATCGATTGTATGGACCGACACGACCGCCGAAGCTGATCGTATCGTGGCGCTGCCCGATGCCGAGTTTCATGCTGAGCTCGAGCGGCGCTTCGGGCTGCAGCTCGGCGAGATCAGCGCAGTCGGCGCGCGGCTCGCGTTTCCGCTTGGCTTTGCGGTTGCGCGCACCTTCGTGGCCGAACGCATCGCGCTCGTGAGCGATGCGGCGCATGTAATCCATCCGGTTGCCGGGCAGGGGCTCAACATGGGCCTCAAGGATGTGGCGGCGCTCGCGGAGGTGATCGTCGACGCCGCGCGGCTCGGCATCGATCCGGCGACCGTGCTCGAGCGCTATCAGCGCTGGCGTCGCTTCGACACCATGGCGATGGGGGTTGCGACCGACGGCCTCAACCGGCTGTTCTCCAACCGCTCGGAGGTGCTGCGGGCGGTGCGTGACCTCGGTCTCGGCGTGGTCGATCGCCTGCCGGTGCTCAAGCGCATGTTCATCCGCGAGGCGGCAGGTCTTGCGGGCGATGTACCGAAGTTGTTGAAGGGCGAGGCGTTGTAGCTGAGGCCTGTTTGGCAAATGGCGCCACCGGTCCGAGCGCACTCCTAGATTTTGCGGGGGCGCTGGCGGCCGGGAAGACCCTGCGCGACCTCGCGGGCGCATTGGATGAACAAGTGCACCACAGGACTCAAGGTCCGATTTCTCAGCGTCACAATCGCCACCGGGGACTGAACAGACAAGTCAATCGGGAGCTCCTTGAGCGCATGAAGGCTGCGATAGATTTGCAGTACTGATTGAGGGAGAGCCGTGATGAATTGACCGCTGCCGACGAGATTGTTGCGCAAATGAACCGAGAACGTCGTGATCACAAGGCTTGGCAGTTTCAGGCCGCGCCTTCTGAACGCGCCTCCCAGGAACGAATCGCCCAATGCGTCGAGCGGCGTCATGATCCAAGGCTCATTCACAAGATCGGCAAGTCCAAGCTTGCGCCGTGCCCACTTGCTCTTCGCGCCGACGACCAAAGCGTATCGATCATTGAATAGCACTTCAGCATTCAGCTCCTCGGTGAGACGACCACGCACTGGGTCTTTCGCCAATCGGGCGAAGGCCAGATCAATCTGGCGCTCGTGAAGCTCCGGAAACTCCACTGTCGGTTGGTACACCGGCACGACATGAAACCTCACACGTGGATGCTCTCTCGAAAATCTTTGCAGGACCGAGACAAGAAATCCTGCTGCAACCAACTCCGGGCATCCAATCCTCAACTCGCCGGCATCGGGATCGGCAATGAACTCGATGTCTCTGATCCCCTGACGCAATTCGTCGAACGCCGCTTGACCGCGCGCCAACAAGGCCTCGCCATATGAGGTTGCAACAACCCCTTTGGGAGTTCGATCCAGTAGCCGCACGCCGAGCGCATGCTCCAGGCTAGCGATCACCTCTGAAATCGATGGGGTCGAGACACCGAGCTTGGCGGCAGCCTTGGCCATGCTGCCGTATTCCAGAACTGTGAAGAACACAAACAGATCGCGCAGCCGCAGCCGGCGGCCGATCTGTTGTTCCCATTGAACGAGCCTTGGCATAAGGAGTTTACCTAACACGCCTAAGCTTCTTTTGGAATTCCCCTAACTCCGCCACGCACTAAGCTCCTGATCGCGAGCGCGCGCAGATGTTTTGTACATTCAACCGAGCGTTTTAAGGAGCTGGCACATGAGAAAGTTGCTGATCGCGGCCGCATTGGCCGCGGCTTGGACGAGCCTCGGCACTGCGCGAGCCCAAGTCTACCCGTCACATCCCATCACCGTGGTTGTGCCGCTGACCGCAGGCGGCGCCTTTGACGTGACTGCCCGAATCCTGTCTGAGCATATGCGGGCATCGCTCGGCCGACCGGTCATCGTCGAAAATGTGACCGGCGCTGCGGGAAGCATCGGCACAGGCCAGGTCGCCCGAGCGGCGCCGGATGGCTACACGCTGATCTCGGGTGGCCTGAACACGCACGTCATCAACCCGGCCTTCCTGGCCTTGCAGTACAAGGTACTGAGTGATTTCGAGCCGATCGCGCTGACCACAACCGTGCCGTTGCTGATTGTCGCCAAGAAGGCGATGCCGCCGAACGATCTTCAGGAATTGATCGCTTGGCTCAAAGCGAACCCCGACAAGGCATCGCTGGGGACGGGAGGTCGGGGCAACGTATCGCATCTCGCGGCCGTTTTCTTCCAAAGGGAAACCGGCACGCGCATGGGGTTTGTGCCCTATCGTGCCGCCGGCGCGGCGATCAATGACCTGGTGGCCGGGCATGTCGATGTGATGATGGATATCGCATCGAACTCGCTGCCCCATGTGGGCGCCGGCACGATCAGAGCCTATGCCGTCACAGCCAAGAACCGCCTGGCAGTTGCGCCGGACATCCCCACCGTGGACGAAGCCGGCTTGCCAGGCTTTTACATGGAGGCCTGGCAGGCGATATGGGCGCCGAAACACACTTCGAAAGCTGTGATCGAAAAGCTGAATGCATCGATCATGGCGGCCTTGGCTGACCCTGCGGTGCGCTCGCGGCTCGCCGATATTGGGCAAGAGATTTTCCCGCCTGAGCGGCAGACGCCGCAAGCGCTTGCGGCCTTCCACAGAGCCGAGACCGAGAAGTGGTGGCCCATCATCAAGGCCGCCGGTATCAAGCCGGAGTGACTCCTCCTGCAGCAGACAGGATGGTGTGCGTTCCAAGTGCGATGGCAGGCCTTGCGGGGCCTGCCATCGAGTGCGACCGTCACAAGTCGTCTCTGCCCAACTGATGTCCACCTGTACTTGAAGACGCGCTGTGCCAGACGATCCGATCCCGTTGTTTCAAGGCGAGGTCCGTACGACGGTGCGGGAGTCGACGCCTTGGTGGCCACATCAGGCCAGGGCCCCACTTGGAGCCCCCAATATCCTTGTCGTGCTGTTCGACGATGTGGGCTTCTCTGATTTCGGGTGCTACGGGTCGCCAATCAAGACGCCAACGATCGATCGTCTGGCTGCGCAAGGATTGCGCTACACAGGTTTCCACACCACGGCCATGTGCTCGACGACGCGTGCGGCGCTGCTGACAGGGCGCAATCACCACTCCGTTGGAGTCGGGTGCCTTGCGAACTTCGACAGCGGCTTTCCCGGCTATCGCGGCAAGATCGCCAAGGAGGCCGGAACACTGGCCGAGATGCTGAAGCCGCATGCCTACCGTAGTTACATGGTCGGCAAGTGGCACGTCACACCGCTTACTGAGGCCGGCACAACAGGTCCGTTCGACGGCTGGCCACTCGGGCGCGGCTTCGATCGCTTTTATGGATTCATGGATGCAGAAGCGGACCAGTATGGCCCCGACCTCGTGCTCGATAATTCAAGCATTGATGCACCAGGGACTTTCGAGAGTGGCTACCATCTGACAGCTGACCTTGTGAACCAGTCGATCCGTTTCCTTGCGGGTCATCTGGCCGAGCAGCCGGAAACGCCTTGGTTGCTGTGGCTCGCGCTGGGCGCGTGTCATGCACCACATCAAGCGCCGTTCGAAATAATCAAGAGCTACGATGCGGTCTTCAAGGACGGTTGGGACGTTGAGCGCGATCGGCGCGTTGCCCGTCAGAAGGCCACGGGGATCGTGCCGACGTCCACACGTCTGCCGCCGCGCAATGACGGCGTCCAAGCCTGGCTCAGTCACAGCGCTGACGAGCAGCGCTTCTTTACGCGTCTGCAATCGGCCTATGCGGCCATGCTCGATCATGCCGATCGGCACTTGGCCCGCCTCATAGAATTTCTTGAGCAGACCGGAACGCTCGCCAACACGCTCACCATCGTCACCTCCGACAACGGCGCGAGCCAGGAAGGCGGCCCGCTCGGTTTTGTAAATTCTAACGGTCCTCGCAACTTCAGGGATAAGTCGTTCGCCGAGAAGCTTGCGCGTATCGATGAAATCGGAGGTCCCAAGACACACTCGAATTTCCCGTTGGGTTGGGCCATGGCGGCCAACACGCCACTCCGTCGCTACAAACAGAATACGCATGGCGGCGGTATTCGCGATCCGCTCGTCGTCTGCTGGCCGGAGCGGATCAGCGGTTGCGGGCAGCTCCGCCACCAGTTCGCCCACGCCTGCGATTTGACGCCGACGCTTCTGGAGGTGATCGGAGTCGAGGCGCCTGCTGAGATCAACGGTGTGAGGCAGATGCCGATCGAGGGCACGAGCTTTGCACCGAGCCTCAAGGATCCAGTGTTTCCATCGAAAGCGCGGCCGCAGTACTTCGAGATGTTCGGCCACCGCGGACTCTGGCACGCAGGTTGGAAGGCGGTCGCCTTTCACCCTTCCGGCACTCCTTATGATCAGGATAAATGGGAACTGTTTCATCTCGACGAGGACTTCTCCGAGACCAACGATCTTGCCGCAACGCAGCCGGAAAAGCTTGCCGCCCTGGTCAAGCTCTGGTGGGAAGAGGCCGAGACGCACAAGGTCCTGCCGCTCGATGACCGCTTTCGTGAGCGTTTCGTCGTGAACGCCAGCCGTTTTCACGGCGCCCGCAAACGCTACGTCTTCCATGCTGGAATGGGCCACCTGCCCAACGATGTCGCACCTGATCTGCGCAGCCGAAGCTACCTGATCGAGGCGTACGTCCATGCTGACGCCGAGTCGGAGGGGGTGCTCATAGCCCATGGCGATGCGACCAGCGGCTATAGCCTCTACCTGCAGTCCGGCCATCTCGTGCACGATATGAATATCGGTGGGGAGCACGTGATCGTCAGGTCGGATGTGCCGGTATCGCCTGGGGAGCACAGGCTCGGAGTCCGTGTCCGTCGTCTTATGCGAGAGCCGCCAGTGACGACGGCTGAGAATCTGCGCCTCAGCGAGTTCACATTGCTGATCGATCGAGTGCCCGCAGGTCGTACCAAATCCTGGCTCGGCTTTTACAACTTGATCTCGTGGACCGGCCTGGATATTGCGCGGGATCGCGGCTCACCAGTCTCTTATTACCAAGCGCCCTTCGAGTTCACAGGCAGGCTCATCAAGGTGACCGTCATGATGGACGACGATCAGGTTTTGGACGGTGACGGTGTTGGCCGCGCGCAGCTCGCGCGAGAATAGCCGGTACGGGTCGCGGCGCGGCGGAAAGCCTTACAAGGTTGCACCGCTACACGAACGGCACCGGTAGGATGTGCTGCTTGAAAGCGGCGCGCTGCTCGAGGCCGTCATACCAGCGAGTGAGATTGTCGAGCCCGCTCCAGTCCGGCACCAGCCGCCGATACCGATACGCGATCAAACCGACCGGGATGTCGCCCATCGAGAACGCGTTGCCGGCCACGAATGCGGTCTGGCCGAGCTGCGCGTTGAGGATCGTCATCGCCGCCGTCGTCTTCTTGCGCAACTCGTCGATGTGGGCGTTGTCGCGCTTCTCGGGCGGCGTGCGGATCAGGCCCCAGAACAGGCCGTGGATCGCAGGCGCGCACACCGAGAGCTGCCAGTCCATCCAGCTGCTTGCGCGCGCGCGGGTCTTCAGATCAGAGGGCTCAAGCGTGCCGGCGCCGTACTTGGCGGCAAGATAGCGCACGACCGTATTGGATTCCCAGAGGATGAAGCCGTCCTCTTCCTCGAGCGTCGGCACCAGGCCATTGGGATTCTTCGCCAGATATTCAGGCTCGTAGTTCTTGCCGAACGAGCCCCCGACATCGATGCGCTCATGCGCAATGCCGAGCTCGCCAATCGCCCACAGCACCTTCTGAACATTGATCGAGGTGTTTCGCCCCCAGATCCTCAGCATCGCTCTCCCCTTCTGCCTTTGCGGCGCGACTTTTGTCGTTCTCAAGCGGACGCGTCAATCCAGCTTGCGCGCTTCCTCGGGCAGCATGATCGGGATGCCATCCCGGATCGGATAGGCGAGCTTGGCGGAGCGCGAGATCAGCTCCTGATGCTCGGCGTCATATTCAAGCTGCCCCTTGGTCAGCGGGCACACCAGGATCTCGAGCAGCTTGGGATCGATGCTGTTGGCAGGACGCTCGGGGGTGGTCATGGCGGGCTCTGTCACGCGAGGTCTCTATCGGCGGCGCACGGTCTGCTGCCGGCGAGTAGGCGGCGCGCCGAGCGGGCGGTTGGTGTCGCGATGACGGAAATTGATGCGGCCGCGATCGAGATCGTAGGGCGACATCTCGACCACGACCTTGTCGCCCACGCCGGTGCGGATGCGGAATTTGCGCATCTTGCCGGACATGTAGGCGAGCACTTCGTGCTCGTTGTCGAGCTTGACCCGATAATTTCCGTCCGGCAGCACCTCGGTCACGACGCCTTCGAATTCCAGCAGTTCTTCTTTCGCCATAAGCTTCTCCAGATCTGGTGTCGATGTCGATGTCGATGTCAATGTCGGGATTGCTGCGGCGCCCGGGCGCCGCCGGAGCGTGCGTGCGGACGCTGCTTCTGCGGCCGCTGCTTGTGTTGCAGGAACGCGACGGACGAGATGCTGCCGTCGCTGCTCGTGCTCTGTCGTGGTTGCTGCTGGCCGCGCGACGGCTTCTGCTGCCCATTATGCTTTGGGCCATGAGGACGTTGCGCCTGCTGCGCCCGGCGCTGTTGCGGCTGCTCACCATCGCGATGGCGATGGTTGTTCGGCTGCGTGCGCGCCCGGCCCGGAGGCGCCTTGCGCTGCTGAGGAACATGACTTGGCTGTGCGGCGCCTGCCGCTGCGGCGCGCGATCCGTCGCGTTGCGACCGCCGATCGGTCGCCGGGATCGACATCCGGATCAGCTTTTCGATGTCGCGCAGGAACGGCCGTTCCTCGGCGTCGCAGAATGAGATCGCAATGCCATCAGCGCCCGCGCGGGCGGTGCGGCCGATCCGGTGCACATAGCTCTCGGGAATATTGGGCAGGTCGTAGTTGACCACGTGGCTGATGCCTTCGACATCGATGCCGCGCGCCGCGATGTCGGTCGCGATCAGCGTGCGCACCGAGCCGGTGCGGAAGGCGGCGAGCACGCGCTCGCGCTGGCCCTGCGACTTGTTGCCGTGGATGGCGGCGGCGTCGAGCCCGGATTTAGCCAACGCCCGCACCACCTTGTCGGCGCCGTGCTTGGTGCGAGTGAAGACGAGGACGCGATCGATCGGCTCGGCGCGCAGCACCTCGGCGAGCAGCTCGGCCTTGGCGCCGCGATCGACGTGAATGAGGCGTTGCTCGACCCGCTCCACCGTGCTGGCGGAAGGCGTCACCGCCACGCGCACTGGGTCGCGCAGCATTGCGTTCGCGAGCTCCGCGATCTCCTTCGGCATCGTGGCCGAGAAGAACAGGGTCTGGCGCGCCGCCGGAAGCTTGCCGACGATGCGCCGGATGTCGTGAATGAAGCCCATGTCGAGCATGCGGTCGGCTTCATCAAGGACGAAGTACTCGACCTGGTCGAGCGCGACTGCCCGGTTCTGCATCAAGTCCATGAGGCGGCCCGGGGTGGCGACCAGGACCTCGACGCCGGGGGTGAGCGCGCGCATCTGCGGCTTGATGTTCACTCCTCCGATGGCGAGAGCCACGCTCGGTCGCAGGTAGCGGCCGTAGGCCTGGAAACTATCGACGATCTGGGCGGAGAGCTCACGGGTGGGGCTCAGCACCAGCACTCGGCAGGTACGCGGATGTGGCCGTCTGCGAGTCTCGGCCAGCCGATGCAGGATCGGCAGCGCAAAGGCAGCGGTCTTGCCGGTGCCGGTCTGGGCGATGCCAAGGACGTCGCGGGCCGCAAGGACCTGAGGGATGGTCTGGGATTGGATCGGAGTGGGGGCGGCGTAACCTTCGTCGGCCAGCGCGCGGGTGAGGGGCTCAGCGAGCCCGAGGTCAGCAAAAGGGGTCAAACGATTGTTCTTTCATGTGGCGATGCCGGCCGCGCGCGCTATTGCTCGCGGCCGCGAATCGCGGGATCTCTCAAAGACACCCCGCGTGGTCTGGGCTGTCGGTTGTTGGTGTGCTGAGACGGGTCGAAAACCAGGGCGTCGAACAGGACGTGGAATTCGCGCACGCGACCCGCAAAGGCCAGCAAAACTAGCGGCCATTGAATGTCAACGCGGCTGACATAGCGCGTTAAGCTGGTCTTTTCAAGGCAGGGTCGCGATCAGGGTGAAGATCGTGTGACTTTTGAGTGACTCCCCCGGTGGCGCTCCCGCCTCGCCCTGCCGGCAAGGCGGGCCCTCGGCATGTGGCCGATTGAGTCGACGCCGGGGGGCTACTGCAGCGGCGTCTCGCCGCCGGTGTTCTTCTTGGCGAGCTCGATCTCGGTCATCGCAATGAGCATGTCGGCGCGGGTCTTGAGGTCGGGCGCCTCGAGCAGCGCCTGCTTCTCGGCCGTCCCATAAGGCGACATCATCGCGAGCGCGTTGACCAGCGCCTCGTTGGGGGCGTTCTCGATGCCATCCCAGTCGGCCTTGAGGTTGTTGGCTTCGAGGAATTGGCGTAGCGCCCGCAGGAGATGCTTCCGGTCGACTGCGTCCTCGCCCTTTCGAGCCGTGAAATCGTCGATGAAGTCGTTGTAGCTCACCCGGCATTGCCGATAAGGCGCCGGGACCTCCAGCAGCTCCTCGAGCACGCGAAAGCGTGCGATACCGGTGAGCTGGATCAGATAGCGCCCGTCACCCGATTCAGCGAGCTGGGTGATGCGCCCGACGCAGCCTACCCGATAGAGATTCGGCCGTGCCTCGGAGCCCCCGTGCGCGGTGTCAGGCTGGATCATGCCGATCAGGCGATGCGTCAGCCGCAGCGCATCATCCACCATCACGAGATAGCGCGGCTCGAAGATGTTGAGCGGCATCTGCCCGCGCGGCAACAACAACGCGCCGGGGAGCGGAAACACCGGGATCACCTCGGGGAGGTCGCTGGGCTGATGATAGCTCTGGTTCATCGGCATCGTCGCACTCCACTGCGCAACCGCAGACCACGCGATCGATGGAACACAACGCTTACTCTTCTCTAGGCGAACAGGATCGACGACAGCCGCTTGCGTCCGTTGACGGTCGCTTCGTCGGTCGCGCCCCAGGCATCAAAGAACTGAACCAGCTGCTTGCGCGCGCCGTCCTCGTTCCATTTGCGGTCGCGCCGCACGATCTCCATCAGGTGGTCGACCGCCTCCTGGCGGCGGTCCTTGCTGTTGAGTGCGACCGCGAGATCGAACCGCGCCTGATGATCGAGCGGGTTCGAGACGATCTTCCGCTCGAGCTCGTCAATTGGGCCAACCGACTTCGCCTGCTCGATGAGGTCGAGCTCCGCGCGCGCGGCCGCGACCGCCGGGTCGGTTGCTTTGGCCTCCGGCACCATCGCGAGCGTCTGCTTGGCCTCCTCGATCGCGCCGGTCTTGACGTAAGCGCGCGCCAGCCCACCGAGCGCCGACACATTGCCGGCGTCCTCCGCCAGCACCTGAGTGTAGAGCTCGGCTGCGCTCGCGGCGTCGCCTTTGGCGAGCGCCGCATCGGCGGCTGCCAGCAAGTCCTTCTCCTCGCCGCCGATCTTGCCCTTGGTGACGCGCTCGAGGAACGCCACGACCTGGCTTTCCGGCAGGTTGCCCATGAAGCCGTCGACCGGCTGGCCGTTGACGAAGGCGAACACGGTCGGAAGCGACTGGATGCCGAGCTGCCCCGGGATCGCCGGGTGCTTGTCGGTATTCAATTTGACCAGCTTGACCTTGCCCTTGGCGGCCTTGACGACCTTTTCCAGGATCGGGGTGAGCTGCTTGCAGGGGCCGCACCAGTCGGCCCAGAAATCGACCAGCACCGGCTGACGCCGCGATTCCTCGATCACGTCCTTCACGAACGCCTGGGTCGTGGTGTCCTTGATCAGGCCATCGGTGGCCGCCGGTGCTGTCGGAGCCTGCTGCAACATGGGTGTGTCCTGCGTTATTTCCCTGAAGGCCCGCGGTTCCTCCGCAAGCGCCGAATTTCTAATGTCTGCAACCAAATAGTGCCGGCATGCAGGGTTTGCAATGCAGCCCCGTCATGGCGGGGCCGAAGCCTGAGGCTCCGCCACCGGTTCGATCCGCGGCCGATGGCCGGTGGCCTCCAGGAACTTAACAAGATCGTCGCGGGCGATCGAGGTGGTCATCGTATTACGCAGCGGATGACAGTTGATGACCGGATACGCCATCAGCGCCTTGTCGAGCACCACGGTGACCCGGCGGGTCGTGTCGTTCATGGCGGCGAACGGCGTGACGGCGCCGGGCTCGATGCCGAGCACCTCGCGCATCTGCTCGGCCGGGCCGAACGAAAAGCGCCCCGAGGCGCCGAGCCGCCGGTGCAGCGACTTGAGCTCGATCGCGGCGTCCTCGAGCGCAGTCACCAGGTAGAGCGCGCCCTTCTTGTCCTTCAGGAACAGGTTCTTGGTGTGGCCGCCCGGGATCTCACCGCGCAAGGCCTGTGATTCCTCGACCGTGAACAGCGCCGCATGGGCCACGGTCGGATGCGGGATTCCGAGCCGGTCGAGAAAGGCGAACAGGTCGTCGGGGGTGGCGGGCATGGGAAGGGGGATGGGGGTGCGAAGGTGTTTGGCAGGGGCGAATGGCGAGTAAGCGCCCGGCCTGCGGGGTCGACGAGCGGGCTCGTTCCAATTTTGCCATTCGCTATGTGCTTTGTCCTGCCGCCAGTTGCAAAGCGGGGCACCTTTTGGCATAGCTTCGCTCCTGACGGCTGCTTAGCCGGCTGCCCAACGGATGCGGGTGTAGCTCAGGGGTAGAGCACGACCTTGCCAAGGTCGGGGTCGAGGGTTCGAATCCCTTCGCCCGCTCCAAACCAACTTCCAAACATCAAGCGTCAAGTGACGCGGTCAGGCTAGGCGTCTTGGTGCGGCGTTACCGAGCGTCGCCAAGGCCGTCGACCTCTCGGCGCCTCGGTTTTGGGCCAGACCCCAGAGAGCTTCGAGCGGGTTTTGATCCTATTCCACGGATTTCAATGGGCAATTCCAGGCTGGCGCCAAACCCATGCGCGCGTCCGAGCGATTTTTGGCTGTCGCTCATAGGTTGTATTTCAACTCGACCTTAAGTGGTCTCAAACTGATTCGCGGAACGCCGCTGGCCTTGCTCTTCTTCGTCAATATCGTACACCTTATTGAATGCCATCTTATGACAGGCAACCTGACCAATTCACGTGAGGATAACTTTTCAAATAATTGATTTATATGATTTATTATTTGATAAGTCGGTAATTATTTACCGTTCATCTATGGTACTATAGTATCAACAGCGGTATCCAGGTAGACAATAAACAGTTATTGACTGGGCTATTTTCGCGACAGGTAGAATCAATCACAACTGCGGTAGTCGGCTGCGGCCAACTCAAACAGACAACTTCGTAAAAGTACCGCTACTACTGGGGCGCGCATCAAGCGTGGTCTCCCTTTAGCTAGCGGAGCGAATTTATGCGCAGGGCAAATGGGGCAATTCTGGGAATTCTATTGGCTACGGTCGCGGTCCCCGCGTTCGCGGCGGACATGCCGGTAAAGGCGGCACCGCCGCCGCCGCCGCCGCCGGACTGGTCGGGCGTCTACTCAGGCATTGCTGCTGGTGGCGCCTGGGGACGTCAGAACCTCAATACGCCGGTCACGCCGCTCAACAATTTGTTCGGCACCAGCGCCGACCGGATTTTCAACGGCTCGCCGGTTCTGATTCAGCCTGACTTCGACATGGGCTTTTGCGTGATCGACGGCTGCAACCGTCTCAAGTCGAACGGTTTCATCGGCGGCGGCTTCGCGGGCGTACAGAAGCAATGGGGTAACTGGGTAATCGGCATCGAAGGTAGCTGGGACTGGACCAGCATGAAAAAGGGGATAAGCGCGACATCGACCGACTTGGAGGACGTCATCCGGATCGTGCCGACGACAACGATCACGGTTCCGGGCCAAACGATCACTGTGCCGGGTCAGATCGCCCGGTTACGGTGTCGGTTCCAGGGCCGATTGCGCCGGTGACAGGGACCGTCGCCATGCCCGGACAAATTGCGTCGGTGACAGGCACGCCGCCGTACCTGGTCAGAGCGCGCCGGTGACCGGTACCGCAGCCGTTGGACCCGTGACCGGGACAATCGTTTCGGGCTCGACCGTTGTAGGTCCGATCCCGATCACGATCCCGCTGCCGAACAGCATCAACGATGTCCACATCACGGTGCCAACGATTCCGGTTCCAATCTCAGGCAACGTCAACGTGCCTGGTCAGACTGCGCCGGCGACGGTACGGCAGCCGTTGCTCCGGTGACAGCATCTGTCACAGGCACGGCAGCCGTTGCTCCGGTGACGGCACCTGTCCGGGACGGCAACCGTGCGCCGGTGACCGCGACGGGAACGGCGACTGTCGCGCCGGTCAACATCACCGCGCAGCCAACTAGCGTCACGATCCCGCTGCCGCGTGAGACGACCGTTCGCGCCACCGTCACGCGCTCGGTCGATGTCAGCAGCAAGATCGACCAGATCGCCGACATCCGTGGCAAGTTCGGCTTTGCCAATGGCTTCATGGGGCCTAACTGGCTGTTCTACTTCACCGGCGGCGCCGCGGTTGGTCACTTCGAAAGGAACCTGACCCTGACGCAGCTGGTCAGTGTGGCGGGCGATGGCACCCGCACCAACACCTTCCAGTCCTCAACGGGCGACACGCGGCTGGGCTGGGTGGTTGGGGCTGGCTTCGACTGGAAGATGACACCGAACGTGCTCCTCGGTGTGCTCTATCGCCACCACGAATTCCCGTCGAGCACGATCTCGTTCGTCGATGATACCGGCGGCAGCGGTCGGCCGGTCAGCTTCGGCACCAGCCGCGCACACGTCGACTCCGTCCAGGGTCGCTTGAGCTGGCTGTTCCCGATCCAGTGAACCCATGCAACGGCAAATTACCATCGTTGTTTCGTGAAGTAGTGGCGGGGCCGCGGTGGCTCCGCTTTGCTTTTTTTGGGGTGCACTATGAAACACAAACCTGACTTCATTGATCGTGAGATCGGACGGCGTCTGCGCGTTGCACGGATCTCCGCCAACATTCGACAATACCGGGCGGCCAAGGCGGTCGGTGTCACGTATCAGCAGATGCGCAAGTATGAAGTTGGCTACAATCGCGTGAGTGCGGTGATCGTGGCCAGGCTGGCGCAAATCTACCGGCGGCCGGTGGAGTGGTTCCTTGAGGAGGTGCGCATCGTGGAAGACGCGAAAGCCGATTCACTCGCGGGGCCGATCGCGCAAGCGGATCACCACAATCTTGTGGAACACACGGGCAATTAGGTTTGCGCCCCTGGTACGACGTACCAACAAAGCGGGGCACGGACGGAACGTTCGTTGAATGGCATGGCGCTGGCCGGGCCGTGAGTGCCTGACGGGCGACCAATGATCAGCGGCCGACGA
This sequence comes from uncultured Alphaproteobacteria bacterium, assembly GCA_963745515.1. Classification (GTDB taxonomy): domain Bacteria; phylum Pseudomonadota; class Alphaproteobacteria; order Rhizobiales; family Xanthobacteraceae; genus VAZQ01. The sequence goes on from CAVUXO010000013.1 coordinate 510,328, forward strand.
GCCTGGCGATCACGCTGGCTGCGTCGGCGGGTGCACCGTTGCCGACCCAGACGACGTAGCGGTCGGGGCGGACCAGCATGAGGCGCGCCTCATAGGCTTTGCGCCCGTCGGCCAGACTGTCGCGCACAATTTTCAACGGCACGCCGAGCGACGCTGCGGCCGCCTCGAATGCCGCGACGGCCGTATCGTCCGCGCCGAATGCCAGCAAAGTGAAATCTGGTCCGAGCTCCTCGAACACATTCCGTCCGCTCGACAGAACCTGCGGCGGCAGGTGATGCCCGGCCCTGGCCTTGAACGAATGTGTCCCGCTCGCGCTGCACACGCTCCCCGCAGGCCCCCACACGCTCGACGAGCCTTCATAGTGCGGTGCGTAGGTCATCGCCCGCGTTGGCGTGGCGGTCATGGATTCTTTCCAGGCGCGTTCGAATTCCGCACGGTCGCGCTCCGGGCTGTAGCGATCGAGAAAATCCCGGTCGGCCTGAATGCGCGCGAGGATGAAGTCCTTGGCGGTTTCCCAGAAGATCGGTTGCCGCTCTTCCGTGTAGGTGTCCAGCAAAGCGTCGCTGCCCCAGCCGTGCAGGCGCGCGGCAAGCTTCCAGCCGAGATTGGCAACATCGTCGAGACCATTGTTGAGGCCGTAGCCGCCATAGGGCGGATGGCTGTGCGCGGCATCTCCGGCGATGAATACCCGCCCGACCCTGTATTTGTCGGCGACCGCAATGCGCAGGTCCCAGAAGCCCACATAGTCGAGCTGGCATTTGAACTTGAATCCCGCAGCCTTCTCCATGAGCCCCTGGAAGTCGTAGTTGTCCTTCGTGGTGTCGGGCGGCACCGGCGCATGAAAGAAGAATGTATCCTCCGCGTCGACCCGCCCGAAGAATCGCCAATGGCCTTTCAGCGCCGGGTCCATCGCCCGATAGGTGGCACGCGGCGGAAATCGCTTCAGGCCTGCTTCAAGCTCCGGTGAGCGGATGACCGCGAGCACCATGAGTTGGTCGAAGTTCTCCCCGCCCCGCGCGATGCCGACTTGCTCCCGCACGGTCGAATGGCTGCCGTCACAACCGATCGCATAGTCCCCCTCGAGCACCTCGCGCTGTGCCGTCCGGTGCGACCATGCCGACGCGAACGCAGTCCTGGTCCTGCTCGATGGAATCGACGGTCCAGCCCACACAGCTTTCGATGCCGGGAAACTCCGCCATCCGGTCGCGCAGCACGCGTTCGGTCAGATATTGCGGGACGCCGCTCGCTGGTCTGGAAATAGTACTGGTTCGACCACCTCGCGAAATGGCGGCGAGTACCAGTATTCGGTGTTCAGGTTCATGTATGCCGTCACACCGCTCAGGGAAAAGTCGGGTGGCAGCACGCGGGCGGCGCGGACCTTCTCAAGCAAACCCCAGGAATAGAAATGCTCCATGGTGCGCTGCTGGAGCCCCTGCCCCTTCGGGATGCGATGCTCCTGCGTGCGCCGCTCGACGATCGCGCTCGTAATTCCGCGTTGGGCGAGCTCGATGGCCATTGCCATGCCAACCGGGCCGCCGCCGACAATCACGACTTGTTGTTTCTTCATTCGTAGGCCTCATGTGTGTACCAAAAACCTCATTGACGCCGCTGTTATCGGCGCGATCCCTTTCCTTTAGTCATCCCGTTCAAACGCCGCCAGCAGCGAGTCGCGGAACAGCACCACCGCCGGATAGCTCGCGCGATCGTCGGGATAGGCGAGATAGTCGCCGCGCCGCTCGTTCGCGAGCGGATCGAACAAGGGCACCAGCGCGCCTGATGTAAAGTCCTGCCGCGCCAGGAAGGCCGGCACGATCGCGACGCCAAGACCTGCGATCGCGGCCCGGAACACCATGTTGAATTGCTCGAGCTCGATGCGGGGGATGATCCTTGTCGAGGCTTGCGCCGTGCACGCCCGCCGACATCGTCAACAAGCTCAGCGCGGCTATCCAGGAGGGCCTGAAGTCGGAATCGGTGCACTGGAGCGCGGCCGTCAAGCTCGCCGGCATCAAGCCGGAATAAGGCCGAGCGGCGGCAGAGAGGTCCTAGGCAACCGCTAAGCGGCGAGAATTTGTGGCGATACCAATCGCCATGGTTAAGAAATTCATTCTGACAACACCACATGATACCGCAACCTGGTGGCGTTTGTCCCAGTATTAGACAGGTATTGGCCCGGAGAGGTGCTGGGGTATTTCTAGATATACTCCGCCTCAACCACGTCTGTCGCTTCGGTATCACTGTCAATTTTTTTCCTTATTCATCACAGAGACTGACTATCATCGGGACGTTGTTTCGGGGTGGGGGGAAGTCACCCGCCGAAAGTTTAGGGTTCGAGCGCGCGCTGGCGACGTCGCCACTGCGCGTGGCGGCGTCGACCGTTACGGCCGTGCGCGCACACGCGTGTGGCCGTGATGGGAAGACAGGGACTTGGTCGGGGACTGGGGTTTTCGGGGGAATCGGGGTTTTGACAGTAAGGGCCGCCTACGCCAGACGAGATCCGCGTGCTTTCACGAGCGCGCCTCCCGGCTCGCTCTATCGCCCGACGCTCTCGGCGCGCGTGGCGAATTTCGCGCGTGGCGCCATGCGGCAGGCGGGCGCGGCTTGCTTCTCGGCGATGGTGACTGCCCTGGTGGTGATGATCGCGGTCAGCCGCAATCCAAGTCTGCCGGAAGACTATGAGCCCGGCGACTCACCCAACACGACGCTTGCCTACCGGCAGTCCGAGCCGAGCATGAATTTTGCCGATCGCTGGGGCGACACTGAATTTGGCGAGATCACCCCGGTTGAGGATTTCGTCACTGGAAGCCTGACCAAGACGGTGCGAACCGTCAGCTTCGCGCGCCCGCCCGTGCAGGAAGCAGCGCGTCCGCAGCCTTCGGGCTTTGTGCTTGCGAGCGCCGACGCGCGCCAGATCGACGTCGGCGAGCCCAAGCTCCCCGGCAAGGAGATCCCGATCGAGCTCACGGACGAGGTCTCGCAATATCTCTGGGAGGTCTATCAACGACTGCCGTCCAAGAAGGATGGCTCCGGTGATTTCACCTGGAAGGACCCAGCCGCCGCCAAGCGCGTCGGCATGTCGCTGCCGAAATACGTGATCAGCGGCATGGATGCCGATTTCCGCGAGCAACTCTATCACGCCGGCAAGGCCATGGACGCAGCCGGCGTGCCGTGGGCGATCCTGAGCGCATTCCGCGACGACTATCGTCAGCACATCGCTTCCGGCATCAAGGCGAGCGGCGGCAATTCGCTGCACGGCGGCAGCCGTCGGACCGGCGGCTATGGTCATGGTCAGGCGGTTGACATGGCGGCCGCCGACGGCACCGAGATGTCGGACGTTTGGCGCTGGATTGATGCCCACGGTGCCAAGTATGGGCTCTATCGGCCGATGCCAGGTTATGATCCGGCCCACATCCAGTCGCGCGGCGAATGGCGCAAGGTCGCCGGGTCGCTGCGCCAGGTGCGGATCAAGGAAGCCAAGACAAGGGCCCAGGCTGTGTCGGAGGCGCCGAAGGACGACGACACCAAGACCAGGGTCGCCGCGACCGGATCGGCGAAGTAACGCGGCTCACATTATTCAAAGGATGAGATAGGCTTCCCCTGACTGCAGTCAGGAGGAACGCATGCTCGCACGCTTTGCCGGCGGATTTGCCATTTTGGCAAGCGCCCTGACCTTGACGCAGCCCGCCGGTGCTCAGTCCTACCCCAACAAGCCCGTGCGCCTGGTGATCGCGTTTCCGGCCGGCGGGTCCATCGATACGCTCGGACGAATTCTCGCCGGCAAGCTCTCCGAGGACTGGGGCCAGAACGTCGTGGTCGAGAACCGCCCCGGCGCCGGCGGCAATCTGGGAGCAGCGGCGGCCGCGCAGGCGGCGCCTGACGGCTACACGCTGCACCTCGGCGCGCAGACGCTCGCCGTCAACGTCACCATCGCGCCGCACCAGGGCTTCGATCCGGTGCGCGATTTCGAGCCGATCATGCTGGTCGCGACCGCGCAGGACGTGCTGATGGTGGCGCCGAGCGCGCCTTATCGCACAGTGCAGGACCTGATCGCCGATGCCAGGGCGCGGCCCGATCAACTCAACTACGCATCGCTCGGGCCGGGCTCGAGCGCGCATCTGGCGAGCGTGCTGTTCGCGCAGGTCGCCGGCATCAAGCTGCAGCACGTCCCTTATCCGACCGGCATGTCGCAGGCGGTGACCGACATCATGACCGGGCGTATCTCGCTGTGGCTCGCGACGCTGGGCGGCGCGCTCGGCAACGTGCAGGCCGGCAAGGTGCGGGCGCTGGCGGTGTCGGGCCGTAGCGCGCAGCGAAGCGCTGCCGGACGTGCCGACCTTCAAGGAGCAGGGCGTGGCGATGGAGGAGGAAGCCACCTGGTTTGCGTTCTTCGCGCCCAAGGGCACGCCGCGCGAGGTGATCGCCAAGGTCAACCGCGACGTGGCGCGCATCCTGGCACAGCCCGACATCAAGGCGCGCGGCGTCACGCTCGGCTATCGCTTTATCGGCGGCTCGCCAGAGGAGCTCGCGAGCTTTCTCAAGAACGAGACGGCCAAGTGGGCCGAGGTGGCCAAGAGCGCCAATCTTGGAGCCCGCTAGCCGAGCCCGCAGCCCGGATTGAGTCATAAGCGCGGTCACGCGGGTCTTTCGACGCGCTTCGGCGAAATCCGGGAACATTGACGCGGATTGCATGGCAGCTCCCGCATTTCGCTGGCGCTCAATGCGGGCTACAAGCTGTCCCAGAAACACATCTGGGAGGACGACAAGGCGTGCTCGGGGGACTTCTCGCCATCTGCTCGGCGGCGACGTTTGCTTTCAACAATGCCAGCGTGCGGCGCGGCGTGCTGACCGGCTCGGTGGCGCAGGCGATGGCGATCACGGTGCCGATCGGCGTGCCGTTGTTCTTTCTCGCCGCGCTGCTCACCGGCCGGCTCGGCGACGTGCTCGCGTTCTCGACGCAGGGCTATGTCGCGCTCGCGCTCGCCGGCATTCTGCACTTCGTGTGGGGCCGCTACTGCAACTACCGCGCTACGCGCGCGATCGGCACCAACCTGGTCGCGCCGGTCCAGCAGTTCAACCTGCTCGTCACCCTGATGCTGGCGATCTGGCTTCTGGGCGAGGAGCTCACGGTGCTCAAGCTCCTCGGCATCGGCCTGGTGCTGATCGGGCCGAGCGTCACCATGCGCGAGCGCGGCGGACGAAGGCGGAGCGCAAGATCTCCGACGAGAAGATCACGGCGATCGACGCCGAGCGCCCGGCTGCGTTCGAGCCGAAATACGCCGAGGGCATCACGTTCTCGCTGCTGTCAGCGATCGGCTATGGCTTGAGCCCGATCCTGGTGCGCGTCGGGCTCGAGCAGCGAGGGCTCGGCGCAAGCTTTGCGGGCGGGCTCGTCGCCTATATCGCGGCGACGGCTGTCATGGCGCTGGTGCTGCCTGGCCCGGCCGGTTGCGTCACGCGCTCGCGGTCAATCGCGAATCTGCGAAGTGGTTCACGCTCTCGGGCGTCCTGGTTTTCCTGTCGCAGATGTTCCTCTACATGGCGATGTCGGTCGCGCCGGTCACGGTGGTGTCGCCGATCAACCGGCTGTCGATCCTGTTCCGGCTCTATTTCAGCCGCTTGCTCAACCCGGAGCACGAAGTGTTCGGCGGCAGCGTCATCGCCGGCACGGTAGTGTCGCTCGCGGGCGCGCTCGCGCTCTCGTTGAGTACGCAGGCTGTGCAGGATGTCGTGCCATTGCCCGATACATTGGCCGCGCTGCTCGCCTGGCACTGGCCCTAAATGCAACTCGACAGCAGTGGCGTTCTGCCCCCGCTGTCGAGCCTGCTCGGTGTGCGTGAATTGCCGGCTTACAATTTGCTGTCGTCCGGCCGCAGGATTTTCATCTGCTGCACCTTCTTCAGCAGAACCGGGTCGACATCCGGCAGGATGGTCTTGCGGAAGGCGTTTTCCGCCTGACGGTATTCCCGCGCGCAAGACGGCTGACGAGCGGGCGGCAGCCAAGCCTGCGCCAGGTCCTTGAATGTCTCCGGCTCCTTGCCATAGGCCAGACAAAGGATCGCGAAGCCGCGCTGCAAGGCAAGGCTATGCGTGTCCGCGAGCGCGGCCACGCTGATGTTCGGGCTTTCGGCCTGCCAGTTGTACGTCACGTTGAACATGCCCTTGATCATGACGCGAGCGACGTCGCTGCCGAATTGCAACATCACGAAGCCGGCGACCATGTCGGCCGCATCTTCCTCGCGCCCGAGGCGCGGAATCTCCTGAATGTCAAAGACAGCATGACCGGTTTCGTGCAACGCGACGCCACCGATGGCGCCGACGATCGCTTCTGCGCGGGTCACGCCCGGAAGCAGGCCCCGCTGAGGCGCGTCTGGAGTTTGTTTGAGTTTATCGGGTGAGGCGGCTGCGACGTTTTCGATCCAATCCAACATTTCGTAGCAGAGGTGCACCGTCTGGTCGGCGTGATCATAGAACGCGTTGACCGTGCCACATGAGGTGGTCTCGAAGATGAGCTTTTGCTTCAATTTCAGTGGTGACAGGAACTCGCTGATTTCCTCCAGCACTCCCCTTTTCTTCACCCGCTCGTAAAGCGCCTGATACTTCCAGTCGGCGTATCGGGTGACGACATTGCTGTTCTTCAGCTCCGATGTTTGCTGCTTGGTGACAATGCTCTGGTCGGGCTTGGTCTGCGCAAGCACGGCGTCGACCGCGAGCGAGGCAAACGCGACGGCCGAAATTGCGGTCGCTGCAATCGCAGCGTTTGTCAGAATCTTCATGACGATATCCTTTTGATCCTTTGGCTGCTGTAAGGCGTCGATGCCGACAACTGTTCGATCGAGTGAAGCTGAGGTGGCTCACTGCGATGAAGTCAGTCGTCGCTCAGCCATTCAATGGTACGGACTTGCTTCAGGAGCGGCAGATCGACGTGTTTGTCCCGGATCAACTGGTGGAACGCATATTTGATCTTGTTGTACTCGTTGTGCTCTGGAGAGGCCAGTTGCAGGCAATATCCGGCGCGGTTCTTCGGCAGGTCGACGGGACCCTCCTGGCGATCGATCGGCAGAAACACGGAGTAGCGGACCAGATCGCTGCCGACGGCGATGCACAGCAGGTTGAAATAGCGCTGCGCGATATGCGGGCGGATGGCGCCGAGATCAAGCTTCTCTGATTGACCTGCCTTTGCAAAGAAATAGGCCGTGCCGAAGATGGTCTTCTGCGCCACCTGCGGACTGACCTCGAGCATGATAAATGCGGCGAGGCTGTCGGCGGCGTCCTCGGCATTGCCCCAGACTGGCAGTTCAAGCATGTCGATGAGGTGGCGCGCGACGCTCCGCAGCGAGAACTGCACGAACGGGCCGACGAGCGCGATATCGCGCGTAACGACCGCCTGGCCGACCGTGCCAATTCCGGCCGGCGCCGCCTGCTCGATCAATCCGATATATTCGTAGCAAATGGTAACGGGGGTATCGGGCTGGTAAGGCAGCTCGATTTGACCGCCACATTCCGCCGTAACCACGTTGAGCGGCTGCGGCAATCGCAGCGGCGAGAGGAATGCCTGCAATCTTTCAAGCACTTCCCGGGCCTTCAGCCTTTGATAGATCGGCTCAAGCTTCTTGTCGGTCGGAGCCTTGTATTCGACCTTGATCATTGACTTGTCGCGAAATGGCTTGAGGGTCTCGATGTCCTGGGCCGAGGCAATGTTGGCCAGCAAGCTTGACGAGAGGCCGAACGCGATCGCGACGGCGTACTGAAGTGTCCTCATCGGTAATCTCCTGGGGTGGAAATGCCCCAGCATGTGGCATGCAAAGGGGAGGGGCGTCGTCCATCGTTCGGGTGACGCGGGGTTGCCAGGACGTTCACGACTTTGGGACCGGGCGAGTTGTGCCTTCGGTCTCGATCGCCGTCTCAATCGTCTCGCGTGAGAACCAATCGGGAGGTATCGCCTCGTCGGCGACGACACCCGTCATGGTGAGTAGCGTGGCGCTCGGAGAATGCCGCCGGCGAAGGTTCGCAAATTCTTCGCTCGCGCCCGCGCTGGCGGACTTACAACTGCGACGAGGACCCGCGCTTCATGCGGCCAGTGTGGAGTGACGGTAGGCCTGCAAAAGGGCCCAGCCCGTCACGCAGTCTGAGTGCGGCCCGGTAAGAGGGCGGTCGCTCCTTGAGCTCTGCAAGAACCATGTCGCAAAGGCGCCGAGGATCGCGCTCACCGCCTCGAGCGCAAGCAACGACCTTGGCGGCCAGATCTTGCGCCAGATCGTCGTCCCATATGGACATTTCAAGCGCGGCGCAAACTGCCTCAAAGGCTTGGGCCATCGCCTGTATGTGCCTGGGTTCAAATGATGACTTGTGAAGCAGACGACCGATTGCCATTGCATACTCCCATAGGAGGCGGGAGCGCGACCGGTCTCTCAGCCACTGGCGCCTGGGTTCAGGGCCGTTACCAATGATTTCTTAGATATGGGCTCGTTTGGGCTGGATAGCCAGTTATTTCTGAGCTTTGCCGTCTGGTATTATCAGACGGCTTGGCGGTTTACCTGCTTCAATTCCTTTCGAACTTGAATGCCGCAGCTTGTAACTCCGCCTTGGCTCAGACACGGTTCTCAGAATTCCTTCAAGTCCTCGGCAATGAGCACCTGGCCGGAAAAGTGTTTTCTCACCTCGTCGGCCCAGGCTGTGTAGTCGTCGCTGTCGGGACGCGGCGTCAGGTGCGAGAGGATCACGGTCTTGACGTTGGCTTTCGTCGCCATCTTGCCGATCTGCTCCGGCGTGATGTGCTCCTCGATCATGTGCCGGATGTATTCCTGCTGCTCCGTCTGGCTCATGGCCTGCCAGCGTCCGTCCCTGATGCGCGCCTCTTTGACGTCGTCGACCGAAACGACTTCGGAGACGAGAACGTCCGCGTCCTTGGCAAGCTCGGTGAGCGCGTCGCTCGCCCCGGTGTCGCCCGTGAATACGACCACGCGGTCGGGCGTCTTGAAGCGATAGGAATAAGACTTGTACTTTCCGTAGCCTGGGCTGCCGGCGGGGAAATGGAAATGGGTGTTCTCGACCGCGGTCACCGTGATGTTGGCATCCTGGAAGACTTGGCCAGTGCCGACGTCGTGGCCGAAGAACACCTGCTCGATGGGTGTTGTCCGGCTGCCGTCGCTGATCCTGATCTCGGCATCGTAGTTGAGATAGCCGATGGCGGCCTTGATCATCCCCTGCGTGCCGGGCGGTCCATAGACATTGATCGGCTGCGAGCGCTGCGCCCCCCACTGCACCGACAGCAGGTGGGGAAGTCCGCCGGTATGATCGTTGTGGCCGTGCGTGATGAAGATCGTGCCGAGCGAGCGGAGATTGAACTTCAGCTTGGCCAGCCTGCGGGCGGTGCCGTCGCCGGCGTCGATGAGATAAGGCGTGCCGTTGACGATGAGGAGGTTCGACGACTGGGCGCGCTTGGCGCGCGGCACTGGTCCGCCTGCCGTTCCAAGCGTGATGAGCCGCGTGCCCGCCTTCGGTGCAGCGCCGGGTGATTGCGCAAAGCTCTGCGCGGCCGACACAGCAATGCCGCCGCCGACGAAGGCCGCGAGCAGCCACGACAATCGATGTTGCATGTCATCCTCCCATCGTGACTCAGTCATCAAGCACAACAAGCCGCCATGCTAACCCTGCGTCATGTTGATCGAGTATTGCCAGGCCGGCCGGGACTGCGGTGCTGACGGGTGGGGATCGTGAGGGGACTCGATCTCTTTCAGGCCCTCCACGCCTTCCAGCTCCCTGCACGAGCAGATCATGTTGAATGATGCGGTCTCTCCGAAGATGTTCTCGCTCATGTTGAAAAAGTTCTGCGGGCTGTAGAGCTTGGGTATGTGCCACCACAGCCGATATCCGAGCTCCTGAATGCACGCGATCAGCGATTGCGACTTCGCGATTTGATCGTTCTCGACGTATAGCAGCGGCCGATGGGTTCGAATTAGATTGAGCCCGCCGCGAATGACGTCTTCCTCCATGCCCTCGACGTCAATCTTGATGAGGGCGCAGGGCACGCCGTTGAGGCGTTCATCGAGGGTTGTCACGGCAGCCGCTTCGGCGTCCGATCCGCCCTCTCGCATCAGCGCGACGCCGCCGAAATTCTCAGTCTGGGTATAATCCACAGCGGGCATCCAGAGCGACTCGCGCGAACGGCTGAGCGCCTGATTGTAGGCAAAAACGTTGTACGTCTGGTTCAGGGCGATCTGCGCCTGCAGGAGCGCAAAGCAGACGCGTTGAGGCTCGAAGGCGTAGACCTTGCCATGCGGCCCGACCGCCTTCGCCAGGCCGATCGTATGGGCGCCGATATTGGCGCCGACTTCGACGACATGGTCGCCCGGCTTGATCAGCCGCTTGAGAAATGCGGCCTCGGCGGCGTTGTACTCGCCGTAGCAGGCGAGCCCCCGCCCGATATACATGTCATTGAGGCTGACAAGAAAATAGCCATCGCGCCCCGCGACCAGCGCCATATTGTCCTTCAGAATGAGGGTATGCATATCGGTGCCAATTTCGCTTCGCGGTTACTCCCAACGGCTGCAGGATAGATACTGTGGAACGACGGGCAAGTCCTTGGTGGAGTTCGATTGCCTGCGCTGTGGTGCTGCGGTGATGTTTGCCGAACCTCGAGTCCGCCACCCATCTTGCGAGCGGCCGCGAGACTTGTCACTCTTGGCGTCCGTAGGACAAGAAAACAATCACGGGAGGCGCCCAATGTCGCGGCTAATGCAGATGCGCACACTTCTCAGCACCAGTCTGCTGGCATCGCTGCTGGCGTCGGCGAGCTTCGCGGCCGAGGCAGGCACGATCACCGGCACGGTGAAGAATGCCGACGGCATGCCGTTTCGCGCCGCGTTCGTGCGCGTGCAGAATACCAAGACCCGAATGACCATGATGGTCGCGTCCGATCGGCAGGGCCGCTACTTCACCGATGAGCTCGTGCCTGGCGCCTATCAGGTCTGGGCCACGTCAGTGGGCTACAAGAGCGACCCGTCGCGGCGCGTCAGCGTGACCGTCGACGAGAAGGGGCGCCGGACCGTCGACTTCACCATGCAGACGAGCGCGGTGCAGTGGAGCCAGCTCACCAAGTTCCAGGCCGGCGTGCTGCTGCCCGAGGCCGAAGGCAATGCCAAGCACGTGCTGATCCAGCGCTGCTTCAATTGCCATGCCTTCGGCAAGATCGGCGCCATGGGACGCCGCGACTTCGACGGCTGGAAGGATTCGATCGACGTGATGCGCCGTATGGGCGTGGCCCGCATTGCGCCCGAGATCGAGAACCGCGTGGCCGAATATCTCGCGGCAGCGTTCGGGCCCGACTCGACGACGCCGCAGTCGCCGACCCAGCTGCCGGAATGGGACAAGGTGAAGGTCGATCACAGCTATTTCAGCGACGAGGCGCTCAACGTCGTCTATGTCGACTATGAGCTCAGCGGCGATCCCAAGGACCGGCCCGGCACCGCCAAGCAGGACAAGGATGGCTATCTCTGGATGGAGATGAATGCCGGCCTCTCGCGGCTCGACCCGACGAGCGGCGAGATCAAGACCTGGCGGTTGCCCAACCGCGCCATGAGCTTCATCCATGAGATACTGCCGACCGACGACGGCTCGGTGTGGATGACGCTCGAGGCGCAGGGCGGGCTCGCCCGCTTCGATACCAAGACCGAGAAATTCGAGGTCTTCATCGACCAGGATGCGAACAATAAGTTCAACCTCGCCAAGCCCGCCCAGAAGGATCCGAACGATCCGTTCCCCAACCTGCCCGAGCCCGCGGGACCGCAAGGCGGTGGCGCCCGCAGCCATACCGCGGTGATCGACCACGAAGGCAACATCTGGGCGTCGGGCCGGCCGCTGAAGAAGTTCGATACCAAGACGCAGCGCTACACCTACTTCCACGCCGAGGCGCCCGACACCTACGGCATCGATGTCGACCAGGCCGGTAACGTCTGGTTTGCGCAGTTCAACGCCCGCAACCACCAGGACATCGGCATGGTCGACGTGAAAACCAACAAGGTCACGCGCTTCCAGCCGCCTGCGGGCGTCTCGCCGCGCCGGCTCAAGATCGACCACAAGGGCATGGTGTGGATCGGCGACTATTTCGGCGGCAGCCTGACGCGCTTCGATCCGGGCACGAAGGAGTTCAAGGTGTTCAAGCTGCCGGGCCTGATGCCGACCCCCTATGGGCTCGCGGTCGATCACGCCGACCATGTCTGGTACGCCTCGATGTACACCGACACGATCGGCAAGCTCGATCCCGCGACCGGCAAGGTCGTGGAATATCCCTCGCCCTATGGCGAGCGCGGCACCCGCGACATGTTCGAGGATAAGCAAGGCCGCATGTGGTACGGCGCGCAGCCTTATTTCAAGGTGGGCTATGTGCGCATCCGCAGCGAGGCCGAGAAGGCGACCGCGCTCGGTCGGTAGCTGACCGTCGCGGTATACATGGTGGGGCCGCGTCGCTAATCTTGTCCGATGAGCAGGCTCATCGGGCTCGTCGCCCTGGTTTTTTGTCTGATCCTGAGTGCTCTTGCCGGCACCACATCTGCCGCGACGGATGACGACGACTTTCGCCGTGGGCTAACGGCCTTCAATGCCGGCGATTATGAAACGGCCCTTCAAGCTTGGCGGCCCCTTGCCGAGAAGGATGAGCCGCGGTCGCTGGCCGGTATCGGTTTCATGTATCACCGCGGTATGGGCGTACGTGCCGACGACCGCGAGGCCGCGGCTTGGCTTCTGCGCGCCGCCGAGCGCGGCCAGGCCGAAGGCCAGCTGATGCTTGGCATCCTCTACTATTATGGGCGCGGCGTGCCCAAGAGCTATGTGCAGGCCTATGCCTGGTGCGAGCTCGCCGAGATAAACGGTAACGCCGACGCCACGCTGTGCCGCGATGCGGCGCTTGAATCGATCCCTGACGCTGATCGCGAGAAGGCCTTTCGGCTTGTGGTCGAGCTGCGCGACCGTCAACGGTCGAGTCGATAGGACAAGACCGGTTCGCACCTCAGTCGACTAGCTCGCGAGTAGGGCATTTGACGAATAGGGCATGGGCACTGTCCCAACGCCTGGCGCGCGCGAAAAAAAATCTCGCGGCGAGCGTGCTGTTCTGATTAAATCTAATTCAAATCTGGGCATGGCGTGTCTCGCCAAGAAACTCGCCAAGAACCCGCCATAGCCAACTCGCCACGAACGTACCCAAACAGGGAGGACCAATCATGCCAGAGCACGACCAAGCTCCCCCTTGCGATAGCCATCGTGAGGATGCCGGCACGCCGGCCAGCGGCTCGTCGACGCCGCAAGGCATTCGCGCGACGCGGCGCGATTTCATCAAGAGCGTGATTGCCTCGGGTGTCGCCGTGTCGGCCGCGGGTTACGTGGTCGTCGGGCGCGGTGGCGAGGCGTTTGCGCAGGCCGCCGGCACGGTGACGCGGCTCGTCACGCTCAACGTCAACGGCCGCGACCGGCCGGTCGACGTGCTCCCGAACGAGACGCTCATTCACACGCTGCGCTACAAGCTCGGCCTCATCGGCACCAAGCTCGGCTGCGATCATGCCGAGTGCGGCAACTGCACGGTGATGCTGAACGATGTGGCGTCGTATTCATGCACCACGCTGACTCATGCGGTGCGCGGGCGCAAGATCGTCACCATCGAAGGCATCGAAGGGCCGAACGGCGAGCTGCATCCGGTGCAGAAGGCCATGGTGCAGGAGCTCGGGCCGCAATGCGGGTTCTGTACCTCCGGGCAGGTCGTGTCCGCGGTCGCCTTGCTGAAACACAATCCCAAACCGACGGTCGAGGAAGCTCGTATCGCCATGTCCGGCAATCTCTGTCGGTGCGGAGCGTACGATCACTATCTCAAGGCCGTCATGCGTGCAGCGCGGGAGGCATGAGATGGCTGAGAAGCTCGTTGGAAAAGATTTCACACCGGTTGACGTGGTGGCCAAGGTCACCGGCCGCGCCAAATACGCGGAGGATTTCCGGGCCGAGCGTATGGCGTTCTGCAAGACGCTCTCGAGCCCCATCCCGCACGCCCGAATCCGCAACATCGATACCTCGGCGGCCACCAAGGTGCCGGGCTTCCTCGGCATCCTGACCGCCGATGATGTGCCGCAGTTCCCGCCGCCGCAGCCGCCGATCCTGAGCAAGGACGAGGTGCTCTATGTCGGGCATCCGATCCTGGCCGTGGCGGCCGAAAGCGAGGCCGCCGCAGCCGAGGCGATCGAGGCGATCAAGATCGACTTCCAGCAGCTGCCGCACGTCACCGACCCGCTCGAGAGCCTGTTCCCGGGCGGCCCCAATGCGCGCTCGAACGGCAATGTCGCCGCCGCCCAGATCAACCTGCAGACGTTGAAGTGGGAGGCCGCCGACTTCGCGGCGGCGGGCGACGACAAGCTGCCCGCCGGCAAGCCGGCGGAAGAGTGGACCTTTGGCGACGTGGACGCCGGCTTCAAGGCGGCCAAGCTCGTGATCGACGAGAGCTTCGTCGCCGGCGGCTACCCGCATCACAGCATGGAGACGCGCACGGCCTTCGCCTACTGGGAGGGCGGCAAGTGCTTCCTGCACGGCTCGAACCAGAGCCACACCTCGGCGGTTCCCAACATCGCACGCTTCATCGGCATTCCGCCCGAGGACCTCGTGTTTATCGCGGAGTTCTGCGGCGGCGGCTTCGGCAGCAAGATCCCCGGCTATCCCAACATGGCGATCGCCGCCCTGATGTCGAAGAAGATCGGCCGCCCGGTGATGCACCGCATCTCGCGCGCCGAGGAATATGCGATCGGCAGCGCGCGGCCGAGCTTCCAGGGCCGCCTCAAGCTCGGCTTCGCGGCCGACGGCAAGATCCTCGCCGCCGACCTCTACGTCGTGCAGGAGACCGGCCCGCATCAGGGCGCCGGTGACTTCCGCTCGGCCGGCAACTGCCTCTCGATGCTCTACCAGCCCGCCGCCATGCGCTATCGCGCCGTGCCGGTGCTGACCAACACGCCACCGACGGGCCCGCAGCGCGGGCCGGGCGAGAACCAGTTCGTGCCCGATCATCGAGCCGATCATGGACAAGGTGGCGCGCGAGCTTGAAAGTCGACCGCGTCGCGATCCGCAAGATCAACGCGCCGGACTCAGCAGCAAGATCGGCTCCGACCGCGGCCCGCTCACGTCGGCCTTCATCAAGGAGGCGCTCGACCAGGGCGCGACCATGTTCAACTGGGAGCAGAAGAAGGCCCGCTCCGGCCAGCGCAACGGCAACAAGGTCACCGGCGTCGGTGTCGGCCAGGGCTACCACTCGGCCGGCTCGAACGGCTTCGACGGCCTGTTGCGCATCACGCCGGACGGCAAGCTCCACATCCACACCGGCGTGGGCAATCTCGGCACCTTCTCGCATTCGGCAACGGCGCGCGTCGCGGCTGAATTCCTCAACTACAGCTGGGACAACGCCATCATCGAGCGTGGCGACAGCCGGCGCGGGCTGCCCTGGAACTCGAACCAGGCCGGCAGCCTCACCGCGTCGACGCAGTCGCGCACCATGTATGTCGCGGCGATCGACATGAAGGCGAAGCTGCTCGACATCGCGGCCCAGATGCTCGGCGGCGCTGCCGCCGACTACGACCTCGGCGACGAGAAGGTCGTCAGCAAGGCCGATGCGTCGAAGTCGATCACCTATGCGCAGGCCGCGCAGAAGGCGATGGAGCTCGGCGGCAAGTACACCGGCAAGGAGGTCCCCAACGACATCAACCCGGTGACCAAGCACGGCGTTGCGATGATCGCCGGCACCGGCCTGATCGCCGTCGCCAAGGACAATCTCCCGCGCGTCGGCATCACGCCCGGCCTCACGGTGAGCTTCGCGGAGGTCGAGCTCGATACCGAGACCGGCAAGGTCGACATCAAGGAGATGCTGTGCGTGGCGGATTGCGGCACGGTGCTGCATCCGCAAGGCCTCGGCCACCAGATCGCCGGCGGCAATGTCATGGGCATCGGCCTCGCCCACCTCGAGCGCCATGTCTATGACCCCAAGCTCGGCATCCCGACGACGCAGAGCATCGAGCAGTCGAAGCCGCCGACCTATCTCGACGTTCCGGCGGAGATCGGCTGGGGGGCGGTCGACAAGCCCGATCCGCAGAATCCGGTCGGCGTGAAGGGCGTCGGCGAGCCGGTGCAGGGCTCGGGTGCTGCCGCCATCACGTCCGCGATCGCGGACGCGCTCGGCGGGCATCTGTTCAACCGCACGCCGGTCTCGCTCGACATGATCCTCAATCATCTCAACAAGCGGCCGCAGGCGCACAAGCCGCTGCAGATCAACACGGTCTGAGGGAGCATCGCCATGATCATCAGAGATGTGATGCCTGCATTCGAGCTGTATCAGCCGACGCAGCTGCGCGATGCCTTCGCTCTGCTCGACCGCTTCGGCAAGGATGCCTGGAAGATGGCGGGCGGCTACGACAGCCTGTCGTGGTTCAAGGACCGCATCAAACGGCCGAAGGCCGTGATCGACCTTATCGGGCATCGCGGAGATGAAGGGCATCCGCGAGACGGCGGACGGGCGTCGAGATCGGCGCGCTCGAGACGCTGACCGACGATCGAGCGCAACCCGGTCGTCAAGGCCAAGTACCGCGTGCTGGCTGACGCCGCCGCCAAGGTGGCGAGCCCGCAGATCCGCAATCAACGGCACGCTCGGCGGCAACGCCTCGCAGGATGCGCGCTGCCTCTACTATCGCTACGGCCTGCCCTGCTACCGGGCCGGCGGCAACGCCTGCTACGCGGATACGCCGGAAGGCGTCAACCGCGAGCACGCGCTGTTCGACACCGACCGCTGCGTGGCGGTGAGCCCGTCCGACACCGCGCCGGCGCTGGTCGCGCTCGATGCGAAGTTCGTGATCCGCAGCTCCAAGGGCGAGCGGGTGATCCCGGCCGAGGAGTTCTTCATCGGCCCGCACATCGACATCACCCGCATGACCTCGACCAAGCCGGAGGAGATCCTGGTCGCGATCCGCATCCCGGCGACCTTCGCGAACGCCCACTTCTATTTCGAGAAGGTGGCGGACCGGAACGTCTGGGACTTCCCGCTGGTCAACGTCGCTTCGGCGATCGTCGGTCAAGAACGGCGTGATCGACAATGCTCGCATCGCCTGCGGCGGCGTGAGCTGCGTGCCGCGCCGCCTCACGGCGGTCGAGCAGATCGTGAAGGGCAAGCCGATCGGCGAGGACATCGCCAAGCTTGCCGGCACGTCGGCGACGCGCGGGCGCGAAGCCGCTCAACTACAACCAGTTCAAGATCCCGCTGATGGCCAATCTGGTGACGCGCGCCGTCCGCGACGCGCGGGCCTGAAGATCATGGAACTGTTTCGCTACGCGACGTCGATCTACGGCGACTCCGATGTCGTGATCGGCGCCTCGTGGGACCTGCTTCCCTGGTTCGTGGCGGCCGGCGCGGCCTTCATCATCGTGCATGCGGTGGTGAAGGCCATCGCCGGCCGGCGCGGCCACGCTCACTGACGACCACGCTTACTGGCGACGATGCAATGACGGCATCCGAGACGCGCGCGCCGGTCGCGCCTGTGCATGGCGTCCGTCGAGCGAGCGGGTGCTGCGGCATCGCGCTGTTCGACCGCATCTATCACTGGCTGATGGCGGCGTGCGGTGCTCACCCTGATGGGCACTGCGTTCCTTCCCATCGTCGGGCTTCAAGTTCGAATGGGTGAGCCTGCATTGGATGACCGGCGTCGTGCTGGCGGTGCTGGTCCTCATCCACATCGTGCGCGCTCTGATCTGGCAGGACTGGCGCGCGATGATCCTGGATGGCGCCGATATTCGCGACGGCTTGCGCAAGTATCAGAGCGGCGCTCGGCGGCAGCGGACCTGCGCCCGGCAAGCCCGGCAAGTACAAGATCGCGCAAAAGCTCTATCACCTCGCGGTCGCGGTCCTGGTCCTGTCGATCATCGTGAGCGGCCTGCTCATGCTGCTCAAGATCGATACGCCGTTCTGGAAGCGCAATCCGTATTGGTTCGATAGCGACACCTGGGGCATCATCTATTCCGTGCACGGCTTTGCGTCGATGGCGATGATCACGCTGGTGATGATCCACATCTACTTCGCGCTGCGGCCGGAGGAATGGTGGCTCACGCGCTCCATGTTCGGCGGCACTGTCAGCCGCGACGAATATGTCGAGCATTGCGACACCAGCCGCTGGCGCCCCGAGGACCGGTCCTGATCGCGCCGCCCGCCTCGAGACAATCGACACGACAAGGACGCTGCTCATGGCCGCCGCTAATGACCTTTGCCGAAGCGATCGACGCCATCGAGGAGGCCTACGAGTTCATGCTGGCCTACGCGGCGCAGGGCCGCCGGCGCGATGACGAGGACCAGGGCTCGGGCATCCGCGACCGCCTGACGCGGGTCGAAGCCGCGCTCGGCGTCATCGCCTCCGCCACGGCTGAGGCGATCGCCACCGGGCGCCGCAGGCCGCGGCGGCGGCCGAGTTCCTCGATGTCGTCAAGGCCGACGCCGCGCGGGCGCGTGCGGCTTTCCGCTTGGTGCTGGCGCAGCCCTCGATCGGATCGCAGATGGTCGATAATCTCAACGCCACCACCCATGTGCGCACGCTGCTGACCGATCTCTTTCTGCTCGACGAGACGATCAAGATCAGCGGCCTCTGAACGTGAGATGAGATGAGTTGGAATCGCTGGCTGTAGCTCCGCTCGTCCTGGGCGGGCGCGGAATGCGGCGGACACGCAGTTCTCGTGGCGCGAGTCTCGATGCAGCCCCTGGATTCCCGACTTTCGCGCACGAATGAACGGAGATTCGGTTCAATGGCGGTGCAAACCTAAATTTATCATCGCTCCACTCATCCAAAGGAGGATGCACTATGGCTGCGTTGAGTGTCGGCGTGATCGGCATCGGTGCCTTCGGATCGCGCGTGGCGCTGCGGCTTCTTTGGAACGGCTTCCACACGCTGCAGCTCTACGACGTGAACGACATCTCGACCCGCCAGTTCACCAACGACTACGGCGGCATGCTCACCGGCTCGCCGAAGATGATGGCGCAGACCTGCGATGCGGTCATCACCGTGCTGCCGTCGGCCGCGGAGCTGCGCGAGGTCTGCTTCGGCTGGGAAAACCTGGCCAAGGGCTTCAGCAGTGGCGGCATCGTGATCAATCTCGGCATCGTCGATGCGCTGGAGATCGTCGCGATCGCGCGCGAGCTCAAGGAGCGCGGCGTCACGCTCATCGATGCGCCGGCCTTCGGCACGCCCGGCGCAGGCCAAGGAGGGCAAGCTTGCGCTCTTCGTCGGCGGCGAGGAGGAGGCGTTCGCGCGCGTGCGCGCCGTGCTGGAGACGCTGGCGCAGAGCGTCGAGCGCATCGGCGAGGTCGGCGCGCCGCAGGCGCTCGGCGCCATCGTCGACTATGTCCACGGCGCGGCACTGCTGGCGACATGCGAAGCGCTGCGGCTGGGTCAGCGCTTTGGGCTTGCGCCCGACGTCATCTTGCGCATGGGCGAGGGACGCGCGGACCTGCGAACGCTGCTGCGCGAGGAGGTGCTCACGCGCCGGTTCCAGTCTGCGCCGCGCACTCGGCATGATCCGCGGCAACATCGAGCTTGCCGCCAAGCTCGCCGCCGCGCTCGAGACCATGTCGCCGATGCTCGATGCGACCAAAGCGGCCTGGTGCGAGGCCGACGCGGCGCTTGGCTCCGGCGCCGATCACACCGCGATCATCCGCTGGCTCGAAAGGCTCGAGCCGCCAAAGACGGCGGCTTCGTCGCAGGAGCCGGCCGAAAACGTCGCGGATGGCGTGAGCTCGCGCATCAATTCGGCGGCCTATTCCGACTTGATGCTCGCAAACCTGATCACCTTGCGCCACTTCTCGATCTCTTCGGTGAGCAGCTTGCCGAAGTCGGCGGGCGAGCCGGCAAGCGGCGTGGCACCGAGATCGGCGAGGCGCGATCTCATCCTCGGGTCGGCCAGGATCGCATTGATCTCCTGATTGAGCTTGTCGATGATCGCGGCGGGCGTGTTGGCGGGCACGCCCATGCCGCCAATCCCACTCGCCTCGTAGCCCGGCACGAATTCGGCGATTGATGGAATTCCCGGCAGCGCATCCGAGCGCGCCACGGTGGTCACGGCCAGCGCGCGCAATTGGCCGGCACGGATGTGCTCGATCGCGGACGGCACGTTGTCGAACAGGACCTGCACCTGCCCGCTCAGGAGATCGCTGACAGCAGGCGCTGAGCCGCGATAGGGCACATGCTGCATGCTGATGCCGGTCATCATCTTGAACAGCTCGCCGGTGACGTGCGGCGAGCCACCGCTGCCGCCGGAGGCCATGTTGATCTTGCCGGGGTTGGCCTTGGCGTAGGCGATGAACTCAGGGACCGTTCGTGCCGGGAACGACGGGTTCACCACCATCACCAGCGGCACGCGGACAAGGCTTGCGACCGGTGCGATGTCGCGACTGAAATTGAAATTGAGCTTCTCGTAGAGTGTTGGATTGATCGTATTGCTCGATCCGATCAGCAGCAATGTATAGCCGTCCGCCGGCGCGTTCACGACCGCTTCGGTTGCGATGTTGCCGGCGGCGCCGGTGCGGTTCTCGATCGTGACCGGCTGACCAATTCGCTCCGAGAGCGCTTGTCCGATCAGGCGCGCGATGAGGTCATTGAAACCGCCGGCCGCGAACCCGACGATCCAGCGCACCGGCCGCGCCGGATAGGTTTGCGCTTTCGCGGTACGCCCTGCAGGCAGCAGCGCGGCAGCACCTAGGGCCAGCTGCAGACATTGGCGGCGGTCGGGACGTCGCATGTTTTCCTCCCGGATCAGGTTGGGCGTTGACCGCCACACCCATCGAAGTCGGATTATTCTTGTTGTTCGTCCACTGGCACATGCGCTGTCGTCCGAAACGGGCTTTCAGCGCACCCGGCTAGACTTTGATCCAAACGATCCGATCGGATCAAGTCCTAATGCCCTGCCGCCAGCGATCCGCGTGTGCGCGGATCAGGGGCGCCGACAACCCCCTGCGGCGTGACCGCGATCGAGTTCGCCGAGGTGCGCGGCACGCCCTGCACCACCTTGTGGCCGCGCGCTTCGAGCTCCTGGATCACGTCGGGCGGCAGTCCGCGCTCAAGCGAGACCTCATCGGGCAGCCACTGATGATGGATGCGATGGGCGGCGACCGCCTCGTCGACCGGAAGCTTCAGGTCGATGCTGTTGATGATGATCTGCAGCGCGGTCGTGATGATGCGGCTCGCGCCGGGCGAGCCGGTGACGAGAACCGGCCGGCCGTTTTTGAGCACGATGGTCGGCGTCATCGAGGAGAGCGGCCGCTTGCCGGGCCCTGGCGTGTTGGCGTTGCCGGTGACGAGACCGGAAGCATTGGCGGCGGCAGGCTTGGCAGAGAAGTCATCGAGCTCGTTGTTGAGGAGGACACCCGTGCCCTCCGCCACCATGCCGACGCCGTAGCTGAAGTTGAGCGTGTAGGTGTTGGCGACCGCGTTGCCGAAGCGATCGACCACCGAATAATGCGTGGTGTTGTCGCCCTCGCGCGCCAGCGCGATCTCGGGGTGGATCGTCTGCGAGGGCGTTGCGTGCTCAGGATCGATGCCGGCGCGCAATGTCGCCGCGTAACGCTTCGACATCAGCCGCGCGAGCGGGGCGGTCACCACCGCCGGGTCGCCGAGATAGGCAGCGCGATCAGCGTAGGCGCGCCGCATCGCCTCGACCATCAGGTGCAGCCGCGCCGCGGGCGCGAGCTCGCCCAGCCGGTAGCCTTCCAGGATGTTGAGCATCTCGATCAGGATCACGCCGCCGGACGAAGACGGCGGCATCGACACGATGGTGTGGTCCCGATAGGTGCCGCGCACGGGCCGGCGCAGCCGCGGCCGATAGTCCTTGAGGTCCTCGCGCGTGATGATGCCGCCGGCGGCCTCGATCGCTTTGGCGAGCTTGTCGGCCACCGGCCCGTCGTAGAAGGCGCGCGGGCCACCTTGCGCGATGGCTTCAAGTGTATTGGCGAGGTCGGTCTGGATGAGGGTGTCGCCCGGCGCCAGCGCGCTGCCGTCGCTCTTGAGAAAAATCCTGGTCGAGGCCGGCCAGCGTGCCAGCCGTGTTTGTACACGCGGCAGTGAATCGGCGACATCGTCTTCGATCGGGATACCCTCGCGGGCGAGCTTGATCGCGGGCGCGATCAGGTCGGCGAGCGAGAACACGCCTGAGCCGAAGCGCTGGTGTGCCAGTGCAAGGCCCGCCACGGTGCCGGGCACGCCGATCGACAGCGCGGAATCGCGCGATTTGCGAGGGTCTGGGTCGCCTTTCTCGTTGAGGAAGATGTCAGGCGTCGTCGCCTTCGGGGCGGTCTCACGGTAGTCGATCGCGATCTGCCGGTTCGCACGCGCGAGGTGGATCACCATGTAGCCACCGCCGCCGATATTGCCGGCGCGCGGATAGGTGACCGCGAGCGCAAAGCCGGTCGCGACGGCGGCGTCGACCGCATTGCCGCCCTTCGCCAGAAACTCGGCGCCAATCTTGGCGGCGCGCGCCTCCTGCGCCACCACCATGCCGTGACGCGCGGTGACCGCGCCGTCGCCGGCATACGTGGGAAAGACGAGCGCAACGAAGAAGAGCAGGACGAAAGAGAGGCGGGTCATTTCACTGTGCATGTCTATGCGCATTCAGTCCGGTCGGAGCATATTGTCTGTCGTTTCCCGGCCGAGCGCAGCGAGAGCCGGGAAACGAGGGCCATTTGTATGATCCTCATCGTCCCATGGCGTGATACTGGCTGTTCGGCCGCATGTCGATCGCGGAGGCGATCCGGTTGGTCATGTTGAAGAATCCTGCGATCGCCGCGATGTCCCAGATGTCGCGATCCGAGAAGCCGACCTTCCGCAACCCCTCGCGGTCGCTTTCCTCGACCGTCCAAGGCTCGACCGTGAGCTTGACGGCAAAATCGAGCATCGCGCGCTGGCGCTTGTCGAGGTCGGCGGCGCGATAGTTCATCACGATCTGCTCGCCCAGGATGGGGTCGCCCGAAAGGCCGCGCACCGCCGAGCCATGGGAGGTGACGCAGTAGTAGCAGCGGTTCTGGGTCGAGACCGCGGTGGCGATCATCTCCTGCTCGACCTTGGAGAGGCCGGATTCGCCTTGCATGACAGAGTTGCGGTAGCCGACGAAGCCTTCGAGCTTGGCCATGTCAAAGGAGAAGGCCCTGAACACGTTCGGCACGAAGCCGAGCTTCTCCTCGCACAGCTTGAACAGGTCGGCCATGGCGGGGGAGAGTGGCGCTGACTTCAGCTTTAGCGCCATGACCTCGCGGTCGTCGTGGGCGGCCCGCGCCGACGCCGTGGGGCCGCGCTTGGTCGGATCCTTGCGCTCCTCGGCGATGGTCTTCGTCTTGCGGGCTTTATCGCTGGTCCTATCGCGGGTTTTGGCCACGGTCATCTCCCTGACGTCTGGGCTAGCAAACTATACCCTGCTGCGTCGCAGCGATATCGCGTCCGAGGGCCTATGTACGCTGTGGTAATGGTACAGGTATGCCCTCGACGGGGCGGTGTTGATGGGAAACACTCGCGCCGTGATTCCGGGAAATCGAGACAATAGCTATGGCCGTGGAACAGCATGCCGGCAGAGATGAGGAACGGGTCGCGGCGCTTCTCGTCGCGTCGGCTGGAGCCTTGCTTGAATCCCAGGGAACCGGCGCGCCAAAGGCGTTTGTAGACGCGCTCTTCGGCCAGACCATGCCGGAAGATGTGGTCCGCTATGACGGCAGAGAGATCGCGGCCCTGGCGGAGGCGGCTTGGGCGTTCTTGGCCGAGCGCAAGCCGGGCGCGCCCAAGATCAGGCTGGAAAACCCTGCAGCCAACGGTGAGCACCTTCGCTCCATCTCGGTGCTCGAGGTCATCAATGACGACATGCCGTTCCTGGTCGATTCCGTGCTGGGCGAACTGGCCGATCGGGGCGTCGAGGCTCTGCTGGTCGCCCACCCGGTGATGTCGATCACGCGCGATGCGGCCTGGCGGGTGAAGTCGTTTGGCGAGAGCGATAACGGCGCTGCGCTGCGTGAGAGTGTCATCCACATCCATATCGGTCGCATCGACGACGAAGCGCGGTGCGGCGAATTGGTGCAAGGCATTGCCCAGGTGCTCGCCGACGTGCGGGTGAGTGTGCACGACTGGCGGACCATGATCAGGCGGGTGGAGGAGGTGATCGCCGGCCTCAAGTCTAATCCGCCGCCGCTACCGGCCGAGGAGGTCGCCGAGGCAGCCGCGTTCCTGGAGTGGCTGATCGCTGACAACTTCACGCTGCTGGGCGTGCGCAACTATGTGTTCACCGCCAATCAGGATGCGCTCGAGCCGCGCCTCGACACCGGGCTTGGCCTGCTGCGAGCACGTGACGCCACCGCGCTCGAGCGTGGCGGCCGGCTTGCTGTGACGCCGGCGGTGCGCGAGTTTTTCGACCAGCAGCAACTCCTCGTGGTCACCAAATCGACGCGGCGCTCGCGCGTCCACCGCCACAGCCACATGGACTATGTCGGCGTCAAGCTGTTCGACGCCAACGGCAAGCTTGCGGGCGAGTTCGTCATCATCGGGCTGTTCACCTCGACCACCTATACCAAGTCGACCGCCACGATTCCGTATCTGCGCCGCAAAGTGATCGCCGTGGTCAGGCGGGCGGGCTTCGATCCTGACGGCCATTCCGGCAAGGCCTTGGTCAACGTGCTCGAGACCTATCCGCGCGACGAGTTGTTCCAGATCGACGCGGAAGCGCTCTACCGCAATGCGCTCGCAATTCTCAGGCTCGACGAGCATCCGCGCGTGCGCGTCTTGCCGCGGCACGACCGCTTCGGCCGTTTCGTCTCCATCCTCGTTTACGTCCCGCGCGACCGGTACGACAGCGACGCCCGCAAGGCGATCGGCGACTATCTGGCGAGCGCCTACAAGGGCCGTGTCAGCGCGTTCTTTCCGTTCTTTCCGGAAGGGCCGCTGGTGCGCGTGCATTTCATCATCGGGCGCATTGACCCGAACGCGCCGGAGCCCGATCGAGCCGCCCTCGAAAGCGCAGTCGCTGGCCTCGTGCGCAGCTGGGCCGACGGCCTGATGGATGCGCTGTCGGTCGCTCACGGGCCGGATCGCGGGCGGGCGTTGCTCGAGCGTTACGGCGACGCGTTCTCGCAGGGCTATCAGGAGGCCTATCCGCCGACCGAGGCGGTGAGTGACATCCGGGTGATCGAGGGCCTCTCCGCCGACAAGCCGCTGGCCGCGGATTTCTATCGCCGCGTCGGCGACGACGGCGCCTGCATCGGGCTCAAGATCTGGAGCCACAATCGCCCCATCCCGCTGTCGGAGCGCGTGCCGGTTCTGGAGAACATGGGTTTCCGCGTCGTGGACGAGCTCACCTATCGGGTGTCGCCCGGCACGCTCGAAGAGCCCGACGTCTGGTTCCACGACATGGCGATCGAGCGCGCCGACGGCGGCGAGGTCGATCTCGCCAGCCGCAAGCAGGCGCTGGAGGCCTGCTTCATCGTGGTGATGACCGGCGTCGCCGAGAGCGACGGCTACAACACGCTCGTGCTGGCGGCTGGCCTGGCCTGGCGCGATGTGACGCTGGTGCGCACGATCTCGCGCTTCTTGCGTCAGGTCCGCGTGCCCTATTCGCAGGGTTACATGTGGGCGACGCTGATGAGCCACCCCGCGATCGCGTCCAGCATCGTGGCGATGTTCCATGGCCGTTTCGATCCGCGCCTCGCTATCAGCGTGGAGGCGCGCAAGGCGCGGGAGACCGAGGCACTCGCCGGCATCGAGGCGGCGCTCGCCGCGGTCGAGAGTCTCGACGAGGACCGCATCCTGCGCCACTTCGTGGCTGCCGTGCAGGCTGCGGTGCGCACGAACTTCTATCAGCTCGACCGCGAGGGCCTGCCGAAGGCGCTGATCGCCATCAAGTTCGCGAGCCGCAAGCTCGATGTGGTGCCGCTGCCGCGTCCGCTGTTCGAGATCTTCGTCTATTCGCCACGGGTCGAGGGCGTACATCTGCGCTTCGGCAAGGTCGCGCGCGGCGGCATCCGCTGGTCCGACCGGCCGCAGGACTTCCGCACCGAAATCCTTGGCCTCGTGAAGGCGCAGCAGGTCAAGAACGCCGTCATCGTGCCGGTCGGCGCCAAGGGCGGCTTCGTGCCCAAGTTTCTGCCCAAAGGTCCGCGCGAGGCCGTGCAGGCCGAGGGCACTGCGGCTTATAAGCTCTTCATCTCAACGCTGCTCGACCTCACCGACAATCTCGGCGACAAGGGCGTGATCCCGCCCGACAATGTCGTGCGCCACGACGAGGACGATCCTTATCTCGTGGTTGCTGCCGACAAAGGCACCGCGACGTTTTCGGACATCGCCAACGGCATCTCGGCCGAGCATAAATTCTGGCTTGGCGACGCTTTCGCGTCCGGCGGTTCGGCCGGCTACGACCACAAGAAAATGGGCATCACGGCGCGCGGCGCCTGGGAGTCCGTGAAGCGGCACTTCCGCGAGATGGACCGCGACATTGGCAAGGCGCCATTCACCGTCGTGGGTGTCGGCGACATGTCGGGTGACGTGTTCGGCAACGGCATGCTGCGCGAGCAGACCATCAAGCTCGTTGCAGCCTTCGACCATCGCGACATCTTCATCGACCCGGCGCCCGACCCGCAGAATAGCTTCAAGGAGCGCCAGCGCCTGTTCGATCTGCCGCGCTCGAGCTGGCAGGACTATGACAAGTCTCTGATCTCGGCCGGCGGCGGCGTGTTTCCGCGTTCCGCCAAGGAGATCGCGCTGTCGCCCGAGGCGCGAGCCGTGCTCGGCTTCGAAAAGCCGAAGGCGACGCCGCAGGAGGTGATGAGCGCGATCCTCAAGGCGCCGGCCGATCTCTTGTTCTTTGGCGGCATCGGCACTTATGTGCGCGCCACCAGCGAGACCGATGAGGCGGTCGGCGACCGCGCCAATGATGCGATCCGCATCACCGGCACGGACCTGCGCGCCAAGGTGATCGGCGAGGGCGCCAATCTCGGCATGACCCAGCGCGGCCGCATTGAGGCCGCGGCCAATGGGGTGCGGCTCAACACCGACGCGATTGACAATTCAGCCGGCGTCAACACCTCCGACATCGAGGTCAACATCAAGATCGCGCTCGCCCAGCCGGTGCGCAGCGGCAAACTCAAGCTCCTCGATCGTGACCACCTGCTTGCCGAGCTGACCGACGAGGTGGCGGCGCTCGTTCTGCGCAACAACTATCAGCAGCCGCTCGCGATATCGCTTGCCGAGCGCCGCGGGCTCGAGGATCTGGGCTTCGAGCAGCGGCTGATGCAGACGCTGGAGGCTGTCGGCGAGCTTGATCGCGGTGTCGAGTTCCTACCCGACGACAAGGAGATTTCCGAGCGCCGCCGTCGCTCGCAGGCGCTCACGCGCCCGGAGATTTCGGTGCTGCTGGCCTATGCCAAACTGTCGCTCAATCACGATCTCCTTGAATCGAACGTGCCGGATGACCCGTATCTCGGGCGCGAGCTCGGCCGCTATTTCCCCAAGGCGATCGCCGAGAAATATCCTGACGCGCTGGCGCAGCATCGGCTGCGGCGCGAGATCATCGTGACGCAGCTCACCAACTCGATGATCAATCGCGGCGGCCCGTCGCTGGTGGTGCGCATCGCCGACCAGACCGGTGCCGCCCCGGCGCTGATCGCCTCGGCATTTGCGGCGGTGCGCGAGAGCTACGAGATGGTGGCGCTCAACACTGCGATCGATGGGCTCGATAGCGGCATTCCCGGCAAGCTGCAGCTCGATCTTTATGCCGCGGTGCAGGATCTGCTGCTCGATCGCATCGTCTGGTTCCTGCGCAATGTCGATCTCGCCCAGGGGCTCGCCGGGATCATCGAGCGCTATCGCTCCGGCATCGTGGCGGTCGAGGCCGCGCTCGATCGGGCGCTCGCTGGCGAGGTCGCTTCTGCCCGCGCCGCACGCGAAGCCGAGCTCAAGGCCGCGGGCGTGCCGGAGTCGCTGGCGCGCAGGATCGCGAGCCTGCCGGCGCTCACCGCTGCGCCCGACATTGTTGTGGTCGCCGACCGCACCGGGCAGAACATCACCGAGGTGGCGGCAACGTATTTCGCGGCCGAGACCTTCTTCCGCCTCGACCGCATCGCGCGCGCCGCGCGTGCCATCAAGGTCTCGGACTATTTCGACAGGCTCGCGCTTGATCGTGCGCTCAATTCGATCGGCGACGCTGAGCGCCGGATTGCGGCTGCGATGTCAGGGAACGGCATCCATGGTCCCCGCGCGGTCGAAGCCTGGGTGGCCGAGCGCAAGACCGTGGTCAATCGCATCCGCGCCTCCGTGCATGAGATCGCGTCGTCCGGGCTGACGCTGTCGAAGCTGTCGGTGGCAGCGAGCCTATTGGGCGACCTCGTGCGGCATTGGGGGCGCGGGCGGATGCGCGACGACGTGCGACGAGGATCAGTCATGAACCGGCGCACCTTCCTCGCCTTCACGGCTGCTTCCACCGCGACCATCGCCAGCCCGGCCCTCGCGCAATTCACGAGCGGGCGTCCGATCCGCCTGGTCATTCCACTTGCGGCGGGCGGCGCGACCGATCCCTATGGCCGGCTCATCGTCGAGCATATGGCGCGCACGCTTGGGCGCCCGGTGATCGTCGAGCACAAGCCCGGCGGTGGCGGCATCGTGGGCTCGCAGTTCGTGGTCGATCAGCCCGCTGATGGAAATCTCATGTTGCTCTCGACGCAGGCCATCATGGAGATCATTCCATCGGCGCAGCGCGACGTGAAATGGTCGCTCAACGATTTCATCCCGCTCATCCGCGGCGTCACCTCGCCTCTGGTGCTGGTCGCCAATCCGAGCGTGCCGGCGAAGACCCTCGCCGAGCTTGTCGCCTGGATCAAGCAGAACCCCGGCAAGCTCAGCTATTCGTCCTATCTCGCGGGCACCCCTTCGCACTTCCTCGGCTATCAGATGAACGAGCGCTTCGGGCTCGATCTCGTGCATGTGCCTTCGAAGGGCTCGGGCTTCCAGATGACCGACATGATCGCCGGCCATGTGCAGTTCGGCTTTGCTCAGACGCAGTCGTCGCTGCCGTTCCTGCGCGACGGAAAAATCCGCGCCATCGCGATCACCGACGACCCGCGCTCGCGCCATATGCCGGACGTGCCGACCTTCGCGGAGCTTGGCTACCCCGAGTTCACCACCCGCGTCTGGTTCGGCCTGTTCGTGCGCGCCGGCACGCCGGCGCCGATCGTCGAGAGCCTGCTCGCGGCCGCCAAGACTGCACATGCCGATACGGATGTGCGCGGCAAGCTCGACGCGCAAGGCTTCGACATGTCGGGCCAGACCGGGCCGGAGCTGGCCGAGGACATCCGCAAGCAGAGCGAGCGCTGGGCGCGGCTGATCAAGGCGTCGGGCTACAAGGCGGATTAACGGGCGGATTTGTTGCTGCTTTTCCGCCGTTCGTCCCCGCGAAAGCGGGGATCCAGAGGCCACTCGCTAAACTCATCGATCCGCGGCCCTGGGTTCCCGCTTTCGCGGGAACGAACGGGATTGGCCGGTTTGGTTTCGTTTACCTGAACGGAAATTGACGCATTTGATTTAAGACTCGGGAAGGGGCCCTGGCGCGATTGTAATCCCACGAAAACGACGGGACATTTGCAGCGAGGCCCCCGATGGACAACAGCAAGCTTCAGGATTTCGTCACCATCACAGTGCTCCACAACCGCATCACCTTCGGTGACGTGCGCCGGCTGCAGCGGGATTACCTGCCGCATGGGCTCGCAAGCCGCGAGCAGGTCGAGATGCTCCTACACCTTGACGGGGTGATCGACCGCGCGGACCGGGCCTGGGCCGATTGGCTGGTCGCGGCCGTCTTTGATTTCGCGGTGTTCAGTGAACGATCCGTTGACGCGGTCGAGAGCGGGACCTGCGACTGGCTGCTCGACCATCTGGCGGCGCTGGACATCTCCACCAAGGTGACGCGGCGCTTGGAGCGCGACCTGCACCAGGCGCTCGAGCCGATCGCGCCGATCGAATATGTCGATGAGGCCGCCGAGCCCGCCGAAGCGATTGCGGATGCCTTGCCGCTGCCGGCGCCGTCGATGGTGATGCAAGCCGCACCCATGAGCCAGCTGGGTATTGCCGCGTAGAGGGAGCGTTAAACACAAAAAAAACGGGCCTGATGCGCGCCGCGCCTCAGGCCCGTTCGCATTTTGGGCCGGTGTTACGTCGTCGGCATCTGCGCGCCCGGTGTCGAGCGCGAGATCTTGATCTCGTCCTCGTTCATGTCGGCCGGGATGTCGGCGAACAAGCGGCGTGCTGAGATAGCGCTCGCCGGTGTCGGGCAGCATGCAGAGCATGGTGGCGCCCTTCGGGCGCCTCGGCGCAGACCTTGAGCGCGCCCGCGAAGGTCGCGCCCGCCGTGATGCCGACGAAGATCCCTTCCTTCTGCGCGAGCTCGCGGCTGCAGCGCATCGCGTCCGGATCCGGGATCGCGATGATGCGGTCGATCACGCTCCATGTCGACGGCGTCGCCGGTGAGCTTCGGGATGAAGTCCGGGCGTCCAGCCCTGCATCGGATGCGGCTTGAAGGCCGGGTGCGGCGCTCGCGGGCGAGCCGTCGGCATTGCGCGCCTGCTCGGCACCGCTGCCAAGCAGCGGCGCGTCCTGCGGCTCGCACACCACGATCTTGGTGTCGGGCCGCTCCTTGGCGAGCACGCGCGCGACGCCCTTGAGCGTGCCGCCGGTGCCGATAGCCGGTCACCCAGTAGTCGAGCCGCTCGCCCGCGAAGTCGTCGATGATCTCGCGCGCGGTGGTGCGCGAATGCATGTCGGGATTGGCCTCGTTCTCGAACTGGCGCGTCAGGAACCAGCCATGCGTCTTGGCCAGCTCGATGGCCTTGTTGACCATGCCGACGCCGCGCATCGGCCGCCGGCGTGAGCACCACCTTGGCGCCGAGAAAGCGCATCAGCTTGCGCCGCTCGACGCTGAAGGTCTCCGCCATGGTGACGACCAGCGGATAGCCCTTCTGCGGCGCACACCATCGCGAGCCCGATGCCGGTATTGCCGCTGGTCGCCTCGATCACGGTCTGCCCGGGCTTGAGCTCGCCCGACTTCTCGGCCGCCTCGATGACGCCAAGCGCGAGGCGATCCTTGACCGAGCCGAGCGGATTGAAGGCCTCGATCTTGACGTAGAGATTGACGTCCGGCGGCGCGAGCCGGTTGATCTTCACGACCGGCGTGTTGCCGACCGTCTCGAGAATGTTCGCAAAACGCGCCATAAGGGTGCTCCTGTGACAATGAATGACAATGACGGTGCCGGGACGGACTTTATGCTGGTTGGCGGCGGCTGGAAATGCGCTCCCGCGCCGCTTTTTGTTTGAGCATGATCTTTTCCGAAAACCAGGATCCACTTTTCGAGATCATGCTCTCAGAGCCGCAACAGCCTGGCGGCGTTCTTCCAGCAAACGAGCTCGCGCTCGGGCTCGCTGATGGGGGCGGCTTCGATGAAACGCGAGGCCTCCAGGCTGTCCTCCAGCGGATAGTCGACCGAGAACATGACGCGCTCGGCGCCGAGCGCCGCAATGGTGCACGCCAGTGCCTCCGGCTGACAGGCGCCCGCGGTGGTGGCGTAGATATGGCGGCGCACGTAATCGGATGGCATCCGTTCGAGCTTGACCTTGGGCCGGTAGATCTTGAAGCGACTGTCGAGCCGCCAGAGGCAGAACGGCAGCAGCTCGCCCATGTGGCCGAGGATGATGTTGAGCGTCGGGAAGCGATCGAAGAGGCCGCTGAGAATGAGCCGCAACGCGTGCCCGCCGGTCTCCGCGGTCCAGCCCCAGATCGAGGCGGCCAAGCCTGGATAGTCATCGAACACCGGCGGGCGCACCGCCATGTGCACCGGGTGGATGTAGACCGGCACGGCGAGCGCGGCGACACGCTCCCAGAACGGCAGGTAGCGCGCGTCGTCGAGATAGACGCCGTTGCTGTGGCCGTTGATGAGCGCGCCCTTGAAGCCGAGCGTCGTGACGCAGCGCTCAAGCTCGCTGCATGGCTGCGCCCGGTTCCTGCATCGGCAGATGCGCGAACCCGGCATAGCGGGTCGGATGTTTGGCGATCTCGGCGGCGAGAAAGTCGTTGACCTTTTGGGCTGCACTCACGGCCTTGGCGCTGTCGCGCTCGATCTGCACGCCGGGCGAGATCAGCGACAGGACTGAGACGTCGATTCCGGCAGCGTCCATCGCAGCGATGCGCAGCTCGGAGAACTCACCCAGGCGCTCGTCCATGAGACGCAGGAACCACGGCTCGAACAGATCGGCGCCGACCTTGCCGGTGTGAGGGAAGCCTTCGGTCCAGAAATGCTCTTCGAGCGCGATCTTTTTCATGTGTTGAAGCTCCAGTTCTGTGCTCGACGGAACATGCGTCGACTTGCGCGGAAGGGATGCCACCGGCGCTCACGTCTCCGTTCGCCCCACGGAAGTGGGGACCCAGACTTAAGGGTGGGGATTGGCCCTGGTCCCGCTTCCGCGGGTGCACGACCAGGGCGTGCACTCCTCAGGCACGAGGCGCCGATTGACGTACACCAGTGCTTCCCTGCTTGTCTAATGCCGGAAGTGCCGCGTGCTGGTGAACACCATCGCGATGCCGTGGTCGTCGGCGGCCTTGATCACCTCGTCGTCGCGCATCGAGCCGCCGGGCTGGATCACCGCGGTGGCGCCCGCCTCGATTGCGACCAGCAGGCCATCCGCGAACGGGAAGAATGCATCGGACGCGACCACCGAGCCCTTGGTGGCGGGCTCCTTCGCGCCGGCGGCTTGCGCGGCATCCTGCGCCTTGCGCGCCGCGATGCGGGCGGAATCGATGCGACTCATCTGGCCGGCGCCGATGCCGACGGTCGCCAGGTCCTTGGCGTACACGATGGTGTTGGACTTGACGTGCTTGGCGACCCGGAACGCAAACGCGAGATCGCGCCGCTCGGTGTTGGTCGGCGCGCGCTTGGTCACGACCTTGAGGTCCATGTCGTCGACCACGGCGTTGTCGCGCGAGGACACGAGCAGGCCGCCGGCGACCGACTTGACCAGCAGCCCCTGCGCGCGCGGATCGGGCAGGCCGCCGGCGATCAGCAGCCGCAGGTTCTTCTTGGCGCCCACGATCTTGATCGCTTCTTCGGTCGCATCGGGCGCGATGATCACCTCGGTGAAGATCTCGGTGATGGCGCGCGCGGCGTCGGCATCGAGCGTGCGGTTCACCGCCACGATGCCGCCGAAGGCCGACACCGGATCGCAGGCGAGCGCCTTGCGATAGGCGTCGACGAGGGACATGCCCTCCGCGACGCCGCACGGATTGGCGTGCTTGATGATCGCGCAGGCGGCGGTGCGCTTGGGATCGAACTCGGCGACGCATTCATAGGCCGCGTCGGTGTCGTTGATGTTGTTGTAGGAGAGCTGCTTGCCCTGCGCCTGGCGCGCGGTCGCAACGCCGAAGCGTGATTCGCCGGTGCGATAGAAGGCGGCGGATTGATGCGGGTTCTCGCCGTAGCGCAGCGCTTCCGCAAGCTTGCCGCCGATGGTGCGATAGGTCGGCGCCGGATCGGCGAGCGTGGTGGCGAACCAGTTGGAGATCGCGGCGTCATAGGCGGCAGTGCGGCCATAGGCCTTGGCGGCGAGCCGCTTGCGCAACGCGAGCGTGGTCGCGCCGTTATGTGCGCTTTAGCTCGTCAAGCAGCGGCGCGTAATCCTCGGCGTCGACGATCACCGCCACGTCGGCGTGGTTCTTGGCGGCGGCGCGGATCATCGCAGGTCCGCCGATGTCGATGTTCTCGACGCACGTTTCGTAGTCGGCGCCCTTCGCGCACCGTCGCCTCGAACGGGTAGAGGTTGACGACGAGGAGGTCGATCGGCCGGATGCCATGCGCCGTCATTGCGGCCTGATGGGATGCGTTTTCGCGAATGGCGAGCAGGCCGCCATGCACCTTGGGGTGCAGGGTTTTTACGCGGCCGTCCATCATCTCGGGAAAGCCGGTGACATCCGACACATCGAGTACTTTGAGCCCGGCTTCGGCGAGTGTGCTCTTCGTTCCGCCAGTCGAGATAAGCTCGATGCCATGGCTGGCCAGCGCACGCGCAAAATCGACGAGGCCGGTCTTGTCGGAAACGGAGATGAGGGCGCGGGTGATGCGGCGGAGGTTCTCAGTCATGATGGCGTGCCCTTAGCACAGGCGGCCTTGCCAGGACCAGCGCATTGGCGCCAAGCGGCGGTTGACGCCTCTCGGGCTACACCTTCTTAGGCTCGGGTTTCGGTTCCGCCTTCTGCTCGACTTTCAGTTCGACCTTCTGCTCGACCTTGTGTGCGCTCTTTGCTTCGACCTTCTGCTCGGTCTTTTGAGTGCTCTTCTGTTCGATCTTGGCCTCACTCTTCTCGCTGGACACGGTCTCGCCGCGTCCACGCCGGGGGAGGCCGACAGGAGAGACCGCGGTCAGCGACAGCGTCCATTGAATGCGCGCGACCTTTCGAGCGCGCCCGTGGATGACGATCTGCGTCGTCCGGCGCGGGCCCTCATTGCCGGCGAGGTAGACGCTTTCCTCGATGTCGATGCGATCCTCATAGGCGTTGAATGTCCAGACATCCTTGTTCGGCAGCAGCAGCATGGCGCCGTGGGAATCGGAGAGCCGGTTGGCCTTGATCATCGGATGCAGATGGAAGCGCACCGCGAACTGGTCCTGGCTGGCGAGCGCCTCGCCGTGCATCGCCGTGAACAGCTCCTCGCCGTCGAGCCGCTTGCCATCTGCCGATAGCATCAGGGCGCGCTGATGCAGGATGCCGAATTCCTCGACGTAGCCGTCATGCGACACCCGCAGCACGGTTGCGCCGCTCTCGTCCTCGTCTCGGTTGACGGTGACCTGGCGGGGGCCGCTCACGATCGGCGTGCCGCGCATGAGGCGCCTGATCAGCCCCGAATTCCATGAAACGGCAGGACGACACATCGTTGAAGGTGACCGTGGAATTCGCGGCGGTCGAACGCGCCATTGGTCGCCAGTGCTCACGGCTTGTGCCGGGCAGCCCGCAATTCACCAGGATGCGGAAATTGCGGTGCGACAGCTCGAAGCTCAGGCAGCCGGCATGCGCCTCCTGGCTCGCTGCCAGCTGCGGCGGCCGGCCGGTGTCCATCAGGATCAGCGTGCCGCCGGCCTCGACGCGCTGATATCCCGCATGGGGGGCGTTGGAGACCGGCGTGCCACGGGCGTCATCGTAGGCGAGCACGGTGGTTAAGAGGTCGGTCGGCGTCGGGCCCATGCCGTTGAACAGCGCGAAGTTGCCATCGCCGTGTCGGAAGAAGCGCAGCATCGGCATCATGCGGTCGATCGCATTGAGCAGCGATGGCGGTGGCGCAATGTTGCGCGATGAGAACGCCTGCCGCAGCGGCAGGAGGTCGACCAGAAGCTCGATGAGCGAGCCCGGGTTGCGGCCGATATGCCCGCCGTCGGGAAGGATCTGCCGGTCAAGCTCTTCGGCCAGCTGCCTGGTCGAGCCCTCGATATAGCGCGCCTGACCCTGCATGCAGAGCGATGCATAGACCAGAGCGATCACGGCCTGCAGGCGCGGCACTCCATCGCGCGGTCCAGCCAGCGTTATGCGCAGCGCCCGCACCTGGCGGTTCAGGCTGCGAATGAAACGGCGATAGAAGCGGACATCGGAATCGTCGACCAGCAGCGGGGCTTGCGTCAGCCACGAGATGATGCGGCGTGAAGTGACCTCGGGCCGCCGGCGATCGGGTTGCCGGCGCTGACCTTGCCTGAGTCCATTCGTTGACCAGCGAGCGCGCTCGGACCCGGCTGATCGCCGGATCGGAGGTACGCAGGTGCCTCAGCCAGCTGAAGCCGTGCAGGCCGATCGCCCATTCCTCCGACGGCGGCGAGATCTCGAACGGAGAACGGCCGTCGCAGACCACGACCTTGCCGGCAAAGACGAAGCGGCCGGAATGGATTTCAGCGGCTTGTGTGGCGTCGGCGGTGCGCAGGTCCTGCGGCGCAATCACCAGCCGGTCGTTCTTGCCAGAGAACAGCGGCAGCCTGTAGATCCAAAACGCAACGAATTGGCCCAGCAGCGTGCGAAGGATCGCGCGCGCCAGAAACAAGGACAGTTTGGCTTGGTCGGTCACTGAAACGCGCGACATCGACGCGCCGTCTCCTCATCACGCAGCCGCGCCCGCCCGGCGCGACCATACCGGAGGCCCAGACTCGGGCCAACTGCATCGGGTTGTGCCGAGAACAATTTCAGTACAGGTGGAATGGATTTTTCGCCACAAAATGCGTCACTGCCGAGGTTTTGCCCAGATTAGAGGCGCTCCAGGCGTGCTGCGTAGAAGCCGTCCATGCCACCTAATTGTGGTGTTGCATCAGGCAGATGGCAGGGCAGGGTGCGCAGATCGCCTGCGGCCGTGAGGAATTCGTTGCAGCCGCCGACCTCCGCGGCCGTCACCGGACGGCGGCGCAGCCGCGAATCGCGCGCCAGCGAGGTCTGTCACGATGGCCTCGCCTTCCTCCGGCTCGAGCGAGCAGGTGCAGTAGACGAGCAGGCCGCCCGGCTTCACCAGTTCGACAGCACGGGCGAGCAGCCGATCGCTGCAGGGCGGCGAGCGTCGCGATGTCGTCCTCGCGCTTGAGCCAGGGAATGTCGGGATGGCGGCGGATGGTGCCGGTCGACGAGCAGGGCGCGTCGAGCAGCACGGCGTCGAACGGGCCGGCCTGCCATTGCGTGGCATCGGCGACGACAGTCTCGGCCGTAAGCTTGAGGCGCGCGAGATTCTGCCGCAACCGCGCCAAGCCGGGCGTCGGTGCGATCGACCGCGATCACACGGGCGCCCGCCAGCGCGAGCTGCGCGGTCTTGCCGCCCGGCGCCGCGCAGAGGTCGGCGACCGTCTTGCCGCGCGACGTCGCCGAGCAGGCGTGCGGGCAGGGCGGCGGCGGCGTCCTGCACCCACCAGGCGCCGTCCGCAAAGCCCGGGAGCTGCGTGACCGGCCCGTGCGCGATCGCGCGCACCGTTCCGGTCGGCAGCACGCGGCCGCCGAGGCGCCTGGCCCAGCGCGCCGGGTCGGACTTCACGGTGAGGTCGAGCGCGGCTTCGCGACCGTTGCGCCTGCGCGATCGCGCGCGCCATTTCAGCGCCATAGGCATGCGTCCAGCGCGCCAGCAGCCAGGGCGGCGTGTCGAGCGCGATGGTGTCGGCATCGCGCAGGCGCGCAGCGCCTTGCTGCGGCGATCCGCCGCAGCACCGCGTTGACCAGGCCGCAGTAGCGCGCCGCGCGGCGATCGGAGCGGCACGAGCCGAACCGAAAGATCGACCGCGGCATGGTCGGGCACGTCGAGGAGACAGGATCTGCGCGGCGCCGCAACAGAAGCGCGGTCTCGACCCGCGGGCGTCGGCGGGAGCGCCGCGCTCGAGGAACAGGCCGAGCAGATGGCGAAGCGTGCCGAGCCGCCGCAGCACGGTCGCGACGAGCGCGCGAGTCAGCGCCCGATCGCGCTCGGGAAGCGCGGCGAGGCTCGGCTGGGCATCCTCGAGCTGCTCGTCGAGCGGTCGATTGCGGCGCAGCACGGCGTCGAGAAGCTCGGCGGCGACGCGACGCGCGGCGAGGCCAGGCGCCTCAGGCGGAGGGTGTCGGCCATAAGGTGATGTCGCACGAAACGCCAGCCGGCGTCATGCGCCGAGACGCTCCGTCAGCTTATCGCCACGGGCCGCCGCTGCTGCCGCCGGCATTTCCACCGGCATTGCCCCATGGGTCACCGGCCGGCCGCGGCGTGTAGCTGCCGCGGTGCTGCCAAGACCGCCACCCAGCTCGCGTGCCAGCTCGTTGAGCGCCGCGATGCGGTTCTCGGTCGCGGGATGGGTCGAGAACAGGTTGTCCATGCGCTCGCCGGAGAGCGGATTGATGATGAAGAGATGCGCGGTCGCCGGATTGCGCTCGGCGGTCGTCGTTCTCGACATGATGCGCGGCGTTGGCGATCTTCACCAGCGCCGAGGCCAGCGCCATCGGTGCCGCCCGCGATCTCGGCGCCCCGCTGGTCGGCGCGAATATTCGCGCGTGCGGCTGATCGCCATCTGCACCAGCATGGCGGCGATCGGCGCCAGGATCACCATCGCGAGCGTGCCGATGATGCCGAGCGCCATTGTTGTTGTCGCGGTTGCCGCCGAAGAACAAGCCGAACTGTGCCAGCATCGAGATCGCGCCGGCGATGGTGGCGGTGATCGTCATGGTCAGCGTGTCGCGGTTCTTGACGTGGGCGAGCTCGTGCGCCATGACGCCGGCGACCTCGTCGCGGGTGAGCGTGTTGAGGAGGCCGGTGGTGACCGCGACCGCGGCGTGCTCGCGGATTGCGGCCGGTGGCGAAGGCGTTGGGCTGCGGATTGTCGATCAGGTAGACGCGCGGCATCGGCAGGCCGGCGCGGCCCGCGAGCTCGCGCGACGATGGCGTAGAGATCCGGCGCGGTGCGCGCGTCGACCTCGTGGGCGCCGTGCATCGACAGCACCATGCTTGTCGGCGTTCCAGTAGCTGAACAGGTTCATGCCGGCGGCGACCACGAGCGCGATCATCATGCCGGCCTGGCCGCCGATCAGATAGCCGACGCCCATGAACAGCGCCGTCAGCCCGGCCAGCAGCATGGCGGTGCGAAAGTAGTTCATTGGTCGCTCCCTTGCCGAATTAAGTCGCGGCTATGCGCCCAAGTTCCGGCCCTTAAGCTCCGGCATTCGCAGAAAAATGTTGGGATTGCGGGGGCTGGCCGCAAGGCCACCCAGCGGCGCGCACTGTCGCAGGGGAGGGCTTGACCCGCGGTGCGCGAGCGCCTTGATCAAGGGGATGGCCGAGCAAGATCTCAAACCGACAAATCCGCCTTTGGCGCCAAATGCGGCACCCAAGAAGCCGCTCTCGCCGGCCGCCCAGCGGGCATTGGCGGAGGCCGAGGCCCGGCGGCGCGCTGCGGCGAAAGCCCCTGAGCAGGCGGCCGAAGTGAAAGGGCGCGGCGGGCTCGACCCGGTCCGCTATGGCGACTGGGAAGTCAAAGGCATCGCGTCGGATTTCTGAGGCTCGATCGACGAGGATTTGTCGCCTCAAGCGGGGAACTTCTCGCGACTAGGGCAAAATGCGTCGCTTCTGTCCTGTTTTTGCATCCACAATGCCACTTCGCCGCGCTTCGCGCTCGCGCCTCAGTGTGCAATAAACAAAATCATCATGTGTGATGACTCTAGGGGGTGGCGATGTTGGCGCCGGCAGCGACGACCAAACGACGCTTTCAGCTCGTGCTGATCAAGCCGTCGCACTACGACGACGACGGCTACGTGATCCAGTGGCTGCCGCTCGTCGATCCCGTCGAATTCGCTCGCCTGCCTCTACGCGCTGGCCGCGGACGCGCGTCCGCGCCGCGTCCTCGGCCCCGACGTCGACATCGACATCACCGCGATCGACGAGACCAACACCCGCATCAAGCCCAAGCGAGATCATCGCGCTGATCCGGCGCCACGACGGCTTCGGGCATGGTGGCGCTGGTCGGCGTGCAGTCGAACCAGTTCCCGCGCGCGCTCGACATCGCGCGGCCGCTGCGCGCGGCGCGGCATCCGGTCGTGATCGGCGGCTTCCATGTCTCCGGGCTGCTGGCGATGCTGCCGGGCGCCGAGCCCGATCTGCAGGTCGCGCTCGACCTCGGCTGTCAGCCTCTTCGCCGGCGAGGCCGAAGGGCCGCATCGACCAGGTGCTCGCGACGCCGCGGCCGGCACGCTCAAGCCGCTCTACAATTTCATGGACGACCTGCCGGCGCATCGAGGGCGCGCCGACGCCCTATCTGCCGCGCGACACCGTGCAGCGCGTCGTTCGAGCAATCACGCGAGCTTCGACGCCGGCCGCGGCTGCCCGTTCCAGTGCTCGTTCTGCACCATCATCAACGTGCAGGGCCGCAAGTCGCGCCGCCGCTCGCCCGACGACGTCGAGCAGCTGATCGCAGCACTGCGCCCAGGGCATCCGCCGCTTCTTCATCACCGACGACAATTTCGCCCGCAACAAGGACTGGGAAGCCGATCTTCGACCGCCTCATCGAGCTGCGCGAGCGTGGACAAGCATCGACATCCGGCTGATCATCCAGGTCGACACGCTCTGCCACAAGATCCCGAACTTCATCGAGAAGGCGCGGCGCGCCGGCGTGACGCGCGTGTTCATCGGGCTCGAGAACATCAATCCCGGCGAACCTGCTGGCCGCCAAGAAGCGGCAGAACAAGATCACCGAATACCGCAAGATGCTGCTCGCCTGGAAGCATGCCGGCGTCATCACCTATGCCGGCTACATCCTCGGCTTCCCGAACGACACGCCGGAATCGATCCGCGACGACATCGAGATCATCAAGCGCGAGCTGCCGCTCGACATCCTGGAGTTCTTCTGTCTCACGCCGCTGCCGGGGTCGGAGGATCACCAGACGCTGTGGCACAAAGGGC
Organism: uncultured Alphaproteobacteria bacterium; assembly: GCA_963745515.1. Lineage (GTDB taxonomy): Bacteria > Pseudomonadota > Alphaproteobacteria > Rhizobiales > Xanthobacteraceae > VAZQ01. The sequence goes on from CAVUXO010000013.1 coordinate 550,790, forward strand.
GTCTCGATGGACCCCGACATGAACAAGTACGACCTCGAGCACGTCACCACGCGCCCATCCGCAAGATGACGCGCGAGGAATGGGACACGGTCTATCTCGACGGCCTGGGCGCTCTACTACACGCCCGAGCACATGAAGACGATCCTGCGCCGCGCTGCGGCGACCGGCATGGGCATGTCACGGCTGCTCGCGGTGCTGTTCGCGTTCTCGGTCGCGTTCCCGGTCGAGAAGCTGCATCCGCTGCAGTGTCGGCGTCTTCCGGCTGAAGTATCGGCTTGATCGGCGCCCAGGCTTGCCGATCGAGCCGGTCTGGGCGTTCTATCCGAAGTATTGGTGGGAGATCGTCACCAAGAACGTCCGGCTGGCGAAGCAGTGGATCGAGATGAGCCGGATGTGCGCGCGGGCACGCCGCGAGCAGAAGCTCAGTCCGTATACCGATCTCGCGATGACGCCGGTCACCGACGAGGAGACCGAGACGCTCGAGATGTTCACCCACAATGCCGGCGCGCGCGACCAGGTCGCGCATGTGCGCAAGGTCGACGCGCTCACGCACGGCAAGCAGGCGGCGCTTGGAGCGTAGTTCTCAGCGCGTGACAACGACCGACGTGCCGACACTCACGCGGCTATAGAGATCAAGCACATCCTGATTGTACATCCGGAAGCAGCCATATGAGACAAAGCCGCCGACCGAGCCCGGCATGTTGGTGCCGTGGATCGCATACTGGCCGCCGCCGCTGAGCGTCATGGCCGCAGCTCCCATGGGATTTCTCGGTGAGCCGCCCGCAATGAGGTTGGGCAGGTGTGGTTTGTCGCGCTTGACGTCAGCTGGCGGCGACCATGCCGGCTGGATGTATTTGCCTTCGATCGACACGCGACCGTTCCAGGCCTTGCCGGACTTGCCAACGCCGACCGGGTAACGAACCGCGCGCCCGTCGCCCATGACGTAGTAGAGGCGGCGCTCACCCGTTCGGATCACAATTGTACCGGCCGAGTATCCGTTGTCGCGAAAGGCAACCACGTCGCGGGCTGCCGCCGGCTGCGAAGCTGAGATTGTCAGGACAGTGAATAAGAGCGTGGCCGCTTGGGCCGCGAGCCGTTGAACTCTGTACGCCATGGCCAGAACCGTTCTGTGTGATTGTTCAGTTGTGCTTCGTGGTGATGGATGATCCGCATACCGCAACGGGATAGCGATTGATCATCAGCGCTGATGTCTCACGACCCGGCTTTCAACTTCGTTACGAAGCTTGAAAAAATTCGCGCATGTGATGGTGGCGTTACAGTCTCAGACGGCAAAGTGCGGCATGCTGTGGCGCCCAGGCGGGACGTCGGCATGAGATCGATTTCGAGGCGAGCTTTGCTCACGAGCGCGACGGCGCTCTGTGGTCTGCGCGCGGCACGCGCCGCGCCAGCGCTCGTTCTCAACGACGCCAGCCGTCTCAACCCAATTCCGATTGCTGGTCATGCGATTGTTCGCGATGGCGATGACAATCGCATCATCGCGGAGCTGCGCGCCCAGTTGCAGGCGGCCGCGCGTGCTGGCCAGCCGCTGTGCGTTGGCGGCGCGCGCCATTCCATGGGCGGACAAAGCCTGCCGCGCGACGGCGTCGCGGTTTCGCTGGCCGCGCCGCTGTGCGAGCCCAACCCGGCCAAGCGCACGTATCGGGTCCGCGGCGGCGTGCGCTGGAGCGAGGTGATCCAGGCGCTCGATCCGCTCGGCTTCTCGGTCGCGGTCATGCAGTCGAACCACGACTTCAGCGTTGCAGGCACTTTAAGTGTCAACGCGCACGGCTGGCCGGTGCCATTCGGTCCGTTCGGCTCGACCGTGCGCGCGTCTGCGCCTGATGCTGGCGGACGGCACCATTGTGACCTGCTCGCGCACCGACAATGCCGACCTGTTCAGCCTCGTGATCGGAGGCTATGGGCTGTTGGGGATCATCCTCGACGTCGAGATCGAGATGGTCGCAAACGTGCTCCTGGTGCCCACGTTCGAGCGCGTGCCGGCCGCCGAGGTGGCTGCGCGGCTGGTGACGACGGTGCAGGATGTGTCCGTGAACATGGCCTATGGCCGGCTGTCGATCGCCGCCAAGGGCTTTCTGCAGGAGGCCCTGGTGGTGTCCTATCGACCGGTCCTGCCACAGCCGCGCGTGCTGCCGCTTGCCGCGCGCTCGAACGTCTATTCGTTTCTGTCGCGACAGCTGTATCGGAGCCAGATCGGCTCCGAGCGCGGCAAGGAGGCGCGCTGGTACACTCGAGACTGTGGTGTTTTCGCGCGCGGCTTCACGCCTGCCGCTGACGCGCAACGCCATTCTCAACTATCCGGTCGCGGCGCTGGCCGAGACCAACCCGGGCCGCACCGACATCCTGCATGAGTATTTCATTCCGCCCGAGCGCTTCGCGGATTTCCTCGCCGCGTGCCGCGAGATCATTCCGCCCGCACGGCAGGAGCTCATCAACATCACGCTGCGCTATGTCGAGGCTGATCGTGTGAGCGCGCTCGCCTATGCGCCCGTGCCGGGCGCGCGCATTGCGGCCGTGATGTCGTTCACGCAGGAGGTCACGCCGGAGGCCGATCGCGCCATGGCGGCGATGACCGAGCGCCTGATCGAGGCGGTGCTGGCGCTCGACGGCAGCTTCTATCTGCCCTACCGGCTGCACGCGCGCCCCGAGCAGGTGCGCGCCGCCTATCCGGAGTTCGATGTGTTTATCGCAAAGAAGTACTACTACGATCCGCAGCTGCGGTTTCGCAATCTGATGTGGGACAAGTATTTCGCGTGAGGCGGGCTGCCTTGTCACGCGTAGTCGTCATTGCGAGGAGGCGAAGCCGACGAAGCAATCCAGTGCTTCAACGATCGGATTGCTTCGCTTCGCTCGCAATGACGAAGGGATGTGTCGACATTGATGCGTCTAGATCAGGTCGTCGAACAAATCCCGCCAGCCGGGGTTCATGGCTTCGATCAGCGCGAGCTTCATCACTGCTGCGCCGACATGGCGACTTTGGGAAGGGCATCTGAAGGCGCCTTTCGCGCAGCGATTGCTTCCACCGTTCGAGCGATGGCAGCGTTATCGTGATCGCGATGCACCGGAGCGGCTTCGGCGAGGACCGTGGCGGAACGACAGCACAAGACTGGGCCCCAAGGTGCGAGCTCTCCCGAGTGCCTGCTTCTACAAGCGGCGCGACGGGATCGAACGGTCTTTCCGAACGGTTTGAAATTCTACCCAGCGTGGAAGCGGACCGATCAGGCCACCGCCTGACGTACAGGCGGGCGCTGTCAAGGGTGCCGACGCTCGCAGATTCTTGACCCGATCCTGCGATTTCTTTGCAGCCGTCTCGCGAGTTGCGTATTCGTGTTGAGGCGGAACGATCAGGTCAAAGCCTCACATGCCAGCGTCGCTGGCATGAAAGGGCTCACGACGCTGGACGCCCACCAGCAAGCCGACGCCGCAAGGCAGAATCGCTTCGCCAGGTCGTGTTGCTGCCCCCTTCGCTGAGCGCTACGCCCCCTGTCGCTTGTTCTGCCGGTTCTTCACCAGATCGTCGACCACGGCCGGGTCGGCGAGCGTCGAGGTGTCGCCGAGCGTGCCGGACTCGTCCTCGGCGATCTTGCGCAGGATGCGGCGCATGATCTTGCCCGAGCGGGTCTTCGGCAGGCCGGGCGCGAACTGGATCAGGTCGGGCGAGGCGATCGGGCCGATCTCCTTGCGCACCCAGTCGACCAGCTCCTTGCGCAGCTCCTCGCTCGGCTGCTCGCCCGCCATCAGCGTGACGTAGGCGTAGATGCCCTGGCCCTTGATGTCGTGCGGATAGCCGACGACGGCGGCCTCCGACACCTTCGGATGCGCGACCAGCGCGACTTCGACCTCGGCGGTGCCGAGCCGGTGGCCGGCGACGTTGATGACGTCGTCGACGCGGCCGGTGATCCAGTAATAGCCGTCCTCGTCGCGGCGGCAGCCGTCGCCGGTGAAGTACTTGCCCGGATAGGTCTTGAAATAGGTGTCGACGAAGCGCTGGTGGTCGCCGTAGACGGTGCGCATCTGGCCCGGCCAGCGAGTCCGCGATGCAGAGATTGCCGGTGGTGGCGCCTTCCAGCACCTTGCCCTCGGCATCGACGATCTGCGGCATGACGCCGAAGAACGGCCGCGTCGCCGAGCCGGGCTTGAGCTGCGTGGCGCCCGGCAGCGGCGTGATCAGAATGCCGCCGGTCTCGGTCTGCCACCAGGTGTCGACGATCGGGCAGCGGCCGTCGCCGACCACGCGGTGGTACCACTCCCAGGCTTCCGGATTGATCGGCTCGCCGACCGAGCCGAGCAGCCGCAGCGACTCGCGCGCGAGGTCTTCTTCACCGGCTCGTCGCCCGCCTGCATCAGCGCGCGGATCGCGGTCGGCGCGGTGTAGAAGATGTTGACCTTGTGCTTGTCGATCACCTCCCAGAACCGCGACATCGTCGGATAGTTCGGCACGCCCTCGAACATCAGCGTGGTGGCGCCGTTGGCGAGCGGGCCGTAGACGATGTAGCTGTGGCCGGTGACCCAGCCGACGTCGGCGGTGCACCAGTAGATGTCGCCGTCGTGATAGTCGAACACGAGTTGGTGCGTCATCGCGACGATAGACCTGATAGCCGCCGGTCGTGTGCAGCACGCCCTTCGGCTTGCCGGTCGAGCCCGACGTGTAGAGGATGAACAGCGGGTCCTCCGCGTTCATGTGCTCGCACGGGCACTCGCTCGTCACCACCTCGGCGGCCTTGTGGTAGTAGACGTCGCGCACCGGATCCATGTCGACGGCCGCGCCGGTGCGGCGCACCACGATGACGTGGTCGACGCCGCCGACCTTGGCGATGGCGGCATCGGTGTTGGCCTTGAGCGGAATCTTGCGGCCGCCGCGCACGCCTTCGTCGGCGGTGATCACCACTTTGGAGCCGCAGTCCTCGATGCGGCCGGCGAGCGAGTCCGGCGAGAAGCCGCCGAACACCACCGAATGGATCGCGCCGATGCGCGCGCAGGCCAGCATCGCGTAGGCGGCCTCCGGGATCATCGGCATGTAGATGGTGACGCGGTCGCCCTTCTCGACGTTGCGGTTGCGCAGGATGTTGGCGAAGCGGCAGACCTCGTCGTGCAGCTCGCGATAGGTGATGCTCTTGCTGTCCTTGGGATCGTCGCCTTCCCAGATGATCGCGACCTGGTCGCCGCGCTTCGTCGAGATGCCGGTCGATGCAGTTGTAGGCGACGTTGGTGACGCCGTCCTCGAACCATTTGATCGAGACGTTGTGCGGGTCGAAGGAGGTGTTCTTGATCTTGGTCGGCGGCTTGTACCAGTGGATGCGCTTGGCCTCGTTCGGCCCAGAATCCGTTCGGGTCCTTGATCGAGCGCTCGTACATGGCGCGGTAGTCGGCTGTCCTTGACATAGGCGCGCCCATGCCACTCGGTCGGAATGTCATACATCTTGTCCGACATCGTTTTGTCCTCCTGCTCGCGCACGGCTGCGTTCGCCGTCGTCTTTCATCGGCCTTCATTATGCGACGGCGCTTGGACAAGCGACAAGACCACGGGACATCGTACTTTCGTTGCGTTTCTTCACCAAACGCGACGAAGCTCCGGAATGTAAACTGCGGGCCGAGGTAAATGCAGCGCTGGCGCTGCCCGAGGTGGCCGAGCGGCTGGTTCCGGCTGGCGCCACCGAGCCCTACAATCACCACGCTCGATGAATTCAACGCCATCATCCGCCGCGACTACGAGACGTACGGTAAGGTGATCAAGGATGTGGGCGTGACGGTCGACTGAGCAAACCAAAGAAACCGCGTGCGGCCTGGCACACGTGACAGGCCGCCTCCGGTCGCCCACGCGTCACGAGAGAAACTAACGTGCGCCCGGCTTGAATTCCTGGTTCGACCAGGTCGATGCGTCCGGCGTCTTGATCACCACGAACGAATGGTCGGTCGTGGCGTGGCAGTTGTTGCAGGCCTGCGTGAGCTTGCCATAGGACTCGGCGAACTGGCGCGGCTCGCCGGCCTTGATGGCGAAATCGAGCACCGCGAAGGTCGGCTCGACCGCGGCGTCGATCAGGTCGGGAACCGGCAGGCCCTTCCAGCGCGGCATCGCGCGGCTCGACGACGCCGAAGCCGCGCCTTGAGCTCCTTGAAATAGTAGCCGGCGAGCGCCCAGTTCTCGGCCTGGCCGGCGAGCCCGAGCTTGGCGTGGCGCGGCTGGATGATCATGTTCATCAGCGCGCTCATCTGCGGATTGAACGGCTGCGGATCGCATGTCGGCGGCGCGCGCTCCTCGGCTGCGGCGCCGGCTCTGCCACGGTCGCGATGCCGGCTGGATGCCGCAGCGCTGCGATCGCCACAACGGCAGCGGCCGCGATCATACGAGAAGACGGATTTTCGCATGGATGTTTCTCTCTCCTTTTCGATTTCGGACTCTTGCGGTGCCGACTATACGCCCATGGCGCCGATGATCGCGCCCATCAGCACCAGCACGACCAGCCAATGGCCGCCGTCGATCAGCAGCAGCTCGCCGGCTGCGCATGGCGAAGCTGTTGTTGACCAGCATGGTGGTGATCACGAAGCCGAACCAGCAGAACGCGCCGGAGATGACGCCGTTGCGCAGCGTCACCTGGCCGGGCCGAGATGGCCGAGCAGGCCGGCCAGCACCCAGGCCATGATCAGGTTCGCCACGAACGCATAGATGAACGGCAGAAAGGCACCCGGCCGCTTCCGGCATTCGTGCATCTCCTCCGGCGTCATGCCGAGCGCCGCCATCCAGGGCTTGCCGAGCGCCATGTACCAGACGGCGCCGGCGAGCCAGGCGGCCACCGCCGCGATCAGGATGGCGAGATAGTTCATTCCGGCGAATGTCATGGCGTCGCTTCCCGGATGCGGCGTCAGCTTACGCCTGCTCTACGCCAGACGGGCGAGGGGCTGCGACAGAGTGGTCAAGGTGAGCCTAGGTGACCCCTTTGAGGCCGCCCATGCGGCAGACCGAGCGCCCATTCCTGGCGCCGGTCACCGGCTGCACCGACAGGCGCGAATATTTGACCAGCGCCATGTCCTTGAGCTTCGGCTCGGCCTTGACGGCGGCGAGCGTCACCGGCTTCGGGAACGGCTTCACCGCCTTCACGTCGACCGCGACGAACACGCCCTTCTCGTCGGTCGGATCGGGATAGGCTTCGCGGATGACCTCGACGATGCCGACGATCTGCTTCTCGTCGCCGGTGTGATAGAAGAAGGCGAGATCGCCCTTCTTCATCTCCTTCATGATGCGCGCGCGCCGTGAAGTTGCGCACGCCGGTCCACGGCTCGCCCTTGGCGCCGCGCTTGACCTGATCGTCCCAGGAAAAGGTCTCGGGCTCGGTCTTCAACAGCCAGTAGGCCATCGCGTCTCATCCCTCTCGCCCGGAACGGCCGCGTCAGCAGATTCTCGATCGCCTCGTCGACGCTGAGCGTTGCCGTCGAGGATGGCCGCGACCGCGCTCGCGATCGGCATCTCGACGCTCTTCTCGTTCGCCATCTCGACCAGCACCGGCGCCGTGAAGGCGCCTTCGGCGAGCTTGGCCGCCGCTGGCCGCGTGCGGCGTCTGGCCTTCGCCGAGCGCGACGCCGAGCGAGAAGTTGCGCGACTGCGCGCTCGAGCAGGTGAGGATCAGGTCGCCGAGCCCGGACAGGCCGGTCAGCGTCTCCGGCCGCGCGCCGAACGCGCGGCCGAAGCGGAACAGCTCGGCGAAGCCGCGCGTGATCAGCGCCGCGCGCGGCGCTGGCGCCGAGCCCGCGGCCCGCCACGATGCCGGCCGCGATCGCGAGCACGTTCTTGGCCGCGCCGCCGATCTCGACGCCGCGCACGTCGGTGGTGTGATAGGGCCGGAAGGTCGCCGAGCCGAGCGCCTGCGCGAGCGCGCGCGGCGACCGCCTCGTCCGCGCGCGCGAGCGTCACGGCGGTCGGCAGGCCGCGCGCCACGTCGGTGGCGAAGCTCGGGCCCGACAGGATCGCGGGCAGCGCCGCGGCGCGCTCTCGGCGATCACCTCGGTCATGAACTTGTGCGTGCCGCGCTCGATGCCCTTGGCGCAGGCGATCACCGGCGTGCCGTGCGCGAGCGCGGGCGCGATCATCGCGCGCGGCGGCGCGCAGCTGCTGCGCCGGCACCGCCAGCAGGATCGCATCGTGGCGTCGCGGCGTCGGCGCTCGCGGCCGCCGACTCGCGACGCGCTCGTCGAGCCGCGATGCCGGGCAGGCGCGGGCTCTCGCGCCGCTCGCGCGATCGCGGCGGCGCTGGCGCGATCGCGCGCCGCGAGCGTCACGCTCGCGGCCGGCGCGCGCGATCACATTGGCCAGCGCCGTGCCCCAGGCGCCGGCGCCGATCACCGCGATGCCTGTCGAAACGCCATTGGTTCAAGCCGGCTTGCGTGCCGGCCGGCGCCGGGCGCGCGGCCACGATCGGGAGCGGCCAGCGCGCGTGCGGCGGCGTGTCGAGCGTGTCGGTGAGGCCGAGCGCGAGCCGCTCGGCGCCCGCCCAGGCGATCATCGCGCCGTTGTCGGTGCACAGCTCCGGCGGCGGCACCACCAGCACGGTGCCGACCTCGAACGCGAGCCGATGCAGCACCTTGCGGATCGCCTCGTTGGCGGCGACGCCGCCGGCGGCGACCAGCGCGGTCGGCGTGCCGAAGCGCTCGCGGAACAGCTTGCAGGCCGGCGCGCAGCCGGTCGGCCACCACGTCGACCACCGCCTGCTGGAACGAGGCGCACAGGTCGCGCACGTCCTGGTCGCTGATCGGCGCGATCTTCTCGGCCTCGAGGCGCAGCGCGGTCTTGAGGCCGGAGAGCGAGAAATCCGCGTTGCGGCTTGCCCAGCATCGGGCGCGGCAGCGCGAAGCGGCGCCGGATCGCCGGTCTTGCGCCTCGTTCTCGACCTGCGGCCCGCCCGGATAGCCGAGGCCGAGCAGCTTGGCGGTCTTGTCGAAGGCCTCGCCGATCGCGTCGTCGACGGTGGTGCCGAGCCGCACATAGTCGCCGACGCCGCGCACCGCGACGATCTGGGTGTGGCCGCCGGAGGCGAGGAACAGGCAATAGGGAAACGGCGTGCCGTCGGTGAGCCGCGCGGTGAGCGCGTGCGCCTCGAGGTGATTGACCGCGATCAGCGGCTTCTCGCTGACCAGCGCGATCGCCTTGGCGGTGGTGAGCCCGACGATCACGCCGCCGATCAGCCCGGGCCCGGCGGCGGCCGCGACGCCGTCGAGTCGCATTGAAGCTGCAGCCGGCCTCGGTCATCGCCTTGGCGATGATGTGGTCGAGCGCCTCGACATGGGCGCGGGCGGCGATCTCCGGCACCACGCCGCCGAAGGCCGCATGCTCGCTCATCTGCGACAGCACGATGTTGGACAGGATCTCGCCGCGCCCCGGTCGGCGGCGCGCTCGACCACCGCGGCCGCGGTCTCGTCGCAGGTCGTCTCGATGCCGAGACATGCGCATGGTCCAAATCCGTAGCGCGGTTGTTGATGCTTTGCCATGGCCGCTACTGTGTCCAAGTGAGGCGCGCCCGGCCTTCATCCGGCGTAGCATTGCGAGGTCAGGTGGTGCAATCCTCGGGTGCTTCGCATCGGAACGCGCGGCAGCCCGCTCGCGCTGGCGCAGGCCGCCATGGTGCGGGCGCAGCTGGCGGCGCGCTGGCTGCGGAACCTGGGCTTGCGGCCGAGGCATCGAGCTCAAGATCATCCGCACCACCGGCGACGCGATCCAGGACCGGCCGCTCGCCGAGGTCGGCGGCAAGGGCCTGTTCACCAAGGAGATCGAGGAGGCGCTGCTCGCCGGCGCGATCGATCTCGCGGTGCATTCGGCGAAGGACATGCCGACCGCTGCTGCCGCCGGGGCTTGCGATCGTGGCGTGCTGCCGCGCGAGGACCCGCGCGACGTGTTCATCAGCCGCAAGGCCACGACGCTGCGCGAGCTGCCGGACGGGCGCGGTGGTCGGCACCGCGTCGCTGCGCCGGCAGGCGCTGGTCAAGCGGCTGCGGCCCGATCTCACCGTCGTCACCGTTCCGCGGCAATGTGGAGACGCGGCTGCGCAAGCTCGACGACGGCGTGGTCGACGCGACGCTGCTGGCGCTCGCGGGCCTGAAGCGGCTCGGGCTCGCGGAGGCCGGCGACCGCGCTTCTCGATACCGAGGAATTCCTGCCGGCGGTCGGGCAGGGCATCGTCGCGATCGAGGCGCGGGCCGACGACACGCGCACGCGCGCGCTGCTCGATCGCATCAACAGCGCCGGACGACGCGACGGCGCTCGCGGCCGAGCGCGCCTTTCTGGCCGTGCTCGACGGCTCCTGCCGCACGCCGATCGCGGGCCATGCGACGATCACCGCTGGGCGCGTGAGCTTCCGCGGCCTGATTGCGAAGCCGGACGGCAGCGAGGCGTTCGAGACCACGCGCGAAGGCGCGGCCGCGCGACGCGTCGGCGCTCGGCGCCGACGCCGGCCGCGAGCTGAAGCGAGCGCGCCGGCGCCGACTTCTTCGCGACGGCGTGAAACGCCGTGCGCCTCCTCGTCACCCGACCCGAGCCCGACGGCGAGCGCACGGCGCAGACGCTGCGCGCGCGCGGCTGCGACGTGCTGCTGGCGCCGCTGTCTGCGGATCGAGGCATCTCGAAGAGGCCGATCTCGGCGCGGGCCCCTGGGATGCGGTGGTGATGACCAGCGCCAATGCGGCGCATGCGATCGAGCGTCATTCGCGCCGCCTGGAGGTTACGCGGCTGCCGGTGTTCACGGTCGGCCGCCGCACCGCCGAGGCCGCTCGCGCCGTCGGCTTTACGCAACATGGCCTCGGCCAATGGAAACGAGCAGGCGCTGGCGCACCTGATCGGGGCCCATATCGCAAGAGGTAATACAGTACTCTATCTTGGCCGGGGAGGATCGTGCCGGCGATCTCGCCACGGCGGTTGCGCCGCACGGCGTTAGGGTCGAGACCGTCGTGGTCTATCGCGCGGTCGCCGTCGCGCGCCTGCCCGACGAAGCCGTGGCGGCGCTGCGGGCCGGAGAGGTCAACGGGGTCCTGCATTTTTCACGGCGTAGCGCTGTCATTTACCTTGATTGCGCCCGGGCGGCTGGCGTCCTCGACAGCGCGCTTCGGCCTTTTCATTATTGCCTCTCGCAGGCGGTCGCCGAGCCGCTGTTGGCCGCCGGCGCAACCCGGGTCATGGTTGCGCAAAGCCCTGAGGAAAACGCCCTGCTTGATCTTGTCGCACCAACTTAGATGGCAAATTGCGCCGCGCCGCGACCTTCATTTGCTGCTAGAACGCGAAGCGGTGGGGCGAATCGCCGAGGATGACGACATGTCCAGTGACACCACCGAGCCTTCGGGGTCGCCGGGCACCCGGGGCCGACGCTGGCCCGGGCCGACCATCGAGCTTGAGGCCACCGAGATCAAAAACGGCGGGCGTTCGGCATATTTCGGGCTCCGCTTTGTGACTCCTCTTCTGAGCTGGGCATCGGCGCAGAAAGAGCGGCTGATGGCGTGGTGGGCGGCCCGCACGCCGCCCGATCCGCCGTGGCGCGCGATCGGCGCGGTCGCGGCCGGCATCCTGCTTGTCGTGCTGCTGGTGTTTCTGACCGGCCAGTTCAGCGGCGACGAAACCCGCATACGCACCATGGAGGCCCGCATTGCCCGCGCGGAGCAGCAGGTGCGTGAGCTCTCCGGGCGGGCGCCGGCGAATGGCGTCGATTCCAAAGCGCTCGATGAGCTCACCGCCCGTGTCGCGAAGCTCGAAGCGGCCGGGAGCGCAACGCGGCCGCCGGCTGGCGATCCGGCGCTTGCCAACCGCATGGCCACGCTCGAAGGCACGCTCAAATCCCTTGAGGAAAAAATCGGAGTGGTGGCGCGTCGCACCGATGACATCGACCTCATTGCGCGCGATGCGCGCGAGAAAGCTGGTGCGCCACTGCGGCGGCGGTGGCGGAGCTGACGCAGAAGATGGCGCGGCTCGAGCAGCACCAGCGATCTCGACGCATCGGTGAATCGGATCGCGGCGCTCGAGCGTCTGGTCGGCACGGTGCAGGCCGAGCTTGCCAAGCGCGGCGTTGGCGAGGCCGGCGATCGGCCGGTTGCGACTCGCCGTCACGGCGTCGGCACTGAATACGGCGGTCGATCGTGGCGATGCCTTCGCGGCCGAGCTGGCAGCCGCCAAGCAACTTGCGGGCGATGCTGCTGCACTCGCCCCGCTCGAGCCGTTCGCCGCGACCGGTTTGCCCTCGGCGACGGCGCTCGGGCGCGAGCTTGTGGCACTGACCAATTCGCTCGCGCAGACATCCGGAGCCCCGCCGCGCGAGGGCGGTTTCCTGGATCGTCTGCAGGCCAATGCCGAGCGGCTGGTACGCATCCGCCCGCTTGATGAGCCGCCGGGTGACGATCCGGCCGCCGTCCTCACGCGCATCGAGCAGCGCGCTTTGCAGGCTGATCTTCCCGGCGCGCTCACAGAGCTTGCCAAGCTGCCGGCGCCCGCGCGCGCTGCCGCGCAGGCGTGGATCGCCAAGGCGCAGGCGCGGCTTGCCGCGGTTGCAGCAAGCCGCCGCTTTGCCGCCGAAGCGTTTGCGGCGCTCGGCAAGTCGCCAGAGGCCCGATGATCCGCGTCGTCATCTATCTGGTGGCTGTCGGCATACTCGCGTTCGCGGCCGTGTGGCTTGCCGACCGCCCGGGCGACGTCCTGATCACCTGGCAGAACCGCCGGATCGAAATGTCGGTGATGGTGCTTGCCGTCGGCATCGTGATGGTGGCGGTGCTGGTCTCGGTGCTGTGGACCGCGGTGCGCGCCGTCATGCGGGCGCCCGACGTGCTCTGGCTCTATCTGCGCACGCGGCGCGGCGTGCGTGGCTATATCGCGGTGTCGCGCGGGCTGATTGCGGTCGGCACTGGTGACGCGCGCGCGGCGCGGCGATTTGCCGACGAGGCGCAGCGCATCGCGCCGACCGAGCCGCTCACGCTACTCCTCAGCGCGCAGGCGTCACAGCTTGCCGGCGACCGCGCATCCGCTGAGCGCACGTTCCAGACCATGGCAAGCCGCCAGGACACGCGGCTCCTTGGCCTGCACGGTTTGTTCATCGAGGCGCAGCGGCGCGACGACATGCGGGCGGCGCGGCTTTACGCGGAGGAAGCGGCCAAGAGCGCACCGGCGCCGGCTTGGGCCGGACAGGCCGTGTTCGATGCGCGCTGCGCCGGTGGCGACTGGAATGGTGCGCTCGCGCAGCTCGACCGCAACATGAAGGCGGGCCTTGTCGACCGCGCCGCCTATCAGCGTCAGCGCGCGGTGCTGCTCACGACCCGCGCGCAGGCGGCCGATGTGACACGACCCGGCGAGCGCGCGCGCGCTGGCGCTCGAAGCGGTGCGGCTGGCGCCGACGCTCATTCCGGCGGCCGCGCTCGCCGGTCGCCTCCTTGGCGAGCTTGGCGATCTGCGCCGCGCCGCGCGCATCGTCGAGGCCGCCTGGAAGGCCAATCCGCATCCCGAGCTCGCCGATACCTACGCTCATCTGCGGCCCGGCGATTCCGCGCGCGAGCGGCTCGCGCGCGTCGAGACGCTCGCCCAGATGACGCCCGGTCATATCGAAGGCGCCCTCGCGGTGGCGCGCGCCGCGGTCGACGCGCAGGAATTTGCAGCCGCGCGCGCCGCGCTGGCGCCGCTGTTGAGCGCGCCGACGCAGCGCGTCGCCATGCTGATGGCCGAGCTCGAGGAGACCGAAAGCAGGCGACCTCGGGCGCGCGCGCGAATGGATGTCACGTGCAGTGCATGCGCGCCGCGATCCGGCCTGGACCGCCGATGGGCTTATTTCAGAGCGCTGGATGCCGGTCTCGCCGGTGTCCGGCAGGCTTGATGCCTTCCAGTGGCGCGATCCGCTGGCGGCGCTCGGCGGTGGGAGCGGTGGCGCGCTGGTCGAGGCTGAGCCGAACAGGGAGCGGCTGTCCGAGCGCTTCGAGCCGCGGCTGGAGCGGCCGGTGCCGGCGTCTGCCGAGCGCAAGCCCGAAGAGGCGGCGCTCGTTGGTGAGCAGCGGCTTGGTATGCGCAAGCCGGTCGCGACGCCGCCCGCCGTGATCCCGCTGGTGCCGGTCCCGGACGATCCCGGCCCCGAGCCCGCGCCGCGGCGCGACGCCTGGCGGCGCCTGCGCGCGATGTTCCGGTAAGGGCTGCCGCCAATCTCCGATCACTGAACCTGCGTGCACTGCAGGTCGGCTCCGACCGTCAGCGGACCGGTGTAGGACTTCTTCACCTCGGCGATCGCGGCAGCGAGATCGAACTGTCCGATGTGGCTGAGGATCAGTCGCTTCGCAGCTGCATCTTGCGCCACGCGGCCGACCACGCCGGGCGAGGCGTGCAGCGGGATCGGCGGTGCATTCGCAGCGATCGCCATGTGCATGATCAGCGCATCGGCATTCTTGGCAAAGTCGACGAACTTCGGATCGCTGCCATTCTGGTCCGAGCTGAACACGATGGCCTTACCCTGGGTCTCGACCCGATAGGCGAGCGTCGGCAGATTGGCGTGCGGAATGCGCTGCGCGGTCACCACAAGCCCGTCGCGCTCGAGCACTTTTGTTGGCTCAGATTTGCTGACATCGACAACGCTTGCCTCGATGCGCGGGCGCTCGACACCGGGTTGCTCAGCTCCGAGCGTCGAGCCCAGCACCTGGAACGCTCCGGTCTTCTCATCGAACAGTCGCGCCAGAAAGACCTTGAAATCCGGCGCGACATTGTTGCCCGACGGCCCCACCATCGGCAGCGGCGCGCTGCGCACGCGATTGCTTGCCCACATCAGCGCCGGCAGATCGGAGGTGTGATCGGGATGCAGATGGCTGATGCCGACCATCGCGAGATCGTTGAGCTTCGCGCCGGCCTGGCTGAAGCGCAGATGCGCGCCGCCGCCAATGTCGAACAGGAGCTTCGCCTGTCCGCCGACCCATAAGAGATAGCTTGCCGACGCGCGCTCGGCATTGAAGGCGGGGCCGCCCGAGCCCAGGATCTGCACCGCCACCGGATTGCCCGCGCAGGTTTGTGCGGACGCACTGGACGTCGCCGCGATTGCGGCAACAAGGCCAAACGCTAAACGGATCATGGACGTCCTCCCTTTGTTTGATCTGATCTTAACATCGTTCAGCGCTTCGGTCCCTGCGGTTTAGCGCATGTTCCGGCGAAGTGGAGGCCGTGCTCTGGATCTGGCCTACCCCGCGGGCCAGCCTAGGTTACTCTTTGCTTACCTTCTAACGACTCGCTTACCCTCTCATGACAAACGCCACGCCATCTGCGTGAATTTAGTCTCAAAGAAACCGGTGTCGAATAGTTGGAGATTGCAGTCCAGTCTGAAGGGGGGCCACTTTGGCACCGGTCGACGCGATCCTCGGCGCCTGTTTTGACGTTTGTGCATGAGCGGGCCCAGAGCATGATCGCGATAGCGGAAGCCGGTTTTCGGAAAAGACCGTGCTCCAACAAAAAGTCTAACCAACGCGCGCAGTCGTAGCATGCTTGTTAACACGACCATTCAGCCGAACGAGCCAACCCTGGCTTGGTCCAGCTTCGCTTCGGCCCGTTCGGAGTCGGCGCGCCTGAAATCTGGCGGCGTTGAGAGCCCGTGTCGAGGCTATCGCGCAGAGCAGTGAACGGGGCGATGAGATCACCATTGCTTTCGATAAACTGGTGCGGGAGCTGTCGGTCAGCACACATCTGTTCGCATCGCTTGCGGACGATGCTGGGAAGCTGACAGTCCTGCTTGAGCTGATCACCCGGTCGCCGCGACTAACGGCCACGATTGCCAGTCGGCCTGATCTGTTCGATCTTCTCGTCAGTCGAGGCCGAGCCGTCGATGGCATGTCCGTTGCTGATGTCGTTGGGCATGTCAGAGACCTGAGGTTGCAGTGCGAATCCAATGCGGAGTATCTGCAACGCATTCAGCGATTTAATCGGACCCACCACTTTCTCATCAGCGCTCGAATTGTAATGGGCTGGATGCCCATCCCTTATGCCGAAGATGCCTACTCCAAGCTCGCGTTCGCGACCGTTCAGGCGCTCGCCAGTCTGGCCGAGCAACGATTTCGTGCGCGGCACGGCCGCGTGCCGGGAGCGGAATGGGCCTTGGTCGCGCTTGGAAAGTTCGGGGGCTTTGAGCTGACCGCAACCTCTGATCTCGACCTGATGCTGGTCTACGATAGTGCGGATCAATCGTGCTCATCGGACGGAGCTCGGCCACTCTCTTCAACCCAATACTTCAATCAGCTCGACTCAAAGCATCATCAGGATGCTGCAGACGCCGGACCGTGAAGGTCCGCTGTTCGATGTCGACTTCAGATTGCGGCCCTGGGGTAGCAAAGGACCGATTGCAACCCGGTTGCCGACCCTGCGAGATTATCTCGGGCAGGAGTCGTGGACTTACGAGCACATGGCGATGACTCGTGCTCGCGTCATCATGGGTCCGCCGTCCATCAGCGCCGCAGTCGAAGATACCCTCCATGCGGCGTTGCGCCGCTCCGCCGAGCGTCCGAGCCTTCAGGACGACATTCGCGAGATGCATGCGCTTATGCATTCCGCCAAGGAGACGGACAATCCCTGGCACATCAAGAGCGTGCGGGGTGGCTTGACCGACGTGGAGTTCGCTACCCAATACTTGTTGCTATGCCACGCCGGCATTCGTTCCAACATCATCCAGTCCAATACATCGACCGCGCTCTTCGGCCTGCTTTGTGCCGGGCTGTTGGGGCCCGGTGATTTCAATGTCCTGTCCGGAGCGCTGTCGTTCTTCAAGAGCATCATGCAAATCATGCGAGCAGCCGGCTGGTCGGAAGCGTCGCCGGATGTCTGCGCGCGTTATCTATGCGAAGTGATTGGCGAGCGGAGCCTCGGCGCGGTGGAGACCAAGCTGCGTGTCATGCAGAGCTCCGTGCTGGACACATTTGGGCGTTTGATCGGCCGCTGACCAGCGGGAGCCTCTCGTCATAGTCTCTATGCGTGTCAGCGCTCCGGCCTTTGCGGCTCGGCGCCAATATGGTCGGCGAGCTCGGAGCTTGAGAAGCCGGAGGAGCCGGCGTTTGGATCTTCCGGCAACATGGTCGCCTCCCACGCGGCGTATTGCTTCTCCATGCGGGCGAACACGTCCTTCTGCCGGTTCTTCAGGTTGGCGCGCTCGAGCGGATCGCTGACCACGTTGAACAGGAACGTGTTCTCGGCGATCTTGAGATACTTCATAGTCGCCGTCGCGCATGGCGCGTTGCGCATGCTGGCTGATAGCGCCAGTAGAGCTTGCGCGGAACGGGCGCGCTGCCCTGCGTCAGGACCGGCAGCAGGCTGATGCCATCCGGCGGATAGCGCGGATCGGGCGCGTGCCGGCCGCGGCGAGCAAGGTCGGCATCCAGTCCATGCTGATCTCGACCTGCTCGGTGGTGCGCCCGGCGGGATACGCGCCCGGCCAGCGGATGATCGCCGGAATGCGCAAGCCGCCTTCGAGCAGCTCGGTCTTGCTTCCCGGTGAAGGGCCAGGTGTCGGCGAAGCGCTCGCCGCCGTTGTCGCTGGTGAAGATCACGATGGTGTTGTCGGCGATGCCGTTGGCCTCGAGCGCCTGCAGGACGCGGCCGATCTGCAGGTCCATCTGCATGACCATGCGCGCGTAAGTGCGCTGCGACCCGCCGTCGAGATGGAACAGCGAGGTGAGCCGCTGCGCCTCGGCCTCGTCGTCCGGGCGCCTCCCAGGGCCAATGTGGCGCGTTGAAGTGCAGGCTGATCAGGAAGGGCTGCCCTGATCGCGCGTAGCTCGTTGATCTCGGATACCGCGCGGTCGCCCAGGAGGTCGGTGAGGTAGCCGACCTGATGAATTTTGACGTCGCCGTCCCACAGGTCATCCGTGTCGGTGTGGGGCGGGCCGGATTTGTGGGTGAAGTAGTCGAGCGAGCCGCCGCGGAAGCCCCAGAAGTGGTCGTAGCCGCTCTTGAGCGGGCCGTAGTTGGGCAGCTTGCCGAGATGCCACTTGCCGATCAGCGTCGTGCCGTAGCCGGCGGCTTTGAGCAGCGAGGGCAGCGTCGGGTGGCTCGGCGGCAGGCCGATGTCGCGCGTGGAGGCGCTCGCCAGCGGCTCCTCGAGTCCGATCGGCAGCCGGTACTGATAGCGGCCGGTGATCAGCGCGGTGCGGGTCGCCGAGCAGACCGCCGAGTTGGCGTAGGCCTGCAGAAAGTGCACGCCGCCGGCTGCGATCCGGTCGATGTTCGGGGTCGAGTAGTCGTGCCGCCCGTAGCAGGACACGTCGGCGTAGCCGAGATCGTCGGCCATGATGAAGACGATATTCGGCTTCGCCGGCTGCGCCTCGCCGCGGCGCGCGGTTACGCCGGCAAGCGCCAAGGTGCCGGCAGCGCCCGCCATCCAGGCTCGGCGCGAAAGGGGCCGCGAAGAGGGAAGTGGCATCGTTTCCTCCGAATGACGTGTGGCCGACTGCTCTGGGCAGCCGGGAGCATCTTTGGGGAACTGGCAGTGGCTGAAGGACGAGGTTCCCGCGCCAAGGCTACACCAGCGTGCGGTGGCAGCGAAGCAGGGTTGGCAGCCGTGTATGGAAGACGGGCGCAAGCCCGCCGGAAAGTTCAATTCAGGCGGTTTTGCACCGTGGCATCCCGCTGCCGGTGGAGGGCAGGAGCCTTCCTTGCCAAGCCCCCCGCCAGCGGATATCTCAGGGGTCGTTGCCGCAATAGCTCAGCTGGTAGAGCACGTCATTCGTAATGACGGGGTCACAGGTTCGAATCCTGTTTGCGGCACCAGCACTAGCGCCATGTTCGAAAGTGCGGCTCAACGGGGCTTGCCCGATAGACTTAGCTGCACGCAAAAAAATTGGGCCGCTCTGATGCGGCCCAAGTCTAGGGAGGAAACGCCCAAGAAGGGGCGTACCCGCCATATATAACCATTGATTGGGCGATTGCGCGGTGTTGCCCTGTCGCTCGGCGACTTGTCTAGATTAAATTATCTTAATGAACCAACGCGGCATTCGCGGAAGGATCACAAGATCAGGTTGCATTCACTTGTCGGGCCAGCTCCGAAATCCTCTTTGCAGCACTGGCACTTAGCCCCAAATATGCATGGCCTCGCCAGCCCTGTAATGGGTGGACTAAGAGCCCCGGCAATACCTTTCAGTCGCGGCTTTATCGAGCGCTCGTAGTGGCCGACGGGCTCTCCCGGGATCGCGCTGCATGGCCAAGGCCAAGAAGACCAAACCACGCGAGCGCCTGTTTCGTTGGCGGGCGACGCTGATCAAAGGAACGCCCGCGAAGTTTCTTGGCCACGTCGATGCGTCTGACGAGGAGACGGCCCGCGATCAGGCCGCGAAGGAGTTCAACGTGAGCGAAGTGCTGAAGGACCGGGTCGCGGTGCAGCGGGAGGAATGGTGAGCGCTCCCGTCTGTTTGAGCTCAATGCAGTGGCGGCGGGCCGCAGAAGTCGATCAGATAATTGATGAGCGCACCGGAAACGCTCCTTTCCTGCAATGCGGGTCTGGTCTTCACAAAAGCCATGATGTTGTCGGCCAGCTCGCTGTCGGCCATATTCGCGCGGGTAATGCAATCATCATAGTGCTTCGTTACGGGGAGGTCGTTTCGATCCTTCACAATGCCAAGCAGGCTGTCAAAAACTCCGGCGATGTACACGGACCGAAGCGATTTATCGAGCGCCACCCATTGACGATAGGAATAGTACTGCCCCGCATTTGCGACTGACGATGTCGCAAGCAGAAACAAAAAAACGAGACGAAGCATCTTGCGCCTCCAGGTGTCTTATTGAACACCTTCCGCTAGCTCCGATCAACCGCTTCTGGAAGCGTCAACGCTATCGCTGAATTCAAACGTCTGACGAAACTCTTTCTGTCGCTCAAGACCGCCGCACCGCCTTGCTCGCCAGCCCATTCGTCATGGCGGCGCCGGAGGTTCAGGCTCCAATTGCAGCACCCGCACTCAGTGCCGGCGTGCGCGCTCGCGGTCGGATGACATGCCGGCCTTGGTCCACGTTGTCATCATATCGGTCCAGGCTTTTTGCCACTGTCCTGCAAACGTCATCCAAAACTGTAATGGGTTCGTCGCCCCCATCTGGAAGGCATCTCCGCCCGGCCAACCACCGGGCAAGCTGGATGTGGACTTCAGCTTGTTCAGCATGGCCGACGGCGAGGCGGAATTCGTCGATTTGACCTGCTCCTCCCACGCCTCCACCATCTGATCCATCGTCTTGATCTGCATCTCAGCGAGGTTCTGCAGCTGCGTGCGCGCAGTGTCGACGATCTGTTCCGGCCATCCGAGCTCGGCGGCCGCTGCCGCCATCTTGCCGATGACTCGTTTCATGTTCTTCTCGCTGCTCTCGGCGGCCTCACTGCGCCAGCTCGACATCGCCTCCAACGCTGCGTTCACTGCGTCCTGCGCCCGGCTTGAGAGTCCTGGAACGGACATGGAATCAAAACGATTTCTTGCTTCGTCTGTGGACCTGGTCACGGCGATTTCTCCTCTCACTCATTCGGAAGAACGCCCTTCAAGGAAATTTTGGACTTGGTTGTCGCATGGACGCGCCCACACGATGGCGCCAGACGATACCGAAGCCCGGACGCCATTGCTGCGCCAATCGCAAGGTAACGCGCCAGTGCGCGTCAGGTTCCACGCCTGCGCAGGGCTGGCGTCGATTTTGGCGGCGAAGTTCCTTGGTCGGCATGCCAAAAGGGCGCAGCGTCTGCGTCCTCAGGTCGGCTCATATCGGCGTGCCGATCGACGGCCTGCTCTGGCCGAGGCCGGGCAATTCCCACACGCCGGCGCCGGTCGGATTGACGTCGGCCGCGATATCGACGTCGATCAGATAGGGCCGGTTGGCTGCGATGCCCTTGCGCACCGCTTCCGCGAGATCGGCGGCGCGATCGACGCGCACGCCTTCGACGCCGGCCGAGCGCGCCATGGCGGCGAAGTCCGGATTGTAGCGCTCGCCGGTCTTCGGATGGTGGAAGTCGGTCGCGAGCTCGCGGCCGCCGAGATAACCGCGTTGCAGACCGCGGATCGACGCATAGGCGTAGTTGTTCCACACCACCCAGACCACCGGCAGATCGTATTCGACCGCGGTGCCGAGCACGTTGGCGTGCATGAAGAAGGCGCCGTCGCCGCACACCGACACGCAAGGACGATCGGGCGCGGCGAATTTCGCGCCGAGCACGCCGGCGACGCCGAAGCCCATCGGTCCGAAGCCCATCGAGCCGATCAGCGAATCGGGGCGGCGCGGCTTGCAGTAGCCCAGGAGCCAGTTGTGATGCACGCCGATGTCGCTGACCATGATGGCATCCTTCGGCAGCCCGCGATCGATCTCGAAGGCTGCGCGCTGCGGATTGATCGGCTGGCTGTCGTCAGTGAAGCCCGGCGCCACCAGCTTGTCCCATTCCTTGCGATAGCCGTCGATCGCCGCGAGCCATTTCTTGCGGGCGTCGGCGCGCTTCGCTCAGATCGGCGCGGCGGTCGAGCTCGGCATGCACTTGGCGCAGGAAGGTGCGCACGTCGGCCATCAGGCCGAGCGCGACCGGATAGTTGCGGCCGATCTCCTCCGGATCGATGTCGACGTGAATGAGCTTCGTGGGCGGGATGGTGAACGAGTAGCCCTGGATCCATGAGCTCGACGTGCGGTCGTCGAAGCGCATGCCGAGCGCCAGCAGCACATCGGCCTGACGCGTCGCGTGATTGGCCTGGTAGTGGCCGCCGCGCGCGACGAGCCCGAGCGCGAGCGGATGCGAGGCGTCGATGGCGCCGAGCCCGCTCGCCGAGGCTGCCACCGGGATCTGCAGGCGCTCGGCGAGCTTCAAGCAGCTCAGTTGCTGGCGCCGCCGTAGCGCACGCCCTGACCGACGATGATGACCGGCCGCTCCGCCGACAGCAGCATGTCGACCGCCTGCACCACGCCCTCGGGATCGGCGCCGCAGCGGCACGAGATGTTGGCGCTCCACTCCTGCGGCTTCGGCGCTTCGGCGGCGGACGCTTCCATGAACACATCGAACGGCACGTCGAGCACTACCGGCCCCGGCCGCCCCGTCACCATCGTCTTCCACGCCTGCCGCACCGCCAGCGGCACCATCTCGCCGCGCGTCGGCTGAAACACCTTCTTGCAGTAGGAGCGCACGGTCGAGGGGAAGTCGGCCTGGTAGTGTCGATAAAGCTCCTGAAAGGCGCCGCGGTTGAACTGGCTGGTCGGCACGTTGCCGGTCACCGCCATGAACGGCACCGAGTTCGAGAAAGGCGTTGCCGAGCGAGATCGGAAGATTGGCCGAGCCCGGTCCGCATGACGTGAAGGTCGCGATCGGCCGGCCGCTGACGCGGTAATAGACGTCG
The DNA here is from genome assembly GCA_963745515.1 of uncultured Alphaproteobacteria bacterium. Taxonomy (GTDB): domain Bacteria; phylum Pseudomonadota; class Alphaproteobacteria; order Rhizobiales; family Xanthobacteraceae; genus VAZQ01. Next base: position 573,110 of record CAVUXO010000013.1, read on the forward strand.
GCCATGAAGCCGGCGACACTCTCATGGTGCACCGAGATGGTCTTGATGTCGCTCTGCCGCTCGAACAGCGCGTCGATGAACTGAATGTTGCCGTGGCCGCACAGGCCGAAGGCGTACGGCACCTTTTCCTGGATCAGATAGTCGACGATGACCTGGGCGCCGTTGAGCATGTTTGTCGACATCACGTCTTCTCCATATCGGTTACGCACGGGCCCCGTCGCTACCCGCTCATCGGGCCGAGAACTCGGCCAACGTGGCGTACACCGCTTCGGGCGCCATGCCCAGCCGCCGGCCGATCTCGATCGCCAGCGTGCCGCTGCTCTCGGTGAGCGGCTTCGGAGCTGCCACCACGGCGGCTCGCAGGACGAGCTCCCTGCCGCGGTCGCTCAGGGATGCCGCCAGCCGCTCCACGTTGCGCAGCACGGCCTCCGGCTCGTCCGGTCCGGCCGCGATCGCGGCCAGGATGTCGTCTTGCGGCATCTCGATCTTGACGAGACGGCGGACTGCGTTGGCGATCAGGCCGCAGAGGTGCGGGCTTACGCTGTGCTTCTCGCCCGCCATCAGTGCCATGACCTCACACAGCATGCGTGACAGATCGCCTTCGAGTGCGCGCTGCGCATTGAACTCCTGCTGCGCGCTCGCACGATCATGCCGGAGCGCGGTCTGCGGGTAGGTTTTGTGGCATGAAGCGCATTCGACGTACGGCTCGGATTTTTCCAAGGGCACGATGGGTATCCAATAGATGGATCCCCATTTCTGGTCCTGGCGCAGCGCATAGGTGCGCTCCTGCCCGCAGCCCGGACAAAAGAATTGCCCGGTCGCAACGACCTTGTTCGAAATCGATCTGCCCCAGACGATCATGAGACAATATGGTCCCGTCTGCATCGCATGTTCATCCGACGCCCGTCCGCTCGGCCTGAACGGACAGTGTTCGGAAGGGCGCGATCTATAACATGGCCTTTGGAACCGCGCCGGATTTGCCGCTCGCTTGGGTTCCCGATCTGCAGGTATTTGCCGGAGCCAGCCCGACGCCCCCGCGCTTTAATTTTATGTAATTCTTCACGATGTTATTAGCCGAATTGGCGGGCCGGGGAACGATGGGCTGCCCACCGCGTTGGACTTCGTATGAAGAAAAGCATCCTCATTGTTGAAGATGACCCCATCATTGCCGACGCCATGGCGCGGCTGGTGGAGGACAATCTCGACTGCAATACGGCGACCGCTGGCAGCGTGGCGCGTGCGATGACGTTGCTCGACGCTGATGCCGATGTTGGCTTCGGAATTCTGGATGTGGAGCTCTCCGACGGCGTCTCCTTTCCGATCGCGGAGGAGCTCGCGCATCGTCATATCCCGTTCATTTTCGTTTCGGGAAGCGATCCGCGCCGGGTTCCGGCAGACCTCGCCGCAGCGCCCTTTTTCAGAAAGCCTGTGTTCCCCGACAACTTCCTGAAAGTCGTGCGACCATACGTCTGAAGCTGAATCAGTCTGGCGGTCACCCGACCGACCGGCGGTAAACACAGCTGCTGTCTTGCGCAGAAACGATTTGCCGGCTCGCGCGTTGTAGAAAATAGACGACCAGTGAGGCGGGCAAGCGATGCAGACACGGCAGAAGTCTCAAATACAACACGCTCGTCTGTCTGGCGCGGTGCTCGCTTTGGCATCAGGCGTCGTCTTCCTGAATGCCTTCACCGGCACGAGCGCCATCGCACAGGGCGGCAGCGATCTGCGGGCGCCCTCCGCATTCGCAAACATTGCGGATGCTCAGGCGCGATCCCGCGCGCTGTTCAGCGAGGCCGCGAAGGTGATCATGGGCCCGCGCTGCATGAACTGCCATCCCGCCAGCGACCGTCCGCTGCAGGGCAACGACAAGCATCCCCACCTGCCACCCGTCGTGCGCGGCGAAGCCGGTGTCGGCGGGCCGGGAAACCAATGCGTGGCCTGCCACACGCAGGCCAACTATACGCTGCTGGAACGGGCGACCACGTATGAAAGCATTCCCGGTCATCCGCGATGGGGTCTGGCTCCGATCGAGATGGCTTGGGAGGGAAAATCAGCGGCTCAGATCTGCGCCCAGCTGAAGGATCCCAATCGCAACGGCGGTCGCGACCTCAAACTTCTGCACGAGCACGTCGCGCACGACGACCTCGTCGCCTGGGGTTGGAATCCAGGCAGCGGCCGCGCTCCGGCGCCGGGATCGCAGGCACGGTTGGGTGAGCTCATCCAGGCCTGGATCGATACCGGGGCGCACTGTCCTCAGTAGCGTTGCGTTCGTTCGACGTGAACTTCCAGTTCGATGTGCGTGAGTGCGCGCCTTGGTCAGAGCGTAGACCGAGGCGTCGGGACCAAAGTGTCACGGCGCGGCGCCGTGAGTTCGATCATTCGTCAGCACGGAGAGGCCAAATGTCGGGAGAAAGTGTACTCGTCATTCTACTGGTTGGATTGGTCGCGGGCTGGATTGCCGGCCTCATCGTCAGGGGCTGGGGCTTTGGCCTGATCGGCAATATCGGCGTTGGCGTGATTGGTGCGCTGATCGGATTTTGGCTGCTACCCAAACTGGGCATTCGGATCGGCGCGGGTCTCGGCGCCGCGATTGCCGCGGCCACCATCGGGGCGCTCATCCTGCTGGTCCTGCTCGGTCTCATCAGCCGGCAGGGGCGCTGGCGATTTTGAAGCGAGTCTATGGCGTGCGGGCGAGCGCATGTGCCCGCGTTAGCCTCCAAACAACCAAGTCCCGTTCCGACAGAACGGGACTTGATTCAGTTTTCGTGAGTGGCGGTCCATCCAGGCTATTCGCCCGACGACAGCGACCGTGTCATTGACACTGGGGCTTCATCTCCCAGGCCGGGTAGGCACTCGTTTCGCTCCCATCGCTACCGCCGCTGGCGATGCACGGCCAGCCAGGATGGTGGCTCGGACTCCAGTTGCTCCAGTCGTCAGCGCCTTCGCCGCCATTGGAGTTGTAGGAGCCATAGTAACCATAGCTGTCCTGCGCTGCAGGCGCGACCCGGTGGTGTTGGCGCGCGTGCTGGCGATGCTTCACCACATGAATTGGTGCTGCGGCAGCTTCGCGCAGAGACGACGATGCAGCCGAGGGCAGCGCGACAGCAGCAGACGCCACCAGCGACACGCTCGCCGCGATGAACAGGCTGAGAATTGAAGGTACTTTCATGGGCGACCTCTCCAGTCATGTGTTCTGACTAAAGAGATAGCGGGAAACCCCACAGTCTCCATTAAATTGGGCCTTGAGTACCTAAATTCGAATTTAGAATCGATTTGAAGGGAGCTGCGATACGGTGCGTTGTCAGACCCCGCGAGCCTAGCCCCGGTGGCAAAAGGCTCGCCCCGGCATCATATAACGATGAGGCGATAACGGTGAACTCATCTCTGGAAGAGCTTTGATTGAAAGCGTGAGCTTATGGCGAAGGTGCTCCTGATCGAGGATGACAGCGAAACCGCGACGGAGATCATGGCCGAGCTGATCGGCCGCGGCTTCGATGTCGATTGGGCAGCGACGGGTATCGACGGGCTCGACAAGGCTCGTCGGGGCGGGCCTGACGTCATGATCGTGGACCGCCTCCTTCCCGGCATGGATGGCCTTACGATCATTCAAGCCTTGCGGAAGGACGACATCCGCACGCCGGTTCTGATCCTGAGCGCACTCGGCGCGGTCGACGAACGCGTGCGCGGGTTGCGTACGGGCAGCAACGACTATCTGACCAAGCCGTTTGCGATCATCGAGCTCGTTGCCAGGATCGAGGCGCTGCTGCGTCAACCGGCAGACAGTCGCGATACCGCGCTGCGGGTCGGTCCCCTCGAGCTTGATCTGCTGACGCGTACCGCCAGGCGTGACGGCCGTTCAGTCGAGCTGCTTCCACGTGAATTTCGTTTGCTCGAATACATGATGCGTCGCAAGGACCAGTTGCTGACGCGCGCGATGCTGTTCGAGGAGGTCTGGAACTACAAATTCGTGCCGCAGACCAACCTGGTCGACGTCCATATGGGGCGGCTGCGGCGCAAGGTCGACAAACCTAATGAGCCGCCCATGATCTACAATGTCCGCGGCGCCGGCTTCATCCTCCGTGCGCCTGCCTGAATTCATCCGCACGACGACGTTCCGCTGGACGCTCGCCGCCTCCGGCGCTCTCGCGTTTTGCATTCTCCTGATGTTCGGCTTTGTCTATTGGCAGACGGCCGCCTATATGACCGCCCGGGTCGATGGAATTCTTGTCGGCGAGTTGGATATGATCGCGGGCGATGCTCCGGAGCGGCGGCTCAAGGCGATCCACGAGCGTCTGAGCCAGGACCCGCGCCGCATCAGACTTGCCGGGCTCTTCGGCGCCGATGGCAGCCGGATCGCAGGCAACTTGGAGAGCCTGCCGAATCATCTCCTGATGGGCGCCCCGCCGCAGAGGGTTTCCGTCGTCCGCATCGATGGCCAAGGTCGCGAGGAGCAAATTGCCCGGGCGGTCGCCCGTCGATTGCAGAACGGCGAAATCCTGCTGATCGGCCGAAATGTCGACGAGCTCCCCGAATTGGCGCGGATCGTGGAACGTGCTCTGGAGTTCGGATTGATTCCGGCGCTGGGCCTTAGCCTCGTCGCGGGAGCCTTGTTGAGTCTTCGTGCACAGAATCGCGTCGAGATCGTCAATACGAAAGTTCAGCGCATCATCGCCGGCGACTTGCGCGAGCGCCTGCCGACACAGGGCCTCAATGATCCATTCGACAAGCTTGCGGTCATCGTGAACGGCATGCTCGACGAAATCGAGGCCCTCATCCGGAGCATTGCAGGTGCCGGCGACGACATCGCGCATGACTTGCGTACGCCCCTTACCCGCGTGCGGATTGGACTCGAACGTGGCCGCGAGAGTGCGCAGACGCTGCCGGGTCTGCAGGGCGTCGTTGATCAAGCTATCGACCGGCTCGATCAGTCGCTGGCTATCATTACCGCACTCCTGCGAATTGCCGAGATCGAGCATAGCCGGCGCTTGGAAGGGTTCGGCGACGTCGCGCTGGCGGACGTCGTCCACGAGGTCGGCGATCTGTACGAGCCGATCGCCGAGGACAAGCGGATCGCTTTCAAGGTGACGGCGGATGTCGAGCCGATCGTGCGTGGCGATCGCGATCTGCTGTTCGAGGCGGTCGCAAACCTTGTCGACAACGCCGTGAAATTTACCCCGGAGGACGGGTGCGTCGAGCTGGCGCTGATCCGCCGGGGCGACGAATGCATCGTCCGCATCCGCGATAGCGGACCCGGTATCAGTGCGAGCGAGCGCGACCTCGTTGCAAGACGATTTTATCGCTCAGACGACAGCCGCCACACGAAAGGGTTAGGTCTTGGCCTCAGCCTGGTGAATGCCATCGTCAAGCTGCACGGGTTCCGGTTGACGATATCGTCCGGTCCCCACTGCGTGGTGGAGATTGCCTGCCAGTCTCTGGTGGATCGATCCACGGCTGAGCCTGCGCCAAGCTACGGCGCAGGCGTCGCGAGGCAGATTGCCGCCGCTCGCGGGTGCCGAAGTTGAACTTGTCTCAGTCATGGTTCGTCGTTCCGATCACATTGAGCCGCTACTTTTTGCGTTTGAGTACCATTTTCCAGACACAGTCATCACCCTGGAAGCTCCCTTCAAACGTGTCCCTGACGAAGGTGCCGGTGAGGCGCTCGAATCCAATTGTCGCGCCAAACGCACCATCCTTGGTCAAGGTACCGCGGATCTCTTGCGTCCCACGTTGGAAGTTGACCTGACCAATCCCCACCTTGTCGCCCACAGTGATCGTAGCGGCGGCTGGCCGACATCGGCCTGAGGTGACGGTCGCTGAACCATCCCATTTGCCGTCAAATGGATCCGCGTAGGCGTCGCCCGCTAGCGACAAGAGCAACAACGAGGCGACGGACGCGATGCGTCTCAGGCGCTTCATTTTGAGCTCTCGCTGTTGCCGGACTACTGCCCCGTTTCCGAAGTTCGTGATCCGCCGCAGTAAACTTGGAAAAGAACTTCGAGAGCTCCTAACCGAGCTGGCTGCAGCTGTGTAGAAACTTCAAATTGGCGGCACAGCCGTCCCCCCTTGTCATCACTAGCATACGGTGCGGACAGCATTCAGCCAGCGAAATGTCGCGAAGCGAACCAGAAGTACTATCGCGAGCGGTAACACTGCGCGCCGTGGGAGCGCTGTTACCCGTCCACCTGTGCAGCGAGCCTCAATGCAACGTCACCGAGTGTGAGGAGTTGCAACACGGGAGACATGAACACGCTCATCAAGACCGTAACGGCGGCTTGCGTCGCGCTCGTGCTGGCCTCGTTCCTCGGCGCTTCCGCGCAGACGGGATACCAATTCAAGACTGTGGAATGGTGGAAGGCCGGCAAAGGCTTCATTGGCGGCGAGCAGAGTGCGTCCAGCGCCTATTCGGCCTGGGCGGTCTGCCCCCCCCCCGCGCCAGCAGCCTTCTAAAAAGATGTCCCGTTCTGGCGGAACGGGACATGCTTCAGTTTTCGTGAGTGCGCGGATAACGCGCTAGACTACCTCGATCACATTGATCGCCCGCGACTCGATATCGCTGCGCACGTGCGCGTAGAGGCGCGGATTGCGCGCGGAGAGGATCTGCAGCGCGGCGAGCACCGCGTTCGACGGCTCGAGCACCGTCATCACCGGCACGTTGCTCGGCGCGCGCAGCGACGACCACACATCCTCGGGAAAGTCCTTGACGCTCGCCGGCACTGTGATGACCGGGCACCGGCGACAGCGCCGAGAGCGTCGGGCCGGCGCCGTTCGAGCGCCCGATATAGGCGATCACGACCGTGTCGGGCACGTCCTGCAGCAGGCGCTGCAGCGTGCGGGCGGCGGCACCGGCTCCTTGTGCACCGAGCAGGTGACGACCGTCATCATGTCCTTGAGCGTCGCCGAGCGCCTCCGCGAACGGCTCGGTCTTGTCGCTCTCCGAGCCGCGCCACAGGATGATGCGCTGGCGCGGCACGCGGAAGCGGCCGGTGATCTCGGCGACGCGACGATATTTCGCGGCCACGTCGTCGAGCGCGCCGCCGTCGCGATAGACCTGCTTGTCGATGTAGGCGCCGCTCTCGACCACGCGCCAGGAATTGTTGTCGATCACGTCGGCGAGCAGCAGCCGGCCCTTGGTGTCGTAGCCGAACTCGACCTTGAGATCGACCAGCGTGCCGCCTTCGAGCTGCCAGGCCTTCTCCAGCACCAGGAAGGCACTGGCGCGCGATGCGCCGCATCTCGGGAAAGGTCTTCGCACTCGTCCGTCGCGGCTGAACACCTCCGACTGTCGTCAGCACCAGGAACGGCTCCTGGCCGCTGGATCGGCTTGGCCGGATTGAACAGCCTGATCTGTCCGGCATCCGTCGACGTACTGCATCAGCGGATCGTCGGCGACCAGCGGCTTGCCCTTCCAGTCCTTGTCCTTGGTCTTGAGATAGAACTCGACGATCAGCTTCGGGAACAGCTGGCCCTTGGCGAAGATGCGGATTGCGCTTGAGGTAGGAGCCGTGCGCCTCGCGCCGCACCACCACCTCGTAGGGCAGCATCTCGCACTGCGGCGCGATGAACGAGGTCGGGCTGTCCTGCTCCTCGAAGGCGACCGGCAGGCCGCAGGCCTTGAGCAGGCGGAACACGTTGCAGGTGGTCGGCGTTGGCGAGCCGGCCCTTGTCGGGGATGACGTCGTGCTTGGCGCCGTCGCCGGCGGTGATGTCGTCCTTGGAGACGAGCGCGACCAGATCGGCCGCTGCCGTTGATCTGGTGGATCTTCTTGGTCTTGCCCTCGGTGAGGACCGCGCCGAGCGTGGCTTGCGAGGAATGTGGTGGTTTTGGCGTCCAAGGCCGGTTCCTTTGTGTAGCGTCGGCGATGGAAACGCCCAGTTTAGCACTCCCGGTCGCGGCGAGCCAATGCGAGCGTCGGCGGCACGCGCCTGTCGGATGTTGACAATTCGAGCGCTTGCGAAAGCTCACAAAATCGGCTGCTGCCGCGCCCGGTCGGGCGAGCAGAGCCGTGGAACTGGCCGGAACCTGAAGGGGAACTCGCTGACGCGGCGAAGCTCAGCGTTCAGCCGCTTCGCGGCTTCTTCGACGAGGCTCGAGGTCGGCGTGCTTCTTGACGTCGATGGTGCCGCGCACGAAGCCGAGATCGCGGGTCATGTCGACGTTGCGCTGCAGCGCGGCGAGGTCGGGCAGCATGTTCGGGATCGCGGTAGGCGTCCTTGCTTGGTGAACATCCAGTCGAACCGCTCGGCCGGCTGCTTGGTGACGCGCGCCGCGATCTCCATGACCTCCTCGTGGTTCTTCGGGATCGAGGTACCAGCGCACGATGCGCAGCGAATCCTCCATGAAGTCGACCAGCGCGGCGCGGTTCTTGTCGATGAACGGCTTGCGCGCCGTCCAGACGATCATCTGCGTCACGCCGATGGCGTCGCGCTGGATGAACAGCGTGCGCGAGATCTTGCGCAGCTCGGGATCGAGCGAGAACGGCAGCACGCGCCGGGATGAGGTCGACCTTCTTCTCCGCCAGCATCGCGCGCATGGTCGGGAACGGCGCCTCGACCACGGTGTAGTCGCGCTTGTCCTCGAGCCCGTGCTTGCGCAGCATCGCGCGCATGGCGACGTCGACGGCGCTGCCGGCCGCGTTGGTGGCGACCACCTTGCCCTTGAGGTCCTCGACCTTTTTGATCGGGCCGTCGGCGAGCACCATGTATTCCTGCGAGTACCAGCCCTCGACGCCGTCGCGGAATTCGTCGGCGATCACGCGCAGGTCGTCCATGCCGGCGTTCTGGATCGCGATCGCGAGCGTCGAATAGGCGAGGTTGGCGATTTCGAGCTCGTTGTTCGCGAGCGCCGTGATCATCGGCGGCGTGCCGGCATAGCGCACCGGCTCGAACACGTAGGACTTGCCGAGATGCCGGGCGAGGTCCTTCTTCTCCAGCAGGATCGAGGCCCAGTTGGCGACCGGCGCCACCCAGGAGCCGCGGATCTTGACCGGCTGCTGCGCCTGCGCGGGGAGTGCCGGACAGCGCCGCCGCCAAGCACGCCGGCCAGAGCAGTTCAACGCGCGCATGTCATCCTCCCGGATCTGTCGCAGTCTTTGCGTCGACTGCCAGAACGTGCGATTTGGCCGGCATCTTGCGGGCAAAGCAGGCAGCTGCGGCAAGGACGTCGGCAAGTCACGCCGTGCGTCGGCTCGAGCGCCTCCTGGTGCCACAGCAGCAGCCGCCGGCGCAGCAGCGCCATCACCTTGATCAGGCAGAAGCCGACCGCCGCGATCTCGACGATGCCGGCGAAGACGCCGCGCGAATCGGCGAAGCGCGACGCCGTCATCATGGCGCCGCCGAGCCCGTAGCCGCCCATCGCCATCTCGGCGACCACCGCGACGATCAGCGAGAGCGGCAGCGCCACCTGCAGGCCGGTGAGGATTTGCGGCAGCGCGGCCGGCAGCATGATCTGCCACATCAGCTCGCGCTCGCTCGCGCCCATGTTGCGCGCCGACCAGATCAGCTCGCGCTCGACGCTCTGCGAGGCCGGCGACGGTCGCGGTGACCACCGGAAAGATCGCGTCGAGCACCACCATGGCGATCTTCGATACGTCGAAGAAGCCGAGCCACAGCATCATGATCGGCAGGAACGCGATCTTCGGCATCGGAAAGCCGACCGAGATGATCGGGTCGAAGAACCAGCGCACCGGCACGCTGCGCGCCATCGCGGCGCCGAGCAGCGACGCCGCCGACCGCGGCGATCGCGAAGCCGACCAGCGCGCGGTAGAGCGTCAGGCCGAGGTTGATGAACAGGTCGCCGCTCGAGCGCGTCGTCCCAGATGCGCTGCGAACACCGCGGACAGCGGCGGCAGCATGAACGGCGTCACGTGCCCGCAGCTGCGCGAACAGCTCCCAGGCGAGCCGCGAGCGCGACAATGGGAAGGAGGCCCGCGCCGCGCCGCCAGCGCGACGCGCGCGCGCATCGGGCGCTCGTCTACTCGCGCCATTGCAGCACCCGTCGCATCAGCACCTGGTAGAGCGCGGTCGGCCGCGAAGCCGAGCAGCGCGACGGTCAGCACGACCGCGAACATGCCGTCATAGGCGCCGTTCGCTGCCGAGAAAGCCGATCAGGTAGCCGAAGCCCTTGCTGCGCCACGATCAGCTCCGAGCTCACCAGCAGGATGAACGCGAGCGCGAGCGCGGTGCGGATGCCGTTGAGCAGCTCCGGCATCGCGCTCGGCAGCACCACGTCCCACAGCACGCGCAGCCGCGAGGCGCCCATGCTGCGCGCCGACCAGACCAGCACGCGGTCGCTGCCGCGCGCGCCGTTGAAGGCGCCGAGCGTGACCGGCAGCATGCAGCCGAGGAAGATCAGCAGGATCTTCGAGCCGTCGCCGAAGCCGAGCCACAGCACGGTCACCGGAATGAGCGCCGATTTCGGCATCGGATAGAACAGCTCGACCAGCGGGCTCGAGCAGCGCATTGACCGGCCGCCACCACGCCATGAAGACGCCGAGCGCGGCGCCGACCACGATCGCGAGCGCAAGCCCGACGCCGGCGCGATAGAGCGAGGACGCGCCGTTGGTGACAAGGTCGCCGTCGCGCGAGAGCTCGAACCAGGCCGACGAGCACGGCGCTCAGCGGCGGCAGCGCGAGCGACGAGACGAGCCCGATCCGCGGCGCGACCTCCCACGCGAGCGCGAGCAGCAGCAGCGGCAGATAGCGGATGAGCGCGGCTTTCATGGCAGCTGCCAGTGCCGTCGCTGCGTGCCGACTGCTGCGCAAAGCAGCGCGTAGACCGGCGCGCTCCCTCGCCGCGGCAGGGGAGGGTCGGGGAGAGGGGTCGTACGAGTTCGACGCATCGCGGCCACCCCCTCCCTGGCCCTCCCCCGCAAGCGGGGGAGGGAACGCTGCGGCGCGAGCCCCGCTTCCGTCGAGATGCGAGCAAGCGCACAGAGATCGCGCATCACGCCCGCGCTCTCCTGCGCCTTGATCGCCTCGTCGCGCACCAGGTTCCAGATCTCGTCGACCTTGTCGACGAAGGCCTTGGTCTTGAACACATCGCGGGTCGCTCTTGTCGAAGCCGGTCTCGACGATCGCCTTGATGCGCCCGGGCCGCGCCGACATCACGGCGACGCGGTCGGCGAGATAGACCGCCTCCTGCACGTCGTGGGTGACGAAGATCACGGTCTTGGGCGTGCGCTGCCAGATGCGCAGCAGCTCCTCCTGCATCAGGCTGCGGGTCTGCGCGTCGAGCGCGCCGAACGGCTCGTCCATCAGCAGGATCGCCGGATCGAAGGCGAGCGTGCGCGCGATCGCGGTGCGCTGCTTCATGCCGCCGGAGAGCTGCGACGGATAGCTGTCCTCGAAGCCCTTGAGGCCGACCAGCTCGATGAAGGCCTGCGCGCGCTCTTCGCGCTCGGCGCGCGGCATGCCCTGCCGTTCCAGCCCGTAGAGAATGTTGGCGCGCACCGTCTTCCAGGGAAACAGCGCGAAGTGCTGGAACACGATGCCGCGATCCGGGCCCGGGTCCCGCGACCGGCTTGCCGTCGATCAGGATGCGGCCGCCCTCGATCGGCAGGAATCCGCCGATCAGATAGAGCAGGGTCGACTTGCCGCAGCCGGACGGGCCGAGCAGCGCGAGGAACTCGCGCGTGCGCACGTCGAGCGAGACGTCGTCGAGCGCCAGCACCGGCCGGCCGCGCGGCGGCCGGTAGGTGTGCTGAACGTTCTCGACGATGATCTGCGACATGAGGGCAGGCTACAGGAGGGGTGAAACGTTGAGACCTGCCGGGCGTTACTCCGCCGCGATCGCGGCGTGCTGATTGCGCGTCGATCTCGCGCCAGGCATTTCGCCAGGCTCTCGCCTTCGGGATCGACGCAGCGCGGCGGTGCGCGCGCTCGCGATCGCGTCGATCGCCAGCGGCAGCGGGATGTGGCCGGCGAGCGCCGGGCGCGATCACGTGCGCCTCGATCAGCCGGTAGTTGGCGACGCCGCGCTTCCAGGTGTCGCCATAGCCCTTGATCAGCCGCGCGCATTCGGCGACTTCGAGCGCGAGATCGGCCGAGAGCGTGCGCGGCCTCGACGATCGAGCGCGAGCCAGGCCTCGATCGCGCGCTGCTCCTCCTGCGAAGCGATAGGTCCTGGGCCGGAAGCGCCGCAGCTTCGCGAGCAGCCAGAAGCGCAGGAAGCCCGAGACCGACGCTGGTGTTGACCTCCATGCCCCAGCTGGACGCGTGCCAGCCGCGCCGTTCGGCGAGTCGCGAGGATGCCGGCGCGCGAGGCGCGGCGGCAGCATCGAGCAGAATCTCCTCGATGCCGGGCTTGAGGAATTCGGTGATGCGGAGCGGCTCGCCCGGCTTGGCGCCCATCTCGGCCGCGATGCGGGCGCGGCGCGCCGGATCGATCTTGGCCTGCGCGACGCGGATCACGTCCTCGTACGACATGCGCACCGCGAGATGGCGCGCGGTCTCGCGCAGCAGGCTGCCGCTCGGCGCCGGCGCGCTCGTCGGCGAGCCGGATCGGCGCCAGCCGGTCGAGATAGAGCCGCGCATAGGCGACGTCCTGATAGGCGACGAGCCGGCGCACGCCTTCCTGGATCATGTCGCGCGCGGCGGTCGACATCACCGCGACGATCTCGCGCTCGAGCTCGGCGAGCGCGGCGGCGGCGCTGCGCTTGCGGCTCTCCGGAGTCGCGCCGCGCGGCGGTCGCCTGCGCGGCCGCTCAAGGCCGGCGCGGAAGCCGCGCAGATTGGTCTCGACCGCCTTGCCGTCGGCGCGGATCGCGCGCTCGAACGCCTCGGCCGGAATCGGCAGCCGGCCGCAGCCCGCGATCGCGCCGAGCATCACCGCGTTGACGATCGCGCCGCTGCGGCGCGCGATCTCCTCCATGTCGAACAGGATGTGCCGCTGCGCGTGCTGCTCGATCGCCTGCGTCAGGCGGCGCCGAATCGTAGCGGCCGTCGCCCATCGCGATCTTCTCGCCGATCACATAGAAGCGCGAGGTCGACGCGATCGTGAGCGTGCGGTCGGGCGTGACGAAGCCGGCCGCGATCGCGCGGCCGGCCTCCATCAGTTCGCTCGCCACCACCACGTCGATGTCGCCGACGCCGGGCAGAGCGCCAGCACCGGCCGCCGGCCGCCGAGCTCGCGCCGCGGCGCGGGCAAAATCTCGATGTAATAGGTGGTCGCGCCGGTGCGCTGCGCGACGCCGGGGATCGAGGTCGACTGCACCGGGAAGCCGAGCGCTTCCGCCGCCGACACGATCCAGTCGGTGAGCACGCCGCCGCCCTCGCCGCCGAGCGCGGCGATCAGGAGCGTGAACGGCCGATCGGATGCGCTCATGACGCGGCTCTTCGTGCCGGACGCGGTGCGGCACGGAGTGCTGCACCGCTGATCCGGGACCGTTCCGCCGATTCCGTAACGGTCCCGGGTCGGCAGCGCACCGCGGGTCGACACCTCGGTTCCGCAGACAACGCACAGGCCGCGGTGCGCTGCGCCCGGGAGACAGTTGCCATGCACGCCTCGCGCGCCTGCGAGCCAGCCGATCACCGGCCGGCGCAGCCGTGCATGCGCGGTCCCGACATGCGGGTTGCGCACGACCTCGGCGCGATAGAACGACGGGCACAGCACGGCCGCGTGCGCGACCTCGCCGCACAGGCCGCAGCCGACGCAGCTCTCGATCACGGTCGCGACCGGATCGGTGCGCAGCGGATCGGGATTGGGCTTCACGGTCAGCGACGGGCAGCCGGAGAGCCGGATGCAGGAATGGTCGCCGGTGCAGATCTCGTCGTCGACGCCGAAGCGCGTGCGCACCACGCGCGCGCCGCGCTTGAGCTTCTCGGCATCCTCGGCGCGCACGCGGCGCTGGCGCGCCAGCTGGCATTCGCCGTCCGCGATGATGACCTTGAGGCCGCGCTCGGCGGTGCGCATCGCCTCCTTCAGCGTCTTCACCATCGTGGCGACGCTGTAGGTGCGCACCTTGCGCAGCCATTTGACGCCGAGCGAGCGCAGCGTCTGCTCGATGTCCATGCCGGGCGCGGCGCCCTGGCGGCTCGCCTTGCTCGACGGCATGTATTGCTGGCCGGTCGCCGACGTGTAGCCGTTCTGCATCACGATCAGCACGCCGTCGCCCTTGTTGAACAGGTTCGAGGCGACGCCGGTGATCAGGCCGTTGTGCCAGAAGCCGCCGTCGCCCATCACGGCGATCGGGCGGCGGTCGAGATTGGGCGCGACCGCCGCCGCGCTCGCGAGCGACATGCCGTAGCCGAGGATCGAGTTGCCCATGCTGAACGGCGCGAAGGTCGCGAACGAGTGGCAGCCGATGTCGGCCGAGATGTGCGTCGGCCCGAGCTCGCGCTGCATCAGCTTGATGGCGGCGAACACCGGCCGCTCCGGGCAGCCGGTGCAGAAGGTCGGCGGGCGCGGCGGCAGTTCGCCGACCGCCTTGCGCGGCCGCGGGCTTGTGGCCGACCATCGCCAGCGCCGTGCCGCGACCGCGTCGCATCGAGGCCGGCGGGCCGCGTCTCGGCGAGGAACGCCGCGAGCCCGCGAGCAGCACTTCGGACGTGTATTCGCCGGTCTTCGGCAGCGCGCCCTTGCCGAAGACGCGGGTCTGGATGTCGGCGCGGCGCAGCTCGACGTTGATCTGCTGCTCGATGTAGTCGGGCGAGCCTTCCTCGACCACCAGCACGGCGCGCTTGCCGGCGCAGAACGTCGCGCACCTCTTCGGGCACCAGCGGATAGACGACGTTGAGCACATAGATCGGGATCGCGCGTCGCGCCAAAGAGGTCGGCGAGGCCGAGCCGCGCGAGCGCGCGCAGCACGCTGTTGGTGAGCCCGCCCATCACGATGATGCCGACGTCGTCGATAGTCGCCGGGCAGCATCTCGTTGAGCTTGTGCTCGCGGATGAAGGCGTGCGCGGCCGGCAGGCGGTCCTCGATCTTGAGCCGCTCCTGCACGAAGGTCACCGGCGGATGCGCGAGCCGCGCGTAGTCGAAGCGCGGCGGGCCGGCGATGCGGTTGCGGCCCGAGAAACGCGGCGCGGCGATTGTCCTTGGCGGCGAACTCGCCGGTGACGTGGCAGGCGCGGATGCGCAGCTCCAGCATCACCGGCGCGTGGCTCGCCTCCGACAGCTCGAAGCCCTTCTCGACCATGCGCACGATGGTCGGCAGGTCGGGCCGCGGATCGAGCAGCCACATCGAGGACTTCATCGCGTAGGCATAGGAGCGCTCCTGGATCACGCTCGCGCCCTCGCCGTAGTCCTCGCCCAGGATGATCAGCGCGCCGCCGATCACGCCGGGCGAGGCGAGGTTCGAGAGCGCGTCGGCCGCCACATTGGTGCCGACGATCGACTTCCAGGTCACGGCGCCGCGCAGCGGATAGTTGATCGAGGCGCCGAGCATGGCGGCGGCGGAGGCCTCGTTGGTGCAGGTCTCGACATGCACGCCGAGCTCGGCCAGCAGGTCCTCGGCGTCGACCATCACGTCGAGCAGGTGCGAGACCGGCGCGCCCTGATAGCCGCCGACATAGCTGACGCCCGACTGCAGCAGCGCCTTGGTGACGGCCAGGATGCCCTCGCCGCGAAAGGTCTCGCCGTCGCCGAGCCTGCAGCGCCTCGCACTTCCTGTCTTGAACGAGCGTTCCATGGTGTTCGCCTGAGGGTGCGACAGCGCGTAGGATGGGTTGAGCGTAGCGAAACCCGTCACTTCGACTGATGTGCCTTCAACGGACGCGATGGGTTTCGCAAGGGCTCAACCCATCCTACGAACTATTACATGACGCATGGCCCGCCCGCCATAAGGACATGCCTCAGGCAGGCTCCGCGCCGTCGGGCGAGAACAGGTAGCCGGCGCCGCGCACCGTGCGGATCACCGACGGGTGCGCCGGGTCGGGCTCGATCTTCTTGCGGATGCGGGTGATGCGCACGTCGATGGCGCGGTCGAAGGCTTCGCGGTCGCGCGCCTCGGCGAGGTCGAGCAGCCGCTCGCGCGAGAGCACGCGCTTGGGGTTCTCGGCGAAGGCCTTGAGCAGCGCGAATTCGGAGCTGGCGAGCGGATGCTCGTTGCCGTCGTCGTCGCGCAGCACCTGGGCATCGACGTCGAGCCATTTGGTGCCGAAGCGGATCGGCGCGCCGCGTCGCCGGCGCGGCGCGCCGCCGCGCGCGGCGCCGTGCGCTCCGGCGCAGCACCGACGCGGATGCGCGCCAGCAGCTCGCGCAGCTCGCAGGGCTTGGCGAGATAGTCGTCGGCGCCGAGCTCGAGCCCGACCACGCGGTCGATCGGGCTCGCGGTCGCGGTCAGCATGATGATCGGCACCGCCATGCTGCTGCTTGACCGCAGCGCACGATCGAGAGCCCGTCCTCCTCCGGCATGTTGAGGTCGAGCACGATCAGGTCGGGCGCCTGCTTGGCGATCGCTTGCGCGCAGGCTCGCGCCGCCGTCGCACAAGCGTCACCTCGAAGCCGTGCAGGCGCAGATAGTCGCCGACCATCTCGCGGGCCGGCGCTTCGTCGTCGACCACGACGATGTGCTGGCTGCGCGGCGTGTTCATGTCGGCGCGCCGCCGGCAGGCGGATGGTGAAGGTCGCGCCGCGGCCCGGGCCCGGCGCTTTCGGCGCTGACGCGTGCCGCCGTGCAGCTCGACGATGCGCTTGACGATCGAGAGGCCGAGCCCGGTCGAGCTTTCGCCGCCGGTCGGCTTCGCGGAGAGCCGCTGGAAGCGCCCGAACAGCCGCGACATGTCGTCCTGCGAGAGGCCGGGGCCCTCGTCCTTGCACGCGGATGACGGTCGCCATCGTCGTCGACGCTCATCGACAGCTCGATGTTGCCGCCGATCGGGCTGTACTTGATGGCGTTGCTGACCAGATTGTCGACCGCCTCGCGCAGCCGGTCGGGATCGCAATTCCACATCTGGTGCGGCGGCGACACGAGATGGATGGTCTGGTTCTTCTTCTCGGCCAGCGCGCGGTTCGACGGTGACGATCTCGCCCAGCATGGCCGCGAGGTCGATCGGCTCGCTGCGGATCGCGATGTCGAGCGCGTCCATCATGGCGTCCGAGATCAGGTCGTTGACCATGTCGGTCAGCTGGCGGGCGGAGCTGCGGATGTGGCCGAGCTGATCCTGGATCTTGTCGAGCGGGACCGGCGTCATCGCGGCCAGCTCGTTCAGCATCTCGGCGCGGCCGAGGATGACGCCCAGCGGATTCTTGCAGGTCGTGCGCGACGGTGCCGAGCATCTCGTTCTTGAACTCGTTGGCGCGCCGCAGCCGCGTCCATTGCGCCGTCAGCCGCTCGGTTGGCGGAGGTGAGCGCGCGCGTGCGCTCGCGCACGCGCTCCTCCAGCCGCACATTCGCCTCGTGCAGCTGCTCGTAGAGGATGACGTTGTCGAACGCGACCGACAGGCGGCTGCAGAACACCTCGACCAGCGAGCGGTCGGTGGCGGACAGCGGCCGCGACGTCTCCAGCACCACGACCACCTCGCGCGCCGCTCGCGGTGCGGATGTAGAGCACCGAGAGCTTCGGCTGGAATTCATGCGCGCGGCGCTCGAACGCGCTCTGCACCGCCTCGCGCAGCGACGGCATCGAGCGTCGTCGGCGCCGGCCGCGCCGGCGAAGTGGCGGTAGCAGCCGGAGCCGGCCAGGATCGAGAACTTCTCGCGCGGCGCGCCGCCTTCGCGCAGCACCAGGATGCCGCCGCATTCGACGTTGAGCAGCGAGGCGATCTGCGTCAGCACGCCCTCGGCGAGCCGCTGCATCGACTTGAAGTCGTAGAGCGTGGAGGCGCCCTCGATGATCATTTCGAGGCCGCGGCGGGTCTCGACCATGCGCTGCAGCTGCTGATAGCTGCGCAACGCCGCGGTGAGCGCGGTGAACAGCTTGTCGGCGGTGAGCTCGGTCTTCGCCTTGTAGTCGTTGATGTCGTAGTCGACGATGACGCGGCGCTCCGGCGCCTGGCCGGGCTGGCCGGTGCGCAGGATGATGCGGACGGTCTCGTTCTTGAGCTCGGTGCGGATGTAGTCGACGAGCGCGAGCCCGGCGTCGTCGGTCTCCATCACGACGTCGAGCAGGATGACCGCGATGTCGCGGATGCGCGCGCATCAGCTCGCGTCCCTCCTCGGCCGAATAGGCCGAGAGGATCTCGATGCCCTGGCCGTTGAGGTTGTAGTCGTAGAGCGCAAAGCGCGTGCCTTCGTGCACCGCCGGGTCGTCGTCGATGACCGCGACCTTCCAGGCCGGCGCGACGGCTCGCTCGGCGCGCCGTCGCCGCTGTCGTCGATGACGCGGATGAGATCGTTGTCGTCGGTCATGTCGATTCCGCCAACGAGGCGGCGCGCGAGCCGTCGGCGAATTCGTCCTTGGGCGCGACCAGCGGCAGCCTGATGCGTGAACGTCGTGCCGCGCCCGAGCTCGGATTCGAGCCGCAGCCGCCCGCCGAGCCGGCGGGTCACCAGGTTGTAGACGATGTGCAGGCCGAGCCCGGTGCCGCCGCGGTTGCGGCGGGTGGTGAAGAACGGCTCGAAGGCGCGCCGCTGCACGTCCTCGCTCATGCCGATGCCGTCGTCGGCGAACTGGATCTCGACCTGGTCGGCGCCGACGCGTCGCGCCGACGAGCCGCATCGTGCCGGCGCGCTTGTCCGGGAAAGGCGTGCACCAGCGAATTGAGCACCAGGTTGGTCAGCACCTGGCCGTAGGGCCCGGGATAGCTGTCCATCTGGATGCCGTCCGGCACGTCGACCGTGAGCGAGATCGGCGGAGCGCTTGAGCGCCGGGCGCAGGCTCACGACGATCTGCTCGGTCGATTCGCGCGAGATCGAACAGGCGCCGCTCGGCGTGGCTGCGGTCGACCGCGACCTGCTTGAACGACTGGATCAGGTCGGCGGCGCGATTGAGGTTGGCGACGAGCTGCTTGGCGGCCTCCTGGCTGCCGGCGATGAATTCGTCGAGCTTCGAGCGGCGCACCGCGCCGTCGCGGATCTCCTCGGAGAAGCGGTCGCAGCGGCGCGCGAAGCTCGACGCCACCGTGAGGCTGATGCCGACCGGGTTGTTGACCTCGTGCGCGACGCCGGCGACGAGGCCGCCGAGCGCGGCCAGCTTCTCGGCCTCGATCAGGCTCTGCTGGGTTTCCTGCAGCTCGCGCAGCGCGCTTTCGGCGCGCTCCTTGGAGGCCTTGAGCTCCATCTCGGCCTGCGCGCTTGGCGATGGCATTCTCGCGGAACACCTCGACCGCGCGCGCCATGTCGCCGATCTCGTCGCGCGCGTCGACGTCGCGCACCGGGCGCGCGTAGTCGCCGGCCACGATGGCGTGCATGGCGTTCATCAGCGTCGCGCAGCGGCCGCACGATGCTGGCCGGCGATCGCGAGCCCGATCAGGACCGAGATCGACAGCGACAGCACCGCGACGATCGCGATCCGCACATAGACCTCCTGACAGCGTCTGCTCGAAGCGCTCATAGGCGCGCCGGTCGCGCTCGCGCATGTTCTTGGACAGGCTGTCGATCGTGCTCGACATCGCCATCTGGTTGCCGTCGATGGCGTCGCGCAGGAGCCGCGTGCGGATCGCGAAGCTCTCCGACAGTTGCGCGATGCCGAGCCGCCACGACACCGCGCGATAGCCGAGCGCGCCGAGCGCGCCGCGCTGCAGGTCGTTGTCGGCGAGGTCCATCATCACCGGGATGGTGCCCTCGATGGTCTCGAGGTTCTTCGACACCTCCTCGGCGGTGTCGCGCGTCGGCGTCAGGTAGAAGACGTTGGTCAGCACCAGCGTCGTCGAGAACGATTCGCGCGACTTGTTGAGCGCCGGCCAGATCAGCGCGTCGCGCTCCGTGGTGGCGTCCTCCACGATGGCATAGAGGCCGGCCATCTCGTGCGCCGGCTTGAGCACCTGGTTCTCGTAGGACGTGGCGATCGCCGATCTGGACGTTGCGCAGGTCGCTGAAGCCGGTGACGAAGCGCTCGGTCGCCTGCATCAGGTCGTCGGCCGAGCGTCGACAGGATCGGATCGATGGAGGCGCGGTTGACCAGCGTGCCGAGCAGCGTCGTCGCGCAGATCGGTGATCTCCTTCAGCAGATCGTCATTGGGCTGCGTGAAATAGCGGTGGATCAGGTTCTGCAGGCGGTCGACCTGGCTTTCCAGCAGCGCCAGCAGCCGGTCGGATTCGCGCGATCTGCCGCAGCTCGTTGCGCGCCGAGCGTCAGGTCCTGCGCGCCGTCCCAGATGACGGCCGCGACAGATGATCGCCACGATGGTGTTGAGCGCCGCGATCGAGCAGGATGCGCCAGCGGATCGGCAGCGCGCGCAGCGCCTCCAGGAAGCCGACGGCTTGCGCCGCCCGCTGTCCGCGCTCGCCCGCTCGGATGGCGTCTGCTGCAAGTCCGGCCCTCGATCGCTCATCGCACGGCTTCGATCCGCTCGATCAGCGATCGAAACTGCGGATCGGCGCGCATCTCGTCGCGCAGCGGCTTGGTGGCATCCTCGAAGGGCTTGCGGTCGATCGTTGTCGATGACGGTGACGCCGGCCTCGATCGCCTGCTTGCTCGCGATCGCTCCTCCCAGCTCTAGCCATTGCGTCGCGCATGTACTTGCTCGACTCGCGCGCGGCCGTCGCGGAAGATCACGCGATCCTCGGCCGACAGGTCGGCCCAGGCGCGCGTGCGACATGATCAGCGACCTCCGGCCCCATCGTGTGCTCGGTCGACCGTGTAGTAGCGCGCCACCTTGTAGTGGCCGGTCGGAGACGAACGACGGCCAGTTGTTCTCGGCGCCGTCGACGAGCTTGGTCTGCAGCGCGGTCAGCACCTGCCCGTAAGGCGAGGCCGATCGGCTCGGCGCCGAGCGCCCTGATCATCTTGTCCATCAGGTCGGATTGCTGGACGCGCAGGCGCATGCCCTTGAGGTCGTCCAGCGCGCGCACCGGCTTGCGTCGCGGTGTAGATCGAGCGCGCGCCGGAATCGTAGAAGGTCAGCCCGATGAAGCCGCTCGGCTCGAGCGCGCCGAGGATCTCCTCGCCGATCGGCCCGTCGATGACCTTGTAGAGATGGTCGATCGAGCGGAACAGGAACGGCAGCGCCAGCACGTTGAGCGATCGGCGCGATAGTTGCCGATCGCGCCGACATTGATGCGGTTGATGTCGATGGCGCCGACGCGGGTCTGCTCGATGGTCTGGCTCTCCTCGCCGAGCTGGCGGGAATGGAACACGCGGATGCGGTGGCGGCCGCCGGTGCGCTCGGTCACCAGCTGGTCCATGTAGCGCAGCGCCTGGACGGTCGGGTAGTTCTCCTCCTGGATGTCGGCGGCGCGGAATTCGCGGGCGCCGGCGGCGGCCGGCGCAGCGCCAGCGACGGCGGCGCAGCGCCGCACAGGCGCGGCATGCACGCGCATCGGCGCCACGCGACACTGTCTGGACATCGCAGGCGCGCCTCCCCGGGCGCCTCTCGATCGCCCGATCATAGGATCGGCGTCTTGCCGTGCCATCAAAGAAAACGGCCGGACGTTGGCGGCGAATCGCCGCCGGCATGTCCTCGCTCAGACGGACCGCATTTGGCAAGTCTGACCGGTCATCAGAATCTGGGCATGGCGGGCTCATTCTATCGGCACGGCCGCCAATTGTTTCTTCCCGCCCAGCCGACGAAACAATTCGGCGGGCATCGACGAAACCATTTTCCTGCCTGTCGCAATCTTGCCGAAACGGCCGCCCTCGATACACGACAGGCCATGGGAGTTGCGCCCTGGGGCGCGCGACAGGTGGAGGGGTCCATGCAGTACAGTCAGGCAGTGTCGGCCACGTCGCCAGTCCGGCTGCGCGAGGCCGTCGCAGGAGACGTCCGACGAGGCGCTGGTCGCCGCCGATCGCGCAGGGCGACAAGCAGGCCCTGCAGGTTCTGTTCGGCCGCCACAACGTGCGCGTCTACCGCTTCGTGCTGCGCTTCCTCAACGACGAGGCGACGGCCGAGGACATGGTGAGCGAGGTGTTCTTCGACGTGTGGCGGCAGGCCGAGCGGTTCGAGCGCCGCTCGCAGGTGTCGACCTGGCTGCTCGCGATCGCCCGCAACAAGGCGCTGTCGGCGCTGCGCCGCCGCTCGACCGAGGAACTCGACGAGGAAGTCGCCGAGTTCATCGAGGACCCGGCGGACAATCCCGGAAGTCACGATGCAGAAGAAGCAGCGCAGCGTCGATCCTGCAGGACTGCCTGACGCAGCTGTCGGCGGCGCATCGCGAGATCATCGACCTCGTCTACTACCACGAGAAGTCGATCGACGAGGTCGCCGAGATCATCGGCGTGCCGGCGAACACCGTGAAGACCCGCATGTTCTACGCCCGCAAGCGGATCGCCGAGCTGATGGCCGCCAAGGGCCTCGACCGCGCGCGCGATCTGACGTCCTCCAAGCTGCCGCCCAGACGGTATGCCCCGAGCCGTTCACCTACGGCTTCGCGGCCCGGACGAAAGGTCGGGCCGACGTGCCTTTCGCGACCGAGAATCAGGCGATGCTGGCTGGGAGGCCTCGATGCTGTGCGAGACCTGTCGATTGACCGGCCGGCCCGGCTTCGTGCGCGCGCCGCGGCACGCAGCGAATGCGCACGCGCGATGAGCGACATGATCCCCTGTCCCGGACTGCGGCGGCAGCGGCATCGCGCATTGCTGCGACGGCATCTGCGAGCAGCCGGCACGCCGGGCGCGCCGGCCGATAGCGCGCATGAGCGCGCCGTTGCGCCGTCACCGCACCGTGGCGCGCGGCGACGCGCAGATCGAGGTGCTGGCGCAGGGGCGCGGGCCGTCGATCGTGCTGCTGCCGTCGCTCGGCCGCGGCGCAGCGGATTTCGATGCGATCGCCGGAGCGGCTCGCCGACGCGGGCTTTCGCGTGCTGCGGCCGCAGCCGCGCGGCATCGGCGCAAGCCGCGGTCCGATGACCGGCATCGACCTGCACGACCTGCGCGGCCGACATCGCGGCGGTGATCGAGCACGACGCGCCGCGGCGCCGCCTTCGTGGTCGGCCACGCCTTCGGCAACCGGGTGGCGCGCATGCTCGCGACCGACCGGCCGGACCTGGTGCGCGGCGTGTCGCTGGTCGCCGCCAATGTCGGGCACGCGCCGAGCCCGCCGGTGGTGCGCGAGGCCATCAAGGCGAGCGCCAATCCGGCGCTGCCCGACGCGGAGCGGCTGAAGGCGCTGCAGTTTGCGTTCTTCGCGCCGGCAACGATGCGCGCGGCTGGCTCAAGGGCTGGCATCCGGACGTGCTGGCGGCGCAGCGCATCGCCGGCGACCGCACCTCGCGCGAGGAGGACTACGCCGCCGGCGCGCGCGCCGATCCTCTATCTGCAGCCCGACCACGATCCGCTGGCGCATGTCGAGGACGCCCACGAGTTCAAGCGCGCGCTCGGCGACCGCGTGACCGTGACGGTGATCCGCAACTGCCAGCCACGCCGCCATCGCGGAGCAGCCCGAGGCGATCAGCGACGCTGATCGACTACGCCGGGCGCTCTGGAACGCCGAGCGCCGCACGCGTATCGACGCACTGGCCAGTGACCTGGATTCCGCCCCTGGATGCTCCGCTGGCCGCGCAATCCGGAGCCGGTGGAGCAGGCTGGGAAGCCTCCTCAGAACGGCGAGGTGATCTCGGCGCGGTCTGGCGGCGCTCGGCGTCTACATTTTCATGCAGGCGCGCGCCTGGGACTACTACACCGAGGACGGCCCCGGCCCGGGCTTCTTCCCGACCTGGTACGGCGTCGCGATGGTGGTGCTCTCGCTGCTGCTGATCGTCGATGCGGTGCGCAAGGCGACGCACGGCGGAGTCAGCGTCGACTGGCCGGCGACCGGCCGGGCACATGACGGACTTGGCTCGCCTTCGCGCTCTCGGTCGCGCTGATGGGGCCGCTCGGCTTCCTGGTGAGCTTCGCGCTGCTCACGTTCTTCATCGTCGCGGTCGTGTTCCGCCGGCCGCTCGTGACCGCCGGCCGTGACCGCGGTCGGCGTCGGCGCTCGGCGTTCTACCTCGATCTTCCCGCTGTCGCTGAGCGTGCCGCTTCCGACCGGCTTCGTTCGGGTTCTGACATGGACATCGCTCGGCGGCCTGCTGCACGGATTTTCGGTCGCGCTGCAGCCGGCGCAACCTGTTCTGGTGCTTCGTCGGCTGCTTCCTCGGCACCGTCGTCGGCATCCTGCCGGGGCTCGGGCCGGCCGCCACCATCGCGATGCTGCTTGCCGCTGACCTACAAGATGGATCCGGCCGGCGGCATCATCATGCTGGCCGGCATCTACTACGGCGCCAAATACGGCGGCTCGACCACCTCGATCCTGCTCAACATTCCGGGCGAGTCGTCCTCGGTCGTGACCTGCATCGACGGCTACCAGATGGCGCGCAAGGGCCGCGCCGGCGCGGCGCTCGGCATCGCCGCCATCGCCTCGTTCATCGCCGGCACGGTCGGCGTGATCGCGCTGATCGCTGATCGCGCCGCCGATCGCGGCCTTCGCGCTGTCGTTCAGCTCGCCGGAATATTTCGCGCTGATGTGCCTCGGCCTGGCGCTGGTGGTGCTGCTGTCGGGCGCCTCGCTGATCAAGGGGCTGCTGTCGATGCTGGTCGGGCTGTGGCTCACCAGCATCGGCACCGATCTGTTCACCGCGCAGTCGCGCTTCATCTTCGGGCAGAGCGACGCTGCTCGGCGGCATCGACTTCATGGTGGTCGCGATCGGCGTGTTCGCGATCGCCGAGGTGCTGGCCAGCATCGAGGCCGGCGACGAGGCGCAGGTGCTGCCGGTGCCGAGCGGCATCCGCAACCTGCTGCCGAGCTGGGAGGAGCTGAAGGCCTGCCGCTTCGCCTTCCTCAACGGCTCGGTCACCGGCTTCCTGCTCGGCTGCCTGCCCGGCGCCGGCGCCACCATCGCCTCGTTCATCTCCTACGGCATCGAGAAGGCGGTCTCGAAGCATCCGGAGCAATTCGGCAACGGCGCGCCGGAAGGCGTGGCGGCGCCGGAGGGCGCCAACAATGCCGATACCGGCGGCGCGCTGGTGCCGCTGCTCACGCTCGGCATTCCCGGCGGCAGCTCGACCGCGATCATGCTCTCGGCGCTGGTGCTGTGGGGCGTGCAAGCCGGGCCCGCTGATGATGCAGGAATCGCCCGACGTGTTCTGGGGCCTGGTCGGCAGCATGTATATCGGCAACGTCGATGCTGCTGGTCCTCAACCTGCCGCTGGTGCCGCTGTTCGCGCAGATCCTGCGGCTGCCGGTCTATCGTGCTGTTCCCGATGCATCCTCGGCATCTCGATGGTCGGCGCCTACGGCGCTTCCGGCCGGATGTTCGATCTCGGCCTGCTGGTCGGCTTCGGCCTGCTCGGCTACGCGATGGGCAAGCTGAAATATCCGACGCGCGCCGCTGATCCTCGGCTTCGTGCTCGGCGACACCATGGAGCGGGCCTTGCGCCAGTCGCTCATGATGTCGCAGGGCGATCTGCTGACCTTGGTGGAGCGGCCGATCTCGGCGATCATGCTGGCGCTGGCGCTCTGATCCTGCTGCTCGCCGCTGTTCGGCCGGTTCAACCGGCGCGCGTGCAGGCGATCACCGAAAACGGGTGAGCTGCGCCGGAACGACTGAGTGAACGAGACCAGTCATCGCGGAGGACAATCATGAACAGACGCGAGCTTCTCGTCGGCACGGCGATCCGCGCTTGTCGCTGGAACGCGCATCGGCCCGGCCTTCGCGCAGTTCAAGCCGACGCGTCCGATCGAGTTCGTGGTGCATGGCGGGCCGGCTCCGGCAACGACGTGTTCGCGCGCGCGCTGATCACCATCATCGACCAGGAGAAGCTCTCGCCGGTGCGCATGCAGGTGGCCAACAAGCCCGGCGGCGGCAGCACCGCGGCGGCCGCCTATGTGGTCAGCAAGAAGGGCGATCCGCACGTGATCGCCTGCTTCACCAATATCTGGCTGACCGACACGCTGGTGCAGGAGGCGGCGACCAACAAGCTGCAGCGACATGACGCCCGATCGCGCGCCTCGTGGTCGAGCCGGCGCTGGTCGTGGTGCAAGGCGGATTCGCCGTATCAAGACGCTGGCGGATTTCATCGACGCCGCGCAAGGCGAAGCCGGGCGCGCTCAAGATGTCGGGCGGCTCGATCACCTCGCGCGAGAACATCGTGCGCCAGCTGCTCATGAAGGTGACCGGCGCGCGCTGGGTCGTTCATCTCGTTCCCGTCCGGCGGCGAGCGCATCGCGGCGCTGCTCGGCGGCCATGTCGACATGATGATCGTCGATCCGAGCGAGGCCGGCGAGCAGGTGCGCGCCGGCAAGCTGCGGGCGATCGCGCAGGTCAACGACCGGCGGCTGCCGGGCTTCCCGGACATGCCGACCATCAAGGAGGCGGGCTTCGACATCCCCAACGTGCCGCAGATGCGCGGCGTGCGTCGGCGCGCCCGGCATGCCGGCCGAGACGGTGGCCTTCTACGAGGACCTGTTCCTCAAGGCCAGCAAGACCGCGATGTGGCAGAAGTTCGTCGACGACAGCCAGCTCGACGGCGAGTTCGTCAAGGCCGCCGAGCTCAAGCCGTTTCTCGTCAAGTTCGAGGGCGAGCTGCGCGAGATCCTGAAGGCGGCCGGCGCCAAGGTGGTGCGGTAGCGCATTCGGCCGCCGCGATCTGCTGTCGTCCCCGCGCAAGCGGGCGACCCAGTCTCCCAGAGCTTGTGCTGCGAGGGCTGGAGCGTATCGGTTCGGATGCGCGATTACTGCGTCCCCGCCTTGCGCGGGGACGACGCTCGAACATGTGGATGCGGTCGTGCCGTCACTCCGCCGCGCGCTTCTGCACCAAGGCGGCCGCGGCCTTGTCGTAGGCCTCCTCGCGCGCGAGCAGCGGCTTGAGGCCGACGAGATCGTAGTAATCCTCGAGCGGGATCAGGTGCGGCTGGCACGGCGCCAGCGTGTCGTTGGTCTTCAGCAGTCGCAGCACGTTGCGCACCGCATTGGCGGCCGCGAACAGCGCGACCGACGGGAAGGTCGCAGCGACCACGCCGGCCTCCTCGAGCTCCTTCAGGCTGCGCGCCTTGGGGCCGGCCGCCTGCGAGAGCGTCGCCATGTGCGGGCAGGGGATTTCGCGCAGCGCCCGCTTGATCTCCGGAATGGTGTCGAGCGCCCATCGGCTTCGCCATGTCGGCGCCCGCCTCCATGAACAACTGGCAGCGTGCGATCGCATCATCGACCGAGGTGACGCCGGCCGCATCGGTGCGCGCTGCGATGTAGAGATCGGGATCGCGCCGCGCATCGAGCGCGGCCTTCACCTTGGCGAGCATCTGCTCGACCGGGATGACCTGCTTGCCCGGCAGATAGCCGCAGCGGTTGGGAAACACCTGGTCGCTGATGAAGATGCCGGCGACGCCCGCCGCCTCGAAGGCGCGCACCATCTGCCGAACATTGTTGACGCCGCCGAAGCCGGTGTCGGCATCGACATAGACCGGAATTTCGACCGCCGCGCAGACGCGCGCGTAGTGATCGGCATAGTCGCGCATGTTGGATTGGCCCATGTCGGCCTGCGCCAGCATGCTGCCGATCGCCGCATAGCCGCCGGCGACCATGGCTTCGAAGCCTTCCGCCTCGATCACGCGCGCCGACAGCGCATCATAGGCGCCCGGCATCAGCACCAGGCGCTTGCCGCTCATGATCTGGCGAAATTTCTTGCGAGCGCTCATTCTATTTCCTCCGCGAAAATGCCTGTTATCGCCTGCTGTCGCGCGCGGTCTGCAGCCAGGGCTGCGCCGCCGCCATGTCCTGCTCGAAGGCCACGATGTCTTCGGTGTGCTTGAGGGTGAGCCCGATATCGTCGAGGCCCTCGAGGAGGCGCATGCGGTCGGCGGCCGCGATCTCGAAGGTGATGTCCGCGCCGCCCGGGCCGCTGATGGTCTGGGTCTCGAGATCGACCGTGAATGGCGCCGCCCCATTCGCCGCGATCACGCGCTGCTCGAACGCGTCGGCTGCCTCCGGCGCCAGCACGATCGGCAGAAGGCCGTTCTGCAGGCAGTTCTCGCGATAGATGTCGGCGAAGCTTTTCGCGACGATCACCCGGATGTTGTTAGCAATCATGCCCCACACCGCCGACTCGCGCGAGGAGCCGGCGCCGAAGTTCTGCCCGGTCACCAGGATGCCGGGATTTCGGAATTGCGGCTTGTTGAGCACGAAGTCCGGGTTCTCGCTGCCATCGTCGCGCGTGCGCGCGCGCATGAACAGCAGCTTCTTGTAGTCGGGCTTGAGATTACGCATCGCCTGTATCGGCGCGATCTGGTCGGTGTTGATGTCGTCCTGGATGAGCGGGACGGCGATGCCGGTATGGGTTTTGAACGGCTGCATCACGCATTCCCCGTCAAGGATTGCCCTGCAAGCAGTTGGCGCACATCGGTGATGCGGCCGGTGACGGCGGCAGCTGCCGCGGTCGCGGGGCTTGCGAGATGCGTGCGCACTTTCGGGCCCTGGCGGTTCTCGAAGTTGCGGTTGGTGGTGGAGACGATGCGCTCGCCCGGCTCGCCGCGGTCGCCATTGCCGCCCGCGCACATCGAGCAGCCGGACTTCGCCCCATGCAAAGCCGGCATCGCGGAACACGCGGTCGAGACCCTTTGCTTCGGCCTCGCGCTTCACCGTCGATGAGCCCGGCACCACCAGGGCGATGACGCCATCGGCGACACGCCGCCCGCGCACCACCGCGGCGGCAGCCTCGAGGTCGGGCAGGCGCGCATTGGTGCAGGAGCCGATGAACACGCGATTGACCGGGAGCCCGACGAGCGGCGCGCCGGGCACGAGCCCCATATAGGCGTAGCGCGCTTTCCATCGCGGCGCGGCGGCCCTGGCGCGCGTTCGCCACATCGGGCACGCGCTCGCTGATGCCGACCACCTGGCTCGGATCGGTGCCCCAGCTGATCTGTGGCTCGAGGCTGGTGCAGTCGAGCGCGTGCTCCTGGTCGAACTTGGCGTCGTCGTCGCTCTTGAGCGTGCGCCATTGCGCGAGTGCGGTGTCCCATTCGGCGCCCTGCGGCGTCCATGGTCGGCCCTTGAGCCACGCGAAGGTCGCATCATCCGGCGCCACGAAGCCCGAACGCCCGCCCATTTCGATGTTGAGGTTGCACAGCGTCATGCGCTGCTCGATCGGCATTGCGGCAACCGCCGTGCCTGCATATTCGACCACGAAGCCGCGCCCGCCCGCGACGCCGAGCTCCGCGATGATCTTCAGCGCCACGTCCTTGGCGGTGACTTGTGCGCCGAGCCTGCCGTCGAGCCTGATGCGCATGCTCTTCGGCCGCTTGAGCGCCATCACCTGCGTGGCGAGGATATGTGCGAGCTCGGTGGTGCCGCAGCCGAAGGCGAGCGCACCAAGTCCGCCCACGGTCGAGGCATGGCTGTCGGGCACCGCATGCGTTGCGCCCGGCAGCACCATGCCGAGCTCGGGCGCAACCACGTGCGAGATGCCCTGCTCGGGATCGCCTAGGTCAAACACCCGGATGCCGTTCCGGCGGCTGCCCTCGCGCATGGCGCGCAGGAAGGGCGCGCCGTCTGGGTTGCTGGTGTCGGTGCGGCCAGGCCGAGTGGAGACGGTGTGATCCTGCATCGAGAAGGTGAGGTCGGGCCGCCGCACCGGCCGGCCTTGTTTCTCGAGCGACTCGAAGGCGTGCGGAGCATGCAGCTCATGCAGCACATGGCGGTCGATGTAGATCAGCTCGCGGCCGTCGATCCGCGTCGCCACCAGATGGGCGTCCCAGATCTTCTCGAACAGGGTTTTCGGCATGGGTGACTCGAAACCGGGTGGGCGGGCGGCGCATCTTGCGGCGCGTGGTTCGTGATAGCAAGCATGGAGGGTAGTGCGCGACGCTACGGTTCTCTCCGTTCGTCCCCGCGAAAGCGGGGACCCAGGGGCCAAGCACGTCAGTCTCGCTAAGTTCTGGGCTCCCGCTTTCGCGGGGGCGAGCGGAGAGTGTGGCCCGTCAGTACACGGTCGGTGCCTTCCGCGTCGATACCGGACTGGGATAGCCTGCCGGTAACTCATCCGTCCGCCGGGAGGACGCCATGATCTGTTCGCGCCGGACTATCCTGCAGTTTGCTGCCGGCGCTGTCGCGTCGCAGCTGGGTCCGCTCGTGGCGCGCGCGCAGTCCTACCCGACACGCCCCGTTCGCTGGGTGGTACCGTTCCCGCCCGGCGGCGCGACGGACGTAGTGGCGCGCTTGGTCAGCCAATGGCTGTCGGAACGCTTCGGTCAGCCGGTCGTGATCGAGAACCGCGGCGGCGCCGGCGGCAATATCGGGGTGCAGGCCGTCGTCAATGCGCCGCCCGACGGCTACACCATGCTGCTGATCCCGACCAGCGCCACCATCAACGCCACGCTCTACGATTCGCTGCCGTACAATATCCTGCGCGACATCGCGCCGGTCTCCGGCCTCGTTCTTTCGCCGAACGTCATGATCGTCAATCCGGCGTTGCCAGTGCGCTCGGTGGCGGAGTTCATTGCCTACACCAAGGCCAATCCCGGTAAGGTCAACCTGGCCTCGCCCGGCACCGGAACCGCCGTTCACATGGGCGGCGAGATGTTCAAGATCATGACCGGCGCGCGCATGACTTACGTGCCCTATCGCGGCGGCGCGCCCGCAATGGCCGATCTCATCAGCGGCCAGGTGCATGTGATGTTCGATGTGCTGCCGGGCGCGATCCAGCACATCCGGTCGGGCTCGACGCGGGCGCTCGCGGTCACGACGCGCACGCGCGTCGATATGCTTCCCGATATTCCGACCGTCGCGGAGACCGTTCCGGGCTATGAATCCACCACGTGGTTTGGCATCGGGGTTCCGGCTGGCACGCCGCGCGAGATCATCGAGCGGCTCAATCGGGAAATGAATGTGTGCCTGACCGATCCCGGCATCAGGACCAAGCTCGCCGAGGTCGGCACGAGCCCGCTCGTGTTCACGCCGGCCGAGTTCGGCGCGCATCTCGTGGCCGAAACGGAGAAATGGGCCAAGGTGGTGAAGGCCTCGGGCGTCAAGCCGGAATGATCCAAGAGAAAACGAGGATACGCATGATGACGCTTTCACGCCGCAACGTCCTGCAACTGGTCGCGAGTGCTGCTGCCCTGCCGGTGCTCCCGCGCGTCGCGCGCGCGCAAAGCTATCCGATGCGTCCGATCACGCTGGTGGTTCCGTTCGCGCCCGGCGCCGGCACCGACGCGGTGGCGCGGATCATGGGACGCTGGCTGTCGCTGCGCCTGGGCCAGACCGTCGTCGTCGAGAACAAACCTGGCGCTGGCACGATTCTCGCGACCCAGTCGGTTGTGAACGCGCCGGCCGATGGCCACACTGTACTTTTTGTCTCGACCAGTAGCGCCACCAATCCGACCTTCTATCCGACACTGCCCTACAACTTCCTGCGCGACATTGTGCCGGTGTCCGGGCTCGTCACCGGCCCGTTCGTGATGGTGGTGAACCCGTCGTTGCCGGCGAAAAATGTTGCCGAGTTCATCGCCTACGCCAAGGCCAATCCCGGCAAGGTCAGCATGGCCTCGACCGGCGCCGGCACGGCGGTTCACCTGTCCGGCGAACTGTTCAAGGTGATGACCGGCGTCGACATGGTGCATGTGCCTTATCGCGGCGGCGCACCCGCGATCACGGATCTGATCAGCGGCCAGGTGCAGGTACTGTTCTCAGATGTGCCTGGTGCGCTTCCGCACAGCAGGAGCGGCGCGCTCCGCCCCCTCGCGGTAACGACGGCAAGCCGCTCGGCCTTCCTGCCGGACGTCCCGGCTATCAGCGAGACGGTCTCCGGCTATGCGTCGAGTACCTGGTATGGAACCGGCGTACCGAAAGGCACGCCGCCAGAGATCGTCGAGCGGCTGAGCCGCGAGATCAACGCGGGGCTTGTGGATCAGGCTGTCAAAACGCAGCTGACCGACCTCGGCGTGACGCCGCTGGTGTTCACGCCCGCGGAGTTCCGTGCGCACATCGAGGCCGAGACCGAGAAGTGGGGCAAGGTCATCCGCGCGGCCAACATCAAGGCGGAGTGAGAGCGAGCAGCTAAGGACTCTGTGCTCGATACACTCTCCGTTCGTCCCCGCGAAAGCGGGGACCCAGTAAAAATTGAAGAATCAAAGTAAGCAGCACTGGATTCCCGCTTGCGCGGGAATGAACGGAGAATGCCGCTGCGCTTAGGCGCTTCAGAGGCGCCTTCACTCCCCCCGCAACTGCACTTCCCCTGCGCGACGATATTGGCTCGGCCATTTCAGTCCGCTGTAGCTCTGCGCGCGGGCGGCATGGCGAGGGAAATAGGCATCCTCCAGTGAGCCGCGCGCCGAGCGCGCACATGTCGGCGCGGCCGGCTGCCACGATGGTGTTGATGTCGGCGTGGCTCACGATGCCGCCGACCGCCATGGTCGGAATGTCGAGCTCGTTGCGGATCTGGTCGCTGAAGGTCGCCTGGAACGCGCGGCCATCGACCGGACGCTGCTGGCTCGAGACACCGCCGGTCGACACTGCCAGAATATCGTTGCCGGCGTCGTGCAGCATGCGGCCGATCTCGATGGCATCATCTATCGTTGTGCCGCCCTCGATCCAATCGACCGAGGAGATGCGGGTCGAGATCGGCTTGTCGCGCCGGCCAGGCGGCGCGCACCGCGTTGAACACTTCGAGCGGGAAGCGCATGCGGTTCTCGAGCGAGCCGCCGTATTCGTCGGTGCGCCGGTTGGTGAGCGGCGAGATGAACGACGACATCAGGTAGCCGTGCGCGTAGTGCAGCTCGATCATGTCGAAGCCGGCTTCGTCCGACATCTCGGTCGCGCGCACGAAGGCATCGCGCACCCTGTCCATGTCGGCTCGCGTCATCTCGCGCGGCACCTGGCGGCCTTCCGCGAATGCGATCGGGGAGGGCGCGAGCAGCTCCCACTTGGCTTCGCCGAGCGACTTGTGGCCTTCCCAGGAGCGGGTGAGCGAGCCCTTGCGGCCGGCATGCGCGAGCTGCACCGCGATCTTGGACTCGCTGTTGGCATGCACGAAATCGGTGACGCGCTTCCAGGCGCCGCACGTGCTCCGCCTTGTACATGCCGGCGCAGTGCAGGCTGATGCGACCCTCCGGCAGCACATCGGTCATCTCAGCGATGATCAGCCCGGCGCCGCCGATGGCGCGGCTGCCGAGATGCACGAGATGCCAGTCGCTCACGGTGCCGTCCGTGGCCGAGTACTGGCACATCGGCGAGACCACCACGCGGTTGGGAATCGTCAGCCCGCGTAGACGAATCGGCGCGAACATCGGTGGCGGGGGGCGGTTGCTCGCGGGCGTGGTGCCCGCCAACAGCGTATCGATGGTTCGCACCAGGTCGGGCGCTGCCTTCTCGATGCGCGCATAGGTGAGCCGCATGCTGCTGGTGAGAAGCGAGAAGCAGAACTGCTCGAACGGCAGGCCGCGATAGCGGCGCACGTGCTCGAAGAATGTGCGCGAGGCGTCGGAGGCTCGCTGCAGGCTCTCGGCCTTGGGCCGGCGCGCGGCCTCGAAGGCTGTGAGCGCATCCGCGATGCTTGCGCCAGACGACAAATGCTCGGCGAGCGCTTCGGCGTCTTCGAGCTGCGAGCGCAGGTCGAGCCCCACCGAGCCATGCGACGTATAGGCGGCGCGGCCGAGCAGCACGACGTTGCCGGCGTGCCAGGTGCGATTGCGCACCGTCGCGAAGGATTCCCAGATCGAGCCGTCGGCCGCCGCCACGATGCGATCGAGCGGCAACGAGAACAGCTTGCGGCAGAGCGCGATGATGCACTCGGGTGGCGCCTTGTCGAGCCCGCTCACGCGCAGCGTCTCGGCCGGCGTTTCCACGATGACGCTCGACCCGTTGGGGCCGCGCGGCAGCCTCCAGGCATGAAAGATGCCGTGCTCGGTCGTCCGGAATGAATAGCTCACCGCGTCGGTCGGCTCGGCCGACTGGAATACGACTGTGCGGTTGCTGCTGCGACTGATCTCGGCGGAGAGCCCGCTGGCTGTTCGGGTTTCGCTATCGGGGCCGTCGGCTGCGACCACGAGATCGGAGCGCCGATCATCATCGGTGAGGGTGCGGCGTTCGAAGACGCAGCCAACCTCGCTGGCACGCTGCTTGAGCGCCTGCACGAGCGCGGTCCGGTCGATGCTCGCGTATTTGAGCCCCTTGGTCTCGAAGGCGCGGCCCTCGACGTCGATGCTGACGCGGTCGAACGAGACGATGGCGGGCTTGATCGCATCGAGAGTTTCGGCATCGGCGAGCGTCAGCCGCGGCTTGATTGGATTGCAGATGATGGTTGCCGGGGCCGAGGGCTGCGGGCTGCCGTCGACAAAGCGCACCAGATGGGACGGATCACGCCGCTTGAGCAGAATGCCGAGATAGAGCCCGGCGGGGTCCATTCCGACGCACGTCACTTTCATGTCCAGCTCTCTTTCCGCGCTCCAAACCCTGCGTCCCAGACCCGCTCTGGTCATTGCCGGGCTTGACCCGGCAATCCATCGTCTTCGTGCGAGCCATGCAAGAGCAAGATGGATGCGCGGGTCAAGCCCGCGCATGACGGCCCAGAGCCAATCAAGGCGTTGCCAGCACGCGGCTGTGGCCGGCGATCGGCGTCCAGGCGCCGAGCATCTTGAGCGTGTTGCGGATCACGGCGGCCTGGTTGCACAGCACGGGCTTGCCGAACTCGGCTTCGAGCCGCACCGCCACCGGCTCCGCGATCCAGGAGCCGCCGCCGATATAGACGGCGTCGCAGTCGGGGTGATCGAGGAAGGCGCGGCGGCCGAGCTCGTAGGCAAGCCGCATGTGGTCGCCGGCGTCGAAATCGGTGGAAGTCGGCCGGATGCAGCGAGCTTGGTGCTGCTGCCGACGATCGCTCACGCCGCCGCGCGCGAAGAAGGCGGCGAGCGAGCGGTTCATCTCCTCGGTCCACTTGTTGACCGACCGCGACCTTGCGGATGCCGAGATCGGCGGCCGCCCGCACCACCGAGAGCACGGTCGAGGTGGCGGGCAGGCCGGTGTAGCTCGCCATGTGCGCGACCATGCGGTCGTGCGCCTCGATGCCGATCAGGATCGGCAGCGGCACGCCGTTCTGGATCACCAGGTCGACGCCGCGCTCCATGAGCTGGTCGAGATAGCGGTCGAGCGGCGCGAATACGCGCTCGACGTCGTGGCTCGAGAATTCCTTCAGGCCGACGCCGACCATCACCAGCATCACGCCGCGGCGGCGCCAGCCGGTAGAACTCGAAGGCGTGGTTGTCGATCACCGCGCCCGGCTGCAGGCAGCCGATCTTGAGCTTGGGAGTGAAGCCTTCGAACATCATGTGCCCGGGACGCATCGTTGACGCCCATCGAGCTGCGTCCGTATCGATGACCGTCCCGTGCATCATGATCGCAGCAAGGCCAGTCGGCTCACAGAGCCGATGACGCCGGGATGATCGGATGAACTCGTCGATCGCCAGTTTGCGGCTGGCGCTCTGCGCGTGCCTGGCGGCGGCGCTGCTGCCGGACCGCGCTGGCGGCGCCGGACGACTTCTATGCCGGCAAGACCATCACCATCATCACCACGGGCGGCGGCGCCTATGAGGCCTATGGCCGCGGATGCTCGCGCGCCACCTGCCGAAATACATCTCCGGGCCATCCCACCATGATCGTGCAGGCGATGCCGGGCGCCGGCGGGGCGCGGGCCGCGAGCTATCTCTACAAGGTGGCGCCGCGCGACGGCACCGTGCTCGGCCGGCCTGCATGGCGCGGTGCTCACGGCGCCGTTGCTCAATCCCGGCGCCGCCGATTTCGACGTCGACGCAAGTTCTCCTGGATCGGCAACGTCACGCGCGACAACTACGTCGGCTATGTCTGGCACACGGCGCCGGTGCAGTCGCTGGCAGGAGGCGAAGACCAAACAGCTCGTCGTCGGCGGCACCAGCGTCGGCGGCAACGGCATCGACATGGCGATCGTCGTGCAAGGAGGTCTTCGGCTACAAGCTCAAGATCGTGCTCCGGCTACAAGACCAGCACCGAGACCAAGATCGCGCTCGAGCGCGGCGAGGTCGAAGGCACGCTTCGCCAATGCTGCTGTCGAGCCTCAACCAGACCGACTGGCTCGCCAAGAAGCTGGTGCGCGTCATCGTGCAGCACGGCAGCCGGCAAGCATCGCGAGCTTGCCCGACGTGCCGCTGCTGCGCGATCTCGCGCGCGACCGACGCCGAGCGGCAGATGATCGATATCCTGAACGTGCGCGACGAGATCACGCGGCCCTATCTCGGCGCCGCCCGGCATTCCGGCCGGCGCGTGCTCGACATCCTGCGGCGCGCTTTCGACGCCACGGTGCGCGATCCCGCCTTCCTCGCCGACGTGCAGCGCCAGCAGCTCGAAGTCGAGGGCCCATCGACCGGCGAGGAGCTCGCGGCCGTGGTCGAGAAGCTCGCGACGCACGTCGCCCGCGGTCGTCCAGCGGCTCGTCGCGCTGTTCAGCAGCTACAAATGAGCGATAGCGAGCGCATGCGCCACTTCGCTGTAGGGGATCTGGCGCCGTTGCATTGCCGTCCTGCGCTCGCATCGCGATGCTGGCGGCGGCGGCGCTCGCCGGCGCAGGATTTCTACCGCGGCAAGACGCTCACCATCCTGGTCGGATTCTCGCCCGGCGGCGGCTTCGACATCAATGCGCGTGTGCTCGCGCGTCATATCGGCCGCCACATCCCCGGCAATCCCGACCGTGGTGGTGCAGAACATGCCGGGCGCCGGCAGCCTCACGGCGGTGCACTATCTCGATCTGACGGCCCCGAAGGACGGCACCGTCATCGACATTTTCAACTTCGGCAATATCGGCGATTCCCGCCTGATCCCGGACAAGATCAAGGTCGACTTCCGCAAGTTCAACTGGATCGGCAGCATCAGCCAGGACCTCACGGTCTGCTATGTGTGGCACACGTTCGGCGTGAAGACGCTCGCCGACCTCAAGGCCAAGCTCGCGGGTCCATATGGGGCTGCACCGGCATGGGCACGTCGAGCGACACCAACCAGCGCATCCTCAAGAACATCTTCGGCGTGCGCATCCAGCAGGTCGCGGGCTATCCGGGCAGCGCCGAGCAGCGCATCGCGATCGAGCGCGGCGAGCTCGATGGCGATTGCGGCGCCTGGAGCAGCATTCCGCAGGAGTGGATCGAGGGCCGCAAGATCGTGCCGGTGATCCGCTCGGCGCCGATCGATCGCGCCGGACATGCCGTCCGACGTGCCCTACAGCGTCGACATCGCGCCGAGCGAGCGCGACCGGCAGGTCATGCGCATGCTGCTGGCGTCGGCGCAGGTCGGCCGGCCGTTCATCGCCTCGCAGGCGGTGCCGGCGGAGCGCGTGCAGCATTCTCCGCGATGCCTTCAACGCCACCATGCAGGACCCGCAGTTCATTGCCGAGGCTGCAAAAGCTGCGCCTGCCGATCTCGCCGAAGACCGGCGAGGAGGCGCTGAAGGTCGTCGAGGAAATTTACGCGACGCCCGATGACATCGTGGCAGCGGCCCGCAAGGTGACGGCGGAGTAGAGTTTTCTGCGCCTGCTCCGTCCTCATCCTGAGGAGCGCGCGCCAACAGTCATGCGAGGCGGCACAGATTGCGTGCGCGCGCGTCTCGAAGGATAGGGGCGGCCACCGATCGGGCGGCCCATGGTTCGAGACGCACGCGCGCTAGGCCAGCATGTGAGGCAGCGCCTGCTATAGCGTGCTCCTCACCATGAGGCCGATCGAGGCCGTGCAAGTCCTACACATCCCAAGGCGGCACGCGGCCGGCCGGATTGGCGATGCGGCCATCCGGCCGCTTGAGCGCATCGATGCGCTTCATCTCCTCGTCGCTGAGCGAGAAATCGAACACCGCCATGTTCTCGGCCAGGCGAGCCGGGTTCGACGAGCGCGGAATCGGTGCGACGATCTCTTTCTGGACGAGCCAGCGCAGCGCCACTTGCGCGATCGTCTTGCCCTTCTGGCGCGCGATCTCGGCGAGCACCGGCTCCTTGAACAGCCGCCCGCGCCCGAGCGGACAATAGGCGGTGTAGATCAGCCCGCGCGCGCGGCAGGCATCCAGCAGCGTCGTCTGGTCGAGATAGGGATGATACTCGGCCTGCAACGTCACCAGCGGTTCCGGACACAACGCGATCGCCTGGTCGAGCAGCGCGATGTTGAAATTGGCGACGCCGACATGGCGCGCGAGACCCTGGCGCTTCGCTTTGGCGAGCGCGGTCATGTCTCGCCCAGCGGAATCTCGAGGTTCGGCCAGTGCACGAGGAGCAGATCGACATAGTCGACGCCGAGCGTCTTCAGGCTCTCGTCGACCGAGCGCGCGAAGTCGTCGGCATGCAGATATTCGTGCGACACCTTGGTGCACAGGAAGATATCGGCGCGCGGCACGCCGGACGGCGCGCATGCCTTCGCCGACCGGCGCTCGGTGCCGTACTTCCAGGCCGTGTCGATGTGCCGATAGCCGAGCTTGAGCGCGGTGGCGATCGTCTCGGCGCGAACGTCGCCCATGCCGGAGGTGCCGAGACCGATCACCGGCATGGTGGCGCCATGCGCCGACAAAGTAGGAATGCTCATGCGTATTTCGCCTCGCTGTGGGGCGCGCACCATAACCAATGGCTAAGTCGCTACCAGCCCCTGCCGGCGCGCGATCAGCCAGTAGAGCGCGATCAGCGGCGTCATCATCAGCAGCATCACGATGGCGAGCGCGGAGGCCTGGCCGAGCCCGCCGCCGAGCCACAGGCTCCAGACCACGACCGGGAACGTGACGTTGTCGGCGGTCGAGAGGATCACGGCCAGCGTCAGCTCGCGGAAGACGAGCAGCGCGATCCACAGCCAGGCATAGAGCAGCGTCGGCGCGAGCAGCGGCACCGACGATGCGGCGGAAGCGCCTGCCAGGCGGTGGCGCCGCTCATCTGCGCGGACTCTTCGAGCTCGGCGTGAATCTGGATGAGGCCCGAATTGGTCATGCGCGTGCCGTAGCTGATGCGCGCGATCGACGAAGACGATGAGCAGGATCCAGATCGTGCCGTAGATCGGCAGCGCGCGCTGCAGCACGAACAGCGTCGAGCAGCAGCGCGCCGACGCCGAACACGATCGAGGGCACCGCGTGCGGCAGGAAGGCGATGAAATCGAAGCCGCCGCGGCCGCGGAATGCGCGAGCGCAGCACGATCCAGGAGAACGCGAGGCTGATCGCGAGCGTCACGCGTCGGCATCAGCACGGCGAGGATCGCGGTGTTGCCAGAGCGCGGTGAACACGAGCTCCCAGGGCAGCGACGTGTAGTGCTGAGCGACACGAACGCGAAGCGCGCGCGCCGACGGCAGCTGGAAGAACGGCAGCAGCGAGCTCCAGATCAGCAGCAGGATCGGCATGAGCTTGCTCAGCACGAGATAGCTGCCGATGAACAGCCACGCGGCGTAGACGCGGCGGCCGAGCCGGACGATCTTCGGCCGATAGGCGCGGCCGGTGACGACCGCGAAGCGGCGCGAGCGCTGCTGCATGCGCGCCGTACCACCAGCTCATCAGCGCCGCGATCGCCATCGCGACGGTGCGAGAGCGCGGCGGCCAGCCCATAGCGCGGCAGCACGTCCTGCGGATTGAGCAGCAGGTAGAGATAGGTCGTGAAGGTGAAGATGCGGTTGCCCCAGCCGATGATGGCCGGCACGTCGAAGGCCGCGAACGCGGTCATGAAGATGTAGATCGAGGCCGCGAGGATGCCGGGCCAGGCCAGCCG
This sequence comes from uncultured Alphaproteobacteria bacterium, assembly GCA_963745515.1. GTDB lineage: Bacteria > Pseudomonadota > Alphaproteobacteria > Rhizobiales > Xanthobacteraceae > VAZQ01. The sequence goes on from CAVUXO010000013.1 coordinate 612,794, forward strand.
CACGGTGATGCGCCGGAGCACGCGCCAGGCGCCGGCGCCGTGCATCTCGGCGGCCTCCTCCAGCGTCGGGTCCATGGAGCGGAACACCGCGGCCGTCATGATGAAGGCGAGCGGCGCGAGGTTGAGGCCCTGCACCCAGCCCATGCCGAGGATGCTGGTGATGTTGAACGGCGGGCCGCGACAGGCCGAACGTGCGTCACCAGGAACTGGTTGAGCAGCCCGATGCGCGGATGCAGCAGGAACAGCCAGCCCATCGCGGCGGCGAAGCCCGGGATCAGCAGGCCGATCGCCATCAGCGTGAACAGCAGCGTCTTGGCGCGGAAGTCGGTGCGCTCGGCGAGCCAGGCCGCCGGGATGCCGAAGGCGAGCGCGATCGCGAGCGACACGAACGCGAACGCAAACGTGTCGAGCAGCACCGTATAGGTGCGCGCGTCGGAGAACACCTCGACGAAATTGCTGCGCGGTGTAGGTGAGGTCCGGATCGCCGGGCGTGCCGCTGGTCCAGCGCGAGCCACAGCACGACCGCGAGGTGGCAGAGGATGACGAGGCTGGCGAGGATGACGACCGCGAGCATGGCGGCGGGCAGGAGGTCGCCGGCAGTGCGACGCTCGTGCAGCGGCTCGGCGACGGCGGACATCAGGCGGTGGCTGTTCGCTACGCAGTCCACAACTGCTGTCGTCCCCGCGCAGGCGGGGACCCAGTAATCACCGACGATCGACGTTACGGCCTGGCGCCCATCGCGAAGCACGGCGTATGGGTCCCCGCTTGCGCGGGGACGACAGTCTGAAGTGCATCAGGCGCAGTGGCATCATTCCTTCGTCGTCAAAATCTTGATCAGCTCGCTCTTGCTGGCGTCGATCTCGGGATGCTGGCTGTACCAGGCGACGGTGACTTCCTTGAACTTGACGCCGAGCTTTTTGTAGTCGTCGACCATCTTGCCCATCTTCGAGCCCGGGCAGGAAGTGCAGGTCGGTCTTCCAGGTGTCGTAGGCGAGCTTCTGGCCCTCCTCGGTCATCATGAAGAGCGTGTAGAGCTTGGCGGCGTTCGGGTGCTGCGCGTTCTTGGGGATCGCGAAGTAGTAGTAGCGCTGCTGCGCCGCATCGAGCGGCATCATCTGTTCGAGCGGCGCGCCCTTCTCCTTCCACTGCAGCGCGTCCTGGCCGGTGCAGTCCATCACCAGCGCGAGATATTCGCCGGTCGCGATCCGCTCGGCCTCGCCGCAGCGGATCAGGCCGGTGATCTGCTTCGACAGCGCGCGCACGTAGTTGACGGTCTTCTCCTTGCCCCAGACGTCCTCGGCCAGCAGGATGTCGAAGCCGGCGGAGTAGGGCGTCGAGGCGATCTTGCCCTTCCACGCGGGCTTGAGGAAATCCTCGAGCGTCGTCGGCTTCATCGGCGCGAGCGCCGAATTGTAGGTGGCGCCCGAGAGGCCGGTCACGATGCGGATGAGCTGGCCGTCCTGCTCGATCATCTCGTCGGTGATGCGGCCGGGCAGATATTTCTTCCAGTCGACCGCCTCGAAGAAATTGACCTTGAGCACCGGCACGAGCTGCGGCGCGGCGCCGAGCGCGATGTCGACGCGACGCCTTCTGGCCGGCGGAATATTCGGTCGCCAGCGTGTTGATGATGCGCGCCATGTCGGCGCCGGGCAGGAAGTTGACGCGGATGTTGGTGCCGAACGCCTTGTTCATCGCGGCCTGAAAGCGCGCCGCGCCCTGGATGCCGGCGAAGCGTCGAGCCGCTCCAGCTCAGCGTGAGCGTGCCTTCCTTGTTGGCGGCGGCGGCAAGCTCCTTGAGCGCCGCGTTCATCTCCTGGGCGGGCGCCGGGGCGCTGCGACGAGCGCGAGCGCGGCCGAGCGCGAGCTGCGACGAAATGACTTGCCGTGCCTTCACCAGATCGCCTCCCGCATTCATCGTCTGCACGCATTCTAGTCCAAACTCGCGCAAGCGGCATAGCGTTCGCCGACAGCGCGCCTATCGCCGCGCCTTGCCGTCGGGGCCGATCGTGACGCCGTAGTCGCGCGTCGGCCGCGCCGCCGAGACGTAGCCGGCGTCGAGGTCGCGCTGGATCAGCGTCGAGCGCGCGCTCGGCCGGCGGGCCGTAGCCGCCGCCGCCGCCGGTCTCGACGCAGACGAGGTCGCCCGGCTGCAGCGGGTAGGCGTTCTCCTTGTCGACGCTCTGCTCGGCGGTCGCGCCCGCCTTCGACCAGCGTGAAGCGGCCGGGCCTCGCCTCCTTGCCGCCCTGCACGCCCCACGGCGGATATTTGGTGCGGTCGAGATTGGTGCCGAGATGGCACGGCCGCAGGATGCGGTAGTTCTTGCGGAAGCCGAGCCCGCCGCGAAATTTGCCGGCGCCGCCGGAATCCTCGCGCAGCGAGAATTCCTCGATGCGGAACGGCATCAGCGATTCCTGCAGCTCGAGCGGGATGATGCGGGTGTCGCCGTGCGCCATGGTGCGGAACGGGCCCGGAGCCGTCGTGGGTCGCGCAGGCGCCCCAGCCGCCGTGGCCGGAGTCGTGGGTGTCGAAGAACGAGCCGTTGGCGCGCCGGCCGTAGAAGCGCACGCCCGAATGGGTGCCGAAATGGCCGCCCGGCACGCGCGCCGGGCAGCGCCGTTCTCCAGCGCCTTGATGATGGCGTCGATCACGGTCGGGAACGGCGTCGGATACATGAACATCGGCGCGGTCGGATCGGCGCTGATCAGCTTGCCCTGCGGCAGGACGAGCTTGATCGGGCGGAACGTGCCTTCGTTCGCCATCTCGTCGGCGCCCATCAGATACTTGAACGCGACGCGCGCGATGGTCTGACCGCCGCCGAAATAGCCGGAATTGATCGGCCCCTTCGACCTGCTCGGCGATGCTCGGTGTAATCGACGGTGAGCTCGTCGCCCTCGACGATCACCTTGACGATGATCGGCACCGGCTCGTCGCCGCCCGAGCGGTCGTTGTCGAGATAGGTCTCGGTGCGATAGACGCCGTCCGGCATGGCGCGGATGAACGCGCGCGCCGCCGCCTCCGACTGGTCGAGGATGAGCTCGACCGCGCGGTTGAAGGTCGGCGATGCCGTACTTGTCGGCCAGCTCGCGCGGTGAGGTCGCGGCCGAGCAGGCAGCCGGCGAGCTGCGCCGCGATGTCGCCCATCAGCTCGCTGCGGCATGCGCGTGTTGTTCTCGATGATGCGGTAGACTTCCTCGATCGGCTCGCCCTTCGACCACAGCTTGATCGAGCGGAGCTGCAGCCCTTCCATGAAGATGTCGGTCGAGTTGGTCTGGATGCCGCCGATCTCGATCCAGTGCACGTTGATGGCGAAGAAGCCGATCAGCGTGCGCGCGCTCGCGGCCCGGCATAGATCGGCGTGTACATCACGGTGTTGTTGAGGTGCTGGCCCTGCACGGCGGCGTGATTGCAGAGCACCACGTCGCCGTGGTGCAGCCGCTCGCTGGCCGTAGATCGCAAGCCCGTCGCGCACCGCCATGCCGACCGAGTCGGCGACGAACGGCGGCATGCCGCCGGTGCATTGCGCGACCAGCTGGCCCTCGGCGCCGACCAGGCCGACCGCGAAATCGTTGTACTCGTAGATGTAGGGCGAGAACGCCGTGCGCTTGATGTTGGCGTCGATCTGGTTGGTGATCGAGACGAGGCCGTGCCGGATCACTTCCAGCGTGATCGGATCGATGGCGAGCGCTGCGTTCGGGCGTGTTCCTGCATCATGCGTCTGCCCGGCTCGCGCAATATTGCTGTCGTCCCCGCGCAGGCGGGGACCCATACGCCGTGCGCGAACTGAGCACGAGGTCGCATCCTTCTTCCTGCGGTGGACGGGTCGCCGCCTGCGCGGAGACGACAGTTGAGAGATGCGCATCACTCTGCCCCAATCGTGATCCGGATTTCGCCGAGCTCGCCGACCTCGAAACGGTCGCCGGGCCAGATCAGCGTGGTCGATCCGTATTCCTCGATCAAGGCCGGCCCTTCGCCCTTGAAGCCCGGCGCCAGCGCGGTGCGGTCGTAGACCTGCGCGTCGAGCGTGCCGTGGCCGTGCCGAAATAGACCGGGCGCGTCGTCGCGGCTCGCGTCCGCCGCCTGCGCGCGCGGCAGGCGCTCGAGCTCGGGCCGCCGCAGCCGCGTGAAGGCGGAGAGATGCAGCGCCTGGAATTCGGCCGCCGCGCGCGCGTCGGCGTGGCCGTAGCGGCGCTTGTAGTCGCGGTCGAAGGCCTGCGCGGATCGCCGCGGGATCGTCGGCCCGAGATCGGCACCTTGATGTTGTGGCGCTGGCCGGTATAGCGCATCTCGGCGTGGCGCTCGAACACGACGTCGCCGGCGCCGAAGTCGCGCACCAGCGCGGCGCGCGCTTCCGCTTCCATCTCGGCGAACAGCGTCTTGCAGCGACGCGACCGTGCTGTCGTTGAGCACGCCGGTGAAGGTCTTCGACAGATCGAGCCGCGCGTCGGCGAGCAGCATGCCGACGGCGGAGAAATTGCCGGGCTCGGGCGGGATCACGACGGTCGGGATCGACAGCTCGCGCGCCAGCGCGCTCGCGTGCAGCGGCCCGCCGCCGCCATAGCAGAACAGCACGAATTCGCGCGGATCGAGCCCGTGCTCGACCGAGATCTGCTTGATGGCGCCGGCCATGATCACGGTCGCGAGCGCGATGATGCCGTCCGCCATCCGGATCAGCCCGTCGCGTCCCGGTGTAGCCGAGCGGGCCGGCGATCGCGCTCGACCGCGCTGGCGCGCCGCGTCGACGTCGAGCTTCAGCTCGCCGCCGAGGAAGCGGTCGGGATTGAGGCGGCCGAGCACCAGATTGGCGTCGGTCACGGTCGGCTCGGTGCCGCCGTTGCCGTAGCAGGCGGGACCCGGCGTCGAGCCCGCGCTCTGCGGGCCGACATGCAGGCGGTTCTGCGGATCGAGCCAGGCGATCGAGCCGCCGCCGGAGCCGACCTCGACGATGTTGATGACCGACGACTTGATCGGAAAGCCCTTCACGTAGCCGCCGGCGTAGTAGATCGATTCGACCGAGAAGCGGCCGTTCTCGACCAGCGCGCATTTCGCGGTGGTGCCGCCCATGTCGAAGGCGATGACGTTGCGGAAGCCGAGCGCCTCCGCATAGGCGCCGGCGCCGATGCAGCCGCCGATCGGGCCCGAATTCGACGAGCGCCGACCGGCTGCCGGCAGGTGCGCTCGACCGAAAGCAGCCCGCCGTTCGAGCCCATCATGAAGAGCGAGCCGGCGAAGCCCTTGGCCTCGAGGTCGCTCTCGAGCCGCCGGATATAGGTGTCACCTGCGGCCCCACATAGGCGTTGGCGGCGACCGTCGAGGTGCGCTCGTATTCGTACCATTCGCGCGTCACCTCGGTGGAGTAGGTGACGTAGACGCCGGGCAGCAGCGCGCGCAGCGTCTCCGCGGCCTTCTCCTCGTGCGCCGGATTGGCGTAGGAGTTCATGAAGAAGATCGCGACCGCCTCGATCGCCAAGCCGTTTGAGCTTGTCCGCGAGCGGCGTCGAGCGCCGCCACGTCGAGCGGCGTGACGATCTCGCCCTTGCTGCCGATGCGCTCCATCACCTCGAAGCGCAGCGCGCGCGGGATCAGCGGCTCGTCGCGGCGGTAGTGCAGGTCGAACGGGTCGGGCCGGTTGCCGCGCGCGATCTCGAGCACGTCGCGGAAGCCCTTGGTGGTGACCAGCGCCGCCTTGGCGCCCTTGCGCTGGATCAGCGAATTGATCACCAGCGTGGTGCCGTGATTGACGAAACTCGCCGCTCGCGGCTCGAGCTTCGCCTTCGCGAAGCAGTCGAGGACGCCTTCGACCAAATTGCCGTAGGTGGTCGGGCTCTTGGCATAGACGACCTGGCGGGTCTCGTGATCGTAGGCGACCAGATCGGTGAAGGTGCCGCCGATATCGACGGCCACGGCATAGGGCATTTCAAACGTCCCGTTCGTGTCGGGAGCGATCAAGCCATCAGATTGCGGCGCCTGATCAATAGCGCCGCCGCGTGGCCTAAGACAGCCATTCGACCTTGATGATGGATTGCACCGTGGCCCAGAAGTTAATCAAGACGTGCATCAGGATGGTGAGCAGCGGTCGAGCCGCTGCGCCAGCGCGCGATGGCGAGCAGGAGGCCGATGAAGAACACCTGCAGGATGCCGAACCAGTCGTATTGCACATGGATGACCGCAAACAGCAACGAGATCACCAGGATGGCCGGGCATGGCGGTCTGCGTCGGACCTGACCCAGCCGCGGAACAGAAAGCCGCGGAACATGATCTCCTCGGCGACCGGCGCCGACGATCACGAAGGTGATCCACAACAGCAGGCAGCGTGCCGCCGTCGCGGGCGCTGCGGTAGGTGTCGACCTGGAACGGCGTGACGACGTCGCGGCCGATGAGATAGGTCAGCGCATCGTAGCCGAGCAGAAATACGATCATGATGGCGATCGCGATCAGAGCGGGTCGCGATCGCTCGGCCGCACCAGCCCGAGATACTCGGCGGCGGGCCAGCGCGCGAGCTGCGCCGCCAGCGCCAGCATGCCGATCTGCACGACCGCCGATGCAACGGTGGTGACGCGAGATCAGCGGGCCGTCCTTCAGCAGGTCGGCGCCGCCGCTCATGATGGCGTCGGGCCGCCAGATCAGCACCACGACAAACCGCCGCGATGGCCGACAAGACAAAGGCAGCCAGAAGCGACCCAGCCGAGCGTCGCCCAGATAGGCCCCAAGGGCGTGCGGGGTGCGGCAGGCTCTGCTGCGATGTCTCGACGATCTGGGCATTCAATCCGTGCTGCTGATAGGCGTCGCGCCAGTCTTCGCCGGGGCGGAATTCCTCGTCGCGGCCGTCGTAGCGCCACACGCCGCGGGTCGGCTTGTCATAGGCCGGCACGAAGCGGTCGCGGTAGCGCATGCCGCAATAGTGCGCGGGCTTGACCTTGTCCCACACGATGAAGCCCTTGGTCGGTGATGCAGTCCTCGTCGATGCTCACCGCCTCGACCTTGCCGCACACCATCAGCCGGTTGCAGCCATTGCCGCGTCCACTCGACCTTGCATTCGAAATGGCTGCGGCACTCGGCGATGCGCGGCGGCTTGCAGCTTGCGCGCCGGGACGGGCGGTGAGCCCGGCCTTGACGAGCTCGTTCTCGCCGCCCCGGAACGGCAGGCCGCAGACCAGCGTCTTGTCGAGCATCGCCTGCTCGAACGGCACCACGTTGACCACGAACTCGCCGGTCGCGAGCACGTTGTCGTAGGTGTCCTTGCCGGTCCCGCAGGTGAACGCGATGTACATCGGGTCGTGGCAGACGCGGGTGCAGGTGCCGAAGGCGGCGGCGTTGACGCGGCCGTCCGTGTCGACGGTCGTGATCAGCACGAGGCAGGAGCTGGGGGCGAAGATGTTGTCCCACCATTCGGGACGGACGTCGATCTTGTGTCTGGTCGCATGACTTTCTGGAGAGCGGTGACTCGATCGTGCCGATGACGACGTCGGAACCGACTAGAACGCGCGGCCGATGAGGTGGTCAAGCGAGATCGTGCCGCCGCCGTGGACCAGGAAGTAGAACGCCGCGATGGTCCACATCAGCGTGTATTCGAGCCCGAGCTGGTTCCAGAAATATTTGCCGACCCGCCAGCGCTCGACATTGGTCACGATCAGGAAGAGGACGATCGGCACCGCCGCCAGCGCGGGTGAACAGGCCGAGCGCCAGCAGCGGACCGCCGACGAGCTGCGTGAGCGAGATCGCCGGCGCCCAGAATTTGCCGGGCCGATAGCCGTCGTGGTCGAGCTGCGCCGCCAGCTCGGTGAGGTTATGCGAGCGCACGCCGGTCGTCGGGAACATGCCGAACGTGTTGCGCAGCCCGTGCGGCACCAGCGCAAGCCCGACGGCGACGCGCAGCAGCGCCTCCGCCCACGGCGCGAGCGCCTGGTAGAGCGGCCCGAGCGCGGGGAAGATGAGGGGGGTGGAGGGATCGAGCATGAATCGATGTGCTTCGATTGTGGCACTCCGTCATGCCCGGGCCCTGTGCCGGGCATCCGCGTCTCTTGGGCTGCAAGCACGACGTGGATGCGCCGGGCAAGCCTCGGCCATGACGCGAGAACTACAAGCCTGATCTCGCCGAGATTGATGCTCACGCCGAGCTTCGCTTCGACGGTCTTCTTCTTGCCGCCCTGTCGGCGATCTCGACCACGTAGGCGCCGGAGTTCTCGTCGAGCTTGTCGAATTTGAAGTCGCCGTAGTTGTCGCTCGTCGTCTCGGCGACCAGCTGGCCGTCCTGCAGGAGCCGCACGCTCGCGCCCTCGACGCAGTCGACCACGCCGTTGGCCTCCGCCGAGACGCGAGCCGCCGATGAAGCAGTTCGAATAGCGCCAGAGGTTGCGATAGTAGACGCGCGGCTTGGTGCCGAGCTCGGGCCGCATCACCTCGAGGCCTTCCTCGCGCGCCATGCGCGCCATCTCGTCGTCCTCGACCGCGATCGCGCGCATGGCGCCGGTCGGGCACGACTGCTGGCCGCGCGTCTGCTGCCAGCCCTGATCGATCAGGTGGGCGTCGAACGTCCAGTGCTGCGGCACCTGGAGCTCCTCGTTCCACCAGATGTGGCCATAGGGACAGGCGTCGACCAGGTCCTTGCGGCCCTTCGCCTTCTCCGGATCGATCAGCACGATGCCGTCGTCGCGCTTCTTGATCGCGCCGCCGGCTCTTGGCATGCAGGGCGCGTCGTCGCAGTGGTTGCACATGGTCGGAACGTAGGCGATGTCGATCATCGGGATCTGCCCGCGCTCCTTCTGCAGGATGTTGATCCACTTGTGGCCGTGCTTGCGGCATCGGCTTGGTGTAGCCCGGCCAGTCGTTGCCGACATATTCGTCCATGGTCGCGAGCGTGCACAGATTGCAGTTCGTGCACTCGGCGACGTCGATGATCATGTTCCATTTTTTCATTGTGCGTACTCTCGGCATCACGTCGCAGTCGCGGCGTCATGATCCGCGCAAGCGGATGATCCAGTAATCATCGGCATGTCCGTGGCTACTGGATGCCCGCTTTCGCGGGCATGACGGCCCACGTTTGCGGCACGACACCATCGTCACTTCGCCGGCACCAGCTGCGCTTCCCGCAGCGTGCGCTTGATCTCGGCGTCCTTCTCCATCGCCGCGAAGGTCGCCGACATGTGCTCGGTGCGGCGGTCCCACAGCTCGATCTGCACCAGCGAATTGGCGCCGGCGAGCGCGTGGGTCGACTTGGTCTGCGACTTCGTGCGGCGTGAGCAGGTTGAGGCAGCCGCCGCGGTCGACCGATTTGCCGGGCTCGCCCATCGGATCGTAGACCGCCGACAACTCGTAGCCGTGGCAGACGCCGCGCGGCAGCCGCTGCGTCGGCAGCGCCGCGCAGATCACCGCGCCGCGGTCGTTGTAGACCTTGACCAGGTCGTGCTTCTTGATGCCGCGCGCGGCGGCGTCCTCGGCGTTCAGGCGCATGATCCAGTAGTAGTAGCCCTCGACCTTGACGCGATGGTCCTCGATGTTGAGCAGGAACGAATCCTTGCCGTCGCCCTGGGTGTGGAACGAGTATTTCGAGTGCGGCGTGAGCATCTGCAGCGGATAGCGCTCGAACATCTCGCCGAATGCGGCCCCTCCCACGACGGCTCGTATTTGACGATCGGCGGCCGCTCGGGATCGTTGAAGCGCTTGAGGCTGTTGCATTCGAATTCGAGCTTGCCGGACTGCGTCTGCAGTCCGCGCAGATATTCCTCGGTGTAGTCGGACGGCAGCGGCTGCGCCTCCGGCACGTCCTTCTTGCGGTTCTCCCAGAACCAGCGGAACGACACCGGCGCGCGCAGCTTCTCCTTCTCGGCCGGCACCACGTAGTAGCCGCGCTTGAGGAACTTCTTGCCACGAGATCACCTTCGGCAGGTCGGAGGCGAGATAGACGCCGCTTGACCCAGTCGAGTCTCGTTGCAGCCTTCCGAGAAATAGTTGGCGAGGCCGAGCGGCTTGCAGCAGCTCGTTGAAGATCCAGAAGTCGGACTTCGATTCGCCCATGCGGCTCGATCGCCGGCGCCTGGAACACGATGACGCGATGGTTGAGCTGCTGCTGGCCGTGATGGCCGTAGCCGCCGAGCCCGGCCCATTCGCTGATGTCGGTGCGCTCGAAATTGGTGCAGGCCGGCAGGATCACGTCGGCGAATTTCGCCTCGCCCTCGAACCAGATCGACTGGTTGACGACGAATTCGAGGTTCGCCGACTGGTACATCTTCACCCAGCGGTTGGTGTTGTTCATGGTCGAGAGGATCGAGCCGCCGTATTTGTAGAGCATGTGCACCGGCGAATGGCCGGGCGCCGGATAGGCGAACTTGCGCGAACTGGTGCTCGATCGACTTGCCGACCCAGCGGATAGCCCTCGGCCTTGCCGTTCGGTGATCGCCTCCGGCATCGCAGATGCGCGGGATGCGCTGGAACGTTGGAGTTCATGGTCGGCAGCTGCGGCATGCGCTGATAGAGCTCGACCGGCATCGCGGTGTTCTCGAGGTCGCCCGACATGCCGCCGTCGGCGTAGCCGGGGAAATAGAAATTGAAGTCGAGCGGGCAGCCCCATTGCAGATTGCCCATGTTGCAGCCGGGCTTGCCGAGCCCCTGCATGGCCGAGAGGCACACCATCACGCGCGCCCACTGGATGCCGGTCTGGTTGCGGCAGGCGCCGCCGTGGCCGTTGCCCCAGCCGCCGGGCGCGAGATAGACGCGCTTGCGTGCCCCATTCGCGCGCGAGCGCGCGCACGTCCTTGGCCGGAACGCCGGTCTCCTTCTCCTGCCATTCCGGGCGTCTTCGGCGATGCCGTCCTCGTCGCCGACGAGATAGGCCTTCCACTTGTCGAAGCCGACCGTGTGGGTCTCGACGTACTCCTTGTCGTAGAGGCCTTCCTTGATCCACACATAGGCGATCGCCATCGCCATCGCGACCGAGGTGGTCGGCTTCGGCGCGAACCACTTGCCCGGCAGGAACTGCGCGGTCGCGTTGTAGTAGGGATCGACGTGGACGACCTTGATGCCGAGCTTCGGGTTCTTCAGCCACTGCCGGCGCACGGTGCCTTCCTGCGCGCCGTAGGAGCCTGAGGTCGATCTCCGGGTCGGCCGCCCACGACACGATCATGTCGCAGTTCTGCAGGCAGTCCTCGACCGTGCCGTAGGTTTCCGACTGGCCGACGCGCAGCGTGTAGCCCCAGTGATGCACCGCGCCCCAGTACCAGCCTTCCCACGAATCCGGGATTGTGGTGCACGCGCGTCATGCCGACGCGTTGGCGAAGCGGAACAGCGCCGAGAGGTAGTAGCCGATATTGCCCCAGGTGTGATGCGAGCCGTGCGAGAACGCGATGGCGCCGGGACCGTGCTCGCGCTTCTGCCGCTTGATCTCGTCGGTGACGAGCTTGATCGCCTCCTCCCAGGAGATGCGCACGTAGCCGGACTTGCCGCGGTTCTGCGGATTGCGCTCGCCGTTCGGATCGAAGTCGACGCGCTTCATCGGATAGAGCAGGCGGTCGGGCGAATAGACGATCGACTTCGCGTTCTGCCCGTGCGGCGCCAGCGTGGTCTTGCGCGGCGGCGTGAGCTTCATGGCCCTTGGCCTCGATGGTCCACGACGCGCCGTCGTCCTCGGCGAGGTCGATCGGCGTCATGCGCACGATCTTGCCGTCCTTGACGTAGACGAAGACCGGCCCGCCATTGGTCATGTTGCAATAGCGCATGGTGCCGTCGTCCATGCCGGGTGCCGATCTTCAGGCCGGCGGTCTGGCTCATCATCACGGTCTGCGCGAACCAGTTGGTGAGGTCCTCCGGCCCGTCGACGGTGAGCACGAAATCCTTCTGCGCGTTGATCTGGTTGAGCCAGTTGATCGGCGGCGTCAGCAGGCGCGGCGCCGATCGCGGCGTTCTTGAACATCAGCTTGAGTCGGGCTTGGCGTGCAGCCCGGCGCCCGAGCGTGATCATGCCGTCCTTGAACTCGAACCAGCGCCCGATCTCCTCGTCGCGCGCCATGATCTGGGCGACGAAATTGCGCTCCTTGAGCCGCGCGCGGAACGCGTCGTGCCGGCGCGCCTTGTACTTGAGCATCGCGACAGGCCGAACAGGATGAGCGAAAGCTTGATGGTCGAGAAGGTCATGGTGTTCTCCCTCGGTCTTCTTTCGTGTTCAGCGTACGATTTTGACGCGGGCGGGCTTAGCTCACGCGCGCCTGGTCCATCAGACATGATGCGCTCGACCTCGCGTGCGCCCAGGGCGACGAGCGGCGCAATGCGCGTGATTAATGCCTCGTCGGCGCGCGCGCTCGGTAACGCGACGCTGAGGCTGCCCAGCACGGCGCCGTCGCGGTCGAAGATCGGCGCGCCGATGCCGGCGCGGCCGGGGTCGACCTCGCCATGCGTGATGCAGATGCGGTGCGCCGGAGGCCGGCGAGCGTGCGGCGGAACTCATCGAAGCTCTTGCCGAGTCCCGCTCTTGCGATCTCTGCGGCGTCGTGAGCGAAAAAGGATTTCAGCGTGCGGGTCGGCAGATGCGCCAAGATGATTTTCGCAGTGGCGCCGCGATAGAGCGGCATCAGCCGTCCGCGCTCGTAGCTCACCGGCACTTGCGGTCCGCGGCCCATGACCTGATGCATGCACATGACGCGATCGTGGAACAGGCGGCACAGGATGGCGGTCGAGCCTTCGACCGCGTGCTGAATGAGGTCGATCATCACGGTGCGGGCCGCAATCAGCATGGGATCGGTGGCCTGGATCTGCCGCTCCATCTGGATGATGGCGGGCCCGAGCGTGTAGCCGGCGCCCGCGACGGGTGTGATGAGGCCCGTCCCGGTGAGTTGCTTGAAATAGCGGTAGGCCGTCGTGAGCCGAGACGCCGAGCTTCTCGGCGGCCTCCTCGACGGTCCATTGCGGGCGCTCGATCGTGAACAAAGTGAGCGCCATCAGCAGCCGGTCGCCGCTACTCCGCGATTTGCGCTCGATTGGCGCGCCCATCTGTCCCCCGGTATGTCCCTCGGTGCGTCCCTCTGCCGGCTGGAAACGCTCCAGACAACAAGCCAGAAGATGGGGGCGGCGTCCAGTCTGGTTTCAAAAATTCTCGCAGCGTGAGAAAAAATTCAGTCCTGGCCTGAGCTGGGGCCGAAACGCCTATGGCCGGAGGACATCCCGGCCATTCCCGCCGCACGTCAGAGGTGAGATTTCGCAAAACCGCTCGAAGCCTGGACGTGTCTAGAAATCTGGCCTCTCGGCGGTCGGAATGCGAGCGTCCTTATCAGAGTAGTACTGCGTGTCCGCATAGTAGTGCTGGATATTCTCCGCGCAGACGCGCTCGTACCATTCCTTGTTGCCGGAGCGCAGATAGCTGATGGTCGCCTTCCAAGGCATCGTGAAGGCGCCGGGGTCCACCACAGTGAATTCGAGCTGCAGTCCTTTGCCGCGGTAGTCGGTATCGGGCGCATAGGAGGGGACGCGCGGCCACTCTTTGTGGGCGCGCGCTTGCGCTTCCTTGGCGGCTTCGTAGTCGATCAGCCGGTAGCGCTCGACCACGCGGAGCGCGTCGGTGTAGGGCGTCCCGAAACGATCGACCATGGCGTACTTCCCGACCTTGATCCCCACGGTGTCAATCACCAGCGTGTCGCCTTCATAGTGACCGACGGAATCCCCGTGGATGGACGGGGTCGCCTTGGCCGGATGCGGCTGGTTCAAGCGAATTTGCCGATGATCCTGATCGTGCGGATAGAGGATCGTGATCTTGTCCGGCTGCTGCAGAATTTGAATCTCGAAATTCCAGAAAATGTAGGGCACGGGATTGAGAAGACACTGGTTGTCCGGGTCTGGGAAAGCCTTGCCGGCGAGCGAGATTTCGCCGAGCTTCTTGACGACGTCGGCCGCCCAGGGTTGCAGGATCGGATTGCTGGGGTCGCCAACAAGTTGATTGAAGTTGCTCTGGCCGGATGGTGTGCGTCCCAGATTGCGCACCGGGCCTGGGCCCGAGACCGGGGACTCAAATCCGAGTGCCGCATGGGTCCAGAGGCCGGAGAGATCCGGAATCGAGGTGGCGTTTTGCGTGGCTCGCGTGTCTCCGACCGGGGCCGGCGTTTGCCCGAGTGAATACGTCACGGCCGACGTCGCCAATGTCACCGCAAGAAGCAACTTCCGCCGCAGGAACGTCATGGGCCCCTCCGTTGGTCGCTTCACTAGCACCGTCAGGCTACACCCTTGCTTGTTGCGCTGGAAGGGCTCACGGGCGCCGGTCCCGAGCCGGATTTGAGGACGCTGATTGTTGAGCGCTTGGAGACATGCGGTTGTAAATGAAGCCGCCTTGGGCCACAGTTTGAGGTGTCACAAGACATGCGACCTGATCAGCCCCAAGAAGCTGGCGGTCGCTCCAGGGAGGGAGCACAAGATGTCGTCGCTATTCGCGGGGACTGTTCGGTTCATCGGCATATTTGCGGTTGGCGCCTGCATCCTGATTTTTGCCGACGGCAGCGCCTTCGCCCAGACCAGCGGAAAGATCCCGGAGCTGTCATCTAATCCATCGAGCTGGGCCTGGATCCGAATTCGGGCGGACGGCCGCAACGCCCTTTACGGCGACGGCTGGCTCGATCCGCCGGCCGGGATGCGCGGGCCGATCAAGAACCATCCCGACCATCCGCTGCACGGCAACAATGGATCGGGGCGCGGGCCGGCAGGTGACGCTCGCGATCGGCAACCATCTGGACCCGATCCTCAAGCCCTGGGCGGCCGAGCAAATGCGGCGTGTCGAACGAGGAGGTGCTGTCCGGCAAGCGCGGCATGCCGTTCCTGGCGACGTCGCGCTGCTATCCGGGAAGCGTTCCCGGCCAACTGCTCTGGACCACGGAGCCGTTCTACATCGTGCAAAACCCGAAGATGGTGCACATGGTGTGGCAGCGCGACTCGCTCGTGCGCCGCATCCACATGACCGACAAGCACTCCGAATATGTGAAGCCGTCCTGGTTCGGCGAATCGATCGGCCGTTACGAGAACGGCGAGCTGGTCGTCGATACGATCGGCCTGTCGACCAAGATGAGCTTCATCGACATGTTCCGCACGCCGCACAGCGAAAAGCTCCGTGTGACGGAGCGATTCAAGCTGACCGCGGACGGGAAAGTTCCTCGAAGCCTTCGTCAAGGTCGAGGACGAGGACACCTTCAACGAGCCCATGTACATGACGGCGCGCTGGCGCAAGCAGCAGGGCGAGTGGCAGGAATTCATCTGCGCCGAGAACAATGACGACCACTTCGGCCACAATCTGTTCCCGATCCCGAAAGCGACGAAGCCGGATTTCTGAGCATGGTCCGGCTTGATTCGAGGCTCGCCCGAGCGAAGCGCACGCTGCTAACCATGCGGCATGACGATTTTGATCGTCCGGCATGGTGAGACGGCCGGCAACGCGTCGCGCATCCTGCAACTGCCCGACGTGCCGCTCAACGAGCGCGGCATTGGTCAGGCGGAACAGCTTGCGCGGCGCCTGCTCGATCACGGTTTCGCGCACATCGTCTGCAGCGATTTGTTGCGTGCGCGCATGACGGCGGCGCCGCTCGCAGCTCGCTCTGGAATTGAGATCGAAGAAAGTCCGCTGTTGCAGGAGCGCAACTTCGGTGACCTGCGCGGCACGCCTTATGCTGAGTTGACCGAAGATCCGTTCGGACCTGATCTAGCGCCGCCGAACGGCGAAGACTGGGCGACATTTCACGCGCGTGTCGCAGCGGCCTTCGACTTTGTCGTGAGCAGGCGCCGCAGCTTGAACGGCAATTTGGTGGTCGTCACGCATGGTCTCGTCTGCCGTGCCCTCGTGGAGCGACATGCGTGGCTGCCCGAAGGCGCCGTTGTTCCACAGCTCTTCCACAATACGAGCGTCACCGTTCTGCATGACAAGGCGCCGCACGCGGTCAGTTTGGTCAACTGCACACGACATCTCGTGACTGCGCTCGACAATGACGGCCAGGGCGGCGCGGCGTAGCCGCCCGAGCCGTGGAGCCATTCTGGGTCAAGCGCGCCGGTCTTATACCGAAGCGCTAATTGTTTGACTCGTCATGCCCGCGCTTGTCGCGGGCATCCACGTCTTGCTTTGTCAGTGTTACCAAAGACGTGGACGGCCGGGACAAGCCGGGGCATGACGCGGAGAGTGTGTCGATCATTGAGACAGTTGGTGCTACTGCGGAGGCAGTGAGCCCAGATACGAGGAAATCGCGATGATGTCGTCCTCCGACAGATTGGCGACGACAGTCTTCATCAGCTCCGCCGCTTTCCCCGCGCTCGAGCCATGCCGCATATCGAAGAGCTGCCGCGCGATATAGAGCGGTTGCAGCCCGGCAAGCCGCGGGACTTCGCCCATGCCCTTTTGCCCTTCGCCGTGACAGATCGCACACGGCACCGTCTTCGCGGACTCTCCGCCTTTCACCAACGCTTCGCCTCTGGCGAGGCTGCCCGGCGGCACGTAGGCGATGAACCCGGAATGCGGGTCGCGGATTTCTGTGCGGTACGGATCCTCGGGGATTTCAAGAATACGGCGTCCGATCGGCTCGGTGCCTCCGTCGGGATGGAGCACACGATGACGGCCCGAAATGGCGATGAACGTCCTCGGCGGCGTGGCGGTCTCGATCACCTTCACCCACACCCTCGGCTTCAACGCTGCGAAATATTCGGCCGCCTGACGGACATCCTCATCCGACATGACCTTCGCGATCGGACCCATGCGCGCGTCATCCTTGCGCGTGCCCGCCTTGTAGTAGGCCATCTGCCGGATCAAGTACTCGGCCGGCAGGCCGGCGAGGTCGGCGAATTCCGGACGGCCCTGGCCGGACATCAGATGGCACGCGCCGCACGCAAATCGTCGTCCTGGGCCGCCAGCGACCGATGGCGGCGCTGGCGGATGCTCTTCGGGAAACCAGTCCGGCGGATTCGTGTTTCCGGAGACCTTGGCCCACTCGTATTCCCTGGCGCTGCCCGGCGCCCGCACCATGCCTTGCGGTCGCACCGCGGAAGGCTGCTCCTTGTCAGGGATGTTGAATGTCCAATCGGGCTGTCCCGGAGGGCGCGTCAGCGGTTCCTGCGCGTTGGACTCCTGCATCGTGAGGAGTGAAGCAAGCGCGCACACGACGGTGGCGATGCAGACGGATGTAGTGGATCGGCTGATCACGGCGGGTCTCCTCTGCCTGGACGTTTCCTGGATCGAAGTCGGTTTTCCCGACGAATTTTGATTGCCAGTTGTCGCGAGGAGGATAGCGACGCCTGTGCGGGCCGCAAGACCTGCGGTTCCGCTTCGCATCCTCAAAGCGCGTTGAAAACGAAATGGCGGGGTTTCCCCGGCCATCGCGAAACGGCGACGTCGTTAAGGCTGCGCCTCACACCTTCCTGGTGCGCATCTCGGCGACCCGGATCGGCGGCACCCATGGCTTCTCGGCCCAGCCGACGCCCTTGCGGGCGACCTGGACGTCGAGCAGGTAGGGCTTGCCCTCGACCGTGTGCTTGCGCGCGCGCGCCAAGCGCCTCGCGCAGTTGCGTCGGGTTCTGCACGACCTCGCCGTCGACGCCGAAGCCCTTGGCGATCGAGGCCATGTCCATGTCGGGGTTGCCGAGATAGTCGTGCACGAACTGCCCGGTCTGCACCATGCGGCCGCCCGGCACGTTGTTGATGACGCGGCTGTGCGGCCCGCCATAGGCGTGGTTGTTGTAGACCACGGTGATCACCGGCAACTGCAGGCGCGCCATGTTCCAGAGCGCGGTCGGGCCGAAGATGAACGAGCCGTCGCCGACGAGGCAGATCACCTGCTGGTTCGGCCGCGCGAGCTTGACGCCGGCGGCGGTGCCGACGCCGGAGCCGAGGTGGGCGCCGTAGTAGAAGAACAGCTCGCGCCCGCCGAGCGGATTGAAGTCGAAGCTGTGCAGGCTCGACCGAGCCGGCCTCGTGCACGATGATGGCGTCGGGATCGGCGAACTGCGCGATCTCCCAGGTCAGCCGATCGGCGATCAGCGGCGCCTGGTCCCAGTCCGGGCTGTTGACGATCTGCGCCGCGCAGCGTCTGCGCGCATTGGTGCTGAACTTCTTGACCTCCTCGGCGCGCTCGGCGGCCTTCTGCTTGATCGAGGCGGTCATCAGCTGCTCGACCGCGGCGATCAGGTCGTCGAGTCCGTAGCCGACATCGGCGACCAGCGGCACCTCGGTGAGCATGACATTGCCCATGCTCCAGTGGTCGATGCGCATGTCGATGAACTTCGGACCGCGCGGCACGATCGGGCTCGGGCCGTTGTGCTGGAACTTGTTGCCGACGTTGATGACGACGTCGAAGCCCTTCGGATAGGGCAGCGAGTTGAGGTTGCCGCCGGCGAGATTGCCGACCCAGAGCGGATGGCCTTCCGGGAAGTTGGCGTAGAGCTGGCGCACCTGCGTCACCGGCATGCCGAGCAGCTCGGCGAGCTTCACCGCCTTGGCGGCGGCCTTGGCCTTGTAGATCTCGTCGCCGACCACCATCAGCGGCATCCTGGCCTCGACCAGGAGCTTGGCGGCGCGCTGCGACGTCGTCGGGGTTGGGCCGCACGCGCATGCGCGGATCGAACTGATCCTGCGGGATGATCTCGGTGCGGACCCGCTCGTCGTTGAAGTCGGAGTGCCAGGAGATGTAGGACGGGCCGTAGGGCGGCGTCCACGCCGCCTTGAAGGCGCGGCGCACGGTCTCCGGGATCATGTCGGCGCGGCGCGCCAGCCAGGTGTATTTGGTGATCGGCTGGACGCATCTGCTCCTGGTTGAGGACTTCCTCGAAGCCGTCGCGGCCGGCGCGCCGCGATTGGTCGGTGCGGTAGGAGTAGACGACGAGCGGGGTCTGCTCCTTGTGGGCGTTGAACATCTGGCCGATGGCATTGGCCATGCCGACGACGCCGGCCTGCATCACGATGGCGGGCTCGCCCGACGCCTTGACGTAGCCGGCCGCCATGGCGGCGCCGGGCCCCTCGTGCGGGGTGAGGATGTATTTGAGCTGCGGGCGGTCGACGAGCGCCTCGTAGAACTGCGCGTCCTCGCTCGCCGAGTTGCCGAACACGTATTTCACGCCCGAGGCGATGAGCTGCTCGGCGAAGGCGGCGCCGCCGGTGCCCTGGAACGTCTTCACCGGTCCGGCGCGGCGGCGCCGGCCGTGCCGCCGGCGGCGCGCGCTGGGCTGCGGCCGGCCTGCGCCATGGTCACGGTGCTGACCGAGCGCAGCACCGATTGCGCCGCCGTCATGGTCAGGCCGGCTTTGGTCAGGCCGGTCACGAAACCGCGACGCGAAACGCCTTTCGACAGATATTTGACGACCAGGTCTCGCATGGTCGTCTCCCTAGGGCCTGAAGTGTCAACGGGCTGCATTGCGTGCGTCAGCGCGCCGGCGCTGCACCGGCGGCACGTTCGGTCCGAAATCGGTGCCGAGATAGTCGGCCATCAGCTTGATCTCCTCGGTGGTCCAGAGCGCGCCGCGGCCGACCATGCGGTAGAGGTTCGCCTCCCAGGCCCGCGCGTCCTGGCGCTGGTCCTGCCACATCGCCTCGGTGTGGCACTGGAAGCACTTTGCCGCGATGAGTTCGGCGCCCTGTGGGCTGCTGGGCGCTGCGCAGCGGCCAGAGCGGCACTGGCCAGCACGAGCACGACGGCGCGACAGCATAGCGCAGGACCTAGACGGCACGTGTGGCCAGTCTGACGATTTGTCACTCCCGACGCTTGCGTGCGTGCGCAACGACCGTCGCATCCGATCGGCGATCCGCGCAAACGGGTCGTATGCCGATGTTACGAGCGGAGCATGCCGGCGCGGCAGTGACTGCCAGTGCGCGGGGACGCGCGCGATCACCGGTTCACCGCCGCCGCAGCACGATCAGCGCATCGAGCGCAATCCCGCCTTGCCCTGCGGCAGGGCGACGAACGGGTTGATGTCGACCGACTCGATGACATCCGGGCAGATCGATCGCCAGCCGCCCGAGCGCCGACCAGCGCGTCGACGACCGCGTCGACATCGAGCGGCGGCGCCGCCGCGATAGCCTGCGAGCAGCCGCGCCGCGCGCGTGCGCGCGAGCATGTCGCGCGCCTTGTCGCGGCTCACCGGCGGCGCGCAGAAGGCCACGTCCTTGGTCAGTTCGAGCAGCACGCCGCCGCGCGCCGGCCATCACCACCAGGCCCATTTCGGGATCGCGGTGCAGGCCCGAGCACGAGCTCGAGCCCGCCGCGCACCTGCTGGCAGACCAGCATGCCGGCGAGCACGTGCTCGCGCAGCTTGCTGCGCCATGCGCGTCGTAGGCCGCGCGTCGAGCGCCTCCGGCGTCGCAAGATTGAGCGCGACCGCGCCGACGTCGGACTTGTGCGTGAGCGTGTCGGACACCGCCTTGAGCACGACCGGGATAGCCGATGCGCGTCGGCGGCCTGCGACGCGCGTCCGCGCGGCGAGGTCGACCAGCGCCTCCGCCGGCGTCGCGATGCCGTAGGCGCGCAGCACGTCCTTCGAGTTGCACCTCGTTGAGCGCCAGTCGCCTCGCGCGCGCGCGCGCCGCGCAGCCGTCTCGATCGTCTGCGCGCTGCTCGGGCGTCGGCGCGGCCTGTCGTCGCCGGCCGCGCGACGCGAGCCGCTCGATCTCGTCGCGCCGCACGACGCTGGCGATCGCGCGCAGCGCCTTGTTGGCCTCCTGCAGGAACGACACATGCGGCGCCTTGGCGCGCAGCGCGCGGCTGTAGTCGGTCTGGCCGTGCGAGGTCGGCGTCACGAAGGCGATCGGCTTCTTCGCCTTGGTGGCCGCGTAGTCGCTCGACCATCCGGATGTAGCTCTCGGCGCGGTCGGAGCCGGGCTCGCGCGGCAGCGCCTCCTGCAGCAGCACGATGTCGACGTTGGGATCGGCCTGCATCGCCTCGATCGAGGCCATGTAGTTGTCGGCGCTGGTGAGCACGCCGAAGCCGCCGTCGATCGGATTCGACACCAGCGAGCCGACGGTGAGGATCGAATTGAGCTTGTCGGTCGTCGCCGGCGCCAGCGGCTGGAATCGCAAGCGGTTGCGCTCCGCGGCATCGAGCAGCAGCCCGCGGAACGCGCCCGACAGCGTGATGGCGCCGAGGCTGCCGGCCGGGCGGCGCGCCGGTATGCGCCAGCAGCTCGGTCATCTCGACCACGTCGTCGAGCGTGTCGGCGCGGATCACGCCGACCTCGCCCGCCACCGCGTCGAAGGCCTCGACCGAGCCCGCGAGCGAGCCGGTATGCGCCATCGCGGCCTGCCGGCCGCCTTCCGACTGGCCGAGCTTGAGCGCGACGATGTGCTTGCCGGCGGCGCGCGCCATGCCGGCAGGCGGCCTTGAATTTGTCGAGATCCGAGATCGCCTCGACATAGATGACGATGACCTTCAGCTCGGGCTGGTCGGCGAAGAACGCGATGTAGTCGCCGACCGAGAGCCCGGCCTCGTTGCCGCTGGTGATGAGATATTCGGCCGATGATGCCGCGCTCCTCAAGCGCCGAATTGGTGAAGATCATCATGCCGCCGCTCTGGCCGACGAGCGCGACCGGGCCCTGCGCGCAGCGTGAGCGGACGGTCCTCGGTGAGCGTGACGAGCCGGCTCTTGGCGCAGACATTGCCCATGCAGTTGGGACCGGAGACGCCGAGCCCGGTCTCCTCGATCACCGCGGCAAGCTCGCGCCCGAGCGCGGCGGCCTCCGTGTCGAAGGCTTCGCCGAAGCCCGCGGAGAACACGGTGGCGCTGCGCGCGCCCGCGGCCGCGCCGCTGCTTGAGCGTTTCGATCACGCCCGCGGCCGGCACCAGCACCACCATGTGGTCGGGCGGCTCCGGCAGCGATGTGAAATCCGGATAGCAGGGCTTGTCCCAGATCTCGTGCGGCGCGGATTGACCAGATAGATCGGCCCGGGAAATTCGTAGCGGTTGAGATTGCGCCACACCCGCGCGGCCCAGCTTCCCGGCCGGTCGCTGGCGCCGACCAGCACGACGTTGCGCGGCGCGGTCAGCGCCGCGACTTTTTTCTTGGAGGCTTCGAGATTCGAATCTCGGCCCGTTGGTCGGTCTACTGCGGATACCAGCTCGGCTTGCGCTTCTCGCGGAAGCTCGCGATGCCTTCGATCGCCTCCGGCGATTTCGGATTGTGCGGCGCGTGATGCGCCAGGATGGCGGACAGGGGCGGCGAGGCGAACGGCGCCGACGGCCTCCTTGAGCGTCGCGATCGCGCCGGGCGCGCCATGCAGGAGCTCGTCGGCGATGCGCGCGAGCGTCTCGTCGAGGCTTGCAGCGTCGCAGACCTGATGCACGAGCCCGATGCCGCAGCGCTTCGGCGGCCGCGATGCGCTCGCCCGAGAGCCCGTAGCGGCGGAAGGCGCGGTGCCCCATGGCGCGAATGAGGAACGGCATCACGCCGAGCGGCGGCATGCCGACGCGCACCTCCGGGATCGAGAAGAACGCGGCTTCGGTCGCGATCGCGACGTCGCAGCAGGCCGACGAAGCCGGCGCCGCCGCCGACCGCGCCGCCGTGCACGACCGCGATCGTCGGCTTCGGCAGCGTGTCGAGCGCGACCAGCACGTCGCGCAGCGAGGCCGGCGCGCGCGCGGCGGTGGCGCCGTGCGCCTCGCCGCCGCGCGCGGCGAGATCGGCGCCGGTGCAGAAATGCCGCCCGCTGCCGCGCAGCACCACGATGCGCACGCTGTCGTCGGCGCCGAGCGTCTTGAGCTGCTGCGGCCAGCTCGTCGAGCATCGTCTGGTCGAAGGCGTTGCCGCGGTCGGGCCGATTGAGCGTGACGGTCGCGATGCGTCGGGCAGAGATGTCGACGGTTATGGTCTGAAGGGACAAGCGAACAACCTCACTCGATGTTTGATGTTTGTGTATGTCTTGCCACGCACTCCCGCTGTCGTCCCCGCGAAAGCGGGGACCCAGTATTCGAGAGCGATATTCGCGTGGCATGAATTCCAACTGTGTGGCCGGTGTCTACTGGGTCCCCGCTTTCGCGGGGACGACAGCAAGGGAGGCTGCGACCAACGATCTGTCAACTCATACGCCTTACCGAAACAGCTCGCCGACGATCTTGGTCCAGCCTGGAATGCGGTCGTGGATCTCGTCCGGCTTGAGGAACGTCGCCTTGAAGCCGCCGTCCTCCGGGCGCAGGCCGGCTCTTCATCGCCGGCACGCTCGGCATCGCCGGCAGATAGTCGGCCTTCTGCAGCACGCGCTGGCCGTCCTCCGAGGTGAGGAAATCGACCAGGAGTCGCGCCGCGTTCGGATGCGGCGCGTCCTTGAGGATGCCGACGGCGTCGAGCGCGACCGGCACCGGCTCCATCTTGATCCAGTCCGATGGCGCGCCCTTCTGGGCGCTGATCACGGTGTGATGGTTGAACATCATCAGGCCCATCGGATATTCGCCGGCGATCACCTGATCGAGGATCGCGCGCGAGGAGGCCTCGATGTTGACGATGCGCTGCGCCGACGAGCGCCTTGAGATAGTCCATGCCGCGCGCGTCGCCCATGCTCATGAGCGATGTTGCCGACGAAACCGAGCGCGCCCGCGATCGAGCCCGGGTTCCAGGCCATCTTGCCGCTCCAGCGCGGATCGAGCAGGTCCTGATAGGTCTTGGGCGCCTGCTCCTTCGGCACCATGCGTGGTGTTGATGCCGGGCGAGAACACGTAGAGCAGGATCGCGATCCAGTAGCCGTCCTGGTCCTTCAGGTCGGCCGGGATCTGCGCCGGCGGACGGCGGCACGAACGGCGCAACGATGCCCGGCGCGCTTGAGCGGGACCATGTTGGAAATGCCGTCGAAGACGTCGGCCTGCACGCGCCCGGCCTGTGCTTCGGCCAGAATCTTGGCGGCGGTCGGCGCTTCGTCGGCGCGCGTATATTGCAGCTCGATGCCCGGATATTTCTTCTCGAACGCTTCCTTCAGCGGCCGGATCGCCTGGTTCACGATCAGGGTCGTGTACCAGACCACCTTGCCTTCCTTCTTCGCGGCCTCGATCAGGGCGGCGTCGGCGGCGCGCGCCGGAACGCTGGCGGTGACGCAGGTGAATCCTAGAAGAATGGCGAACGCGATACGCAGAAGAGGCATGGCACGAGCTCTCGTCAGGGCTTCGCCGCACGGCATCGTTGCAGAACGCGCGCCTAACCTTATGATCGGGGCGAAAGCATAGCACCCTGCCGGATTGAAACGAAAGCATGCGCCTCGGCCTGTTCATGATGCCGCTCCATCCGCCCACGCGGACGCTCGGCGCCTTCCTCGAGGAGACTGCCGAGAAGGCGCTGCTCGCCGAGCGCCTCGGTTTCGATGAGGTCTGGCTGGGCGAGCATTTCTCGGCCACCAGCGAGCCGATCCCTTCGCCCCTGATGTTCATGGCGAGCCTCGTGCCGCAGACGAAGCGGATCACCTTTGCGACCGGCGTCATCAATCTGCCGAACCGGCATCCGGCCGTAATCGCGGCCGAGGTCGCGCAGTTCGATCACATGAGCGAGGGGCGCTTCATCTTCGGCATCGGCACCGGCAGCCTGCCATCGGACTATGAGCTGTTCGATATTGCGGACGCCGGCCAGCGCCAGCGGATGATGCTCGAGTCGATCTCGTTCATCGAGCGCATCTGGGCGCAGGGCCCGCCTTACGAGCTCAACGGCGAGTTCTGGCGCTTCGCGATCAAAAAGGCGATCAGCGAGCCGCTTGGCATTGGCATCATGCCGAAGCCGCGACGCGTTGGCGGGCCGCCGATCTGCGTCGCGGTTTCAAGTCCGGGCTCGCCGACGGCGAGAATTGCGGGAGCGCGGGGCTGGGGCCCGGTGACGAGTGGCCTGACATCGGTCGATGCCGCCGCTCGCACTGGCAGCTTTATGAAGAAGGTTGCCGTGAGGCTGGTCGTGTCCCTGATGGAGCCGACTGGCGTGTGGTCAAGTATGTGCATGTGGCGGGCACGGACGCCGAGGCACGTCAACGGGTGTACAGCGAGCAAAGCGCGTACCGATATGCGTTTGGCTATCTCTACGAGGTGCTCAAGCGCGCGGGCCGCCTGGTTGGGTTGAAAACGCATCCTGAGCAGCCTGACAGCGATGTGACCGTCGAGTCCGTGATCGAGGCGCGTGTGATCCACGGCTCGCCGCAGACGGTCGCCGAGAAGCTCCTCGCATTCCGCCAGCAGGTTGGCCCATTCGGCCATGTGCTGGTGACCGGGACGGATTGGGGCGGTCCCAATCGAGACTGGGAGAGCGAATCGATGCGGCGCCTGGCCGAGGAGGTGATGCCGCTGGTTCGGCGGCAGACCATGGCGCGAGCGGCGGAATAGTTGCCCGACCGGCGCTGCAATGAGCCGGCGTCGCAATGAGCCACGATGTCGCGCGAACACTGTGGGGCGCTCAGCGCTGAGCGGTGGCGGCTACACGTCAGTGATGCAAGAATATCGAAGGTGCGGGCGTCGTCGCGCGCCGCGGAGACGAAACGACAATGGACCCGCTTCCTGACCGCCTGCCGCTGGTGATCGGCGTCACCGGCCACCGGGACCTGCGCGATCAGGACGTGCAGACGCTCGAACGCGAGATTGCCGCCATCATGGAGCGGTTGCGGCACGATTATCTGCACGGCAACGCCGAGAACCCGATCATCGTGCTGTCATCGCTCGCCGAAGGGGCGGACCGGCTGGTGGCGCGGGTGGCGCTCGCACATGGCGCCCGCCTGGTCGCGCCAATGCCGATGCCGATTGAGGAGTACCGGCGCGACTTCGAGCCCGGGCTCAAGGCCGGCAACGCGGCCGAGTTTGATGCGCTGCTGGCGCAGGCAATCTCGGCGCCGGTGGTGCCGTTCACGTCGGGCAATTCGCTGGCCGACGTTCGTGCAGATTCTGCCAAGCGCGAGGAGCAATACCGAGCAGCCGGGCTGTTCATTGCCCAGCACGCCAACGTCCTGATCGCGCTGTGGGACGGCAACGGCGGCGCGATGCGCCCGGGCGGCACCGCCGAGGTCGTTTCGTTCAAGCGGCGCGGAATCCCGCTCGACATCCTGGGCTCGGCGCGCGCAAGCCTCGATGCGTCCGAGATCGGCCCGGTGATCCACGTAGTCACGCCGCGCCAGCGGGAAACGAGCGCGGCTGAGGCAGTGTCGGTGCGACCTTGGGGACATGCGGTGATCAGGTGCTGCCTCGGTGGCTGGCCGCACCGCGCGCTGGATGCAATCACCGTGTTCGTCGCCAATGTGTTCGGCCGCGAGGTTGCCGAGAGGCGCGATCGTCTGTCGGAGGAGGAGCTCCGGGAGCTTGAATCCTGGGAGACTTTCGAGGCGCTCACGACGCTGACGCGTATCTTCAATCGCGATGCCGCGCGGCTTTCGGTGCCGGGTCGCCGCGACCAGGCGAGCGCAAGCCTCGAGGCTTTGTTTGCGTTTTCCTCGCCGTTACTGGCAAATGGCAGCGCCGCCCGGCAGATCACCATGGAGCGGGCGCCGCGCTGGTGCCGGATGTACGCGATAGCTGACGCGCTCGCGCAGCGCTGGCAGATCCAGTTCGGGCGCGACTGGTTCCACATCTATGTCTGGGCGTTGTTCGCATTCCTCTGCTTCGTCTTCTTCGCCAATGTCGGCGCGTTTTCTAACGTGCTCCTGATCCTGTACGTGCTTGGGTTCCTTGGCATCGTCGTCGCGGTGGGGCGGGCGCACGTGGAGCGGCACCAGGGGCGCTTCCTGGACTATCGTGCGCTGGCCGAAGCGCTGCGGGTGGCGATGTATTGGCGCATTCTCGGGATCGCGAGCCCGAACGGCGGGGCCCCCGAACCGTTGCCGCCTGGCGTGCACAATCCCGGCACCATCGCGGATGCCTATCCGATCAAGCAGCCGAGCGAACTCGCCTGGGTGAAGATTGCGCTGCGCGTGCTCGAGCTCGTCGAGTCAGGCGATGCGTCCTCCGTGCAAGGCCGGCTCGACACTGCCGGCCATGCGGTCGCCCGCCACGGCTGGGTGCAGGGGCAATACGCTTATTTCCGGACGCGCGGCTATCGGCTCAAGCGCCATGCAGACGTCATCAATGCGCATGGATTGGTGCTGGCGGCATCGGCGCCCTTCGTGATCGTGCCGATCGTGCTGGCGTTCACATCGCCGGCGCCGGCCGGCGACGAATCCGCATTGCGCACGATTCTCCTGATTGCGAGCGGGCTCCTGCCCGGCATCGGCAGCATCATGAACGATTATTCGGAACGACTCGCGCTTGACGCACGCGCCCGCCAATATGACCGGATGCGCATGCTGTTCGGACGCGCTTACGAGCTGCGTGCCCGAGCAGCTCGAGCAGGGGGATGCCGCGCTCACGCGCGCCATCTACCTGGAGCTTGGCCAGGAGGCGATGCGCGAAAGCGCCGAATGGGTGTCGACCTATCGGCAAAGGCCCATTCAACCGCCGAAGTAACGTCCTTACGGAGTCAGCGCCCCGGTGATCTGCTTCTCGCCAAATGCGCGCGCAGGCGGCTCAACGCCTTGGCGAGTGCGCTCGGCGGCGCGGGCGGCGCTGTCGGCGGCAGGCGCGGCCGCGTCTTGGCCGAAGGGTGCGTGCCGTCGCACCAGCGCGGCAGCTCGCCGACCCAATGCTCGGGCTTCACCTGGATCTCGGCGGCGATGCGCGCGAGCTTGTAGATGTCCGGGATGATGGTGGGATCGTCCATGCTGCGCATGCGCACCACGTCATCCTCGGTGAGCTTGCGGCCAAATTCCTGCTCGACCCGAGGCCCGAGCTCCTTCTCGATCCATGGCAGCTCGAGCCGCACGTCATAGCGCAGGTAACGGAACAGCTTGCCGTGGGGCGGCGCGTCGCCGACCAGCGAGCCGATCTCGGAGTTGATCGTCCACGGCGCCGGGCATTCGCCGAGATACTGCATCTGCTGCAGCACGAAGGTCTGCGCATCGTTCATCAGCGAGGTCAGCGCACGGATCGCTAGCTTGGCGGTGCGGCCCATCCCGAGTTCTTCCGGGACGACGCGGTCGCGGTGGCTGCCGGTGCCGACCGAGACGATGGTGAGCTTGTCGGGCCCAAGCGCCCAGTCGATGTTGAAGGCCTTGAGCACGGTCATCATGAACAACACCAGCGACGGATTGTTGTGCGGCGTCACGCCGCCATCGACGAACAGTCCGGTCTCGTTGGTGCGCTCATCGACCGTGATCACTTCCGGGTCGAAGTAGAACGGCGCCGCGGTGCTGGCACGCACCAGGTTCGACAGCCGGCGGCCTTTGTCCCATTCCCAATAGGGCGCGCGCGGATTGTTGGAGAGGATCCAGGGGCTGCCGGTGTCCATGCGCTTGGTGACGACGCCAAGCCCGGTGATCAGCTTGTCGGTGTCGAGCGTGAGCTCGTGAACGATGCCTTCGATCTCCTGGCGCAGCGCGTCCGCATCGAACTTGGCCTGCAGGCCCATGATGCGCCAGAACGGCCGCCGGAACACCTTGGGGGCGAGATCGAAATAGAAGCGCAGGATATCCGAGGTGGTGTAGCCGAGCGCAAGCGCGCCCGCGATGATCGAGCCGGTCGAGGTGCCGCCGATGAGATCGAACCAGTCGCCGAGATGGACCTCCTCCTTGCCGAGGTGCTTGCGCAGCACGAGCTCGATCTGCTCCAGGAACGCAACCGTAACGGCGCCGCGCACCCCGCCGCCATCGAGCGCAAGCAGGCGCTTCGGGCCGGGGTCGAACAGATGGCGATCGCGTTCGCGCTCGAACGTCGTGGTCACAAGCCGGTCCTCACAATTGCGATTGTGTTGCTGCGGGTTTTATTGGCAGCCGTCAGGCGATGGGTGTGCAATTGTTTGGGCGACACCATGGCACGGGCCGCGCGCATCCGCCAAGGCTACAGGAAAGTTACGGATGGCCGAGCCAGTCTCGCTCGGTTGTGCTTCACGCGTGTGATCGCCAAGCCTGTGATCGCCAAGCCTGTAATCGCAATGCCCGTGCTCTGGTCAAGGCGCCCGTACGACAGTAAAAAAGCAGCAAGGTAGCGGCGTGTCCGGTGCGTCGGAGGTAACGTCGGGGGAAACAATGGTTGATCGAGGGCCGGCCGAGAAGGTCGAAGGTGCCGGCAAGGCGCGGCTGCAGCAGCTCTATCCGACGGTGGATGATCTGCGCCGTCGCGCGCGCCGGCGCGTGCCGCGCTTCGGCTTCGATTTCGTCGATGGCGGCGCCAACGAGGAATACTGCATCGATCGCAACACCGATGCGTTCCAGGCGGTCGAGCTGTTGCCGCACTACTGCGTCGAGGGCAAGGCGACGACCGACACCGAGATTTTCGGACGGCGCTATGCTGCGCCGATCGGCGTCGCCCCGATGGGCTCGGCCGGCCTGATGTGGCCGGGCGCCGAGAAGCTGTTCGCCGCCGAAGCGCAACGCCAGCGCATTCCCTACATCCTGGCGACGCCCGGCAATGCCTCGATCGAGGAGATCGCCGCGATCGCGCCGGACGTGTTCTGGTTCCAGCTCTATCGTTTCCCCTACAACGACCACGCCATCACGTTCGACCTCGTGCGGCGCGCCGACGAGGCCGGCGCGCATGTGCTGGTGCCGACGGTCGACAGCGCCGGCAAGTCGAAGCGGCCGCGCGACATCAGCAATGGCGTGCGGGTGCCGTTCCCGATCACTCCCTGGACGACCTATCAGGTGCTCACCTCGCCGGCCTGGACGATGGCGCTGTTGCGCAACGGCATGCCGATCACCGCCAATCTCGTCCCCTATGCCGAGAAGGCGACGCAGGTCGAGACCGCCGAAGCGATGCAGCCTGCGCTCCGGCGGCAGCCACACCTGGGACGAGCTCAAGCGCCTGCGCGACCGCTGGAAGCGTGCCTTCGTGGTGAAGGGCATTCTGCATCCGCATGACGCCGAGCGCGCGGTCGCGCTCGGCGCCGACGGCATCATCGTGTCGAACCACGGCGGCCGGCATTTCGACGGCGCGCCGGCCTCGATCGACGTCCTGCCGTCGATCGTCTCGGCGGTCGGCTCGCGCGCGACCGTGATGATCGATTCCGGCATCCGCGGTGGGCTCGACGTGGTGCGTGCGCTCGCGCTCGGCGCCAAGTTCTGTTTCACCGGCCGCTGCTTCGCCTACGGCCTCGGCGCGCTCGGGCCGGCTGGCGCGCCACATGTGGTCGACTTGTTCTTTGACGAGATCAAGACCGAGCTTCTGCACGTCGGCGCGCGCTCGGTCGCGGAGGCAGCGAGCATCACGGTGCGCCATCCGGGCGCGTGGCGGTTCGGGAACGAGTGACGCGTCACTTTCCCGGCGCCATCATGCCCCGCCCGATCGCGGTGACCACGAAGCGGGCCTGCTCGCGCAACACCGGCAGCGGGATCGCCTGCAGCTTCTCCTCGAGCCCGAGCACGACCAGCCCATGCACGGCGGAGAACAGCGAGCGGGCCAGCAGCGCGCGGCGCACCCGAGACTTGTCGGCCTGCAGCTCGAGCAGCAATTCTTCCACATAGGCGAACAAGCGCTGCTGCTGCTCGCGATACCAGGCGGGCACCTCGCGACCAGCGGGCATCCGGTGCTCGAACAGGGTGCGCCAGCGCGGCGTCTGTGCGGCCGCGAAGTCGAGATACGCGAGTGCCATGCGCACCAGCCGTGCGATCGCGGCATTTGGCCCCTCGACCGGCTCGCCGGCGCGGTCGGCGGCGACCAGGTCGCGCTCCAGCGCCGCAAGCGTGCGCGCGTTCACCAGCAGCACGAGGTCGTCGAGATCCTCGACGACGTTGTAGATCGCGCCGACCGCACAGCCGACCTCTTCCGCCAGCGCGCGCGCTCGCAAGGACCCGAGCCCTTGCTGTGTGATCGTCTGCTCGGCCGCCCCCACCAGGGCGTCGCGCAGCCGAGCCCGCCGTAGATCCGTGGCAGTTTCACTAACGTTCTGATTAGTCTCGTCTTTTATCACGACTGCCTCGCCGTGAACAATGTTCAAAAATCCACTTGAACATTGCTCACAGAAGTGTATAAGCATGAACATCGTTCATGGCAATGCAGAGTCTCCGATGATCGACATGATCCCAGGGTCGCTACATATCTCTGAAGAGACAGCGAGCTTGCGGCACGTTTTTGGAGCGTCGGCGCGCGAAATCTGCTGAAAGCATGCGAGCGCTACGGTGTGTTGGTGTGATTTGCGGGCGATCGACGGCACCTTTGCGCCGCGAGCAAACGCCCGGTATCGCGGTCCACAACCCAAATTCATGAATGTCACATAGGGCCTTCATCGATATGATAGGCCCACCACAGAGGATCAGGCCCAGATGTCGTCGTCCTTGCTGCTGACGCGCCGCTTTGCGCCGCTGTTCTGGACCCAGTTCTTCTCGGCGTTCAGCGACAATTTCCTCAAGAACGCGCTGGTCTTTCTGATCCTGTTCAAGATCGGCGGCACCAAGGCGGACGTGCTGATCACGCTCGCGCCGGCGGTCTTCATCGCGCCCTACTTCTTCCTCTCCGCCTTCGGCGGCGAGATGGCCGACCGCTACGACAAGGCCCTGGTGGCGCAGCGGCTCAAGCTCGTCGAGATCGGCGTATCGGCTGTTGCGGTGTTCGGCTTCTGGCTGCACACGGTCGGCTTCGACACCGCTTCAGTCAGCATTCTGTTCCTGGCGCTATTCGGTTTCGGCGTGATCGGGTCGCTGTTCGGCCCGATCAAGTACGGCATCCTGCCCGATCACCTCGAGCGCTCCGAGCTGCCGGCCGGCAACGCGCTGGTCGAAGGCGCGACCTTCATCGCCATCCTGCTCGGCACGATCGTCGGCGGCCTTGCCGCGCATGGCGGCGGCGATCCAGCCTCGTTCGGCTTTCTGATGATCATCTTCTCGCTCGCGTGCTGGGGCGCGAGCCTGTTCATCCCGCCGACCGGCGAAGCGGCACCCGACCTCGTCATCCGCCGCAACATCGCTGTCTCGACGGCGTCGCTCATCAGTCACCTGCGCGACGACAAGCGCATCTGGTGGGGCGCCTTCGTGACCAGCTGGTTCTGGCTCGCTGGCGCCGTGGTCGCGACCGTCATGCAGCCGCTGGTCAAGGACGTGCTCGGCGGCACCGAGGAGGTGGTCACGACCTGCCTCGCCATCTTTTCGATCTCGATCGCGATCGGCTCGGGGCTGGCGGCCTGGCTGGCGGCCGGGCGCATCATCCTGCTGCCGACGCTGATCGCTGCGGCCTTGCTCGGCCTGTTCGCGATCGACCTCGGCATCTCGACCTTCGGCGCCCAGCCTATCGCCGGTCTCGATGGCTATTGGTCGCTCTTCGGCTCCTGGCGCGGCATCCGGTTCGTGGCGGACTTCTCGGGGCTCGCGATCGCGGGCGGCCTGTTCATCGTGCCGGTCTTTGCCGCCGTGCAGGCCTGGGCCGGCGCCGACCGGCGCGCCCGCGTGGTGGCCGGCGTCAACGTGCTCAATGCCGGCTTCATGGCAGGCTCGGGTGTTGCGATCGCGGTGCTGCAGGCGGTCGGGCTGACCACGCCGGGCGTGTTCCTGCTGCTTGGCGTCGGCAGCCTCGTGGTGGCGGTCGCTATCGGCCGCACCATGCCGGCGAGCGCGCTCAGCGATGCGCTCTCGATCATCTATCGCGCGCTGTTCCGCATCGAGGTGAAGGGGCTCGAGAACCTGCACAAGGCCGGCCCCAACGTCATCATCGCGCTCAACCACGTGAGCTTCCTCGACGCCGGTCTCGCGATGTCGCTGCGCAGCCGCAAGCCGGTGTTCGCGATCGACGTCGGCATCGCCAAGCATTGGTGGGTGAAGCCGTTCCTCAAGCTCACCCACGCGCTGCCGCTCGATCCGATGAAGCCGATGGCGATGCGCACGCTGATCGACGCGGTCAAGGACGGCGACGCGCTGATCATCTTTCCGGAAGGCCGCATCACCGTCACCGGCAGCCTGATGAAGGTCTATGACGGCGCCGCCATGATCGCCGACAAGGCCGATGCCGAGGTCGTGCCGGTGCGCATCGAGGGCCTCGAGCAGACGCCGTTCAGCCGGCTGTCCAAGGGCCAGGTGCGCCGCAAGTGGTTCCCCAAGGTCACGGTCACGGTGCTCGAGCCGGTCAAGCTCACCGGTCGATCCCGCGCTCAAGGGCCGCTGGCGCCGGCAGGCGGCGGGCGCGGCGCTCTACGGCATCATGTCGGACCTGGTGTTCCGCACCACCTCGACCGACCGCACCGTGCTCGAGGCCGTGATCGAGGCCGCGCGACCGTGCACGGCCGCGCCACATCGCGGTCGAGGATCCGCTCACCGGCGCGCTCACCTACAAGCGGCTGCTGATCGGCGCCTCGATCCTCGGCACCAAGCTCATGCCGCTCGCGCCCGAAGGCCGCGCCGTCGGCGTGATGCTGCCGAACGCCAACGGCGCGGTGGTGACGGTGCTCGGCCTGATGTCGGCGGGGCGCGTGCCGGCGATGATCAACTTCACCGCCGGCGCCACCAACATCCTGGCCGCCTGCAAGGCCGCCGAGATCAAGCACCATCGTCACCTCGCGCACCTTCGTCGAGAAGGGCGCGGCTCGACAATCTGGTCGCGGCGCTCGCGAGCAAGGTCTCGATCGTCTATCTGGAAGACATCCGCCCGACCGTCACGCAGTCCGACAAGATCCGCGGCCTGCTCAACTGGAACAAGCCGCTGGTCGACGCGCAAGGCCGACGACTGGGCCGCGATCCTGTTCACGTCGGGCTCCGAGGGCGTGCCGAAGGGCGTCGTGCTCTCCCATCGCAACATGCTGGCGAATGCCGCGCAGGCCGCCGCCCGCATCGACTTCGGCCGCCAGGACAAGGTGTTCAACGTGCTGCCGATGTTCCACTCGTTCGGGCTGACGGTCGGCGTGATGCTGCCGCTCGTGTCTCGGGCGTGCGCATCTATCTCTATCCGTCGCCGCTGCACTACCGCACGGTGGCGGAGCTGATCTACGGCGTGAACGCCACCATCATGTTCGGCACCGACACGTTCCTCAACGGCTACGCGCGGGTGGCGCATCCCTATGACTTCCGCTCGCTGCGCTACATCCTGGCCGGCGCCGAGCCGGTGAAGGAATCGACCCGCAAGACCTACATGGAGAAATTCGGGCTGCGCATCCTCGAAGGCTACGGCGTCACCGAGACCGCGCCGGCGCTCGCGCTCAACACGCCGATGTTCAACAAGTTCGGCACCGTCGGGCGCATCCTGCCCGGCATGGAGGCGCGGCTCGAAAAGGTCGAGGGCGTCGAGGAGGGCGGCCGGCTGTTCGTGCGCGGGCCGAACGTGATGCTCGGCTACCTGAAGGCCGACCGTCCGGGCGTGCTCGAGCCGCCGCCGGAAGGCTGGTACGACACCGGCGACATCGTCACCATCGATGCGCAGGGCTTCGTCGCCATCAAGGGCCGCGCCAAGCGCTTCGCCAAGGTCGGCGGCGAGATGGTCTCGCTCGCCGCGGTCGAGATGATCGCCGGCGACCTGTGGCCGAATGCGCTGTCGGCCGTCGTGGCGGTGCCCGACCCGCGCAAGGGCGAGCGGCTGATCCTGGTGACGCAGCAGAAGGACGCGACGCGCTCGCAGTTCCTGGCCTTCGCGCGCGAGCGCGGCGCCTCCGAGCTGATGATGCCGTCCGAGATCATGATCCTCGACAAGATGCCGCTGCTCGGCTCCGGCAAGGTCGACATGATGAGCCTGGCCAAGCTCGTGCAGTGAGCACGTGGCCGAGAAGTCGGCCGTGGCGGTGTAGGTCTTCTATAGCATTGGTCAGCTAAGAGGCCGCGCCGGATCAGCATTTGTGGCGCGGATGCCGGGGAGGCGAGTGTCGCATCAGGGTTCATCGACGCGGCTGCGTCAGCGCCCGTCAGCTCCGACGTTCCTGCTGCTGATCGTCGTGTTCCTCGCCTGCGCGGTCTGGATGCTGTACCGCCCCGATGACGCGCGCGGGCTGGTGTTCCCGTTCGTGCTGGCCGGATTCCTGATCTCGCTCTGCCTGCACGAGTTCGGCCATGCGTTCGTCGCCTATCATTGCGGCGACAGGACGGTCGAGGAAAAGGGCTATCTGACGCTCAATCCGCTGCTTTACACGGATCTGCAGTACAGCATCCTGTTTCCGATTCTGATCATGGCGATTGGCGGCGTCGGCCTGCCGGGCGGCGCCGTCTACATCAACACGCACCTGCTGCGGCGGCGCATCTATGGCGCGCTGGTGTCGGCCGGCGGGCCGCTGGCGACCGCGGTCGTGCTTGCGCGTTGATGCTGGCGATCAATCTGGCGTTCAAGCCGGTCGCGCCCGATCCGGTGCTTTATGCCGCGCTGGCCTATCTCGCCATGCTGCAGGTGACGGCGCTGATCTTCAACCTGCTGCCGTGCCCGGGGCTCGACGGCTGGGGCATCATCGAGCCGTTTCTGCCTTTGACCGTCCGCCAATGGGGCCGACGCGCGCGCCGATCGCGCCGGTTCTCCTGGTGCTCGCGTTCTTCTTCGTTCCCGGGCTCAACCAGCTGGTTCTGGAACGTGGTCTACGGGCGTGTGCGCTGATCGGGCTCGACCCGCGCGTGGCCTGGAACGGCTACGGGCTGTTCCAGTTCTGGCGGTAGAGTTTTGAGTGGCGCATGTCCTTTTCGGAAAACCGGTTCCCACCCCGGATCGTTGTCCGGGGCAGGCTTTTCCGGGACATGCGCTGCGCGTCTCTGCTCAGGCCTACTGCAGCTTTTGGATGCCCGCCTTCTCGATGATGTCGCGGAACATCGCCACCTCCTTGGTGACGCGTTCCATGTGCTCCTTGCCGCTCTTGGCCGTCACGTCGAAGCCCGACTGCTCGAGCTTCGCAAGCATCTCGGGCCGGCGCAGGATCGCCAGCGTCTCCTTCTCGATCCGAGCCACGATCTCGGGCGGCGTCTTGGCCGGCGCCATCAGCGCCGTATAGGTGTCGAACACGAAGTTCGGGAAGCCCGCTTCCAGCATGGTCGGGAATCTCCGGCAGGTCATGCCAGCGCTTGGTACCGGTGACGGCGAGGCCGCGGATCGTGCCCGCCTTGATGTGCTGATGCGCCGGCGCCAGCACTGCCGGAGGAGAGCTGCACGGTGCCACTGATCAGCGCCGTGAGCGCGTCGCCGCCGCCCGCGAACACGACGGTCGCCATCTTCTGCAGGCCCTCGCGCTGCTTGAGCACCTCGGCCTGCAGTTGCGGCGTGGTGCCGATCGGCGGGGTCGAGACGTTGAACTTGTCCGGGTTTGCCTTCGCCAGCGCCACGAACTCCTTCATGGTCTTGGGGCCGAGATCGGGCTTGATCGCGAACACATGCGGCGAGATCGCAAGCTCGCAGACCGGAACGAAATCCTTGAACGGGTCGTACGGCAGCTTCTCGTAAAGGCCCGGATTGACCGAATAGGCGCTGGTCGAAAGGAGAAGCGTGTGGCCGTCGGGCTCCGCGCGTGCCGCAAGCCCCATGCCGATATTGCCGCCGGCGCCGCCGCGGTTCTCCACGAACACAGCACCGCCCAGCGTCTCCTGCAGCGCTGCCGCCACGATGCGCGCAATGATGTCGGAGGGCCCGCCCGGCGTGTTGGCGACGATGATGCGCACCGGCCGGTCCGGAAAGGCCGCGAACGCGGTGCCGGCGCGCAGGATGGCCGGCGTCGCGAGGCCCGCGGTCAGCAGGCCTTTGATGATGTGTCGGCGCGAGGGTGCAGACGTAGCGGTGAGCTTGGTCATGGCGCTCCTCCCAGGATCGCAATCCGGGGATGCTATGAACTTGCGCTCGCAACCGCAATGGCAGCTGAAAGTTGATTTGCCGCAGTCGCAACAGCCGGATGGCTGGATGCGATTACCCCGCTCCGAGCTGCTCCGCCATCCAGTCGGCGCTCTGGGTGCGCCAGCGATAGGCGCGGTTGTTGGCGATGTGGTTGCCGTCCTCGACCAGGTTGAGCACGACCGGGCCCTTCACCTCGCGCGCCAGCCGCTCGGCGTCCTTCGCCGGCACGATGCGGTCGAGCTTGCCGTTCATGATGTAGATCGGGCAGGTGATGTTGCTGCGCGACGCCCTTGAGCGTCAGCGTCGCGGCCTTGCGTGCGCGCCTCGTCGAGCGTGGCGCTCTTGCTGCGCACGCGGAACGCCTCGCGCGTCAGATCGGGCAGCGCTGTCCCAGCATTCGCCCCAGTCGAACGGGCCGCCGAGCGCCAGGCAGGCCTTGATGCGCTTGTCGAAGGCGGCGGCGCGCGGCGCGTAGTAGCCGCCGAGGCTGATGCCCGCGATGGCGATGCGCGCGGCGTCGACGTCGCGCCGCGTCTCGATGAAGTCGATCACCGCCTTGACGGCGACCTCGTAGTCGCCGCGGATCGCGAAGTCGTATTCGGCTTCGCCCTGGCCCGGCCCGTCGAAGGCGAGCGTGGCGATGCCGCGCGCGAGGAACGGCTGCTCGTAGGCGTCGGTCTCCTCCTTGCAGGAATCGAGGCCGCACGCGAATGACCACCACCGGCGGGCGCTCGACGCCCGACGGGCTTGCGCAGGATGCCGGCAAGCGACTTGCCTTCGTAGGGCATCTCCACGCGCTCGCCCGGCGGGCGCAGATGCGGCAGCGCGAGCTTGCGGCACTCGACCGCCTTCATGTGCGCGGCCTTCATCTGCGCGAGGTCCTGCACGAACAGGAACTTGCCGAAGTGATAGTAGACGCCGGCGCGCTGCAGGTGCTCGCCCGCGCTGATGAACTTCTTGTTGCGCGAGCGCCTCGCGCCCCATCGCCTCGTGCACGGCGGCGCGCGCCGACCAGGCGCGCGCACCAGTCGTCCCACGACGTGATCGCGCGCGGTGACCTCCTCGAAGTCGGTGAGCGCGACGCCGTTGGTCGACGAAGCGCGGCGCCCAATGCCGGATCGCGGACGTGACGCGGGGGTCGGCGGTCTTTTCAAGCGTTGCGGTTGCCATCGTCGTTGTCCGTTGTCGGGTGCGGCAAGCAGGCCGCTGGACTCGTGGCGTCATGCCGAGCTGCGCGGCCGCCGCGCGTCTCGCCGAGCGCCGGTCGGCTCGCCATGCACCGAGTAGAGCTTCGGCGCCGAGCGGTTGATCTGCAGGTGGAAAATATCCGGCCGGTTGTAGTGGCCGGCGAAGTCGTGCCGCAGCTTCATCTGGATGCCGATCTCGAGATTGCAGTCGGCGTAGAGGATGCCTTCCTCGGCGCCCATCGGGCCGGCGATGATGCGGCTGTTGGGCGCCACGATGCAGGAGCCGCCGCTGCAATCGGGATCGCGCAGGAATTTCTCGCCGTCCGGCCCGGCCTTGAGCATCTCGATCATGCGCTCGTCGACGGTGCCGCAGGCCGCGATCACGAACGCCTTGCTCATCTGCGCGAAGGATTGCGCGTCGATCGCGACGCGGTTGCGCAGCGGATCGCCGCTGACCGGAAAATGGTTGGGCCAGCTCATGACGTGGATGCGGGTGCCTTCGGCGGTGAGCGCGAACACGGCCAGCGGATTGGAGTTCTCGCCGCAGATCAGGCCGCTCATCGGCCCGAACTCGGTCTGGAACGCGCCGAAGGTGTCGCCGAAGCCGCCGGTGTGCACCAGCCGCTCGCCGACCGTCGGCATGATCTTCTGGTGCTTGCCGATCAGCGCGCCGTCGGGGCCGAAGTAGATCTGGGTGTTGAACATGGTGCCGAGCGTGTTCGGCATCTTCTCGCACACGCCGATCACCACATAGGCGTTGGCGTCGCGGGCGGCCGCGCCCAGCGCCTCGGTTTCCGGCCCGGGAATTTCGACCGCGTTCTTGAACAGCTCGGTGGCGAGCCGGTTGGAGATCGCGCCGGTCGCCGAATGGTGGTGGTACCAGACCGGGTGCGCCGGGATGAAGCCTTCCGGAAACCCGATCACGCGCGCGCCGTTGCGGCCGGCCTCGCGGATCAGGCGGCAGGCCTTCTCGGTCGATCCCTCGCGATCGAGGAACACCGACGCGGCCTGCACCGCCGCGACCTTCACCACTCCATACACATCACCCATGCGGTCGCCGCCGGGCCTGCTACTGCGCGCGCCTCGCTGCGCGTCGGCGGCTTCTTGGCCCAGTAGTCGCCGGCGCCCTTCGAGCGCTTGAGCGCGTCGGCATCCTCGAAGCCCGGCGCCATCGAGGCGTCGGTGCCGGCGAGGATCTGGTGGTGCTCGATGTTGAGCGTGCGCAGCCAGCGCTGCTGGCCCATGGTGAGCGCGACGAAATAGCCGATCTCGACCAGTTCCGGCTCGCTGAAATGCTGGTGCAGCCGCGCCCAGAACTTGTCGTCGACCGGCAGGTCCCAGGTGATCGCCTCGGCATAGGAGAGCGCCGCCTTCTGCTGCTCGTTGTAGCGCGTCGAGCTCTCGAAATTGATCAGGTCGCGATAGTCGTCCTCGACGATGCCCTGGCTCGCCGCCTTCATCGAGCGCTGGTTGCCGCAATATTCGCACTTGACCGAGCGCGACACGTAGATGCGGCACAGCTCCTTGATCGCGTGGTCGGCGACGCCGTTCTTGAACACGTCGCGCCAGGAGTTGGCGAACGACCAGAACACGGCCGGCACATGGGCGCGGATCGCCTGGCTTTCCGGCCGCGGCGTGCCTTCGCGGCGGCAGCGGTCGAACTCGGCCAGCATGGCCTGGTCCTTCACGGTCGCCGGGTCGACGTAGCTGATCCGTGGCTTCGACATTGTTTGATCCTCCGGCTGGGCTCGATGTCTGCGCAAGCGGCGCGCATGTTGCCGCATGATCAACAATGGATCAACGCCGGTTGCGCATTGTTTACCACGCTGCATGGCTGACCATCGTGGCATGCGTGGGCCGGCGGGAGCGAGCCCAACTGGGCGCCGGATTCACGCATTTCGCGCTATGCAGTGGCGGAACCTCGCGACGATGCGCCGCGCATCGTTAGCAATGCGTTGTCCATATCCCTCAAGCTTGCATCAATGAATGGTCGCGACGCGACACCAACCATAAACAATAGGACTTCAAGCACTCTTCAGCATAGGCCGAGAACTCCGGCCGCTTCACCAATTCAATACCTCCGCACGCCTATAGTGACTGCGAAACCGCGGATACCCGCGTGAGGCCAGAGGAATTACGTCGTGCGGACCAGCACCATCGTGATGATCGGCTTTGCCGTTCTGTTCGGCCTGCTCGCGGTGTTCCTCGCGCAGTCGTGGCTCAACAGCCAGGCCGAGATGCGGATGCGCAACCTCGAGGCGCAGAAGAAGCCGCTCGCGACGCAGACCATCGTGGTTGCCACCAAGCCGCTGCGCTTCGGCAACGAGCTCTCGTCGTCGTCGCTGCGCGAGATCCCGTGGCCGGAAGAGGCGCTGCCGGCCGGCGCATTCCGCAGGATCTCCGACATCGTGGATGCGGGCGGGCGCCGCGTCGTGCTCACGGCGATCGAGCCGAACGAGCCGGTCCTCTCGTCCAAGATCACCGGCCCCGGCCAGCGCGCGACGCTGTCGGCGACGCTGCAGGACGGCATGAAGGCCGTCACCATTCGCGTCAACGACGTCGAAGGCGTCGCCGGCTTCGTGCTGCCGGGCGATCGCGTCGATGTCGCGCTCACGCGCCAGAAGGACGACAACGGCAAGGAGCGTTCCAGCACCGACGTCGTGCTGCAGAACACGCGCGTGCTCGCGATCGACCAGATCGCCGACGAGCGCAACGACAAGCCGTCGGTCGCCAAGGCGGTCACGCTCGAGGTCGATACGGCCGGCGGCGCAGAAGCTCGCGCTCGCGGCCTCGGTCGGCACGCTGTCGCTGATGCTGCGCAAGGCCGGCGAATCCGCGCTCGAGGCGACGCGCGTCATCACGCTCAGCGATCTGACCGCCGGTGACGTGTCGCCGACGCAGGAGCGCTCCTACGCGACCATCAAGGTGTTCCGCGTCGGCAAGGATCAGAAGATCAACGGAGGACTACAGCGTGCCGGCCGAGGGGGCCGGCAGCGCGACGGCAGCCGATCGGAGGCGTGCGCTTCGATAGGCCGCCGAACAGGAACTTCGGGGAAGGTGGACAATGGGTGGGGAGATCAAGGTGACAGAGCAGATCGAGCGGCAGCTGTGGCGCTGGCGCATCTGGCAGGGCTCGTCGGCGCGATCGAGCGCCGCGCCGCCTTCTGGCGACGCTCGCCGGCGAGCGTCGTCGCGGTGACGGCGATCGCGCGGTGCCGGCCACGGACGCGCAGGCGCAGCGGCTGATGCAGATCAGCGGCGCCAAGCGCACCGTCTCGGTCACCATCGCGGTCGGCAAGACCGAGGACGTGCGCGTCGACGCGCCGTTCACCGACATCACGGTCGGCGATCCGGAGGTCGCGGATGTGACGCCGCTGACCGACCACACGCTGTCGATCCTCGGCAAGAAGATCGGCACCACGCGCGTGACGGTCTACGCCGAAGGCAAGCGCCAGCTCGGCATCTTCGACATCGAGGTGTCCTACGACGTCTCGCGGCTCGCGACCGAGATCCGCGCGGTCGCCGGCCCCGGCATCAAGGTCTCGTCGGTCAACGGCCGCATCATGCTGTCGGGCACCGCGCCCGACGCCGTGACGCTCGACAAGGCGGTGATGATCGCGCGCCAGTTCGCGCCCGAGATCATCAACACCGTGCAGGTGGCGCCGCCGCAGCAGGTCATGCTGGAGGTGCGCTTCGTCGAGGCCACGCGCCAGGCCGGCCGCGAGCTCGGCGTGCAGTGGAACATGTTCAACAGCCACATGACCGTCGAACATCGGCTCGCGCCGCACGCCGGCGGCTGCTGCCGATCACGGCGCCGACAAGCCCGACCAACATCCCGGCCGGCGAAGTCGCGGCGGGCGTCCTCTCCGGCGCGTCGCCGTTCGGCTTCCTGCTCGGCCGCATGCTCGCCGGCGGCACCACGATCGACGTGCTGATCAATGCGCTCGAGCAGAACGGCCTGGCGCGCAGCCTGGCCGAGCCGAACCTGGTGGCGCTGTCGGGCGACACCGCAAGCTTCCTCGCCGGCGGCGAGTTTCCGATCCCGGTGTCGGGCAGCCAGCAACGCGATCACGATCGAATACAAGCGCTATGGCGTCGGCCTCGCCTTCACGCCGACCGTGCTGAGGGACGGCCTGATCAATCTCAAGATCGAGCCCGAGGTCAGCCAGCTCGATCTCAACCATCCGGTCGCGCTCGGGCCCGGCCTGCCGCCGATCCCGCCGCTGATCGTGCGCCGCGCCAGCACCACGATCGAGCTGCGCGACGGCCAGAGCTTCGTGATCGGCGGCCTGCTGCAGAACGTCAGCAAGGCGCAACCAGCAGCAGCTGCCCTGGCTCGGCGACGTGCCGGTGCTCGGCGCGCTGTTCGCGAGCCGCTCCTATCAGAAGAACGAGACCGATCTCGCCATCATCGTCACGCCGCGCCTCGTGCGGCCGGCGCGGCCTGGCGACGCCGGTCAAGACGCCGCTCGACAACACGCTGCCGGCGAACGACGTCGACTTCTTCCTGATGGGCAAGGCGGAGATCCCGCGCGACGGAGCTGCGCGCCGCGATCGGGCACCGAGCATGCCGTTCGTCGGCCACATCCTCGATCTGCCGAAGGGAGGCGCCAATGTCGTCGTCAGTCAAGAACTAAGGCACCTGCGCGGCGATCGCTTGCCGTCGGCGCGGCCGCTCGGCGGCTGCTCGGACATCTACTACGACCGCCGCGAGACGATCTCGCTCGGCGCCGACGATGCAGTCGAGACCAACAAGGTCGCCCACATGGTCGATCCGTGGCCGCGCTACAGCGCCAATCGCAACATCGCCTTCAACGGCGAGCGGATGCAGGCGGCGCATCGAGCGCTATCGGCACAACCGCGTGATCCCGCCGGTCAACGTGACCACGCAGCTCGACCGCCTACCAGAAGGCGCAGCAGGCCGAGGCCGCGGCTGCCGCAGTAGCGCCGCGCCAGCTCCGCGACGCGCCGGCGGCGCCGGTCAAGGGCCCCTGATCGCAAAGCCAGCGTGAGCGCGTGTCATGAAAATCGGCCGGTCCAATGCAGCGAGCGAGCAAGACCCAGGTGGTCGTGCTGACGGCCGATGCCGGCTTCGAGGAGCAGGCTGCGCGCGACCTTCGGCGACCGAGCGACCAGATCGCGCTCACGTCTGTTCCGGCACGCTCGCCGACGCTCGAGGCGCAGCTCGACCTCGCCGACGCGACCGTCGCGGTGATCGATCTCGACGCCGCGCAGGCCGGCGAGATGCAGGCGCTCGAGCGGCTGATGGCGCGGATCGGCGCCTGGCCGCCGGTCGTCGTCGTCACGCAGGCCTTCGACGCAGGCGTCGCGCGCACGCTGCTGCAGATGCGGGTCGCCGATTTCCTGGTGAAGCCGGTCTCGCCGGTCGAGCTGGTGCGCACCTGCGCGCGCGTCGCCAAGGCGCCGGCCACACGCACGGAAGCCGACCGAGGCGCAGATCTACACCTTCCTGCCGGCGGTCGGCGGCGCCGGCGTCACCACGCTCGCGGTGCAGAGCGCGATGATGCTGCTCAACAGCGGGCCAGCGCGGCAAGTCGTCGACCTGCCTGGTCGATCTCGATTTCCAGCACGGCGCCTGCGCCGACTATCTCGATCTCGAGCCGCGGCTCAATCTCGGCGAGATCGAGCCGCGGCCGGAGCGCCTCGACCGGCAACTGCTCGAGGTCATGCTGTCGCATCATCCGTCCGGCCTGGCGGTGATCGCGGCGCCGAACCGGCCGGCCGAGATGCGCTCGTTCGATCCGGACGTGGTGACGCGGCTGCTCGATCTGGTGTCGTCGCATTTCGACTACGTCGTGTTCGACATGCCGCGCACCTGGTTCTCGTGGACCGACAGCGTGCTGCTCGGCTCGAACAAGCTGTTCATCGTCAGCGAGATGACGGTGCCGGGCCTGCGCCACGCCAAGCAGCTGGTCGAGGCGATCCGCGAGCGGCTCGGCGACGGGCCGAAGCCGCAGGTGATCGTCAACCGCTTCGAGCAGAAGATGTTCTCCTCCGGCCTGCGCAAGAGTCGACATCGAGCAGGTGCTCGGCGACTCGTTCGCGGCCTGCATCCCGAATCACTATGCGCATCGTGCGCGAGGCGATCGACCGCGGCGTTCCGCTCGACGAGGTCAAGCCGGGCAACAAGATCACGCTCGCAGCTCAAGAAGCTGATCCTGCCGCAACCGGCCGCCGAAGGCCGCCGCCGCCAGAGGCAGGGGCTCGCCAAGAAGTTCAAGCTGTCCTGGGCGCGCGATAGACGCGAGTACGGCGCGCACTGAGCGCCGCGCGACCGACGAGTGAGGACGAGAATGGTCGGTCGTTTTACCGCTCGTCGCGCCGCTGCTCCGGAGCCGGCGCCGGCTCGCCGGAAGCGCCGCGCCGGCGCTCGAAGGCGTGTCCTGGACGGTCTTTCCCGAGCCGCGCGCCGGAGCCGTGCCGGCGCAGCC
This sequence comes from uncultured Alphaproteobacteria bacterium, assembly GCA_963745515.1. GTDB lineage: Bacteria > Pseudomonadota > Alphaproteobacteria > Rhizobiales > Xanthobacteraceae > VAZQ01. The sequence goes on from CAVUXO010000013.1 coordinate 657,098, forward strand.
GCCTCCAATCCGCTGCTCACCGACAAGCTGCTCGACGCCAAGGTGCGGCTGCATCGCCGGCTGATCGAGGAGATCAACCTGTCGGCGCTGGAAAAGCTGCCCGAAGACGAGATGCGCGCGCACATCCAGCAGCTCGTCACGCAATACGTCCTGGTCGAGCGGCTGGCGCTCAATCAGCAGGAGCTCAACGACTTCGTCTCCGAGATTCTCGACGAGATGACGGGCTCGGGCCGCTCGAGCCGCTGCTCAAGGACGGCACCATCAGCGACATCCTGATCAACGGCCACGAATGCGTCTATGTCGAGCGCGGCGGCCTGCTCGAGCCCTGCGGCGTGCGCTTCAAGGACGAGCAGCACCTGCTGCGCATCATCAACAAGATCGTCTCCGCGGTCGGCCGCCGGGTCGATGAATCGCATCCGCTGTGCGACGCGCGCCTGCTCGACGGCTCGCGCGTCAACGTCGCGGTGCGCCCGATCGGCGTCGACGGCCCGCTGGTCTCGATCCGCAAGTTCTCCAAGAAGCCGTTCAACCTGAACAAGCTGGTCGAGTACAACGCGATCCGCCCGCAGATGGCGGAGGTGCTGGCGGCGGCGGTGCAAGGCGCGCATCACCACCATCATTTCCGGCGGCACCGGCTCCGGCAAGACCACCATGCTCAACGCGCTCTCGGCCTTCATCTCGGAGAAGGAGCGCCTGATCACCATCGAGGACGCCGCCGAGCTGCAGCTGCAGCAGCCGCACGTGGCGCGCATGGAGACGCGGCCGCCCAACCTCGAGGGCAAGGGCGAAATCCGCCAGCGCGAGCTGGTCAAGAACGCGCTGCGCATGCGGCCCGAGCGCATCATCCTCGGCGAGTGCCGCGGCGAGGAAGCCTTCGACATGCTGCAGGCCATGAACACCGGCCACGAAGGCTCGATGGCGACCATCCACGCCAACAATCCGCGCGAGGCGATCTCGCGCCTCGAGCAGCTGATCGGCATGGCCGGCATGCCGATGACGATCGCCTCGATCCGCGGCCAGATCGCCTCCGCGGTCCGGCTGATCGTGCAGCTCTCGCGCCTGTCCGACGGCAAGCGCAAGGTGACCTCGATCGCCGAGATCACCGGGACTCGAAGGCGACATCATCCAGATGCAGGAGATCTTCAAGTTCGTGCGCACCGGCACCGGGCCGGACAACACCGTGATCGGCCATTTCCAGGCGACCGGCGTGCGCCCGCGCTTCCTCAACGACCTGGTCACCATGGGCATCAAGATTCCGGGCAACTATTTCGATCCGTCGCAGCCGCTCTGACCGCCAACCAGATCCGCCATGTCGTTCGATTTCGACCCGATCTATCTGATCTATCTCTTCGTGGCGGCCTCGGCCGGGCTGTTCGTCGAGGGCATCTATCTGCTTTGCTTCTCGGGCGGTCTCGTATCGCAAGAACGTCAACCGCCGGCTCAAGCTGCTCAAGGACGAGCCCAATCGCGAGAACATCCTGGTCCAGTTGCGGCGCGAGCGCGGGCTCACCGGCGGCGGCGACTACAGCATCGGCTTTGAAGCCTTCAACCAGCTGGTGCTGCAGTCCGGCCTGACGATCGGCGTGAGCAAGCTCTTGATCGGTCATCGCGCTCGGCGCCTTGGTGGCGTTCGGGGCGACTTATGTGATCCGCAATGACATCGTCCAGGCGCTTGTCGCCGGCTGTTCTGCGGCACCGTCCTGCCCTACCTGGTGCTGCGCATTCCTGCGCGGGCGGCGGCAGAAGGCGTTCGGCGCGCAGTTCCCCGATGCGCTCGACATGATCGTGCGCAGCCTGCGCGCCGGCCATCCGGTGCCGATCGCGATCACCATGGTGGCGCGCGAGATGAAGGATCCGATCGGCTCCGAGTTCGGCATCGTGGCCGACGAGATCACCTACGGCGCCGATCTCGAGATCGGCGCTGCGCAATCTCTATTTCCGCATCGGCCAGGACGACCTGCCGCTGTTCGTCACGGCGGTCGGCGATCCAGGGCGTCGACCGGCGGCAATCTCGGCGAGATTCTGGAGAACCTGTCCAAGCGTCATCCGCGAGCGCTTCAAGATGCGGCGCAAGATCCGCGCGCTGGCGGCGGAAGGCCGCGCCTCCGCGATCATCCTCTCGTCGCTGCCGATGCATGATGTTCCTGATCATCCAGGTCGTGGCGCCCGACTTCTACGCGCGCGTCTGGAATGAGGACATCACCAAGAAGGCGCTCGTGGCTGCCGGCAGCCTGGATGGGGATCGGCAATTTCATCATGTACCGCCTGGTGAATTTCAGGATCTGAACGATGGACGCCCTCTACGACATGATGTTCGATGTGTTCGGCGACAGCTCGCTGCATGATGCTGGCGCTGCTGGTGTTCCTTGCGACCGCGGTGCTGACCTTCGGCGTGATGGCGCTGGTCCACTCGCGCGGCGCGGTCAAGCGGCGCGCCGCCGGGATCGCCGACTATTCCGGCGAGAGCTGGCCGAAAGCGAGCATTCGCTGCGGCAATCGAGCCTGCAAGGCGGTCCAGCGCGTGCTCGACTACACCAGCAAGCACTATTCGGCGGGCGACAAGGGCGACGCCAAGGTGCTGCGCCGCCGCCTGATCCAGGCCGGCATCTTCGATCCGCGCGCGGTCGCTTTCTTCTTCGTGGCGCGCACCGCGCTCGCGGTCGGGCTCGCGGTCGCGGCGTTCTTCGTGCTGCCGATGGTGGTCGAGCCGTCGTCGTCGATCTTCTGGCTGTCGGTGATGGCGGCGGGCTCGCTCGGCTATGTGGCGCCGAGCCTCTATCATCGACCGGCGGATCGCGCAGCGCCGCAACGAGCACCGCGCGGGCTTTCCGGATTTCATGGACCTGCTGGTGGTGTGCGCGGATTCCGGGCTGAGCATGGAGGCGTCGCTCGAGCGGGTCGGGCGCGAGCTTGGCGAATTCCTATCCGTCGCTCTGCGCCAACATCCACATGGCCAATCTCGAAATCCGCGCCGGCCGCACCATGACGGAGGCGCTCGAGCATCTCGGCGACCGGCTCGGGCTCGAGGAGGCGCGCTCGTTCGCGACCCTGATCCAGCAGTCCGCCGAGCTCGGCTCCAGCATCACCGACGCGCTGCGCGTCTATTCCGACGACATGCGCCACAAGCGGCTCTCGCGCGCCGAGGAGAAGGCCTACAGCCTGCCGGCCAAGCTCTCGGTGCCGATGATGGTGTGCATCTTCCCGGTGCTGTTCGTGGTGATCCTGCTGCCGGTCATCGTGCGGCTTTACCGGCCACTACTGACTCCCGGGTCGCCAGTCGCAGTATCAAGTTGCTATCTTGCTGAGATTGCGGGCTTTTCTGGCCATATTTTGCTTCGCGCCGGCGAAGGAAATCTTAACCATCCTCCCCTAGCGTTGCGCATCCGGCTGTTTTCGGACGGCGGTCGGGGGTTGCGTCGGCCGCCCGCTGCGGCGGGCTGAGACCGCCGCGTGCCGGCCGGTGTGCGTCGATGCGTATGTGTAGGGGTCGTGTGCTGGTGGCGACGCTGGTCGGTCCGCTCCTGCCTGGGCGGCTGCGAGACGTCGACCAAGGCTCGGCGACTTCTTCAGCACCAAGGCAGCCGACGATCCGCTGACCACCGCATCGGTTCCGGACAGCGGACGCCGGCGACCTCCGACGGCGCCCAATGCGTCGGGGCTGCTCGGCAGCGATCCGTACGACGATCTCAACCCCGGCAAGAAGCACTACCGCAGCCGCCAATTACGGGCTCGCCGAGCGCTCATTTCCGCCGCGCCGTCGAGCTGCGTCCCAAGGATGCCGAGGCCTGGGTCGGGCTCGCGGCCTCCTACGACCGGCTGCGCCGCTTCGAGCTCGCCGACCGCGCCTACGAGCAGGCCGTCGGCATTGTCGGGCCGACGCCGGAGGTGCTCAACAACCAGGGCTATTCCTACATGCTGCGCGGCGACTATACGCGCGCGCGCGACACGCTGCTGGCAGGCCCAGGCCAAGGACCCGGAAAATCCCTACATCAAGAACAATCTCGAGCTGCTCGAGAAGCGCCGTGCGCAAGCGCAAGGGCGTGCAGCAGAAGTAGCGGTTGATGTCTTGCGACAGGGACGAATGGGGCATCACGAGCCCTGTTCTCTCATTCGCTAATCGCGCGTTGCCATTCGCTTGTTTCAAATCGCCATTCGCGCCCTGATATGCCAGGATCGGCGGGCATTCGCAGGATGGCTCGATGTTCCACGCATTCAAAGCATTTCGTGTCCGACTTGACCGGCGGCGACAAGCATCCGAGCCGCTTCGAGGAAGACGACTATCGCCTGGCCGCCGCCGCGCTCCTCGTGCATGCGGCAGCGATCGACGGCGACGTGTCGGACGTCGAGCGCGACAAGCTGCACGCCATCATCAAGCGCGCTTCGATCTCGACGACGCGGCGACCGACGAGCTGATCGCGCAAGGCGACCGCGGCCGAGCAGGAGGCGGTCGATCTCTATCACTTCACCAGCCTGCTCAACCGCACGCTCGACGAAGACGGCCGCCGCCGCATGGTCGAGATGATGTGGGAGATCGTCTATGCCGACGGCCAGGTCACCGAGTTCGAGGACAATCTGATCTGGCGCGCCGCCGATCTGCTCGGCGTGTCCTCGCGCGACGCGGATCGAGCTGCGCCAGCGCGTGGCGGGCGGCCGGGAGATCGACCAGGAGATCGGCCGGGCCGGAGGCAAGCAGACGGCCGACAGAGCGACGAGGAGACCTGATGCGCCCGGTCACGCTGATCACCGGCGCGTCGGCGGGCATCGGCACGGCGCTCGCGCACGTGTTCGCGCGGCACGGCCACGAGCTCGTGCTGGTCGCGCGGCGCGAGCAGCGGCTGGCCGAGCTCGCCGACGCGATCGCGGCGCAAGGCCACAAGCGGCCGCTGGTGCTGCCGCTCGATCTCGCGCGCCCGATGCGGTCGAGCCGCATCCGCGACGCGCTCGCGACAGCTCGACGTCGAGCCCGAGATCGTCGTCAACAATGCCGGCTTCGGGCTGGTCGGCGCGGCGGCGAAGCTCGACCGCGCCGAGCAGCTCGCCATGATCGATCTCAATGTGCGCGCGCTCACCGATCTGTCGCTCGCCTTCGTCGGCGACGCTCGCAGCGCCATCGCGGCGGCATCCTCAACGTGGCGTCGGTCGCGGGCTTCCTGCCCGGGCCCGGCATGGCGGTCTACTACGCCAGCAAGGCCTATGTGCTGTCGTTCAGCGAGGCGCTGCATCGCGAGCTCAAGCCGCGCGGCGTGCGGGTGACCGTGCTCTGTCCGGGCCCGGTGCCGACCGAGTTCCAGGCGCGCGCCGGCGTGCGCAAGGAGCGCTATCCGTCGCTCGTGACGCAGACGGCCGAGCAGGTGGCCGCAGGCGGGCTATCGCGGCCTCATGGCGGGCCGCCGCCTGGTCGTGCCGGGGATCGGCAACAAGCTCGTCACGTTCCTGCTGCGCGCTCACGCCGCGCGGGCTTCGCTGCCGCTGGCGTTGAGGCCCAGCAGCGGCTTCGGCAATGACGACATGACCGCGTCCGCACCAGCCAATTCTGATCGTGCTGCATCGCGACAATTCCACGCCTGGCCGGGTCGGCCATGCGCTGCAGGAGCGCGGCTATCCGCTCGACGTCCGCAGACCGCGCTTTGGCGATCCGCTGCCCGATACGATGGCTGAGCATGCGGGCGCGATCATCTTCGGCGGCCCGATGAGCGCCAACGACAAGGATGACTTCGTGCGCCGCGAGATCGAGTGGATCGCGGTGCCGCTTGCGGAGCGCAAGCCCTTCCTCGGCATTTGTCTCGGCGCCCAGATGCTGGCGCGCCATCTCGGCAGCCGGGTCTATCCGCATGCGGACGGCCAGGCCGAGATCGGCTATTACCCGATCCGCCCGACCGAGCTCGGGCGCGTACGGTCTGCGATCCCTGGCCCGACCAGGTCTATCAGTGGCACCGCGAGGGCTTCGATCTGCCGGCAGGCGCGGAGTTGCTGGCGGAAGGCGACACGTTTCCGGTGCAGGCGTTCCGCATCGGCTCCGCCTATGCGCTGCAGTTCCATCCGGACGTGACCCACGCCACCATCTGCCGCTGGACCACGCGCGGTCACGAGCGCACCTTCCTGCCGGGCGCCAAGCAGCGCGCCGCGCACTTCGCCGATCGCGCGGTGTACGATCCGGCCGGCCGCGCCTGGCTCGCGGCGTTTCTCAATCACTGGCTGGGGCAGGGAGACGCCTGAGCCCGTAGCCCGCATTGAGCGAAGCGAAATGCGGGGATGCGGTAGATCCCGGATGTCGCTTGCGCTCCATCCGGGCTACGTCAGCTACTCCATCATCTTGCCGATGCTTGCACCGCGACGTCCTGCGGCAGCTTGAGTGTGTCGCGCACCAGCGCATCGAGCTCCTCGCCGGTGCCGGGGTCGACCATCAGGTTGCGCTTCTCGGCGGCGGCGAGGAAATCCGGATCCTTGAGCATCGCGGCGAAGGCCGTGCGCAGCGCCGCGAGCCGCTCCGGCGGCACGCCGGGCGTGGTCAGGATCGAGCGGCCGAACTCGCCGGTGCGACGCGGCGGCGTGCAGGATCACGCGGCCGTCGTCGCTGGTGGCAAGCTCCGGCAGCGTCGGCACGTTCGGGATCAGCCGATGGCGCTTGAGCGAGGCCTGATAGAGGAACGTCGCTTCTCCCTCGTGATCCAGCCGGGCTGGCTCACCATGATGCCGGGCAAGCCCATAGGCGCCGACGATGTCGACCTCGCCGCGCTCCATCGCGAGCACGATGTCGATCGTGCCCGAATAGCCACGCACCAGCTTGAACTTGGCGCCCGCATAGGCGTTGAGCGCGGACGGAAACAGCACCGTGGTCGAGCCGCCGCCGGAGGTGCCGACGACGATATTGCTTCGCCCGCACGTCGTCGAACGACTTGATGCCGCTCTTGGGCAGCGCCACGCCGGTGTCGATGTTGGTGACGACGCGGCCGAGATAGTTGAATTTGGCGATGTCGATCTTGGTGGTCGTGTTGGTCATGCTGTCGAGCGCCAGCGTCTGCGCGAGCTGCCGAACACGGTGCCGTCCTTGGGCGCGACCTCGTCCATGAACTTGGCGGCCACGAAGCTGCCGCCGCCCGGCATGTTCTGCGGCACGATCGATCGGATTGCCGGGAAGGTGGCGCGGCAGGAACTCCGCGACCAGCCGGCCGTAGATGTCGTAGCCGCCGCCCGGCCCGTAGCCGATCAGCATGCGCAGCGTCTTGCCGCGGTAGAAATCCGCGACCGGCTGCGGCGTTTGCCACTGGAGACAGCAGGACGGCAGCCATGCCGATCGCTGCGGCGATTGTCATTTCCCTTCGCATTGCTTTCTCCTCTGACTGTGCGTTTCTTCTGAAGAGTGCCGGGAGCAAATACAAACGGCGTGATCGGAGCAGATGCGCCGATCACGCCGTGATCGTCAACGTGCGCTGCCGTGCTGGCAATTGCGCATTATGTCCCGGGGTTATGTCTCGGCTTTAAAGTGGCGCATGTTCTTCGTCGGCGAACCGGTGTCCACTTCGCCGGAACATGCGCTTAGCCCGCGGACGCCGCAGCTTCTGACACTCGGCCTTGAACAGATTGTTGAGGCAGTAGTCGGCGAGATCGATGCCGGTCGGGAACCAGAGATTCCGCCCGACTGCCTCCATGTGACTGGAGGATGCCACGCAGCGCGAGCGTGCGGCCCGGCCGTCCGATGATGTACGGATGCATCGTGAACGGGATGTATTTCGGCCGCTCCGGGGTGCTCTCCGAATAGAGCTCGTCGAAATAGGCCTTCCAGGTCTCGAGCCCGTGATACGGGTTGCCGTATTCGCCATGACGATGGCCGAACAGCGTGCCGTCACCGAACGGCTGCCGCGGCAGCTCGACCATCACCTTGCCGTTGTTCTCGTAGAGGAACGGCAGTTCCTCGTGGAAGCAGTTGGTGTTGAAGGTGAAGCCGTTCTCGATCAGCAGCTCGATGGTGTTGGTGCTCTGCGTGCACGAGCGCCAGCCCAGCGGCCGCCGGCCCGTGCGCTGCTGGATCATGGCGATGGCCTTCTTCATCACCGTGTCTTCCTGGTCGCGCGGCAGGTAGCGGGCGATCTCGTGATTGTAGCCGTGGCCTTCCACCACATGGCCGTGGTCGAGGATTGCCTGCACCGCCTCCGGGAAGCGCTCGGCGATCGCGCCGCAGGTCAGGAAGGTCGCCTTGACGTTCTCTTCCTTCAGGACCCGCAGCAGCCGGTAGATCGCGTGGTGCGGGCCGTATTCGCCCTGGCTCCACATCTCGTAATTGAGGATGCCGTTCTTGTCCGGCTTGACGTCCTCGCCGCCCTGGAAGTCGAAGGTCAGAAACACGCAGGCGCGCTCGCCCTTCGGCCAGCGGATGAGGTGGTCGTAGTGATATTCCTTGAGCATGGCTGTTCCTCCTGACAATGGGCGGACTGACGTGCGTGGGCCAATGTGAGCGGACCCGGGGCCGATTGTGTCGACCGAGCCCGGATATTAAGCACAGCCACGAAATCTGGTAGCCAGTTTGTGGGAACAACTGTTGTTTCCGGGAGTGCGGTCCGCCGTAAGCCCCGCCGGAATCGTCGAAACGGGCGGCATCCTGCGGACAACTGCCTGGCTCAGGGTCGGGCCGACAGGGTTAATGCTTTGATATCGCCGGTCGAAGACCCTGGGATACTGCGAGTAAGGCGCGGAAGGACATTGCACGGAAGGACTTGCGGATGTCTTTGACGGCTGCGCTGCGAGACTCTGAACAAGCTCAACACCTTCGTGCGGGTGGCGGAACGCCGCAGCTTCACCAGGGCGGCGGCGGATCTGCGCACGACGCCGTCGGTCGTCAGCAAGCACATGAAGGAGCTCGAGGATGCGCTCGGCTTCAGCCTGTTGAACCGCTCGACCCATGGCATCGCGCTCACCGATGCGGGCGAGGGGCTGTTTCAGAACTGCCTCCGGATGCTGGCGACGCTCGACGACTATGTGGTCGAAGACGCGCAATCTGCAGACCGGGCCCTATGGCACGCTGCGCGTGCAGGCGCCGAGCGACTATGCGCGACTGCGTCCTCGCGCCGCTCGTCCTGGAGTTCGTCGGCCGCTATCCGACCTGCGCATTCAGCTTGTGTCCGCGCCCGATAGTATCTCGGCCGTCGACGATGGCTTCGACGTCATCATCGCCGGCAGCGAAGCCGTCCGTGCCTGGCCTTGTCGACTGCGATCTTGGCGTGGTCGGACACGTCGTCTGCGCGTCGCCGCCTATCTCGAGCGCGCGGGCCGGCCGAAGAAGCCGGAAGATCTTCGCGAGCACAATTGTCTGGTCAATCTTGTCAGCGCACCCAAGGATTGGTCGTTTCAATCGGCGCTCGAAGTCTCTCCTGGTTCAGGTGAAAGGCACGCTCTCGTCCAACAGCGCGGACGTTTTGATCCAGATGGCGCTGCAGGGCCACGGTATCGTGCGGGTGCCGCGCTATGCGGTGCGGGCCGAGCTCGCGAGCAAGTCGCTGCGAAGCGTTGTTTGAGCAGGCGACTTTGTCGCCGGAACGCGTGTGCGCCTATTACTCGAGGGCCAAGCACCTGCCGGCGAAGACCCTCGACTTTGTCAAATTTCTGCAGTCCGCGATCGTAGGTCGCGGCAAGACATTCGCACGGCGGCAGGGCACATGAGCTTGCGCTCGCCGTAGAAAGGCAGTGCGATCACACGTCCGAAGAACAATGACTAAGAGTACCAACAAGCCCGAACCAATGTGGGATCGCTAGTCTGCGATGGCGACGCGCGTCCTCACGCTGTGCGGCTCCGTAGCGCGCGGACAATCCAGATCAGCAAACACGCGCCGATGAACCCGGCAATCAGGTAGCCGATCCATCCGCCTAAGGCGATTCCAAAAAAACTGAGAATGGCACTGGCAACCGCCGCTCCGACGATGCCGAGCGCGATATTCATCAGCAATCCCATATCACTCTTCATGAACTGCTCAGCCAGCCATCCTGCAATCCCGCCGATGATAATGGCTGCGATCCAACCAACTGCTGGGTCTCCCATGGCTCGTCTCCCTGGAAAGGGGTGCAGCCCTGCACCCATCTTGAGATTCTCCGCCGTGTCAGCGGAGTTAACAAGCGGTCTGTGACGATCTTCCCCCACGATCTAGGCCGCATCGATATACCTCAGTACAAGTGATGCCGCCCTACCTCGTCCAACCGGCCACATTGTCGCAGTCAAGCATGAATGAGCCGATCGGCTGCCTAAAACATCGATGAACGAATGTTGGGCCTCCTGGCTCATTCATTGCGGGTGAGAGGTGATGAATGATAAAGTTCAAACGTCACAGCGTTAAAACAGTGACCAAGGGAGGTAACTACAATGCGTAAAATGATCGTTCTTTCCGCCATTTCTATCACGCTTCTGGGATCGGCAGCGCTGTTGGCGCAGGCCCAGCAAGCTCCGCCCGCGCCGCCTGCGGTCATCAGCTTCTTCGTTGCCGAGAACCCCAACCAGACCGGCAATCTTGGCGGGCTCGCCGGCGCCGACCAGATGTGCCAGACCCAGGCTCAAGCCTTGGGCGGCGCGAACGCCGCTCGCACCTGGCACGCCTATCTCAGTCAGGAGCAGCGCGGCAACACGCCGCGCGTGAATGCGCGGGATCGCATCGGCCCCGGGCCCTGGTTCAACGTCAAGGGTACGTTGATCGCCAGCAACGTCGCCGATCTGCATGGTGACCAGCAGCGCGACCGCAACAACATGCAGAAGGCGAATGTGCTCGACGTCAAAGGGGAGGTAATTCCAGGCGTCGGCGTGCCGCAGGGCACGCAGAATGAGCACGACATTCTGACCGGTTCGGACTCCCAGGGCCGGGCGTTCACCGACGGTCTCGATCACACCTGCGGCAACTGGACCTCGGATGGCCTGGCTCTGCCACAGGCGAACCCGAACTTCCCGGCGGAGCGTGCGCGCGCCATGCTCGGCCACTCGGACCGCACCGGGGGCGGGAACGTGTCGTGGAATGCGACGCATATGAGCCAGGGGTGCAGCAAGCCGGCGCTCAACGCCACCGGTGGCACCGGCAGGTTCTACTGCTTTGCCACCAATTGAGGGCATGTTGCTTAGGCGCAGTCGTCGTAACTAAAGCGAGCGTGCGGGAGGACCGGGTGTCCTTCCGCATCGTTCACGACCGCCTGCTGGCCCATATTGCGTATCGGTAAACGGCACCATCGGACCAAGTCTCAAATAGTGCCGGACCTTCAGACCGAGATCGGCGCGGCGCCCTCGCGCACCTTGAGCGCGTCGGCTGCGCCTTCATGGAAGCTCACGCTTTCCGGCAGCACGATCGAAGCCGAGCGCACCGCGTGGGTCGTCGGATCGAGTCCGTCCGGCGCCTTGCCCTGTTGCGCGGCGAGCGCCGCCTTGCGCAGGCGGATGCGCGCCATGATCACGCCGTTGTCGGTCGAGGTGAGATTCTCTTTCGTGCGATCCTGGATCGGCCCCATGCTTTCCTGCACGGCCGCGTCCTGCATCGCGATGGTCTTGACGCCGCAATAGGTCTTGTTGGCCTTCTGCGCGGCGCGATCGATCATGTAGTCGTTGTCCTTGTTGATCGACCGGACGGAACGTGCCGGGGATCAGGCTGACGTGGATGCCGCCGCCGTTGCGCATACGTGGTGAGCTCATGCTCGGTGAGAGGCCGCGTCGGATGATGCGTGAAGCACCACGACATGCAGTTCTCGTCGTCGTCGGCACCCAGGCGTGGCCGTTGAGCGCGTTGTCGCCGTAGGGCGGGATCATGCTGTGGAACGGCATGATCCATTGCGTGATCCGCCAGTAGAGCTGGCCGGGCTCGCGCCGGCCGGCGCACGCCGATGACCATGCCGCCGTCGGTCTCGATCACCTCGAAGCGCGACGTCGGTCTCGCGGTGAGCTCGGCGCCGCGGCTGACATGCAGCGAGTCGCTGCTTGCAGGTCGTGCCGGTGCAGGAACGACACGTGCGCGGAATCGATGCCGCCTTCCATCGCCTGCAGATAGTTGCATTCCTGCGTGCGCTTCGACACGAAGCGATGCGCTTGCGGCACCAGCGCCCATTCGAAATCCGGGCAGCGGCGGCTTGAGCTCGGGCGGCCCCATATAGGTCCAGATCACGTCGCCAAGCTCGACGCACGGGTATGACTTGAGCTTGATCTTCTTGCAGTAGCCGCTCTCCTCCGGCTCCGACGGCACGTCGATGCATTGGCCGGTCACGTCGTATTTCCAGCCGTGATAGGGACAGCGCAGCCCGTTCTCCTCGTTGCGCCCGAACCAGAGCGACACGCCGCGGTGCGCGCAGAACTCGTCCATCAGCCCGATGCGGCCCTGCGTGTCGCGGAACGCCAGCAGGCGCTCGGAGAGAAGCTTGACGCGCACCGGCGGACAGTCCGGCTCCGGCAGCTCCTTCGACATCAGCGCCGGGATCCAGTAGCGGCGAAACAGGTCGCCCATCGGCGTGCCGGGCCCGGTCTGGGTGAGGAAATCGTTCTGTTCGCGCGTGGTCATCCGGTTGCTCCCTCCGCCGGCATTGGTGCATTCAATCTCTACGAACGCAAGACTGGGGTTGGGCTAGATGAGCATGTTCCGATGTCGTTGAATCGTTGCCTCTCCGCCGGTCCCCGCGAAAGCAGGGACCCAGAGCGACAGATTGAGTCATCAGCGCAAGTGAGCCTAGGTTCCCGCTTGTGCGGGAACGAACGGCCGAATGTGGATCGATTCGAACGAAGATTGTCTAGGGTCTCTCGCGAAGCTCGCGGACGGTCTCGGTCCACTCGGGTGAGGCGAGCGCTTCGGCCATGATCTTTGGGAAAACAATGGCTCGGCTCCAGGTATAGCCTCCCTGCCGGGATTCCTTGAGATGGTCATGCCACCGCTGAAGGTCATATTCAAAGTCGACCCCGGTGATCTCCCGAAGCTGCTTTCGACCTTCGACCAAGCATTGCTTGAGAGTGTGTTGGGGCTTCATGGGAAGGTTGTGCCCGCAGATCAACTTGACTGCGATCTGTGCGGGCGTCAGTCGCATGGGACGTGCCTTCGTTGCAGACGCGCTTCGGGCGCTGTGCTTGCGTGTGTCGGCTTGGCCGTTAGGCTGGGCGTCTTCTGAGCGACTGTCAGAGTAGCCGCCCATTCTTGCGTGGGCAATCTGGCGCGCCGGCCGCCGTCACTGCTGCTTGCCGTAGCGAAAGCGCTCGAGCCGATAGAGTTCCGGAAAGGCGCGGATGCAGGCCGCCACCACGACGAGCGTCCCGAAGCCGCCCAGCAGCACTGCCGGTGTCGTGCCGATCCAGGCCGCCACCGTGCCGGCGCGGAAGTCACCGATCTGGTTCGACATGCTCACGAACAGGGAGTTGACCGCGCTCACCCGCCCGCGCAGGTCGTCGGGCGTCTCGATCTGCACCAGTGTCATGCGGATCACGACGCTTACCGAGTCGGCCGAACCCAGCACAGCGAGGGCAAGCATCGACACCCAGAACGAGCTCGACAGTCCGAACACGATGGTGGCGATGCCAAATATCGCCACCGCGGTGAACTCGATGCGGCCGATGCGTGCCTCGAGCGGAGTGCGGGTGAGCACCGCAAGGCTGATCAGCGCGCCGGCCGCGGGCGCCGAACGCAGCAGCCCGAGCCCCCAGGGGCCGACCTCGAACACATCCTTGGCATAGACCGGCAAGAGCGCGGTGGCGCCGCCGAGCAGCACCGCGAACAGGTCGAGCATGATCACGCCGAGCAGCATGCGGTTCTGCCGGATGTAGGAGAGGCCGGCGAAGAAAGTCGCAAGTGTCAGCGGCGGTCGCGTCGACGTAACAGGTGGCAGTCGCAGCAAGGCGAGCTGCAGCGTTGCGCACAGGAACAGCGCGGTGCAGATTCCATACACGAAGGTCGGGCTCACCGCGTAGAGGAGCCCGCCGATCGCCGGGCCCGAGATGGTGGCGACTTGCGTCGTGACCGAGGAGGCTGCGACCGCGCGCGGCAGCATCTCGGCAGGCACCACAGCGGGGAGCAGTGCCTGGTTGGTGGTCGACTCGAAAGCGCGCCCGGCGCCGAGGAAGAACACGGCCACCAGGATGAACTGCTTGCTGATCGAGCCGGTGAAGGAGCCATAGGCCAGGGCGGCGGCGGCCGCGCCTTCGACGCCCTGGCAGAGCTGCAGGATCAGCCGGCGGTCGTAGCGGTCGGCAAGCTGGCCGGCGACCAGGATCAAAACGGTGGCGGGCAGAAACTGCACCAGGCCGACGAGGCCGAGGTCGAAAGCACTGCCAGTGATCAAATACATCTGCCAGGCGACCGACACGCCAACCATCTGAAAGGCGAGCGAGGCGAAGATGCGGGCATTCCAATAGAGGACGAACGGCCGGTGCTGCAGCAGAGAGGCCGGCGAGGACGCGGGAAGTTCCATGGAAGAGGTCAGTCTCGGCAGGCGGGAACCGGCGCCCGAACTCGAGCCCGATCAGGGCGCCATTGTAGGGTATTGGCCGGCCATGAATAGCCCGGCGGCCACCACACCAGGCATGCTTTGCGAGTGACTCCAGCCGACAGCGAGTGCCGCTGGAGCTGGTCTCACTGGTCTGTCGCGCGATGCATTGCCGAAGCCGGCACGAGATCCGGGCGATAGCGCGCGATGGCCGTCAGCAGGTCGGCGACCTGGCCATCAAGCAACAGCATGCTGATCGTGATCGCCGGCACGCCCTGGGCCAGCTGGACAAAGGCGCCGAGGCGCGTGAGCCATCGCGTGCCCGCAAGCGTGATGTTTGGCCATCGCAGGCTGACATCAACGACGCGGCTGCGATCGATATTGACGGGAAAGACAGTCTCGATCTCGTGCCAGCCGATGCGCCGCGGCATCAAGCGCAGGTCGAGAATGCCGCTCTGGTCGATCATCAGCACGGCCGTTCCCGATGTGGCGCGCCGCGCGATGCCATGAGTGAGGCATGCGATCGCGAAAAGCCATGCAAGGCCCAGCACTCTGACGGCGGCAGGGGCTGCCATCACAAGGATTGCGGCCGGCAAGGCTGCCGCCACGAGCACGAGCGCCGCGAAGCGAAGCTTCTCGATGCTCCAGGAAAAGCTCGATGAAAAGCTGGCCTGTGTGTTGGTGCCTGGAACCATGTCGTACCGACCAGATGCAAGCGTCGGGCCAATGGCCCCAGTGTTGGCGAAGGGCATGGTTGCTCCTCGGCGGCAGCGTCTGAGCGGAACCTTGCCAGAATGCGATGCATCTGAAAAACAAGTAATGCTTGAGCCATGATTTGGCGAAGCTGAAGGGTTGCGATCCTCGTGGGCTTTTCATAACCGGCCTCTCAGACGCTGGCGAACGCGCCATCGCCGGAGCAGCAACGTACGTCTATTGTCGCGCCATCAGCGTAAACCGTTCCCGGATCCAATCAATGACAATACGGGCGGCGCTGTTCCCTTTGAGGTGCGATTGGATCAGAAGCCAGGTATCGCGGCGACGCGGCACCGGCGTTGCGCGCAAACGCGGATCGGCCAACAGATCCCCGCAGAGATAGTCGGGCAAAATTCCCATGGCGCTTCGGGAGTGAATGAGCTTGCGGATCACGCGCGCATTGTCGGTGACGCAGCGCGCCGCACTTTGCAATCCGCGTGATTTGAGAAACTCCGTCTCGGGCGATCGGTCCAGCCGCTCCGGGTAGCAGCAGACCAGGGACCGGCTGTCGGCGCCGATCGTGTCGGCGGGCTCGAAAAAATAGAGCTGCGTGTCCGCAAGCTTCTGAATGGTGAAATCGCCGCGCTCGGGCTTGAGCAGACGAACCGCGAGATCGGCCTCCCAGCGCGAGAAGTTGACCTTCTCGCTAGAGGTGCGGAGCTCGATGGTGAGGCCCGGATTTGCGGTCAGCAGTGAAGTGAGGCCGGGAGCCAGAATCTCCTCGGCGATCGAGTTGATCGAGGCGATGCGGAAGCGGCCCACCGGGCCCGTCGTCTCGTTGCCGACGTTTCCGATCTCCGCCACGTGACTGGCGATCGCCTGGATATGCGACGCCACCAGCTCGCAGCTCGCCGTTGCCTTGCGCACGCCGTCCACCGCTTCGAACAGCGTCACGCCCAGCGCGCGCTCGATCCGAGTGAGGCGGCGCGAGACGGTCGTCTCATCGATGCGCAACGTCGCGGCGGCGCCCGCATAGCTGCCCTCGTGTCGCACGGCCTGGATGATGCGCAAGTCGTCCCAGTTCATCATGTGCAACTCGTCCCAGTCCATAGGGAGCTAATAGCAGCCCGCGGTCGATCCTGCAAATTTGCAGGTAATGGTCGCAATATTCCTGCGTGAATGCAGCCATGCCGGCCGCTATATGCGGTTCATCGGTCGGCGTAAGCGCGCCATCCAAATGAGAGGAAAGACCATGACAGCCTCCCAAACACTGCTCGAGCTCGCGGGCGCCGTGTACACACCCGCCAAACTTCGCGACGCCTGCCTCGTCCTGATCGACATGCAGAATGAATATTGCTCCGGCCCGGTCGCGGCGGCGGACGCCGACGGCGCAATTAGTGCCGCAAGAGAGCTCCTGTCGGCGGCGAGGTCATGCGGCGCGCCCGTGTTCCATGTCGTGCACAAAGGCCGCTCCGGCATGCTGTTCGATCGCGACGCCGAGCGCGGACAGATCATTCCGGCCCTGGCCCCGCTGCCCGACGAGGCCGTTATCGAGAAGCCGTTCCCGAATTCGTTCGCGGGCACTGATCTGCACGATCGCCTGTCGGCAATCGGGCGCAAGAATCTGATCCTCGCCGGATTTGCCACTCATATGTGCGTCAGCTCGACGGCGCGCGCTGCCGTGGACCACGGGTACCGCGCCACGGTGGCGGCGGATGCGTGCGCGGCGCGGGATCTGCCGGATGGCCGCGGTGGCGTCGTCCCGGCGAGCACGGTGCATCACGTCGCGCTAGTCGAGCTGTCCGATCGCTTTGCTGCGATCGCATGCGACCATCGTCAATTGATATGAGCCCCATCAACGTTCAGCCAAGGAAGAACCGTCATGGGCGCCATGGCTGATGCGCTGAGCACACTCGGCGCATCCTTCATCACGTTTTTCTCGATCGTGAATCCGATCGGATCGGCGCTGATCTTCGATCGGGCGGTTGTCGATCTCAGCCGCTCTGCGCGGCGGCGTCTGGCGCGGCACATCGCGCTGCTGTCGGGTATGATTGTTATTGTGGCGACCGTGGCGGGATCGGACATCTTGCATGCGCTGGGCATTGGCCTCGACGCGCTCCGGGTGGCCGGAGGCCTGATCCTTGGCGCTCAGGCATGGCGGCTGATCGGCCACCATGCCGACGGTCGGGATGATGGAAGCGTCGCCGCCCGAGGCGCACTGGTGCCTTTGACCATGCCGCTGACGATCGGGCCTGGCATGATTGCGGCCGCGATCTCGCTCGGCGTGGCTGCGAGCCCACATGCCCTCGTGCATCTCGGAGCAGTGCTGCTCGCAGTTCTGCTGCTCGCTGCGCTCATTGCGGTCACGTACGGCAATGCGCGGCGCATCGCCGATCTTTTGGGCAAGAATGGATCGTGCGCTGCCGTGCAGCTGTCTGGTTTCGTGCTTCTGTGCATCGCCACCGAGATGGTTCTGCAGGGGTTGCGGAACACGCTCAGCCCCGCTTCTGGCCCGGCCTAAAAACGAGGCACACGCCTACAGACAGATTTGGTTGGGTCTGAATGAACTATCCCACGGGCGCGCACCTGATCCCGGCCGGGGAGCAGCTTAGCGACCATGGAGGGGCTTCCAAGGCGTCGAGATTGGGGGTGGTGGAGCCGAGGGGGATCGAACCCCTGACCTCCTCATTGCGAACGAGGCGCTCTCCCAGCTGAGCTACGGCCCCCAGGGCGGCAACGGGCTGCGCCCGTTGGCGGGTAGCGGCCATTTAGGGCTGCCCCCCTGCCAAGTCAATAAGGCAGGTCAAGGGGGCTGGTGCGAGACAGTCGCAATTGCGCTCACAGGCTCGCTTCGCACACGGCTTGTTCGCGTCCGGCAAGCCCGCTACATGTGGCAACCGCTTCCAACGAGCGATTTGCCCAGATGCGCGCCCTGTTCCTGGTCATCGATCTTGCCCTTGAGCTCTATATCTATCTGCTGGTCGCAGCCGCGGTGTTTTCGTGGCTGATCGCCTTCAATGTGGTCAACACCCGCAACCAGTTCGTCCACATGGTGGCGGATTTTCTCTACCGCATCACCGAGCCGGCGCTACGGCCGATTCGTCGGCGCATGCCTAATCTTGGCGGGATCGACCTTTCGCCACTGGTCCTGGTCTTCATCATCATATTCATTCGCTACGTTATCAGGCTCTACATCATCCCGAATGTGTTTTGAGGCATGTCGGCCCGGCCCTGGACGGTGGTGCCAGGCGGTGTTGCGCTGACGGTCCGGCTCACTCCTCGCGGCGGTCGCGACGCCATTGACGGCATTGAGGTGCTCGCGGACGGGCGCTCTGTCCTCAAGGCAAGGGTACGCGCACCGGCGAGCGAGGGGGAGGCGAATGCCGAGCTGGTCCGGCTGATTGCGCGTACGCTCGGCGTTGCGCCGAGCAGCGTCACGCTGGCCGCTGGAGCGACGGCTCGAATCAAGCGCCTGACCATTGCGGGAGAGAGAGCGGCGATCGCGGCAGCGCTGGAGAAGATTGTCCCAATCGGTTAGCATCTTGAACACGGTGGAATGCATGACCGCGAAGATCATTGACGGTAAGGCGATCGCGGCCGAGTGGCGCGGCCGGGTGGCCGATGCCTCGCATCGCCTGGCGCGCGATCGCAGCCTGGTGCCGGGCCTCGCCGTCGTGCTGGTGGGCAGCAATCCGGCAAGTGAGGTCTATGTCGGCAGCAAAACAAAGATGGCGGTGGGCAGCGGCATGCGCTCGTTCGATCACCGCCTGCCCGAGACCGTAAGCGAGGCCGATCTGCTCGCGCTGGTCGGCCGGCTCAACAGCGACCCGGTGGTGCATGGCATTCTGGTGCAGTTGCCGCTGCCCGCCCACATCGACGCGCAGAAGATCGTGGCCGCGATCGATCCACGCAAGGACGTCGACGGCTTCAGCCCGACCAATGCCGGCATGCTGACCACGGGCCTGCCGGCGCTGGTGCCGTGCACGCCGCTCGGCTGTCTGATTCTGGCCAAGACCGTGCAGCCAACGCTCGAGGGGCTTGAGGCGGTGGTGATCGGCCGCTCCAACATCGTCGGCAAGCCGCTGGTTCAGCTGCTGCTGGCCGAGAATGCGACCGTGACGATCGCGCATTCCAAGACGCGGGATCTGCCGGACGTTTGCCGCCGCGCCGATCTCCTGTTCGCGGCGGTCGGACGGCCCGAGATGGTGCGCGGCCACTGGATCAAGCCGGGCGCGACCGTGGTCGATGTCGGCATCAATCGGTTGCCGGCGAAGGCGGCAAGTCGCGCATCGTCGGCGACGTTGCGTTCGAGGAGGCGCGCAGGTGGCGGGCGCGATCACGCCGGTGCCGGGCGGCGTCGGGCCGATGACGATTGCGTGTCTCCTCGCCAACACGGTGCGCGCCGCTTGCGCGCTGGCGGGCCTGCCGCCGCCGACCTTCGAGCGGCCCAAGTCTGAAGATTGAATCCGGACGATTGAGTGAAGACGACTCTTCGTCAGCGAGGCTGAAAAATCAGCACCACCCGCTATCAATAACGGCAGCGAGTGCCATTACGCCGATTGCAGTGCGGAGACCGTGGTCAGCCCTGCCAGGCGTAGGCGACCTTGTCGAGCACCTTGCTGCCGAACCGCTCGGAGGAGCGCGCGACCGCGCGGCCGCCGAAGTTGCGATAGAAGCCGACCGCCGTTTTCGTTGTCGGACAGCGCCCATACCACCAGGCTGTTCATCCCGCTCTGGGCCAGGTCGCGCCGCGCTGCCTGAAACAGCTTGCGGCCGAAGCCGAGCCCCTGGAATTCCGGTCGCAGATAAAGCTCGTAGATCTCGCCGTCGTAGTACAGGCTGCGCGCACGGTTGCGTCCGTAGTTGGCGTAGCCTGCCACGGTGTCGCCGAATACCAGGATGGCGATGCGGCTGCCCTTGCGGATCGCGCTTTCCCACCAAGTCGGTCCGCGGCGATTGATGAGCTTGTCGAGCTCCGGGCCCGGGATCACGCCCTGGTAGGCGGTGCGCCATGCCTCGTCATGGGTCGCCGCGATCGCCGTCGCATCGGACGGCTTGGCGCGGCGGACTTCGATCAGGGTCGTGCTCATGCGAGCGATACAAGCAAGTGCTTCGGCGCCCTTCAAGTGTCATGTTTAATTATAGGTTAACAATGTGACCCACTGAGCCAGTGAGGTCGTCGTTTTCGACGGCCGAGTGACAAAAAATGCAGATTTGTTCGTTGTCTGGAGGTATGTTGCAGCGGTGCCACGCCTGCCGAAGAAATTTCCGCAGCCTTTTCCGACATATGATCGGTGCGACCGAGTTCGTACGGATGACTCGGCCAACGGCCGATCAGCCGGATTTGTCGGAAGGGGGCGTGCAAATCAACGCCATCGCTCATGAAGCCGATTTACGATAACGGGCGCGTGATCAGACCTGCTCGGTCTCGCGCCGCCGCTCGTCCCTCTTGCGCTCGTTGGGATCGAGCAGCTTCTTGCGCAGTCTGATCGATTTCGGAGTCACTTCGACGTATTCGTCATCTGCGATGTAGGCGAGCGCCCGTTCGAGCGTCATGCTGGATCGGCGGGGTGAGGCGCACCGCCTCGTCCTTGGAGTGCGTGCGGATATTGGTCAGCTTCTTGCCCTTGAGGACGTTGACCTCGAGGTCGTTGCCGCGGGTGTGCTCGCCCACGATCATGCCGCGATAGACCTTCCAGCCCGGCTCGATCATCATCGGGCCGCGGTCTTCCAGGTTCCACAGCGCGTAGGCGATCGCCTCGCCCTGGTCGGTTGAAATCAGCACGCCGTTGCGGCGACCCTGCAGGTCGCCCTTGTGCGGGCGCATAGGCGTGGAACAGCCGATTGAGCACGGCGGTGCCGCGGCTGTCGGTCAGGAGCTCGCCCTGGTAGCCGATCAGTCCGCGGGTCGGCGCGTAGAACACGAGCCGCACACGTCCGCCGCCGGAGGGCCGCATCTCGATCATCTCGGCCTTGCGCTCGGCCATCTTCTGCACCACGATGCCGGAGAACGGCTCGTCGACGTCGATCACGACCTCTTCGATCGGCTCGCGTAGCTCGCCGGTCTCCGGGTCGCGCTCGAACAGCACCTTGGGGCGCGAGACCGACAGCTCGTAGCCTTCGCGCCGCATGGTCTCGATCAGGATGCCGAGCTGCAGCTCGCCGCGGCCGGCCACCTCCACTGAATCTCGCTCGGTCGATTCGCTCACTCGCAGCGCCACGTTGCCTTCGGCTTCGCGGAACAGGCGGTCGCGGATCATGCGGCCGGTCACCTTGTCGCCTTCGGTGCCGGCGAGCGGCGAGTCATTGACCCGGAACGTCATGGACAAGTGTCGGCGGATCGATCGGCTGTGCCGGCAGCGGCGTGACCACCTCGGGCGCACAAATGGTGTGCGATACGGTCGCCTCCGGCAGCCCCGCGACCGCGACGATGTCGCCGGCTTCCGCCTCCTCGACCGAAGTGCGCTCGAGCCCGCGGAAGGCGAGCACCTTGGTCACACGGCCCTGCTCGATCAGCTTGCCGGTGCGGTCGAGCACCTTCACGGGCTGGTTCGGGGTGATCGTGCCCGAGGTGATTCGGCCGGTGACTAGGCGGCCGAGATAGGGGTTGGCTTCGAGGATCGTGCCGAGGAGCCGGAACGGCCCGTCCTCGACCGTCGGCGGTGCGACGTGCCGCGTGATGAGATCGAACAGCGGCGCCATGCCGTCGTCCTTTGGCCCGGCCGCACTTGCCGCCATCCAGCCTTCCTTGGCGGAGCCGTAGAGAATCGGAAAGTCGAGCTGCTCCTCCGACGCATCGAGCGCCGCGAACAGGTCGAAGACCTCGTTGACGACCTCGGTGGGGCGGGCGTCCGGCCGGTCGACCTTGTTGATCACCACGATCGGCTTGAGGCCGACCTTGAGCGCCTTGGAGACCACGAATTTGGTCTGCGGCAGCGGCCCCTCGGCGGCATCGACCAGGACCAGCGCGCCATCCACCATGTTGAGGATGCGCTCGACCTCGCCGCCGAAGTCGGCGTGGCCGGGGGTGTCCACGATGTTGATCCGGGTGCCCTTCCAGAGCAGCGAGGTGCACTTGGCCAGAATCGTGATGCCGCGCTCGCGCTCGAGATCGTTGGAATCCATCGCGCGCTCCGCCACCCGCTGGTTTTCGCGGAAGGCGCCGGACTGCTGCAGCAGCCGGTCAACCAGGGTGGTCTTGCCATGGTCGACATGGGCGATGATCGCCACGTTGCGAAGGGACATTATTAAGGAATCCGTGTGGGGTCAGTCCGCGTTGCGGCGCAATATAGGCAGCGGTGACCGGATAGCAATGCCGATCGCCCGATGATCCATAAGCCTGATCGGTGGTCCAAGAGCCGAACCCCCTGGCCTGGGTGGGCGAGTTGACGGCGGCCCTGCCTGAAAAAGTGGCTCCTTAAGCAAGCTGGTGCGGGGAACTTTTTGCGCGCAGTGTCTAGCGCTTCGCAAAAACCGTGACGCAGAGCTCACGCAGAGCCGTCTGGTTGAACGGTTTGGAGATGCGCGGCAGCTCACGAAAATCCTGCGGGATCAGCGTAACGTCATCATATCCGGACGTGATGATGACCGGCACGCCCTGCTGAATGAGCCGCGGAAGCACTGCGAACACCTGCTTGCCGCGCAGATTGATGTCCAAGAGCGCGCCATCCGGATGATGGGCTTCAAATTGCTGCAGCAGGTCTTCGACATTCGCCACCGGGCCGATGATCTCGCAGCCGAGGTCCTGCAGAACGCTCTCGAGGTCAAGCGCGATCATGGCCTCGTCTTCGGCGATCAGGATGCGCCGGCCACGGATGTCATCTGGTGAGGGACTCACGAAGGCCTATTCCTGCAGAACCCTACTGCACACGTCGGTCTGGATATTGTGGAGCCGCCGACGCGAGCATGCTAGCACGGCTTTCGTCGAATGAGTTTATCGATTCTAAACTAACGGTTTCAGGACGAGGATATTGGGGACGGTTCTATAATTACCTCCGGCAAGGCTGCGGGCGGCTATGTGGCCCCCCGTCCAGGTCGGCTTGCGGCCAACCTGGCGCTAATTTGTCCTGCTATCTCGGCCGCTTGTTCGCGCGGCGCTGACCTCACCGGCCGCGACTGCCCCTCACATGCCGTCCGCGAGCTGGTAGGCGGCGCGCTCGAAGGCGTCGTAGACCGCGAGCGCCGAAGGGTCGGCAAACGGCAGGTACTGCATCATGATCACGCCCGCGATGCCGCGGCTCTGATCGACCCAGAAATAGGTGTTGTTGATGCCGCCCCAGCTCAGGCTGCCGGCCGAGCGCTTGCCGGGCACGTGATCGGTCGTGATCAGGAAACCAAGGCCAAACTTGTCGCGACCGTCGGCGACGAAGGTGAAGTCCGCGGCTGCGCGGCAGCGCCGACGCCAGCGCCGGCACCGACACGTTGCCGATGTGGTTCTGGCCCATGAGCGCGACCGTCTCGGCCTTGAGCACGCGGGCGCCGTCGAGCTCGCCGCCATTGAGCAGCATGCGCACGAAGCGGCCGTAGTCGCTGGCGGTCGAGGCCAGTCCGCCGCCGCCGATCGGCTGCGCGATGGTGAGCCCGGCTGCGCGGCTGCTTGACGATCGCGCCGTCCATACGCTCGCCGTCGCGCTGCTGCCCGGCGACGAGCCGCGCGCGCCTTTGCCTCCGGCACGTTGTAGGAGGTGTCGGTCATCTTGAGTGGCGTGAAGATGTGCTGGCGGAAATAGTCCTCGAGCTTCTGGCCTGAGTGCTTTTCGACCAGGCGCCCGACGATGTCGTGCTGGTTCCGTACCACCACTTCTCGCCCGGCTCGAACAGCAGCGGGCCGTCCGCGATAAGTTTCGCCCGCGCGCGGCTTGAAGTCGCGCAAGGTTGCGCTGGTGAACGGATAGCCGAGACCGGATGTGTGCGTGAGCACATGCCGCACCGTCATCGGCTTTGACGTGATGTGCAGATGATAGTTTCCGGTCTTGGCATCGAAGGAGTCGAACACCGGCAGCTTCGCCATCTCGGGAAGATACTTCTCGACCGGATCGTCGAGCGTGAGCTTGCCCTGCTCGACGAGCTGCATGAGCGCCGTCGAGGTGATCGCCTTGGTCATCGATGCGATCCGGAACAGCGCATCGGCGCTAGAGGGCGGCCGGTCGCGACATCGGCCACTCCGAACGCGCCCTGATAGACGACGCCCTTGCGATCGGTGACGAGCGCGACGACGCCCGGCACCTGCTTGCGCTCGACCGCCTCGCGCAGCTTCTGATCGATCAGCGCGCCGGCGCGCGTGCGATCTTGCGCCTGGGCGGCGCTGCTTGCGAGTGCGAATGTCATTGGAAGTATGACAAGGGCGGCCATCATACGTCGGCGCATGAGCGTTACTCCCCGTGTTCATTGTTATGAGCACGGAAGCATAGCGTGTTTGAAACGAGAGCGGAATCGGAAACGGTGCGCTGCCCGCAAGGTCGCGCAAGTGGGCTATTGCCCAAGCGCTTTCCGGATCAGCCGTACCCCGATGACAACAAGAACAGGAAACGCATGAGCAGCAGTGCGATCATCATGTCGCTCCCGGAGAGGTGGCTGGAGACCCGGCCGTGAGCGCGATCGGTATGCGCTCGGTGGCTACGGCTCGATCCTGCGCTCGCCGCCGTCCTCGCTGCGGACCACGACGGCGCTGGAGGAGCTGCCAGCAAGCGCCTGAACATAGGTGTGGCTCGTTCCGGTCGGGCCAGTCAGCGACATCCCCGACTGTTGCTCCGATGTGCTGATCTTGACCGAGGGGCGGCCCCGTTCGGTGATCAAGCGCAACAGCACCGCCTCAGCCGACACGGTTCCGTCTTGTTGTCGGCTTGGCGGCATTATCTGGATGCTGGCCCGCACATTGCCGGAGTCATCCACGATCTGGAGCCCGCGACCGCGAAGAATTTGGTCGCCGGCAGGCGTCAGGACAGCGGAACGATTTTGAATGAATGACATGGTCAGCATGCCGGCGTTGAGCAGCGTGATGGCGATCAAAAACAGGTTTGGTTTCATGGATGGTCTCCGAAAACTTTCAATGCCCCGATGATAATCTCACCCGTCGCTCGTGTGGCGGTGCAGAATTCCGGGATGCAGACGTGCGACAACAAGTCGTT
This sequence comes from uncultured Alphaproteobacteria bacterium, assembly GCA_963745515.1. Taxonomy (GTDB): domain Bacteria; phylum Pseudomonadota; class Alphaproteobacteria; order Rhizobiales; family Xanthobacteraceae; genus VAZQ01. The sequence goes on from CAVUXO010000013.1 coordinate 682,333, forward strand.
GGATCGGACCAGCTGCTGCGCGCAGCTATGCAGAATTCTCTTCTTCGCTCAGAATGAAAAAATCAGTGACCAGCGCGCACAGGCGGCCTTCGGCAGAGAATCCAAAGAAAGACGGATAGGATCCGTCGCCCCAGCCGGATGAGAAGCAGATGATGTTCTCGTCGCGCTCGGATGACGGGCGACAATCAAACCAGGAGCGAGTACCTCTGTAAGTTGTTTGCATCCCGTCGATGATTACGTTGAAGTATTCGTCCTCCCGATCCATTCGGTCGGCAAGGAGCCGACCCGCAATCGGGTCCATGAAGCAGCCGGTGCCGGCGTCCACGCCGTAGCCAAAATAGCCATCGTGCTCGAGCCCGGATAAGTCTTGGCGCTCCGTCAATGCCATTGTCCAAGAGACAACTGGCAAATTGGACAGCTCGACCCGCGCGAACGCCACACGTTCGTCCCGTTCGTCGCCTGTTCCATAACAGGCGACCGCGACCGATACCGGGTACCGCCCTGTGGGTATGGACTGCGTGAACGGCGGAGGATTGGGGAAGACGAAGGGATCCGAGGCCGCCAAGGCACCGGATGTGACGACGAGTTGCCCGATCTCAAGACACTGAAATTCGTAGGGCGTGCCGTGTTGGAGAAGACTTCCCGAGGAGAAGGCAATGTCAACGTGCCGTTGATTGGGGGCATAGGCCATGGTTCCGCCATCCGAGTGCAACGATGCGTCGCAATTGCGACGGGCGCAATTCTCACGCGATTTCTATAGAGTTTACGCTGCCGTTGTAGAGTTTATGCTGCTCCGGTCGAACCAATTCGCCAGTTGCGCTTTCTCTGACACAGTCTACCGTCAGAATCGGAGCGAGGCTGCAATGCGAACGTCCGTGACAGTCGCCAACACCCGGCGCGTGCTCTGCGTCTTTCCCGCCTATGCGCCCTCGTTCGGCACATTCTCGCATGCCTACAAGCTGATGCCGGGCGTGCGCGCCTTCATGCCGCCGCAGGGGCTTCTCCTCATCGCCGCCTATATGCCGGCGCAATGGCCGGTGCGATTTGTCGACGAGAACATCAAGGCCGCGAGCGCAGCCGACCTCGCCTGGGCTGATGTCGTTCTCGTCTCCGGCATGCACATCCAGGCGCCGCAGATTCGCGACATCGCCCGCCGCGCGCACGCTGCCGGCAAGGTGGCGGCGCTGGGCGGGCCGTCGGTGTCGGCCTCGCCCGAGATGTATCCGGAGATCGACTATCTGCACATTGGCGAGCTGGGCGATGCCACCGACGCCCTGATCGCGCGGCTCGATGAGAGCGTGGCGCCGCCCGCCGCGCAGATGCGTTTCGAGACTGACGAGCGACTTGCGCTCACCGACTTTCCGATTCCGGCTTACGATCTCATTGCGTTGCGCAACTATCTGATGCTGACGCTGCAATTCTCGAGCGGCTGTCCCTATCGCTGCGAGTTCTGCGATATCCCGGGCCTCTACGGCCGCCAGCCGCGGCTCAAGATCGCCGCAGCAGATCATCGCCGAGCTTGACGCCATGCGGGCGCAGCCGCATCCGCCCGCGGTCTATTTCGTCGACGACAATTTCATCGGCAACCGCAAGGCGACGCGCGAGATGTTGCCGCATCTCGTCGCCTGGCAGAAGCAGCATGGCTATCCGCTGCAGTTCTCCTGCGAGGCGACGCTCAACATCGCCAAGCAGACGGACATCCTTGCGCTGATGCGCGAGGCGTCTTTCAAGGGCATCTTCGTCGGCATCGAGACGCCGGAGACCGATGCGCTCAAGGCGATGCGCAAGGAGCAGAACATCGCGCTGCCGATGATGCAGGCGATCGAGACTCTCAACCGCTATGGCCTCGAGGTGACTGCCGGCATCATCCTCGGCCTCGACACCGATTCGCCTGACACCGAGGCACGGCTCGCCGATTTCATCGACCTGTCGCGCATCCCGATTCTGACCATCAATCTCTTGCAGGCGCTGCCCAAGACGCCGCTCTGGGAGCGGCTTGCACGTGCCGACAGGATCGTTGACGACCCGGCGCTCGAAAGCAATGTGCGGTTCCTGCGGCCCTACGACGAGGTTGTCGGGCTGTGGCGGCGCGCGATCGCGCGCGCCTATGATCCGGAGCGGCTGTTCGCGCGCTTTGTCGATCAGGTCGAGATGACCTATGTCCACCGGATCAGCCCGCCCGCTCGCGGCCGGCTGACCTGGACGAATGTAAAATTCGGGGCAATCTTTGCGTTCAGAATTCTCTACTTCATCGGCATCAAGTCGAACTACCGGCGGCCGTTCTGGCGCGCGGCGCGCCAGGCGCTCGCGCGTGGCCAGGTCGATATGGCGTTCGCGATGGCGTTCGTCGGCCACCACCTGATCGAGTTCACGCGCGAGGCGCTGCGCGGCGAGCAGAACGCCTCGTTCTATTCGGCGCGCCAGCAGCAGAGCCGCGCCCGCGCTTGAAGCGCCGCTGCGCAAGTCGGCGTAGCGGCGCACGGGTCGCGATCCTTAGGGGTCTTTTTGCGCATCCTGTCGTTGCATCGGTCGTGCAGGTGCATGCTTGCGGCCGGTTCAACCCGATCGAGATCTGCTCTAGGTTTGCGGCAGCAACTCCAGAAAAAAGCTCCGATGCAGACGCAAATCTCGATTTCCGCAGCCGTCCTTGTGTTGCTGGCGCTGACGATCGCGCCGGCACTCGCGCATGATGAGACGGCCTTTCCCGACTGGTCCGGCCAGTGGAGCCGCGTGCCGGACGGAGGCGTGCCGCGTTACGATCCGTCGCAAGCCGCTCGGCCGCCAGGAGGCGCCGCTCAAGCCCGAATACCAGGCCAAATACGAGGCGAACAAACGCGAGATCGAGGCCAACGGCTTTGGCGTCGACAACAACTACCGGTGTTTCCCATCGACGATGCCGCGGACCATGAGCGGGGTCTCATACATGGAGTTTGCGATCGCGCGATCGGTGACGCACATCCTGTTCGACCAGATGACCTTCGCGCCGCGCCGGATCTACACAGACGGGCGCGCCTGGCCGGCGAAACACGAGCCGACCTTCCTCGGATATTCGATTGGCCAATGGCGCGACACCGACGGTGACGGCCGCTACGATCTGCTTGAGATCGAGACGCGCAACATTCGCGGTCCGAAGATCTGGGATCAGACCGGAATGCCGATGGCCGACGACAACGAGGCGGTGATCAAGGAGCGTCTCTCCATCGACAAGGCCGATCCGGGCATCTTGCGCAACGAGATGACCACGATCGACAATTCGCTGACGCGCCCGTGGTCGGTGCTCAAGCGCTATCGCCGAACCAAAGAGGTCCTCTGGGTTGACCATACCTGCACGGAGGGCAACCCCTATGTCGTCATCGAGAACCAGACGTATCTGCTGAGCGGCGACGGCAGGCTCATGCCCACGCGCAAGGATCAGCCGCCGCCCGACTTGCAGTATTTCAATCGGACGCCGAGTGCGCCGCGGCCATAGCCTTGTCGGCCGCACCGCTCAATGGCGTTGCCACGGCCGCAACCGTCGCCGGCTTTGGCGTGAGCTTCTGGGCGACCAGCTCGATGTGGCTCCTGAGATTGTAGAGCTGGTCGGAATAGTGCCGCGGCAACTTCAAACGCTGCACTGCGCGGTCGATCCGCTTCAATCCCGCATCCACTTCGGCGACCTGCTCGGCCGAAGGGCTGTGGTCGAGCGTGAACTCGAGCTCCTTGAGCCGGTCGTACCATCGCAGCAGCCGCTGGCGGACCATCCAGGTGTAGAGCAGCGGCAGGAACCGCGACAGCGGGATCGCGATCGACAGGATCGGAATGGCGAGCAGGATGATCTTGGTTGTGTTGGAGAACGCAAACGCCGTCACCCAGAACGGGATGCCCATGCTGGCGTTGAGCGGACCGACTGCGCGCAGAATCGAAGGCAGCTCGCCGGTCTTGTAATAGGCGCGGGAATCCGGGTCGATTTCGTATTCCGAATCGTTGCCATGGGGAAACTGGCCGGCACGAAAGAAGAGAATTGGCTCGCCGGATGAATCGAAGCCAGGCTTCGGATTGATGGATGCCGCATGGGTGAGCAGGCTCACCAGCGCGGGATGGAGATCCCTTTGCACCACGAGGGCAGGAGAGCTGGCCAGAAGGGTGATGTCGGCCGAAGGGATGTCGGGATCAAATTCGACCGACCCGCGAGACATGACGAGCTTCGACAGAAAGGGGAAGCGCGTCACATAGGCGTCCGCCTCGGCGGAGAAGTCCATCAGCAGAATGTCGGGCGCGCGCAGAAGGTCCTGAACCTTCTTGGAATCCGGAGGCAGTGCCACAAAGGCGACATCGGCGCCGTCGCCGGTCAAAGGCTTGGCATCGGCCGGGAAGTCCTGCTCGATGAAGGTGGAGTTCTCCGCGGTTACGCCGTTGGCCTTGAGCAGCAACGCGGCGATGCGGCGTGTGCCGCTCTCGGGCGTGCCGACCATGATGCGCCGGCCTTTGAACTCGCCGACGCTCCTGACCAGATTGGGTCCTCGATAAAAGATCCAGATCGGCTCGTAGAACAGGCGGCCAATGGATTGGATTTTCGAAACCTGCCTGTCGTGCAAATCCCGCTCGGACGGCGTGGCCATGCGACCCTGCAGACTGCCGGCGAGGCCGCCTTTCAGCACTCCGCCGTCGATCCTGTCGTCGTCGGCCGCAAGCGCCTGCAGGACGTCCAGACCCTGGAGATTCGGCCGCAGCTCGAGTTTGACGCCGAAGCGGGCAAGCTCGCGCTTCCAGGTCTCGGCAAGCTGCTCGTAGGCGCCGCCTCCGCCACCAGCGGCCAATACGATCCGGCCGGGCGGGCCGGGCTTAAAAATGACAATGGCGAGCCACAACGCGAGAATGACGCCAAGGAGCGAACTGCCAACTACGATCAGAAATTGTCGCACGCGCCTGCCCAATGTTTGATTGATTGACATGACTGAGTGTCCCCGACGCTACCGGGTGACATAGCCAAATTTTCGGCGGGTGGCCAAGAGAGGCGAGAAGAACGTGACAAGCGCGTCAGGCGACAAGGCATAGCGCATTGTGCGGTAACGCTTTTTGCGCGACGAAGCCAAATTGGATGCAGGTGACAAAAATCGCCAGCGCGCCTCACGGGTTCGCCGGACGGCTCCACGGACCGAAGCTCACGCCCTTGGGCAGTGCCTGCTGCAGCATCATCATCTCGCCAAGTGTCTCCGATGTGACGAGGCCCACAAGCCGGCCGCCGGAATCCACGACCGCGACGGCAGGTGCCGACTTCTCCATCAGTAACCGCAGCGCCTCGTCGAGGCAGCGGCGGTGCCCGATGGTCGGCAACGGGCTCGTCATCGCGTCCACGACCTTGGCGTTGGGACCGCGCTCCTTCAGTGCCCGGATGATGTCGTTACGCCCCAACAGTCCCACCGGCGCGCCGTTGCCGTCGACCACCGGAAACTCGCTCTGGCTGGTTTGCAGCAACGTCTGCACCGCCTCCTCGACATCCGCCTCCGGCGCCAGCGTTGCAAACTGCGTCATCATGGCGGTGCCGACCGGCACGCCCTGTGACATCGCGCGCATCGCCACGCTGTGCGCCTCGCCGGAGGCTGCGAGATAGACGAAGATGCCGATGAAGATCAGGATCGGATTGCCGAACAGGCCGGCAAAGCCGAGCGCGAAGGCGAAACCCTGGCCGATGAAGGCGGCCACTTCAGTCGCGCGCACGAAGCCGAGCTTCGTGGCGAGCAGCGCCCGCAGCACGCGCCCGCCGTCCATCGGGAACGCCGGGATCATGTTGAACAGGGCGAGGAACAGGTTCACCGCCGCGAGGCGATCGACGAGCGAGACCCTGGTGCTTTCGACCGTGGCGAGATCGGCCATCTTGAGATGGGCGCCGGCGATGAGAACGAGGCCGAAGGCGATCGCGACATTGACCAGCGGGCCCGCGATCGCGATCAGGAATTCCTCTTGCGGCTTTTCCGGAATGCGCTCGAGCCGGGCCAGCCCGCCGATCGGCAGCAGCGTGACGTCCGGCGTCGCAACTCCAAAGGCCCGCGCCGTGAAGATATGCCCGAACTCATGCGCAAGCACACAGGCGAACAGGAGCACCATGAAGGCGAGGCCGGACCAGGCCGCCTGCGGCCCCTCCGACACCCAGCTGGCGGCGAAGATCCAGCCCAGGAACAGCAGGAAGGTAATGTGCACCCGTACCTGCGTGCCGGCGATCGAGCCAATATTGAGCGACCAGGACATGGGAAACCTCGCGTTGGCGGGTCTACGTCGGATCAGGTAGTCACTTAACCTTGGTATTGCGAGTGGCTCTCCCACATTGAGCCGTGTCAACATGATCGTGCAAACAAGACTGGAGTGCGAACGATGGCCCAGAAACTGACCGGCGATGCCCGCAAGGCGGCGCTCGCCAAGCTCGCCGGCTGGAGCGAGGTCAAGGACCGCGATGCCATCACCAGGAAATTCGTGTTTCAAGGACTTCAACGAGGCCTTCGGCTTCATGACGCGCGCGGCGCTCGTCGCCGAGAAGCTCGACCACCATCCGGAATGGTTCAACGTCTACAAGACCGTCGACGGTGACGCTCTCGACCCACGATGCCGGCGGCCTGACCGAGCTCGACGTGAAGCTCGCCCAGGCAATGAACCGGCTGCTGGAGCTGACGCTGCCTTGCGTCCACGCGCCGCGATGGCCATTTGGCGGGATTGGCAGGCCCGCCAAGGTCTCCGTCTTCGCGGCAGCGTCAGGGTACTGGTCCGCTCGCGGACGAGCAGAAGGCAGCGACCTGCGTGTTGCAGGAGACGCGACATGCGTCGACCACGCGCTGCCTGGGAAGGGCTCGACGAGCGCACTGCGCGACGGGCCGCGCGCGATGAGGCGCGGGTGCGGCGCGGCTTCTGGAGCAAGGCGAAGCGGGTGGCGGCTCGGCTGCCGTTCGCCGAGGATCTGCTCGCCGCCTATTACTGCGCCTTCGATCGCACCACGCCGCTGCAGGTGAAGGCCGCGCTCCTTGGCGCGCTCGCCTATTTCGTGCTGCCGTTCGATCGTCGTTCCCGACATGCTGCCGCTTCTCGGCTATACGCGACGACGCCGCCGTGCTGGTCGCGGCGCTGCGGCTGGTTGCCGTCGCACATCCGGCCCGAGCATCGCGAGGCGGCGCGGCAGGCGCTGGCGCGCGGCCTCGCGACGTCGACTGATACGCACGCCGCCATGGCCAAGTCGGATCTGCGCGCCAATCCCGGCGGCGCTCGCGCAGGCGGTCGAGGAGGCGGCGGCGCTCTTATCGCCAGGGCAAGCTCGACGAGGCCGAGAAGATCTGCACCCGCGTGCTGCGCGCGCAGCCTAATTGGTTCGACGCGCTGCATCTCCTGGGCGTGCATCAAGCTGCAGAGCGGCAAGGCCGGCGCGGCCTGCGCTCACCTCGAGCAGGCGCTCAAGCTCAATCCGGCGTCGGCGCAGGTGATGTCGAATCTCGGCATGACGCTCGCGGCGCTCAACCGCGACGCCGGAGGCGCTGGCGATCCTCGACAAGGCGGTCGCGCTCATGCCTGACCTCGGTCGAGGCGATCACCAATCGCGGCAACGTGCTGCTCGAAGCTCGACCGGCCCGCCGAGGCGCTGGCGGCGTTCGACGCGGCGCTCGCGCTGGCGCCGCGCTTTCCTGGCGCGCTCGCCAATCGCGGCAATGCGCTCGCGGCGCTCGGGCGGTTCGAGGAGGCGCTCGCGCAGTATGACGCGGTGCTGGCGGCCGTGCCCGCGCATGCCGGAGACTCACCTCAATCGCGGCAACGCGCTCAGCGCGCTCGCTCGCGCCGCCGAGGCGATTGCGGCCTTCGATCGCGCGCTCGCGCTGCGGCCCGATTACGTCAAGGCGCATCATCGGCCGTGGCGTCGCTCTGCAGGCGCTCAATCGGCAGCGCGAGGCGCTTGAGGATTTCGAGCGCGCGATCGCGCTCGACAAGTCGCAACGCCGATGCGCACCACAACGCCGCGCTCGCGCGCTCACGCTCGGCGACTATCGTCGCGGCTTCGAGCAATACGAATGGCGCTGGCAGCGCAGCGGCATGCCGGCGCGCCGCCGCAGCTTCGGCAAGCCACTCTGGCTCGGCGAATATCCGCTCGCGCGCAAGCGCATCCTGCTGCTGCCGAGCAGGGCCTCGGCGACTGCATCCAGTTCGCGCGCTATGTGCCGCTGCTGGCGCGCGCGGGCGCAACGGTAATGCTGGAGGCGCCGCCTCGACTCTGCAGTCTCTGTGCACGGCTCGAGGGCGTCACTACCGTCGTGGCGCGCGGCGATGCGCTGCCGGATTTCGATGTCTATTGTCCGGTCGGGCAGCCTGCCGCGCGCGCTGCGCACCGAAGTATCGAGCATTCCGGCTGACGTTCCGTATCTGCGGGCGAGCGAGGCGCACATCGCCAAGTGGCGCGAGCGCATCGAGCGCCTGCCGCAGCCGCGCATCGCGCGTGGCCTGGGCGGGCAGCGCCGATCACGTCAACGACCGCAATCGCTCGCTGCGCTGCGCGCAGCTGGCGCCGCTGCTTGCGCTCGACGCGAGCTTCGTCAGCATCCAGCGCGAGCTTGCGCGCCGCCGATGCCGAGGAGCTGACGCGGCATGCCGCGCTGACGCATGTCGGCGATGAGCTCGCCGACTTCGACGACACCGCCGCCGTGGTGACGCTCGCCGATCTCGTCATCACGGTCGACACCTCGGTGGCGCATCTGGCCGGCGCGCTCGGCCGGCCGACCTGGGTGCTGGTGCCGTTCTGGCCCGACTGGCGCTGGATGCTCGAGCGCGACGATACGCCCTGGTACCCGACCATGCGGCTATTCCGGCAACCGAAGGCCGGGTGACTGGGACAGCGTGATCGCGCAGGTTGCCGAGATGGTTCGGGCAGGAGCCCTTACCGGGTTATCCACATGCCTTCCATCGCCGCAGTGACCTCGCCTATAAGGCGAATGCGGCTTTACGCCAACGGCAGGTGTGTGATGCGGTATAGGGCCGCCTTCACATTGCCGAATTCGCTGCATAATCCGCGTCTTAGCGGGGCGCAGCAAAAACACCACGGAGGCGGCCAATGCTGGCCAAGGGACTGCTGTGGACCACGGTGACGCTCGCTCTCATCGCTTTGCCGGAGGGCGCCCGCGCGCAGGGGGATCAACCGACGCTGCTCGGAACCTATGGCGACTGGGGCGCCTACACGGCGACGCCCAGGCGGCAAGAAGGTCTGCTTTGCGCTCTCGAAGCCGAAATCGTCGACGACCACTCCGCCCGGCCGCAAGCGCGACCCGGCCTTTCTGTTCGTTTCCACCCGCCCGGCCGAGAACGTGCGCAACGAGGTGTCGGTCATCATCGGCTATCCGTTCAAGGAAAGCACGGACGCGACCGCCGAGATCGGCACCGCGAAGTTCGCGATGTACACCCAGAAGGACGGCGCCTGGATCAAGAACGTCGCCGAAGAGGCGCGCATGCTCGACGCCATGCGCAAGGGCGCCGACCTGACCGTCAAGGGTACCTCCGGCCGCGGCACCAGCAGTCACCGACCAGTTTTCGCTCAAGGGGCTGGCCCAGGCGCTCGACGCGCGCGATCAGGAGTGCAAGTGTCGCGCGCAAGATCGGCTCGATTGTTCGGATTGCGCATGATCCGCGTCGGCATCGGTGGCTGGGTCTTCGAGCCCTGGCGTGGCGTGTTCTATCCCAAGGGGCTGCCGCAGGCGCGCGAGCTTGCGCACGCGAGCCGCAACGTCACCTCGATCGAGATCAACGGCACGTTCTACGCGTACGCAGAAGCCGGCAAGCTTCCGGCGCTGGGCCGACGAGACGCCGGATGATTTCGTGTTCTCGCTCAAGGGTCCGCGCTACGCCACCCATCGGCGCGTGCTGGCGGAGGCAGGCTCGTCGATCGAGCGGTTCTTCGCGAGCGGCGTGCTTGAGCTCAAGCACAAGCTCGGGCCGGTGCTGTGGCAGTTGCCGCCCGACCAAGACATTCGACCCCGACGACTTCGCGGCGTTTCTGGCGCTGCTGCCGCACGCGCTCGACGGCACGCCCGATCCGGCACGCGGTCGAGGTCAGGCACGAAAGCTTCCTGACGCCGGACTTCATCGCGCTGCTGCGCAAGCATGCGGTCGCAGCCGGTGCTGGTCGATTCCGACAAGCATCCGATGATCGCCGACGTGACCAGCGACTTCGTCTATGCGCGCCTGCAGCGCACATCCGAAGAAGGTGAAGACCGGTTACGCGCCGGCCGCGCTCGACGACTGGGCCAAGCGCGCGCGAGACCTGGGCCGAAGGCGGCACGCCGGCCGATCTGCCGACATTGCTCGCCGCCGCGCCGCGCGGCAAGGGCAAGCGCGACGTCTTCATCTACATGATCTCGGGCGCCAAGGTGCGCGCGCCGGCGGCCGCGATGGCGCTGATCGAGCGGCTGAAGTGATGGCGTAAGAACGAGCGCTGAGCCGTAGGGTGGGCAAAGGCGCATGGCACTGGATCGCAATAAATTGCAGAGCCCTCGTGCGCCGTGCCCACCATCAACATCGATGCAAGACGCATTGCCGCTGGTGGGCGCGGCGCACGCCATGCTGTCCATTGTTGAACAGCAGTGCCGGCGCCTTTGCTCACCCTACGGCGACTAACAAATGCCGAGCGCGCCGCATCTCACTTCGACAGCGCCACCAGCTGCGGCACGTCCTCTTCCTTCGGCGCGACCGCCTTGGCGGTGATCAGCGTCATCGCGACCGTGTCGTAGTAGCCCATGGTGGCGACGAGATCGATCAGGCCCTTCTCGCCGAAGGCCTTGACCGCTGCCGCGAAGGTCGCGTCCGACACCGCCTTGTCGCGATACATTTCGGTCGCGTAGTTGTAGAGGATCGTCTCGTCCTCCTTCATCTTGCTCGGGCGCCTGCCGGCGGCGATGTCGGCGCCGACGCTCGGATCGAGCCCGCCCTTCACGGCCGCGCGGTAGTGGCCGCGCCAGATCCACTGGCTCGACCAGTGCCGCGCCGTGATCATGATCGCGAGCTCGGTCAGCCGCGGCGGCTGGCCGGTGCCCCAGCGCACGTAGTCCGACACGGCCTCGAGTTTCGAGGCGAGCTCGGGGCTGCGCATATAGACCTTGAAGGGCGGGTTCTTCAGAGCGGTGGTGTTGTTGCGCGGCGGCTTCTGCAGGCTCTCGACATAGGCCTTCTGCTCAGGGTTGAGCTGATCCGGATTGAGCGTCGGATAGCGCTCCTGCGCGACGGCGGCGAGCGGGAATGCGCAAGTTACGGCAACAAACACGGTCTTCACGAGGCGCTGCACGAGTTGCGTTGCATGGTGTCCTCCCTTGGTTCGCTCTCTTGGTGGCTTTTGGGCCGTCGCTTTTGAGCCGCGAGGCCGCAACGGAAGTGTAGCCTTGAGCTTCTGCTGGGCACAATCGGGGCCTGCAAAAGCGGCGCCTGCGATCCTATCTATGGTAGGACAGTCGTGATATGGGACCTGACTTCAGGCCGATGACCGAATTGACCACCGATACCGATCCGAGCGCGCCGGCGGGCTTCGTGGAGAAGGCGCCGCTCGAGCGCTATGTGCCGCCGGCCAAGCCCTCGCTGGTCGGGCTGTCGCGCGCTGCGATTGCCGAGGCGCTCGGCACGATCGGCGTGCCGCAGGCGCAGCGCAAGATGCGCGCGCAGCAGATCTGGCATTGGCTCTATGTGCGCGGCGCCACGCGACTTTGAGCAAATGACCAACGTGTCGAAAGATCTGCACGGCGCTGCTCGACGCGCACTTCACGCTGGCGCGGCCCGAGGTGGTGGCCGAGCAGGTCTCCGCCGACGGCACCCGCAAATGGCTCCTCCGCCTGCCGGGCGAAGTGCCGGGCGAGCGGCCGCATGAGGTCGAGTGCGTCTACATCCCCGAGACCGACCGCGGCACGCTCTGCCTGTCGAGCCAGGTCGGCTGCACGCTCAACTGCTCGTTCTGCCACACCGGCACGCAGCGCCTGGTGCGCAATCTCACGCCGGGCGAGATCGTCGGCCAGGTGATGATCGCGCGCGACCGGCTGGGCGACTGGCCGGGCGCAACGCGCGCTACCGGTCCGGGTCTGCCGACCGAGGGCGATCGCTTTGTGTCCAACATCGTGATGATGGGCATGGGCGAGCCGCTCTACAATTTCGAAGCGGTCCGCGATGCGCTCCATGGTCGTGTCCGACGGCGAAGGCCTGAGCATCTCCAAGCGCCGCATCACGCTCTCGACCTCGGGCGTCGTGCCGATGATCGCGCGCGCCGGCACCGAGATCGGCATCATGCTGGCGGTGTCGCTGCACGCCGTGCGCGACGATCTGCGCGACGAGCTGGTGCCGCTCAATCGCAAATATCCGATCAGGGATCTGCTCGACGCCTGCCGCAACTATCCGGGCGTTTCCAACGCGCGCCGCATCACCTTCGAATATGTGATGCTCAAGGGCATCAACGATCAGGCGCGCTGACGCGAACGAGCTGGTGCGGCTGCTCAAGGGCATCCCGGCCAAGATCAATCTCATTCCGTTCAACCCGTGGCCCGGCACGCGCTACGAATGCTCCGACTGGGAGCAGATCGAGAAATTCTCCGAGATCGTATTCAATGCCGGCTATGCGTCGCCGGTGCGCACGCCCGCGCGGCCGCGACATCCTCGCCGCCTGCGGCCAGCTCAAGAGCGCGACCGAGAAGCTTTCCGCGCGCGAGCGCATGGCGCTGCGTGCCATGGCGATGACGGATTGAGGACGTAACCTCGCTAGTGTGGCGGTTCAGAAGTCCGCGCCATTCTTGCCGCGAGTCCGAGATGCGGACTTCTGAACCAAAGCCACACTAGATCAATAAGTTGCTAGTGTCCTTCGATTCCGAAGTTCGCAAACGAGGGTGCCGCGAAATGATGCGAACTTCGGAATTGGGACACTAGCCGCATGTTCACATAGCTCTGGCCGGACGCATGAGCTGTCTTTCTGCTATGCGAGGCTGCTCGCCTCTTGCCCGAAAATGGCTTACAACCAGCGCCCCGAAGAAACCGGCGGCGCCAGCAGCCGTGGGACGCATCGGGGGACGGCTACAAGTCTTAGGTTGTGTCGACGATGAGTATCAATCATCTGCTCGTTCGCCTTCTTTTGGTACCGCTCGGCGCCGTGCTCGCGGGCTGCACCGCAACGCTGGTGGCGTTTCTTGCCAATTGGAAGGTGTTTCTGTCGGTCATTGGCGGGGACGCCATGACGAGTGGCGACATCGTCGCTGTCATGGTCGGGCTCGCGATGCTTCTGGTCGGCTCCGCCGCAACCTTCCCGATGCTGCTCCCGGCCGTCATCGGCATCACGATCTCCGAGGCGCTGGCTGTGCGCTCGCTGGTGTTCCATGTCCTCAATGGTGTGGTGTCGATCTGGGTCGGCCGCGCCTCCATGGTGGATCCTGGCCGGCCATTCGAATTCCACGGTCAGCCGCCCGCCGTGCTGGCGGCCGGCCTTGCGGCGGGCCTGGTCTATTGGCTGATCGCTGGCCGCAGCGCTGGTCTTGTCCCCGATGCCCCACGGGTGCGCCGCCCGCAGTTCCCGACCCCCGCCGAGTGAATGACGAGAGCGTCGCATGGCCCATTGGCCGAGGCTCAAGGCCATGACTGCAGGTGCGAAGACGCACCCGCTTGTGCCCGGCAGAGAGCGGTAGGCCAATGAACCAGACCGGGCTTCTGATCGCGCTGGCGATTGCAGTGGTGGCTGGTCTCGCCTTCGGGCTCTATCCGCAGCTTGATCTGGATCTGGTTTCGCCGTTCTACGATCCAGCGACCGGCTGGGCCGTGGGTGGTCGCGGGTGGGTTCTGGTGCGTAACACGGCCTCGTGGCTGATTGCGCTGATCGTGGCGCCGGCCGCCGTCGCGTTGCTCGGCAAGATCGTGCGGCCGCACAAGACGACGCTGATGCCGCCGCGCCACGCGCTTCTGATGCTGCTCACGTTGGCGCTCGGACCGGGCCTCCTGGCTAACACCATTCTCAAGGACAATTGGGGCCGCCCGCGCCCGATCGAGGTGACCGAGTTCGGCGGCCCGCTCAAATTCCTGCCGTGGTGGGATCCGCGCGGACCTTGTCCGAAGAACTGCTCGTTCATTGCGGGCGAGCCCTCGGGTGCGTTCTGGACGTTGGCGCCGGCCGCGCTCACTCCGCCGCAATGGCGCGCGCTCGCCTATGGGGCTGCCCTCGCGTTCGGCGCTGCGATCGGTCTCGTGCGCGCCGGCGGCGGCGGCCACTTTTTCAGTGATGTGGTATTCGCGGGCGTCTTCATGTTCCTGCTGATCTGGGTCATGCACGGACTGCTGTTGCGCTGGCGGAAAGATGGTTCACAATCAGTGAAATAGTGATTATGTGAGCTGCGTCCTCGTTTTCGCGGCGACGAAGCGAACGCGTGGAGCATTTTGGCAAAACGAAACCAACGCGCGGGTCAATCCTCTGACGCGAGCCGCCGCTGCACGCCCCAGCGCTTGAGGACGGCTTCGATCTCCTCGGCGATAAAGAAGCGCGCACTGTCCTCGTCGTAGCCCTGATCGCGCAGGCCGTCATAGTCCGTGAACACGTGCCGCACATAGGCGACGAGCGAGAGCCAGGCAGCTTCCTCGGGCGCGGCTTGGCGCAGGCCGCGACTGTCGAGCGCATGGTCGATCACCGCGCCGAACTCATGGTCGAGAATTCGTGGGGCGAGCCGTCTGAGCGCGCTTTCAATGTCGGTGCGGCGGGACAACGTGCGATCCGATCGGTCGCATCAGCGCGACTGCGCAAGCCGCGTGGCAAACAGCGCGATGGTCTTTTGATAAACCTCGGCCTTGTTCCAGGCTTTCAGCACCGAGAAATTGTGCGTGCCCTCGTCCCACGGCTGCCCGCGCTCCCAGCCATAGCCTTTGAGATAGTTGGCGGTCGACGCGAGTGCGTCGGGCACGCTGCGAATGAGGTCGCGGCGCCCGTTACCGTCAAAGTCGACCGCGAACTTGACATAGGAGCTCGGCAGGAACTGGGTTTGCCCGAGCTCGCCCGCCCAGGCGCCGCGCATCTCGGCGACGCTGAGATCGCCGCGCTCCACGATGGTCAGCGCCGCCATCAGCTCGCCTTGGAACATCTCGGAGCGGCGGCAGTCGTGCGCCAGTGTGGCGACCGCGCGAATGACCGGCTGCTTGCCGATGCCGACGCCGAAATCGGTCTCGAGCCCCCAGATCGCGATCAGGATCGGACCCGGGACGCCGAAGCGCTGCTCGATGCGCGCCAGCAGGTCGGCATGCTGCGCAAGGAGGCGCTGCGCCTTGGCGAGACGCGAATTGATGCGTGGCAATGCGAACTGCTCGAAGCTCTGCCGGAATACGCCCTGCCGTCGGTCAAGCGCGATCACCTGCGGGTCGGGAGTGAGGCCTTCGAATGCCGAGGAAAGGGTGCGCTGAGAAATCCGTTCTGCGGCCGCTTCGCGCGAGAACGCCGCGATGAAGGTGTCGAAGTCACCACCGCAAGTCGCGGCGAGCACCGGCGAAGCGGTTGCCACGAGCATGGCGGCGAGAACAAGGCTGCGCATACCCCCATCAGAGCGCAATTATCGCGGCATTTGAAGGGCCCATACTTCAGTCCTGGGACCCCGCATTCAGCTACCTGAGATATCGTAAATCTCTGATTGAATTTGGCTTTTCTGTTGAGTGCGGTACGCGCTTGTTTGCACGCCCTCCACCAATCGGTGGATTTACCGGGCGCGCGATGGATTTAAGAAGTGCACATCCATAAAGGAGGATTCCATGCGGCATTTGAATTTGGCCTCTGCATTGTCCGTGGCTGCTTTGATCGCTTCGACCTTCGGTGCGCTTGCGGGAGATGCCGCGCGGCCCAATCTGACGTCGCGCGCTTGCGCGGAGCGCGACCTCCAATATGTCATGCTCATTGAGCGCCACGGCGAAGCGCAGGACATTGCAGGCGACATGCTGGCGCAGGCCTTCTTTACCATGATGCGTGCCCGCAAGGCCTGCAGTCAGGGCCACGAGCAGGACGCCTTCGCGCTTTACGACACCATCAAGCTCGTTCCGACCACGACGCAATAGCCGAGCGGGACACCGCTTGCACGCAAGGGCATTCCCCCTATAGTCCGCGCGACTTTGGCCGCCAACGAGCGGCCTTTCGAGCAGGGACAGGGCATGCCCAAAGACGTCAAGAAAGTCGTGCTCGCCTATTCGGGCGGGCTCGACACCTCGATCATCCTCAAATGGCTGCAGACCACCTATGGCTGCGAGGTCGTCACCTTCACGGCCGACCTCGGCCAGGGCGAGGAGCTCGAGCCGGCGCGCAACAAGGCGCTGCTGCTCGGCATCAAGCCGGAGAACATCTTCATCGAGGATCTGCGCGAGGAGTTCGTGCGCGACTACGTCTTCCCGATGTTCCGCGCCAACGCGCTCTACGAGGGCCAGTATCTGCTCGGCACCTCGATCGCGCGCCCGCTGATCGCCAAGAAGCAGATCGAGATCGCCGAGAAGGTCGGCGCCGACGCGGTGGCGCACGGCGCGACCGGCAAGGGCAACGATCAGGTGCGCTTCGAGCTCACCTATTATGCGCTCAAGCCCGACGTCACGGTGATCGCGCCCTGGCGCGAATGGGATTTCCGCTCGCGCGAGGCGCTGATCGCGTTCGCCGAGCAGCACCAGATCCCGATCGCCAAGGACAAACGCGGCGAAGCGCCGTTCTCGGTCGACGCCAACCTCCTGCACGCCTCCTCGGAGGGCAAGGTGCTGGAGGATCCGGCGCAGGAGGTGCCCGACTACGTCTATTCGCGCACGGTCGATCCCGAGAGCGCGCCCGACAAGCCGACCGTGATCACGGTCGATTTCGAGCGCGGCGACGCGGTCGCGCTCGACGGCAAGGCGCTCTCGCCGGCGCAGCTGCTCGCCGCAGCTCAACGAGCTCGGCCGCGCAGAACGGCATCGGCCGGCTCGATCTGGTCGAGAACCGCTTCGTCGGCATGAAGTCGCGCGGCATGTACGAGACGCCGGGCGGCACCATCCTGCTATGCCGCGCATCGCGGCATCGAGCAGATCACGCTCGATCGCGGCGCCGGCCATCTCAAGGACGAGCTGATGCCGAAATACGCCGAGCTGATCTACAACGGCTTCTGGTTCACGCCCGAGCGCGAGATGCTGCAGGCCGCGATCGACAAGAGCCAGGAATTCGTCACCGGCGCGGTGACGGCTGAAGCTCTACAAGGGCTCTGTCACCGTGATCGGCCGCGAGAGCCCGTATTCGCTCTACGACCAGGACCTGGTGACGTTCGAGGAAGGCACGGTCGCCTACGACCATCGCGACGCCGCGGGCTTCATCAAGCTCAACGCGCTGCGGCTGCGCACGCTCGCGCAACGGCACAAGAAGATCGGACAGAAGAAATAGGACGACCATTATTGGGGTCGAGGCAGTCGCTGTTGTCGTCGTCGTCCCAGCTTTCGCGCATAGGCGCTAACATAGAGGCATGTGTCCCGGACGCGGTGCAGCGCGAGCGCACGAAAGCCGTCGAGGTTAAGTCCTCCGAGCAGGATTGCGCTCGTGGTGCACCGCTGATCCGGGACCGCCGCAGACTGGAACGATCCCGGGTCTGCAACGCACCGCGGCTCCTACGCTCTGCCCGCCCCAAATGCCGAGGCCGCGCTGCGCTGCGCCCGGGACACACGGGCTTCCTATGCGCCTGCGCGGGGACGACAGATTGAGATGCCCGGCTAACAAATAGGGTCGATCAGTCGCGGCGCGGTGGTCGCAGTGCTTTCGCTCCGAACGCCAGTGGCAGGTCCCGCATCAAGCTTTCCGGCACATTGACGTCCACATCGACAAAATGAACGCAGTTCTGCGCCTGCGTGTGGCTCGTGCCTTCCAGCCAGGCTCCCAGTCGCGACCGGAGATCGCGGATGTTCTGGAGATAGAAGCAGCGCCATTGCGGCAGCTTCGATTTCCCGCTGGTCGATCCTGCAAACTGATAGGCGAACAGCACCTCGCGTCCGTCCGCCGCGTAGCCGAGGATCACCGGGCAGCACTCACGTGGCAGCCATTGATAGGAAAACGTCAGCTGCTCGCGCCGGCGCAGCGCCCGATAGATCAGCGTGTAGGCTTCGCTCGGCATTGGCGATGAGGCGCAGACCTCACGCCGGCATGTGGCAGACAGCCTCGACGTTGTGACCATCCGGGTCGAGCACGAAGGCGCCGTAGTAGTTCGGGTGATAGTGCGCCCGCAGGCCCGGCCCACCATTGTCCTTGCCGCCGGCCGCAAGCGCCGCACGATAGAAGGCATCGACCGCGGCGCGGTCCTTCGCCGCGAAGGCAACGTGGATGCGGCTCTGCGCCCCGTCGCTGGGCGCGATCCAGAAGTAGGGCTTTCGATCATTGCCAAAGCCGACATAGCTTTCGCCGCCGCTCTGCTCCGGCGTGACCTCCATGACGATCCCATAACCAAGCGGGGCAAGCGCCTCGAGGTAGAACGCCTTGGAGCGCGCGTAGTCGCAGACCGGCAAGCCCATGTGATCGATCATCGGGGCCTCCTTCACAATTGACGTCGAAGGCACCCTCGCCAAGCGCGATGGCCGCTCTATGGCGGCCAACTCATCTGCGCCGACTACACCTGCCGCTCGACCATCATCTTCTTGATCTCGGCGATCGCCTTCGCCGGGATTGAGATGCTTCGGGCAGGCCTTGGCGCAGTTCATGATGGTGTGGCAGCGATAGAGCCGGAACGGGTCTTCGAGATTGTCGAGCCGCTCGCCGGTCGCCTCGTCGCGGCTGTCGACGAGCCAGCGCTCGGCCTGCAGCAGCGCGGCCGGCCCGAGGAAGCGGTCGCTGTTCCACCAGTAGCTCGGGCACGAGGTCGAGCAGCAGGCGCACAGGATGCACTCGTAGAGCCCGTCGAGCTTGGCGCGGTCCTCATGGCTCTGCTGCCATTCCTTCTCGGGCGTCGGCGAGGCGGTCTGCAGCCACGGCTCGATCGAGGCGTATTGCGCGTAGAAATTGGTGAGGTCGGGCACCAGGTCCTTCACCACCGGCTGGTGCGGCAGCGGATAGACCTTCACGGCGCCGTTGATGTCGTCCATGTCCTTGGTGCAGGCGAGCGTGTTGCGCGCCGTCGATGTTCATGGCGCAGGAGCCGCACACGCCTTCGCGGCAGGAGCGGCGGAAGGTCAGCGTCGGATCGATCTTGTTCTTGATCCAGATCAGCGCGTCGAGAACCATCGGCCCGCAGTCGTCGATGTCGACATAATAGGTGTCGATGCGCGGATTCTCGCCGTCGTCCGGGTTCCAGCGATAGATGCGATATTCGCGCACCTCGCGCGCGCCGCCGGGCGCGGCCAGGTCTTGCCTTCGGTGACGCGGGAGTTCTTCGGGAGGGTGAGCTGGACCATGGTCGCTGTGCGCCTTTGGGACGATTGGAAAGCGTGGAGCCGAGCTAGTACACCCGCGCCTTCGGCTCGATGTAGGCGACGTCGTTGGTCAGCGTGTAGGTGTGCACCGGCCGGTAGTCGATCGTCACCTTGCCCTTCGGCGTCGAGCCAGGCGAGCGTGTGCTTCATCCAGTTCTTGTCGTCGCGATCGGGGAAATCCTCGCGCGCATGCGCGCCGCGGCTTTCGGTGCGGTTGGCGGCGGCGTCCATGGTGACGACCGCCTGCGCGATCAGGTTGTCGAACTCGAGCGTCTCGACCAGGTCGGAGTTCCAGATCAGCGAGCGGTCGGTGACCCTGATGTCGGGCACGCCGCCCAGCACCTCGTGGATCAGCTTCATGCCTTCCTCCAGCACCTCGCCGGTGCGGAACACCGCGCAATTGCTCTGCATCACCTTCTGCATCTTCAGGCGCATCTGCGCCGTTCCGGTCGTGCCTGCCGCATTGCGGAACTTGTCGAGGCGCGAGAGCGCGAGATCGGCCGAATCCTTCGGCAGGTCCGGATGCTTGTCGTCGGGGTGAGCAGCTCGGCGCAGCGCATCGCGGCGGCGCGGCCGAACACCACGAGGTCGATCAGCGAGTTCGAGCCGAGCCGGTTGGCGCCGTGCACCGACACGCAGGCCGCCTCGCCGAGCGCCATCAGGCCCGGCACGACGTGGTCGTCGTTGCCGTCCTTCTTGGTCAGCACCTCGCCGTGATAGTTGGTCGCGATGCCGCCCATGTTGTAGTGCACGGTCGGCACGATCGGGATCGGCTCGCGCGTCACGTCGACGCCGGCGAAGATGCGCGCCGATTCCGAGATGCCGGGCAGCCGCTCGGGCAGCACCGTCGGATCGAGATGGTCGAGGTGCAGGTGGATGTGGTCCTTGAGCTTGCCGACGCCGCGGCCTTCGCGGATCTCGATGGTCATGGCGCGCGAGACGACGTCGCGCGAGGCGAGGTCCTTGGCGGACGGCGCATAGCGCTCCATGAAGCGCTCGCCTTCGCCGTTGACGAGATAGGCGCCTTCGCCGCGCGCGCCTTCGGTGATCAGGCAGCCGGCGCCGTAGATGCCGGTCGGATGGAACTGCACGAACTCCATGTCCTGCAGCGGCAGGCCGGCGCGCAGCACCATGGCGTTGCCGTCGCCGGTGCAGGTGTGCGCCGAGGTGCAGGAGAAATAGGCGCGCCCGTAGCCGCCGGTGGCGAGGATCGTCATGTGGGCGCGGAAGCGGTGGATGCGTGCCGTCGTCGAGCCTCAGCGCGACCACGCCGCGGCAGCGGCCTTCCTCGTCCATGATCAGGTCGATGGCGAAATACTCGATGAAGAACTCGGCCGAATGCCGCAGCGCCTGGCCGTACATCGTGTGCAGCATGGCGTGGCCGGTGCGGTCGGCGGCCGCGCAGGTGCGCTGCGCGGTGCCCTTGCCGTAATGCGTGGTCATGCCGCCGAACGGGCGCTGATAGATCTTGCCGTCCTCGCGGCGCGAGAACGGCAGGCCCCAGTGCTCGAGCTCGTAGACCGCGGCCGGCGCGTTGCGGCACAGATATTCGATCGCGTCCTGGTCGCCGAGCCAGTCGGAGCCCTTGACGGTGTCGTACATGTGCCAGCGCCAGTCGTCCTCGCCCATGTTGCCGAGCGAGGCCGCGATGCCGCCCTGCGCCGCGACCGTGTGCGAGCGGGTCGGAAACACCTTGGTGATGCAGGCGGTCTTGAGGCCGGCCTCGCTGCAGCCGACGACGGCGCGCAGGCCCGAGCCGCCGGCGCCGACCACCACGACGTCGTAGGTATGATCCTCGATCGGATAGGCGCGGCCGTTGATCGCCGGTGCGCCGCCGTTCGATCCGTTGGCGGCCATGCTCAAACTCCGAACGACAGCTTGAGGATCGCGTAGGCGCAGGCCAGCGCGACCGCGACCGCGAAGAACGTGTTGAGCATGATGAGCGCGAGCTTCGCGATCTCATCGTGCACGTAGTCCTCGATGATCACCTGCATGCCGATGCGCATGTGATAGGTGATCGAGCCGATGAACAGCAGCATGACGATCGCGACCAGCGGCGAGCCGAGAATCTGCTGCGCGGCGGCGTGGTTGCGTCCGAGCAGCGACGACCACGATCAGGACGAACGCGATGGTGAGCGGCACGTTGGCGACCGCGGTCAGGCGCTGCTGCCAGAAATGCTCGGTGCCGGTCTTGGCCGAGCCGAGGCCGCGCACGCGCGCAAGCGGCGTGCGCAGCTGCTCGCGTCATCGCGCTGCCTCCGATCGAAAGATAGCCGATCACCCAGAGCAGGACGGTCAAGCCGACCGAGCCGACGACGGTCGCGAGCGACAGCCACTCGCGCTCGCTCTGGCTGAAGCCGTGGCCGGTGTCCCAGATCAGGTGGCGGATGCCGCCCAGCATGTGATGGAGCAGCGCCCAGGTGTAGCCGAACAGGATGAGCCGCCCGATCCACGAATTGATGAAGGCGCCGAAGGTGGCATAGGCGTTCGGGCCCGAGGCCGCCGCGATCAGCCACCAGGCCATCAGGAGCGTGCCGACATACAGGCCGGCGCCGGTGATGCGATGCAGGATCGACATCATCATCGGCAGCGGCCAGCGATAGATCTGCAGGTGCGGCGACAGCGGCCGCGTGGGGGCCTTGCTACCGGCCATTGTCGTCCTCCCGGCTCGCGCCTTTATCGCGTAAGCCTATCGAGATACCCATCCGCATAACTCCGATCTGCCCTAATCGGCTGTGGATTAGGCTGCGCTGCGAGTGGCGACCTGCCGGCCATCGCGCGGATGGTGGGAAGGGCCTTGGTGCTTCGCATTAGACGAAGTATAGATGCTAAAGTATGTAGGCACAATCAGCGATTTCGCGTAATCTGCCTTCGTAAAATACGAAGGGTGCCGCCATGCACTTCGATCTCGCCGATCTCAGCCTGTTCCGCCATGTCGTCGAGGCGGGCAGCATCACGCATGGCGCCGAGCGCGCGCATCTGGCGCTGGCCGCCGCCTCGACCCGCATCCGCAACATGGAGGAGGCGCTCGGCGCCGCGCTGCTGGTGCGCGGCCGCCAGGGCGTCACGCCGACCCAGGCCGGCCGCACGCTGCTGCAGCATGCGCGCGCCATCCTGCGGCAGACCGAGCGCCTGCGCGAGGACCTCGGCGCCTATGCGGGCGGGCTCGCCGGCCAGATCAGGGTGCTGTCCAACACCAATGCGCTCACCGAGTTTCTGCCCGAGGCGCTGAGCTCGTTCCTCGCCGCGCATCCGCATGTCAGCGTCGACCTCGAGGAGCGGCTGAGCGACGAGATCGTCGGCCTGATCGCCGAAGGCGTCGCCGATCATCGGCATCGTCGCCGGCACGGTCGACATGAGCGCGCTCGAGACCTATCCGTTCCGCCAGCGACCGCTTCGTGCTGGTGGTGGCGCGCGAGCATCCGCTCGCCAAGCGCGCCAAGATCGCGTTCGCGCAGGTGCTCGACCACGATTTCGTCGGGCTCGACCGGGCGAGCGCGCTGCAGCGCTTCCTCGCCGACAAGGCGGCGCCCGATCGGGCAGCCGCTGCGGCTGCGCGTGCAGCTGCGCAGCTTCGACGCGGTCTGCCGGCTGGTCGAGTGCAACGTCGGCATCGGCATCGTGCCGGAGACGCACGGCGCGCCGGGTCGCGCGCACCATGGCGATCGCGATCGTCGCGCTGACCGACCCCTGGGCGGTGCGCGAGCTCACCATCTGCATCCGCAGCTTCGGCGAGCTGCCGCCCTATGCGCGCCAGCTGGTCGAGCATCTGCGGGCTGGCGCGTCGGCGTAATATGGCTTTCGGCAGATTCTCAAACTGCCAAGAAGCGAATGCGAAGTTCGCCCCGCTAACCCGCGACCGTGCTAGACGTTGCGTGAACTACAACAGACGTCCCGTCGAGCCGGGTCAGTATCGCCGATGTCCGCGGATATGCAGCGAGCAGCATCGGTGCAAGCTTTTCGCCCGCCACACAGATGGCGGTCGCCAGCCCATCTGCTGTTGTCGCGCTCGGACTGATGACCGCGACATCGACGAGACTTTTGGCACTTGCGCCAGTGCGTGGATCGAAAATGTGATGAAAGTTGCCGCTCGGCTCGAATGTCGTGCCGTAGCCGCCGGACACCGCGAGAGCCATGTCTTCAAGCTCGACGATGCGACCTTCTCCATCCGGCGCCATACCGCCGCGGATTCCGAGTTTCCACGGGCGCCCTTCCGGGTGACGACCGAGGGCGCGAAGCTCGCCCAGGTCGGCGACGGCGGTCTCGAAGCCTTCGTTGCGCAAAAGGTCAGCGATGGCGTCGGTTACATAGCCTTGGGCGATGCCGTTGAGCGTGATCGCCATTCCGGGACGCGCAAAGCCGATAGCGGCCGCGCTGCAGTCGATCTGGCGAAAGTCCACCAGTGCGCACGCAAGGTCGTGCGCTCGTGCCGCGATGTTGGCCTGGACCTCGGTGCGTGACCAGAAATGCGCCTCGTGCAGCCTCCACAAAGGTTGAACAGAAATATCGAACGCGCCGGCGCTCAAGACTCCGAGGCGTTGGCTTGCCTCGATGACTGCACGCAGCTCTGGTGATGGTTTGATCAGTTTGCCGGCTGCGTTGAGCTGCGAGATTTCGCTGTCTGGTCGATAGAGGCTGAAAATCCGATCGAAGCGCGCGATCTCACGTTGCACGAGCAGGATAGCCCGTCGTGCAAACCTGGCGTCGTTATGCCAAAGGGCAAGCTCTGACCACGCCCCGAGCACGTCACCTTGCCAGGTGTGAAATTGGGCTTTCGGTGCAGTGGCGCGCACCGCTGCGATCATCAACGGCAAGCCGGCCATCGCCGCCGTCACGCGCAAGGCTCGACGGCGTGTCAGTGGCCGCAGCGCGCGATCCAAGCGCCCCAACGCGGGTGTCAGGCGTTTTCCGTCAGGCATTTTCAACCGTGACGGCAGCAGGCGCTACGCCGCCACGTAACTTGGCGGCGCGCGCGAGCGGCGGGCATCGCGCATCGTCGTAATACTCGACCTGGCAATCGAGGCACTGGAAGCATTCCGCCGTCACGATCTTGCCGGTTGGCTCGATGGCGCGCACCGGGCACGACCGCTCGCAGAGGTGGCAGGGATTGCCACATTCGGGACGGCGCTTGAGCAGGTTGATGAGGTGCAGGCGATCGAGAAAGGCGAGCAGGCCACCGAGCGGGCAGAGGAAGCGGCAATAGGCGCGCTCGGAGAACAGACCGAAGGCCAGCAACGCACCGGCATAGAGCACATAGGGCCAGGCGCGCGTGAATTTCGAGGTGATCGCAGTCTTGAAAGGCTCGATCTCGGTGCTGGCGCCCGTTGGGTCAAGCGACGTCAGCACCAGCACCAGCACCGCCGCCGCGGCCACGTACTTGCCGAGCCAGAGGCGCCTTTCAAGCGCAGGGGACGGGCTCCATTGCGGCACGCCGAGCCAGCGAGAGATCTGGCCAAGCAGCTCCTGCAGGGCTCCGAACGGACACAGCCAGCCGCAAAACACCCCGCGCCCGATCAGCAACACTGAAAGCAGCGTGTAAACCGCCACGATGATGATGAGTGGCTCAGCGAGATAGAAGCCGATATCGACGGCGGCGAACGGTCCTCGGATATAGTTGATGACGTTGACGATCGACAGCTGCGCTCCGGCAGTCCAGCCGAGCCAAAGTACGACGATTGCCAGAAATCCGTTGCGCACCAGTCGGTGCGCAAGGCGGGAACGCGACAGGGTCGCCTGGAAGATGAAAATGAGCGTCAGGACCGACAGCAGCAGGGCGAGCAACGCAACGTTCAGGCGGCTATCGCGCCATGCCTCGATCCACGCAGCAACCGGCGGCTGATCCGGCGTCAGAACATGTGCCTCCGGTATCTTGTAGTCGAGACCGAAAGGAATCGAAACCGAACCACTGCCGTTCACCAGAAGTTCGAGGCGCCACGGCTGGACCGGGTCGAAGCCGGAGTTTGCCGCCAACGCAAAAAGTCCCGCATCCTGCTGCCCCCGTATGCCCTCGCCACGGCCAGTTCCGATCCGCTGGAAGTCGGCCTGCACGAAGTCAAACGTCTGCCTACCCTGTACCACCCGCAGGCGATCGAAGCGCCGGCCCTCCGCCTCCCGGAAATATTTGGTGCCTAGAAAGTCGTATGGCCCATTCGAGGCGACGATGATTGCCCATCCGCCGACCGGCATCCGTTGCTTGTATTCCTCGAAGTTCTGGAGGCCAACCAGGCTGCCGCCGATGGAGCGTGGTGTGAACAGCCCAGTCATGAACTCGACGTAGAGATCATCGGGCTTGCCGAGCGGCACGTCGAGCGCGGCAGCAGAGATTCCCGCCTTGACGAGCGCCGCCGCAACCTCGCCAGAGGTCACTCGTCGGCGCACCATCGCGCCGGCAGCGAATAGCTCCTGCCAGGACGTGAGGTTGAAGCTCTCAGCGTCGAGGGTTGGAACGGTCACCGCTTCGCGTGGGCTGCGCGTGCGCAGCACGAGTCTCGCGGTCTCCGTCAACGCAGCGCGCATGGCGCGCGCGCTGACCGTCGCACCGGCGACGAAGTCAGGGGCCAACATGCCACTGCTTCCACCACGCACCGGACGGCTGGCCTCACGGGCCAGAAAGGTGTCGAGCAGCTGTTCACGCCTTTGGTCGTTCAGGATATATGGCTCGTTGTGTGCGATCACCTTGGCCCCGGTGATGCGGCCATTCAGATCGACACCGCCAATCACGTCAAATGGAGTTGCCGAGTAGCCTACTGCGGCGACAATATCGAGTGTTGAAAACACGTATGCGACGACCTTGTCGCCCTGGTAGACCGCAATCGCGGGCGGCGAGCCTTCCTCCAATCCAAGTCGTTCAGCGCCAGGATAAACTATCGCCATCACGGCGGGGGTCAGCCGCTCACGCAGCTTGCCCTTCTCGGCCAAGGCGGGTGCGGTGAGCAAAGCAAGCAACAATAGGACGCAAGAGAAACAGCGAAACATGAGGCTTATCATCCGCGAATGTATCAAGGAGCGCAATGCCAAAGGCGGGATGATGAGCGGAGCACTCGAGCAGATGGAGCGGAATGAGCGCAACGCTCACCAATCACCGCGGCAGCAGCACCCAGTAGTCGAGCTCGAGCACGACCGCCGGATCGTCCTGGTCGCCTTGCTTGTGCGGGAAATCGTGGCACGGTCGATCTTTCGTGGCGATCGTGCGCAGCCGCAGCGCGCCGACATCGGCGCGGCCGGGAAGCTCGGTGCGTGCCAGCACCTCGCTCCAGGCAAACACCGTTGCGCCAGCGAACAAGCGGCGCCACATGCCGCCCGCCGTTGATCGCGGTGACGTGGAACGCGTTGGCGAAACCGTTGTAAGTGAGGCTGCGGGCGAGCGAGATCACGTGGCCGCCATAGATCAGCCGCCGGCCGAAGCGGCCCTGCGCTTCGACATATTGGTTGAAATGGATGCGCGCCGGATTCTGATAGAGCCGCGTCGCGATCTGGTGCTCCGCCTCCTCGACCGTGACGCCGTCGACATGGTCGATGCGCTCGCCGACCTCGTAGTCGCCAAAACGATGAGGACTGCCGGCCAGCGTCACATCATAGGCGGCGGGGTCGATCGGCGGGCAGGCGCTGCCGAGCATGCTGGGCAACAGCGCCTCCGGCACGCGCGGCACGTGGTCTGCGTCCGCCTTCGCGGCCTCGTCGCGCTTGTGCACCATCACCCAGCGCACATATTCGAGCACCTTGCTGCCGTCGGGCTTGAAGCCGGTCGAGCGCACGAACACGATGCCGGTCTTGCGGTTGGAATTCTCCTTGAGCCCGATCACCTCGGAGACCGCGCTGATGGTGTCGCCTGGATAGACCGGCGCCAGGAACCGGCAGCCCGCATAGCCTAGATTGGCGACCGCGTTGATCGAGATGTCCGCCACGCTCTTGCCGAACACGATGTGAAAGGCGAGCAGGTCGTCGACCGGTGCGCGTGGATAGCCGATCGCCTGCGCAAATGTGTCCGCGGATTGCACCGCGAAACGCGGGCCGTAGAGGCTGCTATAAAGTGCCACGTCGCCGGCGGTCACGGTGCGCGGCGTCGCGTGCCGGATCAGGGTTCCGACGCGAAAATCCTCGAAAAAGTTACCGGCGCTGGTCTTGCTCATGGGGGCGTCAAGGGTGGGTCAAAGGGGCGTGCGTTAGGGCCTGCATCAGGGGCGCATCCGGTCGGGCTACCATCACGTAGCTGTGTTACAAGCCTGGGCCTGGGCGGGCTGACGAATGGCGCCCGGATCGATAGATTCAGATAGGATGATGTGCAAGGGCTGCCAATGACCGTTGAAGCAACCCAGATCGACCCCGCCGAGGCCGTCGCCGTGCGCGCGAGCGGGACGATCCATCCGGTCTGGCTGCGCATCACCCATTGGATCAATGCGGTCGCCATGGTGATGATGATCGGTTCGGGATGGGAGATCTATAACGCCTCGCCGCTCTTCCCGTTCAGCTTCCCGAAGACCATCACCATCGGAGGTTGGCTCGCCGGCGCGCTGCTCTGGCATTTCGCGGCCATGTGGCTGTTCGTGGTCAATGGCCTCGTCTATGTCACGCTCGGGATTTTGACTGGCCGGTTCCGGCGCAAGCTCCTGCCGGTCCGCCCCGGCGAGGTCGTGGCCGACGTGCGCGCGGCGTTCCGGGGCCGGCTGAGCCACGACGATCTCTCGGTCTACAACGCGGTGCAGAAGCTCCTTTATCTCGGCGTCATCCTGGCCGGTGTCGTCGTGGTGCTGTCCGGTCTCGCAATCTGGAAGCCGGTGCAGTTGCAAGAGCTCACGGCGCTGTTCGGCGGCTATGACTTCGCGCGCTATGTTCACTTCGCCGCCATGGCGGCGATCGTGGGCTTCCTGCTCATTCATGTGATCATGGCGTTCGTGGTGCCGAAGTCGCTGCGCGCCATGATCATCGGACGATAGCGTGTGGTCCGGCGAAGTGGGCACTGGTTCGCCGCCAAGACCATGCGCCACTCAATCAAGGAGGGTGTCATGTCGCGCACACGCAGAGTGATCCCCGGCGTCGATCCGAAGCTGCTGATCAAGGATGCGACCAAGATCCTGCCCGATCCGACGCGGCGGTTGTTTCTGCGTGGCGGCGCGAGCCTCGGCGCGCTCACGTTCCTCACCGGATGCGATATCGTCGATGGCTTCTCGGCCGAGCAGGTGCTGATGAAGATCTCCTACTTCAACGATCGCGCGCAGGCCTGGCTGTTCAACCCGAACCGGCTGGCGCCCACATACCCCGAGAGCGCGATCACGCGGCCGTTCCCGTTCAACGCCTATTATCCGGTCGATGAGGCGCCCGAGGTCGATGGCGAAAGCTATGAGCTGGAGGTTGGCGGCCTGGTCGAGAACAAGAAGGCCTGGACGCTGAAGGAGCTCTATGAGCTGCCGGAGGAAACCCAGATCACGCGTCATATCTGCGTCGAGGGCTGGAGCGCGATCGGCAAGTGGTCGGGGACGCGGCTGTCCGAGTTCCTGCGCCGGGTCGGCGCCGATCTCACCGCCAAATATGTCTGGTTCCGCTGCGCCGAGGGCTATCACACCTCGATCGATATGCCGACCGCGCTGCACCCGCAGACCCAGATGACCTTCAAGTTCGACGGCGAGGTCCTGCCGACGAAGTACGGCTTCCCCATGAAGGTACGCATCCCGACCAAGCTCGGGTTCAAGAACCCCAAGCACGTCATGGAGATGGCGGTCATCAACAACTGGAATCCCGGTTACTGGGAAGAGAAGGGCTACAACTGGTTCAGCGGCAGCTAGAATTCAGAATCATGGCGTGATGACGCAATCGATGGGAGCCGTTCTGAGTTTCTGGTCTGATTGGTTTCTCAACATGAAAATCTGATTCGGCTCTGGCGATCGTCTCAAGGCAGCGCCACGTTCTCCGGAAACGGAGCTCGCCCCCTCGCCGATCTTTCAGCCAAGGTGCTTCAGCGTCGCGTGTTTGATCAGTTTGTTTGGCAGCGGATGGAAAAGACGCTCACTGGTCGAACCGCCCAGCTGCCTTCGCCAGCATGGTGTAGACCTTGCCGGTCTCCGAGGTGAGATAGGTGCGCGCCACTATCTGTTCGCGATCATCGCGCGAGACTTCGTCGAGCAGGCGCTCGAACTCAGCGATGTACTGATCGACTGTCTGCATGAATTTGGGGTCGGAGCGGTACCTTCGACGAATATTCTCGAACGCGCGCTGGCCCTGCATAGTATAGAGCTTGCGCGTGAATATGTTTCGCTCGCCGCGCTTGTAGCGGTCCCAAAGCTCCACCGCGGCCTCATGGTCAATCATACGAGTGATGTCGACGGCGATCGAATTGAGGGACTCGGCGGCAGCCGGAGGTAGCTCGGGTCCCGTTGTTTCGCGTGATGCCGTATCGTTATCTCGCGAAGAAGCGCGGGTGAGAAGGTCGGAGAGCCAGCGGACTGGCTTGGCGGCGCGCGCGGGCCTTTGGGGCGGTGGGACGGGGGCTTCGCGCACGACCTCGCGGCGAGGCGGTGGCTCAGCGGACTCCATCCTGGGCTCGACAATCCTGGGCTCGACAATGTCGAGGTTGCGGCCATGGCGCGCGACGATGCGGTTAAGCTCGGCGAGTGCCTCGATCTGGTCAACGACCACGCGCCGCATCTGGGCCGCGCTCTCAGCGGTCTCCTGCGGCAATTCGAAAATGTTCTGGCGCAGCTCTGCGCGCGTTGCTTCGATCTCACGGCGCATCTCGGACCTCATTTCCTTCAGCTGCTCGCTGAAGTTCTGCGCAGTCTGCAAAAGCATCGCACGCGTCTCTTTCGCAACCTGTTCGTAGATATTAGGCGAGGTCTCGGGTTGACGTTCCTTATGCGGGCCGGTGCGCACTTCGTACCCATAGCATGCGAGAGCGACGACACGCGGAATCGGACCAACACTAACGAAATTTCCGATTTGGCGTCGGCTATAGCCCAGAAGTGCAGCGGCAGCTTCTTGGGTAAGGCCGTTTCTCTCCAGGAAGCTGGCGAAGTCTTGCGGAGTCATAGTCTCGTTTGCGATATCTTCGAGTAGCTCAGCCGACATATCAATCCTGCCGTCGCCCCACGCGACGACATTGCCATCATCGACTAGGCGGGCGGTTTGAAACAGTTCCTCATTGTTTCGGAGAGGACGATAAACTTTGTAGGTGTTGATGACCGGAGCAAGATCAACAACGTCTGTACGTCCACGACGCGAACCCTCTGTCCAGGCGATCGCCAGACGAAAATCAGGGAGGGCTTGAATCTCAGAAATTCGAGGCAGTGGAATGCCGGTGTCCTCGAACTCAGTCGCGCTCATGGAGCCTTCTCCACACCTCTAGTAGCAGCGCCAAATTGGAGGGCTCAGATGCCCAATCTCGCACTTCGTCTAAGTCGTTTCGCGAAATCTTGCCTGCGCTCGGGCCCCTGACATGAAAGTGCAGTGGCGGATATTCTCCACGGACGTAAATGCAGATTTTACAGTTACTCAGCCGAACGACCTGCATCGCTCAGCCCTGAAACATAGCGCAATAGCTGCGCATAACAAGGGAGAAATGGGCAATAATTGCGCATCGATGGACGAAAGTTAACGGCTTCACTAAGAGCAATTGACCCCGCCCAACGGGCAGGGTCAATACCGAGCGAACGTCACCCCTCCAGGCCGCGCTTCGTGCCGCGCTTCGTCATGGCGCGCGCCGCATGCTGTCAATCGCTCCGATCACTGCGCCGGATGGATGCGACCGCTTTCGCGCACATGCTCAACCGCTCTCAATAATGCTTCACGTAGACTTGGTACGCGGCCGGCGCCGGGGTCACGAGTGCATTTCGACCCGGGATTTCAAGCACGTTAACAGCCGCGTCCATTTCTCCATAACGTAGCGCAAGTTCTGGATCGGCCCGCGTTCGGCGCTGCTAGGATTGCGGACGCTGGCGCTGCGGTCCGAAGCAGCACACCTTCGGTAACGGGGCATCTATTCAAGCCGAGCGCGAACATTTCTGCCGCGGATCGTTTGCTCGTCCAGGATACACCATAGGACCGGGCCTCGTAGTTTGACCATCGGTCCCCGCGATACAAAACCATAGCCGAACCTGAATGGCCCGGAAGCAGGTTGCGTAGAACGTCGATCAGCAATTCGTCGACCGCAAACGTGTCGCGTATCCATAGGCCTTGCGTGACCCATGCACCGTGAAACGCTTCTCTGCACGCCGCTGGCGGTCGTGGCGCCACAGCCAATGCCCCGCATTCGCGGTCAAGCAGACGACATTCCCGACCATTCCCAACATCGAAAGTCTACGCGCCCTCGCACGGGACCATCTCGAAGTTGACCAGGACGGCAAGCCTTCTAATCGCCCGGTGCGTGATGGACTAGTCATGGATCTTCGCCTTGGCAACCGTGACGTCAAACTCCTGAATGTTCATCTCAAGTCATCTCGCAACGCCTCTAGCGGCTGGCTAAGCGAGGTTTCGTCGGCTTCTTGTGTTGTGTTCGCTGACAAAGCTGACGCCACTACCTCCCAATCAGAGCAAGCCATTTCTTGGGTGTGCGAATCACTTGGGTGTACGAATCAAATGCCTCGGACACGGCGAGATCTTTTCACCTGCGTATGATGCTTCATCTCGGCTGCGGTAATAGATTATTGACTTGCGGGTATTCAGCACTAGCGCTCGCCGCAACACTGTACCGCAGATGTTACTTATTTACCTTCGCGACTGACCACGGCACGCGATTGATATTGTCTACACAGAAAATTCGCGCCGTTAATCTTGCACCATCGCATCACCGCGCGCATCGTGATCGTACCTCCCCCGAAGCGATGTTCTATTCGCTTCCAGTAAAGTCTGCGTCTAGTTTCAAAAATAGACCAGCAGCGAGACCGCAGCTGCCGACAAGTCGCGTTTGAATTTCGGTGGCACGGTCGCCGCCGAAGCCGTGTTGAATTGTGCGTGGGTTAGAGCCTAGGAGACGGTAAGAACCATGCGCGGTGGGATTGTGGCCTCTGAGCGGTCCTGGCCAATTTCATATGGCTCGATCGAAGCAATCGTGTGCGTGTTGGACGTCCTGCTCATCATCACGGTCAGTGTGACCACGGGCGCAAGCTATGCGCAACTTAACCAAGGTGACGTTGATCTCACGCGATACGTATCGACCGCCATTCTCGCAAGTGTCGTTTTCGTCCTGCTCTTTCGAAGGCGGTGTCTTTATGATCCAAGCTCGCTGGTGAATTGGACTTTGCAGGCCCGTAATATCGCTACTTTGTGGATGTTAACATTTCTCGTCCTCGCGGGCGTGGCATTCGCTCTCAAGATCGGGAAGGATTTTTCGCGAGGCGCGGCTCTGTTGTTTGCCATTGCGAGCCCGGCCGTGCTGATCATCCATCATGGCTTTTGGCGGGCAGTAATCGAAGCCGGTCGTCGAAGAGGCAGGTTTCGAGGCCGAAAGAGCATTTTGATCTGCATGCACGAATCCGCCGAGGCGGCCGGGATTGCTCAGGGACATACTCGGGACCTGGAGCTCCATGGGTTCAAGATCGACCGCGCCTACCAGTTGAGCGCAGGCACTTTGCCGAAAGAGCTCATCGAACGAGTCGTCGAGTTTGCGCGAGGATCCGAAGTCGAGGAAATCTTTGTTGCCGCGGACTTGCGGCGTTGGCGGGACATGCCAGGTTTGGTCCGCCAACTCGCTGAGCTTCCTCTGCCGTTGACGTTGCTTCCCGACGGGGACACTTCGGCGCTATTTACGATGACCTCTCGCCAATTCGGCAGCTCAGTTGGCGTTGAGTTTCAGCGCGCTCCTCTAAGTCTATCCGAACGAGTCGTAAAGCGGTTGGTCGATATCGTGCTTGGCGTCAGCGGGATCCTGCTACTCATGCCGATGTTCGTCATCATCGCGATTGCGATCAAGCTTGATTCGCCGGGCGATGCGCTGTTCAGACAGACGAGGTGCGGCTTCAATAGCAGGAGATTCAAGATCTTCAAGTTTCGCACAATGGCAGATCTTGAGGACGGCGCGACAATCAGGCAGGCGGTGCGAGACGACCGGCGAGTGACGCGAATTGGTGCGTGGCTGCGAAGAACAAGCATCGATGAGTTGCCGCAGCTGTTCAACGTTGTAAGTGGGGAGATGTCGCTGGTCGGACCACGGCCGCATGCCGCGGCCCACGATCACTACTATTCCGAGCTCATCAGCTGCTACGCCTTCCGCCACCACATGAAGCCAGGCATCACTGGCTGGGCGCAAGTCAATGGTTGTCGTGGCGAGACGCCGACCGTGGAAAGCATGAAGGACCGCGTCGACTACGACATTTGGTACGTGAACAACTGGGGCCTGCTGCTGGACCTCAAGATCGTGATGAAGACGCTCTTGGAAATCGTTCGAGGACGAAATGCTTACTAAGGCCGTGTTGATGGTTCTTTTAAAGAGGGATGCCAATGGTGAAGCGCACTGACAAAGCCGAGCTATTGGGCCTCGCCTTCGACGCCGTGACCATGGATGGCGCCGTGGCGCGGTGCCTCGACATGTGCCGCGCGCCGCGCACCTCGCGCATGGTCATCACGGCTAACGCCTATCACCTGTGCATGATGCGCCGTGACCCGGAGCTGGCACTGGCCTGCCGAGCTGGCCACCTCACCGTTGCCGACGGCATGTCGGTCGTCTGGGCGCTGCGGGCTTTGGGCCAGCCGGTACCGGAGCGCGTGGCCGGTGTTGACCTCATGGCGCGCCTCCTGGCGGCCGCCGGGGAACGCAGGTTGCGCGTCTATTTTTTGGGCGCGCGGCCTGAGGTTGTCACCGCGCTGGTGGAGAGTTGCCAGGTTCAATACCCTGGCCTCGAAATCGCTGGGTTCCGCGACGGCTATTTCAGCCCAGATGATCAACTGAGCATCGTTGAGGAGATCCGGGCGAGTGGGGCCCATATGCTCTTCGTGGGCATGCCCAGCCCCTTCAAGGAGATATGGTGCGAGCGCCATCGGCAGCGCCTAGATGTACCGGTCATCATGGGAGTGGGTGGCAGCTTTGACGTGCTCGCAGGCTTTATCAGGCGAGCTCCTCGTTGGGTGCAGTTGGCGGGACTAGAGTGGTTCTGGCGGCTCCTGATGGAGCCGCGCAAGCTCATGAAGCGCTATCTCACCACCAACAGCGAATTCATCTGGCTTGCCGGCTGCGAGATCATCGCTCGCCGCCTCGGCTTGACGCCGGCTGCTCAAGGGGAGAAGCGGACGGAGATGCCGTGACGACCACGCGCAACATCCTGGTCTTCATGGGCACTCGCCCGGAGGCGGTTAAGCTCGCGCCGGTGGTGGCTGCGCTGCGCGGTCGCAGTGACTTCCATTGCACCGTCGTGGCCACTGGCCAGCACAAGGAGATGTTCCGTCAAGTCGCCGATACTTTCGGCTTTGTGGTCGACGCCGACCTCGATGTGATGCGCCCCAACCAGACTTTGGCGGGGCTGACCGCACGGCTCATGGAAGGCATCGACGAGTGGCTGGGATCAGCGCAGCCGGACATCGCGTTAGTGCAGGGTGATACCACCACCGTCTTGGTGGCATCGCTGGCCTGCTTCTACCGGCGCATTCCCATCGGCCACGTCGAGGCCGGGCTGCGCACTGGCAACATTTGGTCGCCGTTTCCCGAGGAAGTAAATCGGAAGCTCGCCACTCCACTGGTTTCGCTTCACTTCGCGCCCACAGAGACGGCCCGGAAAGCTCTTCTGTGCGAGGCCGTTCCGGCGGAGACAATCTCTGTTACCGGGAACACGGTCATCGACGCCATGCGCTTAGAGGTAGGCGCCCAGGCACGGGACGCGAAATTACGCACCCGCATCGACGAAGAGCTCAGCATGGCGTTAGGCGCCGATTGGGCGCAGGTGCCCACGGTGCTCATCACCGGTCACCGTCGCGAGAATTTCGGAGATGGCATCGAGCAGATCTGCCGGGCCATCGCAACGCTCGCCGCGCGCTTCCCAGACCACCGCTTTGTCTACCCGGTTCACCTCAATCCCAATGTGCTCTTGCATGTCAATCGTCTGCTCGGCGGGCTGCCAAACGTCCGGCTCATCGCACCCCAAGGCTACCGAAACTTCGTGGCGCTGATGGCGCGTTGCCGGCTGGTGCTGACCGACTCGGGCGGGGTGCAAGAAGAGGCGCCCTCGCTGGGCAAGCCGGTCCTTGTGATGCGCGACACCACCGAGCGTCCGGAAGGCGTGGCGGCCGGCACGGCCCTCCTCACTGGCCCGAGCGCACCAGCGATCGTCAACCACGCCACCCGTCTGCTCACAGATGAGGCTGTCTATCGCTCCATGGCTACTGCAAGGAATCCTTATGGTGACGGCTATGCTGCCGAGCGGATCGTGGAGCGGATCCGCCGTTACTTTAGCCTGGAGCCTGAGCGTTGGGCGCCCTCTGTCGCCCCAGACCGGTCGGAGCTCGACCGTATCGAATTTGGAAAGATCAGCACTGCTTGGGACGTCACGGCACCGACACCTCCTGTTTGATGGTGCTTTGGGTTGGCCCGCCAAAGGAACAGAAGACGGCGAACCAGGTACTTTCCGCGCTTCAGTACAAAACTAACTGTCTTGGAGATGATGCGATGCACGGGCGGGGTCGAATTCACAAGCATGTAGCGTCTCAAATTCGCAAGTTCGAGCGAACCGCTTTATCTCTTCTCCTACGTGCAGCTGGGCAGCCCCCGAACACAAATGTTGTCTTCGTGAACCCGAGGCACAAGCACATAGTCCTGCGGGCCGCACCTCTTGCCCTTGCGGTGCTGACACTGTTGATGTCGGCAGGGGATCATGCTGTCGCCGCGAGCAGTCGGAGCAAACATTCGGCACGGTCCATCGAGTTGCGTAGTGGTGGCGATCCGATCATGGCCATCGTTTCGCTGCGCGACCAACGGATGACGGTCTACAACGCCGACGGCTGGATACTACGAGCGACAGTATCAACTCGGCAGAAGGGGCGCGCGATACCTGCCGGCATCTTCGGCGTTCTCGATAAACGCACCGAGCAACACTCGAACCTGTGCCTCGCCTGGTCGGGCATTGCGCTGCACAGCGGACGCCTGCAGGGATATTCGGCGTCTTATGGCTGCGTGCGGACACCCTTTGCATCCGCTGCACGTCTGGTCGATGCGACTCGACTTGGCATGCGGGTGATCGTGGCGCCGCGCGACGTAGCGCCCGTTGAGATCGCTCACCCGACTTTCCCCTCGAATTCGGTAGCAAGCACCTTGGCTGCCGCCCGCGCCGCCCAGGCGGTCGAAACGGCCAACAAGGCGTATCAGGCGAGGCTCGCCGCGGTGACGGCCACCCGGGAAGCCGCGCGCTTGATGGTGCCCTTGCGCATGGCTGAAAACTCTAGGCTCAGAGCCGAAAGGCAATTGGTGGCCGCAGAGGCGACGCTCGCGTTCGCGGTCTCGGCCGAGGCAAAAGCGCAGGCAGAGGATGCGAAGACGAAGGCCCTCGACAGGATAGTCGAGCTGCAGGCGCAATGGGCCGCCGCCAAGGCCGACGTGCAACCGAAGCTCGATGCCGTTGCGTCTGCGCGAGCAGCGGCTGCCGCCGCGGAGGCCATGCGGATGGCAGCAGCTCGGGCGGCGCAAGAGACTGCGCGCGACCTAGAGCCGGTATCGATGTTCATCAGCCGCAAGACTTAGCGCCTTTATGTCCGGCGCGCCTTTCAGACTATCTGGGATAGCCCGGTTACGATTCTGGACACCGATCGTCTCGTGGGCACGCATGTCTTCACGGCCATGGGGCGGACCGATGGCGACACCGGCATGCGATGGAGCGCTGTCACATTGGACGACGCACATCCGCGCGCCACCGAGGTCGAGCCGCAAGGCCGGGCGCGCGGACGTGTTGGCCAAGCCATCGAGCCGACCTCGGCGGACCCGGACAGCGCGAAGACCGCACTCGATCGGATTGTCATTCCACGGGACGCACTGGATCGTATTGCCGGGATCGTGTCGCCACGATCCTCCCTGATCATCTCCGACGAGGAGATGAGCGCTGACACCGCCAAAGACACGGAATTCGTGGTCGTCCTAACGGGGGAGCCGCAGAATAGCATCAAGTCGCGACGACGCAGTTCGGGGATCTAGTCTGTTACGAGTTCCGGCGCCCATGACCCATTCGCCCTCGCGGTCCATATCAGATCTGGAACCCTTCTCGTGCTGCCCTCTGCTCCACTATTTTCCCGATCCGAAGAGGAGTGTGGTTTCGCGGTCACCGAAGGACTTCTTAAATGAGTGTTAGAGACAACGACTTTTCGTCTCAATTGGGGGATGCCTATAACTTGAGCGCAACTCCTACTATTGGAGTTGCTGACATCCTTGCCACATTGCGTCGAGGGTGGCTTTTTCTCGCGCTTGGATGCTTCGTCGGGCTCGCGTTGGCGATCTCCTATCTCGTATTCGCAGCCACGCTGTACAAGAGCAGCGCTCGTCTTCTGATTGATCTCAGCGTAAACCGATATTTGCAGATTAATAAGATCGTCGACGAACCGACTTTCCATCAGGTGGAGATTGGCAGCCAAGTCTACATCTTGTCGTCGGAAAGCGTTGTCGTTCCCGTCATTCGGGTGATGGATCTGACCCACGACAGTGAATTCGTTGGTGTGCAGAATGCGGCGGACGGAAAGATCGCCAAGCTCAAGAAGTCCATCAAACAGCTCATCGGTTGGAATGTCGAGGGCGATGCCGGGATCGATCCGGAAGCCGCTCTCGAGCGAACAGCGGTCGAAGCCTTTCTGACTCGTCTGCAAGTTTATCGGGAGGATGCCGGCAACGTCATCAATGTGACCTTCGCCTCGTCGGATCCGAAGAAGGCGGCCAATATCGCCAATGCAGTGGCCGACACTTATATCTCCACCACCCTGGAGGCCAAATATAAGTCAACCAAGACAATGAGCCAGTGGCTGCAGGACCGATTGAAGGATTTGAAGGAGCAAGCGATTGATGCCGATCGGGCGTTGCAGGATTACAAGATCGCCAACAATCTGGTGAGTACCGGCAAGGCTCTGGGCGCGGAAGAATTGGCGCGCCTGAACCTTCAATTGACGGATGCCCGCGTCGCGATGGCCGAGGCCAAGGCGCGGCTCGACCGCATCGAGCAGATCAGCAGCGAAGGAATATTGGCTAGCCTCGACACCGAGGTTCGAATGCGCGAGTTCGCGCAAGACTGCCTCAGGATCGCTGGGCTATGCCTTGAACAATACCGATCTGGCAAGACTTCGCGCACAATACCGGGACTTGGTTGCCAGGCTCAACGAGGTGGAGGCCCGCGTAGGCCCCGAGCACGAGGTTGTCGTCAAGCTTCAGAGGAAGATGGAGGAGCTGCTCTCGGCAATCAGAGAGGAGGAGCTGCGAATAACAGACTCCTACGCCAATGAATATGAGCTCGCGAAGGCGCGCGAGAAGCAGCTGGCGGCGAGCCTTGCCCAATTGGTCGGAGAAACCGAGATCGGCAGCCAGGCTCAGGTCAAGATGCGTGAGCTCGAAAGCTCGGCTGATACGGTACGCAGCCTGTACAATAGCTTCCTGCAGAAATTCAACGAGATCAGCACGATTCAGAGTCTAGAACGTCCCGGTGCAGGATGCCCGCATTGTCACGCGGGCGGCGCCGCAGCTGCAAACCAGCAAGAAGTCGGTAGCAGCGCTGGCTGGAGGTCTTATTTTCGGCCTTCTTATGGGTGCCGGAGCAGCCATGGCGCGAGAATGGGCCGCTGACGTGTTTCGGACTCCCAAGAAGGTCGAGCAAGTCACCAACAAGGCCTGCGTTATCTTGCCGATGGTGCGCGCGCAGCGGGAACCTGGTGAGAGGTTCTGGAGCAGCAGCAGATCGCAGCCAATCGAAGAGTTCATTCTTGATGCACCGTACTCGCGTTTCACGGAGTTGCTGCGTAACATTAAAGCCCTGATCGATATCGGCCCGCGTGTGGAAGGCGCCAAGGTGGTCGGGATCGTGTCCTCGGTCGCCAAGGAAGGCAAGACGACGATCGCCGCAAATTTGGCGGCTCTTATGATCGCGTCATCGGGTGCCCCTACTCTGATCATCGACGCCGATCTTCATCGGCGGCTGCTGACCGCTGCATTGGCGCCCGAAGCCGATCGGGGATTGATCGAGGCGCTCGACGATCCGTCGGAGCTTTCCTCATTCATCTACAAACGGGAGCGCTCGGGGCTGCATGTTTTGCCTTGTGCCCTTTCGGCTCGCGTTCCCAATGCGGCGGAGCTGCTCGGCTCGGCGAAGATGGAGCAGCTGTTGGCAGTTGCGCGCAAGGCCTATGACTACATCATCATCGAGGTTGCGCCGATTATGTCGGTCGTTGACGTCAAAATGATCGAGCGCTTCATTGATAGCTTCATATTTGTCGTGGAGTGGGGACATACCAAGCGAAGTCTCGTTCTCGAAGCGCTTTCTGAAACACCGAACATTCGCGAGCGGGTGACGGGCATCGTCCTTAATAAGACGGATCCTGTAGCACTGCGGAGCATCGAAGCCTATAAGGGTGACAGGTTCAGGAACTACTATGAAGAATGAGCCTCGATCCGGCACGTCTGTCTCAGCTAGGAGCAGTTCTGCTCGAGCACTGCCCGAGGACTGACGAGGTCATGACGTCACCGGCGGGCAAAAGCGGCCCCAACACTTGGCGCGCCTGCGCTTCTCAACGGCTTAGAGTCCATTTACGGGCGACTTCTTAGCTTTGGTGTCTCCACCAAAAGTCGCCATCTATCTGCGGTCATCTGATGGCCGAGCGATTCGTTCTCGTGGACGAAAACGGAAGAATGCGCGGCAGGCTGTGTCGCAAACTCCCGCACCGCTGTCGCGCTTGAAAACCCGGGAACTTTGACCGAACGCTTCCTTGTTCATCTCTTTCCGACCGGCACCTCAACGCACGCAGCGAAAGCCGAGAATCCTATGAGGATAGCGGCGATCGCCAATAGAAATCCACTAGTCGGAAGGTTGAGGCTCCAGTCGAATATCCTCTGAATGTCCGTAGCCGCATGGATCTCCAGAGGTTCACCAAAACCCGCAAGGGTAAGCACTCTTGAAATCGTAAATGAGTGCCACTCGCCGGTCAGGACCCAAACTCCTGCTTGCCAACTGAGAACAATCGCCGCCAGGATTAATGTTACGAACGCGCAAGCAAACGCTGCGACCTTCAGAAATGTTGCGGCGGAGGTTGTCTTCACGTCAAAATTTGTCATTTCCCGAGCTGAAAAGAACACCATCATTTCCTCCGTCGGGTCCACTCAATTGCGCATAGTCGCCCTGTTCTGAAAACAATCATTGAATACTAGAAGCGGTCATGTCGTGAGCAGTTCCCACCGTTGGAATTTGTTCACGCCCCCCGAATCGGACGGTATTATAGTCCTGATACCATACATCTTTGAATGACGCGGCGGGACCGAATTCCGCGCTCATGTGGATTAGTTGACCCCCCGCCTGCGTTCTTCCAGCGCTCAACAATGTTTGAGCATGTGCGGCTCAGTTCTCGCTACGACGCATTCAGCGCCCTAATGACGTCTACTAGGTGAAACCTCAGGGCGTCGTCCTTGCTCAGACCGAGGCCGCCGGAGTCTTAATTATCGATTCGGCGTATCGATCCGGCGCGGGGCAGGCAACTGGTCCTTTCGCTGCGCGGAATTCTGCTAGGCTAGTGCATAAACCCACTTGCGTAAGCTTGTCTGGCGAAGCGTTCAGCCTTTCGTTAGCCTCGGTGTGTAGGGCAGGTGGGGCGAAGGACTTGTAGCAGGAGCGATTGTCGGTCATCACGCGCTCGACCTCGATGCAAAGGCCAGCGTAGTAAGCAAGCGAATTTGAGGAAAGCCCAGCGCTGCGGCCTTACTCGTTGGACGTGATCTTGCGAAGGCGCCGCGGGAGTGATCGTCGACGCAGCCGGTCCACGCATTCTCAGCCGACGCCACGGCTCTTGCTCCGGCCTTTGCGCTTGCCGGTGATGCGGTGGCCGATCTAGTCGAACCTGCCAACTTTTTGATGTCGGCGCATGTGGCAGATGGCTTGGCGATGAAAGAGGTCTTAAGGATCGGTCGCGCAAACCATCGACGCCTTTCCGCGCAGAAGCGATCGGCCCATTTGCCCGCCGTCTTCGGGGTCATGTTGAATGGTCGTGCGGAAAATTCACACCTAAGACTAGGGCAGTGATTTGAGGACCGAGCTTTGGATTTAAAGACAGGCGCTCTTCTTAAAGATCAGGACGTGCCCTCGTTCCCCGCGAAAGCATTCAGCATCTGAGAATCAATATCATAGTACCATAAAATATATCATCCGTGATAAGAGCCACAGCAAGACCCCGGTCCATAGCATCGTTGCTAAGATCGCGAACGCGATGACAAACCCGGGCCATAACGGACGGCGCGGCGCCTCACCTGCCACCGGGCCGGTTTCAAGTGCTTGGCTGCGATCGCGAACTGTGATGTCCATGGCAATATCGTGCCACCGCCCGAATGAAATGAGCGATCGGTTGGAACGGCGCTCCGATTCAAAGTGGAAAATTGTTCGGTTCCGAATCGCTAACGGTACTCTCACACAATATCTGCCAGAACGAAATTGTAATTCGATTGCACAATCACTTATCAGAATGACAGCCGATGCGATTTCTGCACAGTGTTGCCGTTGCGCCTCACTTCCGTACCAAGTGTGGGCGCTTGCTTAGGGATAGCCCCAGTGATGCTCACAATATGTCCACTTTGGCCCGCATGATGGGTGAGAACGAAGCCTCTATTCACACGAGTAGTTATGACCGCTTCGATGGCAACATTCCTGAAGATCGTGGCGCGTCTTTCAGCGATCGGAACCTTTATTTTGGCAGGGGTCATACTTGGCTCGCAAGTTACATCCTGGATTCTGACTGACGAGTGGAATTCCTTTCCTATCTCAAGAGCGCTTACCCTCGCGCATTTTGAGCGTCCAGCGATCTATGTGACCGCAAGCGTCTCTGACAGTCCGCCACCCTCGCTAGACCTCCAAACAATATATGACTGGTTTCTCGATCTTCCGGCAGGCGGATTTCTATTGGTAGTAGCCGCAGTGCTCTTAGGTTTCTCGGTTGTCGGAGCCTCTTTAGAGAAGCAATTTGCTCCAACTGACAAGTAGCTTACGAGTTGCTCAACTCAGCGGTGCGTCTGCCCTCGCCCGGACTATCCGGCTCCGAACATTCCGGCATCATGGAACGTGTGCCCGACAGATCCGATGCTGGTGGCTGTTCGCACTCAGGACGGCAAGCGCATCCCGCAGCAGATGCGGCGGGGCCTCGTTCCTTGGTGGGCAAAGGGCGTCAAGGTCGGCTTTTCGTCGATCAACGCGCGGGCTGAGACGGTCGATACCGCACGCGCATTTCGTGACGCTTGGAAGAAGGGCCAGCGCTGCCTGGTCATAACCGACGGCTTCTACCAATGGAAAAAGCCGGAGAAGCAGCCCTACGCCGTCGCGATGGCGGCACGCGCACACACAGGCCAGGTTCATCGGGGTCGTGCGTATCCTGGTTGAGTTTAGCGATCGTGTTGTCAGTCAGCGTCTTACTCATGGCCGCCCTGGTTCGCTGGCAACACCGTGGCAACAGAATTGACAAAGTTCAATGTTGCCATCGATCAAAATAGGGTAGCGCGGAATCTCTGAGAGATTTCAAGGAAAAGTCGCACAAGTGT
Source organism: uncultured Alphaproteobacteria bacterium (assembly GCA_963745515.1). GTDB lineage: Bacteria > Pseudomonadota > Alphaproteobacteria > Rhizobiales > Xanthobacteraceae > VAZQ01. The sequence continues at coordinate 725,372 of CAVUXO010000013.1, forward strand.
GCAACTGTAAGAAAGGCGATAAATTCCGCAACACGCTAAATTAACTAGCTCAGCGGCAGCTGAGCGCTGCCACGTTCTTGACGTCCGGTGCGCGCGGCTGACAAGCTCGCGCGTGATTATGTCACCGCACGAGAGGAGCGTCTGATGCCAGGACCGTGCTCTGTCCTCCGCCTTGCGTTGGTGTCCATCTTGATCGCGCTGCCGATGCGCGCGGTGGCGGCACCCAGTGCAGTGTGCGACAAGCCCGAGCTGCGGGCCGAGGGGCGCCGCAGCAACCCGGGTCCCGCTTTCTTTAAGGAGCGGATGGCGCGGCGCAATGCGGTGCGCAAGTGGCAGCAGACAGCGCGTGAGCTCCACGGCCTGCCGTATGCAACATGGCGGTTGGCGGGTGAGCGCAACATAGCCTGCGAGCGCTACAAGGAGCCCGCGCTCAACGGCCGCGTGTCGTGCGTGGCAAGCGGACGTCCGTGCGCAAAGGGCCGGTAGCCCCAACGGCCTCAACGATAGGTCGCGCGAACAGGCGTTTACCGAGGCTTCGTGAGATCACCACTGCGCGGCACTTCCGTGATCAGCCGCGCGCCGCGCTGGAACGTCAGGTAGTCCCACAGCCAGTTGATGGCGACGACGAAGCGGCGGCGCAGTCCGATCAGGAAATAGATGTGCACCACGCCCCAGAACAGCCAGCCGATAAAGCCCTTGAGGTGAACCTTGCCGATGCTGACCACCGCGGCGCGCCGTCCGATGGTGGCGAGATCGCCGGCATGTCGGTAGCGGAATGGCGGCAGTGACTGCCCCGCGAGACGCGCCGCGATCAGCTTGCCCACATAGGCTCCCATCTGCTTGGCGGCGGGCGCCACGCCGGGCACTTGTTTCCCGCTCTCGTCATTCACCGTGGCGGTGTCGCCGATCACGAATACATTGGGATGGCCCGGCACTGAGAGGTCGCTCTTCACGAGCACGCGCCCGGCGCGGTCGTGCTCGGCATTGAGCCAGCGTGCGGCGGGCGAGGCCACGACGCCGGCCGCCCAGATGATGGTGCCGGCATCGATGCGTCCGTTGGCGAGATCGACGCCACGCGCGTCGCAGCCAGTCACGCGCGTATCGGTCCGCACGTCGACGCCCATCTTGATCAACGACTCCGATGCATACCTGGAGAGATCGTCCGACAGTGCCGGCAGCACGCGCGGGCCGGCCTCGATCAGAATGATCTGCGCGGTGCGCGGATCGATCCGCCGGAAGTCCATCGCGATCGTGTAGCGCGCGATCTCCGCGATCGCGCCTGCCATCTCGACGCCGGTCGCGCCGCCGCCGATGATCACGAAGGTGAGTAGGCGCGGCGCGCTCGGCCTCGTCGTTCGTCAGCTCCGCGCGCTCAAAGGCCAGCAGAATGCTGCGGCGGATGCGCGTCGCGTCTTCGATGCGCTTCAGGCCCGGCGCGAACTGCGCCCATTCGTCATGGCCGAAATAGGAATGCGTCGCGCCGGTCGCGACCACGAGCTGATCGTAGGGGATCGCGGCGGAGGTCGTCTGGACCTGCCGATTGGCGGTGTCGATGCCGGTCACTTCCGCCATCAGCACGGTGGCATTGCGCTGGCGGCGCAGGATGGCGCGGATCGGCCAGGCGATCTCGGCGGGCGAGAGCGCCGCGGTCGCCACCTGATAGAGCAGCGGCTGGAAGCAGTGATGGTTCTGCCGGTCGATCACCGTGACGTCGACCGGGACGCGGGCGAGCGCCTTGGCGGCCGAGAGGCCGCCAAAGCCGGCGCCGACAATGACGACGTGCGGACGTTGCTGTGACATCGGGGGATCGGACATTGGGGTTCGCCTGATCTTCGCCTATCGACCTTCAGGGTATGTACGCATTCGCGATGCTCCTGGTTACCCCTTGGTTGCCTCTTGGCATGGCAGTCCGGCGCATGCCTTGCCAAGGCTGGCGCGGCCCATTAGCAATCCGCGCGGCTTTCATGTCCAGCGAGGCGATACCATGCCCACCCACAATCTCCTTCTGCTCGCCGGCGACGGCATCGGCCCCGAGGTCATGGCCGAGGTGAAGACGCTCATCGCCTGGATGAACGCCCACGGCATGGGCACGTTCGAGACCGAGGAGGGGCTGGTCGGCGGCTGCGCCTATGACGCGCACGGGGTCGCCATCACCGACGACGACCATGGCCAAGGCGCAGGCCTGCGACGCCGTGATCTTCGGCGCGGTCGGCGGGCCGAAATGGGACAAGGTGCCCTACGACGTGCGGCCGGAGGCGGGGCTGCTGCGGCTGCGCAAGGATCTCGGCCTGTTCGCCAACATCCGCCCGGCGATCTGCTATCCGGCGCTGGCGGAAGCCTCGAGCCTCAAGCGCGAGGTGGTCGACGGCCTCGACATCATCATCGTGCGCGAGCTGACCGGCGGCGTCTATTTCGGCGAGCCCAAGACCATCACCGATCTCGGCAACGGCCAGAAGCGCGCCATCGACACGCAGGTCTACGACACCTACGAGATCGAGCGCATCTCGCGCGTCGCCTTCGAGCTGGCGCGCAAGCGCCGCAACAAGGTGACCTCGATGGAGAAGCGCAACGTCATGAAGACGGGCGTGCTCTGGAACGAGGTGGTGACGCAGCTGCACGCGCGCGAGTTCAAGGACGTGCAGCTCGAGCATCAGCTCGCCGACGCCGGCGGCATGCAGCTCGTGCGCTGGCCCAAGCAGTTCGACGTCATCGTCACCGACAATCTGTTCGGCGACATGCTCTCCGACGTCGCCGCGATGCTCACCGGCTCGCTCGGCATGCTGCCGTCGGCCTCGCTCGGCGAGCTCGACCCGAAGACCAAGAAGCGCAAGGCGCTGTACGAGCCGGTGCACGGCTCGGCGCCCGACATCGCCGGCAAGGGCATCGCCAATCCGATCGCCATGATCGCGTCCTTCGGCATGGCGCTGCGCTATTCCTTCGACATGGGCAAGGAAGCCGACCTGATCGATCAGGCGATCGCCGCCGCGCTCGCCAAGGGGCTGCGCACCGCCGACATCAAGTCGGAGGGCTGCAAGATCGTCAGCACCACGGAGATGGGCGAGGCGATCATCGGCGAGATGGAAAAGCTCGCGCATTAATCATCGCTAAACCATCATTTGGGCCATCCGGAAAAATCTCTTAAAAGCGCTTGACGACTCACCCCACCCGACCCCCATATTTAGCCATCACGGTTCCTCAGATTCCCATATCTAGTGGGTGTTTGGGGCCAAGAGGGAACCCGGTAGTCGGCAACGACGAAGCCGGGGCTGCCCCCGCAACTGTAAGCGGCGAGCGGCTGTCATTCGTGTCACTGGCGCAGAAGCGCCGGGAAGGCCCGACAGTCGCCGCGACCCGCGAGCCAGGAGACCTGCCGTGATCGATTGAACGTCCTCGGGCGGGGTGCCCCGGTGGGGCGCTTGCCGGCCCGTGCGCGTTCCGGGTCCTGCAAGCAATCCACGCCGGCCTCCTGCCCCAACTCACGGGGTGACCGATGCCGGCTCTGGCTTTCGACTTCGATCGAACGCGGCGATCTCGCGCCGCTCATGCCAACCGCGAGCCGCATGGTGATGCGGCGGGTCGTCGAGGCGGTGCCGCCCGCGCCTCCACATCATCCTGCGCCGCATCCCGCTCCTCTGCCGGCCCCGCTGGCGCCGCCGCCGCAGCCCGCCGATCTCACGCTCGATCGCACGCGCGACGATCTGCTGACCGAGTTCGGCAAGGCGACGCTGAGCGACCGCTATCTGCTGCCCGGCGAGAGCTTCCAGGACATGTTCGCGCGCGTCTCCTGCGCCTATGCCGACGACGTCGCGCATGCCCAGCGGCTCTACGACTCCATGTCGCGGCTGTGGTTCATGCCGGCGACGCCGGTCCTGTCGAATGGCGGCACCGACGCGCGGCCTGCCGATCTCCTGCTTCCTCAACGCGGTGCCGGACTCGCTCGACGGCATCGTCGAGCACCTGGAACGAGAACGTCTGGCTGGCCTCGAACGGCGGCGGCATCGGCACCTATTGGGGCAAGGTCCGCTCCATCGGCGAAAAGGTGAAGGGCGGCAAGACCAGCGGCATCATCCCGTTCATCCACGTGATGGACGGCCTGACGCTGGCGATCAGCCAGGGCTCGCTGCGCCGCGGCTCGGCGGCGGTCTATCTCGACATCCACCATCCGGAGATCGAGGAGTTCCTGGAAATCCGCAAGGCGTCCGGCGACTTCAACCGCAAGGGCCTCAACCTGCATCACGGCATCAACATCACCGACGAGTTCATGGAGGCGGTGCGCGACGGCACGATGTTCGCGCTGCGCAGCCCCAAGACCAGCGAGGTCATGCGCGAGGTCGACGCGCGCCAGCTCTGGCAGCGCATTCTGGAGACCCGGCTGCAGACCGGCGAGCCCTATATCCTCTTCATCGACGCGGTGAACCGGGCGCTGCCGCAAGCACCAGCGCGAGCTCGGGCTGAAGGTCATCGACCTCCAACCTGTGCAGCGAGATCACGCTGCCGACCGGCATCGACCATCGCGGCGAGGAGCGCACCGCGGTGTGCTGCCTGTCCTCGCTCAACATCGAGACCTGGGACGAGTGGCACGAGGAGCCGGGCTTCATCGAGGACGTGCTGCGCTTCCTCGACAATGTGCTGACGCAGCTTCATCGACGATCGCGCCCGACGGCATGAAGCGCGCGCGCAATATTCGGCGCTGCGCGAGCGCTCGGTCGGCCTCGGCGTGATGGGCTTCCACTCCTTCCTGCAGGCGCAGAACATCCCGTTCGAAAGCGCGCATGGCGAAGTCCTGGAACCTGCAGGATCTTCCAGCAAGATCCGCCGCGAAGCTGACGCGGCGTCTGTCGCGCTGGCGCGAAGAGCGCGGCGCCTGCCCGGACGCCGCCGAGACGCGGCATGATGGCGCGCTTCAGCCACAAGATCGCGATCGCGCCGACCGCCTCGATCAGCATCATCTGCGGCGGCACCTCGGCCTGCATCGAGCCGATCCCGGCCAACATCTACACCCACAAGACCCTGTCGGGCGCCTTCTCGGTGCGCAATCCGTATCTGCAGGAATTGCTGGCCAGCAAGGGCGCCGACACCGCCGACGATCTGGCAGTCGATCGTCGAGCAGGAAGGCTCGGTCGCAGCATCTCGACTGCCTCGACCGAGGACGAGAAGGCGGTCTTCCGCACCGCCTTCGAGATCGACCAGCGCTGGGTGATCGAGCTCGCCGCCGACCGCACGCCCTATCATCTGCCAGAGCCAGTCGCTCAACCTGTTCCTGCCCGCCGACATCGACAAGTGGGACCTGCACATGCTGCACTGGACGGCGTGGGAGCGCGGCATCAAGAGCCTCTATTACTGCCGCTCCAAGTCGATCAGCGCGCGCCGGCTTCGCCGGCCAGCTGGAAAAGATCGAGCACGCGCAGCCGTCGCCGACGCCCGCCCGCACCGATTATGAGGAGTGCCTGGCATGTCAGTAAGATCGCTCGCGCAAGTCGACCCGCGCACGCTGATCGGCAAGGGCCGCATCGGCCTGCTCGAATTCCACCGGCACCTATGACGTCGACCGCTATCCCTGGGCCTATGAGTTCTGGAAGCGCCAGCAGCAGACCCACTGGATGGGCGAGGAAGTGCCGCTCGGCGCCGACATCAAGGACTGGGCGTCGGACCGCGTCACCGACGCCGAACGAGCGCATCTGCTGACGCAGATTTTCCGCTTCTTCACCCAGTCGCGACGTCGAGGTCGGCGACAATTATCTCAAGCGCTACATCCCGATCTTCCAGCCGCTGGAAGTGCAGATGATGATGGCCGCCTTCACCAACATGGAGACGGTGCATATCGACGCCTATGCGCTGCTGCTCAAGACGCTCGGCATGCCGCAAGACCGAGTTCGAGGCGTTCCGCGACTATGCGCGAGATGCGCGCCAAGGCCGACTACATGCACACGTTCGGCGTCGACACGTGTCGCCGACGTGGCGCGCACGCTGGCCATGTTCGGCGCCTTCACCGAAGGCATGTCGCTGTTCGCCAGCTTCGCCATGCTGCTGAACTTCCCGCGCCACAACAAGATGAACGGCATGGGCCAGATCGTGACCTGGTCGGTGCGCGACGAAAGCCTGCATTGCGAAGGCATCATCAAGCTCTATCCACGACTGGAACGACGAGACCGGCGCGGTCACGCAAGGCGGTGCGCGACGACATCATCGATGTCGCCAAGACCATGGTCGGGCTGGAAGAGCGCTTCGTCGATCTCGCCTTCGGCCTGGGCGATATCGAGGGCATGACGGCCGGAGGACATCCAAGCCTATGTCCGCTATATCGCCGACTGGCGGCTGACCCAGCTCAAGCTGCCGACCGGTGTTCGGCTATTTCGAGGCGACCGAAAGCGGCTACAAGCAGATCAAGCCGCATCCGCTGCCCTGGCTGGTCGAAATCCTCAACGGCGTCGAGCACGCCAATTTCTTCGAGCAGCGCGCCACCGAATATTCCAAGGGCGCGAGCAGCGGCACCTGGGACGGCGAGGAGGGCGTGTGGGCGGCGTTTGACCGCCAGCTTGTGCGCAAGGATGCTGGGGAAACGCGCGTCTAATACGAGCTCTCATAGAGAGTGACGCACTCTCCACGTCATGGCCGGGCTCGTCCCGGCCATCCACGTCTTCGTTCACAGAAGAAAGCAAGACGTGGATGCCCGCGACAAGCGCGGGCATGACGACTCAGAAGTTCTTGCGTATTGGTATAAGCCGAAATCTCTGTTTGGCCGGATGCTCGGGGCCCTTTGGGCCCGATTTCATATTTTCGGATTGTGACAGTTTTTTTCCACCAATCGGGGGATGCGGCGCAGCCGATCTGATGTCACGGTCCGCCCCTTCACAATTCGGACATACGAATATCACGGAGACGTTTGATGCGACGCTTGTTGAGTTCTTCGTTGATTGCTGTTTCGGTGTTGTGCTCGAGCGGATTGCGCACACCAGCCCTTTCACAAGAGGTCTCCGGCGCTGGGTCGACGTTTGTGAATCCGGTCTTGACCAAATGGACGGAGGCCTACAAGGCCGAGACCGGCGTCAAGATCAGCTACCAAGCCGTAGGGTCGGGCACCGGCATCTGGCAGATCAAGAGCAGGACAGTGGACTTCGGAGCTTCCGACGCGCCGCTGCGTCCGGACGAGCTCAACGCTGCGGGCCTCGTCCAGTTTCCAGTCGTCGTGGGCGGCGTGGTGCCGGTGGTGAACCTGGAAGGTGTCCGGCCAGGGCAGCTTCGGCTGACCGGAGCTGTGCTTGCTGACATCTTTCTCCGCAAGATCACCAGATGGAACGCCAAGGCGATTAGCGATCTCAATCCCGGCCTGGCGTTGCCCGATCAGCCCATCATTCCGATTCATCGCGTGGATGGGTCCGGAACGACCTTTGTGTTCGCGGACTATCTGGCGCGGGTCAGTGCCGAGTGGAAGGACAGGATTGGCGTCGGCATGTCAGTTGAATTCCCGACCGGGGTCGGCGCCAAAGGCAACGACGGAATTGCCGGGCTCATGGCTTGGACCAAGGGCGCCATCGGTTACGTCGAGCATTCCTACGCGGTCCGGGGAAAGCTTGCCTATGTGTTATTGAAGAACCGCGACGGAGCGTTCGTGTTGCCGAGCAGGGAGTCGTTTCAGTCTGCTGTCGCAAACGCCAATTCGACAGGCGCTCTCGCGTCCTACGCATCGCTTGCCGACCGGCCCGGCAGTCAGACCTGGCCCATTACCGGCGCGACCTTTGTGCTCATCCACAAGCAACAGCAAAAGCGGCCCACGGCAACCGAGATGCTCAAATTCTTTGACTGGACCTTTCACGCCGGCGCCAAGCTGGCCGATGAGCTGGAATACGTCCCAATGCCGAAGGATGTTGTTCCTCTGATCCAATCGGCGTGGGAGCAAGTGAAGGATCCCCGGGGCCAACCGGCATGGCCGGGGGCTGTAACAACCGGGGATTGACGCCGGTTGCCCGCGGACAAAGGCGTTCGGCTCAAACACAAACGAGGACCCGTGCCGCGGGCTCCTTTGGGCCTGCGACATTCGGTCGGATGATCTGTTCGAGCAGGTGATCTCCCTTTAGGGTGGATGCCAGGCTCGAGGGAGGAGATCATCTTGATGAGGAGCGTGAAACTCTCGCGGAGGCAATGTCTCGGCACGGTCGAAGTCGTGTTGGCCGCGCTCGCGGCCACGCCCGCGACCGCGCAGACCTTTCCGACTCATCCGTTGCGCCTGATCGTGCCGTTCCCGGCCGGCGGTTCCAACGACGTGATGGCGCGGCTGATCGCGCCGCATCTCGAGCAGTCGCTCGGCCAGCCGGTGATCGTCGACAACCGACCGGCCGCGGCTGGTCAGGTTGGCACCGATGCAGTCGCGAAGTCGCCGCCGGATGGCCACACGCTCTTGCTGGTGGCGTCGTCGCACACGGTCACGCCGGCGCTCAATCCGAAGCTGCCCTACAATACCGAGAAGGACTTCGCGCCGGTCTCGCTCATCAACACCAACGCCATGGTGTTCCTCGTGCATCCCGGCGTCCCAGCCAATACGCTCACGGAATTCGTTGCGCTCGCCAAGACGGAGCCGGGCAAGTTCAACTACGCCTCGCCCGGTGTCGGCAGCCAGACCCAACTCACCATCGAGCTTTTGAGTCGGCGGACCGGCATCAAGCTCGTGCACATACCGTATCGAGGTGGCGCGCCCGCTACGCTGGCGATGATAAGTGGAGAATCCCAGTTCACCATGCTGGCTCCGAATGTGCTGTTTCCGCACATCGAGTCCGGCAAGCTGCGCGCGATCGCGACCGGCTCGCCGGCGCGCCATCCGCGCTTGCCGAACGGTGCCGACCACCGCCGAGCTCGGCATGCCCAACCTCAAGGCCATCCAGTGGGTCGGCGTGTTCACCACCGCGGGAACACCGAAGCCGGTTGTCGATCGGCTCAACGCCGAGCTCAACCGCATCATTCGCCTGCCTGACGTCGTGGCCGCGCTGGAGAAGCAGGGCGTGACGCCGACCGGCAGCACGCCCGAGGAATTCAAGGAGCTGATCTCGACCGAGATCGCCCAGTGGACCGAGGTCGTGCGCGAAGCCAATATTCAGCCTGAGTGAGCGCGATGCTGGAACTCAAGAGACGCGGGCGCGTGTGGTGTGCCGCCCTTCTTTGTGCCGCCCTTCTTGGCGCAGCGTTGGCCATGGCTAGCGTCGTCAACGCAAATGCACAGGCCTATCCGAACAGGCCCATCCGGCTGATCGTGCCGTTCCCGCCCGGCGGGCTGAACGACACGACCGCGCGTCTGCTGCAGCCGCATCTGGAGAAGGCGCTCGGCCAGCCGGTGGTCGTCGACAATCGCCCGGCCGCCAGCGGCATCGTCGGCACCGATGCGGTGGCGAAGGCGCCGCCGGATGGTCACACGCTGCTGATGGTGGCGTCATCGCACACGGTCGTTCCGGCGACCAACGCGAAGCTTCCCTACGATGCCGAGCGCGACTTCGCGCCGGTCGCCATGGTCGGCAAGAATCCGCTGCTGTTCGTGATCAATGCCAAGGTGGCCGCGAAGACGCTGCCGGAGCTCGTCGCGCTCGCGAAGGCAAACCCGGGCAAGCTCAACTATGCCACCCCCGGCGCGGCGAGCCAGTCGCATCTCGTGACTGAGCTGTTCGATCAGAAGGCGGGCATCACGATCCAGCATGTGCCCTATCGTGGCGGCGCGCCTGCGATCATGTCGGTGGTTCAGGGCGAGACGCAGTTCGCCGTGATCTCGCCGCTGGCGTCGCTGCCGCACATCCAGTCCGGTGCGCTGCGGGCGATCGCGGCCGGCAGCCTCACGCGCGACGCGCAGTTCCCCGACCTGCCGACCGTGGCGGAGGCGGGCTACCCGGATGTCGAGGCGATCCAGTGGGTGGGGCTGCTGACGACCGCGGGCACGCCCAAGGACATCGTCGAGCGGCTCAATGCCGAGGTGAACCGCGCGCTGCGCGATCCTGACATGATCGCCAAGCTTGCCCTGCAGGGCGTGTCACCGGCGGGCGGTACGCCAGCCGAATTTCAGAAAGTCATCGCCAGCGAGATCCGCAGATGGACCGACGTCGCCCGCTCCGCCAACATCAAGGCGGAGTAGGCATCTTCATCTGAGGTTACTGATTGCAGGAATAACGCAAAGAGCAGGAACATACGCGCGTCGACGCACGTCCTTCATCAGCCCGGCTATGGGAAAAATTGCGCGAACGTCAATCCGTCGTAACGCTCAGCACCCGACGCACCAGTTCCAGGGCCACGGATTTTGACGGCCGGGCAAATAGAACGGGCCAGGCAAGGCCGTTTCGCGGTTGAAGGCCGTGCCTTTAATCTGGCTGAGCGGCGCACCGATTTCGCCCGCCGGTAATGCATAGTCCGTGAACTTGCGGTCGCCGGGCAACACCTCGGTGCCGCCGTCAAGGAACGAGCGCGGGGCTACCCGGACGCGGGTGCGGGCACGGCTGGCGACCACCACCCGAGACTGGTTGGTAACGCTCTTCTTCTTCGTCTGCTGCGCATCTGCTGGCGAGGCCGCAAATGCCATCATGGCGATGACCACGGCGCTGGCGCCGGCCGCCCAAATCTTCAGTCCCATGTTGACCTCGCGTTCGGTTTCGCCAAGCACTCTACCCGTTCTCGGGAGCGCAACAAGCCGCACTCAGGTAGCGGAGTGACTTATACGACTATGGTTTTAGACGATGAGACATATTCGCCACAGGGGCATATTGATAACATGAATTTTCGCCAAGGTCACCAACGTGAGAAATATTCAACTAGGAGGACACCCATGCCGGGCAAGATCGAGCGATCGCTCGATGAGCTTTATGCGCGATCCCGAGCGCGCCGACGCGCTCGTTTTCGGCCGAACAACCGGCGTCAGTCGGCGCGGGTTTCTAGGTGGGACCGGGCTTGCCACCATGAGCGCGGCGGTCGGCGGCGCCATTCCGTTCGCCGGCCATGATGCCGGGCGGGCTTATGCCGGCCGCCTTCGCGCAAGGCGCCGAGCCGCCGAAGGGGCCGCAGTATCTCAATTTCCCCGGCAAGAGCGACAAGCTCGTGGTGCTGGGCGATCGGCCGCTGGTCGCCGAGACGCCCGGAGAATGTGCTCGACGACGACACCACGCCGACCGACAAGTTCTTCGTCCGCAACAACGGCCCAGCCCCGGAGGCGGCGAGCAAGCCCGACTCGTGGAAGATCGTCGATCGACGGCGAGGTCAACCAGAAGCTCGAGCTCACGCTCGGCGAGCTCAAGTCGCGGTTCCGCCCGGTGACCCGGCGCCTGGTGCTCGAATGCGGCGGCAACGGCCGCTCGTTCTTCACCCCGCAGGCGCGCGGCAACCAGTGGACCAATGGCGGCGCCGGCTGCGCGGAATGGACCGGCGTGCGGCTCGTTGACGTGCTGCAGGCGGCGGGCGTCAAGCCGTCGGCGGTGTACACCGGGCACTACGGCGCCGACCGCAGCCTCGCCGACCCGACCAAGGATGCGATCTCGCGCGGCGTGCCGATCGCGCAAGGCGATGGACGAGAACAATCTCATCGTGTTCGCGATGAACGGCCAACCGCTGAGCAACATCCATGGCGGGCCGGTGCGGCTCGTCGTTCCAGGCTGGCCGGGTTCGGTGTCGTCGAAATGGCTCAACCGCATCTGGGTGCGCGACAAGGTGCATGACGGCGCCGGCATGGGCGGCACGTCCTATCGCGTCGCCATCAAGCCAATGGTGCCAGGCGATCGCGTCGATCCGGACAATTTCCGCGATCTCGAATCGATGCCGGTGCGCTCGATCATCACCAGCCCGGCGAATGGCACGAGCTTCGGCAAGGAGGTCCGGGAGGTGAAGCTGCGCGGCGCCGCCTGGGCCGGCGACCTCACGGTGCGGCAGGTCGACGTGTCGATCGACTATGGCGCGACCTGGCATGCCGGCGCAGCTGGAGAGTCCCAAGAACCCCTATGACTGGCAGCGCTGGACCGCCACCGTTCGGGTGCCGTCGGAGGGCTACTACGAAATCTGGACGCGCGCGACCGACTCCAAGGGCCTCATGCAGCCGCACATTGCCGGCAATTGGAATCCGCAGGGCTATGGCGGCGAACCCCATGCACCGGGTGGCGATTAGGATCGCGTGATGACGCGCTTGCCTTATGCGCTGGCGGCTTGCTTCTGACGGTCGCGGTCCCGCGGCTGCGTGCCGCGCAGGCGTTCACGCCGCGCGATGAGACCCCGGCCGACTATCCGGCCGGGCCAGGCCGCGATCAGACATTCTACACCTGCACGGCCTGCCACGGTTTCAAGCTGGTTGCCGCGCAGGGGCAGGCGCGTGGGCAGTGGGAGGACACGCTCGACTTCATGACCGAAGCGGCACAACATGCCCACGCTTGAGGGCAACGATCGCAAGATCGTGCTCGACTATCTCGAAGCGACATTCCCGCCGCGCCGCGCACCGGGCGGCTTTCAGAATCCGTTCCTGAAAAAGTAGCTCACCTCGCCGCGACGTGGCCACGCAGCTTCGGCATCGCGGGCGCGGCGAGCCAGTCGTGGCCCAGCGTGTTCGACAGTCGCGCCAGGGCGCTGGGCTTCTGGCCGCACGGCTTGCGCTGCCGCTCGGCTCGCGCGAACAGCTCCGTCACCTTGGGCTCGCTCGCCGCCATCACCAGCGACAGCCGCTCGAGCGCGCAGGCGACCACGCTGCGGTCGATGATCTCGACGGCGGCCCGGCAGTGCCAGCCGGTGATCGCGAGCCGTGGCTCTCCGAAGGCGCGCATGAAGCCGAGGCACTGGCGCGGCGCGCCATCGGGGCTTGCAACAAAATCGAAGCTGTCGAATGCCCCGAACTTGCTCTCGATCTCAGGCGCCTGCAGCAGCGGGTAGGGCCCAGCCCAAGGCCGCGGTCCGGATCGCGACTTCGCTCGCGGCGTCGCCGAAGTCGCCGATCTCCTCGCCTGGGCGATAGATCTCGATCATCAGGCGCGAGCGCTCACCCTCGGTCGCGCTGCCCCAGCTCATGATGTCGCGGCGGCCGCCTCCGCTGGCGTGACGCTGGATGGCATAGTCGGGGTTGGGCTCGGCCAATTCCGGCATGTTCAGCGCGAAAGCCCGAAAGGGGCGCTCGACCGTGGACCAGTCCGAGCGAAACACCGGCTCACCGGTGGTCTCATCGGCATCCGGTGGCATGATAATCAACAGGAATGTGACTGCGATCACGGCCAATACGCCCAGATAGGCGCAAGATGCGGCGTGACTGTCGCGGACAGTTCGTCGCGAAACTCTCGCCACGCGGGATGCACGTGTTGCCCCGAAGCCGTTGTTTGAACGTTGTCTTGTGCGGACTTCTCGCCTAGAAGCGTTGCAATACCGGTTTCAGGCTCGCCATCTGCCGGGCGAAATCATTTGTGAGGGTTAACAATGGGTTACAAGGTCGCAGTCGTGGGCGCCACCGGCAATGTGGGCCGCGAGATGCTCGAGATTCTGGCCGAGCGGTCGTTCCCCGCCGACGAGGTGGTGGCGCTGGCGTCGCGCCGCAGCATGGGCGTCGAGGTGTCGTACGGCGACCGCGACGCTCAAGTGCCAGCACGCTCGAGCACTACGACTTCTCCGATGTCGATATCTGCCTGATGTCGGCGGGCTCGCCGGTCGCGAAGGAATGGGCGCCGAAGATCGCGGCCGCCGGCGCGGTCGTGATCGATAATTCGTCGTGCTGGCGCTACGACTCCGACGTGCCGCTGATCGTGCCGGAGGTCAACGCCGACGCGGTCGCTGGCTTCCGCAAGAAGGGCATCATCGCCAACCCGAACTGCTCGACCGCACAGCTCGTGGTCGCGCTCAAGCCGCTGCACGACCGCGCCAAGATCAAGCGCGTCGTGGTGGCGACCTATCAGTCGGTGTCGGGCGCCGGCAAGGACGCGATGGACGAGCTGTTCTCGCAGACCAAGTCGGTCTTCAGCCTGGCGGAAACGGAGAGCAAGAAGTTCCCCAAGCGCATCGCCTTCAACGTGATCCCGCACATCGACGTGTTCCTGGACGACGGGTTCACCAAGGAAGAGTGGAAGATGGTGGTCGAGACCAAGAAGATTCTCGATCCCAAGATCAAGGTCGTCGCCACCTGTGTGCGCGTGCCGGTGTTCATCGGCCATTCCGAGGCGGTCAATATCGAGTTCGAGGAGCCGATCACCGCCGACGAGGCGCGCGACATCCTGCGCAGCGCGCCGGGCTGTATCGTCATCGACAAGCGCGAGCCCGGCGGCTACGTCACGCCCTACGAATGCGCCGGCGAGGACGCGACCTATATCAGCCGCATCCGCGAGGACGCGACGGTCGAGAACGGGCTCGTGATGTGGGTCGTCTCCGACAACCTGCGCAAGGGCGCGGCGCTCAACGCGATCCAGATCGCCGAGTGCCTGATCAACCGCAAGCTGATCCAGGCGAAGCGGAAGGCGGCGTAGTCAAGGCAGGCACGCTCTCTCCACGGTCATGCCCGGCCTTGTGCCGGGCAGCCACGTCTTTCTTATCTCTGATCGCAAGTAAGAGGTGGATGGCCGGGACACAAGCCCGTTCACGCGCGACTTCGACGCGCTATGCCCGGCCATGACGATGCGGCTGTCACGGTTACAACTCAAGCCCAGATCGCCATCGATAAGTCGAACGCATCGCGCTCCGGTGGCTCCGGAAACGGCCGCGCCACGCCAGCGTAAATGCGCCGTGCGATGGCGGCGCAGGCGAGTGCGTCGATCAGATCATCGGGCCCGGCGCCCTTGGGCGGCGCAGCGTCAACAGCCGCGGCCGGCAGGCCCGCCTCGATCAGCAATTGGCGGCGCAGCGCCAGCCCTGGCTCGTACGGGCGGCTCTTGACCTTCTTCGGCTCGCTCAGCGCTTGTTCGCCATTGAGCCGCCAGAACGCCACTTCGGGATGCACCTCGAATACGCGTTGCGACAGCGTCGCGTCCGCGCATAGCGCGGCGTCGACTTCTCGGATTTTCGGCGCCAGCATGAAGAGCTGTTTCGACACCTTGCGCGGCGGCTCCGAGGTCGCCAGCGCGATCTGGCAGGCGTCGCGATAATCCTGCGCAGCGATCGCTGCTCGTGACGGCACCGAGAACACCGAAGACTGCCGCGCGCCCAGCAGCGGCCGCACCGCGTTCTCGGCCGCGCGTCCGCCGTAGCCTGCGCGCTCAGGCAGCCCGATCGGAATGTCGATCGCGATCACGGCGGGCGCTTCCGGTGCTGCGGGCACGTCGGTGAAGCGCGGCATGAGGCGCACGCGGACCTCGCTGAGATCGGCGCGCGCGAATGCCACGATCCAGCCCGCTGGACACCCATCGATGCCGGCGAGCCAAGTCTCGTGCGTCGAGGTCTCGTGTGTCGAGGCCTCCTGCGTGAAGTTCGGTTGTGCGCTCATCGCCATCATGGTGGCACGACCGCCTACCGCGAGAGCCGTCAATCGCGCGCGGCGACGAACCGGCCGGAGTCGCGCTCAAGCACCGACAGCTCGCCGGTCGCGACATCGAAGTAGGCGCCGAACAACGCCAACGCGTTGCGCTCGCTGGCGGCGCGGACGAACGGAAACGTCGCGAGATTGTCGAGTGACCGCTTGAGCGATGCCTGCTCGAGCTGCTTGAGATAGTCGCCGTCCTCCCGCTGGCTCTGCACTGACGCTGCCGCGGGCGCCAGCAGCGAGATCCATTTGCCGATGAAATCGCCGGTCGGTGCATTGCTGGCGAACGCCTGAATGCCGCCGCAGCGGGCGTGCCCGAGCACGACCAGATGCTTCACGCGCAGGACCGTGATGCCATATTCGAGCGCGGCCGACACGCCATGGTAGAGCCCGTCCGGCGAATAGGGTGGCACCAGGTTGGCGACGTTGCGGACCACGAACAGTTCGCCCGGTCCGGCGTCGAAGATCGCCTCGGGCGATACCCGCGAGTCGCAGCAGCCGACCACCATGGTTTCCGGCGCCTGTCCGCGCTCGGCAAGCTCGCGGTAGCGGCTTTGCTCAGTCGGTAGCCGGCCGGCCCGAAAGGCGCGGTAGCCGTCGTAGAGGCGTTGCGGGAGGTGGGTTTCCATCGTCAGGTCAGGCGGGGGCTTTTCGTTCATCAGAGCGCGCTAGCACGCCCTCGAAGAGGCCGCTAGATTCACCGCATTCTCAGCACACCCTTTGCTTAGGGTTCCATGCATAGGGTTCCTTTTGCATTGGTTGCTCTGCATAGGTCATGCCATGTCGCTCCGCCCCCGCCGCAGCGTGCTTTACATGCCGGGCTCCAATGCGCGCGCGATCGAGAAGGCGCGCACCCTGCCGGCTGACTGCATCGTGCTCGACCTGGAGGACTCGGTTGCGCCCGACGTTAAGCCTGCGGCGCGCGCCCAGGCCTGTGCGGCCGTCAAGGCCGGCGGCTTCGGGCCGCGCGAGGTGGTGGTTCGGATCAACGGCCTCGACACCGCCTGGTGGCGCGATGACATGACGGCCGCCACAGTCGTCAAGCCCGACGCGATCCTGGTGCCCAAAGTGTCAAGTCCCGGGCACATGGAACGGATCGCCGAAGCGCTTGCCGACCTGGCCGCGGATCGGCGCATCCAGGTCTGGGCCATGATGGAGACGCCGCTCGCGGTGCTCAATGCTGGCGCGATCGCGGCCGCCACGGATGGACGCACGCGTCTGTCGGCGCTCGTGATGGGCACCAACGATCTGGCCAAGGATACGCGCGTGCGGATTGCGCCCGGCCGCGAGGCCTTGCGGTCCTGGCTGATGACCTGCGTGGCGGCGGCGCGCGCCTATGGCCTCGACATTCTCGATGGCGTCTACAATGACATCGCCGACACCGAAGGGTTCGCACGCGAGTGTGGCGAGGCGCGCGACCTCGGCTTCGACGGCAAGACGCTGATTCACCCGAGCCAGATCGCTGGCGCCAACGCGGCCTTTGCGCCAGCCGCTGAGGAGGTCGCGCAGGCACGCAAGATCATCGCGGCCTTCGATCTGCCGGAGAACCAGGACAAGGGCGTGATCGCGCTCGATGGCCGCATGGTCGAGCGGCTGCATGCCGAGATGGCGCGCCGCACGCTCGCGATTGCGGATGCGATCGAGGTCATGCGGGTGACTGGCCCATAGCAGTGGTCTTGACCGGGCCATGCAACGCCACAACAATCGACGCCAAACCCGATAGCGGAACTCAACTCGAAAATCCAATTCGGAAACTCACCGAGGAAACGCAAAGAGGACATCTCATGCGCCAGCAGTTCATCGCGGCCTTGTTCACTGCATTCGTGGCGCCCGCGGCGGCAGACGACGTCGCGCCGGGCGGCACGCTGCGTGCGGCCTATATCGGCACCAATCCGGCGCAGGCCACGCGCGATGCTGCGACAGGCACGACACGAGGTCCCTCCTTTGATCTCACCGTCGAGCTCGGGAAGCGCCTCGGGATGGGAGTCGACGTGAAGCCGGTCGCCGGTCCGGCGGCGGTGATCGCAGCGGTCTCGGGCGGCGAGGCCGATATCGGCTTCATCGCGTACGAGCCCTCGCGCGCTGGAACGATCGAGTTCTCGCAGACTTATCTGCTGGTGCAGCAGAGTTTCATCGTGCTCGATGGCTCGTCGATCCGCACGATCGCGGACATTGACCGACCGGGTCAGAAGATCGCGGGCGTGCGCGATGACTCGATCTCGCTTTACCTGCGGCGCCATCTCAAGCAGGCGACCCTGGTTGAGATCGCCAACAATCCGCCGGAGACCAAGCGCATGCTTGCCAGCAAGGAGATCGATGCGTTCGGAGCGAGCCGTCCGCGCTTGAGCGCGCTCGTTGCCGAGATACCGGGCACGCGGCTGTTGCCGGACAACTTATTCGGCGTGCCGCAGACTGTGATCTTGCCCAAGGGCAAGGCAGCAGCGCTCGAGGCGGTGAATCGTTTCATCGACGATGCGCGCGCGTCCGGGTTCCTGAAGACTGCGATCGAGAAGAGCGGCGTCGTCGGCCTTGAGGTCGCGCCGGGCGGCTCCTGGAAACCCACTGCGCCGTGATCACCGCATGAATCGCAACATGGACTTGCCGGTGATTCGCGGGTAGTGAGTCGTGGCTTTGCGAACTGTGGTTGTATCGCGGAGAGGTAACTTCGGGAGGTGACTGATGCGTGTCCATCCAGTTGCCTTTGTGATCGGTCTTCTGCTCGGCTTCGTGCTGTCGCAGACGCCTGAATTTGCGCAGCAATATCGCCAGCGCCTGGGCGGAGCGGTCGACGAGCTGCAGCGCATCGTCCTGCAGTTCGACGACGACTCGCGCCGCGCCGGCTATGACCGGACGTCGGCGCTGCGGCTGATGGCGGGCAATCCCGAGCAAATCGTCCGCGATCAGGCGAGCCGGATGGCAGAGCTGATCACGCGGTATGGCCGGCTGCGCGCGCAGGAAGAGGCCTTCCGGGCCGGCGGCCCGTTCGGACGCCTCTCTGCATTCGTGGTGGATTTCGACCGGCCGCTGGTGCAGCGGACCTTGCAGGCCTACGAGCCGGCGGTGCCGGTCACGACCGAGGGCCTGCTGCTTGCCGGCAGCGGTTTCCTGCTCGCCTATTTGCTGCTGCCGATATTCGGCGAATCCTGGCGGCGACGGCGCAGGCTGCGCGCCAAGCTGCGAGGCTCGATAGCGAACAACGGTTAGGTGAGGCTCACGCCCACGGGCGCGCGGCCTTGGCCTTCGAACTCGAAGTCGTCGATCTGCTTCGCCTTCACCATCGTGAGGCCGATGTCGTCGAGGCCGTTGAGCAGGCAGTGCTTGCGGTGGGCGTCGATCTCGAACTTGACCACGCCGCCGTCGGGGCCGCGGATCTCCTGCTTCTCGAGGTCGATCGATGAGCGTCGCATTGGCGCCGCGCTCGGCGTCGTCGAACAGCTTCTCCAGGTCCTCGGGCGAGACCTTGATCGGCAGCACGCCGTTCTTGAAGCAGTTGTTGTAGAAGATGTCGCCGAACGAGGTCGAGATCACGCAGCGGATGCCGAAGTCCATCAGCGCCCACGGCGCGTGCTCGCGCGAGGAGCCGCAGCCGAAATTGTCGCCGGCGACCAGGATCTTGGCTTTGCGATAGGCCGGCTTGTTGAGCACGAAGTCCGGGTTCTCGCTGCCGTCGTCCTTGTAGCGCTTCTCCGAGAACAGGCCGGTGCCAAGCCCGGTGCGCTTGATGGTCTTGAGGTACTGCTTGGGGATGATCATGTCGGTGTCGACGTTGATCATCTGGAGCGGGGCGGCGACGCCTTCGAGCTTGGTGAATTTGTCCATCAACGTGTTCCTGGGACAACGAGATTTGCCCTTCTCATGACGGTTCGACGGCATGCCGGTCAAGCGCGCGGGGCGCATGCCGGCCCTTCCGAGTGGCCGGCCGCCCTGGTAACCTGCCCGAAAGACAAAGATAGGCGAGGGAATAGCAATGTCGATGGCAGACGCGGCGGTCAGCAGGATTTCGGTCACCAAGCTGCACCCGGTCATCGGGGCGGAGGTCAGCGGCGTCGATCTCAGCCGCCCGCTCGATCCCGAGACGGTCCGCGCAGATCAAGGATGCCTGGCACAAGCATACGGTGCTGGTGTTCCGCGATCAGAGCATCTCGGAGGACGACCAGCGCCGGTTCGCGTCGCATTTCGGTCCCGTCGCCAAGCGGGTGCAGCCGCGCGCAGGCGCGGTCGGCGTCGACAGCCTGCTCGACTGGGACGACATGCTGCTGATCACCGACAACGTCGACGACAAGGGCAAGCCGAAGGGCGCGCTCGGGCACGGCGAGATGTGGTTCCACTCCGACAAGTGCTACCACCGGCGGCCGCACCGCGCGACGTTCCTGTTCGGCATCGAAATCCCGACCGAAGGCGGGAACACGAGATTTTCGAGCTCCTATGCGGCCTACGAGCAGATTGCCGGCGGATGTGAAGAAGCGCATCGACGGCGCGATGGTGATGCAGGGCCACCAATACACCACCGGCCGGCGGATCGATCTGAACATCGATATCGAGACCATGCATCACTGCCGCCAGCCGATGATCGTCACCAATCCGGGCTCCGGCCGGAAAGGACTCTATGTCACCAGCCAGAACACGATGTGGATCGAAGGCATGGATCGCGACGAGAGCGAAGCGGCTGCTGGAGCAGATGTTCGACGTCGCCGAGGATCCCGCGATCATCTACGACCACGTGTGGCGGGTCGGCGATCTCGTGATGTGGGACAATCTCGCTTGCCTGCACGCGCGCACCGACTGGCCGAGCGAG
The DNA here is from genome assembly GCA_963745515.1 of uncultured Alphaproteobacteria bacterium. Taxonomy (GTDB): domain Bacteria; phylum Pseudomonadota; class Alphaproteobacteria; order Rhizobiales; family Xanthobacteraceae; genus VAZQ01. The sequence continues at coordinate 745,597 of CAVUXO010000013.1, forward strand.
CAGCGCCGCACGCTGCGCCGCTGCACCATTGAGGGCGAGCCGCTGTACTATTACGGCGCAGAGCGCGACTTATCGGCCTCATGCTGAGGAGCCCACCTCGCCCGAAGGCGAGGTGGGCGTCTCGAAGCCGGGCCGCCCGGTCGTGGCCGCGCCATCCTGAGACAGGTGCACGCAAGAGCGTGCACCTGCCTCAGGGTGCGGCCGGAGCAGGGCTCGGGTGGGGACGAACGGCTGACGCGGCGACTCACTCCACGCTCGCCTCGATCGCTTCCATGTCGCCGTCGGAGAGGCCGAAATGGTGGCCGATCTCGTGCACCAGCACGTGGGCCACGATGGTGCCGAGCGTCTCGTCGTGCTCCGCCCAGTAGAGCAGGATCGGCACCCGATAGAGCCACACCATGTTGGGCATCTGCACCGGCGCGCTCTCCGACTGGAACGGCAGGCCCACGCCCTGGAACAGGCCGAGCAGGTCGAATTCCGTTTCCGCCTTGAGCTCGTCGAGCACGTCGTCGGTCGGAAACTCTTCGACATGGATCACTAGCCCCTCGCACAGCGCGCGGAACTTGTCGGGCAGCCGACGGTAGGCCTCCTCGGCGATCACGTGCAGCTCGTCGAGCGAGGGCGCCTTGATCGGCCGCCAGGCCATTGGATCGGCAAACGGGTCGGTCATGCAATTTTCTTATGCGAGGCCAGGCGATTGGCCAAGTGATCCAGCCAAGTGTGATCGGCAAGTTCTTGCGCCGGTACTGTGCTCCTGTGCACACACGCTATCGCCTGCTGCGCACGCGGGCGTTGACGGGCGGGCCAGGATCGGCGAGCGTAGCGATGGGCGATATGAGGGGCGGATATGACGGCAAAAATCGCGCTATTGACCGTTGCGTTCGGCTTGATCGGGCTCGGCGGCATTGACACGGCATCGGCCCAGAGCAACGGGTTGCGCGCCGATCAGGCTTACGCGCAGGCTCGGCCGCGCATCCGGGTGACGCCGCGCTGTCCTTATCGCACCACGTCAGTGCCCTATCCGACACCCGCCGAATGCGACTTTCCGGGCCCGGGCTATGTGCGCCAATGCAACGCCCAGCTCGTGAAAGAATACCGCCCCAGCGGCACTGTCATCGTCCCGGTGCAACGCTGCTGGTGGGAACCCGGGCGCGGGTGAGGTTCCTGTAGCCCGCATTGAAATGTGGGAGCGACCAAGTCGCAAGGTCAGTCCCGGATGTCGCTTCGCTCCATCCGGGCTACGAGGCAACTCTCAGTATGGATCCCGGGTCTCACTTCGGTCGCCCGGCACAAGAGTCGTCACTTCCACTCCCGAATATCCACAAAGTGCCCGGCGATCGCGGCCGCTGCCGCCATCGCGGGCGACACCAGGTGCGTGCGGCCCTTGTAGCCCTGGCGGCCCTCGAAATTGCGGTTCGAGGTCGAGGCGCAGCGCTCGCCCGGCGCAAGCTTGTCGGGATTCATGGCGAGGCACATGGAGCAGCCCGGCTCGCGCCATTCGAAGCCGGCCTTGACGAAGATCTTGTCGAGGCCTTCGGCCTCCGCCTGCTCCTTCACCAGCCCTGAGCCCGGCACGATCATCGCCTTGACGTTGGCGTTGACCGTCTTGCCGTCGGCTACGCGTGCCACCTCGCGCAGGTCCTCGATGCGGCCGTTGGTGCACGAGCCGACGAAGGCGCGGTCGATCTTGATGTCGGTGATCTTCTCGCCGCCCTTGAGGCCCATGTACTCGAACGAGGTTGCGGCCGCGCGGCGTTTGTTCTCGTCGGCGATCTCCTCGAGCTTCGGCACGTGGCCGGTGACCGAGATCACTTGCTCCGGGCTCGTGCCCCAGGTGACGAGCGGCGGCAGGCTCGGCTGCATCGAGCCTGATCTCGCGGTCGAAATGCGCGCCGTCGTCGGAGCGCAGCGTCTCCCAGTAGCGCATCGCCTCGTCCCAGGCCTTGCCCTTCGGCGACTTCGGCCGGTCCTTCAGGAACGCATAGGCCTTCTCGTCGGGCGCGATGAAGCCAGCCTTGGCGCCGCCCTCGACCGACATGTTGCAGACCGTCATGCGGCCTTCCATCGACAGCGCGCGGATCGCTTCGCCGGCATATTCGAGCGCATAGCCGGTGCCGCCGGCGGTGCCGATCTCGCCGATGATGGCGAGGATGATGTCCTTGGCGGTGACGCCGCGCGGCAGCTTGCCGTCCACGACGGCGCGCATGTTCTTCGACTTCGACTGGATCAGCGTCTGCGTCGCCAGCACATGCTCGACCTCGGAGGTGCCGATGCCGTAGGCCAGCGCACCGAACGCGCCGTGGGTCGCGGTGTGGCTGTCGCCGCACACGAGCGTGACGCCGGGCAGCGTGAAACCCTGCTCGGGCCCGATGATGTGGACGATGCCCTGCCGCTTATCGAACTCGTTGAAATATTCGAGCCCGAAGAACTTCGCGTTCTCGGCGAGATACGCGATCTGCGCGGCGCTCTCCGGGTCCGGATTGGGCTTGTTGCGGTCGGTGGTCGGCACGTTGTGGTCGACGACGCAGAGCGTCTTCTCGGGCGCGCGCACCTTGCGGCCGGAGAGGCGCAGCCCCTCGAACGCCTGCGGGCTCGTCACCTCGTGCACCAGGTGGCGGTCGATGTAGAGGAGGCAGGTGCCGTCGGGCTGCTCGTCGACCAGGTGGTCGTCCCAGATCTTGTCGTAGAGGGTGCGGGGCTTGGCCATTGGGTATCCCGGTTGTCGAACGTTGGCGTCTATTTAGAGGCTCGCGCGGCCGAGGAAAAGTGCCCAGCAAAGGGCCGATGCGCAGGGCGGTTCTGCGTCCCTGGCGAGGCGCCGGCTTCTATTCAGCCTTGATATTGGCTGCCTTAACCACGCCGCCCCACTTGTCGATCTCGGCCGCGATATAGGTGGTCGAGCTCCGCCGGGCTCATGATCATCGGCTCGATCCCGAGCTTGGCCAGCTTGGCCAGCACCACCGGGTCGGCAAGGCTGCGGCGGACCTCGGCGCCGAGCCGCTCGATCGCCTGGCGCGGCATGGCCGCCGGGCCAAGCAGCGCATACCAGGTGGTGGCGTCATAGCCCGCCACGCCCGCTTCCGCGACGGTCGGCACTGCCGGCAGCGCGGCCGAGCGCTGCGCGCCCGAGACCGCGAGCGCCCGCAGCTTGCCGGTCTCGATATGGCCGAGCGCACCCGGGATGGTCGGCATCGCCAGCGGCACCACGCCGCCGATCAGGTCGGTCATCTGCTGGCTGATCGAGCGATACGGCACGTGGGTGAGCCCGATGCCGGCCTTGATCTTGAGGAACTCGACCGTGAGATGGCCGGAGGTGCCGACGCCGGTCGAGGCGTAGTTGGTGTTGTCGGGCTCCCGCTTCGCCTGTGCGATCAGCTCGCCCAGGGTGCGCGGGGGAAACTGCGTGTTGGCGACCAGCACGTTCTGGGTCGCACCCAGCATCGCGATCGGGGCGAAGTCCTTGCGCGGATCGAAGCGCAGGTTGTTGTAGAGCGTGGCGTTGACCGCGAAGGCCGCCGACACGACCAGCAGCGTGTGGCCGTCGGCTTCCGCCTTGGCAACGACTTCGGCCGCGAGGTTGCCGGCGGCGCCGGGGCGGTTGTCGATGACGATTGTCTGGCCGAGGCTGCGCGTGAGCTCATCGCCGAGAAGCCGAGCCAGCACGTCGAGCGAGCCGCCGGCGCCGAACGGCACGATCAGCTTGATGGGTTGGGTTGGATAGGTCTGGGCGCGCGCGATGTGGGGCAATCCCGCCAATGCGCCAGCGCCGATCATCGTGATGACATCGCGCCGTCGCATGACGTCCTCCACCGCAGATGTTTGATTCCATTACAGCACGTGCCCACATCGAATGGAACGTCAACGGTGTGTGTGGATGTCCCAGCACCCTCCGCCGTCGTCCCCGCGAAGGCGGGGACCCATACGCCGTGTCGCGGCGATGTGGCACAGTTAGTGTACAACTGAAACATCCGGGGTTATGGGTCCCCGCCTTCGCGGGAACGACAGCAACAAGCGCTTTGCCCGCAATAACGAAGCGACCGGAGATAGGAGAGGGTCATGCGCCAGTCCCGCCGCACCGTCCTGCGGACGGCTGCAAGTGTTGCCGCGCTGCCGCTGCTCGGGTCTGCGGGTCGCGCCCAATCCTATCCGAGCCGGCCACTGCGCATCGTGGTGGGCGTCGCGGCCGGCAGCCCGCAGGACATCCTGTCGCGGCTCGTCGGGCAATGGCTCTCCGAGCGGCTCGGCCAGCCGGTCATTGTCGAGAACCGCCCGGGCGCCGCGACCAATCTCGCCACCGAGGCTGTCGTGCGCGCGCCCGCGGACGGCTACACGCTGCTGTCGGTGGCGCCGTCATCGGCAATCAACGCAACTCTCTACGAGAAGCTCAGCTTCAATGTGATGCGCGATCTCGTGCCGGTCGCAAGCCTGGTGCATCAGGCGCAAGTGGTGGTGATCAATCCGGTGATGCCGGCGAAGACCATCCCGGAGTTCATCGCCTACAACAAAGCCAATCCGAGCAAGATCAATCTGGCGTCGTCAGGTATCGGCACTGGCAATCATCTTGCCGGCGAATTGTTCAACATGCTGGCGGGCGTCGAGATGGTGCACGTGCCCTATCGTGGCGCCGGGCCGGCGATGACCGATCTGATCGGCGGACAGGTGCAGGTGATGTTCGTCGCGCCGGTGGTGGCGGTCGAGCAGATCGCGGCCGGCAAGGTGAGGGCGCTGGCGGTGACGACAGCGACGCGTGCCGACGTGATGCCGGAGCTGCCGGCGGTCGCCGAGTTTGTACCGGGCTACGAGTTCGAGCGTCTGGTTTGGCATCATGGCGCCCAAGGGCACGCCGGCCGAAATCGTGTCGAGGCTCAATCGCGAGATCAATGCGGGCCTCGCCGATCCTGCGTTGCGCGGCAAGATCGACGCGCTCGGCGGCGGGATCGCCGCAAGCTCGCCCGAGGACTTTGGCAAGCTGATCGCAGTCGAGACCGAGAAGTGGGGCAAGGTCGTGCGATTCGCCGGCATCAAGCCGGAGTGATGCGCCTGCGTGAAGTCAATTCGGCTCGAAGCCTCGGCGCCGCATGATCGCTGCCGCTTCTAGCGTGGCCATGAAAGCAATGAACTGCTTTGAGGTGCCCTGATTGCGGCTCGTCGCAATCACGCCAGCGGCGTAGTTCGTGTAGCGCTGATAGGCCGCCGGCAACGGGCCGACGAGCTCGAGCCTCGCATCGGCGACAATCTCGGCGATCTGATTGAGTGCGAGATCGACTCCGCCGGCCGCGACCGTGTTGGCGATCGAGCGATACTCTGCCGCGAGCTTGATCTTCGGCTTGATCTCGCCGGTGGTGTCGAGCTTCGCGATCAGCTCATGCACGTAATTGGATGCGCTGCCGCCGAGCGCCGGGTCGGAATAGACGATGACCTTGGCGTCCATGAGCGCGCGCCTGAACGCGTCCGCGGTGCTGACATCGGGCTTGGGATCGCCCTGACGCACGAACACGCCGACGCCGACCCGTGCGATCACAGTCACGCTTCCGGCGGCCAGCTTGCCGAGCTTTTCCAGCGCATCGGCCGAGCCTTTGCCCGTGATCACGATGTCAAACGCCTCGTCGGTCTTGACGCGGTCGGCGACCGCGAGCGCAGGCGAGAGGGTGACTTGCACGCGATGTCCGGACGCTTGCTCGAATGCCGGCACGAGCTCTTTGAGCGAGCTCAGCACAGCGCCCGGCGTGAGGAGTTTGAGCTCATCCGCCATGGCGGGGCGTGCAACGATCGAGAGCAGGCTTGCCGCGATGGCAAGCAGATTGACGCGTCCCATACATCCGCCTTGGCGTCTGGCGCCAAGCATAGGTGGAGTGCTGAGAGGCGAGTGTATCGAAGTTGCAGACGTGGAACGAGAGTGTTTGGGACGAGAGTGTCTGGGACGAGAGTGTCTGCTAGGGGCTCGACTACGAGCCCTTGGCATCGGCAGCATCGTCGAAGCCGTGGCCGGTTTGCCGCTCGTTGATGCGCGCCGACTTGCCGCGGCGTCCGCGCAGATAATAGAGCTTGGCGCGGCGCACCTTGCCGCGGCGCACGACCTTGATCGAGTCGATCATCGGCGAATAGAGCGGGAACACGCGCTCGACGCCCTCGCCATACGAGATCTTGCGAACCGTGAAGTTCTCGTTGAGGCCCGAGCCGGAGCGGCCGATGCATACGCCCTCATAGGCCTGGATGCGGCTCTTCTCGCCCTCGACCACCTTGTAGTTGACGAGCACCGTATCGCCTGGCTGAAAATCAGGAATCTCCTTGTTGGCGGTAAGCTTCGCGACCTGCTCTTGCTCGAGCTGCTGGATCAGGTTCATGGGAAATCTCCGTCGGCAGCGCCAAGGGTTCAGGCGGGCTCAGGCGCTTATGTTCTTCGGTTTTGTCCGGGTTGGGCGAGCTTCTACGACAAAGATCGGCTTTTGTCACGTGTTCGGACCAACCTCCAGAAACTGGCCAGAATCAGGGCTTTTTGCGTCCCTGATAGGCCTGCCAGAGGTCGGCGCGGCGCTCCCGGGTCAGCCGCTCGGCCTCGGCCTGCCGGAAGGCCTTGATGCGGGCGTGGTCGCCGCCCAAAAGCACATCCGGGATGGCGTGGCCCTCGAACACCGGCGGCCGCGTATAGTGGGGGTATTCCAAAAGCCCCTGGGCGAAGCTCTCCTCGGCGGCGGAGGCCTCCTTGCCCATGACGCCGGGGAGAAGCCGCACGCAGGCGTCGATCAGGGTAAAGGCCGCGATCTCGCCGCCCGAGAGCACGTAGTCGCCGACCGAGATTTCCTCGAGCCGGCGCGCCTCGATCACGCGCTCGTCGACGCCCTCGAAGCGACCGCAGACGATGAGCGCGCCCGGGCCGCGAGCAAGCGCTTCGACGCGCGCCTGTGTCAACGGCGTGCCGCGCGGGCTCATCAGCAGGCGAGGGCGCGCGTCATCGGGCGCCAGCGCCGCGTCGATCGCGCGCGCCAGCACGTCCGCTTTCATCACCATGCCGGGGCCACCGCCGGCCGGCGTATCGTCGACGGTGCGGTGGCGGTCGCTGGCATGGGTGCGAATGTCGTGCGTATCGAGCCGCCAGATGCCGGTCGCGAGCGCCTTGCCGGCAAGGCTCTGCCCGAGCGGTCCCGGGAACATGTCCGGGAAGATGGTCAGGACGGTTGCGTGCCACATGGTCTGATCGATCAGAAGGTTTCCCCGCCGCAAAGCTCGCGGCGGATGCGCTCGATGATCAGGCCGAGCTTGTTCTGGCCGGTGCCATCGCGGCCGACGCCCCAATAATAGTCGTTCGGCGCGGCCTCGACGATCTCTTCATCGCCGGTCGCCCGCAGCAGCTCGCGCAGCTCGGCGTGCGTTTCGAATTTGCATCGCACCGCACGATACATGACATCGTCTTTCACGGCGTCCCAGTCGGGGCGGATCTTGTCGCGGTGTTTGTCTGCGAGGTTCTTGGCGATGATCGGCTTGTCGGCGGCGCGGATCCGCTTCTGCAGCTCGCGATCGGCGAATTTCTGCGCCTGATAGTAGTGCTCGCTGGTCGGCCATCGCTTGCCGTCAAGCTCGATCGGAAACGGCGCGAAGTTGGAAAATTCGCGGTACGTGTCGGACTTTGAGAAGAAACGAATGGTCATGGTAGCAAGGCAAGGCTGAAGTCTTGTTCTTCGAGAAGTCTCATTCTTTTAACGCGCCGTCGGGCGGATCGATCACGATGCGCCCGCCCGCGATGTCGACCACCGGCACGGTCGCGCTGGTGAATGGCAGCATCACGGTGTCGCGTTTGCCGTCCTGTCGCAGCTCAAGAATGTCACCGGCACCGAAGTCGTGGATCGCCACCACGGTGCCGAGCTGGCGACCGTCGGTCGTGACCGCCGCCAGCCCGATCAGGTCGGCATGATAGAACTCGTCCGTCTCCGCTGCCGGCAGGCGGTCGCGCGGCACGAACAGCTTGATATTGGCGAGCCGCTCGGCCGCATTGCGATCGCGCACGCCGCGAAGCTGCGCGACCCAGTGAGTCTTGGCCGGGCGCAAGGACTCGATCTCGAAGGTCGCGGTGCCGTCCTCGGTTTCGAGCGCCCCATAGTCCATGACCGCCATCGGATCGGCGGTGAACGACTTGAGCCTCACCTCGCCGCGCGTGCCGTGGGCGGCGCCGATCTGGGCGACACAAATGCGCTCGGCCACGGCCGCCTAAGTGCTCAGCTCGCGGCCGCCGCGGCCTTGGCCGCCGCGGCCTTGGCTGCCGCTGCTGCCTTGGCTGCCGCTGCGGCCTTCTCGGCCTCCTCCTTCATGACCTTGCGCTGCTTACGCGGGATCGCGCGGGTCGGATTGTTGCGCTTCTCGCGCTTCATGAGGCCGGCATCATCGAGGAAGCGCGACACGCGATCGGTCGGCAGCGCGCCCTTGGCCATCCAGGCCTTGACCTTCTCGAGATCGAACTTGAGGCGTTCGGTCTTTTCCTTCGGCAGCAGCGGATTGAAGTAGCCCAGCCGTTCGATGAAACGGCCGTCGCGCGGCGAGCGGCTGTCGGCGACCACGATGTGGTAGACCGGACGCTTCTTGGTGCCGGCGCGGGCGAGACGGATCTTCAGGGACATTCGGATTTCCTTTCGTCGGTTATTTCGTCATTGTGAGAACGTGCGTCGTCATTTCTTCTTCCCCCCAGGCGGGCCCGGCGGCTTGGAACTGCCGAGGCCGGGCAGGCCGGGAAACTTCGGTGGCAGCCCGGGCATGCCGGGCATCGTCGGCGGGAGACCGCCCGGCATTCCACCGGGCATCCCGCCAGGCATTTTCTTGGCGAGTTCCTGCATCTGCTCTGGGCTCGGCATGCCGGAGCCAAGCCCCAGCATGTTGGCGAGTCCCGCCATCGGGCCGCGCTTGCCCGAGCCCATCTGCCTTCATCACGTCGGCCATGGTCCGGTGCATCTTGAGCATGCGGTTGATGTCCTCGACCTTGACGCCGGAGCCGGCCGCGATGCGCTTCTTGCGGCTCGCCTTGAGGATGTCGGGGTGCCGGCGCTCCTTCGGCGTCATGGAATCGATCATCGCCATCTGGCGCTTGAGCACGCGCTCGTCGAGGTTGGCGGCGGCGAGCTGGTTCTTCATCTTGGCGACGCCGGGCAGCATGCCCATGAGACCCGTCATGCCGCCCATGTTGCCGCATCTGCACGAGCTGCTCGCGCAGGTCGCCGAGGTCGAACTGACCCTTGCGCATCTTCTCGGCGACGCGCGCGGCCTTCTCGGCGTCGATGGTCGCCGCCGCCTTCTCGACCAGCGTGACGATGTCGCCCATGCCGAGAATGCGGTCGGCGATGCGCTGCGGATAGAAATCTTCGAGCGCGTCCATGCGCTCGCCGGTGCCCATCAGCTTGATCGGCTTGCCGGTGACGGCGCGCATCGAGAGCGCGGCGCCGCCGCGGCCGTCGCCGTCGACGCGGGTGAGCACGATGCCGGTGAGCCCCACGCGCTCATCGAAGGCGCGCGCGAGATTGACCGCGTCCTGGCCGGTGAGCGCGTCGGCGACGAGCAGCACCTCGTGCGGATTGGCGGCGCGCTTGACCTCGGCGGCCTCGTTCATCATCGCTTCGTCGAGCGTGGTGCGGCCGGCGGTGTCGAGCAGGACGACGTCGTAGCCGCCGAGCCGGCCGGCCTGCAGCGCGCGCTGCGCAATCTGCGCCGGATGCTGGCCGGCGACGATCGGCAAGCGTCTCGACATTGACCTGCTGGCCAAGCACCGCGAGCTGCTCCATCGCGGCGGGCCGGCGCACGTCGAGCGACGCCATCAGCACCTTGCGCCGGCCCTGCTCGGTCAGGCGCTTGGCGATCTTGGCGGTGGTCGTCGTCTTGCCGGAGCCCTGCAGCCCGACCATCATGATCGGCACTGGCGCGGAGCGCATTGAGGTCGATCGGCTCGCCCTGCGCGCCGAGTGTCTGAATCAGCTGGTCGTGCACGAGCTTGACCACGAGCTGGCCTGGCGTCACCGATTTGATCAGCTCGACGCCGACCGCGTTCGCCTTCACCTGCTCGGTGAAGGCGCGCACCACCTCGAGCGCTACGTCGGCCTCGAGCAGGGCGCGGCGCACTTCGCGCAGCGCCGCATCGACGTCGGCCTCGGTCAGCGCGCCGCGGCGCGTGAGCCGGTCGAGAATGCCGCCAAGCCGTTCCGACAGCGAGTCGAACATCGGTCCAAGTACCTCAATAGCGTTTTCAGTCCAGAAAACGCGTCAACCAAACAACTTTAACGCCCGAGGGCGCATCGCGCTGTCGGGCGGTTGCCTCCGGTCTCAAGGACCGGTCGGCGATTGGTCATTCCAGGCTCTGTCGAGAGCGAGCGGAACGTATGGGCGGCGCCTGCAAAGTCAAGAAACCGGGCAAATATTAAGCCGGATCGGCTGCTTACGGGAGGGCAGGCGATGCGCTAGGCTCGGCCGGGTTGGAGATCGGTACGGAGGGGTCTGCGATGCACGCCAAGACGATGCACCCCAAGACGATGCAGGCCAAGACATGGTCGCTTCCGGTTCTGGTTGCCTGCCTGCTCTTTTCGACCCAGGTTTCGGCTGAAGCGCAGGACTACCCCAATCGCCCGATCAACTTCGTGGTGCCGTTCGCGCCAGGCGGCAGCACCGATGTGCTGGGCCGGCTGGTTGGCCAGAAGCTCTCCGAGCGGCTGGGCAAGCCGTTCGTGATCGAGAATCGACCGGGCGCCGGCACGCTCACGGCGGCGCTGCAGGTCGCCAAGAGCCCGCCCGATGGCCACACCATCATGATGGCGACCAGCTCGACGCTGGCCATCAATGTCACTCTCTACAAGCAGCTGCCATACGATCCGCGCAAGGATCTGGTGATCGCTGCCGTGATCTGCAGCGTGCCGTTCGCGCTGGTGGTCGACCCCTCGCTGCCGGTCAACAATGTCGACGATCTAATCAAGCTCGCGCGCGAGCGGCCGCTGAGCTACGGCTCGGGCGGTGCCGGCTCGTTTCATCATCTGATGGGCGAGCTGTTCAAGGCCACGACCGGCGTGCCGATGACGCACGTGCCCTATCGCGGCACGCTGCCGGCGCTCAATGACGTCGTCGCCGGCCACATCCAGCTGATGTTCAGCGACATGGCGCCCGTCTATCCATTGATCCAGAGCCGCAAGGTGCGTGCGCTCGGGCTGACCACGATGCAACGCGCCGCCTCGGCGCCCGAGATCCCACCGCTTGCAGAAGTCGGTCTGCCGGGCTTCGACTGGGCCGCCTGGCAGGCGGTCGCAGTTCCGGGCGGGACGCCCAAGGATGTGGTGGCGAAGCTCAACGCCGCGGTGAATGCGGCCATTGCCGAGCCCGAGGTCGCCAAGAAGCTCGCCGACCTGCAATTCATCCCGATCGGCAAGGGCTCGCCTGAGGAGCTTGATCGTTTTGTCGCGGTGGAGATCGGCCGCTGGGGCAAGGTCGTGCGTGAGGCCGGCGTCGCAGGGACTGAATAGCGCGCACAGGCTTCACGCCGCGCGGGCAGGACGAAGCATGGGGAGGTCGCCATGATGCGTGCGTGGCTTCTATGTTGCGCTGTCCTTTCTGCTCTTGGGCTGGGGCGATCCGACGCGGTCGCTCAGGCGTACCCGGTCAAGCCGGTGCGGATCATCGTGCCGCTCGCGGCCGGCGGGCTTGCCGATATCCTGGCGCGCGTGGTGGCGCAGCGGCTCGGCGAGGTGTCGGGCCAGTCCTTCGTGGTCGAGAACCGAACGGGTGCGGCCGGGGCAGTCGGCGGCGAGGCGGCGGCACGGGCGCCGGGTGATGGCTATACGCTGTTCCTCGGTGGCCAAGGCATCAACGCGGTGCTGCCGCATCTCACCCGCCTGAACTTCGATCCGGCGACTGATTTTGTGGCGGTCATCCATCTCGCCACGTTCCCGAACCTGCTGGTGGTCAATCCTGGCCTGCCGATCAAAACCGTCCGGGAGCTGGTCGACCATGCCAAGGCCAATCCCGGCAAGGTGAGCTACGCGTCGCAGGGCAATGGAAGCTCGGGGCATATGGTGGCCGAGCAGTTCAAGCTGCTCACCGGCGTGGACATGGTGCACGTGCCCTATCGCGGCGCGGCGCCAGCCGTGCAGGACCTGGTCGCCGGCCATGTCCAGATCATGTTCGACAGCGTCACGCTGCAGATGCCGCACCTCACGGCTGGGGCGACGCGCCCGCTGGCGGTGCTGACGCTGGAGCGGGTCAGCGTGCTTCCGAACGTGCCGACGATGGCCGAGGCCGGCTATGCCGAGATGCAGGGCGGCACGTGGTTCGGCCTGTTCGCTCCGGCCGGCACACCGCGCCAGGTCATCGATTGGGTTAACGGCGAAGCGCGCAAGGCGTTCGCGCCGCCCGAGGTGCGCCAGCGGTTCGTGTCGCAGGGCGCCACGCTGCCGCTCGGCACGCCCGAGGAGTTCGCCGCGCACACAATCGCCGAGCGCGTGAAATGGGGTGACGTCATCCGCCGGGCGAATATCCGGCTGGAATAGGCTCTGCCGAAATCCTCCGGGCTGAGAGAGTTGCGGCCGATCGCGATTTCGCATTAGTTAGCCCCGCAAGCGCAAGAGACGCGCGTACGGGGGAGGGTCTATGGAAGCCCAGACTGCGACCAAGGGCGAGCAAGCCAAGGTTGAGCTGCACGGTGCGAATATCATCGCGGCCATCAAGGCAAGCGGCGTCGAGTTCGTGCTGTCAGTGCCCGACATCGTCACCAGCGCGGGCCTGCTGCGCCCGATCGCCAACGATCCCTCGCTGCGGCTTGTCCGCGTCTGCAAGGAGGACGAGTGCATCGGGATCGCGTCGGGGCTGCACTATTCCGACAAGCGCGCGCTGACGCTGATCCAGTACACGGGCTTCCTCGACTCGCTCAACGCCATCCGGGCAGTGGCGGTCGAATACAAGCAGCCGATCTGCATGATGATCGGGCTGCTCGGCCACGAGCCGGAGCGGGCGCCGACCGAGTCGGGCCGCTATGGCGTGCGCATCATCGAGCCGATCTGCGACGCCATGGGCATCCCACATCACCTCATCAGCCAGGATGCCGACATCGCCAAGATCAAGCCCGCGATCGACAAGGCGTATGCGGATTCATTTCCTGTCGCGCTGCTCATCGGCCGGAGGCCCCGGCCTCGGCCATGATGAAACGAGAAGACTGCTTCAAGGTGCTCGCACGTCACGTCACCGACGAGGTCGTGGTCGCGACCTACAGCTCGGCGGTCGAGTGGAACGACCTCGGCCCGCGCGTGCTCAATTACTTCTCCATGGGCGCGATGGGGCTCGCCTCCTCGCACGCGCTTGGTCTCGCGCTCGCCAATCCGAGCCGGCGCATCATCGTGCTCGACGGCGACGGCAGCCTGCTGATGAACCTCGGCAGCCTCGTGACCGTCGGGGCGGCGGCGCCCAAGAACCTCGTGCATTTCGTCAGCAGGAACGGCACCTACGAGGCGAACGGCGGTCATCCGATCCCTAACCCGAAAGTCGATTTCCCGGGCTCGCGCGCTCGGCCGGCTATGCGCACACGTTCGATTTCAATGAGCTCGCTTCGTTCGAGCAGCAGGTCGGGCATGTCATCGGCCTTGAAGGGCCGGTGTTCGCAACGTTGCATGTCGAGCGCTCGCGTCCGCTCACCTACAACTATCCGGCGCTCTACGCGGCCGACAAGCGGCGCGCAATCAAGGCCGAGCTGAGCAAGCGATAAGGCGCCGGCCCCGTTGCCCGGCGTCAAACCGGATCGACGTTGGCGCAGACCCATTGCGCCGGGCTGAACACCATCATGCAGGTCTCACGGCCGCTCGGCTCGCGCCGCAGCAGCAGCAGCGATCCATCTCGCACGTCGATGTCGTCAACATCAGTCACGATCGTCACGACGTTCTTGGGGCGTGTCACATGCACTGTCTGCAGCTTTCCCGGCAGGCTGAGCGTTGTCTCTTTCGCAGTCTTCGTCGTAGCTTTGGCCATTCGTTTTCCCAAGAATTCAGGCGTGAGCACGCGCTAGTATCCCGATTCCGAAGTTCGCATGATTGGGCGGGGAATTATCCTGCACCATTCGACGCGCATTGGCGACAGATTTTGCGACCCGGCCGACATCGAAGACTTCGACATCGAGGTCGTTGGTTTAAGCCGCTCCGACCGCGCAAGTCTATAGGCCTGGCTTCGGCACGTCCAAACGAGCGATAGCAGGATGGTTTTGGCTACTTGTCGCAGCCGGCGCGTTTTTGTTGCTGCGGCGGAGCTCGCGGAATGAAACCAGCCGCCGCTCACTCTCGTCCCACAGCACGAGGCGCACGCAGCCCAGGCTCTGCAGAATGGTCAATCGGCCGATGCCGCGCAGCTCCGGATGATCGCGCAGCGCCTTGGGCAGGCGGTAGTAGGGAATGCGGCTGCAGAGATGATGCACATGGTGCAGGCCGATGTTGGCGGTGAACCAATGCAGGACGGCCGGCAGGTCGTAGTGCGAGCTTCCATACAGGGCAGCGTCGTGGTGCGTCCACTCGCCTTCGGGGGCCCAGAATGTCGGGTCGAACTGGTGCTGCACGAAGAAGAGCCAAACCCCGATCGCGCCGGCGATCAGGATGATCGGCAGATGCACAAGTAGAAACGGTCCGATGCCGATAAGCCAGATCAAGGTCGCGACAACGAGCGCGATGGCAAAATTCGTCGCCATCGTGCTGAGCCAGGGTCGCCAGCCACCGCGCAACATGCCGATCGGAAGCCGCTGTTGCAGGACGAAGAGATAAGTTGGTCCGATCCCAAACATCACGATCGGATGCCGGTAGAGGCGGTAGCAAAGTCGGCCCCACCACGACAGCGTCAGATATTCGCGCACCGTGAGCGTACTGACATCACCCAGGCCGCGACGGTCAAGGTTGCCGGAGCTTGCGTGATGGACGGCGTGTGTCGAGCGCCAGAAATCATAAGGGGTCAGTGTGAGCACACTGATGGCCCGTCCGACCCAGTCGTTTGCCAGCCGATGACGAAAGAATGCGCCGTGACCGCAATCATGCTGGATCATGAACAGCCGCACCAGGAAGCCGGCTGCCGGTATGGCAATCAATAGCGAGAGCCACCAAAATCCAAAGTAGTTCGACGCCCACGCGGCTGCCCAGAGCGCCATGAGAGGTCCGAACGTGATCACGATT
The DNA here is from genome assembly GCA_963745515.1 of uncultured Alphaproteobacteria bacterium. Lineage (GTDB taxonomy): Bacteria > Pseudomonadota > Alphaproteobacteria > Rhizobiales > Xanthobacteraceae > VAZQ01. The sequence goes on from CAVUXO010000013.1 coordinate 760,749, forward strand.
TCCACGATACTGCGGGCGTGACTAGGTTCACGGTAGCGCGTCAGGATTCTGGCCCAGCTCCGTGCGTCGGTCGCAGCGGGGGAGCATGCAGCGCTTGAGCGATCGTCCAAGATCACGTCCGAATTTTGAGGAGAACAGGCCAGATCACAGTGCTTGAGCCCTGCCCGTCATGCCACGGCGGGCCAAGAGTCTCAAGGGATCACAGCGGGCGATTGCCACCAATTACTCTATTTTTGATGCATACATGTGTTAGATTGTGGCCAGTTTGTCGAGTCTTTCGCTCAAAGATTCGACTAGGAGTGTGCTTCCGCGCGTCGTATAAGTTTCACTCATGGCCTTCTGTCGATGACGAACGGGTCTGAGCATCGGGTCTTGAGAGACCGGTCGCGCTCCTGTTCGGGACCCAATGCGATGCAAAATGCAACGCAAGGAGAACGAAGCGTCTGCGTCACATTGTTCTGAGAGCGGCTGCACGGCTGAACGACATGTCACCCAAGCCCAACGGAGCAGTTCGAGTTTGTACTTGGCTGGACGCCATCTAGATCGGATCGCTGCATGGCAGATGTAAAGAAGGTCGCGGCCTTTGACTATAACGCTCCGGCCGAATTGTTCCCCTCGCGCAGCCGCAAGGGCAACCGGCCGATAGGCTACCGGCGCTTCGCGAGCGCCGCAGAGGCGGTTCGGTTTGCAATGGAGGATCTGCCGCAGGAGCTACTGAACGGAGCCCAGCTCGAGGTCGAGGAGGCGAGATTCGACAGCGAGGGAATTCGTCGGTTGTACGAACATCCTGAATACCCGTTGGTCAGGCGATCCGCTACGCCGATTGGATGATTGGGGCGTGCCGGCGTGCTCGGTGCTGGAGCCCAGGGGTTCAAGAAGCAACTTCCCGATGTTGATACCGAGCACAAGGGTTCAAACTCCTATGCGAATGTATATTTTCAAATCTGAGACAACAAAGGATCTGCGGGCATTCGCGGGCGATCCGGCGGGAGCCAAGCTTCCAGGCAATCATGCGCCTTGGACCGCGACCGGGGTCGTGCGTGCGGATGAGCCCCCTCCCCACACGCTCTCGCGAGAAACGATCGAAAAAGCGATCGAATCTGAGGGGTTCCAGCTCTGGCGCCTGAGGCAGAAGGCATAAATCCCCGCGACTGCCCCGGCCTAATCACCCCGCAGTCCTGTGGCATCGATCAGTTCGGGTGCGACAATTCGGGTACTCTTGCACCCGCTGGGTGTACAAGTTTCATTGACCAAAAGTGTCTACAACCCTACAATTCGCAACCAAGTTTTTGGTCTGCCTTGCCAAGCCTCCCTTTTTGGGCGCTCTCAAGTCATCTCCCAAAACTCGGGACCTATCGAACCGTGGACTGTGTTCGCGCGGCGATAGTTTTGGCACACCGCATGGAGACGACGACGATGCCGACAGGAAGCGTGAAGTGGTTCAATCCGACGAAAGGCTATGGGTTCATTCAGCCGCAATCCGGCGGCAAGGACGTGTTTGTTCACATCTCCGCAGTCGAGCGCGCGGGACTGAGCACGCTCAATGAGGGGCAGATCGTTCAGTACGAGATCGTCAGCAATCGCGGGAAGGAATCCGCCGAGAATCTGAAGGTTGGTGGCTGATTGGCTCAGAGGCAGTGCGGACAATTGCGCCGTATGCAATTGCAGCGGCGGTCAGGCGCAGGGATGATGATCTCTCCCCTGCGCTCTAGTTTGTGACGCGCTGGGCGGCCTCTGGATTGGCGAGTCGATAGCCGACACCGAGCTCGGTGAGCAGGATCTGCGGCTGCGTTGGGTCCTGCTCGATCTTCTGGCGCAGCTTGCGAACGAAGATGCGCAGATAGTGCGTGTCGTGCATATGCGGCGAGCCCCACACCTCCTTGAGCAGGTATTGGTGGGTCACCACGTTGCCGGCGTGCTGGGCGAGCAGCTGCAGCAGCTGGTATTCCTTCGGCGTCAGCGTCACGCGCGTGCCCGTTGAGCGTGACGATGCGCGCCGCGAGATCAATGGTGAGCGGGCCTGCCTTCACGACCGGCTCGCCGGTCGTCGCCCGCACCTGGCGGCGCATCGCCGCATGCGCGCGCGCGAGCAGCTCCGCCATGCCGAATGGCTTCACCACATAATCGTCGGCGCCGCTCTCCAGCGAGGCGCACCTTCTCGGACTCGTTCGAGCGCACCGACAAGCACGATCAGCGGCACGGTCGACCATGAGCGCAGCCGCTCGAGCACATCGCCGCCATCCATGTCAGGCAGCCCAAGATCGAGGATCACGAGATCGGGCTGCTTGAGCGTCACGCTCTTGAGCGCATCGGCGCCGGTCTCGGCGTCCTGCACGACAAAGCCGTCGAGCTCGAGGCCGGCGCGCAGGAAGCGGCGAATTTGCACTTCGTCGTCGACGACGAGGACAACAGGGGGCGACTCAGTCATCCGGGGCGGCCTCAGGTTGGGTGGCATCCGCATTATACGGCAAGAAAAGGGAGACGGTCGTCCCTTGATCGGCACCGGCGCTGGCGGCCTGTAGCCGGCCGCCATTGGCGCCGACGAACGCCTTGGCGATCCACAGTCCGAGGCCGGAGCCCGAGGTGGTTGCGGCGAGGCGATGTCCGCGAAAGAACCGCTCGCCGAGTTGGACCATTTCGTCCTTGGTGAGGCCGGCGCCGCGATCGTGGACCGACAGTACCACATCATGGCCGTTGCGTCTGGCGCTGATGTCGATCGTCGATCCGCCCGGCGAATATTTGGCTGCGTTGTCGACGATCTGCACGAAGGCCTGCTGGACCAGGACCGGGTCGACATAGATGAACGGAAGGTTTGAGTCCATGTCGAGCACGACCTTGTGATCCGCGAGACGCCGCTGGCGGCGCTCCAGCGCCGAGTTGACGATGTCGGCGGGCTCGATCCATTCGAGTTGCGGCTTGATCTGGTGCCGGCTGATGCGGGTGGCGTCCAGGAGATTCTGGATGTCGTTGTTGAGGCGCTCGGCCTCGTCGCGCACGACGCCGGCGAGCGAGCGCAGCCGCTCGTCCTGAGCGACCGCCGGAGAGCCGCGCAGAACCGTTGCGGCGCCGAGGATCGCGGCCAGCGGCGTGCGCAACTCGTGCGACACCGAGCCGATCAGCGCCTCGCGCAGGAGCTCGGTCTCCGAGCGCATCTTGGCTTCATTGAGCGCGCGTGCGACGTCGAGCCGCTCGAGCGTGGCGGCGGCATCGGCAAGCGCATCGTCGACGCGCCGGCGAATTTCGTCGACGGCCGGCTTGCCGCCGAGGTCGATCGCGATGACGCCGAAGTCCGGCGTGCGCGGTGATACGCGGCGAATGAGCCAGATGTTGCCGGTGCCGTCGCTCGACCGTGGTGGCCAGCGCGGCACCGCGCTGAATGCTGGCGATGGCGGCCTGCACCGGCTCCGGCGCCTCAATCTCATTCGCTGCCATTGCGACCGGCCCCGAACAGCAGCACGCGGCGTTGGACCAGCGTGGCGAGATGCTCTTCGATGGCGCGATAGATTTCCGCGGCCGTCGGCGCCGCGGCGAGCTGCCGCGAGAACGCATAGAGGTCGCTCATCTGGTTCTCGCGCTTCCTGGCAAGCTCGGCCTGCTTCTTCATCGAATTGGCGAGATGGCTGGTCACCAGCGCCACGATCATGAACAGCGTGAGATTGATGATCTCGGCCGGCCGGGCGACGAAAGTAGGTGTAGAACGGCGCATAGAAGAAATAGCCCGACCACAGAACGCCCGCGATGGCTGCCACCAGCGCCGGCACCAGGCCGAGGTGCCAGCCAGCCAGCAGCACAGGAATGAGATAGATCGGGGAACCGCGGCGCACGTCGAGATAACGGATCAGCGCCCAGGCAACCACGGTCGTGGCCGCCACCATGAGCAGGGCGAGCGCGACGCCGCGCAGCTCGCGCCCGATCGTCTCAAGCCGCAATGTCGATCGCCACTGGTACGCCATGCGCTCCCGGTTCGTTATGCGTTCGTGGGTTACGCCCAGGATATGCGTCTGCCAACCCGGGGGCCACCCCCGATCCGCACTGCCTGTCGCGCTCGGGCTCCCGCGCCACGATGGACCGGGCCGTCCGGCGCCGGGGCAGTTGGCGGGCTATTGGATATTCTAAGCCAAAAGCGACCGTGGTGGTGAGCACAATCCAGCATTCGTCGGCAGCATCGTCGGGGTGGCAGCCAGCGGCCGCCACGGCCGCTCTTGTTTCATTAACGCGGCTTGTTTACATAGCGCCGGCTGGCATTCACTCGCCAGCCGCCACGGAGAGGTGGCTGAGTGGTTGAAAGCACCGCACTCGAAATGCGGCGTACGGGTAACCGTATCGGGGGTTCGAATCCCTCCCTCTCCGCCATCACTCGCGTGCCCCTGCCATCGTTGGAAGAGCCGCGCGGTTCCCAAGGGACCACGCCACGGCCTACTGGTACGCAGCCTCTTGGCAATTGAGTTGTTCAAGCGCACAATTATTCACGCGCACATTGGCAGGCCTTCATGAGGAGCTGCCGCTGCGCAACCCGCAGGCCGCATTCCTGCCTGGTGGCAGGCACTACAAAGGCTTGGGGAATCAATAGGCTTGGAGGAAACTGCCGCAATGACATGATAAGCCTCGATGACACCCCACGCAGAAGGGGGCTAAGCCAGCACAAAGTCTGGCGGCGGTCACGTCACGGTGCGCGAAAAACCAACGACAGGATGAGGAGCGGAGAGCAAGGCCTGGCTCTCGCTAGTCATCCGTCAGCAAGGGAGGACATGATGATCGGTCGAAGCTCGTCGGGCGTGCTTGTGCGCGCCGCAAATCTGATTGGGGCGCTCACAATTGCCGTCGTTCTGGGCGCGCCCATGAGTGCTCGCGCGTGGGACGAAACGAAATATCCGAACTTTGGCGGCCAATGGAAACGCCCTGAAGGAATCGGTAACCAGTTCGACCAGACCAAGCCGCCGCGCGCGGCGCAGCGGGTCGAATTCACGCCCGAGTACCAGAAGATATTCGAAGAGAACCTGAAGGATCAGGCGCTCGGTGGACAGGGCACCGACCCGACCTATCAATGCCTCCCCGATGGTATGCCGCGCGCGATGAACGTGATCTTCCCGATGGAGATCATCATCACGCCGAATACGACCTACATCCTGATCGAATATCTGACCATGCAGCGGCGGGTCTTCACCGACGGGCGCAACTTCCCCGAGGAGTTCCCGCCCTCCTACATGGGCTACTCGATCGGCAAATGGATCGACGAGGACGGTGACGGCAAGTACGACGTTCTCGAGATCGAGACTCGCCACCTCAAGCACCCGCGCGCCTACGACGCCAGCGGTGCGCCTCTCCATTTCGATGCCAAGAGCGTCGTCAAGGAGCGCATCTACCTGGACAAGGCCAACCCCGACGTCCTGCATGACGACATCACGGTCTTCGACGACGCGCTGGTCCGCCCCCGGGTGTCGAACAAACGCTACATCCGCGAGCTGCGGCCGATCGTGTGGGTCGAAGCAATCTGCCCCGAGGGAAATCCCTATGTGCAGCTCGAGGGCGAAATCTACATGCGCGCCGCCGATGGCAAGCTGATGCCCGCCAAGAAGGGGCAGCGGCCGCCGGATCTGCTGCATTTCATTGAAGGGGCCAACAAATAGCAAGAAAACCATGCCCGCGCGGGCGACGGCGCTGACGGCAGGCCGGCGCCGTTGCGTTCCCCGCGACTGGCCGTGAGGCGCTCACGCACTGGGTCAGCTCGACGCAAAGGGCGCTGATCAGCCAAACAATACGGCGGCGGAATTGCTCGAGTGCAATTGCCGCCGCCGTGCCGCAACCCTGGTTCTTCGACGAATTAGAATTCCTTCCAGTCCGGATCGCTCTGCACGGCGGTTGCCAGCGCCGCCTGCGCACGGCGAGCCGGACCGCCGCCATTCAACCCAGCGTGCTTGGGCGTGGCCGGAGCCTTCGGCGCAACAGCCGGCCGCTTAGGCGCAGCGGTAGCCATTTTCGGCGCGGCGGGACGCGGCGCATGGCCGGCCGCCGCGGCCTCGTTGAGGCGGAAGAAGGCGACGCGTTCGTCCATCGCAGTCGATTGATCGGACAGCGTCTTGGCGGTTGCCGCGTTCTCCTCGACCAGCGCCGAGTTCTGCTGAGTGACCTCGTCCATCTGGGTCAAGGCCTTGTTGACCTGTTCGATGCCGGTCGACTGCTCGGCGCTGGCATTGGCGATGTCCGCCACGATGTCGGCCACCTTCTTGATCGACTCGACGATCTCATTGAGCGAGGTGCCGGTCCGGTTGACCAGATCGACGCCTTCCTTGACCTGGCCTGAGCTGTTGGTGATCAGATCCTTGATGTCCTTGGCGGCCTGCGAGGAGCGCTGCGCCAGGCTGCGCACCTCGGACGCCACCACCGCGAAGCCGCGACCGGCCTCGCCGGCGCGCGCCGCTTCGACCGCGGCGTTGAGCGCGAGCAGGTTGGTCTGCCGGGCGATCTCGTCGATCACGCCGATGATGTCGGAGATCTTGCGCGAGGATTCCTCGATGCGCGCCATCGCGTTGACGGCATTGCCGACGACCGCGCCGCCGCGCTCCGCGACCGCGCGCGTCTCGCTCGTGAACTGGTTGGCCTGCTGGGCGTTCTCGGCGTTCTTCTTCACGGTCGCGGAAATCTCCTCCATCGAGGCGGAGGTTTCCTCGAGGCTGGCCGCCTGCTCCTCGGTGCGCTGCGACAGATCGGTCGTGCTGGTCGAAATCTCGGCCGACGCGTTGGAGACTTCGCGCGCCGCCTGCTTGATCTCGGCGATGGTCGAGCCGATCCGTTCCGCCATGCTGTTGGCGTCGTCCTTAAGCTTGCCGAACATGCCCTGATAGTCACCGCTTACGCGCGGGGTCATGTCGCCTTCGGCGAGCGCGCCGAACATGCCGGCAAGTTCGTTCAACGCCTTGCCCGTCGTCTCGCACAGCGTATTCATTGCGGTGGCGAGATTGAGCATGAAGTCTTTCTTGCCTTCGAGCGGCACGCGCTGCGAGAAGTCTCCAGCCACGGCCGCCTTGACCAACCCGTCAACCTCCGCCTCGATCGCCTTTTCGGCCGTCTCGTTCCGCCACTCCACGACGGTGCCGGAACGCTTGCCGTGCTTGTCCAACACGGCAGTGGCAACCAGGAAGAACTTCTGGGTTCCAATGGAGATGCGTGTCTCATGGGTTCCGGTGAGCGCTTCCATCATCCGGCGTTGGTGGGCGGGGTTCTTGTGGAACATGTCCATGTTGGCGCCGAGCAGCTTGCTCGAGTCAAACGACGGCATCACCTTGCGAATTTCCGCTTCGGCGTCCAGCATCATGCTCTTCAGGCTCGTGTTCAGATACATGACATTGTAGCTGTCGTCGGCGAGCATGACGTTGGAGCGCACCACGTCGAGGCCGGCGCGCACCCGCAGATTGACCACCTTCTCGGCAATCGAGTCCTTGAAGACTTCGGTCGCCTTGGCGATTTGGCCGACCTCGTCGCCGCGATTGGCATACGGCACGTCCACGATCCGATCGTTGGTGAGATCGCTGAGGACGCCAGCCATCTTGCGCAGCGGAGTCGCGATCGATCGCGCGCCGAATACCGCTGAGCCGATCAGAACTATCACAGCAAGCAATCCCATCCCGAGACCGAGCCGCTCCGCCGAGGCCATTTCGGAAACGGATTTCTCCGTCTCTTCCTTCATCAGGCGCGAAGCGACTTCCTCGATTTGCTCGATCAGCTTTTCGGACTCCGCGACCAGCGGTAGAGTTTTCTCGCGAGCGATCCGCATGGTCTCTGCCTCGAGCTCGGCAATTCGGGATGCGGCATCGCCAGCCGGCTGGCGGCTTTGCAGATCGATCAGCTGCGTCCTAACGGCGGCAATTTCCTTTGCGCCGACCATATATTTATCAAGGTTGCCCTTGAGATTCTCCGCCCGCGAGCGATTCTCAGCGGTGCGGAACTTATTGATCATCGGGTCGACCTGGTGATGAGCAGACGTGTGATGCGTCTCAAGAGCCTTCAGCGCGTTCTCCAGATCCTGGCGGGACCGCGCGAGGCGGATGTCGCGTACCGCGATCTGCATGCCTCGCTCCGAAGCCTTGGCTCCGAGGAGGTCATGCGCCAGGTGTTGCTGAAGGCTGACAGCCTCGTTTGCACTCCTGACCGCGCTATTGCCGTGCAACTGGGCAACGATGATCCCGACCACGAGCAGGACGCCGATTCCGGACATGGTGGAAAGTTTTGTTCCGATACGGATGTCAGACAGACGAACCATGGACGTGCTCCTCAGTTGGTTCTTTATTCGATAGGTTGATATTGTTCGGGGGTGCCTTTTTCCCGTCTATGCCGACAACGCAGTTTTTGTTTCGGCAGGTGCGTTGGCGTCGTCGTCAAGTTGCAAAGCCAGCAGGTTGGCAAGGTCGATCACGGCAATCATGCCGCTCTCGGTCGTCACCAGGCCGGACAGGAATCCAACGCGAGAGCCGTTGGCGATTCTAGGTACCGGCTGAATTTGCGCTGTCTCGAACGACACGATGTCGAGCACCCGGTCGCCGAGCAGGCCAACCTGCCGCGATGCGATCTGCACGATGATCACGATGTGCAACGCCGTGGCCTCGGTCAGCCCCTGACCGAACCGACAGCGCAAATCGATGATCGGCACGATGACGCCGCGCAGGTTGAGCACACCGCGCACGTATTCGGACTGCTTCGGCAGATGCGTAATCTCCGACCACCCTTTGATCTCGCGGACCGCCATGATGTCGACGCCGTACTGCTCGTCGCCGATGGCGAAGCTGACAACCTGGGCAGGCAGTGCGGAAGATTGGCCGCCGGTCGAGTTCGGCCGGAAGAGCCTGGCCGGCATCGAGGGCCGGCTCGGCCGCGGTGGCGTGCATCTGGGTCATGACTTGGTGCGTTTCCGTCGAGCGCGCATGCGCCTAAGAGTGGCAGCCATGCCCCCTCGAGAAGCACCGAGCGCTCAGCGCCCCGGCGGCAATCGCGCGCGGACGTTCCGCGCGATTGGCTGCTTTTCTGTGTTAATGGTAAAATAGGAGCGTTACTGGAGCGTTAAATTTACCGCCCCACTAAGCATTATTTATGGGCCATAATCGCATCCCGAATGGGTCGTGCCGATAGGCCAACCAGCGAGCGCACGTCTCACGCTTGGTGCGGGCAAACTGCCGCGCCTTCTCGGCCGCCGAGAGTCCTTAAGGATCGCCGTAAGTTTACCATCCTTTTTATCCGATTCTTTTCACGGGTCGGGTTAGTGGTTTGCAATGACCGCATTGCGAAAAAACCACGCACTGTCCACGTCCAAGCGCAAGAACTCGATTGGCGCGTTGTCGGCTGCTGCTGTCCTGCTGCTCGTCATTGCGGCCGGGTCGTTGGGCTGGGCGGTTTGGCAATTGCGGGTCGATGCCCGGCGTGACGCGTTCGAAGAGACTGGAAATCTTGCGCTGGTGCTGGCGGGGCAGCTCTCCCGCTTTTTGCAGACCATCGATGTCGTGCTGGCAGAGACGCGCGATGAATTCCTGCATCTCGACAGCCACGATGTTGACGCGTGGCGCCGTTCCGTGGCGTCGCCAACGATGCAAGAGAAGCTCAAGGCCAAGCTTGCGCGCATTCCGCAGGCCTTCAATATCGCGGTGGCTGACGCCAACGGTCAAGTTCTGTTGTCAACCGCAAGTTGGCCGGCTCCGGCGATCAGCGTCGCGGACCGGGATTATTTCCGCAGCGCGCGCGCACAGGAACGCGACGAGCTGGCGATATCGTCACCCATTCAAAACAGGGTCAATGGCGAAGTGACCGTCGTCTTTGGCCGCAGCCTGAAGGATACAAAAGGTGGGTTCATTGGCGTCGTCTACATCTCGGTGAACAGGAAGTATTTCGAGATCATCTACGACTCGATCAAATCAGTGCGCGACCTCACCTTCATATTGGCGTTGACGAACGGCACGGTCCTCGTACGCCATCCGCAGCAAACTGATTTCTCAGGTCAGCGCATGCCTGCGGGCTCGGGCTGGTATGACGCCATCGCCCAGGGGGGCGGTTCTTTTGTCACGCCGGGAGCGTTCGGAGGGCAGGCGCGGCTCGCGTCCGCGCGACCTCTGCAGGGGTTTCCGCTGGCGGTCTCTGTTTCAACATCGGTCGATGTTGCGTTGGCGCGTTGGCGCGTTCAGGCGATTGTCCTTGGTCTCGGCGGCTTCGTGTTCGTCGCCTGCTCGCTCTTTCTGCTGCTCGTCGCAGGATACGAGATGCGCTCGCTGGCCACATCGGAAGCGTCCTTGCGGGACAAGTCGGAATCGCTCGAGCGCTCGATCGCCGAGCGCGCCGAGATGGAGAAGCGGCTGGTACAGTCGCAAAAGCTCGAGGCTATCGGCCAACTGACCGGAGGCATCGCCCACGACTTCAACAATCTCCTTCTGGTCGTCATCGGCAATCTCGATCTCTTGAAAGACACCGCGCCGCCGGGCTCGCCGGAGCTCGAGCTGATTGAATCGTCGATTACCGCCGCGCTGACCGGATCCGAGCTGTCGAATAGCTTGCTGACCTTCAGCCGGCAGCACGCCTTCAAGCTGGAGACCATTGATCCCAAGGCGATCGTCGACGACCAGGTGCGCTTGCTCAAGCGCGCCATGGGCCGCAAGGTGACGCTCGAGACGGCATCGAGCGAGGACGTCTTTTCGGTGACGGCCGATTCCGCGCAATTGCGCTGCGCTTTGACCAATCTCGTCGTCAATGCCCGTGACGCAATGCCGGACGGCGGGGCAATCACGGTCCGGATGTACAACGTCACGCTCACGAAGCAGGACGCGTCCATCGCCGACGAGCTCGCTCCGGGCGACTACGCGGTACTGGAGGTCGCTGATGCGGGTGCCGGAATTTCCTCCGAAAAACTGAGTCGGATCTTTGACCCGTTCTTCACGACCAAAGAGGTCGGCAAGGGCACGGGACTCGGTCTCAGCATGGTCTACGGCTTCGTCAAGGAGATGAAAGGGCATATCAAGGTGATGAGCGAGGTGGGCCAGGGCACCACTTTCACCTTGTTCTTTCCCCGCGCAGCGCAGCTGCAGAAGATCGCGGCGCCGGCGCTTGCGCCAGCGGACGATCCGGTGCCGGTGCGCAAGCACAAGACCATCCTCGTGGTGGACGACGACGATCTCGTGCGCAAGTCGGTCATCACCCAGATCAATTCGCTGGGATACGGCACCATCGAGGCAAGCGGTCCGGCGGAGGCGCTGGAGATCATCTCCAGCCCGGATTCTTTCGATCTTCTGTTTTCCGACATCGTCATGCCGGGCCCGATCGATGGAGTGGAGCTTGCGCATCTGGCGCGCGCGCGGCGGCCCGGCCTGAAGGTCATGCTCTCCTCCGGGTTCCCTGATCTGAAGAGCGGTCGCTCCTCGGAGAATTCCTACGAGCAATGGCAAATCCTCAAGAAGCCCTATCGGCGCAGCGAGCTGCAGGACGCGCTCCAAGCTATTCTCGGCGAGGATGAGCCACACGACGCCCAGCCGGCGGCCGTTGCAAGCTAGAAGCGGCCTTACGCTCCCCGCAGAACAATCTGAGTGCGCCTCGGCGCGACCGTGCGTTCCCGGCACCAATTCGTCCCCGCACGTTCGCGCGGGGAACTGGCGCAACATTCGGTTGTACCTTGCCCTCGTGAAGTACCTCCGACGAGCGCTCGGCCGGCAGTAGCGCTGCCTTGACCGGTAGCGGCCGCGCGTGGTCAATGCGTGCGACGCGTGCGTCAGTGGGTGCACGACGAGTGAGGTTCATAACGCATCGGTGCGTCACGTATCGGTGCAGGGCCTGTCGATTCTCGGAATGAAATAAGTAGGAAGTCGGATCGTGCGTCGCATTCTCTCCAACCTGCTGGCGACGCTTGTCTCGCTTGTGATCGCAGCCTTTGGTCTCGAATTGTTGACCCGCTTCGTGGTCGACGATGGCATGCAATTCGACCTCGAGATGTGGAAATACGCCCGCGACGTCAAGCAGGTCGCGGCTGATCCGCTGATCGGGCACGAGCACGCGCCCAACCGTCAGGCGCGCCTGATGGGCGTTGATTTTCGCACCAACGCGCAGGGACAGCGCGACCGCGAGTATTCATTCGAGCGGGTGCCCGGGAAGCTGCGCATCGCGATGCTTGGCGACTCGCTCACCGTCGGCTGGGGCGTGCCGGTCGAGGACACCTTTGCCAAGCGCATCGAGCGCATGTATGCGGCCGCTGGCATCGACGCGGAGGTGATCAATTTCGGGGTCGGCAACTACAACACGGTGCAGGAGGTGCAGGCATTCCTCGCCACGGGCCATCGCTACCGGCCCGACGTCGTGGTGCTGAACTATTTCGTCAACGATGCTGAGTTGCTGGAGCCGGCGAGGTCGCCATCGTCGCTGATGCGGGCCTGCTATGCCTGCGTCTTCCTGGCCGGCCGCGGCGACGCAGTGGTGAGGCAGTTTCTGGGCGGCATGGATTGGGCGCAATACTATCTGTCGCTCTACGGCGACGGCACCAGCAAGGGCTGGCTTGAGGCCAAGGCGGCCATCGGCCGGCTCGCGGAGGCCACCAAAGCAAGCGGCGTCAAGCTCGTGATCGTCAATCTTCCGGAGCTGCACGACGTCAAGAACTATCGCTTTGGCCGCGTCACCGATCTGGTGCGACAGGCCGCCGAGGAGAATGGCGCTGTTTTCGTGGACATGCTGCCGGCCATGGTCGACCAGCAGTCCTCCAAGCTTTGGGTCACGCCGCCGGACCCGCATCCGAATTCCTATGCCAACGAGCTGATCGCAAAGGCCTTGTTCGCGGCGTTGCCGAAGCCGCAGCCGTAACCGTAACAGAGCCGCTCCCGCGAGCCACCAGATTTTGATCCGGTTCGATTGAATCGGATCAAAATTCTAGTTTTTTGTTTGAGCACGATCTTTTCCGAAAATCGGTGTCCACTTTTCGGGATCATGCTCTAAGGCTGCTCGGTATTGCCAGTATGCGGAGCTGCCTCGACACGAGAAGGTGCGCCTGAAATCTCCGGCAACCAGTCGCGCAGCGCAGTGAAAATCAGATTGGCCGCGTGCTCATTGCCCTTGGCGGTCATGTGTCCATAGACTCCATCGGTGAGCCAGTAGTAGTCGCGAATAACGTTGGGCCGGCCAGCCGCCACGATGGCGTGCAGCGAAGCAAACTGATCGACCACCCGGATGCCGATGTCGTGGGCACACGCTGCGACCGCCTGCGAGTAGGGGCCGGGACGGTCAGACTCAAGAATGAGCGTGGCGTAGTACTGCAGGACCAGCATCATGTGGATGCCGTCCTGGTCGGCGCGGCTCTTCAATCGCTGGAGCAGCGCGCAGGTCACGTCGACCTCGTCTGCGCCGCTTCTCTGATAGAGGTCGCGGTTAGGATCGCCGTGCCAGAAGTTCGGATTGAGGCGGCTGAGCAGATAGTCCGCGAATGCCGAGTATCCGAGCGCCTCGCGAATCCCATAGGCAGCCCTCCACGCAATCGTGCTCTTGTCGCGCGGCTGGACGAACGTTGCGGGATGGTAGCGAAGCTCTCCGTTGTCGAATGTGAAATACGGTTTGTATGCCCCAAAGGCCGTATGGCCAGCCCGTGTAATTGCGATTTCGTGAAATCCGATGAGCAGGATCTTCGGTTTCACGATCGGCAGCATCTGCTCGGCGCGCAGGATGGTCTGATCCGTGCCGTAGCCGCCGGTGCCTGCATTGATGACCGGCACCGACGTCAGCTTCTCGACCACCGCCGGCCAGCTTTCGTGATCCTTGACCTCCCAGCCTTCGGTGAATGAGTCGCCGGCCGCCAGCATCCCGCCGGTCCGAATCGTGGTCTCGTCGAAATTCTTGCGGACGCCGTATTCAATCGTTGTGTAGCCGTCCTCGTTGTAGCTCGACGACTTGTTGGTCCAGCCCAGGACAGGATCAGGGATGGCCTTGAGCTCGCCGAGGTTGATCATGACCACACGGTCGGTGCGCCAGTTGGCAAGCTTGAGCAGGGGGAGCCCGGCCACAAGGCGATAGCCGAGCTCAAGGGTGAGGAGCGGCACCAAGAGGGAAATGAGCAATAACGCCACATTGGCCCAGCGGCTGCTGCGCGCCGCAGGCGCCGGCAAAGGCGCATCGCCTGGGTTCCCGTTGTGTGTCTGCACGAACACTACTCCTGTAATTTCTCTGCGCTGCGCTTGTGGCGCATTCCGGGCATGTCTCCCCTGCCTTGACCATGCGCGCCCCTGCGTGGTCAATGCGGCACGCGCGGCAGGTCCGAATGAATCAACCGACCGTTGGGTAAGGATCATGTGGGAAGCGGGGCCAATGATCGGTTCAGGTCCAGGCAAGGCACGGCTTGGCGCGGCTAGCCTGTTGTTGCGCGGCCGCCACGCTTGCGATGTCTTGCCCGGTCGTTGGCTTGCTTCACTGCGGACGCGTTCTGGCGCGGCGGTGATCCTGGCTTCCCTTGTTTCTTTCGCCGCGCCGGCTGTTGCCGAGTGGCCGGACCGGCCGGTGCGCATTGTCGTTCCATTTGCAGCGGGCGGCGCCGCCGATGTGATCGCGCGGCTGTTCTCGGAGAGTCTGGGCGCGGTCTTCAGCCAACAATTTATCGTCGAGAATCGTGCCGGAGCGGGCGGCATCGTCGGTGCCCAGACGGTGGCGCGCGCGGATCCTGACGGCTACACGCTCATGGGCGCCGGAATGTCGTCGCATGTGCTTGCTCCGGCCGCGAGCAAGAACCCCGGCTATGATCCGATCCGCGATTTCACGCATATCGCTTTCTTCGGGGGCGCGCCGAGCGTGATGCTGGTGCATCCGTCGCTCGGGATAAATTCGTTTGCCGATCTCGTCGCGCTGGTGCGGCGCAGCACCGGCATCGAGTACGTCTCGTCCGGCACAGGCACCGTCGGCAACATCCTGGTCGAATACATTGCGTCCCGGGAGCGGATCAGGCTGGTGCATGTTCCCTACCGCAGCGGCAACGCCGCGGTCATCGATCTCCTGGCCGGGCGGGTGAAGATCGGCAGCCTGAACTGGTCGACCGCGCGCGAGCACATCGCTGCCGGCAACCTCGTGCCGATTGCGGTATCAGCCGCGAAGCGGTTGCCGGCGCTACCGGATGCGCCAACGCTCAGCGAGCTCGGTTACACGGACATGGTCACGACCACCTGGCACATGCTGGCCGGGCCGGCGGGCCTGCCGCGGGAGATCGTCGGCGCGCTCAATCGCGAGGTGGTCAAGATCGTGGAGCGGCCGGACATCCGCCGGCACTTCGAGGTCGACTGCGGTCGAGACCAAGGCGATGACGCCCGCCGAGCTCAAGGACTTCGTGCGCGGCGAGGTCGAGAAGTGGACGCCGGTGGTGCAGGCCGCGACCAAGCCGGAATAGAGGGCTAGGTTTGGTTTGCGCATGATCTTGTCCGAAAACCGGGTCCCACTTTTCGGGATCATGCGCTAGCCTATCCTGTCATTCTCTGTCGCGCCGTCTCGCGTGCTCCGCTGGCGGGCACCAGCCGGCCGACCTTCCCCAGGCCATAGGGCGGCATGCCGGAATAGACGGTCTCGTAAGAACCTGCGCGGATGCCGTAGGTCTCGTGCCAGATGCCCACGTTGTCGCGCGCTTCACTCACGATCTTGTTGAATTGATGCCAGCCCGGCAGGTGAAGGTGATCACGCGACCTGGCGTAGCTCTCAAGGTGATCGAAGCTGCGCCAATACTGCACAATGACCGGCCAGCCGAACGTGTAGCCGAGGCAGCCGAGATCGGGATTGGCATCGAGCTCCTTGAGCATCGGCCGCATGGCGCGGAACACCGGCCACCAGGCTTGGATCTTCCAGGGCTTGTTGATGCGCATCCCGATCAGAAACACGACAAAGTCGCCGTCGACTTCCGCCGTCATGCGCTGAGGAATAATCGCTGCGGCCATGGGCACTCTCCCGTCCTGACGGACGAGCAGCATGACTGCTCATGTGGCGCCGCAATGACGGTCGGAGCCGCTCACAGCCTCGTCACGCAGGCGTGCAGCATCGCGGTGCGGCCGCCGCGCACTTCCTTGAGGCAGCGCTCGATCGCGGCCGGCACCTCGTGCCGGATCGGTGAGCTTCTCGCCATAGGCGCCGAACGCCTCGCCGACCTTGGAGAAGTCCACGTCGCATCGCGAGCTCGGCCTCGAACTCGTCCTCGGCCTTGGCGTCGCCGTCCGGATAGACGCGCAGCGTCGATTCCTTCACCGCCGACCAGCCGCCGTTGTCGAGCACGATGCGTGAGGATCGGCAGCTTGTATTGCTTCGACACCGCGAACACCGAGTCGGCGACGTTGAAATAGAAGCTGCCGTCGCCGACGATCTGGATCGCCATGCGGTCGGGCCGCGCGAGCTTGGTGCCGAGCGCCATGCCGCCCGAGGAGCCGAGCCCGCCGCCGCCGACGCGCACCAGCGTGCCGGGCAGCGGGCGCGGGATCTGCTGCTGCACCGCCGGCGTGTTGCGCGTCGCCTCGCGAAGATCGATGTCCTCGGGCGCGATGCGCTTGCCGAGCTCGGCGCAGAGATAGTGCGCGTTGATCGCGCCGGGCTTGCCCGTGATTGGCGGCGAGCTCGGCCGCGCGCTGCTCGCGCTTCGCGCTTGCTCGGCCGCGATCTGCGTCGACGCGCGCCGCCGCCGCCTGCCGGAACGCCGGCGTCGCCTTCTGCCTGCACGGCTTCGAGCAGCTGCTCGAGGATGCGGCCGCTGTTGCCCTGCAGGCGCAGGTTCGCCGGGAAGCTCCACATCGGCGAGCCGCCCTTGATCACGTCGACGTCGATCTGCGCCCAGAACGTCGCCTCGTTGGCGCGGGTGTCGCGCGGGAACCACGGCACGTCGACGTCGACCAGCAGGCCGACATCGGCCTGCGCCGATGTGCTGGCCCGGCCGCGAAGCCGCAGAAGCACGGCGCCGTCGTGCGAGATGTTGCTCACCATGTTGGCTTCGAACACGCGGATGCCGGCGAACTCGGCGAGCTTCATGGATCGCCTCGGAGGCGCCGGGCGTGCGGCCCGCATAGGAGGTGAGCAGGATCGGGCTCTTCGCGGCGAGCAGCGCGTCGGCGAGCCGCTCGACCAGCTTCGGATCGGCGCCGCTCGACTCGCGTCGCTGCCGAAGCGCTCGGCCGGATACGAGCGCATGTCCTCGTCGGACCAGATCTCGGTCAGGATTTCGCGCGGCAGCATCAGGTAGACCGGACCCTTCGGCTCGCTGTGCATGATGCGTGTGGGCGCGCCGCAGCGCCTCCTTGACGACGACGCCGGACGGCAGCGTCCATTCCCACTTGATGTAGGGCCGCACCAGGCTGCCCTGGTCGAACGGCTCCTGCACGAAGTGCACGTAGTTGTCGCGCGTGCCGGTCGAGCTCGCCATGGGTGGTGAACGGCGCCTTGCCGGCCATCAGCAGCACCGGCAGCCGGCTGCGAAGAGGTTGTGCATCGCGTTGACGGTGTTGGCGGTGCCGACGTCGACGTGCACCAGCACGCCCTGGCCGCGCCCGGTCGCGAGCGCGTAGCCGCCCGCCATGTGGGCCGCGGTGTTCTCGTGCGGGCAGACGATGACCTTGGGCAGCGGCTGGCCGCGCCGCTTGCGGCCGGCCATCGCCTCGATGATCGGGGCGTGGTCGGTGCCCATGTTGCGAGAACAGGTAGTCGATGCCGACCTCGTGCAGCCCTTCGAGCAGATAGTTCGCGGCCGAGTAGCTCGCCGTGTTCGCGCCCACGTCCATTGAGTACTCCCAACCCTTGGTGAGGTCGCTCAAATGTCGTCCCCGCGAAAGCGGGGACCCAGTAAACATCGAGCAGACAGTTTGGCACTGTCGTGCAAGATTGTTCAGGCGGTGTCTACTGGATTCGGCTCTCGCTCGCGAGCGCTCGCTCGGCCGGAATGACCAAGGGCGTCAGATTGTCGCCCGCTCACGACGACGCCTTCATGCGCTCGACATTACTCGCCCCCGCCAACGCCTCGCGCGCAACCATGCTGGCGAGAAGCTTGCGGCCCTGGATCGGGCCGGCGTCGACCCGGATCGAGACCGGAAACGTGACGCTGTCGGGGTCGGGCCCGATCGCGCGCTGCTGTGCCTCCAGGATCGGCCTTGTCCTGATCGAAGGTGCGCACGATGCCCTCACGGATGATCTCGTCGAGCGCCGTGATCGTCGCAGGCGGAACTGGCGCACGACGCCCCAGAAATAGTGCGACGATGGTCGTCGTCTCCGGCGTGATCAGGTTGAGCACCTTGCGCTCGAGCGCCTGGCTCTTGTCGCGGGCGCCGGCCGGCATCGAGCCGTTCTCGATGACGTGGAAGCCGGGCGGCGTGAAAGTGTTGGTGTGCCAGCGGTTGATCCGGCCGGTGAAGCCGGTGGTGCGCTTGTAGAACGGCGGCGCCTCGATGTTGAGCATGTCGCGGTGCACCCGCACGCATGTTGCCTTGCGAGCGTCACGCGACGCAGGCGATTCGGCCACCGACTCGTTGCCGATCGTCTCCTCGTGCACGAAGCTCTCATGCGACAGGTCGAGCAGGTTGTCGTTGACGAGCTGATAGTTCGCGCCGAAGTGGTGATAGCCCGGCACCGCCGCCCAGGCCGGATCGTCCATCCAGTGGAAATCCGGGACGCGGTCGGGGTCGGCCAGCGCCGGCTCGCCCAGCCAGATCCACGCGAAGCGTGTAGCGCTCGACCAGCGGATATTTGCGCACGCGCGCCCGCGGCGGCACTGTGTCCTGCCCGGGCACGCGCACGCAGTGGCCGTCGCGGTCGAAGCACAGTCCATGGTAGCCGCATTGGATCTCGTCGCCGACGACGCGGCCGAGCGACAGCGGCGCCAAGCGATGCGGGCAGCGGTCGGCAAGCGCAACGGCTTCGCCCGTGGCTGGTGCGGAACAGCACGATCGGCTCGCTCGCAGACGGTGCGCGCGAGCGGCGTCGCTGCCGATTTCGTTGCCGAAGGCGATGACCTGCCAGCAGTTACGCAGCCACATGCTGTTCCCTCCCGGCCGAACTGTAGCATACGGCTGTTCGGACCGGAATGGCCTGTCCGGCGCGCGTTGGTTCCACCGCTTGCTACTTTGCTATCGTGGGAGGCACGGAGGCAGGGCATGGCCCGTGCGCAGTTGAGCTTGCTGGTGTTTGTGGCCGCGCTGGTGACCAGTGTTCCCGGCGCTGCGCTCGCCCAGGCCGATTTCTATCGCGGCAAGCAGATCCGGCTGATCAGCGGCCATCCGGTCGGCGGCGACTACGATCTCGGCGCGCGCTTCCTGGCCAAGTACCTGTCGCGGCATATCCCCGGACAGCCCGTCGTCGTGGTGCAGAACATGCCTGCGGCCGCGAGCGTCGTGGCGGCGAATTTCATCTACAACCAGGCGCCGCGCGACGGCACGGTGATCGGGTCGTTCTCGCGCAATCTTGCAAGCCAGGCCTGCATGGGCCTGCCCAACATCGAGGTCGATCCGCGCCGCTTCAACTGGCTCGGCGGCTATTCGCTGCCGAGCCGGATCTGCGTCAACTGGCACACCTCGCCGGTCAAGACCGTCGACGATCTGTTCACGCGCGAGATGATCACGGCGGGCGGTGGCGCCACCTCGTCGCTCAGCATCATTGCCGACCGTGCTCAACCACGTGCTCGGCACCAAGTTCCGCATTGTCGAGGGCTACAAGGGCATTCGCGATGCGGCGCTGGCGATCGAGCGCGGCGAGGTCGCAGGGCGTGTGCATGTCCTATGCCCAGTTCAACGACTACCAGCACCTCGTCCGCGACGGTAAGTTGCGCATCCTCCTGCACGCCGAGGAAACACCGATCCCGGATATTCCGCAGGTGCCCTCGATCTATGCGTTCGCCAGGAGCGAGGAGCAGCGTCAGCTCTTGCGCTTTGTGTTCTCGAGCGCAGAATTCGGCCGGCCTTACGTCCTGCCGCCGGAGGTATCTGCCGAACGCGTGGCGCTCATGCGCAAGGCGTTCGCCGATCTGGCGCAGGATCCGCAGATGCGGGCCGACGCCGAGAAGTCCAAGATCGATATGACCTACTTGCCGCCGGACCGGCTGGATCAGCTGGTCGCAAGTCTCTATCGTACCCCGCCGGATTTGATTGAAACCGTGAAGAAGCTCGTGCCAAACCTGCAATAGATCTGGTTCACCCCGGACGCCCCGGCGCCTTTTAAAGCGGCATGGCGCCGGCGGACGGTCCCTTTCGCAAATCGCCATTGTGTGGCTAACATGCCCGCCTGATTGGGAGGCTTTCAAAGATGGCGTCGGAAATTGAGATGTATCTCGATGCTTTCGAAGATGTACAAAGGCTGCTCAAGCGGCTGTCGGCAGTTGTTGACCAGATCAATTCGGTAGCGGAAGCGATCTCGGATGACCTGCAGGACGCCGCCGCCATGGTCCCGAGCGATTGGCCGACGCGCGATCAGCTGCGTGGCCTGCTCTCGGAGATCGCCACCTCCAAGGAGCAGCTCGTCCAGAAGTGGAACGCAGTGCCCGAGCGCATCAGGAACGCCATGCCCAACAAGCGGCCGGACGCCGTCTCCGATGATTGGGAAGAAGAGGATATCGATTAGCCGTCCATCCTACTCGCCCGCGACCGCCACGATGCGGCGCGTGCGCTCGACCACGCCCGCAGGCGTGGCGTAGAGAGCCTTGATCACGCGCTCGGCCTCGTCGCCGGGGGTTGGATCGAGCGCCAGGCGCTGCTTTTCCGCATCGGCCTTGAGCTCGGGGTCTTCGACCGCCAGTCGGAACGCGCGGCGAAGCAGCGCGAGCCGCTCGGTCGCGATTGCGGGCGGGCCAACGACGGGCCGGCCGAGTGTCATGCGGTCGAGCACAAGCTGCACGATCTGCCGAGCGTCGGGCGCGCTGACGAGCTCAAGGATCGTGGGCGTGTCGGGGTGCAGCGCATCCTTGCGAGGCGACATCTGCACCAGCAGCCGCAACTCGCCGCGACCCATGCGTTCGCGCACATAGGCGCGACCCGGCCCCGACCAGCCGCTCATGAACAGCCCGTCGAGCTCGCCTTTCTCGATCGCCTGGAACTCTTCGGGCTGGCCTTTGTAGCCGTGGATCGCCTTGAGCCGGGTGCCGAGGAGATCGTTGACGAGCCGTACGAACATGGCGGGATCAGTCTCCGGCCCCGTCGAGCCGAAGAATATCTCATGCCGCTTGGCATCCTCGATGGTCTTGACCACCGAGCGCGCCGCCACCACGCCCATGCCGGTCTCGCGCATGACGCTGCCGATCCACGACAACCTGACGGCGTCGAAGCGCGCCTGCGATTTGTCGCCATAGAGCAGCGGCGCCGTCGGCATGCCGCGATCGATCAACCCGAACACGCTGCCGTCCCGCGGCGCGACGTTGAAGAGGAAGTTGGTGGCGCGGATGCCGCCGCCGCCGACCATGTTCTGCACCACGATGGTGGGCGTGCCTGGCAGGTGCTTGCTCATGTGGCGCGCCAGCATGCGGGTGTACTGGTCATAGCCGCCGCCCGTCGCCCCGCTGGTGATCAGCGTCAGCTCGCGCTTGCCGAGATAGAACTCGTCGGCCGGCTGGGCGCCGGCATCGCCGAGCCACAGCATTGCGGTCAGGCACAGGCCAACGCCGAGCCGGAGGGATCGCATGATCCGCATTCCCCAATTCCGCTGCCCGAAAGGTCAGCCGGGCAAAGCTTCGGCCAAATGCCGGGTCAACTCAAGGGCGCGGCGACGTGCCGGTGTCGCTCATACGGGCCATTGCATGCGGCAGGACGAACGGCAGGCCGGGCGAAGGGACGCGCCCGATCGCACCGGTGACCCCGAACACCTGCTCCAGCATCGCATCGGTGATGATCTTGGCTGGCGCACCGTCGGCGACGATGCGGCCGCGGTCGAGCACGACGATGCGATCGGCGAACAGCGTGGCCAGGTTGAGATCGTGCAGGATCGCCACGACGGTGACGCCACGCGCGCGACAGCGTCGCGTCGCTTCCAGAAGATCGAGCTGATGGCGCAGATCGAGGCTCGCGGTCGGCTCGTCGAGCATGAGCAGGCCGGGGCCGTGGATGGCCTCGCCGCAGGCCAGCTGCACCAGCACGCGAGCAAAGTGCGCGCGCTGCTGCTCGCCGCCCGAGAGCGTGGTGATGATGCGCTCGCCAAACGCGGTGAGATCGACTTCGGCCAGCGCGTTGGCGACGAGCGCGTCAGTGCCGCCGCGGTCGCCCGCGCCCATGCGCACCACGTCGGCGACCGTGAACGGAAAGGCGACTGTCGTATGTTGCGACAGCATGGCCCGATGCAGCGCCAGCGCGCGTGCCGAATAGCTCTTCAGCGGTCGGCCACGCAGTGCGATCGTTCCCGCCTGTGGCGCGATCTCGCCCGCAAGCACGCGCAACAAGGTCGACTTGCCGGCGCCGTTGGGTCCGACCAGTGCGACTGTTTCGCCAGGCGCGATCGTGAGTGTGAGCTGATCAAGCAACGTCTTGGCCCCGACGCGGACTGTCGATGGAGCTCGCTTCGAGCGCGGCCGTCATAGACTTGCGACCGAGCGCTGGCGCAGCAGGATCGCGAGGAAGAACGGCGCGCCGATCGCGGCCGTGAGAATGCCGATCGGAACCTCCGCAGGCGCGGCGAGCATGCGCGCAACGGTGTCGGCGCCGACCATCAGGATCGCGCCGAGCACGACACGAGGCCGGCAGCAGCAGGCGATGGCCGGGCCCGATCATGAGCCGCAGCAGGTGCGGCACCACGATCCCGACGAAGCCGATCACGCCCGCGACCGGCGACGGCTGCGCCGGTGATCGCCGAGACCAGCAGGATCGCATAGCGCTTGAGCCGCTCGACCTCGACGCCCATGTGGAACGCTTCTGCTTCGCCGAGCACCAGCAGATCGAGCCCGCGCGCCATTAACGGCACGGCGACGATGAGCATGGCTGCGAAGGGCGCGATCGCGAGAGCCTTGGCCCAGGTCGCGCCGCCGAGCGAGCCCAGCATCCAGAACGTGATGTCGCGCAGCTGCCGATCGTCGGCGACGAATACGAGAAGCCCGATGCCGGCATTGGCGAGCGCCGCGATCGCGAGCCCGCCCAGGAGGAAGATCGCGATCGACGTGCGGCTCTCGCGCGTCGCGATGCTGTAGAGCGCGGTGGTGGTCGACGAGCGCGCCGACGAATGCGGCGATCGGCAGCAACTCGAATGGCAGCGGCCATGCCCAGCAGCGATCGCCGATCACGATGGTCGTGGTCGCCGCCAGCGCGCCGCCGCTCGAGACGCCGACCAGCGCCGGATCGGCCAGCGGATTGCGAAACAGGCCCTGCATGATGGCGCCGGCGACAGCCAGCAGCGCGCCAACCATGCTGGCAAGCGCGATGCGCGGCAGCCGGATCGACCACAGCACCAGCCGATCGCGCGCGATCAGGTCCGGATCGCCGGCGCCAGATCCGAGCCGCGGCCAGCAGGCGATGCAACGGGATGCCGGCGGCCCCGATGGTGGCGGCCGCGATGGCGATGATGACGAGCGTTGCCAGCAGCGCGCCGATCACGATCATCGGGGAGCGGCGCACCCGGCCCATCCGCTCGCAGGGAGCTTGACGGCCGGTGTGTCGGCCGCGGTCATCCCCGGCAGGCCTGCTCGGCGGCGGTCGCGATCTCCGAGGGAAACTCGGCTTTTGTCAGCGACGGATAGAGCGCCGACGCGAGTCGCGCGCCGCCAGCGCGGTGCGCGGACCGAAGCCAAGGAGATAGAGCCCGTTCATGGCGACGAAGGCATTTCGCTTGGCCGCCGGCGTCAGCGCGAAGGCCGGATGCGCGAACACCGTGCGGGCGTCGAGCGGATTGGCCATCGCGCTGCATCGCGAGCACGACCTCCGGCTGCGCCGCGATGATGGCCTCGTCGTTGACCGCCTTGTAGCCCTCGAACTCGGTGATCGCGTTGGTCGGCCCCGGCAAGCGCGCATGATGCCGTCGGCGGCGGTGTTGCGGCCGGCGACCTGCGCCCGGTCGCCGACGAACGACAGCAGGAACAGCGTTCGCAGCCGGCTTGCTCGATCCGCGGCGCGCAGCCGCGCCAGCGCGTCGAGGTCGGCGGCGACGGCCTTGGCCAGACATTCGCCGCGCTTCGTCGACGCCGGCTGCGGCGGCGATGACGCGGATCTTCTCGACGATGCCTTCGCCGGTGAAGTGATCCGGCACCGACACGAAGGCGACGCCGGCAGACTTCGAGCACCGCGACGGTCTCCTTCGGGCCGGCGCCTTCGGTCGCGAGGATGAGCGACGGATTGAGCCCGAGCACGCCTTCGGGCGAAAGCTGACGCATGTAGCCGACGTTCGGTTTCTCGCGCAGCGCCTGCGGCGGATAGAAGCTCGTCGAATCGACCGCGACGATGCGCTGCTCGAGCCCGAGCGCGTAGAGGATTTCGGTGATCGCGCCGCCGATCGAGACGATGCGCGATGTGTCGTACGCCGGCTCGGCTGTGTGCCGCTGGCGCGAGCGCCACGATGGCCGCGACGACGACAGCAAAGCCGGTGGGTCGTCGGCAGGGCATGGCGCATCGGTCACTTCGTGAGGATAAGCTTGTTCTGTGCGGTCAAGCGCAGTCGGTAGCGGTCGTCGCCGTGGCCGATGATGATTTCGCGGGTGCCGACGAACAGGTCGCGACTGTCGATCTGGCCGTCAATGATCTTGATCGTCCGCTGTTCCATGGCTCCGGGTCGCCTTTCTCCTGCCGTGGGATTGGCGGTGTCTTCGTCGGAGCCGCGAGTTCATCTTGCCGACGCCTCGCAATATACTGATGTATACTTCACTATACTTCTTTGTTTAGAGGCATTTTAAGCTGCGTAGTCTTTAGTTTAGAGCTGATTTTAATCGGCCAATTCTTGCCTTGACGTGACGTAATACAAATAATTATCAAAGGCAACACTTGTGCTGCGGTAGGAGGCCGCAGCCGCACGCCAGCAAGCCGCCGCCCTGCGCGGTCGCCCGCCAGCCGAACGTGTTCAGCAACAATGGCTGTGGGGGCGTCATGACTGGCTCACGTCGGCGCGCGAGTGCGCGCGAACTCTTGTCTACAGTCTCGACCATCGCAATCTCGGGCGCGGCGGCGACCGGGCTGGTGGTATCGCCAGCATTGGCGCAGCAGCCGCGGCTGCTCGATCCAATCACGATCGTGGTCACGAAGGTCGAGGAAACCGTCACGCAGGCGCTTGCCGGCGTCAGCGCGGTGCGCGGCGAACAGATCAACCAGCTGCAGCCGCGCGTGCCGCGGATCTGTTCTTCGGGGTGCCGGGCGTCAAGTTCCAGCAGCGCGCCGATGATCCAGGCATCGCGATCAACATCCGCGGCCTGCAGGACTTCGGCCGGGTCGCTGTGGTGGTCGACGGCGCGCGGCAGAATTTCCAGCGTACCGGCCACAATGCCGATGGTCTCGTCTACCTCGACCCCGAGCTGATCGCCGGCGTCGACGTGGTGCGTGGGCCGGTCGCCAATATCTACGGGTCAGGCGCAATCGGCGGCGTCGCGTCGTTCCGCACTATCGATGTCGATGACATCCTCAAGCCCGGCGAGAAATTTGGCGGCCAAGTCCATGGCCTGCATTGGCTCCAACCAGGTGCAGGGCATCGGGTCAGGCTTCTTCGCGGTGCGGCCCACGCCCAATGTCGATTCCTGGTCGGCGCGACCGGCCGCACGCAGTCCGACTACAAGGACGGCCACGGCAACATCGTTCCCAACAGCCACTTCAACGTCTCGACCGGAGATTGGAAAGTTCAATCTGCGCCCCGCCGACGGGCACGAGATAAAGTTCAGTGGCCATCCATCTAGGAGACGCGGTACGACAGCGGAGTTGCCGAACGCCGACGCATACCGCGACGGTGTTCGCGACCAATGTGACCAACGACATCGCAACCGGCCGCTGGCGCTACGGCCGGCCGGACGACCAAGTGTTCGATTTCGACGTCAACACCTATTGGACCAAGACCAGCACCGAGCAGGTCAAGACCGAGGGCACCAACAGCGCGATCAGCGGACTCGCTCGGCTCGCGACGCTCGTTCCAGATCGAGACCATCGGGGTCGACGCCAACAACACGTCGCGCTTCGAGATCGGCCCATTCCAGAACGCATTAACGGTCGGCGTCGACGCGTTCCGCGACCAGGTCAGCGTGATCGACCCGACCGGTACCGGCGACTTCTTCACGCCGAACGGTGAGCGTACCGTGTCGGGCGCGTTCGCGCAGCTCAAGGCGCGCCATCGGACCTGGCTCGAGGTTATCGGCGCTGCTCCGCTACGACCACTACGAACTCGACTGGCAGCACTGGTGGTGGCAGCTCCGGCGACCGCGTCTCCCCGAAAGCTGACGGTCGGTGTCACGCCGATCTCGTGGTTCACGGTCTACGGCACCTATGCGGAGGGCTATCGGGCGCCCGCGCTCACCGAGGTCTTCGTCAGTGGCACGCATCCGCAACTCGGGCCGGCTCGTTTATTTTGCTGCCAGAATCTCGGACTGAAGCCGGAGGTCGGCAAGACCAAGGAGATCGGCGTCAATTTCCGTTACGACAACCTGTTCGTCGCCAACGATGCCTTGCGTATCAAGGCCAACGTTTTCCAGAATGACCTGACCGACTTCATCGAGCAGACATCGGCTCAACGGCAAAACGATCCAGTTCAAGGTGGCGGGACTGTCCCTCGCTGTTCGGCTTCTGCTGCAGTATCAGAACATTCCGTCCGCGCGCATCCGAGGGGTCGAGTTCGAAAGCAACTACGACGCCGGCACATGGTTCATGGGGGTGGCGGGCTCGCTCCAGGAGGGCGATAACCTCGACCAAGAACCAGCCGCTGCTCAAAATCTATCCGGCGCAGCTCGCTACCACGGTCGGGGTGCGGTTCTTGGGATCGCAAGGTCACGGTGGCGGTGCGCTGGCTTGCGGTCGCCGCCAAGGACGCCGACGATATTCCGCCAGGCACCGCTACGGCGCTGCCCACGGGTGGCTTCAATGTTGTCAATCTGTACCTCGACTATCGGCCGAGCGAGGACACGATCCTCGCGTTCGGCATCGACAACCTCTTCAACGAGTTCTACACGCGTTACCTTGACGTGCGGACGTTGTCGGTAGGCCCCCCGCCGGCATTCCGATTCCCACACCCGGTCCCGGAATCACGTTCAAAGGATCGCTCAAGGTCCGGTTCGGGGACGAATTCTTCAGGCGAGGATGACGGTACAGCAGCCGAATAACCCCGGCGACTTCGTCGCCCTTCGTGCGCAGACCGCGGCAGCGTCGCCAACCTCCAAGGCGTTGCCGCGGTCGTGCCGCGTGATGGGTTGCTTGGCGGATCAGATTTTTCGGCGGCCAATCTAGACAACGTGGTTGCATTTGCGCGAGCGCGTCGCGGTGACCTGAGCGCGCCGCCGGTGATCATCAGCCCGCAGGATCGGCCGGCGCCTCTGTTGCCAGGCGGTAGATCGTGGCTGCAGGGCGTGCTGATCCTGTGCTCGCTGATCATCCACGGCGGAGCGTTCTACTTGCTGTGGCAGGAGCCAAAGTCCCTGGATGGCATCGGCATCGAAGCGATCACGATCGACATCGTGATCGGTGACAACAGGCCCGCAGGGACTGCGTCCAGCCTCAACCCGAACGAGGTCGAGTCGCGTCAGGTCGATGCCCTCAAGCCTGACGAGAAGGCGGTCGAGGAGCAACCGGTCACCAATGCACGCGAGGTGAAGCCCGAGGAGACGCGGACCGACGTGGCCAAGGAGCAGCCGGTCGAGCAGCCCAAAGAACTTCAGAAGGAGCTACAGGCGGAGCACCAGCCGCAACGACAGCCGGAGCAGCAGCAGGTCGTTGCAATGGTCGAGACGCCGCAAGCCGAAATGCCGACAGCGTTGCCGCGTGAGAACTCCTCCGGATGTGCAGGCGACCCTTGTGGTGCGGCGCGAGCAGCCCAAGGTAGCGCGGCCGGCCGAGCCGAAGCAAAAGGCGGCGCGCCCGAGTGAGGAGAAACGCGCGGCCGGCGGTAGCGGTCGAACTGCTGTTGCGTCGCTCGCGAACTACGATGGCCTGGTGTCCGCTCACCTGCGTCGCTATCAGTCCGCCGCGCGCAGTGGTGGAGCTACCGGGTCCGGAGCGGTGACGTTCTCGCTCACCGGCAGCGGCAGCGTCACCTCAGCGAGAATAGCAAGGAGCACTGGCGCCGCCGTGCTTGATCAGGAAATCCTTGCTATGGTGCGCCGGGCCTCGCCGTTCCCAGCGCCGCCCGATAGCCAGCCGAAGAGCTTCACAGTGCCGCTGAATTTTACTGCAGCAAGATAGACCAAGTTCCAGGTTGTTCCGGTTTAACCAGGAAGGAGCAAAGTTCCATGTTCATCGCCATGAACCGTTTTCGCGTGAAACTCGGATCAGAAGCCGCGTTCGAGCACGTCTGGCTCAGTCGCAACTCGCAGCTGCAAAAGGTCCCGGGCTTCGTCGAGTTCCACTTGCTCAAGGGCCCGCAGGACGAGGACCACACGCTCTATGCCTCGCACACCGTTTGGCAGAGCAAGTCTGCGTTCGAGGATTGGACCAAGTCGGAAGCGTTCCGCGTGGCGCATGCGCGCGCCGGCAATGAGACCACTGGTCCGCTCTATCTCGAGCATCCGAAGTTCGAAGGCTTCGAGGTGAAGCAGACCGTGACGCGGCCCGAGACGGCGGCGGCCTAGCGTCATGCTTGCTCCTGCGAAGCCTGAGCTCGTCCGCTACCTGTCGGAAAATCCCGGCGCCGTCATCGAGGAGGCCGCCAAGCTCCATGCCGTCACGCCGCGCGACGTGGTCGAGGCGCTGCCAGCCGAGATGCGGCGCTTCGGGCCCGCCGACAGCTTCATTGCCGCCATGCAGGACGTCGCGACTTGGGGCGACGTCACGCTGATCGTTCATACCGACGACGGCATCATGGAGTTCGGCGGGCCGATTCCGCGTGGCGAGGTCGGTCGCGGCTATTTCAACCTGATGGGCTCGAAGGGCTTCCACGGCCATCTGCGGCATGAGCGCTGCGGCGGGCTCGCTTTCCTGGAGCGGCCCTTCATGGGCAAGCTCTCTGCGCTGATCGTGTTCTTCAACGTCGACGGCGGCATCATGTTCAAGGTCTTTGTCGGCCGCGATGAGAAGCGCGAGCTCAAAGCAGACCAGCTCGCCAAGTTCCGCTCGCTCGGCGGGCAACTGTGCGGAAGCTGATGTCTTAACCTGTTCATCGCCCACTTCTGCTCGCTATGGCGACGGGAAGGTGCAGATAGTGGGGTGGGGTATAACCGCGTCCCCGTCTGCGCTTCAACGCATTGCCACTTGTTCCCTGGTCGAGGCAGGAAGTGTTCGCTACCGTGGCATTGCCACGGAAGATCGGACAGCCGTCGATGCAGCGTGGGAAGTCGTAACGCGTTGGCTTGAGCCGGGTATGACGGGACAATCACAAACGCGATCCAGCGAGTTGATCGCGACGCGCGCTTTCCGCGAGAGCGCGCCGTCCGCCGTCGATCTCAGCAACGTGATCCCGTTTACGCGCGCCCGCCGTGCCGGCGCCGAGTCCTATGCGCCGCCCGTCACCATCAATCCGGCGGATCGGCCGGCACCGCTCGTGCCGGGGACCGGGTCGTGGCTTCGCGCCCTGCTGCTGTTGATCTCGCTGCTCGCGCACAGCAGCCTGTTCTACCTGTTCTGGCAGGAGCCGCAGCCGCTGTTGGGTATTGGCACCGAGGCGATCACGGTCGAGCTCGAGATCGGTGACAGCAGGCCGGTGGGTGCCACTGCCAATCAGGGCGCTGAGCAGGTCGACGTCGACTTCGGGTGGACGAAATCAAAGGGAACGACAATGCGACCGAGGACCAGAAGGCCACAGAGGCGCGCGAGGTGAAGCCCGAGGAGATACGGACCGACGTTGTCAAGGAACAGGCAGCCGAGCGACCAAAGGAGCAGAAGCGAGAAGAGCGGCCGAAGATCGCCATGGTCGAGACGCAGCAGGCCGAGGTACCGACGGTGCGGCCGCGCGAGACGCCGCCAGACATGCGGGCGGTGATCGCGCCGCCGCAGGAGCAGATCGAGGAGGCGAAGCCGGTTGAGTCGCGGCAGAAGCGCAGGAACCGAGTCCAGGAACAGGAAACCGCCAGCGGGGTTGGTGTTGTTGTTTCTACTTCGGCAATGGCGAGCTACAACGGTCGGGTGTTCGCTCATATCAAGCGCCACCAGCAGTATCCGGACGCTGCGAGAACAAGTCTGATCACTGGAAGGGGGATCGGTCGCATTCGCAATTGATGCGAGCGGGAAAGTGACCTCGGCCAGCGTCGCTGTCAGCAGCGGCTCAACGGTGCTCGATCAGGAAATGACCGCGATGGCGTTCCGCGCCTCGCCATTCCCGGCGCCGCCGGACGGTCAGCCGAAGAGATTCACGGCGCCGGTGGTCTTCGAGTTCAAAAAGCGCGTCCGTAGGGACCACTTCAGAGTCCACGTGCCCCCGGCTATCATGGTGCCAACAGCAGGCATGACGGGAGGATGCGCGATGCTGAACATGATGCTGAACTTGGGTCAATTCGCTCGGCTGTTGAGGGCCTTGTGCCTCGGTCTTGGCGTGGTGGTGATCGTCGCGGGCGTCACGCCAGCGCGGAGCCAGACTACCCCGATAACCCCAACCCCGATCCCTGCGCAGGCGTCCGCCAAGGATGGCATGGCGCAGGTCCCGGGCAGCCAGCTTTGGTACTGGGACACGGGGGGAACGGGCACTCCGATCGTGCTACTTCATCCGGCGACCGGCAGCGGTCTCATCTGGGGCTATCAGCAGCCGGTCTTGGCCAAGGCCGGCTATCGCGTCATCGGTTATTCCCGCCGCGGCTACATCAACTCGGCGCCGTTCGACCGCAACAATGCCGGCATCGGCTCGGAGGACCTGCGCGCGCTCGTGGATCATCTCGGGCTCGGCCGCTTCCACCTCGTGGCCTCGGCGGCCGGCGGCAGCATCGCGTCGGATTTCACGTTCTCGTATCAGCCCCGGCTCTTGAGCCTCACCATCTCGAGCAACTCCTTCGGGGTGCGTGACGGCGAGATCGCCAAGGCCGCAGCCTTCATCCGCCCGAAGGGCTGGGACGACATGCCGGCGGAATTTCGTGAGCTTGGCCCTTCCTATCGCGCCGCCAATCCGGAAGGCGTGAAGGCCTGGATGGAGCTGGAGCACAAGGCGCTGATCGGACGCGACTTCCGTCAGCCGCTCAAGAACGAGATCACGCAGGCGCGGCTCAAGGAGCTCAAGCTGCCGGTGCTGCTGATTGCCGGCGCGGCCGACATGTCCACGCCGCCGTCGATGTCGCGCATGATCGCGGCCGAGATCGCCGGGCAGTCGCGTCGCGTTCATTCCAGAGGCGGGGCATTCCACCTATTGGGAGCAGCCGGAGCTGTTCAATCGCGCGGTGCTCGATCACGTCGTGGGGCCGGCGCGGTGAAGTAGCGCGCGCCGGCAATCCTATTCCGCGGCTTCCGCAACGACCTTGGCAGGCTGCTTCATCGCGTCCGGATCGACCGGCGCGGCGCCCGGCCAAGGCGAGGGGCTGAGGTCGAAGACGACGTTGTCCGGCCCGCGAAACTTGATCTCGGTATGGGCGGTCGGCGGCATGTCGGCGAGCGTGGTGATGTTAGGCGCGCCCAGCGCTTCGATGTGCTGCGTCCAGGCATCGAGGTCGTCGACCACGAGCCCGATATGGTGCAGGCCCTGGTAGTCGAGACCGACGCCGGTCTGGTCCTTGCCGAGCTTGAGAAGCGAAATGTTGAGATAGCCGTCGGTCAAGAGAACGCTGCACGGGCGCGGCGCCTCATCAGGCTTGCTCGGATCGAAGCCGTTGCGAGCGATCTCCCGAAAGCCGAAGGCCTTCTTGTAGAATTCCGCGGCCTTGAACGGATGATCGCTTGCGATTGCGATGTGTCTGATCTGAGCCATGCGCCTTCCCGTAATGTGATTGATCTCATGATCGCATGCTACTGCGCCGGCTTGGTTCCGACCAGCCGAGCGATCGACGATATCTGGACGCGCTGCTCTTCGATCGCGCTGGCGAATTCGGCAGGTGTACTGCCGCGCACAGCCTGCCCGACGGCCGCGAGCCGCTCACCAACACCGTTTTCGGCCGCGACCGCGCGGACGTCTATCGAGACTCGATCGCGGCGCTCGGCCGGCATGTCGCGCGGACCGAAAAACCCAGCGATGCTTTCGTATGTCAGAGTCGGAAAGCCCGCCTCGCTAACGGGCAGCACGGTCGGCATGATCGGGGCGCGCGACTTGTTCGTGACTGCAAGAAGCCGCACTTTCCCCGAATTCACCTGTGGCAGCAGCGGCGGCAACGTTGCAAGCATGACTTGAATGCGGCCTTCTGCAAGATCGAGAACAGCAGCGGTTGTCTCCCGGTAGGAGACATAAGCCATCCCAATGCCTGCATTCTTCGCAAAACCGGCGAAGAGAATTGGGAACGCGCCGGCAAGAGCATGATAGTTGAGTTGGCCGGGTCGGCTTCGTGCGAGCGCCACCAGCTCCGCCAGCGATCCGACCGGCAAGGATGCTGAAATCGCGACGGCGCCGAACGTGTCGGCAGCGGCGGAAATCGGTATGACATCGCGAGCCGGATCGTACGGCAACTTCTCCTGCAGCACCGGAAGCACGGAGAGAGGAGCGGCCGCTGAAAACAGGAGCACGTGATCGTCGCGCAGGTTGACGAAGCCGGCTGTTCCGATCAGCCCGTCCGCGCCCGGCCGATTCTCAACCACCACGGGCTGCTTCCAGCGCTCCGATAGCCGCTCGGCAAAGAGCCGCCCAGCGAAATCGGGGCCGCTCCCCGCTGCGAACGGCACGATGAGACGGACGGCGCGCTGCGGCCATTGATCGGCGCTCGCGGCCGGCCCGGCCAACATTCCGGTCATCAAAGCAACGACGACGCCAATTCGGCAAATCCTGAGCATGGTGCCCTCATGTGAACCGCCATCTGATGACATTGAACAATTGGCTGGAACAGCTAGAAGATAAAGCCCAATTTTGTTGTAGCTACATAAGCGAACGCTAATGGCTCGGGTTCTCAATTGGGAAAGCCGTATCGGCCGGCGCGTCAGGTTGCGCGATCTGCACATCCTGTTTGCCGTGGTTCAACACGGCAGCATGGCGAAGGCCGGTGCCGAACTCGGGATGTCGCAGTCGGCCGTTTCCCAGGCTGTCGCTGCCCTGGAACATGCGTTGGCGGTTCGCCTGCTTGATCGCACGCCGCGCGGTGTCGTGCCGACGCTCTATGCCGACGCACTGATGCAGCGCGGGCGGGTTGCGTTCGATGAATTGCGACAAGGGGTCAAGGACATCGAGTTCCTGGCGGACCCGGCGGTGGGGGAGGTGAGGATTGGATGTTCGGAATTGATTTCAGGGGGAATTCTCCCTCCTATCATTGAGCGGATGTCGCACCTCCATCCCCGAACCGTATTGGATGTCTCGCCGTCGAATGCTTTCAAGATGGAATTTCCCGAGCTGCATGAGCGCAGGGCCGATGTGGTCTTTGCCATCCTGCAGAAATCGGCCGCAGAGGCTCTCGGCGAGGACTTGAAATTGGAGATGTTGTTCGAGGATCGAATCTGCCTCGCTACCGGGCGAGACAGCCCGTGGTCGGGCCGCCGCAAAGTCGAGTTTGGCGATCTGACCGATGCACTCTGGATCATGCCTCCTGCGGGTGCTCCCGGCGAGGCGGCAGTACTGGAGGCATTCCAGACGCGCGGCCTTCCGCCCCCACGCGTGAGTGTCAAAACGCTCTCGGTTCAATTACGCAACGCTTTGAGCAAGACCGGCCGCTTCATTGCGGTGTTGCCCGCCTCGACCCTGCAGCTCAACGCCGACATCTTTGGTCTCAAAATGCTTCCGATCGAATTGGCGATGCCGCCGCAATTCGTCGTGATCGTCACATTGAAGAATCGAACGCTCAGTCCCGTAGTCGAGCGGTTCATTGAATGCGCGCGTGAGGTTGCGGCCTCGTTCGTTCGGCCGCAAAAGCGCAAGCGGTGAGGGCGATCCCTGGCCCAAAGCTGATCAATTCCACTGATGCCGGGGCGAAGGGAGGGCCCACATGCGCGCCTCTGTCGCTGTCCATCGCCTTTTCTGCTCGCTATGGTAACGCATCAACAAGGGAGGATCCGATGCCGGTTTCGCGCCTGCGCGCCGCGCTCATTGGAGCCTGCGCGATCCTGGTCAGCGCATCGTGCGCGCTTGCGGCCGATCCCCACTACAAGGGCAAGCGGCTCTCGATCATGGTCAACTACGCGGCCGGCGGCCCGACCGATATCGAGGGCCGGCTGTTCGCGCGCCACATCGCGCGTCACATCGAAGGCCAGCCCAACATCATCGTGCAGAACATCGATGGCGCCGGCGGCCTCATCGGCACCACCTGGCTCGGCGAGATCGCGCCCAAGGACGGCACCGTGATGGGCTATCTCACCGGCGCGGCCTGGCTCTATGCCAGCGAGCCCGAGCGCCATCGCGCCGACTTCCGCAGCTACGAGTTCGTCGCCTATCAGCCCGGCACCTCGATCTATTACGTGCGCACCGATGTGTCGCCCGGCATGAAGGAGGCGACCGACATCGTGAAGGCGCAAGGGCCTCGTCTCCGGCGGGCTCGCGGCCGACAATTCCAAGGATCTGCTGATGCGGCTCGCGCTCGACATGCTCGGCGTGTCGTACCGCCACGTCACCGGCTATCGCAGCAACAACACCGCGCGCCTGGCGCTGCAGCAGAACGAGATCAATTTCTTTTCGGAATCGCCACCCGGCTATCGCAGCGTGGTCGAGCCGAGCCTGGTGAAGACCGGAATGGTGATCCCGGTCCACTACGATCCGGGCTGGAACGGCGAGAGCATCATGGTGCCGAAGCAGATGGAAGGGCTCACGGTGCTACCGTTCCACGAGCTCTATCGGAAGCTCAAGGGCGCGCCGCCGTCCGGCCAGCTTTGGGACGTGTATCTCGCGATGCCTTGCCATCAACTCGGCGATGCAGCGCCTGCTGGTGCTGCCACCGAGCACGCCGCAGGCCGCACTCGATGCCTTGCGGGCGGCGGTGCTGCGGCTCAACAACGACAAGGCATTCGCGGAGGACGCGCATGAAGACCATCGGCTTCGTGCCCGAATATGTCGCCGGCGCCGAGACGAACCGGCAAGTGCGGCAGGCGCTGGTGCGTGAGCCGGAGATCAAGGCGTTCGTGGCCGACTACATCAAGAGCGCGAACAAGTGATGCAGCGGAGGCGTCATGCCATGACCGGTTGCCGAGACGCGCTGCAAGTCGCGCTGCTCGTCCTGGCTGCCACTTGCAGTGTCTCGCGCGCCTCCGCGCAGGAGCCATTCTACAAGGGCAAGCGGCTCACCGTGCTGGTCAACTTTGCGCCCGGCGGCTCGACCGACATCGAGGGCCGGCTGTTTGCGCGCCACATCGCCAAGCACATCGACGGCCAGCCCAACGTCGTCGTGCAGAACATGGACGGCGCCGGCGGCCTCAACGGCACCGCCTATCTCGGCGAGGTCGCGCCCAAGGACGGCACCATGCTGGGCTTTCTCGGCGGCGCTGCCTGGCAATATGCGAGCGAGCCGGAGCGCTTTCGCGTCGACTTCGCGCACCTACGAGTTCATCGCCTATCAGCCCGGCACCACGGTCTATTACGTGCGCTCCGACGTGGCGCCCGGCATGAAGCAGGCGGCCGACATCGTCAAGGCGCAGGGACTGATCGCCGGCGGCAACGGCGTCCGACAACGCGCGCGACCTGCTCATCCGCCTGACGCTCGACATGCTCGGCGTGCCGTACCAATACGTCACCGGCTATCGCAGCGGCCAGACCGCGCGGCTTGCGCTGCAGCGCGGTGAGATCAATTTCTTTGCCGAGCCGCCGCCGGCCTATCGCGGCGTGGTGGAGGCGCAGCATGGTGAAGCCCGGCGTGGCGATACCGGTCTATTTCGATCCCGACCTACAACGGCGAGACGCTCACGTGTCGAAGCAGGCCGACGGGCTCGATCTGCTGCCGTTCCAGGAGCTTCTATCGCAGAAGATCAAAGGCGCGCAGCCCTCCGGCAAGCTGTGGGACGTCTATCTCACGATGCCTCGTCTCTCACCTCCGCGATGCGGACGCGCTGGTGGTGCTGCCGCCTGGCGCCGCCGCAGGCGGCTGTCGATGCACTGCGCACCGCGGTCACGCGGCTCAACCATGACAAGGCGTTCGCCGAGGAGGCCATCAAGGTCGATCGGCTTCGTGCCCGAATTTCGAGGCCGGCCCCGACACCAATCGCCAGGTGCGGCAGCGCACTCGCGGTGACGCCCGAGATGCAGGGCCGTTCGTCGCCGACTACATCAAGAAGCGCGAAGCAAGTAGGGAGGACTGCGCATGCCGTGCAATGCTGCTACGTCTGATCGCGCGCGCTGCGTCGCATTGGCAGCGCGTGCGTCGTGGCTTCAAGCGCCGCCGCGCAGGAGCCGTTCTACAAAGGCAAGCGGCTCACGCTGGTGATCAACTTCGCGGCCGGCGGGCCGAGCGACATCGAGGGGCGGCTGCTTGCGCAAGCATATCGTCAAGCACATCGACGGCCATCCGCCGATCGTGGTGCAGAACAAGGATGGCGCCGGCGGGCTGGTCGGGCACGAACTATCCTCGGCGAGCTCGGGCCGCGTGACGGCACCATGTTCGGCTACTTCACCGGCGCGGCCTGGAAGTATGTCGTCGAGCCGGAGAACCACCGCGTCGATTTCAGGACCTATCGAGTTCATCGGCTACCAGCCCGGCAACGCGGTCTATTACGTGCGCACCGATCTCGCGCCCGGCATGAAGACAGGGCGCCGACATCCTGAAGGCGCAAGGGCTGGTCGCCGGCGGGCTCGCGGCCGAATCGTCGAAGGACCTGCTGCTGCGTCTCACGCTCGACATGCTCGGCGTGCCGTACCGATACGTCACCGGCTATCGCCGCAGCACGACCGCGCGGCTCGCGCGTCCAGCGCGGCGAGATTCAACGTGCACTCGGAAACGACGCCCGGCTTCTTCAGCGTGGTCGAGCCGAGCCTGGTGAAGCCCGGCGCGGTGATCCCGCCCTAGTACGATCCGCAACTACGACGGCGACGAGGTTCAGCGTGCCGAGGTGATGGAAGGCTATCGCGATGCCGCCGTTCCAGGACTTCTACCGCAGCGTCAAAGGCGGGCAGCCGTCCGGCCGGCTGTGGGACGCCTACCGCACCAATCTGGCGGTCGATTCCGCGATGCTGCGCACGGTGGTGATGCCGCCGGGCGCGCCGCAGGCCGCGGTCGATGCGCTGCGCACGGCGCTCGCGCGGCTCAACAACGACAAGGACTACGCCGAGGACGCGATGAAGACGATGCAGTTCGTGCCGCACTATGAGACCGGCGCTGACATCAACGCACGCGTTCGTCGCGCGCTAACGGTGCCGCCCGAGATCAGGAGCTTTGTGCTCGAGTATATGAAGGGCGGCAAATAGCTCGGATGCCGCGTGGCGAGCGACGGCAGGAGATTTATCATGAAACGTCTGGTGCCGGCACTCATTGCGCTTGTGAGCATCGGTGTCTTTCAAAGCGCGCCGGCCTCGGCGCAGACACAGCCCTGGCCGGCGAAGCCCGTGCGCATCGTCAACACTTTCGCGGCCGGCGGCACCGCTGACGTACTCGCCCGCATGGTGGCCGACCAGCTTGCCGCGACCTTCAAGCAGCAATTCTTCGTGGAGACTCGCGCCGGCGCGACCGGGCTCATCGGCTTGCGCTCGGTCATGGGCACGGAGCCCGATGGCTACAACATGGTGCTCACCACGCAGTCGCTGCTGGTCACCATCCCGATCATGAACCCCGCCGTCGGCTACGACCCGGTGCGCGACCTCACCAACATCGCCTATGTGGGCGGCTCGCCGATCGTGTTCCTGGTCAGCCCGTCGAGCGGCATCAAGACCTTCGCGGATTTCATGGCCCGCGCGCGCTCGAGCGACCGGCCGCTTACCTATTCGTCGTCCGGCCTCGGCGGCAACGGCCACCTGATGACGGAGTTCTTCGGCCAGCGCACCGGCGTCAAGGTCGAGCATGTGCCTTACAAGGGCGCGTCGCAGGGGCTCGTTGACCTGATCGGCGGCCACATCGCGTTCAGCGCGCAGACCGTCGCATCGGCGGCGAGCTATATTCGCAGCGGCACGCTCGTGCCGCTCGCCAATACGGCCGACGCGCGGCTGCCGGACTATCCCGATCTGCCGACGCTCAAGGAGCTCGGCTATCCGGAGCTTGTCGCCACCACCTGGTTCTCGATCTCGGCGCCGGCGCGGCTTGCGCCCGACATCGCCGAGAAGATCAATCGGTCGATTGTGGCAGGCCTTGCGGCGCCCGAGACGCAGCAGCGGCTGCGCCGCGATGGCCTCATCAGCCAGCCGATGAGCATGAGCGAGTTCGACAAATTCATCGCCTTCGAGAACGCGCGCTGGAAGCCGGTGATCGAGCGCGCCGGGCTCGTCGGCGTCAAGCTCGACTGACCGTCAGCGCATCGTCAGCGCTTGCGGATGTGAAACGTCAGGACCTTCTTGCCGCTATCGGTCTTCTCCAGGACGTCGCCGGTCTGGTTGACTAGGTTCGGGATATCGATGGCGGCGAGCGGGTCGGTGCATTCGACGACCAGCACATCGCCGGCCGCTAGCCCGGCTAGCGCCTTGCGGGTGCGCAGCGCCGGCAACGGGCACTTGAGCCCACGGAGGTTCATTAATCTTTCTGCCATGAGACCTGCGGGGCTCTCTTCGTTGTTGCGAGGCGAGATCATACTATAAGCGGTCATGGCCGCTGAACACGACCCGCAACGGATGATCCGGCTGACATCGCTTGCCGAGGTGACGGCGCGCATCGACGCGCTGGTCAAGCCGATCGCACCACGCCGGGTTGCGATCACGGCGGCGGTGGGCCGTGTGCTGGCCGAGGACATCGTCGCGACGGCTGCTGTTCCGGCAGACGCTCGAGCGCTGCGTGACGGCTTTGCGGTCGCGGCCGAGGCGCTGTCGGATGCAAGTCCCTACGCGCCGGTGCAGATCGCACCGACCCGGCGTGTCGACGTAGGCGAGGCGTTGCCGGCCGGCACCGATGCGGTCGCGCCGCTCGATACCGTGGTGGAGCGCGACGGGCGATTCGCCGCCATCGCGCCGGTCGCGCCAGGTGATGGCGTCCTGACAGCGGGCGGCGACGTCAAGGCTGGCGCCTTGTTGCTGCGCGTCGGCGCCGTCATGCGTGCCACTGACGCCGCGGCATTTGCTGCGGCGGGGATCGTGGAGGTCGCGGTGCGGGAGCCACGTGTCTGCGTGGCGCCGGCACACGCCGGCCATGATCCGGTCATCACGGCCGCGGTCGAGCTGCTCGCCGGTGCAGTCGCCGAGGCCGGTGGCGTGGTGCGTCGCTCCGCGGATGTCGCAGCCGCGCTGGCCGATGCCGAGGCTGATGCGATTGTCGTGGTGGGCGGCACTGGTGTGGGTCGCAATGATAAGAGCGTGCGCGCATTGGCTGCGACTGGCGATGTCGAGGTGCGCGGAGTGGCGCTGACGCCCGGCGAGACCACGACCTTCGGGATGATGGGGCAGCGGCCCGTGCTGCTCGTGCCGGGGCGGCTCGATGCCGCACTCGCGGTGTGGCTTACTCTGGGACGCCATCTTGTTGCAAGACTGACGGATGGTTTCGGCGATGTGTTGGGCACCCTCGCGCTGCTCACGCGCAAGCACGCGTCGCCTTTGGGCTTGGCGGAGGTTGTGCCTGTGCATCAGAGCGGCGATCAGGCCGAGCCCATAGCCTCAGGCTATTGGCCATTGCAGGCCATCGCGCGGGCCAATGGCTGGATCCTGGTGCCGAGCGACAGCGAAGGCTATCCGGCCGGCGCCGAGGTCGTGGTAAGAGCCTTGCCATGAACGAACGCGTCAAGACATCGGAGCCGGATCTTGTCGCCGCGGTTCGCCGGGCCGCGCGCCAGGAGCAGTTTCTCGAGGTGGTTTCGCCCGAGGATGCGCGCGCGCGCTTCGCACGGCACATCTCGCTTGCGCCGCTCGACAGCGAGCGTGTGCCGCTCGACGCGGCGCTCACGCGCGTGTTGGCGGGTGACGTGACGGCGCCAATCGATGTGCCGCCATTCGATCGCGCTAACGTGGACGGCTTTGCGCTGCGCGCCGCCGAGACCGCGGGCGCCAGCGATGGAACTCCGCGGCGGCTCCGCCTCAATGGCGAGGTGATCGTCTGCGGCCATGCGCCGGCGCTCACCGTTGCGAGCGGCACCGCGACCACGATCGCGACCGGCGGCGTCATTCCGCGCGGCGCTGACGCGGTGGTGATGATCGAGCAGACCGATCTGGTCGAAGGCGCCGCCGAGCCGGCCATCGACGTGCGGCGCGCGGTGGCGCCAGGGCAGTTCGTATCCTATGCGGGCTCCGACATCGCGCGCGGCGAGATGCTGCTGCGCCGCGGCGCGCGCATCGGCTCGCGCGAGATCGGCATGCTGGCAGCGTGTGGCATTGCCGAGGTCGAGGTAGTGCGGCGTCCGCGCGTCGCGGTGCTGTCGACCGGTGACGAGCTTGTGGCGCCCGGCACGCCGCTGCGTCCGGCCGCGGTTTACGACAGCAACGGCGCGATCGTGGCGGCGGCTGTGAAGGAAGCCGGCGGCGAGCCGTTTGCCTTCGGCGCTTTCCCGGATGACGAGACCGTGCTCGAGCTGGCGCTGCGCACCGCGCTGCAAGCGTGCGACATGGTGATTATTTCGGGCGGCACCTCGAAGGGTGCGGGCGATCTCTCACACCGGGTGGTGTCGCGTCTCGGCGCGCCCGGCGTGATCGTTCATGGTGTTGCGCTCAAGCCCGGCAAGCCGCTCTGCCTCGCCGCGATCGATGGCAAGCCGCTCGTCGTGCTCCCGGGCTTCCCGACCTCGGCGATCTTCACCTTTCATGCTTTCGTGGCGCCGATCATCCACGCGCGTGCGGGTCTGCCACAGGAGGCGGCGCGCACGATCGAGGCGACAGTGCCGGTGCCGGTCACATCCGAGCTTGGCCGTCAGGAATTCGTTCTGGTGGCGCTTGCCGAAGGTGATGATGGCGCGGTGGCTTTCCCAACCGCCAAAGGCTCGGGCTCGGTGACGAGCTTCTCGCAGGCCGACGGCTTCATCGCGATCGAGGCGCTGGCATCGGCGCTCCCTGCCGGCACACGTGCGCGCGTCACGCTCATTGGCGAAGCTGCCGCGATGCCTGACCTCGTGATCACGGGCAGCCATTGCGTCGCGCTCGATGCTGTGCTCGGCACGCTCGCGGATCAGGGCTTCAGCGCACGCACCATCGCGGTCGGCAGCCTCGGCGGCGTGGCGGCGGCCGAGCGCGGTGAATGCGATCTCGCGCCGGTGCATCTCGTCGATCCGGAGACCGGCATCTACAATGCACATCTTCTCCGCCCCGGCCTTGCGCTGGTGAAGGGATGGCAGCGCCTGCAAGGTGTCGTCTATCGCACGGGCGACGCGCGTTTCGAAGATCGCAGTGCGCAAGACGCAGTCAAGGCCGCGCTCGCCGATCCCGCGTGCATCATGGTCAATCGCAATGCGGGCGCGGGCACGCGTGTGCTGATCGACAAGCTGCTCGCCGGCGCGCGGCCGCCCGGCTACAGCAATCAGCCGCGGTCTCACAACGCAGTCGCGGCCGCGGTGGCGCAAGGCCGCGCCGACTGGGGCGTTGCGATCGAGCCGGTGGCGAAGCTCTACGGGCTCGCCTTCCTGCCGCTCGCGCCCGAGGAGTACGATTTTCTGTTGGTCGAAAAACGCCGCGAGCGGCCGGCGGTGCAGGCGTTTCTCGCGGCGCTGCGCGACGAGGCGACACGCGCGCGCGTTCGCGCGCTCGGCATGCAATTCCCGGATACGAACGCCTCATGAAAGCCCCGAAGACGCGGACTATGATTTCTGTTCAATGATCAAGCGCCCGTTTGCTGTCGTGATGATTGGCGTGTTCGCGATCGCCGATGGCGGCGAGCGCACAGGCGCAATTGCGTGGCCACGGCGGGCCGGTCCGGGCGCTGGCGATCTCGCCCGACGGCAAGCTCGCTGTGTCCGGCAGCTTCGATACGTCGGTGATCCGCTGGTCGCTCGAGCGCAATGCAGCGGTCGAGGTGCTGCGCTTCCATGAGGGTGCCGTCAACGCGGTCGCCTATCTCCCGGATGGCCGCGTCGCGACCGCGGGCGAGGACGGTCGCATCGCGCTCTGGCGGCCGGGCGAGCCGCAGCCCGTGGCGGTGCTCACCGGCCACACCGCGCCCGTGGTCGCGCTCGCGGTGTCGCCTGACGGTCAGACGCTGGCCTCGGCCTCATGGGATCACAGCGCGCGGCTGTGGCCGCTCGACGGCGGCGCGCCGCGCGTGCTCGAGGGCCATGCGCAGAACGTTAACGGCGTGGCGTTCGCGCGCGATGGCGGCACGGTCGTCACGGTCGGATATGACGCGACGCTGCGCATCTGGCCACGCGACGGCGCGCCGGCCGTCATCACGCTGCCGGCGCCGCTCAATGCGGTCGCGGTCGCGCCCGATGGCGAGATCGTCACCGCCGGCGCCGACGGCAAGGTCACCATGCTGTCGCCCGCGGGTGAGCTGCGCGGCGAGGTCGAGGCCGCGCAGGCGCCGGTCATCGCACTTGCCCTCTCGGGCGATGGCAAGCGCGTTGCCGCCGCCGGCATTCGCGGCTCGGTCGCCATCATTGACCGGGCGTCGCGGCGTATTGAACGGATGTTGATCGGGCCCGGCTTGCCGATCTGGTCGGCCGCCTTCTTGCCGGATAACCGCACGCTCATCACCGGCGGCGCCGATCGTGTAGTCCGCCGCTGGGACGTGCTCACCGGCGAGCCGATCGGTGCTCGCCGTCGTCGGCGCGCCTGCCGATCCGCTGGCGGCCTATGCGGGCGATCCGGGTGCAGAGGTCTTTCGCGCCTGCGTCGCCTGCCACACGCTGTCACCGGACGAAGGCAACCGTGCGGGCCCGACGCTGGCCGGAATTTTTGGCCGCCACATCGCGAGCCTGCCGGGCTACAATTTCTCCGCCGCGCTGAAAAAGCTCGACATCGTGTGGACGCCGGAGACAGTCGCGAAGCTGTTCGAGGTCGGTCCCGCGGCCTACACGCCCGGCACCAAGATGCCGGAGCAGACCATCGGCTCGCCGGAGGAGCGGGCGGCGCTGGTGAAGTTTCTGGAAAAGGCGACTTCATGATTCCGTGTCCCGGGCGAGCGCAGCGAGACCCGGGACCCAGGAGCATCAACAAACAAGTGCGTTGTTTGGCACTGGATCCCGGCTCTCGCTACGCTCGGCCGGGACACGCAGGAAACGGCCGGGACGCGCAAATCATCCGTCGCCCTTCCGTTCCTCTTCCTCCCGCTCGCGCAGATAGTCCTCCGTCGTGCGCACGGGTGGGCGCGGCGGGGCGTGGGGGTCGAAGCTCGCCTCGGTGGCCGCGATCGCGCGGCAGTCTTCGCACATCTTCAGAAGCTCGAGCCGGCTGGCGTCGCCCTGGAACATCCAGTGCTTGCCGGCGAGCTTCTCGGTGACGCGCGCGATGGTGCTGCGCGTGCCGAACGGCTTGCCGCAGCGGATGCAGGCGAACGGCTCCTCCTCCTTGAGCACGCGCGCCAGCGACGGTGGCGGCGCGGAAGTCGATCTGCGGCTTGAGCGTGATCACCTTCTCGGGACAGGTCGCCTGGCAGAGGCCGCACTGCACGCAGGCGTCCTCGGAGAACCGCAGCGTCGGCTTCTCCGGATTGTCGCCAAGCGCGCCGGTCGGGCAGGCCGAGACGCAGGCGAGGCAGAGCGTGCAGCCCGCGACG
The DNA here is from genome assembly GCA_963745515.1 of uncultured Alphaproteobacteria bacterium. GTDB lineage: Bacteria > Pseudomonadota > Alphaproteobacteria > Rhizobiales > Xanthobacteraceae > VAZQ01. The sequence continues at coordinate 804,553 of CAVUXO010000013.1, forward strand.
TCGATCTCGATCGCGCCGAAGGGCGCGCCCGTCGGCAGCGCGATCACGTCGACCGGCGCGGGCGCGGCACGCTGCAGCTCGCGCAGCGCAAGCCGCAAAAGCTCCCGGCTTGTGCCAAGCGGTGTGAAGCTCGCGGGCCGTGGCGTGCCCTGGAGATGCGCGATTGCGCGCAACGTATCGCCGAGCGCGTCGGGATCGTCGGTCTCGATGGTCGAGAGGCGGTCCGCTCCGAAGCCGAGGCCAGCCATGATCGGCTCCGCGAGCGCAATCGTCCTGCGCGAGACCTGTCACGTCATGGCGTGGCTTCCCCCGCAGCAGGAATCGCATCGCCGAGGCGCCGTACGCAAAGGCCGCCGCGATCGTGTCGAGGCCGATCTGCGTCACCTCGTTGACCGCGACCGGCAGCACGTTCGCGGGCAGCCCGTCGCCGCCGCGCGCCAGCGCATCGATCAGCGGCATGCCGTGCGCATTGTCATGCATGAGCAGCACCGGCTGCGTGCCGCCGGCGGCGCGGTAGGTTGTGAGCAAGCTGCGCAGCCGCCGCATCAGGGTGGCGGCCGGCGGCAGCGCGTAGGCAGCGGCGCCAGTCGGGCAGACCGCCGCGCATTGCCCACAGCCCGCGCACACATGCGCGTCGATCGCGACGTGGTCGCCATCGGGCGTGATCGCGCCGGTCGGGCAGAGATCGAGGCAGCGGGTGCAACCGACGCGCTGCGAGCGCGAATGCGCGCACAGGTCGGCAGTGAAGTTGACGTAGCGCGGCTTGTCGAAGGTGCCGACGAGATCGCGCGCCTTCATGACCGCGCGCAGCACCGCGGCTCCGTCGCCGGGATCGGCGCGCAGATAGCCTTCGCGCAGATCGGACGGCCGCGAACAGCGGCGTGCCGCCCGAAAGGTCGAGCACGATGTCGCAGCGCGACACCGCGCCGTTCTTGCTTGCTCCGAAGCTCAGCGCCGCGCGCGAGGACGGCGTGGGCTGGGCGAAGTCGTCGACCGTGAGCTCGAACGCGCCGAGATGGCCCTTGGCGGCGCGGATGAGCCCCTTCACCACCGGATACTCGGTGACGCGCGGCGGCATCACGGCGGCGGGCGGCCTGATCAGCACGGTGATATCGAGGTGGTCCTTGAGCAGATCCGCCGCCTCGATCGCGCGCTCGTCGCGCCCGTAGATCAGGATCACTCCCTCGCTCTCGTACGACACGAACGGGATCTCGGGCGAGGGCTCGGCCGCCATCGCGAGCAGCGCCGCGATCTTGGGCGTGGCCGCCTTGGCGTCCTTCGACCAGCCGGCGGTCTCGCGAATGTTGGCGTAGCGGATGTCGGCGCCGCTTTCCCACGCGACCTCGGCGAACAGCGGCGTTTCCTGAGTGCAGCCGACCGTGAGCGGCGCGCCGGAGATGGCGGCGGCGCGGAAGCGCTCGAGCTCGGCGCGACAGAGCTGGTGGGCGCCGGTCACCTCGCTGCCGCGGCAGGCGCGCTTGAGCGCGCCGAGATCGAGCGGCATCGTGTCTTCGCACGAGCAGATCAGGACGTGGCGCGGCCCGTCGGCCATTCGTTAAGTCCTTTCCTGGTTTGAATGTCGTCGGCTTGTTCGAAGGTGCAAGCCTGTTCGACAGTGCAAATCTGCAAATTGCCGGCCGCTGATCCTGGCCAGCGCGCTGCTGAGGTTATAAGTATTCTAAAGGGAAATCGCGAGTCCGGGTGTCGCTATGCCGCTTGACCGCAGTCGACGCGCGCGCACGCCGCCCGCGCTCGATCTGCCGCCGCCGTATCGCCTGGTCACGCTGCGCGAGGTGGGTGACGCCTTTGCGCACGCGTGCGCGATCGCGGCGGATGAGGGCGCCGGCACGCTCGTCTATGTGGGGCGTTTCGATCTCGCCGAGTTCGCGGTGGTGCTGGAGCCCGATGAGCCGCTTCGGCTGGCAAGGCGCGCGTTCTATGCCGGCATGGTTGCGCTTGCCGATGCGCTCGCCGCGAATGCGCCGCCCGAGAAGCCGATGAGCATCGACTGGCCGGACGCGATCAGGATTGACGGCGGGCTCGTCGGCGGCGGGCGTCTCGCCTGGCCGGAGAATGCAAACGAGAGCGAGCCGCCGCAATGGCTGGTGTTCGGCGCGATGATCCGCACTGTCGCGATGGGCGAGGACGAGCCTGGGCTGCGCCCGCTGTCGTCGGCGCTGGAAGCGGAAGGCTTTGACGATCTCGGTTCCGGCCGCCTGGTCGAGAGTTTTACTCGTCACCTGATGGTCGCGACTGATGCTTGGCAGGAGAAGGGTTTTGGCGAGATCGCGAAGGGCTATCTGGCGCGGCTCGCGTCCGGCGCATTGGGTGTGCGCCGCGAGCTTGCGGATAATGGTGATCTGTTGTTGCGCCGCATGACAGTTGCGGAGCCTGAGCGCCACGCACTGGCGCAGGCGCTCGCGCAGCCGCCGTCGTGGCTCGATCCCGAAACCGGCGGGCCGAAGTGAGGTGAGCGCGCGCCGTCATTCAGATTGCGCCACTACGAACGACCACCACGGCGGCGGGCTCGACCGCAGCATGCCGTCCCAATACCAGGCCGAGACATCCGACCAGCTGCCGCCGCGCTCGTCGCGGATCACCTCGCAGACCGTCATGCTCGCGCCGTGCAAGGTCGCGCGGAAACAGCCCATCGTGGTGCCGTCGCTGCCTTTTCGGGCCGGCATCGGCGTGATGGCGTAGCCGCTGCCGCGAAAGCAATCGGCCGCCGAGTGCAGCCGGCGCGTCGGCGCGCCGACCCAGCGGATGATGATCTCGCGCTGACCGTCGGAGAAACGGCCGACCCGGCCGGGGAAGTCCTGCATGAACGCGGCCTCGCGCGGTGTCAGCGGCAATTCGACGAGCGCGCGGCCTTCGTAGCGGGTCGGCCAGCCCGGAAACGGCGCGCTCGCCACGGCGACGCTGGAGCGCGGTGACGAAGCGGAGCCAGCGCCGCGGCGGCGGCCGCGAGCAGCAGGGCTGCGGTCTCGCGCGCGCGCGTTCAGGAGGCGCATGGCACAGCCTCCCGGCCACGCAGGCGCGTGAGCAGCCACAGCGTGGCAACGGCCGACAGCGTGAAGGCGGCGATGCCGATGCCTTCGTGCCACCACGCCTGGGCGTGCGGGAGGAGGCCAGCCTCGACATAGAACAGGCTGGTGGCGCGCAGCACGTTGCAGGCGATCGCCAGCACGAGCGACAGCGCGACCGCGATCATGACCTTGAGGACGCCGAAGCCGGAACAGCACGCAGCCCATCAGCGTCAGCAGCAGCCCGGCCCACAGCATGTTGACGCCGCTGCAGGGCGCGTCGAACTGGATCATCTCGTCGCGCCAGACGAGAAACGTGCCCTGCCGCTCGACCGCGAGCCCGTGCGCCTGCAGCAAGGCCGACCGAAAGCGCCGCCGATACGACGCGCATCGGATAGCCGAGCATGAACTGCAGCGACGGCAGCACCGGCAGCGCCAGCGCGACCAGGCCCCAGAACGCGACCGGCGGCCGCTCCTTGAAGGCGGCGAGATGGACGCAGAACAGCGTGGCCGCGATCGCGATGGCGGCGCGCACGATCGGCGGCAGCACCGCGTAGGATGCCGCGAAGGCGGCGAGCAGGAGCGCGACCGGCAATGAGCGGCAGGCCGCGATGCGCTGTCGCTTGCTGCCTGCGGCGCGCGACGCCGAGCGCGCCGAGGAACGCCACCGTCAGGGCGAGCGACGCCGCCTCCTCGGGCGACTCCCACGACGCGCTGCGACATACCAGCGCCAGGCGTCCCAGGTCGCCGCCATCGACCAGCGTCGTGACGAGATAGCGGATGCATCACGCCGCCGCCACGCTGCCGCTGCCGCGCTTGCGAGGCGACGACCAGCCACATCAGCGCCGCGCAGGCGATCATGATCAGCGCCCATTCGTGCGGCTCGGGAACGCGTCGGCACGGTCGCCTGGCTCACGGGCGTCAGGCGGCTCTCGTCGTATTGCTGCTTGGTTTCGAGCACGACGGCGCCGCTGACCGGCGTCACCAGATGATAGCGCGTCGCGAGCGCGACCGCCTCGGCGCGGTTGCCGCCGGATTGGCGCATCAGCTCGAGCACGCGCTCGTTCGCCCACAGCCGCGCGATGTGATCGGAGCCTGTGGCGACGCCATCCGTCGCCGGTTCCTGCGGTGCGGCGGATCGCGAGCGTCGGCGTCTCGCCCGATGCGCGCGCGAGGAAGCCCGCGAGATCGACATCGCGGCGCGCCGGTCTGCGGCAGCGAGCGCGCGCCCCAGGCCCAGGGCGCGTCGGGCAGCACCTCGTTCGGGCCGGGCTCGACGCTGTAGAGCACGACGCTCCGGCAGCCGCGACAGGCGCGCGGTCGCCTGCTCGAGCCGCGCGGCGCTGCCGCGGAAGCTGATCGGCTGCGGGCCATGGATCCAGAGCAGCGTCGCCTGCGGCTCGGCCTCGAGCGCCAGCAGCGCCTCGGCGAGCGCCGGAGCGTTGTCCTGCCCGCCCGAGAACGACGCGGAGCGCAGAGCTTCGACGACCGCGGCCTTCTGGGCGTCGGACCACGGCGCCAAGCGGAATGCGTCGCAATCGGCTCCGCCGGCGATGATCACGCCGACCTTGGTGCCGGGTGGGATGGCGTCAAGCGCCGCGATCAGCTTCGTGGCCGTTCCGGCGAGCCGCGCCGAGCCGTCGATCGACCAGCATCAAAGCGCCGTGTCGGCTGCGCGCCGCGCGCGATCTCCTGCACGATCGGCTCGCCATCGCCGAGGCGCGCGACACGGCTGACCGGCATCGGCGTTGCGATCGACCGTGATCGACTGCCGCGTGCCCGACAGCTCGCGATCGTCGAGCGTGCCGGAGATGCGGAACAGGCGGCCATCGACCTCGGCTCGCCGCGAGCCCCGACGCGAGCCAGTCAGCGCCTGCCGGCTCTCGATCCAGACGCTGTGGCCGGCATCGGCGCGATCGAGAAGTTGCGATCGACGACCGCCGGCAGCGTGAGGCGCGCCTTGCCGGCTGCGGTGATCTCGAGCGGCGCGCGTGATGCCGATCTTGAACTTGATGGTGCCGCCGTTGCGCGGAACCGGGAAGGCCTGCGCCAGCACGCGGTCGGCGCCCTTGGTGGTGACGAGCAGCGGATCGCGCCGCTGCTGCACGGCGACCTGCTGATAGGCGGCGCGCACCTCGCCGCGTCCGCCATAGGCGGCCTCGCGCTCCTCGCCGTTGACCCAGAGCGTCGCGCGCGACACCACGCCGCCCGGCGGCAGCGCGAGCTGCAGGCGCGCCTCGCGATCGATCAGCTCGGAGTTGCGGAATTCGATGGTCCATTCGAGATAGGCGACGAGGTCGTCGCCGCTGATCGAGCCGTCGATGCGCGAGGAGGCGAGGTCGAGCCCCTGGATGCCGGCCGCCGACCTGCGCGCCGCCGTGATCGTCGTCGAACTGGAAGTCGGCGAAGCGCGACCGATTGCCGTCTCGAACGGCGCCGGCTTGGCGTTGAACGGCACGCCATGCACCCGATAGTAGATCTCGCGCGCCTCGCGCGGGCGACGGCGGCGGCCTGGCGCCGCGGCGGCCGATCCAGTCGTTGCTGGTCAGCATCACGAAGGCGCTGAGCAGCCCGGTCGGCCGTCCGGCCGTGCCGTAGCAGAGGCGCAGCAGCAGATCGTCGTCGCCGATCGTGCGCAGCAGCGCGAGCCCGCGCTCGCGTTCCGACGGCTCGCTGCTCGCCGCCATCTGGATGCCGATCCGGGTCGCGGCCGGCGGCACATCGAGCGCGAGCAGCAGCGCGAGCCCGGCCAGCGAGCCCGCCGAGGAGCGGGCGGCGTGAGGCTCTGGTCCGCGCTGCCGGCGCGCGAGCGCGCGGCGCAGGCTGCAGCGCGCTCAGCGAACGCCGCGAGCGGAGCGAACGGCAGGAAGCCGATCCCGACCACGATGGCAACGATCGCGATCGGCAGCAGCGGCAGGAACAGGAGCGCATAGAGCGTCGCGATGGCGATGGCGGCGCCGTTGGCGAATGCCAGCCATCGGGCGCTCCAGCGCGCGCTCGTGGTCCAGCGCGAGTCCAGATCAGGAGATTGCTGGCGGGCACGAACGCGACCGCGGCCACATGCCAATAGGTCGGCATCGGATCGAAGAACGACTGGGCGCAGAGCTGCGATGCAAGCTCGATCGCGATCACGGCGGCCGGAAAGATGACGCCGAAGCAGGAGCAGCCATCCGCTGGGCGGCGCGGCGTTCTGCTCGGCGCACCGGCTCGAACGTCACGCCGGCCGTCTTGATCTGCCGATTGCTCATCGGGCTCCTCCGCTATGAACTGACGGTCTATTCGGCGGCAGTAAGCTGCGCGGGCGCCGCCGAGGCCGCCGAAGCGGCGCTCGCGGCGATGGAAATCGGCGATCGCGGCGCGCAGATCGTCGGCGCCGAAGTCGGGCCACAGCGTGTCGACGAAGCAGAGCTCGGCGTAGGCCGACTCCCACAGCAGGAAATCGGACAGCCGCTTTTCGCCGCCGGTGCGGATGAGGAGATCGACGTCGTGCTGGCGTTGCCGCACCGCGCCTGCCAGCAGCCGGCGCGAACTCCTCGCGCGACGGCGGCGCGCTCGCCGCGCCAGGCGCGCGGCCGCGTCGGCGATGGCGTCGCGCGACGAGTAGTCGATCGCGATCCGCAGATGCAGCCGCGCGCCGGCGGCCGAGCGCCGCTCGGCGTCGCGCGATGTCGTCGCCGAGGCCGTCGGGCAGCCGGTCGCGGCGGCCGATGACGGTGAGCCGCACGCCGTTGTCGACGAGGCGGCGAGCTCGGCGCGCAGGTAGTGCCGCAGCAGCGCCATCAGTGCGCCGCACCTCGTCGCGCGGGCGGCGCCAGTTGTCGGACGAGAACGCGAACAGCGTGAGCGTCGTCGACGCCGAGCTCGGGCGCTGCTTCGACCACGCGCCGCACCGCCTCGGCGCCGGCGCGGTGCCCGGCGGTGCGCGGCAGGCCGCGGCGCGTCGCCCAGCGGCCGTTGCCGTCCATGATGATGGCGACGTGCAGGATCGTGCGTCTGTTATCGTCATGGCTCATGACTTGTCATCTCCGAGTACTTTGCATTGCAAAGTAAGTTGGCAAAAAAATAGACTTCAGGCCGGCTTGCAGGCGGCCGCGCGGCTGGCGCCGGCGTCTGACGCCGGCCTTGGCGGCGCTCGCGGCATCGCGCACCACCTGCTCCAGCACCTTGAGATAATCGAGATAGCGCTGGCGGCCCTGCGCCGTGATCCGGCAGATGGTCTGCGGCCGGTTGTGCTCGTAGCCCTTCTCGATCGCGATCAGGCCGGCCTCCTCGAGCACCTGCAGGTGCCGGCTGAGATTGCCGTCGGTCAGCCCGCACATCTGCTTGAGGTCGCCGAACACCAGGCCCTTCGGATGCGCCGCGAGCGAGGTGAGCACGCTCAGAGCCGCGCCTTCTCGTGGATCACGCGGTCGAGACCGTCATAGGCGAAGCGGCCCGGTCTGCTCGTCCGGTTGCCGTTAGCTCTTCGGCATGGTTCGCTCCCGCTGCGATAGAGAATGGCGGCCATCAGCAGCTGCCCGACGCCGAACGGCACCGCCATCGCCCAGGGCGAGAACGCCTGCGCGCCGTTCGCGAAGGCGAGGCTGGCGAGGCCCGCGGCGAGATACCAGACGCCGACCGCGAACATCGGGCGCGGCAGCAAGCGGCAGGAGGCGAAGAAGCCGAGGCTGAAGATGATCTGCCAGAGACCCGGCAGCATCCACAGCGTCTCGCGGCGCGAAGCGATAGAGCACGACGGTGAGCAGCGCGCCGGCCACGCCGGCCGGAATGAACTGCTCGGTCGCCGCATGGATCATCTCGTCGGCGAGACCCGAATGGATGCGCTGCGAGCGCGCCACCATCTCGATGCCGATCAGGACGACCGAGACCGCGGCGGTCGCGACCCACAAGCGCGAGGTAGCTGACGACGTGTGGCGCGGGATCCGGCAAGCCAGAGCGCCTGCCGCCGGCCGCCAGCAGCGCCAGCACGCCGGTGGCGGCGACCGTGACGGGCCCGTAGCCGTGAAACTCGGTGCCGCGCGCCATCTGGCTGCGGATCGCCGTGATGTCGGCCAGGGCCTTGTCGAGGTCCCGCATGCCCATCCGCGTGTATACTTTACATTGCAAAGTACATGTGGTCGCAAACCCGCGTCAAGGGGGATGTTTTGCCCCGGCCCCTCCGGCGCATTTTGGGCCTCTGTTACTCCGCCTTGATATTGGCCTCACGGATCACCTTGCCCCATTTCGCCGAGTCACTTTGGATGCGGGCGGTGAATTGCTCCGGCGAGCTGGCGATCGAGTAGATGAAACTGGGGGCGAGCACGCGGTCGCGGAACGCTGGATCGGAAAAGATGCGCTGCGTTTCCGCGTTGAGTTTGTCCACGATGGCGCGTGGCGTGCCGGCGGGCGCGAACAACCCGTACCAGGAGCCGGCCTCGTAGCCCGGCAGCCCGCTTTCCGCGAGCGTAGGCACGTTTGGGAAACGTTCGATGCGCGCCGTGCTGCCGAAGCCGAGCACCTTGAGCTGACCGGCCTGCCAGGGTTGCGCAACAAGACCGATGCTCACGATCATCATCTGGATGTGGCCCGCGATCGTGTCGGTCAAAGCGGGCGTCGCACCGCGATAGTGAACGGGCGTGAACTTGGCGCCGGTCATGCTCTCCAGGAGCACGATGTTGAGATGGCCGCTGGTGCCGATTCCGAACGTTCCGTAGTTGAGCTCGCCCGGCTTCCTTTTGCCGAGCTCGATCAACTCGCCGAAAGAGTTGGCCGGCACCGAGGGATGCACGATCAGCGCCTGCGGGCTGATGCCAAGCCCGCTGATGGGAGCGAAATCCTTGAACGCATCGTATGGCAGCTTGCTGTAGGTGTGGGGCGCCGTGACGAAATTGGCGTCGGCGGCGACCAGCAGCGTGTGGCCGTCGGGGGCCGCCTTGGCGACCGAGTCGACCCCCACAATGCCGGCGCCGGTCGGCCGGTTCTCGACTATGACCTGCTGCTTCCAGGCCTCGGAAAGCCTCTGGCCGAGCGCGCGGGCGACCACATCCGTAATGCCGCCCGGCGCAAACGGCACCACGATGTGAATGGGCTTGGCCGGATAGGTCTGCGCCTGCGCGGCACGATCCATGCCCACTGTCATGCCCACCATCAGCATCAGGGCGATCAGGCCCTGCCTGTAGCCAAACGACGTCATTTAACTCTCCGGAAAGATACTCGCCGCCGTGCTATGGTAGCGGTATGGCAAGTGCCGCCGATTTGAAGTTCCTACACCACCTGCAGCAAACTCGGTTAGGAACTTCAAATCGAAAAGCGGCACTAGAATCATAGAGTTACTAGTGCCCCTTTGTTTCCGAAGTTCGTGTCAGAGCGTGCTGAGGTGTATCACGAACTTCGGAAACGGGGCACTAGCCCCGATTGTTGGGCGCGATGGTAAGTCATGGGTTCCTCCGACCACAAGGGAGCCTGAGCGGCATCATGAATGACTTCTGGCTATCGTGCGGGCACCATCTGCTCGACCGCGACCGCGGCGGCGGGCTGGTCGTGACCGACGATTTCCTGAAGGCCTATCTGGCGCGCCGCGAGCTCGCGCCGCCGCCCGAGGCATGCGTGGTCGAGCGTACGCTGCACGCCGCGCTCCTCGCCGACCCGCGCAGGCCGGTCGATCCGAGCGACATCGCGGCGATTGCGGATGCCGACGCGCGCGAGAACTGGGCCGTGATGATCGCCTGGCGGGATCTCCTGGTCGCGCACCGCACCATCGAGGCGGCGTATCTGCACCTCGTGCGCGGCAACATGGGCCGCACCCCGCCGCTGTTCGTCAACCAGCTCGTCCACGTCATTCTGCGCAATGTTCTCGACGATTGCGAGGATGCCTTCATGCTGCGCGCGGCGGAGCTGTTCTTCCGCCCGCAGCGGCTGACCAGCCACGGCGGCTCCCTCATTGCCGCCGACGATGAGCTGATCGCCGGCGCCAGCTCGCATTCGTCGCCGCTGGTGTCCATGCTCGGGCTTCCCGCCAATGCCGAGATCGATGTGCTCAGCGACGACAATGCGGTGACCTATTGGGCGCGCAGCGATCGCTTCGACACGGCGCTCGATCTCACGGTCGGCCGCCGCGGGCTCGCGGCGCTCGGCGACGTGATCGTGCGATGGCTCACGCACCTGCTCTCGCTCGATTGCCGGATCGAGCCACTCGCGGCACTGCGCGGAGTGGATTTCACCTGGTATGTCGGCCTCGACGCGCAGGCGACCGAGATCGGGGATGCGTTATGGGGCGGCGAGGAAGTCGATGACGGCACGCAATCGCGACTGATTGGGCTCTATCGCCTCAGCGTCGCAGCCCCCGGCCTCGTCTTGGAGGCTGCCAGCGGCGAGCCTATCTATCTCTTGCTGGCAATGACGCCAGACGGCCTGTTGCGCATGAAGCCGCAGAACCTCATCGCTGGCTTGCCGATCCGCCAGATGGAGGCGGTGTCGTGAACGTCGCTGCAGCGCTCGCCCGCATTCCGGTCGGCGTCGTGGTCGAGCGGCGCAAGGCGTCGAATCCATGGATCGACGTGGCATGGCGGCCGATCGGCGTGCTCGCGGGCGCGCCGGAGGTCGCGCCTTGGACCATTCTGGACGCCAGTGACGATCGCGCGAGTTTCTATGCTGGTGCTGCCGAGATCGCGCTCTATCGCACCGAGACCGGCCACTATCGCGACAATCTCAATTCCGGTCGGCCGTCATTGTGGGTGTCGCTGCGGCCGACCGGAGTCGAGCCGCCGTTCGAGATCGTGGCCGTCACGGCTGATCCGGCCGAAGGCGAATCCTTTACGCAGGTCGGCGACGATCTGGTGGAGGCCGTCTCGATGCCGCCCGCCGTGCAGGCGATCGTCGAGGCGTTCGTGGCCGAGCATCATGTCGAGCGAACGTTCGTGAAGCGCAAGCGCGACCGCGCTGATCCGGAAGCGCTGGCGCGCCGCGCTCCGATCGAGAAGGACCCGCGCCGATGAACGAGGACTTTCTGATGCGCTGGTCGCGCCGCAAGCGCGACGCGCGTGGAGACGGAGCAGGCCAAGGGCGGGCCGGGCGAACGCGATGTTGTTCCCGAGAACGCGGTTCGCGAAACCCGAAACGCCGTCCTCGAAGGGAGCGAGCGAGCCAGTCTGCCGAGCTGGCGTTTGATCTCAAGGAGTCTGCCGCCGATCGAATCGATAACCGCCGCAACCGACATTCGACCGTTTCTGGCACCGGGCGTGCCGGTGGAGATCGCCCGTGCGGCGCTTCGACGCGCCTGGTCAGCCGATCCGCGTATTCGGGACTTTGTCGGGCTTGCCGACTACGACTGGGACTACCACAAGCCAGGCTCGGCAGCCGGTTTTGGACCGCTCGAAATGACCGACGAGCTGCGCCGCATGGTGGCGCGGATCCTCGGCGAGATCGTCGATGGCGACGCGCCGGACAGAGCCGGTGAGCCGGCTACCGGCGCAGAGTGCGTGGACGAATCGCGTGCTCTTGGAGCCGAGGCGAAGCGCTTTTCCCCTGGCGACCGCGAACAGCCCCTGCACCTCCTTTCAGATGGCCCCGGAGCTGCGGTGGCAGACGAGTCGACCGTCGCTGCGCCTGCTGCGTTGCAGCATGAGATTCCGCAGGATCGCGGCTCCCGGTTGCAGCCGAGGCGGGGGCATGGCCGTGCACTACCAAGGTAGGGGTGCGTTCTACCAAAGTAGCCTGTGACACATAGCCTGACGCTATTGACGGAACACAGCTATGGGTCGCAGAGTTTCATTGGAACAATGCTGGGGTAGGACAATGCGGGACCCCGGTCTCGATGAAGCGATTACGGCAGCCGGTGGCGTGGGCGCGCTTGCGCGTAAAATAGGCATAGCGCAGCCTTCGGTATCAAATTGGTCGCGCGTGCCCGCCGAGCGTGTGCTGACGGTTGAGGCGGTCACCGGCGTGAGCCGCGCGGTGTTGCGGCCCGATCTCTATGACGAGCGGCCCGGCATAGACGAGGTCGATGCGGCGCGGGCGCGCGAATATGCCCTGCTGGCGACGCTTCTGGCGCGGGCGCCTGACCAAGCCCTGCTCGATCGGCTCGCTGGCCTGCACGGTGATGCGAGCCCGCTTGGGCTCGCGCATGTGGCGCTGGCCGAGGCGGCAAGGCAATCGAGCGCCGAGGAAGTCGAGCGCGAATACTTTGATCTCTTCATCGGGCTCGGTCGTGGCGAGCTTCTGCCCTACGGCTCGTACTATCTGACCGGCTTTCTGCATGAGCGGCCGCTCGCGCGGCTGCGCAAGAGCCTGGCGCAACTCGGCATCGAGCGCGCGGCTGGGCAGGCCGAGCCTGAGGATCACGCCGCGATCCTGTGCGAGATCATGGCGGGGCTTGCGAGCGGCCACCTCCCGGCGCCAGAGGGCGCCGCGCGCGCTCTGTTCGAGGAGCATCTCGCGCCCTGGATGGAGCGCTTCTTCAGCGATCTCGAGCAGGCCGAGGCGGCGGAGCTCTACCGCCGAACAGGAACGCTCGGCCGAGTGTTCATCGGGATAGAGCGGGAAGCCTTGGCGCTGCCGTCGTGAGCGGCGAGGTGCGATGAGGGCGCGACACAAAGAGGGTTGGGATCATGGCCAAGGAACGAGACAGCAAGCTCGGTCGACGTGATTTCCTTCGCACGCTGGGCGTGGGCGCTACTGCTGTTGCCACCGCCACGCCGCTTGCCGGCGAAGCGCGCGCCGATACCGAAACCAACGATGAAAAGCGCAAGGCTCGCTACAAGGAAACCGAGCACGTGAAGACGTACTACCGCGTCAACCGCTATCCGAGCTGAAGGAGGCGCCCGTGCTGATCAAACGCACTGAACGTCAGGCTCGTCGCGGCAGCCTTGCGGTCGCCCTGCAGGGCCAGTCCGACGGCGGGCTCGACCGCCGCAATTTCCTGCGCAAGTCGGGGCTCGTCGCCGGCTCGCTGGCGACGCTCGGAGCGCTGCCGCTCGCGAGCGTGCGCAAGGCCGAGGCCGGACCGCCGCCGCCCGCCGGCGCGCAGGTGACCATTCGCAAGAACATCTGCACCCATTGCTCGGTCGGCTGCACCGTCACCGCCGAAGTGGCGAACGGGGTGTGGATCGGCCAGGAGCCAAGCTGGGAATCGCCGATCAACCGCGGCTCGCACTGCGCCAAAGGCGCTGCGGTGCGTGAGCTCGTGCACGGCGACCGCCGGCTACGCTACCCGATGAAGCTCGTCAACGGTCAATGGACCAAGCTCTCCTGGGAGCAGGCCATCGACGAGATCGGCGACAAGCTGATGGCAATCCGAGAGAAGTCGGGCCCAGACTCGGTCTACTGGCTCGGCTCCGCCAAGTTCTCCAACGAAGGCGCCTATCTCAACCGCAAGCTTGCCGCCTATTGGGGGACCAACAACTCCGACCACCAGGCGCGCATCTGCCACTCGACCACGGTCGCGGGCGTAGCCAATACCTGGGGCTACGGCGCGATGACCAACAGCTACAACGACATCCGCAACGCTAAGACGCTGCTCTTCATGGGCGGCAATCCGGCGGAAGCGCATCCCGTTTCGCTGCAGCACCTGCTCGAAGGAAAGGAGCTCAACCGGGCGAACTTCATTGTCGTCGATCCGCGACTCACCCGCACCGCAGCGCATGCGACAGACTACGTGCGCGTGCGGCCGGGTACTCATATTCCGACGATTTACGGAATGCTTTGGCACATCTTCAAGAACGGCTGGGAGGACAAGGAGTTCATCAGGCAGCGCGTCTACGGCATGGACGACGTTCGCAAGGAAGTCGAGAAGTGGACGCCTGATGAGGTCGAGCGTGTGACCGGGCTGCCGGAGGCGCAAGTCAAGCGGGTTGCCGAGACCTTCGCCAAGCAGAAGCCGTCGACGCTGATCTGGGCCATGGGTCAGACCCAGCATACGACCGGGACCGCCAACGTCCGCGCTAGCTGCATCCTGCTGCTCGCGACCGGCAACGTCGGCGGCTTCGGCAACGGCGCCAACATCTTCCGCGGCCACTGCAACGTGCAGGGCGCGACCGATCTCGGCCTCGATATTGTGACGCTGCCGCTCTACTACGGCCTTGCCGAAGGCGCCTGGAGGCACTGGTGCCGAGTCTGGGAGACCGACTACGAGTGGATGCAGTCGCGCTTCGACTCCAAGGCGATCATGGAGACTGCCGGCATTCCGTCGACGCGGTGGTTTGACGCCACGCTGCTGCCGAAGGATCAGGTGCGGCAGAAGGACAACCTCAAGGCCATGATGGTGTTCGGGCACGGCGGCAACACCATCACCCGCATGCCGGAGGCCGCCAAGGGCATTGAGGCGCTCGAGCTGCTGGTGGTGGCCGATCCGCACCCGACCACCTGGGCGGTGCTCGGCGAGCGCAAGGAGAACACTTATCTCCTGCCGATCTGTACCCAGTTTGAATGCGACGGCTCGCGCACCGCGTCGAACCGCTCGCTCCAATGGGGCGAGCAGATCGTCAAGCCGATCTTCGAATCGAAGAATGACTACGAGGCGATGTATCTCCTCGCCAAGAAGCTCGGCTTTGCCGACCGCATGTTCAAGAACATCAAGGTCGAGAACGACCAGCCACTCGCGGAGGACATCCTGCGGGAGATCAACCGCGGCGGATGGTCGACCGGATATAGCGGTCAGTCGCCTGAGCGCCTGAAGGTGCACATGCGCAACCAGTCTAAGTTCGATCTGGTGACGCTGCGCGCGCCCAAGGGAACGCCCGAAGTGGGCGGCGACTACTACGGCCTGCCGTGGCCGTGCTGGGGCACGCCCGAGCTCAAGCATCCCGGCACCCACACGCTCTATAACACCAATCTCCACGTCATGGATGGCGGCGGCACCTTCCGGGCCCGCTTCGGGATCGAGCGCGAGGTGACATTGCCCGACGGCCGCAAGGAAACTCACAATCTCCTCGCCGAGGGCTCCTATTCGCTTGGGTCCGAGATCAAGGACGGCTATCCTGAGTTCACCTACGGCGTGCTCAAAAAGCTCGGCTGGGACAAGGATCTGACCGACGCGGAGCGTGCCGTCATCGAACGTGTCGGCGGCAACGCCGCCGATGGCGTGTCCTGGGCGACCGATCTCTCCGGCGGCATCCAGCGCGTCGCTATGGCGCATGGCTGCATCCACTACGGCAACGGCAAGGCGCGCGCTAATGCGTGGAACCTCCCCGATCCGATCCCGGTCCACCGCGAGCCGATCTACACGCCGCGGCCTGATCTCGTCGCCAAGTATCCGACCTTGCCGAACGCCGTGCAATTCCGCATGCCGAACATAGGCTTCGATGTGCAGAAGGCCGCGGTAGAGAAAAAGATCGCGATTCAGTTCCCGTTGATCCTCACCTCTGGCCGGCTGGTTGAATATGAAGGCGGTGGCGAAGAGACGCGCTCCAACAAGTGGCTCGCCGAGCTGCAGCAGGACGCGTTCATCGAGATCAATCCGGCGGACGCCGCCGCGCGCGGCATCAAGGACGGCGCCTGGGTCTTAGTCTCGGGCCCCGAAATGGCGGGCGGCAAGGCCTGCCGCATGAAGGCGCAGGTCACCGAGCGGGTCGGCAGGGGCGTAACCTGGATGCCGTTCCACTTCGCGGGCTGGTTCCAGGGCGTCGACCAGCGCAGCAAATATCCGAAGGGCGCCGACCCGATCGTGCTCGGCGAGAGCGTGAACGCGATCACGACCTACGGCTACGACCCGTTCACCGGAATGCAGGAGCCCAAGGCCACGCTCTGCCAGATCAGGGCGGCTTGAGGGAGGCATCAATCATGGCTCGGATGAAATTTCTCTGCGACGCCGACCGCTGCATCGAATGCAACGCCTGCGTCACCGCCTGCAAGAACGAGCACGAGGTGCCTTGGGGCATCAACCGCCGGCGTGTCGTCACCATCAATGACGGCAAGCCCGGCGAGCGCTCGGTCTCCATGGCCTGCATGCACTGCACCGACGCGCCCTGCGCGGCGGTGTGCCCAGTCAACTGCTTCTACACCACCGCCGACGCGGTGGTGCTGCACTCCAAGGATCTCTGCATCGGCTGCGGCTATTGCTTCTACGCCTGCCCGTTCGGCGCACCGCAATATCCCAAGGTCGGCAACTTCGGCTCGCGCGGCAAGATGGACAAGTGCACCTATTGCGCCGGCGGCCCGGAGGCCGACGGCAGCGAGGCGGAGTTCGTGAAGTACGGCGCTAACCGGCTGGCGGAAGGCAAGCTGCCGCTCTGTGCCGAGATGTGCTCGACCAAGTCGCTGCTCGCCGGCGACGGCGAGATCATCGCGCAAATCTACAAAGAGCGCGTGACCAAGCGCGGCTACGGCTCAGGCGCCTGGGGCTGGCAGGTGGCGTATCGCGAGACTATCGCGACGTGATGGCGTTGGCGTCGTCAGTGTCGCGCAAATCGATGTCGCGTTCTCGGGCGCTCGCGCCTGCGGGGGAAGTCGATCGCACGGAGACAAGACCATGACGAGGCTCATCGCGCGAATCCGGATTCTGGTCGCAGCGGCCGCAGTACTCATGATCGCCGGGCTGGTTGCGCCTGTAAGCGCTCAGCAGGTCAACCCGACCGCCGAATCCGTCAACGAGCAGCAGCTGCTGCGCGAGCTCAACAAGGCGCAAGGGCGTGGCACGATCCCCGACACCAAGTCCTATGTGCTCGAGCAGCCGCGCGGGCGCGAGTGGCGCGAGTTTCACGAGGTGACGCTGAAATGGATCGGTGGCATCGCCATTCTCGGCATACTCGGCGTGCTGGTCGTATTCCTCACGATTCGCGGCCGGGTGCGGATCGAGGGCGGGCGGTCGGGTCGCACACTGGTGCGCTTCAACGCGTTCGAGCGTCTGGTCCACTGGATGACGGCAACCTGCTTCGTCATCCTGGCGCTCTCGGGTCTCAACATCACCTTCGGCAAGGAGCTTCTCTTGCCCTATCTGGGGCCGGAGACTTTTGCGGCCTGGTCGCAGTGGGCGAAGTACGCCCACAATTATCTGAGCTTCCCGTTCACGCTTGGCGTGGTGCTGATCCTGCTGATGTGGATCGCCTGGAACTTCCCGACCCGTGTCGACATCGAGTGGCTCAAGGCCGGCGGCGGCATCGTCGGGCATGAGCACCCACCGGCGCGCCGCTTCAATGCCGGGCAAAAGATGATCTATTGGATTGTCGTGCTCGGTGGCGGCGCGGTGGCGGCGAGCGGCTATCTCCTGATGTTCCCGTTCTATGCGACCGACATCGCGGGCATGCAGTTGGCTCAGGTCGTGCACGGTGTCGTGGCGGTGCTGTTCGTCGCCGCGATGCTCGGCCATATCTATATCGGCACGGTCGGCATGGAAGGCGCCTTCGAGGCGATGGGCAGTGGCACGGTCGATGTCAACTGGGCGAAGCAGCACCACAGCCTGTGGCTCGCCGAGCAGGAGGCCAAGGGGCAGATCAAGGGCGGCGCCCCACCGGCGGCCGGACACATGCAGCCAGCGGAGTAGGGGCAGGCCTCACGCAAACAGGGTGCCGGCTGCTATAGTGCGGCATGCGCATCATCGGCCTCGCGGGCTACAGCGGCTCCGGCAAGACCACGCTGCTCAGCAAGGCGATCCCGCGCCTGGTCGCGCGTGGGCTCACGGTGTCGACGCTCAAGCACGCGCATCATGAGTTCGACGTCGATCAGCCCGGCAAGGACTTGCACACCCACCGCATGGCGGGGGCGACGGAGGTGCTGGTCGGCTCCAGCCGGCGCTTTGCGCTGGTGCACGAGTTGCGCGGCGAAGCCGAGCCGCCACTCGCGACGCTTCTCGGCAAGCTTTCGCCGGTCGATCTGGTGCTGATCGAGGGCTACAAGCGCGAGCCGCATCCGAAGCTCGAAGTCCATCGCGCGGCGGTCGGCATGCCGCTCCTGGCGCTGGACGATCCTGCGATCGTCGCGATCGCGTCGGACGTAGCCCTGCCGAGTGCGCCGGTGCCGGTCCTCGATCTCGACGATGTCGAGGGCATTGTCGAGACGTTCTGATCAGTCGCGCGGTGCCGCTCGACGTCGCGCTGGCGCGTGCAGGGGTCGCCTGATGGCGCAGCTCACCGACGATTGCTTTGCGTTCTCCGGGCCGCTGCTGCCGATCGCGGACGCCGAGCGCCTGATCGACGAGCGCGTCGCGCCGGTTGCCGAGATCGAGACCGTGCCGCTTCTGGCTGCTCGCGGCCGCGTGGTCGCGCGCGATATCGTGGCGCCGCTCGAGCCTGCCGCCGTTCGACAATTCCGCGGTCGATGGCTATGCGGTGCGGCACGCCGATCTCGATCCCGACAAGGAGACGCGCCTGACCGTCAGCGAGCGCGTCACGGCAGGCCACGCCGCCGCGCATGCGCTCGCGGCGGGCGAAGCGATCCGCATCTTCACCGGCGCGCCGATGCCGGCCGGCGCCGATACCGTCTTCATGCAGGAGGATTGCCGCGTCGACGGCGGGGCCGTGGTCCTGCCGGCTGGCCTCGAGCTGGGCGCCAACCGGCGGCTGGCCGGCGAGGATCTGCGCGCCGGCGCCGTCATGCTGCCGGCGGGCCGGCGGCTTGCCGAGCCGCATGTCGCGCTCGCGGCGGCGGTCGGCCTCACGTCGCTGCCGGTGCGGCGGCGCGTGCGGGTCGCGGTGTTCTCGACCGGCGACGAGATCGTCGAGCCGGGCACAGCCGCGCCCGGCGGCGGCGCTGTTCGATGCCAATCGCTATCTGCTGGCCGGGCTGATCGAGCGCCTCGGCGCGAGCTCGACCGATCTCGGCATCCTGCCGGATGATGCGGATCAGCTCGAGCGCGCGATCGCAGCCGCGGCGACGGATCATGATCTGGTGCTGACCTCGGGCGGCGTCTCGACCGGCGAGGCCGATCATGTGCGCACCGCAGTCGAGCGGTCGGACGGCTGGTGTTCTGGCGCGTCGGCATCAAGCCGGGCCGGCCGGTGGCGATGGGCGTGATCCCGGGAGCGCGCGGCGAAGGCGCCGCTTTCTGCGGGCTGCCCGGCAATCCGGTCGCGGTGTTCGTCACCTTCGCGCGCGTGGTGCGGCCGCTGCTGTTGCGGCTTGCGGGCGCCGAGCCCGAGCCGCTTATGCCGCTGCCGGTGCGCGCCGCGTTCGCCGTATCGCAAGCGCACCGGCCGGCGCGAATATGTGCGGGTCAAGCTCGTGCGCGCGGCCGATGGCGGCATCGATGCCATCAAGCACGCGCAGGACGGCGCCGGCGTGCTCACGTCGTTGACGGAGACCGATGGATTGATCGAGCTGCCCGAAGACATCACCAAGGTCGAGCCGGGCGCGACCGTCGGCTTTCTCTCTTACGCGGCACTCGTCGGTTAGAGTATGATCCCGAAAAGTAGAAGCCGGTTTTCGGAAAAGATCATGCTCAAACGAGAAGCTAGATGCGCACGCCAGTCGTCGAATAGGCGACGGTCGCATCCTCCTGAATGGCGTTGAGACCGTACACCGCGCCCAAGGCAATAAGCGCCGCAACGATGCACGAGATCAGATAGACCCGCATGGCGTGATCCCTCCTGTAGCCTTCCTGACAAGTAGGATTGCGGCACGCCACTGTTCAAGCGATCAGATGTCGCGGTGTTGCGACGCAATATGCTCGGCCGCGACGACATCCTCGGGCGTGTTGACGTTGAAGAACGGATCGACCGGCTTGGCCGGCCAGTCCGCGATGGCGACGCCATGGCGCGCGGTCCAGACTTCGATCTTGTGCAAGTCCTCCTCGATCAGCGCCTTGCGCAGGTCCTCGCGCAGCCGCACCGGCCACAGCCCGACCACCGGATGGCGCCAGTCGCCCGAGCGCGCGCAGGCGAGCGGCAGCTTGGCGGCTTTGCGCGCCGCCTCGAGCCGCTCGACCAGATCGACGGGCAGGAACGGGCAATCGCCCGGCACGCTGACCACATCGGCCACGTCCGGCGCATGCGCGGCCGCCCAATCGAGGCCGGCCAGGATGCCGGCCAGCGGCCCGGCGAAATCCGGCACGCTGTCGGCACGACCGGCAGGCCGGTATCGGCAAAGCGCGCCGGATCGCCGTTGGCATTGAGGATGATCGCAGAGCATTGCGGCGCCAGGCAGCGCGAGCACGCGCGTCAGGATGGTAACGCCGCCGATGCGGATGCGCGCCTTGTCGCCGCCGCCCATGCGGCGCGCGAGCCCGCCGGCGAGCACGAGGCCGAGCGGTCCGGCATCGAGTCACTCATCATGCACCGCCGCCTTGCGCCGGTGCTTGGCGCTTTCCTCCTCGACGTAGGCGAGGTCCTGGTCGAACACGATGCGGCTTTCGCCCGCGAGCGCGACGAAGCGCTTGCCGCGCGCGCGGCCGATCAGCGTGAGGTTCGCCTTGCGCGCGAGCTCGACGCCCCAGGCGGTGAAGCCCGAGCGCGAGATCAGGATCGGGATGCCCATGCGCACGGTCTTGATCACCATCTCGGAGGTGAGCCGGCCGGTGGTGTAGAAGATCTTGTCGTCGGGGCGCACGCGATGCTTGAACATCCAGCCCGCGATCTTGTCGACCGCGTTGTGGCGGCCGACGTCCTCCATGTAGACCAGCGGCGCGGTCCTCCTGCGCCAGCACGCAGCCGTGGATGGCGCCGGCTTCGAGATAGAGCGACGGCGTGGTGTTGATCTTGTGGGTGAGCGCATAGAGCCATGAGGTGCGCAGCTCGGCGTCCGGCAGCTTGACGTCTTCCAGCGCCTCCATCAGGTCGCCGAACACGGTGCCCTGCGCGCAGCCCGAGGTCTGCACCTTCTTCTTCAGCTTCTTCTCGTAGTTGGTCTTGCGCTTGGTGCGCACGACCACGACGGCGAGCTCCTCGTCGTAGTCGACGCCGGTCACGACGTCGTCGGGCAGCAGCATGTTCTGGTTGAGCAGATAGCCGAGCGCGAGATATTCCGGATAGTCGTTGATCGTCATCGCGGTCACGATCTCCTGCGAATTGAGGAAGATCGTGAGCGCGCGCTCGACCGTCACCGCGGGTCTCGATCGGCGCGCCGGTCTGGTCGATGCCGGTCGACGCGCTCGGTCAGCCGCGGATCGAGCGGGTCGGGACGGATGAGGAATTCCTTCGGACGTTTGGCCATCGCGGCCATGTTAGCGCAAAGTCGGATCGACTCGCATGAGCTCTCCGTTCGGTCGCCGCGAAAGCGCGGGACCCAGTCGTGTTAATCGGAGCGAGCAGCCCTGGATCCCCGCTGTCGCGCGGGCATACGATGCACGTGAGGCCGGCGCTAGTTCACCTTAGCACAAGCCCGCGGCCTTGAACTTTTCGCGCGCCTCCGGTGTGGTCATGAAGCTGATGAGCGCGCGCGCCGGCTCCGCATTGGGGCTCGCCGACGACACGCCCGCCACATAGGTGACGACGAGCCCGAGCGGCTCCGGTATCGGTCCGACCACGTTCAGGCCCTTGTGCGGCAGCGAGCTCGGTCAAACTGGTGTTGCCGATTTCGGCGCGGCCGTCGGCGACCGCTTGCGCCACCTCGTAGCCGCGGTCGAAACAGAATCGCCTTCTTGTTGACCTCGTCGGCGATCGCCGAGGCGCTCGAGCAGGCGGGCGAAAAAGATGCCGTTGGTCGCGCCGACCGCCGGATCCACATAGGCGACCGAGCGCGCAGCGATGCAGCGTCTTCTTCAGCGCATCGGGCGTCGAGATGTCGGGCACCGGCGCGCCCGCGCGCACCGCGAGGCCGGAGGTCCCGCGGCCAATCTCGGTATTGCTACCGGGATCAGCGATCCGGCCTTCGTCATCTCGTCCATCGCGGCGGTGGTCAGAATCGAGGATATCGGCCTTTTCGCCGGCCTTGAGCTTGCGCTCAATCACGCCGATCGTGTCGAAGGTGCCCTCCACCTTGTGGCCGGTTGCCTGCGTGAAGGCGGGCAGAGCTCCTTGAAGGTGTGCTCGACCGGGCCGGCGCCCAGCACCTCGAGATCGGCCGCACTGCTCTGCGCGGCGGCGAACGCAAGCGGGATCGCGGTCAGGATCGAAAGCGCAATGCGTCGTCCGATGCTTGCGTTGATTCATGGCATGTCCTCCCTGTTGGCT
Source organism: uncultured Alphaproteobacteria bacterium (assembly GCA_963745515.1). Lineage (GTDB taxonomy): Bacteria > Pseudomonadota > Alphaproteobacteria > Rhizobiales > Xanthobacteraceae > VAZQ01. The sequence continues at coordinate 826,589 of CAVUXO010000013.1, forward strand.
CTGCGGCCATCAATTCGATTGTGACCGAAGCGCGGCCTTCCAGGAAAGCAGTGCTTCAGCCCGGCAGGAAGGCGCTCGTCCCGCTTGTCGTGTCGGTCAGCGTGTCGACCGGCGCGCCGATAGAGCTCCTCCAGCTGCGCCTTGCGTCAGCACGTCGGCGACTTTTCCTTCCGCGATGCGCTCGCCGTCGCGCAGGAGATAGGCGCGGTCGGCGGCGCGCAGCGCGTGGTTGGGATCGTGCGTGGTGAACAGCACGCCGTGGCCTGACGGCCGCGAGCGCGCGGATCTCGCGCATCACCTTGCCCTGGTTGCCGAAGTCGAGGCTCGCGGTCGGCTCGTCGAGCACGATGAATTGCGGCTCCTGCGCGAGCGCGCGGGCCAAGCAGCACGAGCTGGCGCTCGCCGCCGGAGATCATGGTGTAGGGCCGCTCGGCGAGCTGATCGATGCCGAAGCGAATCGAGCGATTGCCGCGCCACCTCGCGGTCATGCGCCGATGGCCGGCTGAACAGGCTGCCGTGCGCGGTGCGGCCCATCAGCACCACGGTCTCGACCGTGAACGCGAAGGTCGGCGTGTGCAGCTGCGGCACATAGGCGATGCGGCGCGCGCGCTCGCGGATCGACAAGCTTACGAGCGAGCGGCCCGTCGATCGCGGCCTCGCCGGCGAGCGGGCGCGAGGAGCCCGAGCAGCGTCTTGAGCAGCGTGGTCTTGCCGCCGCCGTTGGGGCCGAGCAAGCGCCAGCACCTCGCCCTGCGCGAGCGCCACATCGAGCCCGCGCCCGACCACGCGGTCGCTGTAGCCGATGGTGAGATCGCGACCGGCGAGGGTCACGACCAGCTCCGCTGCATGTCGGCGAGCAGCCAGATGAAGAACGGCGTGCCGATGACGGCGGTGAGAATGCCGAGCGGGATCTCGATCGGCGCGGCGGTGCGCGCGAGCGTGTCGATGAACAGGAGAAAGCCGCCGCCGAGCAGCGCCGAGGTCGGCAGGAGTTTTGGAAAGTCAGGCCCGACCAGCGCGCGCGCCAGGTGCGGCACCACGAGCCCGACCCAGCCGATGATGCCGGAGGTGGCGACGCTCGCCGAGGTCACCAGCGTCGCGGCGGCGACGATCGCGATGCGCAACGGGCCGGTCGCGACGCCGAGCGCGCGCGCCTCCTCCTCCGGCAGCGACATCACGTTCATGCGCCAGCGCAGCGCGACGAGCACGAGCGGTGCCGAGCGCGACCGGGCCGAGCAGCGGAAGCAGGTCGGAGACCGTGGTCGCCGCGAGGCTGCCGAGCAGCCAGAACGTCATGGCGGGCAGCTGGTTGTAGGGGTCGGCGAGATATTTCACGAGGCCGACGCCGGCGCCGAGCAGCGAACCGATCACGACGCCGGTGAGCACCAGCACCAGGATCGGGATCGCGCGAGCGCAGCATCGAGCCGATGACGTAGACCGCGGCGACCGCAGCGAGGCCACCCACGAAGGCCAGGAGCCTCGATGCCGAGCACGCCGAGCGAGAAGAAGATGCCGATCACGGCGCCGAGCGCCGCGCCCGACGAGGCGCCGAGAATGTCGGGCGACACCAGCGGATTGCGAAACAGCCCCTGGAACGCGGTGCCGGCGACCGCGAGCGCCGAGCCGACCAGCAGCGCTGCCATCACGCGCGGCCCGCGCACCAGCAGCACCACGTTCTCGACCGCAGCGGGAACGCTGGGCGTGCGGCCGCAGCGCGCGCGACCACAAGCACGTCGAGCAGCTCGGCGAGGCTGACCGGATAGCGCCCGATCGTGAACGCGACCACGAGGCCCGCCGCAAGCACGATGAGCGCGATCGTAAGGCCGGGGAGGGAGGAACGGGTCATGGATGTGCTGCGCCAGGTTCGGTGGCATCATCCGCGAAAATCGATGACGCAGCAAATTTCGTGAAATACTGATGAGTACCGACAAGTGCTATTGGGTCTATATCCTGGCCAGCCAAATTGGCGGCACGCTTTACGTCGGTGTGACCAACAACCTCGTGCGACAAGTCTATGAACATCGGATGGGTCTCGTCGAAGGCTTCACGAAGCAATATGGAGTTCATCGGCTTGTGTACTTTGAACAATTCGATGACATCGAGCAGGCGATCCTTCGCGAAAAGAGACTGAAAAGTTGGAAACGCGCCTGGAAGATCCAGCTTATCGAAGAGAACAATCCAAACTGGGATGATCTGTATCCGCGAATAGCGCAGCCGTAGGTTTCTTACTGTCATTCCGGCCGAGTGAGCGGAGCGAACGAGAGCCGGAATCCAGTAAACGCAGACCAAGGTTTGTTGCACGGCGGGTGCCAAATGAAACTCCGGTGTTTACTGGGTCCCCGCTTTCGCGGGGACTACGACAGTAGTTCAATCCCGTCCTGCCAGCACCCGATCGATCTGCGCGTCGGCCAGTGTCACGTGATAGAACTGCCGATAGAAGTCGCGGGTCAGCGTGCGCAGATCCTCGGGAAACAAATCGGGATAGAGGATCTTGGCGAGCCACCACAGTCCGATCAGCCGGTTCACCGAGGGCGGGAAATCGACCCAGCCGAACGGCAGCTTGGGCGAGAGATGCACGCGGCGTGCGCCCACCGCCGCGACCGGCGCCCAGGCGCGGTCGTTGTAGACGTTGGCTGCAAAGGCGAGATCGATGGTGACGATGACGTCCGGATTCCAGAGCAGCACCTGCTCGATCGAGACGTTGGAAAGCCCGCCGTTGGTGCCGCCCGCAACGTTGCTTCGCGAGCAGCTCGATGGTCTCGACATTGATCGAGCCGCCGAGGCCGGTCTCGAGCCCGCGCGGTCCGCGCGCATAATAGACGCGCGGCCTGCGCTCGCGCGGAATCGCAGCGATGCGGCCGGTGATGGTCTTGATGGTGTCCTCGGTGTAGCGCGCCAGCGCCTCGGCCGGCTCGGGCCGGCCGATCAGCGTCCCGATCGTGCGATAAGAAGCTGCGATGCCGTCGAAGCGGCCATCGAGCAGCGCGTAGGGAATTTTGGTCTGCTCCTGCACGCGATCGGCGAGCGACACATAGGTCGCGTTCACGCTGCCGATGTCGAGAATGAGATCGGGCTTGAGCGCCAGCACCACCTCGAGATTGGCGGTGTTGCCGCGGCCGGTGATACGGCCGACCTCGGGCCGGCCGCCGATATCGGGCAGCAGAAACTCGCGTTCCTCGGGCCGGTTGGCACGCGGCCAGCCGAGGAGAAGATCGGGCGCGACCGTGTAGAGCATGATGGCGGCCGGCGGCCCGGCTGGAAACACCCGCTCGACCCGCGCAGGCATCTCCACTGACCGCCCGGCGCCGTCGGTGACGCTCGCGGCGCGAGCGAGGCGTGGCAAAAGCAGCGAGGCCGAAAGGCCAGCGACGACCGTGCGCCGGTCGAGCCGCGTGCGTGTCTTGCGATCTGGGGTCATGGCAAAATATCCGTTCGTTCTGTTACTCGCGTGTGGTCTCAAGCCCATAGGCCTGCACAACGCTCGGCTGAATGACCTTGGCGTGCAGCGTCAGCAGCACGAGCTGCGCATCGAGGTTTTCGCCTGTCTGGAGCGCGGCCTCGATCCGGCGCTCCACCGCTAGCACGACCTCTGCAGCATTGGCGCCCGCGAAAATGTCAGCTCCGACCATGCAGTAGCCCACGATCTCGGCCGCCGCCCGATAGGCCTCCGGCGCCGGGTCGTCGCTGCCGGCATGATCCTTGAGCAGATTGACGGTGGTGAGCTTGACGGCTTCGGGCACCACTGCCGGATGGACATCGACCGACCGCAACGCCTGATCGAACTGGCGCAGGTCGTGCGACCGCCCGAACATACCCATGAATCCGAAGGACGAGCCTCGCCGGGCCATTGGTTCACCGCGCTCTCTCAATCGATGCGGATATGGGCTCGCTTGGCCACCGTTTGCCACTTCTCCGCTTCGCGCGCCAGGAAGTTGCCGAAGTCATCGGGCGTGCCGGGGCGTGGGATGACGCCAAGCTTGTCCATGGTGGCTCTGACCTCGGCGGAGGCGAGGCCTTTCTGCAGCGCGTCGCTTAATTGCTTGATGATGGGGGCGGGCGTGCCAGCAGGCGCGACGAGGCCGGTGAATGACATCGAGACAAAATCAGAGAGGCCGCTTTCGACCATCGTGGGCACATCCGGGATTTGCGGATTGCGCGTCTCGCCGGTGACGCCGAGCGCCTTGAGCTTGCCGGTCTGCACCAGCGGCACCACCACCGACGGGTTCTCGAATGTGAGCTCCACCTGTCCGCCCATGATGTCGGTGAGCGCCGCGGCTGTGCCCTTGTAAGGGACGTGAACGATGTCAATCTCGGCGCGCTGCTTGAACAGCTCGCCGACCATGTGCGGCGGCGTGCCATGGCCGGGCGATGCGAAGTTGACCTTGCCCGGGTTCTTCTTGGCGTAGGCGATCAGCTCCTGCACGCTGTTGGCCGGAAATGCCGGATTGAGCACCAGCACGTTATAGCTCACTGCAACCAGCGCAATCGGTGCGAAATGCTTGACCGGGTCGTAGCCCGGATTGGCATAGACGGCAGGCCCGACCACCAGCGATGCCGTGTTGCCGTACATCAGCGTATAGCCGTCCGGATCGGACGCGGCCGCGGCGCGCGCCCCGATGATGCCGCCGGCGCCGGGCCGGTTGTCGATGACGATGCTTTGGCCCAGGCCTTCCGAGAGCACCTGGGCGGTCAGCCGCGCCATGGTGTCGGCCGGCCCGCCGGCCGCGAACGGCACCAGGAACTTGATCGGCTTGCTGGGATAGGGCTGCGCATGCGCGGCAGCGCCAGCAAGGGTCAACAAGGCAGCGGCCAGCGACGCGGCGATCCTGGTCATGCTCTCTCCGGCATTAACGACTGAAGCTCGCGCCAATTGGGCGCGCCCGAAACCGCCAAATATTCGCGTGTTTCCAAGCTTCCGACAAGGCTGCCGCAGTGCCGCAGCTATTGCGGCAATGTGGGCGCCGAGAAACCGTATTTCGCCAGGACGCGCTGGCCATCGGCGGAGAGAATCGACATCGCGAACCGATAGGCATCCGGCGGCGCATTGGCGATCACGGTCAGGCCGTAGTCGGCGCCCACCGCAAGCTCGTCCGGCAGTGCGACGATCTGTGCGCCGGTCACCTCCTTCTTCGCCTCCATGGCGTTGGTGCAGTAGCTCAGGAACAGGTCGGCTTTACCGTCGGCAATCAGCATCCCGTAGACGGTGCGCCCGGCCGGCGCGGTCGGAGCGTCGGGGCCGCCGACGAGCTTGAGCGCCTTGCGCTCGAGCGTGGCAAACGCGCCGGGCCGCAGCTTCTCGGCCTTGCGGAACACCTCCCAGGCATAGTCGCCGGAGGGGTCTGCAAGCGGCGTCGAGGTGCCGAGCTTTACGGTCAGATCGAGCATGCGATCGAGCAGCGTCGTGGTGTCGACCGCGACGCCGGGACGGGCGAGTGCACAGAGCCGGTTGCGCGCGAACAGGACGACCGGGCCGCTCTTGCGCGCGCTTGCCAGCGCGAGTGGATGCTCCATGTTGGCGGAAGCGAATACGTCGGTGCGGGCGCCACCCGCGATCTCGTCCTTGAGCGTTCCCGAAGGCCCGAACTTCGCCTGCACCTTGATGCCAGCTTGGGCCTCGAAGGCGGCTGCGACTTCGGTCAGCGCGGTACGCAGACTGCCGGCCGCATAGAGCTGCACCGGTTCGGCTGATCTTGCTGAGATTGTCATGGTCGCCATCACGACTGCTGTTAGCACAAAGCGAAGCATGGTTACGCTCCCGGCACGTTGGCATTGGGGAAGAACAGCTGCTGGCCTTCGATCTTGTAATCGGCGATCGCCTTCTGTCCGGCCGCGGACACGAGCCAGTCGATGAAGGCCTGGCCCAGCTCCTTCTTTACATGCGGATGCTTGGCGGGATTCACCAGCATCACGCCGTATTGGTTGAACAGGCGCTTGTCGCCCTGCACGACAATGTCGAGCTCGCCGCGATTCTTGAATGCGATCCAGGTGCCGCGATCGGCGAGCACGTAGGCGTTCGATGCAGAGGCAGTGTTGAGCGCAGCTCCCATGCCCTGACCGATCTCCTTGTACCAGGGGCCTTTGTCTTTCGCGATGTCGATGCCGGCGGCTTTCCAGAGATCGAGCTCGGCGATGTGCGTGCCCGAGCGATCGCCGCGCGAGATGAAGGGCGCTGCCTTCGCCTTGATGGCCTGCAGCGCGGCTACGATATCGCTGTTGCCCTTGATGCCGGCCGGATCGCTCTTGGGACCGATCAGGACGAAGTCGTTGTACATCACCGGGAAGCGCTTCACGCCGAAGCCGTCGGCCACGAATTTTTCTTCCTGCGCCTTGGCGTGCACGAAGAGCACGTCAGCGTCACCGCGGCGGCCGGTGTCGAGCGCCTGGCCGGTGCCTTGCGCCACCACGCGCACCTCGATGCCGGTTGTGGCCTTGAACAGCGGAAGGATATGGCCGAACAGGCCTGAAGTCCTGCGTCGAGGTGGTCGAGGCCACAACGATCGACTGGGTCTGCGCCTGGGTGGGTGAGGCTACGAGCAGCAGGGCGTAGGAGACGAGAGCCGCGATGGTGCGGATGCTCATGAGACTGTTCCTCCGTTCTTATGGGCTCAAATCAGCAATTCGCCGGCCACGAACGAGCGCGCCTCGCGCGTTGCCGGATTGGCGAAGAAAGTCGCTGCGTCGGCGGTCTCCACGATGCGGCCGCGATGCAGCAGCACGACGTCGCCGGCGAGCCTTCTGGCGCTGCCAAGATCGTGCGTGGCCATCACCACCTTGATGCCGCGCACCGTGACGGCGCGAATAACATCCTCGACCGCCTTGCTGGCGGCCGGGTCGAGGCTCGCGGTCGGCTCGTCGAGAAACAAAACCTGCGGCTCCTTGGCGAGCGCGCGCGCCAGCGCCAGCCGCTGCTGCTCGCCGCCGGAGAGCTTGCGCGCCGGCCGCTCGCCGAGCTCGCTCAGTCCGACCAGCGCCAAAAGCTCCGTGGCACGTGCCGCGCGTTCGCTGCGTGCGAGGCCGGCGGCGCTTAGCGCATAGCGGATGTTGCCTTCGGCGCTGCGCCTGAGCATGACCGGGCGCTGAAATACGATCCCGCGCCGGGTTGGCGCGGCGTCGATACGGCCGCCCCAGATCACGCGCCCGCGCGAGGGAGTGAGCAAGCCCATCGCCAGCCGCAACAGCGTGGTCTTGCCGCTGCCATTGGGCCCGACCAGAACGGTGGGCGCTCCCGCCGCAAACGTCAGCACAATGTCATTGAGAATCGTGAGCTGGCCGACGACCACCGCGGCATCTTCGACCACGATCGGCAGATCGCTGAGCGGCGCCCGCATGGTCATCCCGCCAGTCGCTCGCCGGCACGGCGCACGCCCCATGCCAGCGCGTTCACGACGACGACGATGGTGATCAGCACCACGCCGAGCCCCAGCGCGAGCGGGAGGTCGCCCTTCGAGGTCTCGAGCGCGATCGCGGTCGTCATGGTGCGGGTGAAGCCGTCGATATTGCCGCCCACGATGATCACGGCGCCGACCTCGGCGGCGGCGCGGCCGAAGCCGGCGAGCAGCGCGGTGACGAGGCTGAAGCGCGCGTCCCAAATAAGCGTCGCGATGCGGCCCGCGAGGCCGACGTCCATGGCGGCAAGCTCGTCGCGATATTCGACCCACAGATCCTCGATGGTCTGGCGCGCCAGCGCCGCGATGATCGGCGCGATCAGGATGGTCTGTGCGATGATCATCGCCTGCGGCGTGAACAGCAGGCCCCATGATCCGAGCGGGCCTGAACGCGAGAGCAGCAGATAGACCGCGAGCCCGACGACTACGGGCGGCAGCCCCATGAGGGCGTTCAGCACCACGATTGTCAGCTCACGCCCCGGAAAGCGCGCGAGCGCAACGAACGCGCCGAGAGGCAGGCCGATCAGCGCCGCGCCGGCTACCGCCGACAGGCTGACGATCAGTGACAGGTGGACGATCGAGAGCAGTGCCGGATCGCCGGAGAGGATAAGCTCAAGGGCCGAAACATCATGCGGCATGGCGGCCTCGCCGGGCATGCGAGTTGCATGTCCGATCTGTTGCATCGGACCCCGGAATGGTCAAATATCGTAACATATTCATTTGAATGCATATCCATGCAGGCACCGGAACTGCTCACCACCGAGGAAGCGGCCGCCTATCTCCGGCTCTCGGAGCGCAAGCTCTATGAGCTGGTGGCCAGGAGCGAAGTCCCCTGCACCAAGGTCACCGGCAAGTGGCTGTTTCCGAAGGTGGCGCTCAGCCGCTGGCTGGCGGCCGGGATGATAGCGCCGGGTGCAGCGCATCCGACGGCGCCGCCGATCGTCGGCGGCAGCCATGATCCATTGCTTGAGTGGGCCTTACGCGAGAGCGGCTCGCGGCTCGCGAGCCTCCCCGAAGGCAGCGAGACCGGCTTGTCAAGATTGCGGCTCGGCGAGGTCGTGGCCGCTGCGATCCACCTGCACCGGCTCGATGGCGACGACGAGCGCGCCAACGTGGAGGCGGTCACGGCTGCGCCGGGCCTCCATGATGCGGTGCTGATCGCGTTCGCGCAGCGCGAGCAGGGGCTTGTGGTGTCGCCGGGTAATCCCCTGGCGCTGAGCGATATCACGAGCATTGCGGAGCGTGAGGCTCGGCTTGCGCTGCGTCCCGATGGCGCCGGCGCGCAGCTCCTGCTGCTCGTCCTGATCGCCCGCGCCGGGCTCACGCTCAATGCGCTAGTCACGGTGAAGCCGGTCTGTCCGACCGGCCCGGATATCGCCCAGGCGGTGCGGTCCGGCCGGGCCGATTGCGGCATTGCGACCCGCTCGGTGGCGCAGGCGGCGGGGCTCGGCTTCGTGCCTCTGACCTGGGAGCGCTTCGATCTTGCGCTGCGCCAGCGCGACTATTTCCTGCCCGGCCCGCAGGCGCTGTTCGGCTTCATGCGCACCGCCGCCTTCCGCGAGCGCGCCGCCGAGCTTGGCGGCTACGACGTCAGCGAGGCCGGGGCGGTCCGGCTGGTGAATTGAAAGCCTGCAACGGGCCATGGCCGGCGGCTGCGAACGGGTTGCCACTCCGCCGCCCGCGACTATAGTGCGCGCACTCTTGAGGTGCGCACCGATAAGGTGCGCGCCCCCTTACGGAGGGATGGCCGAGTGGCTGAAGGCGCACGCTTGGAAAGCGTGTATACGGGAAACCGTATCGTGGGTTCGAATCCCACTCCCTCCGCCAGTGACCGGCCTGACTGAAATTCCCCGCCAGCGGCAACGCGCACCTTGTTTCGCAATTTGGCAGGTACTTTGGCCCAGGCTCTGGAGCAGGGGGAAGTGTTCTCAAAAGGGCGGAGTTTCTCCGGAGCTCTGGACTCTCCAAATTTGGTAGACCTCTGACGTTGATCCACCTGATCTCGTCACCAACACTTCATTCAATCCAGTACGCAGCACTGGACCCGCTCTGTTTGCAGGCAGCGAGTATCTCGGGCTGCTCTGTTTGTTTTGGGTCGCGCCGCTGATCAGTGCGGCCACCAATGGCAGAGGTCGCTCGCTTCGGGCGCCATATATACCAAATCATATCACCGAATACGTTTAGATAATTGCGACCTTGGTTGCGCAATCACAACAATGGTCATCGTCCAAGTTGGGAAATGCTCCCATAGGACCAGCGGGAGGATTAGTGATGAAGTACGCTCTGACACTATTTGCCGCCCTGATAGGCGCAATCGCAGGGATGGCGATGACCACCAGTGGGCCAGCGCATGCTGTCGTGTACTGTCAATACATCAGCTATCCTGCGAACTGCGTCGCAAGGCCGGGAGTCCGGCTAGTCGCACGTCCGGTGGCGCGTGTGGCGGCACGTCCGGGCACACCCACTAATCGTGGCGGTCCCGTTGACCGTGTTGGTCGCCGCTAAGCATCACTCGGCGTCACGCGCCTTTCGACCAAGATCATACGATCAATTCGCGTTGCGTGACGCCCGCAAGCAACAAGGGCGGTGTGGTGACCACGCCGCCCACTCGCACGACTGACAGCCACTACGTCCTCGCGCGCCCTACGGGCAAGAAATCCGTTGACCGCTATACGACAGATAGGTCTGGCTCTCTGGATCGTAGGAGCGGAAGCGCCGGGCGCACTCAGCGATGGCGATGGCATCAGGTGACGTCACCGCATATGAAGCCTGATATGTGGGGATTCCAGCGGATGCAAATGATCCATTTGCATATCCTCGGGATGCCGGCACAATCGACCCGTAATTTGCTCCGTATGTTGGCGGCGCATATGACCCATATGCGGACCCATAAGCTGACCCATAGGCGTATGATCCAGCATTGCAGTAGCCATTGGATGCGTAATAGGGATCACAGTAGTCGTTTGAACTCGCGTACGCCAAGCCCGCTCCTACCGCGGCCGCACCCCAACCAACTCCATATCGCGGCCAATAACCCCCGGCCCAGTTGTTGCCCCAGCCAGGGCGGCCCCAGCCGACGCCAGGCCGGTTGCCCAGGCCAGGCCGCGCGATCGGATTCGAGACATGCGCAAATCGTGCGCCTCCACCGGCACGCACGACACCGCCCCCACCAATGCCACCTCCACGCATTGCACCGCCCCCACCAAAGCCACCCGCGCGCGCCTCCACCTCCACCTCCGCCACGGCGAGCGTCCGCGGTGTCGATCGCAATCGCGGTTACAAACGCGGATGCTATCACAGCAGCGCCAATGTGCTTGAGTTTGGGCATGGAAACCTCCTGTTGTCGTTCCTCACCAAAGACGGCGCATCTCGACGACAATCGGACGGTTGACCATGCGTCTTATGTGCACGCGCCGATGTTCATGCGCAGCCTTGTCATGTCGCTAACATGCTTGAGCACGCGATGGGATCGCACTTAGGTTTATGTCAAGCGAGGCCGGAGCGAGAGCGGTCAACAAACAGGATGTAGGATCTCCGTCGTTTCGAATGAACCAAAGCTCGCGGTGTCTATCCTTGCGGATAGCTCCGTTCAACGATGCGGTATTAGCCCGATCATCGATCGCCGCGGCCTGACCGAGCGCTCGCGCGACTGCGCAGCGTTTCGTAATGCGATCATATTGTTCGCATGCCGAGCAGACGCGCGGCGGTTCTTGCCAACGCGCCTTAGTCGCCTAGGCGCTCTCGTAGTCCCTCGTCCAGGCCACTAGCAATTCCCAGATCACGGCGAGAATGATGGGTCCCAGAAACAGACCGGTGATGCCGTAGGAAATGGTGCCACCGATCACTCCGATCAGAATGACCAGAATCGGCGTTTGCAGTCCCCGCCCCATGACAAGCGGCCGTAGAACGTTATCCAGCAGACTGACCGGGATCATGTAGGCCGTGAACAGCAAGGCCGTTGTCGTATCCATCGCCGTCCAGCTCCAAATGATCAGCGGGATCAGAACGATCGACGGGCCGATCTGAATGATTCCGAGAATAAGGACCGCGGAGGTGATCAGGCTGGCACCGGGAATTCCGGCAACCATGAGGCCCAATCCAGCAAGGAACGCCTGCAGAGCCGAAATGCCGATCACGCCACGCGACACGGCTCGAATGGTGGCCCCGGCGAGTTGGACGAATTCCTCGCCGCGCCCCGAAGCGAGCGTGCGTGAGAACTTTCTGATGGCATCCACCAGCGAGGGCGCTGGCGAATACAGAAATCCGGCAATGATAATGGCGATAAAGAACTTGATGGCGCCGGTACCAGCACTCTGCCGCAATCTGAAGCAGGCTGCTGCCAATCGGCTTCAGGTGCGGAGCGATCTTGGCCAATGCCGCCTGGAGATTGTTCGAAGCGAGATCCCAGAACTGGTAGACTTGATTGCCGATCAGCGGCCAGCTTTTCACCGTTTCACGTGGTGGCGGCAGCGCCAGGGCTGACAGATCGAGGTGCTCGGACAGGATTCGAAGACTATCGATCAGGCCCAACACGAGCCACGTCGCCGGTCCGATCACAATCAGAAGGCTGAGAAGCGTAAGCAGGGCTGCCGCCAATCGGCGCCGTCCTCCAAGCAGGCCAACCATCCAAGCGTACGCCGGATAGAGCGCGACCGTTAGCACTACGCTCCAGATCGCGATGCTGATGAATGGACGAACTAAGAGGAAAGAGAAGTATAGCAAAAGACCGAGGACACCGAGGCGGATCGTCAGCTCGACCCACGGTCGCCGTGAACTGATCGCGGCTGGACGGCTTTTTATCCTCAGCTAGCACGTCGTCTCTCCCGGGCGCGCACTCGCACGGGCGCCGTGAACACCGCATGACGGCGCGCGCCGCAGCCGGATCGGTTCTGCTCACTGGAGAGACCGATGACGGTCAGGAAGCCAAAGGCGGAAGCGCCAATGCGAGGCAACGCTTCCGTAATAGTCTTACTATCGTGGCGCTTGGCCTGTGGTGCCTGATCCGGCGGGGCCTGTTGCTGGGCTGCCTGATCCTGTGGTGCCTGTGCGCCGCTCCTGACGCCGCTCCGTACGACCTGTGCGCCTGTCCTGGCGCCGCTCGTGGCGACCCGTGCGCCGCTCTTGGCGCCGCTCCATCCCGGGTGTCTGAGCCTCAGCATCTGATGCTGTTAGCACTGCGGCTGGCATTCCCATGCTAAACGCTGCCATTCCCAAAATCCAAAACGCTGTTCGACGCGTCGTCATTTGCGCTTCAGCCTTTTCACGCATGTTCAATCTCCCTGGTGAGGGAACTATTCTAGCGGGTCGATTAGTCGGGGAATGTTGTTCTTAGGGAGGGAGACACTGTCCCTAGGGATAGTATCGCCATTGCTCCGCGCCGAGATAGATGTTGGTTGTGTAGGCCACACTGCGGCCGTCTCATCACGAAAATAGTTGGACGGGCCGGCGCGTTTCCGATCGGCGCAGAGCTGGTTCGGGGGCGGAAAACTCGACTTGACGTTGGAGGTTAGTAATACGAGCTTGCGCATAGGCCCAGACGGAGCAAGTCCGTCTGGTCAACGGCACTTTAAAACCGCTCAGCGTTGCTTGCCTTGCATGCAACGCACTACGAAGTTTCTCGCGGCTGCGCGATTGCCATCGAGATCGCTGTCGGTGTAGCCACGTGATCGTGCGAGTGTGACGCACCGATTGTAGCTGTCATTGAGCGACCCCGTCGCCTCGGCTCGGGACGCTCTCGCCGCGTCAGTTTTTGTTTTTTGCGCAAATACCACAGTCGACATTACCACGCTGACCGCAAGCGCCGTTGCGGTGGTAGCAAGTATCGGTCGCATAGCGTTTCTCCTACTGGGGGTAATGAACCAATGCGTTACGACCTCAGCCTTGCCGACGGATTGCAGGGGTGTCCATTGTGCGAGCGGCAACTGCGAACATCGAAAAGTATCGGAGAATTGTATTTTGGTTTAGGGGATTGACTGCGGCCGGTCTGTGGGTGCGGGCAATTGGCCCACTGTTCGCATAGTTGATCGCCAGATGACCGGTCATTCGCAACGCGGATGGTACTCAATCCGCGGGCAGTTGCTCCTGCCGTGTCTCATTGAGTTCGGTCCATTCGGCATCAGTACCAGTTCGATCAACCGCGCATGGTCCGTCTGATCGCTTTGACCCGTCTGGTCCCTTTGACATGAGGTCGGTGAGCGTTGTGCAGCTTACCCTCAAGGTCCGTAGCCAAAAACAACAAACGCTGTGTCGTGGACCAAAGTATCTCTCGTCTTTCCCAACTCGAAGCTCTTTTGCGCAGCCGTTTGTATTCCTCGGCACGTCGATAACACTCAGCTATGTGCTCTTCCAAACTGCAAGACATCGCGCCCCTCCTATCTGACCACCGCTGTGAACATTGCTGGTTAGGCCAATTCGGTTGCGGTACGCGGCTACGCCCCCTATATTTCCACTGAATTCATCCGTAAAAAAGAAACCTAAAGAACTGTTTGGGTGGACAGGTTTGTCTCACCGCGACGACATCGGCCAAGTTCGCCGATTTCACCTTGGCTCAAGATGCTGAGCCTGCAGAGGCCCAAGTAGCCGATCCCACGACCTCAGCGAGGAGTTGCGCGATCGCACCGATTTGGCAAATTGGTGATTTCCGACCAGTTGCCAATTATTCGTCGGCGGTTTCTTGGCCGGAACAACACGGTGTAGTCGACGATGAAACGAAACTCCGGTTGCGTCGCGCGCACGTCACAAGGTCCACCCGGCATATGTCATCTGTACTGAGGCAGTCTTCCGGCTCTGTTCAGCTAGGCACTGCAGGCTCGCTTAACCCAGTCGTTCCAATTGAGCACCCGAGGTCCGACCAAGCTGGCGATCATTGCCACCACGACGGCTCCGCCGCCATGCCAGATCAAGATCTGAATGCTCAAGTCACCGGCGTGAAAAATACGCAAGCCAAAGTTGGCCATAGCTCCAGTGGCGAGCATGCCCAGCGCCAGTGACACGGCAGGTATCAGCGGCGCGCCACGACGTAGCATCAGGAGCATCGCGCCTGTAGGCAAGGCGCTGATAATGAGAGCTGGAACCGCACAGTCCCAATCGGCGCGCAACTGTAAGCCGGCTGTACCCAACACCCGCCAGTCCTGCAGGCAGCTATGCCCGAGCGTCGCCAGCCATACGCTGAGCGGGATCAGCGGAAGCAGAAGAAGCCGCCGATCGCGACCTGGAACCACGCTCGAGAAGGCCGCGATCGCGGCAGTGATGGCGGTGGCCAGGATCGCGGCCAGTTCCAAAACAAGACGCGGCTCAATGGAGCCCAGCAAGCCGCCGCCCGCCAACAGGTGTGCAGCCACTACGATGCCGACATAGGCGAGCGACGCGCCAAGCCAGAGCGAGGTCCGACGCCAAGGAGCAAGCAGGCGGGACACTGGTTGCGCGCGTTCCGCCAGCTGCTGAATGAGATGATCGATGTCCATGTGGGTCCTTTGGGGCTCTACGGCGGCTGCCATGCCCCGATGGTTATGCTCGTTAGCTATCTTCGCCATGCCTTGCGAGAAGGTTACACCCGTGCTCTCCGCACCAGGGAGCGGCTCCTCCATCTCTCACGCAGACATCATTCCAACCGCTGCGCCAAATAACCCGACAAGTAACCCGACATGTAACCTTCGCGCCGTGGCGGCGAAATCATTGGCGTGTGAGAGAGCCACAACGGCTCGCCAACCAACGGAGACCCCCAATGTTCAGCAAGCTCGCGGTTGCCACCGCTATCGTCGTCGCCTCCCTGTCGAGTGCGATGGCGGCAACCACTGCAACCAAAGTGTACGTCAACGGCAAGTACATCGGCGCGGATCCCGATCCGACAGTCAGGGCGCAGCTCGCCCACGACCCGAGCCAGGGGCGCGACTAGATTAATCCTCGCTAACTCCTCCCAGACTTGGCGGCCGATCCTCGATCGGCCGCCTTCTCTTTATTGCGAATGACAGAGATGAAAATACGGTACGGGCGGTCGTCATTACGACCGCCCGTTCGACTTTAGAAAGACAAGTCAGGCTGACGAACCTTTGAGCCGCGACGCCAACAGGCCCCCCGCCAAGAGCGCAAGGCCAATGCCCGCGACACAGGCCTCCCATCCGAAGCGGTCGAAGATCCAACCGAGAATCGCGGTGCCCGCCATCCCGCCGGCGAAATAGCAGGCGAGATAGATTCCGCTTGCCGAGCCGCGCTCGGACGTCGCGGTCCTGCTGACGAAGCCAGTCGCCGCCGCCTGTGCGAAGAAGGTGCCCACCCCGATCAGCACCATGCCGGCGAGGACCGCAACGAGGCTCGGCAGCAAGAGCAACGGCAGCCCGGCGCCGGCTAGCGCGAACGACAACCAGATCGTTCGCGTAGTTCCGATGGCCTGCACCGCACGGCCCGCCAGCAATGTCGTCACGATCGACGGGGCGAACACGAAGTAGACGAGCCCGAGCGTCATCGCGGAAAGCGACAGCGGCGGCCGCACCAGCACGAAGTTCACATAGGTGAAGGTGCCGATGAACGCGAACAGGATGCAGAACCCGATGCCAAACGCTGCACGCAGCCGCCGGTCGGACAGGTGCTCGAGCCAGGACGCGAATGGCGAACGGGATATCGGGGCGCTCCGCTCCATCGGAGTGCTGCGCCCGAGCGTGAAGAAGACCAGCACCGCGCCGGCAAGATTGAGCGCTGCAAAGAAATAGAAGTTCCAGGCGAGCCCAAAGTGATCGGCAACCGCCGCCGAAATCAGGCGCCCGATCAGGTTGCTCGCGACATTGCCGGTGATATAGGCCGCGAAAGCGCCGCCGACATCGGCGGCGCTGCACTCTTCGCCCAGATAGGCGAGCGTGAGCGTGAAAGCCGATGCCATGCACAGGCCTTGTGCCACGCGCAATACGGTGAACACCGTGAGATCGGAGGCGTGCGCAAGCAGGGTCGTCGGGATCGCCAACAGCGCAAGGCTGATGAGGATGCCGAGCCGCCGGTTGATCCGCCGGCTGAACAGCGCAACCAGGAGACCTGCCACCGCCATGCCCATCGTGCTGGCATTGACCGCGACACCCATCGCAGCCGGCGCTACGCCGTAAGCGCGCGCCAATGATGGCAGTATCGCCTGCGTGGCGAACAGGTCTACGACCGTGAGGAAGGCGGTAAGACCGATGACGATCGTCCGCAGCAGCACGCCCGAACGATGTTCGAGCATCTCCATTTGTGATGATTCGAGCGCGTGAGCGGTCTGTTGCATGGTCGGCCTCACGGGTCAGCGGCGGAGGTGCGACACCCCGCCGTAATGGCGGGGTGCCGGCTGCGGCAAGTCACATGTTCTTGTCGTTCTTGTCGTGGAGCACGTCGCCCACGAACAGCACGACGGTCTTGTTGCCCGTGTTCTGCCACCAATGCGCCGTGGGGTTCGTCTCCGGTCTGATCTCGCCGGCCTTGTGAACGATCGGCACCGCGCAGGTGCTGGCGTATTCGATGATCTCGCCCTCCGCGATGTAGATGATGGCGGGACGATCGCCGTGGCTATGCCAGGGGACGATTCCGCCTGGCTCGATGGTGAGCTTGCGGAATCGGAGCTGGCGCTCCTTGATCATCGCAGGCTCCTTCTCGAGATCAATGGCGCCGAGCACCGTGTCGGTAACGCCTTTGGCGGCATGCGACACCGCCTCGCGGGCATTGGTGTTGACCTGGTCGGCCGGGCACTGGCCGGCAGCTGCCGACGACAGGCTGGCGGCCAGCGAGCCCATCACCACACCAGCCAGAACGGTGGTCCGGCCAAAGACGTGGCGGCTCATGATGCGTTCGAACATGATTGTCTCTCCTCTGTTTGATGGCTCGGCCAGATTGTCGGCCGCACCCGTGCTGAGGATCGGTCGGAGAGCGTCACAATGGAAATGCCAGGTCGCTCTTGAGTCGATAGCCGGGTGCTATGTTGGAAGAGCAGTCCTATTTCATCACGCTCGCTAGGATCGACGTGACCACGGAAGAGGCCATCTTGAACTGCGCATCGCGGTCTTTGATGCCGTGGCGATGCGCGATCCAGGTGAAATCAGTGTGTGCCGTCCAGACTTCGCCCTTCTCGTTCTCAAACACGAGCAGCCGGACCGGCCAGTCCAGTCCCGCATTCGGATTCGAAGTGATGAACTGCGTTCCGAGCGGCGGATTGCCGAATGTCAGGAGCGTCGAAGGCCGCAACGTGACGCCCGCGCCAGCCGCAAGCTTCGACTGGTCGATTTCGCCGAAGGACATGATGCCCTTGCCGGCCACGTCCTGTTTGATCCGCGCGACCGTCTCGGTGATCGGGTAGGCGCTCTTAACTCTGATAATGCCGTCGTTGCCGGCACCGGTCAGGGCCGAGAACGATACAACAATGGCGACAACCAGGGCGATCAGGCCCGCGGGGACGAGGATGATACGACGGATCATCGGAGGGCTCCTTGTATGACGCGCGCGGATGCGGGCGCTGAGAGCCCAAGAATGAGAAGTTCGGCCTTGGACCTCCAATGCCAAGCATCTTCCGTGTCCATAGTCGCGCGCTATTGCAGGCTTGAGGGCAACGGCCGCCTCTGATCATCCAGGCGCAGGCAGGATAGCGGCACGCTATCGGCTCCATAGACAACCGATCCTTCCGATCAGAGCGGCTTCGCAGCAAGTTCGCGGTGCCTTCATGACGTTCGCGTGAGCGAAAGTCGCAACAGCGGGAGCAACCGGTGAATACGTCGATCGCAACCAAAGACCGCATCAGCACTGGCTATGCACCGGCAACCCGGAGCGCCGCCGGACCCAACGAGCAGCACGACCGGCAGCTCTCGTTCTTGATGCGAAAAGCACAGGACGGCGATCAGGCCGCCTATGCATCGCTCCTTCGCGAGGTGCTGCCTATCCTCAAGCGGGTGGTTCAGGCCAGGCTTCGATTCCTCCCGGTCATGGACCGCGAGGATCTGGTCCAGGACATCCTGATGTCGGTGCACGCGGCCCGCGCAACCTATGACCCAACGCGGCCATTTAAACCCTGGCTCATGACCATCACCCACAATCGTATGGTGGATCAGGCACGACGCAACTCGCGGCGCGCCGCCAACGAGATGTCGGTCGACGAATATCCCGCGGATGTTGCAGACGCTGACGCCGGGGCAGCCGCTGACCGCTACGGTGATCCGGAGGAACTGCGGCGGGCCATCAAGGTGCTCCCCAAGGGTCAACGCTCAGCTCTCGAGCTTTTGAAGCTGCGCGAGATGTCGCTCAAGGAAGCTTCGCAGGCAACCGGCATGAGCATCAGCGCGCTTAAGGTTTCTGTCCACCGCGCCATCAGAACTCTGCGCGTGTCGCTCAAGAGCTAGACGTGCTGCTGGCAATGTCATGACGGTCCGCCGGCTAGTGGAGCAGATTTGACATTCGCTACCCACCGAGCCGCGGGCTCGCGAAGCGAAGGTCAAATACAAAGCTCCACTAGAAGCTTATATTTTCTAGTGGTCCTTTGATTCTAACATTCGCAAGAGAGCCCACCGAGAAGGGACGCGAATGTTAAAACCGGACCACTAGCGCCAGCGAACCGTCAACGTCGTCAGTTGGAAGAAAGAAAACCCTCCGTTGTCTGCCCGTATCAGCCCATCGCGTAGGGTCTGGCGAGGATTGGGCCGCTTGGGTCGAAGGCGCTGGGTCGAAGGCAGCGGAGCCTGTCATTGCAGCGACACGCTAGGCCGATATCACGCCGACAAGATCACTCACGTGGTCTGGCGGCATGCGGTCGGGAACGTCGGCCCGAGTGTACGGTCGCTGATATTGAAGTGCTGGCAGTGCGGACCGGCGCCACAGTGGCTCGCTTGCGGGAGTGGCGGCAGCTCATTGCAGACGGCCGCGATCACGCCGTCTGTGGTCGACGCACGAGAGCCTGCCGCACTCGCGGCAGTGGCGGCAGCGGCGAACAGGAGCGCAGCGCTGATCGCGATCGTGACCTTGTTCGACATCTCTCAAGTTCCTTGCTGGCTACGTGTTGGCGACGTGTGGGTTTCGTGCCGTTGATGCAAATGGTTACACGCCGACATACCCCGCTCCGCAGCAATACGCGGCCGGGAATGCACCACGGCTATCGCGTCCATCGCGTATCGGCATTTCCAATTCAGTGTCGTGTTGCGCACTAATGGGACCGAACCGCAGCCATATCGACGGACCACGATCATGACCAACCCACAACAGACGGTGCTTGCAGGGCACCCCGCGCCACGCCACCAGGATCGCGCAAGATCATGGATTGCTCGCCTCTTCTCTCCACCAATTGTCAGGCAAGTCTCGCAAGCAACCGAGTGGGACAACGATGTTCCGCCATTCCCCATCTTTGCGGGCGAAATAGCGCCGGCCGAGCGAAGCAGATTGAGCAAATGAACAGCCTCGCAACCATCCAGGATAATCTCGCGGTCGCGCTGTTAGACCCGCTTGCGGGCGTGCCCGCGGCCATCGCCAATGTCGATCTTCGCGCGGGCGTCGACTTCCGCCATGCCGGCATTGGCGCGTTTCTGGTGAGGGCGCTGGCGGCGCGCTATCCCGTGGTGCGGCGCCTGATCGGCGACAATTCGTTCCTCGACGTCGCCGGGCGTTTTGTCGCGAAGCAGCCGCCGCGATTGCCGATTGTCCAGCACTTCGGCGAAACGTTCCCGCACTATCTGCGCAGTCTCGGAGGGGCCGCGTCGTTCGAATATGTCGCCGACATCGCCGCACTCGAAGCAGCCCGGGCCCGTGCTTATCACTCAGCCGACGCGACTCCCCTTGATGCGCAGACGCTCTCTTCCCTTTCCACGGGCCAATTCGACGAATGCAGCGTCATCCTGCACCCCTCGGTCGCGCTGGTCGCGTCACGCTTTCCCGTCGTGACAATCTGGCGGACCAACCAGACGGAAACCGGCGGCGGCGCGTTTGATCAGTGGCGGCCGGAGGCGGCGCTGATCGCGCGACCATTCCTGGACGTGGACGTGCTGCTCTTGCCGGCCGGCGGGCATGCCTTCATGACAGCATTGTCCACCGGATCGACGATCGCGGCAGCAGCCGCGTCGGCCAGAGACGATGATCCGGAGTTCGACCTAGACGCGAGCTTAACCATGCTGGCCAAGGCCAACATCGTCGTCGGCTTCCATCGGCACGCGGCCGATGTGGGGATCGGACGTCTGAGGACGCACACCACGCCCCTGGCCCCCAGACGGCTGCCGCGCTAATGTTTCCCACGATGAACAACAATCAACAGCGCGAAAGCATCGAGGACGCCTTCAAGCGCATCCGCAGCATGGATGCATCCCTTGATAAACAGCTGCAGACGTTTTCGGAATCGGTCCGCCAGCGCAGACCTGAGTTCGCCGACGCAATCGACCGGCTGGTCAAGCGGCTTCGGCAGAGTGGCGCCGGCAATTCGGCGCCGCAGCCGGGCGAGCCGATGCCGCCCTTCATCCTCCCTGATGAAACCGGACACATGGTGAGCCTCGAAGACCTGGTCGCAGAGGGCTCTGTGGCGGTCACCTTCCATCGCGGTCACTGGTGCCCCTATTGCCGGATCAATATCAACGCACTGGCGCAGGCCCACCAGAAAGTCTCTGAACAGGGTGGGCAGATCGTCGCGATCATGCCGGACCGGCAGCAGTTTTCCTCGGAGCTCAAGATCAAGGGCGAGCTGCCCTTCCCCATCTTGACCGATATGGACAACGGCTATGCGCTCTCGCTCAACCTTGCGATCTGGGTCGGCGACGAGATACAGAAGATGATGACCGGGCGTCAGGATCTTCCGGAATATCAGGGCAATAATTCCTGGATGCTGCCGATTCCTGCGACCTTCGTGGTCGGTCAAGACGGCCTCATCAAGGCGCGATTCGTCGATCCCGATTACCGCAAGCGCATGGCGATCGACGATCTACTGACGGCGCTCAGAGCATGATCCCGCAAATGCCTGCCCCGGACTTGATCCGGGATGGAAACCGGTTTTCGGAAAAAGATCATGCTCAAACAAAAAGCTAGACCGTAATCCGATTCAAACTTGATCGGATCATGATCTAGAGCTCAATTGCTGTAGCGCGACCAATCGGCGGCACGGAGCATCTTCAGCATCGCCGTAGCCACTGCGGTGCGCTGCCGCCCCGCCACACCGTAAACATAGACAGTCCGAGACAGCTCGATTTCGTTGACGGCGACTTTCGCCAAATCAGCCGGCGTCTGCATACTGCGCGGCGCAAAGGCAACGCCGAAATCAGCCTCGACCAGGACACGCAAATCCTCGTCCGTCGAGACGTCGTAGCTGCATTCCAAGTCGATGCTGTGGCCGCGGAGCAGTGCGCTTGTCTGCGCGGCGTCCTCGCAGTAGTTGCGCTGCAGGAACTTCTGCCCACCAAGCTCATCGATGCTGATCTGCGGGCGCTGAGCCAGCGGATGTTGGCTGTTCACCAGCAGCTGAAACCGCTCTGTGAACAGGGGCCACTTGTCGAGCCGCTCCCATGTTTCTTCGATCGTGCCCGCGATGGCGAGTTCCGCGTCGCCCTTCTTCAATAACTCGACCACATCTTCTGCTGTCCCGCGCAGGAGCTTCATCTCGAGACCGGCGAATAGTCTGGTCAGCTCGGAGAAATACCGGGTAAGCAGGTCGAGACCGACTGTCCGCGACAGCGCGAGCCGCAGCGAGCCGACCTCGCCGCCCTTGATTGCCGACGCCAGCGAACGAGCCCCCACTGCGCTGTCATAGCACTGCTTGAGCAGTGGGAGCATTCGCTGGCCAAGGTCGGTCAACTGCGCCTGCGGCCGCTCCCGCCGAAACAGATCGCCGCCCAGCTCTGCTTCGAGTTGCTTGATCGCACGCGTCAGCGAAGGCTGAGACACGTTGCACTTATCCGCCGCCTTGGTGAAATTCAGCTCACTGACGGCGGCCAGGAAATATCGGACCTGGTGCATTTCCATAGCAGCGACCTATCAACCCCTTAGCCAATCGGCATTTCCAAGACTCCCTCTGCCACCGGCAGTATCGCGGGGTAGCAACCCTCGCTACCCGGCAACGCGACCACCAGAAGGGAATCCGCAGCCATGAACATCGCCATTAAGCAACCAATTACTTCTAACGGACAAGCACTTATCGGAAAAGTCTCTCTAGTTACGGGCTCTACCAGCGGGATCGGCCTTGGCATCGCCCGGGCGCTCGCGGCAGCCGGATCGCGGATCGTGCTCAATGGCTTCGGCAAGCCAGACGAGATTGCACGAGTGACAGGCCGAGCTTGCCGCCGAATTCAACGTGGACGTGTCGTATTCGGGAGCCGACATGTCCAAGCCTGCCTCGATCCAGGAGATGGTCGAACAGACCCTGGATACGACTGGCCGACTGGACGTTCTGGTTAACAATGCCGGCATCCAGCACGTCGCTCCGCTGCAGGATTTCCCACCCGAGAAGTGGGACGCGATCCTCGCCATCAATCTGTCGTCCGCTTTCCACACGACGCGGCTCGCGCTGCCTTCGATGCTCCTGAACAAGTGGGGACGCATCGTCAATATCGCGTCCGCGCACGGCCTGGTCGGCTCGCCGTTCAAGTCGGCTTACGTCGCCGCCAAACACGGCATCCTCGGCCTCACCAAAGTGGTTGCGCTTGAAACCGCCGAGCAAGGGATCACCTGCAATGCCATCTGCCCCGGCTATGTTTATACTCCGCTGGTCGAGGCGCAGATCGAAGGCCAGGCAAAGTCGCACGGCATTCCACGCGAACAAGTCATCCGCGACGTGCTGCTCGCTCAGCAACCGAACAAGCGCTTCGCCACGGTTGAAGAGATCGGCGCCCTGACGGTGTTCCTGGCGAGTGAAGCCGCAGCCTCGATCACCGGCGTCGCACTGCCGGTCGACGGCGGCTGGACCGCCCACTGAAGCAATAATGCCGCCTGAACCACCGCCCTTGGCTTTGGTGTTTCGTAACATTTCGGCGGGCGGCTCCGAACAAGGATGAAGCTGCGGTGCGTTGGTGAGAGGGTTCGCCGATGGGCAAGTCGCTCTGGAAACCGTTACGGACTATCGAGCGCCATCAGCTCACGCAGGCGCGGCTCGCGGCCCACTATGCCGTGCAATGGCTTGCCCGCGCTGCGCGCGCCTATATCGAGCCGAAGGCGGACGACAGCCACACCAATCTCGGTTGGGACCCGGCGCTCGGCGGAGTGGCCACGCATCCGCTGCCAGACGGGTCGCGGCTTGCGCTGCGCATCGGCGACCTGACGTTGCTATTGCTAGGGCCGCACGCCAGTGAGCTCTCCTTGAAGAATCGAAGCGATGCCGACATCCGTGCATGGCTCGGGCCGCGCTTGAGTACAATGGGCCTCGACCCGCTCGCGCTCGACAAGCCGCTCCCGTACGACATGCCCGCTTCGCCAATTGCCAGCGGCGGACGTTACCGGCTCGAGGACCTCAAGTCGGCACTCGGGGAGATCTCCGGATGGTACGACAACGCCAGCCGGGCGCTCGACGACATGCGACAGCAGCTCGTGGCGCGCGGCCTCCGCGCGCCGCCGGTGCGCTGCTGGCCGCACCATTTTGATCTCGACATGCTCATCTATTTCAGCACACGAAACTCGGTCAACACCCGCACGATGGGCGTCGGGTTCTCACCGGGCGACGAGTATTATGACGAGCCCTATTTCTATGTGAGCATCTACCCCGCGCCCCTTGTCACCGCCCTGCCGGCACTTCCGGTCGGCCACTGGCACTCCCATGACTTCACGGCGGCAATCGCCACGGCCGGCAGCATTCTGGACGAGAGCGACCAGGGGGCCGCGGTCGGATCATTTTTAAGATCAGCGACAGACATCATCAGCGCACTGAACATGCAAGCAGCGGAATGACTCCAATGAATGAGATGGTCAACATCAAGAACGCTGAGCCGCTCGAGGCGGATGCGCCCGCAACCGCGTCGCAGCCTTCGTCTGACGAGCGTCAAACGATACTGGTCTTTCAGGGCGGCGGTGCATTGGGGGCTTACCAGGCCGGCGTCTATCAGGCGCTGCATGAGGCGGAGATCGAGCCGGACTGGATCATCGGCACCTCGATCGGCGCCATCAACGCGAGCCTCATTGCCGGCAATGAGCCCGAAAACCGGCTCGAAAGGCTACAAGAGTTTTGGCGGCGCATGCGCCGCAAGGAGTTGTGGAGCCGGTCGCGCTGGCCTGGTGTCGCCGACACGGCTAACTACTGGACGACATTGCTCGGCGGCATTCCCGGCTTCTTCGAGCCCAATCCGCTGGCGTTCTTTGGCTCGCATATCCGCCTTGGCGCGGATGTCGCCGGCTTCTATTCGACCGCACCGCTTGAAAAGACCCTCAACGAGCTCGTCGACTTCTCACTGATTACGCGCTGCAAGCCCCGCCTGACGGTCGGGGCCGCGCATGTGCGCACGAGCGAGATGCGCTACTTCGACAGCCGCACGAGCGAGATCACCGCGCGACATATCATGGCATCGGGAGCGCTGCCGCCGGCCTTTCCGCCCGTGCGTATTGACGGCGAGCTCTACTGGGATGGCGGCATCCTGTCGAATACGCCGACGGAAGCGATCTTCGAGGACGATCCGCGGCGAAACTCGCTGATCTTCGCAGTTCACATGTGGAACCCCACCGGGGCTGAGCCGGAGACGATCTGGGAGGTCCTGAATCGCCACAAGGACATTCAATATTCGAGCCGGGTGGCAAGCCACATCGCGCGGCAGCGTCAGGTGCACAAGCTGCGTCACGTCGTGTCGGAGCTGGTCAAGCTCATTCCCGAGGAGAAGCGCAAGCACGCGCGCGTCCGGGAGCTGCGCCAATATGGCTGCCTCACGCGCATGCACGTGGTTCGCCTGCTTGCACCTCGGCTCGACAACGAGAACCACACCAAGGACATCGACTTCAGCCCGGCAGGTATCAGCAACCGCTGGGAGGCGGGTTATGCCGACACACTGCGCGCGCTGGAACGCAAGGCATGGGAAGACGACTGCGATCCCCTGGAGGGCGTGATCCTGCACGACGTGCCTGCACCTTCAAGATAGCGGGGCGCGACCGTACATACGGAGCGGTACTCCTTCGGGACTGCACGAATGTGACATATTCTCCGAGCAAACGCGCTTACAAGCGCAAAGGTTCTGGACCGGACCTTTTAGCGCGATGTCCACTAGCAGACATTCAGTTGGTTCTAGCGGCCGATCGGCGCTAGCCAAGAATACGAAGCACGTCCGACGAAGCCGACCCTGGCACGTCCTTTGCTTGGCCCTGGCGTGAAAGGACCTCCTCATGGTCGGGATTGCATCATGGTCAGGATAGAGCGCAAGCACAGTCATTTTGTTTTCGGTGTCCTTCAGGCCGGGTTGACGAGCTTGATCGCGGCAGGCATTGCCAGTTTTCCGTCGCCAACAATCGTGCAGTTCCTTGGTCATTGGCTGGGGTCATGGCTTATTGCCTGGGCAATCATGCTGCCGGCCGTCGTGCTGGCCGCTCCATTCATACGAACCGCGTCGCTCGCACTGACCCGAGAATAGGACAAGAAGCTCTCACAGCGAACGCACGCGCGGTCTGGAACCGTTGCCGTTGTCGTCACGCAGCTGAACGGCTTGCGCAAGCACGGTGATTAGCTCGATCGAGCCAAACGCACCGTTTCCATCGCCCTTGTCGAAGTCGCCTTCGACACAACCGAGCTGATTAGTGACATGGGCAAGACAGATGACAGGAGCGCCGCGCGCTGCCGCGAATGAATAGAGCGCAGCCGCTTCCATCTCGACTGCAAGAATCCCTTCATTGCGGCGCAACGCTACGCTTTCGGCCGTCTCACGAAACGGCGCATCCGTAGTCCACGTCGTGCCTCGATGAACATGACGACCGACACGCGCAAGCGAGTTGGCCGCACAATCGAGCAGTGCGCTGTTCGCATCAGCATAAGGTGAAGCGGGTTGATAATGATAGCTCGTGCCTTCATCCCGCAACGCACGCTC
Source organism: uncultured Alphaproteobacteria bacterium (assembly GCA_963745515.1). Lineage (GTDB taxonomy): Bacteria > Pseudomonadota > Alphaproteobacteria > Rhizobiales > Xanthobacteraceae > VAZQ01. Next base: position 852,927 of record CAVUXO010000013.1, read on the forward strand.
TATAAGGATCCAATATGGCGGCGGTCCAACATCGGTGATTTGCCCCGCCGAAGCAACGCTGATGAGCAGCTGGCAACCCGACGCGAAAAGTTGCTCGGCAACCATCACCGAAAATGAGCCACCGACCGCGCGACCGATGATGCCGTAGTGTATGCCGTCCGACGTCCACTCCCACATGCGGGTATGGTAACAGGCCCAATGAGCGCTGGGGTTGGCCGCGTAGCGCTGGCGAACATGATCAACGATGTCGCCGTCCGGGTCGAGAACACACACGGGAGCAACGGGCGCCAACGAAAGCCCCTTCTGCCGGCGCGCTTCGCGCAACATGTTCTCCGGGCGAAAGATGGAAGGCGCTGCGTGATCTCGGCGCGCCATCAGCGGCGACGCGACATTGCTGTCGTCGCGAACCAGAGCAAGCCGATCCGACCCATTTATCAAGGCTCGCTTCATGACAGCTGTGCCTTCACGTTACTGACCCCTCTCCAGAATGTCTTGATTTCGACCTGCGCGAACGCCGCAAGGATATGGCGGACTCTCAAAGTCGGATGATTTTCGACTGTGCCTATTGAGTTGCACTCCGCGGGTTCGACCTTGAAGCGGACTGTAAAACGACCCGTGCGAAGGTCGCGATAATTTGGTATCCGGCCACGAGCGTTCCTCTGAGACTACCGGCGACCTTCGACTTGCCGCCGACGCGACGCCGGTACGGGACCGGGAGTTCAAGGACGCGCAGTCCGGTGCGCGCGATTCGCATCTGCATTTCGAGGTTCCAGCCGTAGCTCAATTCGCGCATCCCGAGCTTCAACAGAGTATCTCGCCGGATCGCTCGGAATGTGCACATGTCGGTGTAGCGCACGCCATATAACAGCCAAGTCAGCCAACCGGCGATAAGCCCCGCCGCCAGCTGATGGAGGGAGATGCTCCCGGGCTGATGCTGACCGCGTGCGCGCGATCCAATGACGAAATCATATTTCCCGGAACGAATGGGCGTCACCAGAGCTGCGATGAACTCTGGATCATCGGCGCCGTCCCCATCCATGAAGACGACAATGTCTGAGCTACCGGCTGCCTGCGCTCCCAGCAGGCATGCTCGGCCAAATCCCCGGCCGGCCGAAATGACCGTAGCGCCTGCCCAGCGTGCGCGCTCGGCGGTCTGGTCCTTGCTACCGCCGTCGGCGACGATCACCCTATCCACGACATTGCGGGGAAGCGCAGACACGACCGCGCCGATGGAGGCTTCCTCGTTGAGCGTCGGTATGACGACTGCAACTCTGCCCGTCGACGATGCCTCCTGGCCTGGAACAGAGCTCACGTCACAGGCTCCAGCGTAAGCCGCAATTCTGGCAGGCGGTCGGCGGTTTGTCGGATAGCAGGGCTTCGCGGAAATCGCGATAGGCCTCGCCGCTCCAGATCTCACGCAGCGTCCGCTGCGTCGCGTCGCCGAGCGTATAATTCTCGTAGCCGTGCTGAGAGAAGGGCGCGATACAGCAGGGCAAGGCGCGTCCGTTGGCGGTGATGTACATGACCGTCCAGGGTCGGCGACACAACGACCACGGCGAACCCTCCGTGCCGCGCTTGAGACTCATTGCCGGTTCGGATGCCGCTCCCGATGCGCTGAAGGTGATCCCCAGGGATTTTGCAAGCGCGGCCGCGCGGTCAAGGTACACGGCCTCCTCGCCCGAAAGCCGCTCATAGAGCGCCTGGTCCGGTCTGGCCTTGCCGATCGCATTCTCATCGAAGAACACCAGCCGCTGCAGATAGACTTCCTTGACACCGGTTTCAGCGGCCACACGGACGAAATCTGGCAATTCCACAATCGTCTCTCGCAGGCCGGTCAGCCAAGCCGACACGCGTGGCTTGTCGTGGCCCTCCCGTTCCTGGAGCTCGCGGAAAGCCCGTACATTTTTCAGGATCCGGTTGAAGTAATTCTTGCCACGGACTTCCCGATAGGTCTTGGCATTGGCGGCATCCAGCGACACGCGCAACTCGTCCAGTCCTGCTCCGATCAGAGCCCGTCCATTGCGCTCGTTCAGAACGGTGCCATTGGTGTTGAAGAGGACGTAGACACCACGTTCCTTGAGATAAGACACCATGCGCGGCAGATGTTTGACCAGCATCGGCTCGCCGACGCCGTGCAACACCGCGCGTTGCAATCCCGGAAGTTGATCGACGATCGAGGTGAACAGTTCCCAGCTCATGTCCGCCGGCGGTTCAAGCTCCGCATAAGTGCGCGGACACGTCGTGCACAGAAGATTGCAACGGTTCGTCGTCTCCAGGTAGAGACAGACGGGCATGTGACCCGGGACGTGGCTGCGTGCATCTACGCTTTCGAAATAGCGGCGCGGATCAAATTCGCTACTGGAAGAGAGCTGTTCCATTACTGCTGCATCCGACTAGTGGGGGAGCCGATGGTCGCCAGCATTATCAGGCTGGTGCCGCTTCAAGCTGTCCTTGTCCCATACGTTTCGCAAAATCAGACTCCCGGCAAAGGCGATCGATCAGCGCCTTAGTGTGCAGTGCAAGCGTCGGCGCATGCGCGCTGGGTATCGCCCGGCGGCCACGAATTTCCTCGTGCAGCATGCGTAGGGATTGCAGGTCGTCGACGTCGTACCACGCCGGCAGAATGTGCACATCGAGCCCAATCTCGCGCGCCCGCTCAAGCGTCTGCTCCGCGACCTGCTCGGTGCTCCAAGTAATGTCTTCGAACATGCGCCGGTGAGCCTGCTTGAGCCCAAGCAGGTAGTAGCCCCCGTCCGTTGATGGCCCCAGGACGGCGCAATCGCCGGGGCGTGCCAGAACTACGGCCGTCTCGATCAGCAGGGACGTCGGCAGCGTCGGGCTGTCGGAATTCAGCACCACAGCGGAACCGTGGCCGCGTGCCAGCATCGCCTCGATCGCGAGCAGGAGACAATCGCCGAAATTCGGCTGCCACGCGCTGATCAGGCCGATATCCGGGCCGAGCGCGCCTTCGAAGAAACCTTCCGAACCAGGCGGCCCGAATGCCATGTATCTGGTGATTTCGGCTTGCCGCCCCGCGGCCATTAAGTTCGCGGCCACGTCCTGCAGGAACGCCGTGTTAAAAGCGGCCGCCTCCTCAAACCGCAGCGGCGGAACCAGCCGGGTCTTGGTAAGGCCGGGCGTCGACGCTTTCGCCATCACGGCGATACCGCACCCCGAGGCGCGCCCGCTTGCAAAGTTCCGACCAGCCATGTGGTCTTCCCCTCGACCCTTTGCAGAAAGTTGCTGGCCGATTTCTTCCGCTGGCATTAGCAGTTACCGTCTGGTCAGGCCGATACGGATGACTTCGTCGCCGGGAATCGGAATACCGCCGCTCTCGACCCAGGTGGAAGCTGATGCGTACTCTTTTGGTTCCATGTCGAGGGAGGCAAGCTGACGGCCGAAGATTGCCATCACCTCGATCGGCGCAGCCACCAGCCTTTCACCCCACCCCAACCAACCACCCTGAGAGACGAGCAGCAGGATCTTGCCTTGCGGTGTGCGCACCACCTTCCGGACAAAGCCAATCGTCACGTCCCGGTCGTCGAGCACGCGAAGGCTGATCAGGTCGCCTACACGGACCGGTTGCGGGAAGCGCCGGTTCATTCTTTCCTCTGGCGTCATCGCGTCCTTCTGTGGGCTCTCGCTCTTGGGTTCCATGTGCTGGGCCAGCATTGGAGATAGCGCGCCGTCCGCCACCGCGAGCGTGGCGGCCAGTGTGAGACCAAGGGCAATGTGAATCCTGCGCATAACCTGCTCTTCGTGCCGGCGGCGCCAGACGTTACGCCCGCCGTCACACAAATTTTTGTGCCATCCGTGTAACTTACGGGCGGCAATGCCCGAACCTACTGTCGTCACCCGCGAATTTCACGAGCCTGCTGGTGTCGCCGTTGCAGGAGGAGCATTTCGATGACTGCCGATTGCATCAAATCACATGATCGCGGCACGAGGCGCCTGCATCCTTTGCCTTTGAGGATCATGCACTGGACCAATGCGGCCGCGATGCTGATCATGATCACGAGTGGTTGGAAGATCTACAACGACGAAGTGATCTTCGGCTGGTTGCATTTCCCTGAGGCAATCACGCTTGGCAAATACGCTCAGCATGGCTTGCAGTGGCATTTCTTCGGCATGTGGATTTTCGCAATCAACGGAATGATCTATTTGATCTATGGACTTGTGACAGGACGATTTCGAAAAAAGCTCCTTCCGATCAGGCCAGGCGAGGTAATCGCGACGGTCGGAGATGCGCTGCGGCTTCGTCTCAAGCACGATGACCTCACGCACTACAACGCGGTCCAGAAGGTGCTCTATGTGGGCATCATTCTGGTGGGTATCGTGACGGTGATCTCAGGCATGGTGATCTGGAAGCCGATCCAGTTTTCCGAGCTGGGTTTGCTCTTCCATGACTTCCAGACGGCGCGGCTTGTCCATTTCCTGTGCATGTCGGCAATCGTCGCGTTCCTGATTGTGCACGTGATGCTGGCCATGCTGGTGCCGAAGTCGCTGCTGGCCATGCTCACGGGCGGCCCGGTGATCGAGTACGAACCGCCGCAGGCAGCGCGTGAACCAGTGCCCGTTCCAGCCAGCGAATAGGTGGCAGATGTCGATCAAAACCCGCTCGCCCTCGATCTTTCGGCCGCGCAAGCCGGTCGATCAGACCGTGATGAAGGAAAATCGCGCGCTCGTCGATGAGATCAACCGGCGCAATGTGCTGCGAGGCGCCGTGAGCCTCGGGGCGCTGACCATGCTCACCGGCTGCGACCCATCTGAAAGCCAAACGCTGCAGTCATTCATGCGCACGGTTTCCTCCTGGAACGACCGCGCTCAGTCACTGATCTTCCGGCCCCATCATCTGGCACCGACGTTCTCCGAATCGCAGGTCGTGAAGCCGCCGCGCTTCAACGCCTATTACGACGTGGAAGACGTGAAGCCGCTCGATCCGGCCGGATGGAAGCTCGAGCTTGCAGGCCTGATCCAGGACAAGCGGCCGTGGACAGTGCAGCAGATCGCCGGCCTGCCCGAGCAGGAATTGATCGTCCGTCACATCTGCGTCGAGGGCTGGGACTATATCGGCCAGTGGTCGGGTATAAATCTGAGGCATTTCCTGGAGCGCGTCGGTGCCGACCTGACCGCCAAATATGTCGCGCTCAAGTGCGCCGACGATTACACTGAAAGCATTGACATGGCGACCGCGCTTCATCCGCAGACGATCCTCGCCACCAAATACGCGCGCGAGCCCATCACCGATCCGTTTGGATTTCCCCTGCGCTTGCGCACAGCCACCAAGCTTGGCTTCAAGAACGCCAAGTGGATCACGGCTATCGAGGTGACCAACGAATTTCCTGACACCTTCTGGCACAAGCAAGGCTTCAATTGGTTTGCCGGCATATAGCGCTTGCTATCTGGGTGTGGCCGCTGCTTTCGCGCGGTAGATCCGCCAGCGGCCTTCGCGGTTTTCAATCAGCGTAAAGAGGGCGCTCGCCGAAAACGGGTCGTTGTCCCACGCCTTGTCGTCGGCCGTGAGCACGACAACCTGACAGGCGTATCGCGCGGGCATCTCCGCTATCTCTTCTGCAGTTGCCTTTCCTTCGAAAATGCGGACGAACTGGGCATTGATTGCTTCGCGCCGCTCGCGTGGAAGCGGCGCAAAGGCAAGCGCGAGCTCCCGGCCGGCAAAGCACGAGCTACGATCCGCCAGAAGTGCCCAGGAGATGTTGACGGGCCAAGGTGTAATGTGTTGCAGGAACAGCGGATTATTGGCAACTCGTTCGTCGGGTTTCGTGTGCGCTCGCACCGCAGCCCACAGTTCCGGCGTTTTGGCGAATGCCTGCGCCTCCGGCGCGGAATTGCCGGCGGCATAGTAGTAAATCATGCGCCCGGTTTCAGGTAGGCTCAGCACGAGCCCGCCGATCGCGAAGGCGGCAACCACGAAGGCCCGTTGAGCAAGCCCGGCTGCGATGCCTGCAGCCGCGCACGCGATCAGACACATCATGCCCGGCAAGGTCGCCCGTAGGGCAAGATCGTTGATATCCCCGAGCGTGCTTACCAACAGCCACGACGTCGAAAGACTAGCTCCAACGAGTGCCGCGATGGCGATCTTGGCAAAGCGCTCGTGGGAATCAGGTACTGACTGCCGCAGCCACGCCGCCAATGCGATCAGCCCGGCGACATAGCTCGCTGGAAATTCAATGGGCAGCAGAATAAGCCAATAGCCCAGCAGGTCGAGTATGCGCCGGATGCTCTCGGGTGCAATGTCGTTAAATATCGGAAGATTTCGCACCACAATGGGCGCGCCGCCGTCACGCGCGGCGACGCCGGCAAGCTGGTCGTGCAGTACCGGAAGAGCGAGGCACACCGCGAGTATTGCCGCCGCCGCAAGCCCCAGCGCGAAGCGCAGCCGCTGCGGCGGCTCAATTTTTGCAAGCAGGAAGAGGCCGGTGACCAATGCAATAATCACAAACGTGACCCCGCCAACATAAGCGGAGCTTTCGAACCCCGCCGCCACAAGCACTGCGAGCATCAAGAGAAGCGCCGGGGACTGTCGGACCGCGTATCGCGCGATGAGGAGTGTCGCCAGCACGACACACGATGCCGACATCAAATGCTGGGGAATCCAGGCTGATTGGTAGAGCCATCCGGCGAGACCGATCGGCGGCGCGAGCCATGCGTCGAGGTGCTCCTGGCCGAACAGCGTGCCAAGCGCTGTGCGCAGCGAGCCGGCCGTCGACAGAATCGCGATCCAGACTGCCGCCGAAGAACGCGCACCAAGCCAGCCAGAGAGCCCCATCATCAACGTCAGCGAGGAAAATGCGGAGAACCAGGTAAGGCCAATGTCGGCTTCCCATCCGCTGACGCCGAGCGCCAGGCGCAGCTCGGCGGCACTGAAGTGCCAAAGAAGGTAGTAGCCGGGCCGGCCAGCCTCACCAAACTCGCCGAAGAACGGATTTACGGGCGGCAGGCCCAGCCGCGCAATCGAGTCGATGAGCGCGATCTTGGAATGATCGAAAATGGGAGACGAAAGCTGTACGGCGTCGCCCGAAATCTTCGGCGCGATCGCGACCGCCGGGGCAAGCGCCAGCACAGCGGCTCCAACGAATGCCCAGACCGGGATGGACTCCTTGCCCTTGTCTTCGCTGCTATCCAGAAGCAAAAGAAAGCCGCCACCAATTGCGGCGAATATGGCGAGACTCACCACCGAAATTGCAGAGAATCCGGTCAGTGTCAGGATCGGCAGCGCGAGGGCGCTATGTATGGCCCATCCAAAGACTGGCGCCGCACCGATCGCCAGAACGCGCGGTAGCAGAAGTCGGGCAATAGCAAACCCCAGACCTGTCCAGAAAACCGCCGCGACCACAGCGCAAAGTGCAGCGTTCGCGGAAGATGCCATCTAGCGGGGTCCTGCGTCCGGTAGCGATGCCGGATACAATATAGGCTGGCGCAAAAGTTGTCCGCTGTTTACCAGGAGAGGAGACATCGAGCGCAGCTCGGTAGAACGGTTCGATCCCAAAGCCCGGCATGGGCGCTCCCTATAGCCGGGCGCGCTTCGGCCAGCACAATCAAGATACGGTTGGCATTGGGCTCGTCACCCGCCACGCGTCACTTGCCGCTTCAGCGCCAGGCCCACCCGTGATAGAAGGGACCATAGCGCAAACCCCACAATCACCTGGCGGCATGAACATGACGAAGAAGCGTATGGTGCTCGAGATCGGCATGGGCACCGACATCCGCGGCGCTGACCCGACGAAGGCGGCTTGCCGGGCCCTCCGCGATGCGCTTTGGCATAACTCGCTGTCGATCGCGCCGGCGCTTGGTCAGTCGTTGGATGCAATGATTGTTGACGTCCATATCGGTGTGCCCCGCCCCGAATTGGTCGACAAGTCGCAAGTCATGGCCGTTTTGCCTCATGGGTCGGGATCCGTCACCGTGGTCGAAGGCGGCCTTGAGATCCACAATGACGAGGGCACCAACAGTACGCTGATTGCCAACGCTTGCGTCGTCGTCAGCCTCGACATTGCTTGAGGAGCCTTAAGTGCCAAAGATGCGGGTCATTCTCGAGTTGGGCTCAGGCAACGATCTGCATGGTTCCGATTACACCAAGGCCGCGCTACGCGCCGTGCAAGACGCGTTGCATCACAGCTCGCTCTCCTTCATTCGTTCGTTGAAGATCGACAAGAGCAAGCTGGAGGTGGAGGTCACGGTCGGCGTTCAGCGGCCGGAACAGGTGGATCTTGAAGCTGTCAAGAACTCCTTGCCCGTCGGCAGAGTTACGGTGAGGGCCGTCAAGGGTGGTCTTGACGTTGCCGACCCCGAGAACAACGATCCCGCAGTCATTGCCAGCGCGGCGATCGCGGTTCGCATCGAGGTGAAGTAAGTCGCAGTGCGGGGTTGGATCGCCGCGAGTTCTTGTTGATTTCCATGCAAGCGTTGGAATGCAATCGCGCTCCCTCTGCGAGGCGAGCCGGCGCCCGTGGCGGAAACGCCGAGTTGCTCTGCTCGCCACGCATGAGGTCAAGCGCCATGCTGAGCGCTTTGTCGTTCTTGGGATCCGTTGGGACGTAAGACTGTGAGCCCGTTTCCTCTTGCCCGTCGGCTTTGAGGTGTCCGCGCAGCGAGGACTCGCCGCGTAAGTCGATGGGCGCCTTGATCTCCTCGGGAACGTCCTGCAGCACCTCGATGTCAGGTGTGATGCCCTTCGCCTGGATCGAGCGTCCGGATGGCGTGTAGTAGCGGGCCGTCGTCAGCCGCAGCGCCCCATTACCAGGACCGAGCGGTATGATGGTTTGCACCGAGCCTTTGCCGAACGAGCGAGAACCGATGACGGTCGCGCGTTTATGGTCCTGCAGTGCGCCGGCAACGATCTCAGACGCCGAAGCCGAGCCGCCGTTGATCAGCACGATGATCGGCTTGCCCTTGGCGAGATCGCCGGGCCGCGCAATGAAGCGCTGCGTCTCCTCCGCCTTGCGGCCGCGCGTCGAGACGATCTCACCCGCCTCCAGGAACGCGTCCGATACAGAGATCGCCTCGTCGAGCAAGCCGCCTGGATTGTTGCGGAGATCGACAATATAGCCCTTCAGGTTCTTGAGGCTGATTTGCGTCGAGAGCTGGTTCAGGGCCTTCTTGATCTCGTCGGTTGTCTTCTCATTGAATGCCGAGATCCGGATATAGGCGACGTCATTGCCCTCGACTCGCACCCGCACTGAATGCACCGTGATAATTTGGCGGACGATTGTCAGTTCGATCGGCTTGTCCTGGCCCTGGCGTGTGATCTTGAGCTTGATCTTGGTGTTTGCCGGCCCACGCATCTTCTCGACCGCCTGACTCAGCGTAAGTCCCTGCACCGGCTCTTCGTCAATATGCGTGATGATGTCATTGGTCATGATGCCGGCTTTGTGCGCCGGTGTGTCGTCAATAGCGGCCACCACCTTGATGAAGCCGTCCTCCAGGGTGACCTCGATTCCAAGCCCTCCGAATTTGCCGGTGGTCTGGATCTGCATATCCCGGAGGCTTTTCGGATCCATGTAGCTTGAGTGAGGATCAAGCCCGGCCAGCATGCCGTGGATTGCCAATTCGAGCAGCTTGTTGTCGTCCGGCTTCTCGACGTAACCGGTGCGAACACGCTCGAACACATCGCCGAACAGGCTCAGCTGCCGGTAGTTGTCTGTGGCTGCCGCTGTCGCGCTTGAGCCATTGAACGCGGTCCGAGGCTGGGTCGCGATCAGCGTCAGGGCTGCGCTTGTCGCTGTCGTGAGCAGGATGAGGAAAGTTTTGCGTATCATGCGTGAAGCTCGCACTCGTTTGCCGCCCACATCGTGAATGTGGCTCTACTGCTTTCGGAACGCTTGCGACGCGAAAGCGCTCGCCGCCGGCAGGTTCCGTGTATCCGCCCAAAAAAGTTTGTGTCTGCGGGTGGCACCGCCCCAATTCGCCTTACGATGACCCGTTAATTCAACAAATAGCGGGAGCGCAGCGGCGACAGAATTATCCTTAGGGACAATGCCCCCTTCCCTAAGGACAGGCCTCCTCCAAGCAAGCGATTTGCTAGGGTCTGGCAACCAAGGAGGTTCAATATGATTCAGAAAACTGCAGTGGAAATGATCTCGCGCCGGAAGATGCTTGGAATCCTGGGAGCAGGCGTGGCGTTCGGCATGGGAGCGCCAGCCGCGCTGCTAACAGCATCGGAGGCTGAAGCTCAAACGCCTGGCGCTCAGCCGCCTGGAGCTCAACCGCCTGCGGCTCAAGCGCCTGGCGTGGACCAGCGCCAGAGCCGGCCCGACGATGTCACGGGACGGCGTCAGCGGCATGCGAAGCGGCGAGCGGCACGGCACAAAGCTTTCGCGGAGCGACAAGAAGGGCGCAAGAGGCGACGTATGGCACGGCACCCGGGCAGCACAAGCCCTAAAGGAACCGGCCCAGCCGGACCGGGGACCCCAGGGACGGGCACCACGGGCCAGGGGCCGGCAAGGCAGTGAGATGTGTTGCCAAGTGAGACGTCTGCCAAGAGACGTTTTGCGTAGAGACGCTTTGCGAAAGCTGCAGCTAGTTTCGGATCGTGGTCACAGCACGATCCGTTCACTCGCGCATGCCACCGATAGGCCGAAAGGTTTGTCGGCGCGGTGTTTCGTTGCGATGATTGGTCGTAGCGAGCGTGCGACATTCAGAGACTGCGGTTGTCTCCTGACGATCCAAATCGCTTGAGACGTAAACCTAAATCTAATCCCACCGAGCGATCGACCATGTTAGCGACTCAGACGGGCTGCGCATAACAACGGCGCGCGTGTGGACCTGAAGCAACTGTTCAACCCTCCCGATCGTTGTCGAGATGCGCTGTCTTTTCAGCACGACAAAAAGGAGGTTTCGATGCTCTCACTCAAGCACATTAGCGCTGCTGTCATAGCAGCTGCGCTGGCGAGCGCGATCGTGGTGGACACTGCCGACGCTCGTGGTGGCCGTGGCGGTGGCGGGTTCGGAGGCGGCGGCATGCGAGCTGGCGGCTTTGGCGGTGGCGGTGGCTTCCGCGCAGGCGGCTTTGGTGGCGGTGGTTTCCGCGCAGCCGGGATTCGAACAGGCGGCTTTGCTGGCGGCGGCTTGCGTACAGCTGGCTTTAACAGGGGGTTTGTAGGAAACAGGGGGTTTGTAGGAAACAGGGGGTTTGTAGGAAACAGGGGGTTTGTAGGAAACAGGGGGTTTGTAGGAACTCGCTTCGCGAATGCCGGCTCCTTCGCGCGTGTCAGGCCAGGCTGGGGTTGGGCTGGCGGTCGCTGGGGCGGACGTTGGGCTGGTAATCGCTGGGGCTGGGGAGGAGGCTGGGCTGGGGATAACTGGGGCTGGGGTTGGGGCGCGGCCGCGCTAGGAACGGGCTTGGCCTTTGCTGCCGCCAACAATTACTGTGACCCGTACTATGACTACTATGGCAACTGCGGTTATGGATACGGATCGTACGGGTTTGCGCCGGCGTTTGGAGTTGGATTTGGAGCGGTTCGGCCATGGGCGCGTCCATGGCGTGCCGGGGGGTGGTGGTGACGTCAAGAGAGACGCTCAGCAAAAGACCGAGGCATGAAGCATCTCAAAATATACGAACCTAAATCTTTTTGTTGTTCATAGCCTCTTGTCTGCCCCGGTTGCCGTGCGCGGCGGCCGGGGCAACCACGAGCGCTCCGCGCTCACTGCCGGACCGTGGCTGCCTCGGCCAGGAACGCATGGATGGCCGCGACAACCTGCGCGCCCTCACCGACCGATGCCGCGACGCGCTTGATCGATCCCGAACGCACATCGCCGATCGCGAAGATGCCTCGCACGCTCGATTCCAACGGCCCGCTGGCGCGGCCGGTATCCTTCCCGGTCAGCACGAACCCCCTGGCGTCGAGCGCGATGCCGGAGCCAGCCAGCCAATCCGTGTTCGGATCAGCGCCGATGAACAGGAACAGATGTCGGATCGGCCGCCGCGTCTCGTCGCCGCCGGCCTGACGCCAGCGCACCGCCGCAAGAGCGCCGTTGCTTCCTTCAAGCCCGGTCAGCGACGTGCGCGTGAGGACCTCGACATTGCCAAGGCCCGTGATCCGATCGACCAGATAGCGCGACATACGGGCTCCGAGATCGGATCCGCGCACCAAGAGCCACACCTTCGCGGCCTTGCTGGCCAGATAGACAGTGGCCTGGCCTGCTGAATTGCCCGCACCGATGAGCACCACCTCCTGCTCGGCGCAGAGATTGCCTTCGAGCGGCGACACCCAATAGTGCGCGCTTGTGGCCTCGAACGAGTTAAAGTTCTCGATCGCGAGCCTGCGGTAGCGCGCGCCGCCGGCGATGACAAGAGACCGGGTGCGAACGTGCTCGCCATCCGACAACGTCAACTGGAACATCCCATCTTGCAATGTCTCGAGCGCGTCGACCTCCGCCGGGATGACCATCTGGGCGCCGAACTTCTGCGCCTGATTGTAGGCGCGGCCCATCAAGGCCATGCCGCTGATGCCGGTCGGGAATCCGAGATAGTTCTCGATCCGGGCCGAGGCACCGGCCTGGCCGCCGAACGAGCGGCAGTCGAAGACCACGACCGACAAGCCTTCCGACGCGGCGTACACCGCCGCGCCAAGACCGGCGGGCCCGGCTCCGACGATCGCTACGTCGAACACGCGCTCCGGATCGACCGGGCTCACGAGCCCCAAGCAGCGCGCAAGCTCGATCTCTCCCGGGTTGTAAAGAAGCTCACCGTTTGGGCAGAGGACCATCGGCAGCTGACTTGGATCGATATGGAAGCGCTCGACCAGTGCGCGCGCCTCCGCATCAGTCTCCGGATCGAGCCTCTGGTGCGGATGGCCATTGCGCGACAAGAAATTGTCGAGCCGCAGCACATCCCCGCTGCCGGCCCTGCCGACGATCACCGGTCCGACTGTGCCCGCCTCGATCAGGCTCACCCTGCGTAGGATCAGCGCACGCATGACGCGCTCGCCAAGCTCGGCCTCCGCAATCAGCAATGCACGCAAGCGATCGGGCAGGATGACCAGTGTTTCCACCTGACTGCGTGCCCGCACATCGACAAGTCCCGGCCGTCCGCTCAGATGTGCGAGCTCTCCGGTGAAGCTGCCGGGACCGAGCGTGACAATGACCTTGCCCGGATCCGAGAGCGCATGTTGCGTGACGTCGACGGTGCCGGACAGAATGAGGTGCAGGCCGTGAGTGGCTGCCCCGGCCTTCGCGATTGTTTCGCTTTCGCGATACGTTCGAGGCTCGCCGAAGCGCCGCACACGCTCGATCTCGAATGCTTCCAGCACTGGAAACATCTGATCTCGCCGCGTTTCAATAAGGGATCGCATGGTTGTCGCCATGTGATCATCTTGGCCGCATAAACTGTGCTGAGTCCATACGTGCCGTCGCAGGGCAGTACTGACACGGCGCGCGCTCAATCTCGTTTTGTTGCCCCAATGGTCGGCAGCAGCTCGCCTTCCGTCACTCCCCGATCGGCCCGCGCACCGTGCCGCGCTCGTCCTTGGGCGGAAAGTTCGGCCCGCGCAGCTGCTCGAGCGTCATCTTGTTGACATTGTCGATGATCGCAGCAAACGCTCGGATCGAGCGGCTCATGCCTTCGGCCGGCACCAGCTCGTGGGTGTCGAGGCTGGTGTGATAGACGACGTGATTGATGATGTGGAAGGACGGCGCGTAGTTACCGTTCTTCGGCCCGTCCTCGACGCCGTAGACCGACACGCCGAAGTCGCGCAGCTGATTTAGACGTCATGCGCTCGAACTCGGGACTGCCATAGGCGCTCCAGCGCGCGGCGCTCATCGCATTGGTCGCCGTGAGGTCGCTGTTGTACATATAGAGCAGCGTCTCGGATGGATGCTCCATGGTCAGCTTGAGCGCCACATTCTTCCAATTGTAGGTCGCGTCGATGCCGACATCCTTGCGGCCGCGTGCCACCTCGCCGTGGTGATGATCCGGGAACTGGATGAACACCAGCGTGCGCGGGCGCTGCGCCTGCGGCAGCGCCGCGTAGTGGCGCGCGAGCTCGAGCGTTCCCGGCCATGCCGCGAGTTGTTGTCGGTTGCGGCCTGGAAGTAGCCGTCGGTGTGGGTCATGACGACGATCTCCTTCGTCCGACGCGCCGGGCAGCGTCGCCTTGGTCCAGGCGGTCTCGACGTTGGTGAGCTGCGGGCACGGTCGAGCCGCAGCGTGACGGTGATCTTTTCGCCGGCGCCGAGCCGGTCGCGCAGCGCGAAGCCTTCGTCCTGGCTGACGTCATCTGCGGAATGTTGCGCAGCCCGCCCTCGGGCTGGAACTGGCCGTTGCCCGGCACGGCCATGACATTGATCACCATGGCGGCGCCAAGCTGTTGGGCGCGCGCGTTGGCGTTGAACAGGCCGGCGCGGTCGGAGGCCGAATGGCTGCGGCCGCCGGGCACGAAGGTGCTGTAGATGATGACCGCCTTGCCCTTCGACGTCGCGGCCGAGGAAATCCGGCGCCGCTCCGATGCCGACCCAGACCGCCTCGGCGGTGATGCCTTCGGCGGTGCCCTTGGTGCCGGAGACCGGGAAGGCGGTCGCGAGGTCGATCTTGCTGTCCTTGGATGAGGTGTAGCTCAGCTCCCAGCTGGTCGGACGCCAGTCCCTCGGCAGCTTGTAGGGGAAGGTCTCGACCTTGAGGCCGAGGCGGGTGAACTCGTCGGTCATGTATTTCATGCCGGCCTTGTCGGCGTCGGTGCCGGGGAAGCGCCCCCACCATTGCTTGTTGACGTTGTCGCGATAGGCGAGCGCAATGTCGGACAGCGCGATGATGTCCCGCTTCATGCGGGCGCCGTCGATATCCTTGTAGGCCTCCTGCCCGGGCTTGAGCGGAAATACCGGATAGTCCGCATCCGAGAACAGCTGCGAGGCGTGGTCGCGCGGCAGCCCGATGCCGTAGGTGTTTTCGGTCTTCGGCCCGTTGTCCATCTGCGCCAACGCGATGGTGGCGGTCAGCGCCGCGGTCGTGAGGATGCTCAATCCAAGCAAGGAGCGCATGGTTGATCGCGTCGTCATGGCCTGTCCTCCCTGGGCAAAGCGCTGTTCTGTTGTGGCCCCACTTTAGGATGCGGTCCGGGACTTGCCCAGAGGTCAAACTCGAGCGAACGCGCCCATCAATTTCGCCGTGTCTGCTTGCTGCAAGTGCTCTAAGCTGGGCGAGCAAAGGTTAGGCCAGGGGAGACCATCGTGGCACGAAAGATTGCGGCGCGGCCCGCCGCGACGGACGCGGCTGAGAGCTTCGATCGGGCACCGCTCGATGCCGAGTGGCCGGAGCAATTGTATCGCGTGCTGAAGGCATCCCAGGTCCGCCAGGTGTCCTACGTGCCGGATGCCGGGCATTCCGCCGCTCATTCGGCTGTTCGCTGCCGATCGCGAGGTCGTGTCGAATGTTCTCACCACCGAGGAGGAGGGCATTGCGATTGCGACCGGCGCGTGGCTTGGCGGCAGCCGGAGCGTGCTCCTGCTGCAGTCGAGCGGCGTCGGCAATTGCGTCAACATGCTCTCGCTCGTCGACCATGACACGCACGCCGCTGCTGATGCTGGTGACGATGCGCGGCGAATGGGCCGAGTTCAATCCCTGGCAGGTGCCGATGGGGCTTGCGACGGCGCCAGTCCTCACCGCGATGGGCATCCGCGTCATGCGCGCCGACACGCCGAGCGAGCTGATCGAGACGGTCGAGTCGGCCGCGGCGCTGGCGTTCGAAGCGGAGCAGCAGGTCGCGGTGCTGATATCGCAGCGGCTGCTCGGCCGCAAGAAATGGTGAGTGCGATGGCCGAAAGCTCGCTCGATCGCCGCGAGGTCGTGGCCCGCCTGCTGGCGCGGCGGGAGAGCCTCCTGGTCGTCACCGGTCTTGGATCACCCACCTACGACGTGCACGCAGCTGGCGATCATGACGGCAACTTTTATCTCTGGGGCGCGATGGGCTCGGCCGCGCTGATCGGCCTTGGCCTTGCGCAGGCGCAGCCGGATCGCCGCGTGGTCGTGATCACTGGCGATGGCGAGCAGCTGATGGGGCTGGGCGGGCTCGCCACCATCGCGGTCAGCAATCCGGACAATCTCGTGGTCGTTGTGATCGACAACGACCACTTCGGCGAGACCGGCATGCAGACGAGCCATACCGGCCATGGCCTCGATCTGGCGTCGGTAGCGCAGTCGTGCGGCTTTGCGGAAACGCGCACAGTACGCGACATGGCGGGGGTCGATCAGGTGGCGCGCGCGCTCGATTCGCGATCCTCCGGGGCCGCGCTTTTATGCAATCAAGGTGAAGTCGGAGAATCCGCCGCGCTCGCTGCCGCTTCGCGACGCCGTGCATATCAAGAACAGGTTCCGGGCCCATCTGGGTCTTGAGACGATATGAAGCGTACCGCGTGATGAATGCGGAGCCTATGATTGGCATAAGCACGAGGGCAGGCGGATAGCGATTGAGTTCGTCGTGCCTGTTTGCCGTCAGAGCGCGGGCTCACCGCGCCAGCAATTGGGAGGATGCCGTGACGACCGTGATGTTCCGTTGCCTGCTGGCCGTGGCCTTCGCGTTGGGGCTTGCCGCGCTCCCTGTCGTTGCGCAGGACTATCCATCGCGGCCGGTGAAGATCCTGGTCGGCTTCGGTCCCGGCGGCCTTGGCGATATTGTCACACGTTCAGTCGCTCAAAAGCTCTCCGCGCAGATGGGTCAGCCGTTCGTCATCGAGAACATGCCAGGTGCGGGCGGCATCACGGCCGCGGCCACCGCCGCGCGTTCGCAGCCCGACGGTCACACGCTGTTGCTGGTCAGCGGACAGAACGCAACGGCTCCGGTGGTGTTCAAATCGCTGCCGTTCAATCCCGGCACCGACTTCCGCATGGTCACCACGCTCTCGAACTTCGACTTCATCATCGTGGTCGACCGCGCCAGCCCGCTGAAGTCGATTGCAGACCTGGTGACGGCGGCGAAATCTGCTCCCGGCCGGTTTAATTTCGGCACTATCAGCTCGGGCAGCCTGCAGAACCTGATGTCGCATCTGTTCGTGGCGCGCGCGGGCCTGACGGTTCCGACCGTGCCGTTCCGAACGACGGGCGAGGCGATCGCGGCGCTGCTTGCGGGTCAGGTGCAAGCCGTCGTCGAGACCGTGCCCGGCGTCGTTGCTCAGGTGCAGTCCGGGCAGCTGCGCGCGCTTGCATTGTCGTCCGACAAGCGCCGCCCGCTGTTGCCGGACGTGCCGACCGTCACCGAAAGCGGCATCGCCGGCTACGAGGTCACCTCCTGGAACGGGTTCGTGGTTCCGGCACGCACGCCGGAGGGAATTGTCATGCGGCTCAATACCGAGATTGCCAAGGTGCTGGCCGAGCCCGAGATAGCCAAGCGCTTCACCGAGCTCGGCCTTGTGACCAAGCCAAGCTCGCCGCAGGAGATGCAGGCGATCTATGATGCCGACGTCGAGCGCTGGCGCGGTGTCATCGAGCACGCCAATCTCAAGCTCGAGCAATGAGCGTGTGTTTTGGGGCCAGTCGGCGGGACATTTGAGCGCAGCGGCCCAATCATTTCGGCCGACACCGAAGCATCTCCCGGCTCATGCGGCTAAGAGGCGGCTTGGGCGCAATGGACCGTGGCTGATGACATTTGAATATGTGCTTCTCCTCGTGCTCGCCACGCTCTGGGGCGCGTCCTACTCCCTGATCAAGGTCGGGGTCGAGACGATCCCTCCTGTGACGCTGATTGCAGCGCGTACCTTGATCGCGGCTGCGTTGCTGCTTGCCATTGTGCGCTGGCGCGGTCTCAGGCTTCCGCGTGATGGGGTGACATGGCGGCGGTTTCTCATCCAGGCCTGTCTTAACAGCGCCATTCCGTTCACGCTGATCGCGTGGGGGGAGCGATGGGTCGATGCCGGGCCCGCAACCGTGCTCAATTCGACGTCGCCGATCTTCGTCTTTCTGCTCACCGCCGCAATCACGCGGCACGAGCCGGTCACGATGCGAAAGCTTTTCGGCGTCGCATCCGGCCTGGCCGGCGTATGCCTCATTGTCGGGGCTCAGGCGCTGTCCGGTTTTGGCGAGCAGGTGTTGGCGCCACTCGCGATCGTGGCGGCCACCATCTGCTACGCGGGCGCGGCGATTTTTGGCAAGACGTTCAAGGACCTCGATCCAATCTTGCCGGCCGCGGGCTCGCTGATCTGCGGCGGCGCCATTCTCCTTCCGGCAAGTCTGCTGATCGACCAGCCATGGACCTTGATGCCGTCGCGAGATTTCGCTGCTTGCCTTGATCGGCTTGTCAGTCTTTTCCACCGCGCTGGCGCTGGTGATCTATTTCAGGCTTGTGCACACGCTCGGATCGGTCGGCGTGACCTCACAAGCCTATCTGCGTGTGCCGATCGGCGTCGCAATCGGCGTCGTCTTTCTGGGCGAGCAGCTCACGCTCGTGGCCTTGCTTGGCCTCGCAGGCGTCATCATCGGTGTGGCCGCCATGACCGCGCCACGTGCTCATGCGCTTCGCTGAGTTGCGAGTTAGCGGTGGAAACGGGACACTAGGCACGCGGGGCCTGTATCAATTGCCACGCTTCCTCGGCATCCTCGGCAAATCTCAGCATGCCCATCTCGGATGCATGGATCATCCCTTCGCTGATCAGAAAGTCGAAATTGACGGCGCGTCGCCAGAACTCGCGGTCGATACAGATGACCGGAATGGCCGTCGTCTTGCGGGTCTGCATCAGGGTCAGGATATCGAACAGCTCATCGAACGTGCCGAAGCCACCCGGAAAAATCACGAGCGCCGCGGCGCGCATGGCGAGATGCATCTTGCGGATTGCGAACGAGCGAAACTGGAACGTCAGGTCGGGGGTGGTGTAGGGGTTCGGCTCCTGCCCAGTCGGCAACGCAATATTGAACCCGATCGACGGCGCGCCGATCTCGAACGCTCCTCGATTGGCCGCCTCCATTAGGCCCGGGCCGCCACCGGTGACGATCACGTTGTCTCTCATGCCGACGTGGGGAGAAAGCGCTCCCCGCACGTTGCGAGACGATGCGACCGAGCCGTCGCGCCTGTTCGTACCACCGCTCGCGGCGGGCCGCGGGCTCGTCCGTGCGCCCACCGCCACCAGCATGGCCGGCCGTCACCCGTGAGCTGCCGAAAATCACGACGGTCGAGCGGATCCCCCATTTCCCCAGGCGCTCGTCAGCCTTGGCGAACTCCAGGTGGAGCCGTTCGCCGCGCATCGAATTGCCGAGAAGAAACTCGCTGTCGAACTCGGCAAGACGGAAGCTGGAGGAGTGCTTCTGCTGATCGTTTTCCGTCACGGTTGCGGCCTCAATGGGACATCAAGGTCGGCACCGTCATACTGGCGAGAATGGCGCGCGTTGCGCCGCCCAGGATGAACTCGCGCAGCCGCGAATGCCCGTAGCCACCCATCACCAGCATGTCGGCGCCAGTGTCGGCCGCGTGTGACAGGATCACGCTCGCCACGTCGATGTTGCCTGACGCGGTCCGCGTGACGCTGACATTGCGGTTGTGGCGTGCGAGGTGCTCCGCGATGTCCGCACCCGGAACCTCGTCGCTCTTGAGCTTTCCGCTCTCGACAATAAAGACTTCGACCAGCTTGGCTCGCGAAAGGAAAGGCATGGCGTCAGCCGCCGCGCGAGCGGCGGGCCGGCTGCCGTCCCAGCACAGCATCACGCGATCGGCCTTGAAGGGCGCGGTCTGGATGTAAGGCACCACCAGGACCGGCCGCCCGGAATTGAACAGCGCCTGCTCGATGACCAATGCTTCAGGGCCATCTGCTTCCGGCTTCGCCTGCGCCACGATGGACAGGTCGAACCGGCGCGCGATATGGGCGAAGCGCGTGGCGACGCCCGCCATGCTCGACTCCACAATGCGGCTCTCCGAGAGAACGGAAGCGAGGCGAGCGGCAGCGTCGAACCTGCTGGTAGCCGCGTTGGCGGCATGCTGGTTCTCGGCCCGCTGCATGTCGATTACGTCGGGCGGGACGTCATCCATCAGCGCGGTGGGCATGATCGGATCGTACTGAAAGGCGATGCCGGCGGCATGCGCCGTGAATGCGCTCGCAACCGAGAGCCCGAATTCGGCAGCCGGGTCGCGTTCGGCCGCAGGCGTTAGATTGACGACGAGATCCTTGATCATGCTCGGCTCCTCTCAATGTCGCTTGAAGTATCAGTGCCGCTTGAAGTACTGGACGGCGCGCTCGTGCTCGAGCGCGGCTGCGCGCGTCGAAAACGTGCCGAGATTGCGGCGCTTGCCGGTCTTCGGGTTCTTCTTGCGCGAATAGAGGCGGTACTTGCCCGAGGAAAGCTTGCGGATCATGGTGGCTCCTCTTGCAAATTGTGACCGCACCTCTCGCGTCGACGGCGACCTCCAGAAATCTATGCGCGGCGTGGCGGTGCCGGATGAGCTTCGCCTGCATAAGAGGAATGTTTTCAGCGATCGGGCGGCCGGAGGTTGACGCAGATCAAATCGGCAAGAAACGACCCATTCCGGGCGCGGCTTATGCAAATACCCGACGCTGCAGTGAATGATGATGTGGAACAAAACGGCGGCGGGCTTGTTTAATACGCGTGAGATGTGAACTGTAAGTAGCGTCCACGATTTCAGAAAGCAGCTCCGCTGTACGGTCGGGTGGTGGCAGGCCCGGTGATGCCACCGGGCCTGCATCGCCTTGACCACGGAAGCGCCCTGACCACCGACGTGGCTATGGCCGCTCAATCGATCGTGGCGCCGGACGCGCGTACGACTTTGCCCCAACGCTCGACCTCGCTCGCGACATGTCGTGAGAGCTCCTCGGGCGATGACGCGACGGGCTCGGCGCCACGCGCCAGCAGGGCCGCTTTGAGCTGCGCATCATCAAGCGCCTTACGGACCGCAGCGTTCAGCTTGTCGATGACGGGCTTCGGCGTGCGCCGTGGTGCGAACAGCGCGTCCCAGGCGGTGACCTCGAAGCCTGCCACACCCGCTTCCGCAAAGGTTGGAACGGTTGGCGCGGTCGGCCAGCGCTTCGCCGTGGTCACCGCGAGGCCGCGCAGCTTGCCACCCTCAACCTGCGGGTAGGCGTTCGGCATCACCTCGATCATCATCTGCACTTGGCCGCCGATCAGGTCGGTCATGGCCAGAGCGCCGCCGCGATAGGGCACGTGCACGATATTGACGCCGGTGACCGACTTGAAAAGCTCGCCGGCGAGATGCGACGAGGTGCCATTGCCAGCGGAGGCAAAGTTCACCTTGCCAGCATTGGCCTTGAGATAGGCGAGCAGCTCCGAGACGCTCGCGGCCGGAACGCCCGGACTGACGACCAGGATCAGGGCGATTTGTGTGAGCCGGGAGATCGGCGCAAAGTCGTTGATCGGATCGAAGCCCGTTCGCTTGTAGAGCGTGTGATTGATGGCATGCGTTCCGTTGGTGCCATAGGCGAGCGTATAGCCATCCGGCTCCGCGCGTGCTGCTGCTTCCGTACCGATATTGCCGCCGGCGCCTACCCGGTTGTCGATCACGATCGTGACGCCGAGCACCTCGCTGACCTTGTTCATGACAGGCGCGCGAGCGTGTCGCCGCCGCCGCCCGCCGGGAACGGCACGATCACGCGGATCGGTTTGTCGGGATAAGTTTGTGCTGCGACGGGTGCCACAAGAGTAAGCATCATCGCAGCGAGCACGGACAGCACACGAGTTATCAGGGGCCTCTCCGGCTGCCATCCATCGCTGCCTGTAAAAAGCTGGCACGGCTACCGGGGGAGGGTCAAGCACGTCGCACGCCGGCGCTTGGTCCTCCGCGACATTGTGGGCTAGAGTGTGCCTCCAATGGAAACGCCAGCGAGGAGCCGGGGAGGAATGCCGCAGATTTTCGTTTGCAAGGATGTCGAGATGCGCGACGGCGACGTCCGCATCTTGCGCCAGGACCGGCTCGAGATCGGCGTCTACCGGCATGCTGGCGCCTACTATGCCTACCGCAACCATTGCCTGCATCAGGGCGGCCCGGCCTGCGAGGGGGTGGTGAAGGGCAGGGTGGTCGAGCTTCTCGCTCCGGACAAGACGTATATCGGCCAGACTTATGACCACGACGATCCTCACATCGTGTGCCCCTGGCACGGCTGGGAATACAAACTGCTCACCGGTGAATGTGCGCCTGACCCAAGCCTGCGGCTGAAGCGCTACGAGGTGGTCCAGCGCGAGGGAGGCATCTATGTCGTCGTCTGACATTCTCGATCGCCCGGCCGAAGCACTCAAGCATGCGAGCGATGCGTTGGCCGCCGCGCTTGCCGATCCGGAGCGGATCCCCGACGCCGCCCTGCGCGCACTCGTCGCCAACGCGGTGCGGCTCTACGCCGTCAAGGCGGAGGCCGGCATGCGGGCGCCGCTCCCGGCCGATGGCGGCGGCGTGACCATCACTGATGCGATGCTCGCGGTCACCGATCTCCTGCATGCTCTGAACGTGCAGCTGTTCGAGCTCAGCATGTGGCAGGCCATGACTGGAAACTGCATTGCGCCGCATCAGCGCGTCGACACTCCGCAATCCTGAAAGCTTCATCGAATTCGGCCCGCCAGAGCTGCAAAATCCCAGGGAACCTCCATGAACATCGTGACGCCCATCGTCCGTGATCCCAACCAGGAGCAGTTCGACACCCGCCGTCTGCTCGCGCATGCGCAGCAGCAGGCCGAGGATCGCAAGTACGAAGACTTCATGATCATCGACGTCGATGCGCATCACTACGAGACCTCGTCCTACAAGGAGATCTTTGGCTACATCGAAGATCCGGTGATGCGCGACCAGTTCATCTACAGCAAGGGCAACACGCTGCAGCCGCGCTCGACCGGCGGCTACCAGGAGATGGCGGGGCGGATCACGCGCTACCAGCATCGCGCCACCGAGCCGGCGCCCGACAAGCCGCATCGCGACATCGCACTCACCCGCAAATGGATGGATTCCATTGGCGTCGATGTCGCCTGCATCTTTCCGACTCCGATGCTCGGCCTGGGCCTCAATCCGGTGGTCGAGGTCGAGGTGCAGTACGCGCGCGCCTATAACCGTTGGCTGACAGAGAACATCCTGTCGCAAGAGCCGCGCATGGTGTCCATGCTGTATCTGCCGATGAACGATCCGGTCGCGGCGTTGAAGATGGTGGAGGATTTTGGCGACTGTAAAGGCGTGGTCGGCTTCCTGGTCACGACCGTGCGCTACAAGCCGCTCTATGACAACGCCTACATGAAGCTCTACGCCGCGTTGCAGGAGCGCTCGTTGCCGCTCGCGTTCCATGCCGCCACCAACTGGGGCGACCAGAGCATGCACATCACCAATCGCTTCATTGCGACGCATGCGCTCGGCTTCACCTGGTTCAACATCGTCCACCTGACCAACTGGGTGGTGAACGGCATTCCGGAGCGCTTCCCGGGCCTCAAGACCATCTGGATCGAAAGCGGTCTGGCCTGGGTTCCGTTCCTGATGCAGCGGCTCGACAACGAATACATGATGCGCAGCTCAGAGGCGCCCGCCCTCAAGCGCAAGCCGAGCGACTATATGCGCGAGATGTTCTATACGACGCAGCCGATGGAGATGATCGGTAACCTTACGATGCTGCAGGAGACGTTCAAGATGATGAACGCCGAGACGCAGCTCGTCTACGCCTCCGACTATCCGCACTGGGACATGGATTTGCCATCGGTGATCTACGATCTGCCGTTCCTCTCCATGCAGGCCAAGCGCAACATCCTGGGCGAGAATGCGCGCAAGCTGTTTAAGCTCGACACCTTCGTCTCCGAGGAGAAAAAAGCGCGGCTCAAGGCGCGCGGCTTGGCGTGAGAAGGCGCTGGCGCAGCTATTTCGTGACCAAGACTGTGATTGCTATGCGACCTGCATCTCGCCACGTGCCTGCGCGGTGAGCGCGGCATCGAGATGGTCGACGGAGGTTGCAGTCAGACCCGCAGCTGAGCATGCCACCTCGCTGTCGTGCGCTGTCCGCAGCACTGCTTCGATGGTCGCGCGGTCGGGTGCAGCCAGGCCAAAGCTCAGACAGCGCGGGTGCGAGCTCGGGACATGCTCCAAACGGTGTCGGGGGCTGTCTTGAACGAAGCAGCCATAGAGCATGTATTCGCAGATATTGCGGGCATGACAGAGCGCTTCAACCCACTCAACGCCGGTGACGTTTTCGATCCGCTCGATCATGGCGTGGGTGGCGCGCCGATCCCAGACCGCGATGCGGGCGCTGAAATCGGCCGCCGGGAACGAAGATGTCTTAAGTCCCAGCAGATGGCGGCTCGTCCGCGCTCGCCGCACAAGGTCCGGGGAATTGGCGTCGCCCATCTGCTCGAACAAGGGTGCATGCCGCGGGCGCATCAGCATGGAGAGGTCAAATCGCCTGAAAAACACCACGTCGGAATCGAGAATGCAGTGGCGGCTTTCCGGAAATGCGTCAGCCGCTGCAATCTTGAGAATGCGTTGAAGATGAGAGTTGCTGACTGGCCTTGTGCGCAGGGACCACCAGTAGCGCTGGCCTTTGTGCTGCAGCAAGCGTGGCATGGGGCGCAGCCACGCCGGCAGGAGCTGGGACACCGGCACGACCACACGGCGGGCAGCATTGAACCGGTCGAACAGCGCGACCTCATCGTCCGGCACGATCAGGTGGTGCTTGACGTAGCAGCTGAGATAGCGATCGACACTCTCGCACTGAAGTGCGCAAAGTTCGAGGTCGCGCTGGGACACCGGCGTTACCAGACTGATCGAGCTCATCAGGAGGCGTCCGTCAGCTCATGTCCGACGGGGCTCGTGTGCACACCGACCCTGGTGACGCCTGTCCATCGTTCCCCAACGCTCATGCGATTCCCAATCATGTACGCTCGCGGCACAGGCTTGCCGAACAGCTCCCAGCGCCGCAACGTGTCCTTGCGGTGTCTGGCCGTGCCCGCACCTTGCGCAACCTCTGGTTCATACGCAATTCCGCGGCGGAACAAAATTGAACTGACAAATTAACATTAATTCGCATGATCCCGCGCGACTCGCGGAGCGAGCAGGGCATCCGAGCAATGCTCAAGCCGTTTCATCAATGGGGATGGGATGGATGGAGGCCCAGCCTGGACTTGAACCAGGATACGAGATGATGCGTCATCCCTGCGTCGCCATTCCGCCACCGGGCCGAATGTAATCGGTAACACGATAGGCCTGCCCGGGCAGCACAAATTGCCCGGAATGGTTAGCCACTGTTCACCGTGACTTCGTTAACGCTGGATTGGCTTTGGTTGCTCACACACCAGGCGCCAGCGCGAGGCGATCTCGCGGTTGGCCTTGAGCACGACGGTGCCAAAGATGTTTGTTAGTGAATAAGACGCGTCACGGCCCGCCGCTGCCGTTGAATTCGGCCGCGCGCTGCACCAGCGCTTTCGGCGTCGCATAGGCGCGGCGGAGAATCTCGCTCCATCTCTTCGCCGTTGAGCGGGTCGACGTCGAACAGCGACTTCTCTGCCTCGGCCAGAAAGGCCGGATCCTTCATGGTGGCATCGAAGGCGCGCCGGATCGTGTGCACCAGCTTCTTCGGCGTGCCGGGCGGCATCACGAACGGGCGGCCCATCTCCTGCGGAAAGAACAGCAGCTCGATCAGCGCGCGATCCTCGGCGCTGGTCGCGAGGTCGACCACGAGTGGTACGTCGGCAAGACCGGGCTGTGGCTTGGCGCCGGCCTGGATCATGACGTTGAGGCGATTGTTTCGCACCCAGTCGGGGTTGGACACTTTGAGTGTCGACCAGGACACGCCGCACATGCCGTCGACCTCGCCGCGCTCGACCGCCAGCATCGACTTCGTGGTGCCGTAGCCGTTGATCACCTTGAACTTGGTGCCGAGGAGCGCATTGAGAATGCGCGGCATGGTGGCGCGGTCGCCGGAGGAGCCGGTGGCCGAGACTGTCACCGTTTGCTCCCGTGCCTGCGCGACGGTCTTGGTCGCGCTGGTGTGCCAGGTGGCGCAGACCGTCTGCTGGCAATGCTGCCGACCGGCTCGAACTTGAGCGGATCGAAGCGGGCGACCGGGCTGCCGTAGAGCGGATCGTCGAGCAGCGCGTTGTAGGTTGCGAGAATCACGCTGCCGTCGCGCGGTGCCGCCGTCGAATAGGCTCAGTTCGTCGCCGCAAGACCGGAGGCGGCGGGCATGTTCTGGGGCACGATCGTGGGATTGCCCGGGATGTGTCGCGGCAGGTGCCGCGCCAGGAAGCGCGCGTAGACGTCGTAGCCGCCGCCGGCGCCGCTCGCGATCACCAGGCGGATCTGCTTGCCTTCATACGACGGCGTCTGCGCGCCGGCGGACGCGCTCGCGATGATGCTCGCAAGCACGCCCAGCATCGTGATGGCGCGTGCGCGCGCGACCCGAAGGCATTTCAATTGCGTTCTATCCGCGCCGGTTGCCATCGCACGATCAAGCCATTCATCCAGACTCGCCGCCGATCTCTTTCATGAGCCAAGCGCCGATCGCGAAGGCGTTGGCGTCCCCGTTGGCATAGCCCAGGACCTGCAATCCGAGCGGCATCCCGTCGAGCATGAACAGCGGCAGCGACAAAGCCGGAATCCCGAGCAGCGAGGAGGGCACCGCGAATTGTGGATTGCCGGTCGCCTGCAGGCCTTGCGGCGCGGGACCGGGTGCCGACAGGGTCACGCAGGCGTCGCAAGTGTCGGCAAGCTCGGCATAGAGCGCGCGCACACTGGTGCGCTCCTTGAGCCAGCCGCGATAGTCCGCGAGCGTCACGCCTCTCGCCTGCTCGAGCCGGTCGCGCATCGACTGGCTGAGCAGGCTCGCGTCGCGCTCGGCGCAGCCGTCGATGAACCAGCGCGTCTCGAAGGAATTGATGCGGTTCGACAGCGTAAAGGCTTCGGCGAGCTCGGTCTCGATCGCCGACACGTCGGCGTCGTCCGCGCTTGTACGGATCTCGACACCCGCCTCTGACAGACGCCGCAGCGCGTCTTGCATGCTGGCCTTGGCGGCTTCGCTCGCGACCTTCCATCCGGATGTCTCCAGGAAGGCGAGCCGACGCGGCTTGATCGGCTCGGGCGCGCGCTCGGGACCCATGAGGCCGGGCGTGCCGGCATCGCCGCCGACACGCTGCGCGATCTCATAGGCGACTTGCCAGGCATCCGGCAGCGTTGCTGCGAGGATGCCGGTGCAACTCTGGCTCTGATAGTCGTGGCTGCCTTCGCGGTTGAGCGCGCCAACCGTGGGTTTGAAGCCGACGCAGCCGCAGAAGCTTGCGGGCCGGATGGTCGAGCCGATCACCTGCGTGCCGAGGCCGGCGCTGATGATGCCGGCCGCGACCGCGGCCGCCGAGCCGCTGCTCGAGCCGCCCGGCGTGTGCTCGAGGTTCCAGGGATTGCGGGTGCCGCGCGGCTCCGAGGCCGCGAATTCGGTGGTGACGGTCTTGCCCAGGATCACGGCGCCGGCCTGCCGCAGCGCGGCGACGCTCGCGGCGTCCTTCTGCGAGCGCCAGCCGGCGAACAGCGGCGAGCCCATCTCGGTCGGCATGTCGACTGTCTCGATGATGTCCTTGATGCCGATCGGCATGCCGTCGATCGGGGACAGTGGAGCGCCGGCGCGCCAGCGCACGGTCGCGCGATCGGCGGCTTGCCGCGCGCTCTCGATGCTGAGATTGACGAAGGCGCCGACCTTCGGCTCCCAGGTGTTGAGATTTGCGAGGCAGGCTTCCAGGAAATCGCGTGGGCTTTCGGTGCCCGATGCAAATTGCGAGGCATGCGCCAGATAGGAGCGCATGCGAGGGTTGCCGACCACAGGTGCGTTCACTCAAGCCTCCATGAGTTCTAGCCCCGCCGCGCGACGTTGGCTGGCAATCATTGCGGTGCGCAGCAGGAACGCCCGCGCGCGTTCCCGGTCCGCCGCCATCTGGCGCAATTCGTCGAGATTGCGCCTGCGCACCTCCGGATCGCTTGCCTCGAGACGTTTCTTGTTGGCGATTGACTGCTCCTGCACGAATTCGATCGCTACCGTGCGCCGTTGCAGATTGTAGAGATCGAGCAGCCGCTCCGGCGCGCCTTCTAGCATCACCTTGGCGAGCTTCTCACACAGATTGGCCGCATCCTGGATGCCGCCATTGAGGCCCATGCCGCCGATCGGATTGTTGACGTGCGCAGCGTCGCCGGCGAGCAGCACGCGGCCCATGCGGAAGGTCGCGGCCACGCGCTGATGCGTGACATAGAGGTTGCGATGCACGACCTCGTAGGGCTCAGGCGATGGAAAGAACTTCTGCATCAGCGTCTGCACGGCGACGTCGCTCGTGAGATCGGCTTCCGGCTGTGATGCATCAGTTGGGAACACCGTGCGCCACAGGCCGGGTGGTCCGTCGGCCGAGACCTTGAAGCAATTGCACCAGGAGCCGGGGTCGGCGAAATAGCTGCGCGGGCAATAGCCGCGGTTCTTCTCGAAGTCATAGGGCGTGGTGAAGACAATGAACCGCTCCGGCCAGGTGAAGCCCTCGAACGCGATGCCGCACTGCTTGCGCACGATGCTGCGGCCGCCATCGGCTCCGATCAGATAGGCGCCGGTGTGGCGCTTGACGCCGCCGGGACCACGCACCTCGATGCTGACGGAATCAGCGTTCTGCGACACGTCGATGACTTCGTGGCTGAATTTCACCTCTACATTGGAGAGGCCCCGCAGCCGCTCCAGCAAAAGCTTCGCGGTCTTGAACTGCTCACACTGGACCACGAATGGATGGCGCGTATCGTCCTTGAGAATGGCGTGGTCGAACTCAGCGACGAGCTGGCCGCTTGGGCGATCCCAGAACTGGAAGATCGGCGCGACCAAGCCGACGCGCGCCATGTCGTCCGCGAGTCCGTCCTCCTCGAGCAGATCGAGCGTCGCCGGATGGGTGGTGGCGGCGCGCGGATCGTTCTGCAATTCGCTGTTGTCGTCGAATACCACGACCGGCAGGCCGCGCCGCCCCAGCAGCCACGCACACAGAAGCCCGACAGGACCGCCGCCCGAGATCAATACACTTGGTCGCCGTCCATCAGCCCTCCTTGTGCGACGACGTCCGAAAGGCACGGCGCTCCTTCCCCGCAATGAGAGGGTGGGGTGAGGGGGTTCGACCTATTGATGGTTTGACGCGCTATCCCCGCTCACTTCGGGAGAGGAAGGCCCGCATGCCGCTGCTCGTGCCTTGGCATATGTCAGCAGTTACTACTTCTTGCTCTCGTCGTAGTAGTGGATCTCGAACAGCATGCAGCCGCGGTCCGACTTGAACGGTCCGTGGTAGACGCCTGGCGGCCGGCACGCATAAGTGGGAGCCTCGAACGGCTCGCCGCCGCTGCCGGACGTATCGTTGCCGACGATGAGATCGCCGGACATGAGATAGACCTCCTCCCAGTGATCATGCACGAACGGTGCGGTCGTGTAGACGCCGGGATCGAAGCGCAGGAGCCGCGTGCGGCTGCCCATCTTGCGCGTCTCGTCGAGATCGCTCGCCAATATCTTCTGCTTGATTCCGGCGGGGTATCCGGGTGGCGTGGCCCAGCCCTCGGTCATATCGACCCGCAGGAACTCCAGGTGGGGCTTGTTCATCGGCATGGCTGCGCTCCGCGACGGCTTACGGTCTCTCGCGAAAACCGTAGCAGGTCGCTGTCAAAGCGGGTAGTCCGTGCGATAATGCGGACCCCTCCCTCAAGCGGAATTCCCATGACGAGCACGACGTACAGTTGGCCGAACGGCAAGCGCATCGCTGTCGGGGTGACGGTGATGCTAGAGACTTGGTCCGAAGGCAAGGCGCCGCCCTATGGCGTGCAGGCAAGCCCGATCAAGGCCGGCGCGATCGACCTCGGCGGGATTGCTTGGGGCAGCTATGGCGGCAAGGTCGGGGTGTGGCGGATCATCAATCTGCTCAAGCAGAACGGCATCCGCGGCACGTTCTGTGTCAACGGCCGCTGCGCCGAGATTTTTCCCGAGGCGGTAGCGCAGATCGTCAAGTCGGGCCAGGACGTCGCCGGCCATGCCTATCTGCAGGACCAGCTCATGGCCTACATGACGCCTGAGGAGGAGCAGCGCACCGTTCGGCAATGTCTCGATCTGCTGGAGAAAGTCTCCGGCATGCGGCCGCAGGGCTGGGTGAGCCCCGTGATGGCCTATACCGCGCACACGCGTGACTTCCTCGCTGCCGAGGGGCTGATCTGGAACGGCGATGCGCGCGACACCGACCTGCCGCGCATGGCGACGACCAAGAGCGGGCCGATCGCGCAGATTCCGATCAGCGACTTCACCGACAACCGCGTGCTGCGCTCAAGCTCGCTCGACCTGTGGGAAGTGCACAAGGAGACGTTCGACTTCCTCTATCAGCACGAGTCACCGGGCTTCCTCGCGCTCTCGATGCATTGCCATTTCGGCGGCCGCCCGATGATCTCGGCGATCTTCGAGAAGCTGTTCAAATACATGGCGCAGTTTCCTGAGGTGTGGTTCGCGTCTTACGGCGAGATCGCGCGCTGGGTGATCGAGCACAAGCTCGAGCCTGATCCGCGGCGGTTGTTGAAGGCGTGAGATTGCGTTACGCGGCGTCTCTTTCTGTCGTCCCCGCGAAGGCGGGGATCCATAACCACTGAGAATCCGATCGATTGATGCTGTGCCGCATCTCATGCATACGGCGTATGGGTCCCCGCCTGCGCGGGGACGACGCCGGAGTGATCGTCAGCTGCGTTTCATTCTCGCCTCGATCGAGGCATTGATCGTCGCATGCAGGTTGCGACCGTAGTCGACCGCGCCCGCGATCGCCATATCGGGCGCCGAGCGCATGTAGTCCTTCACCGCCTCGGTCGCGATGCGCGGCGCCTTCAGGATCATCTGGCAGATCGCCTCGACGGTGGCGTCAAGCTCGGCTTCCGGCACGACTTCGCTTGCCAGGCCGTAGCTCAAAGCGCGCTCGGCGCTCACGGTCTTGGTCGAATAGACGAGATAAGTGAGCGCCTTGCGGTGCACCCGGTCGATCAGGGCCGACATCACCATGGTGGGCATGATGTTGTGGGCATATTCCGGCACCTGGAATTGCGCGCGCTCGCCCGCGATCGTCATGTCGCAGAGTGTTGCGATTGCGCAGCCGAAGCCGAGCGCGCGCCCGCGCACCACACCGATGATCGGGATCGCGCAGCGGCGGAAAGCTCCGTAGCAATTGAAAATCGTGTCGCTGACGTCACGGCGGCCGAGCGCGTCGGTGTGAGCGGGCGGCGCCGCGCCCGGATCGCGATGGCGACCGATGCAGAAGTCCTCGCCGGCTCCTGTCAGCACCAGCACGCTGGCCCGTGCGGCGGCCCCGTCGACGATGTGGGCGAGCTCGGCCGCCATGGCGTCGCTCATGCCGTTGCCGCGCTCGGGATGGTTGATCGTGACCCGCAGCACGGCTCCCTGCTGTTCGACCAGAAAATCGCTCATGACGGTCCCCCTGTTTGGTGAAATCGTGCCTGGTTGGGTGCCTTGTTAGCAGGGGGGCTGCATGGCGCGCCAGACGCGCTCCGGTCCGGCGGCGCCTCGATCGGCTCCTCGCCGACGTCGGTTACAGCAGGCGGAAAGCCTATGAGAGCAAGCCGTTGAGCACTTGCGCGGTCGGCAGCTCGCGTCTGAGCAGGCGATAGTGCTCCTTGGGCACGCCGAACAGGGCGTAGATGGTGTTCACCACCGACCCGATGGTCAGATAGTCCTTGATGTCGAAGTTAGCCGGCATATCGGGACGGGTGGCCAGCGTCGCGAAATCGAACGGCAGCCCCATCGTCTTTTCCTGCATCGGATCGAGCTGCAGGTGTGCGGCCGACGGCTCCTCGACCTCGTCGCGCAGGTCGGAAGTCCCGATCACGAGGCCGGCGCGAATGCCCTTGCCGCCAAGCAGGATCGAGTTCGAGAATTGGTTGTGGTTGGTGCCGGTGTCGTCGACCGTGCCGTCGGGCGAGCGCATGGTGCGGCCGAATTCGCTGGCCACCATGACGGTGGTCACGTCCATCATGGAACGGCGGTCGTCGAACGGGGTGTCGACCAACCCTTTGAGCAGCGTCACGATCTTGCCGATCGCGGACCCGAACATCCTGGGCTGGGTCTTGGCCTGCTCGGTCGCGTGCACGTCGAAAAACTCGGACGGCGAATAGATCGCCGAGCGTGAGATCGACAGCCGGAAGCATTGCGTAATCAGCGCCAGTGTCTGCTGCTCGGGCGAATCGCGACCGGAAGGCGGCGTAAGCTTCGCAAGTTGTTGGTGGACGCGCGGCGATTTGTCGAGCCCGGCCTGCATGAGTGCAGCGGCAGCGGACAGGCGGCCAGGCCCGGCCGCATTCGCCGTCATGCGGCCGCGAATGAACTCGGTTAGCTCGCCGCCCGCGAGCGGCGGGGTCTGTTTGAGCGCGTTGGCCAATCCGGCCACCGCTCGAGGCATCAGCGGCACTACGCCCGAGTGATTGTTGACGGTCACCACCACCGGATCGCTCGACAGGATTCCATCGAGCGACTGTGGCTCGTGGCCGGTGTCCGGCAGGTTCAGGTGCGGAATGAATGAATCGCCACCAAATGCATTGCCGGTGAACAGAAAGTTCATGTTCTGTAGGTGGCCGTCGAAGCTCGGCGTCATATAGACGCCGTTGAGAATGCTGAAGCGATCCCGGAAGGGCAGCAGCGGCTTGACCAGGGACGTGGCCAGCGTGCCTGTGCCGTTGCGCCCGCTGAAGGGAGCCGGCTCCTTCCCCAGATAGTTCTGGATCTTGCCGGCTTTGGTCATCGATAGCGGGCGCGCGTCGAACATGTAGGAGCAGTCGGCGCCGCCATTGAGCACGATCATCAGGAAGAAGTGCGGCTCGTCCGGGGACTGCGCGGCCGCCGGAAGCAAACCGCTGCCCGGTAGGATCAGCGTGCCGGCGCCGGCAAGGCTGATCTTCAGCATATCGCGACGGGTGGGAGTCATCGGTCAATTACCGGTGCAGCAGAAAATAAGGATTCATCGTGATCGCAAGCGTCATGGCATCGATCGTCTCGGCAGCTGGCCGGCTTGCGTAGCTCGTCAGGAAGAACTCCCGCCATGCAGCGAATTCGCTTTGTGGGGCATTGTAGCCCATCACGCTGAACCAGAATTCCTGCAGCACGGCATCCGATTTGGCCTCTGCGGCCGGCCACCGGCACAGCTTCCGCAATGTCGTGAGGAAACGCTCGTGAAAGGTCAGGCGGGCCTGTCCACAGGAGCCTGCCACGCTCTTGGCAAAGCCCGATAGCGCAACGCGCCAGATCACCATGCTCACGGAATTTGGCGAGCCATTCTGGAGCGTGTGCTCGTCGCCGAACCGATTCCAGGTGCCGAGCAATTCGTCGAGGTCGTCTGCAGGCACGAACTTTTGCAGATCGAGCGATGCGCCGGGCGCGGCAAGACGCGTCGACAATTCCCGCGAAACGGCGGCCCAGCCTTTGAATTGCGCGTTTTGCGCCTTGCTTTGCGTGATCGATACGGTCGAAAGGACAAGTGTGATAGCGGCTGCTACACTGGCCGAGCGCAAGAACCCTCTCCCCATTCCCACCAGCAGCTCCTGAGTTAGCGTATCAGCAATTGGGGTGTCAGCAGTTGGCGCGTCAGCATGTGACTGGACCCCAGTAACGTCAACCGGCCTGGATCGTTTTGGTTCCATCCGAAATCAGATCATAACTTTCCTGCGAGAATTTCAGTCTGCTCAAACCACCCGTGCCAAGATTACGGGCTCAAGCTCACCTGCCAGGCCACCAGGAAGGCGACCACCATGGCGGCGCCCATGCCGAGGCTGACATTGTCTCGCAAAGCAAACCAAAGCGGGTCGTCGTCGACCTCGTCGCGGCCGACCAGCAGCCAAATGCGACCAAGCCATAGGAACACGATTGCCGGCAGGCACCACAGCACGATCGGGGTGCGGTAGAACGTGGCGCTGAAGGCCTCGTGAATGAGATAAAGCACCATGATGAGGACAGCGCCCGCGGCGGTTGCCAGCCCCAGCCCGAACAGGAGTGGTGCATCCTTGGCAACATAGCCGCGGCCGTTGACCTCGTTACGGCCGAGCGCGCCATTGCGGCCGACCTCGGTCTGGCGTTTGGCAAGCGACAGCGAGGTGAAGATGAACATTGAGAACACCAGCAGCCACGGCGACGCCGGGACGGCTGCAAGCTGGATCCCATAGACCAGCCTGAGCGTGAACAGGACCGCCAGCACGAAGACGTCGAAAATCGGCACGCGCTTGAGATACAGCGAATAGGTCAAGGTCAGGGCGACGTAGATCAAGAGCGTCCAGATCGCGCCGCTGTCGATGACGATGGCGATCGCTAAGCTTAGGAGAACGCCGAGCGGCACGACCAGGCGCGCCAACGGAACGGGTAGATCGCCGCGCGCGAGCGGCCGCTCGCGCTTCGACCAATGCAGGCGATCGTGCTCTCTGTCCCAGAGATCGTTGGCGATGTAGGTCGATGATGCCAGCACGCCGAGCGCAACGAATCCGAGCAGGCAGGCGGTCCACGCATTCAGGTTGTCGCTCTTGCCGGCCAAGATCAGCGGCACGAAGATCAGGAGGTTCTTTGCCCATTGATGGAGCCGCAACAACTCGATCAACGCCAGGAAAACCCCCCGCCCCCCAACAAGATTTTCCTCTAGGCGGCTAATGGAACTCTCCCGTACTGAAATGCGTCTCGTTCACCGCTTAGTCATCCGCCATGCAAACAACGCACCGACGCGCATCGTGTTGCTCCGCGTCAGCCGCACATCGATCATTCCTGAAGCAATCCCGTGCCTCCGGAATGAATCGTAGCGGCAATGGGCTGGGTCGGCAACCAAAGAAGTATAGCGAAGCGGAGGACGAGCTCAGTTTCATCAAACCGTCAGAAATACTCGCCCAAACGACAGTTCCACCAAGTCTGTCGGGCTATCGATGCGGCGGAGCAGCCTCCGTCGTGACTCATGAACAGATGTTCAGCGTTGAAGCCAAACCGCAGTCTATCGCGCATACGGATTGGACTGAGTTCTTACCTCTGCGGTACGGCGTCGGTCGGCCTCGTTGCGCCGCATGTGCAACAACGGACATGCGAATTCAGCACGTTGCTGATGCCCTATTCGACAGGCTACGGTGGCGGCTTGCATAATCCACGTTTGTTCGGGAGGAAGACCAGTTATGACCGAGACCTTGCAGCCCGCCGAGGCCAACAGCGGCAATGTGCCGCGCGCCTCCGCCAATGTCCGTCACTTGAGCCGCATGGAGCTGCCCGGTGGCGGCCAGGTCGTAGTACAGGGCAAGTATGCTTTTGTGGGGCACCAGCATCGCCCGGACGGGACCACGATCCTCGACATCTCCGACCCGCGCAAGCCGGTGATCGTCAGCAAGCTGATGACATCGCATCCCATGTCGCATTCGCACAAGGTGCGCGTCGTGGGCGACATCATGCTGGTCAATTCCGAAATCGAGCCGGGCGCCGGCTCGCTGCGCGACTATCCGGCGGGCGGCTTTCACATCTATGACGTCAAGGACAAGACCAATCCGAAGCTCATCACTTTCGTGAAGACGCATGGGAAGGGCGTGCATCGCTTCGATGTTGACGAGAACTACGCCTATATGTCGACCGAGATGGAGGGCTTTGTCGGCAACATCCTGGTGATCTACGACATCCGCAATCCGTCGAAGCCGATCGAGGTCGGACGCTGGTGGATGGAGAACCAGAACGCGGCAGCCGGCGAGACGCGACATCCGAAGGGCACCGAGCATCGCCTGCATCACGCCATGCGCTGCGGCAACGAGATGTATGCAGGCTGCTGGATGTCGGGCGTTTCCATCATCGATGTCAGCGACATCACCAAGCCGCGTACGCTGTCGCGCTACGAGTACGATCCGTCTTGCCCGGAGCCGACCCACACCTTCCTCAAGGTGCCGTTCCCGATCAATGGCCGCAGCATCGCGGTGTCGACCGAGGAGGAGCGCGGCCACCGCGGCCCCGATGCCGGCAAGCCGCATGCGCCATTACGCACCTGGGACGTCACCGATCCGACCAAGCCGAAGCTTCTGTGCACCTATCATGTGCCGCATTCGGCCTCACCCTATGACGGCAACACGGTCCGCTTCGGCACGCACCAGCTGCGGGAGAAGGTGGACAAGGATTGCCGCCTCTATGTCACATGGTTCGGCGCGGGCCTGCGCATCTTCGATATCCATGATCCCGCCAATCCCAAGGAGCTCGGCTATTTCATTCCGAAGCCGGCGGATGACGTGAAGGCGCCGCTGAGCAATGACGTCTACCAGGACGACCGCGGGCTCTTGATCGTGACGGACAAGTGGCGCGGCATGGACGTGATCGAGTTCACCGGCTGAGGGGCGTTTGACCGGCTGACGGAGCCGACCCTATAAATAGTGGGTATGAGGGACAAACGGCTCATGTCGGTGAAGGGCGCGCTGATTGCGGCCCTCCTTGCAAGCATCTGGGCGGCGGGGCATTTGCGCCCGGCGCTGGCGCAGGACGCCTTCTACCGCGGCAAGACGGTGACGATCGTGGTCGGCTATTCGGCCGGCGGCGGCTACGACCAATATGCGCGCCTCGTCGCCCGCCATCTCGGCCGTCACATTCCCGGCAATCCGAACGTCATCGTCCAGAACATGCCGGGCGCCGCCAGCATGACGTCGGTGCGCCATCTCGACGCCAACGCGGCCAAGGACGGCACGGTGATCACCACCTTCGATCCCGGTCTGATCGCTCGAGACCATTGCGGCGCCCGAGATCGTACAAGGTCAGGTTCTCCGACTTCCAATGGGTCGGCACTCTGCTGCGCGACATCCGCATCTGCTACGCCTCGACCGCCAGCGGCATCCAGACCTGGGACGACATGATGAAGCGCAAGGAGTTCCTGATCGGCAATACGGCGCGGGGCTCCAACGCCTATGTGAATGGCGCGATCCTGCGCAAGGTGTTCCGCGCGCCGGTGCGGCAGATCTCCGGCTATCCGGGCAGCAACGAGCAGCGGCTCGCGCTCGAGCGCGGCGAGCTCGAAGGCAATTGCGGCTCCTGGACCGCGATCCCGCAGGACTGGATCGTCAATCACAAGATCAATGCGCTGGTGCGCTTCTCGCCCAAGCGTCCGGCCGACATGCCGGCGAGCGTGCCCTTCGTCAACGACCTTGCGACGACGCAGGAGCAGAAGGATCTGCTCGACGTGCTCAACGGTTCGGGCGAGCTCGGGCGGCCGTTCATCGTCGCCAAGCAGGTTCCCGCCGAGCGGGTCACGGTGCTGCGCGCCGCATTCGAGGCGATGCTGAAGGACGAGACCTTTCTCAGCGAAGCGCAGAAGCAGAACCTGCTGCTCGATCCGGTGACCGGCGAGGAAGCAGAGAAGATCATCGCGACCATCTATGCCGCGTCGCCCGAGCTGACGCGACAAGGTCAAGGACGTGCTCGAATACGCCGTGCGAGCGTGGCCGATTCATGGACGATTTCCGCAGCTTCAAGACCGCCAGCGCGCCGGCCCGCCGAGCCGATGCAGCCGGTCGTCGATCCGGCCGACTGGTCGCCCGAGAGCCTGCAAGGACGTGGCGAACTGGAGCTATCGCATCACCGATCGCGATGCCGACGAGCTGGCGGCTGGGGTCGCAGCGGTGCGGCGTGCGGGCGTCGCCGATCGTCGACATCACGCGCGAGAACTTTCCGCTGCAGGCGTTCGGCGATGTGCTGACCGATGTACGGCGCGAGCTGATGGATGGCCGCGGCATCGTCATGATGCAGAATTTTCCGCTCGACCGGTTCGACCGCGAGGAAGCGGCGATCGCCTATGTCGGGCTCGGCGCCTATCTCGGCCAGACCATGTCGCAGAACAAGCTCGGCCATATCCTCGGCCACGTGAAGGATCTCGGCGGCGACTACAGCGATCCGCATACGCGCGGCTACATGACGAACGCCGAGATGCGCTTCCATACCGACGCCTGCGACTATGTGGGCCTGCTTTGCCTGCATACCTCGAAGAGCGGCGGCGAGAGCCGGATCGCAAGCTCGGTGACGGTCTATAACCGCATGCTGGAGCGACGACCCGATCTCGCTGAAGGTGCTCACCGAGGACTTCTACCGCTCGCGCAGCGGCGAGGTATCGCCGGGCGAGCTGCCGTATTTCAAGCAGCCGATCTTCTCGTTCACGGACGGCTATTTCAGCGCGACCGGCGTCGGCGCCGTGATCGACAAGGCGCAGAAGCTGCCGGGCGTGCCGAAGTTCACGCCGGCGCAGAAGGAGGCGGTCGAGGTCTATCGGCAGACCGTCGAGGAATGCGCGCTCGACATCGATTTCCAGCGCGGCGATATCCAGTTCCTCAACAACTTCGTGATGCTGCACACGCGCCGCGAATACGAGGACTGGCCGGAGCCAGCTCGCAAGCGTCATCTGCTGCGGCTGTGGCTCTACGATCCCGAGGGCCGGCCGATCCCGCGGAGCAGCGCGCGGGCCGCGTCGGCCGCGGCGTGCAACTCAAGGGCGTCGCGCAGGGTCGCGCCGCTCGATGTGAGTGGCGGCTGCCTGACGTCATGGCTGATACGGTTCTCTACGCCGCCGACGGCAAGATCGGCATCGTCACACTCAATCGGCCCGAGAAGCTCAACGCGCTCACGCATGGACATGCGGCTTGCGCTCGCGCGCGAGCTCAAGTGCGCCGACGAGGATGCTGCCACCAGCGTGATCGTGCTGCGGGCGGAGGGGCGCAGCTTCTGCGTCGGCTTCGATGTCGGCGGCGGCGGCGGGCATCCGCACCCCTGGCGGCACGACGCGCTCAAGTATCACGAGCGGTTGTCGACGAGCTTTCGCTGCCTGATGACGCCATGGACGCTGCGGAAGCCGGTGATTGCCTCGGTGCAGGGCCACGCGCTTGGAGGCGGCTGCGAGCTCGCGATGTTCTGCGATCTCACCATCGCGGCCGAGGACGCGCAGTTCGGCGAGCCGGAGGTGCTGTTCTCACAAGTCGGCCCGGCCGTGCTGATGCCGTTCATCGTCGGCCACAAGCGCGCCCGCGAGCTGATCTATTTCGGCGATCGTGTCGACGCCAAGCGCGCGCTCGAGATCGGCATGATCAACCGCATCGTGCCGCCGCAGGAACTTGCGGCTGCCACCATGAAATATGCCCGCCGTCTTGCCCTTATCGCGCCCGAGGCGCTCGCGGCCGCCAAGCTCGCGGTCAACCGCGGGCTCGACGCAGCAGGCTTCCGCAACGCGCTCAATGCCGGCCTCGACGTGTTGGCGCCGCTCTATGCGGCGACGACCGAGGTCGGGCGCGAGTTCGACGCGATCAAGGCCCGCGATGGCCTCAAGGCCGCGCTCGCCTGGCGCAAGAAGCAGTTCGAGGAGTAGTCAGTGGTGGCATATTCGTCTCCGATGGCGTCTTGAACCCTTGTACCCCTACGGCTATTTTGGGCCATAGTGCAACGAGCGACATCGATGAGCGACTTAACAAAGGCACTGGGCGCGCAGGTACGAGAGCTGAGCCCATCGGACCGTATCGCGCTGGTCGAGGATGTTCTCGACAGCCTGGACAGGAGTGATTCGCGGCTCGATGACCTCTGGACGACTGAAGCCAAGGATCGGTTGGCCGCCTACCGGCGCGGCGAGCTTACGGCGAAAGATATCAACGACATCATCGCCAAATATAGGCCGTGACCGCTCAATTCCTGGACATTGCGGAGATCGAGTTCGATGAGGCCATTCGCTGGTATGATGCGCAGGCTCTCGGGCTCGGCGATGCCTTCCTTGTTGAAGTACAGCCGCCGTTCATCGCATCACGCTCTATCCAGGGGCTTGGCATCTGCTGGGTGATGGCGTTCGGCGTTGTCGACTCACCCGGTTCCCGTACGGACTGATCTATACGGTCGATAAGAACGACATTCTGGTGCTCGCGGTTGCCCACCTGCACAGACAGCCGGACTGCTGGCGTGATCGGCTCAAGACTTAGCGCGACCGTAACTGGACAAGCCCGCTCATTCCGCCGCCACCCGCGCCGCCTTGCGGGCGAGCTTCACCGGTGACATCACCGGATCGAGCTTGAACAGCTTCTGTGCATTGCCGCCGAGGATCGCGCGCTTGGCGCTCATATCGAGGAACGGCAGATCGTAGATCGTCGACGGCAGGTCCATGTCCCAGTGCGGATAGTCGGACGAATAGAGCAGCTGCGTCGGCGCATTGATCATCTCGAATGTCAGCTCGAGCGCCTTGCGGTTGTCGACCATCTCCATCGGCTGCGAGCTGTAATACATCTCGCGCATGTATTCGCTCGGCTTCCGTTTGAGCAATGGCGCATCCGAGGTGCGCATCATGAACTCGTTGTCGAAGCGCTGCATCATGAATGGAATCCAGGCGAGTCCGCTTTCGATCCAGATGGTCTTGAGCTTCGGGAAGCGCTCCGGCATCCCGTTCACCAGCCAGTTGGCCATGTGCACCATGTTGGACCAGGTGAAGCCGAGCCCGTGCACCGCGATGAAGCGGTTGGTCATCGCCAGGCTCTGGTCTGCCCAGTTGAAGCCGGCGTGAAAACCGATCGGCAGGCCGCGCTCCTGCAGCGCCGCATAGGTCCTCATATAGGGATTTTCGTAGTTCTTGCGGTAGTGCGTCGACGTGACCATGAAGCCGACCACGCCTTTGCGGTCGCCGAATTCCTGCACCATCTGATAGCAGGCGTCCGGATCGTTGAACGGAAGATAGAGCATCGACTTGATGCGCGGGGCGTGCGCCAGCACGCGCTCGCAGAGCCAGCGATTGTAGGCGCGCGCAAGCTCGATCTCGACTTCGACGCGCGGACAGTTGGACAGGTTCAGCATCGGCGTGGGGAACAACACCGTCACGTCGGTGCCCATCGCGTCCATGAAGCGCTCGGTCAGCGTGATGTCGCGGTGCGGCGCCGCCGGCACGCGCTCGGTCTTGCGCATCGGATAGCGGGTGATGCGCCCGCCGATCTCCTGGTAGGAGCCGTCTGGCGAGGTAATGCCGCCGCGCGACATGCCCTGGTATAGCGCCTCCTGCCGCATCACCGGGTTGTCCATGTATTGCGTGATTTCCTTGAACGACTCGGTCTCGTAGTGATGCGAATCGACGTCAACGATGAAGAAGTCCTCGTAGTGGCGCTCGATTGCCTGATCGACGGCATTGCGCAGCAGCGTGCGGGTGTCGAATTCCTCGCTGGCGAGATCGCGAACCGACTTGATCTGCTCATTCATGGCGTTGGTCCTTAAACTGCGACGTAGATCTCGCCGTTGCGTTGCACCACGTTGTATTTCTTCAGGCGGACGCGCCGGTCGACCACGTGGCATCCGTCCGACAGATGAAACTCGTATCCGTGCCAGGGGCAGACGAGATGCATGTCGTCTTCGTCGAAGCGCTGGCCGAGATAGGTGCCGCCCTCTCCGATCAGGTCGACCACCTGCGGCAGCTTGAGGCCCTCGCATACCGGGCCGCCCTGATGCGGGCAGAGGTTACGGTAGGCGTAGTAGCTGCCCTTGTGGCAGATCACACCGATCTCGACGGGTCCGACCTTGATCAGCCGCACGTCGCCGTCGGCGATCTCGCCTTCCCGGCACACCAGCACTTCTTCCGCCATACGCTCTCTCTGCTCGCTTGTTTCTTTCGGTCGTCGGCCTATCGCCGCCATTCGTCCAGCTCGGGCACCGTGAAGTCCTCCCAGCCCGGCACATCGGCGACCTCCGAGAAAGGCTTGCCGAATGGCCGCGTCGCGTCGACGCCGATGCAGGAGGCGGTGCGCAACGGCCGCGGCTTGGTGGGATCGTCGATCGAGGGATCGGACGGCCCCGACGGCAGCTGCTCCACGATGATCGCGTCCTGCTGCGGCTGGGTGCGGAAGGCGAGCGCCCATTCGACATCGGAGGAGCTGTGCACGTCGATATCGGGATCGACCATGATGGTCCATTTCGGCCGGATGTTGCTCGCCATCGCGGCGAGAATGACCTGGCGTGCCTCGCCCGCAAAGCGCTGCTGCATCGAGATCACCACATAGAACGATACGCCGGCTGACGCACGCACCGACACGTCCACGATGGTGGGGAACTGGCGCCTGAGTGCCCTAAGGAAGGAGGCCTCGAACGGGATCTGCTTCAGGATGTGGTTTTCGGTGACCGGCTTGCCGGTGAGCAAACCCTGAAACAGCGCGCCCTTGCGATGGGTGATGGCGGTGACGCGCCCGACCGGCTTGAGCGAGGGCGGCGTGTAGTACCCGGTATATTCGCCGAGCGGCCCTTCCATCACGGTCTTGTTCATGTCGACCTCGAACTCGATCACCACCTCGGAGGTGGCCGGAACTTCGATGTCGCAGGTCTTGCAGCGCGTGAGCTCGACCGGCGCGCCGCGCAAGCCCCCGGCGACTTCCCAGTCGTTCGTGGTGTCGGAAAGCTGCGCCTGGCAGGTGTAGGCAAGGATCGGGTCGACGCCGATGATCAGCGCGGCCTTGGGCGTGACGCCGAGCTTCTGGCACTTGGCGAGATGCTTGCCGAAGCGATGGTTCGGCTGCGCCGAGAATGAGAAGGTGTCCTTGCCGAGGATCAGGAAACGATAGTGGCCGATGTCGGGAATGCCGGTTTCCGGATCCTTGGAGACCACGATGCCGGGCGTGACGTAGGGGCCACCGTCCTTCGGGCTGTAGGTCGGGATCGGAAAGCGCGTGAGGTCGAAGTCGCGCTCGATGACGACCTCGTGGCAGGGTGCGTCGCCGTTGCGCATGACCGGCGCGATCGGGTTGTCGAGCCCGTCGAGCACCTTCTGCATGATTGTCCTCTCGTCGGCTTCGAATGCGAGCAGCGCCTTGCTGCGAGTCGAGTAGACGCCGCAGACCAGCGGAAAATCGGTGCCGTTCTGGTTGAATACAATGCCTGGGCCCTGCCGCCGGTAGCTCTGCTTCATCGCCTTGCCGACATCGGTGAGCTCGATCGGCCGATTGACGTCGATGAGCTCACCATGTTGGCGCAGCGTGTCGAGGAACTGGCGGAAGTCGTGGTACGGCATGTCGGTCTCCAGATGCAGTCACCAGTCCGGTCTTGCCCTGGACGATCGAGCGCGACAAACTTCCGCCCGGTACGTTGGCGAGCCTTGCCTCGTCATGCCATTATCAAGGAGCGGGAGCAACATGCGCAGGCTTTTGGGAGGCGGCAGATGATGCGGTTTGTATGGGTGTTGGCGCTCTCCCTCGCGATGCTCCCGGCCGCATGGTTGCAGCAGGCCTGGGCGCAGCAGGGCTGGCCCGACAAGCCGATCCGGGTCATCGTGCCATTGCCGGCCGGATCAGCCGTCGACGTGGTCGGCCGGCTGATCATGACCAAGCTCGGCGAGCGGCTCGGGCAGATCATGGTGGTCGAGAACCGGGCCGGAGCCTCGGGAGCGCTCGCCTCGGAGGTGATCGCCAAGGCGGCACCGGACGGCTACACGCTCGGGATGGCGACCTCGACCACGCATGTCACCACCGCCATTCTAAACGCCAAGCTGCCATATGATCCGGTGAAGGATTTTGCACCGGTCGCGCTCATCGGTTTGGTGCCCTATACGCTCGCGGTCGCGCCAAAGCTTCCGGCCAACAATCTCAAGGAGCTGCTGGCGCTCGCGAAGGCCAAGCCGAAGATGTTGAGCTATTCCTCGGTCGGCAACGCCAGCCAGGCGTATCTCGCGACCGAGCTGATGAGCACGATGGCGGGCGTTGAGCTCAACCACGTGCCTTATCGCACATCGAGCCAGGCCATCCTCGACCTTGCCGAGGGTCGCATTGACATCACGTTCGGCCTTCTTGCCACGATGCTGCCGCTGCTCAAGGAGGGCCGCATCCGCGCACTGGCGGTGACCACCGAGAAGCGTACTGAAGACATTCCCGATGTGCCGACCATGGCGGAAGCCGGGTTGCCGGGTTTTGAAGCGTCGCTCTGGTTTGCGGTGGTGGCGCCGGCAGCGCTGCCGCCCGCGTTGCTCACACGGCTTAACCGCGAGATCAACGCCATTCTCACCGAGCCCGAGGTGAAGCGCGTGCTCTCTGCGCAAGCCATCACGGTCGAGCTGAGGACACCCGAGGCGTTGCGCGAGACGATCCGCGTCGACATCGAGAAGTGGCGCGCGATCGCGGTGAAGGCGGGCGTCAAGGCGGAGTGAGGGCGCCGCCTCTCGATCTGTCATGCCCGCGAAAGCGGGCATCCAGTAATCGCAAATGCTATTATCATTGAGAGGGCGGTGATTACTGGATCGTCCGCTTTCGGGGACGATGACGACGGAGAGTCATTGGCCAATATCAGCTACAACCCCAAGAGCCGCTTCGCGTTGCCGCCGGCAACAGCTGCGACAGTGGCTGCATCCAGCCCCGCCGACGCCACGTGGCCGATCGGATCGTAGTCCGCCATGTCGAACGGATAGTCGGTGCCCATGATGACTTGGTCGGCGCCATAGAGCCGCACCAGCTCGGCAAGCTGCTCCGGCGTGAACACGACCGAGTTGAAATAGATCTTCTTGAGATAGCTCGTCGGCGGATGCGGCAGGTTGCCGTGCGCGTCCGAGCGTGCGCCCCAGGCGTGATCGATGCGGCCCGAATAGGCGCCCAGATAGCCGCCGCCGTGCACGGCGAGGATCTTCAGGTTCGGATGGCGCTCAAGCACGCCGTCGAAGATCAGGTAGTGTAGCGCGATCGTGGTCTCGAGCGGATTGCCGATCGTGTTGCTGAAGGAAAAGCGCGCGAGCCGCTTGCCCTCGGTGAAGCCGAGCGGATGCAGCACGATGAGCGCATCGAGCTCCTCGGCCTTTTTCCAGA
The DNA here is from genome assembly GCA_963745515.1 of uncultured Alphaproteobacteria bacterium. Taxonomy (GTDB): domain Bacteria; phylum Pseudomonadota; class Alphaproteobacteria; order Rhizobiales; family Xanthobacteraceae; genus VAZQ01. Next base: position 897,635 of record CAVUXO010000013.1, read on the forward strand.
ACGGCTCGAAGGCCGGATCGGACAGCTCGCGGCCGGTGACGTTGGTGAGGATCTGCACGCCCTTGAGCCCGAGCTTGCTGACGCAGCGCTCGAGCTCCTTCGCGGCCTCGTTGCCGTCCAGCATCGGCACGCTGCCGAGGCCGGCAAAGCGATCAGGCTTCTTGCCGACGAAGTCGGCGATGCCGTCATTGACGATGCACGCCGCCTCGACCGCGATCGCGACCGGCACGGTGTAGTAGCACTGCTGCGGCGGCGGCATCACCAGCTGGAAATCGACCCCCATGGCGTCGAGCTCGGTGAGCCGCGGTCATGCCGATGATGCGCTCGCGGATGTCGTCTTCCTGCTTCTGGTTGAGCGCGCGCGTCTCCGGCGTCGCATGCAGCACCAGCGGGTTCGTCATCGGATCGAAGTGCGGCTTCACGAACGCCGCCGCCGCCGGTACCGCGACATGCGAGTGGATGTCGATGGTGATGCTCTGCGGGCGCGCTTCGCGGCCCGGCTTGCCGTGCCGGCGGGCGGCCGTAGGCTCGTACTTGTTCCATTGCGTCATCGGCTCGAGCGCTCTCTTGGGTTTGCTTGTCGATGGGATCACCGGCAACAGCAGATAGACCTGCCGCGAACCGCTGAAGTGAAGGCTGGTGGTGCCGCCGAAGATCGCGGGCGGCCGGTCGCGCGGATCGTCGTGCAGGAACGGCCCGCAGCCGGTGAGCTCGTTCTTGAAGTTCGACAGCTTGCCGCCACTCGGCCCCGGATAGACGTAGTCCTTGCCGCGGATCGAGAGCGCCGATGCGATGGCCCTTCGGCACCACGATCGAGGTCGGCCAGATTTCGATGTCGAGCTCGACCACCTGGCCCTTCTTGAGCGGCTGCTTCTGTCGTGCGTGTGGTAGGGCCGGTATGGCTTGCGACAGCTTCTTGTCGAGCTTGCGATGCGAGGCGCGCAGCCAGCCCTGCGCCGATCGGCGTGTGCGGATCGATCGCGCCCTGGAACACGACTTCCTTCAGGTCAGGCGCGAACACGCGCAACACGGCGAACAGGTCGGCGTCGCTGGTCGAGGACGAGACGAAGAGCTTGAGCGCGGAGCGGCCCGGTGATCTCGGTGTCCTCGGTGACCGGCGCTGTGAGGAATGTGACGCCGTCGCCCATGGCGTCGAAGCTCAGCGTTACATTCTTGCGCGCGCGCTTGCTGCCGAGCCCGAGCTCGACCGGGTCGAGATAGAGCTTGGTCCACTTGGTGCGCTTGAGCGGCCATTCCGTTCTCAGTGCGCTCGACGAATTTGTCGATGTGGCGGACCTGCAGCCGCACGCGCGGCTCCTTGTCCCAGCCGTTCTTCTTGCCGTGCAGAAAATGGTCGAAGAAGCTTGAGCTGCAGCTTGCGGCCGTAGTCCGTGTAGAAATGCGTCCAGTGCTCGATGCCGTGCGCCTCGAGCCATTTCTGCTTGGAGGCCGCGCGCACAAAGCCTTCGAAATTGCCGCGCGGGTGCAGCGGCTGGCCGCCCCAGTTGGCGGCCGACAGACATGGGCGTCGTCACCTTCGCCCAGATCGGCGAGCGCGCCTTGTGATAATCGTCGTCGAGGGGGCGATCGCAGATCTCGTTGCCGAAATCGCTGCGGTTCTTGGCGAGCTGCTTCTCGCTCAGCGTTTCCGGCCCGCACACCAGCTCGCCGTGCACGCGGCTGCGCTTCCCGCGCTCGCCCGCGCCGTACTGCACGGTCTTCACCTGCATGTCGTACCAGTTTTCCCAGAACGTGCAGAGAATGCCGCCGTGATGCGTCATGTCGCGATACCAGTCGGCAGCGCCTTCCCAGATGCACATGGCGGCGAGATGCGGCGGCTGCAGCGTCGCCACGTGCCACTGGTTGATGCCGTAATAGGAAATGCCGTTGAGGCCGACCTTGCCGTTCGACCACGGCTGCACGCCCGCCCATTCGATGCAGTCGTAGAAGTCTTTCGTTTCGCGCGGCGAGAAATGATCGATGAAGCCCGGCGAGCAGCCGCAGCCGCGCGAGTCGACGCGCACGCAGGCATAGTCGTGCGGCACCCATTTCTCCGGATCGACCACTTCCCAGCTCTGATAGAGGTTGCTCGATCCGGCGGTGACGTCGGGATGCTGGGTCGCCATGCGCTCCCAGGCGCTCGGATAGCCGTCCTGGAAGGCGAGCCCCTTGGCGTAGGGGCCGTAGCTGAGGATCACCGGATAGCGGCCGTCCTTGACCGGCCGGAACACGTCGGCCGCAGCACGAGGCCGTCGTCCATCGCGATCGGCGACATCCCAGTCGATCCGCATCCCGTCGCGAGTTTCGCTGCGCGGCTTAGCGCTCATGACTCCCCCAGCGTCTGTTGAGTTACTCCGCGGTGATCCCCGCGTCCTTGATGATCTTCGCCCATTTGGCGAAGTCGTGCGCGATCAGCTCGCGCAGCGCGTCGGGCGTGCCGCCTGACGCGATCAGGCCCTGCTTGGCGAGCTCCGCCACCATCCTGGGCGAGCGCAGGAACTCGTTGAGCGCCGCGTTGTAGCGGTTGACGATATCGGCCGGCGTGCCGGCAGGCGCGAGCAGGCCGAACCAAAGATCGACCTCGAACCCGGTCACGCCCTGCTCGTCGAGCGTCGGCACGTCCGGCGCTGCCGGCACGCGTTCGAGGCTCGCAACGCCGAGCAGCTTGATCTGCTTGTCGACCGCGTGTGGCAGCGCCACATGGGTCGGGATGAACATGGCGCTGACATGGTTGCCGACCAGGTCGGACATGACGTTGGACGTGCCCTTGTAGGGGACGTGCACCAGGTCGGTGCCGGTCGCCTGCTTGAACAGCTCCATGGCGAGATGATGCGGCGTCGCGAAGCCCGGCGAGCCGTAGTTGATCTGGCCGGGCCGTGCCTTGGCGTATTGCGATGAAGCCCTTGGCCGTATCGGCCGGAATCGACGGATGCACGGCGAGCACGATCGAGCCGGTGGCGAGCTTGATGATCGGCGTAAAGCTCGTGATCGGATCATACGGCACGCTCTTGAATACGGCTCGGATTGACCACGAACACCTTGGCGATCATCAGCAGCGTGTTGCCGTCAGGCGCCGCGCGCGCCGCGAAACCAGTCGCCGATGTTGCCGCTCGCGCCGGTCTTGTTGTCGACCACGACCGGCTGGCCCCATTTCTGCGACAGCTCGTTGCCGAGCGCGCGCGCCAGGATGTCGATGCCGGTGCCGGGCGAGTAGGGAACGATGATGGTGATCGGGCCGGCCGGGCTGCTGGGCGAGGGTGTTGCTGGCGAATGCAAGCAGTCCCAGCGCAAGGAAGATGAGATGACCGATCTTGCGGCAAGCGCGGTGGGCAGATCCGGCGAGCGCTCCTCCGCCCTCGTCCTGAGGAGCCCGCCGAAAGGCGGGCGTCTCGAAGGATGGGGCGGCCACAATGCTTCGCAGACGCCCACCTCGCCCTGCGGGCAGGGTGAGGCTCGCTCAGCATGAGGCCGATTGAGTACGGCATATCAACTGCGCTCATCTGCACGGTAACGACCTCAAAACACTGGCTCGCTCTTACTTCACCGGCGGCTTGGCGGCGAACTGCGAGCCGCGCACGCACATGCGGCCGCGCGGATCCTGCCACAGCTTTTCGGTCGCATGCAGATGGCCGATCGCGCGCGCGACGGTGTGGAAATTGTAGCGTCGCGAACCGCTCCGCGATGTCGGTGTAGTAGAGCGGCTGCCTTCTCGATCGCCGCCAGGATCTCCTTCGCGAGCGCCGCGACCTCGGCGTCGTCGCCGGCGCTGGCCGGCATCGTCCTTCTTGCCGTTCGACGTAGTCGTCGATCTTCGCCGTGTCCGCATACGCATAGGTGATGCGCTCGTAGTGCTCGCGCGGGATGCCCTCCGGAATGGTCGCGTCGATGCCGACCTTGGCGCCGGTCGGCACCACGCCGAATCCCTGCGGCAGGCTCGGGTCGAGCGGCTTCGCGCGCGCGTTGCCGACGATCATCACGTCCTTGTCGCCCTGCACGCGGGTCGCGATCGCCCATTCGACGTCGGTCGGATCGAACACGTCGATGTCGTCGTCGACCACCACCACGTGCTTGAGGTCCATCACCGACAGCGCCGCGAGCAGCGCGTTCTTGGCCTCGCCCGGCTGCTTCTTGATCGAGATCACGGCGTGCCAGAACGCGCAGCCGCCGAGCGTGACGTTGATGTCCTTGACCTGCACGCCGGCGGTTTGCAGCGCCGGGCGGATCGCGGCATAGCGCGTCGGCGCCGCGAGCCAGGTGTTCTCCCACGGCATGTGCAGGTTGTAGTAGATCGCGTCCTTGCGCATCGAGATCGCCTTGATGCGCACCAGCGGGTTCCAGTGCAGCCCGCCCATCAGCCGCGTGAACTCGCCGAAGCGGCCTTCCGGCCAGGTCCAGCCGGTCGGCAGGATCTCGGCTTCCAGCACGATCTCGGCGTCGGCGATGTAGGGCAGGTCGATGGTCTCGCAGGGCGCGAGCTCGACCGGCGCGCCGCGGATGCCGCCCGCGATCGCCATCTCGTCGACGCCGAGCGGCGCGCGATAGCCGGAGCCGGTGATCTCGATCGGATGCGTGCCGATCGAGATCGAGATCGGCAGCGGCTCCTTGCGCTCGAAGCGCGCGCTGCGCGAACAGCCGCATGTTGTTGGGCGTGACGATGTCGATGCCGGTGAGGCTCTTCTCCTTCACGATGAAGCGGTAGATGCCGCTGTTGATGCCGAGCTCGGGATCGCGCGCGATCACGACGCCGGCCGTGATCATCGGCCCGCCGTCGTAGATCGACGACATCGGGATCGGCAGCTTGTAGAGGTCGACGTCGTCGCCGACCATGCACCACCTCGCGGGTCGGCGAGGTCTTCACGTACTTGGGCGGGATCGGCTTGGCGATCGCCGTGCGTGAGCTTGTCCTCGATCTCGCGATAGGTCTCGCAGCCGAGCGACATGATGGCGCGCTCGCGCGAGCGGATGATGCCGGAGACCACCGGCATGTCGTAGCCGATCACCTTGTGGAAATAGAGCGCGGTCTTGGCCTGGTCGACCAGCGTGGCGATGTGGCGGATGTCGACCGGCTGGTGCAGGTCGACGAGCTCGCCGGCCTGGCGCAGGCGGTCGAGGAACTGGCGGAAATTTTCTTGCATGGGGAGCTCCAAGGCGGGCTGCGAACATAGGACGACGCCCAAATCGCCGTCGAGATGTTCGTGAGCCACGGCGGCTTGAGAGGGGCGGGGGCAAAGGGGCCGCGAGAAGATGCTGATTTGTGACCGTTTTCCAGGCAGTGGCGTGGAAGGATATCCTCTTATTTGTGCGCCATGCAAATAAGCTATGCCACGTATGGCAGCGATAGTAGTAAGTATTGCTAAAATTCGTTTCCGTAGTAGAATTCCCTTCCTGCGATTCTCGCGCAGGCTCGGAACCAAGGCTATGCTAGCTGCCCGCACATCACCTCACCCCGTCACCACTGCGAGTCCGGCCTCCGTCGTGGCCGAGTTGGCGGCCGACATCGGCGCTGCCTGTGAGGGCCCTCGTGCGCTGATGGAGCGCCGCATAGTTGCGGCGCTGGCGCGGGCCGCGGCCGACCCTGAGCTGTTGACCCCGGCCCAGCGCATACCTTCGCCCGATTGCTATGCGCGGCATGTGGTCTACGGCGACCCGGCTGGGCGGTTCACCATCCTGTCGCTGGTCTGGATGCCGGGCCAGTTCAGCCCGCCGCACGCGCACCAGACCTGGTGTGCCTACGCGGTTTGCGACAACACGCTGACCGAGACCGAATACGCCTTCGACCGCGCCAGCATGAAGGCATTGCCCTTGCGTACCGTCGAACGGCGTGCAGGCTACTGCACGTTCGGCGAAGCTGGGCTTGACCAAATCCATCGGCTCGGCAATGCCGGGGTGTTGCCCGCGGTCTCGCTCCATGTCTATGGGGTCGAGAGCGGGCGCATCGGAACGCACGTCAACCGCAAGGTCGACGCCGCGTAAGCCGAGGAGATCTGTTCGTGGGTGGCAAGACAATGAAGGCCCTGGTGCTGCGCACGCACGGCGGGCTCGACAACCTCGACGTCGTCGACGATCACCCGGTGCCGCAGGTGATCGAAGGCCACGTGGTCATCCGGGTGCGGGCGTCCTCGTTCAACTACCACGACGTGTTCACCGTGCGCGGCATGCCCGGCATCAAGGTGCCGCTGCCGGTGGTCATCGGCCTCGACATGGCCGGCGAGATCACCGAGGTCGGCCCCGGCGTGACCGGCTGGAAGGCCGGCGACCGCGTGCTGGTCAATCCGGTCAACAAGAAGAAGGGCCTGATGGGCGAGATGCTCGACGGCGGCATGGCGGAATACTGCCTCGTCGCTGCCGATCAGCTGGTCGCCATGCCGGCGGGCGTGAGCTTCGAGCAGGCGGCGTCGCTGCCGGTCGCCTACGGCACCGCGCACCGCATGCTGATCACCCACAAGACGATCAAGAAGGGCGAGCGCGTGATCGTGCTCGGCGCCTCCGGCGGCGTCGGCACCGGCTGCGTGATCCTGGCCAAGCTTCTCGGCGCGGAGGTCATCGCCTGCGCGTCGAGCGACGAGAAGCTCGCGCCGCCTCAAGGCAGATGGGCGCCGACGAGGTGATCGACTACACCAAGACCGACTGGTCGAAATGGGCGGTCGAGAAATACGGCAAGCCGCAGCGCCGCAGCTACGAGGGCGGCGTCGACGTGGTGATCAACTTCACCGGCGGCGATACCTGGCATCCGTCGCTGCGCTGCCTCAAGCGCGGCGGCAAGCTGCTGGTGTGCGGCGCGACCGCCGGCTACGACCCGAAGGAGGACCTGCGCTACGTCTGGAGCTTCGAGCTCAAGATCATCGGCTCGAACAGCTTCTACGACGAGGACCTGCAAGGGCGCTGATGGACCTGATCGCAGCACGGCAAGATGAAGCCGGTGATCGACAAGGTGCTGCCGCTCGAGCAGGCGCGCGAAGGGCCTGCGCCTGATCCAGGACCGCGAGGTCATCGGCAAGGTGGTGGTGACGCCGTGAGCTGACTCCGTGCCCGGGCAGAGCTGGCAGCGAGATCCCGGGACCCAGCATGCAAGTCGTAGCGGTAGCGGTCACGGCGTCTCGACTCGCTATGCCCGGCCAGGACACGAGGTCGGAGCAGTTCATGACCGAAGAGATGACCGTCGAGAAAGTCCAGGCGCTGATCACCCGCGGGCCCTATCACCAATGGCTCGGCCTCAAGGTCATGGCCGTGCACGACGACGGCATCGAGCTCACCGCGACCTGGCGCGAGGAGTGGGTGGTCAATCCGGACCGCCGCTACACCCATGGCGGCATTCTGGCGGCGCTCGTCGATCTCGCCGCCGACTGGGCGATGGTGAAGAAGACCGGCCGCGGCGTGCCGACCATCGACCTGCGCGTCGACTATCACGCCGCCGCCATGCCGGGCGATCTCACGGCGCGCGGCAAGGTCGTCCGCATGGGCGGCCAGTTCTCGACCGCCGAGGCGCACGTGTTCGACAAGGACGGCAAGCTGCTCGCCAGCGGCCGCGGCACCTATTTCACCGCGCCGCCGCCGCCACCGAAGAGCTAAGTGACAACAAGCTGATCTCGCTTCATGGCGCGCTTCACCAATCTCGGCGACCTGATCGGCCGCGATCGCGATCTCGACAAGGTCGCGGTCATCGATCTCGGCGGCGAACAGGTGCCGCGCGAGTTCAGCTATGCGCCAGCTCGACGCGATGGCGAACGGCGTGGCGCGCGCGCTCCTTGCGCGCGGCCTCAAGCGCGGCGAGCGGGTCGCGATCCTCTCCGCCAATCGGGCCGAGTATCTCGCCGCCTATTTCGGCATCATGCGCGCCGGCCTCGTCGCGGTGCCGGTCAATTTCAAGTTTCCGCGCCAGACCATCCATTTCATCATGCAGGATGCGGGTGCGCAACTTGTGTTCTGCGACCGCGCGCAGGCGCGCCGATTGTCCGCCCGGCCTGCCGGTTGTCGTCTTCGGCGGCGAGGGGCCCGAAAGCTTCGACGCTTTCCTCGATCCCGGTCCGTTCGAGGCGGTCGTGCCGGCGCCGAACGAGCCCGGCGATGTTTCTCTACACCTCGGGCTCGACCGGCACGCCCAAGGGCGTCGTGCTCTCGCATCAGAGCCACATCTGGGTGGTGGAGACGCGGCTCGCGCCCGGGCTCGACCGCCACCGCTATCTGATCGCGGCGCCGCTCTATCACATGAATGCGCTGGCGCTCAGCCAGCTCGCCTGCGCGGCGCATGCCACCAATGTGCTGCTGCCGCAGTTCACCGCGCGCGCCTATATCGAGGCGATCGAGCGCTACCGCTGCACCTGGCTCACCGCGGTGCCGCCGATGATCGCCATGATGCTGCGCGAGAAGGACCTGCTCGCGCGCACCGACCTCGTCGAGCGTCGAGTTCATCCGCATGGGCTCGGCGCCGGTGAGCGCGAGCCTGATGGAGGCCATCCATCAGGCGCTGCCGCAGCGCCGCGGTGACCAATGCCTATGGCACGACCGAGGCCGGGCCGGTCGTGTTCGGTCCGCATCCGCAAGGGCTTGCCGCAGCCGGAAATGTCGGTCGGCTATCCGCATCCGCAAGGTGCAGCTGCGTCTCGTCGACGGCGACAACCGCGACGCCGAGCAGGGCGTGCTCGAGATGAAATGCCCGGCGATGATGAACGGCTATCACAATCGTCCTGACGTGCGCCCGCCGTTCACCGATGACGGCTTCTACATCACCGGCGACGTGTTCCGTCGCGACGAGAACGGTTTCCATTATTTCGTCGGCCGCACCGACGACATGTTCGTGTCGGGCGGCGAGAACATCTATCCGGCCGATGTCGAGCGCATGCTGGAGCGCCATCCCGACGTCGCGCAGGCCGCGGTGGTGCCGATCGACGACGAGATCAAGGGCCAGAAGCCGGTCGCGTTCGTGATCCGCAAGCCGGGCCACGCGCCGAGCGAGGACGAGATCAAGCAGTTCGCGCTCGCCAACGCGCCGGCCTATCAGCATCCGCGCTTTGTCTGGTTCGTCGACGAGCTGCCGCTCGCCTCGACCAACAAGGTCGATCGCGGCGCGCTGCATCGCGAGGCCGAGAGGCGATTAGCGAGCGATATGACGTGAGACAGTCTCAGTGTCGTCCCCGCGAAGGCGAGGACCCAGTAAACACTGAGCGTGCCGGTGCACTCCTTGTCACAAGAAATGCTCGAGAGTACTGGGTCCCCACCTTCGCGGGGACGACACCGAGTGAATGGCGCGGACGGTCCGAAACAACTCACTGCGCCGTCAACCCCGCCGCCTTCACCACCGGTGTCCAGCGCGCGACTTCTTCCTCGATGAAGGCACGCACTTTTTCGGGACTCGAATTGGTGATGGGCTCGAGGCCCTGGTCGACCAGCGCCTTCTGCATCGCGGGATCGTTCATCGTCTTCTGCGTGGCCTCATAGACCTGGTCGACGATCGCGCGCGGCGTCCGGGCCGGCAGGAACAGCCCCATGAACAGCTGTGCCACCATGCCGGGCATGCCCTCCTCGATCGCGGTCGGGATCTCGGGCACGCCCTTGAGCCGCTCCGGCGACGTGACCGCCAGAATCCGGATCTTGCCGCTGCGATGCAGCTCTACGGTCTGGCCGGTGAGGTTGATGGTCGCCATCGGGATCTGCCCGGAGACCAGGTCGGTGATGCTCGGACCGGCGCCGCGATAGGGCACGTGGGTGATCTCAGGCGCGCCGATCATCTGCTTGAACAGCTCGCCGGCGAGCTGCGTCATGGTGCCGGCGCCGGCCGAGCCGTACGACAGCTTGTTGGCGTTGGCCTTGGCGTAGGCGACGAATTCCTTCAGCGTCTTTGCCGGCACCGACGGATGAATCATGATCCCGCTCGCCGAGATGGCGAGGATCGACACCGGCGCGAAATCCTTGACTGGATCGTACGGCACCTTCGGCATGATCGCCGGATTGAGCACCATGACACTGGTGTTGGCGAGCAGCGCCGTGTAGCCGTCGGGCTGCGCGCGTGCCACTTCGCCGGTTGCGGTCGTGCCGCCGCCGCCGCCCTGGTTCTCGATCACGATCGTGCCGAGATGCGGCTTCACGCGCTCCGCCCATTGCCGGGCGACCGCGTCGACCACGCCGCCGGCCGAGAACGGCACCATCAGCCGGATCGGCCGATCCGGATAGCGCGATTGCGCAAAGGCCGGAGAGAGACCTGTGGTCGACAGGGACGCCAGGCCCAGAGCCACCATTTCACGACGGTTCATGCTATTCCTCATTGCTCAACTCCCGCAGCAGGGCGACCTTCACGATATGGTAGCCGGGCCGCTCGATGCCAGTCCATGGCTGCCGTTCCCTCGGCACGATGCAAGAGCAGGATGCAAGAGACGTGCAAGGATCGTGCGGCCTACTACCGCATAGGAACGTATAACTGATGGTGAACGCCGAAAGAGCCGAGGCCGACCGTCAACTGCCGCTCGGCGAGGAGATTTTCCTCGATCACGTTGGCCATTTCGTGCCGGATCGCGAGGCCGCGAGCCATGCGTTCGTGCGCTGCGGCTTTGCGCCGACGCCGGTGTCGGTCCAGGTCAATCCGGACGGCACGCTGACCGGAACCGGCAATGTCTGCGCCATGTTCGCGCGCGGCTATGTCGAGGTGCTGTTCAATACCGCTGCGACGCCGCTTGCGGCTGAGCTCGATCTCTCCATGGCACGCTATCGGGGCGTCCATCTCGCGGCCTTCGCGGTGGCGGATGCCGGCAAGGCTCACGCGCGGCTCGGCGCTGCAGGCTTTGCGTTGCGTCCACTCGTCAACATGCAGCGGCCCGTCGATACCGAGGCAGGACCCGCGACCGCCGCCTTCACGGTCGCGCGTGTCGAGCGCGGCGCCATGGCGGAAGGCCGCATCCAGATCCTCACGCATCACACCGAGGATGCGGTCTGGCAGAAGCGCTGGCTCGTGCATCCCAATGGCGCACGCGCGCTGGCGAGCGTCGTGATCGTGGTGCCCGATGTCGAGGAGGCGGCGGCGCGCTTTGCGCGCTTCACCGGCCGTCATGCGACTCCGACACGCTCGGGGCAGATGATTGCGCTCGATCGCGGTCGGGTCGAGCTTGTGTCACGCGCCGCATTCGAAGCCGCGCTGCCTGAGATTGCGATCGCGGGCCTGCCGTTCATCGGCGCCTATGGCATCGTAGTTGCGTCGCTTGACGCGGTCGCTGCGATATTCGCTCGCGCCGGCCTGCACACGCGTCGCGCCGGAGATTTCCTGGTGGCGCCTTTTCCAGAGGAACTAGGCCAGGGCGCCTGGCTGTTTACTGAGAAAAGCGAGTTCGAACTTTTCGGTTGATGCACAGACCGTGCATCGTGTCACGCCCGGCCTTGTGCCGGGCATCCACGTATTTCTTCCAGCAAGCAAGACGTGGATGGCCGGGACGAGCCGGCCATGACGCGGAGAGGACAGTGCCATCGCAACTGAAGTGACTACTTCGACAAAATATCCCGCAGCTTGTGCGCGACTGCGACTGGCGTCGCATAGATGTCGTCGAGAAGCTTCTGCGCGCTCGCGCCCAGTGTCGGCTCGAGGTCTTCGCCCGTGAGCTTCACCACCTCGGCGCGCAGCTCGGCGTCGCTCATGGTATCCGCAAACGCCTTGCGCAGCTCGGCGGTTCGCTCTGGCGCCATTCCGGGCGGGCCGAAGAACGGCTTGTTGAGAGCGAGCGGGCCGAACAGCAGCGTCAGCATCTGCTTGTCCGCCTGATCCTTCACCAGGTCCATCACCAGCGGCGAGTCGGGAATGTTCGGGCTCTTGGTCAGCGCGAGCTGCAGCAGGAAATTGATCTTCTTGTCACGGATCCAGTCCGGCCGCGTGCTTTTGAGGCTCGACCAGCCCCAGCCGCAGCGGCCATCGACCTCGCCGCGCTCGATCGCCACGATCGTCTCCTGCGAGCCCTGATAGCCGGTGATGACCTTGAAATTGGTGTGCAGCACCTCGTTGAGCACAACCGGGTAGATGTCAGGCGAGGCGCCTGCGCCGGTGCCGGCGACCACCATCTGGCCCTTGGTGGCATCCTCGATGGTCTTGAACTTGGACGCCCCCCAGGAGATGCACAGGCTCACCTCCTTGGTCATGGCACCGATCGCCACGAAGTCCGCCATGCGATAGGACGCCTGCCGCTTGCCGATCAAGGGCTCGATGATCGGGCCCGGCGGCGTGATGCCGATGACAGTGCCATCCTTCGAGGCGACCGAGATCATGTGATCGAGCATGCGGATGCCGCCTGCGCCCGGCATCAGCTGCGGAACAATCGCCGGATTGCCAGGCAGATACTTGCCGAGGTGACGCGCGAGGATGCGGGCGCCGATGTCGATGCCGCCGCCGGCGGTGCCGGCGATCAGGATCTGGATCTGCTTGCCACGATAGAACTGCGCAGCCGCGGGCGCCGGCGCGAGCGGGCCACTGGCCAGGATCGCGGTGAGAAGGATGATGCGGTGTGGGCGCAAGGGCAGGCTCCAGCTTTCCAACGGGTATCCTCAGTGATCGATCAACGCGCGCATGCGCGCAACGGTCGCCTCCGGGCCGGTGACAATTCGCCGCGTGATGTCGGGTGGCAGCGGAGTTCGCGAAGGCACCATGGAAATCTGGCCAAATATGATCACATCGAAGTCTCCGACTGCCATCACCTGCGCGGCGATCAGCTTGTCGTGTGTAGCAGCGTCGCCGCTGGTGATGGCGTCACGCGCGCCCTCGACCCAGAGCTCGGTGATCTGGCGCTCGACGCCGGCGCGCTTCACGGCGGCGTCGAGCGTGCCGCGCACCACCGGCATGGCACGCTTGGCGGTGCAGACGAGGAGGATGCGCTCGCCGAGCGTTACCGCCTGCTCCATCATGGCCTCTTCGGCGCGCAGAACCGGCACGCGCATGCCGATGCGCGCCTTGTCGACCGCCGGCCCGAAGGTCGAGCCGGAAAACAAGATGCCGTCGGCGCCGCTCAGCTCGCAATGGCGAAGGAGGCTCGCGACGCGATCGTAGATCGCGGGCGCCAGCGTGCCGTCCTGCGGGATGTCGTTGTAAAGCGACTCGTCAAGCACGTTGATGGTTTGCGCTTGCGGCCACAGCGTCTTGAACGCCTCGTCGATGGGCGCCATTGCCAGCGGAGTGGGGTGAACGAGAAAGACGCGCTTGGGCATCAACAAACACTCTATGCCTTCGCCAGCGCCTCGATCAGCGGCCGCACATCGGCGCACTCCTCGATGGCCCAGACCTGCGCCATCAGTTGCTTCGCCTTGCTCTCGCCGTGCACAGGAGCTACAAGCTCCAGGAACTTGCCCTTGAGCCCGTCGTCGTCGAACGGCACCAGCCGCGAGCCGAGCGCCTCGTCGGCCTGCCGGGTGAACTTGCCGCGTGCCGTGGTCACGGTCACGCGCGCCGGGCGCAGCCGCGGGTAAAGCCGGTCGATCTCGGCGGGCGCGGCGATCTCCATCAGGCTCGCGAGCGCTGCGATCGAGGGATCACGGCGCACGCCCTCCTCGAAATACGGGAAGCGGATGGCGCGGAACTTGAGCGCGAGCGCCATCAGGTAGCGGAAGCTCAATTGCGAGCTTGCGAAGTCTTCCCAGCCGGTCGCCGCATGCTCGGCCGCGATGCGATAGGTCTCGACCGCAACGTGCTTCACCTCGTCGGTCGCGATGCCTTCGTCCTTGAGCAGCGCAATCAACGCTTCAGTCGCGGGCTGGATATGGCGGCAGCACGGGTTGGGCTTGATGTAGCAGTCGGTCATGCCAAACGGTCCCTCTGGCGGCAGCGTGACCGGCCGCGCCTCCTCGGGCCGCGCATAGGCAAAGGCCTGCATGAAACCGTCGCGCGCCTCGATCACGCCGGGCGGGCCTTCGACTCCCTGTTCGGCAAGCAACGCGGCCTGCACGCCTTCACGCGCTGCGTGGCCGGCATGCAGGCGTTTGATGTCGGCGCCGCCGTTGACGAAGGCGAACAGGCCGGCGGAGCTCGAAGCCGCGATGCCCAACGCGTTCGCCAGTATGCGCCCGGAGTGTCCGCGCAGTTTGCCGGTGGTCATTGCGGCGCCGAACACCGACACTGCGCCGGTCGGATGAAAGCCGCGATGCCGCAGCGCCGGATGACAGGCGCGGCCGATCGCCGTGACAGTCTCGTAGCCCGCGACCACCGCCTCGATCAGGTCCTTGCCGCTCGCGCCCTTGCTGTAGCCGACCGTGAGCGCCGAGGGGATGACGGTGCAGCCCGGGTGCACCGAGCCCTTGGTGTAGCCATCATCGAGCTCGATGCCATGCGCGGCGGTGCCGCCCAGGAATGCCGCGTCAATGAGGTCGGCGCGCCGCGCGCGGCCAGGCACTGGCACGCTGCCAGCCGGGCGCACGCCCGCGAGCACGGCCTCGGCGCGGGTCGCGACCTCGCCGCCCGCCCCCGCGATCATCACACCAATCGTGTCGAACAGATGCCGGCGCGCATAGTGCCGCACCTCTTCGCTGAGCGAAGCGTAGCGGAGCGCACCGACAAAGCCCGTGATGGCCTCGGTGGCCCCGGCGGCGGGGTGACGGACATGGAGCGCTTCGGCGTGGGACATCGGGCACCTCTTGCAAGAAAACGGTCTGAACCTAGCGCACTACGATGGCGCTGTCGTCAGGGGCGCGAGCAAGGCGGTTAGCGACCGAGCCGTACCACTGCATCGACCGCCACGACGCCGTCGCCCGCCGCGCGCACGATTAACGGGTTAATCTCCGCCTCGACGACCGCCGGGTCATCGGCCAGCCGAGACAGTACAACGATCGCTTGCGCGAGCGCGTCGAGATCGCCCGCGGGCTTGCCACGAAAGCCCTTGAGGGTCGCAAGACCGCGCACCTCTGCGATCATCTCGTGCGCAGCAGTGAGATCAACCGGTGCAAGCCGCAGGCTGCGGTCGCGATAGATCTCGGTGAAGACGCCGCCCATCGCCACCATGATCAGCGGGCCCACATCGGGATCGACCCGATAGCCGATCAGCACCTCGCCGACACCGCTGATCATCGGCTGCACCAGCACGCGCGTGATGCTGTGGCCATGCGCCGCGACGTTCGCGCGAATGCGCTGACAGGCCGCCACAAGCGCGGCGCCATTCGCAATGTTGAGCACGACTCCGCCGGCATCGCTCTTGTGCGCGAGGTTCGCGGAGAGGGCCTTGGCAACAACCGGATAGGCAAATGGCAGGGCGGGAGCCGTGGTGAGGTCGGCGTCCAGTGCGAGCGAGGGCGCGCAAGGGAGGCCGTGCTTGTCGAGTAACCCGTACGCTTCGAGTTCGTCGATGAGGCGCCCTTCATCTCCGTCGTCATGCCCGGCCTTGTGCCGGGCATCCACGTCTTGCTGCATATTCGACAAGTAAGACGTAGATGGCCGGGACAAGCCCGGCCATGACGGAGGCGATATCGGCGCCCGCCGTCGCAGCGCCGCAGCGATTGCGTCCGCGCAGGCTTCCGGCGTGCGGAAGTTAGGCACACTGGCTCGGCTCAGCATGGCCAACGCCTGCGGAGCCTCGGGCACCAGATAGGCCGCGATCGGCTTGCCGGCACTCGCGCTGTCGACGATCGGCCGCACCGCAAGCTCCGGATAGAAGCGCGCCGAGGAGCCGACCACGCACAGAATGAGGTCGAACTCTGGTGCGGTGGTGAGAACGTCGAGCGCTGCCTTCATCACGTCGTAGCGCGTGCCGGTCAGCGTGAGATCGACGAGGCGCGCCGGCTTGATGTCGATGCCGGCAGCCTTGAGGCGCGCGAGCGTTTCGGCGGATGGCGGCGCGATCGTGATGCCACGCATCGCCAGCGGATCGATCGCGGTAGTGGCGCCGCCGCCCGTGGTCGTGACCACACCGACTGCCACGCGGCGCGTGGTGTTTGCGACCGGCACGCGCTGGAGGAGCGGCAGGCCTTCGATCAGTCCGTCGAGCGTGTCGGCACGCGCGATGCCGGAGGCGGCGAGGAAGGCGTCGGCGATATCATCCTCGCCCGCGAGCGCGCCAGTATGCGTCACCGCGAGCTCGCGTGCCGCCGCCGAGCGGCCGAGCTTGTAGGCGAGAATCGGCTTGCCGCGCTCGGCCGCCGCAACGGCAAAGCGTCGCAGCGCCGCGGTGTTGCGCATGGTTTCGAGGAACAGCATGTAGCCGTCGATGCTGGGATCATCGAGCGTCAGCGCGCAGATCTCGCCGAGCGACAGATCGACCTCGTTGCCGACCGAGACGAGGCCTGCGAAGCCGATGCCGCGCGCCTTGCCACGTGAGAGCAGCGCCCCAATCATGCTGCCGGAATGCGAGGCCGCGAAGATGCGGCCTGCGGGAAGCTCGGCCTCGTCGAAGGCCGCGTTGGCGGTGATCAGCGCCTTCGAGCGCAGATCGACGACGCCGAGGCTTGAGGGGCCGACCACGCGAATGCCGGTCTCGGCGCAGATCGCACGCAGCTTGGCGACGCGCGCGTCGCCCTTCGGGCCGGCCTCTGCGAAGCCATCAGCCAACAGCGTGGCGACTTTGACGCCAAGCCGTCCGGCCTCTGCGACTGCTTCCACCGAAGGGTCAGTCGGTGCCACCACATAGACGTGCTCGGGCACTTCAGGCAGCGCGGCGAGCGACGGCCAGGAACGTTCGCCGAGCACGGTGTCGCGACCCGGATTGATCGGATAGAGGCGGCCTGCGTAGCCCGCCTGGCGCAGATATTTCAGCGGCCTGCCGGCGGTTTTGCCGGCGTCGTTCGACTGCCCGACGATCGCGAGCGAGCGCGGCGCGAGCAGATAGCGGGCGAGCTCAGGGATCTCAGGGATGGGCTGAGCCTGAGTCATGGTTGTGATTTTGGCGTTTGACCGTGGCCTATCCACGCCGTCATGGCCGGGCTTGTCCCGGCCATCCACGTCTTTGCTGCGGTAAGAAAGTAAGACGTGGATGCCCGGCACAAGGCCGGGCATGACGCATCAAATGTTTGTGCAAGACATCTCACTCTGCCGCCTGCGGCTTGGCGCGTGGCGGGCGCTGGTCGAAGCGGCGGTCGAAGACGTGCTCGGCGATGCGGTTCTTGAGCATCTCGATCGAGCCGCCCGCGATCATCCAGCCGCGGCAGCGCCGCATGCAATATTCGACCAGCGTCTCGCTCGAATAGCCGAGCGCGCCCATCGCCTGCACGGCGTCATTGGCGACCTCGAAGCCCGCCTGGTTGCAGGCCGCTTTCGCGACCGCGGTCTCGTAGGCGGAGGGCAGCCCGCGGTCCGCATTGGTGGCGGCGCGGTAGAGCAGGAGCTGCGCGGCGTCGAGCTTGATCGCCATCTCGGCGAATTTCCATTGCAGGCCCTGGAACTCACAGAGCGGGCGGCCGAACTGCTCGCGCGTCAGCGCGTGCTCACGCGCGCGTTCATAGGCGTAGCGGCCGAGCGCGAGCGAGCGCGACGAGTTGCCGAGCCGCTCGACATTGAACGCCGCGATCTGCTTCTTGAAGCCGCCGGGGCCGAGGAGCACGTTCTCGGCCGGGATGCGGCAATTGTCGAAGTGCAGCTCCGACCATTCCTCGCCGCTCATGAAGCTCGATGGCTTTCCAATGCTGAAGCCCGGCGTGCCGCGCTCGACGATGACCGAGCCGATGCCGCCAAGGCCGGGCCCGTAGCGCAGATAGACGAGAAAGATCTCGGCATCCGGGCTGAAGGTCGAGAACACCTTGGAGCCATTGATCACGTAGTGTGTGCCGTCCTGCCTGGCGCTGGTGACAAGATCGGTGACGGCAGAGCCTGCATCGGGCTCGCTCATGCCGAGACTGATCACCATGTCACCTGCAAGGAGACGCTTGAGCCAGCGCTCCTTCTGCGGGGGCGTTGCATATTCCGCGAAGGCGCGGATCGGGCCGAAATTGCCGAACTGCACCACGTCGGCCGAACGCGGGCAGGCAGCGGCGACTTCCTCGATGGCGATGACCGCATCCATCAGCGTGCCGCCGGCGCCACCATCAGATTCCGGCAACGTGATGCCCATCAGCCCCTGCGCATGCATGCGCTTGGCAATGTCGAAGGGAAAGTGCGGATCGTGCGCGCGCTTGAGCGCGCCCGGCGCCAGCTCCGCGCGCGCGAACTTGCGCACAGATTCGGCGAACATTCTCTGCTCGTCAGTGAAGTCGAAGTTCATTTTGGTTAGCTCTCGATTGGCCCGGGCCATGCCACGGGCACGGCCTGCTCCCTCCCCCGCTTGCGGGGGAGGGGTGGGGAGGGGGAGGCCATGATCGCGGTGGCTATTGTTTCCAGCACGCCCTCCCGATTTATCATGACCTCGTGATTGTTGAACCGCAGTATCCGGTAGCCCTTGGATGTGAGGAATGCACCGCACCGTGCGTCACGCTTGATGTTCTCAGTCTCGTAGTGTTGTCCACCGTCAATCTCGATGATGACCAGCGCAGAGTGACAAACGAAATCGACGATGAACGGACCGATCGGCGTTTGGCGCCGGAAGCTCACGCCATGCATCCGATGAGCGCGGATCGCGTTCCAAATGATCCTCTCGGCATCAGTCATGTCGCGGCGCAACGAGCGCAGCACGGCTGCGCTGCTTGGTTGATACCTGCCATGCCGGCGCTTTTGGGAAATCAACCATCATCGCACTCTCACACTTGCCCGCCCCCTCCCTGTCCCTCCCCCGCAAGCGGGAGAGGGGACGATGTGGCACGGCCCGTTACATCACGAACGCTCTATTCGCGTACAAATCTGACAGTCTCACTCCGGTTTGGCGCCGGATTGCCTCACCACCGCCGACCACTTGATCTCCTCGCGGTCGATATCGGCGGCGTATTCCTCAGGCGTCGAAAGGAGCGGCTCGGTGCCGTCCTTCGCCATGCGCTCCTTGGTGTCGGGCGCGTTGACCGCCTCGCGCAGCGCGGCCGAAAGCTTGTCGATGATCGGACGCGGCGTGCCGGCGGGGGCGACGATCCCATAGTGCAGCACGGCCTCGAAGCCCGCCAAGCCGCCTTCCGCGACCGTCGGCAGATTGGGGAAGATCTCCGAGCGCTTTGAACCGGTGACCGCGAGTGCGCGCACCTTGCCTTCGCCGACGAGCCCGACCGCGGGCGGCAGCGACGAGAAATAGATCGAGACATGCCCTCCAATGAGATCGGTGAGCGCGGGCGCGCTGCCGCGATAAGGCACGTGCGTGAGCTTGACGCCCGCCATCATCTCGAACAGCACGGTGCCGAGATGAATGCCGCTGCCGACGCCTGCCGAGGCGTAGTTGAGCTTGCCGGGCTCTTTCTTCGCCAGCGCGATCAGCTCCGGGATGCTGCGAGCCGGCAGGTTCGGGTTGACCAGCACGACCAGCGCGCTGGTACCAATGAGGCCAACCGGCGCGAAGTCCTTGCGCGGATCGTAGCCGACGTTCTGGTAGAGCGTCGGATTGACCGCGAGCGTGCCGGTGCCACCGATGACGAGCGTGTAGCCGTCTGGCGCGGCCTTGGCCACCGCGCGGGTCGCTGTCGAGCCGCCGGCACCAGGGCGGTTCTCGATCACGATCTGCTGGCCGAGCGTCCTCGACATCTTCTCGCTGGCGATGCGCGCGAACAGATCGTTGCCACCGCCCGCCGCGTAAGGCACGACCAGCGTGATGGGACGGTTGGGGTAGTCTTGCGCGTGCGTGGGTGTAGCAACCAGTGTGGCAAGCAGTGCGATAGCTGAGACAGCAAACAGCGCCGAAACAATTCGCAGCCGTCGTCCCCGCGAAGGCGGGGACCCATACGCCGCAGCGAGGGGATGTGGCACAGCCGCTGGCACGCGGGAAGTCTGGTGGTTATGGGTCCCCGCCTTCGCGGGGACGACATCGGAGAGCGCCGCGACGACCGCGAAGAGTCTGGGAGAGTGTGACATCACATTCTCACTCCGCTTTGGCGCCGGAGGCCTTCACCACCACCGACCAGCGCTTCTCGTCGAGATCGATGTGGGCGGCATAGTCCTCGGGCGAGCCGGCCGTGATCTCGGCGCCGTCGGTGACGAGCCGGCGCTTGACCTCATCGCTTGTGATTGCCTCGCGCAGCGCCTGATTGAGCCGGTCGACGATCGGGCGCGGCGTGCCGGCGGGCGCTACGATGCCGTAGTAGAGCGAGGCCTCGAAACCGGGCAGCCCGGCGGCTTCCGCGACGGTGGGCTGGTCGGGCTCGAGGCCCGAGCGCTTGGCGCTGGTCACCGCAAGCATGCGCAACTGGCCTTGCGAGACCGGCCCGTGCGCCGCCGGGATCGGGGCGAGCGCCATCGGGATGTGGCCGCCGATGAGGTCGGCCAACGCGGGGCCGGTTCCGCGATAGGGCACGTGCGTCAGCTTGATGCCGGCCGACGTGGCAAAATATTCGGCGGCCACGTGGCTCATGGTGCCGACGCCGGCGGAACCGTAGCTGACCTTGCCGGGATTGGCCTTGGCATAGGCAATCAACTCCGGCACCGACTTGGCCGCGAACGAGGGATGCACCACCAGCGAGTTGGGGGCATTCCCGATCATGCCGATGGGGGCGAAGTCCTTGCGCGGGTCGTAGCCGGCGTTCTGATAGAGCGTGGGAGCGATCGCCAGCGTGCCGGTGTAGCCGAGGAGGAGCGTATAGCCGTCGGGCGGGCTCTTGGCGACCTGGCGGGTTCCGACCGTGCCGCCGCCGCCGGCCCGGTTCTCGACTACGACTGTCTGGCCGAGCGCTTCCCCCATCTTGTCGGCGACCGCACGCGCCACGATCGAGGTGCTCCCGCCGGGCGCGAACGATACCACCAGCGTGATCGGGCGACTGGGAAAGGTCTGTGCTGACGCGGGCAGGGCGGCGAGGGCCAGTGCCCAGATGATAAGGAGCAGGCGGAGCATCGGTCCTCCTAAGATTGGCGCTTCCGAGGGTTACTGTTGCGCATCCGCCATGATAAGGGAAGGCGACAGATCGTCAGGATTTCCGATGGGCTGGTCCGACACTTTCGTTGAAACGCTGAAGAACAACGACGTGCGGTTCTTCACCTACGTTCCCGACAACGTGCTCACGCCGCTGATCAAAGGCGTGACCTCCGACAACTATTTCATCTCGGTTGGGGGAGGACAAGGAGAGGGGTCGCACCAAGCGGGAAGCTAGTCCCCTGCGCAGGATCGATGGTTGGCTGCTTTTGTTGGCTCAGATTGAAAACAGATTAGGGGCATCTTGTACCCCTCTCCCTGTCCCTCCCCAACAAGTGGGAAGGGAACGCCATGGCACTGCTCGGCCCGCTTCCAACGGTTCATTCGCGTCGACACTTGCGAGATGCGTGGCAGCTTTCGCATTCGCTTGCGCGCTTGCGACACCAGTGCACGCTCAATCCCTCGATCTCTCCGGCAAGTCCGTTACGCTCGCGATCGCGACACCCTCGGGCGGCGGATACGATCTCTACGGCCGCATGGTCGCGCGCCACATCGGCCGCTACCTGCCGGGCAATCCGACCGTGGTGCCGCAGAACATGCCGGGCGCGGGCTCGCTGATCGCAGCCAATTGGCTTGCCAACGTCGCGCCCAAGGACGGCACCGCGATCGCGATCATCCCCAGTGCGACGCTGTTCGAGAATCTCCTCGGCAACGCGCAGGCGCGCTTCGACGCGCGCGCGTTGCGCTGGCTCGTGAGCCTTAACGACTACACCGCGGTCGCGGTGGCCTGGCACGATACGCCGTTGATGACCGCGGATGATTTGCTGAGCAAGGAATTCCTGGTCGGCAGCAACGCGCCCGCCTCCGACACGACGGTGTGGCCGCTGCTCCTCAATGCGCTCATCGGCACGAAGACCAAGCTGGTGCGCGGCTATTCCGGAACCGCCGGCATCGCGCTCGCGATGGAGCGCGGTGAGGTGCAAGGCATGATCGGTGACGATTGGGCGAGCATCAAGGCCAACAAGGCTAGCTGGTTGCGCGAGAAAATGGTGCGCATCCTGATGCAGATGACCGCCGATCGTCACGCCGATCTCTCTGACGTGCCGCTCGCTTCGGAGTTCGCCAAGGATGAGGACAATCGCCGGGTGCTGGCGCTGTTC
The DNA here is from genome assembly GCA_963745515.1 of uncultured Alphaproteobacteria bacterium. Classification (GTDB taxonomy): domain Bacteria; phylum Pseudomonadota; class Alphaproteobacteria; order Rhizobiales; family Xanthobacteraceae; genus VAZQ01. Next base: position 919,644 of record CAVUXO010000013.1, read on the forward strand.
GTGGCGCGGCAGAAATACGGGCGGCCGTTCCTGGCCCCGCCCGGGACGCCGGACGCGGTCGCCGATGTCTATCGTGCAGCATTCGCCAAGCTCGTGACCGACGGGGATTTCCTGCGTGATGCGGAGCAGGCGCAGCTCATCATCAAGGTCGCGCCGGGCGCGGAGGTGACCGCGCTGGTCCAATCGCTGCACACTCTCCCGCGGGAGGTGATCGACAAGGCGAGCACGCTCATCCGCCGCATCACGCAGTAATACTGACTTTCTTGTCGAACGACCCGCTTTCCGCGTCATGGCCGGGCTTGTCCGGCTTGTCCCGGCCATCCACGCCTTGCTTGCTGTTATCAAAGAAAGACGTGGATGTCCGGCACAAGGCCGGGCATGACGGAGTCAAACAACGGACGTGTTGGTTTAAAGCGCACCCTCAGCGCATGCGCCAGCTCTTGTCGATGTAGCGCTGGCGGCCGAGCTCAGTGATCTGGAGGGCGGCGCGATACCCGCCATCAGTTGTTTCGGCGAACAGCGTGCGCACTTGAATCGGCACCTGCTCCTCGTCGGGGCCGTCGACAAAGGCCTCGTTCAGCGCGCGGCCGTCGAAGCGGCTGATATCAGCGTCCTTGTCGAGGTTCATCAGCGAAAGCAGGGTCGGCGTGAGGTCGACATTGCTCGCGGGCGTCCGCACCGTGGCGCCCTTCTTGAAATCGGCGCCCCAGGCCAGGAAGGTGTTGCGCACCGTCCAGGGGCTCATGCTGCCATGATTGCCGGCCGTGCCTTCTAGCGGACCGGTTTTCGGCGCCGCTGTGTAGTCGGTGCCCGGCACGCCGAAGGGGCTTCTGGCTGAGCTCCAGGGAAACGTCAGTACGATGTCGGGACCGCGCCCAGCATGCGCGAGGTGAACGAGCTCGAGCGCGAAAGTGCCCGTCTCGCGCCCCTCCGTGGGCACGCCGCTCCCGCCCGGCTTGCCGGCCGTAAACAGCACGCCGGCCCATGGCTGCTGCTGCAGGAAGCGAACGATTGCGCCGATGCGCTGCGGATCATGATCGCGCACGTGCAGCGCCATGGTCTGGCCACTGGATGCGATCACCACGTCGTCGGAGTTCAGGGCCCGCCTTGAGGCCGGCCTTGATCAGCTCGCCGGTCACGTCGACCCCATAGGCGGAATGGCCGAAGCCATGGTCCGACACCACGATGATGTTGGTCTTGTCGGCAACCCCGAGTTCCTTCAGTCGGTCGAGCAGGAGACCAACCTCGCGATCATTGTTGCGGATGGCCGCGCGCGACTCCGGCGCACCGGCGCCGATCGCATGCTGCAGGTGATCGGGCTCGGTCAGCCAGTTGATGATCACATCAGGCTTGAGGTCGGGCAGCACATAGTCGCGCAGCACCTGCTGCGTCCAGTTGACCTGCGCGACGTAGGAATCCTTCGCGCCGCCGCGCGGCGGCGCCGCCGGAAAGCGGCGCAGGATCGCCTCGTTGGCGGCATCCGGAAACGCAACGCGCACGCCCGCTTCCCAATAGCCGTTCACCAGGATGCCGACCCCCTTGGGGCGCGGTGGTTGGCGAGCAGCGCCGAGCCGGTCGAGCCTGAGCTCACGACGGCAAGTGTCTTGCCGCGCTTGGCCAAGATTTCGCCGAGGCTTTCGGTGAGCACCATGCCGCCGTTGGTGACGGCGTCGAGCCGCAGCAGGTTCTGGTGCTCGTCATTGGGAAATGCGTGGTTGGGATTGACCTCGCGAACATAGAGCGTGTTGCCGAAGATGCCGTTGCGGCTCGGATAGGTGCCGGTCGCTATCGCGGTCGCGTTGGCGCGGGTGACCGTCGGGAATACGGAATGCCCGTTGAGGAAGTTCACGCCATCCTGGCGCAGCCGCCACAGGTTCGGGGTCTCCTCGGCGGTGATCGAATCCGGCCGCAGGCCGTCGAGCACCAGCACCATATTGAGTGTTGCATTGCCGGCCATCGCCGGGCCGATCGCCAGCTTTACTGCAAGGATCGCCGCGGCGGCGCCCGCCGCTTGGCGAGGCATATTACCACGTTGAACTCTCGGTCATGAGCTTGCCCCCTTGCGTTGTGCAACGACGTGCGTGCTGTCGTATGGGGCGAAAATTGCCGATTGATGACAGCGCGCCGCGCGCACCTCACTCCGGCTTGATGCCGGCGGCCGCGACCACCTTGCCCCACTTCTCGTAGTCGTCGCTGATGATCTTGCTGAACTCCGCCGGCGTGGTGCCAACAGCGTCGACCCCGATCGCCGCCATGCGCTCGTTGAAGCCCGTCGTCTTGATGGTCTTCATGATCTCGCGGTGGAGCGTATCGATGATCTCAGGCGGCGTGTGTGCGGGCCCCACGAGACCCACGCCGGAGCCGACCTCGAAGCCCGGAAAACCCGATTCCGACATCGTCGGCACGTCTGGCAACGACGAGATCCGTTTGAGACTCGTGGCCGCGATCGCACGCAGGCCGCCCTCGCGGATCAACGGCAGCAGCGAATTGATGGCGCCGATGAACATGTCGATCCGGCCGGCGAGGAGATCAGGGATCACGACGGTCGCACCGCGGAACGGGACATGGATGAGGTCGACACCGGCATGCATCTTGAACAGCTCACCGCCGAGATGCTGCGGCGTACCAACCCCGACCGATCCGAACGTCAGCTTGGTCGGCGCGGATTTCGCAAGCGCGATGAACTGCTGCACTGTGCCGGCTGGCAGAGCGGCGGGCACGACCAGCACGAACGGCACGTCGGCGACCTGGCTGATCGGCGCAAAATCGTTGACCGGGTGATAGCCCGGATTGCGCGACAGGTGCGGGCCGATGGTGAACGAGGCCGGCACGATCAACATGGTGTGCCCGTCAGGCGGCGATTTCGCCACATATGAATAAGCAATGTTGCCGCCGCCGCCGGGCTTGTTCTCGACCACCGCGGGCTGATTGAGGTTCGCCTGCAGTCCGCTCGCGATCTCGCGCGCCACCACGTCGTTCGACCCGCCCGGCGTGAATGGCACGATGATACGCATGGTCTTGCTCGGGAAGCGTGCTTCCGCGCGACCAAATGACGGCCAGGCCGCCGCACCGGCGAGCGCAGCGATGAACGCGCGCCTTGACACGGGCGAACAATCTCGGCGCGGCGCCATCGCAGTACTCCAGTGAAAGGTGATGCCAGAGTGGACTCTAGCAGGCTGCTGGCGACCCTGCACCATGTCTGCGACCGCAACGCACGGTCGTGTCCGCACTGCGGCATCCGGGCGCTCGCATTGACACGCCTTCGACCGCCGTTAAGCTCATGCAAGCAAAAAAAGAAACCGCCGTGGCTCGATCCATATGGCTCGATCCATGTGCCGGTTGCTCCAGGGAGGGCGTTCATGCACCGGATGCTTTGTTTCATCGTCACGCTGGCATTTGCGCTGCCTTCGTTGGCACTCGCGCAGGCCGATCTGCGCCAACCCTCCGGCAAGGAATGGCTCACCACCGGGGGTGACTGGAGCAACTCCCGCTACTCCACGCTCACGCAGATCAACCGCGAGAACGTGAAAAGCCTCAAAGCCGCCTGGATGGTTAACCTCGGCTCGGGGATCGGCACCAAGTATTCGATGGAAGGCACGCCGATCGTGAAGGACGGCGTCATGTATTTCGCGACCGGCAACGACGACGTCTTTGCGCTCGACGCCAGGACCGGCGCGCTCATCTGGGAGCATCGCTCCGGCATCGACCAGAACATCACCACGGTCTGCTGCGGCTGGGCCAATCGCGGCGTCGCGGTCGCGGACGGCAAGGTGTTTCTCGGCTATCTCGACGGCACTTTCGTGGCGCTCGACGCGAAGACCGGCAATCTCGTGTGGCAGACCACGGTCGGCCGCTGGCAGGACGGCTACACGATCGTGAGCGCGCCGCTCTACCACAATGGCGTGATCTACACCGGCATCTCGGGCGGCGACCGTGGCGTGCGCGGCAAGCTCACCGCGCTCGATGCGAAAACCGGCAAGGAGCTGTGGCGCTTCTGGACCGTGCCGGGCCCCGGCGAGCTCGGCGGCGACACCTGGCCGTCGCCGAACGATCCCGATCCCACGCGCACGAAAGCCTATCTGCAGGGCGGCGCCGACCGTCTGGCAGACGCCGGCGATCGATCCCGATCTCGGCCTCATCTATTTCAGCACCGGCCAGCCTGGCCCGAATGCGATCGGCAATGGCGCCAATCGGCCCGGCGACAATCTGTTCAGCTCCTCAATCGTGGCGCTGCGGCTTGACGGCACCTATGCGTGGCATTTCCAGCAGGTGCGGCACGACGTCTGGGACTTCGACTGTCCGAGTCCTGTGGTGCTGTTCGATCAGGTCTACAACGGCGTTGTACGCAAGGGTATCGCGGAGGCCTGCAAGACCGGCTGGGTCTACATGCTCGATCGCACCAACGGCAAGCCGTTGATCGGGATCGTGGACAAGCCAGTGGACCAGGAGCCGCGCACGCAATTCGGCGGCGACGCAGCCGTTCCCGGTCGGCGACGCGGTCATTCCACAGTGCGCGCCGCCGCTTGAAGGCTGGGTGAGCAAGTGCATCTTCGAGCAGACCTGGGACGTGCCGGTGTTGCTGGTGCCGGGCCCGAACGGCGGCGTGAACTGGGCGCCGATGTCCTACAGCCCGCGGACCGGCCACTTCTACGTGACGGCGGCGGTGCGGCCGACGAGCTGGATCGCGCCCGGCAGCGGCAGGGTCGCGCCGCCCGCGTTCGGTGCGAAATATTCCGGCACGCTCACCGCAATCGATTCACGCACCAACAAGATCGTCTGGCAGAAGCAGACGCCCTATTCGATCGGGCAAGGCAGCGGCACGCTCGCGACTGCGAGCGGTCTTCTGTTTCACGGCGAGCCCGACGGCCAGTTCCAGGCGCTGGATGCGGCCAATGGCGAGGTGCTGTGGCAGTGGCAGACCGGCGCTGGCGCGGATGCGCCCGCTATCACCTACGAGATCGACGGCCAGCAATATGTGGCGATCGCGGTCGGCGGCTTGTCGACGCAGACGGCGTCCAGCAACGGCGACATGCTCTGGGTGTACTCGCTCGGCGGCAATCCCAATCACGCTATCGCGCAACTCGCCGTCCCGCCGCCACCTCCGACCGGACCCTCATTCAATTTTGCGGGCTTGCGCAAAGGCGAGGTGCCGATCGAAAGCACCAACGCGGTCAAGATGGTCGACTATGCGTTCAGTCCGTCGCGGATCACCGTAAGTACCGGCACGAAAGTGAGCTTCACCAACTCCGGAGCGCAGCCACACAACGCTGCCGGCGCCGATGCGGGTGGCTGGGACACTGGCATGCTCAAGCAAGGCGAGGTTGCCAGCGTGACATTCAACAAGCCCGGCACCTATTCGTTCATCTGCACGCCGCATCCATTCATGATCGGGCAAGTGATTGTCACTGGCTCCGAGGTGTCGGCGCCGGCGGTGGTCGTAGAGCCGAACACACGCCGGGCCGATGCGGCGGGTGAGCACGGACGGCACTGAACCTGCAAGTGGATCGTCGTCCCCGCGCAAGCGGGGACCCAGTAAACACTGAACCGAAAGATTTTCCTGAGTACTACAACAATCGCTCTCGAGTACTGGGTCCCCGCTTTCGCGGGGACGACATCCGAGCAAGGTGCAAGGTCTTACTTCTTCAATGCACTGATCTCGTTGTAGTACGTCACGACATCTTTTGGCGTTGCAGCAGCCTTCGTCAGCAGCGCTCGCACTGCTTCGCCATCGATCGGGCTGATGTCGAGCTTCGCCTTTCTGGCATCCTCGAGAAACGCCGGATCCTGGCACATCGCCATGAAGGCTTTCTGCAGCGCTGCCGCGCGATCTGGCGGCAGGCCCGCCGGCGCGACGAACGGCAGCGCCATGAAGAATGGCAGCTCGGCAAATTCCAGGAGCGCAAGCACCTTCGGATCGCGGGTCAGCTCGCGCCCGGTGGGCACATCGGGCAGTTGCGGATGCCGCGTCGTGCGGCCGAACTGGATGAGCGGACGCACCGACTTGCTGGTCCACATCGCCGACTGGTTGGCGCTGATCGACACGAGCCCGATCACCTGGCCGTCGACCTCGTTCTTGCGCTGCGCTTCCGACAGTGCGGCAGCCCCGACATAGCCGTCGACGACCGTGAGATTGAGACCGAACGCGATCTTGGGGATCAGCGCAAACGTCAGATTGGTGTTGCCAGGAATGTCCGCGCCGATCCGAGCCGTGATGCCGGGCTTTTTCAGATCGTCCACGCTTCTCGCCGGATGGGTGGCGTTCACGATCAGCATGTAGGCGTCGTCCGCGAACGAAGAGAGGCTGCCGATCCAGGCGAATGCCTGCGGGTCGAATTTCGCTTGTGGATCGCCCTGGATCGAGAGGAGCGGGACCGCGCGCTGGATGACCGCGATCACTGAGCCGTCGCGTGGCGCGCTTGTGGCGAAATCGTTGAGCAGGCCAAGACCGCCATTGGCGGGCCGGTTCTGTGGCGTGACCGTAGGCTGGCCCGGAATGAAACGGCCGATGTGCCGCGCCACAAGGCGGCCGGAGAGATCATTGATACCGCCGGTCGCGGTCGGGATGACGAGCGTGACGGTGCGTCCCTGATAGAACTGCTCCACCGGTTGCGCGCCGGCCGCATGGATGATGGCCAGGCTGCAGAGCAGCGCGGCGGCTGCGTGGTGAAATGTCATTGTCGTCCTCCCGTCTGTTCAGCGTTGCGAGAGCCTACCGCACCTCCGGCGGCACCGGCAGCAGCACTGATGGCTCGCGCGCCTTGGCGGCAGCGTCATTTGGCGGCAGGCTTTCGTCCCAGAGCTTGCCGACGAAACGCGCGCCGGTGACTCCGTCGGAGAGCGGTGAGGCGAGCCATACGATCGGTGCGACCATCACGGAGGGTGGCAGCAGCGCGCGGCCGATGGCGGCGAGCTCCTTGCGCGAGGCCATGTGCACGAATTGGGTATCGGCGGCCCCGCCAGGAATGAGCGAGTTGACGGTCACGCCGGTGCCGTCGAGGTCTTTCGACCAGATCAGCGTCTCGGTTTCGATCGCCGCCTTGCTGACGCCATAGGGCGAGTTCTGGCGGCGCTGCATGGTGGGCAGGCTGGTGGTGACGTTGACGATGCGGCCCCAGCCCGCCTTGACCAGCACCGGCGCGGCGGTGCGCGCCATCAGGAAGGTGCCGTTGATATTAGTGTCGATGATCGCGCGCCAGATGTCGGGATCGGCCTCCCAGAATTTCAGCGACGTTGTGCGCGGCGAGGCTTCGAGCAGCGCAGGGCCTTTGCCGGCATTGTTGACCAGCACGTGCAAGGCGCCGAAGCGTTTCACTGTCTCGGCGACGATGCGCTCGCAATCGGCCTGCACCGTGATGTCGCCCGCAATCGTTGCGGCAGCGCCGGTGCGGTCGAGTGCATCTGCGGCGATATCGGTGAACATCACGTTTGCGCCGGCGTGAAGGAGGCCTTCGGCCATGGCGCGACCGAGCCCGCGCGCCGCGCCGGTGACGATCGCAACCTTGCCGTCGAGGCGGATGGGGTCAGGCATTGATCACTGCGCGGCGGGAAGCTCACTGCACGAGCGCACGCGCTCGCCCAGCGTCTCGAAGCACTCCTCGCGTGTAACCGCCCCGCGCCCGATGACCTTGGCGAGCAGATAGTCGGCGATGACCTCGATGTCCCGCCGCGGCAGCGTGGTCGAGGGCGGCAACGGCGGCGTGCGGCTGCCGAGCTCGGCCTCGGTCATGCCGTAGCAGCGCTGGTCGCTGTAGGCTTCCTCCTCGAAGTGGGGCATGGCGGTGCCGGGGATGCCGCAGCGAATGACGGTGATCAGGTTGGCACGGTCGAGCTGGCTCTTGCGCAGATTGGCGGCGCCGCCCGGTGACTGGCCGCCACCGGCGCCGTCGCCGGCCCAGCCGTGGCAGTATTGGCAGTCGGCCTTCTCCAGGAACAGGCGACGGCCGTGGCTGTAGTCCTGGGCGGCTGCAGATGCGGCCGCAGCTGCCATCGCCACGGCCGTCAGAATCAGAACACGGAACGATCCGTACACAGCGCTACTCCCTTGCCCGCATGGATGGCCGCGCTACTGATCCATCGCGCTCTTGGCGAATATCTCGTCGAGTCGCATTAGCCGCGGCGTGAGTCCCTGCTCGAGCGAATACTGCGCGGCGGTTTCCAGGATCAGCCGGTTGGCCTTGATGCCATGACGCAGCACCGGCTCGCGAAGCGCCTTGGCGGCCTCCTGCGAGATCGCGCCGGAGGCGACATGGTAGTCGGCATGCTCCATGCGCTGCGCGTCCGCGATCGCGGCGGCCTTGTCGAAAGCCTTGAGCAGGTTGAGCACCACCCATGGATGCTTCTCGGCGATCTCCCGCCGCACCACCATGCCGTGGTTGATCGGATAGATCGAGGTCTTGCGAAAGAAGCGCACGCCTTCCGCGATCGGATCGGGGAACAGCGTCTTCACATCCGGATGGTTGTTCAGATCGATCTTGCTGCGGTCGACCAGGTTGTCGTGCCGGATGTAATGAATGACCGCTTCAAGCTCGCCCGAGACCGTCATCGAGCCGATGCTTTTCTCGATCGGAATCTGGTGAATGGTAACGCCGGGCGGTGGCTTGAAGCCCGTGCCGCCGGCGTGGCTGTGGGTCGGCACCCGCTCCATCCAGAATTCCATCTCGGTCTGGTTGACGCCGAACTCGTGCTGCAGCACGCCGCGCGTCCAGAGCGCCGCGGTCTGCTGATATTCGGGCACGCCGACACGCCGGCCTTTGAGGTCGGCGGCCTTCTCGATCTTGGAGTCGCGGCGCACCAGGATCTCGGTGTGGAAGAATTTCCGGGTCGTGAAGATGGGCATCCCGACCCAGCGCTCGTCGCCGCTCGCGCGCGCCATCATCAGTGATGAGACCGACATCTCCGACACGTCGAAGTCGGCGAAGCGCAGCTGCCGCCAAAACATCTCTGATGGGTGCAGGATGGTGGGGACGAGGTCGATGCCGTCGGGCTTCACGGTGCCGTCGAGGATCGGCCAGGACCGCGGATTGGACGCGATGGCGAGACTGAGCTGAAGCTTCATGCGGGCCTTTAGGGGCTTGAAGGGAGGGCGCGCAGGCTTGCCCGCGCGCTGGATGCGGCCGAACTTTCGGCGCGCCCGTTCGCCCGGTCAAGCCCCTCAAACTAAGCGTGCGGCGCTTTAGGCGTGCGCTGCCGCGGGTGCGCTACCGACAGTCTGATAGCGGCCCGGCTCGATGCACTCGACTATGGTGCGGTCGGGCGCGCGGAAGCGCAGCGTCGGGGCGCCGGGCTTCGACAGGATCTCGCCGCCGTGCTTCTTGATGACCTCAGCGAACGCCTCGCGATCGGCGACCTCGAGGCCCCAGTGATGGATGCACGGGCCGGTGCCGGCGAGCATGGCGCCCTCGCGGTCATCGCGGTCCCACTTCATCAGCGCGATGTCGAGATTGCCGTCGGTCAGATGGCGGGAGACGTGATCGCCATGCTGCGAGGTGCCGCGCACCTTGAAGCCGAACAGGTCCGTGTAGAACTTTGTGGCCTTCTCGATGTCGTCCACCTTCAGCGCCAGATGCACGATGCGCGCCTTGGGGCTGCGCTCGCGCAACTTGTAGCGGCCAACGTTCGACGAGCTCCGCCATGCAGCCGTCGGGCGCGCGGAACTTGAGTGCGCCTTCCTCCTTGTCGGAGAAGATCGAGCCGCCGCTCTGCTCGATAGCGCTGCTCATCGCATCGCGATCCTCGACCTCGATGCCGAAGTGATGGATGCAGGGCCCGGGCCCCGAGAGCTTCGCCTCCGGCTCGTCCTCGCTGTCGTAGGTCATCAGTGCGAGATCGATGGTGCCTTCGGTCATGTGGCGCGAGGTGTGGCCGCGCGCATGACCGGTCTTGAGCTGGTAGATGCCGAAGACGTCCTCGTAGAACTTGGTGGACTTTTCCAGGTCCTCGACCTTGAGTGCGATGTGCACGATGCGAGCCATGGGGATCCTCCTCATTGTCGGGCGCTGTGATCTCAGAGGCTCCTTATAGGCTTGCTATCGTCGTTGCGAAAGCGGGGACCTGGCGCGACTTTACACCCCGTTTACGCCAAGCTCAGCGTCGTAGGATGGGTTGAGCCATAAGCGCGTTACGCGCGTCTTTCGACGCACCATGGCGAAACCCATCATGGGGCTGAATCGGTTCCGACGATGGGTTTCGCAAGAGCTCAACCCATCCTACCAGCGTGGCCTAAGCCCAGGTCGCGAAGCTCAAGCCGGTTCCGGTTCCGGCAGGCGTTCGGTAACCAGGCACATATTCGAACCAGTTGAGGTCGAGATGCTCGACCGTGCCTGCGACCGCCACCCAGTTCAGGATCTCAGACGATCCGGCATGCAGCTTGTTGCGCGGCAGCGTCTTGAGGAACTGTGCGTCCTTATCGGCGCAGGCCTTGAGGATCGCGCGGTCGAAATCCTCGTCGACCAGGAAGTGGCTCAGGCCGCCCGAGGCAAGCACGCCGACGCGCAGGTTCTCGTTATAACTTTCCACCACTTTGCGGATGGCCTGGCCGAACTCGTAGCAGCGGCGCGGCCGCGGCTGGTTGGGCGGGAAGTACGTATTGACGAAGATCGGCACGGCCGCGACCGGCTTCGTCGGATCCATCACGCGGCGGTGCACGTAGGCAATGGCGTGGCCTTCGCCTTCGCCCTCCGGCAGGCACTTCGAGGCGCCGATGTCGAAGCCTTCCTCCATCAGCTGGTCGATCATGTGCATCGCGAGCCCGGCGTGCACCGGATAATCGCGCGGGCCTTCGTCCTCGAAGAACGCTTGCCGGTTCTGCACGTACCATTCGGGAAAGCGCTTGCGATATTCTTCGTGCTGCTCGTTGCTGTTGCGGATCGTGTCGCCGTAATAGATCGCGAATACCGGCCGGCAGTCCTCCTTGTAGCTCTCGTTCTGGTCGTCTCCGATCACGATCAGCGCATCGATCTTGGCGCTGGCGAGCGCCTGCGCCACGTGCTTGATCCCGGCGCGCGCGATGTTCTGGCGCTCGACCAGGTGCTCGGGCGCCACCATGTGGGCGAGCTTGGGATCGGCTATCTCAAGCAGATCGCCGTAAGTGACGGGGCGGCCTTCCTTGTCACGATGCTTGATATTCTGATCGGTCTCGACGAAGCGCTGCAGTGTCTCGTCGGAGGCGAGCAGCATGGGCGTGTGGGATGTTCCGAGCCCGAGCACGATCTTGGCCATCTGTCTTCTTCCTTTTACGTTCCTTCCGCCGTCTCTGTTGTCGTCCCCGCGAAGGCGGGGACCCATAACCACCGATGTTTCAATCTGTCATCCGTGGTGCCACATCGCTTGGCTGCGGCGTATGGGTCCCCGCCTGCGCGGGGACGACAGTGGAGAGGGCCCTCTCTTAATCGATCTTCACATTGGCGGCTTTGCCGACCGCAGTCCATTTCTCGAACTGCGACGCGATGAAGGTGCCGAACTCCGCAGGCGAGCCCGGATTGGTCACTGCGCCAAGCCGCGTGATGGTGGTCTGCATCTCTTCAGTGCGCAGCCCCTCGTTGATCGCCGCGTTGAGACGATTGACGATCGCGGCGGGCGTGCGCGCGGGCGCCACGATGCCGTTGAAGGTCAGCACTTCGTAGTCGGGCACGCCAAACTCGGCAATCGTCGTAAGATCAGGCGCGAGCGGCGAACGCGTGCGGCTCGTCACTCCGAGCGCGCGCAGCTTGCCTTCGCGAATGAGCGGCAACAGGATGGTGATGCTCTCGAAGGTGAAATGCACTGCATCGCTCAGCACCGCCGTCACCGACTCCCCGCCGCTGCGATAAGACACCCCGACGACGTCGACGCCGGTGCGCGACTTGAACAATTCGGCGGTGAGATGCGGCAGGCCACCAAGACCCGTGTGAGCATAGTTGAGCTTGCCCGGATTGGCCTTGGCGTAGTCGATGAACTCTCTGAGCGTGTTGGCCGGGAACGACGGGCGCACCACTAGGATCTGGAAGCTTTCCGACACCTTGGCGACCGGCGCGAAATCCTTGATCGGATCGTAACCGGCGCTGGCGGAGACCGCCGGAATTACCGCGAACACGCTGGTGTTGCCGGCCATGAGCGTATAGCCGTCAGGTGCCGCACTCGCGACCGCTTTGGCTCCGATCGCACCGCCCGCGCCCGGGCGGTTCTCGATCACGATCGGCTGGTTAAGCCGCGGCGGCAGTATCTGCGAGGCAAGCCGCGCCGGCACGTCGGTTGGGCCGCCAGCCGCGGCCGGCACGATGATCTTGATCGGCTTGTCGGGGAAAGTCTGCGCCTGCGCGTCAATGCTGAGGCCAAGGAGCAGAATGGTGGCAGCTGTGCCGAGGCTCCAACGGTTCATGGCTTGTGTCATCGTGCTCTCGTCCTACACGCGCGCATGAGAGAGACCCGGGCGCACCTTGAGCTCGTCGCGAGCCGCATCCTTGTACACCGCGTCGGCTGGCAGCACGATCGCGGCCGCGCGCACGCGCTGATGCGCGGGCTCGACGCCGGGCGGTGCTTCGCCTTTCTCGACCAGGGCCTTGACAGCACGCATCAGGCGATGACGCGCCATGATGATGCCGTTGTCGGTCGAGACCAGGTTCTCCTTGGTGCGATCGACGATCGGACCCATCAGCTCCTGAATGCCGGAGTCCTGCATCGCAAAACCCGCGATGCCGCTGTAGGTGATGCCAGCCTTTTGGGCGGCGCGGTCGATCAGATAGTCGTTGTCCTTGTTGTTGTGCGCGCGCCAGCCGCCTTCTTCATAGATCACATGACGGCCGGCGCCGTTCTTCATCGCCGTGACCTCCGCCTCGCTGAGCGGACGCACTGCATGATAGTCCCAGTTCCACACCCAGCAGTTCTCGTCGTCGATGGGAATCCAGAAATGGCCGCCGGCCGGATGATCGGCGCGCGGTGCGATCATGGTGATGCAAGGCATGATCCACTGCGTGATGCGCCAGTAGTACTTGCCGCCCTCGGCGTTGCGGCGCGCGCCGATCAGCAGCCCGCCCGGGCTCTCGACGACCTCGAAGTGGGGCCGTGCATCGTCGAGATTGTACTGATTGCCCTTCGAGCCACGGTGCAGCGGATCGATCTCGAGCTCGCCGCGATGCAGCCATGAGGTGTGGCTGGAATCGATGCCGCCTTCGAGCGCCTGCAGCCAGTTGCATTCCTGCAGCCGCTTGGAGATGTAGGTCTGCTCCGGCGGCACGGTGGCGAATTCGAACTCGGGCAGCGGCGGCTGCTGCTCTGGCGGACCCATATAGGTCCACAGCACGTCGCCGCGCTTCACCAGCGGATAGGACTTGAGCTTGATCTTCTGGCAGAAGCCCGATTCCGGCGGCTCCGATGGCACGTCGATGCACTGGCCGGTCCAGTCGTATTTCCAGCCGTGATAGGGGCAGCGCAGCCCGTCCTCCTCGTTGCGGCCGACCCACAGCGAGGTGCCGCGATGGGCGCAGAATTCGTCGATCAGCGAATAGCGCCCCTGCGTGTCGCGCCAGGCCAGCAGCCGCTCGGACAGGAGCTTCACCCGCACCGGCGGGCATTCGTTCTCAGGCAGCTCGCTCGCCAGCAGCGCCGGCAGCCAGTAGCTGCGGAACAGCCGGCCCATCGGGGTGCCGGGACCGGTCTGGGTGAGGAGATCGTTCTGTTCTTGTCTCAGCACGGCGTCACCCTTGCGATTTGGTCTCGGCGAGATGCGATTGGGCGCGCCGGCGCTCGCGGCCCTGATAGTCGGGCGCCGTCGTATCGCCAGTGCCCTGGAAGTCGATGAACTCGATCGCGTTGCCGTCGGGATCGTGGAAATAGGCGTGGCGGCCTGAGAAGCTGCGGTGGCCTTTATCCTCATAGAGCAGCACCTCGACGCCCTTGGCTTCGGCGTTGGCAAGCGCGGCGTCGAAATCCTCGCCGTTGAACATGAAGGCGTGGTGGATCAGCGAATCCCGTCCGCGGTTCGGCGGCGTGTGATAGCCGGTGCGCGAGAGCACGAAATATTGCTCGCCGCAGCGCATGAACACGGTGCTGTCGTTCTGCCGCCAGAAGGTTGCGCCCACGACCTCCTCGTAGAAGCGCCGCGCGCGGTCGAGGTCGGTCACGCTCAGTGTGAAATGCAGGATACCGCTGGGCTTGACCGGCCGCGGGGCGGCATAGCGCACGCTGGTGGCGCCCTTGAGCGCCGGGCTCTTGAATTCGCTCATTCGACCGTCTCCGCAGCCTCGTCAAAGGCTGCCAAGCCCATGATATTCCCGCCCCATCGTTCCAGCAACGACGGGGGCGGAGCGGTCTCGTAGCAAGGTCTGCGGGTGGAGGTTGTGCCGGTCGCGCTCATCGCGCGCGGTTTTAGGCACCGAGGCGTCCGGAGCGGCGTTAACCGAGTGCTTTTTCTAATCCGGCTTCAGGCGGCGACGTTTCGGGATCGATCCAGTTCTGCTCGTGCAGGGGCTCGCTCAGGTGGCGGCTAGTCGCCCAGCAGCTTGTCCAGCCTCAGCCGGGTGATCGCATAGACGTTCTGCAGGTCATTGGCGAATTCCGTCGGGGTGTCGTTCTTCAGCCGGCGCTCGAACTCGAAGAAGATGCCTTCCTTGGTGTGCATCCGCACCGCGATGATGAAGGGAAAGCCGAATTTCTCTTTGTAGGCGGCGTTGAGGTCGGTGATCTTCTTGAATTCCTCCTTGCTGAGCGCATTGAGGCCTGCGCTGGCCTGCTCGCTCACCGACGACGTGGTCATGGTGCCGGCCTGCGCTTCCTTACCGGCGAGGTCGGGATGCGCCTGCAGCAGCGCGATCTGTTTTGGGGCGGGCGCATATCGGGCGACGATCACCATCGCGGCATGCATCTCGTCGACGCTGGTGAACGGCCGCTTGTCCCAGGCTTTCTCGGCGACCCAGGGCGAGTTCTCGAAGATGCCGCCGAATTTCTGTACGAAGGCTTCGCGTTCCATCTTGCTGATGGCCGCCATGTCGGGCTCGGCGACGGCGGGGCCCGTGGCACAAATCATTCCGCCAGCGACGAGTGCGAACGCCACGGTCTTGAAGCGAATTGGCATGGTCAACCTCCCGGTCTCACTCACAACGATCGATACCTAGCTGCCGCGATAGGTCGTGAAGCTCCAGGGCGATGCCAGCACGGGAACGTGATAGTGCAAGGTGGCATCGGAAATACCGAACTGGATGACGGCCTTCTCGAGGAACGGCGGCTTGGGAAGCGCGGTCCCGCGCTTGGTGAAATACTCCGCGATATAGAAAACGATCTGATACTGCCCAACCTTCATGGTCTGGGCGGTCAACAGCGGCTCGTCGGTGCGGCCGTCGGCGTTCGTCACGGCGGTGTGGATCAAGCGGTAGGTGTCGCCGTCGAGCACGGAGAACTCGATCTTGACGCCGGCGGCCGGGATGCCGCTTGCGGTGTCGAGCATGTGGGTCGTCAATCCGGGCGAACCGGCGGCGTTCGCAGGCCGCATCAGCGCCGCGAACGCGAGCAGCGAGGGCGCTGCACCAAGCAGGCGTCTGCGATCGATCTTCGACATGTTCGGTCCTTTCCTTGTGGTCAGCTAGAGCTGGCGAGCGTGATCTCGGCGGCTCGCAGCGAGCGGCCGGAGAGCGCGCGATAGAGCAGCGCAGCTGCACCTGCGCCGATCAGCCAGCCCCAGTCGCCGACGTTGAGGATGAGATCGTAGGCGCCGGCAAGGGCGAGCCCGATGGACAACAATGCCGACAGCGCGAGCGCAACAACGGCGTTGCGATTCCAGCCGCCGTCGTAGAGGTACGAGCCTGCCGGCGACAGGGTGTAGAGGTCGTTCGACCGCGACGCTGCTGCCGCTTCACCAGGTAATAGTCGGCGATGATGATCCCGAACAGCGGACCCAGGGCGGCGCCGAAGATGCTGACAAACAGCGTGATCGCCTGCGGGCTCGCAACGAACAGCCACGGGCAGACCAGCACCGAGAGGATCGAGGTGATCAGCCCGCCCAGCCGGAAGTTCGACCTTCTCGGGATAGAGGTTGGCGATGTCATAGGCTGGCGAGACGAAGTTGGCGACGATGTTGATGCCCATCGTCGCGACGATGAAGGTGACCGAGCCGACGATGACGACGACGGGATTGCCGATCTTCTCGACGATCAGGACCGGGTCCATGATCGCCTCGCCGAACACCTGCAGCGTCCCGGCGGTGACGATGACGGTGATGATCGAGAACACGAGGAAATTGACTGGCAGGCCGAGGAAGTTGCCGATCTTCATCGCCTGCTCGCTCTCGGCGAAGCGCGCAAAGTCGCCGAAGTTGAGCAGCAGGGCGCGCGAAGTAGGCGATGATCAGCATCGCCGCATTGGCCATCAGGCCGACCGTCGCGACGCTTGCTCGCCGCGGGCGGGCTGCAGCTGCAGGTTGAGGCTGGAAAAGCCGGTCTGCGACAGCATCCAGATCGCCAGCGCGAACATCACGACATAGACCACCGGTCCGCAGAAATCGATGAACTTGCGGATCGTCTCCATGCCGCTGAGGAAGATCACGAGCTGAAAGAACCACATGAACAGGAAGCTGAACCAGCCGAGCGAGGACAGGCCCAGAAATGCAATTGTGCGTCAGTCGGCGGCCGACGGGCAGCAAGGTGACCGCCAGGACCTGCACCGCCTTGGAGGCGAAGTAGGTCTGCACGCCGTACCAGACGATACCGACGATGCCGCGCACGACCGCGGCGAGGTTGGCGCCCATGACGCCGAAGCGATGCGCGCCACGACCGGATAGGGAATGCCGTAGCGCTGCGACGGCCGGCCGATCAGGTTCATCAGGACGTAGACGGCCAGGATGCCGACCGTCATCGAGAGCAGCACCTGCCATCCGGTCAGGCCGAGGAAGAACAGGCTGGCGGCAAACGTGTAGCCGCCGACGGAGTGCACGTCGGACATCCACATCGCGAATATGCTGAAGGCGCCCCAGCTTCGTCCTTCTGGCGCAGTCGGAGCGAGGTCACGGTTGTAGAGCTTGGGGTGCGCGCCAGTGATGACCAAGACTGGGGGCTCGCCGCTTGAATGGCCCGACATACGCACTCTCCGAGTACAGCAACGGTTCGGCCGATCGCCAATTCACAGGCAAGAAGCGTACCAAGCGCTGCTGCTGAAGCAGTGTTGGCGACGATCCTCCGGATCAAGCGTGCGTGTTGTGGAAGTTCTCGGCTGATGGTGTCTCGCTATTGCGAGCGATGACATCGCGCAGTGGATTTGCAGCGCAGCCTTGCGTGCTCATGTTGCAAATAGGAAAACCGCGCTTGCGCCCGTTGAGGCTCGCTGCTTTGCTTGCGTTTGGGGTGTACCCGATCGGTCCTGCCGCGTCATTTACGAGCGCATGGCTCATGGTATTGTCGCCCCTATCCCGACAAATAACGAGGGGCGTGGAACAGCAATGTCGTACGAAGGTCTGCAGGCGGAGGTCGTGTCTTTCAAGGCGCCACAATGGCGACAGCGGCGAGGCCTATTACGCGCGGCCGACGCGCGCCGGCAAGGTGCCCGGCATCGTGGTGATCATGCATCTGCCCGGCTGGGACGAGTGGATCATCGAGGTGGCGCGCAAGTTCGCCCATCACGGCTATGCGGCGATCGCGCCGCATCTCTATTTCCGCGACGGTCCCGGCAGCCCCGACGACATCGGGGCGCGGGTGCGTGGTGCTGGCGGCGTCCCGGACGCCCAGGTGATGGGCGACGTGGCGGGCTCGATCGCCTATCTGCGCGCGCAGCCCAATGCCAGCGGCAAGGTCGGCGTGATCGGCTTCTGCTCGGGCGGGCGCCACGCTTATCTCGCGGGTTGCAGCCTGTCCGGGCATCGACGCGGTGGTGGACTGCTGGGGCGGCAATGTGGTGGTCGAGCGACCCGAAGCTGCTCGACGCCAAGCGGCCGGTCGCGCCGATCGACCTGACCGAGAAGCTGACGGCTCCGATGATCGGCATCTTCGGCAACGATGACCAGAACCCGAGCCGCGAGCACGTCAATAAGACCGAGGAGGTGCTCAAGACGCTCGGCAAGACCTACGAGTTCCACCGCTACGACGGCTGCGGGCATGCGTTCTTCAACACTTTGCGGCCCTCGCACCGGCCCGAGCAGGCGCTCGACGGCTGGAACAAGGTCTTCGCGTTCCTGAAGAAGAACTTGGGCTAATGCCTATCCGCCGTCATGGCCGGGCTTGTCCCGGCCATCCACGTCTTGCTTTCTGAATACAGTGAAGAAAGACGTGGATGCCCGGCACAAGGCCGGGCATGACGAAGGAGAGCGAGTTCACACGGTAGACGGCAGTTGCTCATGACCAGCCGCGGAAATCTCACGCCCGAGCAATCCTTCTTGTTCGACTCCATCGATCGCAATGCGCGCGCCATCGCGCTGCTCGGCGACAGCATCTTCTATTTCGGCGAGCTCGGCATGCAGGAGTTCGAGACCGCCAAGCTGATGACCGGCCTGCTGGAGAAGGGCGGCTTCAAGGTCGAGCGCGGCATCGCGGGCTTTCCGACCGGCTTCTGCGCGACCTACGGCTCCGGGCATCCGGTGGTCGCGATCCACACCGAATACGACAGCTGCCCGGACAATTCGCAGGCCGCCGGCGTGCGCCGAGCAGCAGCTTCATCGTCGAAGGCGCGCCCGGCCATTGCGAAGGCCACAACGTCAACGCGCGCCGTGCTGGTCGCGACCGCGCTCGCCGCCAAGGCAGGCGATGGAGCAGCTTCGGCCTCAAGGGCACGCTCAAGGTGTTCGGCGCGCCGGCCGAGGAGCAGCTCGTCAGCCGGCCCTATTTCGTGCGCGACGGCTGGTTCGACGACGTCGACGTCGCGTTCCACGATCACATCGGCGCCGAGTTCTCGTCGAGCTACGGCCTGCTGCAATCGGCGCTGATCTCGGCGACCTTCACCTTCCATGGCGAGACCGCGCATGCCGGCATCTCGCCCTGGAAGGGCCGCGACGCGCTCGACGGCGTCGTGCTGATGGACATGCGGCATGGCGCAGTATCGCGAGCACATGCAGCCCGACGATGCGGGCGCATCGCGTCATCACCAACGGCGGCGACCAGCCCAACGTGATCCCGCGCACCGCCGCGGTCTGGTGGTTCTTCCGCGACCTCACCGCGGAGGGCGCACACGAAGCTGTTCGAGCAGGCCAAGAAGATCGCGCAGGGCGCGGCGCTGATGACCAACACGACGTACGAGGTCGACGTGCTCAGCGCGGTGTGGCCGGTGCGCGGCAACCGCACGCTCGCCGAGCTCGTGCAGCGCGAAGATCGAGGTCGTCGGCATGCCGGACTGGACCGAGGAGGAGGACGGCGCTCGCGCGCACCTGCAGGCACAAGGCCAAGGTCAAGGTCGAAGGGCTCAAGCGCGACGATCAAGGCGCTGAAGGGACCGGCCGTGCAGCGGACCGTCGGCGAACGACGCCGGCGACATCTCCTGGAAGGTGCCGATGGCGAAGTTCTATTTTCCCGTCCAACGTTCCCAACATCAATTCCCACCACTGGGCGCGCGGGCGTGGCGCTGGCGCACTTCGATCGCCCACAAGGGCGCGGTCGCGGGCGCCAAGGCGTTCGCGGCGGCGGTCATCGGAGTGCTTTGCCGAACCCGGAGCTGGTCGCGGAGGCCAAGCGCACCTTCAAGGAGGAGCTTGGCGGCGTCGAATACAAGCCGATGCTGCCGGCCGACCAGAAGCCGCCGGTCGAGCTCAACCGCGCCATCATGGAGAAATTCCGGCCCGCGATGGCGAAGCATTATCTGAAGGAGCTGCCGGAGTTTACTTGAGCTGCGCGAGAGGGCACCTGGCGTGCGGCGAACTCGGCCTGCTCCCTCCCCCCTTGTGGGGGAGGGGTGGGGAGAGGGGTGGTTCCGAATTCGGAATTTGCTGTCACCCCTCTCCCTGTCCCTCCCCCACAAGGGGGGAGGGAACGTTGTGGCGCCGACTTTCGCAACAGTTCGTGCGTGCTTCGCGTGAGCGTCTAAGAGTTCGCTGAAAGGAATGTGCCTGTGCCGATCTATCTCAACGAAAACGACGTCGCCGAATTCCTCGACATGCCGACCGCGATCCAGGCGCTGCGCGACGCCTTCGCGGCGCGAGGCGCGCGACGAGGGCAACATCGTGCCGCGCACGCGCTGGGAGTTCGGCGACCGCCGTCTCAACGTCATGGGCGGCGGAATCGCGCACGCCAGCGACGCTATGCGGTGAAGTCCTATGGCTCGTCGGCCTTTCACGTGCTGCTCTATTCGGAGCAGGAGGGTCTGCTCGCGATCATCGAGGCCAATCTGCTCGGCCAGATTCGCACCGGCGCCGCGAGCGCGGTGGCGACCGAGAAGATGGCGCGCGCCGGGCGCCGGCAAGGTCGCGCTGATCGGCACCGGCCGGCAGGCGCGCACGCAGGCGCTGGCGCTCAACGCGGTCGGCATGCTGAAGGAGCTCGCCGTGTTCGCGCGCAAGCGCGACAAGCTCGAAGCCTTCTGCGCAAAGCTTGGTCCGGAGCTCAACGCGCCGGTGCACGCCGCCGCGTCGGCCGAGGAGGCGGTGGCGGACGCCGACATCGTCGTCGCGGCCACCAACTCGGCGACGCCGGTCGTGATGAACGCCTGGCTCAAGCCCGGCGCGCATGTGAACGGCATGGGCGCGAATGCGGCCAATCGCCGCGAGATCGATCCCGAGATCGTGCTGCGAGGCCGTCGCTCGTCGTCACCGACGACATCGAGCAGGCCAAGACCGAGGCCGGCGAGTTCATCGATCTCGTCAACGCCGGCAAGCTCGACTGGAGCCGCGTCAGGCCGCTGCATGAGATCGTCGACGGCGCCGGCGTCGCCGCGCGACCCGGACGCGATCACGCTGTTCAAATCGCTCGGCGTCGGGCTCGAGGACGTGCGCGGTCGCCTCGGTCATCTACGATCGGGCGATGGCGAGCGGGCGCTTCAAGCCCCTTTGACGCGGCGCGATTCGCTGCAACAATACGCGGCCAGACAGGTTCAGCCGAGGAAACGCACAATGGCATTCCGCCCGCCGACCTACGACGACATCGTCAATTCGAAATACGCGACCGCGATGCCGGCGACGACGGTGCTGCCGCAGACCGAGACCCGCAACTATTTCCAGGCGATCGACAACCTGATCAAGGTCTACGCCATCCGGCCGGGCGACAACGTGCTGTTCCTCACCGACCCGCTGCTCGACCGCCGCGTGGTCGACGCGATCTCCGGCATCGCCAATTCGCGCGGCGTGTTCCCGCGCGAGTTCATGGCGCCGACCACGCAGCTCCACGACTGCCCGCCCGAGGCGGTGCCGCTGGTCGAGCAGGCGACGTTCGTGGTCTCGACCTGGTTCTGCTCGGTCAATGCGCCGCTGTTCATCAAGCTGCGCAAGGAGAAGGGCCAGCGCTGGGTCAAGATCACCTACTTCCGCAACCTCGATCTGCTGCACACGCCGCAGGCGCGCTTCCCGGTCGATCTCGTCGGCGAGATCATCCGCGCCACCGCGCGCATGTATCCGAAGGACCGCGACTTCGACATGACCTTCGCCGATCCGCGCGGCACCGACCTCGTGATCAAGTTCACGCCCGAGATGGTGAAGAACCTGCACAAGGAGAACCGCTGGCGCGGCCAGGACAAGGCCGACGAGGACGGCTGCTACGTGCATCACCTGCCGACGCACGGCCCGAACATCTACGGCCGCACCTGCTTCGCGCCGCGACCCGAACGCGCAAGCCCGACATGGGCGGCATCGTCTATCCGCAATGGGCGATCGGCTTCGAGAAGCCGTTCCGCGACAAGGTCGGCATCGAATACAAGGACGGCGTCGTGGTGAAGGTGCACGGCAACTCGATGGACGCCGAGATCGTGCGCGACATGCTCATCGGCGTGAACGCGACGCTGCACGAGCTCGGCTGCGGCTTCAATCCGAAATATCCGCGCTTCAAGGCCTATCCGGCCGGCTCCAACGCGCCCGGCGCGCTGCACTTCGGCACCGATGCCGACCGGCCGAGCGAGTTCATGCACCGGCAGGTGCCGCGCTGGGAGGAGCCGCACACGCACCAGGATTGCGTCGTGTTCGACATGACCGTGAAGGTCGGCAACACCACGCATGATCGACAACGGCTTCCTGATGGCGCTGCGCGACCCGCAGGTGGTGAAGGAGGCGAGCAAGTACGGCGATCCGGTGGAGCTGCTGGAGAGCTTCGTGGAGTAGACGTCATGCTGACGAGCGCTCGAAGTGCGCCCCGCGAAAGCGGGGACCGCATGAGCCCGCAGCCATCCTTCGAGACGGGCGCTATGCGGTCTCCTCAGTTTCAGGTCGGAGGTCGAGCAATCGCGAGGGAGGAATCGAGATGCATGCTCGGCCGTTTCTTGTTGCCGCCGCCGTTGTTCTCGCGGCATCCCCCGCCTCCGCCCAGTTCTACAAGGACAAGACGCTCACGCTGCTCGATCAACTACGCGCGTCGGCGGCAATGCCGACACCGAGGCGCGCGTCTATCAGCGCCATCTCGCCGAAATACATTCCCGGGCGAGCCGACGGTGATCATCCGCAACGTCGCCGGGCGCCGGCGGCGCGACCGCGATGAACCAGCTCGGGCTCAACATCGGCTCGCAGCCGGACGGGCTCACGGTCGGCTATTTCACCATGAGCGCGACCTCGATCGATGATCGACGATCCGGTGCTCAAGATGAAGGTCGACGACTTCATCCCGATCGTCGGCGGCGCGCGGCTGGAACGTGGTCTATGCGCGCAAGGACATCGTGCCCGGCGGCTACACCAAGCCCGGCCGACTTCGCACGCGCGCAAGAACATCTTCGCCGGCGGCTACAGCCGGGCGACCTCGCATGACACGCGGCTGCGGCTGGTGCTCGAGATCATGGACCTGCCCTACACGATGGTGACCGGCTTCCCCGGCACCGCGCAGCTCAACAAGGCGATGCTGCAGAACGAGGTCAATTTCACCGGCAGCTCGCTGCCGGGCTTCACCACGCAGGTGATCCCGCAGATCATCAATCCGGGCGTCGGCATCGTCGCTGTTCCACCATCCGGTGATGGGGCCGGACGGCAAGCCGGTCGGCAATCCGGCGCTCGACAAGCAGGGCATGGTGACCTTCGACAAGTTCTACCAGCAGGCGCTTCGGCAAGCCGCCGTCGGGCCCGAAGTGGGAGGCGCTGTTCCTGATGAACGACATCACGACCAAGATGCAGCGCGGCGTGTTCCTGCCCAAGGGCTCGCCGCATGGAGGCGGCGCGCGACGCTGCGGCAGGCGTTCCATGCGGTCGAGAAGGACAAGGATTTCGTCGAGGACTACAAGAAGATCACCGGCGAGGAGCCCGACCTGGTCCCGGCCGAGCGAGGTCGAGCGGATCTTCGAGCGCATCCGCAATGTCGATCCCGAGGTGAAGCAGGTGCTGAGGGAGTCCGTCGGCGCGGAGCAGTAGCTCCACGGAGAAGTGCGAGTAGCGTAAGCGGTCTCGACCCATAGCCCCGGAAGGCGCGACGCCATCGCAGTGCCGTTCGATTTGCGGCCATGATTCGCTACTCGCCGTTCGCTATGGGTCCGCCTTCCTGACGACAGCAAGCTCACCCCGTCGGCGAGTACGGCTCCACGTAGTTCGTATTCGCCAGCACATGGTCGGCGATCTCGTCGCGGGTCGGGAACCAGACGATATCGTCGTGCTGGCGCACGTAGCGGATCATCTTCTCGAACGCGTTCGCCATGTAGGGCCGCCCGCCGAGCTCGGCATGCACCAGCGCGTCGATGCGACCGGGCTTGCCGCGCAGCGCCTCCTCGAGCACGAAATCGAAGCCGTCCTTGAACTGCTGGAACGCCATCTCGCTCGACGAGGCGCCGCCGTTCCAGGCGCGCCAGTCGTTGAAGAACCAGTGCTTCGGCACGATCACCATGCGCTTGCCGTCGACCTCGACCACATAGGGCAGGTCGTCGTCGCACTGGTCGCCGCACCAAGTGTAGCCTTCGTCGGCGAGGATGCCGAGCGTCTCGCGGGTGTGGTGGCCGCCGGGGCTGACCCAGCCGACCGGCTGCTCGCCGATCACGTCCTTGACGATGCGGTTGACCGCGCGGATCTCGGCGCGCTGCTGGTCGGGCGAAAGGTCGGTCATGTGGATGTCGTTGGTGGTGCCGTGGCCGGCGATCTCGTTGCCGGCGTCGTGCAGCGCCTTTACGGCGTCCGGCCATTTCTGCACCGCGAGCCCGTTGACGTCGACGGTGGCGCGCACCTTGTTGCGCTCGAGCACCTCGAGGATGCGCCAGATGCCGGCATTGCCGCCGTAATTGGCGTGCGAGAGCGACACGAGATTGACCTCGAGCCCCTTCGCCTTCTTGAAATGCCCGCCGCGCGTGAACGCCTCGAACGCGACCGTGAGCGTGGCGCAGATTTTCTTGCCGTCGGGCCATTCGATTTTGGGGCGCATGGTCTGAAGTCCTCTGTGCTACGCAACGAAATAGCCGCCCGTGATGGCGTCGAAATAGAACTGCGCCGCCGCCGGCGCGATGCCGACCGGCAGGCCCGGCTCCGGCTTGGTATAGGTGTGCACGCCCGCCACGAAGCGCGTCACCGCCACGCGCGGCGCAGGCTTCATCGCCTCGAACATTGGGATGATCACCTCGCGATAGACCTCCGGGCTGTGGTCGCGGCTGTCCTTCGAGATCACGAACAGGAACGGCGGCACTGGCTTGACGCCTGCGCCCTCCAGCGGCCGCGTGTAGCCGAGATAGTGCGCGACGAGCTTCTCGGTCTCCGTGCCGCTCATCTTCAGCCGCGCGGCGGCCGCTCGCGCCGCCTGCTCAAGCGCGCCTACGATGTTGTGCGTGATCATGTACTCGGCCTTGAACTGCGGTCGCTTCTTCGCCACGTCCCAGGCCTCGAGGATTTCCTCCATCAGCCACGGCAGCCGCATCAAGCGTCTGCGGCCCCTCCTGGCCGAGCGCTTCCGAGCCGCGATAGCGCGCGAGATCGCGCCAGGTGCGGATATAGAGATCGTTGAACGGGTCCTTCCAGGATTCGGCGCTCTTGGCGGCGACGCCGCGAAGCCCTCGATCTTGCCGACGTGGCCGCCCCACTGATGCTTCTTCTCGTTGATGAAGCCGAAGGTGGAGTTCTCGATCGCGATCACGCCGGCGATGTTCGCGACCCGCTGCGACAGCATCGACACATAAGGCCCGCCAGTCGAATGGCCGTGCACATAGATGGAGAATTCGCCCACCGGGAAGTGGCGACGGCAGGCCTCCTTCATGCCCTCCTCGAACGCCACTGGCCACGCCGCCATGCGATCGTAGAAACGCGTGCCGATCTTGGCGCGCGCGGAGGTGCGCGTGCCGTATTTCATGCGCTTGCCGGTGTCGCGCACGAGCTCGTACTGATCGGGCGTGACGTATTCGCCCTTGAGCCAGATCGGCGTGCGCACGGTCCCGTCGGGGCGGATCGTGTCGGCCGGCCAGTCGCGGCTCGGGTCGTCGAGATAGAGCCGGCCCGGGAAGGTCATGGTGACGACCTTGCAGGCGAATTTCTCCGCGAAGAGCAGCGCAAACTTTTCCATCGATTTGTAGTCGCCGGCACCGCCGTGCAGCAGAAAGATGCCGATCCGCTTGCCGTCGGCGCCGCGCGCGATGATGTCGTGCCGGCTGCGGCTCGTAGACGCGTACGCCGATGTCCCAGTCGAGGCCAAGCGCCGTGAGGCGGAAGATGTCCTCGGTCTCGCGTACCTCGCCCGCGGGCTTGGCGAGCACAGCGTCAGAGGTGGCAACGACCTGCTCGCGCGGCCAAGTCGTCGGAGCCTGCCAGGTTGTTTTGGTTTCATGCGTCAGAACGGACATCGTGCTCTCCACGCGTTCCTCTCCTGCAAGGAAACAATCAGGCGTGCCGCGGGCTCCTCCCCTCCTCCCGCGAACGAAGTGAGCGGTGGGGAGGGGTGGGGGCATATTGTCGTAAATGCTGGAAAGCGTCGCGCCCCCCACCCCAGCCCTCCGCACCGCTCGCAAGTGCTCGCGGGGGGAGGGAGCAGGCCGTGCCCGTGGCGAATCCGTGCAAGACAACGCTAGCAGCTCACACCACAAAATATCCCTCCTGGATCGCCCGCATATAGAACTCCACCACCGGCGGCGCGATGCCGAGCGGCAGGCCCGCCTCTGCCTTGTGATAGGTGTGCACGCCCGCGCCCCAGCGCGTGACGCTCACTTTCGGTGCCGGATCGAGCTTGGCGAACATCGGCAGCACCACCTCGCGATAGACCTCCGGGCTGTGGTCGCGGCTATTCTTGGAGATGCAGAACAGAACCGGCGGCACCGGCTTCGCGCCCGGCCCGGTCTGCGGATACGGATAGCCGTGATAATGCTTCACCAGAGCCTCGGTGTCGGCACCCGACATGTTCAGCCGCGCCGCGGCCGCGCGGGCGGCGGCTTCGAGCGAACTTCGGATGTTGTGGGTGATGACGTACTCGGCCTTGAACTGCGGGCGCGCTTTCGTCTTGTCCCACCAGTCGAGAATCTCTTCCATCAGCCAAGGCAGCCGCATCAGCGCCTGTGGTCCCTCCTGACCGAGCGCCTCCGGCCCGGCATAGCGCGCACGATCGCGCCAGGTTCGGATATAGAGCTCGTTGAACGGGTCAGTGCGCGGCGCCTTCTTATTGGTCACCCGCTCGAAGCCTTCGACCTTGCCGAGCGCGCCCGACCAGTTGTGCTGTTCTTCCTGGATGAATCCGAACGGCGAGTTCTCGACCGCCAGCATGCCGGCGACGTTCGGCACGCGCTGCGACATGAAGAACACCATCGGGCCGCCGGTCGAATGGCCGGTGAGATAGATCGAATATTTCTCGGCCGGGAAGTGCCGGCGCATGGCGTCCTTCATGCCTTCCTCGAAGGCGACCGGCCACGCCGCCATGCGGTCGATAGAAGATCGTGCCGGGCTTGGCGCGCGCCACCGTGCGGGTGCCGTAGCGCAGGCGCATCGAGGTGTCGCGCACCACCTCGTACTGATCGGGTGTGATGCGCTCGCCCTTCTTCCAGATCGGCGTGCGCACGGTGCCGTCGGCGTGGATGGTGTCGTCCGGCCAGTCGCGGCTCTGCATCGTCGAGATAGAGCCGGCCCGGGAAGGTCATCGCCACCGCCTTGCAGCCGAACTTCTCGGCAAACAGCTTGGCGATCGGCTCCATCGACTTGTAGTCGCCGGAGCCGCCGTGCAGCAGGAATACGCCGATCTTGTTGCCGTCAGCCCCGCGGATGATCTGCTTGGGGTCGCTTGGCTCATACACGGTCACGCCCATGTCCCAGTCGAGCCCGAGCGCGTGGATGCGGAAGATGTCCTCGGTCTGGCGCAGCGGCAGGCTCGGCTTCGCCAGCACGGCAGCGGAGCGCGCGAGCGTCTCGTCGCGTGAGATGCTTTCGGGCGGCTGCCAGGCGCCGAGCTTGGGAGCGATGGTCATGGTTGGGGTCCTCGGGCGCTTCGCTGTTTTTCATCTATTGCTATACATTGCTGTCGTCCCCGCGAAAGCGGGGACCCATAACCACCGAGACTTCGATTTGTTATGGCACGTGTCAAATAACAGGCACAGACGAATATGGGTCCCCGCTTGCGCGGGGACGACGGCGGTGGGTGGGCAAGGTCATCGAACTCACTCCTCCGGCAAGACGAGACACGCATGGGCCCGAGCGCGTAGCGTGGCCGGACGCCCTGGCGTCAGATCGGCCTCGCGGTTGAGCAGGCATGCCAGGCTCATCTCGCCGCAGCGTACTTCGGCTTCGACCGCGACGCCCGCGAAGATCGCAAACGTGAGCGTGCCCTCGAACACGTTGACCCGCACCGCGGCATCGCCGCCTGCAGTCTCGTAGAGGTCCTCTGGCCGGATGCTCACCCGCACCTTGGCGCCGGCTGCAATCTTGCGTGTCGGGTCCGAGCCGATGATCGGCCCGAGCGGCGTGACGACCTTGAGCCGTCCGGCCACCTCGTCGATCGACTCGACGGTGCCGGCGATCAGGTTGGTGGTGCCGAGAAACTGCGCGGTGAAGACGTGGCGCGGATAGCGATAGATGTCGAGCGGCCGGCCGCGCTCGACGATGCGGCCGTCCTTCATCACCATGATCCAGTCGGAGACCGCGAGCGCCTCGGCCTGGTCGTGGGTGACGTAGATCGAGCTGATCCCGATCTGGCGCTGGATGCGGCGCAGCTCGTTGCGCATCTCGAGCCGCAGCCGTGCGTCGAGATTCGACAGCGGCTCGTCGAACAGCAGCACCTGCGGCCGTCCCACCATGGCGCGCGCGATGGCGACGCGCTGCTGCTGGCCGCCCGAGAGCCGCGGCGCCGGCCGGTCGGCGAGCGTCGCGCGAGCTTCACGGTCGCGAGCGCCTCCATGGCGAGCCGTCGCCGATCGGCCTTGGAGATGCGCTGGCCTTCGAGCGCATAGGCGACGTTTTCGAGCACCGTCATGTGCGGCCAGATCGCGTAGGACTGGAACACCATGCCGATATTGCGCTGATGCGGCGGCACGAACACGCCGGCCTCCGACATCGACCACGGCGCGGTCGCCGATGATGATACGCCCGCCGTCCGCCCGCTCGAGACCGGCGACGCAGCGCAGCGTCGTGGTCTTGCCGCAGCCGGATGGCCCGAGCAGCGTCACCATCTCGCCGGCGCCGACCTCGAAGTCGATGCCGGCGACGGCCGCGACCGTCTCCTTGCTCGCCGTGAAGGTCTTGGTCAGCCCCTCGACGCGGATCATGAGTTCACCAAACTTCGCACGCCACCATACATCAATATTGCTCCTGCACGCCGAAGCGGCGGCCGATCATATAGGCGACGATGCTGAGGCGCCATCAGCAGGAGGAACATCAGCACGCCGAAGGCGCTGAGCAGCAGGAACGAGCCTTCCTCCCAGAGGTCGAAGATGACGACCGCGGCGGTGCGGTTCTGCGAGCGCGCGAGCATCAGCGCGATGGTGAGCTCGCGATAGGCGTGCACCATCACCCAGAACCAGGCCGCGAGCAGGCCGGGCCGCAGCAGCGGCAGCGTCGACCTTGATGAAGTTGCGCGCCCAGGAGACGCCCGCGACCTGCGCGGCCTCGTCGAGCTCGTTGTGGATCTGCATCATCGAGGCCGACACGAAGCGCAGCGCGACCGGCATGTATTTGGTGAGATAGGCGAGCCCGATGATGATCAGCGTGCCGATGATCGGCAGCGGCACCAGCAGATAGAACCAGAAGAAGGTCGCGCCCAGCACCACGCTCGGGATCGCGATCGGCGCGAAAGCCGAGAAAGTCGAGGAGCCGGCGGCCCCGAATCTGGGTCTTGTGCACGAAATAGGCGATCAGCGCGACGATCAGGATCACGGCGGTTGCGACCGCCGGCCCGAGGATCGTCGCTGTTGATCATCGGCATGATGGTCTTGGTGTTGTGGAACAGCGACCAGTAGTTCGCAAGCGACATGCTCTCGAACGCCGTCCACGCTCGGCGCCTGATAGAACGGCAGCAGCGAGGCATAGAGCATCATCAGGAACGGCACGCCGGTGATGAGGAAGACCAGCAGCAGCGAAACCGCGCAGGTCAGGTAGCGCCAGACGCCGAGATCGATGCGGCGCGGCCGATAGTCCTTGCCGGTGATGGTCTGGTAGCGCTCGCCGTGGCGGATCAGGCGGAAATAGAAGAACAGCAGCACGATCGCGACGGTCAGCAGCGCCATCGAATAGGTGGCGGCGAGCCCCCAGTCGATCGGCGTGCGCGAGGTGTCGTAGAAGATCTCGGTCGTGTAGACGCGCACGCCCGCGCGCGTGCCCATCAGGAGCGGCACTTCGAAGGTCTCGATCGCGGTCACGAACAGGAGGAGCAGCGCGGCGCCGACCGCCGGCAGCGCCAGCGGCAGCGAGATGCGCCGCAGCGTGCGCCAGTTGCCGGCGCCGGTCATGGTGGAGGCCTCTTCGAGCCGCGGGTCCATGGCCTGGAAGGCGGCCGAGAGCAGGAGATAGATCAGCGGCACCATCTCGAGCGCCTGCACCCACACCATGCCCCAGAAGCTGTAGATGTTGACGACGTTGCGCACGCCGGTGAGCTGCAGCATCAGCTGGTTGAACAGGCCGATGTTCGGGCTCGCGATCAGGATCCAGGAGATGACGATCAGGACGCCCGGGATGATGATGCGCCCGATCAGCAGGAAGCCGATCAGGCGCGCCAGCGGCGTATTGGTGCGCTCGACCACCCAGGCGATGAAGGCGCCCATCACGAAGGCAAGCAGCGTCGAGGCGAGCGCGAAGGCGAGCGTGTTGCGTGGTCGTGCGCCAGAACGAGGGGCTGTCGAAGGCGCGAATGTAATTCGCGAGCGTGAAGCGTGAGCTCGAGGAACTCGGCTTCGCCCGGACGCGCCGTCTTGAGGCTCGTCCAGATGATCATCAGGAACGGGATGACCACCTGATAGGCGAGGAAGACGATCAGGAGCGCGAGCGCGATCTCGCGCCAGCCGAAGGTGGAGCGCGATCGTTGCGCGGGCGTTGACGACGCCGTGGACGCGAGCTCCGTCAAATCTTCCCCCTCAGCCACTCCATGGGGGCGCTCATTCCGCCTCATCCTGAGGAGCGCGCGCCATGCCCTGGGGGCTAGGCTGCAAATTTAACACGCGCGCGCGTCTCGAAGGATGGGGCGGCCACACGCTTCGAGACGCACACCCTCGCCCTTCGGGCGACGGCGTGCTCCTCAGCATGAGGCCGATCGAGGCGGGGATCATCGCTTGGCCACGTAGCGGTTCCAGTGGCCCAGCAGCCGCTTCGCCACGTCCGGCGGCGCATCGTTGTAGGTGACGATCTTCATGCTCTCGGGCAGATAGGGGTGCTTGAGCGCGACGGGCCCGCGCAGCAGCGTCGCAACGTATTTCTGGCTTTCCTCGGTCAGCGTCCAGTCGGTCCACAGCGCGGCGGCGTAGGGTCGCGTGGTGTTGCTGTTGATGACCGCGACGCCGGCAAAGCCCATGACCGGCACCGAATACGACGATCGCGTAGGGCGCCGACGGGTTTTTCCGCTGCACGCTGATGCCGTGATAGAGATAGTTGTCGCCCTGCACCATGTGATCGCCGGCGAGCATCAGCTCGATGCGCTGGGTGTGGCCGCGCTGGATGATCGGATCGTTGTCGCCGATGCATTTGAGCGAGCTTCTCGGTCGCCTCCTCGCCCATGATGGCGTAGAGGCCGGAGAGATAGCGGTCCTCGGCCGGATCGAACGAGACGCTGCCCTTGAAGAACGGATTGCACAGGTCGTTCCACTGCGTCGGCACCTTGTCCTTCGGCACGAGGCGCGGAATTGTAGGAGATGCCGTGCTCGCTCCAGTACCACGGCGTCCAGCGGCTCTCCGGATCGATGAAGCCCGGTAGGGCGGCAGCAGCGCCGCGACTGCGGGCGTCGGGAAGCGCGCCACCATGTTCTTGGCGACGAGCGTCGTGAGGTCGGGCAGCGCGATGTTGATCACGTCGGTGAGATGGCGCCCGGCGGTCTCCTCGGCATAGAGCCGCTCGGCGGCGTCCTGCGAGCCGATGTCGCCTTCGAGCTCGACGCTGAGGAATGGATAGCGCTTCTTGAACAGCGCGACGTGATCGACGCTCGAGATTGCCGCGCATGGTGTGGATGAGGACGAGCTTGCCTTCCGTGCGGGCGCCGTCCTCGATGCGCTTCTGCGCGCTCGGCGGCGGGAAGCTTCGCGAGCTCGGCGTAGATCTGGTCGGGCGAGGTCTGGGCAGTGGCGCCGGCGGACGCGACAGCGCGGCGCAAGCCGCAAGACGAGAACCGCCAATGATCTCATGTCGCCCACCTGCCGCGTTGCATTGGCTGCGCGACATGGCACAAACTGTAGGGTGGGCAAAGGCGCGTGCTCGAGGCTGCGGCACACGAGGTCCGATCGCGCCGTGCCCAGCGTCGGAAGCCGTGCGCTGGTGCACGATGCACGTGCGCGTGCAGGGCCGTGATCGACCCGCACCTGCCCGCGAAGACGGGCCTGAGCGCCCTTGGCGACCCTACAGCACGTCGTTCAATCCAGCGGCCGGTACGGCTCCGCCGGCAGGTTCGAGGACGACAGCAGATAGTCGGCGAGCTCGCGCCGCGGCGGGATCCAGACCTCGTCCTGATACTGCTTCACGTAGCGGATCATCTGCTCGAAGCGCGACCGCGATGTTGGGCCGCCCGCCGAGCTCGGCGTGCACGATCACGTCCATGGCGCCGGCGCGGCCGCGCAGCGCCTCCTGGTAGATGAAGTCGAACGAGGTCTTGAAGCCCTCGAAATAGGTCGTGGCATTGCCGAGCCCGCCCGACCAGGCGCGCCAGTCGTTGGCATAGTTGAGCTTGGGGATCACCGCGATGCGCTTGCCGTTCACCTCCGCCACATAGGGCACGTCGTCGTCGAAGGCGTCGCCGAACCAGCGATAGCCTTCGTCGGCGAGGATGCCGAGCGTCTCGGCGGTGTGCAGGTTGCCGGGCCCGGCCCAGCCGACCGGGCGCACGCCGACGCATTCCTCGATCACGCGCGTGCAGCCGCGCACCTCCTCGCGCTGCTGCGTCGGGCGAGAGGTCGGTCATGTCGTGGTCGTTGGTCATGCCGTGGCTCGCGATCTCGTGGCCGGCCTGGTGCAGGGCCTTGATCGTCTCCGGCCATTTCTCGACCGCGAGCCCGTTGGCGCCGATGGTCGCCTTGATGCCGGTGCGATCGAACATGTCCATCAGCCGCCAGATGCCGACCGCGCCGCCGTAGTTGGCGTGCGACAGCGAGGTGACGTTGACGTCGATCTTCGGGCTCTTCTTGAAGCGGCCGCTCTTGCGAAACGCCTCATAGGCGACGCGGAAGGTGCAGCAGACCCGCTTGCCGTCCGGCCATTGCAATGTCGGCTGCGGCCACTGCACGCCACGATGCATCGTTTCCCCCTGTGTGTCTTACGCCGGCAAGGTCAGGCGCTTGCGGCCATAGAGGTCCTGCCAGGCTGCGATGTCCTCCGACAGCACACGCGCGGTCGCGATCAGGAGCTCCGCGGTGTCGTCGAGGCTCGCATCGCCTTTGGTGGTTCGGGCGTAGTCGTCGCTCAGCCCGGCGAGCTGGTCGAGCGTGCGCGCCGAGCGGTTCGCGGACTGCCTCGAAATCGCCATGCACCCGGATGCCGGCAACCGCCGCGCCGAGCGCCGGGAGGCCTGCGCTCAGGAATGTCAGGAATGGCTTGGCCGCAAACAGAAACGTCTCGATCGGCGAGGTTGCCACCATGCGATCGAGCCCGAACAGCACGAGAAAGAAGGTGAGGATCATGGATGTGAGCACGAAGCAGCCGATGCCGAGCCGGTGCAGGAAATGGTCGACCTCGTGGGCGCGCTCGATATTGTGCCGGTTATAGGCGAGCTGTCCGTGCGACCCGTCGATCTCGTCTTTGAAGGTCGCGGCCAGCAGGGCTTGCCGATAGTGGGCGTCGAGGAACGCGGCCGGCAGGCCGATCTCGCGCATGGTCGCGCGCACGTACCAGAGCATCCAGGGAACGTCGCGGTCGCCTGCCGCATTGGCTCTGCGTGCGGCCGAACTCGCCCACATAGGCAAGAAAACGGCCGTGGCGCAGCATTTCGGCAAGCGCACGGTAGTTGAGCCAGCGCTCGTGCCAGCGCCGATTGAGCCCGCGCCACACGATCAGGATGATGGTGCCGATGACGATCAGCTCGCAGGTGACGAAGATTGCTTTGGTGCCGAGCACCTCGCGCGCCGGCGTCTGCGGATCGTCGTGGATGAACACGGTGCCGAGCGCGATGAACACCGCGACCGCGGACAGGAAATAGCAAAGCACATAGGCGCTGCGATAAAGGTGCGAATAGTGGACCGCGAGCGTGTCGGCCCAGGCGTGGCGAGGCGCCAGTACCGCGCCGATGCGCTCGCGCAGGTTGGCGGCGGCCGGCGCCGACGCCAGGAACGAATCCCAATTGCGGCAGCGCTGCTCGAGCGACGGCAATGAAAGCGTAACCCGCGGCATCAGGCCGCGCGCCACGCGTCGCAATGCGTCATAGGCCGTGAACCAGCTGCGCCGTTTCCAGTGCTCACCGAGATAGCGCTCGAGCCCGGCACGGGCCGAATCGGGCGCGGGTGACGCGCTCAGGTGCTGCGAGATCAGGCGCAAGCACGGCCGTCAGCGCCGTGTCGTTCCATTCGAAGGCTGCCGCCTGCGGATCGCCGATGGTCGGCGTGCGAGTGATGAGCCTGGGAGGTTCGTCATTCTCCGTCGAAAGCCAGACCACCGGAATGCCACCGGCCGCCGCCTCGCGTACGACCGCGCCGGTGCCGCCGGCCTTGGGTGGCTTGCCGTCCCAGACCGCGACCAGGATGTCGATCTGGCGCAGCATGAAGCCGCCGGCTTCGGCGTAGCCCTGCTCGCGAGAGCCGGACGGAGCCGGAAGCTCAGTGACCACAGCAGCTTTTGCGAGGCTTTGGCGGAATTCGTCACGCACATCCCTGCCGTCGCCGGCGGCCGAGGCTGCGAAGTCCCGCAGATAGTCGTCGCGCGGGAATGGCAGGATCGCCTCGATCCGCCAGCCAGCCGGGCAGGTGGCGACCGCGATCTGGTCGGCACCTTCGGCGAACCCGCAGACCAGACGGAAGGCAGCAGGCTCCTCTGCATAGAGCGGCGCGCCTTTCGCCAGGATGGTGGACGCCGCCCGTTCGATCGCGTCGAACACCTCCGGCAATTGATTGCGAATGCGGGTGGCGACCGCGCCGCCAAGCTTGTTCGGGCGATGCCCAGTGACCCCGACTCGTAGCGTCAGGCGCGGCTTCGGGGGATGCTGGCTCAGCGAGGAGTCGGACGGCATTGGTTCTACCGCAGCAAGAGTCACGGCGCCTGTTATGGCGCCCTCTCCCGCAAGGGGAGAGCGCACAATAACAAGCGCCGCACCGTTGCGCAGCAATTGATGATCAACGCCTCGGCCGGCCGGTGCGCGCGATCGCTTCCGACTTGAGCAGCTCCCAGATGCGGTCGGTGCCGTGGCCCGGGCCGATGCGTCGTCTGGCTCGCCTCCATGATGGCGGCTTCCTCGGGCGCGAGGTAGTTGATCGGGCCGCCCAGCATCTTGGCCTGCAGCAGCAGCTTGGCGTTCGCCTCGGTGTAGATCGCGCGATAGACCGCCATGCGCACGCTCGCGCCGACCACCGCATTGCCGTGGCCGCGCAGCAGCACGACCGAGTTCTTGCCGAGCTTCTCGGCGAGCGCTCTGCCGAGCTTGCGGTTGGAGATCAGAAGGTTGGTCCAGCCGGCAGCGTCGCGGGTGTCGAACAGCGGCACCTCGGGATAGAAGAACGGCGCGCGGATCGGCTTGAGCGGCACGTTGCGTGACGGTGAACGGCACCACCGTCGGCGAATGGCTGTGCACCACGCCATTGCACGTCCGGTCGCGCCAGATAGATCTCGGAATGGATGAAGCGCTCCGAATAGATCGGCCGGTCGTCGTCGCCGATCAGCTCGCCGTCCATGCCGAACTCCATGATGTCGGACGGCTCGACCAGCCCCGGCGCGCGCGCGCGCGACATCAGGAAGCGCTCGGGATTGCGCGGATCGCGCCCGCTGACGTGGCCGTAGCCGTCGACGACGCCCTGGTCGTAGAGGATGCGGTTGCCCATCACGAGATCGTCGATCACCGCCTTGTATTCGGCTGCTTGCTCCGCGCTTTGGCACTGCGCGGCGCGTTTTGCTTTCTTGACCATGGTTTCCTTCCCTATTGGGCGAACAGCATCCCGACCGCCGCAGGCGTGCTGGCGCAAGCCTTGGCGACCGCCTTGCAGGCGTCGCGGTCCTTGAGCCCCGCAAGCCCGAGCGCGATCAGGTCCGATCCCGGCGCGTGTGCCGCCGGCTTGTGCGAAAATCGCTGTTGGCCTTGTGCGTGAGCGCGGCATCGTCGAGCGGCCGCGACGGATCGCCTAGCGCAGCCGTGACGCGCTTGCGAAGGGTCTTGCCGCCGGCGCTGACCTCGATCTCGGCCGGCAAGTGCGCCGGAAACGTCCGAGCAGGCTTTCGTCCGGCACGATCTCGACCTTGCCGGCGAACGCGAGCGCGGCCGTCTTCCTGCATCGCGCTCGGCGCGCTCGATGTCGTAGAGGCGCTCGCGCCTGAACGCGGCGAGCCCCATCTGGATAGGCGGCGCTCACGATGGTCGAGGAGCGCGACGCCGGCCTCCGGCTTGGTCGCGATCATGCGCGCATAGGGCGGCGGCACGCGCACGCGTCACCTTGTCGATCGCGTCCGGCGCAACGCCCTCGTCGAGCGAGCGCCATCAGCGCTTCGATCGCCGCGATCGCCTGCTTGGCCGAGCAGAACGGCTTCAGGCTCAGCTGCGTGATAGACGCTGCCTTGCCCGAGACCGGCGGTGAGCGCGCCGAGATCGGCGTCGAGGCCGTGCGCGTCGCGCAGCCACGGGCCGTCGAGCAGGTCGGGATCGCCGCCGACGCCCTCGCGCGCGGCCGCGCGGCAGCGCGCACGCCGGCGGTGACCGCCATCGCCAGGATGACCGAGCGGCCCGGGAACTTGCCCTGGAAGCGCCCGGAGCGGCCGGCCGTGCAGCATCAGCGCGAGCGAGAGCGCGTGCGCGGTCTGCGTCCTCGCTCAGCTGCCGATGCGCGCCGCGATCGGCGGCGGCGCCGAGCGGCGCGCGCGAAATAGGTCGGCCAGATGCCGCGATAGAGCACGCGCGCGCCGTCGATCGCGGCGCCGAGCCGCGTCATCAGCTCGGTGCCGACCCAGATCGCGCTTGCGACGTGCTCGGGATCGAGATCGCCGCGCTGCGCGCGCGAGCGCGAGCGCGGTCGGCACCGTCACCGAGCTCGGCGTCGTGCAGGAGCGGCGTGTGGATGTCGTCGATCTCGGTGTGGCGGATCACGGCGGCCTGCATGCCGATCGCGTCGGCGAGCGAGCTCGCGCGGCAGCAGCGCGCGCAGCGCGCGGCCTTCGCTGGTGCGGCTGCCGGCGACCGCGGCGCACGCAGCGTGTCGGCGACGTGCCGGCGCTGGATCGCGCGCTCGGCCTCCGGCAGCGACGTGACCGAAGCGCCGCACGACGAAGGCGGCCAGATCGCGCAGCACGCTCATGGACGACGCTCTCGACGCCGATGCGCATGCAGCTGGAAGCGGCGACACGTGCAGCAGCTCCGCTCCGGTCGCCGTGATCGCGATCATGGCCGACGCGAGCGCGCCGCCGGCCTGCGGATCGTAGCGCGCCGACGTGCAAGCGAATAGACCTCGCCCGGCTTGAGCACGTGGCGGCTGTCGCTGCGTGATCTCGCCGCCTTCGTTCGAGCGAGAGCCCGATGCGGCGGCCGACGCTGCCGCTCAGCACCGGATGCAGCGCGTAGCGGCGCCAAGCGCCGCGAGTCGCCGTGGCATGCAGCTCGGCCGCGCTGACGCCGGGCCCGGCGAGCTCGCAGCAGCGCGTCGCAGCGCCGCCTGCGCGCGCCGCTGCGACGTCGCTGCGCGCCGCGCGCCGGTCACGAACAGCGTCGGCCCAGTAGCCCATGTGCTTGACCGCGATGTAGCCGACCAGCGGACCGGCTGTCGTCTGCGGCTCGAACGCGCCGCGGAACGGCGCGAGCGTGCGGCCGCCGTCGAAGCTCACCAGCGTGCGCACGTCCTGCGCCGCCATCAGCCGCGCGGTGCGCTCGGCCGTCGAGCGCGGCCGCCTCGACGCCCTTGCCGCGCGCGCCAGGCTCGCACGAAGGCTGCCGCCGGCCGCCTGCACCACGCCGCGAGGCGGCGCGGATCTGCGACAGCTCGCGCGGCCGCAGCGTGCGAACGCCGCCGACCGCCGTCGTCGGCCGCCTGCAGGCGGAAGCGGTTGCCGAGGCTCTTCTCCAGCGAGCGCGAACAGCGGCGGCCGCATCAGGTCGAAGCCGACGCGTGCCGATGTCGATCGGCCCTCGCCGGCGAGCTTGGCGAGCCAGGGATCGAACGCGCTCTCCCAGGTCCAGCCCGAGAGCACGTCGGGGATCCACGTCATCAGCTTCATCGCCGGCACGTCGCGCGAGCTCATCGAGATCAGCAGCCGCGGCTCGCCCTCGCGCGGCAGCAGCGCCATGCCCCAGCGCAGCCGCGGGGTGAAATTGCTGAGAATAGGCGAGCGCCGAATGCTCGGCGGCGTCGCCGTAGACCAGCACGGCCTTCCAGCCGTTCTCGTCCATGACGCGGTTGAGCGCGCCGATGCGGATCTGGAATTCGTCGCGCGGCACGCGGTCCTGGTCCCAGCACATAGGAGCCGATGATGATCGAGGGCTGAACGGTGCGCATCGTTAAGCCGCCACGCTGTCGAGCTCGGCCACGCGTGCGGACAGCGCCTTGGCGCCGTGCGGCGTGATGACGACCGGCTCGCCGCACATCAGGTAGCCGGTTTCCGGGATGTACTGGTTGGGATGCATGACGAACATCATGCCCTCTTCGAGCCTGCGTCTCGCTCTCGACCGTGAGGTCGCCCGGCAGGTCCGAGGTGATGCCGAGCCCGTGGCCGCGCACGCGCATGTAGGGCGGCCGGCAGTAGTCGCCGTAGCCGGCGGCGCGGAAGCAATCGTCCATCGCGCTCGGTCACGTCGCGCACGCGCGGCGCCCGGCACGGCGGCCGCCTGGCCGGCGCGCATCGCCTCCTGCAGGAGCGCGTATTTCTCGCGCATCAGCGGCGTCGGCTCGCCGATCACGGTGGTGCGGCAGAGCTGCGCGAACTGGCCCTGATAGCAGGGCGTGATCTCGGACAGGATGATGTCGCCGACGTCGAGCACGCGCCCGCCGGCGGCGCGCACCGCGAGATTGTGCTGCGAGGCGCTCAGCAGCAGGAAATTGTCCTCGGCGCCGAGCTGCTTCATGACGCAGTAGAGCTCGGCCGCCAGCTCGAACTCGCGCATGCCGGGCCGCACGCAGTCGAGCATGTGCTCGTAGCCGCGCTCGGCGATCGCGGTCGCCTTCTGCGAGGCCGCAAGCTCCTCCGGGCTGCGGATGCGGGCGAGCTGCGCGGATGAACAGCTCGTTGGCGCGGCTGCTTGCCGCCGAGCACGGCCTCGATCCGCTGCGCCAGGCCTGCGCCAGCGTGGCAGAGCCCGACCGTGACGGTCTTGCGCGGCATCGATCGCGTGCGTCCGCGAGCGCGGCCGCGAGCGCTGCCGGCGAGATCGTCGGTGCCGACGGTCTTGCTCGGTGCGCGAGAGCGCGGCGGCGCGCTCGGCGTCCCAGGCCGGCGTCACGATCAGGGTCGAGCGCGCCGTCGCGATCGACCACAACGGCGCTCTCGCCGATCGGCCGCACGCCCGAGAGCACGAACACCGCGTGCGATTCGAGGAACGAGTTGTGCCCGTAGTTGACGGCGACGAGGCCGTCGAGCGCTCTCGTCCGCGAGGTAGCGCGCGGTCTTCGCCAGTCTGTCTTTCTGCACGCTCATCGGCACGGATTTGTACAGCCCCCCGCCGAAATGGCAATGCGTCGGCGCGCTCGCTTGACAGGCCGCGCCCACCCAGCCGACGATTGCTGCCCACGAGGTGCAAGGGATGCAGATCGGGATTTTCTCCAACGGCAACCGCAACAACAAGGTCGCCAAGCTCAGCTACGACGAGGACCTGCACGGAGATCATCGTGGCCGACCGGCTCGGCATGACGGAAGCCTGGATCAGCGAGCACGGCACCTTCCTGGCCTTCCAGGCGCCCGACCAGCTTCCCTGCGCCGATCTCTTGATCTGCAAGGCGGCGGCGCTGACCAAGCAGATCCGGATGGGGCCGGGCATCCGGCCGCTGCCGTTCTTCCATCCGCTGCAGGTCGCGACCGACGCGGCGGTCTGCGACCACCTCACCGACGGCCGCTACATCGCCGGCTTCGGCGTCGGCATCAACGTCGCCAACAACACGCAGCGCGGGCCGATGCCGGCCGATCCGCGCGTGATGTTCCGCGAGGCGGTCGACCTGATCCTGAAGGCCTGGGCGGCGCCGGAGCCGTTCGACTGGCACGGCCAAGTCTGGCAGGGCGAGAAGTGGCACATCATCCCGAAGCCGCTGACCGAGATCGAGGTCGGGATCGCCTGCAGCCGCACCGACACGACCATCGAGCTCACCGCCGAGAAGGGCTTCCTGCCGCTGATGAGCTGGACGCCGACCGTGGAGCAGGTGCGCGGCATGATCGACACCTATATGAACTCGCCGCATCAGCGCGGCGCCGGCGCCCGCGCGCAGCCGGGTGCGCGTCGGCCGCGTGGTCTATGTCGCCGACTCGGTCGCGCAGGCCAAGCGCGATCTGCGCGACGCCGATCTCACGCCACGCCTATGGCCGCATGCAGCACCTCGTCCCGCCGGGCGGCAGCAACGCCGACCTGACGTTCGAGCAGCTTGATCGACAACGGCTTCTTCATCTGCGGCGATCCCGACACGGTCTATGAGGGCATCAAGCGGTTCTACGACGACGTCGGCGGCTTCGGCACGCTGCTGCTGATCGTCGGCAAGGACTGGGCGACGCTCGAGCAGCGCACGCGCTCGATGGAGCGCTTCATGGCCGAGGTCGCGCCGCGGCTGGCGGCGCTTGATCCGGACAGAGCTCCGGTCGAGGCCGCATTAGCTGACAATTCCTTGTTCAGACGCCGGCATTTGTTGTCGTCCCCGCGAAGGCGGGGACCCATACGCCGCAACGCAACGGTGTGGCATTGGAAGTGGCAAACCTGAATGTCGGTGGTTATGGGTCCCCGCCTTCGCGGGGACGACAGAGCCGAGAGCAATGAGCAAAAAATCCAAACCAATCGCTACACGCAACGGTCGCGCTAACAATCGCCGCGACCGATCCGGTCGTGACCGAGATCGTGCGCAACGGCGTCATCGCGGTGACCGAGGAAATGAAGACCAACCTCATGCGCACCGCCTACAACATCATCATCTACGAGGCGCTCGACTTCACCACCGGCCTGTTCACGCCGGAGGGCGAGACGGTCTCGATCGGCATCGGGCTGCCGATGTTCATCCGCGGCATGTCGGAGACCGTGAAGGCGAAGATCCGGCATTTCGGCCGCGAAGAACATCAAGCCCGGCGACATCTACGTCACCAACGACTGCCTATCTCACCGGCAGCCATCTCAACCACGTCACGCTGACGCTGCCGATCTTCCACAAGGGCACGCTGGTCGGCTTCTCCTGCTGCATGGCGCACTGGCTCGACATCGGCGGCAGCTCGGCGGCATGACGCACCGACATCTTCTCGGAAGGCCTGCAGATCCCGATCATGAAGCTGCACGACCGCGGCGTGGTGAACGAGACGCTGGTCGACATCATCCGCCAGAACGTGCGGCTGCCGACGCGCGCCATGGGCGACCTGCGCGCGCAGGTGACCGCGGTGAAGACCGGCGAGCGGCGCTTCCTCGCAGCTGATCGAGCGCTACGGCCGCGACGCGGTGCTGCGGCTCGATCGCCGCCATCATGGACCACGCCGAGGCGATGGCGCGCGCGCGCACGCGCACGATCCCGGACGGCGTCTACGAGGCGGAGTCCTACATGGACGACGACGGCATCGAGGTCGGCAAGCCGGTGCCGATCAAGGTGCGCGTCGTGGTCAAGGGCGACGAGATGACGGTCGACCTCACCAACGTGTCGAAGCAGGTGCGCGGCTTCTACAATTCCGGCATCACCACCGGCTATGCCTGCGCGCAGGTCGCCTACAAGTGCCTGACCTCGCCGACCGACTATCCGATCAACGACGGCTCGTTCCGCAGCCTCAAGGTGATCGTGCCGCCCGGCCGCATCGTCAGCGCCACGCGGCCGGCGCCGATGCGCTGGTGGATGACCTATCCGATGACGATCGTCGACACGATCTTCAAGGCGCTGGCGCCGGCGATCCCCGATCGCGTCATCGCCGGCCATCACGCCGACCTGCTGGTCGCATCGCTGCACGGCATCAATCCGAAGACGTCGGAGTTCTTCATCGCCAATTTCGGCCCGCTCGGCGGCGGCTGGGGCGCCAAGCGCAGCGAGGACGGCGTCAGCGGCGACCGTCTGCATCAACGACGGCGACACCCACAATTCGCCCGAACGAGCAGGCGGAGGCGAAATTTCCGCTGGTGGTCGAGCGCTACGCGCTGGTGCCGGATTCCGGCGGCGCCGGCCGCCGTCGCGGCGGGCTCGGCGTCGAGCGCGTGGTGCGCGCGCGCATCCCGATGACGATGAACACCCAGGTCGAGCGCGCGCATTGCAGGCCCTGGGGCCTCGACGGCGGCCTCGAAGGCACCGGCAACCAGGTGGCGCTGCGGCTCGGCGGCCATGGAAGACCGATTTCCCGAACGCCAAGGTGCTGGTGGCGTCGCTCAAGACGGACGACGCCTTCCTCATCCGCGGCGGCGGCGGCGGCGGCTACGGCGACCCGCTGGAGCGCGCGATCGAGGAGGTCGCGGAGGACGTGCGGCAGGGCTATGTGTCGATCAAGGCGGCGGCGGAGCTCTATGGCGTGGTGATCGATCCGGACACGTTTGCGGTCGATCGCGCCGCCAGCGAGGCGCTACGGGCGGCGCGGCGACCGGC
The DNA here is from genome assembly GCA_963745515.1 of uncultured Alphaproteobacteria bacterium. Classification (GTDB taxonomy): domain Bacteria; phylum Pseudomonadota; class Alphaproteobacteria; order Rhizobiales; family Xanthobacteraceae; genus VAZQ01. The sequence goes on from CAVUXO010000013.1 coordinate 962,128, forward strand.
GGCGTAGCGCCGCGCATGGCTGACGGCGAATGCGGCGCCACAGCGGCGACGCACACCAATCCTGTCGAATTGTTGTGCTTGGATTCAGGTCGCATTCAGCTCTGTCCGACTATTGGTAGTTCGACGCCTGCAGATCGAATGCGGTGTCGTCGATGTGCCCGACCCGGCAACCGCACATCGCTGGAAATTCTTGCCGGATCCCCAGGACAACTCAAATGAACCTCCGTCGCCTGCTTTCCGTAGCGGCGTTCCTTGCACTGAGGCTTCGCACCCGCTCTTGTCCCAAGTCCCAGCGCCGACAGGCTGCCGCGGGCGCTTCGTCATCGCTGGCACGCGCGACCCGCGACCACGGCGCATCTGCGACGCCGCGCAAGTAAGCGCGTTCACGCATCGGATGAGCGCTCGTGCCGTCGCAACGGTCCGGCGCTTTCGCGGGGCGACATCGGAGCACATTGCGGCCATCCGATTCGCGAAGGCCTCCCATGCTGGCAGGCGGTCTCGGGGGCTTCAATTTCGGGCTCGGCGAAACGGCGGACATGCTGCGCGAGAGCGTGCGCGGCTTCGCGGCCGCACAAGATCGCGCCGCGCGCCGACGAGATCGACCGCAGCAACACGTTCCCGCGCGATCTGTGGCCGCGAGCTCGGCAAGCTCGGCGTGCATGGCATCACGGTCGAGGAGGAGTTCGGCGGGCTCGGGCTCGGCTATCTCGAGCATTGCGTCGCCATGGAGGAAATCTCGCGCGCCTCCGGCGCGGTCGGGCTGTCCTACGGCGCGCATTCCAATCTCTGCATCAACCAGCTCCGCCGCAACGGCACGCGACGAGCAGAAGCGGCGCTATCTGCCGAAGCTCATCTCCGGCGAGCATGTCGGCGCGCTTGCGATGTCGGAGCCGAATGCCGGCTCCGACGTCGTCTCGATGCGCACGCGCGCCGAGAAGAAGGGCGACCGCTACGTCCTCAACGGCAGCAAGATGTGGATCACCAACGGGCCGCACGCCGACACGCTCGTGGTCTATGCGCGCACCGATCCGGATGCCGGCGCGCGCGGCATCACGGCGTTCCTCGTCGAAAAGGGCTTCAAGGGTTTCTCGCACCGCGCAGAAGCTCGACAAGCTCGGCATGCGCGGCTCCGACACCTGCGAGCTGGTGTTCGAGGATTGCGAGGTGCCGGAGGAGAACGTGCTCGGCAGCGTCAACGACGGCTGGAAGGTGCTGATGTCCGGCCTCGACTACGAGCGCGTCGTGCTGGCGGCGGGCCCGCTCGGCATCATGCAGGCCTGCATCGACGTGGTGATGCCCTACGTCCACGAGCGCAAGCAGTTCGGCAAGCCGATCGGCGAATTCCAGCTCGTGCAGGGCAAGATCGCCGACATGTATGTCGCCATGAATGCCTGCCAAGGCCTACGTCTATGCGGTGGCGAAGGCCTGCGACCGCGGCGAGACCACGCGCGAGGATGCCGCCGGCGCGATCCTCTATGCCGCCGAACACGCGACCCGCATGGCGCTCGACGCGATCCAGCTTCTCGGCGGCAATGGCTACATCAACGACTATCCGGCCGGGCGGCTGCTGCGCGACGCCAAGCTCTACGAGATCGGCGCCGGCACCAGCGAAATCCGGCGCATGCTGATCGGGCGCGAGCTGTTCGACAAGGCGCGCTGACGATGCCGGTCATTCCTTCGACGATCGACACCAAGTCGCCCGGCCTTCGCGCGCAACGCCGACGGCGATGAAGCGCCTGGTCGCGGACCTGCGCGGCCAAGCTCGAGACTGCGCGGCGCGGCGGCAGCGAGGAGGCGCGCGACGCGCCACGCCGGTCGCGGCAAGCTGCTGGCGCGCGAGCGCGTCGCAGCGGCTGATCGATCCCGACACGCCGCTTCTGGAGCTCTCGCCGCTCGCCGCGCACGACATGTACGGCGGCGACGTGCCGTCGGCGAGCATCGTCACCGGCATCGGCCGCATCTGCGGGCGCGACTGCGTGATCGTCGCCAACGACGCCACCGTCAAGGGCGGCACCTATTATCCGATGACGGTGAAGAAGCATCTGCGCGCGCAGGAGATCGCGCGCGACAATCATCTGCCGTGCATCTATCTCGTCGATTCCGGCGGCGCCTTCCTGCCGCTGCAGGACGAGATCTTCCCCGACCGCGATCACTTCGGCCGCATCTTCTACAACCAGGCGCAGCATGTCGGCCGCCGGCATTCCGCAGATCGCGGTCGTGATGGGCTCGTGCACGGCCGGCGGCGCCTATGTGCCGGCGATGTCGGACGAGAGCATCATCGTGCGCGAACCAGGGCACGATCTTCCTCGGCGGGCCGCCGCTGGTGAAGGCCGCGACCGGCGAGGTGGTGACGCGCGGAGGAGCTTGGCGGCGCCGACGTGCACAGCCGCCAGTCCGGCGTCACCGACTATCTCGCCGACGACGACGCGCATGCGCTCGAGATCGTGCGCCGGATCGTGGCGGCCTCAATCGCGTGCAGCCGGCCCTGGCTCGAGCTGCGCGCGCCGCGCGACCCGCTCTATCCGGCCGAGGAGCTCTACGGCATCGTCCCGTCCGATCCGCGCATGCTCTACGACGTGCGCGACATCATCGCGCGCATCGTCGACGGCTCCGAGTTCGAGGAGTTCAAGGCGCTCTACGGCCCGACGCTGGTCTGCGGCTTCGCGCATATCCACGGCTTCCCGATCGGCATCCTCGCCAACAACGGCATCCTGTTCAGCGAGAGCGCGCTCAAGGGCGCGCACTTCATCGAGCTCGCGAGCCAGCGCAACATTCCGCTGCTGTTCCTGCAGAACATCACCGGCTTCATGGTGGGCAAGAAATACGAGGCCGGCGGCATCGCCAAGGACGGCGCCAAGCTCGTCACCGCGGTCGCCACCACCAACGTGCCGAAATACACCGTGATCATCGGCGGCAGCTATGGCGCCGGCAATTACGGCATGTGCGGGCGCGCCTATTGCGCCGCGCTTCCTGTGGATGTGGCCGAACGCGCGCATCTCGGTGATGGGCGGCGAGCAGGCCGCGACCGTGCTGGCGCTCATCCGCCGCGAGGCGGTCGAGGCCAAGGGCGGCAAGTGGAGCGCCGGAGGAGGACGCCGCCTTCAAGGCGCCGATCCGCGCGCAGTACGAGAAGCAGGGCAACGCCTACTACGCGACCGCGCGGCTGTGGGACGACGGCGTGATCGATCCGGCCGACACCCGCGCGGTGCTCGGCCAGGCGCTCGCCGCCGGGCTGAACGCGCCGCCGCCCGAGCCGACGCGGTTCGGGGTGTTTCGGATGTAGTATCGGGCAGGCCAATCATCAAGCTTTGCCTTTTACAGCGTCTTTGATCGCCAGCAGCGGCATATGTGGAGACATTGCTTCAGAAACCGACGTTGAGACAGAGTGTGGACTGGCTGCGAAGGCTTTCAGCGCGACGGCTTGCTACAAAGGTGATCTGCTGCAAAGCGTTGGTGGATAGGTCAAGGGGCGTCTTTGCTCTGTGGAAGGTAAGATGACCGATCTGCTCAAGTTGCTTTTGAACAGGTATGGACTGCTTTACACCGCGATTGTGGAGCTGGACAGACAGCGCCTAGGAACGAAGCACGCCTCTCTTGCGGAATATTACGAGAGTTCTCGGACAAGCTGATCCGGGCGAACCAGTGTTGGCAGTGCGAATTAGCCAAGACGGGGAGACCCGTTTCCTAAGGGATGCGGACCCGATCGCAATGCTGCTTGGCGATGAGTACAAACGGGCAAATGTTACCATTCTTGAACTTCCAGAAGATGAGTTCTATTTTTTCCAGGCCTTCCGTCCCGCCATGTTCCATCTTGAAAAGAACCTTCCAAATTTTCTCCTTGGGATGGCCCTAGTTTACGCGTATGCGCTTTTCGAGACATACGTTGCGGACATTATTCGGCTTCGCCTGAGAACCCATCCAGCTCAACTGGGACCAGACAAACAAGTCTCACTTGCGGAGATTTTGGGTAGCGTAAGCAAGGAAGCTCTAATCGACGAGATAGTCGATCGACAGGTGAACCAGCTCTTGCACGAACCGATCCGCGCCAATCTTGAGCAACTCCGCAATAGGCTTGGCCTTCGGGCTATGACAACGAAATATGATCAGGAGATAGCCAGCCTCTCACTGGTCAGAAATTGCTTGATTCACAATGCGGGTAGGGCAGATCCGAAGCTTGTTGCGGCAGAGCCATCGTTCTGCCTGGGACAACCGATTGAGGTGCAAGCAGACTATCTTAGTTCGGCCATCGATGTCTTTCGAAAATGCGCTGCGGCGATCGATGCCGAATTTGAACAACTTCGAGCGAAAGAGCTCGGCAGCCGCAGTAAATAGCTGATCCAGGCGATCCGAGGCCCGTAACTATGGGTCCCGGCTCTCACGTCGCTCGGCGGGAACGACAGCTAGACTAGAGGCCGGAAGATAGCATTGGCCTCTTCGAACCGGCGCACGGCCCGCTCGACGTCCCAGCGGCTCCTCGAGCAGCGTTTCCGGATCCCATTCGCTGCGTCGGCCGGGCTTGAAGAAATCGCCGCCGTAGACATGAATGGCACCGGTGAACCGCGGGATCGGATTGGTCACCGAGTGAATGATGTCGTGCCCGAGCGGCTCGGCGTCGCGCTCGCAGAGCGCCTTGGCGCCGGCGGCCTCGACCCGGCCGCTTTGCCGCCGGGGATGCGGCGCCAGAAGATGTTGTCCTCGCGGCCGGTGTAGATGCCGATCACCGCCCACATCTGATGGTTGTGCGGCACGAGCGTCATCATCGGCGCCCAGACGACGTTGAGGATCGTCAGGTCCGTCGGACTGATAGAGCTTGTGGATCCCGGCGCGCTTCGGCTCGCCCAGGCCCTTGAGCACCGCCGCCGGATCGGACACCGCGCGAGCCACCACCTCGCGCACAAATTTGTGCGATCGGTCAGCAGCAAGCCCGGCGCGGCAATCGACGATGAACTGGTCGAGGTCGAACATGGGATTCTATTCCGGCACATCTGCTTAGCGCGCCGCCGCAGCTTTCTCATACTCGCCAATCGCGTGCTTCAGGTTGTGATGCTCCTGGCAGGGAATGAGACAAATCCGTTCAAGCTCCGCAAGATGCTCTGCGGCCGTCACGAGATCGCCGACCACCAAATAGGTTTCACCGAGGTGTTGATGCGCCCCGCGATGACGGGCATTGAGCGTGAGCGCCTGCTCATAGTGGCGCACAGCGTTCTCGAAATGCCGCAAGCGACCATAAGCATAGCCGAGATAGTTCTGGAGGTCTGCATTGCGCGTGTCGCGCAATGCAGCGGACTCCAGCGCCCGAACGGCGCCGTCCCAATCCCTCGCCGCAAGAGCCCATTTCCCCGCTGCGAAATCCGGGTCCAACGGCGCCCAGGCCGGGCCATCGCTCGCGGCCATGGACGTGCAGATCGCCCAGCTTTCTGGATCGACCTGCTGCGCAATCGTGGGCTCGCGCAGGGGATCGATCAGATAAAGGGCGAACGCTGCAATGAACCCGCCCGAGAGCGCGACGTAAGCCGTAACGCGGATCATCATTGCGGCCTCGGAGGCTTCATGTACCAACTATCTCCTCGCCACGAACGCCTGGCCTCGCGGATTTCCGCCCGGTCAGCGTCGGCGTTCTTGGTGAGTTCCGCGAGCTTGCTGAAGTAGGCCCTGGCCTTGTCCTGTTGCCGGCTTGTCCGCGGCCTTGGCGGCGCCGTAGAGGCCGCGCAGCCGGTTCGGGGTCGCCTCGTTCGAGGTTTCGTACTCCTTGAGCGCCTGCGCGGGCTGCTGCTGTGCCATCAGCAGGTCGCCGAGCAGCTCGCGCATCGGGTAGAGCCGGTTCTCCATGGCGACGTGCTTTTCGCTGCCATCCTCGAGGTCGGCGGCAGCGCGCATGAATTTCAGCGCGTCTGTCGCTTCCGCCCCTTGGCCTGCGCGGTCCAGGCCGACGCAGCCAGAATTTGGATTTCGACCTGCTCGGCCCAATAGGACTGGTTGGCCCCTTCAAGGGCGGCGCGCAGCTCCTTGAGCTTGGCGACGCCTTGCTCAGCCGCGGCAATGTCGCCGCTGCGCGCCGCACCCATGGCACGGGCGAAATAGGTGATCGCCTCGGCTTGCGGGAATTGGCTGCCGCGCGGCTCGAGCGCCGCAGCCTCCTTCCATGCTTGCCGTTCAAGCGCAAAACGCGCCGGAACGGCGGCGAGCCCGGTGTAGCCAACGACGTATTCAAAGCCGAGTTTCTTGATGGTGTTGTTTTCGTCGACAATCTGCTTCGCGCGTTGCTCCTGGCCCAGTTGCAGAAGTGCATATTGCGTGAAGTCCAGCATGTGCGACTCGGCCGGATGAGCCGCGCCAGGCCAGGTCCTGGCCGCCTGCTCGCGGGCGGCCACCAGCGATGACGCGTTCGATGCGACCGATTCCGCCCACATGCCGACCATGGAATAGATGTGCGCCGGCATGTGCCGGGCGTGTGGCGCCGCCAGGGGCGACCTTGGCGTATTTGTTGGCGGCGTCGATGCCGCGCTTTGCCAACGGTGCGTAGTCGTAGCTATGGATGATGTAGTGCAGCACGCCCGGATGCTCCGGCAGCGTCTCCGCGATCTTTTCGAGGAGGGCGCCGGCCTTGAGCAGCTTGGCGTAGGTCTTGTCGCTCGGCAGCGCCGTCTCGTTAAGCGCCAGCGCGTAGAAGATGGCCGCCTCCGGATCGTCTGGATATTTGAGCGTCAGCTGTTCCATCGCACGCTCGTAGGCGAGCCCGCGGGTGCGTCTGGTCGACCTTGTCGTAGTCCTTGAAATAGAGCTCGATCGCCGCGAGCCAGTCGCGCTCGCGCTCGGTCTTGGCGCCGATCGTCTTGCCCTTCTCGCACCGCCTCGAGGCCGTTCTTCAGGGCGGCGGCGGGAAGCGGCAGGACCAGAGGGATTGGTGCGTTGGCTGATCGCGATCCCCCAGTAGGCGATGGCGCATTGCGGATCAGTCTGGGCGGCTTCGGTGAACGCCGCGACGGTTTCCGGAAAAAAGAACGAATGAACGAGTGCGACACCGCGGTTGAATTTCTGCTGTGCCTCCGCGTTGCAGGAGGTCTTGAACGACACATGGCCAAGCTCTTCGGTTCGCTGTCCGGATTGCGCCAAAGCGGCGGTCGGAACATAGCGCTGCTGCAGGGCTAACGCAGCCAGCCATCAGCGCCTGCATCATGCGAATTGGTGTCATGACCATCCTCCGAGGGCAGAATGCGCCTGCGTCCAGACGATAGGTCTCTCGCGCTCGATCAGTCCAATGCATTTATTATTCCATTATCGATGCAAAAATGTTATCATAGCACCAATGAACTTTCGTCACCTGCGCGCCTTCGCAACCATTGTCGACGCCGGCGGATTTGCGCGCGCGGCCGCGCGACTGAATTTGAGTCAGCCGGCGCTCACGCGGCAGATCCATGCATTGGAAGCCGAGTTGGGTGTGCCGCTGTTCGACCGGATCGGTCGCGGTGTTCAGCTCACGTCGGAGGGTGAAGACTTGCTCCGGCGCAGCCGCCACGTGTTGACCGAGGTCGAGTCGCTGGGCGAGCGCGCTCGCGCTGCTCAAGTCCGGCGAGACCGGAGTGCTCCGGGTCGGCACCACGCCGCAAGGCGATCGAGAGCCTGCTGGTCGACTTCCTCGACGCAGTACCAAGCGCCGGCACCCGGGCGTTGAGGTGCATCTGGTGGAGGACGGCGGCGCGCGGCTACCCGAGCGGCTGGAGCGTGGCGACGTTCACATATCAATCATGGCGGCGCGCGATGAAGCCATTCACGGGCGGTTGGTCTGCCCGCTTTATTTGCTTGCGGTCATGCCAGACAGTCACCGGCTCAGCCGCCGCAGCACGCTCGATATTGCGGAACTCATGGACGATCCGCTGCTGCTCCTGGGACGCGGCTTTGCATCGCGCGACTGGTTCTATGCCAACTGTCAGGTTGCGCAGATCAGGCCGCGGGTGATCCTGGAAAGCTCAGCCCCGCAGACGCTGATTGCGCTCGCGCGGCGCGGCTACGGTGTCGCTGTTGTGCCATCCATGGTGCTGATCCCGCCGGGCAAGATTCGCGCCGTTCCTGTGCTGCACCGGCGCGTTCCGATCGGCCGATGGATGATCGCGACCTGGAATCCACAGCGGTTTCTGGCGCCCTATGCAAGGCAGTTCGTCGAGGAAATCGTAGCCTCGACGCGACGCGACTACCCCGGCCGGCAATTCACGCGGCGCGCCCCACCGCTGCCGCGGCCGAAGATGCGGGTGGAATAGGGCAGGACGATCAGCTCACCGCCAGCGGCGCGAGCGCGTCGATGTCGGTGACGACGTCGATCACCACCGGCCGGTCGGCCGTGAGCGCCTGCGCGAGCGCGCCGGCGATCTCGCCCGGCTTCTCGACCCGGATGCCGAGCGCGCCCATGTCCTCGGCGAGCCGGGCGAAGTTCATCTTGTTGAAGGTCCACAGCTCGCGGCCGCCGCTCGGTCTGCTTGCCGCCATAGACGCGGTCGAAGCCGCGCTTCGACTGGTTGCCGCCGCCGTTGTTGTTGACGACCGTGACGGCGTTGATCTTCCAGCGCACCGCGGTCTCGATCTCGGCGATGTGATACCAGAAGCCGGCGTCGCCGGTGAACGTGACCACCGGCCGCTCCGGCACCGCGCATTTGGCGCCGAGGCCGGCCGGAAACGCCCAGCCGAGATGGCCGGCGCTGCGCATGTAGCTCTGGCGCGGGCTCGTGAGATCGTACATGCCGCCCATCCACATGCCGGCATGGCCGGTGTCGACCACCACGATGGCGTCGTCGGGCACGTGCTTCGACAGGTCGCCGCAGATGCGCTCGGGCCGGATCGGCACCGCGTCGGAGGTGAGCGCGCCTTGATACTTCGCCCCCCACTCCTTGCAGATCGCCTGCGCCTCCGCGACCCAGGCCTTGCGCTGCGCGGCGCTGCCGCGGTCGGCATGCTCGAGCATGCGGCGAGCGTGACCTTGGCGTCGCCGTTGACCGCGGCCTCGAGCGGATAGTTGCGGCCGAGCGCCTCGGCGTCGATGTCGATCTGGATCGCCGGCGTGCCGATCTTCGGCACCGCCCAGAAATGCGTGGTCATGCCGCCGGTCTCGGTGCCGATGAAGCAGACGAGGTCGGCGCGGTTGACCACGCGGTTGGCGCTCTCGCGCGAATAGGTGCCGACGACGCCGACCGAGAGCGGATGATTGCCCGGGATCGAGTCCTTGCCGTTGAGCGAGGTCGCGACCGGAATTTGCAGCGCCTCGGCGAGCGCGACCAGCTCGGCCGCGGCGCCGGAGGCGCGCACGCCGCCGCCGGCGACGATCACCGGCCGCTCGGCGTCCTGCAGGAGCTTGAGCGCCGCGCAGCACGCTGGCGCTGTCGGGCTCCGGCCGGAACGGCGGCACGCGCGCGAAAGCGCTCCTCGACCAGCGGCTCCATCTCGGCCTCTTCGAGATCGACCTGGCCCTCGTTGCCGCGGAACTGCAGATGCACCGGCCCGGGCGTGCCGGAGGTGGCGACGCGGAACGCCTGCCGCACCATGTCGGGAAAGCGCGCGACGTCGTCGACGGTGGCGTTGAACTTGGTCACCGGCTCGAACGCCGGCATGTCGTCGATCTCCTGATAGACCTTGCGGAACTTGGTCTTCGGCTCGCGCCCGCCGGTCATCGCGATCACCGGCGAATGCGCGAGCCAGGCGTCGCGCAGGCCGGCCGCGAGGTTGAGCGCGCCGATCACCTGCGCCATGCAGATGCCGGGCTTGCCGGACGCGCGCGCATAGCCGTCGGCCATGTAGGCGGCGGACTTCTCGCCGTGCACATGCAGGCGCTTGATCGTGGTGCGGCTCTCCATCTCGGCGAAGGTCTTGCGCAGCACGGCCGGCACCATGAACACGTGGGTGACGCCGTAGCCCTTGAGCATGTCGGCGAGGCATTCGGCGCCGGTCATTTTGCGATTGTGTCCGAGCATAATATGGTTCTCCACTTCCGCACTTGTCATGGCCGGCTCTCGATAGCCGGCCATCCACGTCGTTGAGGCTATGAGCAACGGAAGTACCGTGCGATGGCCGGGACAAGCCCGGCCATTGAGAGACAACAGACGCACAGAGCCGTTCGCAGCCTTCACTTGATCGCCAGCGGATTGGTCGGCGAGCCGACCGCGCCGGTGATCGGGATCGCCGGCGCGACGAACATGAACTCGTAGACCTTGTCGGCCGCGCAGTCGTCGGCGAGCTCCTTCAGGTAGAAGATCTCGCCCATGGTCATGCCCATGATCGGGATCGTGATCCAGTGCCAGGGCTGGTTGATGCCGGGCTCGGTCTCGTTCGGCCGCACCTCGCAGCCCCAGGTGTCGCTGGCGAGCGCGGCGAGCTCGGTGCGCGCCACCCATTCGAGCGTCTCGAACGCGAAGCCCGGCGCGTCGCCGCCCGGATAGCCGTCCCAGCTTCCGGCCTTGAGGCAGCGCTCCATCTGCCCGGTGCGCACGATCACGTAGTCGCCGCGCTTGACGGTGACGCCTCTGCTGCCTCGGCGGTGTTGTCGAGATCCTCGCAGGTGATGCCGTAGCCGTCGTCGAGCGACTCGACGCCCTTGAAGCGCGCCACGTCGAGGAACACGCCGCGGCCGACCATCTTGTTCTTGGTCTTCTCGATGCCGCACTTCTGCGCGCCGCTCGAGGTCACCTCGCGGCAGTCGTAGCCGTTCCACATGTAGTTCTCATAGAAGACGTGGCCGAGCCCGTCCCACTGCGTGCCGCATTGCAGCGGCATCATCACCATGTCGTCGGCGGCGCGGATGCCGCGCTTGTCGAGCACGCCCGAATAGGCGTCGGTGCCGGTGCGCAGCATGGTGTGGATCGGATTGGTGCGGCCCATCGCCGGGTAGTTGCTCTTGGCGCCCTGCGGCCCGGTGTGGTCGAAGTTGAGCGCGAGCGAGATCACCTTGCCTTTCCGCACCAGCTGCGCGGCCGCGATGATGTCCTCCGGGCTCGTGTAGTTGAGCGTGCCGATCTCGTCGTTCGGGCCCCACTTGCCCCAGTTCTTGTATTTCTCCGCGGCGTCGCGCAGGTCCTGGCGCGTGAGCTCTTCTTGCGTCGCGACATTCGACATCGTGCTCCTGTCCGGCGGCGCCGCTGACCGGCGGCAGCAGCCATAGCCCATTTACTGCGCCCGAGTGCAGGGGCGATGATGGCCAGCATCAACAACACGAGGGAGGACGCCGTGACAACGCATGATCCGCAGCCTCGTCTGCGCTCGCTCGCGCTGGCGTCTGCGCCGGTCCGCCGGCGCCGGCGCCAGACCTATCCCACCAAGCCGATCCGGATGATCGTGCCGTTCGCGGCCGGCGGCCCGACCGACGTGATCGCGCGCATCGTCGCGCAGAAGCTGTCGAGCGAGACCTCGGCCAGCAGGTCGTACGTCGAGAACCTCCCGGGCGCCGGCGGCAATATCGGGCCGGCCACGGCGGCGCGCGCGCCCGCCGACGGCTACACGCATCCTGGCGGTGAGCACCGGCTTCATCGTCAATCCGAGCCTCTATGCCAAGGTGCCCTACGATCCGATCAAGGATTTCGTCGCCGATCACCCTGGTCGCGGCCTCGCCCAATGTGCTCTCCGTCAATCCGTCGGTGCCGGCGAAGACCGTGCAGGAGCTGATCGCGCTGATGAAGGCCAATCCCGGCAAGTACAGCTACGCGCAGCCCGGCATCGGCTCGACGCCGCATCTCGCCGGCGAATTGTTCAAGCTCAAGTTCGGGCTCGATCTCGCGATCGTGCCGTTCACCGGCGCCGCGCCGGCGATCACATTCGACCATCGGCGGCCACACGCCGATCGCGTTCACGGCGCTGCCGCCGGCGATCGCCAACATCAAGGACGGCAAGCTGCGCGGGCTCGCGGTGCTCGGCCGCCAAGCGCGTCGCCGGCGCTGCCGGACGTGCCGACCATGGCGGAGGCCGGCATCCCGGATCAGGAAGCCGACACGATGACCGGCATCGTCGCGCCGGCCGGCACGCCGAAGGAGATCGTCGAGCGCTGGCACGCGCGAGATCGTGCGCATCGTCGCGCTGCCGGACATCAAGCGAGCGGCTGCGCACGCTCGGCTTCGAGCCGGTCGCCAATTCGCCGGCGGAGTTCGCCGAGCGGATCAAGACGAAATCGCGAAGTGGGACAAGGTGATCAACGACGCCAAGATCAAGATTGATTCCTCGAGTGATGCCGGACGCTCGCTGACGACTGCGGCCCGCGACCAGACAAGAAGCGAGAGGTCGACCCATGAACGTCCACCAGTCCAATCTGATGCGCGGCATGATGCTGATCGGCGGCGAGCTGGTCGCCGAGCGAGTCCGGCCAGTGGCTCGAATCGGTCAATCCCGGCCAACGAGGAGACGCTCGGCCACGTGCCGCACGGCACCGCCGCCGACGTCAACCGCGCGGTCGCGGCGGCGGAGGCCGCGCATCCGGCCTGGGCCGCGCTCGAGCCGAAGGAGCGCGCCAAGCTGGTGAAGAAGCTCGCCGCCAAGCTGCGCGAGAAGACCGACGAGATCCTGCGCGTCGAGGTGGTCGATACCGGCAACACCATCACCAAGATGCGCGCCGACGTCGCCTCCGCCGGCGACACGCTCGACTATCTACGCGGGCTTCCACACCGAGATCAAAGGCGAGACCATCCCGGCGAGCGGCAAGAACCTGCACTTCACCATCCGCGAGCCCTATGGCGTGGTCGGGCCGCATCATCCCGTTCAACCATCCGATCAAGTTCGCCGCCAACGCGCTGGCGGCGCCGCTGATGGCCGGCAACTGCGTGGTGCTCAAGCCGCCGGAGACGAGCCCGCTGTCGGCCACCATGCTGGGCGAAATCTGCCGCGAGGTGCTGCCGGCGGGCGTCGTCAACATCGTCACCGGGCTCGGCATGCCGGCGGGCGACGCGATCGCGCGCCATCCCGAACGTCAAGCGCATCGCCTTCACCGGCTCGGTGCCGACCGGCCGCGCCATCCAGCGCGCCGCCGCCGAAGGCGGCATCAAGCACGTCACGCTCGAACTCGGCGGCAAGAACCCGCTGATCGCGTTTCCCGACATGGACCCGGACAAGGTCGCCAAGATCGCGGTCGCCGGCATGAACTTCGCGTGGCAGGGCCAGAGCTGCGGCTCGACCAGCCGGCTGCTGCTGCACGAGTCGCTCTACAAGCCGGTGCTGGAGCGCGTGGTCGAGCGCGTGGCGGCGCTGCGGCTCGGCGATCCGCTCGACGACAAGTCGCAGATGGGGCCGATCAACTCCAAGCGCCACTACGAGCGCGTCGTCTCGATGGTGGAGTCGGGCAAGTCCGACGGCGCCAAGCTGATGACCGGCGGCAAGCGTCCGCCCGGCAGCGATTTCGCGCGCGGCTACTGGCTCGAGCCGACGGTGTTCGCCGACGTGAACCCGGGCATGCGCATCGCCAAGGAGGAAATCTTCGGGCCCGGTGCTCTCGGTGTTCCAGCTGGAAGGACGAGAAGGAAGCGCTCGCGCTCGCCAACTCGACCGAATACGGCCTCACCGCATCGATCTTCACCAACGATCTCAAGACCGCGTTCCGCACCGCGCGCGCGGTGAAGTCCGGCTACATCTGGATCAACGGCGCCTCCGGCCATTTCTACGGCACGCCGTTCGGCGGCCTCAAGAACTCCGGCCTCGGCCGCGAGGAAGGGATCGACGAGCTGCTGAGCTACACCGAGGTGAAGACGATCCACGTGATGCTCGGCGAGATCCAGGCGCGGGATTGAGAAGTCCAGCTTTCATCCGCGCACTCCCCATCTCTCCGCTGTCGTCCCCGCGCAAGCGGGGACCCAGTATCCACAGTGCTGATATTTGTTGCGCTGCTCGGATGGATACGGACTAGCCGGCGTTCTCTGGGTCCCCGCTTGCGCGGGGACGACACCAAGTTAAGTGGATATCAATGCCCACCAACCCCCGCTTCGATCTCACAACCGCACCGTCATCGTCACCGGCGGTGGCAAGGGTATCGGCAAGGTCTACGCGCAGGAATTCGCCCGGTCGGCGCGCGCGTGGTGGTGGCCGACATCGACGAGCCGGCCGCGCAAGGCAGTAGCGGATGCGCTCACTGCTGAAGGCCTCGCGGCGCTCGGGCTCGGCGTCGACATTGCGAGCGAGGAGTCGACCAACGCCATGGCGCGGTGCCGCGCTCGATCGCTTCGGCTCGATCGACGTGCTCATCAACAATGCCTCGCTGATGAGCGTGTTGCCGCGCCGCTCCTGGCTCGAAATCCCGGTCGAGGAATGGGACCGCGTGATGGCGGTGAACCTGCGCGGCATGTTCCTCGCCTGCCGCGCCGTGTTCCCGGCCATGCAGGCGCAGAAGCGCGGCAAGATCGTCAACATCTCCTCCTCGCGCTTCTTCGAGGGCACGCCCAACCGGCTGCATTACACGACCTCGAAGGCGGGCGTGATCGGCTTCACCCGTGCGCTGGCGCGCGAGGTCGGCGAGTTCGGCATCACGGTCAACGCGGTCGCGCCCGGCGTCACGCTCAGCGAGACCCAGGTGGCGTCCTCGTCCGGCAACTATCTGGGCACGCGCCTCGCCGGCCGCACCATCGATCGCGCCGCAAGTTCCCGAGGATCTGGTCGGCGCGGTGATGTTCCTGTCGTCGGCTGCGAGCGACTTCATGACCGGCCAGACGCTGCTGGTCGACGGCGGCAAGGCGATGCATTGAGTTATGATGTAATTGCCTCTAACTCTCCTCCGTTCGTCCCCGCGAAAGCGGGGACCCGGAAAATCTTCCGCGCAACAATCGCCAATCGCAGCTCTTTGGGATCGCAAATGGCGGCTGAGCGATGATTGCTGCGTCGAGATCATCACCATCGAGCACCTTGCGGTAGAGTTCTGACGAGATGCCGCGCGCGATGTGGACATCGATCTGCGGATACTTCTCCTTCATCAAGGCCAGAATGTCCGGCAACAGTCCGGACAATGCCGACTGAAATGCGCCCAGCCGCAATTGTCCCGACGGCCGGTCGGCTGCCGCGATTGACTTGAAATCACGCGCCTCGACCAGGAAGCGCCTTGCGCGCTCGACGATCGCGGCTCCGGCTTCCGTTGGCCTGATCGTTCGGCCGGAACGAGTGACGAGAACGGCACCGATCTCACTTTCGAGAGCGCGGATTCGCTTTGCGACCGCCGCCGCAGTCAAATTGAGCCGGCGTGCAGCTTCGGCGATCGAACCGTTGTCGACCGCCATCAAAAAGGTCTCGAGGAATCTCGTATCCATTGCCAACTAAAAGTATCTTCTAAAGAAACTATTGTCTACTTTGAGTTGGTCAATCGGCGGATGCTAATGCGGATCCGGTCGGGCTTCGCGAAACTCAGGGCTAACGCTGGTCGTCATCGGCATCAGTCAAGGGAGCGCGCCATGAAACTTTCCCGCAGGCAATTTCTGCATCTCGCCGCGAGCGTCGGCCGCGCTGCCAGCGGTGTCGCGCATCGCACGGGCGCAGACCTATCCGACGCGGCCGGTGCGCATCGTCGTCGGCTTGGCTCCTGGCGGCCCCGCTGACATTACATGGCGCGCCTCGATGGGCCAATGGCTGTCGGAGCGCCTCGGCCAGCCCTTCGTCATCGAGAACCGAGCGGGCGCCGGCGGCAATATCGCAGCCGAGGCTGTTGTGCAAGCGCCGGCTGATGGCTACACGCTGCTCCTCGTAATCGAATGCTCACGCGATCAACGCGTCGCTCTACGACAAGCTGAAATTCAATTTCGAGCCGCGACATAGCGCCGGTCGCGGGCATTGATCGCGAGCCCGTCGTCATGCTGGTGAATCCATCGTTTCCGGCCAAGACGATTCCGGAGTTCATCGCCTACGCCAAGGCCAATCCGGGCAAGCTCAACATGGCGTCGGCCGGCAACGGGACCGCGCAGCCACGTATCCGGCGAGCTGTTCAAGATGATGGCCGGCGTCGACCTGCTCCACGTGCCCTATCGTGGCGGAGCCTCCGCGCTGACCGACCTGATTGCGAGGGCAGGTGCAGGTCACGTTCCGTCCCACAGCTGGTACGATCGAATACATCAGAGCCGGCACGCTGCGTGCGCTGGCGGTCACGACGGCAGACGCGTTCCGAGGCGTTGCCGGACGTGCCGACAATCGGCGAGTTCCTGCCGGGCTATGAGTTCGAGCGCCTGGTTCGGCGTCGGCGCGCCAAGGAACACGCCGGCCGATATCGTCGAGAAGCTCAACAAGGAGATCAATGCTGGCCTTGCCGACCCCAGGATCAAGGCGCGGCTTGCCGACTTGGGCGGCACGGTGCTTGCGGGCGCGGCGGGGACGAACGAAGAGCGGAATCAAGAATCTGAATGGACACCCAAGTCCTCATTGTCGGTGCCGGCCCAGTCGGGCTCACGCTCGCGGTCGATCTCGGCCTGCGCGGCATCCGCTGCACGCTGATCGAGCAGAAGGAGGCGCCTGCAGTTCCTGCCCAAGATGGAGCGCGTGAATGCGCGCAGCATGGAGATCTACCGGCGCATGGGGCTCGCCGAAAAGATCCGCGCCGCCGGGCTGCCGCGCGACGTGCCGATGGACGTGTTCATCGTGCTCTCGCTGATCGAGCCGCCGCTCCTGCAGCTTCCCTATCCCTCGGTCGCGCAGGCCGAAAGCGAGATCGCCGCGACCCACGACGGCAGCCTGCCGCTCGAGCCCTATCAGCTCATTTCGCAATACACGCATCGAGCCGCTGCTCAAGTCGGTGGCCGAGACGCTGCCGAGCGTGAGCGTGCGCTACGGCTGCGAGCTTCTGGCCTTCACGCAGGACGCAGACTCGGTCACCGCCACGGTCCGCGACCTCGGCGGCAGGACCTCGCAGATCAAGGCGCTCTATCTGGCCGGCTGCGACGGCGGCAACAGCATGGTGCGCCGGCAGCTCGGCATCAAGCTCACCGGCAACGAAGACCGCATGCTGGAGCTGCGCCAGTCGCTGCACTACTGCGACGATCTGTTCGAGCGCATCCCGATCGGCAAGGGCCGCCACTATCATGTGGCCGACAACCACGCGACCCAGTTCATCGTGCAGGACTCGACCAGGCATTTCACGCTGCATTCGATCGTCGACAGCGACGCCGACATGGTGACGATGTTTCAAGAGACGATCGGCGATGCCGCTCAAATTCGATACGCTCTATGTCGGACCGTGGAAGCAGAACCTGCTGCTTGCCGACCGCTATGGCGAGGGCCGCGTGTTCATGGCCGGCGATGCGGTCCAGCTCGTGATCCCGACCGGCGGGCTCGGCATGAACAGCGGCGTCGGCGACGCCATCGATCTCTCGTGGAAGCTCGCCGCCACGCTGCAGGGCTGGGGCGGGCCGAAGCTGCTTGCCTCCTATGAGACCGAGCGCCGACAGGTCGGCGCCCATGTGGTCGCAGCCTCGCGCTTCGCCACGCTCGGGCGGCGCAAGTGGCGCTCGATGTGGAAGCCGAACATCCGCGACAACACCCCCGAGGGTGCCGAGACGCGAGCCAACCTCGCGCGCGTCGCGGACATGGAGCAGCGCAAGTCGAACGAGATGCTCGGCGCCGAGATGGGCTATCGCTACGACGGCTCGCCGCTCATTGCGTCGGAGCCGGACGAGCCGCCGGCGATCGATTTCATCGAATACCGTCCGACCACGTGGCCGGGCGCGCGCCTGCCGCATGCCTGGCTTGCGGACGGCACCGCCATGCAGGACCGCATTGGCAACGATCTCGACCTATACGCTCCTGCGACTTGGCCGCTCGCAGGCTGACGTGGCGGGGCTGGTGCAGGCTTTCGCGGCACTCGGCGCGCCGTTGCGCGTGCTCGACATCCCGGACGAGGAGCCGCGCGCGATCTATGGTCGCGACCTCCTGTTGGTCCGGCCGGATATGCACGTGGCCTGGCGCGGCAACGCGCCGCCTGAGGATCCGCGGGCGCTCGCCGCCATGGTGACCGGGCATTGAATTGTTCGTTGAAGTCGTTACAGGTGGCGTCATAACGACCGGCTCCGCCGGCCCTGCCGCATGGAATGACAATGAACGACAAGCCCGACTTCCGCTTCATCGGCAAGCCGATCCCGCCGCGCGGAGGACGAGCGGCTCATCACCGGCAAGGGCCGCTTCAGCGACGACTTTCATGCTCGACGGCGCAGACCTACGCCGCGATGGTGCGCTCGCCGCATCCGCATGCGCGCATCCGCGGCATCGACACCGCGCGGCGCGCAAGCGATGCCGGGCGTGCTCGGCGTGTTCACCGGCGCCGACTGCCTCGCCGACGGGCTGCAGCCGATCCCGCACGATCCGCTGCCGAAGACCAAATACGACATGAAGCTGCATGCGCCCGGCGGCGGCACGGTGTTCATCGGGCCGCACATGCTGCTGCCGGCCGACAAGGCGCGCCATGTCGGCGAGGCGGTCGCGATGGTGGTCGCCGAGACGCAAGGCGCAGGCGCTCGACGCCGCCGAGGCGGTCGAGGTCGACTACGAGGAGCTGCCGTTCGTCCTCCATTCCGAAGACGCCATGCGGCCGGGCGCGCCGCCGGTGTGGGACGAGGTGCCGGACAACATGCCGGTCGACACCTGGTTCGGCGACCGCGAGGCGACCGACCAGGCCTTCGCCGCCGCCGATCACGTGGTCGAAGCATGGACTTCCACATCGGCCGCGTCACCGGCGTGCCGATCGAGCCGCGCGCCGCGGTCGCGCACTACGACGCGGCGAGCCGGCACGCTACACGCTCTATGCCGGCTCGCGGCGGCGCGGTGCGGCAGAAGAACGAGCTGGTCGACGGTGCTCGGCATCGCGCCCGACAAGCTGCGCGTTCTCTCCTACGACGTCGGCGGCAATTTCGGCACCCGCAACCGCGTCTTCGTCGAGTTCGGCCTGGTGCTGTGGGCGGCGCGCAAGCTCGGCCGGCCGGTGAAGTACACGGCGACGCGCTCGGAGGCGTTCCTCAGCGACTACCAGGGCCGCGACCTCGTCACCAAGGTCGAGCTGGCGCTGCGCAAGGACGGCCGCTTCCTCGCGATGCGCGCGACCAACATCAGCAATGTCGGCGCGCGCGCGTGTCGTTGTCGCCGCTCGTCCAAGGGCTCGGGGCTGATCCCCGGCTCCTACGACATTCCCGCCGCGACGCTGCGCGCGATGGCGGTCTTCACCAACACCATGCCGACCCAGGCCTATCGCAGCTCCGGCCGCCCGGAGGTGACCTTCGCGATCGAGCGGCTGATCGACAACGCGGCGGCCGAGCTCGGCTTCGACCGCATCGCGCTGCGCCGCAAGAACCTGATCAAGCCGAAGGCGATGCCTTACCGCAACGCGGTCGGCATGCTCTACGACAGCGGCCGCTACGAAGAGAACATGGACCGCGCGATGGAGATCGCCGACTGGAAGGGCTTCGCGCAGCGCCGCCGCGAGGCGAAGAAGCGCGGCAAGCTGCTCGGCCTCGGCCTCGCCAATTACGTCGAAGTCCTCGATCGGCGCGCCGAACGAGCAGACGCCGCATCACGGTGCGGCCGGAGGGCCGCGTCGACGTCGTGATCGGCACGCAGCCGAGCGGGCAGGGCCACGAGACGAGCTTCGCGCAGGTGGTCTCGGACCTGCATGCGCGTGCCGGTCGAGACGCGTGAAGATCATCCTCGGCGACACCGACGTGGTGAAGGTCGGCGGCGGCTCGCATTCCGGCCGCTCGATGCGCCACGCCGCGACCGTGTTCTCCAAGGCGTCGCCCGACCTGATCGACAAGGGCAAGCAGCATCGCCGCCGCCGTGCTCGAGTCGCGCCCGACGATGTCGACGTTCGACGACGGCCGCTTCTCGGCGCGCGACACCAACCGCAGCTTCGATTTTCTCGAGCTCGCGCAAGGAGGCCGCGCAACTGCACGCTTGCCGGACGACCTCAAGGACGGCCTCTGCGGTCGTCACCGACAACGAGATGCACGATCCGGTGTTTCCCAATGGCACCGCGATCTGCGAGGTCGAGGTCGATCCCGACACCGGCGAGGTCGACGATCACCCGCTACGCCTCGGTCGACGACGTCGGCCGCTGCATCAATCCGCTGATCGTGCGACGGCCAGACCCACGGCGCGATCGCGCAGGGCGTCGGCCAGGCGATGTGGGAGCAGTGCTACATCGATCCGGATTCCGGCCAGCCGCTGAGCGGCTCGCTGATGGACTACGGCATGCCGCGCGCCGACGAGCTGCCGTCGTTCGCGACCGAGATCGCCGAGGTGCTGTCGCCGACCAATCCGCTCGGCATCAAGGCCGGCGGCGAGGGCGGCACCACCGCGGCGCCGGCCGTGATCGTCAGCGCCATCGTCGATGCGCTCTCGGTCTACGGCGTCCGCAACATCACGATGCCGGCGACGCCGTACAACGTCTGGAAGGCGATCCAGGACGCGAAAGGCAAGATGGCGCGGCAGGGAACGTAATGTCGCTGCTGCTACGAGCGTAATGCTTCCTTCGTCGATAGCTGTGGGCCATAGTCGTCGAGGTTGTTGCCGCCAGGGAGACCGGCGATACAGCTCGTGCAAGAGATGAAGGTCGACAGGCCGCTGACTGCGCGTGAGGCGCTGACGGTTGCGCGCATCGTCCGGGTGAATCATGCCGGCGAATATGGTGCAATCCGCATCTATCGTGCGCAGATCGCCGTCGCGCGCCGTCTGTATCCGGACAT
This sequence comes from uncultured Alphaproteobacteria bacterium, assembly GCA_963745515.1. Lineage (GTDB taxonomy): Bacteria > Pseudomonadota > Alphaproteobacteria > Rhizobiales > Xanthobacteraceae > VAZQ01. The sequence goes on from CAVUXO010000013.1 coordinate 982,779, forward strand.
TGCCGACGACCTGGGCGAGATGCTGGATCATGAGATCCGTCACTGCGCGATCTTCTCCGCCGCGATGCCGGCACGCCGCTCGCGACCATGTCGGCTGATATCGCTTTGGTCAACGGGCGGTGCGCTCCTCGGCTTCCTCACGGCTCTCACGGGCCGGCAGGGCATCTGGACCTGCACCGCTGCGGTCGAGGCTGCAGTGCACCGCCATCTCGATGATCAGCTTGGATTCCTCGCCACGCGCGATCGCGACTTGCATGACGCGATCCGAAGCACCCGCGTCGAGGAGCTCTCCCATCTGCACCATGCCGAAATGCAACTGCAGCCGCCCAATCCCTATCATCGCGCTTTGCGGAAACTCATCTCCTTCCTGACTGATCTGATGATCTGGCTGTCGACCTGGGGCAATTCCGCGCGCATGGCACGCGATCTTCGACAGGCTTGATGGCTCCTTCAATGCCCCGCTGACGTCAGCACGCCTGAAAGCAGCGCCGCGCCATAGGCCGCCGCGCCGCGCGGCTCCATCGCGGGCGCCGAGCGCAGATAGTCCTTCACGGCGACGAGCGCCGCCGGCGAGCGCGAGGTCATGGTCGCGAGCGTCTCCGCCATCGCGGCGTCGAGCCGCGCGAGCGGCACCACGGCGCTCACGATCCCGAGCTGCAGCGCGGTCGCGGCGTCGATCTCCGGCATCGCATAGACCATGTAGGCGATCGCCTTGCGCGGCACCTTCGGCATCAGCGCCGAGATCGCGAGCGTCGGCGGCAGGTTGTGGGTCATCTCCGGCAGCTTGAAGGTCGCGTCGTCGGCCGCGATGGTGACGTCGCAGGCGGTCGCCATCGCGCAGCCGAAGCCGAGCGCCGCGCCCTGCACCGCGCAGACCACCGGCTGCGGCGCGCTCGTTGAGCGCGTCGTAGACGTCGAGGATCGGCTGCAGCACCTGGTCGCGCATGCACCAGCGCGGTGGGATTGGCCGGGCCGCCCTTGCGGATCGCGGCCGCGGCAGAAGTCGGCGCCGTCGAGCGCAGCGTGATCACCTTGGCGTCGGTCGCCGCCGCGCCCCGGATGGTCGCGGTGAGCGTGCGCAGCATCTCGGTCGTGAGCACGTTGCCTTCGGCCGGCGCGGTCGATGGTGATCGCCGCGACCGCGCCGTCGCGGCGTCGATGCGGATCATGTCGGTCATGCGGTTGCATCCCCGTCGGCCATCTCGCTGCGGCGACGTATAAAGCATTGCGTCGCGCGATCGCGACAAGTCGTAGGTTGCGCGCGCGAATTCGCAGAGGATCTACCGATGCTCGACGTCACCGACAAGACGCGCGCAGCCGCGTCACGCGGCCCGCCGCACGGATTTCCAGGAGCATCTCGCGCTGCTCGAGGCGCAGGGCCTGGTCGTGCGCATCGATCGCCCGATCAACAAGGACACCGAGCTGCATCCGCTGGTGCGCTGGCAGTTCCAGGGCGGGCTGCCGGAGGACGCAGCGCCGCGCGTTCCTGTTCACCAACGTGACCGACGGCGCCGGCCGCAAGTACGACATGCCGGTGGTGGTCGGCGCGCTCGCGGCCTCGCCGCGCATCTATTCGGTCGGCATGGGCCGGCCGGTCGAGGAGATCGAGGCCGCCTGGACGAACGCGATCGCCAATCCGATCCCGCCGGTGCGCGTCGACGTCGCCGCCGTGCCAGGAGGTCGTCATCACGGGCGACGAGCTGCGCGGGCCCGGCAAGGGCCTCGCCGCGCTGCCGGTGCCGATCTCGACGCCGGGCTTCGACGCCGCGCCCTATCTCACCGCGACGCTTGCGGTCACGCGCGATCCCGAGACGCGGCATCCAGAACATGGGCACCTATCGCGCCGGCCTCAAAGCCACCGACCGGCTCGGCGTGCGCATGGCGGCGCGCATCGGCGGCGCCGGCGGCTATCAGCACTGGCGCAAGCACAACAAGCTGCAAGACGCCGATGCCGTGCGCGTTCGTGATCGGCGCGGCGCCGGTGGTGATGTTCACCGGTCCGATGAAGCTGCCGATCGATCTCGACGAGATGGCGGTCGCCGGCGGGCTCGCGGGCGCGCCGATCCGGATCGCGAAATGCGTCACCGTCGATCTCGACGTGCCGGCCGACGCCGAGATCGTGATCGAAGGCCTGATCGATCCCGAGCTGCTCGAGCCCGAAGGCCCGTTCGGCGAGAGCCACGGCCACGTCGCGCTCGAGGACTTCAACATGTCGATGCAGGTGACCGCGATCACCCGCAAGCGCACGCCGGTGTTCGTCTCGATCATCAGCGAGGTGACGCCGTCGGAATCGAGCGTGGTCAAGAAGGTCGCCTACGAGCCGATGTTTCTCTCGCATCTGCGCGACCAGCTCTCGATCAAGGGCGTCCGCCGCGTGGTGATGCACGAGCCGCTGACCAATCTGCGCAAGGTGATCTTCGTGCAATGTCGCGCAAGGCATGCCGCGCACGGAAGTGTGGCGCGCGCTGCACGGCGCCTCGACGCTGCTCGCCGACTGCGGCAAGATCTGCATCGCGGTGAGCGAGGACATCGATCCCGACCAACGCCGACGCGGTGTTCTGGTCGCTCGCCTATCGCTCCAACCCGATCGACGACGTGCACATCGTGCCCTATCGCTCGGCCGGCCACGGGCCGAAGTCCGGCGCGCACGGCGAGGAATTCGACGCTGCTGATCGACGCCACGCTCAAGCACGCCGGCGCCGCCGCTCGCGCTGCCGGCGCGCGAGTTCATGGAGCGCGCGCGCGGCATCTGGGAGGAGCTGAAGCTGCCGGCGCTCACCCCGCAGCCGCCCTGGCACGGCTATTCGCTCGGCGACTGGGCGGACGACTGGGAGACCTTCGCGCGCCGCGCGGTGCAAGGGCGAGTGGGAGGCGAACGGCCGCGACACCTTCGCGCGCCGCCGCGGCGGCGTGCACGCCGGAGACGCCGGTGCGCGAGGTGGAGGGGAAGAAGTAGGGCTGCTTCAGTTCGACAATCCTCACCGTTCGTCCCCGCGAAAGCGGGGACCCAGTGAGATAAATCCAAGACTTGAGACGTGGCCCCTGGGTCCCCGCTTCCGCGGGGACGAACGGCAACACATCGCCAGCGCCCCCGCTTAATTCTCCCACATCACCTGCCAGTTCTCGCTGGCGCCGTTGCAGCCGAGCTTGCCGCGCTCGACCTTCACCAAGGCGAAGCCGTTGAGGTCGTCGCCGCCGTGGCGCTCGTCGTAGCGATAGGTGTGGCGCGTCACCGTGCCCTCGCACACGTCGTTGCTTTCGAGCGCGGTAAGCGTCTTCGCGTATGGGCTCCACGCGAGCACGCCTGCCATCTCGGAGGCGTTCACGCGCCCTGGGAATGGCATCACTGGGAACGCGAGCGTCCGCAGGTTGCCGTCGCGCTCGAACACATAGGCGCGGCCAAACAGCCTCCATCCGCTGCAGGGCACGATCGCCATCGGCCGCGCACCTGCCGGGCGAAAGAGCTCGATCGGGAACGTCACCATCATGGCTTCGCTCTGCCGGCAGTCCGTCTGCTTGAGCGCGGCGGCGAGCGCCGGCGGCACGTCGGAAAAGCGCTCGATGCGCCAGGGCTGCCCGTCGGCCGGAATGCGATCAAGAAGGTCCTGCGCATGGGAGGCCTGAAGAAACGCGAGCAGGCCGAGTGCCCTGAGGGCCAAGTGCGTCGAGTGTGTCAATACATGAGCCATGCTCGTGTATAGCATGCCCGTGCGTGCGCCGGGGCCCGGGGGTTTACCTGAGAACCGGTGGCGAGGCGACCGGCGGCGCGCCACGGCCATGGGCGGTATGGCTCTGGACAGCTCTGATTCTGGGCGGCTTGGCTCGTGGCGGCTTCGGCCTCCTTCGCCTCGTAATACTCGGTCGAAAGCTTGATCGACCATCGTTCGTAGAAGCCTTTGATTTTCTCGCTCAGCTTCTGCGGGCTCTCCTGCTCGGCAGCTGCGCCGTAGTGCGTTTCGTATCGCCGGATAATCGGGCCGATGAGCGGGAGGCCGGCTAATCCCTGCATTGCGGCTGTCGCCATGGCGCGCATGGCCTTGCCGATCCGCGCCGCCAGATCGTTCAGTCCATTGAGCAGCCGCTCGGACAGTTGGCGCAGGCCGATGCGAATGGCAGAGCGGCGCAGAACGCGCGCGCCCTCGGTCGCGGCACGCTCGGTTTGCCGGTAACGAAGACCCGTCTTGCGCATCAGGTAGCGCGCGGCGAGATACTCGTAGAGCCGGAACGCCCCCTGCACGAGCGCATGCTGCTTCGCCTGCGGCCAGGCCGCCGGGTAGGCGGGCAGCACCAGAAGCTTGCTCTTGGCGATGATGGTCGCGACCGGATGCAGCAACTGCGTCCAGGCCGGCCACACGGTCGCCTTGGCGATCAGCACGCCATGCAGGACAGTTGCGATCGTGAACGACACCGGAAGCCAGAGCACCGCGCCCGCGATGACGAGGAGCGCGCCGCCCGGCGTCAGCGTCTTGCAGGTCCTGAACACCCACGCCATGCCCTTCTCGAAGGCGTGGTGCAGGGCCTGCTCGAATGCCTTGTAGCTGAATGTCTGGCGCAGCCGCGCCCAGCCTTCGCTCACCCGCTGGCGCCACGCCTCGCGCGCCTCCCCGGAGACCGGCAGCAGCCGGACAACGCCCTTGAGCGCCGCCGCGACGCCGTCGCCGATGATACGGATGGTGAACAGAGGAAAGCGCACGATTTGCAAGACGATCGGAAACGCCCAGTCGAGGAGCTGGACGAGCGCCAAGAGCATATCGCGACCGAGCCGGCGCGCCGCCACCGCGGCGGCTGCGAGCGGCAGGATGATCAGGTCCTCGAGGCCGGCGTAGATGGTGGTTTGTGCCGTTGCGGGAGGACAGCGCCCGATTGGTCGTTCAATGGTCGATCCGCGGCGTCGTGGTCGATGGCCGGGACTTTATCCCGGAAATCGAGGTCAAGTTTAGGCTCCGTTGCCGCACCCGGCATGGCTGAGACGGCGGCGGAGGCTGCGCCAAAAGCGTCAGGGCGCCTTTCGCTTGCGTCTCGGCTTCGGCCGCGGCTTGTACACCATGCCTTCGAGCTTCGTCCCGCCCGGGTCGGCGAAATAGACCGCGTAGTGGAGCTGTCACAATGCACTCGCCGGGCGGACCGACCACCGACGTGCCGTGCTTCACGAGAACACGCCGAGCGCGTCGACGTCCTTGCGGCCCGAAGTTCGAACGCACGGAGCATTTTCAGGAAAAGTGGAAGCCGGTTTTCCGTCCGAAAATGCGACCACGCAAAGAGTGATGGAAGCTGATGTCGCCCTTGCGGTGCTTCCGCGTGCGCCCCTGCGCGTCGGCCTGCGCGATCCAGAACAGCGTCTTGCGGTTGCTCCCGCCGACCATGTCGGCATGGTCGTATCTGAGCTCGAGCGCACCCTCCGTAGAAGTCCTTCGAGCGCGCAAGGTCGCCGACGCTCAGGACCAGGTGATCGATGCCGACGACGCGGGGCATGGGAGGTTCCAGGAAGGAAAACGCGCTTCAGGCCTCCAAGTTTCATCGAGCACACGCGTTCGCGCTAACTTATCCTGTGGCCAAGAAGCGCTCAGCTTGCTCGCGCGTCGCAAATCGACCAAGCTCGCGATAGTCTGGATTGTGCCCGGCCGTCTCCGGTGACCAGAGCACAACGAATTCACCACCATCTTCCTCGATGACCTCTGTCAGCTCATCACTATCATATGGCGTCATATGCCGCGCGCCGCAGGACGGACAGTCGTCGTCGCACATGCATGACCATTCGTCTTCCCATTCATGACCGCAGCGGCTGCATTCATAATGGTTGCGATACCAAGCCATGAGTTGCTCCGCTCGCAGTAGAGCTCACGTAGGAAATTGCTCAAGATCAAACCGGTGATTTTAAACGATAACGTCCACGCGAAACGAAATCCAGGTAACCACGGTCTCTCAAGTACTGAAGCTGCTGACGAATCTTCGGCTTGACGTTTTGGTTGCCAGGATAAAGGCGACCCAGGTGCAACTCGAACGCGTAGATATCATCAATGTCGAATTCATGCCTGCCGATCGCTTCGACGCATTTCATCACTTCGATCAGCCAGCCTCGTGCTTCTAAGCCTTCATTCCTCAGAAAAAGTGTCCTCTTCCACTGGGCAAGTACGTTTTCCTTTGGCTCTGGTTGCCCATCCCTCACAATGAAAATCTTACCTGACGTCGGAACCTGATTTAGCAAGATATATGAGCCGATCGCAGCCCGCGCGCCGTGCCGTTGGCTTTAAGGGCTTTCGTTCTTCGATAATTTCTCGAACGAAAAAATGCTTTGGAACGACGATCAAGTTGACCACACTCAATTGCTTGCGGTCATAGTTCAACAGAAAGAGACTGGGATTGTTGCTCGCTGCCAATCGATCGCACTTTGTCCGGAACGCGCCGTCAAGAACTTTGGTCCGGAAAACGCTCTTTTGACTCTTAAGTTCGAATTCCTCCTTGCAGGATGCGCAGAAGAAATCGGCAACAGGACTGTTATTCGGAAACGCGTTGATTTTGGCGACACCGCAATTGGGACAATACATTTGATCGCGGACCCAACGCTCGGTCCATAGTCGTGCGCTTTGTGTACCGCTGGTGTAGGGAGATTGCGCCTCCTCGAAGCCCAGTTTCATTTTAGCCAGCCCAGCAATGCCGGAGATGGATTTCAGACCATTCTTCCAGCACGCGCTACGGCCGCCCGCTCATCCCGGCTTGCCTGAGCGCGGACCGGTGCCCCGGCGGCAGGGTTTCACTCAGACCGGGCCGGTCGCGCCGAGCCTGAGCTTGTCGGCGGCCGGGCGATCGCGCCTTGCGGCTTGCCCGGCCTCCCGATGCCTAGCCCTTCTTGCCAAACGGGTTTTGGCCGGGCTGGCTTTGCTTGCCCGCTGCGAACGGCGAAGGGGCGGGGCCGCCCTTCTTCTTGTCCTTGTCGGCCTTCGGCTTTTTCTTTTCCTTGTTGCTTCTCATCTGACCCTTCGCCATGGCGTCCTCCGGCTGGTTGCAGCATCCATATGGTTCACGACGCCGCCATCCTAGCTCAACGGTCCTGGACCACGCGATGGTCGCTGAGCTTTTTTACCACGCCCGACTGCAGGGCGGTGTGGATAGCGACGTCCACGGTGCACACGTTGGCGCATTTGTGACATGTCACGTTGGCGTCCGGCGTCAGCAGGGCCGGACCCGAAAAGCGGTGATCGCCGCATTGCGGGCATTGGCCGATGGCGCCGAACAGGAAGTAATTGGCCATGCATTCTCCTTGGGTAGTGGGGCGAGATCGGGCCGGCCGCATCGTGGCGGGCGGTCGGGCAGCCTACCGCCCCCGCGGCTTCCAGCCGCCGCGCTGGCCGGCTTTCCGCCGGTCGAACGCGGGCCGGCGCCGGGCGGTAGGGCTTCGACTCCGGTCCCGGGCCCATCTCGTCGAGGGTGGGCTTGCGCGGGCGCTTGCTCGTCGGGGCGATGCGGCGCGACCTCGTGATAGAGCGCGATGCCCATTTCGTCGAGGTCGGGTTTGTGGATGCGGCTTGTGCCTGATGGTCCACGCGTGCCGGTCCGCCCCTCACCCCCACCCTCTCCCCGCGAGCGGGGAGAGGGAGCTCGCCGTGCGCGCGGCGAGGTCGCCGTTCCACTCGCGCCAGGCCGCTTCGCGGTCGGATCGTCGGTCACCGCCAGCTCGGTCGCGCGCAGGCGCTTGAGCTCGTCGCGCAGCCGCGCGGCCTCCTCGAAGTCGAGATCGGCGGCGGCCTCGCGCATGCGCGTCTCGAGGTCGGCGATCACGGCCTCGAAATTGTGCCCGATGGTGGCGGCCTCCTCGAAGCCGCCGCTTCGCCGCTGCCGGTCGCCGACCAGCACGTGGTCGCGCTCGTAGACCGAGTCGAGGATGTCGGCGATGCCGCTTGCGCATGCTCTCGGGCGTGATGCCGTGCTCGGTGTTGTAGGCCTCCTGCTTCTCGCGCCGGCGGTTGGTCTCCGCCATCGCGCGCTCCATCGAGCCGGTGACGCTGTCGGCATAGAGGATCACCCGGCCGTCGACGTTGCGCGCCGCGCGGCCGATGGTCTGGATCAGCGAGGTCTCGCTGCGCAGGAAGCCTTCCTTGTCGGCGTCGAGGATCGCGACCAGCGCGCATTCCGGAATGTCGAGGCCCTCGCGCAGCAGGTTGATGCCGACCAGCGCGTCGAAGGCGCCGAGCCGCAGGTCGCGGATGATCTCGATGCGCTCGATGGTGTCGATGTCGCGAGTGCATGTAGCGCACGCGGATGCCCTGCTCGTGCAGGTATTCGGTGAGGTCCTCGGCCATGCGCTTGGTCAGCACCGTGACGAGCGCGCGGTAGCCCTTCTGCGCCACCTGCCGCACCTCGCCGACGAGATCGTCGACCTGCGTGCGCGCCGGCCGGATATCGACCGGCGGATCGATCAGGCCGGTCGGGCGGATCACCTGCTCGACGAACACGCCGCCGGCCTGGTCGAGCTCCCAGCGAGCCGGGCGTCGCCGACACGCAGGTGGTCTGCGGCCGCATCGCGTCCCATTCCTCGAAGCGCAGCGGCCGGTTGTCCATGCAGGACGGGCAGGCGGAAGCCGTATTCGGCGAGCGTCGCCTTGCGGCGGAAGTCGCCGCGATACATGCCGCCGAGCTGCGGCACGGTGACGTGGCTCTCGTCGACGAACACCAGCGCGTTGTCGGGCACGTATTCGAACAGCGTCGGCGGCGGCTCGCCCGGCTTGCGGCCGGTGAGATAGCGCGAATAGTTCTCGATGCCGGCGCAGCTGCCGGTCGCCTCCATCATCTCGAGGTCGTAGATGGTGCGCTGCTCGAGCCGCTGCGCCTCGAGCAGGCGGCCGGCGGCGTTGAGCTGGTCGAGCCGCCAGCGCAGCTCCTGCTTGATGCCGGCGATCGCCTGGATGCAGCGTCGGGCGCGGCGTCACATAGTGCGAATTGGCGTAGACCTTGACGAATTCGAGCTCGTCGGTCTTCGTGCCCGGTGAGCGGATCGAACTCCTCGATCGCCTCGACCTCGTCGCCGAACAGGTTCACGCGCCAGGCGCGGTCCTCGTAGTGCGCCGGGAAGATGTCGACGGTGTCGCCGCGCACCCGGAACGTGCCGCGGAAGAAATCGCCGGCCGTGCGCTTGTACTGCAGCGCCACCAGGTCGGCGATCAGCCGGCGCTGGTCGATGCGCTCGCCCCGCTTGAGCGCGAACGTCATCGCCGAATAGGTCTCGACCGAGCCGATACCGTAGATGCACGACACCGACGCGACGATGATCACGTCGTCGCGCTCGAGCAGCGCGCGCGTCGCCGAGTGGCGCATGCGGTCGATCTGCTCGTTGATCGAGGATTCCTTCTCGATATAGGTGTCGGTGCGCGGCACGTAGGCCTCGGGCTGGTAGTAGTCGTAGTAGGAGACGAAATATTCGACCGCGTTGTCGGGAAAGAAGCTCCTGAACTCGCCATAGAGCTGGGCCGCCAGCGTCTTGTTGGGCGCGAGGATGAGCGCCGGGCGCTGCGTCGCGCTCGATCACCTTCGCCATGGTGAAGGTCTTGCCCGAGCCGGTGACGCCGAGCAGCACCTGGGTGCGGTCGTGGCGCTTGACGCCCTCGACCAGCTCGTCGATCGCCTGCGGCTGGTCGCCCTTCGGCTCGAAGCTCCGACTTGATGACGAGGCGGCTGCCCGCCCTCGGATTTCTCCGGCCGCGGCGGCCGGTGCGGCACCCAGGGCTGCTCGGCGAACTCCGCGCGGCCCTCGCGCAGCAGCGCGTCCAGCGCGTGCTGGCTGGCCGGCGAGCCCATCATCTCGTTCGCGAGCTTCTGATTGCGCACGGCAGGCAGCGTGGGCTTGTTAGTCGTTTCGGTCGGAACCGTGGACTCCGACGTCGCGTCGTCGTCGGTGTCGATGCCCCAGACCCGCGCCAGATCGGGGTCGAGTTCGCCCGGCGGCGCCTTTTCGCCCGGCAGTGCTTTTTCGCCCGATGGTGCCTTGCCGACATAACCGCGCTCGTAGCCACTTTGCGGGGCCTCGCCGAAGCCTTCCTGCGTGGACTTGCGCGCCCGGTGGGCGGCTGAAAAGTCTGCGCGCCGGTCGAACGAGTTGTCGGGCGGCGGCTTGAGCCCAGTTTGCGAGCCCGGGCCCGCTTCGCCGCGCTCGATGGCCGGATTGAGAAGCTTCGCCAGCGCCGGCTCGGTCGGCGCCGCGTCCGGGCGCGCCGCCTTGGCGCGCGTCGGCTTCGCCGGGTCCTTCTTCGAATGCTTCGCCGGATCGCGCTTGGAGGTCTTCGCCATCAACGCAATATGGGCCGGCGACCTTGGCGAGGGAAGGGCAGCCGAGTGCCTGTGCAGCGGTCATTTCGAAACAGGGGAACCGGCGTGCTATATGTATATGGATATGCGAAGGAGCACGAACGTGGCGAAAGTTATCGTCAAGAGTCTCGAAGGCTGGCCGGCTCAGCAAGGCGGCAGCGCGGGCCATTCGCAAGAGGCGCGTCGCGACCGCAGACGGCGGTTGGACGATAGTGCGTACGCTCGACGTCAACAGTCCCTACTTTGACAGAGTTCTTATCTCCACGCCATCCGCTGCAACGTCGCCAAGGCGCGGCGCGAGAACAGAAGAAGATCCTGGGCGTGGCCGATTTTGTCCCGCCCAAGCGTTGAACGGCAGCACTACTGCTGCACGATCACCTTCGTTCCGACCGGCACGCGCCGTAGAGATCGACAATTTCGTCATTCGCCAGCCGGAAGCAGCCTGACGACACCGCGTGCCCGATCGTTTCCGGCGCGTTGGTGCCGTGGATGCGATAGATGGTGTTGCCGAGATAGAGCGCGCGTGCGCCCATCGGGTTGCCGGGCCCGCCCGCCATCAAGCGCGGCAGATAGGGCTGCCGCTCGATCATCTCGGCCGGTGGTGTCCAGTCCGGCCATTCCGCCTTGCGCGTGATCTTCAGCAGCCCCTGCCACTGGAAGCCGTCGCGCCCGACGCCGATGCCGTAGCGCCAGGCACGGTTGTTCGGCTGGATCAGATAGAGGAAGCGCTCGGAGCGTATCGATGATGATCGTGCCCGGCGCCTCGTTGGTGTGGTAGAAGCACCGTCTGATGCCGATAGGCCGGGTCGAGCTGGATTCCGCGCCGGGCGCCGGCGCGATGCCGGGATCGACGTCGCGGATGGTCGGCGTCATGACCCGGAGCTCGAGCGGCGTGCCGTACTGGGCATGTGCCTCAAGAGCAAACGACGCAGCTGCTGCGACCGCCATGTGCCTGCAAACGGGATACGCATGGCAGCTATTACATGGTGTAAGGGCGTATTTGTCAAAGCTGCCGCGCGTGCGCACTTATGCGCTACGGCAGTGGACAAGACCTTCGGAACATGCGCAATCCTGGGACAATGTCTGCGCCGCGTTACCGATGGGGCCCGCACCATGATCGACCTGCATTACTGGACTACGCCGAACGGCCACAAGATCACGATCTTTCTCGAGGAGACCGGGTCTGCCGTACAAGATTTTCCCGGTGAACATCGGCAAGGGCGAGCAGTTCAAGAAGCGAGTTCCTGGCGATCTCGCCGAACAACCGCATCCCGGCGATGGTCGATCACGATCCGCCCGGCGGCGGCGCGCCGATCGCGGTGTTCGAGTTGGGCGCGATGCTGCTTTATCTCGCCGACAAGACCAAGCAAGCTTCATCGCGCAGGACCTGCGCGGCCGCACCGACACCATCCAATGGCTGTTCTGGCAGATGGGCAATCTCGGACCGATGTCGGGGCAGAACAATCACTTCAGCAACTACGCGGTCGACAAGATCCCGTATGCCATGGATCGCTATCGCAACGAGGTGAACCGGCTCTACGGCGTGCTCAATGCGCGGCTCGCTGATCGCCCCTACATGGCGGGCGACTACTCGATCGCCGACATGGCGAGCTATCCCGTGGGTCGCGCTGCACGAGCGCCAGCACCAGAAGATCGACGACTTCCCGCACGTGAAGCGCTGGCTCGACGCCATCGAGGCGCGGCCGGCGGTCGAGCGCGCCTATGCGAAGGCCAAGGAGGTCAACCCGAACGCGGGCGGCATCCGCACCGCGGAGGAGCGCGCCATCCTGTTCGGGCAGACCGCGGCGTCGGTGAAGGCCGCGGTGCGGTAGTCGGCGGGCGGCCTTATGTCAGAGGCACGACATCTCCGCCGTCATGCCCGCGCTTGTCGCGGGCATCCACGTCTGGCTTCTCTTGAGTTTAGTAATCTAAGACGTGGATGGCCGGGCAGAAGCGCGTCCACGTGCGTCTTCGACACGCTATGCCCGGCCATGACGATGCCGCAAGTCATCACCACGAGCTAATGAATCACGGCTTCATCCCGGCCGCCGCGACGACGCGACTCCATTTTGCCGTCTCGCTGCGGACGTAGTCGGCGAATTCCTTCGGCGTGCCGCCCAGCACGTCGATGCCTTGCTTCTGCAGCGGCTCGATCACATCGCGCGACTTGAGCGCCTCGTTGATGGCGCGCGCAAGCTTGTCGACGATATCGGCCGGCGTGCCGGTGGGCGCCATCAGGCCGCTCCACACGCTGGTGTCGAAGCCCTTGAGGCCGGCCTCCTCCATGGTGGGCAGATCGGGCGCGACGCTCGCGCGCTTGAGCTGGGTCGAGGCGAGCGCGATCAGCTTGCCCTCCTGCACATGCGGCAACACCGTGGAGGCGGGCGAGAACATCACCTGCACGCGGCCCGTGAGCAGATCGGCGACCGCCTGGTTCGAGCCTGCATAGGGCACGTGCACCATCTTGGTGCCGGTCATGAACTTGAACAGCTCGGCGGAGAGATGCAGCGCACTGCCGGCGCCCGATGAGCCATAGGACAGACCGTCGGGCTTGGCGCGTGCGAGCTTGATCAGATCATTGACGCTCTTCACCCCGATCGAAGGGTGCACGACCAGGATGTTCGGCACGGTCGCGACCAGCGCGATCGGGGCGAAGTCCTTCTCGAAGTCGTGATTCATCTTCTGAGCCATCGCCGCATTGATGGTGTTGGCGATGGTGCCGACGAGCAGCGTGTAGCCGTCCTTTGGCGCGTGCGCCACGAAGTCGGCCGCCAGATTGCTGCCTGCGCCGGTCTTGTTCTCGACCACGAATTGCTGGTTGAAAGCCTGACCGAGCTTCGGCGCCAGGATGCGGGCGGTCACGTCGATGGTGGCGCCGGGGCCGAAGCCGACCACGATCCGCACCGGCCGCGCCGGGTAGTCGTCTGCAGCGTGCGCCGCCAATGCGAGCGCGGCAAGGCCGGCAAATGCGGCAATCCACGTCAACGTGCGCATGTGTTCCTCCCTGGTCTCGGGTCGCGCGGGCTAGTGCCCCGTTTCCGAAGTTCGTGATACGTCCCAGCATGCTCCGACACGAACTTCGGAAACAAAGGGGGCACTAGCAACTCTATGATCCTAGTGCCGCTTTTCGATTTGAAGTTCCTGACCGAGTTTGCCGCAGGTGGTGTAGGAACTTCAAATCGGCGGCACTGGCATCAACCGTTTGGGCGACGGCAATGGCGCCCTTTCCCTCCATCTTGGCCCAATCGCGGGCCATAGTCCCGCGCGTTTTGGTCTGATAAACCCCTCTGCGACAACTGCGACCGCACCAGCCGCCGAAGCATCAGGGCCGCCATGTCTATTGTGTCGAAGTCCATCGTGTCGAAGCGCGTGCACGCGGCCGATGCCGCGTTTGCCCCTGTGAGGGATTTCTATCTGACGTCGCGCTACGGCGAGCGCGGCGATCCCGAGATCAGCGACTTCACCTTCGGCAATCCGCACGAGATGCCGCTTGCCGGGCCTCGTCGCCGGCGATCCGCGACCGCGCCGTCCCGCAGAACAAGGACTGGTTCGCCTACAAGACCAGCGAGCCGGAGCCGCAGGCTTTCCTCGCCGAGCGCGTCGGCCGCGAACTCGGGCTTGCCTTCGAGCCAGCCGACATTGCGCTCACCGCCGGCGCCTTCGGCGCGATCGCGGTCGCCTTCCGGCTCGTGCTCGATGCCGGCGACGAGGCCATCTTCTCCGAGCCGGCCTGGTTCTGCTACGAGCCGATGCTTCTCGCCGCCGACGCGGTGCCGCGCAAGGTCGCCGCTCGCCGGCGCCGCGCTTCGATCTCGACCTTGCGGCGATCGAGGCCGCGATCGGGCCGAGGACGCGGCTGGTCATCGTCAATACGCCGCACAATCCGACCGGCCGCATCTATGACCGCGCCACGCTGCAGGCGCTCGCCGATCTGCTCGACCGGGCCTCGGCTCGCATCGGCCGACGCATCTTCCTCCTGTCGGACGAGCCCTATCGCCGCCTCCGCTTCGACGGACGCGGCTTCGTCAGCCCGGCGGCGATCTATCCCTGGACGCTGATCTCCTACAGCTACGGCAAGGTGCTGCTCGCGCCCGGCCAGCGGCTCGGCTACCTCGCCGTGTCGCCGCTGATGCCGACCGCCGAGCGGCAGGCGGTGCGCGACGGCCGTTCTTCGCGGCGCAGATGGCGATCGGCTGGTGGTTGCCGAACGCAGTCATGCAATACGCCGTGCCGGACTTCGAGAAGCTCTCGATCGACGTCAGGCCGCGCTGACGCGCCGGCGCGACCGCCTGACCGCGGCGCTGACCGCCGTCGGGCTCGACGTGCTGCCGCCGGAGGGCACGTTCTACCTCTGGGGCCGGTGGCCGCCCGGCGATCCCGAGCAGCACTGGAACCGGCTGGCCGACCACGACGTGTTCGTCATGCCGGGGAGCCTCATGGCGCGCCCCGGATTGGTTTCGCATCAGCCTGACGGCGTCGGATGCGATGGTGGAGCGGGCGCTGCCGGCGTTCGCGACGCTGGGCCAGCACGTCATCGAAGGCGCTGCTTAGGGGTAGAATTCGGGCGATGCCGATGACCCGTGCAGGCCGATGAAGGAGACCCAGAATGCCCGGCCTTTACGCAAACATTCTCGGACACGATCGGCAACACGCCGGTCGTCTAGGATGAACAAACTCGCGCCGGACGGCGTTGAGCTGTACGTCAAGCTCGAGGCCTTCAACCCGATGGGCTCGGTCAAGGACAGGCTCGCGCTCGGCGTCATCGAAGCCGCGGAACGCGAGCGGCTCGCTGAAGCCGGGTCAGACCGTGATCGAGGCGACCAGCGGCAACACCGGCATCGGCCTCGCCATGGTCTGCGCGCAGAAGGGCTATCCGCTGGTCGTCACGATGGCGGAGAACTTCAGCGTCGAGCGACGCAAGCTGATGCGCTTTCTCGGCGCCAAAGTCGTCCTGACGCCGGCCTCCGAAAAAGGGCAGCGGCATGCTCGCCAAGGCGGTCGAGCTCGCCGAGACGCATGGTTGGTTCCTGTGCCGCCAATTCGAGAACGAAGCCAACGCCGACATGCATTCGCGCACCACGGCGCGTCGAAATCCTCGAGGATTTCGAGGGCAGAGCGACTCGACTATTGGGTGACGGGTGCGGAACCGGCGGAACGCTCAAGGGCGTCGCGCGCGTTTTGAAGAAGGAGCGGCCGGAGACGAAGATCATCGTCTGCGAGCCGGACAACTCGCCGATCCTCGGCAGCGGCATTCCCCAGGCGCGCGGCTGCCGACGGCGTCGCCGTCGGAAAGCCATCCGCTATTTCCGTCCGCACCTCATGCAGGGCTGGACGCCGGACTTCATCCCGAAGCTCGCCGAGGATGCGATCGACGGCCGGACTGATCGACGAGGTCATGCCGATCAACGGCGGCGATGCGCTGCGCTGCTCGCGCGAGCTGGCGCAACAGGAAGGAATTTTCACCGGCATCTCCGCCGGCGCGACGCTTCGCCGGCGCGCTGCAGATCTGCGAACGCGCGCCCGAAGGGCGCGACGATCCTGTGCATGCTGCCGGACACCGGCGAGCGCTATCTGAGCACGCCCTGTTCGAGGACATGCCCGTCGACATGACGAGCGAAGAGCTCGACATCGCGCCTCGACGCCGCGCTATCGATTCGACGTCAAACCTGCGCCGTCGACGCCGGCGAACTCGCCGGACGAGCGCGTCGCCAACTACCCGGAAGCGGAGTGCATTCGTCGACCACGGTCACGTCCGATCCCGAGCAGCCGGTCGTGATGTTCGCGCTGGAATGGTGCGAGTTCTGCTGGTCGGTGCGCAAGCTGTTCACGGCGTTCGGCATTCCTTACCGGTCGGTCGATCTCGATTCGGCCGACTACCAGAAGGACAATTGGGGCGGCCATATCCGCAACGTGCTCAAGGTGCGAACCAAGTCGCCGACCATCCCGCAGATCTTCGTCGGCAAGCAGCACATCGGCGGTGCACCGAAACGTTCGATGCGTTCAATGACGGTCGGCTGCAGCAGCTCATGCGCGAGAATGGCGTGAGTTTCAAACAGGCGGACAACGTGAACGCCTATTCGTTCCTGCCCAAATGGCTTCATCCAAGATAAAAGTGGCTGCATCCGAGATAGCGATAGAGCCGCGGCGGATCAGCGATCCCGTCGCGCACCTGCTGCTGTCCTACGATGACGGCCGCGATTTCCGCTTTGCGATGTGAGTGAGATCCAGTTCTTCATCGCCGAGCGGGACCTCCGCGCCGGGACTTCACACGTCGAAGCCCAGACGCAGGGCGGCTGACCAATCAGCCGCCTCCGTCGATCCCATTTTCGGCTGCACGGAAAGTGTTCCTTAACCGTGAGCGGCGGCTGTGCCAGCTGCCATTGTGTCGCATTGGCGATTTTTACCTCTCATTACGTGTGGTTTTGTAAACGGGACCACTGGAAGTCTTTCTTTGGCCAGTGGGGTCCAATGCTGACCGTGTACGATTGCCTTGTAACGGACCACGACCTGCGTCTTGTGGGTTTGGCGGCCGTTATATGCGCGTTGGCCTCGTTTACGGCCATCAGCCTGCTCCATCACGTGCGCAGATCCAGCGGCCAGTATGCGGCGGGTCTGGCTCGCCGTTTCCGCGATGTCGACCGGCTTTGGGATCTGGGCCACGCATTTCATTGCCATGTTGGCCTTTTCGCCCGGCGTCTCCGACCGCCTACAACATCGCGCTCACCGTGCTCTCGCTGATTGCCGCGATCTTCCTGACCGGCGCGGGCTTGGCCGTTGCGGTCACGTCGAATGGCCGGTTCGCGCGGGCGCCTGGCTCGGCGGCGCCATGGTCGGCGGCGGCATCGCGGCGATGCACTACACCGGCATGGCGGCGTTCGAGATCCAGGGGCGGATCGTCTGGGATCCGGTCCTGGTGACGGCGTCAATCGCGCTCGGCGGGCTCATCGGCGCCGTCGCGCTGCCGGTCGGATTGCGCGACGACACCTTGAAATGGAAAATCTCTCGGCGCGTTGCTGTTGACGCGGCGATCTGCAGCCACCACTTCACCGCGATGGGCGCGGCCACGATCATCCCCGATCCGACGATTGCAGCTCTCCGAAACGGCGTTACCGTCCGGGCTTGCTCGCGATCGCGGTGGCGCTCGCAAGCTTTGTCATCGTTGGTCTCGCGCTTGGCGGCGTCGCGATCGAGATGCGCGATCGCCGGCGGCAGGAGCTTGAGGCCGACCGGATGCGCGGCCTTGCCAACGCCGCAGTCGAGGGGCTGCTGGTTTGCGAAGGCGACACGATCGTTACGGTCAACGACAATTTTGCGGCTCTCATCGGGCCGCCTCCGCCGACAGCCTGGTCGGTGCGAAACTCGAACAATATTCTTCCCGACGCGGACGTACGCCTCGAAGCTGTTCGAGCGCCCAAACCAGCTCGATCGAAGGCGATCTTGCTTCACTCCGACGGCTCGAAAATACCAGTCGAAGTCATCCAGCGGGTCGTCGATTTCGGCGGCAAGCCGCATCGCGCCGATTGCGGTCCGCGATCTTCGTGCCCGCAAGGAGGCCGAGAGAAGCATATCCGCTTTCTCGCCCATCATGACGCGCTCACCGGACTTGCCCAATCGCAGCAGCTTCAACAAGAAGCTCGATCAGGAGATCGAAGCGGCGCTGGCAGTCGGGCGAGCGGCTCGCCGTCCTGTGCCTCGACCTCGACCGGTTCAAGGAGGTCAACGATCTGTTCGGACACGCGGCCGGCGACCGCGCGCTTCAGGCGGTCGCGAAGCGCATTACGAGCCTGCTGGACGACAACCAGATGTTGGCGCGACTGAGCGGCGACGAGTTCGCCATCATCGTGCCCGGCCTTTCCAATCCGACGACCGCCGGCCGCATCGCCGAAACCATCCTGGAAGCCCTGCAGGCCGCGAGCGAAGCGCGGAATTCGATCAGCCGATCGCGACCAGCATTGGAATTGCCATCTGTCCCGACGACGCGACCGATCGGCATGCCCTGCTCTCTCACGCCGACACCGCGCTCTACCGCGCCAAGAATGAAGGCAGGGGCACTTATCGATACTTCGAGGCGTCGATGGGCGCCGCCGTCCGCGAGCGCCGCCTTCTGGAGCACGATCTGCGCAATGCGATTCCGCGTGGCGAGTTGAGGCTCGTCTACCAACCGCAGAAATGACATCCGCACCGGCAAGGTCGTGGGCTTTGAGGCGTTGCTGCGCTGGAAGCATCCGACCCGCGGCGAGATTTCGCCGGCGGAGTTCATTCCTATTGCCGAAGATACCGGCATCATTCTTCAGATCGGCGAGTGGGTGCTTGCGCACGGCCTGCCGCGAGGCAGCGACCTGGACGCCAGCCATTGACCGTCGCGGTAAATGTCTCGGCGGTGCAGATCCACAACGCCAACTTCGCCCAGGTGGTCCATGAGATTCTGTTCGAGACCGGCCTCGCCCCCGGGCGCCTGGAATTGGAGATCACCGAAACGGCGCTCGTCCGCGACTTGAACCGCGCACTGGCGACGCTTCGGCGGATCAAGATTCTGGGTGTCCGCATCGCGATGGACGACTTCGGCACCGGCTACTCGTCGCTCTCGAACCTGCGTGCCTTTCCATTCGACAAGATCAAGATCGATGGCTCGTTCATCAAATCGGTCAATGTCAACGACCAGGCGGCGGCGATCGTGCGTTCGGTGCTCGGGCTCGGCCGCGCGCTCAATCTTCCCGTGCTGGCGGAGGGCGTCGAGACCAGCGCCGAGCTCGACTTTCTCGAGAGCGAATTGTGCAACGAGGCACAGGGCTACCTGCTCGGAAGGCCGGCCGACATCGAGAGTTTCCGCCGACTGACCCATGGCGAGGCTGCCGGCGATGAGCCAGCAACCGTCGTCTCGCTCGCCAGCAAGGCATCGGCCTAGCGCGCTTCTGCTCAGCTCGCGTATTGCGCCACGCCGTTGCCGAAGGACCAGTTCTCCTTCGCCACCTCGACCAGGTTGATGAACACGTCCTCGCGCCGCAGGCCGAGCCGCTCGTGCAGACCATCAGCCACCGCTTTGTAGAAGCCTTTCTTCTGGTCCACGGTGCGGCCCACGTTGAGGGTGAGCTGGATGAACACGCAATCCTTCGTGCGCTTGATTCCGAGATAGCTCTCGTCGGCAATGTGGTCCTCGGGCGCGTGCTCCGTGATGACCTGGAAGCGATCATTCGCCGGCGCCTTGAGGGTATCGAGCATCGCTTCGTAGACGACGTCGGCGATCGTGCGCTTGTAGTCCGCGGATTTGCCACGAACGATATCGATTCGAGCAAAAGGCATCTGTTCCTCCAATCATGCGAGCTGAAGATCATCACGCCGCTATTGCATCGGCGGCGCGGTCGGCCTGGGTGCGGCCGTCATAGCCCCAGGCATCGGCGGCGACCTCATGCACCACGACATAACAAACCGGGTTGAGGATGGGCCCGATGACGCTGCGCAAGAGCCGGACAGCTTCGGAGACGAAGCGCCGCTTTTCCTCCGGCGTGTTGGTGCCGGCGGTGACCTTTACATCGAGATGGGCTGCAGCGCGCACCGGACCGGCGCCGACCGTCCATCTTGCGGGATCGATCTGTTCGATCAGCACCGCTGTGAGCTCGCGGTTCTTGTGCATCACCTCGGCCATCAGGTGGGTGGCCTCCGCCTGAAGCCTGCGGATCTGATCGGGCGCCAGCGATGCGCCGGCGATCTTGATATTGACGAATGGCATGGTGTGCTTCCTCGGATGCGGGTTGACGGCGCCACCATGCTCGCGCATGATACTTTTGAAAAACGAGTAATTATAAACAGTCACTTCAGAAAAACTGAACTATGGCGCTGCCCCTCAATCTCGATCTCGACGTGCTGCGCACGTTCGTCACCGGCCTCGATCTCGGCAGCTACGCCAAGGCCGCCGGTCGTCTCGGCCGGTCGCAATCGGCGATCAGCCTGCAGCTCCGCAAGCTCGAGGAGATGACCGGCCAGACGCTGCTGCGAAAGCAAGGGCGTGGCCTCGCGCTTACGCCCGAAGGCGAGATCATGCTCGGCTATGCGCGCCGGCTGCTCGAGCTCAACGACGAGGCAGTGGCGGCGCTCAAGCAGCCCTCGCTCGCGGGCCAGGTGCGGCTTGGCGTGCTGCGGGATTTTGCCGAGACCTGGCTGCCGGACGTGCTTGGCCATTTCGGGCGCACGCATCCGGGCATCCAGGTGGAGGTGCGCGTCGACCGCAGTGTGACGCTGGTCGAAGCGATCGGCCACGGGGATCTCGATCTGGCGCTGGCGTGGCAGGAGGGCCGGGAAACTCCTGCGCGCGCTGAGCATCTGGCATGGCTGCCGATGACGTGGATCGGGCCGCGCGATTTCGCGCGCAAGCGCGACGAGCCGCTGCCGCTGGTGATGCTTGACCAGTTGTGTTTGTTCCGCCGGCAAGGGCTCGCGGCGCTCGACGCTGCGGGCATCTCCTGGCGGCTCGTGTTCACAAGCCAAAGCCTTTCGGGCCTCTGGGCGGCGGTCGCTGCCGGTCTCGGCGTGACATTGCGCACGCCGCAAGGACTTCCCAGCCATGCTGCGCCGCTCGATCGCAAGCTCGCCGGCTTGCCGAAGGTCGGAGACGTCGGCCTGTGCCTGATCACCGGTGATGGATCGTCAGCATCCGCCGCCGTGATGCACTTCCGCAGCATCCTGCACGAAAGCTGTCTGGCGAGCCTCGGCGTCCTCGCACGCACCGGCAAGGGTGGCGGGAGACGGGCGGGTTGGGTTTGAAGCTCGGCCATGCTGTGGCAGGAAACCCTTAACCCTACGCCAGATGCGGAATCTGCGGCCGTTCGCCCTTCGCCTTGCCGGTGATCGGCGGCCGCGGCAGCTTGGTCGCGCCCTGCTCCATCACAAAATTGTAGTCGAGCGAGTACCACGGCCCGTTCACATCGGGCGCGGGCGGCGTCTCATTCTCATGCCGCACATAGTTGCCGATCAGTCGGCGGGTGACGCCAAACTGCACGTCCGTCTCCAGGAATTTGTCGTCCTGCACGTAGATCTGTGAGATGAGCGTCTTGAAGTCGTCCTTGGATGCGAGGAAATGCAGATGCGCCGGGCGCATGTTGTGGCGGCCCTGCGCGCGCAACAGGTCGCCGGTCGGCCCATCGATCGGGATCGGATAGCCGGCGGGCTTGATGCTGCGGAAGCTGATGTGACCGTTGGCATCGGTCGTGAACTTGCCGCGCAGGTTCATGTCGGCCTGCACCGGATCCTGGTTCTCATAGAAGCCTTCGGTCGAGGAATGCCACACGTCGACCTCGGCGCCGGCGATCGGCTTGCCGGCGCGATCCTTGAACCAGGCGTTCACGAAGAGAGCTTCGCCCGGCGTCGGCGAGCGGACGATCGAGCCGCCGTTCGGCGTCACCGGCGAATGCATGCGCCAGAACGGGCCGAGCAGGCTCGCGTCGGTGTCGCCGCCGTTGTCGCCGTTGTTGAGCATCACGATGAGCTGCGAGAAGCCGAGCGAGCCCGAGATCAGCACCGCCTCGTTGTGGGTCTCGTTCGATGCCTTGCCGACCTTGACGACATACGCCATCGCCTCGCGGAACTCCTCCTCGGTCAGCTTCACCTCGCGGGCAAAGTCATGCAGATGCCGCACGAACGCGCTCATGATCTCGCGGAACCGCGGGTTGGGCGCCTTGGCGATCTCCGCCAGCACCGCTTTGGTGAGGTCTTCTTCAGTCTCGATGATCATGCAGGGCTCCGCAGGGCATGCCGATGTCATCCGCCACGGCGGTTGGGACCGCCAGCCGGATATCGATTTGGCCGCTTCTATAGCAGAACCAGAGATTATCGCGACCCGGGGTTATCGCGGCCCGTGGTCTATGGCGACCCAGGCTTGGCGACGCCTTGGCGCGCCGCCGCTGCACGCAGGCAGGCCGGGCACAGGCAATCCTCTGCGCCCACATCCGGCACCGGCAGACGGTAGGGCTCGGCCGAGCACCAGCACTTGCCGCCGAGCGTGCATTCGAACGCGGTGCCACATTGGGCGCAGGTGAGGCGGCGAGGCGCAGGCACTCCAGCGTGTTCTGCGTCGCGTTGCATCTCGGCCGCCATTCCCTCGCTGCCTGTTACTGTTGCAGCGGATCGAACGCGCCGCCGCCCGAGGCGTTGTCCTTGGTCAACGGATCGGGCCCGCGGCCTTCGGCAAACGCTTGGTCTTCCAGGCGCGAGGCTCGCAGCACAGCGGGATGGCCGAAGTTGCCTTCCCAGCAGCGCGGCTCGTAATAGATCCGGTTCTCCTGCTCGTTCTGGCTGCTGAACTCCTGTGTGACCGTCCAGGGGCGCGTCCACACGCTCGGATCCTCGATCGTTGCGACGTAATCAAGCGTGGTGGGGCTGGTGCGCGTCCAGCGCTCGACGACATGCAGGTTCTCGCGCGAGCCGCGATAGTCCGTCTTCGGGCTGAAATTGGTGACGTCGATCACCAGCGTGTTGCCTTCCCAGCGGCCACGCGAGTCGCCGAACCATTGGCGGATGTGCGACGGCAAATGCGGACTGCCGTCCATCACGATGTTGCGCTGCCAGCCCTGGCCCTGCCCGACGTCGTAGTACATCGCGATGCCGCCCGGCGTCTGCACGATGCGTCTAAAGCTTCCGCCGCCGTTGCCAGCGCCGAACTCGGGCACCCCGATGGTCAGACAACGGTCCGCGAGCGCGCCGTCCTCGGGGCCATCGTGCCGGTTCATGCGCGCCGTATTGTAGCGGGCGGGCTGCTCCGAGCGTCGTGAGGTGGGGGTCGGATCGTATTTGCCGCCGGCGCATCCGGGCAGCCCCTGTTTGCAGGTCTGTGTCGCCTGCATGAGAGCCAGCCGAAGGTCGCGATCGGTGGCGGCGATCTTTTGCGCCTCCGCCGTGATCGGCGGGATGCGGCCATTGGGCGGATCGATGATCGCCGATGTGCGCTTGCCGGTGCGCTTCATGGCGCCGAACTCGTCATTGTAGGCGCCGGCGACATCGGTCTCGCTGCCGCGCGCGGCGCGCTCATCGCGGCCGCGGTTCTGCGAGCGCAAGCGGTCGAATTCAGCCCGTTGCTCCTCGGTGAAGAATTCCTGGTTCGCAAAGCGCGGGGAGCGCTGCAGCGGAGTGTCATACTCGACCGTCCAGATGCCCTGCAGATCAGGCTCGCCCCAGGCCGTCTTCTGGGCGGCGGGACCTTGCGCCGATGTCTGTGTGCCCAGCACCGCAACGACCGCGCCGACGGCCGCTGCCGCGATGGCGACCGTTGCCACCGAATTCAAGAAACGATCGCCCATGATGCTCTCCTTCTTGTCTTGCGGCCTTGCTTGCCTCGCAGCCTTGCGCCTTGCTTGGCAGCGTGTGGCGGTCGCAATGGGGTTTCCTCCAGAGAATTTTACAAATCGTAGCGCCATTTTACGGAGGCGGGTAGCCCCACTCATGTTGATCCATGAGAAATACCGCATCATCGGCGGGGGATTCGGTTATTTCGGATCGTGACGCGACGACGCCAATGTGATAGAAAATGTCGTTCGGTGTGCGAGGTCATGTGAGGCCGATTGGTTTCGGCCGCCATCGCGAACTCAGAACGGTTGCTGATAAAACTAAGAAGGCCGGAGCGGCCAAATGCTCTGGCGACGCGGGACGGAAACTTGGTCGATCAGCGCGCAACAGCGCGCGATGCTGGCCGACGGCTCGGTCGTCCCAAGGGAGGCTTGCGATGCTTCGCCCGAGTACGATCGGCGCGATTATCCGCACCTTCAATATTCCAACCGTGACGGTTGGCATGATGGCGTTGGCGTTTGCCGCAACCAGCGCGTTGGCCTTCGATGAAGCCCAGTATCCCGACTGGTCGGGCCAGTGGCACCGGCCGCGCGGGGTCGGCATTCAGTGGGATCAGACCAAGCCTCTGGGGCGCGGCCAGCAGGCGCCGCTCACGCCTGAATACCAGGCGTTGTTCGAGGCGAGCCTCGCCGACCAGGCCAAAGGCGGGCAGGGCGAGGACGCGCGCTTCACCTGCATTCCACCCGGTATGCCGCGCATCATGACAATCATCTGGCCGGCCGAGTTCGTGATCCTGCCCAAGATCACTTACGTCAATTTTGAGAATCATATGCCGCGCCGCATCTATACCGACGGGCGCAGCTTTCCGACCAACGAGGAGCCGTCGTTCGCGGGCTACTCGATCGGCCAATGGCGCGATACCGACGGCGATGGCCGCCACGACACGCTCGAGGTCGAGACTCGCAACCTCAAGGGCCCGCGCACCTTCGAGACGACCGGGCTTCCGATGCACAAGGACAATCAGACCATCGTCAAGGAGCGCATCGCGCTCGACAGAAGCAATCCCGACATTCTGCTCAACGAGATCACCACCATCGACAATGCGCTCACCCGCCCCTGGACGGTGACCAAGAAGTATCGCCGCGAGCGCAGCTTCATCTGGTTCGAGAACGTCTGCGCCGAAGG
This sequence comes from uncultured Alphaproteobacteria bacterium, assembly GCA_963745515.1. Classification (GTDB taxonomy): domain Bacteria; phylum Pseudomonadota; class Alphaproteobacteria; order Rhizobiales; family Xanthobacteraceae; genus VAZQ01. The sequence goes on from CAVUXO010000013.1 coordinate 1,007,532, forward strand.
CAATGCGCACGTCGCCATCGGCAAGGAGAATTACATGCTGAGCGCGGACGGCCTGTTGATGCCGGCGCGCAAGAATCAGGCGCCGCCGGATCTGAGATATTTCCAGCAGATCCAGCGCTGATCGCGCACTGAAAAGACGACTGAAAGCGGAGATGACGATCGACGGAAACTGACCGAACGGCGGATAGAGGAGAACGCCATGCTCGATCGGAATTCGATTGCCTTCGTTGCGGTGGTGTTGACGCTCGGCGCGACGGATTGGACCTCGGATGCGAGAGCGTGGGACGACGCGCTCTTTCCTGACCTGAAGGGCCAGTGGCGTGTGGTCGGCGGCCCGATGCGGTTTGACCCGAACAAGCCCTGGGGACCGGGCCAGGAAGCGCCGCTGACTCCGGAATATCAGGCGGTCTTCGAGGCCAATCTCAAGGCGCAGGCCGTCGGCGGACAAGGTACGACGCCGACCTATACCTGCCTCTCGCCAGGCATGCCGCGCGTGACCAATGGCTATGGCCAGATCGAATTTGTGGTGACGCCGGACACCACGCATGTCCTGGTCCAGCACATCCATGACAATCGCCGCATTTTCACTGACGGCCGCAACTGGCCGGCCGACGTCGAGCCGTCCTTTCTCGGCTACTCTATCGGCAAATGGGTCGACGCCGACGGCGACGGCCGCTACGACCAGCTCGAGGTCGAGACCCGCCATTTCAAAGGGCCGCGTGCGTTCGATAGCAGCGGCATTCCCCTGCACAACGATAATCAGACCGTCGTGAAGGAGCGCATCTTCCTCGACAAGTCCGATCGCGACCTCCTGCACAACCAGGTGACCGTGAACGACAACGCGCTGACGCGGCCGTGGACGGTCTCCAAGCGCTACCGTCGCGAGCCCGATCGCCAGCCGTTCTGGCGCGAGGTGAACTGCGCCGAAAACAACAATCACGTCGAGATCGGCAAGGAGAACTACATGATGAGCGCGGATGGACTCCTGATGCCCACCAGGAAGGACCAGCGGCCGCCGGACCTGAGATATTTCAATGCGGAAGCCACCGGCGCGGTCAAGCGGTGACAACGAGACAACACCAATGCAGCGCCATGGTTTCGCGGGTCGCAATGTTTCGCGGGAGGAAGCAATGCTCAATCGGATCTTGATCAGCGCGATGACGCTGACTGCGGCGCTGCTGATGTCTGTCGGAGTTGCGGCGGCATTCGATGACTCGCAATATCCAAACCTCAAGGGCCAGTGGATCAGGGAGCGGGCTCCCGCCGGTGTCACCGGGCAGGGCCCATTCGATCCGACCAAATCATGGGGCCACGCGCAACAAGCGCCGCTGACGCCGGAATATCGGGCAAAATTCGAAGAAAGCCTCGCCGATCAGGCGGCGGGCGGTCCGGGTTTTTGGCCCGGCGCGCGCTGCCTGCCGCCCGGCATGCCGGCGATGATGACGAACTTCCGGCCGATGGAGATCATCGTCAAACCCGAGACGACCTGGATCCTGATCGACCACATCCATGAAACGCATCGGCGCATCTTCACCGACGGACGGCGCTGGCCCGAATGGGTCGAGCCCACTTTCGACGGCTATTCGATCGGCCGATGGATCGATACCGACGGTGACGGGCGCTTCGATACGCTCGAGGTGGAGACTCGCCACTTCAAGGGCCCGCGCACGTTCGAGCCGAGCGGCATGCCGCTGCACGATGACAACCAGACTGTGATCATGGAGCGCATCTATCTGAACAAGGCCGATCCCAATCTCCTGCACGACGAGATGACGGTGATCGACAGCGCATTGACGAGGCCGTGGAGCGTCGACAAGAAATTCCGCCGCGTAAAAGAGGCGCGGCCGTATTGGCCCGAGGACATCTGTGCCGAGGGGCAGGCCATGATCCATGTCGGCAAGGAAACCTATTGGGTCGCCGGCGACGGCAATCTTATGCCGGTCAAAAAAGGCCAGGCACCGCCCGATCTTCGCTATTTCAAGCAGTCGCCAAAGTGAGCGCAGGCCGAACGCTGAAGGGCAGCATGCGAAGCTTGATCATGATGATCGCGTTGGTGGCGGCGCTTCTGGGGCGCAGCGATGGCGCGCAGGCATTCGATGAATCGAAGTATCCGGACTGGAAGGGACAGTGGCGTCGGGCCGATGCCGGCCCGCCGCGCTACGATCCCAGCAAATCGCTGCGCGAGCAGCAGGCCCCGCTGACGGATGAGTATCGGGCGATCTACACGGCGAGCATCGCCGATCAGCTGGCGGGCGGGCAGGGCAATGATCCGACCTACACGTGTCTTGCACCCGGCATGCCGCGGATCATGAGCGTGTACGATCCGCTGGAGATCGTGATCACACCGGAGACGACTTACTTCCTCATCCAGCACATCCACGATTCCCGTCGCATCTTCACCGACGGCCGCGATTTTCCCGAGAACGTCGAGCCGCTGTTTGCGGGCTATTCGGTCGGCAAGTGGATCGATGGCGATGGCGACGGTCGCTACGACACGCTCGAGGTCGAGACGCGCAACCTGCGCGGTCCGCGCGCCTTTGACGGGCTCGGCCTGCCGCTGCATCGCGACAACCAGACGATCATCAAGGAGCGCATCTACCCCGATAACGCCGATCCCAACATTATCATCAACGAGATCACGACGATCGACAATGCGCTCACCCGGCCGTGGACTGCGACGAAGAGATATCGGCGCGTGAATTCGAAGCAACCGGTCTGGCCAAAGTCGGCCTGCGCCGAAGGCAACGTGCACGTCGAGATCGCCGGCCAGAACTATTTCCTCAGCGCCGACGGCTTCCTGATGCCAGCTCGCAAGGATCAGTCGCCGCCCGATCTGAAATATTTCGAACAGCCACAGAGGTGAAGGCTACGGAGGAGCGCACAAGAAAAAGATGGCTGCTCGCTGCGACCTGCGCTCCTGATCCAGGGAGGACGTGATGCTTTATCGACGCTCGATTACCGCAACCGCGCTGGCGGGTGCGCTTGTTGCCATGGTCACCGCCGCTCACACGGCTGATGACTCCAAGTATCCCAACCTGAAGGGACAGTGGAACACGCTGAGCCCGCGCGGTTCGTTCGATCCCGAAAAGCCCCCGGGCCGCGGGACGCTGGCGCCACTGACGGAGGAATACAAAGCCGTCTACGAGGCCAATGTGAAGGATCAGCTCGCCGGCGGCCACGGCACCGAGCCATCCTACATGTGCCTGCCGCCCGGCATGCCGCGTGCGATGATCGCTTACGAGTCGATGGAGGTCGTCGTCACGCCCGAGACCACCTACGTCCTGATCGACCACATCCACGACCATCGCCGCATCCATACCGACGGTCGCCCGTGGCCAGACGATATCGAGCCGTCCTTCCGAGGCTATTCCATCGGCAAGTGGATCGACGAGGGCAGCACCGGCCGCTTTAACGTGCTCGAGGTCGAGACCCGCGGCTTCAAGGGTCCGCGCGCCTACGACACCAGCGGGCTGCCGTTGCACCACGACAACAAGACCGTGGTGAAGGAACGGATTTTCCAGGACAAGGCCGATCCGAACATTCTCTACGATGAGATCACCACCATCGACAGTGCATTGACTCGCCCGTGGAAGGTGACGCGGAAATATCAGCGCGATCCGGATCCATTTCCCTGGTGGCGCGAGGTGGTCTGCACCGAGAACAACCAGCATGTGCACATTGGCAATGAGAACTACATGATCGGTGCCGACGGCCTGCTGATGCCGGCCAAGAAGGGACAGCAACCGCCCGACCTGAGATATTTCTCACAGGGCGACGTGACCGGCGCGGCCAAGTAGCAAGGGCGTCAGTCCGAGCGCCACCGATAGCGCCGGGGGCGAAACGCTCGCCTCCGGCGATCTCTCGGCAGTCCCGATCAATTGTGATTGCGGAACGAATTGTACACGTTGCGCAGGAAGCTGGGTGCGCTTCCAAGGCCGGTCGGCTGCGGCCCATTTCACGTTGAGGTCCGCCAGAGGATCCATCGCGAGCACCTGCTGCTCGGTCTTGCCTTCGTCGTAAAGCTTCTTCACCCGGTCGCGCGCGGTCGCCAGCATGTTGCGGAAATCCTGCAGGTCGGCCTTGGTGGCGAGCGAACCATGGCCGGGCACGATCTTGGTGTTGTCGTTGGCCGCCTTGAGATACCGATCGCTGGCGAGGACCATGCCTTCGATGCCGCCGCCATTGCTCCAGTCGATATTGGGATATCGTCCCCGGGAGAACGTGTCGCCGAGCGCGAGCACGTTGGCGTCGGGGAAATAGACCCAGGTGTCGCCGTCGGTATGGGCATTGATCACGTGCTTGAGCTCAGCGACGCGTCCGCCGACTTCGACTTTCATGTCGCCGACCTGATAGGTCACGGTCGGGATCGCACCCGCCGGCGCGGGCGGCGTCTTGTTTCCGTTGAAGAGGTTGGTGGTGCCAGCGGCGAGCCGGATGCGGAGATTGTCGTGTCCCACGATCGTCGCGCCCTCTTTCTGGAACAGCTCATTTCCATCGACGTGGTCGCCGTGGTAGTGCGTGTTGATCAGATACTTGATCGGCAGCGGCGAGATCTTTGTGATGGCGGCCTTGATCTTGTCGTGGAGCGGCGCGAACTGACTGTCGACCATGATGATGCCGTCGGTGCCCACCGCAACGGTGATGTTGCCGCCCTGGCCCTCCAGCATATAGGTCTTGTTGCCGAGGTCGGTCGTTTTGATCTCGACCTTGGAGAAATCAACGCCTTGACCATGTGCAGCCGCTGCCACCAACAAAGCTGCGCCGGTCAGCAAGGCGATATTGATCCGTTTCATGGTAGGAACCTCCCTTGATGATGGTTTGTTACGATTTGATTGAGATGCCGAAGCCGATTGGCTTGATAGCGCGGAAGCCAAGTGACTCAAGCCACGTGACTGAAGCCAAGTGACTTCCGCGCCATTCGCAGTTCAAATCCCGCGGTTGTAGTAGTCGCAATAGCGCTCGACGTTCATCGGCAGATTGGCCGTGTAATTGCCGAAGCTCTCATACTTGGGCAGCTTGATGTCGCGCATCGCGTCGGCGTAGCACTTGCCCTGGCTCGCTGCTTCCTTCACCGCCGCCGAGAGATCCTGCAGATAGGAGAGCGCGGTGCGGGCATCGTCCTTGTTGCCGAGCCGGCCGCCGGGGCCGGGATGGCCGGGGATCATCCGGTCCCAGTCCATCGCGATCACCTTCTTCAGCCCATCCTCGATGTCGGGCAGATAGTTGTCGGCCATGCCGCGAAACTGCACACCATTGAGCGGGATCCAGTCGACCGTGAAGATGATCTTCTCCTTCGGCAGCCGCATCACCAGCGTCGAGTCGGAATGGTTCTTGCCGACGTAATTGAGCTCGAGCGTGGTGCCGCCGAGCGTGATGTTGCGCTTGCTGCCGGTCACCACCTGGTCCGGGACCACAACGTCGGGATCCTTGACCTGCTGGATGCGGGCCTTTGCGTTGGTGTGTGCGACGAAGGTCGCGCCCTTGTCCTTGAACGGTTTGCCGCCGGCGATGTGATCGAAGTGGCTGTGACTGTAGATCACATAGCGGATCGGCGCCTTGGTGATCTTCTCGATCTCCTCGATGTAGGCCTTCGCCGCCGGCCGGCGCAGCCCGATCGGATCGGTCGCGATCACGCCGGCGGGGGTGACGATGAACATCGACTGGTGGCCGCCGAAGCGGAAGATGTAGACGTTCTCGGTGCCCTCGACCTTGGTGGTGGCGAAGGGCGGCTGTGGTGGCTGCTGCGCCTGCGCGGTGGTGGCGAGCAGCGCCGCCAGGGCGGTGGCGGCAAGCCCGGCAATGGTTAGCTTAGACATCGTTGCTTCTCCTTGGGTTGTGATTTTTAAGAGCTGTGAAGATCGGAAAGGCACCGTCATGCTGGAGGGATGTGCGACCGGACGGCCCAGTGCGGCGCGGGTCAACTTGCGTCGCCCGCCAACTTGCGTCGCCGACGTGAACCCCACATGACGCGCATTATTCCTTCTGGATGCTGGAGCGCATTCAGATAGAGAACCGATCAGGTGTCCCCAAAGCCCGCAATAGCGGCGGCCCGACCAGCTCGTAGACTTCTCGAGCTGATTCTCGGCCTGCTCCCAGCGCTCGCCTTCACGTACCCTCCCTTACTTTTTGTTACTGCGTTACCCGTTACACCGCGAGCAAGCGCGGTGCTGCCCCGCCAAAAGCAGAGGCGGGAGACAACTATCGCATAGTGCTCCCGTGGGCACCATGGGACCCAGACTACCCGTCTCCTCCGACATCCAGAAGCGCCAATAATTGTGCATGGCGTCAGGTCTCTTCCTCGCTTCCGGTCGAGATTCCACGCCAGCGGTTCAGCCTCTCGCTAGCTCTCCGCGCGGGCGAAATCCTCCCGCGTGCGAAGCCGACGGAGACCTCCTTCGTCAATCGCTCAACCTCGTCCATCAAGAACGAGTTTGCGACCAGCGCCGCTCGCAATGCTGCAAGCACGTCGCCGTCGCAAATTGCGATCGCCTGCTCTACTGCCGCTTCTAGAAGATCGGGAGCGTTGGAAGCCGGTTGGACCATGATCCCTCTCATAGCAGCTGACGGCGTAATAGAACAAAACGGGAACATGAGTCAACCCACCGCAACTTGGGTGTAGTCGTGGAAGGGCGAAAACGCGCTTCCTACATTGTGCGCATGCGTGTGGACGTGCCCGGCTATCGACCGACTACTCGGAAACGAGGATCAAGCTGAAGTTCGACCCGGACTATCCGGCGCCGAACATTCCGGCGTCCTGGAACGTGTGCCCGACCGATCCGATGCTTGTGGCTATTCGCAGTTCGGACGGCAAGCGTATCCCGCAACAGATGCGTTGGGGCCATGTCCCGTGGTGGTCGAAGGACATCACGCTCCACGATCGGATGCCAGTCATTCTCGTCGAAGAGGACTGGGCGAAGTGGCTGGGGGAAGTGCCGGCAACGACCGATGAGCTGAAGGCTTTGCTCATTCCGTTCAAGGATGACGCGCTGGCCACGTGGCCTGTCAACAGACAGAAGCTCTGTATGATGCTATGCCTTATGAATGGCAACCCTACTCTCCATTCTCGGCCTCATCTTGTTGTTGGCTATTGTGAAAATAGTCATGGAGCACTCTGACTACGATGAATATGATGAGGATGATTGCACCTAACTAGTCGAGTTCGAATACTTCCCGGGTCATATCGCAGTACAAGCTGGTCCGTATGCCAGCTCCAGCCGATCCGCGAGAGCCACCGCTTCATTGCAAGATTTGTAACCAGGAATTTGCATCGACTGATGGAGAAAATATCTTGAAGTACTTTCTCGTGGGCCGGCATCGCCGTTCAGCTCCACCCTCAGCGACACATTAGCTGGGTGCACTCGCGTTTCCATCCGCTTGGCTCTGAATCACCAGAGGCAGTATTCGTTCTGCTGATGGGCCCAGAATCAAAAGACAAAATTCGTTCATGGCAGCGCGAACAATGGACTCCAATTCGTGGTCAAGGGCGGGCGATAAATACGGTGGCGTCGCAACGATATTGTCGATGATAACGTCCATCATCGATGGCATTCTTGAAACGAAGATAGACGTAATTGGAGCCCTGTGCATCTCCAGCTATAACGTGAAGCGCGAATATCGGTCTGCTCCGATATAAACAGTCCCAGACCAGCAAAGCAGAACTGGCAATTCCACCAGCCGCCCCGATCGTCTTCAGGACTTCCAGAACATCGATCATGAAACGATGCGAATCGGTTGCGCCGCTACCGAGTGCACCCGAGCCTCGGCGCGTGTCCCCCGTGTGTGTCCCGGACATTTGTTCTCATGCGAATGCCCGTCTGACGGGCACTTCCGACATGCAAAGAGGCGGGAGACAACCGTCTCCCGCCTCGATCACGAATGCAATAGGCTAATCGGCGTTAGCGGGCCGGTGGGACGCCGCCGATGACTCCCGCGATCTTCCAGGCGGTTCCTTCCTTGATGTAGCACACTTGGTCGCTCGCCAGCGGCAGCAGGGCGTCGGTCGCAATGAAGGCCAGCTTGCCCGACGGCGTCACGATGCGGATCATGTCGGCATTCACCGCGCCGGCCGGAGATTCATCCGGATAGGCGCGTATGAGGTGCAGGCCGAGCTTCTCGACCACCGGTGAGCTATCCTGCGCCTGTGCCCGCGCCTCGACCCCCTCTTTGGTCGGGTATCCCCACTCCGCCGGATCGGTTTGCGTCGACGTCACCAGTTCCTCGAATGCCTTGTCGTCGAGCGTGGGCTCGGCGGGCGCGCAGATCGCGCCGGGATGGTCGGGATCATTGATCGGCTCGGCGGTCGGCTCGCCGGCAAAGCCCGCAAGCAGATCCCAGCCGGGCGGATCCTGGCCCTCGAGGCCGATAGCCTTCGACAGGTTATCGATCGGCTGCTTGTTCTTCTCGGCGATGTCCTTGCCTTCCGGAATCCAGAAGAATTTCTGCGCAATGATGCGCGCGAGCGCGGCGCGGTCCTTCTTCTCGGCGATCCCGGCAAGCTGCTGACGGAACGTCGCAAACGTGGCGTCGGCCACCGGCTGCGGCAGCTTCACCGGAACCGGCTTATAGGCCTTGGGCGGAGCGAGCTGGGTTTGCTGCGGCTGTTGTGGCTGTTGAGCAATCGCTACAGGCGGAGCCAGCGCGAGAAACAGGACGGCCAATGCCGTTACGGTCGAGGAGAGGATACGCATCATCGGTTCTCCGGATTCAAGCCCACAGGATTGGCTTCTATGTTGCGACACAATTGAGACGACCATGCGGCGCGGAAGGTTCAGAGGGAATTTTCGGGGCCTCCCACACCAGCGGAACTAAAGCGAGTCAACGCGATTTTTATGCGACCCAGAGCTTTCATGCGATCTAAGACGGGTCGCCTGCCAGCGTCGCTGCAAAAGCCGGCGCAGGGTGTGGCACATCCGGTCGGTTGTGAAAAGTGCGGTGATCGCTTGCCAGCGCAGACGCCATCGCCTTGGTGTGCGATATCGTGGAATATCCTGCTGAAATCTCAACAATTACGGTGCTTTAGATGCCATCGATGCTGCTGTCGCCCTTTCTGCTTCCGATCCTGCTGCTGATCGGTTCCAACGTGTTTATGACGCTGGCCTGGTACGGGCACCTGCGCTTCAAGGAGACGCCGCTCATGGGCGTGATCCTGGTGAGCTGGCTGATTGCGTTCGTGGAATACTGCATGGCGGTGCCTGCCAACAGATTAGGCAGCGCGGTCTATACGACCGCCCAGCTCAAGACCATTCAGGAAGTCATCACGCTGCTGGTGTTTGCAGCTTTCTCCGTTCTCTATCTCAAGGAGCCGATCACCTGGAACTACGCCATCGGCTTTGTTTTGGTCGCAGCCGGCGCATTCTTTATTTTTCGCGGACCGCTGTGACGTAGCGTTTGCGGTCGCGGAACTACGCGGCGCCGGTTGCGTTGTTGAGTGCGGAACCGAGCGCCATGGTGGCCCATTGGCGCGGCACGTCAGCACGAGAAAGCCGTGGACCGCGAGTAAGCCATGGACCGCTCGCTGCTGGCGCTGTGCGCACTCAACTTCTTCATGGCGGATGTGCGCGATGGGCTTGGCCCATTTCTGGGTGTCTTCCTCCAAGAGCAGAGCTGGTCGCCCGCCGAGATCGGTTTCGTCATGACCATCGGGGGGCTCGTCGGCATGGTGGCGGTCACGCCCGCCGGCATGCTCGTTGACAAGACCACCGCAAAACGCGCCATCCTGGTTGCCGCCATGGTGGCGGTGATCGCGGCGTCGCTGGTCATTCTGTTTCTTCCTTCATTCATTGCGACATCGGCGGCGCAGTCGATCAACGCCATTGCGGCCGCGATGATGGCGCCCGCGGTCGCGGCCGTCACGCTTGGCCTCGTCAAGCAGCAGGGTTACGCGCATCAGCTCGGCCGCAATGAAGCTTTCAATCATGCCGGCAATGTCACGGCCGCGTTGCTCGCCGGCTTCTTCGGCTATTTGTTTGGTCTCGGGGCCGTCTTTGCCGTGATGGCCGGGATGGCGGTCGGCGCCATGGCGGCCGTCGCCGCCATTGATCCCGATCGCATCGATCACAAAGCCGCGCGTGGGCTTGGTTCAGCGCCCGGCGACCAAGGGGCGAGCTTTTCGGTGCTGGTGACGTCTGGACCGCTACTGGTGCTCGGCCTCACGCTATTGTTGTTTCACCTTGGCAATGCCGCGATGCTTCCGCTGCTCGGTCAGGCGCTGGTCGCGCGCGGTGCCGGCGATCCCAGCGTGTTCACCAGCGCCACCATCATCATCGCGCAGCTCACCATGATCGCCACCGCGCTTTACGCGGCGCGGCTGGCCGAGCAGCGCGGTTATTGGTTGGTGTTTCTGATTGCGCTCCTCTCGTTGCCGGTGCGCGGGCTCATTGCATCGCTGATCACCGATCCTATCGGGCTCGCGCCCGTCCAGGTGCTGGACGGTATCGGTGCCGGCATGCTCGGCGTTGCGGTACCGGGATTGGTCGCGCGCATCCTCGCGGGTACCGGTCATGTGAATGCCGGTCTTGGCGCCGCCATGACGATGCAAGGCATTGGCGCATCCTTGAGCGCAACGGTCGGCGGGCTGGCCGCCGAGCATCTGGGTTACGCGGCTGCGTTCCTGGTGCTGGCTGGGATCGCGGTGTTGGCGCTTGCGCTCTGGGTTGTGGCGCGTCCGATCACGGGTGGCGCTTGCGGTGACGCGCCGGCTGCTGCGCAACCAAGCCAGTTGCGACCCTGACAGCAGCACCACGACATTGGCGCCGGAAAAGCTGTCAATTTGTTCATACGTTGCAATAATTTAATGAAGGGGTGCTGCCTCGCTTTCGACATGAGCGCTTTGAATGGTGTAGAAGGGTGGGGCGAGTTCGAGCGGGCAATCGCGCATGGCTCTTGATTCCAAAGCAGAAGCAACTCTTGCACTGAATCGGTTTGGTCTCGGGCCGCGCACCGGCTCGATTGCGGCCATTGCGTCCGATCCGCGCGGAGCGCTGATCGCCGAGCTTGATCGGCAAGGCGCTGGTCGCATCTCCAATCCCGAGCTGATGAGCAGCGGCGTTGCGACGCGCGCCGCATTCGCATTCCAGCAGGCCCAGCGCGAGCTGCGTCGCAACGCCAAGTCGGCGCCGAAGGAAAGCCAAGAATCCAAAGACGCCGCCAAGGACGTCGCAAAGGATGCGGGGGCGCCCGGTCCATCGCCTGGCGCGGCCAAGGCACCCGCTGATCCCAAGCCTGAAACCAAGCCTGACACCAAGCCCAATGCCGGCATCGCGCCGCAGCAGATCTATCTCGACGAGGCCAAGGCGCGGCTTACGACGGCGCTCGATGCCGAGATCGGTTTTGTGGAGCGACTCGCCTGGTTCTGGTCTAACCATTTCTGCGTGTCGGCCGACAAGGTCGGCGTGCGCCCGATCGCGGGCACCTTCGAGCGCGAGGCGATCCGCGCCAATGTGCTCGGCCGTTTCGTCGACATGCTGCGCGCGGTCGAGACACATCCCGCGATGCTGCTCTATCTCGACAACGCGCGCTCGATCGGCCCGACCTCGCAGGCCGGCAAGAATCGCGGTCGCGGTCTCAACGAGAATCTCGCGCGCGAGATCCTCGAGCTGCATACGCTCGGGGTGCGCACGGTCTACACCCAGGACGATGTCACGAGCTTCGCCAAGGTCATCACCGGCTGGAGCATTATTCCGCCGGCGCAGGATCCGGTGCGCGGCGGCGAGTTCACCTTCAATCCGCGCATGCATGAGCCGGGAACGCAGACGATCATCGGCGAGGCCTATGCCGACGCGGGCTTCGATCAGGGCCGCCGCGTGCTCGCCGATCTGGCTCGCCATCCGGCGACTGCCCAGCATGTGGCGCACAAGCTCGCAAGACATTTCGTCGCCGACGATCCCGCGCTGGCGCTGGTCGAACGGTTGGCCAAGCGCTTCCGCGACACCGAAGGCGATCTCAAGGAAGTCGCCAAGGCGCTGGTCGCCTCGCCCGAAGCCTGGGCGACGCCGCGTGGCAAGCTACGCCGGCCGACCGAATGGATCGTGGCTTCGCTGCGCGCCACGGGCGTGAACGTGACCGATGTTCGTCCGGTCATGCAGGCGCAGAACCTGCTGGGCGAGCCGCTGTGGCGGCCGCCGGCGCCCAATGGCTTTGCGGACGATGACGCGACCTGGCTCGACGGGCTCTCGCAGCGGCTCGATGTCGCCAACCAGATGGCGACGCGCATCGCCGCCAACGCCGATCCGAATGCCGTGTTCGAAGAGGTGCTCGCTCCGATCGCATCGGCTGAGACCAAGCGGACGGTGGCGCGCGCCGAAAGCCGGACGCAGGCGCTGGCGCTGTTGCTGATGGCGCCCGAATTCCAACGGAGATGACGTGGCGGCCGGCCGCAATGCGCGAGCCGGGATCGATCCGATGAGATAGCAGAGAGACAGGTCATGACCACCAACCTGCATGCTCCAACCCGACGGCAGTTGCTGCTCGGCCTCCGGCACGCTGTTCGCCTGGGCGCATCTGCCGAAGGTTGCACTCGCCGAAGGCCGCGATCCGCGCCTCCTCGTGATCGTGCTGCGCGGCGCGCTCGACGGGCTCGCGGCGGTCGCACCGGTCGGCGACCCGGATTGGATCGCGCTGCGCGGCGACAAGGCACTCACGCTCGACGGCAAGACGCCGGGGCTTGCCGCTCGACGCCATGTTTGCGCTCAATCCGGCGATGCCGAACCTGCATCGGCTCTACCAGGCCGGCGCCGCCACCATCGTGCATGCGGCGGCGACGCCCTATCGCGAGCGCTCGCATTTCGACGGCCAGGATGTGCTCGAAAGCGGTCTTGCGCGTCCCGGCGCGGTCTCGACCGGCTGGCTCAATCGCGCGCTCGCGGCGCTCGAGCCCGCGGGCAGTGCCAACCCGGCGCGCTCCAACACGCGCAATGCGTTCGCGGTCGGCCCGATCGCGCCGCTGGTCGTGCGCGGGCCGGCGCCGGTGCTGTCGTGGACCCCGCCGCGGCTGCCGCCAGCGAGCGACGACACCGCGATGCGGCTCCTTGATCTCTATCGCCATGCCGATCCCGCGCTTGCGCGCGTGCTGGAGGAGCGCATGGGGCTCGCCGAGATCGCGCGCGCCGGCGATGGATGGCAGCCACGCCCGGCCGCTGGCGCCGCGCAGGTGCGCGCCTTCTTTGCGGAAGCGGCCGGCACTGCCGCGAAGTTCATGGCGCGCCCGGATGGCCCGCGCGTCGGCGCGCTCGCCTTCGATGGCTGGGATACGCACGCCAATGAAGGCGCGCTCGACGGCCGGCTTGCGGCGCTGCTTGGTGCGCTCGACGGCGCCATCGCGGCGATCGAGACCAACATGGGCGATGCATGGCGCGAGAGCGTCGTCGCGGTCATCACCGAGTTCGGCCGCACCGCGCGCATCAACGGCACCGACGGCACCGATCACGGCACCGGCACGGTCGCGCTGCTGGCTGGCGGCGCGCTCAAGGGCGGCCGCGTCGTCGCCGACTGGCCCGGCCTCAAGGAAGCGAACCTGCACGAGAAGCGCGACCTCAAGGCGACCACCGATCTGCGCGCGGTGCTCAAGGGCCTGCTGCGCGATCACTTGCGCGTCGAGGAAGCCGCGCTCGCCAGCAAGGTGTTCCCCGAGAGCAGCGCGGTGAAGCCGGTCACGGGTCTGCTGGCGTAGGCGGGCAGTTAGCTCGAGGCCTGCATGATCATCGTGCCAGGCGACTTCGAGAATTTGCAGCTGATGGCACTGTTGCGCCTGCACCTCGCGGGCATGCACGCGACCTCGCCGCCAGGAAGCGTCAACGCGTTCGACCTGTCAGGTCTCAAGGCCCCCGATATCAGCGTCTACACCGCGTGGCGTGACGACAAGCTGCTCGGCATGGCGGCGCTCCAGGAGCTCGACGGCGCCACCGGCGAGATCAAATCAATGCGAACCGATCCGGCGCATTTGCGCGAAGGTGTCGCCAAAGCGCTGCTCGATCATATCCTCTGCGTCGCCAGAGCGCGCGGCTATCGCCGCCTGAGCCTCGAAACCGGATCGGGCGAGGGCTTCGAGCCTGCGCTCGCGCTCTACCGCAAGAACGGCTTCGTCAATGGCGAGGCGTTTGGCGGCTACGATGCGACATCATTCAATCAGTTCCTGCATCTTGATCTCTGAGCCGCACTCACCGCGTCGGCTGCCCGGTCGCTTCCATCTCGGCGAGCACGTTCGGCCAGCGGCCAGCCGGTGAGATTGACGAGGTTCTGCGCCTCCTGCTCGAAGCGCTTCGGCAGCTCGGCGCGATACTTGGCGCCGGCCTCGCAGCCCGTCGGCCCGTTCCAGGGATGGTGCAGCACGTAGCGGCCCTGGAAGTTCGAGCGGTCGCGCGTCTCCAGTCAGCACGAGGTCCTCCGGGAAGCTCTGCGCGTCGTAGCGCACGTGCAGCCGCGTCACGTAGGCGTTGGCGCCCTGCACCGAGCGGAACGGCTTGTCGTCGTCGCTGGCGATCCAGCGCGCGCCAAGCTCGACCAGCTCCTTGTTGCTCAGCGGATCGGCCGCGCACGGGTCGCACCAGGCCATGTCCCAGGCATATTCGACGAACACCGCGCGCATGTTCTCGCGCTCGACCGCGCGGTCGAACATCGCCTTGTAGAAGGTCGCCGAAAGTCGTCCTTGACGAACAGCGGCACGTCGATGTCGGACGGCAGCTTGACGGTGCGATAGTTCGCGGTCTCGACGCGGCCGTTGCGGCTGAGCGCATAGATGATCAGGTCCTGCGGCCCGTTCGCGTTCACGGTGCCGAGCCGGATCGGCAGCATGAATTTCGGCGTCTCGTAGCGCACCTGCAGCGGCCGCAGGTAGCCGTTGCCGAGCTTCTGCCATGCGGTCGAGATTCACCTTGGCGATGAAGAAGCGCATCTTCTGCTTGATGTAGCTGCCGAGCACGGCGTCGGCGCCGGCCGGGATCTTGTAGCCGTTGTCGTTGAGGAAGTTGACGAGGCCGTCGCTCTCCTGCGCGGACAGGATCGAGACGTCGTATTCGCCGACGTCGTAGTTGGCCTCGATGGTGACGCCCTTGTAGCGTTCGTCGAGCCGGCCATGGCGTGACGCGCCGGGCGTTGCCGCGAGCAGTGCGCCGCCGCGCCGCACCATAGGCATGAGCGACGGCGTGCACGGATCATCGTCGTGATATTCGACCAGCCGCGGCGCCGTGTAGGCATCGAGATGGTCGATGGTCTTCATGTCGACCACGCCGATCTGCTTGCGCTCGATGAAGGTCGGCACCGGAATGACGACCGCGAACTCCTTCGGCTCGCCTTCGTAGTCGCTCGCCATGGTGATCGCGGTGGTGTTGCCGTCGCGCGCCAGCACGACCTTCGACGACTTGTTGAACAGCTTGGAATCGGCCTTGGCGACATAGAAGCCGCAGAAGGCGGCGGCGGGTCCGCGCGATCGCGGCCAGCACGGCAAGGACGGCGACGGTGGTCTTCAGGCGCGACGAGGCTTGGTCATCGGGAGGCTCCCTGGCTGGCCGGCCGGCTCCAGGCAAATCGTTCTGCCGGCAGGACGCGGTCGATGAGAAGGATGAGCGGGGAGAGCGCGATCAGCGCGACGTAGAGCGCCGGCCGCATCTGCATGAAGAACGCCATGTAGTGGCCCAGGAGTCGCGACCGAGGCCGCGAAGAGGAAACGGCCGAGCCGCGAATCGGGCGAGGTGCGCGGATCGGAGATCATGAAGAACGCGAAGATCAGGAGCGAGCCGCTCTGCAGCTGATGGATCGGGATCGCGAGCGGGTCGCCGAGCCACCAGGCGCGCGCGAACAGCAGCGCCGCATGGCTGCCGAGGAAGAAGATCGCCATGTCGGAGCGGCGCGCGGCGTGCAGCACCAGGATCGCGAAGAAGCGCGAGCAGCGCGACGAACCAGACCGCCGAGCCCCATTGCGCCGGGCGAGATCCAGACGTCGTTGGAGGTGAACAGCAGCACCACGATGGCGAAGCCGGCCGGATTCCAGATGTGCTTGCCGTCGATGCGCAGCACGAACTTCGAGCCGATGCGCGATCACGCCGGCGACCGCATGCAGCCAGGGCTCATCGGCGCGCAGCAGCAGGCTCAGCGACAGCCCGGTGATCAGCGGCGAGCGCAGGTCGATGCTCGGCAGGCCGTAGAGGCGCGAGCAAGAATCTGCGTCAGCGATCGCGCCGCCGAGCGCGAGCGCGCTGTTGAGCGGCCGTGCGCCGAAATCGAGCCAGCCGAAATTGAAAATCAGCAATGTCGAGAGCGCGGCGATCTGATAGTGGCGCGCATCCGACCAGAAGTCGCGCGGCAACCAGCCTTGCATGCTGATTCCCTCCCGCATCGCCACCCGCGGCGCATGCTACGTTGCAAGATGACGGCAGTGGGGCCACACCACGGCAAATCGTGTATCATGACCAAACGTTAATGCTTGCGAGCAAGGTCAACACCAGTCTGCACAAAGCAGGCCTGCACAATTCTGCGCACCGAATTGCCGAAATGGGCGAAGGTGATCGCCGAGGCCCGATTCCAAAGGTGGACTGACAGTCATTCATGCGCATCCTCGACATCCGCGAAACCGCGATCCCGCTCAAGTCCGAGCTCAAGAATTCGAGCTTCGACTTCACCGAGATGACCACCTCGGTGGTCGCCGTCATCACCGACGTCGTGCGCGACGGCAGGCCGGTGACGGGCTTCGCCTTCAATTCCACCGGCCGCTACGCCTGCGGGGCGCAGATGCGCGCGCGCTTCATTCCGCGCATCCTTGCGGCGAAGCCGGAGACGCTGCTCGATGCCACGGGCGAGAACATCGATCCCGCCAAGATCCTCGCCATGATGATGCAGCGGGAGAAATCCGGCGGCCACAGCGAGCGCTCGATCGCGATCGGCACGATCGAGGTGGCGGTCTGGGACGCGGTGGCCAAGATCGCCGGGAAGCCGCTGCATCGAGCTGCTCGCCGAGCGCTACAACGGCGGTAAGGTTGCAGAGCGGGTGTTCTGCTACGTCGGCGGCGGCTGGTATCTGCCGGGCCAGACCATCGCGCGACCTGCAGGACGAGATGCGCCGCCATCTCGATGCCGGCTACACCATGGTGAAGATGAAGGTCGGCGGCCTGCCGCTCGCCGATGACGTGCGCCGTGTCGAGGCGGTGAAGGAGACGCTCGGCAATCGCGCCGCGCTGGCGGTCGACGCCAATGCGAAATTCGCAGCGTGACGATGCGCTCGCCTATGCGCGCGCGCTCAGCGCCGTTCGGGCTGCGCTGGTTCGAGGAGCCCTGCGATCCGCTCGACTTCGCGCTGCTCGCCGAGATCGCGAGCGTCTACGCGCCGCCGCTGGCGACCGGCGAGAACCTCTATTCGACGCAGGACGTGGAGAATCTGGTGCGCTTCGGCGGCCTCGGCCCGAGCGCCGCGACGTGATCCAGGTCGATCCGCCGCAGGCCTACGGCATCGTGCAATATGCGCAGACGGTCGTGATGCTGGAGCGTCACGGCTGGCCGCGCAGCTGCGCTGTTTCCGCACGGCGGCAACCAGATGTCGCTCGCGATCGCGGGCGGCTTCGGGCTGGGCGGCGCGGAATCCTATCCGGGCGTGTTCGGCGATTTCGGCGGCTTCGCCGACGACGCCAGAGTCGAGGACGGCTATCTGCGACTGTCGGAGCGCCCGGGCATCGGCTTCGAGGGACAGGCCAGGCTCTACCGCATCATGCGGGAGCTGGCCGCTTGAGGGGCCGTGGCTCCACCGCTGGCGCAATTAAATCCCGGCAATTCCAGCCTGCACGTTCTTGGCAAGGAGCTGCCGCGCCTCGGGCGTGTCATGGGCGTAGCGGAGGAGCCAAACAAACATGTCATGCGCCAGCGCGATGCGCTTGCGTCCATTGTGCTGGTACACTGCAAAATTGCACACCGGCGCATAGACCATTTGAAACAGGACATTCTCGGCGGCCGAGTCCAGCTCCAACAATCGGTCGGCGGAGCTGTTCAGGCGTGCCCATGTCTCCCATTCGGCGACCAGATCGAGCAAGTCTTCTCCCGCGGTTCGCTCGCGATAGTCCCTGCATTGGGATTCGATGTCGCCCATGAGGCGACGGCGAACCTGCCAAGCGGCCTGCTCCATGATCGAGTCTTGTTGTGCTGTGCGCGCGAGGTAAGGATCATCCTCGATCAACGGTATTGCGAGATCGATCAGGCGATGGCGAAATAGAGACCGGACGGAGCTAGGATCGCCGCGGCCGCCAAGCATGCCGAGACGCTGCTCGATCATCGGATGCACGGAATCAAGCTCGCGGTCGACGGCGTCGATGGATCGGTCGAGCAGCTCGCCGTCATGAGCGTTGGCGCCTTCGAGTGCGCGGGCAAGACCGCCGAGCGCAAGCGGCAGTCCTGTGGCGCTGGCAGGCGCGTCCGGCTGCACCGATCGACGCCGCGGGACGGCGAGTGCACGGCGAAAGAGCGGATAGGTCAGACGCCGCCGCGGCGCCGATAGAAAGCACTGCCAGAGGAGCCAGTTGGGCCGGGCTTGGGGGGCGCCGGTCAGCCGCTCGGCGATGCGAGCCATGTTGTACGACCAGCGTAGCCTATCGCTGGACATGCCCAGCCGGATGACCCTGTGCCAGTTGCCGACCCGGGCCGCGTCCACGACCAGCCAGTCGCGCGCGATGGCCCGTATCGAGCCTGGAATAAGCCGCCAATGCATCCTGTCAGCCGTGGCGAGCAGGCCGCGCGCCCGGCCGATGTCCTTGCGCAGTGCGGCCAGCAGTCCCGCCGCCACCACGCCCGCACCCTGGATCGTTTCCGCGTTACGGAGTTTTCGCTCAAGCCAGCTGATGGTCTCGTCGGATGATTTCTTCCGCGCCAGCGCCAACGCACCATAGACGACAGCACCCGCCTCGATTTCCTTGATAAGCCCGAGCGGAAAGCAAATTCTGACCGTCCAATAGGCGGTGCGCGGCATTCGCAGTGGCACGACGATCCATCGCAGGAGGGGCGTGGGCGCCCAGATCAGGACAAACGCGACCACGTGCAGCACTGCGTTGGCGACTTCGGGAGCGGTCCCCTGCACGACTGCAATCGCAAATATGAACAAGCCCACCTTCGCGCCGAACGCCAGGGCGATCGCGGGTACCTTGATCGAGCCGGACAGCATCCGGACGACAATGATGACGATGATGACGCCTGCTACCGCGCCCATAGAGCGGACCAGCCGAGCGCATGCTCGGCTTCCTCCCACGGGCCAGCGTTGCTGTGGTCCGATGCCGGCCCGCCCGCCGGTACGACATTCGCCCAGAGCTCGTGGAGCACGCGTTGCTCCGGATCACGCAACGCCGCCACCGCCTGTCGGACTTTCTCGGCATCACGCGTCGCCGGCCCGAGCGGCGTCGGGTAGGTTTGCACGTTTGCGCTGCCGACTGTGAGCAAGGCCAGCAGCCGCTGGCCGGCGCGTTCCACATCTGTCGGCGTGGCGTCCGCCGCAACTTCCAGCACGAAGAACGGATTGCTGCGCCAGAGGGCCAGCGGATCGCCCGTCGTCATCGCTTTCTCAGCCCGGAGCCGTGACCAAGCTTCTGCTCGTCATGATCCACCGGAGCAAGACGCCATAGCTCGCGTACGGTCTGCTCGATGGTCTCGCGGTCGCGCTGCCGCACCGCTTCCCGTCCCTTGGCAACGAGCTCGGAGGCGCGCCGGACATCCGTGCTTTCTCCAACGCGCGCGGCGCAACGCTCGAATTCCCACTCCCATGAGCCCGGGTGGCGGAAATACGCTGCCACCCCCAGCCGCTCGATGACGGCGCGCTGTCGCTCGACCTCGTCGGCATCCCTCGCCACGAACGCGCGCTTGCAGGCCTGGTAGGTCTCGTTCAGCGTCGATCGCTCGGCATCGCTGCCGTAGCCCGCGACCCAGCTCAGAGACATCGCGAAGCTTTCCTCGATCTTTCGCCCAAGCTCCGGCCACGCCTGCTCGGCCTCGATCTCGGCGAGCAGCGCGTCGAAGTCCGAGAGTATGCGGCGCGCCTGCTCGCCGGCGTCGAGATCGCCGCCGCGGGCAGCCTTGATGTTCTGCTCGGCCTCGTCCAGGCGAGGCATCGCAGCCGAGAGGCGCGCGGCCGTCTTTCCGGAATGGTCAAGAAATGCGGCGCGCGAGAGATCGGCCGCGCGCGTGCGCAGCTTGACCAATGCGTCGGCGAGCGTCTCGATCGAGACCTGTGGCGTCATCAGCAGCGCCACCTGATCGAAGATCCGATCGATATTCGCGATGCGCGCCTGGGCCCGCAGCTGGCCGCCGCGATCGAGCTCAAGCATCAGCTCGACCTCGGAACCCACCGGCAAGGGCGCGCTGAGCTCCGTGCTGGGGATTTCGAGTGTGCCGACCAGGCGGCACAGATGCGCCCAGGCGAATTCGCCCTGCACGATCGGAACCTTGAGCACGTGGCCGTCGGTCCCGGGATGCACGGTCTCGACCGTGTGCAGCACGAACGTCCGGCGGATCGGCAGCGGCGAGCCGCGGTTGAAATAGATCTGCACGCGATTGTCCGCGAGCGCTACGCCGACCGACCGTGACAGCGGCGGATCGCCGAGCGTGATGCCATGGGTGATCGAGAAGCTTACGGGCTGCAGCGTGACTGCGTGGCCGCTGCCATCGAGGCCTTGCACCTCGAAAGAGGTGTTCTGACGCGGGTTGAGACGCACCATCACGGCGAACGTGCCGTCCGCCTCACAGGGTGTCGGTTCGCTCTGCCACTCGCCGTCGGAACGAATGATCTTGATCTGCTTGATCGTATTGGCCGGCTCGAGCAGCTTGCCGACCACGAAGGGTGTGAGGTCCGATGTCATGGCCGGGAACTGCAGCCAGACCTTCGGTCCCGTCGACGGCGGCGCCTTGGCGGCGGGGCGGCCATCGAGCGCGACGGTGCCGGCGAACAGGGCCGCGCCCTGCGCCACCAGCGTCATCGGATCGAGGCCTTCGCCGAAGTCTGCGCCGAGCACGGCGCGCACGCGCTCCCGCAGCAGCGGCGTCACCGTCGGGCCACCGACCAGGACGACACGTTCGAGCGCGCCGTCCCCCAATCCGTTCGCGGACAACAAACGCGTGCAGATCGCAAGCGACCGATCGATCAGCGGCCCGATCGCAGCCTCGTAGTCCGAGCGCGTGACGATCAGGTCGACGTCCACGACCTGTCCGTCGACATCGAGGCCGGCGATGAAGATCGGCGCCTCGGTGGCGCGCGTGAGCTCAATCTTGGCTTCCTCGGCGGCCAGCCGGAGCTGGCGCAACGCCTGGGCATGCTGCGGATTTGCCCGATCGATCACGACGCCGTCAGCCGTAAGCTTGGCAAGCGCCAGGTCCATGAGCGCGCGGTCGAGGTCGCGCCCGCCGAGGAAGTTGTCGCCGTCGTGCCCGACGACGCGCAGCAGGCCTTCGCGCGTCTCCAGCAGAGAGACGTCGAAGGTGCCGCCACCCAGATCGTAGACCAGCCACGGTCCGCTGCTGCCGCCCTGGGTCCAGCCGGCGGCAATCGCCGAGGCGACCGGCTCCTGAATGAGCTCGACACGTTCGAATCCGGCGCGCATCGCGGCGTTGGAGGCCGCAGCAGTCTGATGCAGCTCGAACAGCGCCGGAACCGAGACGACGGCGCGCTCCGGCGCGACGCCGAGCTGATCGGCCACGTCCTGCCGCAGCGATTTGAGCACTTCGGCGGAAAGCTCTTCCGGTCGCCGCAGCGTGCTGCTTGCCGGAAATTCGAGCTGATGCGTGGTGCCCATCAGGCGTTTGAATTCGCTGCGGGTGTTGGCCGGGTCCGTATCCAGAAAACGTCGAGCGCGCGCACCGACCGTGACGTTGCGGCGCGCATCGATGCGGACCACGCTCGGGGTCAGGACGCTGCCCTGGTTGTTGCGGATGAGCGTGATCTCTTCGCCGTCAAATACCGCGACGGTCGAATTGGTCGTGCCGAGATCAATGCCGACGTAGAGCGGCCGCGTTGTCATGGGTTCGCTGCTTTTGCTGGGGTGAGCGCGAATTCGATGTAGCAACCAAGTCTCAAAACGGGCGCCAACTCTGGCCGCCAAGGTTGCGCACCATAAGCGCGGAAAAGTGACCGGTTCTTGGCGCGGCGTCGAGACCACTGGCTCGCGGCCGCAAGACCGAATAGGCTGCGTCCCAACGATCGCGGCGATTACGGTTGGCTTTGGGCCGCGGACAGAGGGAGGAAGCCATGAAAGCGTGTACAAGCGCTCTTGCCGTGGGTGTTGCGGTGGGTCTCTCGGCCTTCGCTGGTGGAAGCGGGACGAGCCAGGCTGCCGAGCTATGGATCATGACCGGCATGGGCCCCTCGACCGGAGTCTATGAGGTTGCCGCCGGGTTCGAGAAGGCGACCAAGAACAAGGTCACGGTGACCTTCGAGACCGGGCCTTCGCTCGATCAGAAGCTGCAGGCAGATGCCCCGGCCGACATCGTTGCGGGTGGCCCCGAGCAGCTCGAAGACCTGATCAAGAAGGGCAAGGTCGTGGCCGGCACCAACATGCCGTTCGGCCTCGCAGGCCTTGGCGTATCGGTGAAGGCCGGCGCCCCACGGCCCGACATCAGCACGATCGACGCCTACAAGGCGGTGCTACTCGCATCCAAGTCGGTCGGTTTCTCGCGCGGCTGCAGCGGCACGCACACCCAGGAAGGCATCGATAGGCTCGGTATTGGCGAGCAGATGAAGTCCAAGATCAAGCTCACCGGCGGCGGTCCGGTCGCCGAATATCTGGCCAAGGGCGATTTCGAGCTTGGCATCCAGCAGACCAATGTGCTGGTCGGCATTCCGGGCACCGACTATATCGGCCCACTGCCGGGCTTCACCAACAAGCCGTGCCCGTTCAATGTCGGCCTGATGGCGGCCTCCAAGCAGCCGGATCTGGCGCGCGAGCTGATCAAGTTCATGACCTCGCCGGACGCGATCTCGCTGCTGCAGAAGGGCCATATGGAGCCGGCCAAGCGAAGCTGAGCAGTTTCGGTCTCAGGCACGCGGCGGCGAAACAAACGGGAGGACGCCATGGGATTGCGCGCCAGTATTGCGGCGGCCGGCATGCTGCTCGGGTCGCTGTCGCTCAGCGTGGATGCAGCCGAGCTTGTCATCCTGACCAACCAGGGCGCGACGCCGGGCGTGCGCGAGCTTGCGACGGCGTTCTCGCAGGCGAGCAGGCACAAGGTGACGGTGATCCAGGAAGCGGGCGCTGCGCTCGAGCGCAGGCTCAATTCGCCGGCGCCCGGCGACCTGCTCACCGCTAATCCGGAGCCGTTCGATGACCTGATCAAACAGGGCAAGGTCGTGCTTGGCACAGTGACGCCGTTCGTGCTGGCCGGGCTCGGCGTCTCGGTGCGCGCCGGCGCGCCCAAGCCCGACATCAGCACGGTCGAGGCCTACAAGGCGGCGCTGATTGCCGCGAGATCGATCGGCTATTCGCTATGGCTGCAGCGGCAGTCATGTGGCCGAAGGCATCGCCAAGCTCGGGCTGACCG
Source organism: uncultured Alphaproteobacteria bacterium (assembly GCA_963745515.1). Taxonomy (GTDB): domain Bacteria; phylum Pseudomonadota; class Alphaproteobacteria; order Rhizobiales; family Xanthobacteraceae; genus VAZQ01. The sequence continues at coordinate 1,031,016 of CAVUXO010000013.1, forward strand.
AGCAATTGAAGGCGAAGACGATACGCACCGGGACGGCGCAGCCGGCGGTCCTGTCACCGATTATCTGGCGCGCGGCGACTTCGAGATCGGCATCCAGCAGACCAACATCATGGTGGGCATGCCGGGGACCGACTATGTCGGCCCGGTGCCGGGTGAGATCAACAAGCCGTGCCAATCCAATGTGGCGCTGTTGACAGGCTCGAAGGAGCCGGAGGCTGCACGGGCGATGATCGCCTTCATGGCTTCGCCGGCGGCAGCGCCGCTCCTGCGCAAGACCCATGTGGAGCCGTATCCGCGCTGAGCGGCATCAATGGAAGCGAAACAATCGGGAGGACGTCATGTTGAATATGCTGAGCACCGTCGCGGCCATTGCGGTTGGTCTTGCGCTTGTGCACGCCATCGGCGCAGGCGGCCGAGATCATGGTGCTGGGCTCGCAGGGCAATGATCTCGGGCATCCGCGACCTCGCGGCCGGCTTCGAGCGCGCGAGCGGTCACAAGGTGATCGCGAGCCAGGAGCGCAACGTGATGGACAAGGTCAACACCGATGCGCCGGCCGACGTCGTGACGCGGCAATCCGCCGGTGATCGACGACCTGATCAAGCAGGGCAAGGTGGTGGGCCGCGCGCGTCGACTTCGCGCGCGCCGGCATCGGCGTTGCCGTCAAGGCGGGCGCGCCCAAGCCCGACGCTGCGCACCACCGAAGATTTCGTGCGCATGCTGCGCAACGCCAAGTCGATCGGCTATTCGACGGTCGGTTCGGGGCTGATGGCTGCCAACATCATCAAGAACCTTGGTCTCACCGAGGAGCTGAAGGCGCGCACCAAATTCCTCGACGGCTTCCCGGCGGCGGAAGCGGTGGCGCGCGGCGAGGTCGAGATTGCGCTGCAGCAGATCAACGTGATCCTGCCGGTCGAAGGGCGCCGAGCTCGCCGGCCCGTTGCCGGCGGAGCTGCAGCAATACAACCACTTCGCGGTCGGCGTGCTCGCGGTCTCGAAGGAGCGCGAGGTCGCGACCGCGCTGGTGAAGTTCATGGGCGCGCCGGAGAACGCGGCGCTGGTGCGCAAGAGCGGACTGGAGCCGCCGGCGCGCTGACGCTATCAATCGAGCAGTATGAACAAGCGACATAAACCGATGCCGAGACAGGCAAACATCGGGAGGAACATATCGAGAACATGGATGATGCGCAGCGGTCGCCGCGCTGGCGCTGCTCGGTGCACCGGTCAGCACAACGCAGGCGGCCGAGATCACGGTCTATCTCAACCAGGCGACCGAGATCGGGCGTGCAGCGAGCTTGCTGCCGGGTTCGAGAAGGCGAGCGGCAACAAGGTCAATGTCAGCTTCCAGGGCGGGCCCAACCTCAATCAGAAGATCAATGCCGGCACGCCCGGCGACGTGACGTCGCTCGCACTCGCAGCAGTTCGACGACTTCGTCAAGAACGGCAAGGTCGTTGCCGGCAGCGTGGTCGAATACGCGCGCGTCGGCAACGGCGTCGCTGTCAAGACCGGCACGCCCAAGCCCGACATCAGCACGCCGGAAGCCTTCAAGCAGGCGATGCTCGAATGCCAAGTCGATCGGCCACACCAAGGCCGGCACCGGCCCGTTCAACACCACGGCTGTTCCAGAAGCTCGGCATCTACGACCAGATCAAGGACAAGATCACGATCGTCGAAGGCAGGCTGGTCGCCGCAGGCCGTGCGCGACGGCGACGTCGAGGTCGGCATCCAGCAGACCAACGTGATCCAGCCCTATGCCGGGACCGACTATCTCGGCCCGCTGCCGGCCGAGCTGATGGAATATGGCCGCGTCGGCGTCGGCCTGCTGACGGTCTCGAAGCAGCCGGAGGTCGCGGCCGCCTTCATCAAGTTCATGGCCGATCCGGCGAACGCGCCACTGCTGCGCAAGGCCGCGATGGAGCCGCTGGCGAAGTAGCAATCGCTGCTGCGCGGTGCAAACGACGTAACTCGGATTGCGGCCGTCATTATTGTGCCCTCTCCCCGCAAGCGGGGAGAGGGCATGTTCTGACAGTTCAACGGAAAGAACTGGGTGAGGGGCAGGCCGCGCCCCCTCACCCGACCGTGTTGTTGAACAATCGGCACTGCCCTCTCCCCGCAGGCGGGGAGAGGGCGCAGCAACGCATCCTTCACTCGCTGCACAGCTGGCAGCTACTCCGCCGCCTGCGGCGTTGTCTCGACGTCGATGAAGCCGCCGGACTGCCGGCGCCAGAGCGCCGCATAGTGGCCGTTGTGCTTGAGCAGCGCCTCGTGCGAGCCCTGCTCGACGATGCGGCCATGGTCGAGCACGATCAGCCGGTCCATGCGCGCGATGGTCGAGAGCCGGTGCGCGATCGCGATCACGGTCTTGCCGGCCATCAGCGTGCCGAGGCTCTGCTGGATCGCGGCCTCGACCTCGCTGTCGAGCGCGGAGGTCGCTTCATCCAACACCAGGATCGGTGCGTCTTTCAGGATCACGCGCGCGATCGCAATGCGCTGGCGCTGGCCGCCGGAGAGCTTCACGCCACGCTCGCCGACCTGCGCCTCGTAGCCGTGTCGGCCTTTCCAGTCCTCGAGCGTGCTGATGAACTCCTCCGCATGCGCAAGCTTGGCCGCCCGCTCGACCTCGGCGTCGCTCGCGGCCGAGCGGCCGTAGCGGATGTTGTCGCCGATAGAGCGGTGCAGCAAAGACGTGTCCTGCGTCACCACCGAGATCTGCGCCCGCAGGCTCTCCTGCGTCACCGTCGCGATGTCCTGGCCGTCGATCACGATGCGGCCTTCCTCGACGTCGAAGAAACGCAACAGCAGATTGACCGCGGTCGACTTACCGGCGCCTGAGCGGCCGACGAAGCCGATCTTCTCGCCCGGGTTCACGGTCAGCGTGAAGCCGTTGAGCACGCCGGTTTCTCGGCCGTAGCCGAAGCGCACGCCCTCGAAGCGGATCTCGCCGTGCGGCACCGTGAGCGCGGTCGCGTCCTTGCGGTCGGCGAGCCCGATCGGCTTGGCGATCGTCATCATGCCTTCCTGCACGACGCCGACGTTCTCGAAGATATTGGTCACCTGCCAGGCCACCCAGCCCGAGATGTTGACGATCTGCCAAGTGAGCGGCAGCGTCATGGCGACGACGCCGACATCGACCTGGCCACGCGTCCACAAGAAGAGCGCGAGTGCGGCGGTGCCTGTCACCATCATGGCGTTGAGCGTCGAGAGCGTGAGCCCAAACAGCGTGTTGAGCCGCAGCGAGGCATGGAACATGCCGGTGTGCTCGTCGACCGCGTCGCGCACATAGGCGTCCTCCTCCTGCGCGCGCGCGAACAGCTTGACCGTGAGAATGTTGGTGTAGCTGTCGACGACGCGGCCGGTGAGCAACGAGCGCGCCTCCGACACTTCCTTGGAGCGGTCGCGCATGCGCGGCACGAATACTCGCAGCATCACGAGATACGCGCCGAACCAGATCATGATCGGCAAAGCGAGCCAGCGATCCGCGGACGCGAGCAGGATGAGTGCGCTGGTGCCGTAGACCAGGATGTACCAGACCGCAGTGATCAGGGCGGTCAAGGTCTCGCGGATCGACGGCCCGGTCTGCATCACCCGGTTGGCGATACGGCCGGCGAAATCGTTCTGGAAGAACGCCCAGCTCTGCCGCACCACGTGCCAGTGGTTCTGCCAGCGGATCATGTTGCCGACATTGGCGGCAATTGCCTGGTTGGCCATGATGTTCTGGGAGGTGAGCGCGAGCGGCCGCAACACCAGCAACACCAGCGCCATGCCGGCGAAGATCGGCCAGAAATCGGCGAATAGCGTTTCGGGCTTGGTCGATGTAATCAGGTGACCACGCGGCCCATGAACACGGGAATGAGCGAATCGAGCAGCGCCACCGCGAAGCCGGCGGCGAACAGCCCGATGAACAAGCCCTTGGCCTGCCGCGCATAATGCCAATAGAACCCGACCAGGCCAGGCGGCGGCTCGGGTTGCTCAGGTAAGGCGGTGGGCGGCAGCAGCCGCTCGAACAGCGCAAACATGATCTCGCTCGCAAATTTAAGACGGAAATGGCCGCAACCGGCGCCTTCCGACGTCGGGCGGTCCATCCGATGCATTGTATCGAAACGGGCGGAGCGGTTAGAGGGTATTCTTGACCGGAGTATGGCGCGGGAGTGCGTTCTGCACTTTACCCACTCGTCATTCCGGGTCCGCCGCGCGAAATGCCTTCGCAAAACTGTCAAGATCGCTCGCGCCAAGATCGGAGACAGCCCAATAGCGCACACTGTTGTCGGACCATTCCAGCACGTTGAAGCCGGCGATCGTGCGCCGGGCCGGCGCGCTGACGCTCGTCGCCGGAACGGCAGTCAGGCTGATCAAATGCTGGTTATGGCGATAGACCAGCGTCGGCACCGGCACGCGGCCGATCACATCGACGCGTCCTCCGATCAGAGGAAATCCCTCGCGGGTGAGATCAACGACCTTCGGTGCCTGCGGGACGCGTCCGTTGAACCACGGCTTGACGGTGTGGCGGTCGGTCGAGCTGACGTCAGTCGGCTGCGGCGCCATCAGGGCGCGCAAGTGATCAGCAACGACCATCTCGGCGGCTTCTGTCTGCAGGGGGCGCATTGTCAGCCAGGTCGTGCCGCTCGCCATCACGGCAATGAGTACGCTCGCGGCTGCAAGCATGCCCCAGGTTGGCCGCGCACGCGCTCGCCGCAGCCCGACCGCGGATTCGATCCGGCCCCTGAGCTCCGAAGATGCTCGCTCGTACGCCAGCCGATCACGGATCAGGTCGCTCAATGCCTGCGTGCTGTCACGCTCGGCCGCCAGCGCAGGATCGGCCGCGAGCGCGCGCTCGAGCTCGAGCGCATGCGCCGGATCGAGCTCGCCATCGAGATAGCCGTGCACGAGCAAGCTGTTGTCGGAGTTGGGCGCGGGCGCAATCATGGGTCGTCCGTTCTCAGCGTTGTGATCAGGCGGCGGCGGGCGCGGGCGAGCCGCGACATGACGGTGCCGATCGGCACGCCGGTGACGTCGGCAATATCGCGATAGTCGAGGCCGTTCACGTCGCGCAGCACCAGGGTCTCGCGGAACGGTACCGGCAGCGCGGCAATGGCCCCTTCGAGCCGGGCCGTGTCCGCCTGGGCGATGAGCGCGGCTTCCGGCGTTGCGGCGCTGTCGGCGATCTGCGCGCCCGGTACGCTCAGCGCCTCGAGATCGTCGACCACGACCAGCGCGGCCGGCCGGTTCTTGCGCAGCCAGCGGTAGGCGGCGTGGCGCACGATCGTCAGCACCCATGCCCGTGGATGGCTGCCGTTGAAGCCTGTGATCCCGCGGAATGCGTCCAAGCACGCCTCCTGCACCACATCCTCGGCGTCGGCCCGGTTGCCCGTCAACCAGCGGGCGAGCCGATAGCAGTCGTCAAGATGCGGCAGCACCACGGTCCTGAAGCGATCCTTGTCGCTGATGACACACCTCGCGTCGTTCTGCGCGCCGCGCCAAAACGGCATCTGTAAGAAAGTAGGAGGCCCGCAGTCTTATTCCCGGATTCCGACAAATATGTTTCGCCGGAATTTGGGGCTGATGTCTCTGTAAAGAACGCGTTAACTGCCGGCCACGGCCCTATGCCGGCCCGTCGACGCCGTCGTAGGCGAGGCTCCAGCTCGGCGTGCCATACCAGCGGCGCGCCGGGTCGGTGCGCTCGTTCCAGCGCAGCGACTGCACGAACTCGAATCCGCCGCGCTCGAACGCTTCGAACAGTGCCAGCTCCGCGTCGGCGTTGCCGGCCAGCATGCCCTCGGCGCAGACGAAGTAGGCCGGATAGAGCCAGCGCGCCGCGAACCTGTTTCCCATCCGCTCCACCAGGAACACGCCGCCGCGTGCGGTATGGCGAGGGAATTTCTCGCGCGCATTGGGGTGCGGTGCGCCAAGGGCGAACAGAAGCTTTCCATGCGGCTCCAGCCGCTCGATCCACGCAGGCGCCGGCGCTATGACGCCGAAATTCACGTAGATGCGGTCGACGCTCTCCGCGAGCGCATTGCCGCCGTCGCCGCTGATGACCGTTATGTTGTCCCACTCGGCCAGATTGGCGCGGCAGCGGTCGGCAAGCGGCGCGTCGTACTCGATGGCGGTGACACGACCGGATGGCCCGGTCAGCTCGGCCAGCAGCGCGGTGTAGTAGCCGGCGCCGGCGCCGATGTGAGCGATGTGCTGGCCTGGCTCGACCGCGAGGTCGTTGAGCATCTTGGCGTGCAGCGACGGGCTGCCGTTGTTGACGCCGCGCTCGGGCGCCAGCGCCAGCACGACGTCCTGATAGACATAGACCGGGTCGTTGGCGGGCAGCAGCGGACCGGGCGGCCATTGCACGATCTGCCATGGCTCGGGCCCGAGAAAATGCTCGCGCCGGATGGTCGCAAAGGCGAGCTCCAGCCGATCGTTACGAATGTTGGCGATGCCGAGCATCTGGCGCGCATAGGCCCGGCGGACGACGGCGAGACCTTCCGCGCTGAGCAGCCAATCCATGGCGCATCACTCCACGGCGCATCACTTTGCAGCGCATCACTTGGCGGCGCATCACTCCGCCGCCTGCATATCGCCGGCGTCGAGGAAGCCGCCCGACTGCCGACGCCAGAGCGCGGCGTAGTGGCCGTTGGCGCGCAGCAGCTGCGTCGTGGGTGCCCTGCTCGGCAATGCGGCCGCGGTCGAGCACCACCAGCCGGTCCATGCGGGCGATGGTGGAGAGCCGGTGCGCGATCGCGATCACGGTCTTGCCGGCCATCAGGGTGTCGAGGCTCTGCTGGATGGCGGCCTCGATCTCGCTGTCGAGCGCGGAGGTGGCCTCGTCGAGCACCAGGATCGGCGCGTTCTTGAGGATCACGCGCGCGATGGCGATGCGCTGGCGCTGGCCGCCGGAGAGCTTGACGCCGCGCTCGCCCACCTGGGCGTCGTAGCCGTGGCGGCCGCGCCAGTCCTCCAGCGTCGGGATGAACTCGTCGGCGTGGGCGAGCCGCGCCGCCGTCGACGATCTCGGCCTCGCTCGCGTCCGGCCGGCCGTAGCGGATGTTCTCGCGAATCGAGCGATGCAGCAGCGAGGTGTCCTGCGTCACCACGGAAATCTGCGCGCGCAGGCTTTCCTGCGTCACCTGCGAGATGTCCTGGCCATCGATCAGGATGCGGCCGCCCTCGAGATCGAAGAAGCGCAGCAGCAGATTGACCACGGTCGACTTGCCGGCGCCGGAGCGGCCGACCAGCCCGATCTTCTCGCCCGGGCGGACCGTGAGCGAGAACCCTTCGCAGCACACCCGGTTTCGCGGCCATAGCCGAAGCGCACGTCCTCGAACGCGATCTTGCCCTCGCGCACGTCCAGCGGCTTGGCGCCGGCCGAATCGACGAGCTGCAGCGGCTGCGCGATCGTGATCATGCCCTCCTGCACGATGCCGATCTCCTCGAACAGGTCGGTGATCTGCATCGCGATCTGGCGCGACATGTTGGTGAGCTGGAGCGTCAGCGGCAGCACCATGGCGATGGTGCCGACCTCGACCGCGCCGCGCTGCCACAGCCAGATCGCGATCGCGCCGGCGCCGGCGATCAGCAGCGCGTTGAGGACGTTGCAGCAGCGTGCCGAACATGGTCAGCAGCCGCTGCGCGGCGAGGAACACGTCGGTGTGGCGGTCGACCGCGTCGCGCACGTAGTTGTCTTCGTCGCGCGGCCGCGCGAACAGCTTGACGGTGAGGATGTTGGTGTAGCTGTCGACGATGCGGCCGATCAGCGCGGAGCGCGCCTCCGAGTTGACCTTGGAGCGGTCGCGCATGCGCGGCACGAAATACCAGAGCAGCGCGACATAGCCGGCGAACCAGCCGAGGATCGGCAGCGTGAGCCAGGCGTCGGCGGATGCCGTCATGACGATCGCGGTGACGCCGTAGACCAGCACGTACCAGAGCGCGGTGACCGAGGCGATCAGCGTCTGGCGCACCGCCGGGCCGGTCTGCATCACGCGGTTGGAGATGCGGCCGGCGAAATCGTTCTGGAAGAACGCCCAGCTCTGCCGCACCACGTGCCAGTGCGCCTGCCAGCGGATCAGGCCGGTGAACGGCGCCGCAATCGCCTGGTTGGTGATGAGATAGCGCAGCAGGGCGATGACCGGGCGCGCGACCAGCACCACCAGCGCCATGCCGGCGAGCCACGGCCAGGTCTCGGCGAGGAACCGGTCGGGCGGAATCGTGGTCACCAGCGTGACGATGCGGCCCATGAACCAGGGCACCGCGCTGTCGGTGAGCGCGACGAAGAACTCGACCACGAACAGGGCGACGAACAGCCATTTCGCCTGGCGGGCGAAATGCCAAAAGAAGGCGAGCAGCCCGGCCGGCGGCTCCGGGTGCTCCGGAACGGCGGTCGGCTGCAGATAGCGCTCGAAGGGCTTGAACATGAATTCCAATTCGGCTGTGGGTCGGCGTCGCTTGGTTATGGGGTAGGGGCACCGGGCGTCAATTTGTATTCGCCAAATTGTCCTCCTTTTGTCGATGAGGTACAAACCGGCGGTTGAGGTGCGTACAGGTTTTGGGGGCCTCAGGTGATTCAAATCCTAAGGGCTGTCTTCCGTCGCCAGCCGATTTTTATAGTCATTGCATGTGGATACATGATGAGTTTGTCGGCGGCGCATGCTGACGATTGGGCGGATTGCCAGTCCAAGACACCCGCCCAAGCCGTCACGGGATGCACGGCCTTCATCACTGCGTCCGAGCGACACCACGGCGCAAACCGCAAAGCTGCAAGCGCTCGCCGGCAAGACCCAGGGTGCACGGCCACCAAGCCAGACGCTGGAGACCATGCCATCGCTCGCGCCCGGATCGAATACGGTCCCTCAGCTACCAACCTCGCCGGGCGCGGAAGTGCTGCGCTTCATCAGCGAGGGGGATAACGCAATCAAGACAAACCAATACGATGTCGCAATCCGAGCGCTGGACAGCGCGCTGCAGCTCGAGCCAGACAATCAGATCGCGTTCCGCTCCCGCGGTGTGGCATTGACGCGCAAGCGCGAATTTGCGCGCGCCATCGCCGACCTCGAGCGCGTTGTGGTGCTAAGCCCAACTGATGCGTTGGCCTACGGCAACCTGGGCGTCGCCTACAAGAGCGCCGGCGATGCCGACAAGGCCATGGTGGCATTCGCCAAAGCGATCGAGATCGATCCCAAGCAGATCGTCGCGTTGAATGGTCGCGCGCTCACCTATCAGGAGCGTGGCGATTTTGACGGGGCGCTCTCGGACTTCAATCAGGCGCTCGCGGCGGCTCCAAACAACGCAGTGCTGCTCACCAACCGTGGGATTGTCTACGAGCGCAAGGGCCAGCTTGATCTGGCGCTCAACGACTACGACCGGGCGATTGGGGTCGATCCCAGCAACAAGCGCGCGGCCGGCCTGAAGCAGGTGATCCTGTCGATGCGCGCTCGCCCGGGCCAGGCCGGGCGGGCGGCGCCGGCGAATGCATCGCCCGGGCAAGTGTCGCTCACTCAGGCCTATGCGCTTGTCATGCAGCGCAAGACCGATGAAGCGATTGCTGCGACCGACAAGGCGCTAGCCCTCGATCCAAAATTGCTCAAAGCGCTTCATTTCCGGGCGACGCTGCTCCTGTCGAAAAACAGGCGGGATGAAGCAGTTTCGGATCTGGACCGGGCCATCAGTATTGCTCCTGAGGACAAGGCAGCCCGCACCCTAAGGGGGCGGATATTCGCCGACTTGCGACAGTTCGACCGCGCCCTTGAGGATTACGACTACCTGCTTCGCCTCGATCCCAAGGATGCCAACGCGATGGCAGCTCGCGCACAAACGTTTCATCTGAGGAAGGAATTTGACCGAGCAGTTGCTGAGTTCAATCGCGTACTAGAGATCGATCCGAAGCACGTTGAATTCCTACACCGGCCGCGCCGCCGTGCGGCAATCACAAGAGAAGCTCGACGACGCCATTGTCGACTTTGATCAGGCCCTCGCGATAGCTCCACGGCGTGCCGATGCGCTTGCCGGCCGTGGCTTTGCCCTCGTTCTCAAAGGGCGTGCGACGGAAGCGACCGCCGATTTCGATCGGGCGTTGGAGGTCAGTCCGAATAACAAGGTGGCCCTTACAGGGCGCGGTGTGGCGCTCTTTGTTAGCGGTCAGACTGAGCGGGCGATCGCTGCACTCGATCGGGCGATTGCGCTGAACGAGGACGATGCCCTCGCCCGCACGTTTCGCGGCAGGGCGTTGCTGGTAAAGGGAGAGGCGGACCGCGCCATCTCCGATCTCGATCGGGCGCTGAAGATCACACCCGAGGATCCGCATGCTCTGGTCGTGCGCGGCATGGCGTTGACGACGAAGCGCGAATATGTCCGTGCGCTAGTCGATCTGGACAAGGCGATTTCCTTGGATGGAAGCAAGATCGAAATCTATGCGGCGCGTGCCGCAGTCCATGAGGCGCAGGGCAAGGGCGAGCTTGCTCTCGCGGATCTACGCAAAGCCATGGAGATCACGCCGAAGAATTTTATGGAGATTGTGGCCCAGGCCAATATCAAGAAGCGGATCGACGACCTCACCAAGCGCAATCCATGCGGTAGCGCTGGCCGCGGAACCGGCGGCGACACCTGCCTGTGAGGCGACGGGCCTTGCTCACCGTGCCGGCGCAACCCGCAGAATTCGGCCCGCCTCATTGTCGGTCGCAAGCCAGAGCGCCCCGTCGGGGCCCATACGCACATCGCGAATGCGTTGGTTGAGTGGGCGCAGCAGCCGCTCCTCGTTGCCGACCGAGTCACCCTTTACGTCGAGCCGCACCAGAATCTGCCCGGCAAGCGCACCGACGAACACGCTGCCACGCCAGGCGGGGAACAAGTCGCCCGTATAGAATGCCATCCCGGAGGGCGCGATCGATGGCACCCAGTACTTGATCGGCTGCTCCATGCCGGCCTTTTGCGGGCTATCGTGGATCTTGGTGCCGTCGTAGTTGATGCCATAGCCGATCACGGGCCAGCCGTAGTTCTTGCCGGCTTCCGGAATATTGATTTCGTCGCCGCCGCGCGGGCCATGCTCGTGCTCCCAGAGCTTGCCGGTCTGCGGATTGATCGCGGCGCCCTGAGAGTTGCGATGGCCGTAGCTCCAGATCTCGGGCTTGGCGCCCGTTCGGTTCACGAACGGATTGTCCGGTGGCACCGAGCCGTCGGGCCGGATGCGCACGATCTTGCCGAGGTGATTGGCAAGATTTTGCGCCTCGTCGCGATGAAAGAAGTGGTCGCCCATCGTCAGGAACAGGTTGCCGTCCGCGGCTTGCGCGATGCGGCAGCCGAAGTGATTGCCGGTCGAGAGCGGCCCGTCCTGCCGGAAGATCACCTTGACGTCATCGAGCCGCGGCGTCGCGCCCTCGATGAGCTTCGCGCGCGCGAGCGCGGTGCGGCCGCCCCCGTTCGCCGGCTCTGCAAAACAGAAATAGATCGTATTGTTCTGCCCATAGTCGCGGTCGAGCACGACATCGTGCAGGCCGCCCTGACTGCTCGCGAAGACCTGCGGCACGCCGGCGAGCGCCGGCGAGAGCTTGCCGTCCTTGCCGACGATGCGCATGCGGCCGGCCTTTTCGGTGACCACGAGGCGGCCGTCGGGAAGGAAAGCCAGCGCCCAGGGATTGGCGAGCCCGGTCGCAATGGTCTCGACCATGAGGTTGCCGGCCGAGGACGGATAAGTCTGCGGCGCCGCGGATGCGGCCGTCGCCGCCACGCCGGCAACGGCGCCTACGCCTACAATGAGCCATTTCATGAAATCCTCCACCGGCACACGGCCGTAACAGATACGCAATGGTAGCGTTTCCGTTGCCGATTGCGCGGTCACGTGTCGGTGATTCCGGAGCGCCATCGCGGTTCAGGCTCAATGGGCGCCAGATTGAGGCGCGCCTGGCTGCTTGAGCGGATGGGCGCGTGCGAAGGCGTCTTCCTTGAGGCAGGTATCGACGATGCGTGCGACGGTCGGGTAGGGCGCGAGATCGATGTTGAACAGCTTGGCGCCGACCGCGTGGCTGACCAGGCAGATGTCTGCCATGGTGACACTGTCGCCGTGGCAGTAGCGGCCGGTCTGCGGGTCGCGGCTGAGGTGGGTCTCGAGCGCCGAGAGCGCCTCGCCAGATCCAATGGTGAATCCATTTGAGGCGCGTTGGCTCGTCGAGTTTGAGCTCGTGTTCGAGATAGTTGCGCACGCGTGGCACGATCAAGGGATGGGCATCGCAGGCGACGATCATGGCGAGCGCGCGCACGCGCGCCCGATCCGCCGGCTCACGCGGCAGCAGCGGCGGATTGGGCTGGATCTCGTCGAGGTATTCCAGGATCGCGAGCGATTGGAACAGCGTGCGCCCGCTCGTCATCGATGAGCGTCGGGATCAGCATCTGCGGATTGACGGCGCGGAAGTCCGCCTCGTTCTGCTGCCCCTTCAAAAGGTCGACGTTGACGACGTCGGGCGCAAGACCCTTGAGATTGAGCGCGATGCGGACGCGGAACGTCGCCAGCGAACGCCAGAAGGAATAAAGCTTCATGATCGGATGTCCTCCCCAAGTGGGTTATGTCGTGGGTCATGATGACGCATTAACAATCGTGCGGTCTTGCCAAGATCTAGTCTGGAGCGTGTCAGGAAAAAGTGGGGCAGCGGTTTTTCTGTCAGGAAACACGATCCTGCAAGGCCCGCTTATCGGAAATTTTTAAGGAGAGCCCGCAAGGACCGCCTGGGCGTGTTGGTTGATCATCCAGGAGAGGGTAGCGGCCGGCGCGAAACCGCGTCATGCTGGCCCTAATCACGACCCCTTACAGGGCGACCAGATCAGGAGGAGGCAGCCTATGACGAGTTCATCGTCGCAAGGTGTTGAAAGGCCTCGCCGCCACTGGCGTCGAGCTAGCGGCGCTGCGGGCGCCCCATGTGCACGCCCAGGCGCCGTTCAAGATCGGGTTGCTCACGGTCAAGACCGGGCCGCTCGCGCAGGGCGGCATCCAGATGGAGCAGGGCATCGTCGACGCTGCTCAAGGAGAAGGGCAATACGCTCGCGGGGCGCAAGATCGATTTCATCTCGGCCGACACCGGCGGCAATCCGGCCGGCGCCAAGACCAAGGCGCAGGAGCTGATCGAGCGCGACAAGGTCAACGTGATCCTCGGGCCGCTCGCGGCCTTCGAGCTGCTCGCCATCACCGACTATGTGCGCGACAACCAGACGCCGCTGATCAGCCTCGCGGCCGCGGAGGATGTGACCCAGCGCAAGGCCAATCCGTTCGTCATCCGGCCGTCGGCGACCTCGGCGCAGTGCTGTCACGTGATGGGCGACTACGCCGCCAAGGAGCTCAAGTTCAAGCGCGCCGCGACGATCTCGGAGGATTTCGCGTTCGGCTACGAGCAGATGTCGGGCTTCCAGCGCGTGTTCGAGGACTACGGCGGCCGCGTGGTGAAGAAGCTGTGGCCGCCGCTGGTGACGCCTGACTACACGCCCTACATCGCGCAGATCGGCAACGTCGACTGCGTGTTCAACGGCTTTGCCGGCTCGAACCCGGTGAAGTTCATGCGCTCCTACGCGGACCTCGGCTTCAAGGGCCGCATCCCGCTGCTCGCCGGCTGGACCGCGATGGACGACGCGCTGCTGCGCAGCCTCGGCGACGAGGCGGTCGGCGCGCTCTCGGCCGCCTGGTATTCGGCCGATCACGACACGCCGAGCAACAAGCGCTTCGTCGAGGCCATGCAGAAGGACTACAACGTGCTGCCCGGCGGCTATTCGGCCGGCATGTACATCGCCGGCCAGTGCGTCGAGGCCGCGATTCAGAAGAGCGGCGGCAAGGCTGACGATCGCAAGGCGCTGGCGGAAACGCTGCACGACGTCTCGCTGACCGACACGCCGCGCGGTCCGGTCAAGTTCGACAGCTACGGCAACGTCGTCGGCGACGTGTTCATCCGCAAGTGCGAGCGCAAGGGCGGACAGCTCGTCAACACGGTCATCAAGACCTATCCGAACGTCAGCCAGTTCTGGACCTACGACGAGAAGAAGTTCCTGGCGAAGCCGGTCTACGCGCGCGACTATCCGCCGGCGAAGTATCTCGAATAGGCGTGCGGAGCGAGCCACTCGTTGAAGGACTGCTGCACGCGCGCACGTTCGTTCCTGTGAGGCAGAGCGATGCAGCGACGGCTCCTCCCTCCCCCCTTGCGGGGGAGGGATGGGGATGGGGGTGGTTGCAAACTCTGAATCTGCGCTACCCCTCTCCCTGTCCCTCCCCCGCAAGGGGAGAGGGAATCGTTGTGGCGACGCGCAGTCGCAACAGCCGAGTTGAGGTCAGATTGCGTGTCGCTGTGAGATGAGTGGAGCTCTCTTCGTTCAATGATGACGCAGATCACGGCGGCGCAGGCCGCGATCCTGGCGATCAACAGTCTGGCGCTTGGCGGCCTGCTGTTCCTGCTGTCGTCCGGCTTCTCCCTGATCTTCGGCCTGATGCGCATCCCCAACCTGATGCACGGCTCCTTCTTCATGCTGGGAGCCTATTTCGGCGTCACGTTGCTTGGCTGGGGCACGAACTTCTGGCTGGCCGCGCTGCTGAGCGGGCTCGCGAGTGGCGGCGATCGGCGGCGTGATCGAACGTTTCCTGTTGCGCCGGCTTGAAGGCCAGGTCCTGCCGCAGGTTCTGCTGACGCTCGGCTTCGCCTTCATCATCGCCGACGTCTGCCTGATGGTCTGGACCGGCGATCCCTGGCAGCCGTCGGCTCCCGCCGAGCTGCGTGGCGCCGTGCAGGCTTTCGGCATGTTCTTTCCGATCTATCGCCTGGCGATCCTCGGCGTCGCGGTCGTGATCGCGATCGCGCTCTGGATCATGGTCGACTGGACGCGGCTTGGCGCGATGATCCGCGCCGGCGTCGACGATCCGCCGATCGCTCGGGTGGTCGGCATCAAGGTCTCGCAGCTGTTCACGCTGATCTTTTGCCTGGGCGCGGCGCTCGCCGCCTTCGCGGGCGTGATGGGCGCGCCGTATCTCTCGGTCTATCCGGGGCTCGACTTCGAGATGCTGCCGCTGGCGCTGATCGTGGTCATCCTTGGCGGCAGCCGGCAGCCTGCTCGGCACGCTGGTCGGCAGCTTCATCATCGGCTTTCTCTACAACTTCGGCCAGGCCAGGTTCCCCGATCTCGCCTACGTCATCCTGTTCCTGCCGATGCTGCTGGTCCTGGTGCTGCGGCCGCAGGGCCTGTTCGGCCGGAACGTCGCATGACCGTCAAGCTGCGATACGCCGCGATCGCGGTCGCACTCGCATTGCTCGCCACCCTGCCGATGTGGGTGGGCAATTCCTATTACATCAATATCGCGAGCCAGATTCTGCTGTTCGCCGTGTTCGCGCTCGCGCTCAATGTGCTGGTCGGCTACGCCGGCCTGGTATCGCTCGGCCATGCCGGGCTGTTCGCGATCGCGGGCTACAGCGGCGGCCCTGATGCTGCAGGCCGGCTACGGCCATCTGGTCGCCGATAGCACAGCCCTCGCCATCACGCTCGTGGCCTCGGCGCGTCTTCGCAGCGCTGGCCTTGCGCGCGACCGGCATCGGCTTCCTGATGATCACGCTCGCGCTCGGCCAGATCGTCTGGGGCGTCGCCTATCGCTGGGCGAGCCTCACCAACGGCGACAATGGCGTCAATGTCAGCACGCGGCCCGCGCCGTTCGGGCTCAGCCTTGCGAGCGCGCCCTCGTTCTACTTTGCCACGCTGGTCGTCTTCCTGCTCGCGATCGCCACCATGGCGGTGTTCGTGCGCTCGCCGTTCGGGGCGAGCTTGCGCGGCACCCGCGACCAGGCGCGCCGGATGAACGCGCTCGGCTACAATGTCTGGCTGATCCGGTTTCTCGCGATCGTGTTCTCCGGGTTCTGGACCGGCGTCGCGGGACTGCTGTTCGTCTACTACAACCAGTTCATCAGCCCGCAGGTCTCCGCGCTCACGTCCTCGGCGGAGGTCCTGCTGATGGTGATCTCGGGCGGCACCGCCACTCTGTTCGGCCCGGTCGCGGGCGCCGCCATCGTGGTCATCATGAAGAACGTGGTGAGCGCCTATATCGAGCGCTGGAACCTGGTGCTGGGCGTGATCTTCGTCGTCATCATCAGCTTCATGCCGGAGGGCCTGGTGCCGGGCTCGGTGCGGCTCGTGCGCTGGGCCTGGGGCAAGCTGCAGGCGCAAGCCCGGCGCGGCTGCTAAGCTGCCGAGCGAGGAGCGCGTTCCATGACCGCGCTCACCGTCACCAATCTCTGCAAGCCGTTCGGCGGCCTGCGCGTGACTGCCAATGTCAGTCTTGCGGTCGCGCCCGGCGAGCGCCGCCTGATCATCGGCCCCAACGGCGCCGGCAAGACCACGCTGTTCAATCTGATCACCGGCGAGATCGCGCCCGACTCAGGGCTCGATCCGGCTGTTCGAGCAGCGACATCACCCGCGTCCCGGTTCACCGCCGTCCTCATCTCGGCATGGCGCGCACCTATCAGATCATCACGCTGTTCGCGAGCGACACGATCCTGCGCAACGTGACGCTTGCGTTGCTGGGGCTGTCGCCGCTGCGCTGGAACCTGCTGCGGGATCTCGATCAGCAGCATGAGCTCGTGGAGCGCGCCCGCGCTGCGCTCGCACGCGTCGGGCTTGCCGATATCGCGGACCGCCCGCTGTCGCAGACCTCCTATGGCGAGCGCCGGCGCGTCGAGATCGCGATGGCGCTGGCGCAGGAACCCAAGGTGCTGCTGCTCGACGAGCCGTTCGCCGGCCTCTCGATCGACGAGCGGCGGGACGTGCGGCAGCTGCTGAACGCAATCCCGCGCGAGGTCACGATCGTGATGATCGAGCACAACATGGATGTCGCGCTCGATTGGGCCGAGCGCATTACGCTGCTGCACTTCGGCGAGGTCATCGTCGAGGGCACGCGCGCCGAGGTGGTCGCCGACCCGCGCACCCGGGAGGTCTACCTTGGCCACTAGTGCACTTTGCCCTGAACGGGATCGACGCCTTCTACGGGGACAGCCATGTCCTCGAGCAGGTCTCGTTCTCGCTCGGCGAGGGACAGCCTGCTCGGATTGCTGGGCCGCAACGGCGCCGGCAAATCGACGTGCATGAATGTCGCGGTCGGTCTGTTGCCGCCGCGCCGCGGCACTGTCGAGCTGTTCGGCATCGACGTGAGCCGGCTGCAGCCGGAGATGATCGCGGCGCATGGGCTTGCGCTGGTTCCGCAAGGGCGCCGCATCTTCAAGAGCCTCACCGTGCGCGAGAACCTGGTGGTTGCCGCGCGCCGGCCCGATCCCGGCAGCCGGCATGCGCCCTGGACCATCGACACGGTGTTCGAGATGTTTCCGCGGCTCGCCGAGCGGCGAAAGCAGATCGCGGCTCATCTCTCAGGCGGCGAGCAGCAGATGCTCGCCATCGGCCGCGCTCTGATGGCCAATCCGCGCGTGCTGTTGATGGACGAGCCGTCCGAAGGCCTGGCGCCGCAGATCGTGAGCGACGTGATGGCGACGATCCGCCGGCTCAAGGAGAGCGGCCTCTCGATCGTGCTGGTGGAGCAGAATCCCACTTTGGTGTTTGATGTCGCGGATGATGTGGTGGTGCTCAACAGCGGCCGCGTGGTCGTGGTCTCGACCACCGCGGAGCTCAGGCGCGACAACGCCGCGCTGAGCCAGCATCTCGGCGTGTTTTAGGGAGAACGTCATGCGCATGATCGTGGCCGCCATCGCATCGATGGGCATCGCAATGGGCTTGGCTGCGGACGCGCAGGCGCAAAGCTTTCCGTCGCGCCCCGTGTCGGTGATCGTGACCTATCCGCCGGGCGGTCCGGTCGACACCGTGACGCGGATCGTGGCTGAGCACATGCGCGGAACGCTCGGGCAGCCGTTCGTGGTCGAAAATGTCGGTGGCGCCGGCGGCAGCCTTGGCGTTGGCCGGCTCGCTCGCTCGGCAGCCAACGGCTACACGATCGGGGTCGGTGACATCGGCGCTTTCGTGCTCAACGGTGCCGTCTACACGTTGCCTTACGATCTCATGGCCGACTTCGAGCCGATCGCCCTGCTGGCCACAAGCCCGCTGCTGGTGCTGGCCAGGAACACGATGCCGGCCAAGGATCTCAAGGAGCTGGTCGCGTGGCTCAAGGACAATCAGGGCAAGGTCTCGCAGGGCCACATCGGCTCGGGGACGCTGTCGCATCTGTGCGGGCTTTACATGCAGGCGACAGCGGCTGCGACGTGGACGTTCGTGCCCTATCGTGGCGCGGCGGCCGCGTTGCAGGACCTGACCGGCGGGCAGATCGACCTGATCTGCGCGGCGCCGGGTGGCGGCGCGCTGCCGTTGGCACGGGGCGGCCAGATCAAGGCCTATGCCGTGATGGCGCCAGCGCGACTTGCCAGTGCGCCCGAGATTCTGACCGCCGATGAGGCCGGCCTGTCCGGCTTTCACGTCTCGTTCTGGCAGGCCATGTGGGCGCCGAAGGGCACTCCGAAGGACGTGATCACGGCGCTCAACGCGGCCGTCGTTGCCGCGCTTGCCGATCCCGCGGTGCGTGGCAAGTTCGCCGAGCTTGGCCAGGTCATTCCGCCGCGCGCCGAGCAGACACCCGAAGCGCTCGGCGCGTTGCGCAAGGCCGAGGCCGACAGGTGGTGGCCGATCATCAAGGCCGCCGGCATCAAGCCGGAGTGAGCGAGCGCGCGCGTTGCAGGAATTGCAACGCGCCACGACCGGCGGCGGCGCCGGTCGCAAAGCATGCCTGCAGCAGATAGCCGCCTGTCGGCGCCTCCCAATCGAGCATCTCGCCGGCCACGAAGCTGCCGGGGCGGCGGCGCAGCATGAAATGTTCATCGATCTCATCGAAGGCGATGCCGCCCGCGGTCGAGATGGCGCGGGCGATCGGCTCGATGCCGACGAGGCGAACCGGCACGGCCTTGATCCGGCCGGCGAGTGCTTCTGGGGTGAGCTCCGACAACTTTGTCGATGACGCAACAGCTGCCTCCTGCAGCAATCCGATCGCGATCGGAGAGAGGCTCAAGGCCTTCCGCAGCACGTTGGCGAGCGATTGTTTGTTGCGCGGCGCGCGGAGTTTCTGTTCCAAAGCAGAGACGTTTTGGTCCGGAAGGAGATCGACCAGCAGCACCGCATGACCATGGCTCGCGATCGCCTCGCGCAGGACATCCGATAATGCATAGAGACCGCCGCCCTGCAGTCCCTTTCCGGTGACCACGGCTTCGCCGCGCACCGTGCGGTCTCCGAACGACAGCGCGATGCGCTTGAGCGGGTCACCCTCGAAGCGGCTGCGAAAGATGTCGGACCAGTCGACCAGAAAGCCGCAATTCGCGGGCTGCAGCGGCGCCACCGTGATTCCGGCCTCCGCCATGGCGGCGACCCAGGCGCCGTTGGAGCCGAGCTTTGGCCAGCTCGCACCGCCCAACGCCAATATGCTCGCATCAGCCGCAACGGCTGTCTGTCCATCCGGTGTATCGAATACGAGCCTTCCGGCCTCGTCCCAGCCGCGCCAGCGATGCCACAGCTTGAAAGTCACGCCCATCGCGGCAAGGCGGCGCAACCAGGCGCGCAGCAAGGGCGACGCCTTCATGGCTGTCGGAAACACACGGCCGCTCGACCCGACGAACGTCGGCTGGCCAAGTTCGGCGCTGAAGGTGCGCAGGTCGTCGGGCGAAAACGCTTCGATCGCGGGCCGGACGTGCGGCTCCGCATGGCCGTAGCGGCGGAGGAATTGATCGAGCGGCTCGCTATGCGTCAGATTGAGGCCGCCACGACCCGCCAGTAGAAACTTGCGGCCGACGGCGGGCATCTGGTCGTAGATGGTGACGCGCACGCCGCCGCGCACAAGCACGTCGCTCGCCATCAGGCCGGCGGGCCCGCCTCCGACAATCGCGACATGAGACTCGTCCGCGCCAACCATGACGCGGTCTTAGAGCATGTCCCGTTGGAATTGGCACGCTCAGAGCATGATTCCGAAAAGTGGGAACCGGTTTTCGGAAAAGATCATGCTCAAACAAGAAGCTAGACCATCTATCGTCTAGCGGCCGGGGTCGTAAGCAACGATAGAGGGCGCAATCTTCGAAACGGTGCGCAGCCCATCCGCTCGCGTGATGCCGATCGACACCACCGTGACGGCAACAAGAGTGGAAAGCGCAAGCGCGAGCGTCGCAAACAGCTCGACTGGCTTGGTCGAGGAGTAGTGCTTGGGGCTCGTGAACATCACAAATCTCCGCGAATCAGTGGGGCGTACCTGTGGCGATGCTCTATCCAGATACCGGCGCGCTTTCGTCCGGACTTGGGCGAAGCCGTTGATGAATAGGGGCGATTTCGTGATTTTGGTTACTCAAAAGTTAACGCCACGGGCCCAGGCGTGTGCGCCGGATGGCCCGCGCTCAAGGCGATGGTCGCGGAATCGCGCTCATTCCGCCGCGACCGCGCTCTTCTCCACCTGTTCCTGCGGCTGGTCTTCTTCGATCCTGTGCGGGGCCCCGCTGAGCCATGTCTGCAGGCGGTCGAGATAGAGATAGATCACCGGCGTTGTGAACAGCGTCAGCAGCTGGCTCATGGCGAGCCCGCCCACCATGGCGTAGCCCAGGGGCTGCCGCAGCTCCGATCCGGAGCCGTGGCCGAGCATCAGCGGCAGGCCGCCGAGCAGCGTCGCCATGGTGGTCATCATGATCGGCCGGAACCGCTGCAGGCAGGCCGCGCGGATGGCCGCCTCCGGCGACATGCCATCGCGCTCGCCCGCGATCGCGAAGTCGACCAGCATGATTCCGTTCTTCTTCACGATGCCGATCAGCAGAATGATGCCGATGATGCCGATCACCGACAGGTCGAAGCCGCCGGCGTACAACGCGAGCAGCGCGCCGACGCCGGCCGACGGCAGTGTCGACAGAATCGTCAACGGGTGGATGTAACTCTCGTAGAGCACGCCGAGAATGACGTAGACGACGAAGAGCGCTGCCACGATGAGGATAGGCTCGCTCGATAACGAATCCTGGAACGCCTGGGCGTTGCCCTGGAATGTGCCGATCAGCGACTGTGGCTTGCCGATCTCCTGTTCCGCACGCGTGATGGCCTCCACCGCCTGGCCAAGTGACGTGCCCGGTGGAAGGTTGAACGACAGCGTCACAGCGGGAAACTGCGCCTGATGCGACACCGAAAGCGGGCCGGTTTTGTTGGTGTCGATGCTCACCAAGGTGGACAGCGGAACGGCTTGCCCGTTGCTCGGCGCCTTCACGTAGATCTGGTCGAGGACTGCGGCACTCTCCTGCAGACTAGGGAGCGCCTCGAGCACGATGAAATACGCGTTGGTTTGCGTAAAGTATTGCCCGACTTGACGCTGCCCGAATGCATCGTTGAGCGTATCGTCGATCACCTGCGGCTGGATACCGAAGCGCGCCGCCGCGTCCCGATTGATGGCCATCGTGAGCAGGGGCGCATTGCTCTGCTGGTCGGTCGACACGTCGGCGAGCTCAGGCAGCGTCTTGAGCTTGGCGAGCATCTTCGGCGCCCAGGTGTTGAGCTCGTCGAGGCTCGCGTCCTGCAGGGTGTATTGGAATTGGCCGCGCGAGATGCGCCCGCCGACGGTGATGTCCTGTGAGGGCTGCAGGAAGAGATTGACGCCCTGCACCTTGGCCAGTTGCGGCCGGAGCCGGCTGATCACCTCGATCGCGGTCGATTTGCGCTCGTCGCGCGGCTTGAGCGAGATGAAAAATCGCCCGGTATTGAGCGTGTTGCCGCCGCCGCTGCCGAAGAAGGAGCCAACGCCCGCGACGTCGGGATCGCGCACGACCACGGCGGCGAGCTCGCGCTGGAGGCGCTTCATCTCCTGCGGCGAGACATCCTGCGCCGCCTCGGACAGGCCCTGGATCAAGCCGGTGTCCTGGATCGGGAAGAAGCCTTTCGGGATCACGATGAACATTGCGACGGTCATGGCGACCGCGGCCAGGAAGACCACAAGCGTCGTCGCCTGATGCCGCAGCGCCACGTCGAGCACCACGCGATAGCCGCCGATCATCGCATCGAAGCCGCGCTCAATGGTGCGATAGATGCGGCCGTGTTGCTTGTTGTGCTGCGGCAGCAGGAAGCGGGAGCACAGCATCGGCGTCAGCGTCAGGCAAACGACGACCGACACGCCAATGGCGGCCGTCACCGTCATCGCAAACTCGCGAAACA
This sequence comes from uncultured Alphaproteobacteria bacterium, assembly GCA_963745515.1. Classification (GTDB taxonomy): domain Bacteria; phylum Pseudomonadota; class Alphaproteobacteria; order Rhizobiales; family Xanthobacteraceae; genus VAZQ01. The sequence continues at coordinate 1,053,158 of CAVUXO010000013.1, forward strand.
GCCGCCCGATGATGCCGCCCATCAGCAGCAGCGGGATGAAGACCGCGACCAGCGAGATGCTGATCGAGAGCACCGTGAAGCCGATCTCGCGCGCGCCCTCGATCGCAGCGCGCGTCGGCGGCATTCCGTCCTCGACATGGCGATAGATGTTCTCGGTGACCACGATGGCGTCGTCGACCACGAAGCCGACCGCAATCGTCATGGCCATCAGCGAGAGATTGTCCAGGCTGAAGCCGAGGAGATACATCATCGCCACAGCGCCCAGCAGCGCGAGCGGCACCGTCACGGCGGGGATGAGCGTCGCCCGCAGGTTGCGCAGGAACAACAGGATGACCATCACCACGAGGCACGATGGTGAGCGCCAGCGTGAATTCGACATCAAGCACCGAGGCGCGAATGGTCTGCGTGCGGTCGACGATCGTGTCGAGCTGCAGGCCGGGCGGAATCACGGATGAAAGCTGCGGCATCGCCGCCTTGATCTGATCGACCGTGTCGATGACGTTGGCGCCCGGCTGCTTGAAGACGAGCAGGATCACGCTCGGCGAGCTGCCCATTCAGCGCCGCGATGTTGACGTCCTGCGGGCCCGCCACCGCGTGGCCGACGTCGCGGACGCGGATCGGCGCGCCGTTGCGATAGGCGATGATGACGTCGTTGTATTGCTCCGCCTTGGTGAGCTGATCGTTGGCCGCGATGGTGAAGCTTTGCTGCGCGCCGTTGATGCTGCCCTTGGCCGCGTTGGTGTTGGCGATGCCAAGCACGCCGCGCACGTCCTCGAACGTCAGGCCGCGCGTCTGCAGCTTGGCGGGATCGACCTGGACGCGGATCGCCGGCTTCTGCTCGCCGCCGATGGTCACCTGCGCCACGCCGGTGATCTGCGAGATCTGCTGCGCGATCACGGTGTCGGCGAAGTCGTCGACGACGGTCAGCGGCAGCGTGTCCGAATGCGCCGCCAGGATCAGGATCGGCGAATCCGCCGGATTGACCTTGCGATAGGTCGGCGGCGTCGTCAGCGTGGTGGGAAGCTGCCGGCTGGCCGCCGTGATCGCGGCCTGCACGTCCTGCGCGGCGGCATCGATGTTGCGGTTGAGGTCGAACTGCAGCGTGATCGAGGTCGAGCCGAGCACGCTGGTCGACGTCATCTGCGTGACGCCGGCGATCTGCCCGAACTGCCGCTCCAGCGGCGCCGCGACGGTGGACGCCATGGTGTCGGAGCTGGCGCCCGGAAGCTGCGCCGACACCTGGATGGTCGGAAAATCGACCTGCGGCAGCGGCGCGACCGGCAGCAGCGGAAACGCCACCATGCCGACCATGCGCCAGCGCGCCCATCAGCAAGGATGTCGCGATCGGCCGGCGGATGAACAGTTCGGAGATGTTCACGAGTGCCTCGTCCGTGCGTTGCGTGCGTCGGCCTGGCTCGGTCTTGGCTGTCGACGCGGGTGCCGGCCTGCAGGCGATATTGCCCGTTGACGACGACCCGCTCGCCGACGGTCAGCCCCTTGGTCACGATCGTGGTGTCGTTGTCGATCGGCGCCGTCTCGATGGGGCGCTGCTCCGCGGTGTTGTCGGGTTTGACGACCCAGGCATAGAGGCCCTGCGGGCCGCGCTGCACTGCCGTCGGCGGAATGGTCACGGCCCCGTCGCGGGTGTCGACCTGGACGCGCAGGCGCACGAACTCGCCCGGCCAGAGCCGGTCGTCCTCGTTGGCGAAGCGCGCCTTGAGGCGGATCGTGCTGGTGGTCTGATCGATCTGATTGTCGATCAGCATGAGCTCGCCTTGCGCAAGCTGGCGCGTGTTGTCCTGATCGAAGGCGATGACCGGCACCGGGCCCGCGCAGCATCGCGTCGCGCACGTCCGCGAGGTTCTTTTGCGGCAGCGTGAAGATCGCGATCGACGGCTTGATCTGGGTCAGCACCGTGAGCGGGTTCGTATCGTTGGCATGGATGATGTTGCCGGCGTCGACCTGGCGGAAGCCGACGCGGCCGTCGATCGGCGCCGTGATGGTGGTGTAGGAGAGTTGCGTCTGCGCGCTCTCGATCGCGGCCTGGTCGGCGTCGATGGTGGCCTTGAGCTGGTCGACCTTGCCCTGCTGCTGGTCGACGCTCTGCTGGGTCTCGAAGCGGCCTTCGCGAGCAGTGCCTTGAAACGATCGAGATCCTTCTGCGCCGCGATCAGCTGAGCCTCGTCCTGCGCCTTCTTGGCGATCGCCTGATCGAGCGCGGCCTGCAGCGCGCGCGGATCGATCACGGCCAGCGTGTCGCCCTTGTGCACCTCCTGGCCTTCGACGAAGTCGACCGATTGCAGCTTGCCGTCGATCTGGCTGTGAATCGGCGACCGTATTTGAAGCCTGCACGGTTCCGAGGCTGTCGAGGAAGATCGGCACATCGCGCTGCGACACCGCACTGACTGTCACGGGAACCGCAGGCGAGGTTGCCGCATGGGCAGCTGGCTTGCCGCGATGCCACAGCACAAAGCCTGCAGCGCCAGTCGCGAGCGCGATGGCGACGACCAGGACCAGCAAACGACGTCCCCTCCGCGCTGGGCGGGAGGTTACATCGACACGTGAATGCATCTAACACCTACAATTCGCGCAGGTGTCGCCCTAACAAGATGATTGGCTGTTCTGGTGCACCGCCGCAAGCTGATAACCGATTAAAAATAATTTAATCATTCAAAGAGCAACGGTAATTGCCGCTGTATTTACTCCGAAGTGACATCATATTTACTCCGACGCAACATCCGCCGGCTGCTTCAGCATGGTCACATGCCCGGGTTCCGCCTCCACGCGCGCGAGCCAGCTTCCGATCGCCGGGAACATCGTCAGGTCATAGTCGCAAAGGTGCGCGACGTGCGTATAGGCATAGAGCGCAATGTCGGCGACCGTATAGCGATCCGCGACGATGTAGCGATGCTCCTTGAAATGGCGCTCCATCACGCCGAGCGCGCGATAGCCTTCCTCCATCCAGTCATCGAGCGCGTGCTGCTGCAATTCGCGGCCGCCTTTCACCAGCGTTAGCCAGAAATAGGCGGCGCCGATATTGGGTTCGATGCTGTGCTGCTCGAAGAACATCCATTGCAGCGCTTCGGCGCGGTCGAAACGATCGCGTGGCCGCAGCCTCGTGTTGCTGGCGAGATGCCAGAGAATCGCATTCGACTCGGCGATAAATCGCCCAGGCGTCACTTCAAGGAGCGGAACCTGGCCGCTCGGGTTCTTCGCCAGGAATTCCGGTGTCCGGCTTTCGCCCTGGAGGATGTCCACCTCTTCCAACCGGTAGGACAAGCCGAGCTGGGCGAGTGCAAGCCTCACCTTGTAGCTGTTGCCCGATCGCTGCATTGAATAGAGGGTATACATCGGCGACCTTTGGCTCCCCGGCGGCGGAGTGTAAGCCCTAAACGGCGTTCAAGCCTTAGACGTCCGCACCGCTCTTACTATGACATGAGCGGGGCAATGTTGAGATACCAAACTTTGCCGCTGCGGCGACAATTTCTCTTTAGTATAGCTCTTTAAATGGAAAAGCTCTTTCGCAGTCGCGAAAGGAATTATCGCGTCGCCGCTGCCGGCGTATGCGTTGGCCTGCTCAGCTCCGTCGCGCCTCTGCGCAGAATCGCGACATAAACAGCGATCATGGCGATAACGCCAAGCGGAATGAATGTCGCCAAGGCGATCCCGCGCGCGGCGATCGGCATCAGCCAGAATCCAGCCAGCAGAGTTTTTTCCAAGGGTCGCCACCCCCGGGCCAAGCCATCGGACGCCAGGAACGTAATCGCAGGGGCGAGGATCATCATGTCGTAGTCGTAACCGTATGGTGACGCCAACATGGCTGACAGACAGAGCGCAGAAGCCTTGAGTGCGAAGGATGCGGCGCTGCGCCACAGCCAGATCAGTGTCGCGCCGACTGCCAGTGTGACGGCTGCCTGCAGCATGTAGGCGACCGCGATCGATCCGCCCCACATGCGCACCCAGGAGAACGCGCTCTGGATCTTGTGCCAGCCGGGATCGCCGGCTTCCAGCACGACTGCTCGCGTGAACTGGGTTGAGGCCGCAAACGCTTCCCATACCTGCGGGCCGAACGCGATGGTGGCGAGCAGCACCAGTAACATTGCGGTCGCGGCTGCGGCTGCGAATGTGCGCCAGCGTCCGGTTGCCGCCAGCACGAATGGCACCATCAATCCAAACTGCGGCTTATAGACGAGAAGCCCAAACAGCACGCCGGCTACGACAGGGCGGCGATCAAGCGTGACGAGTGCGACGCCCATGAGGGCTGCGCTGAGGAAACCGTTGTGGCCGTGACTGAGATTGACGAACACGGCAGGGAAGGCGGCGGCCAGCAGCAAGGCCAGAGCGGGGACGGTGCGATTGTCGTCGTTGGTGCCGCCGCCGATCGGCGCGGCTGCAAGAATGGCGCGGATCGAAACGAGATAGAGCAGGAAGGTCGCGATCTGCCACACCGCCAGCGCCAGTCCATAGGGCAACAGCGCAAGCCCTGCCGCCACGAAGAGGAAGAACGGCGGATAGTGCCAGCCGTAAAACGGCGTGTCGGGACCGAAGATCGCCTGCTCGCGCGCATATTGCAGGGCAGGGTCGAACGGGGCCTGCGGCCTGCCTTCGAGCACGTAGGTGCCGGCCGCGTACACATTGGAGAAATCGGTCCCCAGCGGCCGCCCCAGCGCATCGACGGGCCCGTTCGCTGTGACAACGAGATAGCCAACGGCAGCCACATAAGCGCAGATGAGCGCGACCGCGATACGCCGTACGCGCTCATAGGTGAGCCAATCACCCGTCCTCAGGATATCCAAGACCCCCGCGTGCATGCCTTGCGTCGGCGCTCCGTCAAGTTGTGAGCGCTAACATGGCAGCCTTGCCCGGGGGTTAATCCGGCCGCCCGGCTGGAATCGGTGGTTCACGAACGGTTCATGGGTGGTGATGGCGCTTGCTGTAGGGGCCAGGGGCCATTAGGACATCGGCGCAACCCTGGTTCCACTTGGCAAAAGGAGGTTCCCGTGGCCTTTCTCGCGGACTCGCTGCAGCGCATCAAGCCTTCCGCCACCATCGCGGTGACGGACATGGCGCGCGCGCTCAAAGCGGCTGGCCGCGACATCATTGGCCTCGGGGTCGGCGAGCCTGACTTCGACACGCCGGACCACATCAAGCAGGCGGCCATTGCGGCGATCCAGGGCGGCAAGGCGTCCAAGTACACCGCCGTCGACGGCATTCCCGAGCTCAAGGCCGCGATTGCGCGCAAGTTCAAGCGCGAGAACGAGCTCGACTACAAGCCCAGCCAGATCATCGTCGGCACCGGCGGCAAGCAGGTGCTGTTCAACGCCCTAATGGCGACGCTCAATCCGGGCGACGAGGTGATCATCCCGGCTCCTTATTGGGTCAGCTATCCTGACATTGTACTCCTGGCGGGCGCGACGCCGGTGGCGGTGCCGGCCCGGCTCGAGGACGGCTTCAAGATCAAGCCGGAGGCGCTCGAGCGCGCGATCACCAAGAACACCAAGTGGCTGATCTTCAATTCACCGTCGAACCCGACCGGTGCAGCCTACACGCGCGACGAGGTGAAGGCGATCACCGAGGTGCTGATGCGGCATCCGCATGTCTGGGTGCTGTCGGACGACATGTACGAGCACCTCGTCTACGACGAATTCGAGTTCTTCAGCCCGGCGCAGGTCGAGCCTGGGCTTTACGAGCGCACGCTCACGCTCAACGGCGTGTCGAAAGCTTATTGCATGACCGGCTGGCGCATCGGCTATGCGGGTGGGCCGGAGCATCTGATCAAGGCAATGGCGACGCTGCAGTCGCAGTCGACCACCAATGCCAACGCCGCCGCGCAATGGGCCTCGGTTGCCGCGCTCGACGGGCCACAGGATTTCATTCCGAAGCACAACAGTGTCTTCAAGGAGCGGCGTGATCTGTGCGTCTCCATGCTCAACCAGGCCAAGGGGCTGCGTTGCCCGAAGCCGGAGGGGGCGTTCTACGTCTATCCGTCCTGCGCGGAGGCGATCGGGCGCACGTCGCCATCGGGCAAAAAGCTTGAAAGCGACCAGGACTTTGTGACTGAGCTGCTGGCGGCCGAGGGAGTTGCGGTGGTGCAGGGCACGGCCTTCGGGGTCGGGCCGGCGTTCCGCGTTTCCTATGCGGTGGCGACAAGTCAGGTCGAGGAAGCCTGCCGGCGCATCCAGCGCTTCTGCGGCAACTTGAAGTAAGACTAAGACAATTCGCGTCCGCGGAAGGTTAACACACAGGTCTCAATTTTTTTGAGGCTGATCAAGGTTGGCTTGCGACTTGCGGGCAAAAGTTCCGTATTATGCGACGGAGTCTCGGGCCAGCCGGGCCCGCGACGTTGCGTGAACGCAGGAGGGGTTTCTATGTCAAAGGCAATCGGGGCTGGGCTGGCTCTCGCCGTCATGTTGTTGGCGCCGGCTGCTGCTCAAGCGCAGGTCAAGGCTGGTGTTCTGGCCTGTGACGTATCGGGCGGTTTCGGCTGGGTGCTCGGGTCAAGCAAGAGCGTGTCCTGCATCTTTACGCCGGACGTGCCCGGGCCGACCGAGGGCTATGTGGGCGTGATCAACAAGTTCGGGCTCGATATCGGCGTGACCACCCGGCAGAGCATGGTGTGGGGAGTGTTCGCCCCGTCGGCCGGCCCGATGCGCGGGGCGCTCGCAGGCAGCTATGTCGGCGCGACCGGCGAGGCGACTTTCGCCGTGGGTCTCGGCGCCAATGTGCTGGTCGGCGGCTCGAACCGCTCGGTCGCGTTGCAGCCGGTTTCCGTGACCGGCCAGACCGGCATCAACATTGCGGCCGGCGTTGCCGACCTGCAGCTGCGGCCCGCGGGCGGTCCTCGCCGCTAACCGCACAATCTCATACAGACAGCACGGCCGCCGGCGATCGGCGGCCGTTTGCTTTCGTGCAGGGCTTAAGCGACGACTGCTGACACGATGCGCTCGTGTTTGCCGCCAGCCGTCCGCGGCATCGCGTCCTCGGCCGAAAGCCTGAGCGACACGGGGCGCCCGAGCAGGTTTGCGAAATAGGTCTCGAGGCCCGCGCGATCAGCTGGTGCTGCGCTCGCGGGCACATAGAGGAATTCAATCGAACTCGGCTGAGGGCTGGCGAATCTGGAACTGCGTCGCCGCGACGTACCGCAGCACGTTCGCGGCCGGGATGGCGCTCTGCCAGACGCGCTTGCCGCTCGCCGTCACCAGCGCGTTGCGCTGCCGTCCCTCGATTCGTTGCAGTCGCATGAAGACTCTGCCGGACGGAGACGCCTCCGCGGAGGTCGCGTAGTCGCCGATCTCGTAGCGGATGAAGGGCGTCGCAAAGTTATAGAGGCTGGTGAGGATTACTCGGCCGGTCTCGCCCGGCTCCACCGGCTGGTCGTCGTCGTCGAGCAATTCAACCATCACGTTCTCCTCGCAGACCAGAAGAGCGCCGTCATCGGGCGATTGCAGCGCAACCGCCCCCATCTCGCTGCAGCCATAGATCTGCGCGATCTCGCAGCCGAAGCTCTGGCGCACCAGCTCGCTCGCGTCATCGCTCACGATCTCGCTGATCGCGACAACTCCCCTGAACCCGAGCCCCGCGATCCGCTTGGCGTCAGGGTGCCCGGCAAGCTCGTGAGCGATCGACGGAAAGGTGAGTAGATATCGGGGGCGGTGGCGGACCAGCCACGCAATCATGTTGGCGGTCGAGGTGCGCAGGTCGAGCGAATAGTGCGGCGCCGCGCGGCCCGGATAGGACCATTGCATCTCGACCTTGCCGTTCGGAAAGCCGCGGTCGTTCATCGTGTAGTGCCGGATGCTGGCCATGGGGGCGGCATCGTCGTAGCCCCACCAGCGATAGAGGCGCTGCATCAGGCAGGCGTCGGCGATCCGCACCAGCGCGCAAATGCGGAATGTCATGCCGCTTCGGCCGGTGGTGCCGGAGCTGCGACGGATGGTCACTTCCCCGATGTCTGGTGGCAACTCGGCCGGATTGATGCGGTCGATGTCGCGCTCGACATCTTCCCGCCGCAGGATCGGTACCTCGCGCCATCTCTGCAGGTCTGGCGTGTCGCCGGAGCGGAACAGGGGCGCCAATCGGTCACGATAGAACGGCGAATTGGCGCGCGCAAAGCTGACAAGGCGTCTCAGCAATGCATCGCGGTAGGCGTTGAGTGCGTTGCGCGGCATCCGTTCGGTGCGTGCGAGGTTCTCGGCAAAGCGGCTGTAGACGTCGTCGCCCTCGCTCATTGGCCTTTGTAGTCCCTCGCTATCCGAGAAAGCCGCCGGTCTGGCGGCATGCATACCTGCACCGCATGCGAGAAAGCGCCCGTCGACTGGTCGATGGGTTCCCCCTCTAGCCGGCCGGTATCCTAGCATTGGCGCCCTGCGGTAGGGCGTTTCGATCCTTATGAAACTCTTGCCAATCTCCGCGCTGACTGAGACGATAGTTGACCGGCCCAGGATTTAGACAAGGCCGCATCTCAACGCGGAAGGGAGGCGGAACATGGCACAGAACGGCACAAGAGCGACGGGTCCCCGGTGCATCGCGCTGGTGGGCCCGTTCCAAAGCGGCAAGACCACGCTGATGGAGGCGATCCTCACGCGCACCGGCGCGGTTCAGCGACAAGGGACCGTGGAGGCCGGCACGACTGTCGGCGATGGCAGCAAGGAAGCGCGCCATCATCTCATGAGCGTCGAGCTCTCGGCCGCCACCACGACCTTCATGGGTGAGAGCTTCACCTTCATCGATTGCCCCGGTTCGGTCGAGTTCGCGCATGACATGCGTGCGGCGCTGCCGGCCATTGATGCTGCGGTCGTCGTCTGCGAGATGGACGAGAAAAAGGTGCCGCAGCTGCAGCTCATCCTGCGCGAGCTCGAAGACCAGAAGATTCCGCACTTCCTGTTCCTCAACAAGATCGACAAGGCAAACTCCACGATTCACGATGTGCTCAGGCTGTTGCAGCCAGCCTCGCGGCTGAAGCTGCTGCTGCGCCAGATCCCGACCTTCTCGGGCGACCTCATCACCGGCTTCGTCGATCTCGCGCTCGAACGTGCGTTCGTCTACAAGGAGCACGCTCCCTCGCAGGTCATTCCGCTCGAGGGCGACGCGCTCGATCAGGAAAAGACCGCCCGCTTCTCCATGCTGGAGACGCTCGCCGACCACGACGACGAGCTGATGGAGCAGCTCCTCGGCGACATCCAGCCGCCTGCCGACAAGGTGTTCGACGATCTGGGCAAGGAGGTGCGCGACGGGCTCGTGTGCCCGATCCTGATCGGGGCGGCGACCCGCACCAACGGCGTGTTGCGGCTGCTCAAGGCGATCCGCCACGAGGCTCCCGATGTTGCCACGACCGCGAAGCGCATCGGGGTGAAGCCCGGCGCCGACTGCGTCGCCTATGTGATGAAGAGCATGCACACCAGCCACGGCGGCAAGATGTCGATCGTGCGCGTGCTGAGCGGGCAGATCCCAGACAGCTCGACCTTCATCACGCCCGAGCGCGAGGCCGGTCGCGTCGCCGGCATCTTCAAGCTCCTGGGCCAGACCACCGAGAAGCGCGGGCCCGCTGCCGCCGGCGAGACGGTGGCGCTGGGCAAGCTCGACCATGCCAATACGGGCGACACATTGACGCTCGGGAAACAGGCCCATGCCGATCTCCTGAAGATGGAGGCCCTGCCGCCGGTGCTGTCGCTTGCGATCGCCGCCAAGGAGCGCAAGGACGACGTCAAGCTCGGCCAGGCGCTGCACAAGCTGGTCGAGGAGGATCCCTCGCTGTCGGTGGTGCACAATGCGGAGGCGCACGAGGTCGTGGCCTGGGGCCAGGGCGAGATGCATCTGCGCGTTGCGAGCGAGCGGCTTGCTGATCGCTTCGGCGTTGCGGTTGCGACGCGCAAGCCGACGGTGGGTTATCGCGAGACCATCAAGAAAGGCATCGTGCAGCGCGGCCGTCACAAGAAGCAGTCGGGCGGTCACGGCCAGTACGGTGACGTGGTGGTCGACATCAAGCCTTTGCCGCGCGGCTCGGGCTTCCAGTTCAACGAGGAGATCAAGGGCGGCGTGGTGCCGCGCAACTACATCCCGTCGGTGGAGGAGGGCGTGGCGGACGCGCTCAAGCACGGACCGCTCGGCTTCCAGGTCGTCGATATCTCGGTGAAGCTGATCGACGGCTCCTACCACACCGTCAACTCCTCCGACATGGCGTTCCAGCTCGCCGGCCGGCTCGCCATCCACGAAGGCCTACCGCAATGTCAGCCGGTGCTGCTGGAGCCGATCTATCAGGTCGATATCGTTGTTCCGAGCGAGGCCACCGCCAAGATGAACGCCCTGATGTCCGGGCGGCGCGGCCAGATCCTCGGCTTCGATACCCGCGAGGGCTGGGACGGCTGGGATGTGGTGCGCGTGCAGATGCCGGAAACGGAGATCGGCGACCTGATCGTGGAGGTGCGTTCGGCCACGGCTGGGGTCGGCAGCTACACCTGCAGGTTCGACCATATGGCGGAAGTGACCGGCCGCACCGCCGAGCAGATCGTAGCGGCCAAGAAGGCTGCTGCGGCGGCGTAGAAGGCACGTCCCTGGACTACAACTTGCGCGGGCCAACAGGCCCGCGCCGGCGTTTGGGGGTCTGCTCGGGTTCCTGTTTGGGGTTCCGGGCAAGGCACGCCCCCAATTCGTCAGATACGTCGCGGTGCTTCCCTTTGTTACATCACACTTTTATCCCGCAGCTGTGACTTGCCGCGAATTGGGCGTAGACTTACTTCTGCGTCATCCGATCGGAGGAGCACTCCCATGCATGTCATTCGCCGCCGCGGCTGGGAAATCCCTGAGAGCCGCGCGACCCCTGAGCACCTGTTCCTCGAACCGCCGCGCCTTTCTGACTGCGACCGGGGCTGCTGCGATCACGCTGTCGCCGGAGCTTGCGCTGGCGCAACGCGCGGCCGATCTGCCGGACCCGACCGCCGAGCCTCTATCCGGTCAAGCGCAACGAGAAATACACGCTCGATCGCCCGGTCACGGATGAGAAGATCAACACCAACTACAACAATTTCTACGAGTTCAGCTCGACCAAGACGGTCGCGCGCGCCGCGCAGGCGCTCAAGCTGCGGCCCTGGACGATCAAGCTCGACGGCATGGTCGAGAAGGAGCAGACCATCGACATCGACGACCTGATCAAGAAGGTGACGCTCGAGGAGCGGCTCTATCGCCATCGCTGCGTCGAGGCCTGGTCGATGGCGATCCCGTGGTCGGGTTTCCCGATGGCGAAGCTGGTCGAGATGGCGAAGCCGCTGTCGTCGGCGAAATACGTGCGGATGGAGACCTTCCTCGACAAGGCGATGGCGCCCGAGCAGCGCAAGACCTATTACCCGTGGCCCTATATCGAAGGGCTCACGATGGCGGAGGCCACCAACGAGCTCACCTTCATGGTGACCGGCGCCTACGGCAAGCCGGTGCCGAAGCAGATGGGCGCGCCGATCCGGCTGGCGGTGCCGTGGAAGTACGGCTTCAAGTCGATCAAGTCGATCGTGCAGCTTCACCTTCACCGACCAGCGGCCGAAGAGCTACTGGGAGGCGTTGCAGGCGTCCGAATATGGCTTCTGGGCCAACGTCAATCCGCAGGTCTCGCATCCGCGCTGGAGCCAGGCGACCGAGGAGTTCATCGGCACCAGCGAGCGCAAGCCGACGCAGCTGTTCAACGGCTACGGCGAATACGTCGCCGACCTCTACAAGGGGCTCGAGAAAGAGCGCCTGTGGACGTGAGGTAGGCGTTGCCTTGTAGGCTTGGCTTGTAGGGTGGGTTGAGCGAAAGCGAAACCCACCAAGGCTTCAAGGCTAATTCAGAGGTGATGGGTTTCGCTCCGCTCAACCCATTCTACCCCTCCGAGCCTTCAGCTTCCGCGAGCTTGTTGCGCCAATCCTTGCGGCTGCGGATCAGCGAGCGCGTAGCGAGCACGAGCAGCAGCGCGCAGAGCGCCAGCAGCGCGGCCGCGATCGGCCGCTCGTTGACGTTGAAGAAGATCGACCAGTTGCCGTTCGACATGATCAGCGATTGGCGCAGACTCATCTCGAAGATCGGCGCGATCACGAGCCCGAGCACCAGCGGCGCGGGATCGAAGCCGAACTTGCGCAATCCATAGCCGACCACGCCCATGATCAGCATGATCCAGACGTCGACGACGGAATGGTTCACCTCGTAGACGCCGAGGATGCAGAACATGATGATCAGCGGATAGAGATAGGCGTAGGGAATCCGCAACACGCTCACGAACAGCCCGACCAGCGGCAGGTTGAGCGCGAGCAGCATCAGGTTGCCGACATACATCGACGCGACGAAGCCCCAGAACACGTCCGGATGATCGTTGACCAGTGGCGGGCCGGGCGGCACGCCGTGAATGAGGAGCGCCGCCATCAGCACCGCGGTGACCGGGCCGGTCGGCAGCCCGAGCGCCAGCATCGGCACGAAGGCGCCGGTCGAGGCTGCGTTGTTGGCCGATTCCGGCCCGGCGACGCCGGCGACCGCGCCCTTGCCGAATTCCTCCGGCGTCTTCGAGATGCCGCTTCTCCAGCGCATAGGAGAGAAAGCTCGAGATGATGTGCGCGGAGCCGGGCACGATGCCGATCAGGAATCCGAGCAGGCTGCCGCGCGCGATCGGCATCGCGGACTGCGCGCCATTCCTCGCGGTTGGGCAGCAGCTCGCTGAGCCGTGGCGAGACCACCTTGTCGGTGACGGTGTTGCTCGGCGTCGAGAGAATTTCGCCGAGCCCGAACAGGCCGACCGCGACCGGCACGATGCCGATGCCGTCGCCGAGCTCCGGGATGTCGAAGGAGTAGCGGAAGTGTCCGGTCATCACGTCGATGCCGATCATGCCGAGCAAGGAGCCCGAAGCTCGCCATCAGCAGGGTGCGCACTAGCGACGTCGACGACATGTAGGCGAGAAAGATCAGGCCGAGCACGAGCAGCGCGGTGTATTCGGGCGGTCCGAAGCGCGAGCGCGAAGCTCGCGAGCGGCGGCGCGACGACAGTCAGCAGAACGACGCCGAAGCGTGCCGGCGATGAACGAGCCGACCGCCGCGATGCAGAGCGCCGCGCCGGCGCGGCCCTTCTGCGCCATGGCGTAGCCGTCGATGCAGGTCATCACCGAGGACGCTTCGCCCGGAATGCGCATCAGGATCGAGGTGGTCGAGCCGCCATATTGCGAGCCGTAATAGATGCCGGCGAGCATCACGATCGCCTTGGTGGCGTCGAGGCCGTAGGTGACCGGCAGCAGAATGCTGATGCCGGCGAGCGGGCCGATGCCGGGCAGCATGCCGACCAGCGTGCCGACCAGACAGCCCAGGAAGGCATAGAGCAGCACGTCCGGCCGGAACGCGACCGAGAAGCCGAGCAGCAGGCTGTCGAGGGTTGCTTCCACGTTAAAAGAACCCGAAGGGGCCGCGCGGCAGCGGCGATTTGAGCAGCGAGCTGAACAGGAAATACGCGACCAGCGCGGTGCCGACGCTGAACACGAGTGCAGGGATGAGCGGCCTGCGCTCGACCGCGGCGGTGAGTCCGAACAGCAACAGCGCCATGGTGAGCACGAAGCCGAGCGTGGTGTAGAGCGCGGTCGCAAGCGCGGCGGCGACGATCAAGCAGAGCGCGTGGGGCAGGTCGCTCCAGTCGATCTCGCGATAGCGGCGGGCTTGCGTTCCCGCGTGCCAACAGCACCAGCCCGAAGATGATCATCAGGCCGAGCACGAGCTTCGGCATCATGCCGGCACCCGGCATCGCCAGCGATCCCCAGGGCAGATCGCCGGAGAACACATAGACAAGCACGCCCGCCGCCACGAATGCAACGCCCGCAATGTGGTCTCGTCGCAGGATCATGAGCGGGTCTTTCTAGGGTGGCCGTTGGCTGAAGCAGATACTGCCTGCAGTGTTCGCTGAGCACGTGAGGGCCTCTCCGTTCCCCTCCCCCCGCGCGCAGCGCGGTGGGGAGGGGTAAGGGGTGGGGGGCTCGCTTCGTTTTGATGCATTGCCGCCGGGATCACTTCCATGACGCCGTCGATGTTGTTCAGCACATCATTGTTCCAGAAACGCAGCACGCGATAGCCCTGCGATTGAAGATATGCGGATCGCTCTGCGTCATCTAGCAGCGTTGATCAGGCTCGATTGTGTTGCACTGCCGTCGACTTCGATGACGAGTCGCCGTTCGTGGCAGGCGAAGTCAGCGAAGTAAGGGACCGATCGTCGCTTGCCGTCGGAAGTGCGAGTGCTCGATCGGCAGGCGTCGCAGATGCCACCAGAGTTTTCGTTCCGCATCGGTCATGTCGCGACGCAGTTTGCGTGCGCGCGGAACGCGCGTATCGAGTTCTTCGAGGTCCTGCACTTCCAGCCACGCTCGCCCCCCCACCCCTTCCCCCTCCCCACCACTCGCAAGAGCTCGCGGGGGGAGGGGAGCGGCACCGCCGTGCGCTCCTTACATCGAGAAGAAAATTGCAGTCTCGCTCAAGAACTCACCCGTCCACCTTGCCGATCTGGCGCACCGCTTCCTCGATCCGTTTGGTGTCGGCGTCCCAGAACGCCTTGAACTCCGGCTGGTCGAGATAGGCGAGGTCCTGCCCGAGATTGGTCAGCGCGGTCGCGAACTGAGGGCTGTGCGCGGCCTTGTTTGATGTTGTCGCGCAGATACGTGATGATGCTGTCGGACGTTCCTTTGGGGGCGAACAGGCCGACCCAGAGATAATATTCGACGTTGTAGCCGAGCTCCTTCATGGTCGGCACGTCGGGCAGCGACTTGGCGCGCTCGGCGCCGAACATCGCCAGCGGACGCGCCTTGCCGGCCTTGATCTGCGCCATCGCGGCCGAGATCGACGACGCCAGCACCTGCGAATTGTTGCCAAGGAGCGCGGTCAGCGCAGGCCCGCCGCCGGCGGTCGGCAGGTGCCTCATCTTGAGGCCGCCGGCCGCCATGGCGAACAGCGCAAGCGGGATGTGCAGCGCGCCATAGAGACCCGACGAGCTGAAGATGATCTGGTTCGGACGCTTTTGGACATCGTCGACGAGCTCTTTCAGCGTCTTGTAGGGCTGCTTGTCATTGACGACCAGCACGCACGGGTCGGCGACGACGCGTGCGATCGGGATGAAATCGGCATTGGTAAATTTGACCGGTCGTCCGAACAGACGATCGACCTCGGCGAAGCCCGAGATCGAGGTGATGTGGGAGAGGAGCGTATAGCCGTCAGGCTTGGCGCTGGCGGCCGCGACCTGGGCGCCGACCTGGCCGGCGGCGCCGGCCTTGGTCTCGATCACCAGCGGCTGCTTGATCAGCGGCTCCATCGCGGCGGCGAGTGGGCGGGTGACCACCTCGCTCGCGCCGCCCGGGTGGGAACGGGCTGATGATCGTGATCGCGCGGCTTGGATAGGTCTCCTGCGCGAGAGCCGGGTGGGTTGCGAGCGCGGCAGCCGCGCCGGCAACAAAGCTGCGTCTGTCCATGCGATCGTTCTCCCTGGACTTTGGTCGCGTATTGCGTGGATGCTAGGATGCTAGTTCATTTCCGGGTTGGAGTGGGAGGGAACGACCATGCCGGCCTATTGGGTGGCGCGCTCGAAGATCAACGATCCGGTCGAGTACAAGAAATACACGGATCTGGTTCCAGCCATTCTGGCCAAGTATGGCGGCAAGGTTCTGGCGCGCGGCGGGCGCCATCAGATCATGGAAGGGCCGCAGAAGTTTCAACGCTTCGTGGTCGTAGAATTCCCGACCTTCGAGCAGGCGGTCGCCTGCTTTACCTCGGAGGAATATGACGAGGCCGCGGCCTTCCGCCGCGGCGGCGCGGGCGAAGTGGAGACCATCATCGTGGATGGCGGCGACCCGACACGATGATAGACTTGCGTCCGTCACGCGCGGCGCGGGCGGCTAGAGCCCCTAGCCGGTGACCGGCGAAACTGCCTAAAATTCCCCAAAATACCAACCGGAGGACATGACCATGGTCAATCAACTGAGCCGCAGGTCGGCCCTGCTTCTGGGCGGAGCTGCGGCGGCGACGGCTGTGACTGGACCTGCTGCGGCGCAAACCGGCCAGCCGATCCGGATCGGCTTCAGCATGGCGCTGACCGGCGGCCTTGCGCCCAACGGCAAGTCGGCGCTGCTCGCGCAGAAGATCTGGGAGGAGGACGTCAATGCCAAGGGCGGCATGCTCGGGCGTCCGGTCAAGCTCGTCTATTACGACGATCAGACCAATCCGGCGACTGTGCCCGGCATCTACACCAAGCTGCTCGACGTCGACAAAGTCGAGCTGATCATCGGCGGCTACGGCACCAACGTGCTGGCGCCCGCGATGCCGGTGATGATGCAGAAGAACAAGGTGTTCATCGGGCTCCTTGGACTTGGGGTGAACAGCGAGTTCAACTATCCACGCTATTTCGTGATGATGCCGTCCGGCCCCGATCCGAAGCCAGCCTTCACCAAGGGCTTCTTGGAGCTGGCGATGAAGCAGAACCCGCGGCCGCGCACGGTCGCGATTGTGGCTGCCGACGCCGAGTTCTCCGATCAATGCCTCCGACGGTGCGCTCGAGAATGCCAAGAAGCACAGTCTCAATGTCGTCTACAACCGGCGCTATCCGCCCAGCACCACCGACTTCACTCCGATCGTGCGTGCGATCGCGGCGACCAATCCGGACGTCGTGGTGGTGTGCTCCTATCCGCCCGACTCGGTCGGCATCGTGCGCGCGGTGAACGAACTCAACTTCAAGCCGAAGATGATCGGCGGCGCCATGGTCGGCACCGCAGAACACGTCGATCAAGGCGCAACTCGGCCCTCTGCTCAACGGCTGGACCAACTACGACTTCTGGCTGCCGGTGCCGAAGATGAACTTCCCCGGCGTTGCCGATCTTATGACCAAGTACCAGGCGCGCGCGGCGGCAGAAGGTGTCGATGCGTACGGCTACTACATGGCGCCGCAGGCCTACTCCCAGATGCAGGTGCTGCAGCAGGCAGTCGAGGCTACCAAGACCTTCGACGACGGCAAGCTCGCCGACTACATCCGGGCCAGCACGTTCAAGACCGTGCTCGGCGACGTGAAGTTCGGCAAAGGCGGCGAGTGGGCGGAGTCGCGGGTGCTGCAGGTGCAGTTCCAGAACATCAAGGGCAACGATCCGACGCAGTTCAAGGGCATCGATACCCAGGTGGTGGTCGATCCGCCGGCGTACGAGTCGGGCAAGCTGGTCTATCCGTACGAGAAGGCGAAGTCGTAGCAGGCGATTGCCTTGCCCGGCCTTTAGGTGGCACGGCCCTGTTCGGCCTCATGGTGAGGAGCGGCGCGCAAGCGCCGCGTCTCGAACCATGGCCGCCCGTCTTGAAAAGCTCTCAACGCCGTGGCCGCCCATCCTTCGAGACGAGCGCTACGCGCTCCCTCAGGATGAGGCGGAGCAATTCCTGTAGCTGTGACCAGACATCTTACACCACCAACGTCAGCCTCTTCGCCGCACGCGTAACGCCGGTGTAAAGCCAGCGCTCGCGGCTGTCCTGAAAGGCGAACAACTCGTCGAACAGCACCACGTCGTCCCATTGCGAGCCCTGCGCCTTGTGGACCGTGAGCACGTAGCCGAAGTCGAACTCGTCGTACTTCTTGCGCTGCGGCCATTCGAGTGTTTCGAGCGTGCCGTTGAAGCACTCCGGCCGCACCGAGACCTTGACGATGTGGTCGCTGATGCTCTCGTCCGACGTCAAGTGCATGCGCAGGATCTGCCGGCGCGGCCGTGGGCGCTCCTTGATCAGCCAGAGCGAACCGTTGAGCAGGCCCTTGCGCCGATTGTTTCGCAGGCAAACCAGCTTGTCGCCGGCGAGCGGGAGCGGATCGTCAAAGCCGCGGCGCTCGCGCAGCCGCGCATTGTAGGCGCGCCGCGTGGCGTTGCGGCCGACCAGCACCTGGTCGGCGTCGAGCACGCGTTGCGGATCGAGCGCGCTGCGCGCCACAACTTGGGTCTCGCCATAGGTGCCCGGCACGAGGCGGCGGCCTTCGCGGATTTCCATCGACAGCCGCACGATCGGATTGTCCTGCGCCTGGCGGTGCACCTCGGTCAGCATCGCGTCGGGGGCCGCGTCGGTGAAATAGCCGCCGCCCTGGATCGGCGGCAATTGCGCCGGATCGCCCAGCACCAGGAGCGGCACCGCGAAGGACTTGAGGTCGCGCCCAAGCTCGTCGTCGACCATCGAGCATTCGTCGATCACGATCAGCTTGGCCTTCGAGGCCGGCGCCTCGCCCCACAATTGGAAGCTCGGCTGCTCGGTGGCGGTGTCGGGCGGCTTGTAGATCAGGCTGTGAATGGTCGAGGCGCCCTGGCAGCCTTTGTTGCGCATCACCTGCGCGGCCTTGCCGGTGAAGGCCGCGAACAGCACCTTGCCGTCGACATCGGCGGCGAAGTGCCTCGCCAGCGTGGTCTTGCCGGTGCCCGCGTAGCCAAACAGTCGGAAGATGGGCGGCGTGTTGCCACGACCGGGCTTGGCCTTGAGCCATTCGGCGACCGCCTTGAGCGCTGCGTCCTGTTCGGGGGAAAAGTCGGGCATGGTGTTTCGCTCGCGGGGCCAACTTATCTGGAACGAAACAAGAACAATTGTCAACGGTGTCAACGGCGATTGCGCACGTCACACGCGCTGCCGCCATCACGCCGCCTTGGCTTGCGCCTCGACCGCGAAATACTTGGCGAGCCAGTTCTCGACCACCCGGTGCACCCGCGTGTTGCCTTCCGCGAACATGAAGTGGTCGGTGTCGGCAAAGAGATGCAGCTCGGTCGGCTGGGCGGCATGGCGGAACAGCTCGATCGACTGATCGACCGGCGTGACGTGATCGTCGGAGCTGTGCAGCAGCAGGAGCGGCCGCGGCGCGATCTTGCCGACCACGTCGTTGGCGCGGAAGTCGAACATGCTCTGCGCGGTCTCGGACGGGAACATCTGCACCGAGCCCGGCACCACGTGGGTGCGCAGGTGCTCCGGGATCGGCACGATGTCATAGCGCGGCACCATCAGCGGCTTGCCGGTGCGCGCGCGGTAGCCGCGGCCTTCGTCCAGCATGGCGGTGAACTTGGCCCAGGCCGCCTCGCCCGGATGCTGGCCGCGAAACTTGCGCTCGCCATGGCCCCAGCCGGACGCCGAGAGCACCGCCGCCACGCGCGGGTCGACGCCGCCGCAATAGACCGCGACCGCGGCGCCGAAGCTCGATCCCATCACGGCGATGCGCTTGCCGTCGACATTCGGATGCTGTGCGAGCAACGTGAGTGCATCGCTCGTCGCGGTCACCTGGTCGGGGCACAGGAGCAGGCCCTTCTCGCCTTCGCTCTCGCCGCAGCCCGGCATGTCGAAGCGCATGCAGACATAGCCGAGCTTCTCGAACATGGCGGTCGGCCGCATCACGTTATCGGCGGTCATGCGGCTGCCGAAGCCGTGCAGAATGATGAAGGCGGGGCGCTGCTCACCGGCCTTGAGCCCGTCCGGGATGCGGATGACTCCCGACAGCTTGAGGCCTTTGGAGGTGAAGCTCACGCTTTGCTCGGACATTGATGTTTCCCAGATTGTGTTGTGCTTAAAAACTTACGCGGCGAGGCCGTGCGCGAACGTCATCAGTCCGACGCCGGTCGCCCATGGCTTCACCGCTTCGTAGGCGATCACCTCGCCCTTGCGGCCGTCGAGCGCGCCCGCGAGCGCGATCCAGCTCAGGAGCTCGAAGGCGCCGGCGCCCGCGGCGGCGAGCTCCGCGCGCTGATAGCGCGCCGAGCGTGGCGCAATTGCCGGCCGCCATCGCGGCCATGAAACGATGGTCGAAGTCGCTGTCGATGACGCCGTGATTGCGCTCGCCCGGATCGTGCGAGAGCCCGCCGGTCGCGATCAGGCCGATGCGCTGCGACGAGCGCCGCGCCACCTCGCCGATGATGCGGCCGAGCGCGAGCGCGCGCTGCGCGCGTCGGCTGCGGCGCCGCCAGCGTGTTGAAGAACACCGGCACGATCGGGCGGTCCATCTGCGGCATCAGGAAGTGCAGCGGCAGCATGGTGCCGTGGTCGAATTCGAGCTCGTGGCGAAGCTCGGCTCGATGCCGTTGTCGTAGCAGGCCTCGAGCAGCTCGGTCGCGAGCGCGGGATCGCCCTTGATCTCGGTGCTCTCGATCTTGAGCCACGGCTCGATCGGCCCCGTGTAGCGCTCGGCCCGTCCGATGCAGAACGCGCCGATGTGGTCGAGGAAGAAGTTCGCCCAGTGCTCGGAGGTGAGCACGATCAGGGTGTCGGTGCCGCTGGCGTCGAGCTCCTGCGCGCAGCCGCTCGAAGCCGCCGTGGATGCGCTCCTCTGCGGGGCGGGCGCGGCATCGGCCCACGCGGTGATGCCCGGCGCATGGCTCGCCGCGCAGGCAAAGGTGATCGGCATTCTATTCTCCGCGGATGGCTTTGAGATAATCGGGCTCCGGCATCTGGTGCAGGAGCGTGAACGGCCGCAGCAGCAGGCCATGCACGCCCATGGCGTAGAGCGTGCGCACGTCGCGCTTGACCAGGGCCTCGCGCTCCGGCTCGGCGAGGTCGTAGCCCTTGGCGAAGCTCTCGGCCGACTGGAAGAAGGCCTCCCGGCAGGCCGGCTTGCGGTTGACGTCGCGAATCAGTTTCTGCAGGGCGTAGAGGCTCATGGCCGGCATATTGGCCGCGCCGTTCCGCAATCGCAAGCATGCCATTGTCGCTGCAACATGGTCGCCAGCGGGCTTGTCCGGCGTGGCAACGCCTCTATAACAGCGCCACAACATCAATGACGGGGCAGGGCATGGCGTCTTTGCGTTTGGCAACCTTCAAGGCCAATGGCCGCGTGAGCTACGGCGCGGTGACCGACAGCGGGCATCATCGATCTCGGCAGGAAGCTCACGAAATACCCGACCCTGCTCGATGTGTTCCGCGGCTGGCGCGATCGCGGAGGCGCGCGCGGCCGCGAGCGGCGCTGCCGATCATCAGCTCAAGGATGTGGAACTTCTGCCGCCGGTCCTGGCGCCGGAAAAGATCATCTGCGTCGGCATCAACTATCCGGAGCGCAACGCCGAATACAAGGACGGTCGCGAGCCGCCGAAATATCCGAACCTGTTCTGCCGCTTCCCGAGCTCGCTCGTCGGCTCCGGCGTGCCGATCGTGCGGCCGAAGGTGTCGGACAAGTTCGACTACGAGGGCGAGATCGTCATCGTGATCGGGCGAGGAGGGCCGCCACATCCCGACCGACAAGGCGCTGTCCTATATCGGCGGCTGACGCTCGGCAATGAAGGCATCGTGCGCGACTGGCTGCGCCATGGCACGCTCAACGTCACCCAGGGCAAGAACTTCGACGCCTCCGGCAGCCTCGGGCCCTGGATCGTGCCGTCCGACGACGTCGATCCTGGCAAGCCATTGCAGGTGAGCACGCGCGTCAACGGCGAATTGCGCCAGCAGGACACAACCGACCGCCTGACCTGGGGCTTCGCCTGGCTGATCAACTACATCTCGACCTTCGCGACGCTGCGCCCGGTGACCTGATCTGGACCGGCACGCCGACCGGCGCCGGCGGCCATCACAATCCGCCCAAGTGGCTCAAGCCCGGCGACGTGGTCGAGGTCGAGGTGCCGGAGATCGGCGTGTTGCGCAACGCGGTGGTGGACGAGGCTTAGTGCCACGTTGCCACGCGCTCGTGTCTCTCCGTGATGCGGCGCGCGTGACGCAAACTCCTCCCTCCGCCCTTGCGGGGGAGGGATGGGGAGGGGGGTGTCGACAGACTCGGTGTTTGCGACCACCCCTCTCCCTGTCCCTCCCCCGCAAGGGGGGAGGGAACGCTGTGGCACTGACCTTCGCAAACGAAAGTCATGTGCGCGCGTATAGATCGCGATCCGGGACCTACTGAGCCCCGCTATTCCCATGCCCGCCTTGGGCGTGCTAACCCACATCCAGTTTGTTTGACGCCCCGGGGGAAACCGACGCCTATGGCCAAGTTGCAGCTCACGTTTGCGTCCGCGCTCTATGACCGCATGCAGCCGATCTATACCGGCGAAGTGCCGGTCGACGGCATCGATCTCAACTTCATCCGCATCGAGCAGCCGCGCCCGATCTTCGACCGCATGTCGGGCGGCGAGGAGTTCGACGTCGCCGAATATTCGAGCTCCGAATACGTCCAGCGCTACGCCAACAAGAAGTGCCCTTTCGTCGCCATCCCGGTGTTTCCGTCGCGCTGCTTCCGCCACAGCTTCATCGGCATCAACAAGAAGTCCGGCATCACCAAGCCGAAGGATCTCGAAGGCAAGCGCATCGGCGTCGCGCTCTACACCATGACGGCCGCGATCTTCATCCGCGGCATCCTGCAGCACGACCACGGCGTCGATTTCTCGAACTGCACCTGGGTGCAGGGCGCGATCAACGACAAGGGCGCGCATGGCGCGCCGGTCGTGCTGCCGCTGCTCAAGCCGGTCAAGATCGAGCAGGGGCCGCCCAACAAGTCGCTCGACGACATGATCCAGGAGGGCGTGATCGACGCCACCATCGGCACCAGCATGCCGGAATCGTTCCGCACCAATCCGAACATCGCGCGGCTGTTCCCGGATTTCGTCGAGCGCGAGCGCGATCACTACAAGCGCACCAAGATCTATCCGATCATGCATCTCGTCGCGATCAAGAAGTCGGTCTACGAGAAATATCCGTTCGTGGCGACCAGCCTGTTCAATGCGTTCCAGCGCGCCAAGGAGATCGCGCTCGATGCGCATGTATAACCAGCGGGCGCTGCGCTACATGATGCCGTGGCTGCCGCGCGACATCGACGAGATCCACGAGTACTTCGACGGCGATCCCTGGCCCTACGGCGTCGAGGAGAACCGACCGACGCTGGAAGCGCTGGTGCAGTATCTGCAGGACCAGCACCTGACCGACTGGAAGCCGACGCTCGAAGAGCTGTTCGCGCCGGTCTACGGCCTCGAATAGCGGTCTCGAATCGTCCCGCCATACGACCCACATTGTCCCATCCCGCCGGAACCTCTGTCATGGCCAACCTCGACACCCTCATCAAGGACCTCGTCATCGCCAACCGCATCCTCGCCAAGGAGGACGTGGTCGACGCCTACGGCCACATCAGCGTCCGCCATCCGGACAATCCGAAGCAGCTTCTTCATCTCGCGCTCGCTCGCGCCCGAGCTGATCGAGAAGGACGACATCGTCGAGCTCGGCCTCGACGGCCAGCCGGTGAAGGACGAGAAGCGCTCGCTCTATCTCGAGCGTTTCATCCACGCGGCGATCTATCGAGATGCGGCCGGACGTCAATTCGGTGGTGCACGCGCATGCCGAGGACATCCTGCCGTTCGGCATCGCCGGCGGCGACGCCAGCTCAAGCCGGTGATCCATTCCGGCAGCTTCATCGGCCCGAACGTGCCGGTGTGGGACATCGCCGACAAGTTCGGCGACACCAACGTGCTGGTCACCAACATGGACGCAGGGCCGCGATCTCGCGAAATGCCTGGGCAAGAACAGCGTCGCGCTGATGCGCGGCCATGGCTTCGCCTCGGCGGCGCGCTCGCTGATCGAGGTGGTGCGGCTGTCGGTCTATCTGCCGCGCAACGCGCGCGCGCTGATGCGGGCCAAGATGCTGGGCGGCAAGATCAAGTATCTGTCGCAAGGGCGAGATCGACGCGCGCAACGCGGGCTACAGCCCCTATTCGACCGAGACCTGGCGCGCCTGGGAATACTGGGCCAACAAGGCCGGCGTCGGCCACCTGCTGACGCGCCCGGACGGCGGCGCCGGTGCATGGCGGCAAGCACGATCACAAGCACGATCATTAGTAGATAATGAGGACGGAACTCTCTCGGCCTCATGGTGAGGAGCACGCGAAGCGTGCGTCTCGAACCATCGGGGACCGCCACCATCCTTCGAGACGCGCACTTCGTCGCGCTCCTCGAGGATGAGGGCGGTGAAGTGTGGAGGATCAAGCAGATGAAACTCGCAAGCTATATCGCCAACGGCAAGCCGGCCTTCGGCGTCGTCGTCGGCGACGGCGTCGTCACCATGAACGACCGCCTCGGCGGCCGCTACGCGACGCTTGCGCGACGCGATCGCGGCCGGCGCGCTCGACGAGATGCGCCGCGCGGCGCAGGGCGCGCAGCCCGACCAGAAGCTCGCGGGCTTGCAGCTTCCTGCCGTCATCCCCAATCCCGAGAAGATCATGTGCGTCGGCATCAACTACAAATCCCACGCCGCCGAGCACGGCACCGAGGCGCCCGAAGCTGCCCGAACATCTTCCTGCGCTTCGTCAACACGCTGGTGCCGCACGAGGGCGAGATGATCCGCCCGAAGGTGTCGACCAATTTCGATTTCGAGGGCGAGCTGGCGCTGGTCATCGGCAAGGCCGGCCGTCACATCAAGCGCGAGGACGCGCTCGAGCTACATCGCCGGCTACACCTGCTTCTGCGACGCCACCGTGCGCGACTTCACCAAATACTCGCTTGCTGCCAGCAAGAACTTCGTCGGCTCAGGCCCGCTCGGCCCCTGGATCGTGACCGCGGACGAAATCCCCGATCCCGACCAAGCTCACGCTGATGACGCGGCTCAACGGCGCCGGAGATGCAGCGCTCCGGCACCGACATGCTGATCCACGACATCCCGGCGATCATCGCGTTCTGCTCGATGTTCACGCCGCTCGACGCCCGGCGACATCATCGCCACCGGCACGCCCGACGGCATCGGCGCCAAGCGCAACCCGCCGGTGTGGATGAAGGCCGGCGACGTGCTGGAGGTGGAGATCTCCGGCATCGGCATGCTGCGCAACACGGATCGCGGACGAGAAGTATCGGTGCGCACCTCCCGTCGGTCGTCCGCCTCGTGATTCGGACGCGTGCCGGCGCTCCCAGCTGGCGTGACGTCTTCCCTTGCGGCGATGGGCATCGCTGCGCGCTTACGCGTGGACGGCTACTCACGGGCGAGTGCGCCGCGCCATTGCTCACCGTACGAAGCGGCATGACACGGTCTGAGCGGCATCGCGAACGAACACATCACGCCGTTCATGGCGGCCACGCTGCGGCTGCCATCTCTCTCAAAGGGATCGAGCGCAAACATTGGCGCTCGCTACGCGCAGAACAAAAGCGCCGCCCGAAGGCGGCGCTGATTGCATTGATCGCGGTTGATCGCGACGCGAGCCAGCTCACTGCACGAGCTGAATCACCTTGCCGTCCTTGTCCTTGCCCTGCGCGCGGTACTGGCCGATGTTCTTGCAGCAGCGCCGAGTCCGACACCGTGTAGAGGATGGCGTCGCTCGTGCCGGTGTTGATGTGCTGGCGCCAGACGAAGTTCGGCACGACCATGATGTCGTTCTGCTCCCAGTCGAAGGTCTGGCCGCCGATCTCGGACTTGCCCTTGCCCTCGATCACCACGATGAAGGTGCCGCAGGTCTCGCGCTTGGGCAGCGTCTCCTCGCCGGGGCGGATGAGCTGCGCCTGGTAGTTCGAGCGTCGGGAACACCGGCTTGCCGGTCACCGGATTGACGAGCTGCATCTGGATGCCCTCGTGCGGATCGCCGGCTTCCTTGCGCCAGGCGCTCGAGCGCGCTCGCGGATCTCGTCGCCGCGATAGTGGATGTAGCGGCGCCGGATCGTTGCCCCAGCCGCGCTGGTGCGACACGAAGGTCGGGACCAGCCCGCCGTTGCCGTAGAGCGCGCTCGGAATAGCCGTTCTCGTGCAGCGGTCGCCTGGCTCTTGGCGTTGCTGCCGTTGGCCGGCTGGAATTCCTGGTCGACCCAGGCGCAGTCGAGGAACTCCATCAGCGGCCAGTCGAGCATGTCGATCCAGATCACCGGCTCGGCCGGCTTCGTTGCCGTGGTCGTGCCAGGTGCCGTTCGGCGTCAGGATGATGTCGCCGCGCGTCGCCTCGCAGCGCTCGCCCTCGACGTTGGTGTAGCCGCCCTTGTCGGACAGGATGGTGCGGCTGGCGTTCGGGCGAGTGCACGTGCGCGGGCGCGATGTCGCCCGGATTGTAGATCGAGATCGCGCAGCGGATGGTGTTGGTCACCTGCAGGCGGCCGTTGAGGCCCGGGATTGGTGAGCAGGATGCTCTGCCGGTCGGCGAACTCGATCGGCGGCACGTCGGCCTTGGCGGCGATGCGCGGACGAGCCGGTCGAGATAGGCCTTGTAGTCCTTCCAGCGCCAGCGATAGGCGGCGCTCTTCATCTGGTTGGCGGCGACGCGGCCGGTCGCCATCGCGCCGGTGCCGGTGGCGCCGCCGGTGTCGGTGAACCAGGGGCGCTGCGCCGGCGCGTTCATCTGGGTGCGCACCCAGATGTTGTCCTTGCCGGCGTCGGTGTTGATCTGCTCCATCAACTCGCGCGCCTTGTTGGACAGCGCCGGACGGGCTGCTGGTTCTTGCAGCGGTCATGATGTTCCTCCTGATCGGCCGCGGCGAGGCCGCCAAAGTCCGATGCTGCGCCGTTAAGTGCGCCATGGCTCTGGGCCGGGCCGCTCCCTCAATGAGGTATAACGCCCCCGGAACGATTGCAACGGCGGGCGCAGGCTGCGCGAGCCGCAGCGCATGTCTGCGTATTCGGTCGGAGGCAGTGACCTGCAGATCAGCCCTTCAGGAAATCCGCGACCGCCTTGGTGAAGGCCTGCGGCTGCTCGAGGTTGGAGATGTGGCCGGCGCCTTCGAGCTCGCACCAGCTTCGCGCCCGGCACCGCCGCGTTGATCTGCTTGCATGCCCGGCGAAGGTCGGCGTCCTTGGTGCCGCACGATGCAGCAGCGTCGGGCGCTTGATGCCGGCGAGCCCCGGGCGCAGGTCGTAGTCGGACAGCGCCTGCGCGCAGCCGGCGAAGCCCTTGTAGCGGCGTCGTGCGGATCATGCCGCGCACCTTGTCGAGCACCGGCGCCTTGGTGGCGACGAACTCGGGCGGGAACCAGCGCGGGATGGTGACGTCGGCGAGCGCCTCCATGCCCTTCTCGGCGGCGAGCTCGATGCGCTCCTTCCATTGCTGCGCCGAGGCCGGCGTCGAGGCCGGCCCGCAGTCGCAGGCGATGATGCGGTCGAAGCGGTCGGCGATGGCGCTGCGCCAGGAACAGCGCGGTCATGCCGCCCATGGAGATGCCGGCGAAATGCGCGCGCTTGATCGAGAGCGCGTCCATCAGCGCGATCACGTCGGCGGTGAGCATGTCGAAGCGTGTACTTGCCGTCGGTCGCCTGCGTGCCGCCGTGGCCGCGCTGGTCGTAGCGCAGGATGCGGTAGCGTCTTCTTCAGCGCCGCCGCCTGGTCGTCCCACATCGAGAGGTTGGTGATCAGCGAGTTGCGAGAAGATCAGCCACGGCGCGCCTTCGCGGGCCGTCGATCTGGTAGTTGATGCTGATGCCGTTGGCGTTGATTTGCATGTCGATCCTTTCGATCGGATCGACATTGCGCGTCACTTCTTGAAGAAATCGAGCAGCAGCCGCAGC
Organism: uncultured Alphaproteobacteria bacterium; assembly: GCA_963745515.1. Taxonomy (GTDB): domain Bacteria; phylum Pseudomonadota; class Alphaproteobacteria; order Rhizobiales; family Xanthobacteraceae; genus VAZQ01. The sequence goes on from CAVUXO010000013.1 coordinate 1,080,553, forward strand.
AGCGTCTTCGGCCCGGTGGTCGGCAGGAAGTGCCCGGCCTCCTCGATCAGCTCGAAGCGCGCGCCGGGAATCTTCTTCGACAGCTCCTCGGTGCCGGCCGGCGGCCGCACGGTGTCGTGCTTGCCGGCGACCACCATGGTCGGGCACGGTGACCTTCGGCAGCATGTAGAGCATGTTGGTCATCGCCAGCATGCGGTGCGCGAGCCCGAAGCCGACCGGATCGTTGGCGAGATAGCGGCCGCGATAGGCCTCGTAGGCGGCGCGGCTCGCCGAGCGTCGGGCGGATAGGACTTGTCGAGCGTGATCCCCATCACGCCGCGCGATGCCGTCGCTTCTCGGCCAGCTCGGCGCGCTCGATGCAGCGCGCCGGCGCGGCTCGGGTCGACGCCGGGCGCCGGATTGCACAGCACGATCGACGCGCACCTGCTCGGGATGGCGCTCCAGGAAGCGCAGCACCTGCGTGCTGGCGGCCGCCACGCACACGAAGTTGTAGGGCGGCTTGAGGTCGAGGTTCTTGAGCACGCCTTCGAGGTCGTCGACCGCGTCGTCGTTGGTGAACTGCTTGCGCACCTTCTCGGTCAGGCCGGCGCCGCGCTGGTCGTAGCGCAGCACGCGGTAGCTGCTCGGCGAGGCCGGGCGCGACCGCGTCCCAGCTGTCGAGCGTGCCGCCCATCTCGTGCAGCAGCACGACGACCGGGCCGCTGCTCGCCGGCGAGCTTGATAGTGAATGCTGACTCCGTTGGCGGTCGTCCAAGGCAAGGCATGTCCTCCCGGTTGCCCGCTCGCTTAGCAGCATGATGCCGGCGGAGCGGCGCAAGTGGCGGGCGCTGACTTATCGCTTCGCCGGGTCGCTGCAGCCGGGCGCGCTGCGCGCAAAGCCCGGGATCGCGCGCCAGCAGCCGACCTTGAGCGGATCGGGGACCCAGGCCCGGGTCACGAAATCGTTGTGCGCCACGTCGTCGCCGACCGACAGGAGCGTCACGCTGCCGGGCGTCGAGCCGCGCCGGCAGCGTCGGTGCTGAAGCCGACGCCGCGCTCGGTCAGCATGCGCTGCAGCTCGGCATGCTCGCTGCGGGCGGCCTTGCCGTAGGCGCTGAAGAAGAACGCCGGCGGGCGCTTGGCGAGCCAGTCGGCGAACTTGTCGTATCTCGGCGAACAGCGCGTCGAGCAGCATGACGCCGTGCACGCGCTCGATTGACGCCGCCGACCGCGAGCGCGAAGGCGGCCGGGTTGTAGCCGCCGCTATAGCCCGCGATGCACGACGGGCGCGCGCTCGAACGCGGCGCGCGCGCGCGGATCGCCATGCAGCCGGGCGAGCTTGCTCGACGGCTTCGTCGAGGAATTTGCGCGAACACGCCCGGCTCCCAGAACCGGCCGCTCGATGAATTCGAGCGCGTCGACCGCGAACTGCGGCGCGACCAGCACGGCGTTGAGGCCCGGACTGCTGCGAGCTGGCGCGGCACCTGCTGGCGGTCGCGCACGTCGCGGGTGAGCGTCGCCAGGTTGCCGTGGAAGAACACGACGATCAGCAGCCGGCCGCCGGATATCGAAGCCGCGCGGGATCGAGAGCAGCACGCGCCTGTCGCTGTAGGTCAGGTCCTCCCAATAGATGCCGCCGCGCAGCGAGGTGTGGCCGCGCCGCTCGCCGTTGACCACGTCGAGGAAGGTGATGTTCTTGTCCGGCACTCGGCCCGCGATAGGGAAACGGCGAGATGTCGAACGGCACGAGCTGGGTCTTGGCAGGCATCGGAGCTTGCGCAAGCGCGGCGGTGGCGAGCAGGAGCTGCGGCACCCATGGTTACGAACCGCGCAAGTGCCTCTCCGTCGTCCGCGCAAGCGGGGACCCAGTCTTTGATGCCGGTGGTCTGGCCCTGGGTCCCCGCTTGCGCGGGGACGAACGGAGGAACGATGCGGCGCCATTCGCCTCAAGAGATGGATCGAAACAGTGTGTGACCACTCATCATGACGGGACGACAGGGGCATGCCCCGGCTTCAACGGCAGCAGCACGGCAAAGAACGCCGGGATCGCCACCAGATAGGCGCAAGCCCGCGACCATCAGCACCGCGGTCGAGTCCGAACGAGGTCGCGACGATCGGCACGATCGCGGCGCCGATCACCGAGAAGCAGCCGTTGATGCCCCAGGCCCACAGGAACATGTGCTGCTTGCCGAGCCGGCCGAGCGTTGTCATGGCGGTCGGCATCGGGAAGCCCATCAGGAACGCGGGCGGGAAGATCGAGCACGAAGCAGAACAGGAGGCGCACCAGATAAGGGAAGGTGCCGATGCAGTCGAGCACGCGATCGAGGAACGAGCCCGTAGCCGATCAGGATCGCGCCGATCGCGACGAACACCTTCGGCATCACGTCGCGCGCGCGGTCGAGATAGCGCTCCGACACGAAGCTGCCGAGGCCTGAGAACACCAGCATGCCGGTGATCAGGATCGAGGCCGACACGGTGGCGTTGCTCAGCGCCAGGATGAACTCGGAGATCAGCCCGACCTCGACCATGATGTAGCCGGCGCCGAGGCAGGCGAAATAGATGATGGTGCGGAACTTGCCCGGGTTGTGGCTGAAGATCGTGCGCCAGCCGAAGATCACCGGCAGGAGCACCAGCGACAGCGCGGTTACGCAGGCGATCGCGAGCGTCGCCCAGATCAGCAGATAGCCCCATTCGTCCTGCAGCAGCTCCAGCCGGTCGGTGACGCGATGCAGGTCCGCCGGCTTCACATAGGCCGCGAAATAGGGGCGGTTGTTGGTGAGGAGGCGCGAGTCGAACACATAGGCGTCGGCGATGTCGTCCCAGCCGCCGTTGATCGAGCCGGTGCCAGGCGAGCTGCCCCATCGTGGTCGCCGGCACCGCGGTTGCCGGCTTGTCCGGTGCCTCGGGCGGTGCCTTCGCCGGGCGGCGTCGTCGCCTCCTTGCGGGTCGAGCTCGGTCTCGTCGCCGGTCGCGAAGATCTGCTTGCGATAGTCGTCGAGCACGTCGCGCGGTCTGGCGTGTCGTCGTAGACGAAGCCCTTGTAATAGATCTCGTCGAACGACATCGCGCGCGTGTGCGCGCGCAGCTTCTCGATTTCGGCTGGGGTGAAGCCGCCGCGCTTGTAGAGCACGGTCGCGGTCGAGAGATAGCTCGACGCCACGAAGAAGCTGTCGGCGACGCGCTCCGGGTCGAGCTCGCGCGCCGCCGCCGCCATGGTGGCGTAGAGCTTGAGCACCGATTTCGGCGGCTCTTCCTTGTTCCACAGCGTCACCGACAGGACGCCGCCGTCCTTGAGCGCGCGCATGTAGCTGAGCATCGCCTCGCGCGTGTAGGAGAACTTCTCCACGATCGCGAAGCCGCCCGGATTCGAGAGGCCGGCGGAGTCGGCGAGGCTCAGGTCGATGACGTCGTAGCGGTTGCTCGTATAGGCGAGATAGAGCCGGCCGTCGTAGTCGATGACGCGGATCTTCGGATTGTTGAGGATGTCGCCGGTGAAGTCGCGCAGGCCCTTGTCGGTGCGGAACGCGTTGAGCACCGCCGGATTGCCTTCCGCCACCGTCACGGTGTTGGAGCCGCAGCGCAGCGCAACCGAGGTCGAGATGCCGCCGCCGAACTGCACCACGAAGGTGTCGGGCTTGTCCTTGATCAGATACGGATAGATCATCGGCAGGAAGCGGTAATAGGCCGTTTCCTCCGGCGGCAGGTCGCGGATGATGCCGATCGGCCCATCGCCGTCGATGTACATGCCGAGATAGGCGTTGGCCGGCATCTTCGGCAGATTGAACGCCGCGTTGTCGGAGAGGCCCGGCGCGAAGTGCAGGTAGGAGCTCGAATAGACCTCGAGATAGCCGAACGGCGAGGCGCTCTCATAGACGCGCTGGCTGTCCGGGAATTTGCGCGCGTAGGCGACGCCCTTGTAGTCGGAGACCGCGAGCTTGCTGATGTCGAGCCATGACGGCAGCACGAAGTGCGCCGCGATGGTGACGACCGCAAGCGCAGCCAGCGCAATCGACGCGGCCGCGGGCGCTCGCGTCGCGATCGAACCAGCACGCGCTGCCGATGAGCCAGAGAACGAGCGGCACGATGATGAGATTGTCGGGCACGATGACAATACATCGCGAGCAGGAACGCGAGCCCGCACAGCCCGGCGCCGGTCAGGTCGGCGAAATAGACGCGACCGAAGATCTTCGTGCGCCTTGAGAAACACGGTGCCGAGAAAGAACGCGCCGGCCAGGAACGGCAGCATGTAGAGCATGAAGTTGGCGGCGAGCCGCCACTTCTGCATCGGGTCGGAGACGAGGAAGATGGCGTTGAAGGGAATCTGCTGCGCCAACAGATTGGCTGCGACGGCGAGCGGCCCGAACAGCAGCAGCGCAGTCGCCGCGACGCCGCGCCAGTGCCGGTCGAACCAACCCTTGGAGACGCACATGATCGCGCTGGTCAGCCCGAAGCCGAGCATCGCGAGGCTCACCACCAGCGAGCCGAAATGCGCCCAGCTCCCGACCGAGAAGATGCGCATGATGCCGATCTGCAGCGCGATCACGGCGCCGGCGACGAGCGCGACCGACAAATAAAGGGCTACCGACGGATTCAAGTCGGACAAGTTGCCGGTCCTTGGATAGAGGCAAGACGGCGTCTGTCATGGCGATGGCCTTCGGGGCTGTTGGACGGGCAAGATGTCAAACGCACGGATTCGTAGGATGGGTCGAGCGATAGCGCGTTGTTCGAGCGTTATCACGAAGCCCATCATTTCTGCGGCAGCGCCCGTTGACGGGTGTCGGCACAGGCGCGCAAGCAAGAGCGCGCTGATTGCCGTCTACCCATCCTACGAATTGCCAGATCGACTTGTAACGTCACTGCTGATGCGTGCCCTTGATCACGTCGCCGTCGAGCTTGGTGAACGGCACGAACGGCACGACGCGGCCGTTGTAGATGTCCGATCGCGCGATCGTGAGGTTGCCGTCGGCGCTCTGTTCCTTCACTCACCTTGAGCAGTCGCTGCGCGCCGGGCGGCCGACCGGGATCACCATGATGCCGCCGACCTTGAGCTGCTGCAGCAGCGGCGGCGGGATGTGGTCGATGCCGCAGGTGACGATGATCTTGTCGAACGGAGCGGCTTCCTCCCAGCCGTAGTAGCCGTCGGCGTTCTTGCTGTTGATCGATTTGAACTCGCTGTAGCCGCGGCTCGATCAGGCCGTGTCGTAGATGGCGCGCGTGCGCTCGGCCAGCGGCTTGATGATCTCGATCGAACAGACCTTGTCGGTGAGGTTGGCGAGATAGGCCGACTGGTAGCCGGAGCCGGTGCCGATCTCGAGCACCTTCTCGCCGAACGTCACGTCGATCGACGACGTCATGCGGCCGACGACATGCGGCCCGAGATGGTGCACACCGTAGCCGATGTCGAGGAAGGCGTGGTCGTAGACGCGGCCGAGGTTTTGCCGCAGCACGAATTCCTCGCGCGGGGTCAGCAGGAAGGCGCGCGCGTTGGCGTCGTTCGCACACGTCCTTGTTGGCGAGCATCACTTCGTAGCGGCGCCAGCGCAGGGCGAGATATTTCGGGTCCTCGCCGCGGTTCTCGACCATCCACTTGATGAAGTCGCCGCGGTTGTCGATCGGCGGCAGCAACGTCCCAGCTATAGGGCTTTGGCACCGCGGCCCGGGCGACCGGCGGCAAAACGGCCCCGCCGATCAATCGCCGCGGAGCCGATCAGAAAGTCCTTCGCTGCAAATTCGCTCCTGCCCGATCGAGTCGCGTCCGGATTACATATAACGTCGCCGATACTTCATTTGCTCAGCAAATGTGCGGCGGAACGTGGTCGCGTCAAGGTCCGATTGATCCGTCGGTCAGCGGAACAGGTCGGCGAACACTTTGTCCCAGTGATTCATCGACTTGGCGGTCAGCGCCGGCGTGATCACGGTGGCGGCGAAGCCGCCGGTTTCCGGGATCAGCTCCGGCATCAGAGGCGGCACGTCGGGCCGGGCCGGCAGGTAGGTCGCCTTCTGGAAGATCTGCTGGCCTTCCTTCGAGGTCATGAACTCGACGAACAGGAGCCCGGCGTTGGGGTGCGGCGCGTTCTTGGGCAGGCCGACGAGGCCGGGCTTGACGGTGGCGGGCGAGAGCCGCACCCAGTCGACCGGCGCGCCCTTCTCGGCGCTGATCGCGGCGTGATGATTGAAGATCTGCAGCGCCATCGGGTATTCGCCGGCGATCACCTGGTCGAGGATGGCGCGGGCGCTGGCGTTGACCATCTTGATGTCCTGGCGCGCAAGCTTGCGCAGATAGTCCATGCCGCGCTCCTCGCCCATGTGGGTGAGCACGTTGCCGATGAAGCCCGGGCCGCCCGACATGTCGTTCATCTTCCAGACCATGCTTGTCCTTCCAGTACGGCGAGCAGCAGGTCGTCGTAGGTCTTCGGCCGCTGCGCCGACCGGCACCAGGCTGGTGTTGAGGCCCGGGCTGCAGCACGAACAGATGCGACGAGACCCAGTAGCGGTCCGGGTCGCGATATTGCGGCGGCAGCTCCTCGCCGTTGGCGGCGGTGAACTGACGGACCGCGCCGGCCTCGATCAGCACCTCCATGGCGGAGGTGAGCCCGAACACGTCGGCCATCACGCGGCCGGCCTGATATTCGTTGAGCAGCTTGATGCTGTTCACCTGGCTGTCGCCGCGCGTGAAGCTGACCTTGATGCCGTACTTCGCTTCGAACGCTGTGATGAGCGGCCGCACGATCTGATCGACGATCAGGTCGGTGTAGTAGGTGACCTGGCCTTCCTGCTTGGCCTTGGCGATCAGCTCGGGGCTGATCTCGGCGGCGGGCGCGGCGGAGGTGTAGACGAGAACGGCAGATGCTGCGGCGATGAAGCGAATTGTCTTAATCATTGCACTCTGTCTCCACCCTCTCGGTTGTCGTCCTCGCGAAAGAACTTGTGAGACTTTCTTCAACTGTCCTTAGCACGGAGCTATCCGCTGTCGTCCCCGCGAAGGCGGGGACCCATAACCCCTGAACTTTCGATCTCTCGCCGGCCTCACCACATCGCAACGACACGGTGTATGGGTCCCCGCCTTCGCGGGGACGACAGCGGGAGATTCGCTTCACATATTCCCTCGCAGGGGTGACAGCGGAATTTAGGCGATGTCAGCTGCGCAGCACCACCAGGGCATCGAGCGCGACCGCGCCTTGGCCGTCCGGCAGCGCAACCAGCGGATTGATGTCGATGCTTTCGATCTGGTCACTCAGATCATGCGCCAGCCGTCCGAGCGCGCTGAGTGCGGCGACCACGCCCGCCTCGTCGCAGGCGGGCGCACCGCGATAGCCTTTGAGCAGGCGGCCCGCGGTCGTGCGCTCGATCATGGCCTTCGCCTGCCAGGGCGGCAGCGGCACAGCACCGAAGCTCACGTCCTTGGTGAGCTCGAGCAGCACGCCGCCGGATCCGAACATCAGCACCGGGCCAACTTCCGGATCGCGCTGCACGCCCAGCACCAGCTCGACGCCGCCTGAGATCTGCTGCGCCACCAGCGCCTGGGTGAGCTTGGCTCCGCCTCGCGCCCTGGCGAAATTCTGCTCCAGCCGTGCGTAGGCGCTACGCAGCTCGTTCTCGCTCCTGATGCCGAGAATGACACCGCCGATGTCCGACTTGTGGGTCACCTCGGCGGCGACCAGCTTGAGCACCACCGGATATCCGATCTCCTTGGCGGCGCTCACCGCGGTGTCGACGCTCCCGACCACCTGCTCGCGCGGCGTCGCAATCCCGTAGGCGCGCAGCAGCGCCTTGGAGTCGGCCTCGTTCAACACCGAAAGCCCGTTCGCGGCCGGGCTGCGACGCTTGAGAATGGCTGAAACGTCAGGCTTCGGGGCAGACGTTGGCGCAGCGCCGGCTTGCGCGCGCAACGCGCCGTAACGGCCGGCGCGACCGACCGCGCGCACCGCCTTGTCGATCTCCTGCAGCACCGGCAGGTTCTTGAGCGCGGCGCGGAACTCGCGCGTGTGCTCGGTGAACATGTAGGAGATCATCGAGATGACGGCGATCGGTTTGCCCGCGCGTGCCACCATCTGGTCGACCACGCGCAGGTTCTCCACCTTGTTGTTGAGCCGCGGCGCCGGCGGCAGCTCTTCTTGCACAAGCAGCACGTCGATGTTGGGGTCGGCGAGCATCACCTCGATGCCCTTGAAATAGGCCTCCGCGCTCGAGAGCGCCGCGAAGCCGGCATCGAGCGGATTGCCGAGTGAGGTGCCGACGCCAAGCACCTCGCTCATCTTGGCATTGGTCTCGGGCAACAGGGCCGGGAAGCTGAGTCCGTTGCGCTCGGCGGCTTCGAGCAGGAGGCCCTTCATGCCGCCCGAGAACGTCATGGCGCCGAGCCGCGGACCCTTCGGCGGCTTGGCATGGGTGAAGTATTCCACCGTCTCGACGATCTCATCGAGCGTATCCACGCGCACCACGCCGATCGTCTCGGCGACAGCATCGAAGCATTCGAGCGAGCCCGCGAGCGAGCCGGTGTGTGCGAGCGCGGCCTTTCGACTCTCTTCGGAGCCGCCGATCTTGACCGCAACGACCGGCTTGCCGGCATCGCGCGCATATTCGCAGGCGCGGCGAAACGCGACAGGCTCCTTGATCAATTCGATGAAGCAGGCGATTGCGCGGAGATCGGGGTCGTCGGCGAGATAGCGGATGTAATCCGCCATGTTGAGGCCGATCTCGTTGCCGCTGGTCACCGCATAGCCGGCGGTGACGCCACGCGCGAGCAGCGCGCGGTGGATGGCCATCACGATGCCGCCGCTCTGGCCCACGATGCCGACCGGGCCAGGATCGAGCGAGGTGATGCGGTCGTCCGGAATGGTCATCATCCGCGATGGCGCCGCGAGATTGCCCATGCAGTTGGGGCCCGACACCGCAAGGCCGGTGCTGTCGATCGCGCGCTTAAGATCGGCCGCGAGCGCTTGCCCCTTCGGGTCGCCGCCTTCGCCGAAGCCGCCGGAGAACACGGTGGCGCTGCGCGCCTTGGCCTTGCCGGCTTCCGTGATGGCCTCGACGGCAGCGGCGCCCGGCACGATCACCACCACATGGTCGGGCGCCTCCGGCAGCTCGCTCAGGCTCGGGTAGCAGGTCTGGCCGTCCCACACCGTCTTGTTGCGGGGATTGACCGCATAGATCGCGCCGGGAAACTCGAACTTCTTGAGCGAGCGATAGACCCGCTGGGACCAGTTGCCGGGGCGGTCGCTCGCGCCCACGATCGCGATGTTGCGCGGGTTGAACAGCGCGCGCACGCCCGCCACGCGTTGCTCGAGATTTGACTGCGGCATCCGTTTTCCGCCCCTGTTTGCAATGTTTGTTCACCCTTGGCCGGAACGGAGTCAAGGGCGGCTGCGGCACTCATGGCCGCACCGATGGGCCGCTGACATCGAGGAATGCTTGCCGTAGTCTCAAAGGCAGCAAACAACGATGACCAGAGGAAACGCCATGATGCTTCCGCGCCGTCGATTTCTGTCCCTGGCTGCTGGTGCCGTTGCGGCCCCTGCGGTGTCGCGCATCGCCCGGGCGCAGGGCTACCCGTCGCGGCCGGTCACCATGGTCGTGCCCTATGGCGGCGGCGGTCCAGCCGACGGCGTCGCGCGTCCGCTGGCGGAGCGCATGGCGGCAGCGCTCGGGCAGCCGATCGTGATCGAGAACATCGGCGGCAAGTCGGGGACGACCGGCGTCACCCGTGCGGTGCGGGCGGCCGCGGACGGCTACACCCTGAGCTTCGGGCATCACGGCTCGCACGTCGTCAATGGCGCGATTTTCCCGCTGCCCTTCGATCTGCGCACTGATCTCGAGCCGATTGCGCTGCTGCCCAGCAATCCGCTGCTCATCTCTGCGCGCAAGGATCTCCCGGCTGCGAGCCTCAAGGACCTGATCGCCTGGATGAAGGACAATCCCGGCAAGGTGAAGACCGCGAGCGCGGGCGCCGGCAGCGGCACTTATGTCAACGCCGTCTATTTCCAGAACGCCGCCGGCGTGAGCTTTGAGTTCGTGCCGCACCAGAGCGTGCAGACGTCGATCAGGGCGCTGATCGCCGGCGAGCTCGACGTTCTGTTCGACCAGGCCTCGAACTCGCTGCCGCATCTGCGCGCCGGCCGGATCAAGTCCTTGGCGGTGACGTCAAGCACGCGCACGCAATCCGCGCCCGAGGTGCCGACCACAGACGAAGCCGGCCTGCCGGGCTTCCATAGCGCCACCTGGTACGGGCTGTGGGCCCCGAAAGGCACGCCCAAGGAGATGGTCGCAACCCTCAACCGCGCTGCGCTCGAAGCGCTCGCCGATCCGGCGGTGGCCAAGCGCTATGCCGAGCAGGGGCTCGACATGCCGCCGCGCGATCGGCAGTCGCCGGAAGCCTTTGCCGCCTATCACATGGCCGAGATCGACAAATGGTGGCCAATTATCAAAGCGGCGGGCATCAAGGGCGGCTGATCCGCCCGAAGGCATCGCTGGCACTCAGGGAGGGAACATCATGAAATTTCCCCGTCGTGGATTTCTGCGCCTGGCAGCGGGCGCGGCTGCACTGCCTGCCATCTCGCGTTTCGCGAGCGCGCAGAGCTATCCGTCCCGGCCGGTACGGTTGATCATCGGCTATACGCCTGGAGGCTCGGCCGATCTCACCGCCCGCCTGATTGCGCAGTGGCTCTCGGAACGGCTCGGTCAGCAGTTCGTGGTCGAGAGCCGCCCGGGCGCCGGCACCAATCTCGCCACCGAAGCGGTCGTGCACGCGCCGCCTGATGGCTACACGCTTCTGCTCGTCGCGCCCGCGAATGCGATCAACGCCTCGCTGTACGAAAAGCTCAATCACAATTTCCTGCGCGATATCGCGCCGGTCGCTGGCATCAACCGCTTTCCCAATGTCGTGGACGTGACCCCGTCGCTGCCGGTCAAGACCGTGCCTGAGTTGATCGCCTATGCCAAAGCCAATCCGGGCAAGCTCAACATGGCGTCGTCCGGCCCGGGCTCCACGATCCACGTGTCCGGCGAGCTGTTCAAGATGATGACCGGCATCAACATGGTGCACGTGCCCTATCGCGGCGGGGCGCCGGCCCTGACCGACATGATCGCTGGCCAGGTGCAGGTGATGTTCGACAACATCCCAACGTCGATCGAGCACGTTCGGGCGGGCCGGCTGCGTGGGCTGGCGGTCACCGGCACGACGCGCTCCAATCTGCTGCCGGATACGCCAACGGTCGCCGAGTTCGTGCCGGGCTACGAGGCGAGCGCGTGGTACGGCCTCGGCGCGCCGAAGAACACGCCTGTCGAGATCGTCAACAAGCTCAACGCCACCGTCAACGCGATCCTCGCCGATCCGACGGTGAAGGAGCGGTTCGACAGCATGGGCGCCACGCTGATTACCGGCTCGGCCGCCGAGTTCGGAAAGTACGTGGCCGAGGAAACGGAGAAGTGGGCCAAGGTGGTGAAGTTCTCCGGCGCGAAGCCGGAGTGATCGCAACCGCAAAGTGCTGGCTGATCGTCAAGGCGACCGGTATCAAGCCTTGACGGCAGGGACCATGGGAATGCGTTACGGACGATCGATCGGCCTGGTGGCATGCGTTGTGCTGGCGACAAGTGCGTTCGCGCATGACGAAACGAAGTATCCGGACTGGCGCGCCCAGTGGGTGCGCGCCGACAGCGCTCAGTTCGATCCGAATAAGCCGGGCGGGCGCGGCCAGCAGGCGCCGCTGACGCCGGAATATCAGGCCAAGCTCGATGAGATCCTGGCCAATCGCGCGCGCGGCTCGCTCGAGGGCAACTTCACGGTGACCTGCCTGCCGACCGGAATGCCGCGCATGATGATCGTCTACGAGACGATGGACATCATCGTGCTGCCGGAGATGACCTACATCCGCATGACGCTGATGAACGAGCTGCGCCGCATCCACACCGATGGCCGCACGTGGCCCGAAAAGCTGACGCCGACTTTCTCAGGCACCTCGATCGGGCAGTGGTCGGACGAGGATGGCGACGGGCGCTACGACACGCTCACGGTCGAGACCCGCGGCATGAAGGGGCCGCGCACCTATGAGGGCACGCCCGGCATTCCGCTGCACAGCGACAACCAGACCATCGTCAAAGAGCGCATCTATCTCGACAAGAGCGATCCGGATCTGCTGCGCGACGAGATCACGGTGATCGACAGCGGGCTGACGCGGCCGTGGACCGTTTCGAGGAAATACCAGCGCGCCAAGAAGCCTTACTGGTCGGAGTATTATTGCAACGAGGGCAACCAGCAGGTCCTGATCGGCAAGGAGAACTACATGGTCAGCGCCGAAGGAATCCTGATGCCGGTGCGCAAGGACCAGCCGCCGCCGGACCTGCGGAAGTTCAACGCGCCGGCGCGCTGAAGCGCAACCCGAGACAGTCGCAACCGTCTGTGGTTAGCTGGGGTCCGCAACCGTGCAGGACCCCCGATGAGCAACATCAACCCCAATCCCTTCACCACGCGTCCCGAGATCGACGGAACCTTCGGGGTCGTCGCCTCGACCCACTGGATCGCGACCGCGGTCGGCATGGGCATTCTCGAGCGCGGCGGTAACGCCTTCGATGCAGCGGTCGCAACCGCGTTCACGCTGCAGGTCGTGGAGCCGCACCTCAATGGCCCCGGCGGCGATGTGCCGGTGATCCTGCACGATACGCGCAAGGGCAAAGACAAGGTCGAGGTGATCTGCGGCCAAGGTCCCGCGCCGGCCGGCGCCACCATCGCGCATTACCGCGGCCTCGGGCTCGATCTCGTTCCCGGCACCGGGCTTCTCGCCTGCTGCGTGCCCGGCACGTTCGAGACCTGGATGCTGCTTCTCCGCGATTACGGCACCATGCGGCTCGCCGACGTGCTGTCGCCCGCGATCTTCTACGCCCGCGAGGGCCAGCCGCTGGTCGAGCGCGCGAATGCAACGATCAAGACCGTGCGCGAGCTGTTCCGCGATCACTGGCCGACCTCGGCTGCGGTCTATCTGCCGGGCGGCAACGTCCCGGCGGCCGGCTCGCTGTTTGCCAACACCGCGATGGCGGAGACCTATGCGCGCATCCTGCGTGAGGCTGAGAGCGCGGGCGGCGACCGCGACAAGCAGATCGAAGCGGCGCGGCGGATGTGGTCGCACGGCTTCGTGGCGGAAGCGATCGACCGCTTCTGCCGTACGCAGGAGCTGATGGATTCGAGCGGCGAGCGGCATCGCGGCGTGCTCACCGGTGACGACTTGGCGCGCTGGCAACCGCGCGTCGAGGCGCCGGTCACCTACCAATATGGCCGCTACACGGTCTGCAAAGGCGGCTTCTGGAGCCAGGGCCCGGTGATGCTGCAGCAGCTTGCGCTTGCGCAGGGCTTCGGTCTCGACGGCGCCGATCCGACGAGCGCGGACTTCATCCACACCGTGGTCGAGTGCTCGAAGCTTGCGTTCGCGGACCGCGACACATTCTACGGCGATCCAGACTTCGTGAAAGTGCCGGGCGAAACGTTGCTGTCCGAGGCCTACACCGCCGCGCGCCGCAAGCTTGTCAGCGAGCGTGCCTCGCTCGAGCAGCGGCCCGGCAGCATCCCGGGCTATGGCATGAGCCTCGATCTGCGCGTTGCAGGCGGTCAGCGCATCGCGGCGCCCGGCGCCGGCGAGCCGACGGTTGGCCGCGGCGCGGCCTGGACGCATGACGACACGGTCGATCCGAGCCTGGTCACGATCGATAACGCCAAGCTCGAGCGCTCCGGCTTGATGCGCGGCGACACCGTGCACTTCGACATCGTCGACCGCGCCGGCAACATGGTATCGGCGACGCCGTCCGGTGGCTGGCTGCAATCCTCGCCGGTGATCCCTGAGCTCGGATTCTGCCTGGGAACGCGCGCGCAGCAGTTCTGGCTCGAGGAGGGCCATCCCAACGCGCTCGCGCCCGGCAAGCGCCCGCGCACCACGCTCACGCCCACGCTCGCGCTGCGCGACGGCGAGCCTTATCTAGCCTGGGGCTCGCCCGGCGGCGACCAGCAGGACCAATGGACCGCGCAGTTCTTTCTGCGCCACGTGCATTGCGGCATGAACCTGCAGGAGGCGATCGACGCGCCGGCCTGGCACTCCGAGCATTTCGCGTCGTCATTCTGGCCGCGCGAGGCGCGGCCCGGCGTGGTCGTGGTCGAGGGCCGGCTGCCGCCCGACACGATCAAGGAGCTGCGCCGCCGCGGCCATGTCGTCGAGGTCGAAGCCGACTGGTCGGAAGGCCGCCTCACCACCGCGGCGCGCGACGGCCGCCACCGGCGCGCGGCGGCCAATCCGCGCGGCATGCAGGGCTATGCGGCAGGGCGGTGACGGCGCAACGTCTGCGCCATCGAAGTGGGATCGAAAGCGGCGATGTTGACAGCCCTGGACGTCGACCCCGCGAAGCTCGATCAGCATGAGCAGAAATTCGTCGCCCAGATTCGCGAGCATGGCTGGTTCGGTACAGCAGTGTTCGGGGACGAGGAAGGGCCCGGCTTCAGCTACACGACGGGCTTCTGGCTCAAGCTCAACTTTCCCGAGATCATTACATTTGCGCTCAAGCGCGAGACTGCCCACGACACGTTCTGGCACATCTATCGAACGCTGGAGCAGGGCGAGCGCTTCGCAATTGGTGAGCCGATCGACAGCATATTCGAGAATAGCCACGCAGCGCTTCTGCCGGTGTCGAAGCGGTACTACAAGGATCATCTGGGCTGGAGCCGTTGGTTCTACTGCGGCGACGATTTCGATTGCGTGCAACTGATCTGGACGGATCGCGATGGACGCTTTCCGTGGCAACACGGCTATGCAACTGAATTCGTTGAGGCACAGCCCGACTTGACGGACAACGCGTGGTCAGGTCTGCGCGAGCATTGACGTGTGCGAGCATTGACAATGTGAACGCACGTACATCTTGTACCGTGATGCATCGTGCTGCTGATCATGCGTCGTTGCGCAAAGATTTAATTTCTGCTATCGCTTCAGACGTTGTGCGTGTTCTTGCATCATCGTTATGGAGTACACGGAGCACTGCGATGCGGGCAGTTGTTCTGCTTGCTTTGACATTGGTTTCTCTTGCCTTTTCACATCTTGCGCAAGCTGAAACGGAGCCAGGCCGTATTGTGTTGGCCCAAAGGATTCTGTCCTGCGGTGAGCAGGCCAACACATTGTATCTCCAGTATACGGCCTTCAAGTGCAATACACGCGCCCCCTCCCAACCCGACAAGTGCAAGCCGCTGATGGACAATATCTGCGCTATCGCAGCGAGATGCGAACGCGCAAAGGTCTTCTGCGTCAGATAGCCCCTCTGCACGTCCCTAAGCCCAGTTGTTGAACAATCGATCGGTCACGTCATGCGCAAGCACATCGAGCGAGTCTTCTCCGCGTTTGAAACGAATCTCATACCGATCATTGTGGCGGTCCTGGCCTCCTACGTTCTTTTCGCGCCTGCGCAGTTTCAGGAAATCCACCGGGCGCTCGCACAGCGTCTCGCCGCGCTGCAAACGATGCCCTTGACAGCCGACAATCCGGAGCTCTGGTCCGCCGCCACCACGTCGCTCTACACGCTGGGCGGCCTCATCGCGCTTTCCGTCCTGCTTTGGCTGTCGTGCCGCGCGAATTTTGACGATCCAGGAGCTAAGGAAAGCATAGTTGCGCCCGGGGCGCTTCGATTTGTCAGCTTGGTTCTCGCCGGTCTGCCATTCCTGGCCATGGCGGTCGGGTTCTATGCGGCCAGCAGCGACACGGAGGCCGTCGGCAAGATCCAAGGTCTGCTCGCGCGGATCAAGGAAGCCAATCTGCTGGACAGCGGATTCGATCCTGCACTCGCGCATACGGCCGCAGTCGACTGGGCGGAGAAGATCGCGAGCTACAACATCATTCTGCTCGGAGGAGCTGTCTTCTTCGTTCTGCTGGGCTTGCTCCTTGTTTTCCTTCTCAGTCGATTGGAAAATTCGAAGCGCGCCGATGCAGTTGGCCGCGTCATGTCGAATGGCTATGTGGCTCTCGCTGCCGCCATCATCTTCCTCGGGCTGTGCGCCCTTTATGCGTTTCAGTCGGGAGCAGCCGCGACACGCATCTCGGCTGTGCCCACTCTGCTGCTGTTTGCGGCGCTGAGCCTTGTTATTGTGAATTTTCTGGCCGTGCAGTCCGGCGGAGTCGGACGCCTTGTGGTCTGGGCGCTTGCGACCGTCGCTGTTGTTTTCTCGCTGTTTGATTTCGCCAACAATCATCGCGTGAGGCGCGTGCCGTATCTTGCCCAGACGGCACCGGCAATGCCTGATCTGCCAGACACCTTTCGTAATTGGTTGCAGGCCCGCACGGATCAATCGAAATTCTCTGGGCGATATCCTGTCTACATCGTGGCGGCACAAGGAGGTGGCAGCTATGCGGCGATGCACGCCGCCCATTTCCTGAGCTACATGCAGGCGCGGTGTCCGAATTTCGCCCATCATCTCTTTGCCATCAGCGGCGTGTCCGGCGGCAGCGTCGGGGCCGCGGCCTTTGCTGCCGCGATGAAGGACGCCGAGCAACGCGGCGGCGTCAAGATCCCGGACACAGGGTGCACGGATCGCAGTGGCGAGGACCCCGCGATTAGCGCGGTCCAGATCCTGGATGACGATTTCTGGTCGCCGCTGCAGGCGATGTGGCTTTTCCCGGATCTGCTGCAGCAGTTCTTACCCGTGCGGGTCGAGATCTTCGATCGGGCGCGCGCTCTGGAGCATGGTCTGGAGGCGTCATGGGAGCGCAGCGTGACCCGCAACGATTTGTATGGTCCGCGCGTGCAGAGCAAGACCGCCAACACCATGGCGGAGCCGTTCTTGTCGCTGTGGCCGCAAGGGTTCGACAAGTCGCTGTTCACGCCAGCGCTGATCCTGAACACAACCGAGGTCGATACCGGGCGACGCCGGCTGATCTCGCCGTTTAAATTCGAAGGGCTGACCGACCTGAGATTTTTTCCGGTCAGTTGCACGTCGGCGAGCGCGACGCATGAGGGCAAGGTTAAGTCTTTGCCGCTCAGCACCGCGGCGGTGTTGAGCGCGCGCTTCCCATGGATTACGCCATCGGGATGGTACTACGACCCTTCGGAGACGGGCGAATGTACGTCGCCCGAGAAGAGCGTGACCAAGTTGAGCGACGGCGGGTATTTTGAAAGCTCCGGCGTCGCCACGGCGCTCGACCTGGCGCATTCACTGCAAAACATCATCAATCAGGGCGATCTGAAGGTCGATATCAAGCTCGTCATACTGACCTCGGGTGGCTTCGCATCGGAGACGGCGGATGGGCTCAACGAGGCGCTCGATCCGATCAGGACCATGCTCAATGCCAGCGAGGCGCGCGGCTACATCGAGGTCGGGCGGGCCGACCAGGCTGATTTCGCAAAGGCCGCGGCGCAGTCAGGAGCGGTGCTGAAGGTCAAGCTGGAAGAGTACGGCTATCCGCTGCCGCTGGGCTGGAGCCTCTCGGATGTCACGCGCTACCTGATCCAGTTTCAGACCGGCGAGCTCAATCCCTGTGAACGCAAGCAAGGCCCGCGCCAGGCCAGCAAGAACCTGGATCTGAACACCAGCAGCTGTGTCATCAGCGACCTCGTCGGGCAGTTGACGCACAAGTGACGTCACTCTGCCTTCCACGGAATGATCTTGCGCTCGAGCTCCTGCAGCAGCGCCGAGGTGATCAGCCCGAGGATGCCGATGGTCACGATGCCGCAGAACATGATGTCGACCTGCAGGAGCTCCCAGGAATTCCAGATCAGGTAGCCGAGGCCGGACTTGGTGGCGACGAACTCGGCCGCGACCAGCACGATGAAGGAGACCGCAACCGCGATGCGGATGCCCGCGAACACCGTCGGCAGCGCGCCGAAGAATACGATGCGGGTGAACATCACGGTCTGGCTGGCGCCATAGTTCTTGGCCACATCCCAGTAGATCTTCTCGATATTGGCGGCGCCCACATAGGTGTTCACGCACACCGGGAAGAACACCGCGATGGCGACGAGCGCGATCTTCGACGCGTCGCCGAAGCCAAAGGCGAGCAGAAGGAGTGGCATCAGCGCGATCTTCGGGATCGGGAACAGCGCCGCGATCAGCGGATCGATCATGTAGCGCACCGGGCGGAACATCGCCATCAGGAGCCCGCAGGCGACGCCCGGGATGGCGCCGATGAAGAAGCCGCCGAACACCCGCAGCAGCGTCACGCCGGTATGCATCGCGAGCTCGCCGCTCAGCACGAGCTGCCAGAACCGGACCGCGATGTCCGTTGGCGCAGGGATGAAGCGGCGGTCACCGAGCCCTGCCATCAGCAGTAGCTGCCAGAGCGCGAGAAACAGCAGCGGCGAGATCAGTAGAGCAGCCGGTCGCGCGTCTTTGCCGATATTGCGTTCATAGCTCAAGCTCCGCCCGCGCCCGCGTCACCTCTTCCTCCAGCACGTGCCAGATGTCGAGCTTGAGCGCGCCAAATTCCGGGGCCGCCGACAGCTTGATCAGGTCGCGCGGGTGCGGGAAGGGGACGTCGATGATCTGTTTGATACGGCCAGGTTGCGCGGTCATGATCACGCAGCGGTCGCCCATCAGGAGCGCCTCCTCGATCGAGTGCGTGACATAGATCACGGTCTTGCGAGTCTCGTGCCAGATGCGCACCAGCTCGGTCTGCAGGATGACGCGGTTCTGCGCGTCGAGCGCTGCGAACGGCTCGTCCATCAGCAGCATTGCGGGATCGGTGACGAAGGCGCGCGCGATCGCGCTCCTTTGGCGCATGCCGCCGGAGAGCTGGTGCGGGTAGTGGCGGCGGAATTTGGTCAGGCCCACAAGCTTGAGCGCTGCTTCGACGCGCTGCTTCGCCTCGGCACCGGGCACGCCGCGCGTCATCAGACCAAAGCCGACATTGGTCTCGACGCTCATCCAGGGAAACAGCCCGCTCTCCTGGAACACCATGGCGTTCTCGACCGACCAGCCGCCGGCCTCGACCGTGAAGCTGCCTGCGCTCTGGGTGTCGAGTCCGGCGAGGATGCGCAGAGCGTCGACTTCCCGCAGCCCGACGGGCCGACGATGCACAGGAACTCGCCCGCCGCGATGGTGAGGTCGATGGTCGTCGAGCGCCAGCACGCGGCCCTGGCCGCTGACATATTCCTTGCGCAGGCCAGCGATCTCGATCGCGGCGCCGCGCCGCCCAACGTTCATGCAGCATTCCCCCGAGAAAAGCCGCGGCACCCTATCACACGAAATGACGAGGGAGAAAACCGAGCATCTGTCCTGCGTGTGTATTGTGGCCCGGCCTATGACTACGGCACGGCGGGCTCCCTCTGCCCAACGCGGGAGAGGGTGGGGGTGAGGGGGTTCGGACCTCTCGATAGTTTGTAACCCCTCACCCCACCCCTCTCCCTTCGGGAGAGGGAGCAGGCCGCAATCGCGGCTCGCTCCTGCCCAATATCGGAGACTAGCGGCAGCCCGGCGAGCGTGCTGCCCTCGTTGGCGAGCACGAACGGACCGAGCGTCCGGTTGGCGTGCTCGACGTAGGCTCTCGGTCACAAGCCGCTCGGCCGGAAGATTGCGCAGCGACAGGCCCTCCTTCACGAAGAAGGCCTGGATGTCGAGCATGCTGGCGACGTTGATGCGGCCGTCCGCGTTGCTCGCCGGCCAGGGATAGTTTGTGCAGCATCTCGGCCGCCGCTCGATGCCGCTGCGGATCGCGAGGTCGATCACCTCGGCGCGGTTGGGACCGCCATGATAGGCCTGACAATAGTCGCGCACGCCGCGCATGTAGGCGACGAAGTAGCTGCTTCACCAGCTCGTCGTTCTTCGCCGCCCAGTCGGTGTTGATGAAATTGACCGCGATCGTCAGCGGATGCGGCGTGACGAAATCGTCGGGATCGGCGACCACGACGCCGAGGCCGCGCTCCACGATCTGCGCCGCGAATGGCGGGATCACGAAGGCGGCGTCGATCGCCTTGTTGGCGAACGCGATGCGCAACCTGCGGGAACGGAATGAACTTCAGGTCCACGTCCTTGAAGCCGAGCCCGACGGTCTCCAGGATCTTGCCGATCTCGTAGTTGGTGATCGAGCCGCGCGAATTGCTGGCGAGCGGGCGGCCCTTGAGCTGCGGCGACGCTCTTGATCTGGTCCTTCAGGTCGGTGCGCACCAGGAGCTTGTGGCCGAGCGGCGAGCTCACGCGATCGACCACGACGGTGACCGGCAGGTTCTTCTCGACCGCGTTGAAATAGGCGGCCGACAGCCCGCCCTCGACGATCTGCAGCCGGTTCTGCGCGACCACCGCGAGCGAGTCGGTCGAGGTGTCGAGATCGGTCATCTCGACCTTGATGCCGGCCTCGCGGAAGTAGCCCTTCTCGACCGCGATCATGGTCGCGAGCGACGCGATCGAGCGCACCTGCCGACCGCACGGTCTGCTCCTGCGCCTGCGCCGACGGGAGCAATGCAGCGCGAGTGCGGCGGCGAGAGCGCCATGCGTGCAGGCTGAATATCATCGTCGGTGCGCCAAGCTGGCCGGCACGCCTCACCGGCAGCCCGCGCAGCTTGCTGTCCTTGTTCTCCAGCTCGAACGGCCCGAGCTTCTCGACCGCCTCGCGGATGTAGCTCGTGTCTGCACCAGCCGCTCGGCCGGAAACTGCTGGGCTGCTCATCTTGCTCTTGACGTACCAGGCCTGCATGTCGAGCATGCTCTCGGTGTTGATCGCGCCGTTCGGGTTGCGCGCCGGCCAGGGATATTTGTGCAGGAGCTCGCGGCCGGTTCTCGGTGCCGGTCTTGATCAGGAGGTCGATCATGGCGGCGCGGTCCTTGCCGCCGTGATAGGCGTTGCAGTAGTCGCGCACGGCGCGCAGATAGGCGGCGTAATAGTTGCGCACGACCTGCGTCGTTCGCCTTCGCCCAGTCGGTGTTGATCATGCTGACCGCGATCGTCATCGGGTGCGGCTTGACGAGATCGTCGGGATCCTTGAAGGCGACCGCGTGGCCGCTGATCGAGGAACTGCGAGGTGAAGGGCGGGATGACGATGGCGGCGTCGATCGCCTTGTTGCGCGAACGCGATCGCCATCTGGGGAACGGCAGCACCTTGACGTCGACATCCGCGATGGTGAGCCCGTCGGTCTCCAGCATCTTGCCGACCTCGTAGGTCGAGACCGAGCCCGGCGCCGTTGGTGGCGATGGTCTTGCCCTTGAGCTGCGCGAGCCGGGTGATCTGGCCCTTGAGGTCGGGCCGCAGCATCAGGTTGTGACCGAGCGGGCTCGACACGCGGTCCATCACGATGGTGATCGGCAGGTTCTTCTCGATGCCGTTGAAGTAGCCGGCCGAGATGCCGCCTTCGATGATCTGCAGCTGGTTCTGCGCCAGCAGCGCCAGCACGTTGGCGGAGGTGTCGAGGTCCTCGACCTCGAGCTTGATGCCGACCTCGCGGAAGTAGCCCTTCTCGATCGCCCACAGGTTGGCGACGTTCGAGATCGATTTCACCAGGCCGATCTTGATCGTGGTTTCCTGCGCCTGCGCGGCGCACGCGCCGGCGGCGAGCGCGAGCGCCGCGAGCAGCGGCGCGTTTGAGAATGGCGATCATTGGCGCGATCATGGGCGTCTCCCGAACAGATGCATTTTGTCTTGATGAAATAGCGCCCGTCGGCGTCGCGGTCGAGCGCGACCTTTGCGCGCAGCGCTTCGAGCGCGCGCACGATCTCGCGGCCGTCGCGGCTGCCGACCGCGCCCATCAGGTCCTCGAAGAATTTCGGCCCGTCGGCGAGCGCGGCTTCGATCGAGGGAAAGCGCTTGCCCTCGAAGCGCGGCGGCTCCGGCACCCGCATCTCCAGCTGGGCGGCCGCGCCGACCGGCCAGGTCAGGTCGAAGCCGGCCTTGGCGCCGACGCGGCTGCCCATCAGCGACGGGTCGATCGGCACGGTGCGCATGCCGTCCATCACCACGAGGTCGCGGTCGGCCTGGAAGCGGGTCGCGAACGCCCAGTCCATCTGCTCGTCGGAGAAGATGTCGATGTCGGGATCGACCACGAACACGTGCTTGACGTTGGTGAGCGCGCCGAAGCAGGCCGCGATGGCGTTGCGCGCCTCGCCCGGCACGCGCTGGCGCAGCGCGACGCGCAGCGTGTACATGCCGCCGCTCGACGGCGTGGCGTGGACCGCGAGCGGCTCGCGCACCGCGGTTTCGAGCGCGCGCCAGACCATCACCTCGGTGCGCACGCCGTTGAGCTGCGCGGTGTCGGTGCGCGAGAGCCACTTGCCGCCGATGGTCGAGGTCTGGAACAGCGCGTCGCGCCGGCGCGTGATGGCGGTGAGGTGGAACACCGGGTTGCGCTTGACCGCGCCGTAGTAGCCGAGGAACTCGCCATAGGGCCCTTCCGGCTCGACGTGGCCGCGCGCGTCGATGATAGCCTTCCAGCACCCATTCGGCGTCGGCCGGCACGCGCACGTCGTTGGTCACGCATTTGACCACCGGCAGCGGCGCGTCGCGCAGCGAGGAGATCAGCGCGAGATCGTCGATCGGCAGCCGCATCACGGCGGCGAGATGATCGATCGGATGCGAGCCGACCACGAAGCTGACCGGCAGCGGCTTGCCGGCCGCCGCGCTCGCCTCGTAGATCGCGCGCAGATCGCTCGGCGAGTTGAGGTCGACGCCCGCCTCGCGTGCGGCCGCGCAGCATCAGGCGGCGGATGCCGACATTGGTCCAGCCGGTCTTGGGATCGACCACGAAATCGGTCGAGGCCGAGATGTAGGGCGCGCCGTCGGCGCCGTGCTGCAGATGCACCGGCAGCGCGGTGAGGTCGGCGTCGCTGCCGGTGAGCACGATCTCCTGCGCCGGCGCTTCCGCGCGCGCGACCTCGACGATGCTCGGGCTTGTTGCGCAGCCGCCGCTGCACCTCCTGCAACAGCTCGTCGCGGCGCGACGCCGAAGGCGCGCGCGATGCGGCTGCGGCTGCCGGTGACGTTGCCGACGAGCTCGTGGCGCTCCGGCCCGACGGCGCGGAAGCAGCACGGCGCGCGGATTGCCGTCGAGCGCCTGCGCGACCGTCGGCAAGATCGATCGGCTCGGCGCTGGTGTCGATCTCCTCGGGCGGCAGCTCGTCGATGAAGCGCCGCAGCCGGTAGCGCTCGAAATCGATGGCGGTCTTGCTCTCGGTCTTGTCGATGATGTTCACGCTTCTTTCTCCGCTAGAGCGGATTGAATTTGGGTTTGCACCGCCATTGAACCAATCTCCGCTCATTCCCGCGAAAGCGGGAATCCAGGGGCCGAGAACTCGGCCAAAAACTGGGTCCCCGCTTCCGCGGGAACGAACGGAATTAACAGGCGATTCAAACTCAGCTCATCTCGCTCTAGCGCGCAGTATAGCGCAAAACCCGAGCCGGCTATCGGCGCGGTCAGCGTTAAGCGCAGCTTTAGGCGGATGGTGAAGAAGCTGCTGGCGGGAACGGCTGGCAGCAAGGCTCGAGGGAGTCGGAGCGCTGTCTAACGGTGGCCACGCTTGCGGGCGTTGGAGCGGCCCTTCGCGATGCGGCCTTTCACGACATTGGAGCGGCCTTTCACGACCTTGATCGCCGCCTCCGTGATCTGTTTGCGCTGGGCGGGCTTGGCCTTGTCCCAGAGTCCCCAGATCGCGTTCGGATCGGTCGGGTCTCGCGTCAGCAAGCCGGCCGGGTCGGTCCGCATCGCGGAAGCAAGCGCCTCGACCGTATCCTGGGTGTAGCCGCGCAGGCCCCGCTCCACCAGCGACACCAGACCGGGGGTCATGTCGATGCGCTCGGCCACGGTCTCGAGCGTCAGGCCGCGATAGTGGCGCCACTGCCGGATGCAGGTTGGCCTGAATTTCTTGAGCTTTGGCATGGAAAGCCTGCGGGAGATTGCCGGGGGACGCCAGAGCCCATTAGTTAAGGCCAATCTTTCACCTCTTGTCAAACAATCCGCTGCGACCGGTTGAAAACTATGGGTTACGATACCGCGGTGCTCCGGGCGTGACCGTCACTCGAGCTTGATGCCCTGCTCGCGCACGATCCGCTCGTACTTGACGGCGTCGGCCTTCACCAGGGCGGCAAACTCGTTTTGCGTAAGCGTCAACGGATCGATGAAGGTTGCCTCGAGCCGCCTGCGGGCTTCGGGCTCGGCCTGCACCTCGCGGGTATAGAGGTTGAGCTGGTCGACGATCTCTTTGGGTGTGCCTTTGGGCGCGAACAGCGAAAACCAGGTCGACATCTCGAAGGCCGGTAAGCCTTGCTCGGCGAAGGTCGGAACGTCCGGCACGTAGGGCCGCCGGGTGGGCGTCGCAGCCGCGAGCACCCGCAGCGTGCCGTTGCGCACAAACTCGATATGCGGTCCCATCGATACGAATGTGACTTGTACCTCGCCGCCGATCACGGCCGCGGTTGCGGGTGCGGTGCCGCGAAATGGTACTACCACGAGCTTGTCGAGCCCAGCGCGGCGGGCGAACTCGCCGCCGGTGAGGTCGGGCGTGGTGCCGACGCCGGCGCCGGCGTAGCTCACCTTGTCGGGATTGGCCTTGGCGTAGGCGATGAACTCGGCGAGTGTCTTTGCCGGCACCTTGCTGTTGATCGTTAGAAACAGCGGCACCGTGCCGACCGGCCCGACCGGAATGAGGTCGTTGAGCGGATCGAAGCTCATCGACTTGAACAGATACGGATTGATTGTGATGTTGCCGGTGTTGGCGAAGCCGAGCGTGTAGCCGTCTGGTGCTGCTTTGGCGACGACCTCCATGGCGAGATTGCCGCTCGCGCCGGCGCGGTTGTCGATCACGTGCGGCTGGCCGGTCTTGGTCGTGATGTGGTGGCCGAGGATGCGAGCCATGATGTCGGTCGCGCCGCCTGCTGATGTCGACACCATGATCTTGATCGGCTTCGATGGATAGTTCTGTGCCGGGGCGGGCAGGGCGCTCAGCGCGATCGCTGCCGCGATGACGAGCGCAAACAAATGCTTCATGGCGTCAATCTCCAATCAATCGAAGCCTAGCCTATCTGCTTGAGCTGTGGATCGGAAACGGTGCCGCAGGCCTATCCCGGCACGATCCTCGCGCGTCACGGTAAACCGCCTGTCTGTGATGCCAGTCACAGCGCCCGGCCCGACGCTGCCGCACAGTCCGGCGTGCAGGAGGGGACCATGTCATTGATCGACGCTGAACGACCGAAGGATCGCCGCGCGATCCTTCTTGAAGGGCACAAGGTGGGGCTGGCGCTCATGCTCAAGGAGGATGTTCCGGCGATCGCCCGTTGGAACCAGGACCTTGAGTTCACCGCACGCGTGGGTACCCCAGGCGAAGCGCACTCCCTGGAGATGCGTCAGGAGTTCTATGACAAGCACGCGCGCATGCGGGACGACAGTGTCGAATTTGCAGTGCTTCTGCTCTCAACCGGTCAACTGATCGGCTTCGGCGGCCTGTATGATATCTTGCGTGTCATGACCGCCACCCTGTTTGTCGGAATTGGTGAGCGCGAGCATTGGGGCAAAGGCCTTGGCACCGAGGCTACTCGTCTCATTTGCGAATACGGCTTCTTTTTTCGAAACCTTCACAGCATCAAAGTGGAAGTCAACGGATACAATCGACGGGCGATCCGCGTCTATGAGCGCCTCGGTTTCAAGCTGGTGGGAAGGCTTCGCGATGCCGTCGTGATGAATGGCATCCGATATGATCGGGTCATCATGGATCTGCTGCGGCACGAGCTCACATTGGAGCACGTGGCGCGCTTCCAGAATCTCGACAACGGCTCGGCTGATGCGGGTGAGTTCACCACTTTCCGTACGCCCTCGCGGAAGCGGGGGCCCAGACTTAGCTAGACTTGGACTTAGCTAGACTTGATGCGCTTGGTTCCTGGGTCCCCGCTTCCGCGGGGACGAACGGAGACCGCAAAGTTGAGTCGTCTATCGTGTCTGCGCCCGCGCGGCCTTCAGCTCGGCCAGATAGTCCGCGAAGGCCGACGCGATGGTGAAGCGTGGCTCCCATCCGAGGTCGCGCTTGGCGGCCGAGAGATCGAGCGGTGCAAGCTTGGAGTGCGGAGCTTCGCCCGGCTCGACCTCGTAGCTCAAGCCTGGACAGAGCTCCTTGACGGCCGCGAGCAGCTCCTCGAATGGCGTGACCACGCCGTTGCCGATGTTGAACGCAATTTGCTTCGGCATCGCCACCGTCGCGGCGAGATCGACCGCGCGCCCGACGTCCTTGGCGTAGATGTACTCGTTCGCCATGGTTTCGGACGCCGGAATGCGAGCGCGCGTGCCGTCGAGGCCGGCCACGATCAGGTTGTGCATCTTCTGGCCGCCGCTCGAGCCCGACCAGAAATGTCCGAGCCCGAACACGTTGGCGGGTCGCAGCATGATCAGCTCGAATCCGAACGCGGCCGCGTAGGCTTCCAGGATCAGCTCCTTGGCACCCTTGTAGTTGCCGTAGCCGCGCGCGCCGCCGCGCGGGAAATCCTCGGTGATCGGCGCATTGGCCTCGCGCCGGCGGTCATAGACCCCGAAGGTTGAGATGTGCACGAGCCGGCGCACGCCGGAGAGGCGCGCGGCTTCCGCGACATTGCGGGTGCCGCCGAGATTGATGTCGAAGGCCGCGTTGAGCGACTGCTGGACCCGGTTGCCGATCAGCCCCGCGGTGTGCACTACGGTCTCGGCGCCGTGCGCCTTGATGGTCTCGAGCAGGCCCGGCAGGTCGCGCACGTCCTTGCGCACGGCCGTATAGCCCTTCTCGCCAAGCTTCAGGCGCAGGAAATCGGCGCGCGGCTCGGGATCGACGAACACCACTTGCTCGCCGCGCGCGAGTGCGTTCTGGGCGAAGGCTGTGCCGATCAGTCCGGCGCCGGTCACGAGTGTGGTCATGGGTGCTGTTACCTCTGGAATACGGACCCATGATCGTGAATCATGGGCGGAGTTGCTAGGCCCCCTTTGAATGCCGAGGAAGCAGACAATGAAACTCCATGTCGCAATTGCCGCGGCGCTCGTTTGCCTCGCGTCGACCCAGGCGCTTGCCGCCGACGACGGCAAATACGCCGAGTTCGACGGCGTGAAGATCCACTACATCGACCGCGGCAAGGGCGAGCCGATCGTGCTGCTGCATGGCGGCACGTCGAGCCTGGAGAGCTGGGTCCGCACCGGCGTTGTGGCCAACCTGGAGAAGGATTTTCGCGTCATCGCGTTTGACGCCCGCGGTTCCGGCCGCAGCAGCAAGCCGCACGACCCCAAGGCCTATGGCCGGCAGCAGGCGCTCGATGTTCCGCGCCTGCTCGACGCGCTCAAGCTCGATCGCGCCCATATCGTCGGCTTCTCGCTCGGCTCCAGCACCGTGGCGCAGTTGCTCACGCTGGCTCCGCAGCGCTTCCTCACGGCTACTCAGGCGGCCGGAGCCGGGCGATCGCCGGAGGCCGCGAATGATCCGCGCATCGAGGTCGAGGCCTCCGAGATCGAGAAGAGCTGCATCAGCCGCAGCCGGCTCTATCGGCAGGCGCCGCCGAACGCCAAGCCGACCGAGGAGGAATATCGCCGGCGAGAGGCGCAGTGCCGGGCTGACCCGGATTTCGACCAGCTTTCCGTCGCCGCATCGCTGCGCGGCTACCATGACCAGGCGGTCACGGCCGAGCAGATGCGCGCCGTCAAGGTGCCGACACTCGGGATCGTCGGCACGCTCGATCACACGCTCAAGGAGATGCAGGAGCTCAAGCGGCTGCGGCCCGACATGAAGTTCGTGCTGCTCGAGGGCGTCTCCCATACCGGACCAACCGGAATCCAGGGGCGGCCCGAGCTGGCGACGGCGATCCGCGATTCATTGCGTCGCAGCGCAGCAACTGATCGCCTCGATGCCGAAGGTCACTGGCATCGTTATGACCGCGTGGCTGCTGGCAATCCTGCCGGCCGGCGCCGAAGAGGCTGCGTTCTTCCGCGGCAAGGCCATTCAGTTCACCAGCGCGTTCGCAGAGGGCGGGCTCTACGCGACGGTGACGCGGCTCGTGTCCGAGCATCTGCCGCGTCATCTGCCGGGCCGTCCCGGCGGCATTGCGGTGTCGATGCCAGGCGCGGCCGGGCTGCGGCAGATGAATCACCTCTATAACGTCGCGCCCAAGGACGGCACCGTCATTGCGGTGATGTACGACAACGTCCCGATGAGCCAGGCGATGCAATCCGACGACAGTCGATCCGCTTCGACGCGCGGCGGTTCGGCGTGCTTGGCTCGGTCGGCCGCGGCGAGACCGCTCTCATCAGCGTTCTCAAGCGCACCGGCGTGGCGAGCCTCGACGATGCGCGGCGTATCCCGGTCGTGTTCGGTGCGACCGGCACGACCTCCGGCCAGTACTACCTGCCCAGCATTCTCAACCGGCTGTTCGGCACGCGCATCCGGATCATCCCGGGCTACAAGACCATGGCGGAGATATTGCTCTCGATGGAGCGCGGCGAGCTTGACGGTGTGTCAGGCGCTTTCGAGGCTATCCTGGAGGGCCGGCCGCAATGGGTGGCGGAGGGGCGTTTCAACCACCTGGCCCAGCTTTATGACGCGCGGCCCGCGCAGTTCGCCGACGTGCCGCTGCTGCAGGAGCTGGCGCCGACGCCGATCGACCAGGCGGCGTTTCGGTTTCTGGCGCTCGCCCGCATTCCGGGCAAGATGCTGCTGGTGCCGCCTGGGGTGCCGGCAGAGCGGCTGGCCGCGCTGCGCGAGGCATTCGCCACCATGGTGCGCGATCCCGTCTTCGTGGCCGAGGTCGCGCGCACCAGCCAACGGCTCGAGCCGAGGACCTGGCAGGATGCGGAACGCATCATCCGTGAGACCATCGAAACGCCGCCGGAGGTCGTGGCCCATGTCCGCGACCTGCTCAAGGTCGCGAGCCCATGAGGCTCACATGTGCAACGCAATATCGAGGTGTCCAACAGTAGGATTGAGGCGGCGGCTCTGGTCACCACAAGTGGCATCCCGTTCCGGTGAGGTCGCGACGCACTTGGCTGTAAGCGAGCGGTTTTTGATCCGGCTCAACCCGGCACCAAACTTAAAGCTATTCTAAGCTGATTTGACCGCTCCCAGTTGACGCGGACTGCCAAGCTGCCACAAAGGACCCCACATATAGGCACACGGCCGAAGCAGGCCATGATCGACAATGAAGAGAAGCTAGCGCTATCCGCGTGCCCGTTGGGTTCCGTCCAGTTGGGATTCAAAGGTCGCATCAGCGCAGTTCAATCGACCAACGGGGCCGATCATTCCGGCAATGGGTCCGACCGGCCCGTCGAGGATCTTGAGAGCCGTCTGATTGAGCTTGGCTTCGTCGAGGGTGCTGCCGTCGAAGTCCTGCATGAAGGCCTGCTTCGGCCGCGACCCGATCGCGGTGCGCGTCGATGGCGTCACGATTGCGCTGCGGCGGCGCGAGGCCATGGCCATCATCGTTACTCCAGCGGCGGAGTCCGAATGACCGCGGTTGAGGGATTGAGCACGTGGCATCTGGCGCTGATCGGGACACCGAACAGCGGCAAGACCGCGCTGTTCAACGCCCTGACCGGGAGCCACCAGAAAGTGGCCAACTACCCGGGTGTGACTGTCGAGCGCAAAGCCGGGGCATTGCAGACGCCCGCCGGCCGCAGCGTCAATCTGATCGACCTGCCCGGAACCTACTCGCTGCGCGGCCGCAGCCCGGACGAGGAGATCACGCGCGATTTCGTGCTCGGCCGATTGGCCACTGAGCCGAAGCCCGACCTGTTGTTGTGCGTGGCCGATGCCACCAACCTGCGACTGGCGCTTCGACTGGTGATCGAGCTCAAGCGCGTCGGCCGGCCGATGATGCTCGTCCTCAATATGTTCGACATCGCGACACGGCGCGGCGTCAAGATTGATCTCAAGCAGCTCTCGGCCGAACTGGGAGTCCCTGTGGTCACGTCCGTCGCGGTTCGCCGCGGCGGCACCGAAGACCTGCTGCGCCACATGGACGAGATGGCTGCCGCCCAGACGGCAGCGCCAGGAGAGAATTCATGGCAGCCCCCGTCGGCGAGCGAGTTGCGCGCGGCCCAGCGCGAAGCGGATCGGATTCTGCGCGTCGCCGTCGCTCAGCCGGCGCCTGACACGCTGACCGGAAAGCTCGACGCTGTCCTGCTTCATCCGGTCGCCGGGCTGGTCATTCTGCTCGCGGTCCTGTTCGTGATGTTCCAGGCGGTGTTCGCCTGGGCGAAGCCGGTCAAGGACCTGATCGCGGCGGGCTTCGATGCGCTCGGCGGTGCTGGGCACGACGCCCTTCCGGCGGGCCTGCTGCAGAGCTTCGTCAGACGGCGTGATTTCCGGTGTCGGCAGCGTCATCGTGTTCCTGCCGCAGATCCTGATCCTGTTCTTCTTCATCCTGCTGCTGAAAGCACCGGGCTACATGGTCCGCGCCGCGTTCCTGATGGACAGCATCATGGGCAGCGCCGGCCTGTCCGGCCGTGCCTTCATCCCGCTGTTGTCGAGCTTCGCCTGCGCGGTTCCGGGCATCATGGCGACGCGCACCATCGACGATCCCGGGATCGGTTGACGACGATCCTGGTCGCACCGCTGATGACCTGCTCGGCCCGCCTTCCGGTCTACACGCTGATCATTGCGGCCTTCATTCCCAAGACCAGCGTCGGGCTCGGCATCGGCCTCCAGGGACTGGTGATGTTCGGGCTCTATGCGATCGGCATCTTCAGTGCGCTCGCCGTCGCGTTCGTCTCCAATCACTTCGTGTGGCGTGAGCATCCGACGCCGCCGTTCATGCTCGAGTTGCCGGATTACAAGCTGCCGCGCCTGCAGAGCGTTGCGATCGGCCTGTTCATGCGCGCCAAGATCTTCCTGGTGCGCGCGGGGACCACGATCTTCTCGATGATGGTCCTGATCTGGTTCCTGGCGTCGTTTCCGCGTCCTCCCGAGGGCGCGACCGAGCCGGACATCAACTACAGCCTGGCGGCGATGATCGGCCACGCCCTTGAGCCGATATTGGCACCTGTCGGCTTCAACTGGCAGATCAACGTCGCCTTGATCCCGGGGATGGCGGCGCGCGAGGTTGCGGTCGCCGCGCTCGGCACGGTCTACGCCATCGAAGGCGGCAAGGAAGCGGCCGACCAGATCGGGCAGGCGCTGGCCAACAAGTGGAGTCTCGCCACCGCGCTGGCGGTGCTGGCCTGGTACATCTTCGCGCCGCAGTGCGCTTCCACGCTGGCCGTCATCAAGCGTGAAACCGGCGGCTGGCGATGGATGTGGGTGACCTTCGCCTACATGCTGGTGCTGGCCTATATCGCGGCCTTTGCCACCTACCATGTTGCGGTCGCGTTGGGCGCTGGTTAAGGCGCTAACCGAAGCTCTTCCCCAGATCTCAGCCTTAGCTGTGGACCTGCTATGCAGGTCTGGTTTTGCGCTGCGCACAAAACCCATTTCCGGCGGGCGGCGACCAGATTAAGGTGGTTCCAAAGCGCCAAGGAGAGTCCGGAAATGCCCGAGTGTTTCGTCGCCAAAGCCACCGACCTCAAGGACGGAGACCGCCGGATCGTCGTCTCCGGCAAGCACGAGGTCGGGGTGTTCTTCAAGGACGGCGTCCTATTACGCCTACAGCAATTACTGCGTCCACGCCGGCGGCCCGGCCTGCGAGGGCATCCTGGTCAACAAGGTGGTGGACATCATCGACGCCGACCGCACCTATGAGGGCCAGACCTTCTCGCGACGAATTGCACTTCGTCTGCCCGTGGCACGGCTACGAGTACGACATCAAGACCGGCGAATGCGCCGGCGACCGCAAGCTGAAGCTGCGCAAATACGAGGTGGTGCGGCGCGGCGACGACATCTTCGTCGTGGTCTAGCGCGTGATTCAAATAACACCCCGCGCAAACGAACAGGAACAATGAGGACACGCCCATGGACATGGTCCGCGAAGAAGTCCGCAATCTGAACCACAACGAGTTCACCGAGACGAAGTCGCTCGAGCACGCGAGCCAGCAGGCGCGGCAGCGCAACTATCAGGACTTCCTGATCGTCGACGTGGACTCGCACCACTACGAGAACGAGCACTACAAGGAAGTCTACAGCTACATCGAAAGCCCGGTGATCAAGATGGAGGCGATGGAGTCGATCGCCCGCGGCGGCCGCTCGGCCTTCCTCAACAGCCAGGTCGGCTATCAGGGCCTTTCCGGCCGCATCACGCGGCACAATCTGCGCAAGCACTACAAGCCGCCGCGGCGACAAGCATCGCGACATCGACATGACCAAGGAATGGATGGACGCGATGGGCGTCGACTATGCCTGCCTGTTCCCGACGCCGATGCTGTTCCTCGGCCTGCATCCGCAGGTCGAGGTCGAGACCGCGCTCTGCCGCGCCTATAACCGCTGGCTGTGCGAGCGCATTCTCGCGCACGAGCCGCGCATCGTCTCGATGCTCTATCTGCCGTTCAACGATCCGGAGGCGGCCTACCGCACCGTCAAGGACTTCGGCGACAAGAAGGGCGTCGTCGGCTTCATGGTGACGTCGCCGCGCTACAAGCCGGTGCACGACAACGCCTACATGAAGACCTATGCGCTGCTCGGAGGAGATGGGCAAGCCGATCTCGTTCCACGCCGCCTATAGCTGGGACGACCGCGCGCTGCAGATGACCAACCGCTTCATCTCGGTGCATTCGCTCGGCTTCATGTGGTTCAACATGATCCACATGACCAACTGGGTCATCAACGGCCTGCCCGAGCGCTTCCCCAAGCTCAAGGTGATGTGGATCGAGAGCGGCCTCACCTGGGCCTATTGCCTGATGCAGCGGCTCGACCACTCCTACATGATGCGCACGTCGGACTGTCCGTCGCTCAAGCGCAAGCCGAGCGAATACATGCGGGAGATGTTTTACTCGTCGCAGCCGATGGAAATGCCGGACGACCTCTCGATCCTGGAAGCGACCTTCAAGATGATCAACGCCGAGACCCAGCTCGTCTGGTCGTCCGACTATCCGCACTGGGACTTCGACCTGCCGTCGAGCATCTACGACCTGCCGTTCCTGAAGGAGCAGGCCAAGCGCAACATCCTCGGCGGCAACGCCGCGAGGCTGTTCGGGCTCGACACCAAGGTGGTGAAGAAGATTCCGTAACATCAGCGTGAGCGGGGCCCGAATGAAGGCTTTGGCGGTCGTCATAGGCGTCGTCTTAGCAGCAGCCGTTGCCGCGCTTGCGGCCACGCAGATCTTTCCGAATCGCTTCGGGGACTATCTGCCCGAGGTTCTGCAGCCCTCGGTCGAGGGCGGGCCGCAACTTGTGCTTGGCGTCGAACCTGACGGCGTCGATATGGGGCAGGCGGTCGCGCAATCGATCAGCGTCATCGAGCGCCGGCTCAAGGACCTGGGCGTGCGCTTCAAGGCACAGCCGCAAGACAACGATCGCATCCTGTTGCGCTTGGCAAAATCAACGGACCCCAGACGCGTCATCGAGGTCACGACCCGCCGCGGCAAGCTGCAGTTCCGCCTGATCGAGACGAACCTGACGCCCGAGCAGACGGTGCGCGGGGAGCCGCCGCCCCATGCCGAGGTGCTCTACGGCCGCGGCGACCGGCAGCCCTATATGGTCTACAAGCGCTCGGTGCTGACCGGGCGCGATCTTGTCGATGCGCAGGCCGCCTTCGATGCGCGCACCGGTGAGCCGGTGATCACCTTCCGTTTCAGCGCCGAAGGTGCCCGCCGCTTTGCACAGGTCACGCAGGAAAACGTTGGAAACCCCTTTGCCATCGTTTTCGACAACGAAGTCTTGTCGGCTCCGATCATCCGCGAGCCGATCCTGGGCGGATCCGGACAGATCTCCGGAAGCTTCACGGTTCAGGACGCGAACGACATGGCGCTCCTGCTGCGCGCCGGGGAATTGCCCGGAAAGCTCACCCTGATCGAGCAACGATGACCAGGCTCACGGTCGGCGAGATCGACGTCACCGCACTCAGCGACGGCCCATTCCCGGCCACGCTCGATTCCTTCATCGACTTTCCGACGCGCCGAGGCCGAGCGGCTCCTGGCGGCGGCGACGCAGCCGCTGTTCCTGCCGGTGAACTGCTATCTGCTCAAGCTCGGGACCAAGTGGGCGCTGATCGACACCGGCTGCGGCCCGACCATGGGCCCCGATCTTGGGCAAGTGCCCAACAATCTGCGCGCGCTTGGCATCGCGCCGGAAACCATCGACTATGTGCTGCTGACGCACATCCATCCGGACCACGCGCTCGGCCTCATCGATGCGCTCAGGCCGCGCCGTGTTCCCGAATGCCGAGCTGATCGTGCACGAGCAGGAAGCAGCGTTCTGGCTCGATCGCGACGCCGCAAGCGGCGCGAGCGAGCGCATCCGCCGCAACATCGGCAAGGGCCAGGCCGCCTGCGCGCCTTATCGCGAGCGCTTGCGCGTGGTGCGCGACGGCGAGGCGTTGCCGGGCGTGTCGGCGACGCTCGCTCGCCGGGCACACGCCCGGCCACACCGGCTGGCTCGTTCATTCCGGCAACGACGGCCGTGCTGATCTGGGGCGACGTCGTGCATCTGCCGGCCGTGCAGGTGCCGCGGCCGGAGGCCGCGCTCGTCTTCGACGTCGATCCTGAGGGTGCGCGCGCGACGCGCGTGCGCACCTTCGATCGCGTCGCGGCCGATCGCTTGCGCGTCGCGGGCGCGCATCTGGATTTTCCGGGCTTCGGCCATATCGTGCGACAAGGCGCGAGCTACCGTTTCGAGCCCGACAGGCTTTAGACTGAGAAGACTGAGACAACAACTATCAAGGGAGGAGAAGAAAATGAGTCCATCACGCAATCTGGTTTGCATGGCCGCGGCCGCGCTCCTGGCGCGCACGCTCGCGGTGGCGCCCGCACAGGCGCAGCGGCACGGGCCGCTGGTGCTCGCCAAGTCGAGCTACTTCTTCGTCGGCGGCAAGCTCGATCCGGCGGTCGAGGGCACCGCGCCGGTCGGCCATATCTACGTCGAGTACATGATCCCGCAGCGGCTGCGTCATCGCACCCCGATCGTGATGGTGCACGGCGGCAGCCAGACCGGCACCAACTTCACCGGCACGCCCGACGGTCGCGAGGGCTGGGCGCAGTATTTCGTGCGCCGCGGCTACGCGGTCTACGTCGTCGATGGTGTCGGACGCGGCCGCTCCGCGAACTGGTCGGACGTGCACGGTCCGGTGAGCAAAGCCAACATCGAGCGGCTCACCCAGCGCTTCGTCGCGCCCGAGCGCTTCAAGCTGTGGCCGCAGGCGCATCTGCACACGCAGTGGCCGGGCGAGGGCAAGCCCGGCGACTCTGCGTTCGAGCAGTTCTACTACTCGCAGATGCCCTCGATCGTGAACTTCACCAAGCAGCAGGAGATCAATCCGCCCGCGATCGTCGCGCTGCTCGAGAAGATCGGCCCCTCGATCCTGGTCACGCATTCGCAGTCCGGCGCCTTCGCGTGGCCGGTCGTCGACAGGCGGCCTGATCTGGTGACGCGCCAATATCGCGGTCGAGCCGAATGGCCCGCCGGTGCGCGAGCTTGAGTTCAAGGGCGCGCCCGAGTGGTTCACCGACAGCCCGCGCGACAAGGCCTATGGGCTCGGCGAAGTGCCGATCACCTACGATCCGCCGGTCAGCGCGAGCTCCAAGCTCGAGTTCGTGCGGCAGGAGAAAGCCGACAAGCCCGACTATGCGCGCTGCTGGCTGCAGAAGGAGCCGGCGCGCAAGCTCCCGAACGTCGCCAAGGTGCCGACGCTGGTCCTCACCAGCGGAGGCGTCCTACCACGCGCCCTACGACCACTGCACGGTGGCCTATCTCAACGCAGGCCGGCGTCAAGACGACCTTCATCCGGCTCGACGAGGTCGGCGTGAAGGGCAACGGCCACATGATGATGCTGGAAAAGAACAACATGGCGATCGCCGGCGTGATGGCCAATTGGCTCGACCGCGTCGGCGACGGCACCCGGCCGCAGCGCGTGGCGGGACGGTGAGTCGCGCCACGTAGTCGAGGCGTCTGATTGCGCAGTCCGGGCCGCAGGCTCGATACCCTCTCCCTGCGAAGCGGGGAGAGGGTGGCCTTCGCGAAGCGAGGGCCGGGTGAGGGGCGTCGCCCCGACTTCAGTCGCTCGATGAATTCAGCGACGCCAAGATCGTTTGCAATACGCCATCGATATTGCCCAGAACATCAGAATTCCAAAACCGTAAGCACGCGATACCCTTCAGAAGCAAGATAGGCATCGCGCACCTTGTCACTCTCGCTTTCGGCGTGCTGTCCGCCATCCACTTCGACGATGAGATTGCGGTCCCGACAGAGGAAATCGACCACATAGGGTCCAATCGACTTCTGACGCGCGAATTTGAATCCGGCCAGTCGCCGATCGCGCACGGCAAATCACAGCTTCATTTCAGCGTCAGTTGCGTTCTGCCGCAGCTGGCGAGTTTTGCTGGTAGCCTTTCGATTTGGTCCCCGCATCAACGGCCCCTCACCCGGCTCGCATCTTCGACGCTCGCCACCCTCTCCCCGCAAGAGCGGGGCGAGGGTACGGAGTTCGCGGCTCGGCTGGAAGTCAATCCGCCGCCAGATGGCGCGGCCAATGTGTGCAACGGGCGTAAGGCCGAACGTCAGTCGGATGGATGATGGTGGTGGCCTGGCAAGTCAAACCCAGCCGTATTTCAGCTGGTCCTAGCCCAGCATGATGAGCTGGGCGACCATGCCGGTCAGTCCAAGCCCGAAAACCACGAAAACGAATTTTGCCAAAACGGCGGCGTCATTGTTGGTCATGAAAATCTCCCGGCATATGGGCGTTAGTCGTCGTAGCCTCGCCGCCGGTTCACGCGACCGACATGAATTTTTTCTCCTGCCTTGGCCAACCGGGGACACGCCCGCTTGCACACCAGCACCGGATAGAGGCACGGTGCAGCGCATCGAAGGCGTGCAATCGAGAGGGGAAACGTGACCAGCGGCTACGACTACATCATCGTGGGGGCCGGGTCGGCCGGCTGCGTGCTCGCCAATCGGCTGAGCGAGGACGGCGCCGCGCGCGTCCTGCTGCTCGAGGCCGGGCCGCCCGATCGCCATCCCTACATTTCGATCCCGCTCGGCATGGGCCGCATGCACGACCGTGCCATGTTCGACTGGGGCTACGAGACCGAGGCCGAGCCCAATCTCAACGGCCGCACGATCGAGGCCATGCGCGGCAAGGTGCTGGGCGGCTCGTCATCGGTCAACGTCATGGCCTATACGCGCGGCAATCGCGGCGATTACGACCGCTGGGCGCAGAAGGGCGCTCGCGGCTGGTCCTATGCCGACGTGCTGCCCTATTTCCGGCGCGCCGAGACCTGGGAGGGTGGCGACGAATCCGTGGCGCGGCGGCGACGGCCCGCTCGGCACCCAATATGCGAAGACGCCCGACACACTGTTCGAGGCCTGGCTCGAGGCCGGCAAGGCGGTCGGCATTCCGGCGACGCCGGACTACAACGGCGAGACGCAGGAAGGCTTCGGCCGCGGCCAATACACCATCCGCGACGGCCGGCGCTCGTCGTCGGCGCGCGCCTATCTGCGGCCGGCGCGCAGGCGCGGCAATCTCGACGGTCGAGACCGGTGCGCAAGCGACGCGCGTGCTCATGCAGCGGCACGAGCGCGACCGGCGTCGAATACGTCACCGATGCGGGCGATCGCAAGCAGGCGGAAGCAAGCCGCGAGGTGATCGTGTCGACCGGCACGTTCAATGCGCCGCAGCTGCTGATGCTCTCCGGAATAGGCCCGGCCGCGCATCTGCGCGAGATGGGTATCAGCCTGCGTCGCCGACCTGCCGGTCGGCCGCAACCTGCAGGACCATCTCGGCGCCTACATGACCTACGAGCGCCGCTCGCCCGGCAACTTCCATGGCGAGATGCGCTTCGACCGCATGGCGGTGAGCATGATCCGCGCCTACCTGTTCGGCACCGGCCCGGCCACGGTGGTGCCGGGCGGGCTGCACGCCTTCATCAAGTCGCGGCCCGAGCTCGCGGTGCCCGATATCGAGTTCATGTTTCGCGGCACCTCGCATCACCCGCATCTGTGGTTTCCGCTGATCTATCCGGCGTTCCGCGACGGCTTCGGCATTCGTCCGACGCTCCTGCATCCCGACAGCCGCGGCGAGGTGCTGTTGCGCTCGGCCGATCCGCGCGCTGCGCCGCGCATTCGCTACAATTTCTTCACCGCGCCGAACGATCTGCCGACGCTGGTCGATGGCTTCAAGCTCGCGCGCGAGATGGTCCGCCAGCCGGCGCTCGATCCCTATCGTGGCGTCGAGCTCAATCCCGGCGACAAGGTGCAGAGCGATGCCGAGATCGAGACCTGGCTGCGCAACACCGTCATCACTGCGCATCATCCTTGCGGCACCTGCCCGATGGGCTCGACGCCCGACTCGGTGCTCGATCCGCAGATGCGCGTGCGCGGCGTGGAGCGGCTGCGCGTGGTCGATGCGTCCGCGATGCCGGATCTGGTGTCGGCTCACATCAACGCCTGCGTGCTGATGATGGCCGAGAAGGCCTCCGACCTGATTCGCGGTCGCGCGCCGCCTGCCCCGGCGCTCGATGCCTGACTGTGATCGCTGTCACACTGCAGCATCACTTCCATGCGCGTAAAACGGCAGGTTCAATCAACTGCTTGTGCATCGCGTCAAAAAATTGTGCGTTGCGGTATGGAACTTTAGGACTTAACTCCGGCCCAGGCTGCACAACGCAGTCAAGAAAACCAAAACGGAGTTGAGCTATGAACACCAAGACAATACTTGCGGCCGCCACCCTTGTTGCTTTGGCGTCGCCGGCCTTTGCCAAGACCACGCATCATTCGCCGCGAAACGAAGTGCGTCCGGTCGATGCTTATGCGGCCGCCTATCCGAACGCTCGGACGCCGCGGGCGAATCACGGGTCGAACGATGTTTATGACGTTCGCGGCCATTACGTCGGGACCGATCCGGACGCGACTGTTCGCAATCAGCTCTCGCGCGATCCGAGCCAGGGTGACTAACCAACCACCACGTCATTCGCCGGTCCCGGGCGTTAAGCCCGGGACCGGCGCCTGAATAACCCCCCGGGCGTCCGGGTGATTCGCGATTGACTAATTAGGTCGCTAAGTCTGCAACCATTGCGACCATTATCCCTGCAAATAACGCATAGCACACTCTAATCGCGTGCATATTGCGCAGGCAGCGAGCGCACACTCGATATGCAGTGTTCCATGTCATTGCAATGACTTGGATGATGTAAAGATTTCGTAGAATAAAAATGATGTAACCAAAGATCATCTGATCAAAATTTCGTGCATTGAAAAGATGTTTCATAAGCTTAGTTCGGTGGTGGGCGGCAATGCCTAAGGTCTAACCAGGAGACAATTCAATGACGAAGCTGCTCACGACTGTGGCGCTTGTGGCTGTGGTCGCAACTCCGGCTCTCGCGCAAACGCGCGATCGGGAGCCGCACCGGGCTCGTACTACCGTCACGCAGCAGACCTACACGCAGGATCAGCAGCGGCGTTCGGTCAATCCGAGCAACGACGTCTATGACATCCATGGCCAGTACGTCGGTTCGGATCCGGATCCGACCATTCGCAGCCAGCTGGCGAGCGATCCCAGCCAGGCTGACTGACGCCTGATGAGGATGACTCTACGCCCTCGATGTTGCATTGACGCGTGGTGACAAGGGCGAGGTCTCATCTCAGCATTATCACATGCCGCAGCCCCGGCTTGATGTCCGGGGCTGCGCATTTTTTTGGCTGCGCTCGTGTTTCAGCGGATTCCCGGTTCCGTTCCCGAGAAGACGACAACAACGCCAACGAAGTTGGTTTGAAACAAAGTTGCGTTCGATCCCTCAAAAAATCGTGCGTTGAGATTACGAGATATCACCCCTTCTTCCGTACGCAAAAGAAGAGAAAAGGAGCATCGATGATGAGACCATTGATCACGGCTTTGGCGCTGACCGCAGCGCTGGCAACCCCGGCGCTGTCCCAGACCCGCGGGGCGCAAGCCGATCAGCAGCGATCGTATGAACCCTACGCCTCTGGGCGCGACACGAGTGGATACGGGTCGTACGGAGCCGTCACTCGATCCCGCGACGGGCGTTCAATCAATCGGCGCAACGACGTGTACGACGTGCGCGGAGCGTATGTCGGGTCGGATCCCGATCCGCTTGTGCGCGATCAGCTGCGGCGCGATCCCGGGCAGGGCGTAGAATAACGTTACGGAATAACGCTTCGCGTCACTCCACGCTGTGGCCGGCCTAAAGCCGGCCACAGTGCTGTCTTGAGGCAGCGTGCGAAGACGCGTTGCTATCGCCCGAACGCCAGCTTGGCGCGTTCGCGCACAGCCTGCGGAACATTGAGCGTCCGCACGATCAGCTCCTGGACGCGCTCGCCCGGCAGCGGCTCGAGCTCGACATTGAGCTTCTGAATATCGGCGATGAAGTCCGGGTCCTTGACCATCGCATTGAAGGCGTCGCGCAGGATTTTCACGCGCTCGGGCGGCATGTCGGGCGGCGCAATGACGGTGCGGCCGATCGCGCTGCCGCTGGCGTAGAGCTGGTAGACCTGCTTGTCCTCCGTGCTGGTCCCGATCTCGGGCAGCGCCGGCGCGTCCGGCAGATCCTTGGTGCGTTCCGGCGCGGTCTGCAGGATGATGCGGATCTTCTTGTCGCGCAGCCATTCCTTCTTGCCGACGCTGACGGCGGCCCATGACGAGGACGCGCCTTCGACTTCGCCGCGCTCCATGGCGAGCATCGCTTCATTCGAGGCCGGATAGCCGCTCACCAGACGGAATTTGGTGCCGGCCAGCGCATTGAGCAGCCGCGGCACGGTCTCGGCGATCGAGCCGGGTCCGGTGCCGGCCAGCGACGATTCGAGCTTCTTGGAATCCTCGATCGATTGCACCTTCGAGGTGTGCCACTGCATGAAGATGTTGTTGGAGGTGGCGACGCGCCCCACATAGGTGAACCTGGCCGCGTCGTACTGCGCCGCCGGATTGCCGAGCGCCTGCTCGAGCGCGGCCGATTCCACCACCACGCCGAGCGCGGTGCCGTCCTTGGGGGCGACCTCGTAGATATAGGCCGCAGCCTTCAGGCTGCCGGTGCCCGGCATGTTCTGCGCCACCACGATCGGCTGGCCCGGGATGTGCTTGCCGATATGGCGCGCGACCAGGCGGCCGTAGAGATCGTAGCTGCCGCCGGCGGTGTAGCCGATCGAGATGGTGATGGTCTTGCGCGCAAAGAACGGCTCCTGCGCGTGCGCGGAGAGGGGCGCCGCAAGACTCATGAGCGGGGCGAGCATGAGAACGGCTAGGTGATGTCTCGTCGGCATCGTCATGGTCGGCTCAGGCAGGGTGTGTTTGCATTCTTGGCAAGATACTCCGTCACTATAGCAGCGCTCGCCTCCGGCACACTATGGCTTGCCAGCTGCGCACAGGCTCACCGCCGCTAGCGTCAACGGCCGTTCTCGTAACCTCGCCGCAAAT
This sequence comes from uncultured Alphaproteobacteria bacterium, assembly GCA_963745515.1. Classification (GTDB taxonomy): domain Bacteria; phylum Pseudomonadota; class Alphaproteobacteria; order Rhizobiales; family Xanthobacteraceae; genus VAZQ01. The sequence continues at coordinate 1,121,902 of CAVUXO010000013.1, forward strand.
CAACGTGTGCTAGCTCGCGAAAGCTTGGTTCAGCTTTCGGGCCTATGTGCAATCTGCAATGGCTTGCCGGCTCCGACCAACTGTTCCTGCCGCGCAGCCTCGACCAATTCCGCGCCCTTCGCCAGCGTGGCCTCGTTGAGCAGGGTCAGGAGCGGCGTGAGTCCCTCGCTGTCGACCAGGCGGAAGATCTCGACGTCGCGTTGCGCCGCTGCGCTCCAGCCCGCGATGTCGAGGGCGCGTTGCGACTTGGAGAGGAGCCCGTGGTTGCGGACGTGCGGACCGCCCCCTTTGGGCGGCCAGCCCGCTGAGCCGAACCAGCGTGCCCATAGTGTCGGCGGCCCCTGGGCCGCCTCGTCTTCGCTGCGCTCCTGCCGGAACGGCGTCAGGTCGGTATAGCTGTCGCGCATCTCCTCGCGGCCGAAGCGCCTGAGCTCGAAAGTCGAAAGCCCGCGCACGAGCTCGAGATCGTCGAGCACGCCGGCGAGCTGGTTCATCGCGAGCGCCCGCAATTCCTCGTCCTTGTCGGCCTGATCGACGCTGTAGAGATTGGGGATCACGAAATAGGACGCGCCGCCGTGATGAATGAAATGCTGGCGCACCCATTCGAGGTTGGCCTTCGGCGCGCGCGAGATCGCGGTCTCGATCGCGCTGGTCAGGTGCCGAACGACTGTCGGGGTGAGGAGATGGAGCCGCGCTTGCGTGGCGGCGAGCGCATCGCGCCGCACCGGCCCGGCGGCGGGCGGATTGAGCGCGACCAGCGCCAGCAGCCCGAGATCGACGCCGATGGTGGCAAGGAGCGCGATCAGGTCGCGTCCGGTGACCGGGTCGCCGCTCGCCGTGCGTTTGCCGGTCTCGGTGCCGCCGGAAATGACATAGCTCGCGAGGCTCGACGCGTAGGTGCCGATATTGCTCCAGAGATTCTTGATGGCGTTGGCGACGCCAGCCGCCCCTTCGCTGAAGCGCGCCTCGCGCAGGTTCAGATTGACCGGTTGATCGGCCTGGTCTCCGGCCTGCCGCAGCCGCTGCGCCAGCGTCGGATCGTAGCAATAGAAGCCTGTCTGGTTCGGTTGTGCCGAGACCAGGTTGGCAAGCGCGCGCATCTGGGCGGCAGTCGCCCGGCCAAGCTCATTGCTGCGCGCCGCGATGCTGCGTGCGTTGCCGCGGATATCGGAGGCCGTTGCTTCGAAACGCTGCCGCCGCTCCTCGATGGTGGCACCATCGAGCCCGGTGACGCTTTGTCTCAGCCGCTCAAGCTCGGTCTGGATCGGCGCAATCCAGGTGTTGGTCATGCTGTCGCGCAGCGAGGAGACCGAATCGCGCACGCTGCGGCGCGCGTTGTAGAGCGGCCCGCGCCCGGCGCCGGAGGGTGTGCCGCAGCTGCCGCCGGTTCCTTCCTCGCGCGTCATCTGGCTGTCCGACCAGATCACCACGTTGTCGAGCTGGCCACGCACCGCGTCGAGCCGAGCGGCGACGGCCGCCGCCGCGTCGCGCGCGTCCTCCTGGAGGTTTTGCAGGCTGGTACGCGTCGTCTCTTCGCCGGCGATGAGGCTCCACCAGAAGCCATAGCCGAAGCCGATCGACCAGACCGCGAGGAAGAGATAAAGCGGAAAGGTGATCATCCGCTCGGTCACGCGCCGCTGGGCCCCGAAGGTCTCGCGCAATGCGAGCCACATCAGGAAGCTCAGCGCGATGACGACCGCGATGACGAGAACATCGTTCGAGATCGAGAGCCCGCCCGGCGTTGCCACATTGGCGGACGAGGTGGAAACGCCCACGATGAAGTCGCGCATGCCGTGCCAGGTGGCGTAGCCGGAGATCAACAGCAGCATCAGCGACGCAAGGCCGATCAGCGCGTTGCGGCCAAACAGGTAGTCGGCCGTCCGCGCCCATCCGCTCATTGTCGTGGTCCGCGCATCGGCCATCTGCAAGCCTCCACTTGGGTTCAGGCGAGACGAATGCTCGCGGCGGAGAGAAGCTCTTGAGAAGACGTAGCGTGCTCGAGGCCGCCTTGCGCCGGCGATTTTTTGCACTCGATCGTTGGTCAGGCGAGGTAGGTCAACAGAGTTGGGACAAGTCAGCGAGATAGGCCACGTCACCCTGCTACCGCAGAAACCAACGCTGTCACAGGAAGCCGCCGCCACGTGATCCCTATCGCAGGATGGCCGCTCGCGCAATTTTCCCCACCGCACAACCACGATGGTGCATGCGGGGTTCCCGTTGTGCAATGCGCATCCCCAACAAATGACTGTGGTGGAATTCCGCGCACTTTCAGCCGCGCTCTTCCGGTGGCTTCACGTGCCGGAACGAATAGAGCAGCGCAAGGTCGTAGGCGATCTTGAGCGCGCCGCAGGCGATGAGCGGCAAGCCAGAGAATGGCGTGGCGAGCAACATGCCGGCGAGCGCGGGGCCAAGCGAGGAGGCGAGACTGCGCGGCACCGCCGTCACGCTTGCGGCGGCGGTGCGCTCGGCCGGCGTTACCACGGCCATGACGTAGGATGAGCGCGCCGGCACGTCCATCTGCGCCAGCGCCGAGCGGGCGAGCAGCAGGCCGAGCGTGAGCATCAGGTCCGGCGAGAACGCTGCGATGATCAGAAAGATGCTCGATGGGATGTGCGTGAACACCATGGTGTTGATGAGGCCGATGCGGGCGGAGAGCCGCGCTGCGATCGGATAGGAGAATGCGGTGAACACGCTGGTCCAGAAGAAGAACAGGCTCGCGGCCGACAGCGACAGGTCGAAGCGCTGGAATAGCCAGAGCGCCAGCAGCGATTGCACGACCAGGCCGCCCGCGAAGGAATCCAGGCTGAACAGCGCCGCGAGCTTGTAGACGGTACGGCGCGACGGCCCGAGCGGCGTGCTGGTGCCCTTGCTGCTCGGCTTGCGCGTGCGGGAGCCATCGATAGAGCAAGGCTCCGAGCAGACCGAGCGCGGCGTAGGCGTAGAACATCGTCTCGAACGATGCCAGCCGCCCGAACCCGGCTGCCACCAGGAGATCAGGCGTTGCGGCCATGAGCGATCCTGCGGCGGTCGCGAGCGCGCCGGTGAGGCTGTAGCGTGCGAACGCGCGCGTGCGATCGTCGTCGGCGACGCTGCGGGCGAGCATCGCGTGCTCGAGCGGGACCAGGATGCCCGCGTCGCCGGCCTGCGGATTGATGGTGCCGACGAACGCCACGAGCAGCACGAATGCAATGTGGGACGCCTGCGGGAATGCAATGCCGGTCGCGACCATCAAGGCGGCGCCAAGCAACAGCATGGTGCGCAGATCATGGCGCGGCGCCATGAAGCCTGCTGTCAGCGTCAGCAGCGACGAGCCGAGCAGCGCCGTGGTCGCCACGACCCCGATCTCGGCCGGGCTCAAGCCGATCGCCGACAGGTAGGCCGGCAGGATGATGACCGCAAAGCCGTCGGCGAAGCCGCGCACGCCACGCGCGGCATAAAGCAGAAACACTTCGGAACGAATGGATGTGGGACGGGTGAGAACGGACATGTCGCGCGCCATCGCCCGGCGAGCGGGCAAAGCGCAGTGCTTGGGCGACATGCCTTGAACCGGGCGACTGCGTTCAAGCCCGACCTGCCTTAGGTGCGGCAAGCCGGACTTCGAGTTCAATGGGTAGTCAATGTGCTTTCAGTTTGTGGCTCTTTGCGATTGGGCAGAGCAGTGCCACATCGTTCCCTCCCCCCTTGCGGGGGAGGGACAGGGAGAGGGGTAGACACACGCGCGGACATTGTTTGTTTTTGTGTTTGTTATTGATAGTCATTGTTCGCAAGTTTGCGAATGAGACAGGCCTCGCGCTTGGCGTTTGTGGCCACCCCTCTCCCTGTCCCTCCCCCACAAGGGGGGAGGGAACCGTGGGGCACGGACCTTCGCACCTCACACAATGTGCTTGTGGACGGATATCCAAAGATCTGTGACGGCCCACGCTAGGAGCTGAACGGCTTTCTCTTGATCAACCCCAGTCCGTTCACGTTCGATTTCAGCTTCGGCTCGCCGATGTACCAGATCATGCCGGCGCCTGACACTTCAGCGTCGAGCTCGTCGCTTGCATTCACCGTCACCTGACCGGCGCCCTGCACCGAAACTTTGGCGCGTTTGGCCTTGAGGTCGCCTGCGCTGATGAAGCCCGCACCTCTGATCTCGATCGTGAGATCATCGACGCGGCCCGACAGGTTGCCGGCGGCAGCGCCCTCGACCAGGATCGATAATTGTTCGCTCTCGAGCTTCTTGGCCTCGATCGCGACCCCGCCCTGGACGTGGATGTGGCGCAGCTCCTTGACGGTGACCTTGTAGGTCGGCCGCTTGCCATGAAAGCTGTTTCCTTTTTTGAAGGTGAGATAAAGCACGCCGTTCTTGACCTCCGAGGTGAACATCGGAAGCAGGTTCTCCTCCGCGGTCACGGTCAGGCTCTCCTCACCGGTACGCTCAATGACCAAGAGGCTCTGCTCGACGTCCGTCAGCACAATGGAGGTGAAGGGCTCCACCGGGCGGACCTCGGTCTTGATGACGCCCGAGCCCTCGATCTTGGTGCCCGTGCCGCCGGTGGTCATGCAGTCGCCGCATTCCGACCAGTCGCAGGCAGTGAGCACAAGCAGGCACGACAAGACAGCAGCTAATCGCAACATGACACAATCCTCCAATGGTGTAGCCGTTGAATTAATGTGGCGCAGCACAACGGCGATACGCCACGCGTTAGTGGGTGATGAATTTCTGTTCGATGGTGCCCGCGCCGGAAACTCGCGACTGGAGTTTCGGCGAGCCGACGTACGGATGGTTCCGGCTCCTGACACCCGCGCGTCGAGCTCCTCGTTCGCGTTGACGGTCACGTCTCCAGCGCCGCTCACGACGATTGTCGCACGTTTGGCTTGCAGATCGACCGCGTCGAGGGAGCCAGCGCCGCTGACGGTGATCGACAGATTGTCGGATCGGCCAGCGATGCTGGCGCTCCCGGCGCCCGAGATCGAGATCGACAGTGAGTCGGTGTCGAGCTTGGTGGCTTTGACGGAGACTGCACCGCTGACTTTGAGCTTTCGCATTTCGCGGACTGTGACCTTGATGCGCGGTCGCCTTGCCGCTCGTCCAGGTCAGTCTCTTTCCTTCTGCGACCCCGATGAAGAGGGTGCCGTCCCTCACCTCCGTGGTGAACAGCGGCAAGAGATTGTCGTCGACCGTGAGCTCCAGGCTCTCTTCGCCGGTCTGCTCGATCTCGAGGTTTGCAGAGCCGGAGATGACGATCGCTGTGAATTTCTCCACCACACGGGTTTCGGTCTTGAGATTGCCGGAGCCTTTGATCGTCGGCCCGCCATACGTGTCGGACCAGTTGCAGGCGGCGAGTAGGAGCAAGGACGAGAGAACAGCAGCGATTCGCAACATGGCACGAGCCTCCCGAAAGGGCGGATGATTGAGGGACTGATACGTCCCAATCGTTCGGTTTCTCGCGCAGTCTGGCGTCGGGACGCCTCTGCCGTCTGTGATCGCGATCACGCTTTGCACGCTGGTTGATGTCTCGCCTGTTTGATGTCTCGCCTGTGCGCGGTTGGACGGAGTTGCGGTATGAATTTGCTGCAAAACGTCTGAATAGCCTTTGGCAGAGGTATCTCTCTGCTCGCGCGCCACTTGATGTGAAGCGAAATCGCCACGGCCGCAATTAACTCGGTCGCTTCCGCTATTCTGATGACGCGCGCAGGGGCGGCGCTCCGTTACGAGCAACGACGTCGAGCTTTGTTGCGGACGGAAGGGAACGCGGGAATGACAGTCAGGTCTCAGCAGCTTCGCGCGCGATTGCGCAAGACGCGCGCTTTCGCGGTGCCGTTGGCGGCGTCTGGGGCAGGCGGCAGCTGTGGTGGCGTGGCGCGCTGCTGGCAACCTCGGCGCTTGCCTCTGTGGCGCTCGCCTCTGTGACGCTTTCAGGGGCTGCGATGCTCAGCAGGATGCGACATGGCTTCGCAATCCCGCGACCAGCGATTTCAATACCGGGAGCAATTGGAGCGGCGGCGTTGTTCCCGGCGGAACCGCGACGTTCAATGCCAGCAGCCTGCGCAATATCGACTTTTCGCAGAGCACGACGCTCGGCGGCATTTCGCTGACAGCGAGCGCCGGGAACTATTCATTCAACCTTGGCGGCTCCGGTCGCACGGTTGTCATTAGCGGCATCGGCCTTAACGCGGCCGACGGCGCGAGCATGACGTTCTTTCTCCTCGGGTCAGTCCTACAGGCGGGATTCATTGTCTTTTAGCAATAGTAGTACGGCCGGAAATTCGACAATAATCAATGATGGACCCTCGAATTCCTGAGGGGCCAGCAGCGCGGGAAGTGCGCGCATATCCAACACTAGCTCTCGCACATTCGATGGTTCCAGCAGCGCTGCGGGCGCGACCATTGATACCAGCCAGGGCACCATCACAGTGCTTAGTAATGGGAGCCTCGGCGCTGCCCGTATCAACCTGAACTTCGGTGGTCCATCTGTAATCGCGCTCGACATTTCCCAACTCGGCTCATCCGGCACGACGCTCGGCTCGCTTGAGGGCATGGGCGGCGTTTTTACTCGGCAACAAGTCCCTCGCTATCGGGGGCAACAATCGTTCGACAACGTTTGACGGCAGCATTTTTGGGTTACGGGACAGCACGGTCACCAAGGAAGGCGCTGGCGCTTTGATCCTCACAGGCGAAAACGCCTATATCGGTGCGACAAAGTCACTGGCGGCGCGCTGGTTGTTGACGGCTCGATCGCGAACTCAAGCGGCGTCACCGTCGGTGCTGGCGGCACTTTGGCTGGCAGCGGCACGGTCGCGAGCACGACGGTCAACGACGGCGGCACGCTGGTGGCCGGCCACGACGCGGCCCTTCGGCGCACTCACTGTGCAGGGCAATCTCGTGTTCACGGCGGCCGCGACCTATATGGTCCAGATCTCCCCGTCGGATGCCGGCAAGACCAACGTGACCGGCCTGGTCACGCTCGGTGGCGCCACCGTGCAGGCGGTCTTCGCGCCCGGCATCTATGTCACCAGGCAGAGCACCATCCTCCATGCCGACGGAGGTCTCGATGGCCAATTCGGCACGCTGATCAAAACGAACCTGTCGTCCTTTTTCGATGCCGCGCTCAGCTATGATGCCAACAATGTCTTCCTCGACCTGCGCGTCCTGGCGCCTCAACTCAACCCGCTCAATATCAATCAGCGCAATGTTGCCAACGGCATCATCAACTCCTTCAACACTGTCGGCGGAGTGCCGGCTGAATTCCTGACCGTGACGCCGGCTGGTCTCACGCAGCTCTCCGGCGAGACGGCGCTCGGCTCCCAGCAAGCTACCTTCGACGCCATGCATCAGTTCATGGGCGTGATGCTCGATCCGACGGTCGGCGGGCGCAGCGGACCTGTTGCCGTTGATGCATCGATGCCGCGCAAGGCGCCGCTAGTGAACACCTTCGGCGCGCGCTGGACCATCGGGGCTGCGGGCTATGGCGGGTCGCAGACCATCAGCGGCGACACCGTGCTCGGCTCCAACAAGACCACCAGCAACGTGTTCGGTAGCGCCGTGGGCGCGGACTATCACGTCTCGCCCAACACCGTCGCGGGTATCGCGCTCGCCGGCGGCGGCACCAATTTCCGGGTCGCCAACGGCGGTCGTGGTGAGTCCGACCTGTTCCAGGCCGGCGCTTATCTTCGGCATACTCAGGGCGCTGCCTTCATCGCCGCAGCGCTCGCCTATGGCTGGCAGGACGTCACCACCAAACGCACCGTCACGGTCGATGGCATCGAGAGCCTCCGCGGCCAGTTCCGCGCCAATGCCTTCTCGGGACGGCTCGAGAGCGGCTATCGGCTTCGCCAGCGGGCCGATCGACCTCACGCCCTATGTCGCCGGCCAGTTCATCAGCTATCGCCTGCCGTCCTATGCCGAGCAGGCGGCCTCCGGCACCAGCCTCTTCGCGCTCGCCTATGACGGCAAGACCGCGACGGCTGCCCGCACCGAGCTTGGCGTGAAAACCGAGAAGGCGGTGGCGCTCAGCGACGCGATGCTCCTGCTGCGCAGCCGGTTGGCCTGGGCGCACGAACTCGACCGGGATCGCAGCATCTCGGCGGTGTTCCAGGCGCTGCCGGCCTCGGCCTTCGTCGTCAACGGCGCGCGGCCGGCGACCAACTCGGCGTTGACCACGCTCTCTGCCGAACTCAGCTGGCGCAACGGCTGGTCGGCGGGCGCCACCTTCGACAGCCAGTGGTCCGATACGACCCGCAGCTATGCCGGGAAAGGCACCGTCCGCTACGCCTGGTAGTGGCGCGGGCTGGTTTCTCTCGCGAAAGATGGGGCTCGGCGAGCCGTCGCGGCGGTGAATGAACGAACGAGCCCCGCCGCTTGCCGCGTTCAGGCTTCGCGGGCTGTAACGAGCGACATGCTCCGAACAGGAGCTTCCGGGCATCACGTTCTTAACGTTTCTTTTCCGTGTTGGGGGCGACAACGCTGCCGCCTGCGGGTCCTCGGGAGTGCGGCACGTCGCCGATGCTGGAATATCAGGTTAAATGCTCCGTGGACCGCCGCCACCGCGACATCGGCGCGCTGGACAAAGCCTTCCCACGGCCGGATACCGCAGGTACTATTAGTTCAATTCTGAGCTGGTCATCGGCCCTGTCTGCCCGGGGCCGCTATGACATTTAAGGGAGGTTGGAGATGGCACGAAAAAGATTCCCGTCCTGAGGTGAGCCGTCGCAAATTCCTGGCCGGTGTTGCGGTCGCGGGCGCGTCGGCAACAGCCGCCAAGGCGGCGACGCCGGGGACGACAGCAGCCGACGTGAAGCGGCTGCCGGCCGCGATCGAGCCGATGGCGCATCAGGTGGCCACCGAGACCGCCGTTCCGAAGGAGATGCCGCATCTCGTCGGCAAGCCCAATTCGGACTTCATGGTCGACGTCATCAAGTCGCTCAAGATCGACTACGTCTACTCCAACCCGGCCTCGAGCTTCCGCGGCCTGCATGAATCGCTGATCAACTACGGCAAGAACACCAATGCCGGAGTTCATCACCTGCATGCACGAGGAATCGTCGGTCGCGATGGCGCACGGCTACTTCAAGGCCACCGGCAAGCCGCAGCTGATGCTCTGCCACGGCACCGTCGGCCTGATGCATGCCACCATGGCGGTCTACAACGCCTGGTGCCGATCGCGTTCCGCTCATCATGATCGGCGGCAACGATCTCGACGCCGCCAAGCGGCCGCCGGGCGTGCCGACCTTCCACTCGGCGCAGGACATCGGCGCGCTGGTGCGCGACTTCACCAAGTGGGACGACACGCCGGTGTCGGCGCAGCACTTCGCGCAGTCGTTCGTGCGCGCCTATCGCTACGCGATGACGCCGCCCTACGGCCCGGTGCTGCTCTCGCTCGACGCCGGCCTGCAGGATGCGCCGGTCGACGATGGGCATCTCTACATTCCGCGCTACGTCGCCTCCGCTCCGCCGCATGCCGATCTCAACGCGCTGCGCGAGGCTGCGAAGCTGCTCGTCGCAGCGGAGAATCCGGTGATCGTCGTCGACAAGATGGCGCGCACCGAGGCGGGCGTGAAGTCGCTCGTGCAGCTCGCCGAGCTGCTGCAGGTCCCGGTCGTCGACCAGCTGCGGCCGCATGAACATGCCCAACACGCACTATCTCAATCAGACCGCGTCGGCGCAGAATCTCATTCGCAACGCCGACGTGATCATGGGGCTCGAGTGCCGCGACTTCTGGAACACGGTCAATCAGTGGATCGACAACGGTGATGAGCACGGTCACGGTAACTGCGCGAGCAGCGGATCAAGCCGAACACCAAGCTGATCACGATCTCGAGCGTCGAGCTCAACACCAAGTCGAACTTCCAGGACTTCCAGCGCTTCCAGGTCACCGACATCGGCATGGCGGCCGACGCGGAAGCCTCGCTGCCGTGCCTGATCGAGGCCGTGAAGGCGGCGATCCCGAGCGACAAGAAGGCCGCCATCGAGAAGCGCGGCGAAGCCTTGAAGAAGGCCTACCAGCAGGCGCGCGAGCGCCAGCGGCAGACGGCGGCGCTCGGCTGGGATGCGAGCCCGATCTCGACCGCCCGCCTCAACGCCGAGGTCTACAACGCCGTGAAGAACGAGGACTGGTCGCTGGTCACCTCGACCGGCAACACCAGCGGCTGGTCGGAGCGCATGTTCAAGATGGACAAGCACTATCGCTGGCTCGGCGGCTCGGGTGCGTCGGGTCTCGGCTACGGCCTGCCGGCCTCGGTCGGTGCGGCGCATGCCAACAAGGCGCTCGGCCGCTTCTCGGTCTCGATCCAGGGCGACGGCGACATGATGTACGCGCCGGGCGCACTGTGGACCGCGGCGCATCACGACATCCCGCTGCTGACCGTGATGCACAACAACCGCGGCTACCACCAGGAGGTCATGCACGTGCAGCGCCTGTCCAACCGGCGCAACCGCGTGGCGAGCCTCGGCAAGACCGCTGGCCCGATCGGCACCAGCATCGACACGCCGAACATCGACTACGCAGGTCTCGCGCGGTCGCAGGGTTGGTGGGCCAAGGGCCCGATCACCGATCCGAAGGATCTCGGGCCGGCGCTCAAGGAAGCCGTCGAGGTGGTCAAGAAGGGCCAGCCGGCGCTCATCGATTCCGTCACCCAGCCGCGTTGAGGTGAAACACATGCGTCTCGTTCGTAGTAACTTTCGTTCTCTTGGGCTGGCGGCGCTTGCCGCCGGCCTCGCCCTCAGCTCAAGTGCCGCGCTGGCGGCAGGCGATGCCGCCAAGGGCAAGCAGAACTTCATGAAATACGGCTGCTGGCAGTGCCACGGCACGGTGGGGCAGGGCTCTCCGGTCAGCGGCCCGAAGCTCGCGCCGGACCCGCTGCCGTTCGAGGCAATGTCGACCTTCATCCGCAACAGCAATCGTGCGATGCCGCCCTATCGCGAGGCCGTGCTGCCGAACCAGGATCTCGAGGACATCCACGCCTATCTGTCGTCGGTCCCCAAGCCGACTGACTACAAGACGATCCCGCTGCTCGCCGAGTAGGCGAGAGGGCGTTGAACCGCTCATCAGCCCGGTCTCACGGCCGGGCTGATCGCTTGTGAGGGATGCGTTACCGGACTGTCAGCCATCTCTCCTGTCCTTGCCCAATCTGTGCCCCAAGGGCGTACCCCACCTTTGAATTCCGTGTGAGATCGTGCGAAATTGACAGGCACCGCGCCGGCAGGGCGCGCGCATTGTCTGAAGCTGAGGAAGTCCTGCCCCAGCTTTCGCCGCAGCGCGGCAATTTGGAGGAAACCATGGCCCGTAAACGTTCCCAACCCGAGGTGAGCCGTCGCAAATTCCTGGCCGGCGCCGCCGTTGCTGGTGCCGCCGCGTCGACGAGCGTTGCCAACGCGGCGACCCCCGGGACGACCGCTGCCGACGTGAAGCGGCTGCCGGCCGCTGTGCCGCCGAGCGTGCAGCAGATCGCCAACGAGACCGCTGTTCCGAAGGAGATGCCGCATCTCGCCGGCAAGCCCAATTCGGACTTCATGGTCGACGTGATCAAGTCGCTCAAGATCGAGCACATCTATTCCAACCCGGCGTCGAGCTTCCGCGGCTTGCACGAGTCGCTGATCAACTACGGCAAGAACGCGATGCCGGATTTCATCACGTGCATGCACGAAGAGTCGTCGGTCGCGATGGCGCACGGCTACTTCAAGGCGACCGGCAAGCCGCAGATGATGCTCTGCCATGGCACTGTCGGTCTGCAGCACGCGGTGATGTCGGTCTACAACGCCTGGGTCGACCGCGTGCCGGTGATCCTGGTCGGCGGCAACGATCTCGACGCCGCGCATCGCCCGCCGGGCGTGCCGACCGTTCACTCGGCGCAAGACATCAACGCGATGGTGCGCGACTTCACCAAGTGGGACGACCAGCCGGTGTCGGCGCAGCACTTCGCGCAGTCGTTCGTGCGCGCCTACAAGATGGCGATGACGCCGCCCTACGGCCCGGTCATGATCTCGGTCGACGCCGGCCTGCAGGATGCGCCGGTCGACGATCCGCATCTCTACGTTCCGCGCTATGTGCCGACCGCCCCGCCGCATGCCGATCTCAACGCGTTGCGCGAGACTGCGAAGCTCCTGGTCGCGGCCGAGAACCCGGTGCTGGTCGCCGACCGTGCCGCGCGCTCGCAGACTGGCGTCGATCTGATCGTGCAGCTTGCCGAGCTGCTGCAGGTCCCGGTCATCGACCAGGGCGGCCGGCTGAACATGCCCGGCTCGCATTATCTCAACCAGAGCGGACAGGCGCAGAATCTCATCCGCAATGCGGATCTGGTCGTCGGCCTCGAGCTGCATGACCTGTGGGCGCTCGTCAACCAGTTCGTCGACAACGGCGACGAGCACGGTCACGGCCTTCGTGAATCCAGGATCAAGCCGACGACCAAGCTGGTCACCATCAACAGCGCCGAGCTCCTGACCAAGTCCAACTACCAGGACTTCCAGCGCTTCCAGGTGACCGACATCGGCATGGTGGGCGATGCCGAAGCGTCGCTGCCGTTCCTGATCGAGGCGGTGAAATCCGCGCTGTCCAACGACAAGAAGGCGGCGTTCGAGAAGCGGGCCGAGGCCTTCAAGCGGGCGAAGCAGCAGGCGCACGAGCGCAACCGCCAGGCTGCCGCGCTCGGCTGGGAAGCCAGCCCGATCTCCACCGCGCGTCTGGCGGTCGAGCTCTACGCGGCCGTGAAGGGCGAGGATTGGGCGCTGGTCAATGCCGGCATCGGCATGAGCGGCTGGCACAACCGCATCTTCCCGATGGACAAGCACTACCAGTGGATTGGCGGCTCGGGCGCCGCCGGCCAGGGCTATGGTCTGCCCGCTGCGATCGGTGCCGCGCATGCCAACAAGTCGCTCGGCCGCTTCACGGTGTCGATCCAGGGCGACGGCGACATGATGTACGCGCCGGGCGCGTTCTGGACCGCCGCTCATCACCGGATACCCTCGCTGGCGATCGTGGACAACAACCGCGGCTATCACCAGGAGGTCATGCACGTTCAGCGCCTGTCCAACCGGCGCAACCGCGTCGCCAACATCGGCATCACGTCGGGGCCAGTCGGCACCAGCATCGAAAACCCGGACATCGATTACGCCAAGCTCGCCTCCTCGATGGGCTGGTGGTCGACCGGGCCGGTCAAGGATCCGAACGAGCTCGGCCCCGCGCTCAAGCGCGCGGTCGCGGCCGTGAAGGCCGGCGAGCCGGCGCTGGTCGACGTCTGGATGCAGCCGCGCTGACGCGTGCGCATCGCGAACGCTTTCTATCGGCCCGGCCTCGCGCCGGGCCGATGCTTTTTTGGGCCGGCAGGCATGTGGCAGAGCCGTGCCGCGCACCAGTCGATTGACAGCCGTGCCGATCCGGCGCGATCCTGAGAATGAACCGCACAAGTGGGGACACATAGGGAGGACGCAATGGCTCGAAAAGATTCTCGCCCCGAGGTCAACCGTCGAAAGTTTCTGGCCGGTGCCGCCGTGGCGGGCGCTGCCGTATCCACGACCGTCGCGAACGCCGCATCGCCACCGGCCGGTGCCGCGAGAATTCCTTCCGCTGTGCGGCCGACCGCACATCAGGTCGCGCTTGAAGCCAATGTCGTCACCGAAGTGAAGCCGATGGCAGGCCGCGCCGGCTCCGACTTCATGGTGGACGTCATCAAGTCGCTCGATATCGACTACTGCTATGCCAACCCGGCCTCGAGCTATCGCGGCATCCACGAGTCGCTGATCAACTACGGCAAGAATACCAAGCCGGAATTCATCACCTGCATGCACGAAGAAGTCATCGGTTGCGATGGCGCACGGCTATTACAAGGCCTCGGGCAAGCCGCAGATGATGCTCTGCCACGGCACCGTCGGCCTGATGCACGCGACCATGGCGATCTATAACGCCTGGGCCGACCGCGTTCCGGTCATCCTCATGGGCGGCAACGATCTCGACGCCGCCAAGCGCGCGCCCGGCGTGCCGACCTATCACTCGGCACAGGACATCAACGCGATAGTGCGTGACTTTACCAAGTGGGATGACAATCCGGTCTCGCTGCAGCACTTCGCGCAATCGATGGTGCGCGCCTACAAGATGGCGATGACGCCGCCCTACGAGCCAGTCATGATCGCGCTCGATGGCGGGCTGCAGGAAGAGCCGATGGGCGAGCACTCCGGCGGCCTCTATATCCCGCGCTATGTCAAGTCGGCGCCGCCGCAGGCCGAGGTGGGCGCGCTGCGCGAGACTGCAAAGCTTTTGGTGAATGCCGAGCACCCGGTCATCGTGGTCGACCGCACGGCGCGCTCGCAGAACGGCATCAACCTGCTGGTGGAGCTGGCCGAGCTCATCCAGGCGCCGGTCGTCGACCAGTCCAACCGGATGAACTTCCCCAACACGCACCATCTCTGCCAGAGCTCGCAGGCGCAGGCGCTCATTCGCGAGGCTGATCTGATCCTCGGGCTCGAGGTCTCCGACTTCTGGAACACCGTCAATCTCTTCGTCGACAACGGCGAGGACCATGGCTTTGGCATTCGCCAGTCCCGGGTCAAGCCCGGCACCAAGCTGGTCACCATCAGCTCGGTCGAGCTCAACCAAAAATCCAACTACCAGGATTTCCAGCGCTTCCAGTCCGTCGACATCGGCATGGCAGGCGACGCCGAGGCTTCGCTGCCGTCACTGATCGAGGCGGTGAAGTCCGCGCTCCCCAGCGATCGCAAGGCGGCCTACGAGAAGCGTGGCGAAGCGATGAAACGGACGTGGCGGCAGGCGATCGACCGCAGCCGGCAGGCGGCTGCGATCGGCTGGGACGCAAGCCCGATTAGCCTTCCGCGCCTGTGCGCGGAGATTTGGCCTCACATCAAGGATCTCGACTATTCGCTCGTCGTTTCACGTCCCGGTATGGGCACCTGGACGAACCGGCTCTGGAAGATGGACCGCCACCATCAGTGGCTCGGTGGCTCGGGCGGCGGCGGCCTCGGCTACGGGCTGCCGGCCTCGGTCGGCGCCGCGCACGCCAACAAGGCGCTCGGGCGGTTCTCGGTCGCGCTGCAAGGCGACGGCGACATGATGTATGCGCCCGGCGCAATGTGGACCGCGGCGCGTCACAAGATTCCGTTCCTGAGCGTTTTGCACAACAACAAGGGCTATCATCAGGAAGTCATGCACCTGCAGCGCATGTCGAACCGGCGCAACCGTGTCGCCAATCTCGGCACCGAGATCAAGGACAATGGGCCGGTCGGTACGCGCATTGAGAACCCCGACATCGACTACTCGAAGATCGCGTCCGGGATGGGTTGGTGGGCCTCTGGCGCGGTTGAGGATCCGAAGGAGCTCGGCGGCGTGCTCAAGAAGGCGGTCGACGTCGTCAAGTCTGGCCAGCCGGCCTTCGTCGATGTCATTTCTCAGCCGCGCTGATGGGTGGAATCATGAGCATGATCAAGAGTTGTTGCGGATTAGTGGCGATGGCCGCGAGCCTGCTGCTTGGGCAGGCAGATGCCTCGGCGGCCTCGGCCGAAAAGGGCAAGACCCTTTTCATCCAATACGGCTGCTTCCAGTGTCACGGCACGGTGGGGCAGGGCGGCAATGCCGGCCCGAAGCTCGCGCCCGATCCTCTGCCCTACGAGGCGCTGGCGAATTTCGTGCGAACCACCAATCGGCAGATGCCGCCTTATCGTGAGGCGGTGCTGCCGAATGACGACCTTGCGGATATCTATGCCTATCTGCAGTCGGTCCCGAAGACGCCGGACTACAAGACGATCCCGCTGCTGAATGATTGAGGCGACATAAACGTGTCCGCCGGTGTGAGCGCTGGTTCCGTCACCTCATCCTGAGGAGCTCTATCAAGTCGCGCTGGCGACTTGATAGAGCGTCTCGAAGGATGGGGTGACGGCCCGCTATTTTGCTTTCGAAGGATGCCGCTTGGAAAGTTCTCGCAGCTGATCGAAATCGCCGCGAATCAGGGCTTCCTTTTTCGCGCGGGACCAGCCCTTCACCTGCCGTTCGGCTGCAATTGCGTCGGTGATTTGGTCGAACCATTGGGAAAAGACCATGTTCACCGGTCGACGCTTTGCGGTGTAACCGTCATAAGTTCCTGCGTTGTGTTCGGCGATGCGCTGCTCAAGACCCGAACGGGCCGTGCCCGTGTAATAGCTCCCGTCTGAACATCGCAACACATACATGTAGGCGCCGGTCACGGGCTGTCCCCATCCTTCGAGACGCACCCCAGTCGGCTGCGGCCGACTGGGGTGCTCCTCAGGATGAGGACAGATGATGCGATTGTGCAAGACGCTACATATCCAGCACCAGCCGCTCACTCTTGCTACTGGCGCAACAGATCATCACGCGCTTGTTCTCGGCCTGCTCTTCCTCGCTCAAAATCGAGTCGTGGTGCTCGGCAACGCCTGAGATGATGCGCTGCTCGCAGGCGCCACAGATGCCAAGCTCGCAGGAATAGTCGACGTCGACGCCTTCATCGAGCAGCACCTCCAGGATGCTGCGTCCCTCCGGAATGAAGAATTCCTGGCCCGAGCGCGCGAGCTCGACCGTGAAGCCGCCCTTCTTGGCCTTAGCGGGCTCCTCCTTGGGCGTGAAATACTCGACGTAAATCTGCGCGCGCGGCCAGTCCTTGGTGGCCACCTCGAAGGCATTGAGCATCGGGGTGGGGCCGCAGCAATAGAGGTGGGCCTCCTTCGGCGCGGCCGCCACGATGCCGGCAACATCGAGGAAGCGCCCTTCGTTCTCGTCATCGAAATGGAAGCTCGCGCCGGCGACGTCCTGCAGCTCGTGCAGGAATGCCGCGTCCACGCGCGAGCGGCAGGCATAGTGCAGCGCAAAGGATTGCTTGCGCTCCAGAAGCCGCTGCACCATGCACCGGATCGGCGTGATCCCGATGCCGCCGGCGATGAGAACGCTGTGGCTTGCATCCTCCTTGAGCGGGAAGTTGTTGCGCGGAGCGCTGATCTTGATGCTCCTGCCGACGCGCAGCTCGTCATGCATGAAGCGGGAGCCGCCGCGGCTCGCCGGATCGCGCTTGATGCCGAACGTGTAAGTGTCGGGCTCCGGCCGGGCCACGATCAGGGAATAGCTGCGCGAGTGGCCGCTCGGCAGATGCACGTCGACATGCGCACCGGGCTCGTAGGGAGGCAGGGGCGCGCCGTCGAGCCGCCGAAACTCGAACAGGTTGGTGTCGCGCGCCGCGTAGTGGATCGCGGTCAGGCGAACCTCGATCAGGGCGCCTGGTGCAGCGGTCGGTTCGCCGCTTGTGGTCGCCATATCCACGATGGCTGCGTCTCCCGAGTATCCGAGTGTCCAAATAAGCTTGCAGGCAATGGGCCGCCAGTCGCCACGCGCTGCAGCATATAGGCGGCATCCCTGACACTGCGCAACCCGCCCGCGGCTGCCGATCGGGGCGAATATCCGATGCCCGCTGCGGCAACGGGACCGTTGTCTCGGTGCTCGGTCGCGTTGGTTAATTGAAACGGGCTGGGCTATGCTGGCCCAGGCCACTGCAACCGGTCGACGATGCAAGAAGACATCGACGTTTCACGACCCCCGCTGCCGACCGTGCGGGCGGAGTGACAGGAGGAGCCCTTGCGACAAACGCTGACGAATGCCTCTCGCCTCGCACTGGCGGGCGTTGCGCTGATCCTCAGCCTCGAGCCGGCTCCTGCTCAAGCTCCCCAGTCGCGACCGTGGCTCGATCCCGCGCTGCTCGCTGCCGCCAAGGCGGAGGGAACGCTGACGGTCTATTCCTCGACCAACGAGCAGGAAGGCCTGCCGCTGTTCAAGATTTTCGAGGAGGCCACCGGGATCAAGGTGCAGTATGTGCGCGGCTCCGACTCGGTCTTGACGTCACGCATGACGATCGAGTTTCGCGCTAACCAGAAATCCTACGACATCGTGCATATGACCACGATCAACAAGCTGCCGCCGCAGCTGCTCGAGGCCTACGAGCCGGCGGAGGCGAAGAACATCCTCCCGGAGGCGCGCGATCCCGGCAAGCGCTGGTATGGTGTCTATGCCAACTACAATTCGCCAGCCTACAACACCCAGAAGGTGAAGGCGTCCGATCTGCCGGCGACCTACGAGGAGTTCGCGAAGCACAAGGAATGGGCCGGTCAGGTTGCCATCGACGGCACCGACAACGAATGGCTCAAGGCCATGTTCGAGCACTACGGCGAGCAGAAGGCCACGCAGGTGATCAAGGATATCGTGGCGACCCTCAAGCCGATCGTCACCGACGGTCACCTGGCGATGGCGCGCGCCACCGGCGCTGGCGAATACGCGATCTCGCTCAACAATTACGTCAATCTCTCGATCAATGTGAAGCTTGCCGGCTCGCCGATCGAGATCTTCGCGCTCGATCCGGTTGCGCTGTTCTTCGGGCAGGTGGCGATCAACGCCAAGGCGCCAAGCCCGAACGCCGCCAAGCTGGCGGCCAACTTCATGCTCAGCCAGGAATGCCAGCAGTTCCTGGCCAAGTTCGGTCGCCTGCCGACCCGCAGCGACGTGAAGGACAATCCGCCCGGAACGGTGGAGCTGTTGCGCAAGAGGAAGGTGATCACGACGCTGCTGACGCCGGAGGAGGAGCGGGGCTGGCAGCGGCGCTTCGCGGAGCTGTTCAAGCCACGCTAAGGCTTGCGAGGTTCCGGCAACGGGGCGCTAGAAAGCGGATTTTGCTGGATATGAATCACGTTGGCAGATACCGAATATTTTATCCGCCTCATCCTGAGGAGGGCGCCAGTGCATGCGCTTTCGGCAGCTACAAGCATAGCGTGGCGCCCGTCTCGAAGGATGGGGCGGCCCCATGGTTCGAGACGCCGCGCACGAGGTTATGGAACTTGGCGAAGCCGAAGCTTGCGGCTCCTCACCATGAGGCCGGGAGAGACTGCGGGGGGCATTTCAATTTGAAGTCCTGGCCGAATTTGCTGCAGATGGTGTAGGAACTTCAAATCGGCGAGACGCCTACAAGCCGCGCTCGCAGAGGGAGAGGGGATCCTTGGCAGTCGCACAGGTTGGATTGGGTCGGCGCCCGGCCGGCGCGACCGGAGCCTCCATTCTGCGGCCGCGCAATCTCGCGTTGGCAGCCTGCGTCCTGATCGCCGGCTGGCTGGTGTTCGTGCCGCTGGCGGCGCTGTTCTACACCGCCTTCACCGAGGACACCGGCCTCGGCCCAGGTCCGTACTCATTGAAGAACTTCGTCGAGGCCTATTCCAGCTGGCATGTGGCGCGGCTGTTCGGCAACTCGCTGATCTTCGCCGCCGGCACCGCGCTGGTCACCCTCGTCATGGGCGGGCTGGTGGCCTGGGTGGTGGAGCGCACCGATGCGCCCCTGGGCGGCTTGTTCCATGCGCTGGCGCTGCTTTCGTTTGCGATCCCGGGCCTGCTCACCGCCATGGCCTGGATCCTGGTGCTCAGCCCCAATATCGGCTGGGTCAATGCGATGATCAAATCGACGTTCGGCCTCAGCCAGGCGCCGTTCAGCATTTATTCCATGGGCGGAATGATCTGGGCGCTGTCGAGCCACTACTTCCCGCTCGCCTATCTGACACTTGGGCCGGCGCTGCGGGTGCTCGACGTGCGCATGGAAGAGGCCGCGCTGGTCTCGGGCGCACGCTACTGGCAGGTCATGCCCAAGATCACGCTGCCGCTGCTGCGGCCGGCGATCCTCTCGACCGTGCTGCTCCTGTTCATGCTGGGCATGTCGTCCTACGAGGTGCCGCGGCTGATCGGGCGGCCCGCGCGCATCGACGTCTTCACCACCGATATCCAGGCCGCCACCCACAGCGCGCCGCCCGAGTTCGGGATCGCGAGCGCGCTGAGCTTCACGTTGCTCTGCATCTGCATCGTCGCCGTGTTCTTCTATCGCCGCTCGACCCGCAACGCGGAAGCGTTCGCGACCATCACGGGCAAGGGCTACATGCCGACGCGGATCAAGCTGCGGCAGTGGCGCTGGCCGGTGGCGCTGGCGACCTTCCTCCTGTTCGCGATCTCGCTCGGCCTGCCGCTGCTCACGCTGGTCTGGCAGTCGTTCTACCGCAATCTTGCGCAGCCCTTCGTCGGCTCGACCGGACTTGCCTCATGGGAGAACTATCAGTTCATCCTGCACTATCCGATCTTCGTCGATGCGGTGAAGACGAGCGTGCTGCTCGCCGCGATGTCGGCGACGATCATCGTGCTGCTGACGTTTGTGATGGCATGGATCGCGCTGCGCGCGGTGCCGCGCTCGGGCTGGGTGCTCGATTCGCTCGCCTTCATGCCGGTCGCGATCCCGCATGTGATCGTCGGAGCCGCGGTGCTGTTCGCCTACCTGATGCTGCCGATCCCGGTCTACAACACGATCTGGATCCTGCTGATCGCCTACGTCACCATGTACCTGCCCTACGGCATGCGCTTCATCTCGAGCGGGCTCACCCAGATCCATAAGGAGCTCGAGGAATCGGCCGAGGTCTCGGGCGCGCGCGTGCGGCAGGTGTTCCTGCGCATCCTCCTGCCGTTGCTGCTGCCGGTGCTGCTGGCGGCCTGGATCTATATCTTCGTGCTCGCCGTGCGCGAGCTCTCCGCCTCGGTGTTCCTGGTCGGGCCCGGCACTCATGTGCTCGGCACCATCAGCCTGACCATGTGGGAGGAGGGCGGCAGCTACGGTGCTGTCGCGGCGCTCGGCGTCATCCAGATCATGCCGCTGATCGTCATCGTGGCGGCGCTGCGGTGGCTGGAATTGCGCGTGCAGCGGCGCGCGGCGGCTGCCGCCGCCAAGGCGGCGGCAGCATCGGCACCCGGATCAATCCATGTTCGTCATCGATCATCTTCGCAAGACTTTCAAGGCGCCCGGCAATGTGACCGTCAATGCGGTCGACGACATCAGCCTCGAGGTCGAGACCGGCAAGCTCATCACGCTGCTCGGACCATCCGGCTGCGGCAAGACCACGACGTTGCGCTGCCTTGCCGGCCTCGAACGGCCGGAGTCAGGGCGGATCGTGATCGCAGGCGAGACCGTGTGCGACGTCGAGAAGGGCGTGTTCGTGCCGCCATCGGACCGCGGCATCGGCATGGTGTTCCAGTCCTACGCGATCTGGCCGCACATGACCGTGTTCGAGAACGTCGCCTTTCCGCTGCGCGTCGCGCGCGAGCGCAAATACTCCTCGGCCGAGATCAAGGACAAGGTCGTGCGTGCGCTCGACATGGTGCGCATGAGCGGCTACGAGAATCGCCCGTCGACGCAGCTCTCGGGCGGCCAGCAGCAGCGGCTCGCGTTCGCGCGCGGGCTCGTGCGCGAGCCGAAGATCCTGCTGCTCGACGAGCCGCTGTCGAACCTCGACGCCAAGCTGCGCGAGCAGATGCGGGTCGAGCTCAAGCGCCTGCAGAAGGGGCTGGGCGTGACCACGGTCTACGTCACCCACGACCAGTCCGAGGCGCTGGCGCTCTCCGACGAGATCGCGGTGTTCAATGCCGGGCGGATCATCCAGCGCGGCTCCCCGCAGGATATCTATCGCCATCCCAAGAGCCAGTTCGTGGCCGATTTCATCGGCTCGGCCAACTTCATCAAAGGCATGGTTAAGGAGGCGGCGGGCGAGACCGCGCTGGTCGAGACCCCGCACGGCATGTTCCGCTGCAACCTCGGGCAGACAATCACCGTTGGGCAATCGGTGCTGGTGAGCGCGCGGCCGGAGGATTTTGTGCTCTACGACAAGCCGCCGGGCGAGGGGCTCAACGTCCTTGCGGGACGGATCGCACACCGGGTATTTCTCGGCGAGGTCGTCGACTATCTGATAGACATTGGCGAAGGCGAGATCAGGGTGCGCGCCAAGCCCGAATTCGACTTCCGGATAGGGCAGAAAGTGCATATCGGGGTTGCGCCGCAGAAATGTGTGGCTTTGCCGTCCTGACCGATAATGGTGGTAACCACCCGCAAGCGATGAGGTAGGCTATGAACAACGCAAAGGTGACCGGGCTGCGCGGCGTCGAGCTCGGCGTCAAGGATCTCAGCCAGTCCATTGCCTTCTATCAGTGCATCTGGGGGCTCGACCCGGTCGTATCCGAGGGCGACACTGTCTACCTCCGCGCCAACGGCAATGAGCACCACGTGGTGACGCTGCGCGAGCGGCCCAAGCACGGCCTGCTCGGCATCCATTTTGCCACTCAGGACCGCGTCGCCGTGGACGGGCTCCATGCGATGGCCAAAGCCTACGGCGTCAAAGAGCTATCGGCGCCAGCCGAGCTGCCGCGCGGCGCCGGCGGCGGCTACGGCTTTTCGTTCCGGTCGCCGGACGGCCATGTGCTCAACATCTCCTCCGACGTCGCCCGCCACCCCAACACGGTCAGCGACCGATCCAAGCCGTTGAAGCTCTCGCATGTGGTGCTGAACAGCCCGACGCTCGAGGAGCAGACCGGCTTCTTCATGGATCTCCTCGGCTTCCGGCTGAGCGACACCACCGACATGATGGAGTTCGTCCGCTGCAGCGCCGATCATCACAGCATCGCGGTCGCGCGCGGCGAAGGCCCTTCGCTCAACCACATGGCCTATGAGATGGCCAACATGGATGGCCTGATGCGCGGCGCCGGCCGGCTCAAGACCTCGGGCTTCAACAGCGAATGGGGCGTCGGCCGCCACGGCCCGGGCGACAACGTGTTCACCTATTTCGTCGAGCCGAATGGCTTCGTGGTGGAATACACCACCGAGGTCCAGCAGGTCGACGAGTCGACCTACATGCCGAACGACGCCAAGTACTGGCGCGAGTTCCCGATGCGGCCGTGCCGCTGGGGCATGGCCGGGCATCCCTCGAACCGCCTCAAGGCCGCCTTCGGCGGCGACACCACCGTGGCCTATGCCGAGGACGGCAAGCGCTGCGAAGAGATCATGGCCAAGACGCTGGGGCGGTAGCGCTACGTTGCGGCCCGTAGCCCGGATGGAGCGCAGCGACATCCGGGAATGATGATGCCAGCTTGCTCGGCCGTTCCCGGATTTCGCTTCGCTCAATCCGGGCTACAAGCCACGCGCTCCAACCTATCGATCGTCATGCCCGCGCTTGTCGCGGGCATCCACGTCTTTCTTTTCTGGCCTCAATAAGCAAGACGTGGATGGCCGGGCATGAGCGCGTTCACGCGCGTCTTCGACGCGCTATGCCCGGCCATGACGACGTTGAGAGTCAGTGCAAACCGAAATAGCTCGGCTAACGCACGCACTCGCCTCACTTCTTCTCCGGCAGCCCCATCAGCTTGAAGCGCGCGAGCTGCGCGCATTCATCCGTCACCTTGAAGTAGCGCCCGACCGTCTCGGCGCCGAGCTCGAACGGATGCGCCTCGCCGGCCTTGCGGCCCGCGATCATCCTGATCTTGGTGACCGCGTTGTCGAACTCGGAATGGTTCGACATCAGGATGGTGGCGCCCGCTGCGGCCGCGGCCGCCGCCATCTTGCGCTGCGAGGCGATGTAGATGTCGAAATGCGCCACGTCGTTGGGGAAATTGAACGCGGTGCCGCCTGAATAGGCGACCGTGAGCGGCTTGCCGTTGTCCTTCACCTGGAAAATCATCGACAGCGTCCCGCGCGTGTGGCCGGGCGTGGCGACGAGCGTCACTGACGTGTCGCCGAGCGTGACCTTCTGGCCGTCGGCTCGCCACGATGTCGCGCTTGGGCTTGCCGTTCGGGAATCGGTTGACCGAGCCTTCAATGAGTTCCCAGTCCGGCTCGCCCATGACGAGGCGCGACTTGAAGCGATCCTGCATCAGCTTGGCGCCGCCGACATGGTCGCCGTGGGCGTGGCTGATGATGACGTATTTGACGTTGGCCGGATCGAGGCCGAGCTTCTTCAGGCCGCCGACGATCGCTTCCTCCGAATCGTAGTCGTAGAGCGTGTCGATCAGGATGATGCCTTCGCTCGTGGTCAGCGCCCAGGCCGAGTGGATCTTGGTGCCGACGAAATAGAGATTGTCGAACACCTTGGCCGGGTCGGTGTACCAGGTGGCGCGCGCCGGCGGCGGCGGCGGCGTGACATCCGGGCCGGGCGCGGTCTGCGGCAGCGACGCATAGCCGGCGAGCGTGCCGGTGAAGTCGAACTGGGCCGCGGCCTTGGCGCGGGCCAGGAACGCATCGATCGGGTTGGCGGGCTGCTGCGCCGAGGCGGCGCTGACGCTCAATCCGGTTGTAACGAGAATGGCTGCGAAGAGACGCATGTTTCCCCCTTTGATTTTGGTTGGCGCGATCCACGCCGGTGTCATCAAGCCTGGCGATGGGCGTAACCGGCGCCCGCTCGCTTTCGCTCGAAGCATCGCATGCTCGGCGTTCGGGTCAAGGTACCCGCGCGATTGTGATGCATGCGCCGAAAAGAAAACCGCCTCCCGGTTGGCCCGGGAGGCGGTTCCTGTTTTGACGCCTTGTTATTGGATTGCTCTACGCAGCGGTCGTGAGATTGCCGAACTTCTGGAGGTTCGCCTTCTGCGCCTCGTTGCGCGGCGGCAGCTTGAACAGGCGCGCCGCGGTGCCGCCCAGGATATTGTGCTTGCCTTTCTCCGACACGAACGGGAGATCGTAGATGGTCGAGGGCAGGTCGAAGTCCCAGTGCGGATAGTCCGAAGAGTAAAGGAGCTGCGTTTCCGCATTGATCATGCGGAACGTGCACTCCAACGCGCCCATGTCCTGGATCTCCATCGGCTGCGACGAGTAGTACATGTCGCGCATATAGTCCGACGGCTTCTTCTTGAGGAGCGGGCACTCTGACGGCCGCAGCATGTATTCGTGGTCGAGCCGCTGCATCAGGAATGGGATCCAGGCGAGCCCGGACTTCGATCCAGACCACCGGCAGCTTCGGGAACCGCTCGCCCATGCCGTTGATCACCCAGTTGGTGAGATGCAGCACGTTGTACCAGGTGAAGCCGAGCGCATGCACCGACAGGAAGCGGTTGCAGCTCTTGAAGATCGGCTCGCCCCAGTTCGGGCCGGAGTGGAACGACAACACGAGGCCGCGCTCCTCGATCGCGCGGTAGACTTTCATGTAGGCGTTGTCGTTGACCGCCATGTGCGAGCGCACGGTGGTGACCATGAAGCCGCCGACGTGCTTGCGATCGCCGAAGGTCTCGACCTGGCGCAGCGCCTCGTCAGGGTCGTTGAACGGCAGGCTCAGCATCGAATAGAAGCGCCCGTTCGATTCCGGCAACACCTTCTCGGTCAGCCAGCGATTGTACGACCAACACAGCTCATGCTCCATTTCCTTCTGCGGGTGGAGCCCGATGTTGAGCATGCCGGTGGGGAACAGGCAGGAATAGTCGACGCTCATCGCGTCCATCCAGCGGTGGCCGAGCTGGATGTCGCGCAAGGTTCCGCCCTCCGTCTTCTCGGAGTAGCGCATCGGATAGCGTGTCACGCGGCCGCCCATGTCCTGGTAGCCGACCTGGCTCGGCATCAGGCCCTGGCGGTTCTTGGTGCGTCCCGACAGCGCGAGCTGCTTGAGGACGTCGTTCTCCATGTACTGGAGGAACTCGCTGTAGTTCTCATTCTCGTAATGATGGGCGTCGACGTCGACGATCAGCATGTCATCGAGGTTACGCTGCACTGCCTGTTTCCTGGCGTGGCGCAGGAGCTGCGTTGTGTTCAACTCCTCGACTGATACGCGTCGGCCGCGGTCTGCTATGAGGTCCATCGTCTTGTCTCCTCGCTATCCGTTTATCTCTTCAGGCAACGTACTCAACGCCCGGTCCAGCTCTGCCACATGCCGAGCTCGAACACCGCCAGATTGGCGGCCTTGAGCAGCGCGCTTGTCGTCGTCATCACCTCGGTCGGGCTCGCACTCGTCTGGTTCGCCAGCGGCAGAAACTGCGCGCCTGCCTCGAGTTGGGTCCCGTAGCTCTTGCACAGGGCCGCCATCAGGGCCTGGAAGGCCTGCGGCGTCAGGGTATCGGAACGGCCGTCGCGCAGGTCGCGCTCGATCTTGGCGGCGAGCGCAGTAGCCTCGGCGGACGTGGTGCCGTTGGCCGCAGGTTTGGCGGCTGGCTTGGCAGCCGGTTTGACGGCCGACTTGGCCGCTAACTTTGCAACCGGCTTGGCAGCTGCCTTCGGGACTGACTTGGTGGCCACAGCCTTGGCGGTTGCGGCCTTACGTGGCGACATAGATGTCGTCCCCTTTCTGCACGATCTTGTACTTGCGCAGCTTCATCTTGCGGTCGGACACGCATTCGCCGGTCTTCATGTCGTATTCCATGCCGTGCCAGGGGCAGACGAAATGCAGCTCGGTGTCCGAGAAGTACAGCCCGCGCGAGGTCTTGTCCGGCATGATCCGCTCTTCGACCTTGGCGATGGTTAACCCTTCGCAAGCTGGGCCACCCTGGTGAAGGCAGAAATTGCTGTAGGCGTAAAACTCGCCCTTTTCCTTGAACACGCCGATCTCGTGCTCGCCCATGAACACGATGCGGCGGTCGCCGTCCTTGATCTCCGAAGCCTTACCCACGAACTGCTCGGCCATGCCCGGTCTTCCTCCTTGGAACCCGAAAACCCAATGTTTATCGCGCTGTTCGACGCTCTCGCAAATAATGCCCGTTCTGTCTTGTGAACGCAATTAGCCGTTGCGGCACAGCGTCCATGCAGCGTTGCGCCGCCGTGCGCGTCCTGGTTGCCGGCAGAGCGCCAGCTACGCCATCTTGTTGCTGATCTCGCCGATCTTCTCGATCCAGATCTTCACCACGTCGCCGGCCTTGAGGAATTCGCCGCGCCCGGCGCCGACGCCGGCCGGCGTGCCGGTGAGCACCAGGTCGCCGGGATGCAGGGTCAGGCGCGAGGAGAGGTGGGAAATCTGCTCCGCCAAGGTGAAGATCATCTTGCTGGTGTGGGAATCCTGCTTGAGCACATCATTAACCCAGAGCTTCAGCGCCAGGCTCTGCGGGTCCTTGATCTCGCTCGCCGGCACGATCCAGGGCCCGAGCGGGCAGGAGCCGTCGAAGCTCTTGTGCGCCACCCAGTCGGCCTTGAACGGCGAGGTCTCGCTGATATGCGGCCGTCGGCCGCGGTCGCGCGCCGAGAGGTCGTTGGCGCAGGTGTAGCCCGCCACATAGGCGAGCGCCTTCTCGATCGGCACGTTCTTGGCCGGCCGGCCGATGACGGCGGCGAGTTCGACCTCCCAGTCCATCTGCTTCGAGTAGTCCGAAATCTTGACCGTCTCGCCCGGATTGGCGAGCGAGCGCGAGGCCTTGATGAAATGCCAGGACTGCAGGCCCTGCGTATGCGGATCGGGCTCCGGGTCCTTGCCGTGGCGGGCGGCCATCTCGGCCGCATGGTCGGCATAGTTCGCACCCGCACAATAGATCGCAGAGGGCCAGCGCACGGGCGCCAGGAGCTTCGTGCCCTTGAGCGGCCGCCCGCCGCCCTTTGCTCCCTTGGCCTTGGCGGCGCTGTCAGCCGCCTTTTTGAGCAACGGCTGGGCGTTCTTCCAATCCTCCAGGATAGCGATCACGGTGGCGTAGGCGGCCTTGCGGGTCAGCTTGGCGGCGTCGAACAGGGTATCGTCGACAATGACGCCGGCGCGCGGGCCGTCGGCGGATTGGTAGGTTGCGAGCTTGTAGCCGGCCATGGCGATGCGTCTCCTGCCTGTGGGATTGTTTCGGCGCAGACGTTTCGCCAAATCCCGCAGGCTTGGCAAGGGACTGTCGAGGGACTGGCGAGGGTCTGGCGACAGTGTGGCGAGTGGTGCACGGCGCTGGACGCGTGATATGAGCGGGGCAAGCTCGATGAAATTCCGTGACGGGAGACTGCCATGATCAAGCCACGCCGCATCGGACACACCACCTTCGAGACGAAGGACCTGGATCGGCAGATCGCCTACTGGACCGAGGTGGCCGGGCTCGTGCTCGCCGAGCGCGAGAAGAACCGCGCCTTTCTCGCCACCAAGACCGGGCTGCTCGTGGTGCAGCTCGAGAAGGCCGATCGCGCGCACTGCAACCGGCTCTCGTTCGAGGTCGCGCCCAACTCCGATTTCGGCGAGCTCGCCAGGAACCTGTCGGCCGACGGCATCACCAGCGAGCTGCGCAACGATTCCATTCCCGGCATGGGCCAGGTGCTCACCTTCAAGGACAACAAGGGCACCGCGATCGATCTGTTTAAGGAATGGAGCTACCTCGGCTCGCATCACCAGGTCAGCGGCGTCGGACCGCTCAAGCTTGGCCACGTCGCGTTCCATTGCCCGGACGTGAAGGCGGTGGCGGACTTCTACGCCAAGGTGATGGGCTTCAAGGTCTCCGACTGGATCGAGGACTGGTTCGTGTTCATGCGCTGCAATGCGGATCACCACACGGTTAATTTCATCAAGGGCGACGAGATCGAGATGCATCACATGGCCTTCGAGCTGAAGGACATGTCGCACATGCAGAACGCCTGCGAGATGTTCGCCATGAAGAAGATCAGAATTCTGTGGGGCCCGCTGCGCCACGGTCCCGGCCACAATGTTGCGACCTATCACCGCAATCCGGACGAGCACACGGTCGAGCTATATATCGAGCTTGATCAGATGAAGGACGAGGAGCTCGGCTATTTCGATCCCAGGCCGTGGCACCGCGGCACGCCGCAGCGTCCGATGACCTGGAAGCGCACCGAGTTCGACGATCTGGGGGCTGCCGCCGCTGCCGGAATATCGCCGTGGCAGCAACGTGCCGGCGGTCGGGCAGCAGGAGCCGGTAACTTAGAGAGGACGCGAACGACGCGGTGGAGATGGGGCAGAGCAGTGCCACAACGTTCCCTCCCCCCTTGCGGGGGAGGGACAGGGAGAGGGGTGGCGGCAAAGTGCAAAGCGTGAAGTCAGTTCTCTGCATGGACCCAATGACGGCCGTGGCGTTTATCTCTTAGGCGCTAGATGCGAAAGAAATGCGGTGCGTGTGATACCCCTCTCCCTGTCCCTCCCCCGCAAGGGGGGAGGGAACGCTGTGGCGCGCACCTTCGCAACTCACACAATGTGCCTGCGGATGGAAATGAAGCCATGATCACCAGACGAAGCGTTCTTGCAGGCTCAATCGCGACCAGCGCAGGCTTGGCCGTCGCCGGCGCCGCCCACGCCCAGGCCTTCCCGTCAAAGCCAATCAAGGTGGTCCTGCCCTACACCGCGGGCTCGCCCAATGACGTGATCGCGCGCGTGATCGGGCCGGTGCTGTCGGCGCGGCTCGGCCAGCCGGTCGTGGTCGACAACCGGCCGGGCGGCGGCACCGCGATCGGCCTCAAGGCGGTGATGAGCGCGGAGGCCGACGGCCACACTCTTCTCTTTACCAACACGCCCACGCATGTCTTCGCGCAGGTCGTCAGCAAGGGCTTCACCTACGACCCGGTCAAGGATTTCACGCCGATTGTCACGGTCGGCAGCACGTCGCTCGTTCTGGTGGTGCCGGCGTCGCTGCCGGTCAAGACGCTGGGCGAATTCATTGCCTACGCCAAGGCCAACCCTGGCAAGCTCAATGTCGGCTTCGGGCAGGGCACGCTGCCGCACCTCGTGAGCGAGGCGTTCAAGATCTCAACCGCGACCGACATTGCCAGCATTCCGTATCGCGGTGGCGCGCAGGCGATCACCGACATGCTGGGCGGCCGCATCCACATGAACCTTGGCGCCGGCGCCACGCTGGTGCCGCTCATCCGCGACGGCAAGATCAAGGCGCTGGCGGTGACCAGCCCGCAGCGCGGCGCCGAGCTGCCGGAGGTGCCGACCATGGCCGAGAGCGGCCATCCCGAGCTCACCACCGTCACCTACTACGGCTTCTTCGGCCCCGCCGGCACGCCGGCCGATGTCGTCGCGCGCATCAATCAGGAGATTAACGAGGCCCTCAAGTCGGCGGAGCTGCGCGCCAGCATGATGAAGGTCGGTTTCGAGCCGACCGGCGGCTCGGCGCAGGACTTTGCGGCGATTATCGCGGAGCAGTTGAAACGCTTCGCACCACTCGCAACTTCGACCGGTTTCACGATGGAATAAAAGATATTCATTGTTCGTCGTGTCATAATACCTCATCATTTCTCATTATAGACGTAGAATTTACACACTCGCACGGCAAGAACGCGTCGGGCCCGGCGGCGCGTGGCGACCCGTGCCGGTGCGCTGGTGTTCTGCCCAGAAATGAAATCTGAGCCCGCTCCGCCAGCCTGTTGAGGAGGGAGCAGATGCTCTCGCTGACAAAAACCAAAAAGGTGGTCGAGTACGACCTGCCGCCGATTGATCGCGCCATGCGGCTTGCGGGATTCGCGTTCGCGCAAGCCGCCACTAGTCTCGCCGAGGGAACGGCGCCTCTTGTCCCGCTGGGCTATATCGAGAGAAAAGCCGGATTGCGCAGCGCCGAGCGCATCATGGTCCGCTTCACCTACCCGTCTGCGGAGTCCATCGATCTTGCATTGTCGACGCGGGAGGGCCGCAGCGCCCTGATGGCCAAGCTGCCGGAATACGATTCATCGGTGCTGGTGTTCGGAGGCTATGTCCGGCGTTCCGTGGCGCCCAGCAAATCCGATGCGTTGATTGTCGAGATCAACGATGTCGCGTTCGAGCCGCGCTTCAAGGTCATTCAGTATTATCAGCCGCACGCGGCCGGCGGCTTCAAGCTTCTGGGCTCGCCCACTTTTCTGCAGGACGACCAGCCGCTGGATCCGGTGCGAGAGGCCGAGCTTGCGGCGCATTTTCTCGACGGCACCAGGTCGAACAGCCTCGTCGACAAGACCTGGGCGGCGTGGCGCGGGTGAGCTACCGGCGGTTCGAGCAGTTCATCTGTAGCCCGGATTGAGCGAAGCGAAATCCGGGGTGACATTGAAGCATGGTTCGTTACCGTCGGGGGGCGCTCATCGTGAACCCGGATTTCGCTTCGCTCAATCCGGGCTACGGGCTGTAACGCAAGTGTCAAATCATGCGGCTAGGCAAAGGTAAGGCAATCTTCGTTGCTTTTGCATGCTCCCTGGCGGGCGTACACGCTGCTTTGGCAAAGCCGTCGCATCGACCGTGCGCAGCGCTGAGGGCTCATCCCGCGCAGACCTGCCATTGCGGTCCGAAATACGACAACTCCACTTGGGATCGTCGGCGCCTCCTCGCCGGGTTCGAAACCGAATACGACGTGGAGAAATGGGAGAAGGCCTACCGCCAGGGGCGCGCGCATTCGGGCTCGCCGTCGAAACACAGGCGGTGTGGACCGGGTTAGATCGGCGCCTCAGCAGCCTTTCACCCAGCGCTACGCCCGAGCCCTGCTCCACGCTGGTGCCTCTCCGCTTAGGTATAGCCCTCCGAAACCTAGGTTTAGTGGGGAGGCTGAGCGCCCGCTTGTAGGCTCAACGACGCCCCAGTCCGTGCCAATCTCGACGATGGACTGCGAGGCCGAGGGCAGTTCTGCATGGCCAAGCGCAAGAGGAACGAGAAAGCCAACGGCAAGATGAAACGGAAGCTCTACGAAAAGGAGCTTCGGAAGCTTCAGGTCGAGCTTTGCCATCTGCAGGAATGGGTGAGAGCCAGGGGGCTGAAGATCATCGTCGTGTTTGAAGGGCGTGACACGGCCGGCAAGGGCGGCGCCATCAAGGCCATAACAGAGCGTGTGAGCGCGCGTGTCTTTCGCGTCATAGCGCTGCCGGCGCCATCGGATCGTCAGAAGTCGCAGTTGTACATTCAGCGTTTCGTTGAGCACTTCCCCGCCGCCGGCGAAATCGCGATCTTCGACCGTAGCTGGTACAACCGCGCCGGCGTCGAACGCGTCATGGGTTTTGTCGACAAGAACGTGTGTGAGCGCTTTTTGGAGCTGTGCCCTCCTGTTGAAAGGGAAATTGTCGATAGTGGCATCATCCTCATCAAGTTCTGGCTTGAGGTCAGCATGGAAGAGCAGGACCGGCGCTTTGCCGCCCGCATCTTCGATCCGCTTCGCCAGTGGAAGCTGAGCCCGATGGACCTGGAGTCATACGGGCGCTGGTACGACTACTCGCGCGCCCGCGACGCGATGCTGCAATACACCGACAGCAAGCATGCTCCATGGTTCATCGTTCGCTCAGACGACAAGCGCCGCGCCCAACTCAATTGCATCGCCCACATCCTGAACACGATCCCATACAAGAAAATACGCCGGCCAACAGTCAAGCTGCGAAAGCGTTCAAAGCACGGAGCCTATGACGACCAGACGAGCCTCAAGGGCCGCCACTTCGTCGACACTCTCTACTAGTTGTGAAGCCCCAAATAGCGCCAAGCCCTGAACGGATATTTGTTGCTGTCGCTGTGATCATATACACACGGACAGAGGTCGATACATTGGTTCAGCCGCTGTTGAACATCGATTGCGCAGTCTACGGCTACGGCCGCACCGCCGGAGCCTCCATCGGCATGCCGCGCGCGCGCCACATCAGAAACAGCTCGAGGTCGACCAGCTCGTTCGCACCGAGCGGATAGTTGTCGACCCGCATGCCGCTGATGCAGTTGCGCAGCCGCCGCTGCAGCGAGCCGACGTTCTGCCATTCGAGCCGATAGATCGGATAGCCGCTCGGATGCGCCTGCGTGATCGGCGCGCCGGCGAGCTTCTCCTTCCAATTATCATCGTGGCATTGCGCGCAGGCGAAATTGAGCTGGCCCTGCCGGCGATAGAACATGGTTCGGCCCGCCTCCAAGAACGGCCGCGTGCGCTCATCGATCGTGGCGTTGATCGGCATGCCGCGCGATTGCCGCGCCACATAGGCGCTCAGCGCCAGCAGCTCCTTGCCTTCGAGCGGCAGCGGCGTCGCCTGCTGGCGTTCGGTCCGGCAGATGTTGATCTGCTGGTCGAGATTGACCGGACGCCCGCGTGCGGCATTGAACGCTGGATAGCGGGCGGCGACGCCCTTCATGCTTTCGCCCGCGTCGCCATGGCAGTCGGCGCAGGACTTGCTCGCGGTGCCGGCCTTGCGCTTCCACAAGGCTTCGCCATCGAGCACCCAGAGCGAGCCTGGGTTCGCTGTGTCGTCATCCTGCATGGCGCGCGACTCGGGGCCCATGAAGTCATAGCCCGACTTGCGCTCGTTGAGTGGGATCTCGGCGGCGAGCGACACGACCGTGGCGCTCACCATCGCGCAGGCGAGTACGCAAATCAGGAAAATGCTCCGCGCTGCTCCGTCCTCATCCTGAGAAGCCCGCCGCAAGGCGGGCGTCTCGAAGGATGGGGCGGCCACATGCTTCGAGACGCTCACCTCACCCTGCGGGCAAGGTGAGCTCCTCAGCACGAGGCCGATGAAGTTTCGCGATGTCATTCGACGGTGATATTGGCACTCTCGGTCTGCGAGAAGCCGTTGTCGCCGGTCCACTTGAACTCGATCGTGCCGCTCGCGGTTGCAACCGTGAAGAACGAGATGAACGGATTGGCGGCGATCGCCGGGAAGAGGTCGGCGCGGAATATTTCAAGCCCGTTATAGGTGCACACAAACCGGGTGATGATGTCGCGCGGAATCGCCTTGCCGACGTTGTCGTGCCGGTAGCCGGTCTCCATCTCGTGCGAGATCAGCGTCTTGATCGCGATCACCTCGCCCTTCTTGGCCTTGGGCGGAACGTTGATGAGCGTGCGGGCCATCAGACCGGGTCCTCCAGGCAAGCCGCGATCGTGACGATGACGTCGACCTCGTCGGACCAGAAGCTGCCGTCGTTCATCTCGGCGATCGCCATGATCCGTTGCGAGTCGGCGAGCCGCACGCGGGTCGAAAGCTTGGCCTGCCCGGCGGGCGGGCCGAGCCGAACGCTCACCACGTTCGACTGCGGGTTCTTCTCGTTGAACACGTGGATCGCACGCACGTAGTCATCAGCGGTCATCGGGCTCTCGACCGCGACATCCATGGCGACCGAGTTGCCGTTCTCGACCAGCGGCGGCAGCCGCAGCGTCACCTTGCCTTTGCGCAGCGCCGCCGAGCCGACCACTTTCTTGATCGCCGCCTGCATGGTCTCCGGCGTCGCGCGCGCGTCCGTCACCGGCAGGACCGTGATCAGACCGCCCGCCAAGCTAGCCGCGCCGATCAGAAACTGGCGCCGGTTTGCGTCGTCTGCCGTCATCTTGCTCTTCTCCGGTGTGCTCCGGTCTAGTCACGCAAGGTTACCAGATAAGCCACCACGTCCTCGATCTGCTCGGCCGTCAGCACCGGCTTGCCCGCTAGGGCGGGCGCGACGCGGGTGAGGCCGTCGACACGATAGTATGACGGCATCATCGTGTCGGGGTAAAGCCGACCTGAATCAACTATTCGCAACCGCAACTGGCCCTCGGTCCAGCGGGTACCCGCGCCCTTGAGGTCGGGAGCGAGCGTGCCCTGGAACTTCTCCTCCGGGAACGGCCCGGAGTGGCAGAGCAGACAGAGCCCAACCTGCCGGTTGCCCACGATGGTGCGGCCGCGCGCCGCATCACCGCGCGTGCCGGTGAGCGGTTGCGGGATTTCGTTGCCCACAACCGTATAAGGCCGCAGCCGCTCTGGCATTTGCGCGTGCGCGGCCGCGCTGTGCGCAACGAGCGCCAGTGCAGTCACGATCATCGCCCCGAACATGGGCGCGACCTCAGCCGAACACTTCCGCGGTGATCGTATTGAACCAGCCATCCGCATATCTTGCTTCTGCGGCGCGTGTGGACGCCGGCGCATCGATCGGGCTGACACCGCCACCCTCGGCGTCGACCAGCACGCCGTCCTTGGGCCGATAGGCGCCTGCGACCGTGATGCCATAGTCGGGTGCGACCACGCTGTAGCAGGTGTTGATCAGCCGCGGCTCCACGGGCTTCTCCCCGGCCAAGAGCTTGGCGACCGCGGCGGCGCAGACCTTGGCCTGCGCGTTCGCCGAGAACGCCGACTTCGGCATCGCTCCCATGATGGCGGCGTCACCGATCACATGGATGTTCGGCTGCTGCTTCGATTCGAATGTCATCGCATCGACCGGGCACCAGCCGGAGCGGTCGGCGACTTGCGCGAGGTCGGCGATGCGGCCGGCTTTTTGTGGCGGGATGATATTGGCGACCGCGGCCTGATGGCGCGAGAAATCGGTGACCACCGTCTTGCTCGCCGGCTCGACCGACGTGACCTTGCCGCCGGACGAAAGCGATACCCATTCGAGATTGGGATAGAGCTCCTTCCAGGCGTTCTGGAACAGGCGCTGCTTGGAGAACGCATCCTTGGCGTCGAGCAGGATCAGCTTCGACTTCGGCTTCTTGGTCTTGAGATAGTAGGCGATGAGGCTCGCGCGCTCGTAAGGGCCGGGCGGGCAGCGGAACGGATTGGCGGGCGCCGAGATGACGACGAGCCCGCCGTCCTCCATCGACTTCGAGCTGGCGGCGAAGCAGCGTCGTCTGCTCGCCGGCCTTCCAGGCATGCGGCATGACATTGGCGGCGGCCTCGTCGTAGCCCGGCAGGCCGTCCCAGCGGATGTCGATGCCGGGCGCCAGCACCAGCCGGTCGTAGGCGAGGCGATTGCCGTCGGCGAGCGTGATGCTCTTCGCCTGTGGATCGACTGCTGAAGCAGCCGAGAACGCCATGGTGACACCTGCGGCTGCGACCTTGTCGAAGCCGAACTGCTGCGCGTTCAATTCGCGCATGCCGGCGATGACGAGGTTGCTGAACGGGCAGGCCGTGAAGGTGCGGCTCGCCTCGACCAGCGTGACGTTGATGCGTGCATCGAGCGCCTTGAGTGCGCGCGCGCAGCTTGCGCCCGCGAACCCGCCGCCGATCACGACCACGCGGCCGGCGGCGCCCTGCGCGAGCGCCGGCATCGGCAACAAGGCCGCGGCGGCCGCTGCTGACTTGATGACATCGCGCCGGGTCAGCCGGCGGGCAGTTCGTCTGATCTGCGTCATGACATCAATCCTTCTGTGCCGCGAAGTAGGCGGCGATGGCCTTGGTCTCGTCGTCGGTAAAGCCTTTGGCGATGCGATCCATCACGGTCGCGGGCCGCTTGCCGGTGCGGAACTCGGTCATGGCAGTCGTGATCTGCGCGGCGTCGCGCCCGACCAGACGGGGCACCGGGGTCGCAACTCCCGCGGTCGCCGGATGGCAGCCGCTGCAGGATGATGCGCCGGGAGGCGCGTCGGCTGCTGAGGCAATGCTGCTGACCGTCAACATGAGGGTCGCTGCCAAGATACGAATGTGGACCATGGATCACCTCGCTTTTCCATCCGGCGGCCAATCCCGCCAGTACGCAGGTCAGGCGTTTCGCAGATCGTGATTCTTCAAAGGTAACGAACGAATGCGCTTGCCGGTTGCGGCGAAGATCGCGTTGCAGAGCGCCGGCGCCACGACTGACACTGGCTGCTCGCCGCAGCCGCTGATAAAGCCGCCGCTTGGGACCAGCACGGATTCGACCTTGGGCATCTCCGCCATGCGGAGCATCCGGTAATCGTTGAAATTGGCCTGCTCAACGCGGCCATTCTGGATGGTGATTTCACCATAGAGCGTGGCGGTGAGTCCATATACGACCGCGCTCTGCACCTGCGTCTCGACGCTCAGCGGATTGACGATCGTGCCCGGATCGAGCGCGACCACGATGCGGTGCATGCGCGCCTCGCCGCTCGTCGAGACGGATGCCTCGCACACCGCCGCCACGAACGTGCCGTACGCTTCGTTGAGCGCGATGCCGCGATGAATGCCGGCCGGCAGCGGCGTGCCCCATTTGGCGCGCTTGGCGGCGGCATCGAGCACGCCAAGGAATTTGTCAGCGTGCTTGTGAGCACCGATGAGATTGCGACGATAGCGATAGGGATCGGCGTCGGCGGCATGCGCCAGCTCGTCGATGAAGCTCTCGCGGAAGAAACAGTTCTGGGTGTGGTTGACGCAGCGCCAGAAGCCGACCGGCACATGCGTGTTGCGCATCGCATAGTCGGCGAGATAGTGCGGCACCTCGTAGGGCATGTCCTCGAGGAAGCCCTCCTGGAATTGCAGGTCCACCCGATTGGGGAAGCCAAACGGCGTCAGCGTGGCGAGGATCGAGTGTCCCGAAAGCCGCACTTTCAAGGCCGTGAGAGCGCCCGCCGCGTCAAGGCCAGCAGTCAAACGCCCCATCGCCACCGGCCGGTAGTAATCATGGCGCATGTCTTCTGCGCGCGACCAAACGGTTTTCACCGGCGCCCCGATCTCCTTGGCGATGAGAACCGCATAGCGCACGAAATCCTGCACCACGCCGCGACGGCCGAAGCCGCCGCCGATCATCAGCGGGTGCAACACGACGTTGCGCGTCGGCACGCCGGCGGCCTGGGCGGCGGCAGCGAGCGAGGCTTCGGCATTCTGTGTCGGCACCCATATCTCGACGCGATCGGGCGTGACATGCGCGGTGCAGTTCTGCGGCTCCATGGTGGCATGCGCCAGGAATGGGACCGCGTACTCGGCCTCGATCCGTTTTGCGGCGCCTGCGAGCGTCTCGGTGACGTTGCCGGTCTTGCGCCCCACACCCGCTTCGTGCGCGTCGAGCCCGCTGCGCACGAAGTCCGCGATGCTGTTGCTCGAGACGCTGCCGTTGTGGCCGTCGTCCCACGTGATCGTGAGGGCGTCGGCAGCTTGCTGGGCGTGCCAGAAGGTGTCGGCGACGACCGCGACCGCGTCCTTGAGCGCCACGACCGTCCGCACGCCCGGCATGCCGCGGGCCTTGGTGTCATCGACCGATTTGAGCGTGCCCTTGAACACCGGGCATTGGACCAGGGCGGCGTTGAGCATATCGGGGAGCCGCACGTCGATGCCGTAGGTGGTACGGCCAAGCACCTTGTCGGGCGCGTCGAGCCGTCGTGTCGGCTGGCCGATGAGCGTCCAGTCCTTGGCGTCCTTGAGCGTGACCTGCGTGGGTGGCGGCGCGCGCGCAGCGTCTTCCGCGATCGCGCCATAGCGTACACTGCGGCCGCTCGCCGTGTGCGTCACGACGCCAGCCTTCGCCTGGCATTCGGCGCTCGCAACACCCCAGCGCGTAGCTGCCGCCGCGATCAGCATCTCGCGCGCAGTGGCGCCGGCCTTGCGTAGCATCATTTCCGAATTGCGGATCGAGCGGCTGCCGCCGGTCGACATGTCGCCATAGACGCGGTTGCGCGCGAGGTTGTCGTGCGGAGTGGCGAGCTCCGCGCGCACATTGTTCCAATCGCATTCAAGCTCTTCGGCGACCAGCATGGCGAGACCAGTGAAAACGCCTTGGCCCATCTCGGATTTGGCTACCCTGATGGTCACCTGATCGTCAGGGGCGATTACGATCCAGGCGGTGATCTCTGTAGCGCTGGCTGCATGGGTAGAGCTGTGCTGCAGATCGAAGCCGAGCATGAGGGCGCCGCCACTCGCGGCGATACTGGCAAGAAACGTGCGGCGATTGAGATCCCCCGCGCCTGTCATCGTGCGATCAGCGACGTCCCCCGTTTATCCCCAAAGTGAAAGCGGCGGCCTTTCGGCCGCCGCCCGTTTCCACACTAGGCGGTGCGGATGTCGTGGTTCTTCAGCGGGAACGTGCGGATGCGCTTGCCGGTCGCCGCGAAGATCGCGTTGAGCACCGCCGGCGCCGCGACCGCGATGGTCGGCTCGCCGACGCCGCCCCAGAAGTCCGCCGGACGGCATCACGATGGTCTCGACCTTCGGCATCTCGTCGATGCGCATGACGTTGTAGGTGTCGAAGTTCGTCTGCTCGATCGCGCCGTCCTTGACGGTGCATTCGCCGTAGATGCAGCGCGGAGAGGCCATAGACGAACGAGCCTGCGACCTGCCGCTCGATCTGCGCCGGGTTGACGGCCGTGCCCGGATCGGTCGCCGCGACGATGCGGTGGATCTTGAGCCGGTTGCCGTCGCTCGACCGAGACCTCGGCGCAGGCCGCGACGTAGCTGCCATAGCCCATGAACTGGGCGAGGCCGCGGAACACGCCCGGCCGGCGCCGGCTTGCCCCAGCCGGCCTCGCTCCGCCACCGCCTTGAGCACGGCGACATGCTTGGGCTTGAGCATCTTGCGGCGGAACTCGAGCGGGTCCTGCTTGAGCTCATGCGCCAGCTCGTCGATGAAGCACTCCGACGTAGATCGCGTTGTGGTTGACGTTCACGCCGCGCCAGAAGCCGGCCGGGATGTGCGGGTTGCGCATCGCGTGGTCGATCAGGATGTTCGGGATGTTGTAGCCGAAGTTGCCTTCCGGCGCGTTCGGCGTTGAGGCCCTGGAACACGATCGGGTCCATGCCATTCTCAAGATGCTCGCGGCGCGAGCGAGGCCAGGATCGACTGGCCGGAGATGCGCATGTGCAGCCCGGTCACGTTGCCATCGGCGTCGAGGCCGGCGCGTCATCTTGCACTGCGTGATCGGGTGATACTGGCAATGCGTCATGTCCTCTTCGCGCGATCCAGATCAGCTTGACCGGCGTGCCCGGCATCTGCTTGGCGATCTGCACCACCTGCGACACATAGTCGGTGCGGCCGCGCCGGCCGAAGCCGCCGCCGAGATGCACCTTGTGGACGTCGCATTGCGCGACCGGCAGGCCGGACGCTTCCGAGGCGGCCGCCAGCGCCGCCTCGCCGTTCTGCGTCGGTCCCCACACCTCGCACTTGTCCGCCGTATAGAGCGCGGTGGCGTTCATCGGCTCCATGGTGGCGTGGTTCTGGTAGGGGTAGCTGTAGACCGCCTCGATACTTGCGCGGCGGCGCCTGCAATCGCGTGCTTGGCGTCGCCGGCCTTGTTGCCGACGAAGGCCTGTCTCGGCATCGAGGCCCTCCTTGAGCAACTGCGGCGATCGTGGCGCTCGAGACCTTGCGTTCGCGGTCTCGTCCCAGACGATCGGCAGCGCGTCGATCGCCTGTCTTGGCGTTCCAGAACGTGTCGGCGACGACCGCGACCGCGCTGTCGCCGACCGGCACGACCTTCTTGACGCCGGCCATGCCGGTCACCTTGGCGGCGTCGAAGCTCTTCACCTTGCCGCCGCGCACCGGCGCGTCCTGGATCGTCGCGATCAGCATGCCCGGCATCTTGATGTCGATGCCGTAGATCATCTTGCCGGTCAGCTTGTCGCAGCGTATCGAGCCG
This sequence comes from uncultured Alphaproteobacteria bacterium, assembly GCA_963745515.1. Classification (GTDB taxonomy): domain Bacteria; phylum Pseudomonadota; class Alphaproteobacteria; order Rhizobiales; family Xanthobacteraceae; genus VAZQ01. The sequence goes on from CAVUXO010000013.1 coordinate 1,161,798, forward strand.
CTTGAGCGGCTTGCCGGCGATCTTCCAGTCCTTGACGTCCTTGAGCTTGATCTCCTTCGGCGGCTCGAGCTTGGCGGCCGCTTCCGCGACCTTGCCGTAGGTCGTCGTGCGCCCGGACGGCTTGTGCGTGATCACGCTGTTGGCGGCGCTGCACTCGGAGGCCGGCACCTTCCATTCATTGGCCGCGGCCTGGATCAGCATCTCGCGCGCCGCCGCGCCGCCCTGCGCGCACATACTGGTGCGAGGTGCGGATGCCGCGGCTGCCGCCGGTCGAGATGTCGCCCCACACGCGCTTGCGCGCGAGGTTGCTGCCGGCCGTCGGGAATTCGGTCGTCACCTTCGACCAGTCGCATTCGCAGCTCTTCGGCGACGAGCTGGGCGAGGCCGGTCAGCGTGCCCTGGCCCATCTCGGAGCGGGCGATGCGGATGACGACGGTGTCGTCCGGCCGGATCACCACCCAGGCGTTGACCTCGGGCGAGCCGTCCTGCGCGCGCACGACGGTGCGGGCCGAACGGGATCTCGAAGCCGAGCGAGAGGCCGCCGCCGACGGCGGCGGCGCCGACGACGAAGGAGCGGCGATTCATTTTGGGCATGTAATTCATGCTGCCTCCCTCACGCGCTGGCCGCGGCGTGGATCGCCGCGCGCACCTGCTGATAGGTGCCGCAGCGGCAGATGTTGGTGATGGCGTCGTCGATGTCGGCGTCGGTCGGCTTCGGCTTCTCCTTGAGCAGCGCCGTCACCGCCATGATCATGCCGCTCTGGCAGTAGCCGCATTGCGGCACGTCATGGTCGAGCCAGGCCTGCTGCACCTTGGTGAGCACGCCGTTGACGGCCAGGCCTTCGATGGTGGTGATCTGCTTGCCGGCGACGGCTCGACCGGCATCGAGCAGGAGCGCATCGCGACGCCGTCGATGTGCACCGTGCAGGCGCCGCATTGCGCGATGCCGCAGCCGTATTTGGTGCCGGTCAGGCCGACGTTCTCCCGCAACACCCACAAGCAGCGGCGTGTCGGGCTCGACGTCGACATTATGCGATTGGCCGTTGATCGTGAGGGTTGGCATTCTCCAGCTCCCGTTCCATCGTCCTTCGAGGACGTCGCTAACAGCTGTCGTTGATTGCGCGCGAGCGGTTCGGTGGTAAAAGCCGCGCAGGGAGCGGACCATACCCTATCCCTGTTCTAATGAGAAATCCCAACTCCGCGAGCGGATTGCCGCGTGGCATTCCGATACGGTCCAGCCATACAGCTCAGGATCAGCCCACACGGCCCCATGGAACCGCGCTGCATCAAATACTTGTAAATCGTCGGCAATCCCGTGCTGGGTGTTGGGCCGCGCGGCTGTCCGCCGCAGCTCGCACCGGTCCGTCTTGTCGCATCAGCGGATCTCATGCTGACGGAGGTCCACCTGATCGGCTAAATGAACAGGATACCGGTCGACGCGATAACCATCCGGCGACCGCACAGTGCCATCAACACATTGATTTGAAGACTAAGAAGGGAGACTCCCATGGCACGCCTGACCTCGACCATTGCCTGCGCGCTCGCTGCCTCCTTGGCCACGGGCGCCGCATACGCCGCCGATGCGGCCCTGATCGAGGCGGCCAGGAAGGAGGGCGAGGTCAACTGGTACTCGACCCAGATCATCAGCCAGCTGGTGCGGCCGGTGACTGCCGCGTTCGAGAAGAAATATCCCGGCATCAAGGTGCGGGCGACCCGCGCCAACGCCACCGAGGTCGCGGTCAAGATTCTCAACGAGAGCCGCGCCGGCCGGGTGCAGTCCGATCTCTTCGACGGCACCACCACGGTCGTGCCGTTGAAGAAGGAAGGCTTCGTGCTGCAGTGGCTGCCGGACGCCGCCAAGGACTATCCGGCCGACGTCAAGGACCCGGACGGCTACTGGATCGCCAACAACCTGTTCATCATCACGCCGGGCTTCAACACCACGCTGGTGCCGCGCGGCAGCGAGCCCAAGACCTATCAGGACCTGCTCAATCCGAAATGGCGCGGCAAGCTCGCCTGGAACGGCTTCCCGACCAGCTCCGGCCTCGGCGGTTTCGTCGGCACGGTGCTGACCGAGATGGGCGACGAGAAGGGCATGGCCTATCTGCGCGAGCTGTCGAAGCAGAACGTCGCCAATCTGCGCGGCTCGGCGCGCGAGGTGCTCGACCAGGTGATCGCCGGCGAATACGCGATCGCGCTGCAGATCTTCAACCACCACGCGGTGATCAGCGCCAAGAAGGGCGCGCCGGTCGACTGGATCAAGATGGAGCCCGCGACCGGCACGCTCTCGGTGCTCTCGATTCACAAGAACGCGCCGCATCCCAACGCGGCGAAGCTCCTCGTCGATTTCATCATCTCGAAGGAGGGCCAGGAGGTCTTCCGCGACGCCGACTACATCCCGGCGCATCCCGGCGTGGCGGCGCTCGTCCCGACGCTCAAGCCGAAGGAAGGCAATTTCAACGTCCATTTCTTCACGCCCGAGGAGACCGAGGATCGCATGCCGGAGTGGAAGAAAGTCTCGGATGAGTTCTTCCGCTGACGCGGAGACGTGCCTTTGTTGCCGGCTTGTAGCCCGCATTGAGCGCAGCGAAATGCGGGACAGCCTTCCCGCTCGGCAAAGATGATCCCGGATTTCGCAGCGCTCAATCCGGGCTACGTGCTTCACCCGATGAGGCTGAAGACCGGATGCCGGAGTGAAAGAAAGTCTACGATGAGTTCTTCTGCTGACGCGGTACCTGGCTTTCCGCAATGGGTGCGGGAGGTGCGCGCGCCGGTCCCGCTGCCGCCGAAGAAAAGCTGCGACTGCCAGGCGCACGTCTTCGGCGATCCGGTGAAATATCCGCCGCGTGCAAACGCCGAGTATGCGCCGCTCCAGGGCGCCACGTTCGACGACCTGTGCGAGGTCGAGCGAACTCTCGGCTTCGAGCGCTTCGTGATCGTGCATGCGCAGGTCTATGGCACGGACTTTCGCCTCGTGACCGACTATCTCGAAGCGATGGGTGACCACAGCCACATCCGCCTCATCGGCCGCATCGATGACAGCGTCAGCGACCGCGAGCTCGAGCGGCTGCACGGTTTCGGCTTCCGCGGCGTGCGTTTCGGCGTGCGGCATGGCCGACATGGCCCGCCGGATTTCAATGTGATCAGGCGCACCGCAGATCGCGTCCGTTCGCTCGGCTGGCATCTGCGGCTCCATCTCGGGCGCGACGCGCTACCCATGTGTGCGGACGAGCTCGACACGCTCCGCGGCATCCGGGTTTCGATCGATCATCTTGGCTATGTCGATCCCGCGCTTGGACCACAGCAGCCGGCCTGCCGCTGGATTGCCGACAAGCTCAGGCGCGATGAGGACTGGTGGCTGATGCTCTCGAACGGCAATCGGCTTTCGTCGATGGAAGAGGGCTACGGCGACGCCATCCCGATCGCGCGCGCTTACATTGAAGCGGCGCCCGATCGCCTGATCTGGGGCACCGACTGGCCGCACGTGCAGTGGCGCAAGCAGCGCATGATGAACGACGCCGAGGAGGTCGAGCTGCTCTATCGATACGTCGAACACGACGCGGCGCTGTTGCAGAAGATACTGGTCGACAACCCGGCGCGACTGCACGGATTTGAGGAGAGGTGAAGCGGAACTCTGCGCTCCAGCTGGGCCAATGACTCTACCGTTTGCAGCTTGGTGCGCCGGGGTATCCGAGATCGAAACAGCTCCCATCGAGGTCGTCGGGCGCCTTGACCCCGATGATATTCGCGAGCGTGGGCGCGATCATGGTCGTGTCGACCGGCAGGATCCGGGTCTGCCCAGTCATCCCCGGCCACCAGAAGGTGATGGGCACGGCCATGTCATAGCGATGAGGCCCGGTGTGCGACATGAGCGAGCGAGTCGGGGCGGCTGGGGTCACTGTTATGCCGGGCTTGAGAGCGATGATGATGTCGCCTGAGCGGCCCGCCTTGACGCTCTGGGCGTAGCGGTCGCGCACCGAATATTCGGACAACGTGCTGGCGGTCACCTTGTGAGCGAGAAGCTCTTTCAATGAAAAAGCCGCCTCGATGTCCGGGCGGCCGTTAAGGATCGCAACGGCGGCGTCGATCACCTGCGTGCGTAACGGCTCGCTCAGCGCCAGTCCCTTTCCGTCGACCGCATAGAGCTGGGTCGTGTCCGGCGCGGTCAGCGGATCGGCGGTCAGCGAAAACTTCTGTTTGAGCTCGGCGTTGACGCTGGCCAGCGCAGCTCGGCCGTTGATCCGCTTGGCGTCCTTGTACCCCTGTTGTGCCAGCCGTTCGGGGAAGTCGGCCCCGCCATGGTCGGCGGTCATGACGACAAGCACACGACGGTCGAGGCTTTCGAGAAACGTCAGGAACTCGCCGATGAGCGCGTCCAGCCGATAGACCTGGTCGCACATTTCCGGGCCCTGCGTGCCATAGCCGTGCCCGACGAAGTCGGTGGCCGAGAAGCTGACGGCAAGCAGATCGGTGACACCTCGACGTCCGAGCTCGTAGTGATTGACCAGTGTGCGTGCCGCCTCGAGTGTCAGCGGATCGATCAGGTGCACGGGGCGAACTTTTTCGGGCGGCTTATCGCCAGCTGCCGGGGGCGCGGGTGGGAGCTGGGAGCGCCAGGTCACTTGCCCGAAACGATAGTCGGCTTCGAGCTTGCGGCACGAACTCGTCGAAATAGGTCCAGTCCGGCGGCGACGCCCATTCTGTCTTGATGCGCGCGTTGAGCTGCGCCAGCGGCGCGAGCTTCTGAGCGCCATCCTCGCCGGCGGCCACATAGGTCGAGAAACCGAAATTGTCCTCGAACCAGAACACGGCGTCTGCGCGATGGCCAGCCATCGTGATCGAGCTGCGGTCCTTGCCGGAGATCGCCACCACCCGGCTTGCCGGCTGCTGCTCCTTCATCCAGTCGCCAAGCGTTGTTGCGTCGAGGTTCGTCGGGCCGACCTTGCGTGCCGTGGGGCTGTGTGCAGCGGTGAATTCGGGCGCCGCCACGCAATAGACCTGCCGGCCGGTGCTTGTGTCGTACCATTCGTTCGCGACAATCCCGGTCCGGCTCGGATGCTTGCCGGTCAGCATCGTCGAATGGCCCGCGCAGGTTTCGGTCAGGCCATGCAATTGATAGGCGCTGCTGTAGACGATGCTTTCGCTGACGATGCGCTTGAGCCCGGCCTTGTAGAGGCTTCGCCCTCTATCAAAGAGCCCGGCGCTGAACTGATCGACCGCGATAAGAACGACAAGATCGGGCTTGGCTTGACTGCTCGCGGATTGCGCCGAGGCGACAAGGGCTGCCGTGGCAACCGAAAAGGCGAGAACGCCTGTGCGCTTCATTTGCTCCCCCCAAAAAGGTCGGCCCGACCTTGCCTGCCAGCCTCTTATCCTAACCGGTATTTTTCCGGATGGTCTCCAGCTAAATGAGATTCTTTACATCTACGGATATTCGCAAGACAAGCCGGACGAAAAGCCGTCGCCAAGGTGAACGGATGCTCAAAGCCTGCCGAAAACCCTGAAGCTGCGGCTGCGCGCGCTGGTCGGAGAATTTGGTGATGCGCCTGCCGATCGAAAAGCCGCGCGCGCTCCGCGACGACTAAGCACGCAATTCCGGTTGCAGATCGTTGTCTCTTGCGATCGACTATCTGAAGCGGCCCCTATTGCTGATATGGAAGATATTGTAGACTGCCGTTAGCTGCCAGCTCGGGACGTGCCGAACCCCTCTATTTGATCGGCAGCGCACATGCCGTCGGCAGGCAGATCACTCGACGAGGCTGACGCGCTTTTCTTGCGCCGGTCTGCAAGCACATCGCATCACTTTCGCATGGATCGACGCCGCACAGCCGTGCGCGCGGCGCATCGTGCGCTTACAAGGGAGCACATCATGAAGACCCGTTACACGGTGACATTCGCGATGCTCGCAGGTTTCGGACTGGGTGCTGTTGCGGTTCAAGGGCTTCACGCTCAGGCCAAGCCGCCGATCTACTACGTTGCAGAGATTGATGTGACCAACATCGATGCTTACACGAAGGAGTATGCGCCGCTCGCACAGGCTTCGATCAAGGCCGCCGGCGGGCGCCTGCTCGCGGCCGGGCAGAACGTCACCTCGATCGAAGGCGCGCCGCCGACCAAGCGCGTGGCCATCCAGGTCTGGGACAGCATGGACAAGATCCAGGCATGGCGCAATTCGGCGGAATACAAGAAAGCCCGCGAGATCGGCAACAAGCACGCGAAATTCCGCGCCTTCACGGTTGAGGGCCTGCCGCAATAGTCGGCGCGGCTTCGCGACACAATAATTCGCTGCACTATAGGATGAGGCCGCAAAAGAAATGAGGCCGCCACTCTCGGCGGCCTCTGGCGGCCTCGCATTCGTTCCTAAGCGTTGTTGTCCTTCTCAGTTCGCGGCTTTCCTGGCTGACAGCATCGGCGGGAATGCCGAGTTGGCCTTGATGCCGCGCATGAGATCGAGCGCCAGGTTGAGCGCTTTGTCGTTCCTCGGGTCCGCCGGCACGTAGGACTGCGAGCCGGTCTCCTCCTGGCTGTCGCCTTTGAGATGGCCGGGCAGGGATGCCTCGCCGCGCAGTTCCGGGCGCGCCTTCAGCTCCTCCGGAATGTCCTGCAGCACCTCGATGTCGGGCGTGATGCCCTTGGCCTGGATCGAGCGGCCGGACGGCGTGAAGTAGCGCGCCGTGGTAAGCCGCAGCGCACCGTTGCCGGAGCCGAGCGGGATGATCGTCTGCACCGAGCCCTTGCCGAACGAGCGGGTGCCGATGATGGTCGCGCGCTTGTGATCCTGCAGCGCGCCAGCCACGATCTCGGACGCCGATGCTGATCCGCCGTTGATCAGCACGATGATCGGTTTGGCGTTGGCGAGGTCGCCAGCGCGTGCATTGAAGCGCAGGGCCTCTTCCACATTGCGGCCGCGGGTCGAGACGATCTCGCCCTGCTCCAGGAACGCGTCGGACATGGAGACCGCTTGGTCAAGCAATCCTCCCGGATTGTTGCGGATGTCGACGATGAAGCCCTTGAGCCTGTCGCCGGCCCGGGTTGACAGGTCGTTGATCGCACGCTGCACACCGTCCGTCGCCAGCTCGTTGAACTGGGTCACGCGGATATAGGCCACATCGTCGCCAATCAAATTCGAGCGTACCGAGCGTACCCGGATGATATCGCGGACGATCGAGACCTCGATAACCTGTTCCGTGCCCCTGTGCACGACCCTGACCTTGACCCTGGTGTTGGGCAGGCCGCGCATCTTGTCGACCGCCTCATTGAGCGTAAGGCCGAGCACAGGCTGGCCGTCGATATGGGTGATGCTGTCGCCGGCCAAGATGCCGGCCTTGTGCGCGGGGCTGTCCTCGATCGGCGCAATGACCTTGACCAGGCCATCCTCCATGGTGACCTCCATGCCCAGCCCGCCGAACTTGCCGCTGGTCTGGAGCTGCATGTCCTGGAAGGTCCTCGCGCTCATGTAGCTGGAGTGCGGATCGAGGCTGATCAGCATGCCGCTGATAGCCATTTCGATAAGCAGGTTGTCGTCAGGCTTCTCGACATACTGGGTTCGTACCCGCTCGAACACTTCGCCAAACAGGGTGAGCTGCCGGTAGGCGTCGCTGGCTGCCGCGTGCGCACTCCAGCCGTCGAACACGAGCCGGGGCTGGCTGGCCATGAGCATCAGAGCCGCGCCTGTCGCTGCACTCAGGAGCATCTGTGGCGTCTTGCGCATCATCCGCGAACCCTTTCGACTTCGCTTGCCGCCCACCATGGGCGTGAAGCAATGGATTACCCGGTCCTTGCAGGACTCGAAAGATGGAGAGCTGACGGAAAGTCTGTCACCGGCAGAGCAGCCCTTCGCGCCTGCTGGCACTGGAGGGTCAACAGTCGCTCCGTAGCTGCGCGGGCCCTGCGATCAGCCGTATGGACGAATACTCTGGCACGTATTTCGTCCGCTTTCATGGCGCCCGTAGGGCTGACGGGTGTCTGACCCGGTCGGCCTTCGCTATTCCGCGTAGCGTGCGCGTAATGTGCCATTAAGGGTAGCTCCCGAAATCCCGACCGAAGCCAACGATCTTTACGCATCGTGCTGCTGTGGAACGGATGCAAAAATTCGACATGATCGCGCTACAGACGGGGCAACTAGTCCATTTCTGGGTTCATCGTCACCGCGGAAGCGCGCCATGCCCGGTCGTCTCTGCAGCGTTCTTGTTATGCTCCTTGCAGCTTGCGCTTCGGCGTATGCCCAGGAAGTGCGCGCGCCCGTGCCGAGAGGGGAGGCTGCCTTTACCGAATACGTCGCGGCGCAACTGCGACGCGCGATCCACGGCACAACCGTTAAGGTGAAAGGTCCGCTGACACTCGAACTTGGCGAGTTACAGGCCAATCTCGATCGCATCTTCGTCTTTTGCAACCGGAACACAGCAGGCTGTGCGAACGAGATCGCGAACTACGTCAAGGGCGTTGCCGAGGTCTACCGGGATCGAACGGCCCCGCCGTCGAAAGCGGCCGTTCGGATCATCGTTCGCACCAAGACCTATCTGGCGGCGACGCAGGCTACGATGCCGAAGGACGGGGCAAAGCTGCAACCGCGTCCGCTTGCCGGCGATCTCGTCATGCTGCCGGCGCTCGATATGCCACGCACGATCAAGATGCTCGACGAGAAGGACAATGCTGCGCTCGGGCTGTCGGCTGACGAGGTCTTCAAGCTCGGCTTCGACAATCTGCGCAAGCAGCTCAAGCCGTTGATGAGCGTTGCCAAGGTGGCGCAGGCAGACCAGATCGGCGAGCTCAGCGGCGACACGTATCACTCCAGCCGGCTCGCATTGTTCGAGTCCTGGTCGCCGCTGGCCAAGGTGCACGGCGGCAAGCTCGTCGTCGCGGTGCCCGCGAGCCGATATGGTTCTTTACGCCGGAGATGACTCACCGAAAGCAGTCGAGGCGCTGCGCCTGCTGGTCAAGACGGCCGCTGCGCGCGCGCCCGCCCCATTGTCGAGTGAGCTCTTGCGTTGGACTCCGCAGCGCTGGGAGGTGGTTCGGTAATTCGGAACAGGGGACTAGGCGTTCCCTTTGCGGATGCTAGCAATGTCCGCTTAGGACCGGAACGGGCGGAGAGTATAGCGCGCTAAACTGGTGGAGATTGGCGATTTGACATTCGGCATGTGCGATTGCCGTCGCGGCTGGATGGGTAGCGCCCTCGTGTCGGAGGAAAATGCGATCTCGCGGGATTACTAGCCTCCGTCCGTAACGTACGACCATACCTCTGTCCGTTCGCAAGCTTCGCCAATTTCTGCCGCGCGTCTGCTCTCCTCTCGCCTTGCTCTAGTCACGGGGCGATGGCCTGTTGCCCTCAAACAATCGGGCGGAGGTAGCCAATGGCTTACGCGCTTAGGTCTACACAATCTGAGTTTCCGGAAGATCGGTGGTCCACCGAGCCGCCGATCCAGGCGAGGATTCGTCCGACCGACCGAGGGATCGAGCAGCCGTCGCTCGACAAACGAGCCTCGGGCAGTTTTGCGCGCTTCCTGATCATATTTTGCATTGGTGTTGCTGCCACTTTGGTTTGGCAGTCCTACGGCGATGCAGCCAGAGAGATGATCGCGAGCTCGTCCCCGCAGCTTCGCTGGTTGGCACCGCAAACTGTTGCGCAGACCGCTCCCGACATGGTCGCGCCGACTGCGCCCTCCACCCCTTCTCCCGATGTGCAGCAGCTAAAGGCGATGTCGCTCGGTCTCGCGGCGGTACGACAAAGCGTGGAACAACTCGCCGCCGCCCAGCAGCAGATGACGGATGAGATCGCTAAGCTGCAGGCAACTGAGCAGGAAATCCTTGACAAGGTCTCAGGGCCACCGCGGCCAGCCGCTGCCCCTGCGCGTAAGTCCGCACCGCCAGCGCCGTCGCCATCGTCGCAGGGATCGCCGGCACGCTGACGGGCAGATCGGGTCATCGGCGCGCGTGGCTCTAATGGACGGGGTGCCTCGTCCCAAGCGCGGGCCGCACTTGCGTTCCATCGCCATTAGTGGAGCGGATTTGACATTCGCTACCCACCCAGCCGCGGGCTCGCAAAGCGAATGTCAAATCCAAAGCTCCACTAGAAACCTATACTTGCTAGTGGTCCTTTGATTCTAACATTCGCAAGAGAGCCCGCCGAGAAGGGATGCGAATGTTAAAATCGGACCACTAGGAAGCAATGACGATCCGGCGGCCTATTGGGATATTCGGAGCAGGGCCGATCGCGGCATGCACGGCAGCACGATCTTCCGCGTTGTCCCTGACCACGTGCCTGAATTCCGACTTCTACCCCAGAGGCCGGCAGATTCACGTCGTCGACATGAATCTCATTGATCCGGCGAGAGCTGAAGTCCTCGGCTGTCGTGTGGCGCGGCAATCCACGCGCATCGGCTGAATGTCGCTTTCTGGGCCATCGCGACATTGCGCGAAAACTTTATGTCCGCAATGCCGCCGAAAGCGGACAAGCCCGAACCGACGTGAATGATGTGGTGGACGGCGCCCACTCTGCGGCATCGGAATGCCATAGGGTGGTTGCGTCGAAACAAACCACGTTGAGGGGAGCCGTCCATGGGCGGATCGCCGAACGGGACGTATGGAACGTCGGCGAGCGCGAGGGTCACCCCGGTTTGATGTTGGCTGCCCGGATCACCTTGCCCCATTTCTCGGTTTCGTCGGCGATGAGCCTTCCGAAATCGGCGGGCGAGCCGCTAAGCACGGTGCCACCCAAATCGGCGAGCCTTGCCTTGATCTTGGGGTCAGAGAGAGCCGCGTTGATCTCTTTGTTGAGCTTGTCGACGATTTCGGCGGGCGTGTTCCCGGGCGCGCCAAGGCCCTGCCATGTGCTCGCCTCATAGCCCGGGACGAAATCGCCCACGGGTGGCAGGTCCGGCAACGCCTCTGAGCGCGCTGCCGTGGTTACGGCCAGCGGGCGAAGCTTGCCAGCTCTAATATGCTCAATGGATGAAGGCATGTTTCCGAACATGACCTGCACCTGCCCTCCGATGAGATCGGTCAGCGCGGGCGCATCACCGCGATAAGGGACGTGAACCATGTCGACGCCGGTCATTATCTTGAACAGTTCACCGGCGAGATGTTGCGCAGTCCCGTTGCCGCCCGAGGCATAGTTGACTTTGCCCGGATTGGCCTTGGCATAGGCAATGAACTCGGGAACACTCTTGGGTGGAAGCGATGGATTGACCTCCATAAGGTTTGGCACCCGGATAACTCCCGCAACGGGCGCGATGTCACGGAGGAAATTGTAGTTGAGCCTGTCGTAGAGGGTCGCGTTGATCGCATGTGCCGCACTTACCAGGAGGAGGGTGTAGCCATCTGCGGCCGCACGCACTACTCCCTCGGTAGCGATGTTACTGCCCGCTCCCGGACGGTTTTCAATGACAAGTTGCTGGCCGAGCCGCTCTGACAACCATTGTCCGATGAGTCGCGCGGTGATGTCGGTGCCGCCTCCCGGAGGGAATCCCACGACTAAACGCACCGGCCGCGTTGGATAGGTCTGCGCCCAAGCGAAATGCGAGACAGCCGGGAGTGCGGCGGCGCCCGCGGCCAGACGCAAGAACTTGCGACGGGGAAGTTTCATGGTGCTTCCTTTCGAAAATGGCCGCTAGCGATGTCGACAACAGCACGTTGACACTCCGACGGCCGAGGCTCAATCATCCAGCTTTCCCCGCGTCATGAATTCCGGTTATCGACATGGAATTGCGCGACATTGAATACTTCGCGGTCATCGCGGAGCATGGGCATCTCGGACGCGCGGCAGACGTGCTCGGTCTGAGCCAGCCCGCACTCAGCAAAAGCTTGCGACGTCTCGAACAGGCCCTGCAGGTGACGCTGGTCAAGCGCACCCCGAAGGGGGTCGAGTTGACTGCCGAAGGTTCCGTGCTCCTCCTGCGCGTGCGCGAGCTTCGGCTCTCGCTGCAAGGTGTCGCGCGCGAGATTGCGGACGTAAGTCAGGGGCGCGTCGGGCATCTGCGAATTGGCGTCACCGTGGCAATTTCCGAACAGTTCTTGTCGGCCGCTTTCGCAACGCTACTCAAGGACGCGCCGAGAACAAAGCTGATCGTAAGCGTTTCGGACAACGACTTGATGGTTCCGGCTTTACGCAATGGCGAACTGGATTTGATCATTCACTATTTGCCCGCTACCCCTCCAGAAGGATTTGTCTGTGAGCATCTGTACGATTCCGAATATGTCGTCTGCGCATCGGCGAAGCATCGGTTGGCTGGACGAAAACAAGTGACGCTCGCGGAATTGGCACAGGAGCGATGGGCCTTGAACGAACTTACCCTGCCTGCCCAGCAAAGGCTGCATGAAAAATTTCGGGACGGCGGCTTTCCGCCGCCGCGCGTTTCATTTCAGTCCCGCTCAGCTACGCTCAGACTGCGAACGGTCGCTTCCTCTGACCTGCTTACTATTGTGTCACGAGACTGCGTCGAGCAGGCCGCATCGGCTTCCACTGTGATAACGCTGCCCGTTAATGAATTGGCGTGGCTTCGCCCAGTCGGAGTCATCTTCCGACGAGAAACCTACCTGCCACCTGTAGGGCGTCGATTCATCGAGATTATCAAGACGATGGCCAAGGACATGGCCGTCCCGCGCTAATGTCTCCTGGTGGCCCATCGCGATCTTGCCTAAAGAACTCATGTCCGCAATGCCGCCGACAGCGGGCAAGCCCAAACCGACGTGAATGACGCAATTCGGACTCAGCCCGTGCCCGTCACTATGGGGCCACCACCCCTTCACACAAGCTCACGGCAATCGAGGCACACGCGAAGGATCTCCTCGTGCTTGGCGGAACCGCAAATAGCATGGGATGTTATGCGGTCTGGGATATGTTCGACCTGCCCCGAGGGGCGGAGCGCCTTCCAACCCAAGCTCGACTAGACGTCGGGGTCCGGCATCGGGTCCGGCAAATGATGCGATAGGAAGCGAAAGGACAAGCAATGGCCAAGAACACGATCTGCCTCTGGTACGACAAGGACGCCGAGGCTGCGGCCCGCTTCTACGCCGAGACCTTTCCCGACAGCGCGGTGGGTGCCATCCACCGTGCGCCCAGCGACTACCCATCCGGCAAGAAGGGCGACGTGCTGACGGTCGAGTTCACCGTCGCCGGCGTTCCTTGCATCGGCCTCAACGGCGGTCCCGCGTTCAAGCACAACGAAGCCTTCTCGTTCCAGATCGCCACCGACGATCAGCAAGAGACCGACCGCTACTGGAACGCCATCGTCGGCAATGGCGGCCAGGAGAGCGCGTGCGGCTGGTGCAAGGACAAGTGGGGCGTCTCCTGGCAGATCACGCCGCGCGTGCTGACCGAGGCGATGGCGGCCGGCGGCGATGAAGCAAAGCGCGCGTTCGATGCGATGATGGGCATGAAGAAGATCGACGTCGCCGCGATCAAGGCGGCGCGGCGCGGCTGACGTTCCACCACTCTACGTGAGATCGAGCGACTGGTGGAAGATCATCGCGTCCACCTGCGCTTCACCGCCCGCGACCGGCGCTATGCCCTCGAGCTGATAGAGCCGCTTCTTGTGAAAGAAGACGGACTTCGGCGCCTTGACGGCACCATGGCCAATGCTAGCATTCGGCCGGAGGCGTAGGGTGGCGATCAGAGTAGGCACACGTGCGCTATGGCGACAGCTTGTTGGCTGGGTCGCTGCGTATGCGTTGGTACTTCATGCCTTCCTCGCAGCGTTGGCGCCGCTCCACATTGCTGGCCATGGCATTGGAGATGAGGCGTCGGGGTTCGAACTGTGCGCCAGCGATACCCACAGCTTGATGCCAACGCCCGGCGACACACCGGCAGGCACGCAAGATTGCGAACTCTCATTGCACGCTTGCTCGGGGTCCCGGCGCGCTACTTGTCGTCGCGCTTGATCTCGCATCAGCAAGCATCATCGAGTTCGTGACGGTTTCGCTCCCTCGGCCGGATGAGCCCGTGCCCGCTCCGACCCGCATTCGGGTCATTTGTGAACCACCGCGAGGCCCCCCGCAGGCAGCGTGAACCGGGCGGCCATCGGGTCGCATCTGATCTGTTCACGTTTTCACACCTGCGGAGCACCTCCATGTCCACCAGATTTTGGCGCGTGGCCCTGCCGGGCCTTGCGGCTGCGCTTGTTTCTATCGCGCAAGCCGGTGCGCATGAGATCGTCGGCAACCGTTTCTTTCCCGCGACGGTCAACATCGACGACCCCGGCGTCAACGACGAGTTGGCGATCCCGACGATTTCATACTTCAAGAACGGCGACGATCCCTCCACCAAGCAGCTCGACATTTCAGGCGAGTTCGCGAAGCGAATTACAGAGAGCTTTGCGATCGCGGTCGGAGCAAACTGGACGCGTCTCAAGCCATCCTGGATGCCCGCTGTGAGCGGGTTCCAGAATATCGAGACGCTGTTCAAATATCGCATCTACCGGAATCCGGAGCACGAGTTTGTCATGTCGGTCGGGCTCGGCATCGAATGGGGCGGGACCGGCAGTTCGGCGGTGGGCGCAGAGCCATTCAATGTCTACACGCCTACGGTCTTCTTTGGAAAAGGCATGGGCGATCTGCCGGACACGATGAACTGGGCGCGGCCGTTCGCGGTGACTGGCCAAGTCGGCTACGGCATTCCGGGCAGGTCCAAGACTGCGAGCGTCAATCCAGACACTGGCAATATCGACTTGGAGCTCAATCCACGGGTCCTGGCATGGGGCGGCTCGCTGCAATACAGCATGCCATATCTCAAGTCGGCGGTTGTCGATCTCGACCTGCCCGAGTTCATCAATCACCTCATTCCTATTGTCGAGTTCTCCCTCCAGACGCCTGTCGGAAACACCTTCACCTCGGGGACCGTTACAACAGGCACTATCAATCCTGGCGTCATCTGGGTCGGCAACTACTTCCAGGTCGCCGTCGAGGCCATCATTCCGGTCAACCGCCAGAGCGGTTCCGGCACCGGGGTGGTCGCCCAACTGCACCTCTATCTCGACGACATCGATCCGCGCGGCATTGGCAAACCGATCTTCGGAAGTGCCGTGCAGCCAGCAAAGCCATTTCCGGGAAACTGACCATGCGCACTCTCATCTCTGTCTTCGCCTTACTGCTCGTTGGAATCGGAAACGCCGACGCCCACGCGCTTCTGGACCATGCAAGCCCGCGCGTTGGGGCCACGATGTCCACTGCCCCGCGCGAGGTCACGGTTTGGTTCACCCAGAAGCTCGAAGCGGCATTCAGTGGTCTCAAGGTTACCAATCCCGCCGGGCAGCGGATCGACACCGGCAGTACCCGAGTCAATGGCAACGTCATCAGCGTGACTCTGCGCCCGGGTGGCACGGGAACCTACCGGGTCGACTGGAAAGTGCTCTCTGTTGATGCGCATACCACTGAAGGAAGCTTCACCTTCCGGGTCGGCCAATAGAACCGATTCTCGCGTAGGTCGGAGGACGAGGTGGACGAGGCTTTGATCGCCGTGCGTGCGGTTCAACTCGCCAGCACGGCGATCACTGCGGGTGTCCTCATCTTCTCTCTGGTCGTAGCCGGTCCGGTGTTTCGTGCGGCAGCGGAGCCCGGTATTGCCAACGTGTTGTCGGCATGGAATTCCCGGATCGCATGGACCGGTCTCGCATTGGTCGCGCTGTCAGGTATCGCCTGGCTCGTGTTGCAGACATCGGCGATGAGCGGGCGCCCGCTCGGCGAAGCGCTGGCCGACGGCCTGATCTGGGTCGTGCTCAGCCAGACTCATTTTGGGGCGGTCTCGATTGTTCGCGGTGTGATCCTGGTTTTGCTGGTGGTCTCGCTGATCTTGCCCTGGACACGGTTTCGGTGGTTTGGCGCACCGATGATCTCGGTCGTTCTTGTGGCCACAATTGCCTGGACAGGACACGCGGCTGGAACGGTAGGACGGACAGGTCCGCTCCACCTCGCGGCTGATGCCCTACATTTGTTGGCGGCGAGCGCATGGATCGGCGGCCTGATACCCCTGCTGTTGTTGCTGGGAGAAGCCAGTCGGCGCAACGAAACAAACGGGCAATCGATCGCGCTTCACGCGGCGCAGCGCTTTTCAACGCTCGGAATTGTTAGTGTTGGTGTTCTGCTGGCGACGGGGCTCATCAATTCGTGGATCTTGATCGGCTCTCTGCGTGGACTTGTTGACACCGATTATGGGCAGCTTGTCTTGCTGAAGGTGGTTCTATTTGCCGCCATGCTTTCCGTTGCGGCCGTCAATCGCATGCGATTGACACCGCGCCTTGGCGATCCGCCCGGAAGCCTGCCTCAAGTCGAGGCCCTGCGAAAGCTCAAACGAAATATCGGCATCGAGATTGTGATCGGATTGGGTGTCTTCGCTGTCGTTGGCGTGCTCGGCACGCTCCACCCAGCCATTCATCTCGTGCCGGCATAACCCGCCGACGGGACGCACCCAGTAACGGACTTTGAGCTATCACGAGGCGCAGCGCGGGCTCTACGTCGCTTTTGGCCCATCGCGTGACTTCGCTGCCGCGCAGCGACTATGGCGCTTTTGAAGTGAAGCGGACGTCAACTCGGGCGCCGCTTCGACCCAGGTCAAGTCTGGGCAAAGCTTTTCGGGATCAATGCCCTAAGTGAGATCGAGCGACTGGTGGAAGATCATCGCGTCCACCTCCGCCTCACCGCCCCCGACCGGCGCTATGCCCTCGAGCTGATAGAGCCGCTTCTTGTGAAAGAAGACCGCCACGTAGGTGAAGCTGCCGTCAGAGCGCGCGACCGCCAGCTGACGGCCGTAGGTCGAGCGGATGCGATGCGGGATGTCGAGCTTGATCTGGTTGCCGTCGGTCAGGGTCTTGACCGCCTGACTGACCAGGGCCTCGCCGTTCGCATTGGTCTCCGGCAGCTCGACCACCGTCATCTTGAACAGGCTGCCGTCGAGCGCCACGGAATAGACGCGCGCCTCGAATGCACTGCCATCGGAACCTTGATAGGTCGCGCTCTCGATCCTGGGCTCGGCCGGAAAAGCAACCGTGAAGGAATGGTCGGGATAGGCATATTCCATCCAATCCTTGGCCGCAGCCGGGCCGACGAGCAGCAACAACAACCCAACAATGAAGGCGATCAGATGCATGGCTGGCTCTCCCCGAGATATGAGCCACTAGATGCGAGCCGCTAGCGCGCAATAATCTAGGCAAAGTCACGCGCGGACGTAAGCGAGATTGCCGGGCATCACGCAATCGTAATTCACCCAAAGCGAAAGATATTGCTTGAGCTTTGGGTGAAACTTTCCTATGTTGCGTGCGCTTCGTGAGCTTTGGATCGCCTTCCGAGCAGCACTCTCCGTTCGCCCCCGCGGAAGCGGGGGCCCAAACTTGGAGACGTTTGAGCGCATAGCGCGTTGAAGACACGCGTGAACGCGCTTGTGGCCCCGGGGTCCCCGCTTTCGCGGGGACGAACGGGAAGGGCCTTTTGGCAAAACGAAACCAAGAACGCCTGCGATATCAACGCCCCGTCCGCCCGGCCCCACCCCCTGCGGCCGCGTGGCGGATTGCGCCGAGCCGTGCCATAACGTGCAATAACCTGACATAAGGACCGCCCGGGAGGACCCTGTCTTTGACCACGTCGGCTGATTTGGCGCATGTCCGGGACATGGCGGCGACCGACGCCCGCACAGGCCGCTGGGCGCGGCTCTCGGCCCGCCAGCAGGCGGTGCTTGCGACCCTCCTCATCGTCATCCTTGCTGCGCTGGTGCTGCCGCCGTTCCTGTTCCTGATCCAGGGCAGCTTCACCATCGCGGGGCCGACCTACGACTCGGTGTCGTTCGGCCTCGGCAATTTCGAAGCCGTCATTCGCAACCGGCACTTTGTCACCACCAGCATCAATTCGCTGATCTTCGCGGCCGCGAGTGCGCTGGTTGCGCTCGTCATCGGCTGGGTGACGGCCTGGATCGTCGAGCGCACCAACGCGCCGCTCAAGGGGCTCGCTTATCTCACCGCGATCATCTCGCTCGGCACGCCCTACATTCTTTACGTCACCGCGTGGATCTTGTTCTTCGGCAAGGCCGGCCCGGTCAATCATCTCTATCGCACGCTCACCGGCTCGACCGACGTCTTGATCAACATCTATTCGATGCCCGGCATGGTGCTGGTCGAGGGCTTCCTGTGGTCGCCGCTCGCATTCCTGCTGGTCGGCGCGACGTTGCGCAACGCCAATCCGGAGCTGGAAGAGGCCGCGCGCGTGCATGGCGCCGGCGTCTGGGACACCATCCGGCGCGTCACCATGCGGCTGTCGCTGCCATCGATCCTGGCGCTATCGATGCTGGTGTTCATCCGCGCCATCGAGGCGTTCGAGGTGCCGGCGCTGGTCGGCCTGCCGGGGCGCGTCTCGGTGCTCACCACCGACATCTATTCCAACATGGTGGCGCGCGCGCCGCCCGACATCGGCGGGGCGAGCGCGCTCTCGGTGCTGATGCTGCGGCCTCGTTCTGGTGCTGCTCTATATCTACGGCCGTCTCTCGCGCCACGCCGAGCGGTTTGCAACCATCACCGGCAAGGGCTTCCGGCCGCGCCCGTTCGATCTCGGGCGTTTGCGACGCGTCGCGGGCGGTCTGCTGGTGCTCAACTTCGTGCTGTTGTTGCTTGTGCCCATGCTGATGCTGGTGTGGGTGTCGCTGTTGCCGTTCTTCCAGCCGGTCAGCGCGGCCGCGTTCAAGCTCATCAGCCTCAACAACTACCGCACCGTGCTCGCCTCCGGGCAGATGGAGCTTCTGGTCAATACGCTCCTGGTCGCGGTTGCGACCGCCACGGTCGCGATAACGCTGACCTTCCTGGGCGCCTGGCTTGCGGTGCGGCGCGCGTCCCGGCGGCTGGATCATCGAGCGGCTCGCCACCATTCCGCTGGTGTTTCCAGGCCTCATTCTCGGCATCGCGGTGATGCAGGTGTTCCTGCGCATTCCGATCCCGCTCTATGGCACGCTCGGAATTCTGATCTGGGCCTTCGTGATCAACTATCTGCCCTATGGCATGCGCTACTGCTCCTCCGGCATGCTGCAGATCCACCGCGAGCTCGAAGAAGCCGCCGCGATCTGCGGTGCGTCGGCGCTGACGCGCTTGCGGCGGATCGTGGCGCCGCTGCTTGGCGCCGGCGCTGGTCGCCGGTTGGCTGTTCATCTTCCTGATGTCGGCGCGCGCGCTCTCGCTTGCGATCCTGCTGGCGGGACCGCGCTCGCAGACCATGGCGGTCGCGATGTTCGATCTGTGGGGCAACGGCCAGGGCACCGAGCTTGCGGCGCTCGGGCTGATGTGGTCGATGCTGATGGCGATGATCGCGGTCGTCTTCTACGCCGTGGCGCGGCGCTCGGCCGCCGGTGCTTTGGGAAGGGCGTAAAGTGGACGCGCGTAAGAGGGCGGGCGTAAGGGGCAAAGGAGCGTAAGAGCGGATGTTGCGCGTCGAGGGACTGACCAAGATCTTCGACAATTCGACCGACCAGATCGCGGGCGGCATCCGTGACGCGAGCTTCACGCTCGAGCCCGGCACGTTCTTCACCCTGCTCGGGCCGTCCGGCTGCGGCAAGACCACGACGCTGCGCTGCATCGCAGGGCTCGAGACGCCCGACGAGGGCGTCATCGCGGTCGAGGGCCGCACGCTGTTCGATGCCAAGACGCGCATGAACGTGCCGGTCGAGCAGCGCTCGGTCGGCATGGTGTTCCAGTCCTATGCGATCTGGCCGCACATGACGGTCGCCGAGAACGTGGCGTTCCCGTTCACGGTCGTCGAAGCAGCGGCGCTACTCCAAGGCCGAGATCGCGGACGGCGTGCGGCGCGCGCTCGCGATCGTCGATCTCGATGGCTTCCAGGAGCGCCCCGCGACGCGGCTGTCCGGCGGCCAGCAGCAGCGGGTCGCGCTCGCGCGCGCGGTCGTGCACGAGCCGCGACTGCTGCTGCTCGACGAGCCGCTCTCGAATCTCGATGCCCAGCTGCGCGACGAGATGCGCAGCGAGCTCAAGCGGCTGCAGAGCAAGATCGGCATCACCACGGTCTATGTCACGCATGACCAGTCGGAAGCGCTCGCGCTCTCCGACCGGATCGCGGTGATCGACCGCGGGCACATCACGCAGATCGGCTCGCCGCAGGACATCTACTTCCGTCCCGCCAATCCGTTCGTGGCGCGCTTCGTGGGCGCCACCAACCTGCTCACCGGCCGCCTGATCGGCAGCGCCAACGGCAAGGCCAACGTCGAAGTGCTGGCGGGCCGGCAGATTCAATGCGTCGTTCCGCAGGGGATCGACGATCCGGCGTCGGTCGCGGTCTCGATCCGCCCGGAGAGCATCAGGCTCGTGGCGCGCGCCGGCGGTGCGGCGGCCGGCCCGGGCGACAACTGTCTCGCCGGCCGAGTCAGCGCGGTGACGTTCCTCGGCGCCTCGCGCCGGGTCGACGTCGTCAGCGATGGCGCCAATCTGCAGGTCACGACGGCCGCCGACATGCCGCTGCCGGACGACGGCGAGGTGCTCCTGATCTTCGCGCCCGAGCGCACGGTCGCCTTGCCCGGAAAGGTGTCGTAAGACAAGCGATCACGCTCAACCCATCAACGCTTCAGGATCAAACACGCAAGGAGAAGAGAATGGCTGCCAAGAAATACGAAACCATCAAGGTCGAGAAGGAGGGCGGGATCACCTGGGTGATCTTCAACCGTCCCGACAAGCGCAACGCCATGTCGCCGCAGCTGCACATGGACATGGACGACGCGCTCGACGAGCTGTCGATCGACGACGAGACCGATATCCTCATCGTCACCGGTGCAGGCCCGGCGTTCTGCGCCGGCCAGGACATCAGGCTCTATTTCCGCGGCACCGAGGCCGATCCGGCCATGCGCGCCAAGGCGCGCCGCGCGTCGAATCAGTGGCGCTGGCAGAAGCTCTCGACCTTCCCGAAGCCCACCATCGCGATGGTCAACGGCTTCTGCTTCGGCGGTGCGTTCACCCAGGTCTGCGCCTGCGATTTCGCGGTTGCGGCCGATGACGCGACCTTCGGGCTGTCGGAAGTGAACTGGGGCATCCTGCCGGGCGGCATCGTGTCGTGGAACGTGGTGCAGACGCTCAACTTCCGCGACGCCATGTACTACGCCATGACGGGCGATCCGTTCGACGGCAAGGAGGCGAAGCAGATGGGCTTCATCAACTTCTCGTACCCGAAGGAGAAGCTGCGTGAGGAGACCGTCAAGCTCGCCAAGAAGCTGATGGAAAAGAGCCCGGCTGCGATGCGCTACACCAAGGAGGCGATCCGGGCGGTGCGCTTCATGAACGAGCCGCAGGCGGCCGACTATCTCAACGCCAAGAGCGACGCCTTGAAGTACATCGACAAGGAGAACAGCCGCGGCGAGGGCATGAAGCAGTTCCTGGACGAGAAGACCTACCGTCCCGGCCTCGGCCACTTCAAGCGCAAGAAGGTGGCGGCGAAGTAGTCGGCGGCCTCATGTCCCGGGCGCTGCGCAGCACGAAGCGCTCTTGCGCGGAGTGGTGCGCTGCAGACCCGGGACCGTTCCGGTCTGTTGCGGTCCCGGATCAGCGGTGCACCACGAGCGTACTCTCGGTAGGGAAACACCTCAGCGCCTCACGTGCGCTCGCGCTGCACCGCGTCCGGGACACGCGGCCTCACTCCCCGCTCACGCCGCTCGCCTTGATCGGGCCGGCCCATTTTTCGATCTCGGCCGGAATGTACTTGGCGAGATATTCAGCGCTCCGCCGCTGCGGCGGCACGACCGTGACGCCAAGCCCGGCATAGCGCTCGCGCACGATCGGCGTGTCGATCGCCTCGCCCGCCGCCTTGTTGAGCTTGCGCACGATCGCGTCCGGGGTGTTGAGCGGCAGCACCAGCGCAGCCCAGGCACCGCAGTCGAAGTCGCCGAGGCCGGCCTCCTTGGCCGATTGCAGCTTGGGCAGCACCGGCACGCGGTCGGGTCCGAGGATGGCGATGCCCTTCACGGTGCCGGCGTCGATCTGCTGGACGGCGGTCGAGATCTGCTCGGCCATGTAATCGAGCCGGCCGGCGATCAGGTCCTGCATGGCGGGGCCGGCGCCCCGATAGGGCACGTGCGTGATGCGCGAGCCGATCACACCATCGAGCAGGAGCGCGCAGACATGCGAGCCGGAGCCGCCGCCAGCCGAGCCGTATTGCAATTTATCCTTGTTGGCCTTGGCGAAAGCGATGAATTCAGGGAGCGTGTTGGCGGGGATGTCCTTGCGCGCGATCAGCACACGCGGCGAGTCGGTCACGAGCCCGACCGGCGTGAAGTCGGTCGCGGCGTTGTAGAGCGGCTGCTTATAGAGCGTCTGGTTCTGCGCCAGGTTGGAAAGGCCGCCAAACAGAAAATTGTAGCCATCGGGCGCCGCCTTGGCGACGCGGCTCGCGCCCACCATCCCACCGGCGCCGCCGATGTTCTCAATCACCACCTGCTGGCCTAGCACTTCGCTCAGGCGTTGCCCGAAGATGCGCGCGATGGTGTCGACCGGCCCGCCGGCCGCATAGGCGACCACCATGGTCATCGGCCGGGACGGCCACTCCTGCGCGGGAGCTGGCGTGGTGAGCGTCAGCGCCAGAGCGAGCGCAACAAAGATCCTCGGCATAATCGTCTCCTCACTATTCGGGCGTGATCCCGGCCTTCTTGATGATGTCCGCCCACGTCTTGATGTCCTTCTCGACGAATGTCTGCAGGTACTGGGGCGAACGGCGGTTGGCAGCGACCACGTCGGCGCCGACTTCGGTCATCTGCTTCTGCACCGACGGCGTATCGAGCGCCGCGACAATCGCGGCATGGAGCTTCTGCAGGATCGGCGCTGGCGTGCCTTTGGCCGCGAAGATGCCGTACCAGGACGATGCGTCGAAGTCGGCAAGGCCCTGCTCATGGGCGGAGGGCAGCATCGGGAGCAGACCCAGGCGCTGCTTGCTCATCATGGCGATCGCCTTCACGGTCTTGCCTTCGATCTGCGGCACCGCGCTGGCGGCGAGCGGGCACCAATAGTCGATGCGTCCGCCGATCAGATCGGCCATGGCCTGCGGCCCGCCACGATAGGGCACGTGCATGACGTTTGCGCCGATCGTCGAATTGAGCAGCACGCAGGCGAGATGGCTGGCGGAGCCGCCGCCGGCCGAGCCGTAATACAGCTTGGCCTGGTTCGTCTTGGTGTAGGCGATGAAGTCCTTGAGATTGGTGACAGGCATTTCGTTGCGGGCGATCAGCACCGGCGGCGTTTCGGCGACGAGCGCAACCGGAGCGAATTCGGTCGCCGCATTGTAGAGCGGAGCTTTGTAGAGACTCTGGCTGTAGGTCTGGGTTGCGCTGTTGCCGAACAGGATCTGGTAGCCGTCAGGCGCTCCCTTGGCGACGCGCGCCGCTCCAACCATGCCGCCGGCGCCGCCGACGTTTTCGATCACGATCGGGTGGCCGAGAATCTCGGCCATGCGCGCCGCCACGATGCGGCCCGCGACGTCGATCGAGCTGCCGGCCGTGAATGAGACCATCATGGTGATCGGCTTGCTCGGCCAGTCCTGCGCCTGCGCGGGCGGCAGCGACGCAAGCGCGGCTCCGATCGCGGCCCAAAGGGATTTCACCATCTTTCTCTCCTCCTCGACGATTGCTCCGCTACTCGGCGGTGACGCCCGCGCTCCTGATCGGCACGGCCCACTTCTCAATCTCAGCCTCGACAAATTTTTGCAGATAGTCCGGCGAGCGCCGCTCGCGTGCCACGGTCGAGACGCCGATCTCGCGCAGCCGCTCTCGCACCGACGGCGTGTCGATGGTGGCGCTTGCCGCCTCGTTGAGCTTCTGCACGATCGCGGCGGGCGTGCCCTTGGGCAGGAAGAAGCCGTTCCACGCCGTCGTATCGAGATCGCTGAGGCCCTGCTCGAGCGCGCTGGGGAGATTAGGCAGCACGGGCGAGCGCTCCTTCGCCAGCACCGCGATCGCCTTCACCTGGCCACTCTCGATCTGCGGCGTGGCGGATGCGCTCAGCGGGCACATGTAGTCGAGCCGGCCGGCCAGCATGTCCTGCGTGGCCGGGGCCGTGCCGCGATAGGGAATGTGCGTGACCTGGACCCCGATCTTGGCGTTGAGCAGCGAGCAGGCGAGATGCGGCGTCGCGCCCGCGCCGCTCGAGCCGTACTGCATCTTGGCCTGGTTCGCTTTGGTGTAAGCGACGAATTCCTTGAGACTGCTGGCCGGCAGATCAGGCCTGGTGATCAGAACGAGCGGCTGCTCGATCAAGAGCGCGACCGGCGCAAAGTCAGTCGCCGCGTTGTAGAGCGGCGCCTTGTAGAGCGTCTGATTGATGGAGTGCGTGCTCGTGCCACCAAAAACCAATTGGTAGCCGTCGGCGGGGGCCTTCACGACGCGTAGGCCGCCGGTCATGCCGCCGGCGCCGCCTACGTTCTCGATGATCACTGGCTTGCCGAGCACTTCGGACAGGCGCGGACCGACGATGCGCGCCACCACGTCGAGTGCGCCGCCTGGCGCGAACGGGATCACCATGGTGATCGGCTTGACCGGCCAGTCCTGCGCGGCGGCAGGCAAAGCCGCCAGCACAAGCACTGTGACGATCATTGTCCCGATGCGACGCATGGGCTCCTCCCTGAGGAAGCAACCCTGGCGCGCCACGCTGGCGAGATCAAGCCCGTCCGAACGATTGATCCTGCGTCAGATTTACGACATCAGGGCCTTCATGCGCTCCTGATTGAGGTGCTTGACCAGCTGATCGACCAGGCCGGCGAGCGGCATCGGCATCTTGGCCGAACTGCGCGAGCTCGAGCGCCACGTCCATGTCCTTCTCGGCCCATTTGCCGGTGCTCTTGCCCCAGCGCGAGAGCGACCAGTTGGCGCCGCTGCCGTGGCCGAGCGCCTCGATCAGGCGCGGGACGTCGACGCCGAGCTTCTTCGCGAACGTGAGACACTCGAAGTTCGCCACCATGCAGGCCCACAGCAGCATGTTGTTGATGCTCTTGGTGATCTGGCCGGCGCCGACGTCGCCGACATGGAGCACCTGTTTGCTGAAGGCCGCGATCGCGGGCCGCGCCTTGGCGACCGAGGCGTCGTCGCCGCCCACGTAAGCCACGACCTGGCCGTTATCCATCGCCTCCTGGCCGAGCACCAGCGGCACGTCGACGATGCCGATGCCCTTGGGTGCGGCAAGCTTCGCGAGATCGCGGCAGGTCTCGGGCGAGCAGGAGCTCGCAGATGCAGATCACCGAGCCGCGCGCGAGCACATCGAGCAGGCCGGAGCGCTCGATGACGTCGTGGATCTGCTTGTCGTTCGCCACCATGACGAAGACGACCTCGGCCGTTTTGCCGGCGTCGGCGACCGATGCGCAGATGCGCATGCCATGGCTTTCGGCTTTCTTCGCGGCTTCGGCGCTGATGTCGTAGCCCATCACCTCGAAGCCATGCTTGACCATGTGCTTGCCCATCTGCAGCCCCATGGCGCCGAGCCCAATCATCGCGGTGCGTTTCACGTCTGCCATCTTGAACTCCCGGTTATTGCTTGCCTGTCTTCATTGCCGCGCGCTTCGCGTCGGTCGCGGCCTGATCGATGATGAAGCTCGAGCCGTCGCGGCGGATCACCACGCCGTAGTCGCGCTCGGCCGCCTCCGGCGAGACATTGCCGTCGCGCACGTCGATCGAGCACGCGCTCCGCCTCGCGCGCGAGCGGATCGCCGTGGCCGCCGCCGCCGGGCGTGTCGAGGCGGAAGATGTCGCCGGCCTTGAGCGGATAGTCGGCATAGCGTGTCGGCAGGCGCTTGGCGTTGTCGCGATCCGGATTGATCCAGATGTCGCCGGTGCGGCCGGTCTTGCCGCCGGCGCAGCCGTTCGGCGGGATCACGTGCTTCATGGAGCGGATCGAGAAGCGCGCGTCCTCGAGATTGAGATATTCGCGGCGGATGCCGAGCCCGCCGCGGAAGCGCCCGGCGCCGCCGGAGTCCTCGATCAGCTCGAAGCGGACAAGCCGCGTCGGGAACTCGCTCTCGATGATCTCGATCGGCGCGATCATGGCGTTGCTCTGGTTGACCGTGATGCCGGAGGCGCCGTCCTTGGTGGCGCGTGCGCCGGCGCCGCCCGCGATGATCTCGTATTGCACGTAGCCCTTGCCGGTGTAGGTGCTGCGCCCGCCCAGGATGATGGAGCGACTGCCGCTGCCGTCGGCCCGCACTTTGTCGGGCACGATGTTGCTGAGCGCATCGTAGACCGCGTCGACCAGCGCATGCACGGTCGGATTATAGGTGTTCACCGGCGCCGGAAAGCGCGGATTGAGCACGCTGCCGTCGCGCGCCGTGATGGTGAAGGCGCGCAGCAGCCCCTGGCTCACGAAGGTGTGCGGATCGATGAGCGAGATCAGGCAATAGGCGCAGGCCGCCTGCACCAGCGGCGGGCGCACGTTGGCGGGTCCCTTGGTCTGGTCGGCCGAGCCGCTGAAGTCGAAATGGATGCGATCGCCTGTCTTCTCCACCACGACATGGATGCGCACCGGCTTCTCCAGCTCGACGCCGTCGTCGTCGACGAACCGCTCGGCTTCGAAGCGCCCGTCCTTCCACTCCGCGAAGCTCTGGCGCAGCTTCGTCTCCGAAATTTCGAACAGGCGATCGAAGCAGGCGAGCACTTTCGCCTTGCCGTATTTCGCCGCAAGCTCGTTGAGCCGCCGCTCGCCGAGGCGATCGGCGCCCAGCTGCCCGCGGATGTCGCCAAGCACGAGCTCGGGCGTGCGGCTGTTGGCGCCGATGATGCGGTCGATGTCGCCGATCGGCTTGAAGCCGCGCTGATAGCGCACAGCGGGGAGATGCAGGCCTTCGTTGAAAGTCTCGCGCGCCTGTCCGGAGCAGCTTCCCGGCACCGGACCGCCGATGTCGCTCTTGTGCGCGATCGAGCCGCAGAAGCCAAACAGCGCGCCCTCGCAGAACACCGGGCTGATGACGCACATGTCGGGCGCGTGCGGGCTGCCGCCCTGGTACGGATGATTGATCAGGAAGGCATCGCCTTCCGCGATCGTGTCGCCGAACTCCGCGATGATCGCGCCGCAGCAGGCCGGAAAGGCGCCGATATGCAGCGGCAGCACCACGTGCTGCGCCACCACCTCGCCCTTGGCATTCATCAGCGCGCAGGAGGCATCTTGCGATTCGCGCACGATGGTGGAGAAGCCGGTGCGGAACAGCGAGTTCTGCATCTCCTGCACGATGCCGGAGAGGCTCGCTTTTACGACTTCGAGATCGACAGCGTCGATGTGCATCAGGTGCACCTCCAGCGCAACGCATTCTGCTGTCGTCCCCGCGCAGGCGGGGACCTATACGCCGTGTGCGTGCGATACGGATCAATCGAGAAGCTGGTGGCTATGGGTCCCCGCCTGCGCGGGGACGACACCGAGTATGTGGCGGCGCGCGACATCATCGCTCCCCGGTCACGATCAAGTTCTTCCACTCGTCCACGCGCGCGACCTGGCCTGGACAGATCACGGTCGTGCAGTCGAACTGGTCAAGGATAGCAGGGCCCGGCACCGTGAGCCCGACGTCGAGCCGGTCGCGCTGATAGACCGGGCATTCGATCGCCCTGCCATCGAAGCGGGCGTGCCGCGTCTCGCGCAGCGCATCCTTGAGCGTCGCGCCAGTAGGCTTGAAGCGCGGCATCGCGACCGGCGGCACCTTGCCGACGCCGCGCACGCGATACGACACGATCTCGACCGGCTCCTCAGGCGCATTGTGGCCGAACATCAGCTTGTGCTGATCGTCGAAGGCGCGGCGCAGCGCAGCGAGGTCCGCGTTGCCGCACGGCATGGTGATCTCGTAGCCCTGGCCGGCATAGCGCATGTCGAGCGCGCGCTGGATTGCCACGGAGCCCGCCGCAAACCCGTCCTCGTGCAGCTCTTCCGCCGCCAT
Organism: uncultured Alphaproteobacteria bacterium; assembly: GCA_963745515.1. GTDB lineage: Bacteria > Pseudomonadota > Alphaproteobacteria > Rhizobiales > Xanthobacteraceae > VAZQ01. Next base: position 1,189,653 of record CAVUXO010000013.1, read on the forward strand.
CGCTTCAAGCCGTGCAAACATTGTATTCACGTCGTCAGGCGTGAGCTCGTTGATCGGCGTCATCCTCGACTGGATATAGTCGTGCTTGACGTCCGACATGATCAGTCCGATCGCCGAATAGACGCCTGGATAGAGCGGCACGATCATCCCAGCCATGCCGAGGTCGCGCGCCATGCGGCCGGCATGCACCGGGCCAGCGCCGCCGAAGGCGAGCAGCATGAAATCGCGCAAATCGTGTCCGCGCATGGTGGAGATGGCCTTGATCGCCTCCTCCATCTTCACGTCGATGATGCGCACGATGCCTTCGGCTGCCTCCTCGACGCCCATGCCGAGCGGCTTGGCGATCTTGCTCTCGACCGCGCGCCGAGCCTTCTCGGCGTCGAGGCGCATGCGTCCGCCGAGGAAGTTCTCTGCTGACAAGTGCCCCATCACGAGATTGCAATCGGTGATGGTCGGCATCTCGCCGCCGCGGCTGTAGCAGGCTGGCCCCGGCATGGCGCCAGCGCTATCAGGCCCGACTTGCAGCACGCCGAAACGATCGACGCGCGCGATGGTGCCGCCGCCGGCGCTCACCGTGTTGATGTCCATCATCGGCACCGCAAGATCACGGCCTTCGATCTTGCCGCGGCTGGCGACCGAGGGCTCGCCATCCTTGATCAGCGCGACGTCGCAGGAGGTGCCGCCCATGTCGAACGTGATGATGTTCTGGCAGCCGGTCATGTGGCACGCATAGGCGCCGGCGGTAACGCCGCCGGCAGGACCTGACAGCACGGTGGTCACCGCCTTGCGTGCGGCCGCCGCAAACGTCGCCATGCCGCCGTTCGACTGCATGATGTATTTCTGCCGCGTCGTCAGACCGGCCTCGTTGAGGCGGCGGTCGAGCTGCGCAATGTAGCGCGCCAGGATCGGCTGCAGATAGGCGTTGATGACGGTCGTGCTCAGCCGGTAGTACTCGCGGATCTGCGGCACGATATCGGATGAGAGCGACACGCTCACGTTCGGCATCTCCTCGAGCACGATCTCGCGCACGCGCGTCTCGTGCTGCGGATGGAGAAACGAGAACAGGAGACAGACCGCGAGCGATTCAATATTCTGCGCTTTGAGCTCGCGCACAGTCTCCCGCAGCGCCGTCTCATCCAGCGTACGCAGCACATTGCCGCGGAAATCGATGCGCTCGTTGACCTCGCCGGTTAGGCTCTGCGGCACCAGCACGGCCGGCTTGTCGAACATGACGTCGAACAGCGCGGCGCCATAAGGGCGCGCCTGCTCACCGACCGGATAGATGCCGCGAAAACCTTCCGTCACCAGGAGGCCGGTCTTGACGCCCTTGCCTTCAAGCAGCGCATTGGTACCGACCGTGGTGCCGTGGCAGAAGTATGAGATGTCGGAAGGCTTCACGCCTTGGGCGATGAGAGATTCGACTCCAGCGAGAATCGCGCGTGACGGGTCATCAGGTGTCGACGGCACCTTCGAGATCGTGACTTCGCCGGTGGCCTCGTTGAGATAGACGAAATCCGAAAAGGTTCCGCCGGTGTCGACTGTGACGCGGTAGCGGCTCATTCTGAGCGTCTTTCAAACAGTCCGAATTTTCCTCCGTCATGGCCGGGCTTGTCCCGCCATCCACGTCTTGACGCGAGAAAGAAAGACATGGATGCCCGCGACAAGCGCGGGCATGACGCTGAGATTTGTTTATCCTGCCGTGGCCACCTCGCCGATGGCGCGCGGTGCCGGTTGCCAGTCCTTGCCGGTCGCGGCCGAGGTCGGGAAGATCAGCGACTTGATCACGACTGGCACGGCGCCCGAGGCCGGCAGCATCGTGCCGATGTCGATGAAGTCAAAGTCCTTCAGCTCAAGCCCGTCGATCGAGACGACGCCGTTCTCAATCTTCATCTCCTCGTGCAGGTGAATGCCGAGAAGCCCGCCGACGTCGCCGTCGCCGGCAAGCACCAGCGGGTGTCCGCGCGCCAGGATATCGGAGAGCCCGTTGACGGCGCCTTCGCACAGCGCATGCAGGCGGGCGAACGTGGCGGAGCCGCGCCAGGGCACGAACACGGCGACCGGGGTATCGCCCGCGCCGAGATCGAGGCGTCTCAGCACGCCTTTGATCGCCGACGACACCGCCGCGCTGTCGATGACCTCGTCGTCGAGCGGCAGCGTCGGCGCGATCACCGGAATGTTGCGCAGCGGCAGCGTCTCCATCGGTGACACATAGATGGTGCTGCCGCTGACTTGCGTGGTGTACTGCGAGGCGCCGACCACGGTCGCGCGGATGCCCTCGTTCGAGGCCTCGATCGTTGGGCCCCAGCTTTCCACGCGCGCGCGGATTTCCTGTCGCGAGCAGCATGCCGAGGTCGCCGAACGAGGTGGTCTCACGGCCGTAGATGTATTCCGACACGCCGCCCGAGAACGTGACCTGATCGATCTTGCCGCGATAGGAGAGGGGATCGAGCCGGCACAGCTCCGATCCGCCGCGCATCGATTCGAACAGCCGGTCCGCCATCCGGGTTGCGAGCGCGTGCGCATGCTCAGGCGACAGCGTCGCGCCAAGCGCGAGCGGGATGCCAAGCTCGGCGGCGAAGCGGCGCCCGGCTTCCTCGATGCGAACGATCCGGCGGTTGTCGTCGACGCAGACGAGCCGCGCGCCGACATCGATAGCGGTGAGGTCGATCACCTTGCCGCCGGCGCAGATCGCGATCTTGGAGGTGCCGCCGCCGATGTCGATGTTCATCACAGTCGACTTGTCGCGGATCGAGCGCGCGACCGCGCCCGAGCCATAGGCCGCCATCACGGTCTCGAGATTGTCGCCGGCCGAGACCGCGACCATCTTGCCGGCCTGGCGGGCGAACAGTTCACCGATCTTGCGGGCGTTGCTGCGGCGCACTGCGACGCCGGTGAGGATCAGCGCGCCGGTGTCGATCTCGTCGGGATCGACCTTGGCGTCACTGTACTGGCGTTCGATGAAGGCGCCGAGCTTGGCAGCGTCAATTGCTTCCTCGCCCTCGCTCGCATAGGGCGTGAGCAGAATGTCGGACTGATAGAAGGTCTCGCGCTTTGTCACCACGTAGCGGCTGTCGAGCCGCTCCAGCACGATGCGCGAGAATACGAGGTGCGAGGTCGAGGAGCCGATGTCGACGCCGACGCTGAGGACGACGATCTCGTCCTCGTCAACGAGCGAGCGGCCGGTCGAGGAAAAGAAGACGCGTCCACCTTGCGCTTCGTCATTCATGTCTTGCATCCAATTGAAGCGCTGTAGGGTGGGTTAGCGTCGGCCCGAGGCGTTAGAGAGAATCGAGGTACTCGATCCGGCGCGTAACCCACCATTATCAGTCTCTCGGCATATGGTGGGTTACGCGTGGGTGAACGCTCTGCACTCCATCCGCGTCGTGGCCACGCTAACCTACCCTACAATTCCCTGGTCTGATCACGCGCCCACGAACTTCGGCACCACGGTGCCCTTCTTATAGAAGTCGGCCTCCATCCGGTTCACCGCGCCTTCCGCTTTGAGCTTTTCGGCGAATTCGTCGCGCAGATACGGATCCTCCATGTAGTAGGGAATCGCGGTGCCGCCTTCCGGGATATCCATGGCGGTGTAGTCGGTGTGCTTCTCGCCGGGCGGGCCGGGCTCGCGGCCGGGATTGTGCGGACCGAACCAGGCGGTCAGCCGGAAGCCTTCCTTGGAGGCGTTGAAGTGCTGGTGATACCAGCGCGCGCCGCCAGGCGCCGCCGACACCATGCCGAACTGGGAATAGTCCACCCGCTTGACCTCGCCGGCCTTGCCGTCCTTCCAGGGCGTCACGCCGTTCCGCTCCGGCCACGTATAGGTGTAGCCGTTGCCTTTCAGGCAGATCAGCACGGCGGCCGACGTGTGGGCGTGCGCCTTGGAATAGCGGCCGACCTCGTGCTGGCCGATCCACAGATAGAACGTGTTGCCGGTCATGAACGGCTCGACCCGGCGCCAGCCGACCGAGCGGCGATTGTCGAGCGGCAGGTCGCAATTGATGACGTCCGGCACGAAGTTGGTGCGCCGCATGGCGAGGCCGCGCACCGGATCGGGCTCGATGTCGTCCTTGTACTTGTAGAAGTCGTCGGCGCCCGAGAACCGGTCCTTGAACTGGTAGGGCGCGTTGAAGATGAAATCGGTGTTGTTGATGAGGTTCATCAGGTTCGGCGCGGTGGTGCCGCCGATCAGCACCGCGGGCGAGGAGCTTGCATTGACGAGCCGATGCCAGGCATTCACCGGGATCGAGAACAGCGAGCCCTTCTGCCATTCGAAGACGTGCTTCTTGCTGTCGTTGTCGAGCCACACTTCGGTGGTGCCGCGGCCCTCGGCGACCAGATAGACTTCCTCGTAGATATGCTTTTCGGGATTGAGCGCGCCGGCGCCGGGAATTTCGACGACGTAGGAGCCCCATTTCCCTTCGGTGCCGAAAAGCTGGATGTAGGTGCCTTTGCCGCCCATGCGCTTCCACGGCTTCATCGGCAGATCGAGGACGGTCTTCAATCCGACGTCGCGGAAGACCGGGACGCCTTCGGACTCCATGAACAGGTCGTAGGGCGTCTTGGGACGGCCGAATTTGCCGACGCCGGCCCGGTCAATACCCGTTGGCTCGTGCCAGTGGACCTTCTCGCTGAGTTCGTGCATGGCGCGCTCCATTTTCCGAAATTGCCGAAATCGGGGCCTGTCCCCGTTTTGTGAAGCCAGTCTGCCACGTTCTAGGGCCAGGCAATTCATGTTGTCCAATGCTCTTTTTTGCCCAATCCATATCCTCAGTGTATGAATGGCCTTGTGAAATATTCCCAGCGAGACCGGCTTGGCCAAGACCGACTGGCACCTGCTTGAATCCTTCCGCGTCGCCGGGCGGCTCCAGCACGTGACCCGCGCGGCCGAGCAGCTGGGCACCAGCCAGCCGTCGTTGAGCCGGGCGTTGGCGCGGCTGCAGGCCGATCTGGGCGTGCCGCTGTTCGAACGGGCCGGCCGGTCGCTGCGCCTCACCCGCTATGGCGAACTGTTCCTGGCGCGGGTCGAGCGCGCACTGGGCGAGATCGAGGAGGGCCGGCGTGAGCTTGCCGATCTGACCGAGCCCGAGCGCGGCGTCTTGGCGCTCGGCTTTCTGCGCACGCTGGGCGCCAAATTCATCCCGGAGCTGGTGCATCGCTTCAACGTCGCCCAACCGCGCGTGCGCTTCAATTTCGTGCAGAACAACAGTGCCGCGATCGAGGAGCAGCTCGAGCGAGGCGCGCTCGATCTCGTGTTCGTGGCGGTGCCGCCCGGGCGGCCAGGCCTCGAATGGGTGCGCGTCTTCGACCAGGAGCTCGTGCTGATCGTGCCCCGTACGCATGCGCTGGCGCGCCGCCGGCAGGTGCGGCTGCAGCAGGTGGCGGAGGAGCCGTTCGTCCTGTTCAAGGAAGGCCATGCCATCCGCCGGATGACCGACGACCTCTGCCGGGCGGCCGGATTCACGCCGACCTCGCGCTTCGAGGGCGATGATTCCAGCAGCCTGCCCGGCTTCGTGGCGGCTGGCTTTGGCGTCGCCATTGTGCCGCCCGAGAGCGCTCGCGCCGCCGACGTCGTGAGCTTGAGGATTTCCGAGCCGGTGGCGCGCCGTCCGATCGGCATCGCCTGGATGCGAGATCGTTATTTACCAGCGGGCGCGCGTCTGTTTCGCGATTTCGCGACCGCCGCAAAGCCCACAGCGGCACGTTGACGCTGACTATCGACGAAGGTCGCGGTCGCGAGGGGCTTTTGGCCTCATGGCCGATCCTTTAAGATTGCTCAGTGCCATTGTGCCAATGGGGAGAGTTTGCAAATGAGGCGCATCCTTCTTGCGACCACCGCGATCGCCATGCTCGCGGCCGCACCGGCTCCGGCCCAGCAACGCAGCGTGAAGATCGGCTTCATCAGCACGTTCAGCGGCCCGACCGCCGTGATCGGCAATGACATGCGCAACTCCTTCGAGCTCGCGCTCGACCATCTGGGCCGCAAGATGGGCGGCCTGCCGGTCGAGGTGGTCTACGAGGACGACCAGCAGAAGCCTGAAGTCGGCGTGCAGAAGACCCAGAAGCTCATCGAGTCCGACAAGGTCAACTTCATCGCCGGCTACATCTGGTCGAACGTGCTGCTCGCTTCGCTCAAGCCGGCGGTCGACTCGCAGACCTTCCTGATCAGCGCCAATGCCGGCCCCTCGCAGATCGCCGGCGAGCTGTGCTCGCCGTTCTACTTCTCGACCTCCTGGCAGAACGACCAGACGCCGCAGGCGATGGGCGAATACATGAACCAGAAGGGCGTGAAGTCCGCGTTCCTGATCGGCCCGAACTATGCCGCCGGCAAGGACATGCTGACCGGCGTGCGCGCCGACCTTCAAGGGCCGCGTCATTGGCGAGGAGCTGACCAAGTGGCCCGACCAGCTCGACTTCTCGGCCGAGCTGTCGAAGGTGCGCGCCGCCAAGCCCGATGCCGTGTTCGTGTTCTATCCGGGCGCCGCCGGCGTGCAGTTCCTCACGCAATATGCGCAGGCCGGGCTCAAGGGCCAGATCCCGCTCTACACCGCGTTCACGATCGACGCGCTCTCGCTGCCGCTGCAGAAGGACCTCGCGCTCGGCGTGCCGGGCACGCAGCAGTGGGTCAACGATCTGCCCAACGACGCCAACAAGAAGTACGTCGCCGACTTCCGCGCCAAGCACAAGGTCTATCCGTCATTCTACGGCGCGCAGTCCTACGACGCGGCCAACCTGATCAACAGCGCGGTGGTGGCGGTCCGGCGGCGATCTGAGCAAGAAGGACGCGATGCGCGCCGAGATGCGCAAGGCCAACTACGCTTCGGTGCGCGGGCCGTACAAGTACGGCAACAATCACTTCCCGATCCAGAACTTCTACCTGCAGGACGTGGTGAAGGACGCCGACGGCAATCTGACGCTCAAGACCGTGGCGACCATCGTCAAGGACAGCCAGGACAAGTTCCACGATAAGTGCCCGATGAAGTGGTGAGGCGCACAGTTCCGACCTCAGGGTGAGCGAACGCGCAGCGACGTCGGTGTTCCGAAATGGGCATGTCGTGCGCGCGTGCCCACCGATGGAGGCTGCATGCTCGAGACGCCCGTCCTGGTGCGCCACGGCGCACGAGCATGCTCCTTGCAGGCTGAGAGGCGTTGGCAAGCGTAGGCCGAGACAGACGGGCCTGATCCAATCCCATGTTGCTCTTCCTCGAACAGTGCCTGAACGGATCTGCAGTTCGGGCTGCTGCTGTTCCTGCTTGCCGCCGGGCTGACGCTGGTGTTCGGCATCATGGACCTGGTCAACCTGGCGCATGGCTCGCTCTACATGGTCGGGGCCTATTTCGCGGCGACCTTTGTCGCGCTGGACCGATAGCTTCGTGATCGGCGCGCTCCTGGCGCTCGGCGCTACCGTTCTGGTCGGGATGGCGGTCGAAGTCGTTGCGCTGCGGCGGCTCTATGGCCGCGATCATCTCGATCACGTGCTCGGCACCTTCGGGCTGATCCTGTTCTTCAACGAGGCGGTGCGAATCGTGTGGGGTCCTGCCGGCCTGACGCTGCGGCTGCCGGACTGGCTCAACACCTCGGTGCGCGTCCTGCCGGGCCTCGACTATCCGACCTATCGCATCGCCATCATCGTCACCGCGCTCGCTGGTCGCGCTCTTCCTCTATGTCCTGGTGATGCGCACGCGCGTCGGCATGCTGATCCGCGCCGGCGCCACCAACCGCGAGATGACCGGCGCGCTCGGAGTCAACATCGGCCTCCTCTACACGTTGGTGTTCGGGCTCGGGGCCGCGCTCGCGGCGCTTGCCGGCCTGATGCAGGCGCCGATCCAGACCGTGCAGATCGGCATGGGCGAGAACATTCTCATCCTCGCCTTCGTGGTGATCATCATCGGCGGCATCGGTTCGATCCGCGGCGCCTTTATCGCGGCCATCATGGTCGGGCTCATCGACACGATCGGGCGTGCGTTCCTGCCGGATCTCTTGCGCCTCGTGCTGAGCTCGCGCAGCGCCTCGACGGTGGCGCCGGCCCTGTCCTCGATGCTGATCTATCTCGTGATGGCGATCGTGCTGGTGGTGCGGCCGGCGGGCCTGTTCCCGGTGGCGGGCAAATGACCGACTGGCTTACACCCCGCAATGTCGTCGTTGCCGGCCTTCTTCTCTTTCTTGCGCTGGTGCCTGTCTATGTGGCGGTGACCGGCAACGCCTTCCTGATGACGCTGTTCACCCGCATCATCATCCTGGCGATCGCGGCGACCAGCCTCAACCTGATCCTCGGCTATGGCGGCATGGTGAGCTTCGGCCACGCCGTCTATCTCGGGGTTGGCGGCTATGCGGTTGGCATCCTGGCCTACGAGGGCGTCGCGTCGGGCTTTGTGCAATGGCCGGTCGCCATCGCGGTGTCGGCGCTGCTGGCGCTCATCGTGGGCGCGCTGTCGCTGCGCACGCGCGGCGTCTATTTCATCATGATCACGCTCGCCTTCGCGCAGCTCGTCTATTATTTCGGGGTCGGGCTCGATCGCTATGGCGCCGACGACGGCCTGACGATCTATCGGCGCAGCCAGTTCGGCGATCTGATCAATCTCTCCAACCGCACCGTGTTCTACTATCTCTGCCTGCTCGTCCTCGTCGGCACCATCTATCTGGTCTGGCGGCTGATCAACTCGCGCTTCGGGATGGTGATGCAGGGCGCGCGCTCGAACGACCGCCGCATGCAGGCGATCGGCTTTCCGACCTATCGCTATCGCCTGACCTGCTTCGTGATCGCGGGCACGCTCTGTGGGCTTGCGGGCGCGCTGCTTGCCAACCATACCGGCTTCATCAGCCCGGCGATCATGCACTGGACGCGCTCGGGCGATCTCATCGTGATGGTCGTGCTCGGCGGGATGGGCGTCGTCGTTCGGGCCGCTCATCGGGGCGGTGACGCTGCTGGTGCTGGAGGAGTTGCTCCCGGTGCTGATCCGGCTGCTGGCATCCGCGGTGGTGGAGCCACAGGTCGCGGTGAAAGTCTCGGAGTATTGGCAGATCGTGCTCGGGCCGCTGTTCCTGCTGGTGGTGCTGTTTGCGCGCGGCGGCATCAATGGTCTCCTGGAGGGCAGGCGCCGTGGCTGATGCGCTGCTCGCGATCGAAAGTCTCACCAAGCGCTTCGGTGGCGTTGTGGCCTCCGACGGCATCACGCTCGCCATTCCGACGGGCGAGCTGCATGCCATCATCGGCCCGAACGGCGCCGGCAAGACCACGCTGATCGGACAGCTCACCGGCGAGATTGCACCAGACTCGGGCGCGATCCGCTTTGACGGTCGCGACATCACCGCGCTGCCGGTGCATCGGCGCAGCGCGCTCGGGCTCGCGCGTTCGTTCCAGATCACCTCGCTGTTTCTCGATTTCACCACGCTCGACAATGTGGCGCTGGCGGTGCAGGCGCATGCCGGTCATTCGTTCCGCTTCTGGCGCAATGCACGCACAGAGCCGGAGCTGCGCGAGCCGGCGCGCGCGGTGCTGGCGCAGGTCGGCCTCGCGCGATCGCGCCGACGAGCGCGTGCGCCAATCTCAGCCACGGCGAGCATCGTCAGCTCGAGATCGCGATGGCGCTGGCGACGCGCCCGCGCATGCTGCTGCTCGACGAGCCGATGGCGGGCATGGGGCCTGACGAGTCGGCGCGCATGGTCGAGATGCTGCAGGTGCTTAAGTCGAAGCTCACGATCCTCTTGATCGAGCACGACATGGAGGCGGTGTTCGCGCTCGCCGACCGCATCACCGTGCTGGTCTACGGCCGCGTGATTGCGTCCGATGCGCCCGCCGCGATCCGTGCCAACGCCGAGGTGCGCAAGGCCTATCTGGGCGCGCCGGATGAGGAGACAAGCGAGCAGGTCGCCCATGGCTAACCTGCTCGAGCTCGATGGCGTTCGAGACCACGCTATGGCTTCAGCCAGGTGCTGCACGGCATCTCGCTCGCTATCGCGCCGGGCGAGGTGGTCACCCTGATGGGCCGCAACGGCATGGGCAAGACCACGACCGTGCGCTCGATCATGGGGCTCACGCGCGCGATGGCGGGGTCGATCCGCTTCGGCGGCCGCGAGATCCGCGACCTGCCGGCCTATCAGGTCGCGAAGCTCGGCATTGGTCTGGTGCCGGAGGGCCGCCAGGTGTTTCCCAATCTCACCGCGCGCGAGAACCTGATCGCGACGGCCGCCAATCGCGCTGGCGCGGCCGAGCCCTGGACGCTCGCCAAGGTGTGCGAGCTGTTCCCGCGCCTGTCCGAGCGCCTCGACGCGATGGCGAATCTAGCTCTCGGGCGGCGAGCAGCAGATGCTGGTGATCGGGCGCGCGCTGATGACCAATCCGCGGCTGCTCATTCTCGACGAGGCGACCGAGGGGCTGGCGCCGCTGGTGCGCAACGAGATCTGGCAATGCCTGACGCGGCTCAAGGCGCAAGGCCTGTCGATCCTGGTGATCGACAAGAACGTCGACGCGCTGATCCGGATCGCCGACCGGCATTATCTGATCGAGCGCGGCCGGGTGGTGTGGAACGGGGCTTCGGCGGAACTTGCGGCCGTGCCCGACGTTCAGCACCGGTACCTCGGCGTATGAAGACATCCTTGTGAAGGCACCTTTGCCCTGATGAGCGGCGCTCCCGTCATTGTCTGGTTTCGCGACGACCTGCGCATCGCCGATCATCCGGCGCTGGCGGCGGCCGCACGCGCGGGCGCTCCGTTGCTTTGCCTCTATGTCCTCGACGAAGACAGTGCGCGTCCGCTCGGCGGCGCGGCACGCTGGTGGCTCGCTGGCTCGCTGCGCGCGCTTGATCAGGAGCTGCAGAAAAAGGGCAATCGCCTCGTCCTGCGACGCGGGGCGGCAACGCGCATCGTGACGGCGCTCGCGGCTGAGATCGGCGCGCGCACCGTGCATTGGAACCGCCGTTGCGAGGCGCAAGGCATTGCAGCCGATGACCACGTGGCGGCGGCGCTCAAGAAAAGAGGCATCGCGGTCGAGACCCATCACGCCAACCTGCTGGTCGAGCCGACGGACAAGCCGCCCAAGGTGTTCACGCCGTTCTGGCGCCGTTTGTGTGCGGGCGAGCCGCCGCGAGTTCCGCTGTCGGCACCGGCGCGGCTGACCGCAGCGCCCGAGGTGCAAAGCGAGTGCCTGGATGAATGGCAGCTTGAGCCCACGAAGCCGGACTGGGCCGCTGGCCTACGCGCCGAATGGACGCGAGGTGAGTCCGGCGCCCGCGCGCGCCTTGAACAGTTCCTGACCGAGCGTCTCGAAGGCTACGCGTCGCGCCGCGATCGCCCCGACGATGAGGCTACCTCGCGGCTGTCGCCGCATCTGCGCTTCGGCGAGATCAGCCCGTTCCAGGTCTGGCATGCGGCGCAGTTCGTCGGCGAGAAGGATCAGCGGGTTCGGCGCGACATCGAGAAGTTTCTCTCGGAGCTGGGGTGGCGCGAGTTCAGCTATCATCTGCTGCACGGCTTTCCGGACCTGGCGTCACGCAATCTGCAGGATCGCTTCGACGCCTTCCCGTGGGGGAGCAATGCGTCGGCATTGCGCGCCTGGCAGCGCGGCCTCACAGGTTACCCAATCGTTGACGCCGGGATGCGGCAGCTCTGGCGCACCGGCTGGATGCATAACCGCGTGCGCATGGTCGTGGCCTCGTTCCTGATCAAGCACCTGCTCATCAACTGGACCGAAGGCGAGCGCTGGTTCTGGGACACGCTGGTCGACGCCGACCCCGCCAACAATCCGGCAAGCTGGCAATGGGTGGCGGGCTGCGGCGCCGACGCTGCGCCCTATTTCCGCATCTTCAACCCGGTCCTGCAGGGCGAGAAGTTCGATCCGGACGGCCGCTATGTGCGCGAATACGTGCCGGAATTGGCGAGACTTCCCGATGCGGTCATTCACAAGCCGTGGACCGCGCCGCCACTGCTGCTGCGGGAGGCGGGGATCACGCTCGGCGAGACCTACCCGGAGCCCCTCGTCGACCATGCACAAGCGCGCCAGCGCGCGCTCCAAGCCTTCGGGCGATTGAAAAAGTAAAAATAGTCATCGGCTGGAGGTATTTAGTAACCGATTAGTAACCGCGATGGCTTCCTATTCAATCACCAAGAATGGGGACCACGGGTATGAATTACGGCACCAACAGCGCAACGCCATCGGGCGCTGCAACCACCGCGCAAGCCGCTTCGCAACAGGCACCGAAGAGCCCGAGCGACAGTGCGCCAGCAACCATCGGCCAGAAGGTCCTGCGTGGTGCGACCGTCGCGGTCGCGATCGCGATCGGTGCCACAGGCGGCACCTTCAGCGCCATCGGGTTCCTGGAGTACACGCAGCTCACGCAAGTGACTGAAGCGGCGCCGATGCCCACGCTCGTGGACGAGAATCGCGCGATGTGGAGCGCGGTCACCAAGCTGCAGAACGATATCGCGGTGCTCAAGTCCAATACCGAGAGCGCCCCTAAGGCTGGAAACAGCAACTCCAGCGCAACCAGCACCAGCGCGCCCGGGCAGATTTCGAACCTCAGCGAGCGGTTTGATCGCATCGAACGGCGCATCGATGCACTGGCGACCAAGGAGACCACCGGGTCGGTGCCGGCAGCGCAGCTGCCGAAGGCCGCCCACGCGCCGCTGGCCGGCTGGTCGGTGCGTGACGTCTATCGCAACGCGGCCCTCATCCAGGGCACGAAGCTCGGCATGATGGAAGTTTCGCCGGGCGACAACATTCCAGGTCTCGGCCGCATTCATTCGATCCGCCAGCAGGACGGCCGCTGGGTCGTGATCACCTCGCGCGGCATCATCGCCCAACCGCGCTGATTGGCAGTCGGTTAGTTGGTTGTTGCAATGCCCCGCGCGAGCGGGGCATTTTGCTATGCGCGATGAAGCAAAGGTGGTGACATAAGGGTTGTAGGATGGGTTGAGCGCAGCGAAACCCATCACGGAACGAATCCACGCTTTGAGAGAGGTGATGGGTTTCGCCATAGCGCGTCGAAAGACGCGCGTAAACGCGCTTGTGGCTCAACCCATCCTACGACTGCCCGACATCAGTTTGCAGGTGGTTGCTGGCGCGAACGAAACCATGCCACAGTATGCTCCTCCGAGCACGGGAGCACCGCATGGCTGTTCGTCTTTCGCTTGTGATGACGCTCGCCGCCGGTATCGCACTGTTTGCGATCGCGTCTGCGCCTGCGCAGTCGCCGCCGGCCGCCAAGCCGGAGATGCGGGAGAACTGCCCGGGCCTGGTGGCCTCCAACGTGCCGCGCGTCATGCCGGCGGCACTTCAGCTCGCGCTCAATCCCGACCAGGTGCGCATCAGCTATGCCGGCCATTCGACATTCCTGATCGAGAGCCCGCAGCTCGTGCGCATCGCCACCGACTACAACGACTACGTCCGGCCGCGCGGTCCTGCCCGACATCGCCACCATGAACCACGCGCACGACCGCACTACACCGACCGGCCCGATCCGCGCATCCCGCATGTGCTGCGCGGCTGGGGCCCGAGCCCGGAGCAGCCGGCGCGCCATGACGTACAGGTGCGCGACGTGCGCGTGCGCAACGTGCCGACCAACATCCGCAACTGGAGACGGCGGCACCGAGCTCCACGGCAATTCGATCTTCATCTTCGAGATGGCGAACATGTGCATCGCCCATCTCGGCCATCTGCACCACACGCTCACGCAGCAGCAGCTCAACGAGATCGGCCGCATCGACGTGCGTGTTCGTGCCGGTCGACGGCAACCTGACGCTCGACATCGAGGGCATGATCGAGGTGCTGCAGTCGATCAAGGCGCCGCTGATGATCCCGATGCACTACTTCAGCTCCTACACGCTGCATCGCTTCCTCGACCGCGCGCGCAAGAACTGGAAGTGGAGATGGCCCGTCCCGACCGTTGTGTCGAAGACGACGCTCCCGACGCACCAAGGTGCTGGTGCTGCCGGGACGTGACACTGCCGGCCAGATCGGCCAGAGTGCTGGTGCCGAAACCGAGAAGCCGGCACAAGTCGACACAGCGTGCTCGCCAGGACCACCAGCACGGGCGATCAAGAAAGCCCGCGCGCGCCTCGACCGCGTTTCGACTATGCCGCTCCTTGTGCATGGGCAGCTCCGTTGTCGTGGATAACGCGCGTCGCCGGGTTCCACGCACTATCGACCTTCGATGCGCAAATGCCTGGCGAGAGTAGGATGCGCCCCATGCTGAGCACCGAGCAGAACGACCTGATCACCCGCATCGGTCCCGGCACGCCGGCCGGCAGCACTGATGCGGCGCTATTGGCAGCCGGCCGCGCTGGTCGACGAGCTTGCCGGCAACCGGCCGGTCAAGCCGGTGCGGCTGCTCGGCGAAGACCTCGTGCTGTTCCGCGACGAGCAGGGCCGCTACGGCCTGATCGAGCGCGCGCTGCCCGCATCGCGGCACCGATCTCGCGTTCGGGCGGCTCGAGGACGGCGGCCTGCGCTGCGCCTTCCACGGCTGGCTGTTCGACGTGAGCGGCCAGTGCCTGGAGACGCCGGCCGAGCCGGAAGGCAGCCGCATGTGCGCCAACATCCGGCAGAAGGCCTATCCGGTGGTGGAGAAGAGCGGCATCCTGTTCGCCTATCTGGGCCCGGGCGAGCCGCCGGAATTTCCGCATTTCGACTGCTTCGTCGCGCCGGCGACGCCACACCTTCGCGTTCAAGGGCATGATCGACTGCAACTGGCTGCAGTCGCTCGAGGTCGGCATCGATCCGGCGCACACCTCGTTCCTGCATCGCTTCTTCCACGACGAGGATCCGAACAAGGGCTACGGCAAGCTGTTCCGCGACAAGTCGATCGATTCCGACATGCCGATGACGCGCATCATGCGCGAGCATCCGCGCCCGCAGATCGAGGTCGAGCCGACCGACTACGGCATGCGCATCGTCACGCTGCGCCGGATCAGCGACGCCAACACGCATGTGCGGGTCACCAATCTCGTGTTCCCGCACGCCTTCGTCATTCCGATGTCGAGCGAGATGACGATCACGCAGTGGCATGTGCCGGTCGACGACACGCGGCACTACTGGTACGCGATCTTCACGAGCTTCGGCGCGCCGGTGAACAAGGACGAGATGCGCCGCCAGCGGCTCGCAGCTCTACGAGTTGCCCGACTACGTCCCGCGCAAGAACAAGAGCAACGACTACGGCTTCGACCCGCACGAGCAGGCGCACGAGACCTTCACCGGCATGGGTGCCGACATCAACGTGCACGACCAGTGGGCCTGCGAGTCGATGGGTGCGATCCAGGACCGCACCCGCGAGCATCTCGGCCAGTCCGACAAGGCGATCAGCGCCTATCGGCGCATCCTGCGCAGCGCCATCGAGCAGGCCGGCAACGGCGGCACGCCGCCGATGGTGCTCGATCGGCCGGCGCCGGCAGCGATCACCGGCCCGGCCGCGATCGACGGCATCGGTCCGACCGAGCGACTGGCAGGCCTATTGGCAGAAGACCGACGCAGCCGCGCCGCAAGGCGTCGAGCTGGGCGAACGGCCGTCGTGATGCGTACACAAAGCCGTTCCCGCGGGCGCGGGAACGGCTGATTCGCTTCGACCGATCAGGCTTATGCGACGTGCGGCACGAGATTGTCGCGTGAGATGTCCTTGACCGAGGAGGTGCCGGCGAGCCGCATCACCAGCGCGAGATTGTCGCGCAGATATTCCAGCACGCTCTGCGCGCCGAGCGAGCCGCCAAGCGCAAGCCCATAGAGCACCGGCCGGCCGCAGGCCACCACATTGGCGCCGAGCGCCAGCGCCTTGAACACGTCGGTGCCGCGCCGGATGCCGCCGTCGAAGATGATCGGCAGCCGCCCTTCGACCGCGTCGGCGATCCGCGGCAGCGCCGTGATCGTGGCCTGCACGCCGTCGAAGGCGCGGCCGCCGTGGTTGGAGACATAGACCGCGTCCATGCCGCGCTTGACCGCCATGGCCGCGACCTTCGGCGACAGCACGCCCTTGACGATCACCGGCAGGCCGGACTCCTTCTTGATGAACTCCATGTCGTCCCAGTTGAGGTCGCGCTTGCGGTCGTCGAGCGCCGCGATCGCGGCGGCCGGATCGGTGATCGAGCGCGGCGCGTTGCCCTTGCCGAGCGAGCGCGGCGGCCGGAACTCGTTGCGGATGTTCTCCTCGCGCGGATAGCCGAACAGATTGTCGACGGTCGGCGCGATCGCGGTGTAGCCGGCGGCCTTCGCGCGCTGCAGCAGCTCGCGCACGACGCCACGGTCCTTCATGGACATAGAGCTGGAACCACTTCGGCCCCGGATTGTGCGGCGGCGATCTCCTCCAGGCTGAGGTTCGACTGCGTCGACGTCAGCATCAGCGTGCCGACCGCGTGCGCGGCCTTGGCGGTGCCTTCCTCCTTGGACACGTGCGCGAGGCCATGGCTGCCCATCGGCGGCACGATGATCGGCATCGACAGCTTCGAGCCGAGGATCTCGACCGTCAGGTCGACCTTCTCGGTGCCGCCGAGCGGCTGCGGGTCGATCTGGACGCGCTCGAACGCGGCCATGTTCTCGCGCCGCGTCCAGTTGGCGCCCGAGCCGCTCGAGATGTAGCCGAAGCCGCCGACCGGAAGGATCTTCTGCGCCTCGGGCTCGAGCTCGAGCAGATTGACGATCTTGATGCTCTGGTTGGCCTTGGAGCCTTCGTAGGGCGCGGTCGAGGGCGCTGGCTGCTGCATGCCGGCGTCCGCCGGAACGTTGTTCTGTGCCAGGGCTTGGTTTTGTGCAAGGGCTTGGCTCGCCCCGCTCACCGCGGCGGCTGCAATGGTGCCCGACAAGAGAAAGTCGCGTCGCATCAGGTCATGGAATCTCCTCCCTCGATGGTTGCAACATTAGGCGGCCCGGCAGAGCCGGGCCGCTTATGGGATGAAGTGTCGATTGATTTGGCCGCGCTGTCGAGGCCGGAGTTGAGGCTGCGTCGCCGCGCCGCTGGAGCGCCTGTAAAGCAGGCGAATTTAGGTTTGCACCGCCATTGAACCAATCTCCGTTCGTCCCCGCGGAAGCGTCGCGGAAGCGGGGACCTAGGGGCCGAGAAACTCTACCAAAGAACTGGGTCCCCGCTTCCGCGGGGACGAACGGAGAGGCGATTCAAGCTCATCTCATCAGGTCTCGGCGCCCTGCCGCAGCGCCTGCAGCACGTCGTCGACGGTCGGCGCCGCGGCCTTGGTGAAGCCGGTGCGCTTGATCGCGATGCGCTTGGCCTCGTCGCAGAGCTGGCGCAGCCGCGCGCCCGAGAAGCCCTCGGTGCGCGGCGATGACGGCCTCGATGATGGCGTCGATGCCGCGCTGCGTCGGCGGCTCGCGGTGCGCAGCGCAGATGCGCAGGATCTGCCGGCGCGCCGTCGGCGTCCGGCAGCCCGACCGCGATGTGCACGCCGAAGCGGCCCGGCCGCAGGATCGACGGATCGATCAGGTCGATGCGGTTGGTGGCGCCGAGCACGATCACGCGCGAGAGCTGCTCGACGCCGTCGAGCTCGGCGAGAAGCTGGCTCACCACGCGGTCGGTGGTCATCGAGCCGGCATGCTGGCCGCGCACCGGCGCGATGGCATCGAGCTGGTCGAAGAAGATCACGGTCGGCGCCACCTGGCGCGCGATGCGGAAGATCTGCCGCACGCCCTCCTCGGATTCGCCGAGCCACTTGGTGAAGATTTCCGGGCCGTCGACCGAGATGAAGTTGACGCCGCACTCGTTGGCGATGCGCCTTGGCGAGCAGCGTCTTGCCGGTGCCGGACGGCCCGTAGAGCAGCGCGCCGACATGCGGCGGCAGGCCGCTCGCGGTCAGCAGCTGCGGATTGCGCAGCGGCAGCTCGACCGTCTCCTGCAGCCGCTGCTTGACCTCGTCGAGCCCGCCGATGTCGCTCCACGACACGTCCGGGATGCTGATCAGCGTCTCGCGCAGCGCCGAGGGCCGGATCTGCGACAGCGCGAGCTCGAAGTCCTCGCGCTCGACGCGCAGGTCCTGCAGCGGAATGCGGAACGCGGCGCGATGGTCCTGCAGGTTGCCGGCGCTGCGGCGCAGCCGGCTCAGGCCGGCGTCGCGGCAGAGCTCCATCAGGTCGGCGCCGAGGAAGCCGTGCGTGCGCCGCGCGATCTCGTCGAGAAAGGCCTGCGCGTCGTCGGACGAGCGGCATTTCGCGGGTGTGGATTTCCAGGATTTCGCGCCGGCCGGCGACGTCGGGCGGGCCGATGAAGATTTCGCGGTCGAAGCGGCCCGGCCGGCGGAACGCCGGATCGACCGCGTCGATGCGGTTGGTGGTGCCGATCACGATCACGGCATCGACGCGCTTGAGGCCGTCCATCAGCGCGAGCAGCTGCGTCACCGTGCGGGTGTCGGAATGCGCGCCGGTCTCGCCGCGCTTGGGCGCCATGGCGTCGAGCTCGTCGATGAAGATGATCGAGGGCGAATGGTGGCCGGCCTCGTTGAACATGCGGCGCAGGTTGGCTTCGGTCTCGCCGGTATAGGTGCCGATCACGTCGGGGCCGTTGATGTAATAGAAGCGCGCGTCGACTTCGTTGGCGACCGCGCGCGCGAGATGCGATTTGCCGGAGCCGGGCGGGCCATAGAGGATGATGCCGCGCGGCGGGTTGATGCCGAGATGGCGATAGACGTGCGGGTACGTGAGCGGCAGCTGCACCAGCTCGCGGATGAGCTTGATCTGCTTGTTCAGGCCGCCGACGTCCTCGAAGGTGACGTCGAAGGCGCCGTCCGGCAGATGGCTGTCGTGATAGTTGAGCGACGACCTCGGTCGTTCGTCGACGATGCCGGGGCCGTCCGACGACCTTGTGGATTTCGTAGGTCGTGCCGGCGTGCGAGTTCGGGAACGGGATGTAGAGCACCGCGCCGATGCTGGCCGGCGTGCGGCTCTCGACCAGCACCTTCTTGAGGTGCGGCACGAGATCGTGCGCCATCGAGACGTCGACCGCCGGATTGAGCTCGATGCGCTTGACGGGCCCGATCTCGGCCGTCTCGATCTCGACCAACTCGTTGAGATGCGCCTTGAGCGCCTGCCGCACGAAGCGGTCGAGCCGCATCACGCCGGTGTCCGAGGTCGTCGTCGAGCGGCGGATCGAGCCGCGCCAGGATGCTGCGCCCGCGCTCGGTCGCGACCCGCACGATGGCGTCGGCCGCGACGCCGAGCTTCTCCATCAGCGCGCCGTCGAGCCGGATCGCCAGCCGCGTGCTGTTGCCGAACTCGTTGGCGAGATGATCGACGCTGGCGTGGACGTGAGTGCGCCCGCCATGTGCGTGGCCGTGGTGGTGATGATGCGTCGGTCGTCCATGTGTCAGTTCAGTTTCTGCTTCGCAAGTTCGTGCTCGTCTCCCGCGGAAGCGGGGGTCCCTAGCGGCGCGACTTGGCGCTAGTGGTCCATCGTCTCGTTGAGCCTGGGTCCCCGCTCTCCGCGGGGAGCGAGCGGCGATTCGGGCTGCTCATACCCGATCGACCTGTCGCTACCGATTGCCGTACTGCTCCTTGAGCAGATCGAGCCGCGCGCAGCGCGTCGCGGTCGGTCACCACGAACAGCGTCGCCTTGTCGCTCGTCGGCGCGGTGGGTGATCCAGTTGCCGTGCGGCAGGCTGAAGATGTCCTTCGGGCCCCAGGTCAGCGTGTCGTCGCCGACGCGGCGTGGTGCCGCTGCCTTCGACCACGCAGCAGACCGCGTTGCTGGTGGTGCGATAGGGGATGGTCTCGGTGCTGCGTCGATCTGCGTCAGGTAGCAGTCCATCAGCGCCATCGCCGGAGCCGCCGGTGAGCGGATTGACGTAGCGCACGCGCCGCGCGCCGTCCTTGCCAGTCGGCGCCGCGCGCGACGGCCGCGGCGGCCTGCGCCCACGGATAGCGGAACACCGGCGAGAACGGCCGCGTCGGCGCCGTCCATCTCCGGCACGATGTTCGGCATCGCGAAGGCGGCGTCGTCGGCGTAGTCCGGCACGTCGTGGGCCGGGCCGGGCTCGAACACGTCGGTGCCGAGATAGCGGTGCAGCGGAGCGTCGAGCGCATCGAGCCACACGATCGGGCCCGTCGCCCTTGTGGACGTGCTCGTGCCAGGTCCAGCCCGGCGTGATGACGAGGTCGCCTTCCTCCATCAGGCAGTTCTTGCCGTCGACGATGGTGTAGGCGCCCTTGCCTTCGATCACGAAGCGCAGCGCATTCATGGTGTGGCGATGCGGCCGCGCCGCTTCGCCCGGCAGCAGCACTTGCAAGCGCGGTGGTGAGGTTGGTGGTGGTGCCGGCCGCCGGGCCGTCGCGCTCCGGATCGATCAGCGTGCAGCACGCGCCGCTCGACCGCCGCCGGCGACGTGACCTTCATGGCGTCGTCGATCAGCGGGCGCAGCACGTTCCATTTCCACAGATGCGGCCTTCGGACCGCCGTCGCGCACCTTGTGGGCGACCGGGTTCTCCCACAGCGGCCGGATGTGGGCGGCATGCCAGGCCTTGCGCACCTCTTCGTAGGATTTGTCGCCCGCGGCTTGCGGCGCGTCGGTTGCGCTCATGGTTGTCCTCCAGGGCAGCTCGCTCATTCGCTATACCTATAGCAGGGCCGTGTCAGGCCTCGAGCGCGCTCGCGCCGCATGGAGCGGCTGGTTTCCGCATCGGGCGGCGAGGGTGCTGCCGCGCGCCGCGCACGCGATCGATGATCGCGCCGGCATCGGCGGGGCATTCGTCGCCCGCGCCAGGCCACGTGGCCGTCCGGCCGCACCAGCACGAGCTGGCGCTCGTAGAGCGCGGCGATCTGCGGATCGGCGAGCGCGACTCGCGCAGCGGCACGCCGCGCGCCTTGGCGGCCTCGAGCAGCGCGGCCGGCATCGGGCGGGTCGGCGCCGAGCCGCAGCAGCACGAAACCGTCGCCGAACAGGTCGAGCGTCGAGCGGCCATCGGCGAGCCAGGCATGCGGCGCGCGCGTGCCGGGCCGGGTCGAGGGCACGAAGTGCGGCGGTCTCGGCCTCGGCGGCGGGCGTGCCGTCGGCGACGCAGATCGGCGAGCCCTCGTAGCAATATTGCAACTTGAGATGCTCGGGGATCGACAGCCAGCGCGGCGGCGAGTCTGCCAGTCGGCCAGGTCGCTGTCGCCGTTGCCAGGCCCGGGATGCGCGGCGATGGCGTTGTACGAGCGCGTCGCGAGTTCGACGTTGCGCACCGCGATCGGCCGGCGCTCGGTCTCGTAGGAGGCGAGCAGCGCCGGCGCCGCCCCAGCCTTCGAGCATGGCGGCGAGCTTCCAGGCGAGGTTGCACGACCTCTTCGAGGCCGGTGTGCATGCCGATGCCGCCGGTCGGCGAGCATTCGTGCGCGGCATCGCCGGCGATGAACACGCGTCCGCGCCGATAGCTGCTGCGCGACATAGTCGCGCCGCTCCCAGGGCGAGCGCCGAGAGCATCTCGTAGGCGAAGTCGCCGCCCGCCATCTTGCGCAGCAGGACGTCCGGGCTCGGCGTCGCTCGCGGGCTCGTCGAACACCGTGAGCCGCCACAGCTCCTTGCCGTCGATCGGGATCAGCTCGGCCCAGCAGCCGGTCTCGTCGATCACCCGATAGAAGCGCGCCCAGCCCTTGTCGTGGAAGGTCGGCAGCTCGGCCGAGCGGAAGAAGAGGTTGAGGCTGTGCGCGATCGCGCCGAGCCCGTCGAGCTCGATGCCGAGCTGCCTCGCGCACCATGCCGGCCGGGCCGTCGCAGCCGACGAGATAGCGCGCGCGCACGGTCTGCGCTGCGCCGGTCGCGATGATCGGTGAGCGTGACGGTCGACGCCGTCGTCGTCCTGCGCGAAGCCGTCGAGGCTGCGTGTTGTAGCGCAGCTTCACGCTCGCAAACGTCTTCACGCGCGCGACCAGGATCGGATCGAAATAGATCTGCGGGCAGGGACAGGGCGCCTCCGGCGTGTAGTCGCGCGGATCGCGCTGCGCGATAGGACGGCATCTTGACGCGCAGCAATTCGCGCCCGCGCAGGCTCGCGAGATAGACGAAATCGCGCGGATGGCTCTCCGGCCAGACCGCGGTGCGCACCGCTTGCGCCACGCCCCAGCGGCGGCAGAACTCCATGTTGCGCGAGGACACCATGCTCTGCTTCGGCACGTTGATCGGCGCCGTCGCGCTTCTCGATCAGCATGCAGTCGACGCCGCGCAGCCCCAGCTCGCAGGCGAGCGCGAGCCCGACCGGCCCGGCGCCGACGATGAGGACTGAGGTGCTGACGTCGCTCATCGCTTCGTTCTGCCGTCGTACCTATCCTGCTGTCGTCCGCGCGAAAGCGGGGACCCAGTAATCACTGACGCTGCTGATGCGCTCTCGTAAGACAACACGTGCCCTGGAATACTGGGTCCCCGCTTTCGCGGGGACGACAGCGGAGAGGTGGGCGACAGCGGAGAGGATGAGGTGGACTTGGAATGCATTGTCACTTCCCCTGCAGTCGCGCCAGGAACTGCAGCTTGCCCTTCCACTTGTGCGCGCACCTCGTCGGCGTATTCGGCCGAGACCGTGTTGACCTTGGGGAACTCGTCCTTCCAGTGCGAACGGCCGCACCGCGTAGATGATGATGCGGCTGTTGGTGAGGTCGTGCGCCTCGCGCCGCTCCGGCTGCAGCGTCGGATCGATATAGCCGGTCCAGCAGCCGTCGATGATGTCGGTCTGCGTCTTGGGGTCCCAGCGGGTGGCGAGCGCCCACATCACCTCGGCCGAGTTGGTGATGTCGATGTCGTCATCGACCACGATCACGATGCGGCCGAGATAGGCGTTGGAGCCGCAGCCGGCCGCGACCAGGCCCGCCATCTTGGCGTGGCCGGCATGCTGCTGCTCGATCGCGATCACATTGATGAAGCGCGGGCCGCCGCCCGCCATCTTCCACACGCCCTTGATGCCGGGCACGCCGGCGGCTTCGAGCTCGTCCCAGAGCGCGGCGGCGCGCAGATAGCGAGGAGCCCGCCGATGCCCTGATGGAACGCCGGCAGGGTCGGCTTCATCGGCGGCGCGCCGACGATGATCGGATCGTTGCGGTGATAGATCGCCTTCACCTGCAGCACCGGCTCCGGCCGCGTGTTGGATGCGTAGTAGCCCGGCCATTCGCCGAACGGGCCTTCCGGCACGGCCACTTCCTCGGGCGGCGGCATGAAGCCTTCGAACACGAGCTCGGCGTCGGCCGGAATCGGAATGCCGGTGTGGCGGCCCTTGATCACCTCGATCGGCCGGCCGATGCCGGCTGCCGGCGATCGTCGTATTCCGACACGTTCGGCCCGGGCGTCGACGGCGCCGACCGCGCCGAGCACCGGCGACTGGCCGACGCTGATCACCATCGGGCAATGCTCGCCGCGCGCCCAGTATTTGCGGCGGATGACGTCGCCGTGCTTGCCGTGCTCGATGAAGACCGACGAGCGTGTGTCTTGTCGTGCACCTGCACGCGGTAGGTGCCGATATTGACCCAGTCGCTGTCGGGATCGCGGGTGATGACCAGGCATTCGGTGCCGATATAGCGGCCGCCGTCGTCCTCGTGCCACTTCGGCGCCGGGAAGGCGTAGCACGTCGATGGCGTCGCCTTCCAGCACGTTCTCCAGCACCGGGCCTTCGTTGACGACGACGCGGCGGGATCGGATCGGCCTTCTTGCGGCGGTGCTTGCGATAGACCTGCACGCGCTCGAGCCCGACCTCGCCATTGTCGAACACTTTCGAGGCGCGCACGTTCACGGCGACCCGATGGCCCGGCGGATAGCCCTTGATGTTGCGGAAGATGAGCACCGGCGGCGCGGTCCTCCTCGAGGCTGAGCTCGTAGAGCGCGCCAATCTCAAGCTCGGGATCGGCGCCGTCGACGAACTCGACATTGCCGATCTCCTCGGCGAATTCGAGCGTCTTGCGCAGGTCTCCCATCGCTTCGAGCACCATGGCCTCGCGATTGTTGAGCGGCTTGTTCACCTATGGTCTCCCCCTTTGTCGGCGCTATGGCCGCCCTTATAGCAGGTCTCTACCGAATTGCGTTGCGGGCGCCGCAAGGCGACAATGCCGTTTGAACCAATCTCCGTTCATTCCCGCGAAAGCGGGAATCCAGGGGCAGAGAACTCGGCCAAGACTGGGTCCCCGCTTCCGCGGGGACGAACGGAACTGGAAGCGTGATGGTGCGATCGTTAACGCTGCCGGGAGGACGCGATGCAACCTTTCCGATTGATGGCCGTGCTGCTTGCCGCTTTCAGTATTTCCGGTCCCGCTGCGGCGCAGGACTATTTACGCCGGCAAGACGCTGCGGATCATCGTCGGGCTCGAGGCCGGCGGCACAGTCGACACCATGGCGCGCCTGTTCCTCACCCACCTGCGCCGGCACATTCCGGGCAATCCCGCGATCGTGATCCAGAACATGCCGAGCGCCGCCGGCGTCGGCGCCACCAACTTCGTCTACGAGAAGGCGGAGCCCGACGGGCTCACCATCCTGTTCAATTCCTGGGATCCGCTGGCGCAGGTGCTCGGCGATCAGGGCATGCGCGCGCGCTATGAGAATTTCGAATATGTCGGCGGCGTCGGCGACATCCGCGTCATCTATGGCCGCACCGACATGGTGCCGGGCGGGCTCAAGCGGCCGGCCGACATCATGAAGGCCGACAACCTGATCCTCGGCTCACTCAACTACACCAATCAGTCGGGCCTGCTGCCGCACCTCGCCCTCAATGTGCTCGGCGTCAAGCATCGCATGATCGTCGGCTTCCGCGGCGGCAACGGCGTGTTCCTGGCGATGCAGCGCGGCGAGGTCAACATCCACTCGACCAGCATCGCGACCTTCCGCGGCCGGACCGCCGGCTTCATCAAGTCGGGCGAGGGCGTCGGCATCGCCTATCTGGTGCCGGTCGACAAGGAAGGGCGCTATGCGCGCAACACGCTGATCACCGAGATGCCGGCGTTCCCGGATCTCTATCAGGAGGTGCACGGCCGCATGCCGTCCGGGCCGACCTGGGATGCGTTCAACTGGCTCACCAACCAGATCGGGGAGCTGACCTACATTGTCGGTCGCGCCGCCGCGGACTCCGGCAGCGCAGGTCGCCGCGCTGCGCCAGGGTTTCGAAGGCGTCGCGCGCGATCCGGCGTTCGAGCGCGAGCTCATGGCGAGGCAAGGGGTTCCCTACAGCCACATCGGCACGGAGCAGGGCCAGTCCATTTTCCGCTCGCTGGCCGAGGTGTCGCCCGACGTGATCCGCACGCTGCACGATGCGACCAAAGCGCCGAACTAGCACGCTCGCAACACCTTGAGTCCGCTTTTCACGCAATTGCGACTGGGGGGTGCACATTCCAAAACCGCCGCTCAAGGCCGATTGTTGCAAAAGTCGCCAACCGGAAGTGCTGCCATGGCCGCCTCGGCTACTTTTCGGGCTTACGGACCGACCAATAAACTATTGGATAGATGACCAGCTTTTGCACGTTGAGCTAGCGTGCAACTACAATTTCTTAGTGGTGAGCCTTGAACAAGCTAAATGGAACAAGGTGCTTCGCCAGCCAAATGGCCCGTGCCCTTTGGCCCCGTATTTTCCGACGGCGACTGGGAAAAATTTCCACGCGGCTTTTGCTGATAGCGACAATATCGATCGGGTGCCTCTGCGTGGCCCCCCTGGCAGCGGAGCAGCCCCGAACAGTTCTGGTTCTCGATCAGTCCACGCCCTATACGGAGTACTTCGGCAAGCTCTTTGCGTCCTTCCAATCGACGCTGAAGGCCGGCTCTGATGTTCCCATCACTATCGATTTAGAGAGATTGGGATACAACGATGTCAAGGGCTCTGAATACGACGTGTTTCTCCACACATTCATCAGGGAACAGTACCGCTCAAGACCTATCAGTGTCATTGTCGCCAACGGCGTCGATGCTCTGCATTTTGCAGTAAGTTTGCGAAACGATTTGGATCCAGGCATACCGATCGTCTTTTCCGGGGTTGACTACAATTCGGCGGCTCAATTGAGCCTTCCGCCAAACATATCTGGAACCACGAACTCGGAGGACGATACGCCACGTGCTTATTGTGGCAAATGCGCTCGTGTCGGGATTCAAGCGGATTGTGGTCGTGGGCGATCCCCTCGAGGAGCAGACCTATCGACGTCACTACAAGAAAGAGCTTCTGGCAATCGGCAAGGAGGTGGAGTTCGTCGACCTTACGGGCTTGCCGATGGATGAGCTGCGCAAGCGAGTTGCCATGCTACCGCAGGATGCCGCAATTTTCTACACGACCTTGTCCTTCGGCAGCGGTGGCGCACGCTACGATCCCAACGATGCGCTCGCCCTCATCGCTGAAGTCGCCAATCGTCCAATCGTGATTGATCAGGAGACCCGACTTGGATATGGCGGCACGGGAGGATTCGTCCTTCAGGCAGCGCCAATCGGCGAGGCAACTGCGCGAATTGTGTTGCGTCTGTTCAATGGCGAAAGCGCTTCGTCGATCCCGGTAACGGTCGGCGAGTTCGTCAAACCGGTCTTCGACTGGCGCGAGTTGAAACGGTGGAACGTCCCTGAAAGCAGCCTTCCCCCAGGGAGCGAAATCCGCTTCCGAGAAGCCGGCGGATGGGAACAGTATCGTCAACAGATCATCATTGTCTGTGCTGCGCTTGTGCTGCAGACCGCGTTGATTGGTTGGCTGATCTATGAAATTGGGCGGCGCCATCGTGCTGAGATCCGGTCGCGCAGTGCCATGGCCGAACTGACCTACATAAATCGCAGGGCGACTGCCGGGCAGCTGTCAGCCACTGTCACTCACGAGATCAACCAGCCTTTGGCGGCTATCGCGGCAAGGGCCAGTGCGGCCCAGCGGTGGATCGGCGGGGAGAAACCTAATTTGGAAAAAGCGAGAGCCGCACTGGAGGGCATTGCGGCTGCCAGCCATCGCGCAAGCGACATCGTCACAAGCCTTTACGCAATGTTTCAGAAGGATACGCCTGAAAAAGTATCGACTGACATTAACGAGATGATCCAGACCGTTCTGTCGATTGTGCGTGTCGAGTTGCAGAAACATGGCGTCGATCTTCATACGCAACTCGATCAACAGCTTCCGACCATCCAGGGCAACCGGGTGCAATTGCAGCAAGTCGTCTTGAACCTTGTCATGAATGCCATCGAGGCGATGCATCCGGTTCAACGTCGCGTGTTGAAAGTACAAACTGACCAAACCAAATCGGGCATGGTGCGTGTGTTGATTGAGGATACGGGAACAGGGATTGATCCATCAAAGCTCAATTGGATTTTCAAGCCTCTATTCACGACCAAAGCGACGGGAATGGGTATGGGCCTATCGATCTGCCATTCGATCATCGAGAGCCATGGCGGTCGGATTTGGGCATCGCCGGCGGCGAACCAGGGCACGATCTTTCAGTTTGAGCTGCCGATCAATGGCGAGCGGGGAGCTGGGCAAGACGATGGCAAGCGTTGGCTCATGACCAACTAAACTCACTACGTCCGCTGTCGGTGCGTAGCGACCAAAGGGCTTGTGGGCAGGGCATGTTGAGGCTGACAGCCGTGATTCAAGGCTTCGAAACCAAAGGGCTCGATCAACGAGTTGCCAGCGTCCGGTTCCGAGGTTCGCAAACGAGGTTGCCGCAGCGTCACGGCAACTTCGCAATCGGGACACAAGTTAGTCCTCGCAGTAGATATCCAGGAACGTGAGCGTGCCGCGGTCGCGCCGCTCGATGCCTTGCGTGAGTGCCGCAATCGCTTGCATGAAGCTTGGCTGCTCGGCCTCGAGCGCGCCAACGTCCTCGTGACTCCACAGATAGCACCAGCCAAACTTGTCGCCTTTGCCGAGATTGATGAGCAGGCGGCTGCTCACGTCCGCAGGCTCTGCCACCGGCACGAGATCGCGCAGTGATACGCCATACTCAGCGCGGAAGCGCTCTCCAGTCGGATCGCTGGCGACGCGCGACACATAGTTGAAGAAGTTGTCGCGCTGCTCGATCAGCGCGGACGGCGCGAAGAAACGCAGTTCCCGTAAATCGTCAACGAGCCGGACCAACAGCTCGGTGCGGCCCTGGGCCGCGAGGAAGTCACGATAGTCGGGCGGAAGCGCGACCCCCAGCGTTAATTCGAGCTGGCGCAGCTCGGTCTCGCTCGTCGGCGCCTTTTGAGTGCTCCAGCGCCAGGCCTTGTCGGATTTGCTCTGCTGCTTGCGTCGCCGCAGGTAGTCCGTGTAGGCGGGGTGCGCGATGACAGCATCGTAGCCGCCGAACTCGCCATGGCGAAAGGCCTGGTCGAAGGCTTCCTCCCGATGCTCGGGGAAATGCTCGCACAGGATCCAGGCGACACGGCCGCCGCGATATTGGTTGGCCGAGATGTCACAGGCGCGCCGCGCGGCGGCAAGGCCAGCCTGCGTGTCCTCGCGCGCGAGGTGCAGCTCGCAGAGGAGGTCGTTGATATAGGCCTCGAGATAGTACGGTGGCAGCGACCAGGTATAGATGGGCGCGCCCGCGAGCTTGTGGGCCGAGAAAATGTTGAGCGCCTGCTCGGCTCGCGCGAGCAGGCGAGCGGTGCCGCGCAATTGCGCGGCGGCGGCGTGGTAGGCCGCGATCCAGAGATAGAGCGGCTCCTTAGTCGCGCGGGTGCCATCGAGCTCCTTGATCAGGCGTGCCTGCGGCCTTTTCATCCTCGCCAAAGAGCGCGAGCAGCAGCTCGTCGAGCGCGCGCTGCCAGTCGGGCTTGGCGGTGGGATCGGGAAGCAGGTTGCGCAGCGTGTAGTCGGTGTGCGCGGTCTCCACATAGCCGTCGCGGCGCAGGTCCCGGGCGGCGGCGCGGAACGCCCGGTGGGCGTCGGCCATGCTCGGGCATTCCTTGTGGATGAAGTTGTGGTCCGGGTCGGACAGGACGATACCCATGATGAGCGGCCGGTCGGCGCCGCCGCAGGGCGATTCCGGGATCAGCAGCAGCTCGCGGTCGTCGTTTCCGGGTGGGCGATGAAAGAATTTGGCAAGGTACATCAGGCACGCGCTCCCCTTGGTGCCATGGGCGGGCCGAACTCTGTACAAATCCTGACCACGCCCCGACAATCGCCCGCACTCGGAGGTGCTGGGCGGCTCCCAACTCTTGGTCGCATGTCAGGACCGTCAGGTTCAGGCGATCGTTAGGTTCAGGCCTTGCAAGCATCCCGAACGCAGCCGCGCAGCCAGCGATGGGCTGGATCGGCATCCAGCCGCGGATGCCAGAGCAGCGAAACCGTGATCTCCGGCATCGAAAACGGAAGGGGAAAGCTTTGCATGCCGGCACGCAGGGCCCCGGTGTGCCGGTCGGGAACGGTGGCGATCAGGTCGGAGGACCGGGCCAGAGCAAGCGCCGTCGCAAAGCCACCGACGATTGTGACGATCTGCCGTTGCAGGCCAAGCGGCTCCAGGGCCTCGTCAATCGGCCCTTTGTCGAGAGCTTGCCGCGACACCAGGATGTGCCCGCCGGCCGCATAGCGGGCAGGAGTGATCTTGCCCCGGCTCAAGGGATGCCGCTTTCGCACCACGCCAATGAAACGATCCCGGAACAGCGCCTGCGCCCGCACCTCCGGCCCGGTCATGTTCCCCACAACGCCGGTTTCGAGATCGACGGTCCCGTCGCGAAGCAGCGTGCTGTCCCGGTCCGGCTTCTGCATGAAGCGCAGCCGCACGCCGGGCGCGTCCGCGCCGACGCGAGCAATCAGGTCCGGACCGAAGCTCTCCACAAAGCCTTCGCTGGTTCGCAGCGTGAATGTCCGGACCAGCTGTTTGAGGTTCAGCCTGTCGACAGGGCGCAGCACCGCTTGCCCGTCCTGCACCAGTTGACCGACCCGTTCACGAAGCTCAAGTGCCCGCCGCGTGGGAACAAGGCCGCGGCCTGCTCTCACCAGCAGCGGATCGCCTGTCGTCTCACGCAATCGTGCCAACGCCCGGCTCATCGCCGACGGACTCAGCCGCAGCCGTTTGGCCGCGCGCGCAACGCTGCCTTCGGCGAGCAGCACATCAAGAGTGACAAGCAGGTTGAGGTCGGGCGTCTGCATGAGATCGACAATAGCTCAGCCGATCATAATATGGCGTCAAACGCACGAATATAGTGCAAATCGTGCACATTCCGCCATATGAGACGAGGGCCTACATTCCTGACAGCTCCCGCCCTGGGAGCCGCCGAAGAATGGAGGTCAATGTGCAGTTAGTGACGGGAGGACGCGACGACGCAGTTGCTGCAAGCGCGGAAATAGCCCCCTCGGTCCGATGGGCAATCGTAAGTCTCTCGTTATCCATGCTGCTGTCCTCGCTCGGCACCAGTATCGCCAACGTCGCCTTGCCGACGTTGGCACAGGGGTTTGCCGCGTCATTCCAGGATGTCCAGTGGGTGGTGCTCGCCTATCTCCTCGCCATCACGACCCTGATCGTGAGCGCCGGGCGCCTTGGCGACATGACCGGCCGCCGGCGGCTTCTGTTGGCTGGATTGGCCCTTTTCACGGTGGCCTCGGTCCTGTGCGGTGCGGCGCCGACGCTCTGGCTGCTGGTCGTTGCCCGGGCCGCACAGGGCCTCGGAGCGGCCGTCATGATGGCCCTCACCATGGCGTTTGTCGGGGAGACGGTTCCGAAGGAGAAGACCGGCCGCGCCATGGGGTTACTCGGAACGATGTCCGCGATCGGCACCGCACTTGGTCCGTCGCTCGGCGGCATCCTGATTGCCGGGTTGGGCTGGCGGTGGATCTTTCTCATCAACCTGCCGCTGGGCCTGCTGACCTTCTTGCTCGCCTATCGCTATCTGCCGGTTGATCGCCGGACGCTGAAGGCTGATCAGGCTGGCTTCGATAGCGTGGGTACAGTTCTGCTGGCTCTGACGCTCGCGGCCTATGCACTTGCCATGACGGTCGGGCGCGGCAGTTTCGGTTTGGTCAATGTGGCTTTGATGTTGGCCGCCGTTCTGGGTGTCGGTCTCTTCGTGCTCGCTGAGAGAAAAGTCGCATCGCCTTTGATCCGATTTACCATGTTTCGCGATCCGGTGCTGAGTGCGAGTCTCGCTATGAGCGTGCTCGTTGCGACCGTGATGATGGCGACCCTGGTGGTCGGGCCGTTCTATCTGTCTCGCGCGCTCGGGCTCGACGCGGCTCTGGTTGGACTTGTGGTGTCGGTTGGTCCGCTGGTCGTCGCGATCACCGGCGTGCCAGCCGGTCGCATGACGGACAGATTTGGCGCCCAACGTATGACAATCGTTGGGCTCATCGGCATAGCGGCTGGTTCCTGCATTCTATCCGTGATGCCGGCGGCATTCGGCATCCCTGGCTATGTCGGCCCGCTTGCCATCATCACGGCGGGCTACGCGCTGTTCCAGACGGCCAACAATACCGACATCATGGCGGATGTCGCCCGCGATCAGCGCGGCGTCATTTCCGGCATGCTCAACCTGTCGCGCAATCTCGGGCTTGTCACCGGCGCATCCGCGATGGGCACCGTGTTCGCGCTCGCCTCGGGCGCGGCGAGCATTACAACGGCGCCTCCCGAGGCAGTTGCCATCGGGATGCGGACGACGTTCGCATTGGCGGCGGCGCTGATTATCCTTGCACTTCTCGCCGCGATTGGAAGCCGCCTGATTGCAGGACGCTCTTCGCTCACCCCGTCAGCAAGCCGCAGAGCCGGCCCGGATCGAGGCGATCGAGGTCGTGCGCCATCGCGATGATCTCGGTGCAGCTCTTGGCCGGGATGCGGGTCGAGAGCTCGCGCGTGAAGCGCTCCTCCTGCTCCGCGTCGGTGAACGGCTTCGCCGGGCTTCCTTTCGAGGCCGGCACCAGCATCGAGAGCGCACGACCGTCGGTGAGCGTGACGCTTACTCGGGCGGCGGTCGAGAGGTCGTTGCTCGCCGCCTCGACGTCATCATCAAGCGCGATGGTGGTGCGCTCCTCGAGCCCATGCACCGCAGGATCGGACAGGGCGGCCTCGAAATCGACCACGGTCAGATCCGGGACACGCGTCGTGAGCGGCACCTGCGCGGCGACCGCGACGCTGAACGGCAGCGACATCTGCGCGGCCTGCAAGTCGACCGGATGCTTGTTGGTGAGCCGCCCCTCGATGATGCGCGGGATGCCGAGCACGATCGAAGCGATATCGTCAGCTCCAAAGCCGTGCTGGAGGCGCAGCGCCAGCATGCCGTCGATGCCGGCGGCGACGCGCGCGGCGGCCGCGTGCGACTTGGTGAGAACATCCATGAGATGGAAGCGCTGCCCGAGCCCGCTCTCGATCACGGAGGCGTTAAAGCCGTCGCCATAGGCGCGGGCGAATCCACCGGTGCCTTCGAGGATGTCGGGCGGTCCGGAGAAGCCACTCTGAGTGAGCAGCGCTGCCGCCACTCCGCATTGCGCCGAATGCGCCGCCTGAATGCGCTTGCCGGACGACCCCGAGTAGTAGAACTGCGCGACGCCGGACGGGTAGCTGCCCGCAAGCCCGATCGCCTCGGTGATCTTGCGCTCCGCATCTTTGTCGCCAAAGCCTTGACCGCGAAACAGCAGCCGTCCCGCCGCCGCCGCGGTGCCAAACACGTCGCAGGTGCCGGTGCTCTGGAAGCCACGCCGGAAATGGCCGGGCTGCATCGATAGCCCGATGCGGATGATGGTCTCGTAGCCTGCGACGACAGCGGCGAGCATCTCGGATCCCGACGCGCCGACGTGCTCGGCGGTCGCGAGCGCCGCCGACCAGGCCGCGACGCCTGGATGCAGCATCGCACCGACGTGAGTGTCATCGGCATCGTAGCTCGAGCCGAAGCTGACGTTGAGAAAGGTCGCGTGCTGCGGGTTGAGCGTGTCCGGCGAGAACAGCACATGCGAGGCGCCGGCGCGGCCGACAGTCGCGACATAATTGCGCGCCCAGCCGCTCCACGGCAGGCGCGCGCCGAATGACGTGACGCGCAGAAAGTCAAGCAGCAGGGAGCCGAGCTTGCGGCGCACATCGTCGGGGAGTGTCTTGGGATCGAGCGTCGCGGTGAACTCGGCAAGCGCGCGAGTTGGCTGATGTTCTTCTCTCTTCATTTGCTCTGATACACTGCACAAACTCTCAGATTGTCATGCCCGGCCTTGTGCCGGGCATCCACGTCTTACTTTCACTGCACAAGCAAGACGTGGATGGCCGGGACATAAGCGCGTCCACGCGCGTCTTCGACGCACTATGCCCGGCCATGACGGCGGAGATTCTTCGAATACATTCGAACGTGGTTCACTGCGCACCTTTCAAGAGGTCGCGCAGCTTGCCGTATTTGGCGTAGTCGCTTTCCATTGCGGCTCGGAACACATCCGGCTTGCTCATCACGATCTCGGAGCCATCGCGAAGAAGAACGTCCTTGACGGCTTGAGTGTCCATGGCGCGCGCCAGCGCGCTCCAGAGCCGGTCGATGAGCGGCGTCGGCGTGGCGGCGGGCGCGAGCAAGCCGATCCACGAGGCGGCCTCATAACCCGGCACGCCGGCCTCGGCGACCGTCGGCGTTTCCGGCAGCACGCTCGAGCGCTCGCGGCTGCCGACCGCGAGTGCCCGCAGGCTGCCGCTCCGAATATGCGGGATCAGGCCGGCTAGGAACCCCCACATGGCGCCGACCTGGTTGGCGATGACGGCCGGAATGGCGGCACCGGTGCCCTGGAACGGCACGTGCACGATGTCGAGTCCGGTCATCTGCTTGAAGATCTCGCCCGCCAGATGATTGGGGCCGCCGACACCGGATGACGCATAGAACATCTCCCCGGGCTTGCCGCGCGCGAGCGCGATGTATTCCGTGAGCGTGTTGGCCGGCACCGAAGGATGCACCACCAGCACCACTGCGTTGCGGGTGAGCAGCGAGACCGGGGCGAAGTCCTTGAGCGGATCGTAGCTCATCGGCACGCCGATATGCGGCGCGATCACCAGCGAGGACTCGGTCGTCATCAGCAAGGTGTGGCCGTCGGGCTCGGCCTTCGCGACTGCGTCGGTGCCGATGCGGCCGGCCGCGCCCGCGCGGTTCTCGACAATGAACGGTTGCCCGAGGGCCGGCTGCAGATGCGGCTGCACCAGCCGCGCGATCAGGTCGGCCCCACCGCCGGGCGCAAACGGGACGACGATCCGGACCGGCCGCGCCTGGGCTCGGGCTACAGTCGGGCACAGCGACGCCGCCAGGCCGGTCACGACGGTTCGGCGCGTCACGGTCATTTGGCAAGCCCCTCCAAAATCCCTTCCATTCTGCACGTTCCGGCGGCCGATCGTCGAGCCCGCTTGTCTGGGCGCCTTCCGTTCGCAGGGCGCAAGCACATAGGCCACAAAGCGAGACTTAAATCGGTCTCATGCTGGGGAGCCTACCTTGCCCGAAGGGCGGGGTGGGCGTCTCGAAGCATGAGGCCGCCCCATCCTTCGAGACGCGCACCTTCGGTGCGCTCCTCTGGATGAGGGCGGAGGACGGTCACGCATGTCCAAGCGCTGCACCATTGTGTGCGTTGATGTTGCCTATGGCGATACGGCGGCGGCCGTCGCCGGCGCTGTAGCTCAGGGCTGGGACGCCGGCAGCGCAAGCCAGATGCTGGTTCGCCGCTTTGAAGGGCCACCGGCGGGCTACGAGCCCGGGGCGTTCTACCGGCGTGAGCTGCCACTGTTGCTGCCAGTCGTTGCCGAGCTCGCAACGTCAATCGACGTGATCATCATCGACGGCTATGTGTGGCTCGAAGACGATCGGCTCGGCCTGGGTGGGCACCTCTTCGCGAGCCTTGGATGCCGCATCCCCGTCATTGGCGTTGCAAAAACGCGATATCGAAACGATACGTGGTCAATTCCTGTGCTGCGCGGCACAAGCAGGCAAGCGCTGTTCGTGACATCGACTGGCATTCAGGTGACCGAAGCTGCGCACTGCGTCCGCCGCATGCACGGTGACCATCGCATTCCGACGATTCTTCACCCTTGTCGACAGGGCTGCGCGCGATGGACTGAATAGAAGTGGCTGACCTGATATGGCCATCAGCCCTCAAAGTGGAGACCTCGAAGTGCAATGAACATTCGGCGAATACGGGCGGATGAAGGGTTGCGGCTGAGAGACATTCGTCTCCACGCGCTCGCTGACTCGCCGATGGCCTATGGGTCGACCTTGGCGCGGGAGGAGGCATATCCGGAGGCTCTCTGGAACGAGCGCGCGGCAAACGGCGCCGTTGGCGACAAATTCGTGACCTTCGTTGCCGAGCATGACAATTATCTGGTGGCCATGGCCACGGGGCTTGCGCCGGGTTCAGATCATCATGCCGCGAGCCCCACTCCAAGCCCCATGATGGTTGGCGTGTTTGTCGACGGCACGGCGCGCCGGCAAGGCGTTGGAGTTCAGCTGGTAGACAAGATCATCGCGTGGGCGAGGGCGCGTGGATGGGCCCATCTCCTGGTGTGGATCACATCCGGCAATGCACCGGCTTTCGCGCTCTATCGTCGTTGCGGATTTCGAGCCACCGGAGGTACCAGACCAAGCGCGCACACGCCTGATCTCGTGGAGTGTGAGCTGGCGTTGGATCTTTGACGAGGCTTCCGACTAAGCGCTCGGCCGACATCCTCCGTCACGCGACCACAACAGTGGGCCACTGGGTGGCTGCAGGAACATCGAGGCGCGGCCGTTGGAGGAGAAGATCATAAGCCTGAGGCGCCCTGGCTTCTCACCGGTGAAGATCGGCGCCGCGCCACGCTCGAATACAACCACGGCGATGGCGGGGTGCGAAGGCATATCCTGCTTTGGGTCACCCAGCGCGCTTCGATCGTCGGCTGTGACCAGATCGAGCTGCCCGGCACTGAAGTTGACCGCGAGCCGCAATGGAGCCTCCGCTGTGAATCGCGTCCCGAGACCGCCGTCGCCCTCCACCGCGTAGCGGAGGAACCGGCATTCGAGTTGCACCATCCGGTCGGTTGGCAATGGCGCCGCCCAACGACCTTCGGTGACGGGCGGAGGCGAGCGCAGGGACACAAACCGAGCGCAGGTCACGGCGTCCGGGTCGGTCGTGAAGTCGATCACCTCGTAGGTGCCGGTGGCGTGGATATAACGACAAGTGACGGTTACTCCTTCCGCGTTCCCGACGTGAAGCTGCTCGCGGACTTGAAGGGTGGCAGCGCCGGTTGCGAAGAGGATCAGCCAAGCCGCCGAAATGATCGATAGCGCCACCAGAATGACGCGGCGGATGGTGGCGGTCCGTTGTTTCATTGTCATAGCTCCGTTTGCATCCGCCTCGCCGAACAATTGCGATTTCATGAGCCGACAACGCTTGCCAGCATCGCGACAGCGATGCGCATGATCATCGGCTCCAGGGTTAAGAAATCCTCACCGCTGGAGGGGGACAATAGTCCATGGGCACGCAGGCTGGATCACCCGTTCGGACGACGCTTCAACTCTTAAGACACTGTTAGCCAAGCTTGCTGGTCACCGGTGATGGGCCTGGGTTCGCAGCATCCGATTCATCATATCTAAGAGCAGCGTGGTGCACTGCTTGGATACATTCGGAGAGCCCCCAGAATGGCCAGGGACCAAGACCACGATCCGCTGTATGGCTTGATTGCCTCAATGAGCCAGGCCGCGCCGCAGGACGGCATGGTCAAGCGCTCTCTGCAGGCCATCCGGACCCACCTCGACATGGAGGTGGCCTACGTCTCGGAGTTCGTCGGCGACCAGATCGTGTTCCGCGAGGTTGACGCGCCCGGGCTTGAGGCGATGATCAAGCCCGGCGATTCGCGCTCGCTCGACGAGGTCTATTGCCGGCATATTCTCGAAGGCCGGCTGCCCGAGCTCATCCCGGATACCTCGAGCGAGCCGGTCGCGATAGCGATGCCGATCACACGCGCGGTTCCGATCGGCAAGCATATGAGCGTCCCGATCCGGATGCAGGATGGCAGCGTCTACGGCATGTTCTGCTGCCTCGGCTTCAAGCCGGATCGTTCGCTGCATGAACGCGACATGCAGATGATGAGGGTGTTCGCCGAGCTCGCGGCGTTCGAGATCGGCCGCGAGATCGAAATCGCCAAGTTGGGAAAGGAAAAGGAAGACCGGATCAGGACGGTGATCGAGAAGAACCAGATCGCGATGGTGTATCAGCCGATCTGGGATCTGAACGAGCAGCGCCCGGTCGGCTTCGAATGTCTGGCGCGCTTCACGGGCGGACCGTCACGCTCACCGGACAAGTGGTTCATGGAAGCGGCCGAGATCGGCCTCGGCACGCTCCTGGAGCTGGCCGCCATCAGGATCGCGCAATCTTCGCTCTCGGCATTTCCGGATCATGTCTATCTGGCGGTGAACGCGTCCCCCAAGACCATCCTGAGCGGCGAGTTTGCCAACACGCTGGTCGGAATGCCGGCCGAGCGCATTGTGCTGGAGATCACCGAGCACGCGCATGTCGACGACTACGAAGGCCTGTCGCGCGCGCTCGAGCCGCTGCGCAGCCGTGGCGTGCGGCTCGCGGTCGACGATGCCGGCGCCGGCTTCTCCAGCCTGCAACATATCCTTCAGTTGCGGCCCGACGTCATCAAGCTCGACATGGCGCTGACGCGGCATATCCATCTTGATCCGGCGCGCCGGGCGCTCGCCTCCGCGCTGGTGGCGTTTGCCCGTAACACCAACAGCCTCATCGTGGCGGAAGGCGTCGAGACCGCGCCAGAGCTCGAGGCGCTGCGCGCGATCGGGATCGAGAAGGCGCAAGGTTACTTCCTGGGCCGCCCGATGCCGTTCGATGACGCCACCAAGCTCATCGCGCCAGTGAGGATCGCCGACCGCGTCGCTTGACGGCGCTAGGAAAGCGAGCGGTTGAGAGGTTGGTCTCATGCTCGCTAAGGTTTTTCGGTCGACCGGCTACGCCAATTCGGCCTCCAAATAGGGGAAATCACCCTTCGCCAGCCGATCCCTGGCAATTCACGTCAATTTGACGACGATTTCACAGATTTGTGCAATGCAATATTAAATATTGCAATGCGATAATAGCCCTGTCATATGGGGCTGATCAAAGGGTTCAAACTGGTTGCGCGAGGGAGGGCGGGATCTCAAACAATGGGAATTCGAGCGATGAAGGCGATTACCATCCTTGGCGTGGTCGGTCTGGTCGGTGTCGTCGCGCTGGGCGCGGCGGCCCAGGGCACCAGCGGGCCGGAGCAGGCGGCGAAAGAAGTCGAGTGCAACGCGCAGGCCGATGCGCAGGATTTCGGCATTCACGAGTACCAGCGGCACCGCTTTGTGATCCGGTGCGTTGCGGGTTTGCCGCAACTCGGCTTCTGACCCAATCCTTGAGTTGAGTTTCTTGTTGTCAGCCCTGCTCGGTCTCCGAGCAGGGTTGCGTGTTTGCGTGTGCTGACTTCCGCGCGCTGACTTCCGCGCCTTTGGGGCGGGTGTTAGCTTTCCTCCCGATCCAGCCATTCGGCCATGTCGGCCGACGCGGCTTGAAAAGCATCAGGGGAGGATGACAATGAGACGTGCGTGGCTGTTGTTGGCAGGGCTGGCGGTGGCGCCGCTCTCGGTGCTCGCCCAGACCATGGATTTCGGCAAGGTCGAGATCCTCACCGAGCAACTCGGTCCGAACGTCTACATGCTGTCGGGCTCGAGCGGGCTTGATCCCTCGCACGAGGACGGGGCCGGTGGCCGCATCGGAGTGCTCACCGGTCCCGATGGCGTGCTGATGATCGATTCGCAATATCTGCAGCTCGCCGACAAGGTGCTGGCTGCGGTGCGTCGCATCGACAGCGGGCCCATTCGATACCTGGTCAACACCCACATTCATCGCGACCACACCGCCGGCAATGCGTTCTTTGCCAAGCGGGGCGCCGTGATCTTTGCGCGCGAGGAGCTGCGCGACAGCATGGTGAAGCTCTCGCAGGCGCCGAATGCGAGCAGCAATCCGGTCGCCGATCCGGCGGGCTTTCCGGTTATCACCTACGGAATGGGCGACCCGGTGAAGATCCGCATGAACAACGAGGTCGTGCAGTTCATTCCGATCCGGGCGGCGCATACGAGCGGCGACACGAACATCAAGTTCGAGAAAGCGAACGTGCTGTTCATCGGCGACTTCTATCGCAACTACGGCTACCCCTTCATTGACCTCAACAACGGCGGCTCGCTCAAGGGCATGCTGGAAGGGCTCGACGCCACCATGAAGTCGGCCGATGCCAACACGAGGCTCATTCCCGGCCACGGGACCATCATTAAGCGCGACGACATCATTCCGTATCGCGACATGGTCGTCGCGGTCACCGACAAGGTGCAGCAAATGATCGCGCAGGGTAGGTCGCTGGAGGAGGTGCTGGCCGCCAAGGTGACGGCGCCCTACGACGCCAAGACGGCAGGCGGAACAGATTCGAGCGCGGTTCGATTCGTGACGGCGGTGTATCAGGAGCTCAAGAGCGGCCGCGGGCGATAGTGCCGATGCGCAGGACTCTCGATTTGGCCATGCCCGGCCTCGTGCCGGGCATCCACGTCTTTCTTCTATTTCGTGCAGTAAACAAGACGTAGATGACCGGGACACAAGCGCGTTCACGCGAGTCTTCGACGCGCTATGCCCGGCCACGACGTGAAGAGCGCGTCGATTCCAATAAAAAGCTTAGTGCAAGACTTCGTTCCGATTTGCTTTGCAGCGTAAGCGAAGACCAATCCCGTTTAACGCTTGCCTGCAGGCTGCGCGGCGATCAATTCGAGCAGCGCCTCCGCGAACGCCGCAGGCGCTTCCTGTGGCACGTCATGTCCGATCAGCGGAATAGTCCGATGCTGAACTGGGCCAGTGAAGAAGCGCGCCTGGCTTGCGGGCGGATTGGGTGACGCAACGCCATCGCCACCTCCAGACAACACAATCGCCGGCGCGGCAATCGGAGGCAGCTTCGCCAGCCGTTGCTCGATCGCTTCCAGGTCCGGGGCACTGTGTGCGTAGCCAAAGCGGTGGCGATACGAATGAATGACGACGTCGACGAAATCCGGATTGTCGAATGACGCGGCCGTGCGCTCGTAGGTCGCTTCATCGAAGGTCCAGTTCGGAGACCACAGCCGCCACAGCAGTTTGCAGAACTCGCGCCGATTGGCGGCGAGGCCGGCACGGCCGCGCTCGGTATGGAAATAGAATTGGTACCACGCGCGATGTTCCTGTTGCGGCGGTCGCGGCTTGGCTGCCGCCGCAATGTCCTGGATGGAATAGCCGTTGGCCAGCACGACGCCACGCACGCGCTCCGGCCATAGCGCGGCCACCACGCAGACGCCGCGCCCGCCCCAATCAAAGCCTGCAAGCGTTGCGCTCGGGAGTTTGAGGGCATCCATCAAATCAATGAGATCGCGGCCCATCGCGGCTTGCTGGCCTGATCGCGGTGTATCAGCCGACAGAAATCGCGTCGGTCCAAAACCACGCAGATAGGGAACGATGGTCCGACAGCCTGCCGCGACGAGGCGAGGCACGACCTCATCGAAGGCGCGCGGGTCGTACGGAAAGCCGTGCGCCAGAATGACAGGCGTGCCGGCTTCCGGCCCGCTGTCCTCGTAGGCGATCTCCAGGGTCTTGCTGCGGACCAGCTTGAAAGCAGGCGCAGCTTGCTGGGTTGATTGTTGTGCGTGCGACATGATCGGCCATCCTGCAGCGCTGCCGAGTCCCGCGCTGCCAAGTCCCGCGATGAAGTCTCGCCGTCGCATGAGCGATCCCCGCTACGCGAGCCTACCGCGTTCCTTGCGGCATGGAAACCGGATGGGCGATGTTTGATTGTCGTGGCGCATTGCGTTGCGCAAATGAGAAAAGGACGTCTGGCCAATCAAACCAGAAGGCGTTATTCCGCGGGGCCTCGCGTCGAGCCTCGTTTGGGCCGACGGATGGCTCTCACCTTCCCGCTGTTTCCGCCTCCGCAGAAGAACCGATCGCCACCATCGGACTCGAGTCCCGACAAGCCTACGCCGGGTGGCATCTCGAGCCGCTCCAGGACCTCTCCGGTGTGAGGATCGATTCGCCGCACATCGCTCTCGTCACCTTCCCAGGTGCCGTGCCAGAGCTCGCCGTCGACCCAGGTGACCCCGGTGACGAAGCGGTTCGAACTCGATGGTGCGAAGAACCGCCCCTGTTTGGGGATCGATTTGATGGATCTTCCGCTCCCGGTACTGCCCCACCCAGAGCGTTCCTTCGGCCCACGCGAGCCCCGAGTCACCGCCGCCGCCGGGCGCCGGGATCGTGGCGAGCACTCGGCCAGTCTTCGGATCGATTTTCTGGATGCGATCCTCGGCGAGCTGAAACAGGTGCTGCCCGTCGAACGCCGTTCCTGCATGCCCGGCGACTTCGATCGAGCGCACTATCTTCCCGTTCGCAGGATCGAAGGCGTTCAGCCGGTCTCCGGATGCGAACCAGACGTGCTGACCGTCAAACGTCACTCCGGCCACGTTGTCGACACCCGGAAAGGGTCCATATTCGCGGATGATTTCGGCGGCTGATGCTTTCATTCTTCTATCCTAGTCACTCGGCAGCGGACCGGGGAGTAACAAGATTGTCGGGAATCCCGGCACGGGCGGGGTCATCCAGCGCCGCGCCGGCCCGCGGCCGAACGACTGCACTTTGCCAGACGCCGCGAGCAAATCGAGCGCCCGCTGCACGGTGCGCGGGCTTGCCCCAAGCGCAATCGCCAAAGCCGAGCTCGACCACGACTCGCCGTCGGCAAGGAAAGCAAGCACCGCCCCATGCTGCTCATCGACCGGCGGCGCCAGCACGACGACCTCACGCGCGCGGCGCGGTGTCAGTGCAAAGCCTTGCTTCGTCGCGCTCACGTCTGTCAGCGTCCGGAGCTCCGCGCGAAGCCGCCCCATCTCGACTCGCAACCGCGCCCGATGCGATTCATCGGCATGCTTCGCCCGGAAGGCGCGTGCGAGGAGCGTGCTTCGCGGTGCATCTCCGGGCCAGGCTTCAGCCAGCGCGCGTGCCAGCGCGAACAAGACCGGGCGCGTCGCCAGCGAAATCACCGTGCCTGCGTGTCGCACGACGTGACGGCATGCATCCACGACGAGATCTCTGAAGACAGGAGTTCTTCCACCTCGTCCAGCAGGAGCGGGCGTTCCTTGCCACGCGCGATCAAGCGCGCCGCGGTCGTGCTCATCACAAGGGATGCGCTTTCCATCTCCGCCGTCAACGCGGGGATGTTCGCCTCGCGCGCGGCCTGCTCGGCCCGAGTGAACGCCGCACGCGCCGCCTTCGTCCGGAGGCGCCGGATCGCGATGCCCGCAACCACCAGCTCATGGGCGGCCCTCAACGCGGGTGAGAGCGGCGTGGGGTCGAGCTCGGCGAGCGTGCGCTCGGCCTCGTCGAGGCGCCCGATCAGGAGCAGGCGCCGGAGCTCGAGAGTTCGCGCATGCGCGGCATTGACGCTGTCGCCGTGCGCTTCGAGCGTCGCCCGCGCTGCGTCAAGCGCCTTTGCAGGCCAGTTGAGGTCGCGCGAGACGAGTGCGATCTCGGCCTCGGCAACAACACACCTCGCGCGGGCCAATGCTTCTTTCGGGCTGAACGCGCGTGCCGCACTTCGCAGGAGAGCCTTTGCCCGAACGAGATCGCCCAGCTGCGCCATCGCGATGCCTCGAAGCGCGAGCGCAGGCGCGTCGTCGCGCAGGGCGACCCGGTTCAGTGCGCCAAGGGGGTCCCCCCTGGCGAGCGCACGCGCCGCCGCTGTTATCAGCGAGTCCATTGAAATCCCGCCACACTTGTAACTCCCGCCGCTCGATAACCGTTCCTAATCTATCTCACGACACCCGACGGAAGGAGCGAAATGCCATGCCGACACACACGATTGGAACATGTGAAGCGTGGCCTGCACCTGTCGCCTTCGGCGCAGCCGATTGGGTATGCCTCGCGGCGGCACCGACGTTTGCCATCATGGCACTCATGACGGGCGTTCGTGTGGGCTCCCATGATCTGCTCTGCGCGGCCGTGCAAGATGCGTCTCCGCTGAGTGGCATGGTCTGGATGTACCTGCTGATGAGCGTCTTCCATTCGGCGTCTTGGCTGAAGCTGATCGCCAGCTGGCGAAGCGGCGCCCACCGATCCTGAGGACACCAACGAGGAGCAATGGACGATGACCACGCATATGACTGGGACACGCGACGAATGGCTGAAGGCGCGGCTCAATCTGCTCGAGGCGGAGAAGGAGCTCACGCGGCGCGGCGATGAGCTGGCGCAGCGGCGGCAGGAACTGCCGTGGGTTCGGATCGGCAAGGAGTATCACTTCGAGACCGATGACGGAAGCGCGACGCTCAAGGACCTTTTCAAAGGGCGCTCGCAGCTGCTCATCTACCACTTCATGTTCGGGCCTGACTACGCGGCTGGCTGTCCGTCCTGCTCGATGATCGCGGATGGCTTCAACGGGTTCACTGTTCACCTCGCCAATCACGACGTGATGCTCTGGGCGGTGTCGCGGGCGCCGCTTGCGAAGTTGCAGGCGTACAAACGACGATTGGGCTGGACTTTCCCCTGGGCTTCGTCGGCCGGTAGCGACTTCAACGCCGACTTCAACGTTTGGTTCACCGAGGAGCAGCAGCGCAAAGGCAGCATCGA
Source organism: uncultured Alphaproteobacteria bacterium (assembly GCA_963745515.1). Lineage (GTDB taxonomy): Bacteria > Pseudomonadota > Alphaproteobacteria > Rhizobiales > Xanthobacteraceae > VAZQ01. The sequence continues at coordinate 1,233,076 of CAVUXO010000013.1, forward strand.
ATACAACTATCGGCGCGAGCCAGTGTTCGAGTCCGGCCCGGGCCAGGCATGTGGCGGCGCGTCCAAGTTCGCGGCCATGTGCGGAACCGACGCAGCCACCTACATTCGCGATAGGCCGGGCATGAGCGCGTTCGTGCTCGATGACGGCGTCGTCTACCACACCTATTCCACCTTTGCGCGCGGCGTGGACGGCATCTGGGGCGTCTACCCGTGGCTCGACCGTGCCCCCAAAGGGCGCAACGAGTTCGGGCATCTGGTGGCGTCGCCACGATGAGTACGACAAGTAGTGAGCCAAGTGATGCGCGCGGCGCGATGCCGGCGGATGCAGAGCCGGGCGCGCTGGACTTGATGGATATTCAAGCTGCCGAGATTAGCTCGGGGCGATAAGTATCAAATTACCGTCAGGCTTCGACCGCTCACCAGCGAGCAACCGACCCTAAGATTTGCCTAGTGGAAACCGAGTATCTGTAAGACCGCGGGGCCCAAAAGGACTGCCATGGCGGCTAGAAACACCACGTTGAGTATGAGAACTGGATAGAACATTGGGGCACCTTCCAATTCTGACACCCCCCGAACATCCCCGGTTTGCACCTTCACGATGAAGCATCCGGAGATGACAGTTTTATTACACCTGTTTACTAAACCTGGACCGTCCCGGTCGGCCGGCCAGCCAGTGCGTTGGCCGTGAGCTCGATTTCGCACCGATTTCTTTCTGGGTTGGCGGGTCTGATTTGCACCTCAGTTGGTCAAGTAAGAAACTCTGCAATAGAGCTAACTAAAATCCTGAATGGTTGTCATTCAAACGGCCAAGATCAACAATAATGAAGCCCCTTAAAAGTAGATCTTTGGCGAAAACATTTGCGTATAGAATGAGAAATCATTGATTATTCCTTCGACAAACGTAACTGACTGGAATATCTTCATCATTCTGATGGCCTGTGCGCCTGCGCCTCCGGAAAGGCCCGCAAACGGGCGCCTTGGCTGACCCACCCATTGTGGTTCCGCTCATGCTCGCGAGTCCCGGTGGGCTTCGGCTCAGCAATTGCCCTGTGAGTGACAATTGCGCTTGTGAGTGGTCATCCGAGGCGGCAGCCGCTTCGTGCATGCTGACCCAAGCCAAACTCGGTCGTCTCGGGTCTCGTTCTCAGCTTCGCTTGCTTCAAATCGACTTCCAACTCTGTCGACACGTGGGACACAATCATGCTGAACCATTCATCTGCAAGCAGCCAAAAGAAGAAAATCGCCAGCATGAACCTGGTCAGCGCGACGGTCTTTCTTCCTCCCGACAAACTGGCGCTCATTCAGCGGCTGTGTGCCCAAAAGAACCGTCGAATAAGCGACCTGATTTCAGAGGCTGTCGATGATTATCTTTGCAAATGCGGCTAGTGGAGGAGGACATTGACGGAGCGAATCGCCAGATCCAGCGGCAGCCTGTTCGAGCGCGATTGCGCGCAGGCCGGCCTGCCGAAGGGGTCGCTCGTGTCACCAGCGCGCACGACAATGGAAGGGAAGAACATGAAAAGGACGTTTGATTGGGATGAGTGTTCTAAACGACATCGGCCGGTACATTTCACATGGCTGAAAGCGAACCATGACAAACCGATCGAAGAGGCAACCTATATAGCAGCCTACCAGAGCCTGCGTTCTTCCGATAACAGACCCAAGAACGCACGTCGTTACGCGACCGCGAAGCTCAAGGGATCGTACCGCAGATTGCGCGAGGATTTTGGTTTCTTCGTGTGAAGATGGATGCACATTGCTGCTTGGCAAGCATTGGTCCTCTGTTGCCGCCATCGTAAGGCACGCCGCCTCGCTGATCATCCCATCTGGCGGGAGCTATCAGCCTTGTGAAGCAGTCATCAGCTCGCAACCGCCTCCATCAGCGCCGCAATCTTTATCGTCGCGAAATTGGAGAAGGTGTCGGATACCGCATAGGGCAAGATGATCTGGTCGCCGTGACGCATTGCGCCGCAGGTATAGACGACGTTGGGCACGTAACCTTCGCGTTCGGTGGGCTCGGGACGAACCAGAGGCTCGCGCGAACGTGCGAGAACCTTTGAGGGATCCTTCTTGTCCAGGAGAACCGCCCCGATCGAATATTTCCTGACCGGACCAACCCCGTGTATCAGCAGCAGCCAGCAGTCGTCCAGCTCGATGGGTGAGCCACAATTGCCGATCTGAACGAATTCCCAAGGATATTCGGGCTGAAGGATGGATTGACCGCCGTCCCACGAGTAGAGGTCGTCGGAATAGATCAGATAGAGGTTCTCGTTGTCCTGCCGACCGATCATCGCATAGCGGCCGTCGATTTTCCGCGGAAACAGAGCCATGCCCTTGTTGCGCGCCGCCGATCCGCCGAGCGGAGTCATCCGGAACGATCGGAAATCCGTCGTTTCGAGCAACTCAGAGCGGATCGCCCTGCCGCTATAGGCCGTGTAGGTTGCGTAGAAGGTTTTTCGTCGCATCGTCGTTGAATTCAACGAAACGAGCGTCCTCGATGCCGTTTGCTTGGGCGTCGGTGATCGGAAAGATGACCCGTTCGCTCAGTTCTTCGTCCGGCCGGAAGATCACTTCGACATCGTCGCCATTGGGCCTGGACGTCCGGCTGTCGGATTTTTGGGACCGACGCGAGACGCGCGGTCGGATCGACGGCTACGCTGCCGTCCGCCGCGATGGTGCCGGACCGGAACGTCAGCGATGAAATATGCCCTTCGCCGACGGCGCGAAGGCTCAAGATAAATCGACAGCCATTTTCCGGCGCGCCGGTCTGGTCGGGGTGCCGGACGATGCTCGGATTGAACAAGGCCGACGCCTCGAACGAGTACTCGTTGAAGAAAATACGCACCGATCAGGCGGCGTTGCGTCTTGTTCAATTCGGCATGCGGCTCGAACGCCTCTTCCATCTCCGCGGCGCGCGCCTCGAAGATATCGAGCAGATTCCTGTGACGACCTTCGAAATTTTCGAGCACCTCGCTCAGTTGTTGCGCGGCAGCTTCGGCATCGAGCCGAAGAACCCTGTCGACGATATGATTGGCCCGGATCTTGTCGGTTGGATTGAGGTCTCGGGGTTCAGTCGCCGGTTTGAAGGGTCTGACGACGACCCTGGCCGGATCCGGGCGCAGATATAAGGTCTGGCGATTCAAGAATTGGGATTGAGACAAGGAGGCTCCCTGGGACTGTTCGAGGTGCAATCGTGTCGATGGCGCTGCGTACCAATTTGGACGCAGGATCTCGTTCGGCCTATCGCAGCAGCACGCTTGAACTGCCGCATCTCCACAAGACCGAGAAGATACGATAGCACTGATTCTGCACCCTTGTTCTCATTGGGTCGATCCGGATGGAGCCCATCCGAACAGCTGCCCGTATCGGGATCGATCAGTGCTGTCTGCAGGTCGTTTTCGCCCAGAAACCAACCGAACGCGCGCATCGCCCCTGCCGGCCACTCCGCGCCGTCATCCGCCCGCCACGCGGCAAGGCATGCGGAAATCGTTGCTGCACGCCTCGACTGGCTGCTGATCAAACGCTTCGGGCTTCTGGCGAATCCTGCCGAAACTCCTGGTCCCAACCGGTCTGAAGTATCCCGATGACGTGGTCTGAAGCGACATGAGCCAACGAAGCGATCGCAGGCCGACCTCGACGTATGCCGGCGTGTGGGTCGTCAGGCCCGTTTGGATCAGCGCCTGCGGAAGGCGCGCATTGTCGTATGCGAGCACGTCTTCAAACCAGACCCAGTCTTTGCGTTTGCGCTTGCAGAAAACAGGGACATCAACCTGTCGGCCAATAGCTTGCGCATGCGGTTGGCGAAGAGGTCTCCGCCGACCAGCGTGCAATAGGCGTCCAACCCCAGGAGCGAGAAGGCCCAGGCCCGCGGAGACGAGAATTCCTCGACGGTCGGAAGCGCGGTCTTGAAGAGCGCCGCAGCCCATCTGCGGCGAGACGGATCGGTGTCCTTGCGTGCGCATTCGGCCAATGCCCAAAGCGTCCTGCCATGACTGTCTTCCGAGCCCGACTCTTCCAGCCATCGGCGGTCGTAGCTCATGAAATTTCGGAACCGACGGGTGTCCGGGTTCCATGCGTGCTGGATGAATGCCGCAAAGCGCGACGTGATCGTTTCGGACAATTGCGCTTCGCCAGAGTTCTGAAGCGCGCTTGAGAACAGCAGGGCGCGAGCGTTATCGTCGACACAGTAGCCATGGGCGCGATCCGGCACCGAATGGACGGCGTGTTGGAGCATGCCCGTACTGTCGCAGAGCGAGAGGAAATGGCCGATCCGCATCTCCGGAATGGCGGCTGCCTTGCTCTGAAAGTGGCGATCGAACCAAGCGGAAGCGACCTTTCCAGGGCTGATGCGCTCGCGCGCAGTCTCAAAGACCGCCAGATAGCGCTTGGCCGTTTGCGCCCAGGTCATCGATCGGCTCGCCGCGTAGGCACGCTTGCGCATGGCGTGACGGCGGACGTCGTTTGTCAGCAGGCCGGCGATCTCGGTGCCCATGGCTTTGGCATCCCCAAAGGGAACCAGAATGCCGCGTCCGTCACTCAGCAGTTCCTTGGCGTGCCAGTAGGGCGTCGATACGACGGCCTTTCCCAGACCGAAGCTGTAGGCGAGCGTGCCCGATGTCATCTGAGCTTCATTGAGATAGGGCGTCACATAGACGTCGCACATCGAAATGAAGTCCAGCAGTGTGGCCTGATCGACGAACTGGTTGAAGAAGACGACATGATCCTCGATGCCGAGTTCCCGCACGCGCGCAGTCAAGCCGTCGCGATAGGCCTCGCCCTGTTGCGCACGAGATTCGGATGGGTCGCGCCGAGAATGACATAGACGGCGTTCGGGCAGGATTTGATGATTCCCGGCATGGCATCGATCATCGGTCTCGATGCCCTTGCTCGGCGACAGGAGACCGAACGTCAGAATGATCTTCTTGCCAGCGAAGCCGAATTTCGCCTTGGCGTGATGCGTTTCGAGGAACGGGAAGTCGGGTATTCCGTGCGGAATGACCTCGATCTTGCGAGCTGGCACGTCATGAACGGAGCGGAGGAATTCGTGGCCCTTTTCCGCCATGACAACGATCTTCGTCGACATATCGATGATCCGACGCATCACGTCGCGTTGGGTGGGCGTCGGTTCGGCCAGCACCGTGTGAAGTGTCGTGACAATCGGCATTTCGAGGCGCGACAGGAGCTCGATGATATTGCTGCCGGCCTCGCCACCGAAAATCCCATATTCGTGTTGAAGGCGAAACGACGTCGAAGCCTGCATTGTTCAGGAACTCGGCCGCTTGAACGTAGTCGTCGATCGTTTCGTCGTGGATCTGGAAGCGCACATCCGATGGATAGTCATAGGTGCGACCGAGGTCCGTCATGGCGACGACGCAGGTCTCCAGATCCGGGCGAGCCGTCGAGACCGCTCGATGAAGATCATGGGTAAAGGTAGCGATTCCGCAGCGGCGCGGAAGATGATTGCCGATGAACGCTATACGCTGGATCGGCTTCATTGAGACAGCTCCAGGCGTGCGTTCGTTGATCTCGTGGTATTTGTTCGAGGGACCAAAGGAGGCGCCCGGGTCGCCTGGAGCGGCCGTTGGCCCCTTGTGCTCGGCCGCCTGGCGCGTTGCAGGAGGTTGGCAACCGGGACTTCGCCCGTGTAGGCCACGAGGCCTACCAAGCCGGTCGGGCCAGCGTGCAGACGGAGGCTATCGGATTCCACGAAAGAGAGCATCGCCAGTGGTCATGTCGAACGATGCGGTGCGGCCGTCACCGTTCAGAACGAGAAACCAAGTTTCTCGCTCCGCGTCCAGGCGCCAAGTGGAATTCGGCGGCAATTCGATCCGTTCAAACACGAAGTACGGACTGGAAATGAGAAGCGTCCGTTCGTCAGTGAGCCGGATCGGGCGTCCCTGGACATGAGCCGGCCCAGCGTCCGCGACCGCGACTGCGTTCTCGACGTGAAGGGCGCGCTGCCGCCCGTAATCGAAGAGACGAAACGTCGCGTCGCTGCGCTGTTGGATTTCAGCGATGACGAGCCCCGCGCCGATCGCGTGGATCGTGCCGGCCGGCACGAAAATGACGTCACCTGATGACACCGCCTGCCATACGACAAGATTGGAGATCGAGCCATCGTCAACGGCCGCTCGCAATTGTTGCGGAGTGAGACGCTGATTGAGGCCGAGCGCGACCTTGGCGTCGGAGGCGGCACGCAGGACGTACCATGCCTCGGTCTTACCGCGTTGGCAGTCCCATTGAATGGGCAAATGCATCGTCAGGATGAACCTGAATGGAAAGCGGCTGGTTGGTGAACAGTATCTTGAGCAAGAGTGAAGGCTCTGCAGCCACCCGGCCTGAGCGCTCGTACCAGATTTCGCCGATCGCGCCACCGTCATGGCGTGCGCTACTCCAAGGCCGTAGATCGAGAATGCCCCAGGGCTTGGGGAGAGCAGACGCACGCGCATGTTCAATCGTCACAGAGTACCCTCATGTTCATACGAGACAAAGACTTCTCGACCTGGAGCGGCGTCGAAATCTCAGAAATCACCAACACCGGCTGCGAAAGCCGGTCGTGCACAGACGGGTCTAACAGCGGAACGCTGGGGTATCGGCTGCGGGAATGCGAATGGGCTGAAGAAACGGTATCTGCAGTTTCAGTGGCGGATCGGCTTATAACTCGCAGCGATCGCCTTCGCCTTGACCGGAGGTTCCGAAGCGATGGCCTCTTTGGCATCGATGGCCTGTTTGGCCAATCGAAGCGTCTTCAAACGCACCGTCTTTTCGCGGACAGACTGACTTTCAACCTCGTACTCCGTCTTGGCCTTCTCGCCGACCTGGACCCTCTGCAGCTTCTTGAATGCCGCTTCGGCCCGAGCCCGATCTTTCGAAATGTAGGTCAATGTCAACTCCGTTTCCGCGAGTGAGTGTGCTCGCATATCGTCGCGGGATGCGCCGTGAGTGAGCCCGAGAGAGCGCGCGATCTGCCGGACGTTTCTAAGGATGGATGGTCGTCAACAAGAGCAGCCCAACGAACATTGCTGCCCCTGCCGCCAAGCAAAAGTACGCTGCCTCCACAACGACATCGGCAACAGTACGGCTTTTCGTCATGACGATCTCCTGCGCCTGGAAATAGACTTCACAATCACATGGGGTCGGACGTTAGGACGCCTGAAGAGTAAGCCCCAAGCAATCGTTTTTGTTCCTTCAGGTTAGCGGCAGTCGCGGATTGGGCGCCCAATAATGGGCTACGGCTTGAGGGTGCCAATCATTTCTGCGCAAGCCCGGGCCACAGCCGAATCCGGTGAGGCCGCTCCCGGCATTGTCGCCCACCCGCCTTTTTCGACGAACGTGCCCCGGTCCCAGGCGTAACTGATCTTGTTCAACGCGCTAAGGTTTTCGGGTGCGTTCGCGGCCTGGCGAAACTTGTCGACACAGATCGGTGCCAGCGCAACGACGACCGCCGAGTTGGCGCGATCCTTCGCGACCTTGTCAACGGTGCTCCCCAACGCCCATCCGCCCCAGTTGAAGCCGATGATCATCGTTAAGACCGCTCCGGCGGCTGCGCCTTGCAAGAGGCGCGTGACCGACTCTCCCTGCAGGATTGCGGGAAGTTCCATGACTTTCGCCTTTCGATAAGAGGAACGCGAGTTCGCAAGCGACGGCGCGCACGCTAAGCAAGCCGGTGCTCATGGCACCCGCGCCGAACGCAACTCAAATTGGAATTCTGCTGTGCCCGCCGATGGCACCGGAGGAGCTGCTGCTTCTGAGAGAACGGAGATTTCGGTAGATCGCCGATTTATGAGCAGCTATCAGATACGTACTACTTCCAACTATAGCTGGGCCTGCGGAGCGTAAAATACAATAGGGTCGAGCAATTAAAGGTCCAGCACCGTCCTGCCGCCAGGATCACGCGCCCATGAGCTTGCGCGCGATCTGGCCGCGAAATGCCGCGAGCTCCTCGGGCGTGCGCTTCGAGCGTGGGTTCGGAATCGGCAGCTCGGCAACGACGCGGGTCGGGCTTGGCGAGAGCAGGAACAGGCGGTCGGCGAGCGCGATCGCCTCCTCGACATTGTGGGTGACCAGCAGGGTCGTCACCGGGCGCCGGGTCACCAGCTCGGCGAGCTCGTCGCGCAGCCGCGTCGCCAGCGCGTCATCGAGCGAGACGAACGGCTCGTCGAGCAGCAGCAGATCGGGGTCGACCGCAAAGGCACGCGCCAGCGCCACCCGCCGCGCCAGCCCGAGCGAGAGCTCGCCCGGATAGTGCTGGCGGTGCGCCGCGAGGCCGAGCGGCGGCAAACAGCGTCGTCGAGCTCGTCGTCGGTCGACCTCCGGGGCGGCAAGCCGCACGTTCTGCTCGAGCGGTGCGCCAGGGCAGCAGGCGCGGCTCCTGGAACACCATGCCGAGCCGTGCCGTGATCGGGCAGTCGCACCTGCCCTCGATAGTCGCGATCGAGCCCGGCGATGATGCGCAGCAGCGTGGTCTTGCCGCAGCCCGACGGGCCGACCAGCGCGCCGACCTCGCCGTTGCGCGAGCGAGAAGGTCAGGCCGTCGATGACCTGCAGCGTTGCCGCCGGTGGCGGCGCTGATAGGACTTTTGCTTGATTGCGACCTCAAGCCGTCGTTCAGCGTCTGGGACGCCAGCGGGAGACATGTCGTTCAAGCGGCTGCACCAGGAACGTTTCGATCACCAGCATGACGGCGACGAAGGCGAGAGCATAGGCGAGGATCTGGGTCACGTCGAACAGCTGGAACGCGACCCCGATCTCGAAGCCGACCCCGTTCGGCCGCCCGAGCAGCTCGACGATGAGCACGATCTTCCAGACCAGCGATAGCCCGGAGCGGGCCGCCGCCGCAAGATAGGGCGCGAGCTGCGGCAGCACGACGTGGCGCATGCGCACCCACGGCGCTCATGCGGAACACCTGCGCCATGTCGTCGAGCCCGCGGTCGAGCGAGCGCGCGCCTTCGCGCACCGTGACGGTCGCGATCGGCAGCTTGTTGAGCGCAACCGCCGCGATCGCGGCGGTTTCGGTCAGCCCCGCCCACACATAGGCCAGCACGATGATCACCAGCGCCGGCAGGTTGAGCAGCACCACCAGCCAGGGATCGCCGAGCCGGTCGGCGACGCGGAAGCGGCCCATCAGCGAGCCCGATCGACGGTGCCGAGCGCCATGGCGATCGATGAACGCAACCGCGACCCGCGCCAGCGTGACGCCGAGATTGAAGGCGAGCGCGCCGGACCGCGCCTCGTCGACGATCGGCGAGCGCGACCGTCTGCGGGTCGGGCAGCATGCGCGGGCCGGCGAGCTGCGCGCCGACGTACCAGGCCGCGAGCAGCAGCGCGAGCGAGAGCGAGCCTCAGCAGCCACGTTCATATCCCTCCCGGCCGGTAGAACGTGCCGCGATCGAGCTCGCGCGCCGGGCCGACCAGCTCGGTGCCGCCGACCTCGGCCAGCACGCCGATAGAGCGCGCGCGCGTCGGCCTCCTCCTCGGCGATCGAGCGGCGCACGATGCCTTCGCGATAGCGCTGGCGGTAGATCGCGAGCGCCTTCGGGTCGCGTCACGCCGATGCGCGGCGCGAGCCGCTGCCATTCGGCCTCGGATCGAGGCGAGGATCTCCTTGGCCTGGCGCGATCGCGTCGAGGAAGCGGTCGACCGCCGACTTGTTCTTGCGCCGCCCAGCCGCCGTCGAAGGTGTAGCCGACGATCGCGACCGGCGCCCTTGGCGCCGAGCTGCTTCATCACCTCGTCCATCACGATCGCGCGCTTGATGCCCTTGTCTTCGAGATCGGCGCAGAAATTCCAGAACGTCAGCGTCGCGTCGTGCTCGCCCTGCAGCGGCTTTCTGCGACAGCAGCGGCGGCGCGCCATAGACGATGGTGGCCTGGCGGCGCAGATCGAGGCCGGAGCGGCGCGCCAGCGCCCTGCAGCAGCAGCCAGCTCTTGTCGAGCGGGCCGCCCGCGATCGCGAGCTTCTTGCCCTTGAGGTCGGCGACGCTGCTGATCGTCGAATTCGCCGGCACCATCACGGCGCCGAGCGTGCTGGACGACGGATAGAACACGAGATTGTCGCCGAGCGAGCGCTCGCGCGCGACCCACAGCCAGTCCGACAGCATCATGTCGGCCGAGCCGCCCTTGATCGCGATCTTGCCGGCTTCGGTCGAGGCAAGCTCGATCGTCTCGATCTCGAGATTGGCCTTCTTGTCGAGGCCGTGGGCCTTGATGATCGTCGAGCTCCCAGGCCAGCGTGCCGGTGCGCTGCACCGCGAGCGCGGATGCGATCGGCGGCGGAGGCGCTGCGTGGTGACGAACGCGCAATGGCGGCCAGCAACGCAGGCTGGCAATGACTTCCGGCTGTCGTCCCCGCGAAGGCGGGGACCCATACGCCGTGCGCTCTGCGATGTGACCCGGCAGGTCAGATGCGATGCACGAGTCGTATGGGTCCCCGCCTTCGCGGGGACGACAACGGCGAGCTTGTCCATCAATGTGCCCCGTGTTGCGCCTTGCGGCCGCTGGCTTGCCGGTCTCCACCACGGTCGGCGCGGCGCTGATGCCACGGCCTGTCCGGTCACGATGATCTGCCCGATCATGGAGGGATGCGGCGTGCAGATGATAGGTGTAGGTGCCGGGCTGGTTGAAGGTCACGCTCGCGCGTTTCGCCCTTGGCCAGCAGGCCGGTGTCCCAGCCGCCGCCGTCGGACGACGTGGCGTTGTGCGGCTGCGCGCCGTTGTTGGTGAACGTCACCTTGGTGCCGGCCGTGACCGTGATGCGCAGCGGCGCCGTAGGTGTAGTCGTCGATCTTGATCTCGTTGGCGCGCGCCACCGGGCCGCTGAAGCCGACCACGTTCTCGGGCGGCTGTCGGCGCCGCGAACGGCTTGAGCCGGTCGCCGGGCGAGCCCTTGAGCGAGAACACCCAGATCATGTCGCTGTTGGCCGACGTGGTCTGGATCGAGACGCCGCCGACCGCGATCGCGACATATTGCGTGCCGTCGATCTCGTAGGTGATGGCGGGCGCGTCGGCGCCGGCGCCGGTCTGCCATTGCCACAGCAGCTCGCCGGTCTTGGCGTCATAGGCCTGGAACTTGCCGTCCGGCTCGCCGTGGAACACGAGATCGCTGGCGGTCGCGAGCGCGCCGCGAGCCCTGCCCGATCGAGTAGGGCGTGCGTCTTCTGCCAGGCGATCTTGTTGGTGCGGGAATCGACCGCGGTGAGCGTGCCGCCGTATTTGGCGCCCGATCGCGCGGGCCGCACCGTCTTGCCGAGGCCGCGCAGGATGCGGCTCTGCGGCCGGTCGGCGGCGGTGACGTAGAAGTAGCCGGTGCGCGGGCTATAGGCCATCGGCGCCCAGTTCGCGCCGCCGTTGCCGCCGGGCGACATCAGGATCGGCTCGTCGTAGATCACGCCGAAGATGCACTTGGTGACCCAGCGGCTCGAGCGGCTGCGGGCATTGCGGCATCACGGCGTCGCCGCGCGGGATCGGCTGCGTCGGCGCGGAGGCGACGCGCTCGTCGACCTCGACCGGCTTCTCGTCGATGCCGATCAGCGGCTTTCCGTTGGTGCGGTCGAGGATGTAGATCCAGCCGGTCTTGCAGGCCTCGGCGATGCCCTTGCGCAGCTTGCCGTCGTAGATCTGGTCGAACAGCACGACCGGGCGACGGGCAGTCGAAGTCCCAGAGATCGTGATGCACCTGCTGGAAGTGCCAGGCGTATTTGCCTTCGAGCGTCAGCGCCACGATCGACGAGCCGAGAACAGGTTGTCGCCCGGGCGGTCGCGGCCCATGCCGCCGGCTTCCGGGCCCGGATTGCCGGTCGAGAAATAGATCAGGCCGAGCTCGGGATCGATCGCCGGCGTCTGCCAGATCGCGGCGCCGCCCTCCTTCCAGGCGTTGGCGCGCTTGGGATCGGGATCGTCCGGCTTCGGCCAGGTGTCGGAGCCGAATTCGCCCGGCGCCGGCACGGTCCAGAACCGCCACTTCTCCTTGCCGGTCTTGGCATCGAGCGCGGCGAGGAAGCCGCGCGCCGAGCGGTCGCCGCCGGAGATGCCGGAATAGATCACGCCGTTGTGGTAGAGCGGCGCCGCCGTGATGGTGTAGCCGTCCTGCCAGCGCGCCGACCTGCGTCTTCCAGACCTGCTTGCCGGTCTTGGCGTCGAGCGCGACGAAGTTGCCGTCGAGCTGGCCGAGGAACACCTTGCCCTCGCCGACCGCGACGCCGCGATTGTCCCAGCCGCAGCAGACCGTGTTGATGTTCTGGTCGATGCCGGAGCGGTGCTCCCAGATCAGCGCGCCGGTCTTGGCGTCGAGCGCGAAGACGTCGTCGTTGCCGGTCGCGATATACATGACGCCGTCCTTGACGATCGGCGTGCCTTCCAGCGAATACTTCGGCGCCGAGCCCGGAGCCGAGATGCACCACCCAGGCGCCCTTGAGGTTCTTGACGTTGTTGCGGTTGATCTGGGTCAGCGTCGAATAGCGGGTGTTGCCCCAGTCGCCGCCGATGGTGAGCCATTCCTTGCCGGCCGGCTTGCGCAGGTCGGGCGCCTGCTGCGCCAGCCCCGCCGACGGTACGAGCGATGGCGCCAGCGACGGCGAGCCACCCAGACAATCGACGCATGACGCTCCTCCCCGCGAGCCCGTCGGTTCGGCCGGCTGGCCCTCGATGCTCAACCGGCGGTCTTCCACGTGTTTGGTGCGGCAAACGATGCCACAGCTGGCGCGGGATTGCAAAACGTCGCCGCATGTCGCGATGGCTCTGCAGCACGCGCCGGCGCACATTGATGCCTGCTCCGCAACCGAGGCGGTAGGCTCCGCGCCCGCCGGCACAGGAGGCACGATGGACCAGCCCAATTTCTTCGGCGACTACGACACGCTGCTGGAGCTCGTGCGCAACCGCGTCAGCGTGCGCAAGCTCAAGCCCGATCCGATCCCGGACGAGTACGTCAACAAGATCCTCGAGATCGGCCGCTGGGCGATGTCGGGCGCCAACGGCCAGCCGTGGGAATTCGTGGTCGTGAAGGACCCGAAGATCAAGAAGGAGCTGTTCCGCGTCTACGTCGAGGAGAACACCGACTTCATCTACTGGATGGAGCAGCAGCGCGACTTCAAGCTGCGCCATCCCGCCTATCCAGATGACCAGCGAGGACGCGGTGCAGAAGCAGCGCGTCTCGCAGGGCTGGTCGGAGGCGCCGGTGCTGATCGTGATCCTCGGCGACGGCCGCCGCCAGTGGGCGACCGTGCAGGGCGCGCACACCTTCGGGCGCGGCCAGTCGCATCTCACCGACGGGCTCGCCAACGCCTCGATGATGATGCACCTCGCGGCCGCCTCGCTCGGGCTCGGCAGCCAGCACACCACCATTCACATCGAGGACCCGTTCAAGCGCGTGCTCGGCGTGCCCGACCTGCTCACCTTCAACCTGATCATGCCGATCGGCTATCCGGACGTGCCGTCGAAGGCCGGCGTGCGCCGGCCGCTCGAGGACATGGTGCATCACGACACCTACGACATGTCGAAATACATGACCAACGAGCAGGCGCTGAAATATCTCTATTCGCTGCGCGAGAAGACCGTGCCGGTGTATCGCAATTCCTACATCGGGCAGTCGCAGGACGAAGAAGTAAATGTCCGACGTCGTGACGCAGGGCGCGACCGCTCGCGAATTCTGGAGACCAGACAATGGCGCAGCTCTCTCGAGACGAAGCGTTGCATCGAGCACGCAAGCGTTCGTGGCGCGGCGACCCTGTGCGTCGCCGCCGCCTGATCGCTGTCGCGTGCGCGCGCGGCGCTTCGCGCTCGACAAGGTGCGCATCGGCAAGGCGGTGCCCAACTCGTTCGCCTTCAGCACGGCCGAGATCGGGATCGACGCCAAGATCTGGCGAGCAGCGAGAACATCGAGCTCGCGGTCTCGCGCCTTCCGCGGCGACGCGCAGATGCAGCAGGCGCTCGACCGCCGGCGCGCGTCGACGTCGCGCTCGGCTCCGGTCCGGGCCTCGGCTTCCGCGCCAAGGGCGTGCCGGCGATCGGCGTCGCGGCCATGTACGGCCCGCCCGCCAATCTCGCGCTCGCGGTGCTGGCGCGCTCGTCGATCAAGACCGTCGCCGATCTCAAGGGCAAGCAGCATCGGCGTCACCACGCTCGGCTCGCTCACCGACTGGCTGACGCGCAAACTGTCGCAGCAGCAGGGCTGGGGCCACGACGGCATCAAGGTCGCTGCCGCTCGGCGCGGTGCCGGCGCGGCTCGCCGCCATGGAGCGCGACGAGCTCGACGGCATGGTGATCGAGTCGGCGACCGGCTACGAGCTCGAGGAGCAGGGCAAGGGCCGCAACCTTCTCGCTGTTCGGCGACATCGAGAAGCATTTCTACACCCACGTGATCTTCGCCACCGACGACATGATCGAGAAGCGGCCGGAGCTGCTGCGGCGCTTCCTGCGCGGCTGGTTCAAGACCGTCGCCTTCATGAAGGCGAACAAGGACGTCGCCGTGAAGTCCGGCGCCAAGGTGGTCGAGGTGCGCGAGAGCATCGTGTCGAAGGTCTACGACACCCAGATCGGCAGCTTCTCGACCGACGGCGCCTGGGATCCGAATGCGATCGACGTGATCCGCAATTCGCTCAAGGACCTCGGCATCCTCGACTTCATCCCGGAGGCGAAGGTCATCTACAACGACAAGTTCGTCCCGGTGAAATTCTGACGTGACCGCCGAGCAGCAGCGAGCCGAAGCATTAGCCGACGCCACGCCGCGATGACGGCCGCCGGCGATCATCGCGGTCGACCATGTGTCGATGACCTTTCGCGGGCCGCGACGCCTCGCAGAGCGTGCAGGCGCTCGACGACGTCTCGCTCGATATCCGCAAGGGCGAGTTCGTCTGCCTGCTCGGCCCGTCGGGCTGCGGCAAGAGCACGCTGCTCAGCATCATCGGCGGCATGGCTGCGCCGACCGCGGGCACGGTGACGGTCGCCGGCGCGCCGGTCGACCGGGCCGCGGCCGCACGACATCGCCTTCGTGTTCCAGGAAAGCACGCTGTTGCCCTGGTACACGGTGCTCGAGAACTTCCGTCTCGCGCTGAAATTCCAGGGGCATCGACGACGCGCGCTGGCGCGAGCGCGCGATGCAGGCGCTCTCCGCCGTCGGCATGGACGCAGTTCGCCAACCACTATCCGCAAGCAGCTCTCCGTCGGCATGAAGCAGCGCATCAACCTCGCGCGCGGGCTGTGCGTCGGCACCGCAGGTGCTGCTGCTCGACGAGCCGTTCGCGGCGCTCGACGAGCAGACCCGCATGGTGCTGGGCGAGGACCTCTCGATGCTGCTGGCGCGCACCGGCAAGACCATCGTGTTCGTGACCCATTCGCTGGCGGAGGCGGTGTTCCTCGCCGACCGCATCATCGTGATGACGGCGCGGCCGGGCAGGATCAAGGCGAGCGATCAACGTGCCGCAGCCGCATCCGCGCTCGCCCGATTTCATGCTCACCAGCGAGTTCGGCGCGATCCGCAACGAGCTCTACGCGCTGCTGCGCGACGAGATCCGCGCCACCGTCGCGCGCATGCGCGAAGCGCGCGACGCGCACGGGTGACGTGCGATGAGCGGGCTTGCAGAAGGTCGCACTGGATCTCAGCCGTCGTCCCCGCGAAAGCGGGGACCCAGTACAACGCTCGGTGGATACTCGAGTCCCCGCTTTCGCGGGGACGACTCGGACTGAGAGCGCGGCCATGCCGGCGTTATGCGCGTGATGCGGCGCGACCGGCTCCTCATCCACTCGATCCAGTTCGCGCTGGTCGCGATCGTGTTCGGCGCCTGGTACTTCGCCACGCAGTCCGGCGTGCGCACGCTGCTGTTGCCGCCGCCGGAGCTGGTCTGGCGCGAGATGCAGGTGCTGTGGTCGTCCGGCCGGCTGTGGTCGGCGGCGGTGGTCACGCTCAGACTCGATCGTCAAGGCCTATGCGATCGCGGTCGTCGCCGGCATCGCGGTCGGCTTCCTGGTCAGCGCGCTCGCGCACGCTGGTGCGCATCTTCGAGCCGATGCTGACCGGCATGTTCGCGGTGCCGCTGACGCTGTTCTTTCCGCTGTTCGTGGTGTTCTTCGGCATCGGGCCGGAATTCGAAGGTCGCCTATGGCGCGACCATGCAGTGCTTCTTTCCGATCGCGCTCAACACGATCGCGGGCTTCGCCAGCGTCGACGAGCTTTACCTGCGCGCCGTCGCGCTCCATGGGCGCGTCGAGCCTCGCGCAGTTCCGCCACGTCTATCTGCCGGCGGCGCTGCCGGTGACGATCACCGGCCTGCGCATCGGCTTCTTCATCTGCATCGCCTCGGTGCTGGGCGGCGAGACGCTGGCGGCGCTCTGCCGGCATCGGCAAGTCGATCGCGCTCGCGGCCGAGCTGATGGAGACCGCGCGGCTTTATGCCTGGATCGCCTTCGTGGTGATCGTGTCGGTGACGCTCAACCTGCTGGCGCTCGCCGCCGAGCCGCGCAGCGAGCGAGGAGTGATCGCATGAGCGCCACGTCAGGTCATGCTGATCCGGCTCGCGCTGATCGTGCTCCTGCTCGCGCTCTGGGAGTTCTATGCGCGCTTCGTCAGCGACCTCGTCGCTGATCGGCGGGCCCGAGCGACGTGGCGCTCGCCTGGTGGCCCAAAGTGCTGGGCGAGCCGCGCGTGCGCATGGCCGTGCTGGTGACGCTGGTCGAGCTGGTGGTCGCGTTCGCGCTGTCGGTCGTGTTCGGCATGCTGATCGGCATCCTGGTCGGGCTCAGCAACATCGGGCGCCGCAGCGTCTATCCGGTGGTGCTGCTGCTCTACGGCATCCCGCAGGCGATCCTGCTGCCGCTGTTCGTGCTGATGTTCGGGCTCGGGCCGGCGAGCAAGATCGCCTTCGGCTTCAGTCACGGCATCTTCCCGGTGATCGTCAACACGATCGCCGGCATGCGCAACGTCAACCGCCTCATGGTCAGCGGCGCCGCTGCCATGGGCGCGACGCGGGTCGCAGCAGGTGCGCTACGTGATCTTTCCGCACATGGTGACGACGGTGTTCGCGGGCCTGCGGCTCGCCATGACGCTGACGCTGCTCGGCGTCGTGCTGGCCGAGATCTTCGTGTCCCAGGGCGGCATCGGCTTCTTCACGCTGGCCTATTCCGAGACCTTCAACCCGGCGGCCCTGATGGCGCTTGTCTTGACGCTCGCTCTCATGGCAATTGCGCTCAACGAGCTGGTGCGCCTGGTCGAGGCGCGCTTCTCGCGCTGGAAGGATTAAGACTTAGGGCGGAGCATGAACGTTGTCGGCATCGATATCGGGGGCACTTTCACCGACCTGGTCGGCTGCGTCGACGGCCGCATCGTCACCTCGAAGACCTCGACCGTGCCGGCCGATCCGACCCGCGGCGTCGCCGAGAGCCTGAGCCTTGCGGACTGCCAGATCGCCCGCGTCTCGACGAGGTGCTGCACGGCTCGACCATCGCCATCAACACGGTGCTGGAGAGGAAGGGCGCGCGCACCGCGCTGATCACGACGCGCGGCTTCCGCGACACCTATGCGATCGGGCGCGGCAACCGCATCGAGGCCTTCAATCTGTTCTTTCATCGGCCCGAAGCCGCTGATCCCGCGCGAACTGACCTTCGAGGTCACCGAGCGGGTGAACGCCAGGGGCGAGGTGCTCGTCGCGCTCGCCGAGGACGAGGTCGCGGCCTCGCCAAGCTCTTCGCCGCGCACAAGATCGAGGCGGTGGCGGTGTGCCTCCTGCACGCCTACGCCAATCCGGCGCATGAGCGGCGCATCGGCGACATTCTGCGCGCGGCCGATCCCGATCTGCTTCGTCACGCTGTCGCACGAGATCGTGCGCGAATATCGCGAATACGAGCGCACCTCGACGACCGCCATCAACGCCTTCGTCGGGCCGCGCGTGCAGGGCTATCTGCGCCGGCTCGAAGGCTTCCTGCGCGGCGAGAAGCTTCGCCGGCAAGATCAACATCATGCGCTCGAACGGCGGCGTGATGTCGATTGCGCTGGCGCAGGAGCAGCCGGTCTCGATGATGGAATCGGGCCCGGTCGCCGGCATGATCGGCGCCGGCCGCCTGGCCGGCATGCTCGGCCTCGAGCGCGCCATCGGCTTCGACATGGGCGGCACCACCGCCAAGGCGAGCCTGATCACCAACGGCGCGCCGGCGATCGAGGAGGGCTATGTCATCGGCGGCGAAGCCTCCGGCCAGCCGATGCAGCTGCCGGTCGTCGACATCGTCGAGGTCGGCGCCGGCGGCGGCTCGATCGCCTGGTGCGACGCGATCGGCGGCCTCCATGTCGGGCCGCAGAGCGCCGGCGCCGATCCGGGGCCGGCCTCCTACGGCAAGGGCTCGCTCGATCCGGTGGTGACCGACGCCGATCTCATGCTCGGCCGCATCAACGCCGAGCGCTTTCTCAACGGCGCCATGCGGCTCGATCGCGCCGCCGCCGAGCGCGCGGTCGAAGGCAAGCTCGCGCGGCCCGCTGCGGCTTGTCGGTGGCGGAGGCCGCGCTCGGCATCGTGCAGATCGCGGACGCCGCGATGTCGCTTGCGGTGCGCGCGGTGTCGATCAACAAGGGCGTCGATCCGCGCCGACCGCGATGATCGCGTTCGGCGGCGCCGGTCCGCTGCATGCGGTCGCGATCGCGCGCGAGATTTTCATTCCGAAGGTGATCGTGCCGAAGGTGCCGGGCACGTTCTCGGCGCTCGGCATGCTGATGGCGCCGTGGCGGCAGGATTTCGTGCGCACGCTCTATCGGCCGCTCGGCGAGCTCGACGCAGCAGGCCGTCATGCGCGTGTTCGCCGAGCTCGAGGCCGGCGGCCGGCAGCAGGTCGCGCGCGACGGCATTGCCGGAGCGCGATGCCGTGTTCACGTTCCTCGCCGATCTGCGCTACGTCGGTCAGGAGCACACCATCGCGATCCCGGTCGCGCGACCCGACGCTGCTCAGTCGGCGACATCGCGCCGTTGCGGCGACTGTTCGACGCCGAGCACGATCAGCGCTACGGCCAGGCCGCGCCCGACGAGCGGCTCGAATGCGTGAACGTGCGGCTGGTCGTGACCGCCGGCAAGGCCGATACGCTGGCGGAGCAGCTGGCTGTCGCAGCCGTGGCAGCCGGAGCCGCCGGTCGCGGACGGCAACCCGCGACGTGATCTTCACCGACGCGGCGACACGCCGTGCGCACGCGCGTGGTCTGGCGGCCCTCGCTGGCGGCCGGTGCGCGCATCGAGGGCCCTGCCGTGATCGAGGAGCCGAATGCGACCACGCTCATTCATCCCGGCGATGTCGCGACCGTGACCGAGGCCGGGCATCTCATCATCGATGTCGCACTCGACCACGGGGGCCAGCCATGACCCGCAACGAAGCCCATCCGATCACCGTCGAAGTCGTGCGCAACGCCATCGTCGCTTACGCCGACGAGATGGCGAACGCGCTGTCCAAGTCCGCCTACAACATGATGATCTACGAGGTGCGCGACTATTGCTGCGGCCTGATCGACACGCAGGCGCGCATGATCTCGCAGAACCGCGGCGGGCTGCCGATCTTCCTCGCCGATCTCGGCGTTGCGGTCGCCGACGGCATCGCGCGCTACGGGCTCGATGGCTTTGCGCCCGGCGACGTGGTGGTGATGAACCAGGCCGAGGTGTGCGGCCAGCATCTCAACAACGTGGTGGTCTATTCGCCGTGCTTCCACAACGGCGAGGTGGTCGGCTTCGCGGCCAACCGCGCGCACTGGGTCGACATCGGCGGCATGCACCAGGGCTTCGGCTCGACTGCCACGACCGACATTTATGGCGAAGGCCTGCAGATTCGCTCGCTCAAGATCTACGAGGCCGGCAAGCGCAACGAGACGCTCTGGCAGATCATCCGCGACAACGTGCGCTATCCGGACGCGAGCCTCGGCGATCTGCGCGCGCAGATCGCCTCCTGCCAGCTCGGCGCGCGCCGCTATGGCGAGCTGATCGCGCGCTATGGCCGCGAGATGGTCGAAGCCTGCATCGCCAAGGTCTGGGACCAGGCTGAGCAGGCGGCGCGCCAGGTGGTCGAGAAGATTCCGGACGGCGTCTACGAGGCCGAGAGCGTTCCTCGACAACGACGGCCGCACTCTCGACAAGCCGCTGCGCGTGAAGGTCACGGTGCGGGTGCGACGGCTCGCAGATGACGGTCGACTTCACCGAGATGAATCCGCAGGTGCCGTCGCCGCTCAATTCCGGCCGCTCCGGCGGCATCGCGGCGGCGCGCGTGGCCTTCAAGGCGCTCACCTCGCCCGATCTCGATGTCAACGAAGGCTGCTTCCGCCCGCTCGAAGTGATCCTGCCCGACGGCACGATGCTGAGCGCGCAAGCCGCCGGCCGCGCTCGGGCGCTGGAGCATCGCGCTGCCGACCGTGATCGACACCATCCTGAAGGCGCTGGCGCCGGCGGTGCCGCAGCTCGTGCCGGCCGCGCACAAGGGCGACATGGGCGGCTGCTCGTTCTTCGGCTTCCGGCCGGACGGCTCGCGCTATCTGCTGATGAACATCTTCGGCGGCGGCTGGGGCGGACGGCCGAGCGAGGACGGCGAATCCGCCGCCGTCTCGGTCTGCCAGGGCGACGTGCGC
Source organism: uncultured Alphaproteobacteria bacterium (assembly GCA_963745515.1). Classification (GTDB taxonomy): domain Bacteria; phylum Pseudomonadota; class Alphaproteobacteria; order Rhizobiales; family Xanthobacteraceae; genus VAZQ01. The sequence continues at coordinate 1,253,648 of CAVUXO010000013.1, forward strand.
AACACACCGGTGGAGTTGCAGGAGATCAAGTATCCGGTGCTGATCGACAAGCACGCGTTCCGCAGCGACTCCGGCGGTGCCGGCCGCTTCCGCGGCGGGCTCGGGCTCGAGGTGAGCCTACCGCATGCTGCAGGCCTGCAAGGCCAACATCAATTGCGAGCGTACGGTCGATCCGCCCTGGGGCCTGCACGGCGGCGGTACTGGCGCCACCAACTCTGCCATCGTGCGCCGCGCCGACGGCACCGAGCAGGTGGTGCTCAAGGGGACCGAGATCCCGCTTGCGACTGGCGACGTCGTGACCTTCCTCACCGCCGGTGGCGGCGGCTATGGCGAGCCCAAGCAGCGCGCCGCGAGGCGGTGAAGCGCGACGTTGCCGAGGGGGTCGTCTCGGTGGAGGCGGCGATGAAGCTCTATGGCGCGTCCGTCGCGAAACAGCCAGCCGAGTAAGCCGATGATCGATGAGGACCGCAAGCAGCGTCTGCTCGCCGCCATGGCGGAAGCCGGCATCGACATGTTGCTCGTCTATGGCAACGCCTGGCAGGGCGATTACCTGCGCTACGCTACCGACTTCTCGGCGCTGGAAGGCCAGGCGCTCGCTTTGGTGCGCAGCGACGGCCACATCACGCTCTATCTCGACAGCCCGCTGGAGGTCGATCGTGCCGAGATTGACTGTCCGGATCTCGAGGTTGTGTACGCGCAGAACCTGATCGCTGACGTGGACGGCGCGCTCGATCGCTTCCGCAATCAGCGCATCGGCTCGGCGCCCGGGCGGCTCATCCCGCGCCGGCTGGCGGCGCGCGCCAAGGATCTTAATCTCGCCGATCAGACCGCGTTCCTCGATCGGCTGCTTGATGCACAAGCTCGACTCCGAGATCGCCGCCATGCGCCGCGCCGCCAAGCTCGCGGACGACGGCTATGCGGTGTTCCGAGAGGCGGCGCGGGTCGGCCGCGCCGACTATGAGCTGATCGCTGAGATCGAGGCGTTCTTCCGCGCCAATGGCGTCGATCATAACTTTCAGATCATCGGCGTTGGCGGGCCCGAGGTGCGCGGCATGGCGCCACCCTCGGGCAAGAAGCTCAAGCGCGGCGACATGGTCACCACCGAGCTTACGCCGCGCGTCGACGGCTACTATGCGCAGATCTGCCGCACGCTCGTCGTCGGCGAGCCGAACGCCGAGCAGAGAAAGGCGCACGCGCTCTGGCTCGAATCGATGGAGGCCGGCATCGCGGTCGTGCGCGACGGCGTCACCGCGGCCGACATCGCGCGCGCCGAGAACGACGTGTTCCGCGCGCATGGGCTCGGCGAGTACACGACCAGCGAATACACCCGCGTGCGCGGCCATGGGCTCGGCCTGTTCGTCGACACCAAGCCGCACATCCTCGAGGACGTGACGACACGCATCGACGCGGGGATGACCTTGATCGTCCATCCCAACACCTATCATCCGGTGGTGGGCTACATGGTGCTCGGCGATTCGCTCGTGGTTACGCATAGCGGCTGTGAGGTCGTCACCGCGACGCCGCGCGAACTGTTCAGCGTTCCGGTTTGATTGGAAGTCGTCATGCGCCGCGGATTGATGGGATGGGACGAAGCTGAGCTGCCCAGGAGCGTGCTGACGGCGCGGCTCGAGCGGCTGCAGGCCGCGATGGCGCACCAAGGCCTCGAGGCTCTCATTCTCTACACCAACCTGGTGCGGCCGGCTGCGGTGTGCTGGCTCACAGGCTTCACGCCCTACTGGATCGAGAGCCTGCTGCTCGTTCCCGCAACCGGGAGGCCGATGCTCGCGACCGCGCTGTCGAAGCGCGTCGCCGACTGGATCAGGACCACTGCCTGGCTTGATGAGATCGTGAATACGCCGAAGCCCGGCACCGCCATCGGTCAGCGGCTCGCGCGGCTGCAAGCGGGTCGGCGTCCTCGAGCTCGATGCGCTGCCGGCCGGGCTCTATGACGATATCGTCGCGGCCGCGCCCACGGTCGAGCTGGTCGATGCGAGCGCGATGTTCGCCGAGATGCGCGGCGGCAGCGTCGACGATGCCGAGCGACGGCTGATCGAGAAGGCGGATGCGCTGGCGGTCGCTGCGCTCGGATCAGGTCGATGCGTCGGCGACCGATGCGGGCGCGCTCGCGGGTCTGGTCGAGAAGCACGCGCGGCTTGCCGGCGCTGAGGAAGCCTATATCGCGATCGCGCCCGATCTCGATTTCGATCGCCGGCTGATCCAGGTTTCGGGCCCGGTGCCGCTCGCGCGCCGCTTCGCGGTGCGCGCCTCGATCGCCTACAAGGGCGCCTGGGTGCGCCGTACGAAGAGCTTTGCGCGCGATCCGCAAGGCGCGCGCGCGATGGCAAGCGCGGACGCATGGCTGGCGGAGCTGGCGCCCTGGATTACTGACCGCGATATTGTTGCGGGGCAAATTGCTACTCAGCTGGTCATGCTTCGCGCTGCGCACAAGGTCCAACGCGGCTGGATGGCGGAGAGCTGCAGGGGCAGCTATCCGCTCCAAGTCGTCGATTCATCGCGATCGCCCGGCAGGGATGGGGAGCTTCCCGGCACGTATCTCGTTCTCTCGATCGACCTCACGGTCGACGACGTACCCTGGCTCGGCGCCGCGCCGTTCTTCGTGCTCGAATAGTTCTGCATCAACCTGTCAGGCGCCCCCGGTCTGTGGTTCTCCGCGCAAGAATGGTGCAATGGCCTCGACCGTGGCGTCGGGAAACTCCTCGTGCACGGCGAGCTTGCCGCAGGGAAGCCGAACGCTGCTGACGTTCGGTAGCGCCGCCAGCGCTTCCATTTCGGCGCGCGAACGCGGCGGTGTCTCTGCGCCATAGACGAGCAGGATCGGAACTGCGGTCCGCCGTGCGAGATCGAGGAACTCATCGCGGCTGCGCAGCGGATCAAGTCGCCCGGTGACAAACCGCACCGACGAAAAACGAGCACCGGTCGCCCGCGTGACCGCAAGCTTCTCGCTCAGTCGTTCGCCGGTCAGGAATCCGCGATCGACGTAGACATGGCCGGCGCCCATGTAACGAACAACCGGCTGGTTGACGTTCAGGCGATAGATGAGCGGCCCGATGCCACGAATGTCGACCAGCCGGCACAGCCGATCGAAGAACGGCCGATGCCCGCCCATCATGGTCGGCAAGGGGCCGCGCCAGGTCGGCGCGATCAGGACGAGCCGTTCGGTCGCGGTCGCATCGCCGGCGACGTGTTTGAGCGCGTAGGAGGCTGCGTGCCCGGCCGCGATGATTGCATGCGGATGCGGCACGACGGAAGTGAGGAGGAAAGACAGAAACGCGGAATAGACCTCGGGAGTTCAATCAAGGGCCGGACGTGGCTGATCCCCGAAACCCGGCCAGTCGACAGCAGCGCTTCGATAGTGTGCGCTCAGGCACTCCTGCAGCGGCCTCATCTCACGCCGGGTTGAGATCGAGCTGAGCGCCGGCAGGAGCAAAACGGACGGCCCGGAACCCAGCCAGTCGATCCCGATCCGGATCGTCTCGCCGCGCCACGACCACCCGATCTGTTCGGTTTGCATGGAAGCATTTTAGCAGGTCGGCGCTGAATGTGCGCGCATTCAGCGCCTCCCTGTATGTCGCGCTGGTCTAAAACTTTACATTTGCGAACGCGCGCACGCCGCGGCCCGGCATCAGCACCTCGTCCTTGGTGTAGGAGACCGAGTTGCGGATGTCGTCGTTGAGCAGGTTGGTTCCGGTCAGGCCGACCGTCACCTCGCGCACGCCATTGCTCGTGATCCGTGCGGGCACCCAGCGATAGCTGATTTCCGCCCGCAGATCGTTGTAGCCCGCGGTCGGCGTCTCCCCGACCAGCGCGATATCGTTCTGCGCGAAGGCGTGCAGCAGGTTGACGCGCGCGAGCCAGTCGCTGTCGCGATAGAACAGGCCGCCGCCGATGCGCACCGGCGGAATGCGCGGCACGTTGGTGCCGTCGGTGAAGGTGGCGCGCACCACGTCGAACTGGTTCTCGATGCCCCACACACCGGTCCACAGCGGCGCGACGTCGTACTGGCTCTGGAACTCGACGCCGCGGAAGATGGCGTCACGCTGCGAGTAGACCGCCTGCTTCAACTCCGTCGTCCGGTCGCCCGCGATGCAAGCGTCGACTCGCTCGCAGGTGTTGCCGGTGAGCCGCCGGAAGATGAAGCCATTGAACCGGGTGTAGTAGCCGGTGAGCTCGAAGCGGAACGGCCCGGTGGCGCGCCGCAGCCCGGCTTCGATCGAATTGGCGCTTTCGATCTGCAGGTTGGGATTGCCGATGTCGAATGTCGCCGTCGCGTCGTGGGCGCCGCGAGAGAACAGCTCCGCCGGCTTCGGCGCGCGCTCGACGTGCTGCGCCGTGATGCTGCCGACGAGATCCCAAGGCAGGTTCTGGATCAGCCCGACGCTCGCGCTCTTGGGCGTGAACTCCGGGCTGCGCGCGATCGACGGGCCGATGTCGCCCGGCACGCTCGCATCGAAGATGAGCGAGTTGAAGTCGGCGTACGTGCCGTTACAGTCGCACGTTCTCGATGCGGCCGGCGATCTGCGCCTTGGTGGTCTCGCTGAACTTGAACTCGTTGAAGATGTAGCCGGCCACGCGCCGGTTGTTGTTCGGGTCCCACAGGCCGTTGAGCGGGCTGCCGGGATCGTCGGGGCTCGGCGCGGTGAGCTCCTGATGCCCGGCCTGCACGCCGATCGCGGTGGTCATCTCCGCGAAGCGCAGGTTGAACGGCTTGAGCGTGACCTCGACGCGGCCTTCCTGCTCCTTGTTGGTGAAGGTCTGGCGGACGCCGTCGCTGCCGAGGTCGAACGGATCGGCTAGGCCGATCTCGTTGTGCTTGTAGTCGGTGACGCCGCCCCAGAACCGGATCACGTCGATGCACGTCGGTCGGCGAGCGCCACTCGCCCTTGCTCAGCACCTTGGTCTGGTGTCGCATCGATGCGGGTCTTGTGGTTCTCGCCGTCGATGCCAGGGATGTGATAGAGCGCGTTGTTCTGCGTCACTGCGACGCCGGCAAAGCCGCCGTCGAACAGGTACGAGCCGCCGAGCGACCAGCCGTTGGTGCGCAGCCGACGAGTTCGGCTGCCGCCCGTTGAACTGGCCCGGCTGCGTGGCGTCGGGGCGCTCGGCCGGATCGGGCGGAACGAGATAGGGATATCTGCGGAATGCGGTAGTCGTCGGCCTGGCGACCGAAGACGTCGACATGGAAGGCACAGTTGCCCTTGCCGGCGTCGAGCAGAACGCCGCCGTTGAGGCCATTGTCGACGCTGGTCACGTTGCCGCGCACCTCGGCGCTGACGCAGCCGGCTTGGTCGAGCGCTGGCGGCGCCTTGGTGACCACGCGGCCGCGGCGGTGTCGCCGGCGCGGCACGGCAGCGCCTCGGGAATGCGGTTGTTGCTCCGACTAGACGACGCCGCCGATCGCCTGCGAGCCGTAGCGCAAGGTCGCGGGCCCGCGGATCACCTCGACCTGGTTGCTGGTCAGCGGATCGACCGGCACGAAATGGTCCTCGCCGAGATCGGATGCGCCGTTCGCGCCGATGCCGTTCTCCACGATGCCGACGCGATTGACGTCGAGGCCGCGGATGATCGGGCGGCTCGATGCGCCCGGCGCGAAGCTCGATCCGGTGATGCCGGGCTTGGAGAACAGCAGGTCGCCCAAGCGTGCCGACGGCATTGCGCCGGATCTCCTCGTTCGGCACGACCGTGACGGTCGCGAACTGGTCGGTGACCACGGGCAACGTACCCTGCGCTGGTGCCGCCGGTGCGGGTGGTGCCGCGGGCGCTGGTGTCGCGGGTCGCGCGGCTTGCTTCGGCTGCGCTGGCCGCGCTGCCGGTCGGCGCTGGATCGGGCTCGGCGCCTGCACTTCAACCTGCGGAAGGTCGACCTGTGAAAAGGCAACATCGCTGATACTGCTCAAGGATAGGAACGTCGTGCCGCCCAGAAGCAGCGCATGATTGATCCTGATAGACATGTGTTGATCCCCAACATCGTCAAAGCGTTTGCAGCGCATGAAGCGCTGCGCCCCAGAGCCAGGGCATGGCGTCGCAAAGCGCGGCGATGCCGCTGGCGCAGTCGATGTCAGGCGAGGGGAGGTCCGCGGGCGCGCACGCGCACGGGTTTCGATGACGCAAGCTCAGACGTGACGCTGAAAGTGAGACGCGCGGCTGTTACCGGACGCGGCAGCGGCAGCGAGATCGCAGGCGGCGGCATGCCGGCGCCAGCCATGTGGATCACTGCGCAGGTGGCGCAGTGATCGATGAGCGGCTTCAGCGGAACGCGTGGCACGTCGGTCGGCGCCGCCGGGACTTGTACAGCGCCTTGAGCAGTGAGCCGAGGCGATGCCGCAGAGCTCACACTCGCATGCACGTGGCCGAACGTGAGCGCCAGCTGGAGCGCCATCGCGACCAGCGCGCACCACGCTCCCACTCGCACATTCGTCCGGAACCAACGCATGTCGCGTCAACTCCTTGCGCCTCACTTGAGGCTGAAACGGACCGGCACGGTCACGTGATCTCGCCACCTGCAAAGACCACCGGCGGCGGCGGAAACTGCGAGCGTTGCGTGAGCGAAAGCGCCTCCTGGTCGAGCGCAGATGACCCGGAGCTCGTCACCAGGCGGGTTGAAAGCACTTTTCCCTGGCGGTCCATATTGAAGGCGATCTTGACGACGCCTTGCTGGCGGTTGGCACGCGCCTCGGACGGATAACGCTTGTTGCGTTCCAGGATGGCGCTGACCTCCTTTTGCCATCTCGGCAGCAGGTTGGAGCCGCTGGTGTCCTGTCTTCCTTCCGTTGGCGCGGTCATGGGAGCTGGTGGCGGAGTGTCTTCCTCCACCGCCTTCGGCGGCTCGGGCTTGGGCTCCGGCAGCATCGCAACGTCGCCCGGCGCTTCAATTTTCTCCTCGGGCTTTTCCTCAGGCTGCTCCTTCGGCGTGTCTGGTATGGTCGGTGTCACGTCGCTCGCTGCGACCGGCACATCGGCAAGCTCGATCACGATGGCGGCACCTTGGGTGCTCTCGTCCGGGGGCGGTGGCCCAAGCAACAGCGACGCTGCGATCGCGCCATGTGCGAACAGGATGATGGCTCCGCTCACCAGCCAGCGCAGCAGATCGGCTCGATCTTCGACAGTCAGTGCGATCATGGCAGTGCTGCCTTCTCCAATCCGACCAGGGCGACTCTTGAAATAGCCGGCAGCGCGCAGGAGATTCATCACCTCCATCAGCTCGCCGTAGGAGACGGCCTTGTCGGCACGCAGGAAGATGCGCATGTCCTTGTCGCCGTTGGTCGGCCCGGTCGAGCGCGCCGCGCAGCGCTCGCGCGCAACCGGCTGGTCGCCGAGCGCGAGCGACAGATCGGACTTGACGGTCAGGAACAGCGGCTTGTCCGGCCGCGGCTGCGCCTGCGCGGTCGAGGACGGCAGGTTGACCACAATGTCGACGGTCGCGAGCGGCGCCGCCACCATGAAGATGATGAGCAGCACCAGCATCACGTCGATGAACGGCGTGACGTTGATCTCGTGCACTTCGGCGAGCGTGTCCTCGCCATGATCGAGGCGAACGCTCATGGCACCTGCTTACTCCGCGGCCGACAACGTGGGTGTGCGCTGGGAGGCGGGCACGCCGTGCCGGTCGAGATCGCGGCTGACCCAGCGCAGGACTTCGGCGGACGCGTCCCCGACGAGCGTCGCGATAGCCCGCGATCTGGCGCGAGAACACGTTGTAGATGACGACCGCCGGAATGGCGGCGGCAAGCCCGAGCGCGGTCGCGAGCAGCGCCTCGGCGATGCCCGGCGCGACCACCGCGAGATTGGTGGTCTGCGACTTCGAGATGCCGATGAAGCTGTTCATGATGCCCCAGACGGTGCCGAACAGCCCGACGAACGGCGCGGTCGCGCCGATCGTCGCCAGCACGCCGGTGCCGCGCATGATGCGGCGGGCGGCGGCTTCCTCGATGCGCTCGAAGCGCGAGCGCGACCCGTTCCTTGAGCCCGTCTTTCTCGAGCGCGCCCTCGGAGAGCCTGAGCTCGGCTGCGGCCGCGTCGATGAAGCCGGCCGGCGATGCTCGCGCGTCGGGGCAGTCGCTGCAGCGGGTCGGCGGGGCGCATCGGCGAAGCCAGCCTGAGGTCGGCGCGCAGCCGCCGCTTGGCCGCGATCAGCTCGACGGTCTTGGCGAGCCACACGGTCCAGGTGATCGAACGAGGCGATGGCAAGACCGATCATCACCGCCTTCACGACGATGTCGGCCTGCATGAACATGCCCCAGGGGCTGAGATCGCGCGGCAGTGTGACGACATCGACCGGATTGCCCGCGGGAGGCAGCTCCTGTGCGGACGCCAGATCGGCGACCAGCAAGACAATGATTGAAAGCCCGTAGCCTGCGGCGAAACGCCAGCACGCCCAAAGCCGCTGAAGTAGAGTTCTGGTATTCATCCTCGCATCCTCAACGCCTTCATCACGTCGCGGCGTGCCAGATTGCGGGATAGGACGACGCCGCTCAGATGAGGTCGCGGCTCGCGCGCGTCACGACGCGGCGATGCCGAAGACCTGCGAACTCGATGGTGTCAGGCGAGGGGAGGTGCGCGGGCGTTGAACGGAAGCCCGGAATGGCTGCTCGACTGCGCCTCAATGCGGGCTGTCAATCGAGCCTGGCTGGTGGGCAGCAGCGCCGCGACTGACGGCGGCTCTGCGGTCAGCAGGCCGGCCAGATGAATGCTGGCGCAAATGGTGCAGTAGTCCGCCACTCTGCTGTGCTTGGACGGAGCGGGCGGATCGTCAGCTGTTCCGGCGAGGGGCTCGGCGGCGGCGGATGCCAATGCCGCAGTGGCGGCCGAGCTGGCAAAATGCAGGTGCCCGAACGACAAAACGAGCTGGATGGCGAGCGCGAACAGCGCACACCAGGACCCAATTCTCATATTCCGCCGGAACCAGCGCATCGGACCTGCGAGCCGCCTTTGGGCTCGATCAAGCTAGCACCCTACGCGTGAAGGAGAATAGGCATCAGTTTGAACATTTTGTGATGGCGAGTGCCCGGCCGCCGCCAGAGCAAACTTCAATTGACGAACCGCCCTCCCGCCCCTAGTTTCCGCGCCAAATCCATTCCTACCGCCGCCGCGCGCGTCCAGAAGCTTGAAGCGAGCTTGCCGTCATGAAAGTCCGTAACTCATTGAAATCGTTGCGCGGTCGCCATCGGGCCAACCGCCTGGTCAGGCGCAAGGGCCGGGTCTATGTGATCAACAAGGTCCAGCGCCGGTTCAAGGCCCGCCAGGGCTGAGCCGTGCCTGATCCCGTGGCCGTCCCGCATTAGCGGACGATTTTCACGCGACTTTGACCCAACTACCGCCTTTGCGAGGCCTTGGTAGAGCGTTAAGCTTGCACCATGGCCAATCGATTCCACGCTCTTTTCATCGCCGCCTTGCTCGCGACCGTGCAGGCCATGAGCGCGTCTGCTCAGGCCCCCGGTGCCCAGGCACCCGAAGTCAAGCCGCCGCAGGGCGACGGACCCGGCGACGGACCCAAGGTCGACCCGACTCCCGAGCCCAGGATCGCGCCCCCGGAACCCAGGATCGGCCCGAATCCGGAACCCAAGCTGGTCGAGCCGCCGGCCAATCTGCCGCGTCCGCAGACGGGCGACTCCAAGATCAATATCGACAAGCTGTTCGAGGCGCTCAAGATCGCGCCGACCGAGGAAAGCGCCAAATACGTCGAGAACCGGATCTGGGCGCTCTGGCTGGCAGCCGGTGGCGACACCAGCAATCTGCTGATGGGGCGCGTCAAGACCGCGATGGAAAAGCAAGGAGCCCGACGTCGCGCTCAAGCTCCTCAACGCGATCATCGATCTCAAGCCTGAATTACGTCGAGGCCTGGAACCGGCGTGCGACGATTTACTTCAACAAGAAGGACTACGTCAGCGCGATCGCGGACATCCATGAGGTGCTCATGCGAGAGCCGCGCCACTTCGGGGCGCTCTCGGGGCTCGGCACGATCATGCAGGAGCTCGGCGACGACAAGGCGCGCGCTCGAGGCCTACCGCCGTGCGCTTGCGGTGCATCCCAAGCTTGAGAAGGTTCCCGAGCTGGTGAAGAAGCTCACCGAGAAGGTCGAAGGGCGCGAGATCTAATTGCACCTCCCATGGGCGAGCGTGTGGTGGCCAGGTCTGTCCTGGCCATCTGCGTCTCTTGGTGCGTGGTGTCGGCCGTGTCCTTGCACTAGCATTGTCGCAACGACCACGTACGGGAGGATCGTCATGCGCTTCGCGCGCGCTATCCTGCTTGCGCTGCTGCTGGCGCCCGCCACTGCTTCTGCGCAGACTCAGAAGCCCATCCGGATCATCGTGCCGTTCGCACCGGGCGCCTCGGCCGACGGCATTGCGCGCGCGATCGCAAACGGGCTCGGCGAGCGCAGCGGCCGGCCTGTGGTGGTCGAGAACAACGTCGGCGCCGGCGGCTCGCTGGGCCTCGTCGCGCTGGCGAAATCGCCGCCCGACGGCGACACGCTCGGCGTCGGGGCGACCGGCGCGCTGCTGATCAATCCGCATCTGCCGAATTCGACCGCGCCCGATCTCCTGCGCGAGCTCGCGCCGGTCGCCAAGCTGATCGAGGTCGGTGTGATCGTGGTGGCGCATCCGACGCATCGGGCCCGAAGAGCATCAAGGACCTGATCGCGCAAGTCGAAGGCGCGGCCAGAAGGCTTGAGCTACGGCTCGACCGGCGTCAATACCGGCCAGCACATCACCATGGAGCTTCTGAAGAAGGCGACCGGCGCGAACCTCATCCACATTCCCTACCGCGGCAGCGCGCCGGCCGTGGTCGATGTGCTCGCCGGGCAGATTCCAGTAGCGGCGGTCGACATCACCTCGGCCTATCCGCATGTTGCCGGCCGGCCGCCTGCGCGCGCTCGGCATGGGCGAGACCAAGCGCTCCGCGGCCGCGCCGGAAATTCCGACCATTGCGGAAGAGGGCGTGCCGGGCTTCGGGCGCTCCGGCGGCTTCATCGGCCTGTTCGCGCCGGCCGGGACGCCGCCCGCGGTGGTCAAGAAGATTTCCGCCGAGGTCGCCGAGATCCTGAAGACGCCCGCGGTGCAGGCCAATGTGCAAGACATTGACCGCCACCGTCGAACTACGAGGACGACGTCACCTTCGCCAGCAATCCTGGCAGCCGAATCGGCGCACTGGAAGGTCGTGCTCAAGGACCTGTTCAAGTAGCGCGCTGCTCTAATATGTTGGTGGCCCATCAGTCGTCGTGGCCGGGCTTGTCCCGGCCATCTACGTCTTGCTTTGTCACGAAAGAAAGTCGTGGATGCCCGGCATAAAGCCGGGCATGACGGCGGAGGGGTTGGAGACAAAAACAATGCCGCTGATGAGCGGAGGTGATGCCGTCGTCCGATCGATCCTCGGCCACGGCTGTCGACACGATCTATTGCCTGCCCGGCGTGCAGAGCGATCATCTGTTCAACGCCATGTTCGACGCCGGCGACGCGCTGCACGGTCGTGCATACGCGGCACGAGCAGGGCGCCGCCTACATGGCGCTCGGCGCCGCGCTCGCGACCGGCAAGCCCGCGGTCTATTCGGTGGTGCCGGGCCCGGGCTTCCTCAACTGCGACGGCGGCGCTCGCCACCGCCTATTCGACCGGCGCGCGCGTGCTGGCGCTGATCGGGCAGATCCCGAGCCGCGCGATCGGCAAGGGCCATGGCCTGCTGCACGAGATCCCCGACCAGATCGGCATCCTGCGCACGCTCACCAAATGGGCCGACCGCGTCGGCACGCCGCAGGATGCGCCGGCCCTGGTCGGCGCGCGCGTTCCAGCAGCTGCAATCCGGCCGGCCGCGGCCGGTCGGGATCGAGGTGCCGCCCGACGTGCTGGCCGCCAAGGCCGAGGTCGATCTCGATCGCGCCGCTCGCGCCTGAGCCGGAGCCGCCGCTCGACGAGGACGCGATCGCGCGCGCCGCCGCAGCTGCTCGCCAAGGCCGAGTGCCCGGTGATCTTCGTCGGCGGCGGCGCCAACGAGGCGGTCGCGGAGGTGCGCGCGCTGGCCGAGCGGCTCACCGCGCCGGTCGTCGCCTATCGGCGCGGCAAGGGCGTGCTCGACGAGCGCCATCCGCTCAGCCACGTGCTTCGTCGGGCGGGCACGGCTCTGGGCGCAAGGCCGACGTGGTGCTCGCGGTCGGCACGCGCCTGCAGCTGCCGATCATCGACCTGGGGCGTCGACGACAAGCTCAAGATCATCAAGGTCGACATCGATCCGGCGGAGATGGAGCGGCTGCGCAAGCCCGAGATCGGCCTCGTCGGCGATGCCGCCGCGCGTGCTCAGCGCGCCTCACGAGCCATCTCGCGCAAGCTCTCGCCGATGCGCGCGGATCGCGTCGAGGCGAGCCGCGCGCTCAAGGAGTGAAGTCGCCGCCGATCTTGCGGTGCTCGCGCCGCAGCTCGGCTATCTCACGCGCGATCCGCGACGTGCTGCCCGACAACGGCGTCGTCATCGACGAGCTGACGCAGGTCGGCTATGCCGGCGCGCTCCGCCTACGAGGCGCGCGCGCCGCGCACCTACATCTCGTCCGGCTATCAGGGCACGCTCGGCTGGGGCGTCGCGACCGCGCTCGGCGCCAAGCACGCGCTCGGCGACGTGCCGGTGGTCGCGATCTCCGGCGACGGCGGCTTCATGTTCAACGTGCAGGAGCTCGCGACCGCGGTGCGCCACCGCATTCCGGTGGTGGTGATCGTGTTCAACGACGGCGCCTACGGCAACGTGCGCAACATGCAGCGCGACCTGCACGGCAACCGGCTGATCGGCTCCGACCTCGCCAATCCGGATTTCGTCCGGCTCGGCGAAAGCTTCGGCATCGGCGGCTACCGCGTCAGCGGCCCGGAGGCGCTGCGCCGCGCGCTCGAGAAGGCGCTCGCCAAGAACGAGCCGGCGCTGATCGAGGTGCCCTGCGGCGACATGCCGAGCCCGTGGCAGTTCATCGACATGCCGAAGGTGCGCGGGTACATGAGCGCGGCTGTCAATCAGGGCGTCGCATGGTAGTTCGATTGCTTCGCATGACCGTGATCGGCATCGGAATCCTGCTTTCGCTCTTCGCGGTGCTTGCCGCGGGCTCACGCTCGTCGGCGCGCGCAGGATCGAGCGCGCTCATCCGCCCGCCGGCCGGTTCGTGGAGGTCGGCGGGCGCGCCTGCATGTGGTCGATCTCGACGACGCGCACCGAGCCCGCCGACGACGATCCGCCGGTCGTGCTGCTGCACGGCGCGAGCGGCAATCTCGAGGACATGCGGCTTGCGCTCGGCGACCGGCTCCAGCAGCACCATCGCGTCATCTTGGTCGACCGGCCCGGCCATGGCTGGAGCGAGCGCGCGGCCGGACGACGCGTCGCCGGCGCGCCAGGCCGCCATGATGGGCGAGACTGCTGGAGCGGCTCGACATCGGGCGCGCGATCGTCGTGGCGCACTCGTTTGCCGGAGCGGTCGCGACCGCGCTGGCGCTCGACGATCCCGGGCGGGTCGCCGGCCTCGTGCTGATCGCGCCGGTGCTCTATCCGTGGTCGACGCGGCATCGCCTGGTACTACAGCCTCGCGGCGACGCCGATCATCGGGCCGCTGTTCGCGCTGGACGCTCGCGCTGCCGGTCGGCTCGCTGCTGATGCAACCGATCGCCGCGCACCGTGTTCGCGCCGCAGGACGCGCCCGCCGACTATGTCGAGCGCGCCGCCATTCCGCTGGTGCTGCGGCCCGCAGACCTTTCTCGCCAATGCGCGCGACGTGGCCGGCCTGCACGCGTTTGTGACGCGCGCAGGCGCCGCGCTACGCCAGCATCAAGGCGCCGACGGTCGATCATCACCGGCGATCGCGATACAGTCGTTTCGCCCGACATCCATGCGCGCGCTTTCGCTGCGAAGCTGCCGCAGCAGCAAGCTCGTCGTGCTCGAAGGCGTCGGCCACATGCCGCATCACGTGGCGTCCGATCGCGTGGTGGCAGCAATCGACGAGTTGGCAACAGAGGCGACGTTAGCCGCGCGCTGACGTGATTGTCACAAGCTCAGGGAAGCAATCTGACCGTCTGTCATCCCGCCCGAGGAAGCGTCTACGATTTTCGACCCATTTTCGAGTGAAATAGAAGGCAGCCGCAGCACCGCTCAAGGCGATGCTGGGGAACAACCAGTCCTGCCACCAAAGAATCCGATCGTCGAAAACCTGGAAGAAGAAACCGAGACCCATGCGAATCGGGAAGTACGTCACCAGCGCCACGACTAAGCCAGCAATTGACGCCATTCTCTAATCTTCCAATCTCGTCAAATTAATCCCCCGGCGCGTCCTGCCCGACAAACGCGATGCGCAGCATGTTGGTGGCGCCCGGCGTACCGAGCGGCACGCCCGCCACGATGATCACGCGCTGGCCGGCGCGGGCGAAGCCGTCCTTGAAGGCGAGCCGGCAGGCGCGCGCCACCATGTCGTCGAGGTCGCGCGCGTCCTCGGCCACGATCGAATGCACGCCCCAGACCAGCGACAGCCGGCGCGCGGTCGAGAGATTGGGCGAGATCGCGACAATCGGCGATTTCGGCCGCTCGCGCGCCACCCGCAGCGCGGTCGAGCCGGAGAAGGTCCAGCAGATGATGGCGGCGAGGTCGAGCGTGTCGGCGATCTGGCGCGCGGCCGCCGCGATCGCGTCGGCACCGGTCGACTCGGGCTCGGTGCGCTGCGCGTGCAGGATGCCGCCATGCAGCGGGTCGTTCTCGACCTCCTCGGCGATGCGGTTCATGGTGGCGACCGCCTCGACCGGAAATTGCCCGGCGGCCGATTCAGCCGACAGCATCACGGCGTCGGCGCCCTCGAAGATCGCGGTCGCGACGTCGGAGACTTCGGCGCGCGTCGGCACCGGGCTGGTGATCATCGACTTCGAGCATCTGCGTCGCGACCACGACCGGCTTGCCGGCGCGGCGCGCGGCCCGCGTCATCTGCTTCTGGATGCCCGGCACCTGCTCGAGCGGCAGCTCGACGCCGAGGTCGCCGCGCGCCACCATCAGGGCGTCGGTGATGTCGAGGATGTCGCCGAGGCGTTCCACCGCCTGCGGCTTCTCGATCTTGGCCATCACCAGCGCGCGCCCGCGCGTGATCTTCTTGGCTTCGGCAATGTCGTCGGGCCGCTGGATGAAGGAGAGCGCCACCCAGTCGATGCCGGCGTCGAGCGCGGCGTCGAGATCGGAGCGATCCTTGGGGGCGAGCGCCGAGAACGCCAGCGTCGTCTGCGGCAGGCTCACGCCCTTGCGGTCCGACAGCTTGCCGCCGACCTCGACGCGGGTGGCGATGCGCTGCGCGCCTACCTCGGTGGCGGTCAGCCGCACTTTGCCGTCGTCGAGCAGCAACGCATGGCCGGGCTGGATAGCGGCGAAGATTTCCGCATGCGGCAGGTGCACGCGCGTGGCGTCGCCCGGAGCCTCGTCGGTATCGAGAAAGAACGTGTCGCCCTTGGCGAGCGTGATCGGACCGGCCCCAAAGCGCCCGATCCGCAGCTTCGGTCCCTGCAGGTCGACCAGGATGCCGATCGGCCGGCCGTACTCGAACTCGACCGCGCGGATCAGCGCCACGAGCTCGCGCATGCGATCATGCGAGGTGTGGCTCATGTTGATGCGGAACACGTCCGCGCCGGCACGAAACAGGTTCGCGATGACGGTTCGGTCAGACGACGCCGGTCCGAGCGTCGCCAGGATCTTGGTCCGGCGCAGTCGTCGCATCAGTTCTTGCTTCGGGGTGACTGCACTGGTGGGCGCCCTGACGAGGGCGGCGGGACGACCGGAGCGCGCGACTGCAGCGGCTGCTGCGGCGCGGCTTCGGCGGATTCGGTGAGTTGCACGGTCCATGACGGCTGCTCGCCGGTGTCGACCTCGAAGAAGCCGGTCCGGTCAAAGCCGCGCGCGAGGCAGTCCTCGGTGCCGCGGATGGTGAACTCCTTGTCGCGCGTGCACATGAAGGCCTGTCCGGACCATTCGCCGTTGCGGTCGTAGTCGACCGCGTAGATGTAGTAATACCTAGCTACGAGGGGCCCGCGCATCAATGTCTCGCATGTGCGCGGCGGCAGGTTCCACCAGCCCTCGGTGCTCCAGCCATCGTTCTCCTTGTAGCCCAACGAAATGCCGACGCGGCTCGTGGTGTTGTTGCAAAGCCGGAAATCGGCGGCGGCGGGCTGCGGCGCGAGCACGATCACGCCGGCCAGCGCGCAGCCCAAGAGCGCGCCCGAGCCGCGGGCGCCAGAGCCGCGGGCGCCAGAGCGGGCGCCGGTCAGGCGGCAGCACGGAACCTGGTGCAAGCTCATCGTGGTCCGTCGGTCCTTCATCGTTCCCGGGGGCCAGATTTCACGCAGGCGGTTAGGGGCTGTCAACCTCAACTATCAACCAGGATAGCCCGGAAATCGTTCACGTTGGTATAGGTCGGCCCCGGCTTCAAAAGGTTATCAAGGCTGGCGAAGAATTCGGTCGAATTGTTGTCACAAAGGTAGGTGGCAGCATCGAGGCCGAGCTCGCGGGCGCGTTGGAGGGTTGTGTCGTCCACATAGGCCCCGGCGGGATCGTCAGGGCTGCCCACGCCGCCGTCGGTGCCATCGGTATCGCCTGCCAGGCCCGCGATGCCGGCTGCGCCGTCGAGCGCCAGCGCGAGCGCCAGCGCATATTCCTGATTCGGGCCGCCACGCCCATTGCCGCGCACCGTCACAGTCAGCTCGCCGCCCGACAGGATGACGGCGCGGCGGCCCTTGTGCCTTCAGGTCGCGGGCGATGCGGGCGTGCTCGGCCGCGACCGCGCGCGCCTCGCCCTCGAGCGCGGTGCCGAGCAAGACGCACTCATAGCCGGCTGACGCGCACCACAGCCTCGACGCTGTTGAAGACGTCCGCTGGTCGCGCAGCAAGCACAAACGCGGTGTTGGCAAACAGCGGATCGCCGGGCTTGGGCGATTCGTTCTCCGGATCGGCGAGCGCGCGGGTGACGGCGGCCGGCACGGCGAGGTCGATAGCGCGCCAGGATCGCGCGCGCGTCCGCGAGCGTCGATGGATCGGGCACTGTCGGCCCCGAGCCGATCACCGCCGGATCGTCGCCCGGCACGTCCGAGATCGCGATGGTGACGAGCCGCGCCGGCTGCGCGCGCGCAGCCAGACGGCCGCCCTTGATGCGCGAGAGATGCTTGCGCACGGTGTTGATCTCGGTGATCGATGCGCCGCAGGCAAGCAGCGATTTGGTCAGCGCCTGTTTCTCGGCAAGCGAGAGCTCTGCGGCCGGTGCGATCCAGTTGGCCGAAGCGCCGCCCGAGATCAGCGCGAGCACGAGATCGTCGGGGCCGGCGGTGTCGGCAAGAGCAAGCGTTTCCAGCGTTGCGGCAATCCCGGTCGCGTCGGGAACAGGATGGCCGGCTTCGACCACACGAATGAGCCGTGTCGGACGCGCGTAGCCATGGCGCGTGACGGCAAGCCCGGCGATGCGGCTTGGCGGCACGCCGATATCATCAAGGTAATGGCGCTCGGCGACCTCGGCCATCGAGCCCGCGGCCTTGCCGGCGGCCAGAATGATGATCCGTCCGGAGGCAGGCGGCGCAGGCAGGTGCGCCGGCAGGCATTGCGACGGATGCGCTGCCGCGACGGCGGTGTCGTACAGGCGTTCGAGGAAGGCGCGGGAGGACTGCATCAAGGCGTCGTTCCTTATCGTCGGGGACGTGGCACACTGATCCGGGGGAGATCATCCTGTCACGTGCTGATCTTGCACCCGACGATAGATGATGGCATGATGGCGCCATCATGAATGCGCGCACTCAGATCACCATGGACCCGGACCTGCAGCGCCGGGCGCAGGCCAAGGCCGCGGAGCTCGGCATTTCATTTGCCGAGTACATCCGTCGACTCGTTGCCGGCGATCTTGGCGAGCGCAAGCCCAAGGCAGACATTTCGGCCGTGTTTGATCTCGTCGACGAAGGTCCGCCAACAGATGTCGCCCGCGACAAGGATAAGATGATCGGCGAGGCAGTCTGGCAAAATTACTTGAGGAAAACCGGACGAAAGTCCCGCAGGACTCGCACTGTGAAGGGTTGACGTTGAGTATATTTGTCGACTCCTCGGTGTGGTTTGCCTCGGTGGTTGCTCGCGATCGCAACAATGCACGGGCCAAGTCGATCTTGAAGGGCAGCAACGATCACGTCACTACCGATCATGTAGTAGTCGAGACGTGGTTGCTGCTGAACAGCCGCTATCACCACCAAGCAGGAGAACGCTTCTGGGACGGGATCCGTCGCGGAGGCGTCACGATTGCACCGGTTACGGCGGCCGACCTGGAAACGGCTTGGGCCATCGGCGAGGCGTTCTCCAACCAGACCTTTTCTATCGTTGATCGCACCAGCTTTGTTATTATCGAGCGGCTTGGCATTACCCAGGTCGCAAGCTTCGACGATGACTTCGCGATCTATCGGTATGGTCGAAATCGCGACCGAGCGTTTGAGGTATTGCGCTAGCAAATTGGCTTTGTGCGAAATAGCCGCAGTTGTAGCTGGTTCCAATCTAAACTAGGCTATTTGGCAGCGCCTGTCGGCCGTAGTGCCGGCGAACACTCCGCAATGCTGCAGCAGGCCGCGGGGCAATAACAATCCACACTAAACAATTCACATTGGGATGAAACGACGAGGAGGCAACGCATGCCGGCAGTTGCATTCACGATCAACAGCAAGGCGGTCACCGTCGAGGCCGAGCCCGACACGGCACTGCTTTGGGTGGTGCGCGAGCACCTGAAGCTCACAGGCACAAAATTCGGCTGCGGCTCGGGTCTCTGCGGCGCCTGCACGGTCCATCTTGATGGCCTCGCGGTGCGCTCCTGCCAGGTGCCGTTCGAGCAGGTGAGCGGCAAGAAGGTCACCACCATCGAAGGCCTGTCGCCCACCAGCAACCATCCGCTGCAGAAGGCCTGGATCGCCGAGCAGGTGCCGCAATGCGGCTACTGCCAGTCCGGGCAGATCATGCAGGCGGCCGAGCTTCTGGCGAAGACCAAGCAGCCGACGCGCGAGCAGATCGTCGCCCACATGGACGGCAACATCTGTCGCTGCGGCACCTATCCACGCATCGTGCGCGCGATCGAGCGCGCCGCACGGGAGGGCTAAGCCATGACCGAGAAGCAGGGCACGCTCGACACGGCCGTCAGCCGTCGCAGCTTCGTCAAAGGCGTCGCCGGACTGACGTTCTCCTTCACGCTTGGCGGCGCGATGCTCGGTCGCGCATCTGAGGCGTTTGCCGCCGAGGGCACGAAGCTCAACGCCTGGGTGACGATCGGCACCGACAACGCGATCACAATTCTCTGTCCGACCTCCGAGATGGGGCAGGGCGTGCTGACCTCGCTGCCGCTCATTCTGGCGGAGGAGCTCGACGCCGACTGGTCGAAAGTCAAATGCGAGTTCGCGCCGAACAATCCGGGGCTCTATGGCGGCGTCCACAAGATGTTTCCCGGTGCGCAGGTGACGCTCGCGAGCGTCTCGGTGCCGGCTTATTACATGCCGCTGCGGCTCGCGGGTGCGCAGGCGCGCAGAGTGCTCATCGACAACGTGGCCGCAGCAGTGGAAGGTGCCGGCCGCCGAGCTGACGACCGACCGCAGCACCGTGATCCATCGCAAGTCCGGGCGGCGCATCTCGTATGGCGACGTCGCGAAGTTCGCGAAAGTGCCGGCCGAGCTGCCGAAGATGGCCGAGGCCGATCTCAAGAAGCCGTCGCAGTTCAAGCTGATCGGCCGCAAGGACCTCAAGCGTGTCGACGTGCCGTCCAAGGTCAACGGCACGGCCCGCTATGGCATCGATGTGCAGGTGCCGGGCATGGTCTACGCCAGCGTGCTGCAGACGCCGATGGATGGCGCCAAGGCCGAGACCGTCAACACCGACGAGGTGATGAAGATCAAGGGCGTGACGCGCGTGATTCCGCTTCCGTTCGGAGTAGCGGTGGTCGGCGACACGGTCGAGGCGACGCGCACGGGGCGCAATGCCCTCAAGGTCGCGTGGAATACGTCGGAAGCGAAGGCCGCGCCATTCGATTCGGAAAAGGCGAAAGCCGACTACGCCCAGAAGGGCGCCGATCCCAATGTCGAGGCGAAGGAATGGTACAACGTCGGCGATGCCGCCAAGGCGCTCGCCGGTGCCGCCAAGACGATCGAAGCGACCTACTGGTCCGAGCACACTTATCACGCCCAGATGGAGCCGATGAACGCCGTCGCCCAGGTCTCGGAGGACGGGCAGTCGGCGGAGATCTGGGTCGGCACGCAGGTGCAGCCGCTCGCCGCAGCGGTGGTGGCCGGCGTGCTCAAGACCACGCCCGACAAGATCAAGATCAATCTGCAGCTGCTCGGCGGCGGCTTCGGCCGGCGCATCTGGCCGGACGCGCCGGTGCAGGCGGCAGTGATCGCCAACATCGTCAAAAAGCCGGTCAAGCTCATCCTCACGCGCGAGGATGATATCGCAGCCGCGCGGCCGCGTCCGATGACGCATCATGTCCTCAAGGCAGGGTTCGACGACAAGGGCAACCTCACGGGCTGGCATCATCGGCTCGTGGCCGAGAACGTCGATGCGGTGGCGGCGCCGCCACGCTTCCAGGCAACCGGTGGCAAGGACATCATCGGCTGGCGCGGTATGGAGCAGGAGTTCTACACCATCCCCAACATCCGGGCCGAAGCTGTACGCGAGCAGCGGGGCATGCGCGTGCATGCCTGGCGCGGCATCGGGGCGGGCTACAACAAGTTCGTCAGCGAATCGTTCGTTGACGAGATCGCGGCCGCGCGCGGCGTCGATCCGCTCGCGATGCGGCTCGAGCTCACCAAGAATCATCCGCGCGCCAGCGCGGTGATCAAGGCGGTGGCCGAGATGGCGGACTGGAAGCGCAAGCGGCCGGGCCGCGCGCTCGGGCTTGCGTTTGCCGACTATCACGACACGCTGACGGCCGGCATCGCGGAGATTTCCATCGATCGCAGCGACCGGCAAGATCAAGGTGCACAACTATTGGATTGCGGCCGATCCCGGTCTCGTCATCCATCCCGATAACGCGCTCGCCCAGATCGAAAGCGCTGTGATCTACGGACTGAGCGGTGCGCTGTCGGAGGAGCTGACCGTCAAGGATGGCGCCGTGCAGCAATCGAACTTCGGCGATTATCACGTGCTGCGGATGAGCGATGTGCCGCAGATCCACACGCGCATTCTCACGACCAACAACCCGCCCACCGGGATGGGCGAGATCGGCCTGCCGTGCGTGGCGCCCGCGATCGGCAACGCGGTGTTCCAGCTCACCGGCAAGCGGCTGCGCCACCTGCCGATGTCGTCCGCGCGCGTGAAGACGGCGCTGGCGTAGCCAGACTTAACAAGTCAGGGCCCGCCGCGCCTCGTGTGCGGCGGGCTTTTTCATGGCTGGCAGGGGGCGCGTCGCGCGACTATCTTGAGGGCCGACCCCATTGCGGAGACATAACGCGGAGAACCGGCCATGGACGACAAGACTCGCACCGAGCTCGAGGCGGCCGCCTTCCGGCGGCTGCTGGAGCATTTGCGCACCCGCACCGACGTGCAGAACATCGACATGATGAACCTCGCCGGCTTCTGCCGGAACTGCCTCTCCAACTGGATGAAGGAGGCCGCCGACGCCAACGGCGTGCCGATGAGCAAGGACCAGAGCCGGGAGGCGGTCTACGGCATGCCGTTTGAGGACTGGAAGGCCAAGTACCAGAAAGAGGCCGGCGCGGAGAAGCTCGCCACGTTTGAAAAAGCAAGGCCGAAACACTGATTGTCCACGGTCGCAGTCTACCGTTGTGGATGACGGCGGCGTGCGCTTGACCCTGAGGCCCGACTCCCGATCCTTCTTGCCGGAACGCGATGTTGCGTGAACGGAAGGAGTGAACGATGGCGACCGCTGGGACTTCTGAGACCGCTGTTAATGGCAGCCGGGATGAAGAGGCGACCGTCAGCTTTGGGCGCGATCAGCTCAAGGCCTTCATCGAGCGAATCGAGCGGCTGGAGGAGGAGAAGAAGGCGCTCGGCGACGACATCCGCGACGTCTATGCCGAAGCCAAAGGGACGGGCTTCGACGTGAAGGCGCTGCGTGCGATCGTGCGCATGCGCAAGCAGGACGTCAACGAGCGCAAGGAGCAGGAGGCGCTGATCGAGACCTATCTGCATGCGCTTGGCATGCTGAATTGAGGCGCCCGCTTCCGAAGAATGTGAACCGCTGTCGTCCCCGCGCAGGCGGGACCCATACTCCGCAGCCAGGCGACGGGGCAGGGTCAGCGACAATCGAAATCTTGATGGTTATGGGTCCCCGCCTGCGCGGGGACGACGGCGGCTGGGTTCCTACCAAGGACACTGAGCACGCTGGGTTTCCCGCTTCCGCGGTAACGAGCGGATTTAAGAGGCGATTCAAGCTCAGCTCATCTCGCTACAATGCGCCGCCACGCAATAAAAAACCCGCTTGCGTGTGTCTTTGTTTAAATCGATGAGCTTGTCGTCGTCGCTCGCCGATCAGCGCAACGCGGCGGTGCGGCGGCTGAACGTCACGGTCGAGATGAACACGACCGCGGTTCCGGCGAATCGCTGAGTCGACATGCCGAGATGCGGATCATTCGCGAATGTCATCATCACCGATGACGACGGCTTCTGCAGATAGGGGCTGAGCGTGCGGAAGTCGGTGGTGCCGAGGAGCGAGGTGCTCATGAAGGCACCCGCGCTCGGTGCCACGATCATGGCGCGCATCCACGGATCGTTGAACTGCTGACCGGCCTTCGCCTGGGCCAGCGCGGCCGCGAGTGTCTGCGCGGTTGTCGAGGCCGGAGCCGGTGTCGTCGCAGCCGGCTCAGCGCCGCGCTTGACGGCGACCGTGGTGTCGCGCTGGGTCGGGGCGGCCTGGGCCGTCCGGGTCGGCGATGGCGTGCTGGTAGTCGGCGCGCTGCCAGCCACGGGCCGCGCCGGGGTCGCCGGATGCGATGCGGGCGCATAGGCGAGCGTGTTGCCGGTTGGGGCGCGATCCGGCGCTGGCCAGGGCGTGCTGCTGGTCGAATCAGCACTCGCGACGCGGGCGGCTGCAGATTTAGCCGCGGCGCTCATCTGCGCGCTGATGTCAGGCGAGGTCTGCCAGAAACCGCGCTCGCTGATCACGGCATTGGCCGAGCTGTCGCCGCCATTGACCAGGCCCGCGGCCCGGGCGGGGCGCAACTCGACCGGCCGCGATGATGCGGAGGCGAGGCCGAAGCTGCCCGTCTGCGGCTGGGCGGGCGCTGCCGCCACCGCGGCGGGCCGCTCGGCCGACTTGTCGTCTGGTCTTGTCGTTGGTCTTGCCGCTGGTCTTTTCGTTGGCTTTGGGAGCGGGCTTCTTAGCTTCGGCGGTGCGAGCGGCCGGCGCACTTGCGGCCAGGGTCTCGGCATCCTCCTCTTCCTCGCCGCCGCCGAACAGCTTGGCGAAGGGATTGGGGATGCGGGCCGAGGCCACCTTGGTGTCGGTCTTGCGCGATGCGACCGCGGTGATCGGCCCCTTGGCCATCACCTTGGCGAGCTCGACTTCCGGCATCCGCGGCCAGTGCCGCACGCTGCCGGTGTCGAGATGCACGAAATTCGAGGACGGATAGAAGCCCACGCCGCCGCGCGAGGCGCGCAGGCCTGCTTCCCGCAGCTTCTCCAGCGGCACGCCCGGGATGTAGAAATCCATCGCCTTGCCCAGCATGTGCTGGCTGAACTTGGCCACGCCGCTCGAGCGGCGCCGCAGCATGGCGTTGGTGCCGGGCGAGCGATAGCCGCACACGATCGCGATCGGCTCGGTCGCCTCCACCTCGCGATAGACGTCCCAGATCAGATCGAACAGGTGAGGATCCATGCTGGTCGCCTGGTCCTCCCGCCAATCGCGCAGGACTTGATTGAGCTTCTTGAGAGCTTCGTCGTCGTAGCGCCCGTTCACCTTGAAGGTGATGGTCACCTTTTCGTTGGTGTGGGTATGGCGAAGCGTGAGCGAGCGGGTGTCGCCGTTGGCGGTCGCGTTCTGCAGACTTTGGGCAGCCGAGGACGAATCAAGAAGCGCGGCAAGTCCGGCGCAACCGCCGAGGCGCAGAGAGCGATGATGGCCATACTGATCTGCGCGCAGTTTTCAACGGCACGTGCGATCCCACGTCAAAAGATGTGTTCAACGCCAGCCGCAACGGCTAGTGAGCCGTCACCAACATCGCCTGTTCGCCTCGGTTGTCCCCACCGCGGCGAACATGGTGAACACAGTCTTAATTAGGGATCGGTTAATGCGCCGTTAGCGCGTCCCCCGTCCCCCCGATACCTCATGGCTAACGGGGGACTGTGGCAAAAAATGGCCGCGTCTGCGTAAGGGTGGTTAACGCGCACCAGCCTTCCTGTGGACAAGGAATTAACGCTGACTTAGCGCACCCGGCTCGGCGGGCCGGACCTGCTGCTGGCTCGGTGCCGAGTGCCGAACAGCTGCTCAAAGAAGCCGCCGCCCTGGCGCGGCGGCAGGTCGGCGGTCCGTGGGCGCTTGTTCGACGCGGAGGAGCTGCCGCTATCCTTCGGGCGCTCCTGCGCCATTTCGACCATGCCGCGCTCGCTCTTGATCGCCGACTGCATGCGGCCGTCGTAGCCGTAGATGTCGCGGCGGATCTGCAGCTTGCCGTCGTCGTCCACGAACGCGGTCTGATAGGTCAGGTTGACCGGGATGAAGGTCGGGAACTGGATGTCCTGACTCGGCGCTGCCGTACATCTTGCTTGATGCGCTCGGCGGTCCAGCCTTCGGTCGGGCGCACCAGGTTAAGCAGCACTTCGGCATATTTCGGCGGGTCCTGCACGCGCATGCAGCCATGGCTGTAGGCGCGCGTATCGTGCGCGAACAGGTGCTTGTCCGGCGTGTCGTGCTGATAGACCAGGAACTGGTTGGGGAAGTTGAAGCGCACGCGCCCGAGCGCATTGCCGTCGCCCGGCGGCTGATAGATGTGCACCGAGCCGTCGCGGTTGTTGACGAGCTTCAGGCCCATGCGGTCGAGCACGGTCGGATCCTGCTGCCAGCGCCGGCAGGTACTCGTTGTTGATGATCGACGGCGGCACGTTCCAGGTCGGATTGACCGTGATGTACTTCATCTGCGCGGTGAGCAGCGGCGTCTGCAGGTTCGGCTTGCCCACCACCACGCGAGTCTGCCAGTGCAGGTGGCCGTCCTTGCACGACCCGCAGCATGTAGTCGGGAATGTTGACGATCACGTAGGCCTTGCCCATGTCGCGCGGCAGCCAGCGCCAGCGCTCCATGTTGATGACGATCGTGTCGATCGATTCGCCGCGGCGCGGCGGCGCGGCGCCGTTGAGCAGCTTCACCGTGTTGGCGCTGAGCACGCCGTCGTCCTTGACGCCCTTGCCCTTCTGGAAGGTCTTCACGGCCTCGACCAGATCGTTGTCGTAGCGCAGGTTGTCCTCGTCGCCCGGCACATTGAGCCGCTTGCG
The DNA here is from genome assembly GCA_963745515.1 of uncultured Alphaproteobacteria bacterium. Classification (GTDB taxonomy): domain Bacteria; phylum Pseudomonadota; class Alphaproteobacteria; order Rhizobiales; family Xanthobacteraceae; genus VAZQ01. The sequence continues at coordinate 1,279,093 of CAVUXO010000013.1, forward strand.
CAGCAGCGGCACGCGGGCGTCGTTCCCGCCGGCAGCTTTACGCTCGGACCTTCCGGAATGCGCACGAACTTCTCTTCGTCCGCGCCGTTCGCGCCGCGCAGCTCGGCGAGCTTGGCCTTGAGCCTGCTGATAGCCCTCATGCGGCGGGCTGTACTCGTCGAGCGCCTTCGCCACATCGCTCGCATCCGCGATCGTGGTCAGGACCACCGCCGGATCCGGCGGCTGCTGCGGCATCTCGATGTCCTTGCCGATACGCGCGATTACGGGAAACGCCCGGCCTGCAGATGGCGCGCGAAGGTCAGCACCGTCACCGTGAATTTGAGCTCGGCTTCCGCGAGCGCATCGGCGCCCACGGCGTCGAAGCTCGGGAGCTTGTAGTCCTTGAGATCGAGGCCATCGGCATCGGCGACGCGCAGGCGCTCGATCGCCGACTTGGCGCGCGCATTGACGACGCCGCGCTCGAACCACAGCGGCGCGAAATTGTGGTTCTGATAGAAGGTCTCGACGACGCTGCGCTCCTTCCGGTTCGGAAAGATCTTGTCGATCTTGGCGGTCAGCAGATCGCGCATCTTTTCGGCGATCGGGCGATCGGCGGGGTCGAGCGCAGCCAGCGGATCGGGCGCTGCTTCGGGCATTGCCACCGCGCTGTCGCTCGGCGCTGCTTGGTTTGGCATAGCGCTGCTTGGTGTCGCGCTGCCCGGTGTAGCGCTGCTGTTGCTGGTATTGCCGGTCACGTCCGCGGCGCTGGGCGGCGGCAGGGTGGACTGCTCAGGCAACGGCATCCTCGCCTCGAGCAGATCAGGCTGCGCGTGCGCGGATGCAGAACGTCAGTACCAGCGTCAGTGCCGTCCCAGCCAAGATGCGGTCATACCGATCGCCGCGCATTCGCAGTCTCCCAATGATTCGAGGGACTCCCGCAAGAGCCCCATTTCCTGCCACGTCAGACCCGCGTCAAGCCTTTGACCTCAACCCGAAAATGCCCGCAAAGGCAACGGGGTGGCCATCAAATTCCCGCGCGTTTGCGCCGATTTTGCGCCCGCTGTCACCCGTTGACCACGGGCTGTGGAGGACCACTTTCGGGCTCGGTCGCAAGCCCCAGGCTATCGAGCTTGCGATACAGGGTTGAACGGCCAATTTGCAGCCGTCGTGCCACTTCGGACATCTGCCCGCGATAATGGGCGATTGCGAATCGGATCACCTCGCCTTCGATCTCCTCCAGCGGCCGAATGTCGCCGGTGGCGTCGAGCAGCGCGAGCTTGGCGTAGAGCGCAGCCGGGAGTGAGTCGGCCGGCAATTCGGTCGGCGTAGGCGCGGCCAGGCCGGGTGCATCGAGGGTTGGCGAATCAAGGCTCGGCGAATCAAGGCTTGACGAATTGAGGCTTGGCATGGGCCGCGATCGGCGGCAACGGCAGAGCGCTCGCAGCCTGCGCGATCTGGGGGAATTCCGCGACCCCGATCTCGTCTTCCTTCTGCCAATACCACCGCCCGGAACACCGCATTCTCGAGCTGGCGGACGTTGCCCGGCCAGCGGTAGGCGGAGAGCAGCGTGAGCGCCTCGGCGCTGATCCCGGTGATGCGCTTGCCCTCCTCAGCCGCAAAGCGGGCGAGGAAATGCCGGACCAGCTCCGGAATGTCCTCCGGCCGCTCGGCCAGAGGGGGCACGCTGATCGGAAACACGTGCAGGCGGTAGAACAGGTCCTCGCGGAAGCGGCCCTGCATCACGTCGGTGATCAGATCGCGGTTGGTGGCCGAGATGATCCGCACGTCGACCCTGACCGGCTTGCGGGCGCCGACCGGCTCGACCTCGTTCTCCTGGATGGCGCGCAGAAGCTTCACCTGCGCGGCCGGCGGCAGCTCGCTGACCTCGTCCAGGAACAGCGTGCCGCCCGATCGCCTCCACGAACTTGCCGGTATGGCGATCGGTGGCGCCGGTGAAGGCGCCCTTCTCGTGGCCGAACAGGATCGACTCGACGAGGTTGTCCGGGATGGCGCCGCAGTTGACCGCGACGAACGGCTTTGACGCGCCGATCGCCGGTGCCGTGAATGGCGCGCGCGACCAGCTCCTTGCCGACGCCCGATTGGCCCTCGATCAGCACCGGAATGGCGGAGCCGGCGGCTTTCTCGGCGGTGCGGATGACTGCATGCATGCGCGCGCTACGCGTGACGATGTCGCGAAACGTGAGCGTGCCTGCGCGGCTGCGCTTGATGCGATTGAGCTCGCCCGCGAGCGCGCTGGCGGCGAGCGCATTGCGCAGGCTCACCTGCAGGCGCTCGGCACCAACCGGCTTTACGACGAAATCGGTCGCGCCCGCCCGCATGGCGGTGACCACATTGTCGATGCCGCCGTGGGCGGTTTGAACGATCACCGGCGTGGCGAGCGAAGCCTCGCGCATCTTGGCGAGCACGCCAAGACCGTCGAGATCGGGCATGACGAGATCGAGCACGACCGCATCAAAGCGATCCGCGCCAGTCAGCAGCGCGACTGCGGCGTCGCCGCCTCCGGCGACGACCGCCTGATAGCCCGTGCGTGTGACGATGTTCTCGAGCAGGCGGCGTTGAACGGGATCATCGTCGACGATGAGAACGCGCTCGGGCATGACGGCAACTCCACGCAAACTGACGCAACAAAAGACTGTGCCGATTTGGGGCGACTTTGGCGGATGAGACTTAAGGGCGTGTTAAGGCTGTGGTATTGCGCTATGTATTTGTGAAAAATACTATTTTACCAGTGAAGGGGCGCGGCTGGAAATAGGTTGGTTGATAATATTTGTCTTTCCGTCCTGGGTGGTTTCGTTTTGCCAAAAGTTGCCGAGCAGGCGTCAAATCCGGATCTCAGGCAGCTTTCTCATCGCCGTTGGCGCATGGTCGCCGGCGCATTCGCTTGGAGTAAAGATAGGTGTTCCCGCGAGTTACGCAAGAACACTGAGCCCCGTTCCTGCAGTCCTTAGAATCCGCCTTGTGGCGGCAAGCCTCCCAAGGATCAACGAGCATTGAAGCTCAACGTGGTGCGTACGCCGACAGGAAGGTGCGCACCGCGATGCCGACCACATGACTGATCCGCTCTTCGGTCGGCGGACCGCCGAAGTTGAAGATGAGTGGCTTGAACATCGTTGACTGACAGGAATCGAGGAACTGCGCCGCCGCCACTTCGACGTCGGGGACCACAAGGAAGCCTCCGGCGACCTGGTCTTCGAGATAGCGGCTGAGCCGCGCGATGCCGGTCGCGGGGCCGGTCTCGTAGAATTGCTTGCCGATCGCCGGCATGCGCTCCGCGATACTGATCACCGTGCGCAACGGCGACTGCGCCTCGGGCCGACACAGGAACCGCACAAAGGCGCAGCCGAGCCGCGTCAGCACCGCTTCGACGCCGTGATCGTTCGAGTCGAGGGCGAACACTTGTTCGGCCTGCGCTCGGCACTCCTCCTCGGCGATCGCCTCAAACAGCGCTTCCTTGCTGTCGAAGTAGACATAAAGCGTGCCCTTGGAGACGCCGGCCTGCCGCGCGATCTCGCCCATGCTCGCCCCGTCGAAACCCTGCGCCAAAAACACGACGCGGGCCCCCTCCATAATCTGCCGCCGCTTGGCGCGATCCTGCCGCTCCGTGGCGGCCACAAGGTGAGTGCTAGACATTTTTCCCTGCCCGTTTCTGCCGTTTTGCCACGGCGTCGTTGTGCATCGCATCACAAAATGGTGACCGAACCGTTCGGTCATTGATCTGGTTGGTCGTTGTTCTATATTCAAGAGCACAGCGACCGAACCGTTCGGTCAATTGTCTCTAATAGGGCCGCTGGGCAGAGAAATTCAAGGGATATCAGCATGTACCGCGAAAACGATCGATCATCGATTGGCGGCGATGTGGCCAGAAACGACGGGTGGCAGGATTGGCCGCCGGAGCCCAGCTCTGCCGATCCAGAAGGCCCGCCGTCGCAGCACCGTGGGACGCCAGAGGCCAAAGGGGATCACGCTGGAGTATCTGGATACCTCAAGCCGACACCAGACGTTCGCCCTTCTCGTAACCTCCCAGCTCTTCTGGCTCGTCCGATGAAGGAAGCTCCCGTGAATGACGCGAAGCCCCGCGGTCGCACTGCCAAGAAGCTAGCGCTCGTGCTCGGCGTATTGCTCGCACTCGGCCTTGCCGGCTGGTACGGCCATTACTGGTGGACGACCGGCCGTTATCTCGTTTCGACCGACGACGCCTATGTGGGCGCCAAGAACGCGACGCTCGCCGCCAAGATCACCGGCTATGTCGCCGACGTTGCGGTCGACGACAACGCGCATGTGCGCGAGGGCGATGTCATCGCGCACATCGACGACGGCGACTACCAGCTCGCGGTCAAGACGGCGCACGACAACATCGCCACCCAGCAAGCGACCGTCGATCGCATCGGCAAGCAGGTCACGGCGCAGCAGGCCGCCGTCGACCAGGCCAAGGCGCAGCTCGTCTCGGCGCAGGCCGGCGCGACGCGCGCCGAGCTCGAGCTCAAGCGCCAGCAGCGACCTTGCGGCACGCAGCTATGCGAGCCAACAGACGCTCGAGCAGGCGCAGGCCAATCGCGATCAGGCAGCAGCCGCCGTGCAGTCCGCGCAGGCAGCGGTTGAAGCAGCGCAAGCCAGACGTCGACGTGCTGAAGGCACAGCAGGTCGAAGCGCTCCGCACGCTTGATCAATTCAAGACCGCGCTCGCCAAGGCGGAGCGCGATCTGTCGTTCACCGTGATCCGCGCGCCGTTCGACGGCGTGATCGGCAACCGCGCCATGCAGGTCGGCGATCTGGTGCAGCCCGGGCAGCGGCTCGCGAGCCTGGTGCCACTCGATGCCGTCTATGTCGACGCGAACTTCAAGGAGACGCAGCTCGCGGATCTGCATCCGGGCCAGCCGGTTGCCATCTCGGTCGACGCCTACTCGAGCCGCAAGCTGCAAGGCACGCGTCGTCAGTGTCGCGCCGGCTTCCGGCTCGGTGTTCTCGCTGCTGCCGCCCGACAACGCGACCGGCAATTTCACCAAGATCGTCCAGCGTCTGCCGGTGCGCATCGCGGTGCCGGCCGAGGTGGCGGAGCAGGGCCTGTTGCGCCCCGGCATGTCGGTCGTCGTCAGCGTCGACACCAAGCCCGGCGCTGTCGCAGCGAACAAGACGCAATGTGATGACCGCCGAGAGCACGACCAAGCCGCGCCGCGTGCGCTAGGCGGCCGCACGTCGAGACGTGAGGTCCGCAATGGCAAACACTGCAAATCCAACAGCCAACGGAAACGACTTGATCGCCGCGCCGGCGAAGGACGCCGACCGGATCGAGCCGCGCCGTCTCGTCGCCTTCATCGCCATGGTCTTCGGCATGTTCATGGCGATCCTGGACGTCCAGATCGTCTCCGCCTCCCTGACCGAGATCCAGGCCGGCCTTTCCGCTAGCAGCAACGAGATTTCCTGGGTGCAGACCGCCTACCTCATCGCCGAGGTGGTGATGATCCCGCTCTCGGGCTTTCTGTCGCGCGCATTGGGGACCCGGATTCTCTTTTCCATCTCGGCCGCAGGCTTCACCGCCGCGAGCCTAATGTGCGGGCTGTCGACTACGATCAACGAGATGATCGTGTGGCGGCTCATCCAGGGCTTCATTGGCGGCGCGATGATCCCGACCGTCTTCGCCACCTCGTTCATGATCTTTCCGCGCTCGCGCATGGGCCTGATCACGCCGCTGATCGGTCTCGTGGCAACGCTCGCGCCGACCATCGGGCCCACGATCGGAGGCTATCTGACCGATACGCTGTCCTGGCACTGGCTGTTCTTCATCAATATCGGGCCCGGCATCGTGGTCACCATCATGGCTTTCACGCTGATCGATTTCGACAAGCCGGACTTCAAGCTGTTCGAGCACTTCGACTGGTGGGGGCTGATCTTCATGGCTGGCTTTCTCGGCGCGCTCGAATACGTGCTCGAGGAAGGCCCGCGTAACGATTGGTTCGGCGACGCGACGGTCCTGGCCTGCGCCTGGATCTCGGGGCTCTCTGCGGTCGCGTTCTTCGCGCGCGCGCTCATGGCGCGCGACCCGATCGTCGATCTTGGTGCGTTCTCGGACCGCAATTTCGCGCTCGGCTCGCTGTTCTCGTTCGTGCTCGGCATCGGCCTCTATGGGCTCACTTACCTCTATCCGCTCTATCTCGCGCAGATCCGCGGCTACAACGCGCTGATGATCGGCGAGACCATGTTCGTCTCAGGCCTGGCCATGTTCGCGACCGCGCCGATCGCCGGAAAGCTCATGACCAGGGTTGACCCGCGCCTGATGCTGATGGCGGGCTTTCTGTTCTTCGCCATCGGAACCTGGTGGATGACCTGGCTGACCAAGGACTGGGACTTCTGGGAGCTGTTCTGGCCGCAGATCTTTCGCGGCGTCGGCCTGATGATCGCATTCATCCCGATCAACAACATCTCGCTCGGCACGCTGCCGGCGGAGCGGGTGAAGAACGCCTCGGGCCTCTATAACCTGACGCGCAATCTCGGCGGCGCGGTCGGCCTCGCCGGCCTCACGACCGTCTTGAACGACCGCACCGACCTTCATCTCGCGCGCCTACACGAGGCGGTGACCTGGTCGCGTCCGGGCGTGCTGGAAACGCTCGACGCGCTTACCACGCGCTTCCAGAGCTACGGCAGTGACGCCAAGGCGATGGCGCTCAAGCAGCTCATGTTGCTTACGCACCAGCAGGGTGTGGTGATGGCGTTTGCCGATGTGTTCTTCCTGCTGACGCTGCTCTTCGTCGGACTTGCCGCGCTCGCCGTCGTCATGAAGAAGCCAACTCAGGCCGCGCCGGCCGGCGGCGGCCATTGAGAACTGCGGGATCACGTTGCTTCATTGACGTCGCGTCGTGCGTTCTTCCGGTCATACACACGCCGCGCGCGCTCGACGTCGGGCATGTGCTTGCCGACCCACATCCATATACCGCACACGGACTCGCCAAGACTTTCGCCGAGCGCAGTGAGCTTGTAGTCCACGCGCGGTGGAACCTCGGCATGGATGCGGCGCGTCACCAGTCCGTCGCGCTCGAGCTGTCGCAGTGTCTTCGTCAACATTTTGTGACTGACTTTGCCGACCCGGCGCTGAAGATCCGAAAATCGCAACTCGCCTTCGCCATCCAGCGCCTCGATCACCAGAAGCGTCCATTTGTCGGCAATCCGCCCCAGGATTTCGTGCAGCAGTGCCTGTTTCTTCGGCGGAAAGTCGCAAATTGCGCCAAGTTCCTGCATCGGAGTTCCCTCGGTTTCCCGACGGTTAGTATAGAACTTTCGGGTTCCTTCTTGCCAATGGAAACTGACCTTGTTTAGCTCGCTGTGGGCTGGCGGCGACGGATGGAGGTCCAAGTTTCCATGGCCAACTACAACGTGAATTTGAATGGACGCATCCACAGCGTGGATGTGGAACCCGACACGCCGCTCCTTTGGGTGCTGCGCGATGCGATCGGATTGACCGGCACAAAATTCGGGTGCGGCATCGCGCAGTGTGGCGCCTGCACGGTTTTTCTTGACGGCCGGCCGCTGCGCTCGTGCTCGCTGCCGGTCGCTTCGATTGGCGCCGCGCAGGTGACGACCATTGAAGGTCTCAGCGGGCGCGAAGCCGATGCGGTGCAACGCGCCTGGGTGACGCGCGATGTCCCGCAATGCGGCTACTGTCAATCCGGGCAGGTGATGAGCGCGGTCGCATTGCTGCGCAAGACGCCGAAGCCGAGCGACCGCGATATCGATCTCGCCATGAATGGCAACATCTGTCGCTGCGCCACCTACGTCCGCATTCGCGCCGCCATCAAGGACGCGGCCGTGACGTTGGGAGGCTGACATGACCGCACATGATCTCAAGCTGTCACGCCGTGCGGCGTTGCGCGGTATGGCGGGTCTCGTCATCGGCGTCGCGCTGCCGTTGCCGGCGTTCGCGCAATCGGGCGCGGCGCGCGCGTTTCAGGCGGGAAGCGGCTCGGCCGCGTTCGTCCCCAATGCGTTTGTGCGGGTTGGCGTCGACGATACCGTCACGGTGCTCATCAAGCACATCGAGTTTGGACAAGGTCCGTTCACCGGCCTGTCGACGCTCGTTGCCGAGGAGATGGATGCCGACTGGTCGAAGGTGCGTGCCGAGCATGCGCCGGCGAATGCCGAGCTTTACAAGAACCTGGCGTTCGGCGCGCAAGGAACCGGTGGCTCGACTGCAATTGCGAACTCCTACGAGCAGATGCGCAAGGCGGGCGCTGCAGCGCGTGCCATGCTGGTGCAGGCCGCGGCGGAGGCCTGGCGCGTGCCGGCATCCGAGATCACCGTCGAGCAGGGCGTGCTCCGTCATGCCTCGGGCCGGCAGGGACGCTTCGGCGAGTTTGCGGAAGCGGCGTCGCGCCTGCCGGTTCCTGCAGATCCGCCGCTCAAGGATCCATCGGCGTTCCGCTTGATCGGCCGCGAACATGCCGTGTCGCGCCTCGACAGCGCGAGCAAGGCCAACGGCACCGCCCAGTTCACAATCGATATTCGCGAACCGAATATGCTCACCGTGCTGGTGGCACGGCCGCCGCGGTTCGGCGCCAAGGTAGCATCGTTCGACGACAAGGCCGCCCGCGCGGTGCCCGGCGTGGTCGATGTGAAACCGATTTCGTCGGGCGTTGCGGTCTACGCCAACGGCTTCTGGCCGGCACGCAAAGGACGGGAGGCGCTGCGCGTCACCTGGGACGAAAGCGGCTCCGAGCGGCGCAGCAGCGATCAGCTCGTCACGGAATATCGTGCACTTGCTCGCCGTCCCGGCGATCTCGTGAAAGCCCACGGCGATGCCGAGGCCGCCTTGGCCCGCGCCGAGCGCGTGATCGAAGCCGAGTTTGTGTTTCCCTATCTGGCGCACGCTCCGATGGAGCCGCTCGATGGCTTTCTGCAGTGGGATGGCGAGCGTGCAGTGGCGCGCTTCGGCAGCCAGCTGCAGACCGGCGAGCATATGACGATCGCGAAGGTCCTCGGGCTCACGCCCGACAAGGTCGAGCTGCAGACGATGCTGGCCGGCGGCAGCTTCGGGCGTCGCGCGCAGCAGACCATGCACCTCGCCGCTGAGCTCGCCGAGAGCGCCAAGGCGATCGGACCCGGCCGGCCGGTTAAGCTCGTCTGGACTCGCGAGGACGATATCCGTGGCGGCTATTACCGTGCTTTATTCGTCCATCGTTTCCGCGGCGGGCTGCTCGACGGCAAGATCACGGCCTGGTCGAGCACCAGCGTCGGCCAGTCGATCCTCAAGGGCTCGCCGTTCGAGGCGATGATCAAGAACGGCATCGATCCGACCTCGGCCGAGGGCGCGGACGAATTGCCGTATGCCATCGCTGATTTCCGCTGCGATCTGCACACCACGCAAGTTGGCGTGCCGGTGCTGTGGTGGCGGTCGGTCGGCCATTCACATACGGGCTATGCGGTCGAATGCTTTGTGGACGAGCTTCTCGAAGCGACCGGCCAGGACCCGGTCGCGGGCCGTCTCGCCATGATGAGCAATGCACCGCGCCCAGCCGGCGTGCTGCGCGCCGTCGCCAAGCTCGCAGGATGGTCAGGCCCAGGCCCGGTGAACGGACGCGCGCGTGGCGTTGCGGTGGTCGAGAGCTTCGGCAGCTTCATCGCGCAGATTGCGGAAGTGTCGGTTGAGAGGGGTGGTGAACCGCGGGTGCACAAGGTGTGGTGCGCGGTCGATTGCGGTGTGGCGGTGAACCCGGATGTCATCCGCGCCCAGATGGAAGGCGGCATTGGGTTCGGTCTCGGCCATGCACTGTTCGGCGAGGTCGCGCTCGACGAAGGAAAGCCGGTGCCGGCCAACTTCGACACCTATCGCTCGTTGCGCATTCACGAGATGCCGGAGGTCGAGGTCACGATCCTGCCTTCGACCGAGAAGCCGACCGGCGTGGGAGAGCCGGGCGTTCCGCCCATCGGACCCGCCGTCGCAAACGCCATGGCGCGTCTCGGTCTTGGGCGCTCGCGGCGGTTGCCGATCGTACGGGGGACGGTGTGATGAACAAAGGTGTCGCAATTTTCTCCGCAGCTCTTTTGACGGCAACCTTGTCGATCGCGCTGCATGACGCACCTGCACAGCCGCAGGTCGCCGCCGGCGACCTGCGCCCCATCACCGACTTTGCCGGCATTGCCGATCGCAACGCCCGCGCGATCGCGCTGTTTCAAGAGGCCGGCAAGGTGCTGCAGCATCCGCGCTGCGTGAACTGCCATCCCGCCGGCGACAGCCCGCGCCAGACCGATCAGCGCCGGCCGCACCAGCCACTGGTCGTGCGCGGCGCCGACGGTCATGGCGCCCCGACGCTTGCGTGCAACACCTGCCACGGACCGGCGAACTTCGATCCGGCGCATGTGCCCGGCCATCCGGAGTGGCATCTCGCGCCGCTCGCGATGGCGTGGGAAGGCCGCTCGCTCGGGCAGATCTGCGAGCAGATCAAAGACCGCGCCCGCAACGGCGACCGCGACATGGCGGCGCTGCTGCATCACCTCGGCGAGGACACGCTCGTCGGATGGGCGTGGACGCCCGGGTTCGGGCGCACGCCTGCACCCGGCACACAAGCTCGTTTTGGCGAGATCATGCGCGCCTGGGCGGACGCCGGCGCGGCCTGCCCGGCGCCGTAAGAGAAAATTGCGTCCTTGCTTCGAGCGCGCTGATTGCTATGAGAGCTGGCTCAAGCTGTCCCTCGGGCCATCATGCAAATCGTAGGCAACGGATCGACCTTCCACTGCCGTGTCGACGGCGGCCGCGGGCCCTGGGTGATGCTCGCTCATGGGCTCGCGACCGACCTGACGATGTGGGACGAGCTGACGGAGGCGCTCAAGGATCACTACCGCGTGCTGCGCTATGACGCGCGCGGTCATGGCGGCTCGCCGGCGACCGAAGGCGACTACTCGCTCGACATGCTGGTCGCCGACGCGGTCGGCATTCTCGACGTGCTCGGCATCGCGCAATGCCATTTCGGCGGGCTCTCGATGGGCGGCATGGTGACGCTCGGCATGCTGCTCGATCATCCGACGCGGATCACGAGCGCTGTCATTGCCGAATTCGCGTCACACCACGACGCCGGATTTCACCGCGGCCTGGCACGCGCGTGCCGAGGAGGTGCGGCAAGGCGGCATTGAGGCGGTGGTCGCCTCAACGGTGCGCCGCTGGTCAAGCGAAGGTCTGGCCGAACGCAATCCGGCGGTGATCACGCGCATGGAGACGATGATCCGGGACACTTCGGACCTCGGCTATCGCGGCTGTGCAGCCGCGCTCGCGCGGCTCAACTATGGCCATCGGCTCGGCGAGATCGATCGTCCGGCGCTCCTCATCTGCGGCAGCGAGGATCATGGCGCGCCGCCTGAGAACACGCGGCAGATGCATGCTGCCATCAAGGGCTCGCGCTTCCTCGCGATCGAGCAGGCCGGGCACATCTCGAACATCGAGCACCCCGAGATCTTCAACGATGCGGTCGTGCGTTTCCTGGGCGATGTCGAGCGCGGTGATAGTCCGTCCGCCACATTATAAACGGCGCCGATCCTGCTTTTGACAGACCTGCGGACAAGCTAAGCTCACTCTGAAGCGGCACCGGCCGAGGCGTCATGCACGCCGCGTGCAAAAAGTGTCGATACTGGGAGGAGCCAATGACCACGCAGCATCCGCTGTCGTACCTCGCGCTTGCCATCCTGGCCGCCGTCATGAGCTTCACGACGACCGCCAACGCTGTCGAGCTTGATCCGGCGGCCGTTTCCGTTGTGACACCTGAGCAGTTCAAATGGCGGGACCCGACCGACCGGGTCGCCACCAACCAGGTCAATCTGCATGGCGATCCGAGCAAGGCGGGCGAGCTCTACATCTACATCAACAAGTTCAAGCCCGGCCGCTTCGGCAATCCGCACTATCATCCCAACGACCGCTTCATCACCGTGATCGACGGCGCCTCGTGGCATGGCACCGGACCGGTGGTGGACGTCGCGCACGCCCATCACGTTCCGAAGGGAACGTTCATGATCGATCATGCCTCGAAGGTCCATTGGGGCGGCAACAAGGAGGAAGGCGGCTCCTACCTGATCGCCGGCATCGGCCCTGGAGGCAGCGTCGAAGTCCCGAAGAGCAACGGCCCGTGGGCGGGAGGCGACCCCTCGGCCGCGACTGTTGTGCTTCCCGACCAGATCCCGTGGCAGGAGCATGGCGTTTTCCGGCTCGCGAATCTGGCCGGTGACTCGGACAAGCGCGGGGTCTTTGTGCAGATGCTGATGTTGCCTAAGGGCGGCGCCGGCTTCAGCCGCCCGCACGTTCATACGGTGCCGCTCTATACCATGGTGCTGTCAGGCACCTGGTGGGTCGGCACCGGCGACAAGTTCGATCCCGACAATCTCACGGTCCCGATCAAGCCTGGCTCGTTTGTCACGCACTATGGCAATCGCGTGCATTGGGACGGTGCCAAGGATGAGGACGTGACGCTTCTGATCATCGGCGAAGGCCCGGTGACGACCGCGCGCGTGGAGGAGACGAGATAAGTCGTCGATCAGGCGCCGCAAAATGCGAAGCCCCGGAGGAGGCCCCCGGGGCTTTGGTGTTGTTTGTGCGCCCCACGCTCCGTTCATCCCCGCGGAAGCGGGGATCCAGCCTTTGAGATATGAACATCTGGCTTCTGGGTCCCCGCTTTCGCGGGGACGAACGGAGATTGTGGCTGCGTATGTATCCGCCTCACTGCGTCGCCTTGTTGAAATACTTCTGCAGATATTTCGGGTCCGGCGGCGGCTGGTCCTTCTGGATCGGCATCACATAGCCGTCGCCGTCGAGCAGATAGAGCTTGTCACCAATGGTGATCCAGCGATTGTCCTCGGTGCAGTTGTATTCCTCGTAGATCGGGTTGGTGACGCGGCGATAGAACCGGCTCACGGTCCAGGGCCGCGTCAGCGCGTTGTCGATGGTGGTGATCTCATCGCGCAGGATGTTGTGGTCGGCCTTGTCGAGATAGAGCTTCTCCTTCACGACCGTCTGGTTGTCCTGGTGCAGCGGGATGCCGCTCGAATCGAACAGGCGCGGTCCCTGCGTGTAGCGGGTCTCGATCTCGAGCGTGTCGTAGACGCCGTCGTTGTCGGTGTCGGACCATTTGCCGATCGAGTAGCCGTTGAAGTTCCGCAGTGCGTCGGCTTCGCCCTGCGGGAAATCGCGTCCGTCGGTGTAGATGCGGCGGAGCGGGCTCATCAACTCGGCCAGCATGTAGGTGGTCTTCGGCTTGATGACGACCTCGATCGGTTCATAGAGGATCATCACGCGCGGCATGCCGACCGGGCCGCAAATGCCCTTGATGTCGAAGAACGTGCCGGCGCGCTGTTTGGCGAGGTTCGACTGATAGATCGCTTGGTATTCGGGCGTAAGCGGCGCCTCCTGCCGCGGTCCGGGCGGCTTGCTCGGGTCCCATGCGCCGACCGGGCTGCCGCGGCCCCACAGGCCGTCCCAGTCCTCCGGCATCTTCTTGGTGTCCTGTGCGCCTGCACTTGCGCCCATGCACATCAACGCGGCCAGCATCGCTACGCCGACAATCGAGCTTCGTTGCAGCATGTGTGTCCTCCTGTTCAGGTTTCGCGCGCAATCGTTCGAGCAGTCCTGCGCTCAACGGCTGATCTCGTTGCGCATCACCATTCCGCCTTTCATCACGAACTGCACCCGGCTCATCAAGCCAAGGTCCGCGAGCGGATTGCCAGGCACCGCGATGATATCGGCGAACTTGCCCTTCTCGATCGTGCCGATGTGGTTTTCCCAGTCATAGTTCAGCATGCGGGCGGCGGGCAGATAGGCAGTCTGCAACGACTGCGCCGGGCTCAGGCCCCACTTGGCGTAGTAGTTGAACTGGCCGGCCTGCTTGCCGTGCGGGATCGACACCGAGGTGGCGCCGCTGCCGAACACGATCGGAATGCCGGCCGCAACCGCGCGCCGTGACCGCCTGCTCCAGAAGCTTCAGGCGGGAATTGCGGCCGCCGGTTTCCCGCAGGTCGGCCTGCTCGAGCGCCACCAGATCGTCGACCGTCGGCACGAACGGCAGCTTCTTCGCCAGCATGACCTTGACGTCCGCGTCATCGAGCTCGAGCAGATGATTGGGCGCGTCGACGCCGGCATTGATGCAGCTGTGCATGCCTTCGCCGCCGTAGGTATGGCATGCGACCTTGAGGCCGAGCCGGTGCGCCTCATCCACGATGGCATTGACCTCCTCCGGCGTCAGCGACGGACTGTTGACCAGCGTCGCGTCCGGCTTCCACATGTGCTCGGTGCCGGCGAAGTCCTGCGTGGTGTAGATCTTGATGTAGTCGACGCCATGCAGCTTCGCCTCGCGCACCGCTGAGCGCGCGAGCCACGGCCCGTTGACGTTCTTGTTTTCGGTATAGCCCTCGTAGGATGCGCACCGACTGATTGTCGGGATAGTAGTTGGTGGCGCGCGGATTGAGCGACTGGCCGACCACCTGCATGCGCGGGCCGCGCACGCTGCCGTTGTTGATCGCGTCGCGCAGGTCGACCGTGTAGAAGCCGCCGCGCGAATCCATGTCGAGCACGGTGGTGAAGCCGACATCGAGATCGATCTGCGCGTTGGCCAGCGCGCGCAAGGCGCGCGCCGCGAGGCTTGCGGCATTGCCGCCGGTGTTCACGTGCACATGCGCATCGATCATGCCGGGCATCATGGTGGCGGCGCCGAGATCGATCACGCGCGCGCCTTCCGGAATCTGCACGTTGGCGCCGACGTCGGTGATACGGTCGCCTTTGATCAGCACCACCGGATTGCTCACCAGTGTGCCGGCCTTCGCATCGAACATCGAGGCCAGCTTTGATGGCGATGACCTGATCCTTCGGCGCGAAGTATTTGCCGTTGGCTTGCGCCAACACGGGCGAGCTTGTGACGAAACTTGTCGCGCTACTGGCTACGATGGTGGAGACGAGCACGCCGAAGAGCCTGGCTTGCCGACGCATGGGAACCTCCCTTGAGCAATTGTTTTTGACGACGCCCCACGCAATCCTACACCCATATCGTCGACAGGCGGGAGGCCGCTCGGAATTATTCCGGCAGCCCGGTATGGGAGCCAAATAATTTTGCCGTAACTGCTCTGCCCTATCGGTTGTCGTCCCCGCGAAGGCGGGGACCCATAACCACCAAGGCTGCTGTTATCGCCGGCCATGCCACATCGCTTCGCTGCGGAGTATGGGTCCCCGCCTTCGCGGGGACGACGGTAGAGAGTCTGGGTGCGATCCTGTATAGTCCGCGTAACCTGGCGGCCCGCTCGCTCGCCGGGTCCGAATATAAGAATTCAAAACATGGGAGGAGTTCCGATGCGATACACAGCCGCGTTGAAATCGACCGCAATTGGCATTGGGGTCTCGACCGCGCTCGCGACCGCAGTGTGGGCGCAGGAGGGGGGAGCGGCCGGACCCTGGCGAGGAGCCGGAGCAAAGCCTTGCTTCGGGCCTGAAGGTGGCTCCTTTCAATGCGCAGCGCCCGCCGGCGTGGTGGCGATCCGCGCCGGCCGCCTGTTCGACAGCAAGAGCGGCCAGATGCTGACCAACCAGGTGGTGGTGCTGCAGGGCGAGCGCATCACCGATGTCGGGCCCGAGGCGCAGGTGAAGATCCCGGCGGACGCGCAGGTGATCGATCTCAGCCAGGCCACCGTGCTGCCCGGCCTGATCGACGCGCACACGCACATGTTCAACACCGCCAAAGCCGGGCATGTCGCGCGGAGCCTCGACCTCGATCGCGATCCACAATCTGCAGGCCGACCTGCGCGCAGGCTTCACCCGCGCGCGCGACATGAGCTCGCACGGCAACGGCTATGCCGACGTCGATATCCGCAACGCCATCAACGAAGGCCGCATCGACGGTCCGCGGTTCAAGGTGTCGGGGCGCGGCATCGTCTGGGGCCGGCGCCGCTGCCGGCGAACGTCCCGGCCAATCCGCTGGCCAGCAACCGTGGTCAGCTCGGCCGAGGAAGGCGCGCGCGGCCGTGCGCGAGCACGTCGAGCGTGGCGTCGGACTGGATCAAGCTGTTCCCGGCGGCGCCTATTCCTTCACGCCGACCGGCGACGTCAACTATGTGACGACCTATCCGTTGCCGGTGCTGCAGGCGCTGATCGACGAGGCTCATCGCCTCGGCAAGAAGACCGGCTGCCACGTGTTCGGCGGCGAGGGACTGAAGAACGCCATCGTGGCCGGCTGCGACACCATCGAGCACGCCTTCGGCCTGACCCAGGAGCAGGCCAACATGATCGTGGCAAAGAGGCTCGCCTACGATCCGACGCTGCAGCGCTACACCGAGCCCTACATGGACGACAACGACAACAAGAACACCGGCGGCAAGTACCGGATGATCCCGATCTTCGAGAAGGCGGTCACCATGGCGGCCGCCACCAAGGGCATGAAGATCATGGTCGGCAGCGGCGTCGACGGCTCGACCTTCCCGCACGGCACGCAGGCGCTCGAGTTCGAGGCGCTGGTCAAGCAGGCGCAGCATGACGCCGGCGCGCGCCATCCAGTCCGGCGACCATCATCAATGCCGAGGTGCTGGGATGGGAGGACCAGGTCGGCTCGATCGAGAAGGGCAAGTTCGCCGATCTCGTCGCCGTGTCCGGCGATCCGCTCGCCGACATCACCGAGCTGCAGCGCGTGAAGTTCGTGATGAAGGGCGGCAAGGTGATCCGCAACGAGCTGACGCTGAGCACGGTGGGCTCACGCTAGCTGTACCGAGTAACAAATTTCTCCGTCGGCCAGAAGGAGGAAGATCATGCGTGGCACATGGGCGCTCGGATCAATCGCGCTTCTGCTCGTGATGTCGACGACCGATGTCGTCGCGCAGGACTTGTCGAAATACCCGGACTGGAGCGGCCAGCGCCGCCGTGCCGAAACCGGGCCGCCGCGCTACGACTCGACCAAGCCGTCCGGCCGCGGCCAGCAGGCGCCGCTGACCGAGGAATATCGCGCCGTGCACGAAGCCAGCATGGCGGATCAGGCTGCCGGCGGACAGGGCGCCGACACCACCGCGCGCTGCCTGCCGCTCGGCATGCCGCGCGCGATGACCACGATCTTTCCGCTCGAGTTCATCATCACGCCCACTATCACCTACGTGCTGTTCGAGAACTCAAACGGCCTTCCGCGCCGCATCTATACGGATGGGCGCGACTTTCCCAAAGACGACGAGCCGACGTTCGTCGGCTATTCCATCGGCGAGTGGAGCGACACCGACGGCGACGGCCGCTACGACACGCTCGAGCTGGAGACCAGGAACCTGCGCGGCCCGCACACCTATGACAACAGCGGTATTCCCTTCCACAAGGATAACCTGACTGTCATCAAGGAGAAATTCTATCTCGACAAGGCGAAGCCGGACGACCTGGTCAACGAGATCACCACCATCGACCCGGCGCTGACGCGGCCCTGGTCGACCACAAAGCGCTACCGGCTCGAGCGCGAGAAGGTGATCTGGTCCGAGAACGCCTGCACGGAAGGCAACAACCACGTCTTCGTCGGTACCGAGAATTACATGATCAGCGGCGACGGCTATCTGATGCCAGCGCGCAAGGATCAGCCGCCGCCGGATACACGCTACTTCAAGCCGGTGGCGCGGTAGTACAAGCGAACACATCAATCAGGAGGAATTCGATGCGCATCAATCTGTCGCTCGCGACGGCCTTGGCCTTGCCGGCGCTGATCATCAGCCTGCAGGGCGCCGCCGCGCAGACACGCACCACGCTCGACATCTACGTGGTCGACGTCGAGGGCGGCAATGCCACGCTGTTCGTCTCGCCGTCGGGCGAATCGGTGCTGATCGATTCCGGCAATGTCGGCGCCGGCGGCCGCGCGCGACGCCGATCGCATCATGGCGGCGGTCAAGGATGCCGGCCTCACGCAGATCGATCATCTGATCACGACGCACTGGCACGGCGATCATTTCGGCGGCATGGCGGAGCTCGCGAAGCGCATCCCGATCCGCCACTTCATCGATCACGGGCCGAACGTGCAGCCCAGCTCCGATCATCGACGAGTTCCTCAGCAAGGTCTATCCGGACGCTCTACGGCAAAGCGAAGCACACGGTCGCGAAACCCGGCGACACGATCGCGGTCGCCGGCCTCGACTGGCGCATCGTCACCTCGGCTGGTGAAGCGATCAAGACGCCCGCTGCCGGGCGGCGGGAGGCGCCAATCCGTACTGCGCCAGCCTTCAAGCCGCAGGAAGTCGACCCGACCGAGAACGCGCAGTCGGTCGGCAGCGTCATCACGTTCGGGAAGTTCCGCATCGCTCATCTCGGCGACCTGACCTGGAACAAGGAATTCGACCTGATGTGCCCGATGAACCGGATCGGCACGGTCGATCTGTTCGTCGTGTCGCATCACGGCCAGGCCGATCTCGAACTCGGAAGTTCTGGTGCACGCGCTCCGCGCCGCGCGTCGCCATCATGAACAACGGCACCCGCAAGGGCGGCCAGCCCGACGCGATGAAGGTGCTGCTACTCGTCGCCCGGCCTCGAGGATCTCTGGCAGATCCATTTCTCGCAGCTCAGCGGTCAGGAATACACGGTGCCCGGAATGTTCATCGCCAACCTCGACCGACGAGCCGCCGGCGGCGATGCCGATCGCTCCGATCGCGGCTCCGCCGCCGGGCCCGAACGCACCGCCGCCGCCCGCCCACAACGGGCCGGCGTTCTGGATCAAGGTGTCGGCGCAGCACGGACGGCACGTTCACGGTCACCAATGGCAGGAACGGGTTAGCAAGACCTACGCGGCGCGCTGACACGGCGATCTTGTGCGGGCGGCCAGCCGCGCGGGCTGCCCGGGCGCCTACCAATGCCCGTGTGCATGGCCGCCCAGCGCCGCGCGCGATTGCGGCTGAGCATCGCGGGAATAGATCGCGGTCAGTCACATTGCGGAGCTGACCCATGCAGATCGAGCTTGACGGAAAACGGGCCATCGTCACCGGCTCGACCGCCGGAATTGGCTTCGCCATTGCGCGCGGGCTTGCAGAAGCAGGCGCGGCAGTCGTCCTCAACGGGCGCAGCGAACAATCGGCCGAGGCCGCCAGGAAGCGGCTCACACAGACGTTGCCGCAGGCGAAAGTCGAGGCCATTGCGGCAGACCTCGGCACGGCGGAGGGTGTCGAGACTTTCATCAAACGCGCGGGCGATGCCGATATTCTGGTCAACAATCTCGGCATCTTCGAGCCCAAGCCGTTCGTCGAGATCACGGATGCCGACTGGCATCGCTTCTTCGACGTCAATGTGATGAGCGGCGTGCGGCTTTCGCGCCACTACCTGCCCTGCGATGGTCAAGCGCGACTGGGGCCGCATCGTCTTCATCTCGAGCGAGTCGGGCCTCAACATTCCGGTCGAGATGATCCACTACGGCATGACCAAGACCGCCCAGCTTGCAATCTCGCGCGGGCTTGCCGAATCGGTCGCCGGAACGGGCGTCACCGTGAACGCGGTGCTGCCCGGGCCGACGCGCTCGGAGGGCGTGGTCGATTTTCTCGACAAGCTCAATGAGGGCAGCAAGCTCTCGCAGAAGGAACGCGAAGCGAAGCTGATCGCGGAGGGACGGCCGAGCTCGATCATCCGCCGCCTGGCGACCCCGGAGGAGGTGGCGAACATGGTGGTCTACGTCTGCTCGCCGCTCGCCTCGGCCACTACGGGCGCGGCGCTGCGGGTCGATGGCGGCGTGGTGCGCTCGATCGCGTGAGGTTGGCACCAAGATCGCGGCATCGCCGATTGCGGATGCTGATTGGCCGCCAAGGCAAAACCGACTAACCTCTCAATGGGCCGTCACGAGCCGTCATCGGGAGGACATGCCATGATCAAGTCAGGACTTCTTGCCGCTGTGTTGTGTGCGACCACGTCGCTGGTGGCGCTCGCACAGACTGCCGAGGACTTGAAGAACGACGCCAACACGCCGGACGACGTGCTCGTCTACGGCATGGGCTACCAGGGCCAGCGCTACAGCTCGCTGACCCAGATCAACAAGCAGAACGTCGGCAAGCTGGTGCCGGTGTGGTCCTATTCGCTGAACGATCTGCAGGGTGGGGAAGGCTTCCCGATCGTCAAGGACGGGGTGATCTACGTCACCACTCACAATGCGACGGCCGCAGTCGATGCCCTGACCGGCAGGGCGATCTGGCGGGTGGCGCATGAATATCCGCCGGAGACCCTCAGGGTCGTCTGCTGCGGCATCGTCAATCGCGGCGCCGCGATCTACGAGGGCATGATCATCCGGGCGCTGATGGACAACCGCCTTGTCGCGCTCGATGCCAAGACCGGCAAGGAGGCCTGGACCACCAAGTCGCCTGATCCGGTCACCACTGCCAACGGCTACGCCATGACGGGCGCGCCGCTCATCGTCAACGGCGTAGTCATCACCGGCGTCGCGGGCGCCGAGTTCTCTCATAGGGGCCTGCTCGAGGGCTATGATGCCAAGACCGGCAAGCATCTGTGGCGGACCTATACGATCCCGGCGAAGGGCGAGCCCGGCTCCGACAGCTGGGAAGGCGATTCACAGCTCACCGGTGGTGGCTCGAGCTGGGTGACCGGCACCTACGATGCGGAGCTCGATCTTGTCTATTGGGGCATCGGCAATCCCGCGCCCTGGAACGCGCGCGCCCGCAAGGGCGACAATCTCTTCACCAACGCGGTGTTCGCGGTGCGGCCGAAGACCGGCGAGCGCGTCTGGTACTACCAGACGACGCCGCAGGATCCGTTCGACTACGACGCGGTGCAGACCCCGATCATCGGAAACGTCAATGTCGGCGGTACCGCGCGCAAGGTCGTGATGCAGCCTAACCGCAACGGCTTCCTCTATGTGCTGGATGCCAAGGACGGCAAGCTGCTTGCGGCTAATGCCTTCGGCAGGGTGAACTGGGCGAGCGGCGTCGACCTGAAGACCGGGCGGCCGATCATCACCGATGTGTTCAAAGGTGCGGTCGAAGGCAAGAACGTCACCGTGTGGCCGTCAGTGTCGGGCGTGACCAACTGGCAGCATGCGTCGTTCAGCCCGCGCACCGGGCTCCTTTACATCAATACGCTGAATATCGGCATGACATATGAGGCGCCCGAGCCGCCGAAGCTCGAGCCGGGAAAGCCGGCCGGCACTCCGACGGTGAAGCGCACCGTCGTGCTCGACGATCCGAACGTTCGCGGTTACCTCAAGGCGGTCGATCCCATGACCGGCAAGTCGAAATGGGAAACGCCGTACAAGAGCCCGAACTACTCCTCCACCATGGTGACGGCGAGCGATCTCGTGTTCACCGGCGTGATGACCGGCGAGCTCCAGGCGCTCGACGCCGAGAACGGTAAAGTGCTGTGGAGCTTCCAGACTCCGTCCGGCATCGTCGGCCAGCCCATCACCTGGCAGAAGGACGGCAAGCAGTACGTCACCGTGATCAGCGGGCTTGGCGGCGTCTACGCGGAGCGCAGCGGCGATCCGAATCTGCGAAACGTGTCTTATGGTGCGTCGCTGTGGACCTTCGCGCTGTTCGACAAGTGAGCGCGCGAGTCTAGAGGTAAAGCGACCAAGCAAGGCCCATAATTGTCGAGCGCCCGGGTGCGACCGGGCGCTCGTCTCCTGCCTGAAGCAGGACTTGATCTGCAGACACCGCTCGGACGGGGAGCCTCCACACCACTCCGGGGGTCGTCCGCCGCATCGAGAACATGATAGCACATTTCGGTCGTGCCGCGATCGCAACCTTACGATTTGGTAAAGACGCAGGTGCAAAAACGGGGGTGCCGATTAACCAACGATTAAGGTTACGGTTTCCATTTCGAAACTTTTGTTTCTAATGCGTGCGCGAGAGTGAACATCGAATTGGAGGGATCGATGATCAATCAGATGCGCGACCATCAAATGAAAATTCTGCAAGCCTACATCGAGCGCCGCAATCGCCTGTGGGCGCATATCAAAGCCGCCTATCCGACCTACACCCAACCCGAGATCGAAGCGCGCCTGGAACAGTTCGGCGTGTGACTTTCGGATAGCGGAAGGCGTCATCGGCTCGGCCGGCGTGATCGTCCGGCCGGGCTTATTGTTTCTTCGCGTCGCCGTTTGATTAATCCGGCGGCCGGCGAAATCGACGGAGAAATTGATCCGCCCTGGGCATTGCGTCGTGCAGGAACTGTCGGGGCTCGCGCAGCCACAGTCCCTCATATTCACGCGACTTTGATTCCGAGATCAGCACGTCCATCGGGAGCGGGATCAATTCGGCTGACCAACCCGGCCACCAGCGATTGGCCTTCGCGACTATGTGCGCGCGCAGGCGGCTCCAGCGTGAGAATCCATGATAGTCGAAGGCCATGTCGTTGCGCACGACGACGATATGGTTGCCGGTGAAGCCTTTCGCCGGCTTGATCCACAGCGGCGCAAATCCCGCATCTGGATAGGTTTTCAGAAATGCATAGGCGAGGATGTGGCAGGCGCCGCAAGCAAAGAAAACGCGATCAGGCAATGACCAGCGGCGAAACGGGTCCTGCTTAATGCCTGGGCCAACAACGTACATTCTGGCGTCGCCTCATCACTCCGCCTTGATGCCGGCGAACTTCACCACCTTGCTCCACTTCTCGGTTTCTTCGGCGATGAGCTTCACGAAATCCGTGGGCGTGCCGACGAGCGTCGTCCCATCGAGATCGGCAAGGCGTGCTTTCATCGCCGGCTCAGCGAGGCAGGCGTTGATCTCGCGATTGAGCCGCTCGACGATCTCTGCAGGCGTCTGTCCCGGCGCGCCGACGCCGAACCATGTGCTCGCCTCATAGCCCGGCACGGCCTCGTCGACCGTCGGCAGTTGCGGGAGGAGACGCGAGCGGGTGGTGGTCGTCACCGCCAGCGCGCGCAGCCGGCCGCTCTCGATATGCTCGAGAAGCCCGACCGGAACCACGAACATCACCTGCACCTGTCCGGCCACGAGATCGGTCATCGCGGGCGCGACGCCGCGATAAGGCACGTGCACCATCGCGGCGCCGGTCAGCATCTTGAACAGCTCGCCGGTCACATGCGGTCCGGTGCCGGCGCCCGGTGACGCGAAGTTGAGCGCGCCCGGATTGGCCTTGGCATGCGCGATCAGCTCCGGAACGGTCTTCGCCGGAATCGATGGATGCACCACCAGCACCTGCGGAAAGCGGACGAGGCCTGCGACCGGTGCAATGTCGCGGATGAAATTGTAGCTGAGCTTGTCGTAGAGCGAGGCCGCGATCGCGCTGCTCGATGCGCTCATCAGCAGGGTATAACCGTCCGGCGGAGCGCGCACCGCGACCTCGGTGCCGATGGTGGCGCCGGCGCCCGCGCGGTTCTCGATCACGACCGGCTGGCCGAGTTGGTCTGCCAGCGACTGCGCCAGCGGCCGCGCCACGAGGTCAGTCGGTCCGCCGGGTGGAAACGGCACGATCAGGCGCAGCGGCCGTGCCGGATAGGCTTGCGCCAGAGTCTGCGCCAACGTCCTGCGTGCGAACGCAGGCAGCGCGATCGCGCCAGCCGCCAAGCGCAGGAACTTACGGCGCGTCATGGCGGGTCTGTGGCTTCTGCTCACAGCTCGCGCAGCGCATTGAACTGCGCCACATAGCCGGACGCATCGATGCGCACGCCGATCACGGTCGTGCGCTTGGACTTGAGCGCGGCGCTGAGCGCATTGCTCAAGCCCTGCTCGGTGTCCACCACGACGCCATCGGCGCCGAACGAATGCGCGAGCTTCTCCCAGTCGACGCCGCCGAGATGCACGCCATGCGGCGGAATGCCCTTGATCTCCTGCTTGACGCGAATGAGGCCGATCTCCTGGTCGTCGAACACCAAGACGATGATCGGCAGGTTCTCGCGCTGGGCGGTCTGCAATTCCGCGATCGTCATCAGGAAGCCGCCATCGCCGGTGAACGCGACGACCGGCCGATCCGGAAAGGCGATGCGGGCCGCGAGCGCGCCCGGCACGGCGTAGCCCATGGAGCCGAGCCCGTTGGAGGTGAGGAATTCGCGCGGCCCGTAGGCTTCCCATTTCTGCACGACCAGCAGCCGGCTCGCGCCGGCGTCGCAGGTCGCGATGGTGTTGCGCGGCAGCACCGCGCGCGCGACTTCCATCGCGCGCTGCGGCGAGAGGCCGGTGCTCGGCGTGTTGAGCGCGTCGCGCACGTCCTGCGCGGAAGGTCTTGGCGGCCTTCTCGCCCCAGTTCGTGCCCTCCGGCGCCCATTGCGCGAGCGCCGGCGAGCAGCGCCTTGAGGTCGCCGACGATCTCGGGATCGGCCGGAACGAATGCATCGAGGCTCGGGATCGAGGAGAGCGACAGCACCGGCAGCGTGTAGGGCCAGGGCTTGGGCTGCAGCTCGACCGCATCGAGGCCGACGGTGATGATGAGATCGGCCTCCATCACCAGCTTGCGCTCGATCAGCCCGCCGATGATGCAGCCGGCGCGCAGCGGGTGATCCTCCGGGATCATGCCCTTGCATTTGGTCGTGGTCAGCACCGGCGCGCCGAGGCGCTCGGCGAATTTGACGAGTTCGGCGGATGCGTTGCACCAGTACACGCCGAGCCCGGCGATCAGGATCGGCCGCCGGGCACGGCCGAGCATGTCGAGCGCCGGCTTGAGATCGGCGCGGTCCGGTCCGGGCGTGATCCAGGTGCGGCACCAGCGGCGGCTCGGCGACGTAGTCGCCGGCCTCGCGCGTGGTCTCGCTCTGCGGAAATTCGAAATGCACCGGGCCGGGCGGCGCGCCGGTGGCGGTGCGCATGGCGCGGCGCACCTGCTGGCGCACGGTCTTGGCGTCGATCGTGGTGCTCCACTTCACGATCGGCTCGTAGATCGCGAGCTGGTTGATGCGCTGGCGCAGCCCGGTCTCGTAGGTCGGGCGCGAATAGGCATCGGTGATCGCGATCAGCGGCGAGCGATCGAGAAATGCGTGCGCGACACCGTTGACCATGTTGGCGGCGCCGGGGCCGCGCGTCGACATGCAAATGCCGGGGCTGCCGGTGATGTCGCCCCAGGTCGCGGCCAGCATGGCGCCGGCCACCTCCTGCTTCATCAGCAGGAACCGCATCTGCCGCTGGCGCGCGGCTTCCATCAGCTCGACCGACTCGCCGCCCGGATGCCCGACAATGAAAGGAGTACCGGCATCCTTGAACGCCTGCGCAAGCACTTCGACGGTCGTGGTCATTGCAAGAGCCTCCCTCGATACAAAACACGATTTTAGTGAGTGTGATTTTGTTGAGCCGCATCATGACAGGAGTTTTGCTGGGCTCCAACCGTGGTTGGCGACCTCTGGAATCGAGCCTGCCTGGCCTTGCACTGCGGCGCATTCTGCGCTGCACTCACATCAAAATCGCCCGCATCAGGAGCAAGACCCATGAAAGTTGCCCATGCCGCAGACAGTGCCCAGATCAACAGCGTTCGCGGCGCGGAGCGCGAGTTCAAGACGCTGCTCG
This sequence comes from uncultured Alphaproteobacteria bacterium, assembly GCA_963745515.1. Lineage (GTDB taxonomy): Bacteria > Pseudomonadota > Alphaproteobacteria > Rhizobiales > Xanthobacteraceae > VAZQ01. The sequence goes on from CAVUXO010000013.1 coordinate 1,304,488, forward strand.
TTGGTGACGACACCGCGCTCGACAATTTCCGGCTCTATTTCGTGCGGCAGAAGGGCGAGGTCGACGTGCCGCGGCACAAGCACAATTTCGATCAGATCCGCATGTGCCTGGAGGGCGAGGGCCAGAACTTCGGCGACCGCAAATGGATCAAGGCCGGCGAGCTCGCCTATTTTCCGGAAGGCACGCCCTATGGCCCGGAGCAGAGCAACTGCGAGCGGCTGAGCATCACGCTGCAGTTCGGCGGCGCGAGCCGCAATGGCTTTGTCAGCTCGAAGCGGCTGCAGCGCGCCATGGACGAGATGAAGGAGTTCGGCACCTTCGAGAAAGGCATCTTCAAGCGTATCGGCCAGCTCCCGCCGGGCGAGAAGCGCAATCAGGACAGCTACGAGGCGATCTGGGAGCACGTCAACAAGCGCAAGCTCGTCTATCCGAAGCCGCGCTATGGCGAGCCCATTCTGCTCAAGCCTGAGAACTTCGACTGGGAAACGGTCGCGCCCGGCTTTGCGAAGAAGCACCTGTGCGATTTTTCCGAGCGCCACCTGCAGATCTCGAGCCTCAAGCTCGAGCCGGGCGCGGATGCACGATTGCCGTCGCGCAGCGGCATTCAGATCGGCTTCGTGTTGCAGGGCGAAGGCACGGTCAATGGCGAAGCGCTCCGCAAGTACTCGGCGTTCTCGGGCCGGGAGGAATTTGCGCTGAGCTCGAGCATCGGCATGGAGCTGCTGCTGGTGGGCCTGCCGATCTTTGCCGAGCAGGAAGCGGCGCCGATGATAGCGGCGGAGTAGGGAGCGATAGCGAGCATTTCCGGCGAGGTCGATCTGTCTGCCATAGAGACCGGCCTGCGCGGCAAGTTCCAGTTTGTCCTGCGCGAGGACATGAAATTAACTTGGCCGCAAGGACTCGGCCGCGCGCGGAGACGGCGACGCATTGGATGGGGCTCAGCCCGACCTCAACGCGTCGTGTGATGTCTCAACGGATGCCATTACCCATGGACGGGAGCCCGTTCGGGCTCAGCGGCCCGTTGATGATGGGCGTCTGCGCCGGAGGCGGAAGCGCCGAGGGAATGCGGTTTAGATGGTTGGTCCGTACCCGGGGAACATGCGATTCCTGAACGATGACAGGGCGTGATCCGCGTGCACCCCTTTGAGCCGATGCGGCAAACACTGGAGCCGATCCGGCGAGATAGGCCATCGCGCACAGCACTGCAAAAAGAGGCTTCATGATCGCTTTCCTTGCTCTGCTTAACCTCCCCCCTCGTTGCCCCAAGGTGACCCTTGTAGATGGTGGCCAACATCGAAAATGGAAATGCCCGCAAGCTCGACTTCCAACCTGACTTTAGGACAAATTGTCTTGAGGTCCACCTAGAGCATGATCCCGAAAAGTGGAACCCGGTTTTCGGAAAAGATCATGCTCAAACAAAAAGTTAGATCTTGATCCGATTAAACCTAATCGGATCAAGATCTAGACCAGCGTGATTCAGACCCATCCAGCCGCACAACCTGATAGCGCCGCTTGCCGTCCACACGCGGCCGCGCGCTCACTGGCAGATTGCCACGGACGAAAGCGACGCTGCATTGCACGAAAGGAAGGGACGATCCTACTTAGGTTTAGAACCGCCCCGCAGCAGCGCCGATTGGCTTCATCACTGGGTGTCGTCTTTGACGCGAAGCAATCACTCGGGCCTGATGCCCTTCGCCTCGATGAACGTTGTCCAGTTCTTGATTTCGGCCTCAAGCCTCGTCCTCAACGCGGAGCCGGGCGCGTAGTCCGGCGTGATGTCCAACTGCGCCAGCCGGTCGCGGACGCCCTGGTTAGACATGACGGCTGAGAGGGCTTTTTCCAGCTGTGCCTTGACAGCATCGGGCAGGCCCTTGGGGCCGAAAACTCCGAACCAGAAACGTAGCTCCACGTCGACCGTCGTCTTCACCCCGGCCTCTCGCATGGTCGGAACGGACGGCATGGCGGGAGACCGCACGGCACTCGTGACCGCCAGGGCCTTGATCTTACCTGCCTCGACCAAACTCTTCGTGCCCTGAACCGACGTGATCGTCATCGGCACATGACCGGCGACAATGTCCGCGATGGCTTGGCCGCCGCCCTTGTAGGGTATGTGGACGGCCTCCATGCCCACCGCATCCTTGAACACTTCGAAGTTCAGATGCGAGACGCTGCCGATGCCCGCCGACGCATAGTTCATTTTTCCCGGCACCGTTCGCGCGTAAGCGACGAGCTCACTGACGGTTGCGGCGGGGATGCTGTTAGCGACGATCAGGGCTGATGGAGAATTCGCGATCAAAGCGATCGGGTCGTACTGCGTCAACGGATCGAAACTTGATGATGTCTTTCGATACAGAGCCTGGCTCATGCCCAGCGCATTTTCCGCAAGCAGGAGCGTGTGGCCATCCGGCTCGGCCGCCGCCACATGATTCCAGGCAAGATAGCCGTTCGCGCCAGGTCGATTTTCCACGACGACGGCTTGGCCCAAGGCCTCCTTCAGATCGTTGGAAATCTGTCGAGCCAACGTGTCAGTCGCCCCGCCGGGGACGAATGCCACGACCAGGCGCACCGGCCGCGAAGGATAATTTTGCGCACCAGCGATGTTCGACGACATCGGGAGCGCGGCAGCTCCCGCTGCCACTCGCAAGAATTGACGGCGCGGAAGCTTCATGTCCCGCCTCCCTTCATGTCTCGGCTTGTTCGCGACGCTCAAGCGCACCTTGAAGTCGCTACAGTGTAGGCGAAATCATGAGGCGATGCAGCGAAAGACTCTGCTTCTGGCCCTGCTTCGATTGGTGCCTCGAGGCTGATGATTGCTGCGGCCGCCGCCGCTATCAGCGTCCTGCGCATTTGATCTCCTCCCTGTGTTGTGAGCGGTTTGGTCTCAGTGCAATCTTGTCGCTATTGGCTGATACTACCCGACAAGCGGGACCTTTCGCAGGGGCTGCTTCCGTAAAACAACCGGTGGGAAGGTGACCGATGCGCAGCGTGTCTCATTGGATGACTGCCGCGCTGCTGCTCGCGCTGACCGCTGGCGCGGCCTCCGCCCAGGCGCCGTTCTTCCAGGGCAAACAGATCAAGGTGCTGGTCGGCTTTCCGCCCGGCGGCGGCAGCGACCTCTACGGCCGCGTCATCGCCGACGGGCTGTCGCGCCATGTCGAGGGCAAGCCCACGGTCATCGTGCAGAACATGCCGGGCGCCGCCAGCGTCGTCGCCATGAACAACTATGTGGCCCGCGTGCCGCGCGATGGCACGACCGTGCTGGTCGGAACCGGCCAGCTGCTGGTGCGCCTGCTGCTTGGCCTCGATGGCGCGCGCGCGAAGGTCTCCGATCTCGTGGCCCTGGTCGCGACCCCGATGGGACGGATCACCTACACGTCGCCGGCGAGCGGCATCAAAACGGCGAAGGACGTGCTCAATCCGAGCGAGCCGCTCGTCCTCGGCGTGCCCGAAGTGATCTCGACCATCGATGCTGTGCTCGGCCTCACCGTGCTGAAGGTGAAGTTCAAGTCGGTCACGGGCTATCCCGGCAAGAGCGACGTGCGGCTCGCACTGTTGCGCAACGAGGTCAATCTCGATTCGCAGGCGACACCGATCTTCGAGCAGAGCGTGCGGCCGTCGGTGAAGGACGGGCAGGCACTGCCGCTGTTCGCGCAGGGCTTCATGGATGGCGATGAGCTCGTGCGCGATTCCGCCGCGCGTGACGTGCCGTCGGTGGGCGAGGTCTATCGCGCCATTCATGGCGTCGAGCCGTCGGGACCGGCCTGGGAATCCTACAAGGCGGTGGCGCGTGCGATCGGCAACGGCGGCAAGATTCTCATGCTGCACAGCGACGCGCCGCCAGCGGCGCGCACGGCCCTCAAGACGGCGATCGAGGCCATGACGAGGGACCCCGAATACCTCAAGGTGGCCGAGACCGTGCTGGAAGGCTATGGCTTCAGCACCGGCGAAAGGCTCGAGGCCAACATCGCCGCCATCGGCCGGATGGATACCGCCTCCATCGGCTGGCTGCAGGATCTGCTGAGCCGCGAATTCCGGATGAAATTCCACTAGCTCTTGAGCCTGCAACTGTGCGTCGTGCGACCCGGCGACGGGTTGATCCTGGGCAGCGGCGCACGATATTGAAAGAGCCATCAAATACTCACAAAAGCAGCGTCGGTCTCCCGCACTCCGTTCGTCGTATCACCGCTCTCTCCAACTCATTGATCGGGTCATGTCCACATCATCTCCCAAGCGCACTGCCGCCAAGAAATTCGCCGTCCCGAAGGAGCTTGGCGATCTGCCCGAATGGAACCTCAGCGATCTTTATGCCGGCGTCGACGACCCGAAGGTGAAGCGCGATCTCGACCGCGCCGACGAGTACAGCAAGGCGTTTGAGGATGACTTCAAGGGCAAGCTCGCCGCGCTTCTCGATCAGCCCGATGGCGCGATTGCGCTTACGCAGGCGATCGTACGCTATGAGCAGCTCGACGACCTGCTCGGCCGGCTCGCCTCGTTTGCGGGCCTCATGCATGCCGGCGACACGGTCGATCCTGCCCGCGCGAAGTTCTATGGCGATGTGCAGGACCGCCTCACGACGGCGACCACGCATCTTTTGTTCTTCGTGCTCGAGCTCAATCGCATTGACGACGCCAAGCTTGAGGTCGCCATGCGGGAGCCCAAGCTCGCCTACTATCGGCCCTGGCTCGAGGATATTCGCAAGGAGAAGCCCTATCAGCTCGAGGATCGCGTCGAGCAGCTCTTCCACGAAAAGTCAGTGACTGGCTATGGGGCCTGGAACCGGCTGTTCGACGAGACCATTGCGCGGTTGCGTTTCAGGGTCGGGCAAAAGTCGCTCGCGATCGAGCCGACGCTCTCGCTGTTGCAGGACCCCGATGGGGAGCGCCGCAAGGCGGCTGCGGAGGCGCTGGCCAAGACATTCAAGGCCAGCCTTCCGCAGTTTGCGCTGATCACCAACACGCTCGCCAAGGACAAGGAGATCTCCGACCGCTGGCGCGGGTTCAAGGACATTGCGGATTCCCGCCATCTCTCCAACCGGGTCGAGCCCGAGGTGGTGGAGGCGCTGGTGTCGGCGGTGCGCGCCGCCTATCCGCGGCTCTCGCATCGCTACTACGCCCTCAAGGCCAGCTGGTTCGGCAAGACGCGGCTCGCACATTGGGACCGTAACGCGCCGTTGCCCGAGGTCGAAGCGCGCACCATCGCGTGGAGCGAGGCGCAGGAGACCGTGCTCACCGCCTACCGCGCGTTCTCACCCGACATGGCAGAGATTGCGGAACGTTTCTTTGCGCGGCGATGGATCGATGCGCCGGTGCGTCCCGGCAAAGCGCCGGGCGCTTTCGCGCATCCGACCGTGCCGTCGGCGCATCCGTTCGTGCTGCTCAACTATCAGGGCAAGCCGCGTGACGTGATGACGCTCGCGCATGAGCTCGGTCATGGTGTGCATCAGGTGCTCGCCGCGCCCAATGGCGCTCTGATGGCGCCGACGCCGCTCACCTTGGCGGAGACCGCGAGCGTGTTCGGCGAGATGCTCACCTTCAAGCGGCTGCTCGCCGGCATCACCGACACCAAGCAGCGCAAGGCCATGCTCGCCGCCAAGGTCGAGGACATGATCAACACGGTGGTGCGGCAGATCGCGTTCTACACGTTCGAGCGCAAGGTCCACGGCGAGCGCCGCAACGGCGAGCTGACCGCGGATCAGATCAGCGCGTTCTGGATGGAGGTGCAGAACGAGAGCCTCGGCCCGGCGATCGACCTGAGGCCCGGCTACGAGACCTTCTGGGCCTATATCCCGCACTTCGTGCACTCGCCGTTCTACGTCTACGCCTATGCGTTCGGCGACTGCCTGGTGAACTCGCTCTATGCGGTCTACGAGCGCGCCACCGAGGGCTTCGCCGATCGCTACCTGGCGATGCTGGCGGCCGGCGGCACCAAGCACCATGGCGAGCTGCTCAAGCCGTTCGGGCTCGATGCCCGCGACCCGGCCTTCTGGCAAGGCGGCCTGCGTGTGATCGAAGGCATGATCACGGAGCTTGAGGGGTTGGGTTAGTTCCTGCAAGTTATTGATAACACATGTATCTTTCTTGTCATGCAAGCGTGATCGCATGAAGATCCAGATCAAGAAGATTGGCAATTCAGACGGGCTCATCCTGCCCAAGGAGCTGATGCAGCGGCTTGACCTCAAGCGCGGTCAGCAATTGCACATTGTCGAACTCGCCGGAGGTGGTTTTCAGGCGCTGCCCTACGATCCAGATTTCGAGCAGACGATGGACGTCGCCGACGAGATCATCGACGAATACCGGGACACGCTCGCAGCGCTCGCCAAATGAGCAAATGCGATCGAAGGGCTTACGCGCTTCGCCGCTCAAGATCATGCGCCACCCAAGGCGCCGTCAGCCCGCGACCTGCTCCTGGATGGCCTGCAGGAACGCCGCCATCAGGATGGTCGGAATACCGATGAGCCCAATGGCGGCCATGGTGGTGATCATGTCGGGCGTGCTGGCAGACTGCGCGATGAAGTGCCCCACGCCATGCTCGCCCGCCATGAACTCGACGATGACGAGCGCGGTCACGCCGATCACCACGCCCACTCGCAGGCCGCCGATGATGGCCGCTGCCACGGCCGCGGTATTTGCCGTGTTCACTTCCACGACCGGAGCATGACGCCGCGACTCGCTCATGTTCGTCACAATCAGCCGCTTCGTGCCCGTTGCGACCATCACCATGTTCATGATCGGCAATCCAACCATGACGAAGACCGCGACCGCGCGGGTTGCGATCGACACGCCCCACCAGGCGAAAAAAAGCGGCACCAGGAGGACCAGCGGTGTTGCGCCGAACGTGACCGCAAATGGCCCGAACAGCCAGCGCGTTCCCTTCGACATGCCGGCGATCATCCCGAAGAACACGCCAGCCAGGAGCGCCGGCAGAAGACCGATCAGAAGGGCCGTCATGCTGTCGCCGAAATCGCGCAGAAATTCGTCGCTGGGTGCAAGCTCGATCGCTCTCTGCAGAACCGACGGCAAGCTTGGAAGCTTGGCCGTGTTGTCGATCATTGGGGCAGCGATGACCCAGGCTGCCGCGATGAGGGCGAGCCCGATGATAGCCTCCAGCAGCGTTCTGACAAACGGCGGCATCCAATACTCCCGATTCAAAAAGGTGCGCGAACCTATCACGCGTCCTCCACGGAAGCATGCGCAGAATCCGTGACTGGTGCCCCGTTTCCGAAGTTCGTGATCACCTCAGCACGCTCTGACACGAACTTCGGAAACAAAGGGGCACTAGCAACTCTATGATTCTAGTGCCGCTTTTCGATTTGAAGTTCCTAACAGAATTTGCTGCAGGTGGTGTAGGAACTTCAAATCGGCGGCACTAGGCACAGAACACATCCTGTGCGCGATAAGTTGTCGCCACGCGGGAAGCGAAAACTATTCCACGTGCTTGAAAAGCTTGCAGAAGTTACGCGTGCCTGCGACCGAACGCGCTCGCCGCCTCAATCCCCAACCTGTGCTTCGATCGCCTGCAGCAGCGCCGCCACCGCGATGGTCGGGACTGTCACCAGCACGGTCCCCGCCAGGGTTGCGGCGGTGTCGAACATGCTTGCGGAGCTCATGATGACATAACCGACGCCGCGGCTGCCAGCGACGAACTCGGCGACGATCAGCGCGCTCACGCCCAGCACCACGCCGAGTCGCAAGCCGTGCAGGATCGCGACCGTGCGGCTTTTCTCGCCCGCTGCGACCATGACCGCGTTCATGACCGGAAACCCGGCCACGACCCCGACAAGGCCGGCCTTCATGGCCATGGTCAGCCCCCACCAGGCAACGAACATGGGCAACAACGCGACCAGCGGCGCGGCGCCAAGCGTGACCGCGAGCGGTCCGACCAGCAATCGAATGCCTGACGATGCATCGGCCATCATGCCGAGCAGGATGGCGCCGATCAGGGCGGGCACCAGGCCGTAGAGCAGGGCTGTGCCGCTGTCGGTCGCATGGCGGATATAATCGGGGCTCTGCGCGAGCGTGATCGCCTTGTTGACAACCACAATCATGGCCGGAAGCCTGGTCGGGTTGTCCATCAGACGCGCAGCGACCTCCCAACCCAGCGCAATCAGGGCGAGGCCAACCAGGGTGTAAAACAAAACTCGGAAAAATGGCGGCACCGGAAACCTCCAGCTTCAATCAGACGGTCGATTGTGATCTCGGCATATCCAGGCGGACCGCAGCAGGATCATGGCAGACCAGCACTCGTGCCCCGCTTCCGAAGTTCGTGAGTTTTCGCGGCATCCTCTGACACGAACTTAGGAAGCAAGGGCACGAGCAACTCTATGATTCTAGTGCCGCTTTTCGATTTGAAGTTTCTAACCGAGTTTGCCGCGACTGTTATAGGAACGTCAAATCGGCGGCACTAGTGTGCCACAATTCCATCGTGGTGCGTGGCAGGATGAGACCAATCGTGCTGTGCGGCAATATGCGGCTGTCGTACTGTCGGCGGCAACGCGTTGATGGGACCCATCTATAAGCCAATTGGACGATGGCTGATCAGGAACAGAACCGCTTCTCCGCCCGCGCCGCGCGCTACGCCCGGGTCGGCGCCAATATCGGGGGCATAGCCGCCCGGTTCGCGGGTGCGCGCCTGCTCGGGCTCGACCTCGATCGCGATCGCAACGCCGCGGAGCTCGCGGTTGCGCTCGGTGGCCTCAAAGGCCCGATCATGAAGGTCGCGCAGCTCCTGTCCACCATCCCGGACGCGCTGCCGCCCGAATACGCCGCTGAACTCGCCAAGCTGCAGAGCCAGGCCCCGCCGATGGGGTGGGCTTTCGTCAAGCGCCGCATGAGCGCTGAACTCGGGGCCGACTGGCAGGGAAAGTTCGCACAGTTCGAGCACCATCCCGCCGCGGCCGCCTCGCTCGGACAGGTCCACCGCGCGCGTGCTCACGACGGCTCGGAGGTGGCCTGCAAGCTGCAATATCCTGATATGCAGTCAGCGGTAGAAGCCGATCTGCAGCAGCTCGGGCTGCTGTTTGCCATTCACCGGCGTATGGACCCCGCCATCGACACCAGCGAGATCGCGCAGGAGATCGGGGCGCGCATTCGCGAGGAGCTCGACTACCGGCGCGAAGCCAAGCATGTCGCGCTCTATGGCGCCATGCTTGCCGGCAACGATCTCATCCGGGTGCCGCGGTCCTGGCCGGAGCTTTCGACCGGACGGCTGCTGACGCTCGATTGGCTCGAGGGCCGCCCCATGCTCGACCACAAGGATGACGCGCTGGCGGTGCGCAACCGGCTCGCCACCGCGATGTTCTCGGCCTGGTGGTTCCCGTTCAGCCGCTTTGGCGTGATCCATGGCGATCCGCATCTCGGCAACTATTCGGTGTTCGAGCAGGGCGGCGAGGGCGGCGGCATCAACCTGCTCGACTATGGCTGCATCCGCATCTTTCCCCCCAAATTCGTGGGCGGCGTGGTCGACCTCTACAACGGGTTGCGCACTGGCGACGAGGCGCTGGTCGTGCACGCCTACGAGACCTGGGGCTTCAAGCGCCTCACCCGCGAGCTGATCGATACGCTCAACATCTGGGCGCGCTTCATCTATGGGCCGCTGCTCGACGACCGCGTGCGCAGCCTCGCCGACGGCGTGAAGCCTGCCGAATATGGGCGCCGTGAGGCATTCCGTGTGCATCAGGCGCTCAAGCAGAAGGGGCCGGTTACGGTGCCGCGCGAGTTTGTGTTCATGGACCGCGCCGCCATCGGGCTCGGCGGCGTATTTCTGCATCTGCGGGCGGAGCTCAATTTCTACCGGCTGTTCAACGAGGCGATCGAGGATTTCTCGATCGAGCGGGTGCGTGAGCGGCAGGAGCAGGCGCTGGCGGCGGCAGGCTTGCTGGGCCAGGACGCTTGACAGGGATAGGACCGCCGGGCCGGCTCTCAGCCCGGCCTCCCACGGCGTGGGCGATCAGCTATGACCCCGATTGGCGGGGGTTTACGCGCTCGTACCGTTGCCCTCCTGCGACATTTGCGCTAAGCCCCGGCCGCTGGGACAAATCTCTTTCCGGAGGCTTCGATGGCGGACCACGGCCAGGTCGAATACGCGACCGCGACCGGTAATGACCTCGCCGCACATGAGGCGACCTACAAGGGTTTCGTGCAGCTGGCCTATGTGGGCAGCTGCCTTGTGCGTCAGCATCGTGATCGGGCTCGCGATCGGTGGAACCACCGGCCGCTGGGGCATCGCGCTGCCAATCATCTTCCTGCTCGCGCCGATCGTGGCCGCGCACGGGCTGGCCAGCGGGGCACGGACGCCGAGCGGCGTCATGGTGGTGATCTCGCTGCTCGCTCTCGGCTTCGCGGCACACGGTTGAGAGCCTTGCGACGCCGCGACAGCGTCAAGCTCTTGAGGAGACGGGGCGATGCGCATTGCAGTCGCGCGTGAGGCCGACTCCGCCGAAGACCGGGTCGCCGCGACGCCGGAAACCGTCAAGAAGATGAAGGCCCTCGGCGCCGAGGTCGTGGTCGAGCCGGGCGCGGGCGTGAAATCGGGCTTCCCGACACCGACTACACGGCCGCCGGCGCCACCATCGTGACGGACGCCGCCAAGGACGCCGACGTGGTGCTCAAGGTGCGCCGGCCGGGCGCGCTCGAAGCTCGCCCTCTACAAGCCGGGCGCGCTCGTCATCGCGATCATGGATCCTTACGGCAACGAGGCCGCGCTGAAGGCGCATGGCGGAGGCCGGCATCGTCGACCTTCGCGATGGAGCTGATGCCGCGCATCACCCGCGCGCAGTCGATGGACGTGCTGTCGAGCCAGGCGAACTTCGCCGGCTACCGGGCGGTGATCGATGGCGCCGCCGAATATGGCCGCGCGCTGCCGATGATGATGACGGCGGCCGGCACGGTGCCGGCCGCCAGGGTCTTCGTCATGGGCGTCGGCGTCGCCGGCCTGCAGGCGATCGCGACCGCGCGCCGGCTCGGCGCCGTCGTCACGGCGACCGACGTGCGGCCCGCCGCCAAGGAGCAGGTGGAAAGCCTCGGCGCCAAGTTCATCGCGGTCGAGGACGAGGAGTTCAAGCAGGCCGAGACCGCCGGCCGGCTATGCCAAGGAGATGTCGAAGGAGTACCAGGCCAAGCAGGCGGCGCTGGTCGCCGAGCACATCAAGAAGCAGGACATCGTCATCACCACCGCGCTCATCCCGGGCCGGCCGGCGCCGCGGCTGATCTCGAAGGAGATGGTGACCTCGATGCGGCCGGGCTCGGTGATCGTCGATCTCGCGGTCGAGCGCGGCGGCAATTGCGAGCCGCGAAGCCCGGCGAGGTCGCCGACGTCAACGGCGTCAAGATCGTCGGCCACCTCAACGTGGCGGGCCGGATCGCCGCCTCGGCGTCGAGCCTCTACGCCAAGAACCTCTACACCTTCCTCGAGACCCTGATCGACAAGAAGGAAAAGACGCTCGCCGTCAAATGGGACGACGAGATCGTCAAGGCGACCGCGCTGACGCGCGACGGCGCCGTCGTGCATCCGAGCTTCGTGCCGAAAAGCGCCGCGTGACGCGCGGCCTTCAGGAGATCCGACCATGCTGATCGTTCCACCCGCCGGCCTCGCAAGCCACCGGCGACGTTGTGCTCGCCCAGCTCGACATCATCATCGACGGCGGCGGCTGCCACCGCGGAGGCCGCGACCGGCGGCACGGTCGATCCCTTCGTGTTCCGGCTCTCGATCTTCGTGCTGGCGATCTTCGTCGGCTACTACGTGGTCTGGTCGGTGACGCCGGCGCTGCACACGCCGCTGATGTCGGTGACCAACGCGATCTCCTCGGTGATCGTGGTCGGCGCGCTGCTTGCGGTCGGCGTCGCGCTGGTCGGCAGACGACAGTGGCCCGATCTGGGCGCGCATCCTCGGCTTCGTTGCGCTCGTCTTCGCCTCGGTCAACATCTTCGGCGGCTTCCTCGTCACCCAGCGCATGCTGGCGATGTACCAGAAGAAGAAATGACCGCCGTCGCTCCGGATCCCGAAAGCATATCGCGATGAACGCCGATCTCACCGCGCTGCTCTATCTCGTCGCCGGCGTCCTGTTCATCCTGGCGCTGCGCGGGCTGTCGAGCCCGGCAACGAGCCGGCAGGGCAACCTGTTCGGCATGATCGGCATGGCGATCGCGATCGTCACCACGCTCGCCTCGCATCCGCCGGCCGGCATCGGTGCCTGGGCGCTGGTCGTGCTCGGCATCGCCATCGGCGGCGGCATCGGCGCGGTGATCGCGCGGCGCGTGCCGATGACCGTCGATGCCGGAGCTGGTCGCCGCCTTCCACTCGCTGGTCGGCATGGCGGCGGTGCTGGTCGCGGCCGGCGCGCTCTATGCGCCCGCGGCCTTCGACATCGGCACCGTCGGCCACATCCACACCGCGAGCCTGGTCGAGATGTCGCTCGGCGTCGCCATCGGCGCCATCACCTTCACCGGCTCGGTGATCGCCTTCCTCAAGCTCTCCGGCCGCATGAGCGGCGCACCGATCATCCTGCCGGTGCGGCATGTCATCAACATCGCGCTCGCCGCCGCGATCGTGCTGTTGATCGTGTGGTTCGCGCGCACGCGAAAGCTATGCCGCGTTCTGGCTGCTGGCGCTCGCGTCCTTCGCCTTCGGCGTGCTGATCATCATCCCGATCGGCGGCGCCGACATGCCGGTCGTGATCTCGATGCTCAATTCCTATTCGGGCTGGGCGGCCGCCGGCATCGGCTTCACGCTCGGCAATTCGGCGCTGATCATCACCGGCGCGCTGGTCGGCTCCTCGGGCGCGATCCTGTCCTACATCATGTGCAAGGGCATGAACCGCAGCTTCATCTCGGTCATCCTCGGCGGCTTCGGCGGCGAGGTCGCGGGCCCGGCGGCGGGCAAGGAACAGCGCCCGGTCAAGCTCGGCTCGGCGGAGGATGCCGCCTACATCATGAAGAACGCCTCGCAAGGTGATCGTCGTGCCGGGCTACGGCATGGCGGTGGCGCAGGCGCAGCACGCGCTGCGCGAAATGGCCGACCACCTCAAGAAGGAAGGCGTCGAGGTCAAATACGCCATCCATCCGGTCGCCGGCCGCATGCCCGGCCACATGAACGTGCTGCTCGCCGAAGCCAACGTGCCCTATGACGAGGTGTTCGAGCTCGAGGACATCAATTCCGAGTTCGCGCAGGCCGACATCGCCTTCGTGATCGGCGCCAACGACGTGACCAATCCGGCCGCCGAGGACGACAAGACCTCGCCGATCTACGGCATGCCGGTGCTGCAGGTGTGGAAGGCCGGCACCGTGATGTTCATCAAGCGCTCGCTCGCCTCGGGCTATGCCGGCATCGACAATCCGCTGTTCTATCGCGACAACACGATGATGCTGCTCGGCGACGCCAAGAAGATGACGGAGAGCATCGTCAAGGCGATGTGACGTTTCTGTTGTTGTCACTTGGCCGCTGTGTCACCTTGGGCACAAGGAACCTCACATAGGACTGCAGCACTAGTCTTGCGCGCCTGGAAAAGTCTCCGGCGTTGCATAGCTAAGCTTCATGAAAGATCTCTACGCCCGGGCAACCAGAGCCGGCGTGCGCGGCTTTATCGTGCTTGCCGGGCTCATTTTTCTTGCAGCCGGGACGTTGCGTTATTGGCAGGGCTGGTCATTCCTGGCCACATTCACGGTCTGCTCGACAGCTCTCACCGTTTATATGGCCCTCTACGACGAGAAGCTTCTTGAGCGGCGTTTGCGCGCCGGACCACGGGCTGAAACAGAAACGTCTCAAAAGATCATCATGGTTCTGGTGCTGTTGGGATTCGCCGCGCTCATGGTGGTTCCCGTGCTTGATCATCGGTTCGGCTGGTCGCCGGTTCCACCCTATCTTTCGATCGCTGGAGACGGACTGATTGCACTGGGGTACCTGTTCATCCTTTTTGTGCTGCGAGAGAACAGCTACGCCGCTTCGACGATCCAGATCGCGGACGATCAACGGGTCATATCAACCGGGCCATACGCGCTGGTGCGGCATCCGATGTATGCCGCAGCGCTTCTTCTCGTCATTGGCATGCCGCTTGCGCTTAATTCCTGGTATGGGCTTCTCGGAATTCTTGTTCTTCTTCCTGTGCTCACCTGGCGGCTGCTGGATGAGGAGCGCTTTCTCACGAGAAACCTCAAAGGCTATGCCGAGTACACAAGAGAAGTCCGCTGGCGTTTGATTCCCGGGCTGTTCTAGGCGAGAACCACCCCGCTGGCTTTGGGCTACGGAAGTCGTTTTGAGACGAGGAGTGCGCAATGCCAAGCGCGAGAAACATATTGCTGTCGGTTGGCGTGATGGCCATCCTGGTCGGGGTCATTTGGATGGGGCAGGGCACTGGCTACTTCCCCTATCCAAGCAGGAGCTTCATGATCAACGACGTGGCGTGGGCCTATTACGGCGCGGTGCTTGCGGTGTTGGGACTGGTCGCGGTCGCCGCTTCAAGATGGATTGGCTCGTAGCCTGGGTTGAGCCACCGGGTCCGCGCGAAGCGCGGCCCGATGACAAGCTCCACGAAACCTAGGCCTGTTTTCACAATGCAAGACTGATCCCGGGTTTCGCTGCGCTCAAGCCGGGCTACGGGGCTACCCCGGCGGCGAGCCACTTGCCTATTTGGCTCATCCCAAACAAGCTGCTGACAAGCAGTCCGGACCGGCATAGGAGCGAGCTTTGCCGATGAGCATGAACTACGTGCGCTTGGCCCTTGGCCTGGCGAGCATCGCCGCCTTGTCGGCAGCGCCAGCCTCCGCGCAGACCTACCCCTCGCGCCCGGTCACGCTCATCACGCCGTTCGCGGCCGGCAGCGTCACCGACGCGACCGCGCGCGCCATCGCGCAGCACCTGCAGGACGCGCTGGGGCAGTCGTTCGTGGTGGAGAATCGCGCCGGCGCCGGCGGGCTCCTTGCCGCCAACGCGGTCGCGCGCGCCGCGCCCGATGGCCATACGCTGCTAATCACCACCAACTCGACGCACTCGGCGGCGCCCGGCCTGTTCAAGTCGGTGCCCTATGATCCGATCAAGGATTTCACGCCGGTTGCCCGGATCGGCAGCTTCCCGTCGCTGATCGCGGTCCATCCGGGCCAGCCGATCCATTCGATGCAGGAGTTCGTCAGCTACGCCAAGGCCAATCCCGGCAAGCTCAGCTACGCGCACGGCAACAGCACCGGGCATATCAGCGGCGAAGCCTTGAAGCGGCGCACCGGCATCGATGTCGTGCGCGTCGCCTATCGCAGCAATCCGGCGGCGATGACCGACCTCATCGCCGGGCACGTCCCGGCGATGATCCCGGATTTCGGCGTCGCACTGCCGCAGGTCAAAGCGCAGAAGATCCGTCCGCTCGCCGTGCTCACGCGTGAGCGCAGTACGACCTTGCCGGACGTGCCGACGCTGCACGAGACAGTGCTGCCGAACTTCGATCTCCTGGCCTGGGCCGGCCTGTTCGCGCCTGCGAACCTTCCGCCACCGATTGCCGCGCGCCTTTCCGCTGAGCTCGAGAAGATGCTCATACGGCCCGATGTGAAGGAGCGCTTTCTCACTTCGGGCGTCGAGGTTTTCTTCAGCGGCCCGCAGGAGTTCGACGCCTATGTGAAGTCCGAGCTCACGAAATGGACCGGCCTGATCAAGGAAGTCGGAATCGAGCCGGAATGAGCGCGCTTGCTCACTCGCCGCCGGTGGGCGAAATCCGGAATGCGATCACACCCGGCAGCGCGCGCAGATGCCGCGACAGTGCCTCGGCATTCTTCGGGTCGCGCCCGCGCAGCGTCATGCGGTATTCGAACTGCTTTCCTCGGTCGCGCATGTGGTGGGTGAGATGCGTGATCGCCAAGCCGTGGCTGGCGATCAGCTTGCGCAGCTCGTCCTCGCTCGGCACGGCATCGCCCGAGAAGCATACTTCGTGATACATATAGATCTCGGCCGGCATCTTGCGCTCGAGCGCGAGGAAGAGTGCCAGGACCACCAGGGTGGCGGCAGCACCGAGCACCGCAACGAAATAAAAGCCGATCCCGACCTGGATGCCGATCGCGGCCGTGATCCAGATTGAAGCCGCGGTGGTGAGGCCGCGCACCGTAAGGCCTTCCTTGAAGATCACACCCGCGCCCAGGAAGCCGATGCCGGTCATGATACCTTGCGCGGTGCGGGTAGGATCGATGGTGATGGTGCCGATCGCGTTCGCGTTCATCCACCGGCCCTGGTAGACCGCTGCCATCATCAGGAGCGTGGAAGCGAGACAGACCAGCGCATGAGTGCGAAAGCCGGCCGGGCGGCCGTGAATAGTTCGCTCCATCCCGATCAGGCCGCCGAGCACGAGCGCGAGCAACACGCGCCCCACGATGACCAACTCGTCTTGTCCCATGCCGGAAGCTTACCACAAGCGACACGGCAAATTGAACGAGAGTGCTCGGAACCGTTGCGCATAAGGCCACGATTGGAATTAAGCTGCCGACGCGGGTTGCAGCCCTCGCGCAATGGAGGTTCCACATGCGTTTCGTGATCGGGTTTGCAGTTCTGATCGCAGCACTGACGGCAGCCGTCGAGTCAGCCAGCGCGCAAAATCGTCCATGGTGCTTGCGCTCGGGCTTCACCGGGCCGGGCTGGTGCGGCTTCGACAGCTTCCAGCAATGCATGGCCACTGCCAGCGGCCAGGGTGGCTCATGCATCGAGAACAACATGCTGATATGGCAGCGCCAGCAGGAACAGCAGAAGAAGAACGCCAAACGGCAAGGGCGCCAGGACGACGGGCGCTGGGACGGCTGGCGCTGATCGCAGCGCTCGGTTCAAGGTAGGTTCGTCTAAGGCGGCTGCGGCATTTGCCCGCGCCTGAGGCCGCCTCACGCGCGCACTTATGCATTGCAGGCGCAGCCGGCCGCCGATCCGGCGTCCTTGCAAGGCTGGCGCGCGGTCATCGATGCCTGTTGCGCTTGCCAAGCCTGTTTGCTTTTGCTCAAGTTTTCGTTGGCTTGGAATTGTCCCCGGCCAAGGACCAGACGGGTCGGCCAACGGGGCCAATGCAATTAAGGGAGGATACCTATGACCAGGTCTCACATGACCCGGGCTCGCTATTACGCCGTGGCCGCCATTCTCGGCGTGTTCGCGGCGGCGCCATTCACCCCATCGCTGCTCGCCCAGGCGCCGCAGTACCGGCCGGTGACCGACGCCATGCTGGCCAACCCGGATCCAGGCGACTGGCTGATGATCAACCGCACGTTCGACCAGCACCGCTTCAGCACGCTCGACCAGATCAACAAGAGCAACGTCTCGCAGCTGCGCATGGCCTGGACGCGCGGGCTGCCGCCCGGCACCCAGGAGACGACGCCGGTTGTGCATGACGGCATCATTTACATGTTCGTGCCCGGCGCTGGCGTCCAGGCGGTCGATGGCACCAACGGCGACCTGATCTGGGAATACCAGCGCGACTATCCGCAGTCGGTGCGGCCGCAGCTGGCGCGCAACAAGAACATCGGCATCTACGAGGACATGGTCTATCTCGCCGCGCCGGACGGCGTGCTGGTCGCGCTCGATGCCAAGACCGGCAAGGTGCGCTGGGAGACCAAGGTCGACGACGGTGGCCAGACTGCGGGCGGCATGCTCGTGGCCGACGGCAAGGTGATCACGAGCCGGACGTGTCCGCAGGGCGTGCGCGCAGTTCTGCTTCATCGCGGCGCACGACGCCAAGACCGGCAAGGAGCTCTGGAAGTTCTACTCGACCGCGGCGCCGGGCGAGCCCGGCGGCGACACCTGGGCCGACATGCCGGTGGAGCAGCGCGCGGCCGGACCCTGGGGCCTGCCGGGCTCCTATGATGCCAAGCGCAAGCTCATCTATTGGGGCATCGCCAATCCGAATCCCTATACGCGGCTGACGCGGCACGGCCGTCACGACGCGGTGTCGTTTTCGGCGCCCGCGAACCTGTACAGCAACTCGACCGTGGCGCTCGACATCAACACCGGCAAGCTCGCCTGGTACTACCAGGAGCTTCCGGGCGACGACTGGGACGCGGACCACAACCAGGAACGCATCCAGGTGAAGACGCGCCTCAATCCCGATCCCAAGCACGTCAAGTGGATCTCCTCCGCGCTGCCGCGCAACGAGGAGCGTGAGGTGCTGGTGACGGTCGGCGAAGGCGGCGGCATGTTCGTGATCGACCAGGAGTCCGGCCGCTTCCTGTGGGCGAATCCGTTCCCCTATGACGATCCCAACATCAACATGAACGACATCGACCTCAAGACCGGGGTGACGCGGGTCAATCTCGACAAGCTGTTCAAGAAGGACGGCGACAAGATCACGGGCTGCTACCACAACACGCGCGGACTCTGGTCGATCTCCTACAGCCCGAAGAACAACTCGGTCTACGTCCCGTTCCAGGACCAGTGCCTGTCGATGACCGCGAACCTCAAGAGCAAGACCGGCTGGGGACCGCGCGAGGGCGTGATGCGGCCCGGCATCGATCCCAACAAGTTCATGAATCTCGCCAAGATCGATATCACGACCGGCGAGATGAAGATTCTCCATTCGCAGCCGCAGGCGGGCAACGGCTCGTCGCTTGTCACCGCCGGCGATCTGGTGTTCTGGGGCGACCTCAATCGCCGCTTCCGGGCGTTCGATGCCGAAACCGGCAAGGTGCTGTGGGAGAGCGTGCTCGGCGGCATGATCATGACCAGCACGATCAGCTACTCGGTGAACGGCAAGCAATACATCATGGTCAACACCGGCGAAGGCCAGTCGGTGACCGGCGGTCCGCTGGCCGTCACCAAGGGCGCCATGCCCAAGGCGGTGCGCGGGCATAACTCGGTGGTCGTGTTCGCGCTGCCGTAAGACACTCGCAATGCTTCACGCGAAGAGGTCCTCCGCCCAACCGGCGAGGGACTTTTTCGTTCGAAAGGAGTTACAAATGAGCTTCAGCGTTGTCACTTCGGGGTAGCCAGCCAATGTTCAATCGTGTGCCAGCAAGCATCCTCATCGGTGTGCTCATGTCGGCGCCGGCCATGGCGCAGGACCGTGCCAAGATCGAAGCCGGCGCCGAGGTCTACGAGATGCATTGCGCGACCTGCCATGGCGAGCGGCTGCGCAACACTGGCACGGCGTTTGATCTGTTGCAGCTTAAGCCGAACGAGCGCGCGCGCTTCGAGCAGTCGGTCAACGACGGCAAGGACCAGATGCCCTCGTGGGCGGGCGTGCTCAGCGCCGAGGAGATCGATCAGATCTGGGCCTATATCCGATCACGGGCGGATGGCTGAATTGTGCGTTTCCACAGTTCCGTGCACTCTCACATGTACGCGAATGCTGTGCCGTAGTTGGGCAGAGCGGTGCCACATCGTTCCCTCCCCCTTGTGGGGGAGGGACAGGGAGAGGGGTGGAAACACGCACAGCCTTCGCGTTTCTGTCTGACGGCCAAAGATGCAGCAGCGATCGTTTCTTAAGATGTGCAGGAGAGCCTCCAGCTCAGTGTTTCGTGGCCACCCCTCTCGCCTGTCCCTCCCCCACAAGGGGGGAGGGAACCGTGGGGCACTCGCCTTCGTAACTCACGAAAAGTGTCTGCTTGGCCTCGCAAGGTGAGGGCCGCGATCGCGTAGATTCAATTCCGCGGCTTGTAGGGCCCGAGCTCCTTCACCGCCTTCTCGACGAACGACGTGTCGATGATGCGCTCGACCGTGATGTTCGGGTCCTGCAGCAGCTTCTGCTCCTTGAAGAACGCAAGGTCGTTGCGCAGGCCGTCGAGGTTCATGCGGCCGTCGGGATCGATCGCGGCCGGCGTGATCGAGCGGTGGATCGTGGCGTCCTTGATGAAGGTGTACTCGGTCAGCGATCGCGATCACTTCCTCGGCGTTCGGGCCGGCGATGCTGGCCGTCCTTGAGCGCGTCGTTGTATTCGCGCACCGCCTTGATGTAGGCGCGCATGAACTTGAGCGCGATCTGCGGCCGCTGGCGCGCGAAGATCTCCGAATAGAGCACGACCGCGGTCTGCTGCGCCGGATAGATCTCGTCGTTGCCGGCGATGCGCACCGCGAGGCCGTTCTGCACCGCCGTGGTCGAGGTCGGCTCGTTGGTCATGCTCGCGTCGATCGCCTTGTTCTGGTAGGCGACGAGGTGCTGCGGGAAACTGAGCGCGACGATGCTGGCGGCGTCCGACCACGTGAGCCCGCCCTTCTTGAGCGCCTCGTTCATCGCCGACGCATTGGCGCTGCCGAAGGTGCCGACCGCGAGCTTCATGCCCTTGAGGTCGGCGTAGGTCTTGTAGCGGCCGCTGTCGACCAGGTCCTTGCGCACCAGGAGGCCCGAGAAGCCGTAGCCCTGGCGCATCGAGCCCTTGTCGGCGACGGCGCGGATCGCGATGTTCTGCGCCACCGCGTTGTAGAGGCTCGCCGCCACCGTGCCGGCGCCGACGTCGAGCTGGCCCATGCCGAGCGGCCCGATCATCTGCGGCGCGTTGGCCATCTGGGTCAGCTCGACGTTGAGGCCCTCGTCGCGGAAGTAGCCCTTCTTGAGCGCGAGGAAGAATCCGATGTCGCTCGCGATGCCGGCGGAGGCGACCTTCACGGTCGTCTGCGGTCTGCGCCGGCGAGGCGACGAGGCCGAGCGCCGCGACCAGGGCGAGACAGACCAGCGCGAGACACATGCTGCGGCCTCTCATTACGATCTCCTCGCGCTCGCGCTCGACATGACTTTCGCCACGGTGTGGTATGTTGGCGCGCGCGTCAATGCGGTCGATCGGCCGTCGGCACCAGCACGAGAGAGAGACGAACAGCATGCTGAACCCGGAACCGCGCGCCGCGCGCGACGGTTCGAACGAGCGCGAGCCCGACGTCCGCGACATCGTCGACTATGCCGACCGCATCGGCGAGCTCGCCCGCATCAACGGCGCCGACTGGAACCTCGAGATCGGCGTGCTGGCCGAGATCTTCGCGCATTCCAATCCGGGGCGGGCGCCGGCGGTGCTGTTCGACAACATCAAGGGCTATCCGGCCGGCATGCGGATCGTCTCCGGCCTGCACAACACCTGCCGGCGGCTCGCCTATTCGTTCGGCTTCACCGACGACCGACGACCCGACCGTGCTGGTGAAGGCCTATCGCGACCGCATGAAGAACGACTTCAAGCTGATCCCGCCGGTGACGGTGCAAGGACGGGCCGATCCTGGAGAACATCGATCGCGACGATGCCGTCGACCTGTTCAAGTTTCCGGTGCCGATGATCCACGAGAAGGACGGCGGCCGCTATATCGGCACCTATTGCGTCGTGATCATGCGCGATCCCGACACCGGCTGGGTCAATCTCGGCACCTACCGCGTGGTGGCGCACGACCGCAACACCGCCGGCGTCTGGATCTCGCCCGGCAAGCACGGCCGGCTGATCCGCGAGAAGTATTTCAAGAAGAAGCAGCCGTGTCCGGTGCTGGTCTGCTGCGGGCTCGATCCGGTGCTGTTCCTCGCCGGCAGCCACGAGATCAAGCACGGCGTCACCGAATACGCCTATGCGGGCGGCCATCGCGGCCGGCCCTACGAGACGATCGCGAGCGAGCTGCACGGCCTGCCGATGCCGGCGCATGCCGAGATCGTGCTCGAGGGCGAGTTCCTGCCCGACGAGACCCGGCCCGAAGGGTCCGTTCGGCGAGTTCACCGGCTACTACGCGAGCCACGTGCGCGATGAGCCGATCGTGCGCGTGCGCCGCGTCTATCATCGCAACGATCCGATCCTCACCATGGCGTCGCCGATGCGGCCGCCGACCGACGTGTCGTTCGCCAAGTGCATCGTGCAGTCGGGCATGATCTGGGACGAGATCGAGAGCGCCGGGCCTCAACGGGCGTCAAGGGCGTGTGGTGCCACGAGGCCGGCGCCATCCGCATGTTCATCGTGGTCGCGATCGAGCAGATGCATCCGGGCCACGCCCAGCAGGCCGGCATGCTGGTCGCGGGCTGCCATTCCGGCAATTATGCCGGGCGCTGGGTCGTCGTGGTCGACAGCGACATCGATCCGACCAGTCTCGACGACGTGATCTGGGCGATGTCGACGCGCTGCGATCCGGTCGCCGACATCGAATACATCAAGCGCGCCTGGTCGACGCCGCTCGATCCGATGCTGCGCACGCGCGCCGTGGGAGAATACGCGCGCGATCGTGAACGCCTGCCGGCCCTGGGACTGGCGGCACGAATTCCCGGAGGTCGCCTCGGCGAGCCCGGAGCGGCGCAAGGCGGTCGAAGCGAAATGGGCGCGCGAAATTCTGCAGGCGACCGGGCGATGGGATGCTCGCGCAGACTGCAGGAATCGACAGGAGGTATCGATGCGGAGCAATGGTCATTGGAGGTCTGGTTGCGGATGCTGGCCACGTCGCGACGGTTGCGGCTGGCGGCCGACAGCGGACGGCCTGCGCCCGCATCGTGCAACGTCTCGCCGGGCCGCCGGACTGGTGCAACCAGGGCAACGATCGGTCACCGGCGGCATTATGGAGTGCGGCTATCACACTCTGCAGCAGTGCCTGATCATCGCGAGCGGCCTCGGCGGCACCTGCATTCCCAATCCGTACTACGAATGGCGCGCGATGACGATCGCGGGCAGCCTGTACGTCGAGCGCTACTGATTCACGTCGCACGGCAGCTGCGCCGATGGCGAACGCTGAAGGCGCTGCTGGTCGTCGGGCTGGTCGGTCTATCTCGGCTATCGTGGCGCTGATGTACTTCGCGCAGCGCTCGCTGATGTATTTTCCCGAGACGCTGCGCACCGCGCCCGGCGCAGGCCGGCCTTCCTCGAGGCCGAGGAGGTCGTGCTCGACACCGCCGACGGCGAGCGCGTGATCGTCTGGCATGTTGCGCCGCGCGGCGATCAGCCGGTTGTTCTCTATTTTCATGGCAACGGCGGTGCGCTGCGCTATCGCGTCGATCGCTTTCGGGCGCTCACGCCGACGGCACGGGTCTCGTCGCGCTCAGCTACCGCGGCTATGCGCGGCTCGAGCGGCCGGCCGACCGAGGACGGACTGCTCGACGGATGCGCGCGCGGCCTATGCCTTCGCGGCGCAGCGCTATCCGACGGCTCGGCTTGTGCTCTGGGGCGAGTCGCTCGGCACCGGCGTTGCGGTCGCCCTCGCGGCCGAGAAAAGCGCGAGAAGCCGGTCGGGCGTCTCGTGCTCGAGGCGCCGTTCGCATCGGCGGTCGACGTCGCGGCGTCGGTCTATCCGTTCGTGCCGGTGCGCTGGCTGATGAAGGACCAGTTCCGCTCGGACCTGCGCATCGGCAAGGTCACGGTGCCGGTGCTGATCGTGCACGGCGATCGCGACACCGTCATTCCGATCCAGTCGGGCGAGCGGCTCTATGCGCTGATCAAAGCCCCCAAGCGCGTTCGTCCGCTTCCCCGGCGCCGGGCACGAGGACCTCGGCATGCGCGCGGTCGAGGCCATGCAAGGCGTTTGTGGCGGAACGGTTCGACTAACACGCCCCACAAACGACAACGCGGGCCTGCGGCCCGCGCTGCAACATTCCGGTCCTGCGTGGACGGATCAGAAGCTCGGCCGGCGCGGCGCGCCAGGGCGTCCGGTGCCGGGGCCGGCGCCGGTGTGGGCTTCGGCTTCATCGGCAGCAGTCCCTCGCGCTGCATGCGCTTGCGGGCGAGCTTGCGGGCGCGGCGGATCGCTTCCGCCTTCTCGCGGGCCTTCTTTTCGGAGGGCTTCTCGTAATGGCCGCGAAGCTTCATCTCGCGGAAGATTCCCTCGCGCTGCATCTTCTTCTTGAGCGCCTTGAGGGCCTGGTCGACGTTATTGTCACGGACGAGAACCTGCACGCAGCATACCTCTTCGGTAAGAATTCGTTGACTTTGAGCTGAGACGACCCGCCGGCCCCGTAGGCACTTCTAGGGCACTTGGCCACCGCCTTTGGTGCGGGCGTGTAGCAGAATCAGCCCCCAAGAGTCCATGCCGAGATGGCGGTTTCCGGGGTTATTCCGGGCTTTTTTGGCTTCACAAAGCCGGAAATACGGTCCAGGCGATCCCGTAGAGGACAGTGAGGCCGAGGAGCCCGATCAGCATGCGATTGACCGCGCCAGCCGCGCTGGCGTTGAGCATGTTGGAGGCCTTCGCGCCCAGGAAGCCAAAGATGCCGATGATGACGGCGACCGAGCCGGAGCCCGCCAGCTGGGCGATCCAGATGGCGCCCCCAGCCAGGAGCAGGCCCCCGCCGGCAGTCGCAATCAGCAGCAGCACCATGCCCGAGGTGCCGGCGAACATGCCGGGTCGCTCGCTGGCGCGAAACAATGCGTCGGTCGCGGCCACCCACCAGCCGCCGAACAGCGCGATCAGAAATGCCACGACATAGGCCATGCCGCACGTCCTTGCGGCGGCGAAATTGGCCGCAGCGGGCCGAGCATCAAGTGGTGGGCGATCAAGCGTGCGCGGGATACGAAAAAGCCCGCCGGGAGGACCCGGCGGGTCGCGTAGCTTGAGCGGGCTATGAGGGTCACTCGTCGAGGCAGATATTCATCCACATGTAGCGCCAGCCGTAGGGCGTCGTCGCCTGCTGCCACACGTAGCACTCGTCATCGGCGTAGTAGTTCGGCTCGTAGACGTACGGAAGGCCGAAGTTGATGATCGGCCGGCCGAAGCGGTGGTGCCGCCCGGCGTGTCGCTCGACGTGCCGCACGCCGCCGTTGTTGAAGTGAACCTGCGGCTGGCTGCGATAGCTGTTGTTGAAGTGGACTTGACCTCCGGAGCCCTGGCCTCCGGAGCTTTTGAAGTGCACCTGCGGCTGGCCACCAGACCTGACACGTGGCGCGCTTTCGAAGTGGCGCACTGACGGGCCGGGCCCGCTGCGGACATGCGGGGCGTTGTTGTGATTGGCGTGCCCCTCGTGACGATCCCGGGCGCCGGCCTCGGTCACCGAGAGACTGAAGGCCACAGCGGCCACGAGGGCGGTGCTTGTGGCTAACCAAGTGCGAACCATATCCATCCTCCATGCGCATCTGCGTGCTGTCCCATCGGGGACGCGCAAGCGCAAAGTATTTATGAGGAATGATCGAGCTTTCTGCATGAATGCAGACTGAATAACGCTGCGACAAAATCACATTACAAAGATTTCATCTTATAAATCTTCAATTCCCGTCGCGTGAATTCTTTGTGGCTGAGCGCTCGGATTGGTGTCTCTCCGTCAAACCCTTTGCGGTGCAAGTTGAATTCTGCGTGGCGACGGCGAATCCTTGCCATGTCGAAATAATGGCGCACCGTTGAACCTTTCGGCACCTGCTCCAACTCAATCTCGCAGCCCGGCGAACCCGACCTGTCAGTTGCGTTGACACGCCACGCTGCCGCCCATATTGAGAGCGAACGTTCACTCTCATTTACCGCATTGCGATACCCGGAGCCGCAGCCGATGCGCCGCGCCAATGTGCAGGCCCAGTCCGATCGCCGTGCCGAGATCCTGGCGGCGGCCCAGCGCTGCTTCGTGCGCTCAGGGTTCCATGGCGCCTCCATGCAGGACATCTGCGCCGAAGCCGGCATGAGCCCCGGCAATCTCTATCGCTACTTCCCCTCGAAGGAGGCCCTGATCGCCGGCATCGCGGAGCGCGACCGGGCCGAGGTCGGTCAGCAGTTCGCGAAGCGTCGATCTCTCGCAGGGTCTGCTTCGCCGGGCTTGAAGGCATGGCGCACCACTACTTCGCGGTGTACCCGACCGAGCAGGTGCTGCTGTGCACCGAGGTCATGTCGGAAGCGCGCCGCAATCCTGAGATCGCGCGCATCTCCGCGTCGTTCGACGCCGACGTGAAGAAGTGGCTCTTGCGACCTGCTGCGGCCGCCGCCGAACGTGGCGACATTCCCGGGATGTCGATCTCGATGGCGTCGTCACCATGCTGATGATGATCGCGGACGGCTGTGGTGGCGGCGCGCGCTCGACCCCGGCTTCGATCCCGCGTCGGTCATTCCGATCTTCATGGACATCATGCGCCACATGTTGCGCAGCCGTCCCCAGGTCCGTGCCCGAAGCAGCCGTGCCCAAGGAGAAAGTCCCGATGAAGGGAAGCCGCATCACCGCCGTTGGCCTCGTGGCCGCGGCCGGGCTCTGGATCGCCTCCGGGCATTTCATGCCGCATGAGAGCGCAGAGAGTCGCGCCGCCATTCGCCCAGCCGAGAACGAGGTGAAGAAGCTGTTCCGCGTCGCGGTCAGTCCACGAAGCGTGGAGCAGCACAACCCGCAGGCTGACCATTTCGGGCCGCACCGAGGCCGACAAGCGCGTCATGGTCACGGCGCGGACCGGCGGCGTGTTGACCGAGCTGCGGGTCAAGCGCGGCAGCGCCGTCAAGGAGGGCGACATCATCGCCGTGCTTTCCGACGACGCGCGCGCCGCGCAGGTCGCGCAGGCGAAGTCGCTGGTGACGCAGCGGCGCGCCGAGCTCGAAGCCAAGCGCCGGCTGATCCTGATCGGGTGCGATGCCGAAGCTCGATCTGGTCAATCTCGAGGCGCAGCTCAAGGCGGCCGAGGCGGCACTGGCGGCGGCCGAGGCCGAGCGCGAGCGCGGCACTGTGCGGGCGCCGTGGTCCGGCGTGGTCAGCGACCTGTCGGTCGAGGTCGGGCAGGCTGCGTTCTCATTTCAGGGACGTGAGCTCCTGCAACTCATTTCGCTCGATCCCATGCTGGCGGTGGTCGAGGTCGCCGAGCGCAAGCTCGCGGGCGTCAAGCTCGGTGAGGAGGCGGAGGTGCGCCTCATCACCGGCGAGACGGCCCGCGGCAAGGTCCGGTTCGTGTCGAAGACCGCGAGCCAGACCACGCGCACCTATCGGGTCGAGGTCGAGCTCGCCGAATCCAAACGGTGCCATCCCGGATGGCATCACGGCCGAAGTCTCGCTGGCCGCAGGCGCCGGTCGCGGCGACCCGGATCGCCACGCTCGGCGCTGACGATCTCGTCCGGTGGCGACATCGGCGTGCGTACCGTGAACGAGGAGGGCGTGGTCGCCTTCGTGCCGGTGCGCATCGTCGAGGACGAGCAGACGTTCATGTGGGTCGCCGGCATTCCTGACGGCGCGCGCGTGATCGTGCAGGGACAGGACTTCGTGCGCGAAGGGCAGAAGGTCGAAGCGGTCGTGACCGGCGATGTTGTCACGACGACGAGATGAGCGCTTCTCGAGCATGGTCCCGAAAAGTGGAAACCGGTTTTCGGAAAAGATCATGCTCAAACGAAAAGTCAGACTTTGATCCAATTCAATCTAATCGGATCAAAACCTAGAATCAGGTCGGACGATGTCCAAGTTCATCGACTACGCCATCTCGCATGCGCGACTGACGATCGCGACTCTGGTGTTCCTGCTGCTGGCGGGCCTCGTTGCCTACGTGACGATCCCGAAGGAGGCGGAGCCGGACGTCAAGATTCCGATCATCTACGTGCAGCTCTCCCAGCGCGGCATCAGCCCGGAGGACTCCGAGCGGCTGCTGCTGCGGCCGGTCGAGACCCAGCTCAAGTCGGTCGGCAACGTCAAGGAGATGCGTTCCACCGCCTTCGAAGGCGGCGGCTTTGTGCTGCTGGAGTTCGAGGCGGGCTTCGATTCCAAAGCCGCGCTGGCCGACGTGCGCGCCAAGGTCGACATCGCCAAGCATGACCTGCCGCGCGACGTCGACGAGCCGCAGGTGCTCGAGGTCAATCTGTCGCTCTATCCGGTGCTGGTGGTCGGTCTCTCGGGCGACGTGCCGGAGCGCACTCTGCTGCGCATCGCGCGCGGCGCCAAGAACGCGATCGAGCAGGCGCCGGGCGTGCTGTCAGCCGAGCTGCGCGGCTCGCGCGACGAGGCGGTCGAGATCATCGTCGAGCCGACGCTGATGAAAAGCTACGGCATCGGGCTCGACCAGCTCGGCCAGCTCACCCAGTCGTTCAACACGTTGATTGCAGCGGGCGCGCTTGAAGGCCAGAGCGGCCGCTTTGCCGTCAAGGTGCCCTCGCTGTTCGAGAAGCCGCAGGATATCACCAAGGTGCCGATCATCGCCTCGCCGACAGCGGCGGTGACACTGCTCGACATCGCGCAGATCAAGCCGACCTTCAAGGACGCGACCTCGATCACCCGCGTCAACGGCCGGCCGGCCATGACCATCGAGGTGTCGAAGCGCACTGGCGCCAATCTGATCGAGACCGTCGACGCGGTGAAATATGTCGTCGCCCAGTTGCAGAAGCAGTGGCCGGAGGCCGTGCACGTCACCTTCACGCAGGACAAGTCGAAGGTGATCCGGCAGATGCTCGCCGACCTGCAGAACTCGGTGGTCGACCGGCGTGCTGCTCGTCGTCGTCATCATCCTGTTCGCGCTCGGCTTCCGCGCCTCGCTGTTCATCGGCATCGCGATCCCGGCCTCGTTCCTGGCCGGCGTGCTTGGCCTCCAGATGGCCGGCCTCACCGTCAACATCGTGGTGCTGTTCTCGCTCATCCTGGCGGTCGGCATGCTGGTCGACGACGCCATCATCGTCTCCGAGTTCGCCGAACGGCGCATGTCTGAGGGCATGGCGCCGAGGGAGGCCTATTCACTCGCCGCCAAGCGCATGGCGGGCCCGGTGATCGCGGCGACCGCGACGCGCGTCGCCGCCTTCTCGCCGCTGCTGTTCTGGCCGGGCGTGGTCGGGCAGTTCATGAAATATCTGCCGATCACGCTGATCGCGACGCTCTCCGCCTCGCTCGCGGTCGCACTGTTCTTCACGCCGACGCTCGGCGCATTGCTCGGTAAAGCCGCGCCGGTGCCGCACGACGATGCGCGTCAAGGACAGGGGCCCCTATATGCGTGCGGTGCGTCTCGCGCTGCGCCATCCGGGCTCGACGCTGGCGCTGGCGGCGTTTCTTCTGGTCGCGGTGCAGATGGCCTATGGCAAGTTCGGGAGCGGCGTCGAGTTCTTCCCCTCAGGTCGAGCCCGACTATGGCCAGGTGATCGTGCATGGCCGCGGCAACCTTTCGCTCGACGAGAAGAACCGCGCGGTCGCCGAAGTCGAAAAGCGCGTGCTTGCGTTCAAGGGCCTCAAGACCGTGTATGCGCGCATCGGCGAGCAGCCGCGCGGCATGGGCGAGCTGACCGAGGACACCATCGGCGTCATCCAGTTCGAGTTCGACGACTGGCGAGCGCGCCCGTCCGCGCATGTGATCATGGACGAGATGCGCACGCGCACCGCCGACATTCCGGGTATCCTGGTCGAGGTGACGGCGCCGCGCGCCGGCCCGCCGACCGGCAAGCCGATCCAAGTACAGCTCTCCGCGCTCGATCCCACGCTGCTGCCGGCGGCCGCCAACAAGGTCGCGGCGCTGCTGGCGCAGCGCAGCGACATCCGCGATCTGGACGATGGTCAACCGCTCCCCGGCATCGACTGGCGTATCGAGGTCGACAAGTCGCAGGCCGCCAAGTACGGCGCCGGTGTGAACACGGTGGGCAGCGCTATCCAGCTCGTCACCAATGGGCTGAAAGCAACCGAATATCGCCCGGTCGACAGCGACAAGTCGGTCGACATCCTGGTGCGCTTCCCGCCGGAGCGGCGAAGCCTTGACCAGATCGACGACCTGCGGGTGCAGACCCAGGTCGGCCATGTGCCGATCGGCAACTTCGTCGAGCGCGTGCCGGCGCAGCGCGTGGGCTACATCAATCGCGTCAACGCCAATCGCGTCACGACCGTGTCGGCCAACATTGCCGAAGGCGTGCAGACCGCCAAGGTGCAGCAGGAGATCGCGAGCGAGCTTGCGCAGGCGGATCTCGGGCAGGGTGTCAGCTTCAGGCTCAAGGGCGAGGACGAGGAGCGCCAGAAGGCCGGCGCCTTCCTGATGAAGGCGTTCGGCACCGCGATTTTCCTGATCTTTGCGATCCTGCTCGCCCAGTTCAACCGGTTGACCTCGGTGTTCGTGGTGCTGACTGCGGTGGTGATGTCGACGTTTGGCGTGCTCCTCGGCCTGCTGATCATGGGCCAGGCGTTCGGCGTGGTGATGACCGGCATCGGGGTGATCGCCAATGCGGGCGTGATCGTGAACAACAACATCGTGCTGATCGACACCTACGACCGGCTGCGCCGCGAGGGCGTCGCCGCCTATGACGCCATCATCCAGACCTGCCGCGAGCGCGCACGCCCGGTGGTGCTCACGGCGGTGACCGCAATCCTCGGCGTGCTGCCGATCGCGTTCGGGATCAATGTCGAGTTCGTCGCCCGCGAAATCGTGGTCGGCGCGCCGGCCACACAATGGTGGATTCAGCTCTCGACCGCGATCGTGTTCGGGCTCGGCTTCGCGACCATGCTCACCCTCATCGTTACGCCCGCCATGCTGATGGCGATCGAGAACATGCGCGAGTGGCGTATGCGCTGGGGCGCGCGGCTACGCGCATGGTTCGGCCGGCCGGCGCAAGCCTGACACCGAGACAAGACAGGGTAGCGCGCTCCGGTGCGTGGCCTTCGCCTTTCGACTATAGTGATCCCGATCAACGCGCCAGGAGAGCGCCAAAATCGGGAGGACGACATGATCGCGCGTCGCGACTTCATCAAGGGAGCATCGCTGATAGCGGTGACGGCAGCCACTTCAGGCCTTGCCATTCCATCGGCCGACGCCCAGCAGGTCCCCAATTCGACCGGCACCGAGCAGCCCAAGCTCAAGGCGCCGCTGAACGCGGCCGACTGCCACATGCACATCTACGACCCGGCGCGCTTTCGCGATGCCGCCCAATCCGCGCGCGGCGCCGAGCAACGCGGCGGTGCCGCAATATCGGCTGCTGCAGCAGCGGATCGGGACGACGCGCGTCGTCGTGGTGCAGCCGCGCAATTATGCGACCGACAACCGGGTGACGCTCGACGCGCTCGCGCAGCTCGCCCCGAATGCACGCGGCGTTGCGGTCGTGACGCCGGCGATCACCGATGCCGAGCTCAAAGCGTTCCACGCGGGCGGCATCCGCGGCATTCGCTTCAGCCTTGCCGATCCATCATCGCGGGCGGTGACGCCCGACATGGTCGAGCCGCTGTCGAAGCGCGTTGCCGATCTCGGCTGGCATGTGCAGTTCAATGTCGATGGCGAGATGATCGACGAGATGGCGAGCATCCTGCGCCGGCTGCCGTCCGCCGATGGTGTTCGATCATCTCGCGCATCCGCCGCTGCCGGCGGGAATCGAGCATTCCTCGCACAAGATCGTGCGCGAGCTGATCGACAAGGGCCGCACCTGGGTCAAGCTCTCGGGCGCCTATTCGAACAGCAAGGTCGGCCCGCCGTCCTATCCGGAGGCGACCAAGATCGCGCAGGCCTTCGTCAAGGCGGCGCCGGAGCGCCTCGTGTGGGGCAGCGACTGGCCGCATCCAGGTCTGCCCAACGACAACAAGCCGAATGACGCACTGTTGTTCGATCTGCTCAGCGAGTGGGCGCCCGACGAGGCGACGCGCAACCGCATCCTGGTGCAGAATCCGGAGACGCTCTACGGGTTTGGCAAGCCGGCGTAATACTGCGCAGCCACACACACGGCGTCGTCCCCG
>CAVUXO010000014.1:0-383577 GCA_963745515.1 uncultured Alphaproteobacteria bacterium
TGACCAAGCTCGAGAAGAGAAGCCATGGCCCGACGGCGTCGTGCTGGTAGAGTACGACAACCAGGGGTGGTGCGCCTGAAGCAGCCGACAAGGTCAAGGCGGCGATCAACGACGGCGCCCACATCATAATTCAAGGTGCGTCCTCTGCGATCGGCGGCCAAATCACTGCCGACGTGCAGAAGTACAACAACCGCAATCCGGGCCGCGAGGTAATGTACGTCAACGTCGGCGCCGAGGCGATGGAGTTCACCGCCGAGAAGTGCCACTTCTATCATTTCCGCTGGAATGGCAACGCGGAGATCCGGCTAAAGCAATGGTCGACGTCATGAAGTCGGCCAACGTCCTTGGCAAACGCGTCTTCGTCATCGGACAAAACTACTCCTGGGGCCTCGATGTCCAGAAGCTGACGCACACTTACTCCAAGCTCTACGACTACGAGGTGGTTGGGGACATCATCCACGACGTCAACAAGATCCAGGACTTCGCCCCCTACGTCGCCAAGAAAAATCAAGGAGGCGAACCCGGACACGGTCGTTACGGGCAACTGGTCGAACGACCTGCTGCTGCTCATGAAGGCGGCAAGCGACTTGGGCCTGAAGGCGCGCTTCGCCTCCTACTGGCTCGACCAACCGGGCAACCTCGCCAACGCCGGCGCCACGGCCGACGGCCACTACAACCAGTCGAGCTTCTATCCGACGCCAACGGCGAGGCATCGGGCAAAGTTTGCCGAGGACTTCAAGGCGCACGCCGGTGCATACCCGATCAACGTGCAGGGCCACACAACGCACGGGATCTGGGAAATCGGCGAGGCGCTGAAAGCGCTCAATGGCAAACCGAACGACAAGGTGAGCGTGAAGGCCCTGGAATCGCCATGGAGAAGGTAACTGTCGAAACCTCCATGGGCCCGGTCAAGATGCGCGCCGATGACCATCAGGCGCTGATCCCGCTCGCGGTCTCGGTCGTCAGCAAGGACGCCAAGTACAAAGCCGACGGCACGCCTCTGGGGTTCAAGACCATCAAGCTGCTGACTGGCGAGCAGGCCTCCGGTGCAGTGTCTCCGGCCTGCAAGATGGTGCCACTCCTACCGCGTAGAGCGCGGCTCCTCTCCGCACGCGGGGAGGGCGCAGGGGTGAGTTCGAGACACGATACGTGAATGGGCCTCATCCCGGGCCCCTCCCCAGCGATGAGGGGAGAGCGGTGCGGCCAACGCGGCCATTGCATGACGCAAACCGTAGTCTGATACACCTACACCGAGGAATGCTTGGAGTACTTCGTCGTCTCAACCCTGAACGGAGTGATTTACGGTTCCTGCTGTTCCATGGTGTCGGCCGGCCTGACACTCATCTTTGGCATGATGGGTGTGCTCAATTTCGCCCACGCCTGGCTCTACATGCTCGGCGCCTACGTCGGGTTCACCTGTACACGCCTCGGCGGTTTCTGGGCCGGCATCATCCTGGCACCAATCATTGCCGGAATGGTCGGCGGCATCATCGAGCGCTACATGCTGCGTCGGGTGCACAAATACGGCCACGCGCACGAGTTGCTCCTAACCTTCGGCCTCGCCTTCATCATCGAGGAGACGATCAAGCTCTTCTACGGTGATGCGCCAGTGGCGTATCAGATGCCGGGCTACATGAATTTCCCGGCCTTCACGATCTTCGAGACCAACTACCCGTTCTATCGTCTTTTCATGGGTGGCGTCGCGCTCGCCATGTTCGCGGCGCTCTACCTGCTGCTCACGCGCACCCGCGTAGGCATTATCGTCCGGGCTGCCACCTACCGACCGTCGACGGTCGAGGCACTCGGTCACAACCTGCCAATGGTTTTTCTCGGCGTGTTCGCCGGAGGTGCGGCTCTGGCCGGTCTCGCCGGGGCGTCGCGGGTGCATTCTTTCCGACCGGGCCGACCATGGCGGTGAACTTCGGAACACTGGTCTTCGTGGTGGTCGTGGTCGGGGGGCTCGGATCGGTGGTCGGCGCTCTGATCGCATCACTGATGATCGGCCTATTCGTCTCGTTTTCCGTGGGCCTCAATGTGTCGATCGCCGATTTCCTCGGTCCCTTCGGCCTGAAGCCATGGGCTCAGAGCATCGGGGGCCTGCTGACGCTACAGCTCACCACTGTCGCCAAGCAGCATGCCGTTCCTCCTGATGGTGCTCATCCTGCTGATCCGTCCCGCTGGCCTGATGGGAGACCGTCAATGAACCTGCGCTCCATCATCTTGCCGGCAGGAGGTTTCGCGATTCTGTCAGTGCTGCCCGTGTTCCTGTCGCCGAACATGCTGGCAGCGTCCATCACCATGATGATCGCGGCGCTGTTCGCGCTCGCCTTCACTCTCGCAATGGGCCAAGCCGGCATGCTCTCCTTTGGGCATGCTGCTTACTACGGGCTCGGGGCCTTTGCCGCGATTCATGTCATGGCGGCGGTGGAGAAGAAGCTGTTTTTTTTCCCTACGCCGTTCATTCCCGTCGCGGGTGGCGCCATCGGCTTCCTGTTCGGGCTGGCTTTCGGCTGGTTCGCGACCCAGCGCACCGGTGTCTACTTCTCGATGGTGACGCTCGCTCTTGCCGAGCTGCTCTACACTCTGGCGCCGGTCTGGAACACGGTGTTCGGCGCCGAATTCGGAATACAAACTGAACGCGGGCCATCCTGGGGCCTCACCTTCGGGGCCGACATCGAGGTCTACTATCTGACGCTGGCATGGTTCGTGGTTTCGGCCTGGTGTCTTTGGGCCTTCACCCGCACGCCGCTTGGCCGCCTGGCGCTCGCTTTGCGCGACAACGAGCACCGCGTGCGCTTCCTCGGATTCAACACGCATCTGGCGCGCACGCTGATCTTCGCCATCTCCTGCCTGTTCACCGGCGTCGCGGGGGCCCTGCTCGCGATCTCGAAGGAAAGCGGCAACTACGAGCTGTTCGGCCCCTCGAACTCGGCAAACGTGGTCCTGCAGACCTTCATCGGCGGCTCAGGTACCTTCTTCGGTCCGGCCTTCGGCGCCGCCGTCATGACGTTCTTCGCTCGCGTCACGTCCGACCTGACGCGTTCCTGGCTACTCTATCAGGGTCTGATCTTCGTGCTGGTCATGCTGTTCATGCCGGAAGGCCTGGGCGGCATCGTCTCACTGCATGCACGACGCGTGAAAGTCGGCCGCTGGAAGGCTCTCGTGATGCCCTACCTCGTTTGCCTTGCTTGCGGCGCGTTGCTGCTCGCCAGCACTGTCTTTGCGGTTGAAAGCCTGCACGCGGTGCTGACCGATTCCTACGCCGCCAAACGCTCGGCTGCGATGGGGGCCTGGGTGCCCTACCAACTGTTTGGCCGATCGTTCGATCCAACGGCGCCGATGACCTGGACCATTCCCATCGCGCTGCTGGCGTTGGGGGGACTGTTGTTGCCGCTGGCGATACGGCTGACGAACCGCGGCTGGCTGCTCGCGACCGGCGCTGTTGCGGAAATCTCCAACGGTCCTGCCGCTGTACTCGACAAGCCGCAAAGAGCCGCTGCATGAGCATCGCTGAGCAAACCATGCCTTCGGACTCGACAACCATTGCTGGAGGCTCTGCCGAGACGGTGCTCGAGCTTGACAACCTGCACAAATCCTTCGGCGAGACCAAGATCATCCGCGGTGTCAATCTCACCGTGAAGAAGCAGCAGCGGCACGGGCTGATCGGCCCGAACGGCGCCGGCAAGTCGACGCTGTTCAATCTCATCTCGGGTCATTATGTGCCGACCTCCGGCGACATCCGTCTCAACGGGCGGTCCATCGCCGGCTTGCCTCCACACCTCATCAACAGGCGGGGATTGTCCCGTTCCTTCCAGATCACCAACCTGTTCCCGCGCATGTCGGTGGCGGAGAATTTGCGCATCTCGGTGATGGGCCGGCGTGGCCATCGCTTCACCATGTTCCGCCCGGTCAGCAACATGAAGGCGGTGAATGCTGAAGTCGACGAGATGGTGGAACGACTGCGCTTGACCAAGCGGCGCAACGACCTCGCCGGCGATCTCGCTTATTCCGAACAGCGTGCGTTGGAGATCGGGATGTCTCTTGCCACCGACCCGTTGATCCTGATGCTCGACGAGCCGACGGCCGGCATGTCGCGCGAGGAAACGGCCTACATTGTCGAGATGATCCGCAATGTCACGGAGGACCGCACGCTGCTGGTGGTGGAACACGACATGAGCGTCGTCTTCACGCTCTGCGACCGGATCTCGGTGTTGGTCTACGGCGAGGTGATCGCTTCGGGCGAGCCGGCGACTGTCCGCGCCGACAAGAAGGTGCAGGAGGCCTATCTCGGTGAAGAGGTGCACTGATGGTCGCGCTGCTGGACGTTGAGGGTTTGCACGCGCACTACGACAAGAGCCACATTCTGCACGGCGTCTCATTGACGATAGCGCCGGGCGAGATCGTGAGCCTGCTCGGTCGCAACGGCTCCGGCCGCTCGACGACCCTGAAGACCATCATGGGGCTCGTACCGCCGACCGGCGGACGGGTCGTGCTCCAGGGTCGCGATCTTGCGGGCGAGCGTGCTTACCGCATTGCCCGCGCCGGTATCGCCTACGTGCCGGAAGAGCGCGAGATCTTCGCCAACATCACCGTCGACGAGAATTTGCGCATCGGCATGCAGCCGCCGCGCAGCGGCGTGCCGCAATGGACCGCTGGCCAGATGTACGCTTTCTTCCCGCAGCTGAAAGAGCGTTGCAACACTGCTGCGGGAATGCTGTCGGGAGGCGAGCAGCAGATGCTGACAATGTGCCGCGCCCTGCTCGGCAATCCCCGTATCATCCTGATCGATGAGCCGACCGAAGGTCTGGCACCCAGGATCGTCGAGGTCGTCACCGAAATGATCCGCAGCATCTGCGCCAAGGGCGTCTCGGTGCTGTTGGTCGAGCAGAAGCTCACCATCGCCATGCGCGTCTCCAAGCGCGTCTACGTGATGGGTCATGGGCAGATCGTTTTTGAAGGTACGCCGGACGACTTGCGCAGTGCGCCGGATGTGCGTCGCGACTGGCTCGAGGTGAACTGAGACTTGATCGTTTCTATGCCAAGCGAAGCGCCGATGCAGTGTCGATGGCCGTGACGCCGCGCGAGTTGTTCACCCACTTCACTCCCAACGGATATGCGTCAATTCGAGATTAACAGGCTCGAAGCATACCGCACCGCAACACTGCATCTGGCCAAGGAGCGCGTTGAGTCAGTTCTGGGTCGAACTCGGCTGTCGCGGAGCCTCGTCGGCCGCGTCCGGTTTGCCTCCCTTAGCTGCCGCACTTGTACAGCGCAGTGAGTGGTCGAAGAGTGCCAGAAGCCGACCAAGTGAGAGGATGAAGACGACAGCTCAACGAGCAAGAGCGGACTTAAAATGGTTGGAGCCGCCCGCACCTAGAGGGCCAACACGATTTGGCTCGCGGCACGCGATACGCATGGACAGAAATATCGCACACGTTCTTCGGCATTCAGGCACGTGTCCTTATGGATGACGTCGCCTTCGACATACGCGATCGCGCACAATCCGCACCCGCCGATCTGACAGCCCGGCTCAACCGCGATGCCGGCCGCTTGCAGGGCCTGGAGGGCGGTGGTCTGCGCGGCGACAATCAGCCTTCGATCGGACCACGCCAGGTAGATCTCGAACGACCCGTGCGCCATCGGGGGCTTACCGCGCCTTGCGGTATCGCGTGAGCAGCGGCCAATAGATGATCGCGAAGCCGCCGAAAGCCGCGACCCACGCGGTCGCCGCCAGGTGGAGCAGCGGCGCTCTCGCGATGTCGAAGGCGGCAACGATGCGCGCCACCGCTGCAATGACGACGGCCAGATACACAAGCTGCACGGGAATTGTCGCCGTGAGTGGTTGACCGGTATGCCCCAAGCTAGCCCGAGTCATGACGGCCAGCGTCATCAAGCCAATCGCCCCCGCTGTCCAACAATGCAAGGCGCCGGTAGGCGGTTATGAACGCCGGCGCGACAATGCTGGACGACACGAGCAGGAACCCGATCGGCACGAAAGCGTAGGCGACATGCAGCACGGCGACGAGCGGCTCACGCAGCGTACGATAGCCGGCCCAACGCGCCAGCCTGATCGCGTGCAGGACAGCCGCGATCAGCGCCAGCATCGCTGTCGCGTAGTGGCTCGGAGCCACGACCCACAGCGCAATTGCAGCGGCGCCGCCGGCGATCGCGATCACGTCGAAGCGATTGAAGGCTGTCGGCATCGAACCCGGTGGCCGACGCGCCAGCCAGTTGCGTGTAAAGCTCGGGATGATGCGCCCGCCGATCACGGTGATGAGCAGGACAGCCGTTCCGATGCCGATGCGCATTCCATAGCCGTTGGAGCCGCCCGGGCGCATGCTTTCCAGATGGAATACGACGTTGCCGACGAGCAGCAGGCCGATCAGCGCCAGAATCTTGAGGTTCTGCTTGCTGCTTCCGTGAATGATTTCTCGGCCGATCACGCACGCAAGGGTGGCGAGGAACAGGACATCGATTGTGGCCGCGGCTGGGCCACCGACCCAGGCTGAAATCAGCATTGCCAGCCGGCCCGCGATCCAGACTAGCAGCAAAGCCAGAAGCGGCATGCCCGTGACCGGCAGGCGTCCTGTCCAATTGGGAACGGCTGTCAGCAGGAATCCCGCGGCGATCGCCGGCAGATAGCCGTAGAGGAGCTCGTGGACGTGCCATTCGACCGGCGAAAGTGCGATAGGAAGCGTCAGCGAGCCCGCCGAGCAGCGGCAACCAGATCGCAACCGCAAGGGCCGACCAGATGGCACCAAGCAGGAAGAACGGCCGAAAGCCGTAGCTGAGGATCGCGGGACCGCGATAGCTGCGCACCTGCTCCGCGGTCGTTGTCATGCTCGACGTCCGTTCAGTGTTCGCGCCACGTCAATGCTGACAGGAGCAAGATGGCTTCGACGTCGGGAGCTCCGTCCCCAGGATGTATCTCAGGCACGCCTTGCCCGGATCGTCGGACTTGCTCGTGACGGCCATCAAAGACAGCCACGCGGTATCGTCGGCGCGGGAGACGAAGTTTCCGACGGCAGCACTTGCGAAACTGCCGAGCGACTCGCCGGCAGCGTCGGCCCCAGAACGCATGCGCGCGAGCAGAGCCAGGTCGTCGAGCGCAACGAGCGTCTCCAGGATGCTCTCCTCGTCGGAGATGCCGGAAATGATGGACCCAAGCATCATCTGCGCCCTCCTAGCTCACTCTGAGGTCGGTAGGGGTCGGAAGATCGACGCCCCGCACATCGGCGCGAGCGGCGACGCGGGCCACGAATTGCGCGATTGCGGTGCGCCGCGTCCGGTCGATCAGATAATCAGCGATGCGATCACGGACATGCTCGAACGGCAGCTGGCGACCCTCGATCTTGCGGTCGAGTCGGATGATGTGGTAGCCAAACCGAGATGCAACGGGCTCCGCACTCGTCTCCCCGGGCGTCATCGCCCTGAGGGCCTTGTCGAACTCCGGGGTCGTGTCGCCGGCGGAGAGCTGCCCCAGGTTTCCGGCGACGGCTTTCGAGGGGCATGCCGAATACACCAGGGCCAATTCAGCGAACCGCTCCGGGGCATCGCGGACGGCCGCAATGAGCGTCGCCGCTCGGCCGCGCGCGGCAGCGTAGGCGCTCTGGTCGTGGGGGGGAGCGGCGATCAGAATGTGTGCCGCCTCGTAGACGTCTGCCGAACGGAAGCGTCTGCGGTTTTGCTCGTAGTAGCGCCGGCAGGCGGCCTCGTCAGGGGTGGGCACCGACACCTCGCGCTCGATGAGGATACGAATCGAGGCCTCGTCGTCCGTCTCGGTGCGCCCCTCGCCATCCGATAGCGGCTCCGCCTCGAGACCGCTGCGGCGCGCTTCCTGCAGCAGCAGCTCGCGAACAGCCAGCGCACGGGCGGCGGCGGTCCACGCAGCGATCGGCGTGGGCGATGGATGGTTCTGCGCCTCGCGGGAGATTTCGTCGTGGGGGACAGGCACGCCATTGACGGACACCGCCTTGCGGAGGTTTTGCGTCGCAGCGTTCTTGACCGAGCAGCCCATGGCTTCACTCCGCTGGCTGGACGTTGCGGCGCGGCGCCCGTGGCGCCACAGGCCGGCCGCTCGAGCGCACGACCTGGTAGCCGCGCCGGCCCACGTACCAGATCGGTGCGCTCCACACGTGCACGAGGCGGGTGAACGGGAAGACGAGGAAGATCGTCATGCCGAGGAACAGATGTGCCTTGAAGATCGGGTTGACGTCGGCCACCAGCGTCCAGGCATCGCTGCGCAACAGCAGGATGCCCTGCGCCCAGCTCATGAACTTCACCATCTCGTGGCCGTCGAGGTGGTTCATGGAGACCGGGATGGTGGCGAGGCCGAGCAGCAGCTGCGCGAACAGAATGAGCAGGATGGCGATGTCGCCAAACGACGAGGTCGAGCGGATGCGGTTGTCGAACAACCGCCGATGCGTCAGCAGCGCGATCCCGACCAGGCAGAGCAGGCCGGCAACACCGCCGATCGCGATCGCCATCAGCTGCTTGAAGCCGTGGCTGATGCCGATCGTGTCGAAGATCCAGATCGGCGTCAGCAGGCCGACAAGATGCCCGAAGAAGATGACGAGAATGCCGACGTGGAACAGGTTCGAGCCCCACATCAGCTGGCGCCGGCGCAGCAGCTGGCTGGAGCCGGTCCTCCACGTGTATTGCTCGCGGTCGAAGCGCAGCAGGCTGCCGAGCAGGAACACCGTCAGGCACAGGTAGGGATACCAGCCGAAGACGATATGATTGATGGCGTCGCGCATGGGAGCCTCCTCAGGCGCGGTTGGACGGCGTGTAGGTGACGACGGGGCGCTTGGGCTCCTGCGCCGGCATGCCCGGAGCAGGCCGGCGGACCGCGCGCAGTTTGGCGGCGAGGCCGTCCTTGCCGCACTGGGCGGCCGCCGCTGCGGCGGGACCGAAGGTGACCTCCTCCTCCTCCCAGGCGGCATCGAGGGCCACGAGATCGTTGGGATCCTCGTCCGGCTCATGCGACAGGGCCGCCACCACGTCGGTTTGCGGCTTGGCGTCGGCCAGCGCTTGAGCACAGGAGAAGACCGACGAATACGCCGACTTGCGCTTCTTCAGACGCTGGCGGATCGCTTCCAGCACGTGCGACGTCTCGCCCAGCAGGCCGCATGCCTCGGCCTCGGGGATGGTCGAGAGAAACTCCAGGAACAGCGGCAGATGATCGGGAAGCTCGGTGGAGCTCATCCGGAGCCCATGGCCCTCGTAGAGAGCCTTCAGGTCGACCATCGCCTGGCCGCGGTCGCGGCTCTCGCCGTGCACATGCTCGAACAGATGCAGCGACAGCGAGCGCGTGCGGTCGAACAGCAGGACGTAGCGTTCCTGCAGGTCGTAGAGATCGCCGGTGGCGATTTCCTCGAGGATCCGATCGAGGCGATCGCGGTTGCGCGCGGCAGGCGAGCCTCCCGGTCGAGGGCCCGCCGCATCTCGGGGACGGCCGCCTGCAGTTCCGCCGAGGGATAGCTCAACAGGGCGGAGAGCACCTTGAGGGTCCTGCGCATCACACGACCTCCATGGGGGTTTTGGCTTTGCGCTTGGTGCCGCCGAACAGGCCCGTCTCGGTGCGGCCGTCCGAGCAGCCGTTGCCGAACGTGAAGCCGCACGAGCCGCGCAGGTCGTAGGCATCCTCGCCGAGCTCGCGATGCACGGTCGGGATCACGAAGCGGTCCTCGTAGTTGGCGATCGCCATGATCTGGTACATGTCCTCGATCTGCTGGCCCTTCAGGCCGACCTTGGCGGCGATGGTCTCGTCGAGCACGCCCTCGATGGTCTTGGCGCGCATGTAGGCGCGCATGGCCAGCATGCGCTCCAGGCCCAGCGCGACGGGCTGCTCGTCGCCGGCGGTCAGCAGGTTGGCGAGATACTTGAGCGGGATGCGCAGCGAGCGCACGTCGGGCATCGCGCCGTCGCTGCCCATCTTGCCGGCCGCGGCCGCCGACTGGATCGGCGACAGCGGCGGCACGTACCAGACCATCGGCAGCGTGCGGTATTCGGGATGCAGCGGGAAGGCGACCTTCCACTCCATCGCCATCTTCCACACCGGCGATTTCTTGGCGGCTTCCAGCCAGGCGTCCGGCACGCCGTCGGCGCGCGCCTGGGCGATCACCTTCGGATCGTTGGGATCCAGGAAGATGTCGAGCTGCGCCTGATAGAGGTCCTTCTCGTCCTTGACGCTGGCCGCCTTCTCGATGCCGTCGGCGTCGTAGAGCACGACGCCCAGGTAGCGGATGCGGCCGACGCAGGTCTCCGCGCACACCGTCGGCTGGCCCGCCTCGATGCGCGGATAGCAGAAGATGCACTTCTCGGATTTGCCGCTCGACCAGTTGTAGTAGATCTTCTTGTAGGGGCAGCCCGACACGCACATGCGCCAGCCGCGGCACTTGTCCTGGTCGATCAGGACGATGCCGTCCTCCTCGCGCTTGTAGATGGCGCCGGAGGGGCAGGCCGCCACGCACGCCGGGTTGAGGCAGTGCTCGCACAGCCGCGGCAGGTACATCATGAAGGTGTTTTCGAACTGGCCGTAGATCTCCTTCTGGATGCCCTCGAAGTTGTGGTCCTGCGAGCGCTTGGCGAACTCGCCGCCCAGGATCTCCTCCCAGTTCGGGCCCCACTCGATCTTCTCCATGCGCTCGCCGGTGATCAGCGAGCGCGGGCGCGCGGTGGGGAACGCCTCCAGCTCGGGCGCCTTCTGCAGGTGGTCGTAGTCGAAGGTGAAGGGCTCGTAGTAGTCGTCGATCTCGGGCAGGTCGGGGTTGGCGAAGATCTTCGCCAGCACGCGCCACTTGCCGCCGATCTTGGGCTGGATCTTGCCGTTGCGCTTGCGCACCCAGCCGCCGTTCCAGCGCTCCTGGTTCTCCCAGTCCTTGGGATAGCCGATGCCGGGCTTGGTCTCGACGTTGTTGAACCAGGCGTATTCCATGCCCTCGCGGTTGGTCCAGACGTTCTTGCAGGTGACGGAGCAGGTGTGACACCCGATGCACTTGTCGAGGTTCAGCACCATGGCGATTTGCGCGCGGATCTTCATTCTGCGGCCTCGATCCTGGGAGCGACGGAAAGGGGTTGCGGCTGATCGGCGGTCGGGCGGTCGAGCCAGTCGACCTTGGCCATCTTGCGGATGATCACGAACTCGTCGCGGTTGGTGCCGATGGTGCCGTAGTAGTTGAAGCCGTAGGACTGCTGGGCATAGCCGCCGATCATGTGCGTCGGCTTCACCACGATGCGCGTCACCGAATTGTGGATGCCGCCGCGCTGGCCGGTCATCTCCGAGCCCGGCACGTTCACGATCTTCTCCTGCGCGTGATACATCATGCACATGCCCTGCTTCACGCGCTGCGAGACGACGGCGCGGGCGACCAGTGCACCGTTGGAGTTGTAGGCCTCGATCCAGTCGTTATCGACGATGCCGGCGAGGCGGGCGTCCTTCTCGCTGATCCACACGATCGGCCCGCCGCGGCTCAAGCGTGAGCATCAGCAGGTTGTCGGTGTAGGTGGAGTGGATGCCCCACTTCTGGTGCGGCGTGATGAAGTTGAGGACGATCTGCTTCTCGCCGTTGGGCGTGCTGTCGATCACCGGCTTGACGGAGCGCGTGTCGATCGGCGGCCGGTAGACGCACAGCGCCTCGCCGAAGGCGCGCATCCACAGGTGATCCTGGTAGAGCTGCTGGCGGCCGGTGAGCGTGCGCCAGGGGATCAGCTCGTGCACGTTGGTGTAGCCGGCGTTGTAGCAGACCTTCTCCGACTCCAATCCCGACCAGATCGGCGAGGAGATGATCTTGCGCGGCTGCGCGACGACGTCGCGGAAGCGGATCTTCTCGTCCTCCTTCGGCACCGCGAGATGCGTGTGCTCGCGCCCGGTGAAGCCGCCCAGCGACGCCCAGGCCTTGACGGCGACCTCGCCGTTGGTCTCGGGCGCCAGCGTCAGGATCACCTCGGCGGCGTCGATGTCGGTCTCGATCTTGGGCAGCCCCTTGGTCGGACCTTCATCCGTGACGACGCCGTTCAGACGCTTGAGGAAATCGACCTCGTGCTCGGTGTTCCAGGCCATGCCCTTGCCGCCGTTGCCGAGCTTCGACATCAGCGGGCCCGAGCGACGTGAAGCGCTTGTAGAGGTTGGGGTAGTCGCGCTCGACCACGGTGACCGCCGGCATGGTCTTGCCGGGGACCGGCTCGCACTCGCCGCGCTTCCAGTCCTTGACGTCGACGGCCTGCGCGATCTCGGCCGGCGTGTCGTGCAGGATCGGCGTCAGCACCACGTCCTTCTCGACGCCCAGCACCTCGGGCGCGACTTCGCGAGAACTTCTTGGCGATCGCCTTGTAGATCTCCCAGTCGCTGCGCGCCTCCCACGACGGGTCCACCGCGCCGGTCAGCGGATGGATGAAGGGATGCATGTCGGAGGTGTTGAGGTCGTTCTTCTCGTACCAGGTGGCGGTCGGCAGCACGATGTCGGAGTAGACGCAGGTGGTCGACATGCGGAAGTCGAGCGTGACGAGCAGGTCGAGCTTTCCTTCCGGCGCTTCGTCGTGCCAGACGACGTCGGTGGGCTTCTGCACGCCCATCTCGCCCAGCTGCTTGCCCATCACGCCGTGCGACGTGCCGAGCAGGTGCTTGAGGAAATACTCGTGCCCCTTGCCCGATGAGCCCAGCAGGTTCGAGCGCCACACGAACATGTTGCGCGGCCAGTTCTTCGGGATCGTCCGGGTCGTGGCAGGAGAGCTTCAGCTCGCCCGATTTCAGCGCCTCGGCGACGTAGTCCTTCGGCTCCTTGCCCGATGCCGCAATCTTCTTGGACAGCTCCAGCGGGTTGGTCTCGAGCTGCGGCGCGGACGGCAGCCAGCCCATGCGCTCGGCGCGCACGTTGTAGTCGATCAGCGCTCCGTCCCAGGGTCCGGCCGGCGCGGTCGGCGAGATGATCTCGCGACACGTCGAGCGTCTCGTAGCGCCACTGGTCGGTGTGGGCGTAGAAGAACGACGTGGAGTTCTGCTGGCGCGGCGGGCGGCTCCAGTCGAGCCCGAAGGCGAGCGGCAGCCAGCCCGACTGCGGGCGCAGCTTCTCCTGGCCCACGTAGTGCGACCAGCCGCCGCCGGACTGGCCGACGCAGCCGCACATCACCAGCATGTTGATGACGCCGCGATAGTTCATGTCGCAGTGGAACCAGTGGTTCATCGCCGCGCCGATGATGATCATCGAGCGGCCCTTGGTCTTCTCGGCGTTGCGGGCGAACTCGCGCGCGACCTGGATGATCTGGTCGCGCGGCACGCCGCTGATCTTCTCGGCCCAGGCCGGCGTGTAGGGCACGTTCTCGTCGAAGGACTTGGCGACGTGGGCGCCGCCGAAGCCGCGATCGACGCCGTAGTTGGCGACGAACAGGTCGAACACCGAGGCGACGAGCGCCTCGCCGTCCTTCAGCTGCACGCGCTTGGCGGGCACCTTGCGCACCAGCACGCTGGGATGATCCGTCCCGGCGAAATGATCGTGCT
Source organism: uncultured Alphaproteobacteria bacterium (assembly GCA_963745515.1). Lineage (GTDB taxonomy): Bacteria > Pseudomonadota > Alphaproteobacteria > Rhizobiales > Xanthobacteraceae > VAZQ01. Next base: position 13,496 of record CAVUXO010000014.1, read on the forward strand.
CGCGATTGCCGAAATAGGGGAAGGCGACGTCGGCGAGCTCGTCCTTGTCGTTGGCGAAACTCATCTGCAGGTTGGTTTCGCGGCCTCCTGTCTCCTTCTCCTCCAGGTTCCACTTGCCCTTCTCGCCCCAGCGGAAGCCGACCGAGCCGTGCGGCACCACGATGCTCTCGGAGGTTTCGTCGTAGGCGACCGTCTTCCACTCGGGATTGTTGGTCTCGCCCAGGTTGTCGGCGAAGTCGGAGGCGCGCAGCAGCCGGTCGGGCACCAGGCTGTCGCCCTGCTTCACCAGGCGCACCAGCATCGGCATGTCGGTGTACTGCCGGGCGTAGTCCTCGAAATACTCGGCCTGCCGATCGATGTAGAACTCGCGCAGGATGACGTGGCCCATGGCCATGGCCAGCGCGGCGTCGGTGCCCTGCTTCACCGAGATCCACAGATCGGCGAACTTCGAGGCTTCCGAATAGTCGGGGCAGATGACGACGCTCTTGGCGCCCTTGTAGCGGACCTCGGTGTAGAAATGGGCGTCGGGCGTGCGCGTCTGCGGCACGTTCGAGCCCCAGATGATCAGGAAGCCCGCATTGTACCAGTCGGCCGATTCCGGCACGTCGGTCTGCTCGCCCCAGGTCTGCGGGCGAGGCCGGCGGCAGGTCGCAGTACCAGTCGTAGAACGACATGCAGACGCCGCCGAGCAGCGACAGATAGCGCGAGCCGGCGGCGTAGCTCACCATCGACATGGCCGGGATCGGCGAGAAGCCGATGACGCGGTCGGGGCCGTAGGTCTTGGCCGTATAGGCGTTGGCGGCGGCGATGATCTCGGTGACCTCGTCCCAGGTCGCGCGCACGAAGCCGCCGAGGCCGCGCTTCCTGGTGTAGGCGGCGCGCTTCTCCGGGTTCTCGACGATCGAGGCCCAGGCCGCGACCGGCGTCCGCGTCGCGCGCGCCTCGCGCCACAGCTTGAGCAGGCGCGAGCGCACCAGCGGATACTTCACGCGGTTGCCGGAATAGAGGTACCAGCTGTAGCTGGCGCCGCGCGAGCAGCCGCGCGGCTCGTGGTTGGGCAGGTCGGGCCGCGTGCGCGGGTAGTCGGTCTGCTGCGTCTCCCAGGTGACGATGCCGCCCTTGACGTAGATCTTCCACGAGCACGAGCCGGTGCAGTTGGCGCCGTGCGTGGAGCGCACGATCTTGTCGTGCTGCCAGCGCTTGCGGTAGCCGTCCTCCCAGCGACGGTCCTCGTTGGTGGTGATGCCGTGACCGTCGGCGAAGTCGCCTTCGATGCGCTTGAAGAACGTCAGGCGGTCGAGGAAATGGCTCATCTGTGGTCCCCAATCATTCGGCTGGTTGAGCGGTGGACGCGCGGGCGGATGGCGACGGCCCGCCCCGCTCGATGTCGCGCAGCAGTCCGCCGCGGCGCGTGTAGAACCACCAGGTGATGGCGATGCAGCTGAGGTAGAAGACGAAGAAGCCCCAGAGCGCCGCCTGCGGCCCGCCGGTCATGCTGATCGAGGTGCCGTAGCTCTTCGGGATGAAGAAGGCGCCGTAGGCCGCGATCGCCGAGGTGAAGCCGATGATCGCCGCGCTTTCCTTGTCGCCCTGACGCGTGCGCGTGGCGGCGTCTGCAGTCGGCATCAGCCGGTCCATCTCGCTGCGCATGATCGCCGGGATCATCTGGAAGGTGGAGGCGTTGCCGACGCCGCTGACGAAGAACAGCAACAGGAACATGGCGAAGAAGCCGGGCCAGCTGCCGATACCGAGGAAGTAGAGGACGCCCGCGACGCCGACGGCCATGCCGACGAACACCCAGAAGGTGACGCGGCCGCCGCCGTACTTGTCCGAGACCCATCCCGTGAGCGAGCGCGACAGCGCGCCGACCAGCGGGCCGAGGAATGCGTAGGCGAGTGCGTTGACCTCGGGAAACTGCGTCTTGGCCAGCAGCGGGAAGCCCGCCGAATAGCCGATGAACGAGCCGAAGGTGCCGGTGTAGAGCCAGCACATGATCCAGTTGTGCTTGCGCTCGAAGATCACCGCCTGCTCGGCGAACGAGGCCTTCGCCGCGGCGATGTCGTTCATGCCGAACCAGGCCGCAAAGGCGCTGGCGACGATGAACGGCACCCAGATGTAGCCGGCGTTCTGCAGCCACATCGGCACAGTCCGGCCGGCCTCCTTGACCATGATCGGCTCGCCGCCGAGCCAGCCGAACACGCCGGCCGTGATGACGAGCGGCACCACGAACTGCACGACGCTGACGCCGAGATTGCCGAGCCCGGCATTGAGCGCCAGCGCGTTGCCCTTCTCGGCCTTGGGGAAGAAGAAGGAGATGTTCGCCATCGAGGAGGCGAAGTTGCCGCCGCCGAAGCCGCACAGCAGAGCGAGCGCCAGGAACAGCCAGTAGGGCGTCGCCGGATTCTGCACGGCCATGCCGATGCCGATCGCGGGGATGATCAGCGACCAGGTGGTCAGCGTGGTCCACAGCCGGCCGCCGAAGATCGGCACCATGAACGAGTAGAAGATGCGCAGCGTCGCGCCCGAAAGCCCCGGCAGCGCCGCGAGCCAGAACAGCTGGTCGGTCGTGTACGTGAAGCCGATGGCAGGCAGCTTCGCCACGACGACCGACCACACCATCCACACGGCGAACGAGAGCAGCAGCGACGGGATCGAGATCAGCAGGTTGCGTCGCGCGAGCTTGCGACCGGCCGACTGCCAGAAGTCCTTGTCCTCCGGCCTCCAGTCCTCGATGAGATGCGGTCCAAGCGCGCCGACATGCTTGGGCTCATGGATCTCCTGCATCTCGGGCAGCTCGGGGAGCTTCTTGAGCTCGGCGCCGTAGACGCCCTTCTCCATGGCCCGGATCGAGAGGTGCATCCAAACCAGCGCCAGCGCGGAGAGAGCGAACAGGGCCATGAAGCAGCTCTGCCACACGCCCGTCAGATCGTTGAGCGCACCGAACAGGATCGGAAGGACAAAACCGCCGAGCCCACCGACCAGGCCGACAACGCCTCCGACCGAGCCCACGTGCTGCGGGTAGTAGACGGGGATGTGCTTGTAGACCGCTGCCTTGCCGAGGCTCATGAAGAAGCCCAGCACGAAGGCGATCACGGTGAAGGCGACAAGGCCGGTTTCCAGCCGGAAGCTCATCGGTCCGCGAATGCCCTGCACCACGTACTCGGTCGGCGGGTAGGACAGCACGAAGCAGCAGACGACGGACATGCCGAACGTCCAGTACATGATGCGGCGCGCACCGTATTTGTCGGACAGAACGCCACCGTAGACGCGGAACAAGCTCGCCGGCACCGAGTAGGCGGCACCGATCATGCCGGCGGTGGTGATGTCGAGGCCGTAGACGCCGATCAGGTAGCGCGGCAACCACAGCGCGAGCGCCACGAAGCCGCCGAACACGAAGAAATAGTAGAGCGAGAAGCGCCACACCTGGACGTTCTTCAGCGGCTCCAGCATGGCCCGCAGCGACTCGGGCTTGGCCCCGCTGCGCCGGCGCGCTTCGAGCTGCGGATCGTCCTTGGTCATCAGCCAGAAGGCGACAGCCATGAGCGCGATCGCGATCGCCCACACGTTGGCGACGGCCTTCCAGCCATAGGCCACCATGATGAAGGGTGCGACGAATTTGGTGACGGCCGCACCGACGTTGCCGGCGCCGAAGATGCCGAGCGCGGTGCCCTGGCTCTCCTTGGGGAACCACTTGGACACGTAGGTGATGCCAACGGCGAAGGAGCCGCCGGCAATGCCGACGCCGAGCGCCGCCAGCAGGAACGTCGGATAGTCGTAGGCGAAGGTCAGCAGCCAGGTCGCGACCGCCGCCGACAGCATCACGGCCGTGTAGACGATGCGGCCGCCGTACTGGTCGGCCCAGACGCCGAGCATCAGTCGGATCAGCGAGCCGGTCAGGATCGGCGTGCCGACCAGCAGGCCGAACTGCGTATCGCTGAGGCCCAGGTCCTTCTTGATCTGGACGCCGATGATCGAAAAGATCGTCCACACCGCGAAGCAGACGGTGAACGCGATGGTCGAAAGCCACAGCGCACGGTTTTGGTCGCCCCGGCGGACACCCGCTACGTCGATCATGGATCGTTCCCGTCTCATGGCGCCGACGAAATGCTCGGCGTCCGGAAGTAATCCGGCTCGACGCATTCCCTCATTGACTTGGGTCAACCATCGTCACTCGGGCGATTTTCAGCGCACCATTGAGCTTGATCGGGCAACGGCGAAGATCAGCAATCATCAATATCTTGGTTATATTTCATCAAGTCTTGAATTGATTATTGTCAATTGACGGCGCCGTGCAAGCGGGCAAAGAGACATCATGAGACTTGCCGACGCCGACATCGTGCGTTCTCTGCCGCTGTTCAGCGGCATGCAGGATGCTCACTTCCAGACCCTGGTCGAGGCCGGATACCTGCAGCGGTTTCCGCAGGGCGTGGCGCTCGTGCACGAGGGCGAGCGGCCGAATTTTCTGCACGTGCTGGTCGAGGGCTCGATCGAGTTCTACTCGGCCAGCCGCGACCGCCAGACGACGCTCTCCTTTTTGAAGCCGCCGGCCGCCTTCATCCTCGCCGCGGTCGTCCTCGACCAGCTCTATCTGAAGTCCGCGCGCACGGCCGAAGGCTCCGTCGTGGTGCTCATCCCGGCCGACGCCGTACGTGGCGTCTTCGACAAAGACCCGGCATTCGCGCGCTCGGTCGTCGCGGAGCTGGCGCAACGCTATCGCGGCTTGGTCAAGGACCTGAAGAACCAGCGCTTGCGCACCGGCCTGGAGCGCCTGGCCAACTGGATCCTGGCGCACGACGAGCAGCTCGGAGCGCCCGGGACCTTCAAGCTGCCGATCGAGAAGAGGGCGCTCGCGAGCCTGCTCGGCATGCGCCCCGAGAACCTGTCGCGCGGCTTCGGCGAGCTCGCCGATCTCGGCGTCGCAGTGGACGGCGCCAAGGTCACCATCCGCGACATGGCCGCACTGCGAGAGTTTGCAAGGCCGGACCCGCTCATCGATAGCCCGGCAACTTAGTGCGACCTTGCCGCGCTGAGCAAACCACACGTCAGCGCCTCGCGCATCGAAAGCTTTGACCGCCATCGATCCAAGAGCGGAACAGCTGCTGAACCGCCATGATGTCGGCTTGGGGTCACAAGTGAGCGTGCCGGGGCATCGTCCGCACGGCAGAAGTCCCTCGGAAAGCAGACAGAATGGCTGCAGCGCCGCGAACGGGCGGACAGTGCCAGATTCAGAAGTCACACAAGCGCGCAGACCGCGTCAGCAGCACCTCAGAAAGCGGACGTTCCGTAGGACTTGCAACAAAGCGCAACCCGTATGTCGCGGAGGTAAGTTTCGGTCGCAGGAATGAGGACCATCTCATCGCATCGGCCATGCTCGCCGGTCAATCCGAGCCGTAGTGCTTGGGAGAGGTAGGCACTACGGCTCACCTGACATGGCGCCAGGCCGCACTCGCGCCGCGTCACCTGGCAACTTCTGCGGATCAGCGATCGACTGCTTGAGTTGCATAGCTCAACTCACGGAAAGGTTGACCGTCACACCAAGGACGGCCATTCGCGATCGGCAGTCTGCTGTGCGCGTTGGCCGCTAAACATCGTTCGTTGAGCACCCAGGCCGGTCAGCAACGCGTGTTGGCCATCAACGCGGCGTGAGGGTTCCGCCCGGCCTCCGCGCAGACGTGCGGATCACCCCCGGGCAGCTGCCATTCTTGACAATAGCTTCTCGGTCAAAGAACCGCTTCTCGATCGAAGTCCAGAATTATACGCGGCGCGCGCGTTCAAATGTCGCGTCTCGCGCCGTCAGCGGATCAGCGGATCCAGGATGAACGGCTTCTGGGCGACGGGCTGGCCTGGGGTGCCCGGCTCCGCGCTGCCCGTTTCCTTGGGCCCGGCACCCGGTGCCTCCAGGGGGCCCTTCACGCCACAGCCGGCAACGCCAACCGCTCCGAGCAGCAGGAGCGATACCGCGACGACGAGCTTCAGGCGGCCTGGCATGTGACTTGGCTAAATCCTAGTCTGAACACTGTTACGACATCAGCGCCTCGAGACAGCGAGGCGTTCCAAGGCTTGGGCTATCTAGCCCCTTCCTGGGGCCCTTTCCAACCGCTTTATCCAGCCTCGCGCCATTTTGCGTACATTCTGTGGCGCAGTTCCCCCAAAGCTGGTCCGGCTCTTGACCGAGCTCTGCACCGAAAGAACGGAATAGACCGCCTCCGTGACGTGCGGGCTCACGGCCTGCATGTCTGCGAGCGGGAGCTTGTCCAGCGCCAGTCCCTTGGCCTCCGCGGCGGCGACGATGCGCCCGGTCACGTGATGGGCCTCGCGGAAAGGCAGGCCCTGGGTGCGTACGAGCCAGTCGGCGAGGTCGGTGGCGGTGGAATAGCCGCCCGCCGCTGCCGCGCGCATGGCATCGACGTTGGGCTCCAGGTCCTCCACCATTCCGGTCATGGCCGCGACGGCGAGCCGCAGGCTGGCGAACGCGTCGAACGCGGCCTCCTTGTCCTCCTGCATGTCTTTGGAATAGGTCAGCGGCAGGCCCTTCATCACCATCGCAAGCCCCTGGAAGGCGGCGGCGACGCGGCCGGCCTTGGCACGCACCAGCTCGGCCGCGTCCGGGTTGCGCTTCTGCGGCATGATGGAGGAGCCTGTCGTGAACTTGTCGGACAGCCGCACGAACGAGAACTGCGGCGTCATCCAGATCACGATTTCCTCGGCCAGGCGGGAGAGGTGCACCGCCGTGATGGCAGCTGCCGCCAGCGTCTCGAGCGCGAAGTCGCGGTCGGCCACCGCGTCCAGCGAGTTGGCCGCCGGCCGATCGAAGCCCAGCGCCAGCGCCGTCGCGTGCCGGTCGATGGGAAAGGAGGTTCCGGCCAGGGCAGCGGCCCCTAGCGGGCACTCGTTGAGCCGCGCCCGGGCATCGGTGAGCCGCCCGCGGTCGCGCGCCAGCATCTCGACGTAGGCCAGCAGATGATGGCCGAAGGTCACGGGCTGCGCCGGCTGCAGGTGCGTGAAGCCTGGCATGATTGTGTCGAAATGCGTCTCCGCCTTGCGGGCGAGCGCGAGCTGCAGGGCGCCCAGCGCCGCGTCCGCGCCGTCGATCCAGTCGCGCACGTGCAGCTTGAAGTCCGTCGCCACCTGGTCGTTGCGCGAGCGCGCGGTGTGCAGCCGCCGGGCCGGCTCGCCGATCAGCTCCTCGAGCCGGCTCTCGACGTTCATGTGTACGTCTTCCAGCGCGCGCGAGAACTGAAAGCGGCCCGAGACGATCTCCTCCAGCACCCGGTCGAGCCCAGCGTTGATCTTCCGGGCGTCGTCCTTGGAGATGATGCCCTGGGCCGCCAGCATGGCGGCGTGGGCCTTGGAGGCGCGGATGTCCTGCGGCGCCAGAGCCTTGTCGAAGCCGATGGAGGCGTTTATCTCCTGCATCACCTCGGCCGGTGACATCGAGAAGCGGCCACCCCACATCTTGTTGGCGTTCCTGTCGGTCACGGGGCTGCCTTCCGCTTCATTCCGGGTTGCTGAGCCGCAGGGCGCGAGCCAGAGAGAAAAATGCCAGCTGACGCTCCTCGGACGCCGTCGCAGAGAGCCGCGATTCTCACGTCGCTCGGCGCGGCGGCCATTGCGGCAGTCGCGGGCTTCGCTAGCGTATACGTGACCCTGGGCCGCCCTGACAACGCCGTTCGCCCGGCGCGGGACGCGCCAGCTCGGGTGAGCGAGGCATCGGTGCCGACGCCGTCAGGTCCGGGCGCCAACGCGCTGAGCCAGGGGCAGATGGCGGCCTTCGTTTTCCGCAAGGCGCCCGAGGACTTGCCGGAGGTGCGATTCCAGGACGCCGCCGGCAAGGAGCGCACGCTGGCCGACTGGCGCGGCAAGGTCGTGCTTCTAAACTTGTGGGCGACTTGGTGCCTGCCCTGCCGCAAGGAGATGCCGGCGCTCGACCGGCTGCAGCGGGAGATGGGCTCCGACCGGTTCGAGGTGGTGGCGCTGAGCGTCGACCGCACCGGCTTGACCGGCGCCCGCAAGTTCCTCGACGAGACCAAGGTGGAGAAGCTCGCCCTCTACGCCGACGGCACGGCGCGCGGCGCCACCACGCTGCGCGCCGCCGGCCTGCCCGCGACCCTGCTCATCGATCGCGACGGTCGCGAGATCGGCCGCCTCCTCGGCCCCGCCGAGTGGGACGGTGAGGACGCCAAGCGCCTGATCCGGTGGGCGCTGAAGTAGGTCTCGCAGCCACCCGCCGTCATGCCCGCGAAGGCGGGCACGTACGCCAGGCTCCATTCTGATTTCGTGCGCGCTCTGCTGGTCTTTGCGTGGATCCCCGCCTGCGCGGGGATGACGTTCGCGAACTCTGGTCGAACGATCCCCCTTTGCGCACACGTTTCGGGTCGAACTCCAAGCATGGATTTGCAACTAGAATTCCGCCCTGAGCTTGTCGAAGGGCGACCACCCGCATCGTCGCGGTTCGACCGGCCACCGCTGGGGTGGAGACGACAGTGGAGTATGCATGACCAGCACCGTTCTCGCCGACCGTTCCCCAATTGCCGATCCGCATTTGGGCGATGTCGCCACACGCGTCGCGGCGCTCGACTCGCCGGGCCTGGCGGGCGCGCTCGATGCGTACGGCTGCGCCACGGGCGCCCTGCTGACGCCGGAGGAGTGCTCGGCGCTCCGCGACCTGTACGGCGCCGACGAGCCCTTTCGCAGCCGGATCGTGATGGCGCGGCATCGAATACGGCCGGGGCGAATACAAGTATTTCGCCTATCCCCTGCCTGGGATCGTCGCGGCGCTGCGGACGGCCCTTTACTCCCCGCTGGCGGAGGTCGCCAACCGCTGGAACGAGGCGCGCTCGCACTCCCTGGCATCAAGCATCCTGTCCATCCGTGACGACTGGGCGATGGAGTCCTATTCCGGCGAGACCGGAACGTGCACCAATGCTATTCGAAATGCGATTGGGTCATGAAGAAAGGGCCGCTGCGAGCGCTGCCACCGTGAGGTGCCAAAGTCTTCGCGGATGAACTGGCAGCGTCGGTCGCAGGCAAACAAAAGCTTAGCTTGAGGGGAGTAACCACATGAACAAATCGGGATGCCCTCTGGGCCGAGGCTGTCGCGGTGCGCTACTTGCAATCACAACATTCGGCGTCGGGGCCGCACACCCGGCCGCAGGTCAGGAGGCGAAGCCTGCCGAGCCGGCCGTCAGCGCCGCGAACCATGCGGTTCTGTCCCAGCTTCCGTTCGCCAACCGAGACGACTACCAGGATGCTGCGCGTGGCTTTATCGCAACAATTCCCGACGCGCTCGTGACCGGGCCGAGCGGCAATGTCGTATGGAGCCAGAGGGACTATGGCTTCCTTGACACCAATCAGGTGCCGGACACCGTCAATCCGAGCCTGTGGCGGCTGGCGCAGCTCAATCGTCAGCACGGCCTCTTCAAGGTCGTCGACGGTCTTTATCAAATCCGCGGCCTCGATCTGTCGAATATGACACTGATCGAAGGCAACACCGGGCTCATCGTGGTCGATCCGCTGCTCTCGGTCGAAACCGCCAGAGCCGGATTGGACCTCTACTACCAGCACCGACCGCGGAGACCTGTCGTCGCGGTCATCTACACGCATTCCCATGCCGACCATTGGGGCGGTGCCAAAGGGGTAACGAACGAAGCCGACGTGGCGTCCGGCAGGGTCGCCGTCATTGCGCCCGAGGGCTTCACGGAACACACGGTGAGCGAGAGTGTGACTGCCGGCAATGCGCAGCGCCGCCGGAGTTTATATCAGTTTGGGCCACTGCTTCCCAAGGGAGAGCGGGGTCAGGTCGATGCGGGCCTCGGCAAGACGGTTTCGCTTGGGAGCGCTGTCGCTGATCGCGCCGAATGATTTCGTCAAACGGTCCGACGAGACACGCAAGATCGACGGCGTCGAGATCGTATTTGCGATGGCGCCGGACAGCGAGGCGCCGGCCGAATTCTACATGTTCTATCCGGGGTTCCGGGTATTGAACATGGCGGAGGTTGCCACCCACAATTTCCACAATTTGTTGCCGTTACGTGGCACCGAAGTGAGGGATGCGCTGTCGTGGTCGAAATACCTCAATGAGGCGGTGAATGCGTTCGGCGAAAATATCGACGTGGTGATCGCCCAACATCATTGGCCGGTGTTCGGCGGCGACCGCGTGCGAAACTTTCTCCACAAGCAGCGGAACCTGTACAAATACGTTCACGACCAGACCTCTGCGTCTTCTCAACCAGGGCTTCACGGCGGCGGAGATCGCCGAGGAGCTCAAATTGCCAGCGAGCCTCGCCGATGAATGGGAAAACCGCGACTATTACGGCACCGTCCGCCACAACGCGAAGGCGATCTACCAAAAGTATCTCGGGTGGTACGACGGCAATCCGGCCAACCTCGACCCGCTTCCTCCGGTCGAGGCGGCCAGAAAAGTATGTGGCATACATGGGAGGCGCCGATGCAGTGATCCGGCACGCACGCGAAGACTTCAAGAACGGCGAGTACCGCTTCGTGGCCGAGGTCGCAAATAAACTGGTGTTCGCCGATCCGTCCAACCAGCAGGCGCGCGATCTGGCTGCCGACGCATACGAGCAACTCGGTTATTTGGCAGAAGTCCGCCACGTGGCGTAACGCATACCTCTACGCTGCCTACGAGTTACGCCACGGCACCGCCAAGGTCGGCCGTGGCCCGGCGATCAATCCAAATACCATCGACGCGATCCCGACTGAGATGTTGTTCGACCTGTTGGGGGTGCAGCTCAACGGGCCGAAAGCCGCCGGGAAACATATCGTAATCAATTGGAATTTCACCGACGCCCAAAAGGTCTACGCGCTTGCACTTGAGGATTCGGCGCTGACCTATACGGCGAATAAACAGGTTGGAGGCGCGGACGCCTCGCTGACCTTGACCCGTGATACCCTGAACGCGATCGTGTTACGACGCGTCACAGTCTCCGATGCCATTCAATCCGGTCAAATCAAGGTGACCGGAGAGGCCGGAAAGGCTCGACGAATTATTTTCGCTGTTCGACACGTTCAACCCGAATTTCGAGATCGTCGAGCCGAAAAAGTTATCGAATTAACAGGTTGCGGCGAAGCCGCGGGACCGGCGAGGGCCCAGTTCCGCTATACCGAGACATTCCGGATAACGAGTTGTATCTATCAGCGCGTGTACCGATAATAACTGGCGAGGAGCCACGGACCGACCACAAAAGCTACGGAGTTCATCCCGGCCGAACCGAGAATTCAACAATGCGTGAAATGGACTCTCACCTACTTTTGGCGACCGATACTGTGGCGGTGTGGGACGTTTTGTGCTCAGGCACATGCAGGCATAAAAGTGCTGAGGAATGCGTTAGCGCAACGCACCTCGTGTTTCCTTACCGCGGCGTCTACGTGCGTCATATGCGTCAGGTCGAGACGGTCGCGGAAGCGAATCAGATGATATTCTTCAATGAAGGTGAACCTTATCGAGTTAGTCATCCTGTAGGAGGCGGCGATGCAAATCTGTCGATCGGAATCGATGAAGCGACGCTGGCAGAGCTAGCGCCTGCCGACTTGCTCTGCACCAAAGATCGAGTTCTTTTCAACCGACCTCGCATGCGCATCGATGCGCGTGCACAGTTGCTCTCGGCACTTGTGCGACATCGTCTCGCGCGTGGGATAACCGAGACGCTTGAAGCGGAGGATTTAATCCTCTCGTTGGTAAGCCGCGCCCTGGGAAAACGCACGTCGTATGCCGCATCTGGCAGTGCAGGGCGGCAAAAACTGGTGGACCGCGCTAAACTTGTGCTTTCTTCAAATCTTGGACGTCGTTGGACGTTGGCTGAGATTGGCGGCGCCGTCGGCATCTCGCCGGTCTATCTCACTCAGGTGTTCCGACAAGTCGAGGGTCTGCCGCTTTACCGCTATCAGCTCCAATTGCGGCTCGCCCGGGCGCTTGACCTACTTGATGATTGTTCCGATTTGACGGGGTTGGCACTCGACCTCGGTTTTTCAAGCTACAGCCATTTCAGTACCGCATTTAAGCAAGCTTACGGGCTTACTCCCTTGGCGTTTCAGCAGCGCACCTCTCAAGTGCCCTGAAGTTCACGGCCCGCCGACCGTAAGATCGCTAAAGATTATGGTAGAGCCGGCAATCTCCTTCCGGTCTTCTCCGCACGCAAGGCTTGGCGGCGATTCCGAAGGAGTAAGTATGAGCAGTCAACACACCGTGCTCACCACTCGCAGCATCGACACTGCCACGGGGCGCATCAGCTACATCGAAGCGGGGTCTGGGCTTGTAGCGCTCTTCGTCCACGGCGTGCTGCTGAACAAGCACCTGTGGCGACACCAGATGGCGGACCTGGCCGACATCCGTCGTGTGATTGCCGTGGACCTCCTGGCTCATGGCGACACGGAAATAGCGCCCGATCAGGATGTCTCGGTCACGGCTAATGCCAACATGCTCCGGGAGTTCCTGGACGCGCTGAAGATAGACAACGTTGATCTGATCGGCAACGACAGTGGCGGCGGGATTTCACAGATCTTCGCGGCTAACAATCCGGAGCGGGTCAGGACGTTGACGCTGACCGACTGCGATGCCCACGACAACTGGCCGCCAGAAGCTTTCAAGCCATTCGTCGAAATGACGAAGGCTGGTGGTCTGAAGGACACGCTTAACGCGTTGGTCACCGACAAGTCGGTGTACCGGTCGGCCAATGGCCTCGGTCCCGCTTATGAATGGCCAGAAAGGGTCACGGATGGCGACATCGACATCTACCTACGGCCGCATCTGCGCAGCGAGCAGCGTACGCGCGATCTGCAGCGCTTCGTCGTAGCCTTCGACAACAAGCATACGGTCGCGATCGAGTCCAAGTTGCGCCAACTGCGTGCTCCGACGCTGATCGTGTGGGGGACTGATGACGTCTACTTCCCTATCAAGTGGGCACATTGGTTGGCCAAGACAATTCCGTCAGCAAAGGAGCCGGTGGTGCTCGAAGGTGCACGGCTCTTCTTCCCGGAAGAGCGTTCCGAGAATTCTCAACAAACTGTTGCGTGCCCATTTCGCCGACTGAAGCCCTCGTAAAGTTGAACAAATGGTAGAAAAAGATGAACCAAGCTGACAAAGCGAAGCTTTTCGCGAAGCTTCATGTAAAAGGCAGCCCCGTCATTCTGTACAACGCCTGGGACGTGGGGAGCGCGAAGACGATCGTTGAAGCGGGAGCCCAGGCCATTGCAACAAGTAGCCGGTCGGTTGCAGCCGCTCAGGGCTACGAAGACGGCGAGGATTTGCCGATGTCATTCGTAGAACAAATTGCGGGGCGGATCTCAGCTTCGGTTGATGTTCCGGTTACCATCGACTTCGAAGGCGGGTACAGCGAGGATGAGGCCAAGTTGGGGGCGAACGTTTCACGCATGCTCGACTTGGGGATTGTAGGCATCAACTTCGAGGACCGTGTCGTTAAGGGCAAGGGTGTCTACTCCACCGAACAGCAGTCGCGGCGCATCGCTGCGATCCGCAAGGCGGCTGAGAAGAAAGGCATCGAATTATTCATCAATGCCCGCACTGATCTTTTTCTTGGTCAGCGACCCGATCATGTCAAAGCCGTCGATGAAGCGCTTGAGCGCGCGAACGCCTATGCGGAGGTCGGCGCATCGGGATTCTTCATTCCCGGTTTGCAGCAAGCAGGGTTGATCCGCCGAATTGCCGAGAACTCACCGATTCCGATCAATGTGATGGTGATGGACGGCGTGCCGAACAACAAGCTGCTGGCGGAGATCGGCGTGTCGCGCATCAGCTATGGGCCGATCCCGTATGCCGATGCAATGAAAGCTCTTAAGAGGAGTGCTGAGTGCGTTCATCGGTAGATTAGTGAGACTAAGTACGAGCTTCCGCACAATTGCGCCAGCTCGTACTGTCTGCGCAATGAAGTCGCAATCAATCGGTGGGGAATTTTCGTGATCGATTGCTATCTGGCGGTAGATAGGAGCGTCGAAGTGAAACCGCAATCAGTCACGCCTTACAGATCCTCGACATTTGATTCTCCCATCGGCGTATTGAAGTCTCGTCGCCAGTTCGTCCGGCTTGGCGGCTGTGCTGTGGGAGAATGATGACCCGAAGCGCGTGCGGCTTGGCCCGACTTACGAGGACGCGGCCGATGCGATTTTGGTCGAGACGAGGCGGCAGCTGAAGGCCTACTTTGCGGGCGATCTGAAAGTTTTCACATTGCGCCTCGACTTCCGCGGCACAGACTTTCAGAAAAGCGTCTGGGAGGCACTGCTCACGATCCCGTTTGGGGAGACGCGGAGCTACTCGGACATCGCCCGTCAGATCGGAAAACCTAAGGCATCGCGCGCTGTTGGCGCAGCCAACGGCCGAAATCCAATCTCGATCATTGCGCCTTGCCATCGGGTGATTGGCTCCAATGGTGCGCTCACCGGCTTTGCAGGTGGCATCGCTGCGAAAGAGTATCTTTTGCGTCTTGAGCACACCTGACGGTTGGCAAAGGTGCGGCACGGATGAGCAAGGGAGAGCGGTCGCCGGACGGCACGCAAAAAGCAGAATCCAGTGTTCGAGGTCGATCATCGAAGTCGAACACGACGGGTCGCTTCGAAAAACTGCGGAATGAGCGCTTCGACGATGGATGGGAAGCGGCCCCAGACAACCGGTTGAGTGCGGAAGCTTTCATGGCTGTACGGCGCTCGAGGGCGTCGTGCGGGAGCTTCGAGGCCGGATCGAATTGGGGTCACCTACCTGGCCGCCCTCGATCGCCTCGAGTCGGTAATGGCCGAGCCTGTGAACCACTTCGACATTCCAGCGCGTGACGCTGCAGTGCTTTTCCCCGCATTCAAGGCCTACTTCGAAGACCAGCGAACAGAGCTGGGCAATCCCCACCCTGAGCGGGCACCCGATATCGATTTCAAGCGCGGCGGTGATCTTGTCGCCGCCAAATGGGGCGAGGGCCAGGGGGCGCGCTTCCTTTGCCCTTACGATCTCTGCCGCGCATGTGAGGCCTCCTTGGCTACCAGCAAGCCCCTAATTTTCTCGAGGTGGTAACTCAACCTAGGCACAAGGTTGACTTCCGCACCTGGCCCCCTAGTTGAAATAGACGAGCAACGCTTCGTCCGCCTGGGCAGCGCCCATGATGAACTCGCGCAGCCTCCTGTAGGAGTCGATCAGGCCGCCGAGCACGTCCTCTTCAGGGTCCTCCCAGTCCCCTGGATAAACCTCAGTCACATGTGGGTCGAAGCGACTTCTGAGCTTGGCTTCGTCCGCAGCAGCCAGCATTTCGGCAATCTGCTTCACTTCGGAACTCGCGAAACCGCGGGCTGGCCCGTAACCGAGGCCGACGTCGTCGTCATTGCCCATCTGGCGCCCGCCTGTGTAGATGAAGCACTCCTGTCGATCGTCCCCCCCAGTTGACCCCGTGAGCAGGAAGTGAATGCCATGCCACGCTTTGTCGACATTCAAATCAACGAATGGTCCGAACCCCTCTTCGTCTTCAAGTTTGTCTCCGAAGTGGAGATATTCGTTCACAAGTTCGGGTTCGGCGAGCAGGCGTTCAAGATCGCGATTCGGGAGTCTGCGGAAGTAGGCGATTATGCTCATGCGGATTGAACCCACGTGCGTAGCGACGCCCTACTCTGACGGTCGCACTGCTTTCATTGGCATTTTAAGGGCCCAGTGACTACGGGGCCAGGGCCACATGGCGTGCTGCTCCTTATCTAGGGCATCCCTTGCCAGCTCACTATTGCGGCGCTCTTGCCTCGAGCCAAAGGCGCGTACCGGTGCGTATTTGCGTTGCGATTGTCTGCTTGTGGCCCATCGCGACCTTGCGTCAAGAATTCATGTCCGCAATGCCGCCGAAAGCGGACAAAACCGAACCGACGTGAAGACCCATCGCCGCCGCCCCGGCAAGGTCCGATCTGGCCCCGTTCGTCACCCTCACGCATCGCCAACCAAGGCATCAACGAAGGTCGCTGCAGCTTCCTTAAGCTGCTTGCGGCCGTATCCAGCGCGCTCCATCACGGCAAGTCCTCTTGTGAAGGTTACGACGACACGAGCAAGTCGATTTGCATCGATCGCTGGCAACTTGTTGGGAGCGGAGCTAATTGCTTTGCCGATGAGCTGCTCGAGTCGGCTGAGCAGACTTTGCACCCGCTGGCGCACTGCTGTGCTCGAAATAGCGGCATCGAGCGCGGTGCGCGTTGTCAGGCAACCCCGCGCAGGCGAACCGCTTGTCATATTCGCAATGATCACGTCGAAGAAATTTTGGAGCCTGGCCGCAGCGTCGCCCTGGGCCAACGCATTACTGACCGTTTCCAGGAATTGCACGGCGTACTGGTCGAAGGCACGCAGGAAAATCGCTTCCTTGTCACCGTAGGCGTTGTAAAGACTGCCGCGCTGGACGCCTGTCGCCGTGGCAAGGTCCTGCATAGTCGCGTCGCGGAGACCCTTTCGCCAGAACACATCAAGCGCGATCGCGATCACCTCTTGCTCGTCAAACTGACGCGCGCCCACCATTCGGCTCACTCCACCAGTTTATTCTTGACACTATCGTCAAGATTGACAACCTTGTCAAGGATGGTTCTCGTCGTCGATCGGGAGAGCGTCATGGCGAGCCGGTTTCAAGGAAAGCGCGTGCTGATCGCGCACCTCGCATGGTCCCAGAGTCCTTGCGTCTTCCTTCGCGACATCGCGTTTCGGTTTCGAAGATGGCGCGAAGACCAGCAGACTTGGGCAGCGCTCAGGCATCTCGATGACCGTCAATCGAAGGAATTCGGAATTTATCCGCGGCCGCCGGAGCTTACTAAACGTAAATTTCCCTGACCGCTCCTCGATGACCGCGCGGTCCGTCAGTGGAGGAAGTTGCGGCTGATGATGTTGCGCCAATCACACCGTGGCGCTGGGCACCAATGCTCCTCAACCAATGATACTCGCAACCATTACCACGAAAACTCAGGTAGCTCCCAGATGCACCAGGTACAATTACCGTCACTTCCGGGCCATCGGGCGGATGACACGCAATTTGGTAAGCGACTCGGCGGCGTAATCCAGGAAGACCCTTACCTTGCGCGTCTTGTGGCCTTCGTTAGGTGTGACGAGATGGATGGGCAGGGCAGGTGGCTCGAAGGCGGGCATGATGCGGATTAACGATCCCGCCTTGATGTCCTCGCTCACTTGATACGACAAGACGCGGGTAATCCCCTGACCCGCCCTCACCGCCACCAGTCGAGCTTCGGTTTCGTTGACAAGGAGCCGCGGTGACAACCTTACGATCGTCGTTCGCTTCGGCGGGCCGAAGCGCCATTCCGAGGGCTCCGACCTGGCAATCCCAAGGATCGTGTCGTGAGCCGCAAGATCCGCAGGCTTCTTTGGGGTGCCCCGCTTTGCAAGATAAGCTGGGCTTGCGACCAGGACTCTGCGCACCTCTCCAACACGCTTGGCAATGACAGTAGAATCCGCGAGCGGGCCAATCCGCACAGCAACGTCGATTCCCCCCTCGATGAGATCGAGATTGCGGTCGTTGAGGATCAGCTCGATCTGTATCTCGCGATAGGTTTCCAGAAACGCGGTCACAAGTGGCGCCACGTGTCGGCGGCCAAATTGCAGCGGCGCAGTCACGCGCAAAAGACCACGAAACGGAGTGTCGGCAAGGCCACTGACTGCCGAATCGTACTCGGTCAGTAGAGCTCGCGCTCGCTCGGCAAAGGCCCGTCCCGCTTCGGTAACCGAGAGGCGGCGCGTGCTGCGTTCGACCAGGCGTACGCCAACTCGCCCCTCAAGCGCGGCCAGCGCTCGTGTCACAGCGGGAGGTGATCGCCGCAGTCGGCGCGCCGCGGCGGCGAGGCTGCCGTGGTCGATCACGGCGACTAACACCTCGAGCTCCTGAAGGCGATCCATCCTATTATTCCATTTGGCGTAATTCTGACTTTTCTATTTTCTGACTTTACGGATATTTTTGCAATTTATATTTTGGTGTTGGCAGAGAGGTTTAACGCCAATGACTGAGCCACAAATCACGCTCTACGGCTCGGAGTTGTCTGGGCACACGCATCGCGTGGAGCTGTTGCTGCGGGTGCTCAATCTGCACTATCGGTTCGTTCCCACTCCACCGGAGGTGAGACGATCCGAGCGGTTTCTGTCGCTTAATCCGCTTGGTCAAGTGCCGGTTCTGCAGGATGGCGGCATCGTGCTCGCCGACAGCAACGCGATCCTGGTCTATCTTGCGAAGCGCTACGGGGCGGGAAGTACATGGCTGCCGAATGATCCGTTCGCTGCCGCCATCGTGCAGCGTTGGCTGTCGATCGCCGCGGGCGAGGTAGCTTTCGGTCCCAATCTAGCGCGTTTGATCGTCACTCGCGGCATGCCTGGCGATCGCGACAAGGCCGTTGCAATTGCGGATCGGCTGTTGCGCTTCATGGACAAACATCTCGCAGACCGCACCTACCTTGCGGCACTGCATCCGACCATCGCCGACCTCGCGTGCTATTCCTATGTCGCGCATGCTCCTGAGGGAGGCATCGCGCTCGAACCATATCGTGAGGTGTGCGCCTGGCTCCGGCGCATCGAAAAAATACCGGGCTTCAAGCCGATGCCGGCTTCTCCCATATCGTTGCCGACGTGAGCGGAGCGATGGACGCCTCGCCCTTTCATGCCGACGAACTCGAAGCGCAAGCGCGCGCCGGCTACGCACCGAGGGGGGCCGGAATCCGCAATTTCATGCCGGACCAGCATCGCAGCTTCTTCCCGCTGCTGCCCTACCTGTTTGTCGCAACGACGGATGCAAACGGTTGGCCGCTCGCGACAATGCTGAACGGGCGACCGGGGTTCGTGCACGCGCCTGATCCCGTGACTTTGCGAATTGATACGCTGCCAGAGACGGAGGATCCGGCCGCCGGTACGTTCGGGAAAGGCCAGGAGATCGGGATACTCGGAATCGATTTCACCACCCGCCGACGCAATCGGGCCAACGGTCAAATCGCCGATTTGGACGCCGCGGGATTCACCGTCGCAGTCCGCCAAAGCTTCGGCAATTGCGCGAAATACATTCAACGTCGTGCCGCGCAAGATACACCGTACGCGCCGGCACGGGTTGAAACGCTTGCTGGCCTCGACGCAAAGGCGTGGGGGCTAATCGGGCACGCTGACACATTCTTCGTGGCGAGCCGCTCGCGAACAGAACTCTTGGTCACTGCCGGCGTCGACATTTCCCATCGCGGCGGTGGGCCTGGCTTTGTGCGCGTGGAAGGTAACGGCCTGACCATTCCGGATTTTCAGGGTAATCGCTACTACAACACGCTCGGCAATCTGCTGGGCGAGCCACGTGCCTCGCTGCTCTTTATTGACTTCGAGACTGGCGATTTGCTTCAGCTCCAGGGGATGGTGACGATCGACTGGAGCGCGGCGGCGACAAAGTTCGTTGAGGGCGCGGAGCGACTGTGGCACTTCGAAATCGTTCGCGGTTGGCGCCGACATGCTGCCTCGTCACTGCAATGGTCGTTCATTTAGTACTCGCCTGTCACGCTCAGCACGTCGGTATTTATAGGTCGATCGACCGACGGCTTAAAGCGATAGCAGAAAGGGAGCGAGCCGGCGTTGGTTTATATCCTTTGGTCCCTGCCGGTCCTTGTCGTCGTCATCTTGGTCGCGTCCCGCCGCACGTCATCCGTGAATGCTTGGCCCCGCCGCCGCGTTGGCAACACCGTTGTTCGTAGGACTGTTTGGCTTTCTGACCAGTAGCAGCGACGCGGACGTCTACGGCGACGAGGACGTCGAGGTGGTGAGCAGTTCGATCTCGCGCTAGAGCGGCCTCTAAATTGCCCCGAGGCCCCCGGCCAGTCGCCGGGGGCTCTTTCTTTTTGTGCAACTTGCGGATTGTCGATTTCACTGGAAGTGAAGTACCCTGCCGGTAGGGACAGCAACCCACGGAGGACCAAATGTCGGTGCACTGTCTGAGTTACGGCGGCGCCAGCGCCAGAGATCGCGAGTCCGAGATGTTCGCCGAGGAGCTGGCCCAGGCGCTGATCGCGCAGGCCGAGAGCATGGGCGTGACCATACGGGTCGAGGTGCGCGAGACCACCATCATGGCGGTGCTGCACGACGGCGGCAGCTTTTGCGTCACGGTCGCCCCGAGCGAGAGCGTGTCGTGAACAAGGCAGACGTTGCAGCGCTGCTGGAAATTTTTCCGGAGGCGCCGACCTGGGTGACCGCGAGAAATTGGACGCTCAAGGACGCGCGCAACGCAATGATCGCGAGGCGCCGAGAGTTTCCCTCCACCGCGCCCATGACGGCGGAGCGGGCGCTGGCCAACGCGCTGTTTCGCAAGCTGAAGGGAGACACCCGGCCGTGGTGATCATTGCCGGCGGCCGGCCGGCGCCGCAGCTGGCGCCGCACCACCGCCACCCAGGCCCCGGCCGCCGCTGTGCCGGGGCCTTTTTCTTGTGGTGTAGCTGCGGGATCGGCTCGTCGCGGTGCGCGAGGATTGAGTTGAAGCGGCCGGTCGCGTTTCCTAGGATTTGATCCGCCGTGCTTCGGCAATGTAGGAGCTAATAACGCGCCGCAAATCTCGTCGATGCACGGTGACATCTGTGTAGGCAACTCGATCTTTTGGGATCAAGTGATTGAGCTGGCTGCTATCTCCGCCTGCAGGATAGAAATCGCGTCCTTGCAGTTCGGACGTCGGTATCCGAAGAGATTTAGTCGATGGGGGCTTGATGCCAAATAGCTCTGTTTCATCGTCTACCATGAACAGCAGCTTAAAATGGAATAGCTTATCTTCTGGCGAAGCGGTTTCTGACGTTGTGAGATGAAGGATGCCTGCTTTTTCTGCGGCCTCGTAAGCACGCCGTGCCGCGATGTGGAGAGGAATTCGTCGCGAGAAGCCCAATGGCGCATTACGGATAAGCGGCCAAAAACCCCAGCCCGCAACGACCGCACAAACAGCCATGATGGGGCCTGAGACCCACCATCCGAAAATTGGCGCCCCCAGTCCCGCTAGCGTGCCCAAGGCACTGCTCCCGAGACCGATGCGAGTAGGAATATCCATTTGCCTAGCTTCGCTTATTTTTGCTTCGCGCACCGAGTTGTCGTGGCAGCTGAGATTACGAGGGTGGGTAAATGGCGAGATAAATCTGCACCCCAAGCCCGACGAGCATCACGAAGGTGAGTGCGGCGATCACCCACGTAAGCCGGATCATATGGGCGGTCTGTCTGCCGCTCTGCTCCTGATACTTTGCGATCGTCTCGTGCAGCGCCTTCGTGGCGTCGCTGCCCGACCACTGGCCCACTGGAATATTCATGGTGGCATCCTGCGCGAATCGCTAAACAGCTACCTTGCTGCCATGACTGGGCAGCGCCATGGCACTTGTCGCAGGTGGCGAGCCCCCTGTGGATAACGTACGCCTGCCCAGCTGCGCCCGGGACGATGGCGCCCGCGACCCAGCGGCCACACATAATGTGCAGAGGGAAAAGCCATGATCAGCGACCCAAACAAGCCCACCGCGGCCGAGCTGTTCCCGGCCTCGCCAGGACCGATAGCGCGGGGTTAGCGGCGCCGGGGGCACTCCGCAAATAGTCCAGCGCCCCCAGCGTCTTAGACCGCGCCAGCCCGCTAAGCGCGCCTTAACCACATGACTTTTGCCGAGCCGTTGCCGATCGATGACGCGCTGCCGCAGCTTGCGGCGGCGCTCGCCGCGCGCAACGTGGCGGTGCTGGTGGCGCCGCCCGGGCGCCGGCAAGACCACACGGGTGCCGCTGGTGCTGGCGCGCGAGCCTTGGGCGGCTGGCAAGAAACTCATCGTGCTCGAGCCGCGGCGGCTCGCGGCCCGCGCGGCGGCGGCGCGTATGGCGTCGACGCTGGGCGAGTCGGTCGGCGACACGGTGGGCTACCGCGTGCGCTTCGCCTCCAGGGTGTCGCGCAGGACCCGCATCGAGGTTGTCACCGAAGGCGTGTTCACCCGCATGGTGCTGGAGGATGCGTCGCTCGAGGGCGTGGCGGCGCTTCTCTTCGACGAGTTCCACGAGCGCTCGCTCGATGCGGACCTCGGGCTTGCACTCGCGCGCGACGTGCAGACGGGATTGCGCGATGATCTGCGGCTGCTGGTGATGTCGGCGACCATCGATGGCGCCCGGGTTGCGCAAGCTTCTGGGCGACGCGCCGGTCATCGAAAGCCAAGGCCGCGCCTATCCGGTCGAGACGCGCTATCGCGGACGCGATCCGCGCGCTCCGATCGAGCGGGCTGTCGCCGACACGGTAGTCGAGGGGCTGCGAGCGGAGAAGGGCTCGGTGCTGGCGTTTCTGCCGGGTGCCGGTGAGATCCGTCGCACCGAAACATTTCTGCGCGAGCGCATCAGCGATCCGGCGATCGACGTGGTCGCGCTCTACGGCGCGCTGGAAGCCGAGGTGCAGGACCGCGCCATCGCGCCTGCACCAGCAGGCCGGCGCAAGATCGTGCTCGCGACCGCGATCGCGGAGACGTCGCTCACCATCGAGGGCGTGCGGATCGTGGTCGACTGCGGGCTCGCGCGCGTGCCGCGCTACGAGCCGGACGTGGGCCTGACGCAGGCTCGAAACCGTGCGGGTTTCGCGCGCCTCGGCCGATCAGCGCCGCGGCCGCGCCGGCCGCACCGAGCCCGGCGTGTGCTACCGGCTGTGGGATGAGCCGCAGACGGCGTCGCTCGCAGCCCGCCAATGTGCCGGAGATTCTTGCGGCCGATCTCTCCGAGCTTCGCGCTCGATCTCGCGCATTGGGGCGTCGCCGATCCCGTCGACGCTTGCCTTTCTCGATCCGCCGCCGCGCGCGGCGCTCAGTGAGGCGAAGGCGCTGCTCACCGAGCTTGGCGCGATCGACCGCGATGGCCGCATCACCGAGGAGGGCCAGCGGCTGCGGCAGCTGCCGCTGCCGCCGCGGCTCGCCCGCATGGTGGTCGACGCTGGCGATGACGCTCCGCTCGCCGCCGACATCGCGCTTCTTCTCACCGAGCGCGGGCTCGGCGGCAACGATGTCGATCTCGCGCATCGCCTCGATGAGCTGCGCCGCGATCGCTCGCGCCGCGCGCAGGATGCGCGCGCCATGGCGAAGCGCTGGGCGGATGTGGCGCGCACAAATACGGAAGGTGTGACTGCCAAGGAGATGCAGCACGACGGGCGCGCTCCTCCCCCCGCGAAGCGGTGGGGAGGGTTGGGGTGGGGGGTGGTGCCACAACGCAAAGCAACTCGATTGAAAACAAAGCGCCCGCCACCCCCGACCCCTCCCCACCATTCGCTGCGCGAATGGGAGGAGGGGAGCGGAGAGGCTCGTCGCGGGGCGGTGAAGTGAAGGATCGGGGCAAATTCTCGCCCGGCGTTCTGCTCGCGCTCGCCTATCCGGATCGCATCGCGAAAACCCGCGGTGTGGGCGGTGCGTTCCTGCTCGCCAATGGCCGTGGCGCCAATCTCGATCCTGCGTCCGCGCTGTCGCGGGAGCCTTTCCTTGCGGTGGGCGAGATCGCCGGCACTGCTGCGCAGGGTCGTATCCTGCTTGCGGCCGCGCTTCCGCTCGCCGGACATCGAAACGCATTTCGGCGATCGCATCGAGCACCGCGACGAAGTGACATTTGACGAGGCGAGCGCGAGCCTGCGCGGGCGGCAGGTGCGCCGCCTTGGCGCGGTTCCGCTCGCCGAGCGACCGATGAAGGTCGAACCGAATGATGACACCGCGCGCCTCTTGGCCGAAGGCGTCGCTCGCATCGGCATCGGCAAGCTGCCCTGGACCAAATCGCTGCTGCAGTGGCGCGACCGCGTGATGTTCCTCCGCCGGGCAGAAGGCGAGGAGTGGCCGGACCTATCCGATGCGGCTCTTGCAGCAGATGTCGATTGGCTTGCGTCGTTCTGCGCCGGCAAGACCGCGCTCGCTGCGGTGAGCGCCGAGGAATTCGGCGAAGCCGTGCGCGGCCTTGATTCCTTGGAACCTGCGCCGGCGGCTCGACGCCGAGGCGCCGACGCACTTTGCAGCGCCATCGGGCTCCTCGGTGCCGATCGACTACGAGGCCGAGGAGGGGCCGAAACTCTCGATCCGGGTGCAGGAGCTGTTCGGCCTCGATCGCCATCCCGCGATCGCGGGCGGGCGAGTGCCGCTGGTGATCGAACTTCTCTCGCCCGCGCATCGGCCGGTGCAGGTGACGCGCGATCTGCCGGGCTTCTGGCGCGGCAGCTACGCCGCGGTCAAAGCCGAGATGAAGGGCCGCTATCCGCGCCACCCCTGGCCCGACGACCCGCTGTCCGCGCCGCCGACCCGGCGCGCCAAGCCGCGCGGGCAATAGATTCAAATTTTAACGAACCGGTTCAGCGGCGCCTCACCACGTTGCGGGAAGCGCAACTCCGTTAGGCCCGTATTGGTGTGCGTGGAGGCAAGATAAAGGGCCATACTTGGGTGAGCCCTATGAACCGCATTCTCCTTGGTGCGCTGCTGTTTCTCGGCGTCGGCGTGCTGTCGGTGCGCTACCTCGATCAGAAGGGCCGCGCGCCCGCCAATGCCGCGCCCGTCCAGGCCGTTTCGCCATCGTCCAACACGCCATCGTCAAATTCGCGCAGCCTCGTCGTGCATGCGAGCGGCGGGCACTTTGCGGTAGACGCGCGCGTCGATGGCCGTCGTATCCCGTTCATGATCGACACCGGCGCCTCGCACATCACGATCCGGGAAAGCGATGCGTCGCGTCTCGGGTTCCATCCGAAGGAGCGCGACTACTCGATCCGCATCAACACCGCGAACGGCGTCGGCCGCGCCGCGCAGGTCGACCTGCGCATGGTCGAGGTCGGCGACATTCTGGTGCGTGACGTGCCTGCGCTGGTTGTTCCCGACACTATGCTCAACGTGAACCTCCTCGGCATGACGTTCCTGTCGCGCGTGCGCTGGTCGCATGAGCGCGGCCGGCTGATGCTGGAGCAGTAGCCGACAACGTTTGATACCGGGTGATGACACCCGGGCCTTGCTGCGCTATGTCCTCGTTGCCGGCGAGATCGCCCGAGGACCAAATGTTTCCCAAGCCCAAGCCTGCGCTGACGCCCAATACCTATGCCTATGAATCCGAGCCGCTGGTGAAGCCCACCGGCTTTCGCGAATACGACGCGCGCTGGCTGCTCGGCAGCGAGATCAACCTGATGGGCGTGCAGGCGCTCGGCATGGGGCTCGGCACGCTCATCCGCGAGCTCGGCGTGCAAGCCCGAGATCGTCACCGGCCACGACTTCCGCGGCTATTCGGCCTCGGTGAAGATCTCGCTGGTGTCCGGCCTGATGGCGGCGGGCTGCAAGGTGCACGACATCGGGCTCGCGGTGACGCCGATGGCCTATTTCGCGCAGTTCGACTCTCGACGTGCCGTGCGTCGCCATGGTGACGGCCTCGCACAACGACAACGGCTGGACCGGCGTGAAGATGGGCGCCAACCGCCCGCTCACCTTCGGGCCGGACGAGATGACGCGGCTCAAGGAGATCGTGCTCGACGCGCGCTTCGACCTGCGCGGCGGCGGCTCCTATCGACTTCGTCGAGAATTTTCCGGCGCGCTACATCGCCGACCTGACCAAGCGGCCGAAGCTCAAGCGCCAGCTCAAGGTGGTGTGCGCCTGCGGCAACGGCACCGCCGGCGCGTTCTCGCCGCAGGTGCTCGAGGCGGTCGGCTGCGAGGTGGTGCCGCTCGACTGCGAGCTCGATCACACCTTCCCGCGCTACAATCCCAACACCGAAGACATGAAGATGCTGCACGCCATGCGCGACGCGGTGCTCGAGCACAAGGCCGATGTCGGCCTCGGCTTCGACGGCGACGGCGACCGCTGCGGCGTGGTCGACAACGAGGGCGAGGAGATTTTCGCCGACAAGGTCGGCGTCATGCTGGCGCGCGATATCTCGGCGCTGCAGAAGGGCGCGATCTTCGTCGCCGACGTGAAGTCGACCGGCCTGTTCATGACCGATCCGGTGCTGCATCGAGAACGGCGCCAAGACCGACTACTGGAAGACCGGCCATTCCTACATGAAGCGCCGCGTCAACGAGATCGGCGCGGTCGCGGGCTTCGAGAAGTCCGGCCACTTCTTCTTCAACAAGCCGATCGGCCGCGGCTACGACGACGGGCTCATCTTCGCGCTCGCGGTCTGCGACATGCTCGACCGCAATCCCGGGAAAGAGCATGGCCGATCTCAAGAACGCGCTGCCGAAGACCTGGTCGTCGCCGACCATGTCGCCGCACTGCGCCGACGAGACCAAGTACGGCGTCGTCGACCAGGTGGTGGCGCATTTCGAGGCGGCGCAGAAGAAGGGCGAGAAGGTCGCCGGCCAGCCGATCCGCGATCTCGTCACCGTCAACGGCGTGCGCGTCACGGTCGAGGACGGCACCTGGGGGCTGGTGCGCGCCTCGTCGAACAAGCCGGAGCTGGTGGTGGTGGTCGAGAGCCCGGTGTCGGAGGCGCGCATGCGCGACATGTTCAAGGCGGTCGACGCCGTGCTGCGCACGCATCCCGGAGGTCGGCGAGTACAATCAGACGATCTAGCGTGTCTGGTGCGCGTGTGATCAATCCTCCGTTCGTTCCCGCGCAAGCGGGAACCCAGGG
This sequence comes from uncultured Alphaproteobacteria bacterium, assembly GCA_963745515.1. GTDB lineage: Bacteria > Pseudomonadota > Alphaproteobacteria > Rhizobiales > Xanthobacteraceae > VAZQ01. Next base: position 40,048 of record CAVUXO010000014.1, read on the forward strand.
CCACTCATATTGAAGAACTGGGTCCCCGCTTTCGCGGGGACGAACGGAAAGTCAATCGATCCGCGGCTTATAAACCCGCCCCGTAGATCACCTTCTTGGCACCCGGCCAGGTGACCCGATAGCCGAACTCGACCGCCTTCTCTTCATCAGGCGTCAGCGTCATGTCCCAGGCCATCACGCCGCGCTTGTCCTCGACATCGCGCCGCGTTGGCGCCGTGCGGCCCTGCAGCTCGATCTTGATCGCGTCATTCTGCGACACCGGGATCTGGTCGAGCACGCGCAACTGGATCGGGCGCTCGTGCAGGTTCTTCACGGTGATGCGATAGTTGCGCACGTCGGTCTTTGAGGTCGAGATCAATCCTGCTTCGCCGCGCTTGTCCTCGACCACGGCGTGGCGCACCCGGATCATATCGTCGACGCCGAAGCCGAGCTCATGCTCCTCGCCCGGCGCGAGCAGCGGCAGCTGGCCGTTGCCGACAAAGGTCGACATCGCGAAACAGCGACGACCGAGCCGGGCAGCACGGGTGTGCCGCGCGCCATGGTCAGCTTGGCATAGAGGTAGGCTTTCTGCTCGGCCTTGGGGACCGTGCGCGCGGTCAGCGTAGCATCGAGCGCCATGTCATCGATCTGCACGCGCTTCATCTCGCCTGTCGCGGGCACAGCGACGCGTCCCGCAATGGAATAGACCGCCTGGAAGGCTTGCGCTTCCACCCCGGTGCGGACCTCGTCGACAATATCAAGGGGGGGCTCTTCCGCCCGATTCTTCTCTCGGCGGCCCTTGCGAAGAGATTGGTCTGGCCGTCAGCGCGTTCGCCGGCGGCGTCCCGATCCATGAGGCCGCCGCCGTAGCCCATCGGCTGGCGTGGTGGCGGTGGCGCATCTGGCGCGTAGTCGACCGTTAAGGGGTTGAGGATGGGGGCGGCGCTGCCCGCGCCGGGCCGCGCCGTCGACAAGGCTAGCTGGATGTCGTCCCAACTCTCGCCGGTCCGCTGCTGGATCGAGGCGCGGCGGATGAGCTGCAGCTTGGGCGCCTGATCTCGGGTGCCGGTCGATAGCCGCGCATCGTAGAACGGCGTCCATGACGCCGCCCGCACTTGGTAGCGTATAGTCAGATCGGCATCGAGCACGCCCGCAGCGTTGACGAACACCTTGACCTCCGTGCGCTCCTCCTGGGCCGGCGCCACCGTTGTCAGCTTGCGCGTCAGGTCGGCGATCTGGCGGTCGGTCTCGCGAATCCTGATCTGCGAATCAAGGATGGTCTTCTGCGCCTCGGCGCTGCGTTGCCCGATCAGGGTGAACAGCTGCGACCAGTCGGGCTGCGTTGCCGCGCTGTTCGGCGCGGAAGGCTGCATCGGCAGATTCGCCAGGTTGTTGATCAGCACTTTCTGCGCCTGCGCGGCATCGGCCGCAGCCTGCAGCAGTGCCCGTTCGTCCTTGAGCTTTTCAATCGCGTCCTCGATCTGCTTGCGCTCGGTTGCGGCGGCGGCGCTGTCGGAGCGCGGCACGAACACCCGCCGCGTGTCGACCGAGCCAATCTCGAGCGTGCCGGTTGCCTTGCCCTCGACTCGCAGCGAGCCTGACAAGGCTTGCGCGGGCAGGTCGCTGAACAGGACGACGTGCTCGCCCCGCTCGATCGTCACGCGACCGATGCGCGTCACCTCGGCGCCCGAGGGATAGACCGTCACTGCATCAATGCGCGAGCTGCCTTTGATCTCGGCGGACATCACACTTGCAGTGGACGCGAGCAATAACGACAGAGTTGTCAATGAACGCATGTGCGCCTCCGATTGCTGCCCCTCTCCCTTGAGAGGCGGCATGTGCAACGTGGGCGGAAGCCTAGTAGCGTTCGTGTCGCCAGTGTGACGTAAGAGGCTCGGGTCTGCGAGGTTACCGCGATGTAATGTTTGTTCGCGAACGCTCAGACCCGAACGTTTTTTGACGAGGCGTCGGCCGGTGGCCTACGCCGCCGCAGCGACGACTCGTGCCGGCGCCGGCTTCTCGACGATCGGCAGATTGATCAGCGCCGAAAGGATGCCGAGCAGGATCGAGAGCCACCAGACAACGTCATAGGAGCCGGTGCGCTCAAACGCGATGCCGCCGATCAGAACGCCGAGGAAGCCGCCGACCTGGTGGCTGAAGAACGAGAAGCCGACCAGCATCGAGAGCCAGCGCGTGCCGAACATGACCTGCACCAGTGCAGAGGTCGGCGGCACGGTCGAGAGCCACAGGAAGCCCATGCTGGCGCCGAAGGCGAGCGCCGTGACCGGCGTCACCGGAAACGAGATGAACGCCAGGATCGCAACCGCGCGCAGGAAATAGATCGCGGCCAGGATCAGCCGCTTCGGCTTGCGGCTGGTGAGCCAGCCGGAATAGAGCGAGCCGACGATGTTGAACAATCCGATCACCGCGATGGTCCAGCCGCCGACCTCGGCCGAGAGGCCGCGATCGACGAGATAAGCCGGCATGTGCACCGTGATGAAGGCGAGCTGGAAGCCGCAGGTGAAATAGCCGAGCACCAGCAGCACATAGGAGCGATGGCTCAGCGCCTCCTTGAGCGCCTGCGTGAACGATTGCGGCGCCGCCGAGGTTGCAGCCGCCGCGGTGGTCGGCGGCGAGGACAGCGCCAGTGATGCGGGCAGAATGAAGATCAGGACCAGCAACGCCATGATGACGAGCGCCTGATGCCAGTCAAACAAGGCGATCAAGGCGACCGCGAGCGGCGAGAACAGGAACTGGCCGAAGGACCCGGCGGCGGTGCTGGCGCCGAACGAGAGCGCCCGGTAGCGCTCCGGCAGCAGCTTGCCGAAGGCGCCGATCACCATCAGCGGCGAGGCGCCGGCGAGGCCAAGACCGATCAGGACACCGGCCGTGAGATTGAGCAGTCCCACTGTCGGTGAATAGGCCATGCCGGCAAGCCCCAGCGCATAAAGAATCGCCCCGACGATGATCACGCGACTCGCGCCCAGCCGGTCGGCGACCGCGCCGGCGAACGGCAACGCTGCGCCCCAGAGCAGAATTCTGCACCGCCAACGCGATGGCGAAGACGTCGCGACCCCAGCCGTTCTCCTGTGACAGCGGCGTCAGGAAGAAGCCGAGCGCGGAGCGCGGACCGAACGCCACCATTGAGACCAGACAGCCGCAGATCGCGATCACGGCGGGCGTGCGCCAGCCGACCGATGGTCGCTGCGCGGCGGCGGGATTGGTGGACATAGGCTTCTCCAGGAAAAGGCCGAAAGATGAGGGTTGCAGCTGCCGGCCTTGTGGCCGATTGCTATGATCCATAAATAATTGTGACAGAACGGTCTGTCACATCTTGACGTAATCGTACCGATCGGTCACAAAGTCAATTGCGTGGAGTTCATGATGGCTATGCGGTCCAAGCGGGTGACGAAGCGGGAGGCCAAACAGCCGGAGCGGCGCGCCGTCATGACGGCGAGCGCGGCGCGGGAGCGCATTCTGCGAGCTGTCGACGAGCTGTTTTATCGGGAAGGGGTCCAGGCGGTCGGTGTCGATGCCGTGATCGCGCGCGCCGGCGTCAACAAGATGAGCCTCTACCGAAACTTCGGCTCCAAGGATCAATTGATCACCGCCTTTCTGGAAGACCGCGACCGTCAGTACTGGGAGTGGTGGGATTGGGTGATGCAGCGCCACGACGGCGGTCCGCGCCAAAAGCTCTATGGCCTGTTCGAGGACTTGCAGGCGCGGGTCACCCACAAGGGCTATCGCGGCTGTCCGTTCGTCAACCTGGCGGCGGAATTAAGCAACGCGAAGCATCCGGCCCGCGCTGTCATCATGCGCAACAAGCAGGAGCTCAGGCGGCGTCTGTGCGAGCTCGCCAAGTCGGCGGACGTGAACGACCCCGAGGCGCTTTCGGAGTCCTTGATCCTGCTGATGGAGGGCGCCTATGCCAGCAGCCAGACCTGCGGGCCAGCTGGGCCGGCAAACTCGCTGGCACGCACCGCCAAGGCTCTGATCGACGCGCAGTCTCGAAAAGAAGCGTGAATCGCGCCAACGCATCAAATCGAGCGGGATCATGCCCGGAGACGAAATCCTTGTTGGCGTCATCTCTGATACTCATGGATTGCTTCGGCCGGAGGCGGTCGCGGCGCTCAAGGGGACGGACCTCATTATCCACGCCGGTGATGTCGGGGCTCCCGAAGTGATCGATGCGCTCCGCAACCTGGCGCCGACGTTGGTCGTCCGTGGGAACGTGGACAAGGCGCATTGGGCAAACGCACTCCCTATGACAGCCGATGTCGAGGTCGGACGCCTTCAGTTCCACGTGCTGCATGACATTTCGGAGCTCGACCTGGACCCGGCGGCCGTTGGCTATGCTGCGGTCGTGTATGGCCACTCGCATCGGCCCTCAATCGAAATGCGCGAGGGGGTCTTGTTTCTCAATCCGGGTAGCGCCGGTCCTCGCCGGTTCAAGCTGCCAATCTCGATCGCGAGGGTCGGCGTATCCGGTCAACAGCTCCGGCCGGAAATCGTTGAGCTGAAAGTCAAGTCGCAGAGTTGACCGTAAGTCGTGACGTCACTTGCCGTTCGTGCGTCGGCGGCCTTTCACTTTGTTCGTTCCTGCGTGCTCCACCAGCACATCACGCAAAGTGCGCACCTTGGGAGAGAGCGCGCCCTTGCGCCACATCATCACTGTCATGGCGCGATCGAGGCCTGGCGGCAGACGATGGACGCTCAAGAGTCGGGCGTCAGGGAATGTCGAGAGCACCATCCGCGGCAACAGCGAGATTCCCATCCCGGCAACCACGCAGCCGAGCATGGCGTGATAGGACGTAATCTCGATGATGCGCTCGGGCATCTCGCCCGAATGCGCAAACCAGTCCTCCAGCCGCAGCCGGTAGGGGCAGCCCGTCTCGAAGGCGAGCACCACATTCGGGCGTGCGTCCTTGGGTGACTTGATCGGTGCGTGCCCATTGGCGGCGACGATCACCAGCTCCTCGTTATAGAGCGGCACCTTCTCGAAAGGCGCATCAGGGAGCGGTTCGGCCGCGATCGCGACGTCGATCTGGCCGTTGAGCAGCGCGGCCGAGAGCTTGATCGGACTGTCGGCACTCAGCTCGAGCGATACGTCGGGATAGCGCTGAAGGTAGTCGTTCATCGGTACCGGCAGTCGCACCGACGCGGTGCTCTCCATCGAGCCAAGGCGTAACAGTCCGCGCGGCATGTCGTCATGCAGCGCCTCGCGCGCTTCCTGGGCGAGATCGAGCAGGCGGTCTGCGTAGCCGAGCAGCAGGTGGCCGGCCGGCGAGAGATGCAGGCGCTTGCCTTCACGGATGAAGAGATCGACGCCGAGGTCAGCCTCGAGCTGGCGCACCCGCGTGGTCACGTTGGATTGCACACGGTTGAGCTGCTCGGCGGCCCGCGTGACGCCGCCCGAATGCACGACCGAGCGGAAGATCTGAAGATCGGCGAGGTCCATTGCGTGGCCTTTCGGTGCTTCCAATCGATCTCAAATCAAGATGATAAGCATCATTATTATTCATTTTACGTGATATGGGCGCGGCCGTAAAGGACGGGTCCACGATTTCGATCCGATGGAGAGCGCCATGCGCGAGCCCGAACACCGAATGCCGAACCTTCCACTCATCATGGCGCAAGCGCACGCCGCCAGGACGCAAGCGATGCGCGACCTGTTGCGCGGCCTGTTCAGGCTGCTGCTGCGTGTCCCTTTCACGATTGTCGCTGGATGGCGAGCCGTCGCCCTTTGGCACACGCGGCGCCGGGCCATGCGCGAACTCAACGCGTTCGACGACCGCGCCCTGCATGACATGGGCATCCGACGCTCGGAAATCGAGACCGCCGTTTTTGGCCGGCTGCGTTGAACCAACTCCGCATTTCACCCGACAGAGACCGAACTCTATTAGCGTCATGAAACGCGCCGCATACGACGGGCGGCAAGACTGGGCTGCTTGAGTACAGCGGTCTCGACAGTCTTTCGAGGCGCGCGCGGCCTGGAAGCGCCACGCTGATTTCTGATTGGCTCGGAATTCAAAAGCAAAGATTGCTTACGACGTTGCCGCGCTTGTCCTTGATCACGTAACGGCACTGGGCGCGCTTGAGCGCGTCCTTGGCGTCCTCATTGCCGAGCGCTACGGCTCGCTCGTAGTAGGCCTTGGCGGCGGTTGAGTCCTGCGGCCCACCGCGTCCGTTCTGTGCGAATTCGCCCATCCGCTCCAGGGCGCCGGGATGATCTTGCGCGGCAGCCTTTTCAAACAAGCTGCGCGCCGCGACATCGTCCTGCGGCCCGCCGACGCCATCCGCGAACATGAGTCCAAGCTGGTACTGCGCTTCCGCGGAATTCTTCTCCGCCGCCCGCAGGAGCATGGCTCTGGACTTCGTGGGATCGGTGGGAGTACCGCCCGTTCTGGAGATCGCCGCGAGATTGGTGACGCCGCGCGGATTGCCCGCCTCGGCGGCGCGCTCGAACAGCTTGCGCGCCTGCGCTTCATCCTTGGGGACGCCCGCTCCGGTGCCAAACATGACGCCGAGCTCGACCATGGCGGACGTGCTGCCCTTGTCGGCTGCCTTGCGATAGGCGCTGACGGCTTCGGCTGCTTGCTTGTTGGCCGCGTAGGCGCGCCCAAGCTGATACATCGCACGGCGTGACGTTGCCGATGCGGTGCGGCAGAATTTGATGGCTGTTGCGATATCGGACGGAGCGATTTCGGTAACGCCTTTGACGTCCTTCGGCTTGTCCGGATCAGCCGGATCAGCGGCGACCCGGTCGCAAAGAGCGAGATCGGCTGATTGAGCGCGGGCCGAAGACTGAGTGCAGGCGACCGCCAGCACCAGCAGGCCGATGTTACAAGCGATTGAAGCTACGCGAGATCGTTTCGGCATGATCCCATCTCGGCGACTTGCATGATGGTCCGGCGAGCGGGAATCTTAAAGCAGCGGCCCCTCACCAGCAAGCCAGCACGGCGGGGGTGTGGGCAAGGACGGGATAAATGCGCTTGTGTGGCACTCTACTCGAGAGACGCTACGCGCAATACCGGCACATCGTTGGCTGTTTCCGCGCGGGCTCGTTCAATCCGCCGGCTCCTCGAACGTCGCGCGGAATTTGTGCGCCGGATAAACGCCCAGGATCTTCATCTCCTTGGAGAAGAACGACAGCTCCTCGAAGGCCAGCACGAGCTTGCGGTCCTCCGGATGGCCTTCAACGTCGGCATAGAACTGCGTGGCGAAGAAGTTGCCCTCGATCATATAGCTCTCGAGCTTGGTCATGTTGACGCCATTGGTGGCGAAACCGCCAAGCACCTTGTAGAGCGCGGCCGGCACGTTGCGCACGCGGAACAGGAACGTGGTGACGACAGGACCGGGGCCGCTCGGCGCCCATTTGGCGTCGCGCGCGAGCACGATGAAGCGCGTGGTGTTGTGCGCCTCGTCCTCGATGTCCTCCTCCAGGATGGCGAGCCCGTAGATCTCGGCGGCGAGCCGCGACGCGATGGCGGCGCGGCTCTTGTCGCCGGCGGCCGCGATCTCGCGTGCGGAGCCCGCGGTGTCGGCAGCGACGATCGGCTTGACGCCGAGCTTGCGGATCTCCTTGCGGCACTGGCCGAGCGCATGAACGTGGCTTTCCACGGTCTTGATGTCAGCAAGCCCGGCTCCCTTCACACCCAGCAGCTGATGGCGCACCGGCATGAAGTGCTCGCCAACGATGTGCAGGCCGGAATGCGGCATCAGGTGATGGATATCGGCAACGCGGCCGGCGACCGAGTTCTCGATCGGGATCATGGCGAACTTGGCGTCACCCGACGTGATCGCCGCGAAGCAGTCCTCGAAGGTGGGGCAGGGCACTGCCTCGGCGTCCGGATAGGCCTCGCGGATGGCGAGGTGCGAGTTGGCACCCGGCTCGCCCTGGAACACGATTCTGGTCGTCATGGCCGCTCTGCTACCCCGCAGTCCGATCCTTCGCTGGGCACGTTCCTTATCACTGCGGCGGCCGCCTCGTACAGCCGCTTCAAATCCAAAAACATACTGGAATCATAAACTTGCTGGTGTCCGGCGGCCGCCTTTGCTCGGAAGCTCACTGGCCTTGCGCGATCAGGGCGCGCGCGCGGGCAAGGTCCTCGGGCGTGTCGACGCCGAGCGGCACACTGTCCACGATCTCAACGTCAATGCGCATGCCGGCTTCGAGCGCGCGCAGTTGCTCGAGCTTCTCGCGCTTTTCCAGCGCGGATGGCGGCAGCGACACGAACCGTGCGAGCGCGTCGCGGCGATAGGCGTAGAGCCCGATATGGTGATAGAGCGGGCCCTCGCCCCAGGGCGCCTCGGTGCGGGTGAAATAGAGTGCGCGCAGCCGATGCGGGCCGAGCGGTGCGCCCACGACTTTGACAACATTCGGATTGCTGCGCTCTTGCGGGCGAACGATTTCGGCCGCCAGCGTCGCAATATCAACCGCAGGGTTGTCGAGTGGGCGGATCGCGGCGCGGATGTCGGCGGGCGCAAGCGTCGGCAGGTCGCCTTGAACATTGACGATGATGCGGCAGCGATGGGACGGATCGGCGGCGGCGAGCGCCTCGAATATCCGATCGGAGCCGGACACATGATCGGCGCGCGTCATGATCGCGAAACCGCCGGCCTTCTCGACGCTGGCCGCGACGGCTTCGGAATCGGTCGCAACCACAACTTCCCCGACGGCCGCCGCGTGTGCCCGTCGCATCACGTGCACAATCATCGGCTCGCCCGCGATATCGGCGAGCGGCTTGCCGGGCAGCCGGGAGGCGGCCATCCGGGCCGGGATGATGATCAAAATGTCGCTGCTGGCCATTGCTCTCAGCGAAGTCTGAGGGAGCCTCGACGCGGGGCCTGAACCCGCGCAAAAGTCTCGGGGCATGCCCGTTATACGGGTTGCCAGGGGTGACGCAAACCGGTTATCTGTGCGGCCAATATCGACCTTTTCCTCCGGCGGAGATCGAACCGTGCTTGATTCCTTCGAGATGAACAAAGTTCTCGGTGCAGTTCTCGGCACATGCCTTGGCGTCGTCGCTTTGAACATCGCGGCGGGTGCCGTGTTCACACCGGGCAAGCTCGAAAAGCCAGGCTTCGAGATCGATGTGCCGAAGTCGACGCCGGGTGGCGGAACCACGCAGCCTCAGGCACAGCCCGAGGTGCCGCTAGGCCAACTCCTGGCCAGCGCCGATGTGTCGCGCGGCTCCGACTCGGCAAAGAAATGTGCGATCTGCCACACCTTCGAGAAGGGCGGTCGGGCTCTGGTCGGGCCGCCGCTCTGGGGGATCGTTGGGCGACAGAAGGCCTCTGTGGCCGGGTTCAATTATTCGCCCGGCTTGAAGCAGGCCGGAGGCAACTGGACGATTGCTGACCTGTTCAACTTCGTGACCAATCCCAAGGCCATGGTGCCGGGCACGGCGATGACCTTCACCGGCATTTCGCGGGCCGGCGAGCGGGCCGACTTGATGGCCTACCTCAACAGCTTGGCTGATAATCCTACTCCGCTGAACAAGGGCGCGGAAATCCCAGCCTCCACGCGTGCGGCAGAAGCGCCGCATGACGTTACAACGCGGTAACCTCACGCGTCGTCGATCAGGTCATAACGGCCTGAAAAGGGCCGGTTTTTCAGGCTGTTCCGGGATATCTGGGCGGCCTATGGGTCCACGCGAATGTGAAGGCCCGCTGCCATACCGGCGAGCGAACCGGTGGCTATCTTTTCAAAAACAGACATAATGTCTGCAAAACGTGTGTCTAACAAAACGTGTGCCTGAAGGCATGTGTCTGAAAACGTGGTGCTGTCTGAAAAACATGGTGCGTGAATAAACGTGCCGGCCCCAATGGTCCTTACTGGAGGCCCCCGTGCGCCTGAGCCGCCGCTTCCTGCTTCACACTGGCCTGCTTGCCGCTGCCGCCCCCGCTCTTGAGCGGCTTCCGTTTGTCCAGCGAGCGCTTGCGCAGTCGCCAGAATGGCGGCACGCCTTGTCGCTGTTTGACGACGTGAAGTATCCGCCGGGCTTCAAGCAGTTCGACTACGTCAATGCGAAGGCGCCGAAGGCTGGCGTCGTGCGCATCAGCGAGATTGGCACATTCGACAATTTCAACATCGCGGTCGGCAGTGTGCGCGGCTCGCTAGAGGCGTTCGGCATCGTCAACATCTACGAGGAGCTGATGGTGTCGTCGCTCGACGAGGTGTCGACCTCATACGGCCTGCTCGCCGAGGCGGTCAGTGTTCCGCCGGATATCTCTTCGGTGACCTACCGGCTGCGGGCGGAGGCGCGCTGGCATGACGGCAAGCCGGTGACTCCCGAGGACGTGGTCTTTTCCTTTGATGCGTACAAGAAACATGACCCGCAGAGGGGGCGTTATTATCAGCATGTGACCAAGGCCGAGAAGGCTGGTGAGCGTGAAATCAAGTTCACCTTCGATGAGCCGGGCAATCGTGAGTTGCCCCTGATCATCGGCCAGCTCACCATTCTGCCGAAACACTGGTGGGAAGGGACCGATGCGTCCGGCAAGAAGCGCGACATCGGCGCAACAACGCTTGAGCCGCCGCTTGGCAGCGGTCCCTACCGCATCAAGGAGGTCGTCGCCGGCCGAACGGTCGTCTACGAGCGCTTCAAGGACTATTGGGGCAAGGATCTCAACGTCAATATCGGGCGCGACAATTTCGACGAGCTGAAATACGAGTACTTTCGCGATTCCACCGTCGCGCTCGAAGCGTTCAAGGGCGACCAGATCGACTATCGCGAAGAGAACAGCGCGCTGTTCTGGGCGACCCGTTACGATTTTCCTGCCGCTAAGGAAGGGCGCGTCAAGCTCGAGGAATTCCCCGTGCGCGACCGCGGGGTCATGCAGGGGTTCGTATTCAACACCCGGCGCGAGAAGTTCCAGGATCCGCGAGTGCGGCGCGCCTTCAACTACGCGTTTGATTTCGAGGAAGCGAACAAACAGCTGTTCTTCGGTCAGTATGAACGCATCTCGAGCTACTTCCATGGCTCTGAGCTCGCGAGTTCCGGCTTGCCTCAGGGAGAGGAGCTCGCGATCCTGGAGACCGTGCGTGACAAGGTGCCGGCGGAGGTTTTCACCACGCCCTACACCAATCCGGAGTTCGGCAGCCCGGACAAGGCACGCGCCAACCTGCGCGAGGGCACGCGCCTCCTCCGCGAGGCCGGGCTCGAGGTCCGCAACCAACGGCTCATGCGTGCGGTGAACAACGAACAGCTGAACGTCGAGATACTGACCCCAGATCCGAGCTTCGAGCGCATCATTCTGTTCTACAAGCCTGGCCTGGAGCGGCTCGGCGTGAACGTGACGGTGCGCACCGTCGACGATTCCCAATACGTGAACCGGTTGCGCAGCTGGGATTTCGACATCATCATCACATCCTGGGCACAGTCGCTGTCGCCCGGCAACGAGCAGCGCTACTATTGGGGCTCGGCGTCCGCCGATGAGCCTGGCTCACGCAACTTTGTCGGCATCAAGAACCCGGGGGTCGATGCGCTGATCGAGCGTGTCATCTTTGCCAAGAATCGCGCTGAGCTGGTCGCTGCCACCCGTGCGCTCGATCGCGTGCTGTTGTGGAACCACTACGTCGTGCCGCAGTGGACCTATCCCAAGACGCGCTCCGCGCGCTGGGACCGCTTCGGCCGCCCCGATGAGATGCCGAAATACGGCCGTGCGGCGCATCCAACGATCTGGTGGTGGGACGCCGACAAGGCGGCCAAGTCGAGGGCTCGGTCGTGAGGCGGGCGCCCGGCGAGGTTACGCGCCGCGACACGCTGGCGCTGGGAGCCGGCGCGGCCACCATGCTGGTGGTGCGGCCCGCTCTGGGGCAGTCGGAGGGTCAAGCAGAAGTCGAGCGGCACGGCATGTCCGGCTTCGGCGATCTCGGGTATCCGGCCGACTTCAAGCATTTCACCTATGTCAATCCGACCGCGCCCAAGGGTGGGCAGTTCTCGCAGCTCGGCTCCACCAGGTGGTACAATCAGAACTTCAACACCTTCAACTCGCTCAACAGCTTCATCTTCAAGGGCGACGCTGCGCTCGGCATGGAGCTCACCTTCGCCACCCTGATGGTGCGGGCCTTCGATGAGCCTGACGCCATGTATGGCTTTGCCGCGCGCGCGGTCGTGATCTCGCCCGATGGCCTCACCTATCGTTTCCTGCTGCGTCCGGAAGCGAAGTTCCATGACGGAACCAGGCTCGACGCGCATGATGCTGCCTTCTCGCTCAACCTGCTCAAGAGCAAGGGCCATCCGATCATTACTCAGCAAATGCGCGACGTCACCGCGGTCGAGGCGGTCGATGATCGGACGCTGGTGGTGCTGTTCGCGAAGGGGCGCGGGCGCGACGTGCCCTTGTTCGTGGCCGAGTTGCCGATCTTCTCGCGCGCCTATTACGGCAAGCGCGAGTTCGACGAGAGCACCATGGACGTGCCGCTCGGCAGCGGTCCCTACAAGGTCGGCCGCCTCGAGACCGGGCGCTTCATCGAATACGATCGCGTGAAGGATTGGTGGGGCGTCGACCTGCCGGTGATGCGCGGGCGCAACAATTTCGATGTTCTGCGCTGGGAGTTCTATCGCGATCGCGAAATCGCGTTCGAGGGGCTCAAGGCCAAGAGCTACCTGTTCCGCGAGGAGTTCACCTCGCGCATCTGGGCCACCCGCTACGATTTCGACGCCCTCAAGGACGGCCGCGTCAAGCGGGAAGTCATCCCTGACCAAACGCCTTCGGGTGGGCAAGGCTGGTTCTTCAACACCCGGCGCGAGAAGTTCAAGGATCCGCGGTTCCGCGAGGCGCTCAACTACGCCTTCGACTTCGAGTGGACCAACAAGAATATCATGTATGGGTCGTATGACCGCACGCATTCGGTGTTCCAGAACTCCGACATGATGGCAGTCGGCAAGCCCGGGCCGGAGGAGCTCGCGCTGCTCGAGCCGTTCCGCGGCCAGGTGCCGGACGAAGTGTTCGGCGAGCCGTTCGTGCCGCCGGTTTCCGACGGGTCTGGACAGGATCGCGCGCTCTTGCGCAAGGCAAGCGCGATACTGCAACAGGCAGGCTACGGACTGCGCGATGGCAAGCGCTTCACGCCCAAGGGCGAGCGGATCACCATCGAGTTCCTGCTCGACGAGGCGTCATTCCAGCCCCACCACATGGCGCTGATCAAGAATTTGGCGGTGCTCGGCATCGATGCATCGGTGCGCGTCATCGACCATGCGCAATACAAGCTGCGCAACGATACCCGCGAATTCGACGTGGCGATCCAGCGCTTCAGCTTTTCGAGCATTCCGGGCGATTCGCTGCGCACTTATTTCACGTCGCAGGCCGCCGCCATCAATGGCTCGTACAACCTCGCCGGCATCGCCGACCCGGTGATCGACGCGCTGGTCGACAAGGTCATCGCCGCCGAGACGCGGCCCGGCCTCATCGCCGCCTGCAAGGCGCTCGACCGCGTGTTCCGCTCCGGTCGCTACTGGATCCCGCATTGGAACAAGGCCTCGCACTGGATCGCCTACTGGGACATGTTTGGGCGACCGCCGGAAAAGCCGCGCTATGCGCGCGGCGTCCCCGAGACTTGGTGGTATGATTCCGCCAAGGCGGCCAAGGTGCAACGTGACCTGTAAGTTGTCGTACATTAGGGTGGGCGACCAGAAACCGATGAACAAATGACTGCCTATATCATCCGGCGCCTCCTCCTGATGATCCCGACCCTTCTAGGGATCATGTTCGTGTCGTTCGTGATCGTGCAGTTCGCGCCCGGCGGCCCGATCGAGCGGGTGATCGCGGTGCTTTCCGGCGCGGATACGGGCGCGGGCGCCCGCACCGGCGGCTCGGGCAGTGACTTCGGAAGCCGCGGCCAGCCAGGCGCCGGTCTCAACGACGCCTCATCGAAATATCGGGGCGCTCAAGGCCTTGATCCGGAGTTCATCAAGAAGCTGGAGGTGCAATTCGGCTTCGACAAGCCGGCCTACGAGCGCTTCTTCATGATGCTCTGGAATTACACGCGTTTCGACTTCGGCAAGAGCTACTTCCGCGATGTGAGCGTGCTGCAGCTGGTCGGCGAGAAGCTGCCGGTGTCGATCTCGCTCGGCGTGTGGCTCACGCTGATGACCTACCTGATCTCGATCCCGCTCGGAATCCGCAAGGCGGTGCGCGACGGCTCACGCTTCGATGTGGCGACCTCCGGCGTCATCATCATCGGCTATGCGATCCCGGGCTTCCTGTTTGCGATCCTGTTGATCGTGCTGTTTGCCGGGGGCAACAGCTTTCCGATTGGGCTGACGATCGGCGGTCAGTTCTACGGCTTCCATCTCGGCTGCAGCTGCTTTCCGCTGCGCGGACTTCACTCGGACGGTGCTGCGAGTTTGTCCTGGGGGGCGTGGATCCTCGATTATTTCTGGCATCTCGTCCTGCCGATCATCTCGATGGGTCTTGCCGCCTTCGCAACCATGACGCTGCTGACCAAGAACTCGTTTCTCGACGAGATCCGCAAACAATATGTGCTGACCGCGCGCGCCAAGGGCAACAGCGAGCGGCAGGTGCTCTACGGGCATGTGTTCCGCAACGCGATGCTGATCGTGATTGCGGGCTTTCCCAGCGCCTTCGTGCACGCGTTCTTTACCGGCTCGCTGTTGATCGAGACCATCTTCTCGCTCGACGGCCTCGGTCTCCTCAGCTTCGAGAGCGTGCTCAATCGTGATTATCCGGTGGTGTTCGCAACGCTCTATATCTTCGCCCTGGTCGGGCTGGTCGTGAACCTGATCTCCGACCTCACCTACACCCTGGTCGATCCGCGCATCGACTTTGAGACCCGGGAGGTGTGAGCGTGGACGACCGCACCAGCGTTCGCGTCGCTCCCAAGGCGGCGGTCCCGGAGATAGGCCCTGCCGCGTCCCGGCGGTGGCGCGTTACTCTGTCGCCGATCAACCAGCGGCGCTGGCAAAACTTCAAGGCGAACCGGCGCGGCTACGTCTCGCTCTGGATCTTCCTCGTGCTGTTCGTGATCTCGCTCTGTGCCGAGTTCATCGCCAACGACAAGCCGTTCGTCGTGAAATACGACGGCAGCTTTTTCTTCCCGGTATTCCGCACCTATTCCGAGACTACGTTCGGCGGCGAGTTCGAGACTGCGGCCGACTATCGCGATCCCTATCTGCAGAAGCTCGTCGCTGACTCAGGCGGCTTCATGGTGTGGCCGCTGATCCGCTACTCCTACAACACCCACAATCTCGATCTGCCGACGCCGGCGCCATCGAAGCCCACCTGGCTTCTGACCGAAGAAGAATGTGCGGCGGTAGTCCAGAAAAAGGGCCTCTCGGGCTGTCGCGACCTCGAATACAACTGGCTCGGCACCGACGACCAGGGCTTCGACGTGGTGGCGCGGCTGATCTATGGTTTCCGGATATCCGTCCTGTTCGGGCTCATTCTCACCAGCATCTCGTCGGTTATCGGAGTTGCGGCTGGTGCCGTGCAGGGCTATTTCGGCGGCTGGGTCGATCTCATATTCCAACGTGTCATCGAGATCTGGACATCGGTGCCGTCGCTCTACCTGCTGCTCATCATTTCGTCGGTGCTGGTGCCGAGCTTCTTCGTCCTGCTTGGAATTCTGCTGTTGTTCTCCTGGGTGTCGCTGGTCGGCTTGGTGCGCGCCGAGTTCCTGCGCGGACGCAATTTCGAGTACATCCAGGCGGCGCGCGCACTCGGCGTGTCGAATGCGGTGATCATGTTCCGGCACCTCTTGCCCAACGCCATGGTCGCCACCATGACGTTCCTGCCGTTCATCCTGTCGGGCTCGGTGATGACGCTCACCTCGCTCGACTTCCTCGGCTTCGGGCTGCCACCGGGATCGGCGTCGCTCGGCGAGTTGCTCAAGCAGGGCAAGGCCAACATCCAGGCACCTTGGCTTGGCATGTCGGGGTTCTTCACCCTGGCCATCATGCTGTCGCTTCTGATCTTCGTCGGCGAGGCGGTGCGCGACGCCTTCGACCCCCGCAAGACCTTCCGGTGACGGGCATGGCCGCCAAGCTGCTCGACGTGAAAGACCTTTCGATCGCCTTTCGCCAAGGCACGCGCGAAACGCTTGCGGTCGACCGCATCTCCTTCGACATCGCGGAAGGCGAAACGGTGGCGCTGGTCGGCGAATCCGGCTCCGGCAAGTCGGCGACTGCGTTGTCGGTGATGAAGCTCCTGCCGCCGTCTGCGCATCATTCCTCGGGTGCGATCCGCTTCAAGGGCCAGGATCTGCTCACTATGAGCGAGCGGCAGATCAGGGACGTGCGCGGAAACGACATCAGCATCATCTTCCAGGAGCCGATGACCTCGCTCAATCCGCTGCACACGATCGAGAAGCAGATCGGCGAGATCCTGCTTTTGCATCAGGGGCTCGCCGGCGCGGCCGCGCGCGACCGCACCGTGGACCTGTTGAAGCAGGTCGGCATTCCCGATCCGGTCGGCCGGCTGCAGAGCTATCCGCATCAGCTTTCGGGCGGGCAGCGCCAGCGCGTGATGATCGCGATGTCGCTTGCCAACGAGCCCGACCTGCTGATTGCCGACGAGCCGACCACGGCGCTCGATGTCACTGTGCAGGCGCAGATCCTGCAGCTTCTGAAGGATGTGCAGACGCGGCTTGGCATGGCCATGCTGTTCATCACACATGACCTCGGCATCGTGCGCAGGCTCGCCGACCGGGTCTGCGTGATGAAGGAGGGCAAGATCGTCGAGCAGGGGCCGGTCGAGCGCGTTTTCACCGCGCCCGAGCATCCCTATACGCGCGCGTTGCTCGCCGCCGAGCCGAAGCCCGACCCGGCGCCGCTCATGCCGCATGCGCCGATCGTGGTCGCCGCCAACGACCTGAAAGTCTGGTTCCCGATCAAGCGCGGCGTGCTGCGGAAAACCGTCGGTCACATCAAGGCTGTCGACGGCATCAGCATCGAGGTCCGCCAGGGCGAAACGCTGGGGATCGTGGGCGAATTCGGGCTCCGGCAAGACGACGCTCGGGCTCGCCATTCTGCGGCTCATTTCCTCACAAGGCCTGATCACGTTCCTGGGCAAGCCGATCAACGGTCTTAACTTCAAGGCGATGCGGCCAATCCGCCGCGACATGCAGGTCGTGTTCCAGGACCCCTATGGGTCGCTCAGCCCGCGGATGTCGTTGTCCGACATCATCGAGGAGGGGCTGTCGGTCCATTTTCCCAATCTCTCAACCGAGGAGCGCGAGCAGAAGGTGATCCGCGCGCTACGCGAGGTCGGGCTCGATCCGGCGACACGGTTCCGGTATCCGCATGAGTTCTCGGGCGGGCAGCGCCAGCGCATCGCCGTCGCGCGCGCGATTGTGCTCGAGCCGACCTTCATCGTGCTCGACGAGCCAACGAGCGCACTCGACATGCTGATCCAGGCGCAAATCGTCGATCTGCTGCGCGATCTGCAGAAAAGGCTCAACCTCACCTACCTGTTCATCTCGCACGACCTGCGGGTAGTGGCGGCGCTCGCGAGCCGTCTCATTGTCATGCGCCATGGCAAGGTGGTGGAGGAGGGACCGGCCAAGGACCTGTTCGCGCGCCCGCAGAGCGACTATACCCGTGCCCTGTTCGCGGCCGCCTTCAACCTGGACACCGCGCCCGTTGGCGTCGTGGCCCAATAGGCAATCCTCGCGCCGCAGCTTCCTGGCAGTCCGGCCGAGACGGTGCCATGTCGAGCATTCTTCTCGCGATCATGGGTTGGGACCCGAAGGGATGGGAGCAGCGCTTTCGCACGCTTGCGCCGCAGCACGACATTCGGGTGTGGCCCGATGCGGTCGGCGATCCCGCCGGCATCCGCTATGCCTGCGTGTGGAAGCCGCCGGCCGGACTGCTTGCCGGATTTCCCAATCTCAAGGTGATCTTCTCGCTAGGCGCCGGCGCCGACGATCTCCTCGCCGATCTCAAGCTGCCCGACGTGCCGGTGGTGCGCATCGTCGATCCCGATCTCACCATGCGGATGACCGAGTACGTCGCCCTCCATGTCCTGATGTGTCATCGCCGGCAGCGCCTATACGACGCGCAGCAGCGCGAGCGCGTGTGGCATGAGCACAGCCAGCCGGTGGCGAGCGAGGTCGTAGTTGGCGTCATGGGGCTTGGCGTGCTCGGCACCAGCGCAGCGCACATGTTGCGGCGGATTGGTTTCAAGGTTACGGGATGGAGCCGGACGCCGAAGGCGCTTCCGGGCATTGAGATATTTCATGGCGCGCGGGGGCTCGAGCCGTTTTTGCGTCAGAGCGAGATCCTGGTTTGCCTGCTGCCGGCGACGCCGGCAACGCGCGGCATCATCAATCTCGATCTGCTGCGCAAGGTGAGGAGGCACGGTGCGCTGCAGGGCGCCTACCTGATCAATGCCGGGCGCGGCTCGCTGCAGGTCGATGCCGACATTCTGGTTGCGCTCGAGGAAGGCTCGCTCGCGGGCGCGGTCCTCGATGTGTTTCCGACCGAGCCGCTTCCCGTCGAAAGCCCGCTGTGGGGTCACCCCAAGGTGACGATCACGCCGCACAATGCGGCCCAGGCAGTGCCGCAGACGCTTGCAATGAGCGTGCTGCAGCAGATCGACCGCATGGAGCTTGGTCATCCGCCCGAGAATACGATCGACCGCACTATCGGTTATTGATGCGCCGCACGCTGGTCACCTCGCTGCCGGCTGCAGCGATGCGCGCGATCGCTTCTCGCGCTGACTCGAATGCGACGGCCATGTGGAACGCATTGGCGTGGACGAGCGTCGTCGGGTCGTGCGCGATGGCGACATGGTCTTTCCAGAACACGAGATCGCCGCGCTGCAGCTCGGGCAGCGGCACCGTCGAGCCAAGCGCGCGCTCCTGCAAGTCGCTGTCGCGCGGGCAGGCGGTGCCGCTTGTCATCAGCGCGATCTGCACCAGCCCCGAGCAGTCGATACCGAGGCTGGTCTTGCCGCCCCAGAGATACGGCGCGCCAATGAATGTCTCGGCAACTGCGACGAAGTCGAGCTCGCTGGTGTCGACCCGCTTGAGATGACTCGCAGGAACGAAGCCGTTCGTGTCGGTCACTGCCAGCGGCCCGTCGATCCGCGTGATCGCGAGCTTGCAGCCGAGCGAGAGCCCCTCGAGCGGCGGCAGCTTGATCGAGGGGCCCGGAAAGACGAGCGTGCGCGGCACCGCGACGCGGTGGGTCGGCGATTTCCCCGGATCGCGTAGCGCCGACGTCGGCAGCCAGCCGACATAGCCGTCGGCGGCAAGCTGGCCCCACGACCAGCCCTCTTCGTTTAAGTCGTAGATCGTGACGCGCTCGCCTTTGAGCGCCTCGGTGTCGAGCGGCGCATCGGGCGATGGCGATCGCCGCAGCGGCGCCTGCGGCTCCGCGATCTCGCGCACATGTCCATCGACGAAGCGCACGGCCTCGACCTTGCCGGCGAGATGGCTCGCCGCGAGATCGGGCCGGGCCGGCGTGATGCGCGGATCGTACGAGGTCATTTGGGCCTCGACAGCTTATCCGTAGCGCTCGGTCAACAACGCATAAAGCGCGCGCGCGGCCTGGCACTCGGCGCCTTCCGGGCGGCCCGGTCGCGTGGTCTGGTTCCAGGCGTAGATGTCGCAATGCAGCCACGCCTTGGCGGCGGTCACGAAGCGGCGCATGAACATCGCGGCCGTGATCGAGCCCGCAAAGCCGCCGCTCGAGACATTGTTGACGTCGGCGACCTTGGATTCGAGCAGCTGATCGTAAGGCCGCCACAGCGGCATCCGCCAGAGCGGGTCGCATTGCGCCTGGGCGTGGCGGGCAAGCTCGGCCGCGAGCGCATCGTCGTCGGTATAGAACGGCACCACCTCGGTCCCCAGTGCCACGCGTGCGGCGCCGGTCAGCGTCGCCATGTCGGCGATCAGCTCGGGCTGCTCCTCGTCGGCGAGCGCAAAGGCATCGACCAGAATGAGCCGGCCTTCGGCGTCGGTGTTGCCAATCTCGACGGTGATGCCTTTGCGGGAGCGATAGATGTCGCGCGGCCGGAAGGCGCTGCCGGAGATCGAGTTCTCGACCGCCGGAATCAGGACGCGCAGCCTGATCCTGGCCTTGCGCGACATCAGCATGTGGGCGAGCGCCAGCATCGAGGCGGCGCCGCCCATGTCCTTCTTCATATTGAGCATGCCGCTGTCGGGCTTGATGTCGAGGCCGCCGGTGTCGAAACAGACGCCCTTGCCGACAAGCGTGATCTTGGGGTGCGAGTGGTCGCCCCAGATCATGTCGATCAGGCGCGGAGCCCGATCCGCGGCGCGGCCGACGGCATGGATCAGCGGGAAGTTCTGCTTCAGCAGGTCGTCGCCCACGATCGTGCTGAAGCTCGCGCCGTGACGGTTCGCGACCGTGCGGGCGGCCTCCTCGAGCTCGGGTGGCCCCATGTCATTTGCAGGCGTGTTGATGAGGTCGCGGGCGAGAAAGATACCCTCGGCGATGCGGGTCAGGTCGTCGCCGTCCACACCTGCGGGCAGCTCGAGCCGGGCCATGGGCTCGTCCGGCTTTCGGTAGCGGGCGAACCGATAGGTGCCGAGCGCGAACGCCAGCGCCGCAAGCCTTGCATCGGGTGGTGCCTCGGCGAAGCGATAGGTGCGTGCCGGCAGCAGGGTCGGCAGAGCCCCGGCCCGAAAAGGATCGATGTAGCTGTCGGTCGCGTTCTCGATCGCAAACAGCACGCCGGCCAGAGATCCGTCGGGGCCTGGCAGGAGGAGGTGACGGCCGGGGCGCGGCTCAAAGCCGGCCGCCTCGGCGAACGCCCGGACGTGGGCATCGAGCCGGCTGCGGACATCGGCCCACGTGGCGGTGGTCACGAATGTGACGGGAGTGGCGGCGCCGTCGCGCGCCGCAAATGCCGGGTGGAGCGAGGGATTGGCCATGATTCCTGCAGGAAATGCCATGCGGGGAAGGCCAGGTCCAGAGGCCAGGTCCAGAGGCCAAGTCCAGCCTCGTTAACCTCCCATTAGTATTAACAATTTATTTCTGGTGGTATCGGGTGGGGCCTGGAGGCAACCCTTAGCCATGAATGTTTTACCGCCATCACGCGCCAGACCCGCAAGTCTGCTTGCCTCGACCGCCCTCCTTCTCGCTGTGGGGCTTGTGACGGTGGGCTGCCAGACCACGCAGTCCTCCGACCCTACCTCGGCCATGGCAGCGGTTGCGCCGGCGCGCGACGACGCCGACCCGCGTGGTGCCGCCTCGGCTTGGGGCGAGCGCCATAGGGCGAACCCGAACGACCCGGTGGCGGCCATCAACTATGCTCAGGCACTGCGCGCCTCCGGCCAGCGCTCGCAGGCCGTCGCGGTGCTGGAGCAGGCGGCGCTCAAGAATGCCAGGAACACGGACTTGCTCGGCGCCTATGGGCGCGCACTTGCAGATGCGGGCAACTATCAGCAGGCGCTCGACGTGCTCAACCAGGCGCACACGCCGGAACGGCCGGACTGGCGCATCCTGTCGGTGCAGGGCGCTGTGCTCGACCAGATGGGCCGCCACGATGAAGCGCAGCGCTACTACGCGACCGCGCTCAAGATCGTGCCCGACGAGCCCTCGGTGCTGTCCAATCTCGGCCTGTCCTACGCGTTGTCCAAGAACCTGGTGCGGGCCGAGATGACGCTGCGAAAGGCCGTGTCGCGTCCCGGCGCGGAGCCGCGCGTGCGCCAGAATCTGGCCCTGGTTGTGGGGCTGCAGGGCCGCTTCGCCGAAGCCGAAACCATCGCGCGCGCCGATCTGCCGCCCGATCTTGCGGCGGCCAATGTCGCCTATCTGCGGCAGATGCTGGCGCAGCAGAACCAGATCAAGTTGCCGGCGTCATCGAAGGCCGGCCGAAGCTGAGGGGGCGCTGCACTGGCAACAACCTCTCGTTCAATTGACAGGTACCTGCACCACATTCACGCGGTTAACCGCCAATTCCTGGTGCAATGCCGGTTTGATCGGCAATATGATCTGGAAACGCGCTCCACCGTCGATCCCCGACGATACTGACAGCTCACCGTGATGACGCTCAACGATTGATTTGCTTATTGCCAGACCCAATCCCATTCCTTTCGCCTTCGTGGAGAAGAAAGGATCGAATATGCTCTTAATTTTCTCGGGCTCGATGCCCGGCCCGGTATCTTCCACCGAAATGACAATTGCCTCATCGCCATGCCGATCCGTCTCTATTCGCAAAATCTTGCGCCGACCTGAAAAGCCCTTCATCGCGTCGATCGCGTTTTGCATCAAATTGAGAACGACCTCCCGCAATTGACCCTCGTGTGCTATGACTGACGGGAGTTGTGGAGCCTGCTGCACACTGGTTTCAATTCCATAAGTATTGATTTCCTCACGCAGCAAATCCAACGCTTCGACGGTCAGCTGGTTTACGTTGACCGATTGTTTCTCCTGATTGGCGCTCGAGAAAAGAGCGCGAATGTTCTCGAATATTTCATTGGCGCGCATGCTGGCATCGACCATCGCACCAACGCTATCGCAGGCCTTATGCAAGTCGGGCGGCGTGCGCTCAAGACAGTGCCGGGCGACCGCTCCGCGCACCGCGATGCCGGCCAAAGGTTGTCTCACTTCGTGCGCGATTGATGCCACCACAGCTTCCAGGTTTGCAAGCTTGTTGCTGCGCTCACGCTGAAGCATGGTGGTCATGCGCATGAGCCTCGCATTGAGCGCAAATGTTTGCGCGAGCAACAACATCATAACGATCGTTGTAACGAGAACTGCGAACCCGCGAACCGAGTACCATCCGAGGGTGAAGCGGCCCGAAATAAATAGGGTGTTGATCACCAGTTCCGCTAGAAATGCGCATACTGTAACGGAGAGCCATAAATCGAGGATCGACCGGCCACGCCTGAACAACAAAACGAGAGCAAGCGCGGCCAAGATCAAGTCTGTTCCATTGGCATAGGTTGTAAGAGGCGTGAAGGTCGTCGCGTCGATAAAAAGAACCGGAAGGAACTGTTCCTTTGCGGTCACAATCCAGGTCAGCACACAAACCAATCCGACTACGGCCATCACTGTCCAGACAATCGCGGAACCCGCCGAATACCGGATTGGACTTTTTGCATCTTTCAGCAAGACATAGCCGATGACAGCGACGGTGAAGCCAAAATGCCAGAGGATATAGAGCCATGAGGCTGTCTGCGCGCCGGCTCCTAGAAGCCCCGTTGGACTGAATGCGCCGGGAAAGGTCAAAATCTGTAGAACGACGATCAGGGCGACGAAAAGATAGCCGCCCGCAAGCACCAACACTCCACGCGATCCAATCGTCGAGAACTGACCAAACAATAGAACCGCGGTGATGATGCTGGTGATTGAAACTATGGCCTGGATGCTTGGTATGAAGCCATCCAAGCGCGCCAAGGGCGTGTCCGCAAATGGAGCAATAGTTACAGATCCGACCAATATCATCCCGACTGCTGCAAGCGCCAATCGGCGTTCCCGCAACGTCGGATGCGCCGTTACGACCGAAAACTCGAATTCACTCGATCGTTCGATAGAGGACATCCTCAACTCTTGACAAGAAAAGTACAGTTAAGATGCGTGAATTGCGTCCGTATAGGGTGGCGAGCATTGTGTGTCAACAGAACGGTGCACGCTTTGGGGAGCGGCCGTCTTCGCTGCGGACGCCAAGAGCGAAGGGGTGTTTGATTCTAGTCAATGCGCAATTTGAGATTTCGGTCAAAGGGGGGGCTGAAGGGCAAGACAACCGCTTGCTCATAGACGACAAACCGCGCGGTGCGCGCAGCAGGCTAGCCGAAGCTGAGGGCGTGACGAGAGCGCGCGGCGCTGGCTACTCCTAGCTGATGGCCAACTGGACCACATTCACGGGGTTAACTGGCAACTCCTGCTGCACTGTCGGTTCGATCGGCAATATGATCTGGAAACGCGCTCCACCGTCAATTTCCGACGATACTGACAGCTCACCGTGATGACGCTCAACGATTGATTTGCATATCGCCAGGCCCAATCCCATTCCTTTTGCCTTCGTGGAGAAGAAGGGGTCGAATATGCTTTTCATTTTCTCGGGCTCGATCCCCGGCCCGGTATCTTCCACCGAAATGATGATTGCCTCATTGCCATGCCGGTCCGTCTTGATCCGCAAATCCTGCGCCGACCTGAAAGCGCCTTCATCGCGTCGATCGCGTTTTGCATCAGGTTAAGAACAACCTCACGCAATTGGCCCTTGTGTGCCATGATTGATGGGAGTTCTGGAGCCTGCTGCACGCTGGTTTCAATTCCATGGGCATTGAGCTCTTCACGCAGCAAATCCAGCGCTTCGGCGGTCAGCTGGTTCACGTTGACCGGTTGCCTCTCCTGATCGGCATCCGAGAAAAGAGCCCGAATGTTCTCGAATATTTCATTGGCGCGCATGCTGGCATCGACTATCGCGCCAACGCTGTTGTGTGCCTTACGCACGTCGGGCGGCGTCCGATCAAGATAGCGCTGGGCGGCAGCGCCGCGCACGGCGATGCAGGCCAGAGGTTGTCTCACTTCGTGCGCGATTGATGCCACCACGGCTTCGAGGTTCGCAAGCTTGTTGCTGCGCTCACGCTGAAGCATCGTGGTCAGGTGCATGAGCCTCGCATTGAGCGCAAATGTTTGCGCGAGCAGCAATATCATCACGATTGTTGGAACGAGAACTGAGAACACTCGTCCCGAGTACCATCCAAGGGTGAAGCGGCCCGAAATGAGCATGGTGTTGATCACCAGTTCCGCCATGAATGCGCATACCGTAACCGAGAGCCACAAATCGAGTGTCGACCTGCCGCGCTTTCGCAAAAAGGCGAAAGCAAGCGCGCTCAACAACAAATCTGTTCCAGTGGCATAGGCCGTAAAACGCGAGAAGGTCGTCGCGTCGATAAATAGAACCGGAAGGAACTGTTCCTTTGCCGTTACAATCCAAGTCAGCACACAAACCAACCCGACTACGGCCATCACTGTCCAGACAATCGTGGAACCCGCCGAATACCGAATTGGACTCTTTGCATCTTTCAGCAGGACATGGCCGATGACAGAGATGGGAAAGCCAAAATGCCAGAAGAAATAGAGCCATCCAGCAGTTTGCGGTCCGGCTCCGAGAAGTCCCGTTGGACTGAATGTGCCGGGAAACGTCAGAATATGTGCAACGACGATCAGTGCGATGAAAAGATAGCCGCCCGCGAGCACCAGCACCCCACGCGATCCAATCGTCGAGAACTGACCAAACAATAGAACGGCGGTGATGATACTTGTGATCGAAACGATGACCTGGATGCTTGGTATGAAGCTATCCAAGCGCGCCAAGGGCGTGTCTGCAAATGGAGCAATAGTTACAGATCCGATCAATATCATCCCGACCGCTGCAAGCGCCAATTGGCGTTCCCGCAACGTCGGATGCGCGGTTACAACCGAAAACTCGAATTCACTCGATCGTTCGATATGGGACATCCTCAACTCTTGAGAAGATAACTACATCATCGAACTGTGAATTGTTTCCGTATTTGGCGGCGCGCATTGTGTCAACAGAACGGCGCACGTTCGGGAAGGGGTTGTCTTTGCTGCACAGGCCAAAAGTAAAGGGCCATCTGATTTTGATCGATGCGCACCCGTGATCGTTTGGTCGTTGCGGCCGTGGAAGACATGGAGCGGGCGCTTGCTCATTTCAGTTGGCCGCGGCGAGTAGCCGCAACGTCTTTGCTCAAGCCAATCATTTGACGAGCGTAGCGATATACGCCCCAATATCCTGGGCATCGCGGCGCGAGGGCGTCAAATTCATCCTCGGGTGGGGCGACAGTATTGCAAACGCTATTGATTCAGGTGCACCAGCAAATTTTTGGGCGATCATCTGAAAAGGCGGCGAGTTTGCTAGCTCTTGACGCGAGCCTGGCTCAACAATGTGGCATGGCGAACAATGCTGCTGCGCCAGACGTTTGCCATTGTCTGGGTCTGCAGCGATCGCGCTCTGCGCCGCGAAGGCCGCAGTAAATAGCATGACATAATAAGTCAGCTTCATCGTCTTCCTCCTGGCAGGATTTCAATCGAAGACACGTGCAGCGAGCTGGAAAAGGCGCTTCGCAACATCCCGCCGAGCAGCACTGTCCGCTCATCGACTGCCAATCCTCGACGTCGATGACTTCGTTCCGAAGGGCCCCGACCGCTAACGAACTTCCTGTCGACGCGATCGTAGAGCACGTCAGATTGCGCTTACGTCTTCGCAAGCGCCTGACTGCTGTATGGAGAATTACTCTTTGGAACTGATCCAGACAATCTTCGCGCCCGAAATCGCAACTGCACAATACGACATAGGTTAAGGCCGATTGTCCTTATGTATAGGGGGGGAGGGGCTCAGCGAGGCCACTGCAAGGCGTGCCTTGGGAAGCTGCACTCGGCACACAATTCGGGATGTGCGTCGTCATGCTCGTCCTTGGCCGAAACATTGTCGAGCCGCACTGTTCCGATCGATGGATAAGACCAAAGTTTAGGTGTGGCCCTCACTTCATCTCCGCGATCCGAATGCCGGCCGGGCCGAGAATGACGATGAAGAGCACCGGCAGGAAGAACAGGATCATCGGCACGGTGAGCTTGGGCGGCAGGCCCGCCGCCTTCTTCTCGGCTTCGGCCATGCGCATGTCGCGGTTCTCCTGCGCCATCACGCGCAGCGTCTGCGCCGAGCGGCGTGCCGTAGCGCTCGGCCTGCTGCAAGGCCATGCACACCGCCTTGACGCCGTCGAGATTGGTGCGCTTGGCGAGGTTCTCATAGGCCTGGCGGCGCTCCTGCAGATAGGACAGTTCCGCGGTGGTGAGCGTCAGCTCCTCGGCCAGCGGGATCGACTGCGTGCCGATCTCGACCGACACCTTGCGGAAGGCGGCCTCGATCGACATGCCGGATTCCACGCAGATCAGGAGCAGGTCGAGTGCATCCGGAAATGCCCGTTTGATCGAAAGCTGGCGCTTCGAGATCTGGTTCTTCACGAACAGGATCGGCAAATACATGCCGAGATAGGTTGCCACGATGCAGATGCCGACTTTGATCGAGGTCGGCTGATCGAGCTCCGTCACGAAGAAGATGTAGAACGCCGAGCCGGCCAGCATCAGGATCGGCGACAGCAGGCGGAAGAACAGGAACGTGATATAGGGCGCCTGTCCGCGATGACCCGCCTGCACCAGCAGCGCGCGGGCCTCCTCCTGGCCAACCCACTTGCCGAGATTGAGCTCGTTGACGATCGTCTGCATGTACTGTTTGGGCGATCGCCGCAGCGCAACCTTCTCGCCCCGCGCAAGGCGCTCGCGCTCGCGCTGTCGAATCTTCTCGCGCTCGAGCGCGACGGCCTTCATGCGCTTCGACAGATCGTCGCCCGCCAGCAGCGGCATCGCCAGCGTCAGGACGGTGGCAACGGCTGCGACAGCGGCGAACAGCATGGCCATGCTGCGTGGATGTCGAGATCTGCTGAATCAGATATTCGATCATGGTGTACCGTTAGAAGTCGAAGTTGATCATCTTGCGCATGACGAAGATGCCACACGACATCCAGAATGCGCTGATTGCAAGCAGCATGCGCCCGGTCGGATGAGTCCAGAGCAGCTCGATGTATTGTGGGCTGGTGAGATAGACGAGCCCCATCACGATGATCGGCAGGCTCCCGATGATGCCCGCGGAGGCCTTGGCCTCCTGCGACATCGATTGGATCTTGGCCTTCATCTTCTTGCGCTCGCGCAGCACCTTGGAGAGGTTGCCGAGCGCTTCCGACAGATTGCCACCCGCTTTCTGCTGGATGGCGATCACGATGCCAAAGAAGTTCGCTTCGGCCACCGGCACTCGATCATAGAGCTTCAGGCACGCCTCACCGAGCGGAACACCAATCGCCTGGATATCGAGAATGGTGCGCATCTCGCTGCGCAGCGGCTCCGGCGAGTCGGCGCTGATCACCTTCAGGCTCTCGAGCAGTGGCAGGCCGGCCTTGATGCCGCGAACGATGACATCGACGCCATCCGGGAAGGCGGCAATGAACTTCGCCTCCCGACGCCGCTTGAGAAAGCCCAGGATCCAGCGCGGAAGTCCCAAGCCTGCCGCAAAGCCGGCCGCGAGCGCCGCCCATAAGGAAGCATCCATCGCGAGAAAGACCACGAACGCGGTCACGCCCAGGCCCGCGCTGATGAACATGAACTGCTTGGTCGACCAGCTTAGGCCAGCCTGACTGATGCGTGTGCTGAGCGGTGGTGACTTGGCCTGTTTGGCTTCGAGCTCCTTCAGCGATCCTTCGACTTGTTCGCGGCGCGAGCGCTGCGTGTTGCGCGCCACGGCGGTGGCCCGGACCGCAGTGTTGCGTGTCACGGTTTCCTTGCGTTTCTCGGCTTTCCTTTCGCCCGAGAGCAACGGATAGAGGAATACCCAGGCGACGCCACCGATCGCGACGCTCACCAGGAAGAACAATGAGATCGTGTTCATGCCTGCATCGGCCTCGGTCAGGTGTTCTGCGAGTTGACGGATTCGGCGGCATCGAGTGCGGCCGCGAGGCGCTTCTCCTCGCCGTAGTAGCGCGCCCGATCCCAGAACTTCGGGCGACCGATGCCTGTCGAACGATGCTTGCCGATGATGTTGCCGTCGGCATCCTCGCCGGTCATGTCGTAGAGGAAGATGTCCTGCGTGATGATGACGTCGCCTTCCATGCCCATCACCTCGGTGACGTGGGTGATGCGCCGGGAGCCGTCGCGCAGGCGAGCCGCCTGCACGATGATGTCCACCGATCCGCACACCATTTCGCGGATGGTGCGGGAGGGCAGGGAGTAGCCGCCCATCGTGATCATCGATTCGATACGTGATAGCGCCTCGCGCGGGCTGTTGGCGTGCAACGTGCCCATCGAACCGTCGTGACCGGTGTTCATTGCCTGCAGCAGGTCGAATGCCTCCGGTCCGCGCACCTCGCCGACGATGATGCGCTCGGGCCGCATACGCAGGCAGTTCTTCACCAGGTCGCGCATGGTGATCTGCCCTTCGCCTTCGAGATTGGGCGGCCGCGTTTCGAGTCGGACCACGTGCGGCTGCTGGAGCTGAAGCTCGGCTGCGTCCTCGCAGGTGATGATGCGCTCGTCGTCGTCGATGAACTGGGTCAGGCAGTTGAGCAGGGTGGTCTTGCCGGAGCCGGTGCCGCCCGACACGATCGTGTTCACGCGGCAGCGCCCGATGATCTGGAGAATATCCGATCCTTCTTTTGTGATACTGCCGAACTTCACGAGCTGGGCGAGCGTGAGCTTGTCCTTCTTGAACTTGCGGATGGTGAGGGCCGGTCCGTCAATGGCGAGCGGCGGCACGATGACGTTGACGCGCGAGCCGTCGGGCAAGCGCGCATCGCAGATCGGCGATAATTCGTCGACGCGGCGGCCGATCTGGCTGACGATGCGCTGGCAGATGTTGAGCAGTTGCTGATTGTCGCGGAAGCGGATTCCGGTGCGCTGGATTTTGCCCTTGACCTCGATGAAGGTCGTGCCAGCACCGTTCACCATGATGTCGGCGATGTCATCGCGCGCGAGCAAGGGCTCGAGCGGACCATAGCCCAGCACGTCGTTGCAGATGTCGTCGAGCAGCTCCTCCTGCTCGGAGATCGACATGACGATCGCCTTGATGGCGATGATCTCGTTGATGATGTCGCGGATTTCCTCGCGGGCCAATTCGGCGTCGAGCTTGGCGAGCTGCGCCAGATCAATGGCTTCGATCAGAGCGCCAAAGATCGTGCCCTTGGTCTCGTAATAGGCCTCGGAATGCCGCGAGTCGGTCGCGGTCGGCACCAGCGGCGGCGAGGACTCATTCGGCAGCCCGCCGTGCCGCTTGTCGGTGGACGGTGCGGGCACCAGCTGGGCGCCGAGGCCGGCCGATGGAATCGGAGCGCGGCCGCCTTCGATCACACCCTGGCTGGCCGCGGGGTGTGGTGCGGGTGGCGACGCGGGTGACGGTTGCGCAGCGGCGGGCGCCGGCTGCGAGCTCGGTGCCGCGACCGCGGTGTGGCTATCGGCTTGGCTACGCTTTCCAAACACGCAAAGACCCCTCCAGGCTAGTTCAGGCCCGCTTGCGCAGTTTCTCGAGTATCGGCGTCAGCAATCCCGCCTTGGCCTTCTTCGTCTCGATACGTCCGGTCACAACCTGAGCGAGCTGACGGAACGTCTGGGAGGCGCGGTGGCCGGGCGAGAATTCTGCGATCATCTGGCCGTTGTTGGCGGCCGTTCCGAACACTTGCGGATCGAACGGAACGATGGCGATCGGATCGAAATCGAGCGCCTTCGCGAAGTCGGCGGCGGTGATCTCAGGGCGCTTCGGAACCCCGACCTGGTTGAGGCAGTAGTAGGGCTGGCGGTCGTTTGGCCGGGACGCCTTGAGCAGGTCGAGAAATTCTTGGCATTGCGCAGATTTGCAAGGTCGGGACCGGCAACGATCAGGATGTCGTCGGCGCCGATGAGGAGGCGCTTCGTCCAGGCGGTCCATAGATGCGGCACGTCCAGCACGATGCAGGGTACGCTGCCGCGGAGATTGTCCAGAATGGAGTCGAACGAGTCCTCCCGGAAATCATAGGCCCGGTCGAGTGTGGCGGGAGCGGCCAGGAGGCTGAGATGATCGGCGCATTTCGACATCAGGCGCTCGATAAAGCCGGAGTCGATGCGATCGGGCGAGAACACCGCGTCTGCAATGCCCTGCGGTGGGTCCTGATTGTAGTCGAGGCCGGCAGTACCAAAGGCGAGGTCGAGATCGGTCACGACCGTGTCGAGCTTGAGATCGCGCGCCACCGCCCAGGCGATATTGTGTGCAATGGTCGAGGCGCCCACGCCGCCCTTCGCGCCAATGACTGCGACGACCCGGCCGACCGGCTTGGCATCGGGCGAGGAGAACAGCCCGCAGATCGAGCGGACTACGTCGATGGCGCCCACCGGGGCGATCAGGTAGTCGCTGATGCCGCGCCGCATCAGCTCGCGATAGAGCAGCACGTCGTTGAGCCGGCCGATCACAATGACCCTGGTGCCGGCATCGCACACGTTGGCGAGCTGATCGAGCCCGGTCAGGATGTCATTGCCCCGGCCTTCGGTCTCGATCACGATGACGTTGGGCGTCGGCGAGGTGCTGTAAGCCTCGTTGGCGGCAGCAATGCCGCCCATCTGAGCCTTGAGGTGCGCCCTGCTCAGCCTGCGATCCTCGCCCGCCGCCTGAACGGCGGCTGCGGTCTCGACGGTTTCGCAAAAGGCCTGCACCGACACGCGGGGCGCGGGCGCGATATGCTCGGCCGAGGCGGCCTCTGCGTCTTCAGGTGGGGACATCGAAGAGTTGCTCATGGCTACTGACCGATCGTGCTGATCTTGCCCTTGTCGGCGTCGGGATATTGGGTCGCGGTGGCTTCGCCGCGGTGATACTTGTCGAGCACGGTCGTGCGGCGACCGTTGTAGGGCGGGACTTCGCTGCGCGGCTGCACCAGGTCGGCGGGGTTCTCGACCATCGCGGCGAGATTGCGCTGATGGGCGCAGCCGAAGTTCCAGTACTGACGGTTCTCGAGGTGCTCGCGGTCATACGTTGGGCCGAGGTCGTGCGGCCACAATCCGCAAGGACCGACATCGGCCATCACGCGCGGGTAGTGGAGGCGCAGGGTGACGAGCTTGGCCTGGCTTTGCGGCCGGGATTCGCGCTGCTGTACCGCATCCGATGGCACGCCGGCGGCCGACAAGATGGCGCGAACCTCGCGTGCCGCATTTGCGGCCGCGCCGGCGTTGCTGGTGCCTGCCGGCACGTCGATCAGGATGCCGCCGGTCGCTTCCCGTCGCCACTCGGCTGCAAACGACAGCACCTCGGCGCGCTGGGAGCCATTGAGCGTGCTGCGCCTTTCGCCAATGAAAAGCTCGACCGTGCGCGGTCCTTCCTTGATGGCGATCGGGTGGCGTTGGCGCACGTCGGTGCCGACGCTGCCGACAACGACCTCCTGCGGCGCCGTATAGCAACCGGCGAGCGTGAGCGCGCAGGTCGCCATCAAGGCAAGCCGAAAGGCGTTTGCGCGCCGTCCCGCGACCATCATGCGTGTCGAGCTCATGGATCGTCTCCGTTGCGCGCGCCTAGTCGAGAATGAAGCCGTAGTTGCCGCCGTACGTGCGCTTGGGATCGACTTTGCCGGCAACGCCATAGATCCGGTTGAGGCGGCCGAGCAGCACGGTTGCCGGGTCGCTCGGGTCGGCGAAACCGTCGTCCGGGCGCGACAGCTGTTTCTGCGCCACCGCACGCACCACATAGGGCGTGACAATCACCGCAAGCTCGGTCGTGCGATTGACGTAGTCGCGGCTCTTGAACAGCGCGCCCAGCACGGGCAACTGCATCATTCCCGGAATGCCGTTGATCTGCTGCTTGGTCTGATCCTGAATGAGGCCGGCCATCGCCAGCGAGCCGCCGGAGGGAATTTCCAGCGTCGTCTCGGTCCGGCGCGTACGGATCGACGGGATCGTCAGCGTCTGGGTCTGATTGTTGCCGATCGACTGCGTCAGAGTGAGGGAGTTCTCGTTCGAGAGCTCGGAGACTTCGCTCATCACCTTGAGGCTGATCCGGCCCTCAGCCAGAACCACTGGCGTGAAGTTGAGGCCAACGCCGAACTTCTTGAACTGCACCGAGATCTGGCAGCTGCGGGTCTGCGGATCGCAGGTGTAGTTGCCGGGGATCGGGAATTCGCCGCCGGCCAGGAAATAGGCGCTTTCACCCGAGATCGCGGTCAGCGTAGGTTCGGCCAGCGTGCGGATGACGCCGGCGCGCTCCATCGCGCGCAGCGTGGCATTGACCGATTTCCAGGTGCCGGTGAAGTTGGACGGGCTCAGCGTCTGGCCAAACGCCGTGAAGGTGTTGGTCGAGTTGAAGTTGACGACGGTCGCACCGCCGCCGATGCTGCCGGTCAGGTCGATGCCGAGCTGTTTGACGACGTCGCGCTGCATTTCTGCGACAGTCACCTTCAGCATCACTTGATCGCGCCCGTGCACATTGATGCTGTTGACGACTTTCTTGGGGTCATCCACGAGGCGGGATGCAATGTCGAAGGCGGTCTGCGATTCGAGCGGGTTCGAGACATTGCCGTAGAGCACCACCCCCTCGCCAAGCCCTTCGACCTGAATGTCGGCTTGCGGCAGCGCCTGCTTGAGGGCCGCGCGCAGGCCGTTGAGATTGCGGGTCACCGCGATGTCGAGGCCGCCGATCTGCTGACCGTCGGCATCAAAGAAGAAGACGTTGGTCTGGCCGGTCTTGACGCCGATGATATAGGCGCGCCGCGCGGTGCGTACGACGGCATTGGCGATCGTGGGGTCGGCGACCAGCACATCCTTGATCTCGCGCGGCAGGTCGATCACCACCGACTTGCCGACGCCAAGTGGGACAAACCGGGAGCTGCTGTCCGCCGCCACAAGCTGGATGACCGGCGTGCCCTGCTCGGCCGCGGGCGTCTGTCCGGACGCGATGAACCCGAACGCGAAGATCACGGCAGCAATCTGCATGGTTCGGATCAGCGGCGCATTCGCCATGATGGTCCCCTTGTTGGTCGGGCTATTTCGATGTCGTCGCGCTGACGCCAAAACGAACGATATTGATGCTTTGCCGCGCCTCCGTGTTGCTACCGTCGTCGTCGCTGGCTCCGTCAAAGTCGACGATGCTGCGGAGCGAGAGCGTGAGGACCCCCATCAGCTTGGCGCGGGCGAGCATTTCGGATTGGTGCGGCGAGAGCTCGAGCGTCGCGGTCTTGCCGACAACCACGCGCTGGCCGTTCTTGTCCTCGACGGTCTGATCGATCGCCAGGACCCGGATGTTGGACAGGATGATCTCGCCAGTATGGGGATCGGCTCCGGCCGCCTTGTCGGCCTCCTTGGCGTCGCGCCGCGCCAGGATGACGTCGACGTGATCGTTCGGGAGAATGAAGCCCGCCGCGCTGGTGTCTGGCGTGATGTCGATCGCAATCGCCCGCTTGCCCTTGGGCAGGATCGCGGCCATGTAGCCGGAGCCCTTGGCCTTGATCAGCTTGGCTTCGCGGATCGGCTCGCCGTTGGCAAAAGACTGCCGGGTGATCGAGCCCGCAATCTGATTGATCGCGTCCGGATTGTCGCTCCGGCGGATGAACTGTGAGCCGGCGGACTCTGCCGGCCACGATTGCCAGCGCAGGTCCTGGCTCGACACGGTGCTGCCGAGCCCGATGTCGCTGCCGGCGATGAGGACGTCAACGGTCTCGATCTGCGCGATCGGCGCTGGCGCCGGCGGCGGAGCTTCCGATCGTCCAGCGAGCAGCGCGGCGATGCCGCCGGCTGCGATGGCGATGATCAGAACGATGATGCGCGCAGGTTTCATGACGCTTCACTTTCCACAAATCACGCTGCGACCGGGACGGTGCGCAACAGTCACCGGGTGCCCTGACCCGATTACCGTGGTCGTGCATGCGCGATTTGATCAGCTAAACGTCAAGGCATGGTTAATGGTGGGTATCTAAATCCAGTTAACACATAGTAACTAATGCGAGCCGTCTGCCATCAGGCCGGAACAGCCTGCATCCAAGGCGTGTCCGGGTAGACCAGGAGGGCGGCTGCCGCGAGTGCGATGCCGTAAGGCACGCCGCCCTTTTTGTCATGCAGGCGCTGCACCCATTGCTGGGCGGCGAGATATTGCGGCAAGGGCAGGGTGCGGAAGCACAGCAGCAGCAGCGTCAGCGCGCCGCCAAGCAGGGAGGCGTAGAACAGATAGGGCATCAGGTGATCGAAGCCGAACCAGAGGGCCGTCGCCGCTGCCAGCTTGGCATCGCCGCCGCCGATCCAGCCCATGGCAAAACAGCCAAAGGCCACGGCCAGGACCATGCCTCCGGCGCCGATATGCCAGAGCATTGTGCTGCCGCTCATTCCGATGACGAGGGCGAATAGGAAGAAGCCGCCGATGAGGATCAGCGACACGCGGTTCGAGATCGTCATGGTCAGCAGATCGCTCGATGCCGCAAAGGCCATCATCGCCGGAAACAGCACCAGTCCGAGTGTGGTGGCAACCATGCTTGACATCTCCCCAAGACATCCATGACGTCGATCGTCGCGCCGATCGCGCTCAGCGCGAGGCCAATTCTGACCGCGGTCTCTTGCGGTTCAGTTAGCGCTTCCAACATGGAAGCGCCCGCCAGCTAGATTGCGGCGGGCGCCAGCTTGCCAGTGAGAAAGACGCTAATTGGCGCGTTTTCTTACTTCACCGCGGTCGCGACCGAGTTGAAGGTCGTGTCGAGATTGGTGCCGACGAGCTTGACCGCCGTGATGATCACGACCGAAATGAGCGCAGCAATCAGGCCATACTCGATGGCAGTGGCGCCGCTTTCGTCCTTAAGAAACGCGAAGAACTTCGACATAGATGGCTCCTTAGTGGGTGTTGGTCCGGACGTTGAGTTCCCTGCACAACACGGGTTCTACGGAACAAATCTGAAGTTAGGATGCGCCGAAAACCTCGACTTTTAAGGACTTTGCGGCTGCAGCAGCGCACGCAGAAAGCCGCCAGCAATCCTGAAAACGCCCGATCCGGCGCTGAATGGGGGCCTTAAAAAATGATAGCGCCCGCCGAGGGATCGACGGGCGCCACTACGTCTGGCGGTATGAGCCGCCTACGCCTGTCTTTACTTCACCGCAGTCGCGACCGAGTTGAAGGTCGTGCTGAGGTTGGTGCCGACCAGCTTCACGGCCGTGATGATCACGACAGAGATGAGGGCGGCGATCAGGCCGTACTCGATGGCAGTGGCGCCGCTCTCGTCCTTCACGAAGGCGAAGATCTTCGACATGAACAAACTCCTTGACTGACGCGTTAGGTCCAAAGGTGTGGTTGCCTGCACAGGGCGAGTTCTACGGGAGAAATCTGAAAAAAAGGTACCCCGAAACCCTCGACTTTCTGCGTCCCTGGTCACCATTTGGGTCCTCGGCGGCCTTCCCAAGCGGGCGGTGAGCCAAGCAAAAAGGCCCGGCGAATGACCGAAGCCGCATCCCAAGCTCAGAGCGCCGGTGCTAACGGGCGGTCGTCGAGACCGTTGTGAATGTCGTGGCGAGCTTGGTGCCAAGCCCATGCATGACCGCGATGATGGACATGGAAATGCCCGCCGCAATGAGCCCATATTCGACGGCGGTGGCGCCCGACTCGTCCCTGACAAACTTCGCGAGCATCGTCATTCTGCAGCGCCTCCAAGTCGTTGCGTGCTGCCGGAAATGCCCCCGGTGCTGTTATGGCTCAGCCGGTGCAGGAGCAGGGCCGACCGTATCGAGGCGCCCTTGCGTGGTGGTTAATTTGCGAAACTCGGTAGGATAAGTTTCAAAATCGAATAAATAGCGCAGTTAATAAGTTGTTTCCGCCAGAAATGCGTGGTTAACGGCGAATTATGCTGTCACATGGCCTACGTTGTACGATCACACATCACATAATACGTGCGTTTTCGTGAATTGTACTTGAGATTTCGTGTGTCCGCTTTTGTAATGCGGGTCCGCTTAGACGCGGCGTATGGGTGAGGAATTGCAGCAACGACCTGCCGCAGGCGCGGCGGCGCAACGCCCGGGGTGGCGATTACGGTCCTCGCGCTTAGTAAACCCTGCTTTCACGGCATCTTAACTGCAGCCCCCTGAAATCAATGAGGTGGGGTTTGTGGGTTGCGTATCATGGTCGACGGTCTCATTGCGGTTATCCAAAGCCTGGGCGCGACCTTCCTGCGGCTCATCCCGATCTCGATCCTGCTTGGCCTGGTGTTTGCGGCTCTGACTTTTTTCTGGGCCTGCAATCCGGGACGCCCGTGGTGGCGCAAGCGCGAGCTCGTGACCGATATTTGCTATTGGTTCATCATCCCGCTGCTGTCGCGTTATCTGCGCATCGGGCTCCTCATCGTGGGCGCAGCGCTGCTGTTCGGCATCACCACGACAGAGGGTCTGATCGCGTTCTACGAGGATGGGCACGGCCCGTTGGCGGATCTGCCGTTGTGGCTGCAGGCGGTGATCTTTCTCGTCGGCGCCGATGTGATCATGTACTGGAGCCATCGGACCTTTCATGGTCCGACGATGTGGAAGTATCACGCGGTTCATCATTCCTCGACGGATCTGGATTGGATCTCGGCGGCCCGCTTTCATCCGGTCAACATCGCGCTTGGCAGCGTTCTAGCCGACGTCATCCTGCTGCTGGCGGGAATATCGCCCAATGCGCTGGTGATCCTCGGGCCATTCACGATCGCGCATTCGGCGTTCGTCCACGCCAATCTCAACTGGACGCTCGGGCCATTGCGCTATGTGATCGCTGGCCCGGTCTTCCATCGCTGGCATCACACATCGGCCGATCAGGGTGGGGAGAAGAACTTCGCGCCGACCTTCCCGGTGCTCGACCTCATCTTCGGGACGTTCTACCTGCCCAAGGAGACGTTGCCGGCTTCGTATGGTGTGGCCGATCAAGCCTTTCCCAGCGATTTCGGTGCCCAGATGGTTCATCCGTTCAAAGAATGAACGGTCATTTTTTGGTTTGTTTGCAGTTCATTCACCCTTTTGAGGTGAACTCGGCGGAGTGACCTGCCCATTCGGCGGCCGGCATATGTTGGACGCTCGAGGCGTAAGGCGCGGGGGAGCATGATGGCGTTCTTCATCGAAGGCCGCGGGCCTGCAATGGGTTATGCGCGTTTCGCTCTGGCAGTCCTGGGCACGCTGCTGCTCGCGCCGCAGGCTGTGCCGACAGAAGCGGCTGCTGCTGATATTGGCGTGGTGCTTGACCACGCACGGCTCGTCAGGTTGCCGGAACGGGTGGCGACGATCGTGGTCGGCAATCCACTGATCGCCGATGCCGCGGTGCAGACTGGCGGCCTGATGGTGATCACCGGCAAAGGCTACGGCGTCACCAACATCATCGCGCTTGATCGCGGCGGCGCGGTCGTGATGGAGAAGACGATTGAGGTGGTCGGTCCGCGCGAGGAGCTGATGGTGGTCTATCGCGGGACGGTGCGAGAGACCTACACCTGTTCGCCGATTTGCGAGCCGCGGATCATGCCGGGCGACGGCGAAAAGCATTTCGACGGGATCATCGGCCAGACAACCAACCGCAGCGGCCTTGCCCAGGGCAACCCGCCTGCCAAGTCCGACAAATAGCGCTGGTGCCCCGTTTCCGAAGTTCGTGATACACCTCAGCACGCTCTGACACGAACTTCGGAAACAAAGGGGCACCAACAACTCTATGATTCTAGTGCCGCTTTCGATTTGAAGTTCCTAACAGAGTTTTCTGCAGGTGGTGTAGGAACTTCAAATCGGCGGCACTAGCTGCCTGACGGCGCCATCCGGCCGCAGGTGGCAAGGGCCGGCAGCGAAGGGCTGCGGCCTGGCTCTTGGTTGACGGATCGTTAATCGAGCCCCGTTCCAGTCGGCGACTGGAACAACATTTCACAAACGCCTTTCAGGTATTGATCGGCCGTTGCGGTGCAGTTGCCGCCAAGCTTCGTTCGTAGCCAGGATCAGTGATATGTGGGCCAAACTTGCAACGAGCGTGCGCCGGCTCAAGTCCGTTCGTCTTGCGCGCCGTTTTGTCCGGCAGCAGTCCGGCGTCGCAGCGGTGGAATTTGGCATGGTTGCGGTGCCGTTCCTCGCGCTGATCTTCGCCATCCTCGAGACCTCGATCATCTTCTTTGCCGGCCAGGCGCTGGAAACAGCCGTCGCCGATTCCGGCCGCCTGATCATGACCGGCCAGGCGCAGCAGCAGGGCTTCGATCAGCCCGCCTTCAAGAACGCCGTCTGCGCCAAGATCTACGGCCTGTTTGACTGCGCCAATGGCATCTTCATCGACGTCAAGTCCTACGCGTCATTCGCCGCCATAACCATGCCGCCGCCGCTCGACGCTCAGGGCAACCTCACCAACAACTTCGGCTATCAGCCGGGCGGCCCGTGCGACATCGTGCTGGTGCGGCTGTATTACCGTTGGCCAGTCTATGTCTCGCTGCTCGGGCTTGAGAACATGGCAGGTGGCAAGCGACTGCTGGTCGCGACATCTGCGTTCCGCAACGAACCCTTTGGCCCCTCCGGCTGCTGAGTTGGTGTGTCATGCGAACAAACGCTTCTCCTACTGACCTCATCATGCGTATCGCTACGTTTGCGAAAGACCGCCGCGGCATCTCGGCAGTCGAATTCGCGATGCTGTTGCCGCTGATGGTGACGCTGTATCTGGGCGTGATCGAAGTGTCGCAAGGTGTTGGTATCGACCGCAAGGTCACCCTGACCACGCGCACGATGGCGGACCTGGCGTCGCGAGTGACGAGCATCAACAATGCCGATATGACTAACCTGCTTGGGGCTTCGGCCGCTGTCATGGCGCCCTATGACAAGCCGCCTTACGAGCTGTCGCGGCTCAAGATCGTGCTCTCGGCGGTGACCATCGACGCGAACAGCATCGCCAAGATTGCCTGGAGCGACACACTGAACGGCTCCAAGCGCAGTGTCGGGTCGACGGTCACGTTGCCCTCGGTGCTCGTTGTGCCGAACACCACGCTGATCTGGAGCGAGGTCTCCTACAACTACTCGCCAGTGTTCGGCTATGTGCTGACCGGCGACATGAACCTGTCCGACCAGATCTATATGCGGCCGCGGCTGTCGGACACGATCACCCGAGTCAATTCCTGAACGAAAGGCGGCGAGCGGCGATGCCTCACGTCCTGCTCGCCGCGTGATTTCCTCGCTCCGGAATCGGCAGCGCCGTGGTCGATTTGATCCGCTCCATGGCGAAGCGCGAGGTGACGTTCTTGAGCGGCACCGAGGCGATCAGGCGCTTGTAAAAGGCGTCATAGCCCGCAATGTCGCTCACCACGACCCGCAGCATGTAGTCCACATCGCCGGCCATCCGGTAGAACTCCATGACTTCCGGCATGGCGCCAACCCGGTCGGCAAACTGGGCGAGCCAATCCTGCGAGTGGTCGCCGGTCTCGATCGATACGAATACGGTCACGCCGAGGCCGAGCTTGTCCTGATCGACGAGCGCCACCCGCTTCTGGATCACCCCGTCCGCTTCCAGGCGCTGGATCCGCTTCCAGCAGGGCGTCGAGGACAGACCTACCCTGTTACCTATCTCGGCGACCGAGAGCGAGGCGTTGTCCTGCAGGAGCGCGAGAATCTTGCGGTCAATCGAGTCCATCTTGCCGATCCCCTTCGTGAGGTATTTCATCACGAAAGTAGTGTTGTTTAGAAAATTATTCTTAATTTCTGGCTCCAGATATCTATATGAGGAAAACAATTCTATTTCAATCCCTCATCGGCTCACCAGGAAAGCGTCCACCTCGCGGCGGGTCGGGGCGCCGGAAATCCCGCCAAAGCGGGTGCATTTGAGGGCGGCGGCGGCAACCGCAAAGCGCATCGCCTGATCGAGATCGCAGCCTTCCGCCAGTGCCAGCGCAAAGGCGCCATGAAAGGTGTCGCCGGCGCCGAGCGTGTCCACCGCCTCGATCGGAAAGGCCGCCCGGTGGCGCGGCTGCCCGTTCTCGAGCCACCACACCCCGTCAGGGCCATTGGTAACGGCCAGGAAGCCTGGCGCGACCCTGGCGATCACCGCGAGCGCGGCCAAAAGGTCATCCAGCCGGGTGGTGGCGCGCAGCGCCTCGGCCGAGAAGATGACGTGGGTCGCGATCGCAAGCAGCGGGTCTTCGGTTGTCGTCGCCCGGTCGCCATCGAGCACCGCCGGAATGCCGCGATCGACCGCGGCCTGCAGGATCGGCCGGACGAAATCCGGAAAGCGGTTGTCCGCCATGACGATGTCGACATCGGTGACGAGCGCTACGGGATCGTGCGGCCGCGCATCGCCAAGCCTTTCGCCGCGGCGCGTGGCCACAAGCTTTTCGCCGGTCGCATCGATCATGATTCCGGAGACCGAGATCGAGCCGCCATCGACACGCTCGACATGGCTTGCGTCCACCTGATCGCGCGCGAGGCCGGCGAGAAAGCGGGCGCTGGCGTCGTCGGTGCCGATTGGGCCGGTGAAGCGCGCATCACCGCCAAGCCGAGACACTGCGATCGCCGCGTTGGCGGCGCAGCCGCCCGCCGTTGCGATCAGGGTGGAGGCCTGCGCCTTCTCGCCCGGCCGCGGGAAGCGTTCGACCTTGAAGATGAAGTCCTCGACCGCAATACCGGCGCACAGCACCACCGGACGCCGGCCGCGCGCGCTATCCGAACTCAACGCCATCCTCCACCCAGGCGCGGATGATGTGATACGCGATAGCGACCGGTGCGGGCGCGGTGAACCCCTCCGGGTGCTTCCTGGCGATCATCGACGCGACCTCCTCGCGGTCGAACCAGCGCGCATCGTCCAGTTCGTTGCTATCGATCACGATGTCATGCGAGATCGCCTCGGCGTGGCAGCCGATCATCAGCGAAGTCGGGAACGGCCAGGGCTGCGATCGGAAATAGGCGACGCGCCCGCACACGATGCCGGCTTCCTCGCGGGTCTCTCGCCGCACCGCGTCCTCGATCGCTTCGCCCGGCTCGATGTAGCCGGCGAGGCACGACCACATGCCGGGCTGGAAGCGATGCGAGCGGCCAAGCACGCAGCGATCGCCCGCAACGGCGAGCATGATGACGACCGGATCGGTGCGCGGGAAATGCTGGGACTTGCAGGCCGGGCAGTCGCGCCGCCAGCCGGCTTCAACCGGTTGCGTGGCGGCAGCCGCAGTTCGGGCAGAAGCGGTGGCGCGCGTGCCAGTTGAGCAGCGCCTTGCCTTCCGCGAGTGGCGGCAGATGGTCGGCCTCGATCAGGCCGCGCACCGCGATCGAGCGCAGATCGGTGACCTCGAAGGTCGCTGTCGTCCTTGAGTGCCGTGGCGGTGGTGGGCTCGATCGCGACCGCAAACAGTGGCGCGCCATCGACCAGCCCCAGAAAAGCGGTTTCCGCTGCGCCCGCGAAGCCGCGCGCGACCGCGCAGGTAAACAGCGGGTCAGGTTGGGCTTCGCTCTTCCTGAGCACGATCAACTCGCCGCCGATCACATAGGCGCGAGCGCGGCTGTCGCTCTCGAGTGCGCGCATGGCGTCGGCGTCGGCGCGTCGCTCGGCGACGCGATCGACGCGGCTCGCGGAATAGCCGAGGCGCGGTCTCGGGCCGAGGTCAGAAACGTGGTGACATTACTCGGCTGCTTCGCGCAACGGCCGCGGATAGATCAAATCGTAAAGCTCAGGGCGTTGCCATTGCGGTCCGAGCAGCCCCTGCTTGGCGGCGCAATGGTTCGATGAGCCGACCACGTCGCGGGTGGAGCGCAGGAACCGCACGCGGTCGAGGCTTACGTCGACGACGCTGAGCCCGGCGACGGTGCTTTCGAACAAAATCTCTTCCGGCGCCGCCACCATGGCGAGGCCGCGCTCGCGTATGCGTGAACAAGTTCTGCGTGGTGACGACCAGCGCCAGGTTCTCGATGGCGCGCGCCCAGATCAGCGTGCGCCAGGTCGCCCATAGCGTCCCCTTGTCCTTGCCGGCCGGCATGAAGATCAGCTCGGCGCCGCGCAGCGCCAGCGCGCGCGCGACTTCCGGCATGTAGACCTCGCTGCACATCGCAAGCCCGACCTTGCCGTGCACCGTGTCGAACACCGGAAACTCGTTGCCGGGCACGTACTGGAATTCCCAGGCGGTGCCGCCGGTGTAGATCCAGGGGCCGTTGGGATGCGTGCGCCGGTAGCGCGCCGGAGGGCGGCCATCCGGATAGGCCATGCAGATCAGGTTGTAGGCGGTCGCGGCCTGCTGCATCGATCGGCTCGATGGTGCCGAAGATGACATGCACACCGTGCCGCGCTGCCGCCTCGACCATCGCGCGGTCGGATCGAAGGTCGCCGGCATCCGCCAGGGCCCCGGATAGGTCTCCGGCAGGCAGACGAAATGCGCGCCTTGCGCGGCCGCGCGCTCGATGAAGGCGACCGCGTCGGCGACATTGGCTTCATCCTCGCCCGGCCGATGCGCGATCGGCTGCAGACTGCGATGCGGAATGTCATGTGCTGGCTCCTTCGTTCGCGGCCTCAACTCCTGCGGCCTGCTACCGTCAAGGTCAACTGCCTTCGGCCGCGACCCAGACCTTCCCCGTGATGGCAGTGACGAACCGGTCAAGCTCGCCCGCATCGTGGGCAAGCGGCGGTGCCACGCCCCAAATTGGCTTCGGCCAGCCGGCGTCGCCCGAGCGCCGTGCGATCACATGCACATGCAGCTGCGGCACCACGTTGCCGAGTGCTGCCACGTTGAGCTTGTCGCAGGCGGTCACCTCCTTGAGGGCACGCGCCACCCGCGCGATCTCGGTCATCAGCTGCGCGCACTCGACCTCGTCGAGATCGATGATCTCGCTCACGCCCGGGCGCCGCGGAACGAGCAGCAGCCAGGGCCAGTTCGCGTCATTGACGACCAGGAGGCGCGACAGCGCCAGGTCTCCGATCGCGATGGTGTCGCGCGCAAGCTGGGGATGCAGCGACCAGGGGTCGGACGTGGGCAAGTTCGCCATGATCATGACAGGGCCGGAGATGTTACTAAAAGTCGAGCCTTACGCTCCGTTCATTCCCGCGCAAGCGGGAATCCAGCAATCTTCGCAAAGAATCTGGGTCCCCGCTTTCGCGGGGACGAACGGCAAGATTGTCGCCACTCAACTTTGATCGAAGCATGCTCTACTTCGGCTCCTCGTCCCGGGCAGGCGCTGCAAGACCGAGCAGCCGCCGGGCGGCTGGCAGCGCCGCGTCCGCCATGGCGGCTTGGCCTTCGGCGGTCGGATGCATGGCGCCGCCATAGACCACGCTGGCGACACCCCACAGCGCGTCGTGGATGTCGGCGGGATCGGCGAGGCCACCCATCGCAGGGTAGGTCATGGCGGCGAAGAAGAAATCGTTCACCGTGCGGATCCAGCGGGCTCGCTTGGCATAAGGCTGGAATCTCGTCGCCGAGATGTTGCACTTGAGCGGCTTGTTCAGCCCGCCCTGCGCTGCGTTGTTGAAGCTGTCACCGTCGCGGAAGCAGTCGCGGTCGAACGCCGGATCTTGCGCATCGGTCGCGCAAAAGCCGTGCTCTAGAAACGCGTCGCGGTGCTCGTCCACATAGGTCATGCGGTCGCGCTCGGGGTTTTCGCAGCCGCCGCCATTGCTGCAGGTGGCGTGGCTCTTGAGCTTCGGCAGAAGCTCGTCCTCGACGAAGCGGGAGGTTGCTTCGAGCTTGTCGCCATTGATGGCGAAGGACGGGTGAGCATCGAAGCCGCGGCGATTGGCCGGGCAGATGCGGTCGCCCTGGTGCATGGCCAGATTGCCGTAGTTCACGAACACGACCCGCTCGAGGCTGCCGCCAGTGAAGCGAGAGAGTGCGCGGCGCAGTGACTTGAAGTCATCTGCCAGCATGCCGAACTTTCGGCGCGCGTCAGCCGGCGTCGAGATCAGCTTCTGCCGCATCAGGACCCGGCGCTCGCGGCTCTCGAGCAGCAGGATGTCCGCCACCAGGCCGGAGAATTCGAGATCATTGCCCCCGACGGTGAGGAAGATCAGGTCGGGACGGCGGCTGTTGCCGCCGGCTTGCAGATAGGACGACAGCTGCTCGATCTGCCCGCTCACGCGGGCCGGAAAGGGCCTGCCGCCACGCTTCGG
This sequence comes from uncultured Alphaproteobacteria bacterium, assembly GCA_963745515.1. GTDB lineage: Bacteria > Pseudomonadota > Alphaproteobacteria > Rhizobiales > Xanthobacteraceae > VAZQ01. The sequence continues at coordinate 84,568 of CAVUXO010000014.1, forward strand.
CCGCTCGCGCGCAGCCTGGCTGCCAAGCAAGCCGTCACGGATGGTCGCACCCGTGCAGGCCATGGGATAGTAGGTCACGCTCAGCGTCGGGTTTTCGATCGCGAGCGCCAGCGCGGCTCGCGCCTGATATGAGTAGAGCGAAAGATGGCACGGCGCGAACAGCCAGCGCGCGTTGGCGGTCTCCCATGCGTCGCGCTGGTCGCCGACATCTCCCGGCAGCGGACAGTCGGCCACCACATTGGCCTTGGCGCGGCCGGGAAGGAAGAACCGCTGACGGTCGGTTCCCGCTACGCGCCGGAAGCAGAAGCCGATGTCGTTGAGCGCAACCGGCTCGACCGGGTTGCCTTCTCCGGATGCTGTTGAATCGCCAAGCCCGACGATGAGAACGTCGCGGGTCTCGATCGTGGTGGTGCCTTGCAAAGTTGCGCCGGATTGATTCTGCGCGACGACCGAGACGGCGGTTGCTTGACGGGTCGGCACCCGCTCATAGACCGTCACGGCGCAATCCTGGTTGGCAATGGTTCTCCCCGACGTGCCGGTGCCGATCGTCCACGTACACATCCCGCTGCCGAAGTTGCCCGGAAGCCGCGCCGTGAGCTTCACCCGCACGTCCCTGGGATTGAGATAATCCTCCTCAACGCCGTCACGCCTGCATTTGCTGATCACCCGGCCGGTCCCATCGTCGTAGCAGAGGCGATGGACGCCGGCGGCCCAGCCGCGACTGCCGCGCCCCTTGGCCAGCTCCTGCTCGAGATCAAAGACGCCCTTGTGGCGAAGGGCGCGAAACGCTGTGACCTGTGCGTCAAAATCTTCCTGCACAGCGAACAATCGAAAGCGATTGGCGACCTCCCAGTCGATCACCAGTTCGCCGCTCTGCGCGAGCGCTGAATTTGCGCAGGCAAGCGCAAAGAGCGCCGCGATACCGAACGATGGGGCGGAAAAGCGCCCTCGTGCCATGGCTTGCCTCCTGGGTGCGGAATTGTCCGCGTCGCAAGGACAACTATAGATTGAGGTTATCCCCAGGAACCGGGGCCGGACGTTGGACGATACGATAGCATATCGGTCCGTCCTTGCCTTTGCGGCTGTGGCGGCCGATATAGAGCCTGGGAGGTTGGCGGTGGACGAGCCACTCGCCAACCGGGTCAGGTCCGGAAGGAAGCAGCCCTAACGAGCTCCGGTTCGGGTCGCTCGTCAGCCTCCCACCGAATTCACACACAATGCCATCTCCCTGCGGATGGGTAGGATTGGGCGGGCAAGCCCGCCTCCGACGATGTGAGACCTCGGCAGAGCGCATAGCGACGATGAACGACGCCACCCAAGCCGGTTCGCAGCACGGTGCCTATCGGGTGCTGGCGCGCAAATACCGCCCGACCACCTTCGACGACCTGATCGGCCAGGACGCCATGGTGCGCACGATCTCGAACGCGTTCGAGACCGGCCGCATCCCGCAGGCCTGGATCCTCACCGGCGTGCGCGGCGTCGGCAAGACCACGACCGCCCGCATCCTCGCTCGCGCGCTCAATTACGAGCTGCCGGACGGCTCGGTGACGGGACCGGCGATCAAGATGCCGGTGCTTGGCGTGCACTGCCAGGCGATCATGGAGAGCCGGCACATCGACGTGATCGAGATGGACGCCGCCTCCCACAACGGCGTCGACGACGTGCGCCAGATCAACGAGGCGGTGCGCTACGCGCCGGTGAGCGCGCGCTACAAGGTCTACATCCTCGACGAAGTGCACATGGTCACCTCGCAGGGCTTCAACGCGCTGCTCAAGACGCTCGAGGAGCCGCCGCCGCACGCCAAGTTCATCTTCGCCACCACCGAGATCCGCAAGGTTCCGGTGACGGTGCTGTCGCGCTGCCAGCGCTTCGACCTGCGCCGCGTCGATGCCGCCGTGCTGGTGAAGCATCTCGTGGGCATTGCCGAGAAGGAAGCCATCAAGGTCGAGCCGGAGGCGCTGGCGCTGATCGCGCGCGCCGCGGAAGGCTCGGTGCGCGATTCGCTCTCGCTGTTCGACCAGGCGATCGCGCACGCGGCGGGCGCGGTGCGCGCCGAGGACGTGCGGCAGATGCTCGGCCTCGCCGACCGCGCGCGCACGATCGACCTGTTCGAGGCGGTGATGCACGGCGATGCCGCGGCCGCGCTCACGGAGCTGCGCGAGCAGTACGACACCGGCGCCGATCCGGCGGTCGTGCTCGCCGATCTCGCCGAGTTCACGCATTTCGTCACGCGGGTGAAGATCGTGCCGGCGGTCGCCGACGATGTCTCGCTCGCCGAGGTCGAGCGCACGCGCGGGCGCGCCTTCGCGGAGAAGCTGTCGATGCGCGTGCTCTCGCGCGCCTGGCAGATGCTGCTCAAGGGCATCACCGAGGTGGAGGCGGCCGGCCGCCCGCTCGCCGCCGCCGAGATGGTGCTGGTGCGCATCGCCTATGCGGCCGATCTGCCGACGCCCGACGAGGTGATCCGCTCGCTCGCGGGCGGCGGAGGGTGCGCGGCTCTGGCAACGCGCGGCTGCATCGGCCAACGGACCATCTGCACGCCGCGGCGATCCGCCGCGTGCGCGAGGCGCTGCGTTGCCGTGCGCGCAGCGCGTCGGCGCTGCGCTGCTCAGCCGGCCGCGCAATCCGGCGGCGTCCGCGTGCCGGAAGCGCCGGCCGCTGGTGATCAGCCGCTTCGAGGACCTGATCGCGCTCGCGGCGCAGAAGCGCGACCTCGGCATCAAGGCCGCGCTCGAGCGCGACGTGCGGCTGGTGCGCTGCGAGGACGGCCGGCTCGAGATCGCGCTCGAGACGAGCGCGGCGAAGACGCTGGTCAACGATCTCGCGCGCAAGCTTTCGCAATGGACCAACCGGCGCTGGATGGTCGTGGTCTCGGCCGAGGAAGGCGCAGCCGACCGTCAAGGCGCAGAACGAGGCGCGGCAGGCCGAGCTCAAGACCGGCGTGCGCGCCGATCCGCTGGTGCAGGCGGTGCTGGCGCGCTTTCCGGGCGCCGAGATCGTCGGCGTGCGCGCGGCCGAGCAGCCGGTCGTGCTGCCGACCGGCGAGCCCGAGCGATCCGATGAGGCGCAGGCGACATGCCGGAACCGCCGCCTGTTGACGACATTATGGCCTATGGTGCGGACGACGACCGATAGCGATGTCCCGGAGCGAACCGGTATCCGATAAGGCATGCGCCATCGACGAAGAGTAGGAGTGACGATGGCGGATTTCCTGGGCCTGATGAAGCAGGCCGCCGAGCTCAAGTCCAAGATGGAGGCGATGCAGGCCGAGCTCGACAGCATCGAGGTCGAGGGCACCTCCGGCGGCGGCCTGGTCACGGTCACGCTCTCCGGCAAGGGCGAGATGAAGGGCGTGCACGATCGACGAGTCGCTGATCAAGCCGCCGGAGAAGGAGATCGTCGAGGATCTGATCGTCGCCGCGCACGCCGACGCGCGCCGCAAGGCCGAGGCGCTGATGCAGGAGAAGATGAAGAGCGTCGCCGGCGGCCTGCCGCTGCCGCCCGGGCATGAAGTTGTTTTAGATACTCGCTCTGCAGTTGCGATGCCCGCATCACGCCGTCGCCGGACCCGAGATCGAACGCCTGATCCAGCTGCTCGCGCGCCTGCCGGGGCTTGGGCCGCGCTCGGCGCGCCGCGCCGCGCTGTTTCTGATCAAGAAGCGCGAGCAGATCATGGCGCCGCTCGCCGCGCGCGCTGCAGACCGCGCTGGAGAAGATCGAGATCTGCCGCACCTGCGGCAATATCGACACGCAGAATCCCTGCACGGTCTGCACCGATCCGCGGCGCGATCCGTCGATCATCGTGGTGGTGGCCGACGTCGCCGATCTCTGGGCGCTCGAGCGCGCGCACGCGATCAATGCGCGCTATCACGTGCTCGGCGGCACGCTCTCGCCGCTCGACGGCATCGGCCCGCAGGACCTCACGATCGATGCGCTGGTCACGCGCGCGCACGATCCGGCGGTGACGGAGGTGATCCTCGCGCTCAACGCCACGGTCGACGGCCAGACCACCGCGCATTACATCACCGACCTGCTGCACGACGCCAACGTGAAGGTGACGCGGCTCGCGCACGGCGTGCCGGTCGGCGGCGAGCTCGATTATCTCGACGAGGGCACGCTCTCGGCGGCGATCCGGCAGCGCACGCCGTTCTAATCGTCAGCCGAGATGCGCGTCGGCTTGGCGAGGCGCCTCGAAATGCCCGCGCCGCTGCAGCCAGGCGAGCAGGACGAGGCTCGGGATCGCGGCGAGCGCGCAGATCACGAAGAACCACGGCCAGCCGGTCGCCTGCGGCGACGTAGCCGGCGCCCGCCGAGAGATAGGTGCGCCCGACCGCGGCGAGCGCGGTGAGCAGCGCGTATTGCGTCGCCGTGTGCAGCGGGATTGCTGGCACAGCGCCGACAGGTAGGCGACGAAGATCACGGTGCCGATCGCGCTGGTGAAATTCTCCGCGATGATCGCGACCGTGAGCGCCCAGCGATTCGTGCCGACCACCGCCTGCCAGGAGAAGGCGAGATTCGACGACCGCCTGCAGGATGCCGCCGATCCACAGGCTGGTCGACAGCGGATAGCGCGCGCGCCACGAAGCCGCCGGCGAAGCCGCCGATCAGCGTCGCGGCGAGCCCGACGCCCTTGATGATCGCGGCATAGTCGTTGCGCGGAAATCCGAGGTCGATGACGAACGGCGCCGTCATGGCGCCGGCGAAGGCGTCGGAGAACTTGAACAGCACCACGAAGGCGAGCACGACGAACGCCGACGTCGCGGGTGAGGAAATCGGAGAACGCGCCGACGCGGCCGTCGACACGACGCGCATGAGCGGGTTCTCGCGCGCATGCGCGGCGTGCTCGGCCTCGGCGGCCGCGGATTTCTCCGGCTCGGTCGCGAGCAGCGTCGTCACGATGCCGATCGACGACCAGCGCCGCCATCGACGAGATAGCCGGCCGTCCAGGCCGCGCTCTTGCCGAGCCCGAAGCCCTCGAAGCCGGTCACGAGGAACAGCGCGCCCGCGGTCGAGACCAGCATGCCGATGCGGTAGGCCGCGACATAGGACGCCATGCCGGCGGCCTGCTCGCTCTCGGGCAGGCTTTCGACGCGGAAGGCGTCGATGACGATGTCCTGCGTCGCCGAGGCGGTGGCGACGAGCAGCGCGCGCGAGCGCGACCAGCCAGGGCGATCGTCGCCGGATCGCAGAACGCCGAGCAACACGATCGCGGCGATCAGCAGGAGCTGCGAGAACACCAGCCAGCCGCGCCGCCGGCCGAGCAGCGCGCGACAGCATCGGCACGTCGAGCGCATCGACCACCGGCGCCCACAGGAACTTGATGGTGTAGGGCGTGCCGACGAGCGCGAACAGCCCGATGGTGCCGAGGTCGACGCCGGCTTCGCGCATCCAGACCAGCAGCGTCGAGCCCGACAGCGCGAGCGGCAGCCCGGCCGAGAAGCCGAGGAACAGCACGATCAGCACGCGCGGCTTGAGATAGACCGCGAGCGCGTCGGCGAATGAGGAGCGAGCGGGCGGCGGGTGGTCATCGGGGGCGGCCGTCATGCGGCTTGATAGCACGGGTGACGCGCGGAGTCGAGCCGGATCCCGGGCTCGCTCAGTCAATCGTTACCGGTGGCCGGCTCGAGACGGCTGCGATACGGGCATCATTCCCCCGCCGCAGCTGGCGCGCGATCGGCGCCGGGATGACGTTCGCGGCGGGTTCCTCGTCGTCGTCGAATTCGACCTCCCGGATGCGCGTGCCGCGCTTCTCGACCTTCTCGGCCGAGATCAGGATCTGCCGCACGTCCTCGTTGGCCTGGCCGAAATGCTGTCTGCAGCTTGAGCACGCGCTCGTGCAGGCGCTCGAGGTCGTCCATCAGGTGGCCGACCTCGGCGTGGATCTGGTCGGCGGCCTCGCGCATGCGCGCGTCCTTCTGGATCTGCTGCATCACCTGGATCGCGAGCATCAGCAGCGACGGCGACACGATCACGACCTTGCGCGCGGAAGGCCTTCTGCACCACGTCGTCGAAGCCGTCGTGCAGCTCGGCATAGACCGATTCCGACGGCACGAACATCAGCGCGAGGTCCTGCGTCTCGCCCGGGATCAGGTATTTCGTCGGCGATGTCGGTGACGTGCTTGCCGATGTCGCTGCGCAGCGCGCGCGGCGGCCTGCTTGCGCTCCTCGTCGGTCTTGGCCTCGCGCAGCGCGGTGACCGCTTCGAGCGGGAATTTGGCGTCGATCACCAGCGGGCGCTGGTCGGGCAGGAAGACCGCGCAGTCCGGCCGGCTGCGGTTCGAGAGCGTGAACTGGAATTCGTAGCAGCCCTTCGGCAGCCCGTCCTGGACGATGATCTCCATGCGGCCCTGGCCGAAGGCGCCGCGCTGCTGCTTGTTGGCGAGCACGCTCTGCAGCGAGGTCACCTGCGAGGCGAGATCGGTGATGTTCTTCTGCGCGCCGTCGATCACCGCGAGCCGCTCGTTGAGCTTCTGCAGATGCTGTCGACGGTGTGCTGGCGGGTCGGCCGTCATCGACTGGCTGAGATGGTGCGTCACCGAATCGAGCCGCTCGTTGACGGCGCGGCGCAGCTCGGCCTGGCGGCCGGCGAGCATGTCGCGCATGGCCTCGATGCGCACCGCGGTCTCCGCCTGCAGCCGCGCGAGCTCGGCGATCTCGCGCTCGGCCGCCGCGTCGTCGCTGGCGCCGCGCGCATCGCAGCAGCGCGATCACGCGCCGAGCGCGAGCGAGGCCCACGACCAGCGAGCCGACGCGCCGGCAGCAGCGAGCAGATGAGGTCATCGGTCATCGGCGCCACTCTACAGCAATTCGGACCATAAGAACAAAAAGTGAACAATAATCAAGAGCTGCGGCCGTATCGCCATTCGGCGGCCGCGCGGTCAAACGGCGGCGAGCACCGCTGCATTGACCGGCTTGGCGCCGACCGCTTACATCGCCGCCATGGCGCTGCGCGAAATCATCATCCTGCCCGACAAGCGGCTGCGGCTCGTCTCCGAGCCGGTGAAGACGATCGACCGCGAGATCAAGACGCTGGTCGACGACATGTTCGAGACCATGTACGAGGCGCCCGGCATCGGGCTCGCCGCCATCCAGGTCGGCGTGCCCAAGCGCGTCGTCACCATGGACCTCGCCAAGAAGGACGACGCCGAAGGAGCCGCGCGTCTTCATCAATCCGGAGATCGCTCTGGACGTCGGACGAGAAGGCGATCTACGAGGAAGGCTGCCTGTCGATCCCGGAATTCTACGAGGAGGTCGAGCGGCCCGCGCAGGTGCGGGTGAAATATCTCGACCTCGACGGCAAGGAGCAGGAGCTCGAGGCCGAACGGGCTGCTCGCCACCTGCCTGCAGCACGAGATCGACCATCTCAACGGCGTGCTGTTCATCGACCACATCTCCAGGCTCAAGCGCGACCGCGTCATCAAGAAATTCAGCCAAGGCGGCGCAAGCGCGCTCGTGCGGAGGTGACTGATTGCCGCTTCGCCTCATCTTCATGGGCACGCCCGACTTCGCGGTGCCGACGCTGGCCGAGATCGTCGGGCGCGGCCATGACGTTGTCGGCGGTCTATACGCGCGCGCCGAAGCCCGCCGGGCGCGGCATGGAGCTGAAGCCGACGCCCGGTCGAGCGCGAGGCGCGCCGCTTCGGGCTTCCGGTGCACACGCCGACGACCCTGCGCACGCCGGAGGCGCAGGCGGCCTTCCGCGCGCACGGCGCCGATGCCGCGGTGGTCGTCGCCTATGGGCTGATCCTGCCGAAGCCGATTCTCGACGCCGTGCCGCTCGGCTGCTTCAACCTGCACGCCTCGCTGTTGCCGCGCTGGCGCGGCGCCGCGCCGATCAACCGCGCCATCATGGCGGGCGATCGCCGAGACCGGCGTGATGGTGATGAAGATGGAGGAGGGGCTCGATACCGGCCCGGTCGCGATGGCCGAGCGCGTGCCGATCGCGCCCGACATGACCGCCGGCGATCTGCACGACGAGCTGGCGCGGCTCGGCGCCGACCTGATGGTGCGCGCGCTCGGCGCGCTCGAGCGCGGCACGCTCACGCTCACGCCGCAGCCGACGGACGGCGTCACCTATGCGACGAAGATCGACAAGGACGGAGACCCGCATCGACTGGTCGCAGCCCGGCGCAGGCGGTGCACGACCACATCCGCGGCCTTTCGCCGTTTCCCGGCGCGTGGTTCGAGCTTGCGGTCGACGGCAAGCCGGTGCGCGTCAAGGTGCTGCGCACGACGCGTGGCGGCGGCTCGGCGCCGCCCGGCACGCTTGCTCGACGACGCGCTCACCGTCGCCTGCGGCGACGGCGCGGTGCGCATCCTCGAGCTGCAGCGCGCCGGCCGGCAGGCGATGAAGGCGGAGGAATTCCTGCGCGGCAGTCGCTGCCGCGTGGAACGCGGCTGACATGAGCGCCGTCATCGACGGACGTCGCTCTGCGCCCCGAAGCCGCGGCAGATGCCATCGCGATAGGGGCCTATTGGAAGAGACGTTCGGCGGCACTGCCGAAGCAGTGCTGGTCGAGCGGCTGCGCATCTCGGGCGAGATGGTGCTCGCGCTTGTCGCTATTGCCTCGCCCGATGTCGTGGCTGGGTTCATTGCCTTTGTGCGTTTGCAGATCGAGATGGCGGATGGCTCGCGTGCCGGCGATCGCGCTTGCTCCACTTGCTGTCGGCGCAGCTCATCAGCGATGCAGGGATCGGCTCTGCACTGGTTCGCGAAGGGCTCGCTCGCCTGGCCGCGCGCCACGAGGAGATCGTGCTCGTGCTCGGCGATCCGGCTTTCTACGAGCGCTTTGGCTTTTCGGTCGCAGCGGCCAGCGCGTTCACATCGCGCTATCAGGGGCCGCATTGGATGGCGCTTACGCTCGCGGCGACCGCGCCAAGCGCCGGCAAAGTGCACTATCCTGCAGCGTTCGACGATCTCGGTTGACGTCCATGCCGCGCTACAAGCTCACGATCGAATATGACGGCGGCCCGTTCGTCGGCTGGCAGGTGCAGGGCTCGGCCCGTCGGTGCAGGGCGCGCTGATGGCGGCGATCGAGGCGTTCTGCGGCGAGCGGGTGAAGGTCGGTGGCGCCGGGCGCACCGACGCCGGCGTGCATGCGCTCGGCCAGGTGGCGCATGTCGACCTCGCCAAGGACTGGGACGCCGACACGGTGCGCGACGCCATCACCGCGCATCTGCGCCCGCATCCGGTCGCGGTGCTGGCGGCCGAGAAGGTGCCGGACACGTTCGACGCGCGCTTCTCGGCGGTGAAGCGGCACTACCTCTATCGCATCGTCAACCGCCGCGCCGATCTCGCGCTCGAGCGCGGCCGCGCCTGGCGGGTGCCGCGGCCGCTCGACGCACGAGGCGATGCACGCGGCGGCGCAGCGCCTGGTCGGCCGGCACGACTTCACGACCTTCCGCCACGTCGACTGCCAGGCGAAGTCGCCGGTGAAGACGCTCGACCGGCTCGATGTGACGCGCGCACGGCGAGGAGGTCAGCATCGACGCCTCGGCGCGCTCGTTCCTGCACTCGCAGGTGCGCTCGATGGTCGGCGCGCTGGTGTTCGGTGGGCGAGGGGCGCTGGAGCGCCGACGATCTCTCCGCCGCGCTCGCGGCGCGCGACCGCACCGCCTGCGCGCCGGTCGCGCCGCCCGAGGGGCTTTATCTGGTGCAGGTCGATTATTGAAAGCGTCGAACGCGCTCGAGCGTGGAGCGCGTCGGCTGGCGTGCCGCGACATGCGGCGTTACGACATTCGGCGATGCCGCGACTATTCCTAACCCACAGGATAGTGTGTAGTCTTTACAATGAGCTGCCACGGACGGGGCATGCTAAGCGGCAGCACTCACACCGCAGGCAGGCGAACGTTCCTGTCGAGCCGTGACAACTGGAGGGAACGGCCGTGCTAAAATCAACCATAGGACTGGTTGTCGCGCTCCTGTGTTGCGCTTCTGCATACTCCCAGCAGACGCAGCGCGGCCAGACCAGCAGCATACGCGAGATCATTCCCAGCCATTACATGTTCAGTTCCGGCGATTTGAACAGCGGGATCATTGCGACCAGCGAGGGAGTGGTTGTATTTGATGCCCTGGATTCCGAGGCCGTAGCGCGGGCCGAACGGGAAGCGATAGCCAATACAATTCGACAACCAGTTCGTTTCTTGGTCTCTTCGCCCTACCATAACCCATTTACAAAAGGGAACGCTGCCTACGCGGATGTATGGAAGATTGGACACGAGCTCTATCGAGCCGATCTCGTTCGACAAATGGAGCGGGACAAAGCGCCGCCAGAGGAGCAGAAAGCCAGGCTTCCCAATCAGACTTTCCGGGACCGGATCACGCTCTACCTCGGGGGCAAGGAGATCCAGGTGCTCTATCTGGGCCGTGCTCACACACGCGGCGACAGTATCATCTATGTTCCGCAGGACCGGATTGTCTATTTGAGTGAAATCTTTTCCGCGGGCCAATTTCTATTCATGAACGATGGCTACGGCCTTGACTGGCTAAAGACCGTGGAGACGGCCGCAGGCCTCGATGCAGATATCTTCGTGCCGGGACATAGTTTGCTTCCCGCCGACCCCAAGCAAAGCCGGGAAGAGTTTCTGCGTTATCGACAAATGCTGGTAGATGTCCGTGACTTTGTTCAGCTAGCGATTACACGCGGCGCAACGGAGGAGCAGGCTCTCGCCACGATCCAATGGCCACAGTATGAAAAGCTGCGCGGCTACGAAACCCAAAGGCCAACGGTCATTCGGCGACTCTATCGGCAACTGACTGGCGCTCTCCCGTAACGTGTCGCCTCTCGAACTTGGTTGGCCTCACCGGGAGCAGGTTGGTCGTCGAACCAATTGGCGAGATCAGGGTGATATCGGAAATCGTCGATCGAGGGAAAGCGATCATGGTCTCACGACGTCATCTGTCGTTGCAGGCGCTGGGCGCGCTTGCTCTGGGGCTTTGTTTGCTTGCGCCGCGTGCTCATGCGCAGGGCTTTCCGTCCGGCACGGTCCGCATCATCGTGCCGTTTCCTCCGGGTGGTGCTACCGACGTTCTCGGCCGCGTGGTCGCGCATGAGCTTCAGGCCCTGTGGGGTCAATCGGTCGTTGCCGAGTACAAGCCGGGTGCCTCTGGGCTCCTCGGCAGCCGGCAGGTCGCGACCGCGCCGGCAGACGGCTATACGTTGCTGCTCGCCTCGACCGGCGCCATCCTCTCGTTGGCTGCAAGCCAGAACGCGGATGCCAACTATCGCGTTGAGCGCGAGCTTGCGCCGGTTTCGCTCGTTGCCGCTCCGCCTTACATCGTGGTGGTCAATCCATCGGTGCCGGTCAAGAACGCGGCGGAATTGATCGCGTATGCCAAAGCCAATCCGGACAAGCTGACGTTCGGCTCCTCCGGCGTCGGCTCAGCCTCCCATCTCTCCGGCGCGCTGTTTGCCCAGATGGCCGGCATCAGGCTCGTGCACGTGCCCTATCGGGGCACGGGCCCGGCTGTGAATGATCTCCTCGGCGGCCAGATCAACATGCTGTTCGCGCCCGCGCAGGTGGTCACACAGCATATCGCGGCCGGCAAGCTGCGGATGATCGGGACGACCGGCGCGGAGCGATCTTCGCTGTTTCCGGATTTTCCGACCATCGCGGAGACGGGCTTGCCGGGCTACAACTCGCTCGGCTGGTTCGGGCTGTTCGCGCCCGCCGCCACGCCACGACCCATCGTTGACAAGGTCAGCGCCGATGTCGGCAAGGTGCTTGCGCTGCCGGAGGCCAGACAGCGCCTGGTCGAGGTCGGCGCCGAGCCTGCGCCGAACGCGCCTGATGTGTTCGCGGCATTCATCAAGCAGGATATCGTGAAATGGCTCGAGCTCGCGCGGCGCGCAGGCATCAACCTCAGCCCGTAGAGCATGATCCCGAAAAGTGGGAACCGGTTTTCGGAAATGATCATGCTCCAACAAACCGTCAAGCGAAATAGCGATCGAGAATCTGCCGATAAACCGCCGTCAGTGTTGTGAGATCGGCGACCGGCGTGCGCTCGTCGACCTGATGCATGGTCTGTCCGACAAGGCCGAATTCCAGCACCGGGCAATAGTTCTTGATGAATCGCGCATCCGAGGTGCCGCCTGTCGTTGACAGGGTCGGTGCCCGCCCGGTGATTTCCTTGATCGAGCCGACCACGAGATCGACAAACGGTCCCGGGCTGGTCACGAACGAATCCGCATTCGAAGGCTGCCAGTCGATATGCCAGCGCACGAGCTCGCCGGCGGCCATCCGCGCCCGCGTTTCGATCAGCATGCGCAAGGAAACCTGGCTGTGGCAGTCGTTGAAACGAATGTTGAAGCGCGCACGCGCCTCGCCCGGAATGAGATTGACGGTCGTGTTGCCGATGTCGATCGAGGTGAACTCGAGGTTGGAAGGCCCGAAATTGGCCGAGCCGTGATCGAGCGGCTCCGCCATCAGGGCCGACATCAGCGACACCAGCCCGCGCACCGGGTTATTGGCCCGCTCCGGATAGGCGACGTGACCCTGCTTGCCGGTGACCACGAGCGTGCCATTGAGCGAGCCGCGTCGGCCGACCTTGATGGTGTCGCCCAGCTCCGCAGCGTTGCTGGGCTCGCCCAGGAGGCAGTGGTCAAAGGCTTCGCCGCGCTCCTTCGCCCATTGCATCAGCTTCACGGTGCCGTTGACCGCAACGCCTTCCTCGTCGCCGGTGATCAGAAACGAGATCGAGCCCTTCGGCTTGCCGCCCGCGGCCGCGAGGTGGTCGAGGCTTGCCGCGACCGCGCAGGCGATAGCGCCCTTCATGTCGACCGCGCCACGGCCATAGAGCGTGCCGCCTTCGACAGCCGCAGCAAACGGCGGGTGGCGCCAGGTCGCTTCATCGCCGGGCGGCACCACGTCGGTATGTCCCGCAAAGGCGATGTGGGGCGAAGCCGTTCCGATGCGGGCGTAAAGGTTCTCGATCGGCGCGCTGCCGGCCTCCGCGAAGGTCAGGCGGTGGGCCGTAAAGCCTGCAGCCTTGAGCACGCGCTCAAGCACGGCCAACGCGCCGCCTTCCGCCGGAGTGACCGACGGACAGCGCAGAAGCTCGGCGGCAAGAGCGAGTGGATCGGCAGCCATGGCCACGGGGCTTTAGCCGCCGACAATGAACCCGTCAATCTTTGGGCCCCTCGATGTTTCGGGCTGGCGTAGATCTTTCCTTCAAGCGGGTCGGGGCCGTACCGGTTGGGACCGATGGTGCCGCGCAGGCAGGCCAGCTCCACAAAACTCCAGATCAGGAATGCGCCGGCGGCAAGCGTGAGGGCGCCGCCGACAAGTGCCAACGTGCCGAGATTGCTGGTGTCATCGGTCATAAGCGCGCCGTAGACCGACGCGACAATCCCGGCCCCGAGCAAGAGCGAAGGGATAAGGACAAAAATCAGCAGCCACCAGGCCGACTTGTTACGGTCGTGCAGGCGCTTGGTCACCACCGCCAAGCTTGAGATCAGGGCGACGATGCTGAAAACAAGCTGCACGATGCCGCCGGCCATGGGGGAGTTGATCGCGTAAATGACGGCTGACACCACGGCGACAGCAATGAAATAGATCAGGATCCACAGCCAGTATTTGGCGCGGTTGAGCCTGCCACTGAAACCAAACAGAAAATGTCCCCAACTCATGTGCGCCTTTTCCTGTCTCGCTTGAAGGATCCGCTCAGACATCCGATCCGATCACAATCGGAACGAATTGGCCTGCGCCAAATAAGGTCTGCCGGCAGGTTGTTCCACCGTCAGACCTCTTCCAGGGCCACCGTGAGCGATGGCCTAGACTTTTCCTTCCAGGGGATCGGGGCCGAAGCGGTTCGCTCCCACAGTGCCCCGCAGGCAGGCCCAGTAGATCAGCACGATCGCCCCGATCACGGGGATCAATGCCAGAAAGATCCACCAGCCGACCCGATCGATATCGTGCAGCCGGCGGACCGACACCGCCAAGCCTGGCAAGAGCGTGGCCAATGACACGATCACGCCGATGGGGTTGACGCCGGTCGTGTTGAAGCCGAACAGCGTCATGTCGATGAGCCAGGCCGCGATCTGCAGCAGCAAGACGAACAGCACCCAATACCAATACTCGGATCGTGCCGCACGACCGCTGAATCCGATGTATTTTTGAAAGCCGGTCTTGATTGCGTCGGTGAAGCCCATGGCGCCCCCTCCATCGTGTTTCACGGCGGGGACTTCATCAAACCGAGGGCAAGAAGAAAGCGCTGTTACGAGTGATGGCAGATCACCGCCGAATTTTCAGTGGATGCAGGCCCTCTTGCAGACAGCCTAGGCGCCCAGCTGCGTCGCCAGCAGGTTGTTTTGCCGTCTGACCCAGCCTGGGATCAGGAAGGCATCGACCAGCACCCAGAAGATGGTAATGATCATGCCAACGAAAATGAGGCTCAGAATGAGCTGCGTGACGGCGACGCCAGTGCGTCCCAAATAAAAATTATGGCCGCCGAACAACCCCAGGAAGAACCAAAGCAGATACGCGACCAGCGCGGTCTTCTTGTTGGCCTCGTACAGCATCAGCACGCGCGCGTCGTTGGACAGACCGCCGCTCTGGTTGATCTGGTGCCGTATGCCGGGGGGAAGGTCGGTCATCTATACCTCCGCGCAAATCGGTTGCACTATGTGTGCTGGCTTGCCGCGCGCCGCTAAAGCGCTCGGCCGGTATCAAGAATGGTAATCTTCTGCCAGATCTTGTTGCATCAGATTGGTGGTGAGATCCTCGATGTCGTTGACGGCGTCGATGATCACCGGGTCGGGCAGATGCTGCGCATAGAGCGCAGCGAGCTTGTTGGTCAGCGAGAGCATTTCGCTGCAGTAGTTGAGATAGCGGGTAAGCTCGAACCTGCTCATTGTCCGTTTGGGCGACGACGCGGTGGGCGTGCCACCGCCCAGGATGGTGCTGGGGTCCTTGCTGAGCTGATGCATGTCGATGACATGTGCGATCGAGCGGAAGGCGTGCAGATCGCTGAGTGAGCGCCGGCGCTTGATCCGGGTCTCGAGCGACACCAGGAAGAACAGCAACGCGCCGGAGAGGACGACGATGTTCATCGCCGCCTCGACGCCCTGAAACACGCTGAAAATCTCGACCGTCCCGACCTGGACATTCAATTTGAACGCCACGAGCAAGAGCCCGGCGAGCGCTGCCGCAACCACCAGAAACACGCCCGCGCGCAACAGGTAGTGCGGCGAGGCGATCGCGATGGAGCGCTGCTGCACCGTCTCTGCCATGCCGATGAGCTCGCGGCAGACCGAGGCGAGGCTTGTGCCCGGGAAGCGCTCGCCGATCCGATGCTCCAGGCGGTGCAGCGTTTCGACAATGCAGGCAGCGTTGAGCGTCTGGTACGACACGCGGAGCCTCGGGGTGCGACTGTGACCCGTCACTCATAGTACGATTGTTGCGTGAGTTTGGCAGCCCTCATGCGCTCGTTTCCAACGGATCGGGGCCGTAGCGGTTGGGGCCAACCGTCCCACGGCGGAAGCCGAGATCGATAATGAGGACGAAGCCAAAGACCAAGTATGGAATCAGTAACGCGAGCATCAGCGGCGTTGGGTTCGGCACATCAGCGCTGGTGATCCACCCGCCCAGCAGCAACAGGTCGAGAATGGCGCCGATCGCGAAGAACACGCCCACAACCCAGATTGAGGTATTGCGGTCGTGCCCGCGCTTGGCGCACACCGCGAGTTGAGGATAGATCAGCACGAGGTCCAGCGCCGAGCCCCATTTGGCGTCATCTCCGCCCGAGAACGAGATCGCGATCTCGATTGCGACGAACACCGCCCATGCGATCCAGAACGGCTGCCTGGTGATGCGGCCCTCGAAGCTCGTGAAGAGATGGACCCAATCCATTCGCTCGCTCCAAGAATGCACGACAAGAAATACACGGAAAGAATGCGCCACCTGCTTGCGGCGAACGACTGAGCTGATCAGTGTATGTTTCAGTCGCGCAGCAGCTCGTTGATCGATGTCTTCGCGCGCGTCTTCTCGTCGACGCGCTTGACGATCACGGCGCAATAGAGGCTCGGGCCCGCGGCGCCATCCTTGCCGGGCTTGCCGGGCAGCGAGCCCGGCACCACCACCGAATAGGGCGGCACCTCGCCCTGATAGGTCTTGCCGGTCTCGCGATCGACGATGCGCGTCGAGGCGCCGAGGATAGACGCCCATCGAGAGCACCGAGCCTTCGCGCACGATCACGCCTTCGGCCACTTCCGAGCGCGCGCCGATGAAGCAGTTGTCCTCGATGATCACCGGCCCGGCCTGCAGCGGCTCGAGCACGCCGCCGATGCCGGCGCCGCCCGAGATGTGGCAGTTCTTGCCGATCTGCGCGCAGGAGCCGACGGTCGCCCAGGTGTCGATCATGGTGCCGTAGTCGACATAGGCGCCGAGATTGACGAAGCGAGGGCATCAGCACCACGCCCGGCGCGATATAGGCGGAGCGCCGCACGACGCAGCCTGGCACCGCGCGGAAGCCGGCCTCGCGGAAGCGGTTCTCGCCCCAGCCGTCGAATTTGGAGGCGACCTTGTCCCACCACACCGCCTTGCCCGGGCCGCCCGGGATCACGCTCATGTCGTTGAGCCGGAACGACAGCAGCACCGCCTTCTTGAGCCACTGGTTGACCGACCAGGCGCCGTTGGCGCCGCGCTCGGCGACGCGCGCCGTCGCCGCGGTCGAGCAGATCGAGCGCGGCTTCGACGGCCTCGCGCACGGCGCCTTTGGTGGACGGGCCGATGCCGTCGCGCTTCTCGAAGGCATCGTCGATGGTCTTGGCAAGGTCGGCGTGCGACATGGCGGCCCTTTGGCGTTTGATGGTGTGGGCGGGTTTGTCGAGCCAAGGCGGGGAGGAGTCAAGCAGGTGGAGCTCGAGCCACGCCGCATTCTCCGGTGTCGTCCCCGCGCAGGCGGGAGCCATACGCCGCGTCCTTGCAATCTCGCTCGACCCGTTACTATCGAAAGCTTGGTGGTTGTGGGTCCCCGCCTTCGCGGGGACGACAGCAAGATCAAACGCCAGTCAACCGCCGCCGATCAGCAATTCCCTCATCCGCCGGTTGACTGTCTCATGCGCCTCGTACTGCACCCAGTGGCCGGCGCCCGGGACGATGTCGAACGGGCGCGCCGGGCTGGAATTACTGCAGCTTGCTCGCGCCGCTCGGCGAGATAGGGCACGGCGGTGGCGTCGTGCTCGCCCCAGATGCCGGCGAGCCGGCCGGTGAATCCGGGCAGGCAGTTGCGCGAGCGTGCCGGTGTGGGAGACGTGCTTGCCGCGGATGCGCGACACGGCCGGCGTTGCGCGACTGCATGTAGACCGCGAGCTCGTCGATGTTGCTGCGGATCGTGGATCATCAGGATGCCGAGGTTCTCGCGGTGCGCCTGGCGCGCTTCTCGTCGTCGGTCGGCAGCCGCCGCCACGACTTCAGCGGCTCCATTCGGCGCGCGCGGCGCGCCCGTGCCGGTCGCGCCGACCAGCACCAGCGTATCGCGCGCGCGCGCCGGCATGCTGCGCGACGATAGCCCGCGATCAGTCCGCCCATCGAAAAGCCGGCGATGCGCAAAGTGCGTCTCCGGTCCGATGATCTGATCGAGCCCGTGCGAGCAGCGTCGCGGCGATGCTCTCGGCGGAGATCGGCGGCTGCGGGCTCGCCGAATTCGCCCGAGCCCGGAATGTCCGGAACCACCACCATGAAGTCGCGCGCGAGCGTCTCGATGTTGCGCATCCAGTGCATCCAGCTCCCGGTGCCGCCATGCAGCAGCACGAGCGGCGTGCCTTGTCCCCAGATGCGCCAGACGATTCGCCGGCGCCATATGGCCGTCGTGCGGCGCGTGCTGGCGCGATCGAGCGCGGTGACGATTTCGGCGGGCGTCGTTCGAGCGCATGTCAATGTATTCGGCTGGAGACTGATCAGGCTTCCCAGTAGGTCGGAGCATCAATAGCCGCGCATGCGTCGGAGCGCAGCGGCACGCGCCAGGCATCGTAGCCGTAGAGCCAGTCCGGATTGGTCTCCCGGCGCATCCAGGTGTTGGCGCTGGAGCCGGCCTGCACCACGCTGGCGCGCGGCTTGCGGGCCGCCTCGTAGGTGCGCGAATGCCGCTTCGATAGCTCTCGCAGTCCTCGTCGTCGAGGCAGCGCGCCAGCACGACCGCGTCTTCCAGCGCCATCGCGGCGCCCGACGCCATGTAGGGCGTCATCGGATGGCAGGCGTCGCCGAGCAGCGACGACGCGGCCCTTGCTCCAGGCCGGCAGCGGGTCGCGCTCGTAGATGCCCCACTTGTGCACCTCGGGCGCGGCCGCGAGCACGGCCTGCACGTCGGAATGAAAGTCGCAGAAGGCCGCGCGCATCTCGGCGAGGTCGCCCTTGGTCGACCAGGATTCGCGCGTCATCCAGTCGGCCTTCTCGGGCTGGCTGGTGGTGAAATAGATCTCGTCGCGCGCGGCGGTGACGTAATAGATCACGATGTGGCGGTCCTTGCCCCACCACTTGGTGCGCGCGGTGCCGATGTCGACGCCGCGCAGCCGCGCGGCCGGAAAGGTCGTGCGATAGGCGAGCCGGCCGGTGAAGCGCGGCTGCGTCCGGGCCCGCCGACATAATCGCGCACCAGCGAGTGGACGCCGTCGGCGCCGATCACCGACATCGGCCTCGACCTCGCTGCCGTCCGCAAAGGCGAGCGTCGACGCGCGGGCCGCGCTGCGTCGATGCGCAACGAGCTTCTTGCCGAGCTGCGATGCATGTCAGCCGGCACGATCGCCGGCGAGCGCGGCATGCAGGTCGCCGCGATGCAGCGTCAGATAGGGCGCGCCGTAGCGCTCCTCGACCGCGCGGCCCAGCGGATGATCGTTGGTGACCTTGCCGGTGCTGGCGTCGCGGTTGAGCGAGGAGGTGGGCGCGAACGCCGACGTGCGCGCAGCCGCTCCTCGATGCCGAGCCCGCGATGCACCTTCATGGCGTTCGGGCTCTGCTGGATGCCGGCGCCGACGCGCGCGAACGCCTCCGCCTGCTCGTAGACGGTCGACGTCGATGCCGACCTGCCGCAGCGCGCCGCGGCGGCGAGCCCGCCGATGCCGGCGCCGATGATGGCGATCGAGGTGTCCTTGCGGGCGCATGTCACTCTGTGCCGTCTCTTAGCGCGCTTGCCGCGATCTTTTCCAGGAAGCCGACCAGGTCGTCGGTGACGTGGTCGACATGCGGGTCGTCGCGGCCTTCGAGCTCCCAGTCCTCGCGGAACACCTCGCGCGTGTCCTCCGGCACGACCAGCACGGTGGTCATGCCGAGCGCGTGCGGCACCGCGAGGTTGCGCGCGAGGTCCTCGAACATGGCGGCGCGGGCCGGCATCGACGCCGTGCGCCTTGAGGAAGCGCTCGTAGGTCTGCGCCGAGGGCTTCGGCTCGAGCTCGGCCGCGACGATGTCGAACACGTCCTCGAAATGGCGGTCGAGCTCGAGCCGCGCCAGCACCGCGTCGGCGTGGCTGCGCGTGCCGTTGGTCAGGATCAGCTTGCGGCCGGCAAGCTTCTCGATCGCGGCGCCGAGCGCCGGGTTCGGCTCGAGCGGCGAATGATCGATCTGGTGCACGAAGTCGAGGAAGTCGTCGGGCTTCATGCCGTGCTCGGTCATCAGCCCGCGCATCGAGGTGCCGTAGCGCTTGTAGTAGTCCTTCTGCAGCCGGAACGCCTCGTCGTGGCCGATCTTGAGAAAGTCGCGATGTAGTCGCGGATGCGCTCGTCGACCTGCTGCCAGAGATTGACGTGATGCGGATAGAGCGTGTTGTCGAGATCGAACACCCAGGTTTCGACGTGGCCGAAGCGCGCGGGGCGGGCGGCGGGTCGATGCAGCCATCGGGTCGGATCACAGCGACCTCACCGCATGCATCAGCGTGCCGGCGCCGTGGTCGGTGAGGAGCTCGAGCAGCACCGCGTGCGGCACCCGGCCGTCGAGGATGACGACGCCTTCGACGCCCGGCGTCGAGCGCGTAGAGGCAGGTCTCGACCTTGGGGATCATGCCGCCCGAAATGGTGCCGTCGGCGATCAGCCGGCGCGCGTCGTCGGCGGAGAGCTCGCTTGATCAGCGTTCTTCGACTTGTCGAGCACGCCCGGCACGTCGGTGAGCAGCAGCAGCCGCTTGGCCTTGAGCGCGCCCGCGATCGCGCCCGCGAAGGTGTCGGCGTTGACGTTGTAGGTGACGCCGTCCTTCGAGGTCGCGAGCGGCGCCAGCACCGGAATGAGGTCGCGGCCGAGGATCTGGGTCGAGCACGGTGGTGTCGACCTTCTCGGGCTCGCCGACGAAGCCGAGGTCGACGACCTTCTCGATGTTGGAGCCGGGATCGGCGATGGTGCGGCTGATCTTGCGGGCCAGTGACCATGTTGCCGTCCTTGCCGCACAGCCCGACCGCCTTGCCGCCGGCCTCGTTGATGAAGCCGACGATCTGCTTGTTGATCGAGCCGGCCAGCACCATCTCGACGATCTCGATGGTGGCGGCGTCGGTGATGCGCAGCCCGCCGGCGAATTCCGACTTGATGCCGAGCCGCTTGAGCATCTCGCCGATCTGCGGCCCGCCGCCGTGCACGACCACCGGATTGATGGCGGTCTGCTCCATCAGCACGATGTCGCGGGCGAAGCTCCGCGCCATCTCCTCCTCGCCCATGGCGTGGCCGCCGTATTTCACCACGACGATCTCCTCGTCGTAGCGCTGCATGTGCGGCAGCGCTTCCGACAGGATGTGGGCGATGTCGTGGGGCGAGACGGTCATGGCGGTTCCTGCGGTCCGGAGGGGCCACGCTTTGATAGGCGCCCCGCTTTTAGCGACCCGCCGCCGGCCGCGAAAGAGGGCTGGCGGTGGGCCATTCAGGCTGTCGGCGCTGGCCCCACATAGGCCGAGGCAGGGCGAATCATGCGGCCGGAGCGACTGCTGCTCGAGCGCATGCGCGATCCAGGCCGGCGCCCGCGCCATGGCGAAGACCGGCGTGAAGGCGGCGCGCGGCAGGCCGATGGCATCGAGCAGCAGCGCGGCATCCATCTCGATATTGGCCTCGAGACGGCGGCCGGGCTTGCGGCGCTCGAGCGCCGCGACCGCGCGCGCGCTCGACCTCGCTTGCGCGAAGGCGAGGCGCTGGACTGCTCGGATCGAGCCGCAGCAAGGCGGCGCGCAGCATGTCGGCGCGCGGATCGCGCAGCGCGGAACACACGATGGCCGAAGCCCATCAGGCGCTCGCCAGCCGCGAGCTTGCGTTCAAGCCAGTTGCGTCGACATCGTCGCCGTCCTTCGCGATGTCGTCGAGCATGTCGAGCGCCAGTCCCGGTGCGCCGCCATGCAGCGCGCCGGTGAATGCGCCGTAGGCGCCGACCACGGCCGACGCCAGCGAGGCACGGGTCGAGATGATGACGCGCGCCGCGAAGGTCGAAGCGCTGAGCCCATTGTCGATGACGGTCGTGATATAGGCATCGAGCGCCTGCGCGAAGCGTTCCTCGACCGCGGCGCCGTCGACCATGCGCAGCAAGTCGGCGGCAGTGGTGAACGACGGATCGGGCGCGACTGGCGGCCTGCCGACGCGGCTGCGGATCAGTGCCGCGATCCCGACCGGCAGCGCTGCCGCGATCTGCTGCCGGCGTGCTCTCATCAGGCAGCAGCCGCGAGCAGAAGGCGCGTCGCTTCGATCAGCGGCTCACGACGCGCGGCCGCCGGCAGCCAGTCGCCGAGCCGCGAGAAGGCGAGCGCGCGCGCTGCGCCGAACATCTCGATCATGCGCCCGCGCGTAAGGTTCTCGCCCGCAAAGCCCTCCCACATGAGCGCGACCGCGGCTTCGAAGCCGTCTGCGCGACGAGATCGGCGAATCGTGTGGCCGCGCACCCAGACGATGCCGCGTTCTCCGTCGGCGTGGCTCAGCACGGTCTCGGCAGCCACCACGCCTTCAAGACCATCGGCCATTCGGCGTTTCGCTCCACGCTATCGGCGAGCATTCTGAGGCAAGCGGATCGCTGTGACAAATGCGATGGCGCTGTCGTCAGCCGCGCTCGGCCAGGAGCCGCGCGATGGCGGCACGCAGCTCCGGCAATGCCGGCGTCCGGTGCGGGACGAGGTCGCGAGCACCTCGGGATAGGCTGCCGGATGCTTGGCGAGCGCCGCCTGCGTCTGCGGCGAGGCGGCTGGCGAGCTCGGCCGGCTGCACCTGGTCGGCCTTGGTGAGCACGATCTGGTAGTTCACCGCCGCCTTGTCGAGCGTCGTGAGCACGCCGTCGTCGATCGGCTTGAGGCCGTGGCGGGCGTCGACCAGGAGATAGACGCGCGCGAGATTGGCGCGGCCGCTGAGGAAGGCATGGATCAGCGCGGTCCAGGCCTTGATCTTGGTCTTGGCCGCGGCGGCGTAGCCGTAGCCCGGCATGTCGACCAGGATGAGCTGGCCGGGCCTGCGAAGAAGATCAGCTCCTGGGTGCGGCCGGGCGTGTGCGAGGTGCGCGCGAGCGCGTTGCGTCCCGGTCAGCGCGTTGATCAGGCTCGACTTGCCGACATTGGAGCGGCCCGCGAACGCGATCTCGATGCCGCGCATCGGCGGCAGCACCGCGAGCGAGCCTGCGGCGGCGACGAAGCGCCAGTCGCCGGCGAACAGCTTGCGGCCGGTTTCGATCTCGTCGGGGGTGAAGTCGGTCATGCGGAATTCGAGGGTGGGCAAAGGCGATGGCCTGCCGCTCCGCATGATAAGGCCTGACGTACGCCGTGCCCGCCTCAGCAGAGATTGAAACAGATCGCGCAAGAACAGGTGGGCGCGGCGCTGCGTTGTGCCATTGGGAAGCCTGTTCGTTCGGATCGCGCCTTTGTCCACCCTACGCGTTACACACCGATCAGTGCTCACGGTGGTGTCACTTTCTTTTTGGAAAAGAGGTTCTTCAAGAAGTTGACCAGTTTTCCACCTGAGGCCTTGATGTTGTCGAACAACTCGATCTTGGCGCCGTGCTTGCGCATGATCACGGACTGCTGGATCACCGAGAGCGTGTTGTTCCAGGCCCAGTAGATCACCAGCCCGGCCGAGAAGCTCGACAGCATGAAGGTGAAGATCACCGGCATCCAGTCGAAGATCATCTGCTGCGTCGGGTCGGGCGGCGGCGGGTTGAGCTTCATCTGCACCCACATGGTGACGCCCATGATCAGCGGCCAGACGCCGAGCATCAGGAAGTGGCCGATCACCGGCAGCTGCGAGGGATCCCAGGGGATCAGGCCGAACAGATTGAAGACCGTGGTCGGGTCGGGCGCCGAGAGGTCCTGGATCCAGCCGAAGAACGGCGCGTGCCGCATCTCGATGGTGATGAACAGCACCTTGTAGAGCGCGAAGAAGACCGGGATCTGGATCACGATCGGCAGGCAGCCGGCGATCGGATTGATCTTCTCCTTCTTGTAGAGCTCCATCATCGCCTGTTGCTGCTTCATCTTGTCGTCGGCGTAGCGCTCGCGGATCGCCGTCATCTCCGGCTGCACCGCCTTCATCTTCGCCATCGAGGCGTAGGACTTGTTGGCGAGCGGGAAGAAGATGAGTCTTGATGAGGACGGTGATGAGCAGGATGGCGATGCCGAAATTGCCGACGACGTGATAGATCCAGTCGATCGCGAGGAACAGCGGCTTGGTGATGAAGTAGAAGCAGCCCCAGTCGATCAGATGGTCGAAGCGGTCGAGCTTGAGCGCGTCGTTGTAGCCGTCGATGAGCGCGACTTCCTTGGCGCCGGCGAACAGGCGCGTGCTCGCGGCGGCGCGTCGCGCCGGGCGCGACGCTGTGACGGTCTCGAGAAAATAATCGGCCTGATAGGTCTTGAGCGTGCCGAGCTGGCCGGACTGGAAACGCGCGCTGATCTTGGCGTCGGATCGGGAATCAGCGTCGCCGCCCAATATTTGTCGGTGATGCCGAGCCAGCCCTTCGTGTTCTGGAAGTCGATCGACTTCTTCTTTTCGACGTCGGCGTATTTCTCCTCCTGCAGCCCTGTCGCCCAGCACGCCGACGAAGCCTTCGTGACATGACGTAGATAGCCTTCGAGCTTTGGCGTGCCGTGGCGCGAGATCAGTCCGTAAGGGATGCAGCGACGACCGGCGTCGAGCCCTTGTTCGCGACCTCGTCCTCGACCGTGAACATGTACTTGTCGTCGACCGAGATGGTGCGGCGGAATTCGAGGCCCTCGCCGTTGTCGTAGACGAGCACCGGTTGCTCGACCGTGAGCGGGCCGGAGCCCTGCTGGGTCCAGAGCGTCGTTGTCGTCCGGCCGCTTGACAGTCGTGCCGGACGGCGGCGAGCCAGCCGAACTCTGCATAGAACGGATGCGGGCTGCCGGACGGCGAAAGCAGCACGATCGGCGGCGACTTGCGGATCGACGGTCTCGCGATATTGGGTCAGCGACAGGTCGTCGATGCGCCCGCCCTTGAGCGCGATCGAGCCCGACAGGCGCGGCGTCTCGATCGGCACGCGCGGCGACAGCTGCGAGCGCCTCTTCGCGCGTCAGCGGCTTGGCCGGCGGGCTCGGCCGGTACTGGTGGTGCGCCCGGTGCGGCGGCGTCCCCGGCGCGGCTGGTCGTGCGGCTCGTTCTGCGGTGGCGCCACCGGCTTCTGCTGCGGAACGCCAAAGAACAGCTGCCAGCCGATCAGGATGACGGCCGACAGCACGATGAACAGGAGCGTGTTCTTCTGGTCGTTCATTTCGGAGCTCGCAGCCGCCGCAGCGCCCTGGTCGAAATCGTCAGCTCATTCGCTCGAACGGCAGCGACAAGGCCGCTCGCCGTCCGATCAGCACATAATCATGGCCGGAACGCAGTCCAGCCGCGGCCGTAAGCCTCACGATTTCGCGCAGCCGGCGCCGCACCCGATTGCGCTCGACCGCGTTGCCGACCTTCTTCGACACGGTGAAGCCGACCCGTACCGGGCCGTCGTCGTCGCGCTCGCGCGCCTGCAGCACGAAGGCCGCCGTCGCCACCTTGGCCCCGCCGGCGGCGGCCAGGAAGTCGGCCCGCTGCCTCAGTCGCTCCATGGAGGATGCGCCGGCGTCCGCGTCAGGCACTCAGCCGCTTGCGGCCCTGGGCACGCCGCTTGGCAGAGCACCTTGCGGCCGCCCTTGGTCGCCATGCGCGCGCGGAATCCGTGACGGCGCTTGCGCACCAGCTTGCTCGGTTGATAGGTCCGCTTCACGGGTCT
Source organism: uncultured Alphaproteobacteria bacterium (assembly GCA_963745515.1). Lineage (GTDB taxonomy): Bacteria > Pseudomonadota > Alphaproteobacteria > Rhizobiales > Xanthobacteraceae > VAZQ01. The sequence continues at coordinate 109,722 of CAVUXO010000014.1, forward strand.
TTCTCCGCGTTTTTGGCCGCCGGTGGCGCGCCCTCAGGGCCCCAGGCCGGCTTTCAAGGCTCATAAATGGAGGGTTTTGACTTGGGTCTTCAATCTTGGAAAACCGGCCGGTCGCCGCCGCTCAAAAGTCCCGCGGCTTATACGGGAGGGGCGCCCGCCATGCAAGGCGGCCGCCGTTTCGCCGTAAGGATCGCCCTAGGAATTGGCCAAATTGATTAGGCCAAATGGGAACAGGCAAATTGCCGCTCTGGCTGCCGGAGTGGCCCAGGCTTATGTATACAAGCCCCCGTACCCACGCCGCGTGCCCGGATTGGCATTAGCGGGTGTTTCGAGCGCCCGCCATCAAGCCCCCGGAACCATGCTCCCCCAGCAGCCCGGACCTGACGCTAGCCGCCGGTTGCGCCGTGTGCTCGTTCGGCTCGCCCCGCTTGCCTGCCTTCTGGGCCTGCTGGTGCTCGCCTATGCCATGGGCTGGCACCGCAACCTCACACTGCAAACGCTGGTCGAGAACAACGCGGCGATCGACGAGTTCATCGCCGCCCATCGGATCGCTGCGATCCTGAGCTTTGTGGTGATCTATGCCATCGGCGCCATCCTGGCGATGCCGGCCGGAGCTGTGCTGGCGGTGGTTGGCGGTTTCCTGTTCGGGGCGCTCATCGGCGGCGCCGCCGCCATGATCGGCTCGACCTTGGGCGCAACCGCCGTGTTCCTCATCGCCCGCAGCGCGTTCGGGGAGCGGCTGCTGCGCCGCCTTGGCCCGCGGGTGGAAAGCTTCGCGGCTGGATTTCGGGCCGATGCGTTCTATTACGTCATGTTTCTGCGGCTCATGCCGGTGCCGTCCTGGTTCACCAATCTCACCGCTGCGCTGTTCGAGGTGCGGCTGCGGACATTCGTGGGCGCGACCGCGATCGGCCGCATCCCCGGCAGCTTCCTGCTCGCTTTGTTCGGAGCCGGGCTCGACAGCATGATCGCAACTCAGGAAGTGGCCTACCGCGCGTGTCTCGCGGCCGGCGAGCTCGATTGCCGGATCGATTTCGACCCGGCCAACGTGGTGACGCCCACGCTGATCGCGGCGCTCGCCGGTCTCGGCCTGCTCGCACTTGCGCCCGTTCTGGCAAGACGGCTGTTGATGCGTCGCGCCGCGATCCAGCGACCATAAGCCGCCGCAATGAGTCATGGCCAAAGGCAATGCCCTTTGGAGCGTGTATTCAAATATTCACACCACTTTAACGACATCGCCCAGATTTCGCCGTCTGCGTGCGCTGCGATATTCGTGTGTGGACTGGTATCTTGCTGCCGTATTCGATCCTGGGCGATACTGGACATCGCGCGGGCACGGCATATCTGACGGTGGCTTCAGGTACAGGTGGGCGCAGCGTATTCTGGGATGATGGGCCGCTGAGCGGCGGTACGCGGGCAACGCGATGGACATGATACCGGCCGCAGCGAAGGGGCCTGCTCCCCGCTTCGGACTTTCCGGCAAGCTCCTCGTTCTCACGACGCTGTTCGTGATGATCGCGGAGATCCTTATCTATGTGCCTTCGATTGCCAATTTTCGCGTGAGCTGGCTGAGCGATCGGCTATCGGCCGCTTATACGGCCGCGCTGGTGCTGTCGGCTTCGCCCGAGGGCATGGTGCCCGACACGCTCTCGCGCCAGCTTCTCAATTCGATCGGTGCCCGCGCGGTCGCCATGAAGACCGGCAATCAGCGCCGCCTTCTTGCCGTTGCGGAGCTTCCGGCCAGGGTCGACCAGGAGGTCGACGTGCGCAGCGTGTCCTGGCATCGCGCCATCATCGATGCCTTCGGCACCCTCGCGTCCACCGACAACGACGTGATCCTGGCAGTCGGGCCGGCGCCGCGCGGCGGCGAGTTCGTCGAGATCATCGTCGACGAGGTGCCGCTGCGCAAAGCGATGTGGGCCTATTCGTTCAACATCCTGCTGCTGTCGCTGCTGATCTCCGGCATCACGGCGACGCTCGTCTATTTCACGCTGCACTACCAGTTCGTGCGGCCGTTGCATCGGCTCACCGCCAACCTGATCGCGTTCCACAATGATCCGGAAAATCCGGCGAGCGTGATTGCGGTTTCCACCCGGCAGGACGAGGTCGGCACCGCCGAGCGCGAGCTTGCCGCCATGCAGCGCGACCTTGCCGGCATGCTGGCGCAGAAGAGCCGTCTCGCCTCGCTTGGGCTTGCGGTCTCGAAGATCAATCACGACCTGCGCAACCTGCTCACCACGGCCCAGCTGTTCTCCGATCGCCTCGCGCGGCTCACCGATCCGACTGTGCAGCGCTTCGCGCCCAAGCTCGTGCGCGCGCTCGAGCGCGCGATCTCGTTCTGCGAATCGACGCTCTCCTATGGCCGCGTGCAGGAGCCGCAGCCCGACCGGCGCATGGTGCCGCTCGATCCCCTGGTCGAGGAGGTGCGCGAGACGCTCGGGCTCGATGCTGATACGCCGGTGCGCTGGATCAGCGCGATCGAGCGCGGCCTCATGGTGGACGGCGATCCCGACCAGTTGTTCCGCGTGCTGGTCAATATCGCGCGCAACGCGGTGCAGGCGCTGGAGAGCCGCGCCGCAGCCGATCCCGATCCCGGCCGCGACCAGGTCCGCATCATCGGGCTGCGCGAGGGTGCGGTGGTGGTGATCGAGGTGTCCGACACCGGCCTGGGCCTGACGCCGCAGGCGCGCGCGCACCTGTTCGAGGCGTTCCAGAGCTCGAACCGTTCCGGCGGCGCCGGGCTTGGGCTTGCGATCGCGGCCGAGCTGGTGCGTGCCCATGGCGGCGAGATCAGGCTCGTCGACGGCACCATCGGGGCGACTTTCCGGGTCACCATCCCGGACCGCGCCGTCGAGCTGCGCGCCCGCCGCGACGAGCGGGCGAGCGCGTAGGTAGGGGCCCCGCTGAGGGCGCTGCCCGCCTTGCCATGGCGTCGCGAAGCCTATAGCTATGCGGCCGTTCCCCGCCGCTGGCGGGGTTCCCGCGCGAAGCGCTCAGCGCCCGTAGCTCAGCTGGATAGAGCACCAGACTACGAATCTGGGGGTCGGAGGTTCGAATCCTTCCGGGCGCGCCAGCAAATTCAAAGGCATCAGCGGATTTCGGTGAAATTGAAAACGCGATTAGCTACCAATTAGCTACCACGATTTTTTTTCGCAGTTGGCGCCCTCAATGCACCGTCGGCGGCTTGCAGCCAGTGATGTCCTTGACGAATGCCAGGAAGCAACGAAGGCAGGTGCCTTTAATCGGAATGGAATCAAGCTCTGAACGGAGTTGTGGACGCTCAGCGCGAGGCCAGTGCGAGCAGACTGGGCACTTCCGCTCAGGCACACAGTAGTCGAAGATTTCAAGTCGCTCAGCGCGAGTGATCATGCTTCGCCCTCCGATGAAATCGGGCAGATGGCGACGGCGGGAAAGGATTTCAATCGGCGTTCGGTTTCGTCAATCCAAGTCCGCTTTCCATTGCGATCTTTGTATATAGGGAAGTAGGTCGGCCCATTGCCCTATCAAATTTGATCCGGCCTGGGTCAACAACAAGAAGAACAACAGCAAATTGCCCTCGGCACCCGAAAAGGTCATGTACTTTGCGGTTGGATGTTCGGCGATAACGGCATCGGTCATCAACGAGATTGGTGCGTTATCGAAAATCACAGAGCCACGACCAAGTACAAACACTGCCTCGACGCTTTCACTAAGGACGGCCGTACGCTCACGTCGCGTTTGCGGCAGTTGAGATGCATTCAGCCCATGTGCTGTTTCAATAGAACGCACCCAACTGCGAACTGTCGCCATTTGTGCCGGTCCATCGTAGGCTACAACGAAGCTGAGAATACCCGGCGGAACATACCCGGACGTGAACACGGTCACGAGATTTCGTTGAAGGGCCTTTGCGCGACGTGCGCTGATGATCGCAGTCTCAAGGTCCTCTTGAGTCAACAGCGACTTCACCTCGATGGTAGCGACAACTGATTCCGCGAGAAATGCATGGGCGAGGGCGAAGGCAAGAGGGGTGAGGTTTGGTCGCAAGCCGAAGCTGACCGCGCATCAAGTTCAAGAGGCACTAGCGCGGAGACAAGCTGGTGAGGCGCTGGCGGAGATTGGGCGGAGTTTCAACGTGAGCCATTCGACCATAAGCCGACTGTAGAATTTATCCACAGGGTATCCCGTTGCCGCAGAAGCAATACTTACCTCTACCATAATCGGGCAAGTGATGGCTGCTCCTGAACTTTCCCATGTAGTTATCACCTGCCCTCGGTGTTCCCTCACCGAGGGTATTTTCTTATGCGAGTTCCAAGCTGTGTTCAAAATAAGACACCGCCAAGGAAACGCCGTTATGGTTTTATAATACCATCAAGTCGAGTTAATTTCCTATATGGTTTGTTTATAGGCGGCGTACCCCACTCAGGTTCCCTTCGAAACCCTTCGCCTGAGCCGAACAAGTCGCCGAGCATAGCGGCCGCTCTTTTGCCCTCGGCATTCCCCGGTGCCGAGGGCAATTTCATCCCAGACAGCGCGATGCCTAAACTTCGAGTAGCCAATGCCTAAACACTCATCTGGGCCGGCTCTGCTGAAGAGACATGATTGGTTCACGCCTCCGGCATTCCCGGCAAGTCTGGAGCCAAGCGTTGCCCTCGGTGCCTACAAGTGCCGAGGGCAATTTGTTGCCGAATATATAAAAGCGTGAACTGGTAGCCCGGTCTTGGTATTCCACATTGAAGAAGAGATAATCTGTTTCTCGTGGCTCAAACATATCCGGGCAGAGCCCGGGAGTTGGCTCGGTGAACCCCTTCACCGGGCCAATTTCTTTTAAGCATGCATAGATTGCCTATTATCGAATACTCAACTTCGGTATGAACAGAGCTTGGCTCGGCCTCTGGGCCAGAGCCCTCACCTTGCCCTCGGTACCCTGTAGTACCGAGGGTTTTTTAGTTTCGATTGTTATTTTAAATGCTCCGGCGGTATCTGGCGTAAGCGGACCATGTTGGCCCAGCGTTAGATATTGCTGGCGACCATTGACACGATACTTGAGAACGTAGCTACAGCCCTTCAGTTGTTTACGACAACCAAAGCCTTTGACCTTGTCATCCCAGATTGCTTCGCCTGCGGCGAGCGCCTCAACCGTTCGGATCGAAATCCCCATCGCGATGCCCCCGAAAATTAGCTACCGATTAGCTACCACGTTGCCGCGAATTCACGGCGGTTCGCGGTCGACGATGTTGGGACGCGCGATTGATTTTTCAAGTGGTTTGCGGCTTGTGGCGGTTGCTGGCGGTTAGCGCGTTTTCAGAACCGCGTTCTACGAATCTTGGGGGTCGGAGGTTCGAATCCTTCCGGGCGCGCCATCCGGCCCTCCGCGCAAGAGCCTATCACGCGTCAAATCACGATCTGGGCGAAAGTAGACTTCAAAGTCTGCTGTCGTACCAACAGCGACGGCTCATGAGATGCAGAACCAGTCCACCAAGAGCCAGCAACGGACGAGCTGGTGCGCGTCGCTGCAAATGCGCGTGCTCTGCCCCTGATCGCTGATTCTGAACTGTTGCCTCAGCCGCCTCCGCGCAGCATCATCCCCAAAACAAGGTGAAAATCACGTGGGGCGATCCATCATTCTCAAAACGGCTGCCGCGGTGGTGATCGTGCTGTTGGGGGTCGCTGCCTATCTCTGTCTCTGGCCCGTTCCCGCAGAGCCCGTGTCATGGTCGGCGCAGACGCCGCCCGGCTACACCGGCGCTTTCGCGCCGAACACGCGGTTGTCCGGTCTGCGCATGATCGACACCGGCAGCGAGGTGGGGCCTGAACACATCGCGATCGGGCCGGACGGCAAGCTCTACGCTGCGATGCATAGCGGCAACCTGATCCGCATGGAGCCGGACGGCGGCAAGCAGGAGGTGTTCGCAAACACCGGCGGGCGCGTGCTCGGCTTCGACTTCGAAGCTCAGGGACGCATGATTGCCGCGGACGCCATGACGGGGCTGCTTGCCATCACCCCCGACCGGCATGTCACCGTGCTTACCGATCGCGTGAGCCCCAATGATCCGATCCGCTATGCCGACGGCGTCGTCGTGGCGCCGGACGGGACGATCTATTTCACCGACGCGTCGACGCGCTTTGCTCCTGCGCAATGGGGCGGCACGTACCCGGCGAGCGTGCTCGACATCATGGAGCAATCCGCCACGGGGCGTGTGCTTGCCCATGACCCGGCCACGGGGAGAACGCGCATCGTGGCGCGTGGCTTCTCTTTCGCCAACGGGATCGCCTTGTCATCCGACGGCCGTTCCCTGTTTGTGAACGAGACGGGCCGCTACCGCCTTTGGAAGATCGATGGCCGGGCGAGCGACCTCGACGTGCAAAGCGGATCGCCGCAGGCCAGGGTGCTGCTCGACAACCTGCCGGGCTACCCGGACAATCTGATGCGTGGACGCGATGGTCGCATCTGGGTCGGGCTGTTCAAGCCGCGCAACCCGGCGGCGGACAGCCTCGCCGAGAGGCCGTTCCTTCGAAAGATCTTGCTGAGGCTACCGCGGTTCCTTTTGCCGCTTGGTGAGTCGTACGGGCACGTCTTCGCCATCGACGAGGACGGCCGCGTCACGGCCAGCCTGCAGGACCCGAGCGGCGGCTATCCTGAGGCCACAGGCGCGACCGAGACCGCCGATCGCCTCTATATCCACAGCCTGAATGCGCACGGAATCGGTTGGCTGCCGCGATGATGCGCACAATGAGGACTTCTGACGGTGGACTGGCCCGGCTCCGCCGGAAAGGTATCGTCAACTCAATGGGCTTCGGAGAGCGTCACCTCACCCAGTCGGAGAAGAAGCTTGGCTTCCGCATCCATGCGATGGTTTTCGTCCCGACCATCGTGGTGCTTTTTATCATCAATCTGTTGATCGGCTCGCCCTATTGGAGTCTGTGGGTGCTGCTGGGCTGGGGCATCGGTCTTTTCTGCCATTGGTTTTTTGTCCTGGGTCCCGGCGCCGGCAAGGCCGAAACCACCTGATGCGGCTTTCCGCGCGCCATCAAGCTCTTGGTGCAATGGCGCATGGGCGTCTTGACGAAGGCATTCTCAATGCTTCGCCGCGTCTACATCCACAGCCCGCATGCACACGGGATCGGCTGGCTGCTGTAGCGACCGCACCCAACCGCATGCAGCAATCGGGCATGCGAGGAGGCTGTCGTGATTTGGAAGACTGACCGGCTCACTCCATCGGCGCGCCGCGGCTCAATTGCAACGGCTGCAATCGTTGGCGTTGTCACACTGCTGTCTGTTTGCACAACGCCTTCCGGCAATGCTGCGCCTCGTGCAAAGGCGGCGCTGGAAGAGATCTACATTCTTCGCAGTATCAGAGAACGGCATGAACCCATCGCGGGCTGGTGCTCCTCCACCAGAACCGGATTCGAGCCATTTCCAACGGATGCCGAGCGCTACTTCTCGTTCTGGAGCCTTCGGTTGCGGCCTGACGGGAGAGTCGCTGAAACAAAGTACAGGCGCGCCGCCGAGTTGCGCGCCTGCTTTGGCGCGACCAGCGAACCTGCGCGACAGAACTTCTACGCTGAAATCAAGTTGGGCTCGATGTCCTTGCGCGGAAACGGCGAGTGCCTCGCGCTCAAGGTCGACTTCCCGGACGCCGGTCTCTTCCCGGTTCGCTGTCAGCTCATGCTGAGCGGACTACCGGCCCCTTATGTCGGGGGACTTTTGACGACAAATACGATCACAAGCAAAGCCGCCTTTGGCGGCGATACGGATCCGTCGGGATATACTCAAGCGTCGATCGCCACTATTCGCCTTTGGAAATCCAAGTAGGCCGCGAGCGCATTATCCCTCCGAGACTTCGCCTACACCTCATCACATGTCCAGGATGGGTCGAAGGCGCGGCCGTTCCGCCAGCGCGCCCGTCACGTCCGCAAGTTGGCCGATGGTGTGGATGCCGCGCTCGTCGAGCCGCGCCTTGGCGGCTGGACCTACTCCCCACATCAACTCGACAGGGAGATTCGGCCTAGGCGGCTAGCAGTCTCGCAATGGCTGATAGAGGACAGCAGAGGGAGTGTTCGGAGCTGGCATGCCGACACTCCCTCACTTTTTTGCCGGACTTAGGGAAGCACTCGCTAGTAAGGGTAACCCTCAAGCCTTGGCGTCCCGGGCTTCCAGTCAGGCAGCCGGCCGTATTGATCGCCAATCGGCATCTTGACCTTCGGCAGACTCTGTTCGTCGAGTACTTCGTCCTCCGGGATCACCTTGTTCACGAAGAGCAGGTAGGCCGTCAGCGCGTAGACCTCATCGGGGGTGAGAGTTCCTTCTCTCCCGAGCGGCATACCGCGATTGATGTAATCCCACACCGTCGTCGCAAACGGGGCGCGCAGTGGCAGTATGCGCTCCCGTTTCCAGATGGGAAGATCGTGGCTTGTCTTCGATTTCAACGCGGGCGCCGGTCCCCCGCCCGCGCCTTCTGGGCCATGGCAGACGATGCACCCCTGGAGTGTAAAGACCTTTTCGCCCTCCTTGGGGGTGCCGCGACCCGGAGGAAGTTCATCCCCCGTGGGACCGATGTTGATATCCCTGGCGCGGATTTCTTCTGCGGACGGAGTGCGCCCCAAGCCATAGGTGGGCGCCGACTGCGCGAACGCGGGGCTTCCCAGGAGCCCCGCGAGCAGCGCAATCGCGACAAACTTAAGCGAGCCCATTGGTCACGCTCCCGTCCTTGGCGATCTTCCACGGCATGACGCTGTTGTTCAGCCCGGGCACGTTCCCGACAGGCTTATTAAAGAACTTGGCGATCTGCTCCAGTGTCGGTTGCTGCTGCCCGATCTCGTCGGTGCAGCGGGAAAGAATCTCGGTCTCGTCGCTGGTCGAAGGATTTTCTGGAGGCCGGCAAGAAGCGCCTGGCTGCGCCCAAGTCAGAGGCCTGAGATGTAACGCGCCATCGCCTCACGATCGGACACCGAAATCGCCGGCATGATGCTGCTCATTTCGGGACTGTTTTTTCGCTGGCCGTCCGCAAAGTGGCGCATCGACTCGACCAAATAATCGTACTTTTGGCCTGCGAGCCGCGGCGCCGCTACGCCGCCAACCAGTTTTTGCTGATGACAGGCCTCGCATATCGCCATTGAGGCGGGCGGCGAGGCGGACGAGACGTACTTCGCGGGTTCCGGCCATTGCTTTGTCGCGAAATAAGCGGCTGCGGGCGCCAGCTCTTCCTCGGTGAGGGTTATCGCGACCTTCTTCATGACATCGCTGGCGCGATCTCCGCGTCGGAATTCACGCAGTTGCTTCAGGATGTAATTTTCCTGCAGACCCCAAATGACTGGAACTCCCTCCAGTTTTGGCGAGCCGTCCACACCGTGGCATACGCCACAAACCACTAGCTTGCCGCCGAGGGCGGTCTGGGCTTCAGCGGCATTTCCCGGAGTGGCCGGAAAGGTCAGCGCGGCGAGAACGCCGAGCACACCGAAAATTCTGGAAACGCAATTGTTCGTCATGATACCCCGTCCCACGCGAGTGCCTGAAGTCCGCGACGCCCATAAAGCGCCAAGAGCAAGCTTGCCGCACTCGGGCGCGCGGACGCAAGACCGCCCCGATTCATCTCATTAACTTCGCCCCATCGCCTGCGCCGCTTTGAGAATCGCGCGGACGATCCGGTTATGGGTCCCGCAGCGGCAGAGATTGCCGCTCAGTCCGAGTCGGACGTCGGCCTCGCTCGGGCGCGGGTTGCGGTCGAGAATCGCCTTGGCCATCATGATCATGCCGGGGATGCAGTAGCCGCACTGCGCCGCCTGCTCCGCCATGAAAGCAGACTGCAGCGGGTGGGGTTGCTCAAGCGTCCCGAGACCTTCGAGCGTGATGATCTCGGATTGCGTAAGCGCACCGATCGGCATGATGCAGGAGCGCGACGCAGCGCCGTCGATGAGGACCGTGCAGGCGCCGCACTGACCAAGCCCGCAGCCGAATTTGGCGGCGTTGAGCCCAAGATCGTTGCGCAGCACGTAGAGCAGCGGCGTGTCCAAATCGGCGGTCACGCTGTGCACCGTGCCGTTCACCTTGAGACTGACAACCATGAACGCAAGGCCCCTCCTTGAGGCGGTGAACGCATGTTGCTCCAGGTTTGGCGCGACGTCGAGGCCCGACTGGCAATGAAACAATTGCACGCCTGCCTTGAGGAGGGCTGGCGCGAGCCAGATGCGCATATAGCTCCGCTTCCGCGCTGAAGGACGGCTCGCGGCCAGCAGCGCTGCCTGCCTGCCCGGCCCGTCCGAAAATGCAACCGCATCAGAAAAATAGAGCAGCTTCTGTTTCCGTGGAAACAGAAGCTGCTCTTGTCAGCAGGGGTAGCCCCCAAGTCTTCAATCAGTAGGGGTAACCCTTAAGCCTTGGCGTGTTGGGCTTCCAGTCGGGCAGCCGGGCGTAACCTTCGCCAATCGGCATCTTGACCTTCGGCAGACTCTTTTCGTCGAGGACTGTGTCCTCCGGGATCACCTTGTTCACGAACAGCAAGTAGGCCGTCAACGCGTAGACCTCATCGGGCTTGAGGGTTCCCTCTCGCCCGAGCGGCATGCCGCGATTGATGTAGTCCCACACGGTCGTCGCAAACGGCGAGCGCAGCGGCAGGATGCGCTCCCGTCTCCAGATGGGAAGATCCTGGCTTGTGTTCGATTTCAACGCGGGCCCGACGCCCCCTACGCCCTCTGGGCCGTGGCAGACGATGCAGCCCTGGAGTGTAAAGACCTTTTCGCCTTCCTTGGGGGTGCCACGGCCGGGAGGGAGTTCCTCCCCCGTGTCACTGATGTTGATATCCCTGGCGCGGACTTCTTCTGCGGACGGAACGCGCCCCAGGCCATAGGTTGGCGCCGACTGCGCCAACGCGGTGCTGGCTAGGACGGGACTGCCCAGGAGCAGCAGAGTCGCGGCAAGCTTAAGCGAGCCCATTGGTCACCTTCCCGTCCTTGGCGATCTTCCACGGCATGATGCTGTTGTTGAGGCCAGGCACGTACCCAACAGGCTTCTTAAAGAATTCGGCGATCTGCTGCAGCATCGGTTGCTGCTGCCCGATCTCGTCGGTGGCACGCGACAGAAGCTCGGTCTCGTTTCCATCCCAATTCCACTGATAAGCGAATCGGACGTGCGCCATGCGTTGTGGAGTCATCTTGAGCTCGGCGCGGTTCCACTTCTTCCCGCCATCGGTGGAGACCTCCACGGTCTTGATGGCGCCGCCGCCGGACCAGGCCAGCCCGGAGATCTCGTAGGTGCCCTTGCCGGGCAACTGCTGTGTGCCGGACGGGAAGGTGATGACCGACTTCGGTCCGATCTGGTAGCCGAGCGCAGCGCCTTCGTCATCCTCCCTGAGATGCCCATAGTCGCTATAGTTCATGAGATAACGGTCGACGACCTTGATGCGCCGCAGCCACTTCGTATTAAAAATGCCTTCGAAGCCGGGCACGACGATCCGCAATGGAAACCCTTGCTGCGGCCGCAGAGGCTCGCCGTTCTGTCCGTAGGCGATGAGGCAGTCGTCCATCGCTTTGGCGATGGGCATGCTCGAGGCGCCCTTCACTTCCTCGGCGCCTTCAGCGACGAACCACGTCGCGCTGCCCTTCAGGCCGGCCTCCTTGAGCAGCGTCGACAGCAGCACGCCGGTCCATTCGGAGCAACTGGTCATCCCGTGCAATTCCTGCACGGTCTTATGGCGCGCATTGTGCCGGTTTCCCGCGCACTCGACGAAGTGCAACCGGCTGACTGACGGGAAGCGCTTCAAGTCATCCATGGTGAAGGTCAGCGGCCGATCCACCAGGCCGTGGATCATCAAAGTATGCTGCTTGGGATCGATGTCCGGAAGGAAGGCCTGGCGGGTCGTCGCGATATAGTGGAGCGACGACGGCGTGATGTTGCCAACCTGATCCTGGATCGGCGAGGCCACGTGGAACGTCTTCCCGAACTCGTCGGGTGAACCGCCGCTGCCGTGCGGTATGCGTACCGAGGTCACGAAATGAGAGCGCTCGCCGTAGGCGACCATCGCCTTGTCGCTCGGGAGCATCGGATAAGCGTTCCCGCTGCCCGAGGCCGGGCCCGATGCATGATCGTGTGTTTGTGCGTGGACCGGCACTCCCAGCGTCAACCCACCGGCCAACGCGGCGCCGCTCTTCAGGAGCTCCCTGCGGCTAGTTCGTTTCGAACCCATCGGCGTTTCCTTCGGACCCATCGGTCTCTCCTTCGAAAGAAATGACACGACGACGAAATCACGTCCCCGCGGCCGAGAGTATACGCGGCCTTGCCAAATCTGGCCAGTGCTCATGAGCAGGGGCTTGGGATTTGAAGCGCCAACCTGGTTCGCCGTCCTCCTGCCGCGAGGCGTGTCGGAGCCGATTGTCCGCAGGCTCAACCCACCAGCGTTCGCAACCGCGGATACGCCGTCCGTGCAGGAGCGTCTGAATGTGTTGGCCGCTCCTATTCACCGAGGAACTGATTTTGGCGGTTGATTTGGTAGGCATGCGTTGCGGCTTGGTCTTTTGCACCCCAGCTTGATCAGACTTTGGCTACGCGCGGTGGTTGATCGGACTGATTCGGCGCGTCGCGTCCGGAGGACGTGAATTTGCCGGGCTTCCGCTTTCATGCATTGGTCGGCCGCGACAAAGGGCGCTATGCGGTCAACGCCAGCGGGATCTGGCGGATCACATTCGGATGGAAGGATGGCGACGCCATCGACGTCGATCTGGAAGACTATCACTGAGGACGGGCGCGATGACCAAGAAACTCCCAAAGCGCGGCTTGCCGCCTATGCATCCAGGCGAACTCTTGCGCGAGGAGATTTTGCCGGCGCTTGCTCGGCCGAAGACTCAGATCGCCAAGCTGCTCGGCGTGTCGCGTCAGACGCTCTATGACATCCTCGAGGAAAGGCAGCCGGTCACTCCGATCATGGCATTACGGTTGGGGAAGCTGTGCGGAAACGGTCCGGATCTCTGGCTCAATCTGCAGAAGCGGTTCGATCTGCACCGCGCCGAGCAGGAACTCGGAGAGAAGATCAAGGCAATTCCGACATTGGAAGTGGCGTGAGAGCGCAGCGGCATCGCCGCATACCGCAGCAGCGACAATCACAAATCCTTTTCCGCAAGCTCGCGAAACTCGTCGGGGACTGAACGAGAAAGTCCCAGCGCTGATCCGTATTCGACCGCCTCCCATCCGAAACGATCGCGGATCTTGTCGACCGCACGATCGGCGATCCAACGTGCCGTTCCACTTTTGCTGCCCGGGCGGCGCTTTTCATCGTCGAGCCCCAATGGGAGCTCCAGTTGCATATCCCAGTGTCGTTCGAGCTGCGACACCGAGATCCCCAGCAACGAGATGATCCTCTCGTGCGGATAGTCCGCGAGCGCGGCGCGAACGAGCTCTTCGGCGATTTCGGCGAGACTTGCAGTTGCTGCAATCGGCGCATCGAGCGTTATTGAGCGTGTGATAGAGCGGAGATCGGCGAAGCGGACGCGGACTGTTACGGTCCGGCCAGGCCGAGACTTGGCGCGAAGCCTGGTGGCGATCCTGTCGGCGAGGTGACGCAACACAGGTCGAAACACCTTCGCTTGCGCCGGCTTCCTGCCGAGCGCGGACTGGGCTCCGGCCGAATGCGCGCGACGGCGCGTCTCGATGTCCCGAGGATCGCGATTCCAGGCGAGCGCCGTCAGCTTCTCTCCAATCGCACGGCCGACCACCCGCTGCAGCGACCATCCTGGCATCTGCGCGAGTTGGCCGATGGTGTGGATGCCGCGCTCGGCCAGTCGCGCCTTGGTCGCCGGACCAACACCCCACATCAGCTCGACAGGGAGATCGTGCAGGAACCGAAGCTCGGTCTCCGGCTCGACAACCACGAGGCCGTCGGGTTTGGCCACCTGCGAGGCAATCTTCGCGAGATGTTTGGTCCGCGCCACGCCGATCGAGATTGGAAGGCCAATCTCGCTCCGCACACGGCGACGGACTGCTGTCGCAATCTCAGCCGGCGAGCCGAACAGATGGGTGCAGCCCGCGACATCGGCGAAGGCCTCGTCGATGGAGATTCGTTCGACCAGGGGCGTGAAATCGTTGAGCACGTTGATGGCGGCATCGCCGAGCCGCTGATAATCCTTGAAATGACCGCCCACAAAAATCAGTTGTGGACAAAGCTCGCGTGCCTGCCGTCCTGACATGCCGCCGCTGATGCCAAATGCCTTGGCTTCGTATGACGCCGCGAGGACGACACCACCACCGACCGCAATGGGTTTGCCACGTAAGGAGGGGTCGAGGAGTTGCTCTACTGATGCATAGAAGGCATCGAGGTCCGCGTGCAGGATGGTCGCTGTTGTTTCCATCCCGGTACCCCACAAGCTTTCGTCATCAGCCGCGGCCGCTGACGCACTGCCGCTCATAACGCGTTTTTGACTCCCTACCGGCGTCATGAGAACAAAAAGGGAACATAAAGTCAATGGGAGGCCGGAGGTCCGGGGAGGCGCACTTGTGCTGGCGCGATTGGGGGGCCTGCCGCAGAGACTGATCCACGCAACGGCCGTCGCTCTGCAGTGGAGATTCAGCGAGGGATCACCGCATTCCAAAATAAATACGGCCGAAGCTTTTCGAAAGCTTCGGCCGCGTCTCAATCGCTCGCCGTCGAAACGGCGTGGTAGGTCACGCCCAGCTCACGCCCAAGTCAGATCCAGGCTGCGGAACGGCGTCGAGCGGATGCGCCTGCCGGTCGCGTAGTAGATCGCGTTGGCGACTGCGGGAGGCGCAGGCGGACCGGAAGGCTCGCCGAGCCCGCCCCACTTCGTGCCGCCGGACGATGCGAAGATCGTCTCGACATGCGGATGCTGGTCGATGCGGAGCAGGTTGTAGGTGTCGAAGTTGGTGTTGACGAAGCGGCCGCCTTCGAGCTCGAGCCCGCCGGTCCAGGCATGCGAGAGCTCCCAAACGACCGAGCCTTCGGACTGCTCAGCGGCGGCATGCGGATTGATGACGCGACCTGCGTCCAACACCACCAGGAGCTTTTCAATGTTGAGCCGGCCACGGCGGCTGACCGTGACGGTGGCACAGGCCGCCGCGATGGTGCCGTGCAATTCGACGACCGCAACGCCCATGCCTTCGCCCTTCGGCAGGTCGGTGCGGAAACCGGACTTCTCCTTGAGCGTCTTGAGCACAAGCTGCCAGTCGGGCATGCCTTCCGTCATCTTGAGACGCCACTCGAGCGGATCCCAGCCGCCCGCGATCGCCATCTCGTCAACGAACACCTCGGCCATGAAGCCAAGCTGGTTTGCGCCCGGCGCGCGATGCGTCGAGCTCGGGATGTGGGTCTTGGCGTTGTGCCGCTCGTGGTTCCGATGCGGGATCTTGTACGGGACGTTGTAGATGCCGTAGTCCGCGGTGGCGCCGCCGACCTGATTGATGGCGTCCTGGGTGAACCACACCCCGCGGGTGAACAGCGCGGTCGGCAGGCCGTCATCGCCGATCGCCGCAGTGAGCTTGGCGACTGCGAGCGGACGCTGCTTGTCCTGCGCGATGTCCTCCTCGCGTGGCCAGAGCACCTTCACGGGCTTGCCGACATGCTTGGAGATCAAGGCCGCCTGGCGTGTGACGCCTGTGCCACCGCCGCCGTTGCCGCCAAAGCCGCCGCCCAGGTACATGGTGTGGGCATAGACGATCTTCGGATCGACGCCGAGCTGGTCGGCAACCAGGAGGATCGCCGCTGACTGATCCTGCGTGGGCGCCCACACATCGACGCGATCGGGCTGGACGTGCACCGTCGCGTTGATCGGCTCCATGCGGGCATGGGTTTCGAACGGGCGCTCATAGGTTGCGGTGACGACCTTGTTGGAGGCCGCGATGACCTCGGCCGCCTTCGGGTCTTCTTTTCCGCTGACGAGCCCCTTCTGCTCCACCAGCCTGCGGCCTTCCGCGTAATAGCTCTCCGTGGTGGCCTTGGCGCTCTCGCCGAACTCCCATTCGACCGGCATCAGCTCGAGCGCGGTCTTGGCGCGGTACCAGGTGTCGGCAACGACCGCGATGGCATCCTGCAGATCAGGCTGGCCACGCTTGCCGGGAACGGCCTTGATCGGCACCGCCGCGATCACGCCGGGGCGACTCTTGATGGCGTCGAAGTCGTAGCGCTTCAATGTGCCCCATGGCACCGGGCTCGCCTTCACGGCGGCGTAGACCATGCCGGGCACGCGCGTATCGATGGCGTATTGTGCGCTGCCGTTGACCTTGTTCGGAATGTCGAGGCGCTGCCTCGGCTTGCCGAGCAGCCACCACTTCGCCGGATCCGTCTGGATCCCCGGCTCCTTGTCGAGCTTCACCTTGGCCGCAGCCTCGGCGAACTCACCATAGGTGCCGGTGCGGTTGCCCGCCGTCAGCACGCCGAGTTTTGCTTCGATCTCGGAACGGTCGATGCCCCAGGCCTCCGCGGCGGCCTGTTTGAGGCGCTCACGCGCCGATGCCCCGGCGCCCATGAGGTGCGGATGTTGCAGACGCACGAGCTGCGAGCCGTGCGTGCTCATCACGATGTATTCCTTGTTGTTGCGCAGATGCCGGTTGGCGTCGGCGAACTCGGTCTTGATCTTGGTCCAGTCGACGTTGAGCTCCTCGGCGATCAGCAGCGCGACGGATGTGATGCCGCCTTGGCCCATCTCGGTATGCGGGATGCGCAGCGTGACGGTGCTGTCCTTGTCGATCACGATCCACGCGTTGATCTCGGTGCCGACGGCGGTCGTCGTCGACTGCGTGCGCGGACCGATGGTCGCGGCCAACGCCTCGGGCATATGGAAGCCGAGCATCAGCCCGCCGCCGACGGCGACGGAGGCCTGGATGAAGGAGCGGCGAGAAAGAATTTGTTTCGTCATGTCAGCCTCCTATGCCTGCGCGATTTCGGAGGCGCGACGGACCGCCTGAACGATCCGCTGATAGGTCCCGCAACGGCAAAGATTGTCGGCCATCGCGGCCTCGATCTCGGGCAGCGTCGGATTCTTGCGCTTGGCGATCAGGGCGGCGGCCGACATGATCTGACCGCTCTGGCAATAGCCGCATTGCGGCACGCCGATCTCCACCCAGGCCTGCTGGACCGGGTGCGAGCTGTCGGCCGACAGCCCCTCAATGGTGGTGATGCGCTTGCCGACCGCGGCCGACGCCGGCAGCTGGCACGCTTTCATCGGCTGGCCGTCGACATGAATGGTGCAGGCGCCACAGCGCGCGATCCCGCATCCGTATTTGGTGCCGGTGAGCCCGATATTGTCGCGCAGGACCCAGAGAAGCGGGGTCTCCGGCTCGACGTCCACCGTCTCGGCCTTGTTGTTGATGTTCAAGGTGAGTTGCATGAATGCGTTCCCTCTTAACCCGCAGCGGGGCCTCAAAGGCCGCGCGCGGCGCTATGACCAATTCTACACCAACCCATAAGGAATGCTAATGTTGCCTGGGTTAACGATCAAGGCGGGGGGCAGATGCAGTCCCAAAGCCGCGGCGATATGCTGGGGAATAGCTTTTCGCGGGGAGGAAGTCGCTTGAGGATCAGCCGAATTGCTTTGTGGACCGTCGTGGTCCTGGCCCTGGCCGGGGCTGCGGGATTTGCATTCCTGGCTTACCAGCCCGAGATGGCGGCGGTCGCGCGACCTGACCCCGCGTCCTTTGACAAGGCGCTGGTCGAGCGTGGCCGGGTCCTGGCCAACTATGGCGATTGTACCGCCTGTCATACGCGTCCCGACGGACCGGCATTTGCGGGCAACCTGCCGATCAAGACTCCGTTCGGCACCATCTACACCTCTAATATTACGCCGGACGCCGAGACCGGCATCGGAACCTGGTCCAGGGAGGCCTTCCGGCGTTCCATGAAGGACGGCGTCGACCGCAAGGGCAATCATCTTTATCCGGCGTTCCCCTACGACCATTTCACCAAGGTCAAGGACGCCGACATCGACGCGATCTATGCGTATCTGATGGCGGCCATTGAGCCCGTCCGGGAGACGACACGCGGCAACGATTTTGGCTTTCCTTTCAACGTCCGTGCGACGCTTGCGATCTGGAAGGCGATGTTCCTCGACAAGAGCCCGTTCAAGCCTGATCAATCCAAGGACGCGGATTGGAACGAGGGCGCCTATCTGGTCGAAGGTCTCGGCCATTGCGGCGCCTGCCATACGCCTCGCAATGTCATGGGTGCACGGACGACCCCGGATTACGGCGGCGGCAGCGCCGAGGGTTGGTACGCGCCTCCGCTCAACAAGGACAACCTTTCGCAGCAGCCGTGGACCAAGGTTGAGCTCGTGGTCTATCTGATGGACGGCTGGCACGCGAACCATGGCATGTCGGCCGGGCCGATGACGCCGGTGGTCAATGCCCTGCACAAGCAGAACGAGATCGACGTCTTCGCCATCGCGGCCTATGTGGGTACGCTGCGCGCCGGAGAAAAAGCGATCGATGCCGAAGCCGCCAGGAGCGCCGCACTCAAGCTCGAGTGGGGTCACCCGGATGCGCCGCCCGTTCCAAACGAAGTGAGCGAGGGCGCCAAGGTGTTCGAGACGCGCTGCGCACTGTGCCATCGCAGCAAGGGCGCGACCGTGCCGCTGGCGCTGCAAACGTCGATTCAGGCGCCGGTACCTGACAGTGTGGTCGAGGTGATCCGGGATGGCATCAGGCCGCCGACCGGTGCGCTTGGCCGATCCATGCCAGCTTTTGGCTCTCAGTTATCGGAAGCGGAGATCACTGCACTGGCGAAGTTTCTGCGGGCGCGCTTCAGCACGCGGCCGCCATGGAAGATGTGAGCAGAAGATGTGAGCAATAGAGGCGAGCGCTTGCGCTCGCCTCTGATCGTGCCGAGGCCTCAGGCGGTCTTCGCTTTGCTCACTTGATCGACCTTGGTCATCGCCCAGCCGATCGCCAGCGCAGCGCCGAGAATGGTCAGCACGGTCGATCGGTCACCGTGCCGTATCAGATTGGCCGCACGTGCCACTGCCTCTCGGGTCGCCTCTTCTGCCTTTGGAGCGAGCGATCGAAGCATATTGTCGACCTGCTCGATTCCGGTGTTAGGCAGACGAGTAAACTGTCCAGCGACAGCAAACAGCGATTCCACCTCAGCAGCCGTCACCGGCCGCGCGGGTTGAAAACCTCCTAAGCCAAGATAATCGCGGCCCAGGGGATCGTCTTTGGAAGGGTCCATCTTTGCCTCCGCCATCCTTGCCGCCGCAATGTCAGCCGTCGCTGCCGGATTGGCGACCACGGCTGGAACGCGCGGCGTTTCCTTGCGGCCGATCATCGCGGCGCTGACCGCCAGGACAATGCCGATCACCAGGAGGCCTGCGGCGATCAGGCCCATGGCCGCGATGCTTCCGACTTGCGGCTCAAGCCAGAAGAACAGCGTGATCAGTGCCGCAACGAGCGCCATCAGCCCGAGGATCGCGGCGCCCACGCCAAGAGCCGAAGCGACCGCCATCTGGATGGCGACCGCCTTGCCGTGTTGCATCAGGCCTTGCGCCTGACCCTCGATCCGGCTCCGGAGTGCCTCGAGCTTCTGCTCGATCCCGGTGATCTGGAGGATGCTGTGCAGCATCAGCTTCGGCCGCCGCGCCCGATCAGTCCGATTACGACGCCCACCAGCACCGCGCCCGCGATGGCGCCGAGGGGGTTGTTGCGACCCATCCGCTCAAGCTCGGACGCAAACGTCTTGGCCTGCTCGGACGCCGCACTCGCGAGGTCGGACGCCTTGTTGGCAACATCCGACGTCGCCTTCTTGGCGCTGTCGAGCGCGTCGCTGCCGGTCTTGGAAACGTAGTCCGTCACCGTGTCCTTGAGAGCATTGAAGTCGGAGCGCAGTGTATTGAGATCGGCATTGATGTCGCCGGTTGTGCTTCGCCCGGACGATCCAGTCGTGCCGGTCTTGTTGTCGGCGCCATAGCCTGGGCGCTGATCGGCATGGATATTCATCGCATACTCCTGTGATCGTGATTGCGGCCTGATGGCCGGCCGCCTGCCGGTTGGAACGACTTTCGTCACTCTAAGAACGCGCCAGCGGGAACCGAGTTCCACCGAATTTGTTAACGCGCCGGGGCAAATTGAAAGGCGCGCCATGTGGGCAGGGGCTTCATCGTCGAACGTCGTCAATGCGGCGGCGGCGCTCATTGTCGCGGCTTTGGTGATTGCGGCGCTCATCCTTGGCCGCGATTTCTTGCTGCCGCTGGCGCTCGCAACTCTGTTGAGCTTCGCGTTGCAGCCTGCGGTGCGGTGGCTTGAGGATTATAAGCTTCCCCGGCCGGCCGCTGTCGCGTTGGTTGTGCTCTCGCTGATCGCGACGGCGGTCGCGGCAGGTGCCTTCCTGACGAAGGAGGTCACGGGATTCGCCGAAGAGCTGCCCCGCTACCAGGAGAACCTGCGCACCAAGATCAAGGACGCGACGGGCACACTCGGGAGCGTCGGGATTTGGCGCACCGCAACCGAGGTGTTGCGCAATGTGGGAGGCGACCTCACGGAGCGGCCCAAGGGCGGCGAGCCGGTCAAGGTTGAAGTTCAGAACGAGCAGTCAAGCCCGTTCATGGTGTTCGCGAAATATCTGCAGCTTTCGCTCTCACCTTTGACGTCGGCAGCGCTTGTGCTGCTGTTCACGATTTTCATCCTT
This sequence comes from uncultured Alphaproteobacteria bacterium, assembly GCA_963745515.1. Classification (GTDB taxonomy): domain Bacteria; phylum Pseudomonadota; class Alphaproteobacteria; order Rhizobiales; family Xanthobacteraceae; genus VAZQ01. Next base: position 130,310 of record CAVUXO010000014.1, read on the forward strand.
CTCCAATATCACGATCTGCGAGACCGAATCGTGCGGGTGATGGGGCCCGCGGAGATTGGTCGCTCCGCGCAGGCGCTCAATGACGCGGCCCTCGAGCTTGCTCACTTTTTCCGCCTGCAGTTGGGGCTCAATCTCGCCTTCGGTATCGTTATTGGTGCCTGCCTGTGGGTAATCGGAGTGCCGAATGCTCCATTGTGGGGCGCAATTGCCGCGATCCTGCGTTTCGTGCCCTATATCGGCGGCGCACTTGTCGGCTCTCCTGCCCATGGCGTTGGCAGCGGCGGTCGAGCCTGGTTGGACCATGTTGCTCCTCACCGCAGCGCTGTTCGGCGTTGCCGAGCTCATCACGGCCCAGGTGATCGAGCCGGTCCTGTTCGGTGCGAATACGCGGGTATCTCCGCTCGCTGTCCTTCTGTCTGCGGCGTTCTGGACCGCGATCTGGGGACCTGTCGGACTGATCCTCGCAATGCCGATTACGATCTCTCTGGTGGTCTTTGCCGAGCATATGCCCATGCTCTCTTTTGTCGGTGTTCTTCTCGGTAACACGCCGGCGCTCAGTCCCGAGCAGCGACTCTATCACCTGCTGCTGGCAGGGGATGCATCGTCGTCGGCAGAGGAGATGGAGGATTGGCTGGAGGAGGATCGCTCCTTGCTTGACTATCTTGATCAAGTCGCCATTCCCGCTCTCTCGATTGCGGCCAACGACACCGCGCGTGAGGTTCTGCAGCCGGACCAGCTCGACAAGTTGAAAAACGCTGTGAGCGAGTACGTTGAGCTTGCGGAAGATCTGGTCGAGCACCGGATTGGACAGAAAGAGCAAAAAGAGCAGAGAAGGGCAGGCGGCGCAGCCTTCATGCGTAGAGGCATTCGTCCTCCCTGCGCGCGGCGCTTTTGATCAAGCCGCCGGCAAGCTGGTGGCGCTCGCGGGTCGGTTGGAAGCGCGTGTCGATGTGACGCTGGCATCAGGTGGCGGCCTGATGGGCATCAACGCGGCTCTTCAGAACAAAAACGTGCAGAAGTTTCAATATGCCGCTGTTCTGTCTGTTGGTGAGGCGACACCGGCTCAGTTGCGGCTGCTGATCCGGCGCCTGAACCGCGCAGTCTCGATGCCGATCGGCATCTTGATGGGAAAGGACCATGATGGTGTTTCGCGGTTAGTGAGCGAGCCATTCGCACAGGAGAGTGTGTTTTCGTCAGCGAAGGCTTTGCTTGACAAGATCAGGGCGAGCGCCGCGTCACCACCCGCGCCGCCCTCCGCCGCCGCGCCGCGCAAGCCGGTTGTGGTGGCGCGCTGACCTTGCTGCTCGAAGGAGTTCCCCTCGAGCACTTTGTTCCAAGATTGAATCACCGCACGTGGTCGTGATTTTAGGAACCACGATCCTTGTTCCCGCATTGGCGACAGGTGAAGCAACTGGAAGGATATCAAATGCGACGACGATTTATGGCAATCACTGCTGCGCTGCCGTTGCTGCTGGCGGGCGCGCTGACTGCGTCAGCTCAAACCCAGACTCCGCAGGAGCCGCGTGGCGAGGAGTTGAGTCAGAGCGCGACACCGCGCGGGCAGCTCAATCCAACGCCGAGCGAGGATCGCGCACAAAGGTCCACCACTCAGGGCCAGGGCACACGTGGCATGGGTCCCCAAAGTCAGCCTATGCCGCAGGAACCGCGGGGAGAAGACTCCGCGCGCAGCGCCTATCCACGCGGTGAGCAGCCGCGATAGCGAAATCGGCTGGCAACGGCCAAGGGCGGCCCGGTGGGCCGCCCTTTTCGCTGCCGTTGATCTGTGTGCGCGCGGCACATCCGCAATCTAGCTCTGCGCCTCACCCACAGTATCCGCCATCGTCGCGCCGCGCGCCCCAAGTGGCTTCGGGCGGCCCTCGGTCGTGTCGGCGGCGGTCTGGTGCTCAATCTCGGAGTTCAATTCAGCCCCTAACAGAATGACGATCGTGGTCATCCACATCCATACCATCAACCCGATCGCTGTGCCCAACGTGCCGTAGGTCGCGTCGTAGTGCGCATATTTCTCGAGGTAAAGAGAGAGCAGGGCTGAGGCTATGATCCAAAGGACGCTGGCGACCAGGCTTCCGACGCTCACCCATTTCCACTTCGGCTCTCGTCGGCTGGGGCCGTAACGATAGAGCACCGCGAGGCCCACGATGAGGCCGAGGGTGAGAATGGGCCAGCGGCCGTATTCGATGAGCAAGTTGGTCAAGCGGCCAAGTCCGACGCGGTCAAGCAGTAGCGGCAGCGCCACAACAGCTCCGATCGCAAACAGCAGCGACAGAATGGCGCCCACCGTGAACGCGAGGGCCACGAGGGTGAGCTTGAAGAAGCCGCGCTGCTCCTCTTCCTCATAGACAATGTTGAGCGCGTCGATCAGGGCTTTCATGCCCGCATTGGCGCTCCAAAGCGCAATCCCAAGGCCGATGAGAAAGTTAAACCCCAATTGCGTATTGCCCTTGGACACCACGCGGGCAATCTGCTCATCGACGACGGTGACCGCGGCAGCGGGCATCAGCGTTGTCAGAAAGGCCAGGTGATCCTGGATGGTCGAGGACTGCGCGAACAAGCCATAAAGGGACACCAACGCAGTGATGGCCGGAAAAAGCGCGAGCAGAGCGTAGAAGACGACGCCGGCCGCGATCGACAGGATCCGGTCCTCCTGCACTTGCTCGTATGTTCGCCACAGCACGTCGCTCCATCCGCGCCAGGGTATTTCCCCGGGTGTCGTCGCCCCTCGGCCGCGACCGGGCTCGGCCGCCCGGCTCTCTTGGACAACGGCCGGTTCTTGCCTGCTCGAGTGGCCGCCGAATGCCACGGAGGGCGGCTTCTGCTCCGCCTCCTTGCGCGGCAGGATTGCGTTCAGGACCTTGTAGCCGAGCACAAGGCCAAGATCCGACACAGTCAGGGCGGGTTTTGCTGCAGGTCTCATGTTCACAGGTCTCATGTGGTCTCACGGGGCTTCATCCATTAGGGGAGCCCGAGCGATACTCATTAACAACGCTGCGAGGCCACATTTCTGTTCCATCGCCTGGAACCTCGGCGGCCCAAGATCATTCCCTCACGGCAATCGGAGCTAGAGGAAGTGAAATCGCTGACGGTAGCTGGGACTGATCGGCAATTTGGGCCCGCGCGCGAACATCAAGCTGTCTGGCCCGGCGTAAGCGTGCGGAACCCGGAGGACGTTCAGATGAATGGCGTGATCTATCTCGTCGGGCTCGTGGTCGTTGTCCTGGCGATTCTTTCATTGTTCGGCCTTCGCTGAATTGATTTGCCGACCGTCGCACCAAACAAAAGGACCATCCATGTCGGGACTGCTCTGGATCATACTGATCGGCTTCGTGGCAGGGATCGTCGCCCGGATGATTTCCCCTGGGCCCAACAAGCCTGCTGGGTTCATTCTCACCACCGCCCTCGGCATCGCCGGGGCATTTCTTTCAACCTGGATCGGTCAGACCATTGGCTGGTATAGGCTCGATCAAGGCGCCGGCTTCATCGCTGCGACGCTCGGCGCGATTGCGGTCCTCTTCATCTGGAACCGCCTGGTCGCGCACGGGGTCATCGGCGATCCCGGGGTCAATCGTTAGCAGACAGACAATCTTCAGCGTGAGGTGTAGTGGCCCTGTGACAACGGCAGCTACACCATCGTATTCGCGCCTTTCAAACAGCTAAAATTCGAGCAGCAAAAAAAGGGTGGTCTCATCGAGACCACCCTTTGGCTTGCCTACCGGAGTTCCGCTCCCGGGCGCCGGTTAGATCTGCAGAACCGCGATGATGCGATGCTGGCGGTCCACAATGATGATCTCGTCATTGTAGACGAAGTATAGATGCCCGCGCCAATCGGGGTAGTACTCAATCAGCACCGAAGGCACTTCCACGACTCGAACCGTGGTCGGAACGGCGGTGCCGACCGAGATGTTGAAGTTAACGCTGGTCACCCTCGGCGCACTGCCGCCGCGCAGGACGGTTTCCCGCACTTTGGTCTTCTGCTCAACGGTCAAGTTCTTGTTGCCGGCGTCGCCTGTCCGCTGCTGGCCGCGATCGCCGTCCTTGCCCTCGTTACGCTCACCACGCTGTGCGTCCTTGCCTTCGTTACGCTCACCACGCTGTGCGTCCTTGCCTTCATTACGCTCACCGCGCTGGGCGTCCTTGCCTTCGTTCCGCTCACCGCGCTGTCCATCGGTGCGCTCATTTCGCTGCGCGGCGTCTTTACCCTTCGGCTCGCCACGCTGTTCCTTCTGTGTTTCCTGCTTGCCCTGCTGCTGCTTGCCTGAACCCTCGCGCTCCTGAGCCTGGGCACCCTTCTGCGAGGGATTCTCTCGCCGCTCGCCCTTCTGGGGCTCGCCCTTCTGCGGGGCTTGCTTACCCTCGGGCTGCTGCGCTTGTGACGGGGCGGGAGCGCCTTCGCCGCCTTTCCCCATGCCTTGAGCCGAGGCGAAGACTGTACTTGCGAGCAAGACAGACGCCGCGGTTGTGAGAATTGAACGTGTTCGCATTAAGAATCTCCTCTGGTGTTTCTTCCCCGATGCGAGGCAGCAACACATGAGTGGTGTGAATGTTCCGCTTTTGCACTGCGCTGACACAATTTGCCGAGTTCAAACTCGGGAACTTTTTCAATGTTCCGTCGTTAGGCGAGGGCAATTCGGAGTTGCGCGATCCATTGACTAAGGAAGCGCTGTTACCGGATGCGTCCAGAGGAGAAGACCAATGTCACTCGGCACGATCCTGCTCATCATTCTCATTTTGCTGCTGGTCGGCGCGCTTCCGACGTGGCCCTACAGTGGCGCGTGGGGATACTATCCGTCCGGCGGCCTCGGACTCGTCTTGGTGATTGTGCTCATTCTTCTTCTCCTTGGGAGAATTTGACGCGCAAGCAAAGACGATCGAGCGTTATCAAAACGAATAGCGCTCGCGCTTTGCATCAGTCGACCTCAAGTCCCAAGCCGCTCTGTTTGGGGAACTAAACATCTGCTTGCGACTTGATAGGTCATACTACTCACACAGGGAGACCTCCAATGAAGAAATCACTGTTGGCAGGCGTCGCCGTGCTTGCTGGCACCTGCTATGCAATGGCAGCGGATTTTTACGTGGTACAAGATACCGCGACGAAGCAATGCCGCGTGGCTGAGCAGCGTCCGACGGGCCCCGCGATGGTCATCGTCGGCGCGGAGCGCTCGTACGCGTCGCAGGCCGAGGCAGACGCTGCGCTCAAGGCGTCGAGCATCTGCAATCAGACGACGGGTCAGGCTCCGACCCGCAATCAGACAGCGCAGGCTCCTACCCCTGCTCCGACGCCTGGCCCCGCGACCGTGGGGGTCGGTGGCGACACCAAGATCATGACGGACGTGCCTCCTAACTCCATGCCCGTTACCAACTTCTACAAGCAGAACGTCTATGACCCGGGCAACAACAAGATCGGCGAGGTTGACGACGTGCTGCTCGGCGCCGACGGCAAGATCAACGCGCTGGTGATCGGCGTTGGCGGCTTCCTTGGCATCGGCGAGAAGCACGTCATCGTGCCCTTCACTTCGGTGAAGGCTGATCGCAAGGATAACAAGTGGCAGCTCACGATGAATTCGTCGAAGGACGAGCTTAAGGCTGCGCCTGGCTTCAAGTACGACCGGACCAACACGGTGTGGGTCAAGGATACCCAAGGCTAACGGCGCTCACTCTCGCAACCGGCACGCGCAGGTCAGCGCGTGCCGGACTCGTACCGTAAAAGTGGAGCAGCTTTCGTCTCATTGTTTTCAATCAGGCTTTCGACCTTGCGATCTCATTGTCCATTCGGGAATTGTTCACGACAAACCAGGCAACAAGTCACTCAGTATCAAAACGACGATAGGTGGGGGGCACCTGGATGACCGAGTTCGGCGCCAAATCCTCAAAGGAAGATCTCCAAAAGAGGCCCTCTCAAAAGAGGCCCTCTCAAAAGAGGATCTCAACGAAGTCATCGTTGATCTCGATCCCAGTGACGAGAATTCCAACAAGATAAAGCGACGACTTCTCCTTCGACGCTTCTGGCAAAGCGCATTCGGCTTCTGGAGCAAGACACGTGGCGAGCGTCGCGCCTGGTTCTTGACAGGCCTGATACTCATCCTGGTCCTTCTCAATCTTGCCGCTTCCTTTGGCATGAATATTTGGAATCGAGAGATTTTCGATGCGCTGGAGAAGCACGATTCCAGCAGAGTCCTGTTTATCGCGCTGATCTACTTCCCGCTGCTCGCGGCCAGCGTCTGCATTACCATTGCGCAAGTCTACGGCAAGATGACGATGCAGCGGCGCTGGCGGGCGTGGCTGACCCACCATCTGCTGGATCGCTGGTTGCGGAACGGCCGTTATTACCAGCTTCATCTGGTGACGGGAGATCACCAGAATCCCGAATATCGCATCGCCGAGGACGTGCGGCTCGCGACCGATGCCCCGGTTGATTTCTCCGTGGGACTGACCAATGCGGTTCTCTCGGCCCTGATGTTCATCGCCGTGTTGTGGACCATCGGCGGATCGCTCACGGTCGAGATCGGCGGCACCACCATCACGATCTCCGGGCTTTCTGGTCATCGCTGCCGTGATCTATGCCGTCTTTGCTAGCGGGTTCATGACTTGGATCGGCCGCCGCTTCGTCACCGTTTCGGAACAGAAGAACCAGGCCGAGGCTGAATATCGCTACACGCTGACTCGGCTGAGCGAGAATGGCGAGAGCGTTGCGGTGCTGGGCGGCGAAGACGAGGAGCGGGCTAGTGTCAATGAATCGCTGAGCACTGTGTTGAGGCGATGGCGTGACATTGCGGTCCAGACGATGCGGACCACCATCGTGTCTCAAACCAGCAGCTATATTGCGCCGGTTCTGCCGATACTTCTTTCCGCGCCAAAATATCTGAACGGCTCGATGACGCTGGGCGAGGTCATGCAGGCCGCATCTGCATTTACGATCGTGCAGGCGGCCTTCAACTGGCTGGTCGACAACTATCCGCGATTGTCGGATTGGACCGCCTCGGCTAGCCGCGTGTCCTCGATGATGGTGTCACTCGATGCCTTGGAGCGGGCGGAGGGTGGCGAAGGCGTCGAGCGCATCGAGCGCGGCGAGACGGAAGGCGTGGCGCTGCGGCTGCGCGATCTGTCGGTCATGCTCGATGACGGCACGGCCGTGGTCAAGGACGCCGAGGTGGTGGTCATGCCGGGCGAGCGGGTTCTGATCGCGGGCGAATCGGGAACCGGAAAGAGCACGCTGGTTCGCGCCATCGCGGGCTTGTGGCCGTGGGGCAAAGGCCAGGTCGAAACGGGTCGCGGACAGAAGATACTGCTCATGCCGCAGAAGGCCTATATTCCGATCGGCACGCTGCGACGGGCTGCGACCTATCCCGAGCCGCCGGAGAGTGCGAGTGATGAGGACATTCAGCGGGTGCTGAAGATGGTCGGGCTCGGTCATCTTGTGGATCGGCTGGATGATGACTCTGCCTGGGACCGCACGCTGTCAGGCGGCGAGAAACAGCGTCTCGCTTTCGCGCGGATCTTCCTGCACCAGCCGGACATCGTGGTGCTTGATGAGGCGACGTCTGCGCTCGACCCGGATAGCCAGGACAAGCTGATGGAGTTGCTCACCCAGGAGCTCGCCTCCCTGACCGTTGTGAGTGTCGGGCACCGGCCGGAGCTCGAAGCGTTCCATAGCCGCAAGATCGTTCTCGAGCGCCGGCGAGGCGGGGCGAAGTTCGTGACCGATATTCAATTGACGCCGAAGCCGCGCGGGCGGCTGATCCGGGATTGGCTGCGCTTCCGCGCCGGCCCCAAGGCAGCGGCCTGACGGGGCCGAGAGCGAGGCGCAACGAATCTAAATCCGTTCGCCATCCGAATTCGCCTGTGATTTGGAACTTTCGCTGATGTCGCGCGTTTTTCCAACGAATGCGAAAGGAGAGTGGTCATGGGTCTCGGAAAAGGTGCGTTGCTGTGGCTGATCGGGGTGCCGTTGCCGATCATTATCTTGCTTGTTTTGTTCTGGCGTTGATTGGCTGGAACGTTTGGATTGGCATGATGGCGTGTGGGCGAGCAGCGCGGACCAGTGGTCCGCGTTGCTTGCTTTTTTATCGATGAAATTGTTGCTGCAAAGGGGCCATGGAGCGCCGCTTTAGCTGTGGAGAACGCCCGGTCCTGCCGGAACCAGCGCGATGGCAATGGGTTGCCAGTGCGAGGGGTGGACGCGGGAGGATGGGTCTCATGGCGAGCTCTCTTATCGGGATTGACAGCGCTACGGATGAGATCCTGGTGCGATGTGTTGCCCGCAAGGATGCGCGGGCGATGAGAGTCCTCTTCGCGCGCCATCATCGACGGGTTTTCCTGTTCCTCATTCGGGTCGTCAAAGATGAGACGCTCGCCGAGGATGTCGTCAGCGAAGTATTTCTGGACGTGTGGCGCAAGGCGGAAAATTTCAAAGAGCAGTCCTCCGTATCTACGTGGCTGATCGCGATCGCGCGCCACAAGGCGCTGACCGCGCTCGGTCGGCGTTCGGAGGTCGGGCTCGATGACGATATGGCCGCCACGCTGGTGGATCCCGAAGCGGATCCCGAACGCGCTCTGCAGGAGAAGGACCGCAGCAAGGCGCTCGGACAGTGCCTCGCTCAGCTGTCGCCGGAACATGGTCGGATCATCAACCTCGTTTACTACCGGGAAAAGTCAATCCGGGAGGTCGCCGAGATCGTCGGTGTCCCGGAGCCCACGGTGAAGACCCGCATGTTCTATGCCCGCCGTCGCATCGCCGAGCTGATGAAGGCTCACGACGTTTCGCAGGGGCAATGGGCGAATAAGGCGGCTTGAGCGCGAAGTCTTTGAAACCATAAGGCGGAACCGAAGTTAGCCTCTAAAGCGCAGCAGGTGCGCTTCGGCCTTTGTGTGCCTTCTCGGCAAGAGCGCCCAAATTCTGGAGAACAACGACATGGTAACAAAAAGCAACAAGACGCTGGATGAGCTGTTTCACGACACTCTGAAAGATATCTATTACGCGGAGAAGAAAATCCTCTCTTCGCTTCCCAAGATGGCCAAGGCGGCGCAGTCGCCGCAGCTGAAAGCGGCCTTCGAAAAACATGAGCGGGAGACCGAGGGCCAGGTCGATCGCCTGGAGAAGGTGTTCGAGATCATCGAAGCGCCCGCCCGCGGCAAGAAGTGCGACGCCATAGAGGGTATTCTCGACGAGGGCAAGGAGATCATGGATGAGTACAAAGGCTCACCCGCCCTCGATGCCGGACTGCTGGCGGCCGCTCAGGCCGTCGAGCATTACGAAATCTCACGCTACGGCACGTTGAAGGCGTGGGCTGAAAAGCTCGGGCTGAAGCAGGCGGCGTCATTGCTCGAAGAGACGCTTCAGCAGGAGAAGAAGACCGACGCCGACCTCACGAAAATCGCGGAAAGTGCGATCAACGTCGAGGCGGAAGCCGCCTGATCGAAATGTTGGAACTCGCCAACGTGACCGGAACTTTGCGGTCCCTTGAGCGTTATCGGTCACACAAGCTATCGCGTCACACAATCATCCCTGCAAGGAGAGTGTAAATGGACTGGAATCGGGTTGAAGGCAACTGGAAGCAGGTCAAGGGCAAGGTCAAGGAGCAGTGGGGCAAGCTCACTGACGATGATCTCAATGTTATCGAAGGCCGGCGCGACCAGCTCGAGGGCAAGCTCCAGGAGCGCTATGGATACGCCAAGGACAAGGTCAGCAAGGAAGTGGACGACTGGTACACCTCGCAGAAGTTCTAAGCGAGATCGAATTGAATTCGTCGATGGAGGCGCCCATGGGGCGCCTCTTTCGATTTAAGTGATGCGCCTAGCGCGACGCGGTGAGCAACGCGCGCAGCGAATTGAGCGAATATGGCTTGCGCAGCCGTTGGACGTGAGAGAATTTCTCAGGGAATGCCACCGGCTCGCCGTAGCCGGATGTGAATGCGAATGGCGAGCCCCGTTCTGCAAGCCTCTCCGCAATATCGACACTGGTCTCCTCGCCCAGATTGACGTCGAGCAGGCTGAAGTCGGGCAGCCGCTGTTCGATCAGCCGCAAGGCTTCTCCGACCCCGCTGGCCACTCGCACGGTCTTTACGCCTGCTTTGCGCAGCATATCCTCGGTGTCGAGGGCAATGATGAGATTGTCTTCCACCACGAGGACGTCGCCTGGAAGCGGTCCGGCCGGCGTCTCGTCGTGTGCGGGAACAGCCGCTGACTGAGCGTCCTCCGAAGGCACGACGCAAACCGCCGGAATGAGAAAATGGGCGCGCAGTCCAGTCAGCAGAAACTCGAGGCGCGACTCCCCCTTGAGATCGTGTGCGATGGATCGTTCGATCACGGTGCTGCCAAATCCACGCCGTGTGGGCGGCTTGACCGGAGGCCCGCCGTGCTCGCTCCACTCGATCGCGTATCGGCCGAGCCGATCAAAGGAGGTGGAGAGCTCCACGCGCCCTCGATTGTCGCTCAGGGCTCCGTATTTCGCAGAATTGGTGATCATCTCATGCATCACCAGCGCAAGCGTGGTCAGCGCGTCGGGCGCGATCAGCGCATCCGGCCCCTTGAAGATCAAGCGCTCGGTCTTGCCGCCGATGTAGGCGGCAGCCTCTCCCTTGAGGAGAGCCTGAAAGGATCCCGGCCCCCACTGATCGACGGTGATTTGATCATGGGCGCGCGCGAGCGCCTGGATCCGCCCACCTACGAAAGTCGTGAACGATTTCGACCGTATGGCTCGGGTCCTTGCTTTGGCTGATCACGCCCCGGATCAAGCCAAGAATGTTTCGAATGCGGTGATTGAGCTCCGCGATCAGGAGCTCCTGGCGCTGCTGTCCGCGCCGTCGTTCCTCGGCTGTGACATCGCTCAGATGCAGAATGACCTCGATCATGCTGACGCGCAGATTTCGGCAATGCGGCATTCGACCGGCCTCCAGGGCAGGGACTGGCCGCGCACGGTCTCCTTCCAGAGCTCGAAGCTTTTTCGTGGCGTCAGCCGGTCGCCGAGCGGGCCCACGGTCACGGGCTTGGAGGGGTCTCCCGCCCAGCTCACGTGGCGGGCAACTTCCTCGCGAAAGAAGATCAAATAGTCGCGCGGCGTCCGTGACAGGGGCACGACCAGCATGCCGGCCGCCCGCTCCGCGAACTCTCGGCCGGCGGGATATTCGCTCCCGATGTCATTCCGGGCATAGATGCTGGTGATGTCCTTGCTTTTGAGGTGGTGGACGAGTCCGGACAGCTGGGCCTCGCTGGGGGTTCGGCCGCGCAGGATCACGCGATCGTTCATGCAGAGCGCAACGCCATCGCACGTCAGAAGGTCGGCAATATCGTCGAGGTGTGCGACGATGCTTTCAAATTGCAGGCCTTCGCCCGCCATCATCGTGATCAGGCGTTGATGCAGCGTCTGTCCGCGTCCCTCGTATTCCGATTCCGCTTTGCGCTCGCGGTTCTCCATCAGCAGCGAGAACATCTGGCCAAAGAGCTCAGCGGCCGTTCGTCTGCCGAAATTGACCCGGTGAGGCGCATAGTGATGGCAGGCAAACAGGCCCCATAGCCGGCCTTCGCGCAGAATCGAGACCGACATCGATGCCTGCACGCCCATATTTTGCAGATATTCGATATGGATTGTCGAGACACTGCGCAGTGTGCTCATCGACAGATCGAGCGGGCGGCCCTGCTTGTCGAGCGGAGGCTCGATGGGGCTTGGCTCGGCATTGACGTCGGCGATGATGCGGAGCCAATTGCGCTCGTAAAGCTGGCGCGCCTGCCGCGGGATGTCGGACGCTGGGTAATGCAGCCCGAGATACGAGTCGATCCCGCTGCGCGCCGACTCGGCGATGACCTCGCCTGCGCCGATCCTGATCGAAGCGATAGACCATGACCCGATCGAAGCCGGTTAGCGCGCGCACTTCGCGCGCCGCGACGCGGTAGAATGCACGGTCGTTGTCGGTCTGCAGCAGGCGGGCGATCATGCCCTGCACGGTGGCGGCGGCGTTGAACGACTGGTCGTTGCTGGTGGGCTCGCATTCGATGATGACGGTATTCTCGACCAGATGCACGGCGACGTCGCAGGTCAACCCCTCGGCCAGATCAAGTCCGAACAGCCGGGCCGTCGTATTGCCCATGATCGCGCTGTGGAGATTGCCGCGGATGGCGTGAACCGCATTGCCGTGGATCACCTCGTGGATCGGCTTTCCCAACAGATCGTCCGGCTTGGCGTTCATCCACTGGGAGATATTCTGCGAGACCCGCTCCACCAGCCAGTCGGTGACGGAGACCGCGATAAGAAATCCAAACGGCTGCACCGTTCCCAGCAGGTGAATGGGCTCACGATCGCAGTTCGTCAGATCGACAGTGCTTGCCGATGAATCACGCATGAATACTGTCACATGGGCCACATGGATAGGGCTGGCCGGTTCTTGCATACGCTGCGGTGAATGCCCCAAGCGCGCTCCTCGCGCCGGCGACAGTCTTGTCGGGTGCGCGTCGAATCCCGTCCGCCGTCGCTCCGCGAAGAAAGGCGCAAATGGATCGATCAGCGGGGGACATTCCCAGCCTGTCCGTGAGCCAGAATCCTGGCTCTTCATTTGACTACGCGTGATGGCATTGGCGTTTAGGTCGGACCTCTCACGACAACTGCCTTTTGGATGGAGCATGGAACGGCACCGGTCAAGCGAGGCTGCCAATACGCGTGCTGCCTGGTTCGCGCGGCATGCATGGTGCGGCAATGCATGACGACGTGCGCGATGTCTTGGAGGAGGCCGAAAGCGCCACTACGGCCAGGCACTTTAGGATATATCGCGGCCTCATGCTTAACGTCGGCGCCCCGGCGCTACCAAGAGCGTTGGCGCCGGTTCCAGTTTGGAACCTAGCAGGCTTTTTTCGCGTTATCTGTTCACTTGTGAACACAGCAATTCCGTTTGCCCCTTTATTTTGGTGTCGCATCGGAGAGACGTTTGGGAACTTTGCATGTGAAAACTCAAGGGAGCGCCGATACTCGACCCTATAATCACCTGCTTCGGCGGCTCCGTCCCGAGGACTACGCGCTTCTGGCGCCCCACCTCGAGGAGCGTCTGCGGCCGGTTGGGGATCTTCTTTACAACCCGGGCGACAATGTCGAGCTCGTCTATTTCCCGTGCGCCCTGAGCCTGGTGTCTTATCTGGTGTCCAATGAGGACGGCCGGGACGTGGAGACGGTCTTGGTTGGGCGCGAGGGGGCCGTGGGTGGTATCGTTAGTCTGGGTCACCTGCCGGCCTATTGCAGGATTATGGTCAAATACCCCGGGCCTATGGCGCAGTTGCGCATCAACGTCCTGCAGGAGGCAAAATCCAAATCGAGCTCCCTGCGCTTTCTGTTCGCGCGCTACGCTGATTGCCTCTTGGCGCAGATCTTTCAGTCGACAGCCTGCAACGCCATCCATTCGATCGAGCAGCGAACCGCAAAATGGATCCTTGCCGCCATTGAACGGACCGGTGACGGAACGGTGCCCCTGACCCATGAGCAGCTAGCCACGATGCTGGGCGTCGGGCGCAGCTATACCAGCCGCGTCATTCAGACATTCAAGGCTGAGAACATTCTCGAGACAAGGCGGGCGTCGCTCCTGGTTCGCAATTTCGATGCGCTGAAGCGGCGGGCCTGCCAGTGCAATGAATCAGTCAAGGCGCATTTTGATATCGTGCTGAAGGGGCTCTATCCTGACGATGTGGCTTGACGGGATGATCGCCACGCGCCGTGACAAAGATGCCGTCAAACGACGGAGAACCCGCTGGTCTCGATCAATGCGGATTCCGGGGCCACGATCTCCCAGATCAGTCCCGCGGGTGCATAGGTGATCTTGGCCGAGCCCAGCAGGGAGCGAGCGATCATGCGCTCAATGATTGTTGAGCCAAATCCAGAGTGAGCCGGCTCGATGACGGGAGGGCCTCCCACTTCCTGCCAGCTCATGCGGAACTCGCGCTTGCCGCCATTGTCGCCGATGGACCAGACAATCTGGACTGTGCCGGCTTTCGCAGACAGCGAGCCGAATTTGAGCGCGTTGGTTGCCAGCTCGAAGATGGCCAGGCCCAGGGCTTGAGCTGTGCGGGGGGTGAGCGTGCACACAGGGCCGTTCAGCTTGATGCGACTTGCATGATCGTCAATGATCGGTGCGAGTTGCCATTGAATGATGTTGGTGATGTCCGCGCCGCGCCATTCGGAATTGATCATCAGATCCTGACTGACGGACAGCGCATGAAGACGGCGGCTGATCCGGTCAACCATTTCCTCTGGCGGGGATGACCTCGACGTCTGCCGCACGATTGAATCGGCGACCGCCAGCAAGTTCTTGGTGCGGTGATTGAGCTCCCTGAGCAGCAGGGTCTGGGCGAGCTGTGCCTGCTTTCGCGCCGTGATGTCGCGCGCGATCTTGGACGCTCCAACAATCTGGCCGCCAACGAGAATAGGGGACACCGTGAGCGAAACGTCGACCAGCGTTCCATCTTTGCGACGGCGCACAGTGTCGTATTGTCTGATGCGCTCGCCCTTTCTCATCTTTTCGAGGATGAAATCCTCCTCGCCGTGGCGATCCGGCGGAATCAGCTTCAGGATAGACTGCCCCACAATTTCAGCGGCCTTATAGCCGAAAATCTGTTCCGCTCCGATGTTCCAGGATGTGATGACCCCATTGAGATCTTTGCTTATGATTGCATCGTCTGAATGTTCAACAATTGCGGCAAGCCAAGCAACCGGATTAAATCCCGAACGATGCTCAGCCATTAGATGCGCCGTATTATTGCTGTGACGGTTTTTTTCTAACGTTCAAACCGCCAATGAGCAACGCATCTATTTCGTTCCAGGAAAATATGACCTGTGCAACGCAACAGTCGTTAAGCATCCCGGTTAGACGGCGCGACGTATCAGGAGTTCGTGTTCGATCTCGGTCTCCCGACCGAGCTCGATCGTGAAGAATCTCGGCAAGCTTCTTGCGCGCACGGTTGACGCGGCTTTTGATCGTGCCGACCGCGCAGTCGCAGATATGAGCCGCCTCCTCGTAGGAGAAGCCGGATGCGCCAACGAGAACGAGCGCCTCGCGTTGGTCCGGCGGGAGGTGAAGCAGCGCCTCGCGGAGCTCTCCGAACTCGACATGCCCGGTCTGCGCTTCGGGCGACGTCAGGCGCTCCGCATATCCGCCATCCGCGTCCTCAACCTCGCGGCGCCGCTTGCGGTATTCGGTGCGAAAATGATTTCGCAGGATTGTAAATAGCCAGGCGGACATGTTGGTGCCGGGCTCGAACGAATCCTGGTGAGCCCATGCACGCAGCAGGGTTTCCTGGACGAGATCGTTGGCGCGGTCCATGTCACCGCATAGCGATACGGCAAAGGCCCGAAGATTTGGGACTGCGGCCAGCATGGCCTCGCGCATGTCATCTTGAGCAGGCATGAAGAAGCCTCTCTACTTTTTATCGTCTAGACGCCGAAGAAGGTCGGCGAAGCGGTCTGGCACGCCCTCGTTAACCACGTCGGTGTACATGGCACGGAGTTGCTGCCCGATCTTGCGCTGGACATCTCGGCTCAGCCGCCCTTTGGGCGATTCATCGAGCTTTTCGGTTTGCGGCATGGGCTCTTCCGGCGGTTGCCGTGTCCTCTCATTCATCACTGTGCTTTCTCCCGAGCCGGCCGCCCCCTGGCGGCGGGATGTCGCGAGTTTATAAGTCAGAAATCGCCGAGCTGGTTCCATGCACGAGGAACTTTCTTTCTGGTGGCGCGTTCACAGCGGGTGCGAAGCTGGTGGGGCGATGGCGCTCGCCAAAGGCTTGGAGGGAATTATGTCGATATCTCAATCCGTTAGCAGCCACCTGCCGTTTCTGAGGCGATACGCGCGGGCTCTGACGGGCAGTCAGGTCTCCGGGGATAAGTACGTCGAAGCCGCGCTTAACACCCTCGTCAATCAGCCGGAACTGATCACCGACAAAACGTCCGTCCGGGTGGAAATGTTCCGGATCTTCTCCAAGATCTGGAATTCCCTCGCGGTTAACGGTCAGAGCGATCCCATCGACTCCCATCCGGCGAACCGGCATCTCAGCCAGATCGGCGCCATGCCCCGGCAGGCGTTTCTGCTGGTGTCGCTGGAAGGTTTCTCGGAGGAGGAGGCGTCACGCATTCTGGGCGTTGGCGTTGTAGAATTGCGTGAGCTGATCGACGAATGCGGCAGGGAGCTCGCCAGCCAGATCGCGACCAACATTATGATCATCGAAGATGAAGCCCTCATCGCGATGGACCTGCAATCGCTGGTCGAGAATCTGGGGCACGACGTGCAGGGCGTGGCGCGCACCCGCAAGGAGGCCGTGACGCTGGCGAAGGAGAAGAAGCCCGGGCTGATCCTGGCTGATATTCAGCTCGCCGACGGCAGCTCCGGAATCGATGCCGTCAACGATCTCCTCAACACGTTTGAGGTGCCTGTTGTCTTTATCACCGCCTATCCGGAGCGATTGTTGACCGGTATTCGCCCGGAGCCGACCTTCCTGATCACCAAGCCTTACCAGCCTGCGATGGTGTCGGCTGTCATCAGCCAGGCGCTGTTCTTTGAGCGCAAGGCGCAGAAGCGGCAGGACCATGCCGTAGTCTGATAGCATCGCGATCGGAGGCCCGCTCGCCGGGCCTTCTTCGGGAAAGGGCCGTGCGCGGCTCGAGAGTGGAAAGCCTCCATTGCAGAAAAAATGAGGCGCCATCAGGGGGGGCTGATGGCGCCTCTTAAAAGCCGGCCACAGGGGAGGGGGGGCGTGGCCGGGATGCTGATACAATGCCTAACGCGACGTTTGGTTCCGGCCGCTTGGGGTTTCCGTCTTGTCTGAACGGAAGTGCCTGGCATGACTGCAAGGAGCGGGATTCCTTTGTGGCCCATGTGCTGCTTTGTGGTCGATGTGCTGTTTGCTCGGGGTTCCGGTTGTGACGACAGAAACACGCTACGCGCTGCTGGTAGAGGACGAGCTTCTCGTTGCGATGGTCGCAATGGACGCGCTTGATGAGCTGGGTTTTCGCGTGCTGGAAGCATCATCCGCGGCGCGCGCGCTCGAGTTGGCACAAGCCCATCAAGGCGCGATTGCTTTTGCCATGGTCGATCTCGGATTGCCCGATCGTCCCGGCGAAGAGCTCGTGTGCGAGCTCCGTGGCCTTTACCCCATGCTTCCGATCATCATCGCGTCAGGAAAAGGCGCCGGCGCAATCGATGGCGATGTTCGCTCGCTCGCAAATGTTGCCTTTGTGACCAAGCCCTATGATTTTGAGAACTTGCGCGTGACGATTGAACGCGTCTCGAACGGAGCGTCGACAACGTAGTTCCTGCCTATGCCGAGGAGCGCTCTGATCCATTCCGCGCTCGCTGTCTGGCAGTTCCATCCGGAACGGAACTAAAGCGACTCTGGATCATTTTCAAAAGATGGTATTTGTACAGGTGACCTCATGAGCGATGCTGGGGCGTCAAGACATCAAGCTGAGGATAGGGTGGTCTTGCCGAAGACCGAGGCGCGGCAAGGCGTGACCGGTCACAATGTGCGCTATGTTCTGATCATCAGCACGGTGTGTGCGATCGTGGCGTTGACACTTGCCTATTTTTTCGTGCTGTCCTGACAGCTACGGCAGCACAGATCGCGATTTGGCCAAGGAATCCGTGGCTTTCCCATTGGGGGGTGAAGGCGACAAAACAGAATTGCCTCTTGTCCTTCAGGGAGCCTGCTTCCTCTTGACACGGCGAACATTGAGAACATCGCTGGTTGCTTCGGCGCGCGCGCAAAGATCCTTGTGAAGCTTCTCGAGCTCCTCTTCTGACAAGTCCTCGACCGTGGCCATCTTGTTCTCGGCGCCTTTCATCGCGATGATCAGCTCGGCCAGCTTTACTTGCAGCGCCAAGGAGTCGCGGTTCTGGGTATTCTGGATGAGAAAGACCATCAGAAAGGTGATGATTGTCGTCGCGGTATTGATCACGAGTTGCCAAGTGTCGCTGTATCTAAACACGGGGCCTGTGACGGCCCAAATAATGATGGAGGCTGTTGCAAGCAGGAATGCGGCTGGCGAGCCCGCAGCCCGAGCTGCCATATGCGCGAAACGCGAAAAGAATTGGTTGAAGACATGACCTCGAGCGTTTGCTGTCTCAGGATGCTTTTGGTCTGAGGCGAGAGCAGGCTTCTTCATGAGCGTCAAATGTCTCAGGCGCTGAATGTCTCACGCGCGCGTTATGTCGGGGATTCGCGCTCACTAACTATTAAGCGTTCCATCGAGTTCCAGCTGCGATTGGAACTCTTCGCTTTGCGTGGCGGAACTTTATCGCGCGAAGCGCTTTTTTCTGCCGTGCTCAGACATGAGCGGGCAAGAAAGAGGAGAAACTGATGGGTCGCTACGCTTTGCTGTGGTTGCTTGGAGTCCCGATCCCGATCCTGTTGCTGATCTGGGCGTTCGGTGGCCTGAACTAAGATGGAATGGAGCGTGACGGGCGGGCGTTAAGACACGCTCGTCAGCGCTCCAACACGTCAACGCTGAAGGAGCTCAGCGCTCAAGGACTTTAGCGCTCAAGAACTTGGCGAATCTTGCGCGACAAGTCGTCCTGGGTATAGGGCTTGGAGAGGAGCTGCACATCGGGATCGAGTTCGGCCGTGATGGATAATGGCATTGGGCGTGTAGCCGGTCGTGTAGAGGACCGCCAAGCCTGGGCGCGCTTTCAGCACTTCCTGCGAGAGCTGCCGTCCATTCATGCCGCCCGGCAGGACGATGTCGGTGAACAAGAGGTCGATGTGTGCGCCATTGTTGACAATTCGTAGCGCGCCGCCGCCGTCGTGTGCCACCAGCACCTTGTATCCAAGCTCCTCCAACGCTGATCTGGCATATTCACGCACATCCTCGTTGTCTTCCACCAGCAGGATCGTTTCCGACGAGCGTGCTGATATGACGGGCGCGGCGCGTTGCGGCATTTCTTCGGGACTGGCCGCAACCTCCGCCGCCTGACCAAGCCGCGGCAGATAGATCTTGACGGTCGTGCCTTCATTGATCTCGCTGTAGATGCGAATGTGGCCGCCGGTCTGCTTTACGAAACCATGCACCATCGCGAGCCCGAGGCCGGAGCCTTGTCCGTGGCTCTTGGTCGTAAAGAAGGGCTCGAACACTCGCCTCATCAGGTCGGCCGGAATTCCAGTCCCCGGTGTCGGTGACACTGAGCAAAACATATTGGCCAGGCGTGACGTCGCCAAACTGGCGCGCGTAGGCCTCATCGAGATGGGAGTTGGCGGTCTCGATCGTGAGATGGCCGCCTTTTGGCATTGCATCACGGGCGTTGACGGCGAGATTCAAAATGGCATTTTCCAGCTGATTGGCATCGACAAAGGTCGGCCATAGTCCTGCAGCCAGAACGGTTTCGAAGACAATCGTTTCACCCATCGTGCGCCGCAGCAGGTCCGAGACGCCGCTGACGATCTTGTTGAGATCGGCACGCACAGGAGCGAGCGGCTGGCGCCTCGCGAAGGCCAGCAGGCGATGCGTGAGCTTGGCGGCGCTGTGCGCGCCTTGCAGTGCGAGCTCGGCGGGCTTGGATAGCGCGGTCAGAGCTTCAATGCTCAGTCCATTCGGCTGCGTGCGCGTGATGCGGCGCTGCAGGGTCTCGAGATTGCCGATGATCACCGTCAGCATGTTGTTGAAGTCGTGCGCAATGCCGCCGGTCAGCTGGCCGACCGATTCCATTTTTTGTGCCTGCAGCAGCGTTTCTTCCGACTCACGACGGCGGCGCGCCTCGTTCTCGAGCTCGGCGGTACGGAAATCGAGGTCCTCGATGTACTGAAACGTCGAGCGTGCGAAGATCACTAAAAGCCCGATGGCGAGCACGAGCGCGCTGCCGCCTGCTCCAACAAGGAACGTCTCCCAGAAGCTGGCCGCGTGCTGGCGTTCGTTGAGCAGCGCCAGCTCCCGACTGTTGAACGTGTCGATCAGCGTCCGCGTCTCGTCCATGATCGACTTGCCGGTCTTGAGCCTGACAAGTTCGATGGCCTCATCCCGCTTCCCCTGACCGGTCAGCGCAAGAACGTCGCGGTAGAAGTCCATCAGCTGCCCGGCCGTGCGGGAGATGGCCGTGAGACCTTGCTGCTGAACGGGGTTGTCGCGAGTGAGCGCGGTGAGCCGCTCGACGGTCTCGGAGATCTGCCGCGGTGCGGCCTGGTAAGGCTCCAGAAAGGCCTCGTCACCCGACAGCAGGAACCCGCGGATGCCGGTCTCGGCGTTAAGCGTGATCGTCAGCAGATCGCGCGCTAACTGGCGAATGTCGATGGTGCGGTTGACCGACTTTTCGGCGTCGGCGGCGCGAAACAGGGCGCCGACTGCGGCTGCGCCCGCAAAGCACATCAAGGCGATTGCGGCGGCCAGGGCCAGGATGCGCTTCCGTGAGAACCCGACATTGTCGCCGTGCGTCAGTCTTGGGATCCAACCGGACAACATCGTGGGCACACAGACCTGTCACTGCTCATCGCGGTCCATATATATAGTATCCTCCGGCCGTCATCGAAGTCCAATCTGATGCGATTCTGGTTGCGTCTTGTGTTAACCACCACGCGATGTCATCCTGACAGTGGAACTTGTCCGTGGGGCATCGTGATTCGAATCCGGGCCCACAGCATCAGCCAGCCAAAATGCAGGAGAACCTGAGGACGACGCCTACAGAGCGCGCAGGTCTTGCCTTGCTCCGGCCTGATCACTGGCGGGTCGGGCACCGTCTGATCGCGTTGGTGGTGGCTATTGCGCTACCGCTCAATCTCCTGATCGTTGCGGTCATTGTCAGCCTCGCCAGCTCTTCGATCGAGCTGCAGCGCACGAGCCTCCTCTATACGGCCCGCTCGGTGGCGTCTGGCGTCGATGCTCAACTCGCCAAGTATATGGCGATAGCGGCCGATCTGCAGAAGTCTCCGGCTCTGTTCGCGGACGCTGCCACAGCCTTCGAGTCGGAAGCGCGTCAGGCTTTGACTGGAGTTCCCGATGCCTGGATCGCCCTTAGCGATGTTTCCGGTCAGCAACTCGTCAATACATCGATAGGTGCGGGGCATCCGCTGCCGCGTCGCGGAGCGGAGGCATTGGCGGCCCAGGAGCGCGCCATCAAAACCCGGTCGGTCATCATCACGGGTGTTCGGCGCAGCGCGGCGGTTGGCGATTGGGTTGCCACGGTCGAGGCCCCGGTATTCAAGAGTGGCGAGCCGTTTCGGGTGATATCGGTTGCGATCAGCTTATCGGCCTTTCTCACGATCGTAGGTCAGCTCGATAAGCCCAATGCCTGGCTCGTCGGCATCATCGACGGGGATGGTCGATTTGTTGTCCGGGTTCCCGACAACGACAAGCGAGTCGGTCAGCTTGCCTCGGAAGGCTGGCGCAATGTCCGCCACCAGGAAGGCATCGCCGAGTTTCACGCGCTTGAGGGCGAGTGGGTCGTCAACGCCAATGCGCTCTCGCGGCTTAGCGACTGGGCCATCGGCATTGGCATGCAGAAGAGCGAGCTGACCGGAGCCGCCTGGCGCGCCGTGCGGTGGTCCGCAATCCTCGGTGCATTGATCTCACTGTCCAGTCTGTTGCTGGCGGCGCAGGTGGCCCGCTCCATCTCCCAACCGATCAACATCCTGCAAGACAATGCAGTCGCATTGGTGCATGGCTCGCCCATACAATATCGCCCGGACACTCCGGAGATCAGAGAGCTTTGGGACTCGCTGAGCCAGGCAGTCGATGATCGCAACCGCACAGACCTGGAGTTGAAGCGCCTCAGTGCGCGAATGACCGCGATCGTCGAGTTGTCCTATGATGCAATTGTCACCAAGACGCTCGACGGCACAATCACGAGCTGGAATGAAAGTGCCGAGCGTTTGTTCGGCTATTCTGAAAAGGAGATCGTTGGGCAATCCATTCGTCGTCTCATTCCGCCCGATCGGCAGCAGGAGGAAGACGACATCGTCGCACGCCTGCAGAGAGGCGAGATGATCAAGTCGTTCGAAACGGTGCGCCTGACCAGGGATGGTCATTTGATCGATGTCTCGGTGACGATCTCACCGCTTCGCGATGGCACCGGCAAGCTGATCGGCGCCTCCAAGGTCGCCCGCGACATCTCCGAGCGGAAGGAGCGTGAGCGGAGGCTGCGGGAGAGCGAGGAGCGTCTGAGCCAGATCATCAATACGGTGAATGCATTCGTCGGCCTGCTCGACGCGAGCGGCAAGATCATTGAGGTGAATGCGCGCGCACTCGAGGCTGCCGGGGCCACGCGTGAGGATATCCTCGGCCGGCTCATGGCTGACGCTCCCTGGTGGTCGCATTCGCCGGACGCCAGCAAGCGCATGAGCGACATCGTGGCGCGCTGCCTGGCTGGGGAGACCGTGCGCTGCGATCTGCAGTATTCGGTGGATGGCCAACTACGGTGGGTCGATTTCCAGGCGGCGCCTATCTTTGCGGCTGATGGCAGCGTCACCGCCGTGGTGCCATCCGGCGTCGACATTACGGATCGCAAGCGGTCGGAGGAGCAGGTGCGCCTGCTCATGCTCGAGGTCAATCACCGGGCAAAGAACATGCTGGGCGTCGTGCTGGCCATTGCACGCCAGACCACGTCGACGAGTCCGCGCGACTTTCTGGGCAAGCTCACGCAGCGGATTCAGGCGCTTTCCGTCAATCTCGATTTGCTGGTGAAGAACGAATGGCAAGGAGTTGATCTCGAGCCTCTCGTGCATGCACAGCTGGATTACTTTTCCGACTCGATTGGAACCCGTATCGCCATCGCAGGGCCCGAGCTCCGGCTGAGCCGGGAGGCCGCGCAGGCCATCGGCATGGCGCTCCATGAGCTGGCAACGAATGCCATCAAGCACGGCGCGCTATCGAACGAGGATGGGCGAATTTCCATCGCCTGGACGTGTGACGATGATTTGTTCTCCATATCCTGGCAGGAGCGCGGCGGACCTGCGGTCGAGCCGCCGACACGCCGCGGCTTTGGAAACACCGTGCTGACCACGCTGGCCGAGGCGGCTGTTTCGGGGCACGTGTCCGTCGATTACAACCCGGCCGGCTTGCGCTGGGAGCTGACATGCTCGGCGCGCAATGCGCTGGAGCCTGGTCACGGGCCGGTCAAGGCCCAAGCGCGCGCGCGAGCGCAATAAGAGCGCGGGTTAGCCGACAATTGCGTGCCGGATGTCATCCATGGATGCGAACAGATAGTCGGGCTGCTGAGCGCGCAGCAGATCGATTGTCGCGTATCCCCAGCTCACGGCGCCCGCGGCGAGCCCCGCTTTTCTTGCAGCATCAATATCACGGGCTTCGTCGCCGATCGCGATGGTGCGGTCGGCGCTCACACCTTGCCGCTTGATGACGGCATGGAATTTGGAGGCTTTGCCTAGCAGAGACGCACCGCATGCGTAATCGCGGACTCGTCGGGAATTGTCCTTCCCCAGAATACGGCGGACGTTCGCCTCGGAATTCGATGTCACGATCGCGATGGCGACATCGCATTCAGCCAGCCCCGACAGCAGGGCGTCGACACCTTGGAACAGCCCTATCAGGTGCGCGTCACGGGCGACCAGCTGCCGCATATGTCGCGCGATGAACGGGATCTTCCAGATCGGCACTCCCAGATAACGAATGATGTCGATGGTTCGTTGTCCCCTCAGCTCCTCCAGCTCCGCGTCGGTGATCTGCCGGAAGCCGTAGCGCTGCGCAACGTCGTTGATCGTCGATCGAAGCCACGCAGCACTGTCCGCCAGCGTTCCATCGAAGTCAAAGATGGCAAGGTCATAACGCTTCATGAGATCGTTTACCTTTGCTGGACCGCGGGTCGTGATCCGGCTTTGCGCGTAAGCGGATCGTCGGGCGGGCGCGTGCCGCCAGGAACCTTACGCCTGCCTCCGACTTGTAACCAATGCCTCGCATTGTTTTTTGTTGCTGATCCTGGAGAGCGACATGGCGAAGGGAAGGACCAAGAGAAAGACACGAAGATATTCGCGGAGCGCTGGCGCGGACGTCGAGAAGGAGATGCATCGCTACAAGCGTGGCACAGCCAGGAGCGGTCCAGGCGGCAAGGGTGGCAGGGTGAAGAGTTGCAAGCAGGCGATTGCAATCGGGCTGTCCGAGGCGCGCAAGAAGGGGAAGAAGGTGCCGGCGAGGCCGGCGCGCCGTAGCAAGTAGGCCCGCTCGCCAACGGCAGACCACCCGCAATGTTCATCCGCGCGCGAGACGGCCCATAGGGTCCACGTGCGCGCTTCGTGTGCCCTTTCGAGTTTTGGTGGCACTCGTCACTCTTGTTTGGCGGGCGACGCTTTCACGCGCACGTGATCGTTGGCCTTTGTGATCGGTATCCGATCTTTCATAAACCTCGCGCTGTAATTGCGACTATTAAGGACTGCGCTACATTGTCGAGTGAAGGTCAGCGGTGCTATAGCAATCGAAGTCGCGGCGCCGGATCGCCAAACGCATCGCATGATGTACCGAGATGGAATGAGACGTCGATGGAGCCCGCGCAGGGCAGGGGTCGCGCTGGTCGCGGCCTATGCGTTGGCGCTGCAGGCGGTGCTTGCCAGCTTTGGTGTTGGGGCGGCGCTGGTGCGCGACCAGGCGGCGACCATCGCGGGCGTGATCTGTTCAGGTGGCGTTGCGTCTTCCCTGCCTGTCCCGGTCGCTCCGCTGGAGCACGACAGCTCGGATTGCTGCATTCTGTGTGGAGCACCGGCTCCCGCGCTGCTCGACCACGTCGGCGCGTTGAAGCTTGCGGCCGAGGGCTTGTCGACTTGTTTGTTGGCGCCATTTGGTGTGCATCATCAGAAGGCCATTGCATGGCTGCCCGGCCGTGCGCGCGCGCCGCCGCCGACTGCATAGTCGCGCGTTTCCTCTGAGACTGCCGCCTCAGCGTCAATGACTGCCAGTCGCGTATGGCTTCGATGTCATCGCGCAGGCGCGAGATCATCAGCAATCCTAGAGCTCAACCGAGATACGAGAGGCTAACAATGTCACAAGCTCATAAGTTGCTCCTTGCGATGTGCATGCTGGCCGGCACGGCCGGCGCGGCGCTCGCACAGACCTACTCCGTCGGCCCGATGAAGGTCGACCAGCCCTGGGTTCGAGCTACGCCGGGTGGGGCCAAGGTTGGTGGCGGCTACGTGACGATCACCAATACGGGCACAACGCCTGATCGGTTCTTGGGTGGCACGCTGCCGCAAGCGGCTCGCTTCGAGGTGCACGAAATGAAGATGGAAGGCGGCACCATGCAGATGCGCGAGGTCAAGGGCGGGCTGGAGATTGGGCCCGGCCAGAAGGTCGAGCTCAAGCCGGGCGGCTACCACATCATGTTCATGGACCTGCGCGCGCCGTTCAAGCAGGGCGACAAGCTGAAGGCTCAGCTCCGTTTCGAGAAGGCCGGCACTGTGGACGTCGAATTCAAGGTCGAGTTCGATCGGCGCTGGCGGTCCGGCGATGCCGAAACACGGTCATTAACGATCACTGTAGCGATCGCGCCGCCGGCCGCGTCTCGACGCAACCGGCGGCGTCTGCTACAGCGGCGGCTTGTCGGCGTCGCGCGGGAAGGCGGGAGTTGAATGGGTATTCGGATCGGCACCGCGGAGCGGGATGGCACCTTCCACAGCCAAGGCATCGCGCTCAAAGCCGTGCTCGATCAGCGTGCCGCGCTTGCTCCGGTCGAGGTGCTCGAATCGAGCTCGGCCAGTATCGAGAATGCCAACCGGCTGCATGCAGGCGAGATCGAGCTCGGCTTCATGGCCTCGAACTGGATCGGGCGCGCCCGAAACGGCGAGCCGCCATTCGCGCAGCCGATCGAGATCCGCATGGTGGCGCCGATGAACGCCGGCCCCCTGTTCTTCATCGTGCGCGCCGGCTCCGATATCCGCACTGTGGCCGACCTGCGCGGCCGCCGGGTTGCGGTCGGCATGAAGACGAGCGGCATGGTGCAGCATGCGCACAACATTTTCGGCGTGCTGGGACTGAGCTTCTCGGACTTCACGCCGGTCTATCTCGATTTTGCCGCCGGCGCCGATGCGCTGGCGCTCGGCGAGGTCGACGCCCAGTTCCAATGCCCGATCCCGAACAAGGTGATGACCGAGCTGTCCGAGCGCATTGCCGTGAGGGTCCTGCCTTACGCGGCCGGCGATCTGGATCGGCTCATGCATGCTGTATCGTTCTATCGCCCCGTGACCATGCCCAGGGACGCGATCTGCGGCCTGGATGCCGACGTGGTGCAACCCGCGGTCGTGAACATCCTGGCCACTCATGCGCGTGTGCCTGACGCAATCGTGCGCGAAGCGGTCACCGCGATTCTAGCCGGTGCGGGCGAGCTTGGCCGCCGTAATCCCCTGTTTGCGGGGCTCGGTAAGCTGTTCGCGCCGCTGCCGACGCAGGGGGCGGCGGCGCTCGAGTTCGGCGGCGTCAGGCTTCATCCGGGGGCAATCGCGGCCTATCGCGCCGCGGGATTGCTGGCCGCGCAGGCCGCGGAGTAGATTGGAGTTCACAAGAACGATCAAGGAGAGGCGCCCATGGCCTACACGCTCGACAATTTCTGCACGGATGCGCATGCGCTCTTGAAGGCGAAGCCTTTGGTCGAAGCGCTGCCGCAGGTGGCCGAGCGCCTGTCTCACCTGCTGGTCAACCCGCAATTCGTGGCCGAGACCTTCAACGACGACATTCCGCCCGGCAAGCGCGTGCTCTATCACGACAAGGAGCTCGACTTCTATGTGCTGGCGCATGTGCAGGAGGGCGGCAAGAAGGGCAAGCCGCACAGCCACGGCAGCTCCTGGGCGATCTATGGCAACGCCAAAGCGGTCACCGGCATGACCGAGTGGCGCCGCGCCAACCCGGCGAGCGACGAGCACTACGAGCTGACAATGGCGAGCCAATACGGCCTCGGTATCGGCCAGACGCGCGCCTACGGCCCCGGCGTGATCCATTCAACCGAGCATAAAGAAAAGGCCTGGGTCATCCGCGTCACAGGAACCGACCTCGACAAGCTGCCGCGCTATCACTTCCGCAAGCAGGACAAGATCCTGGAAGCGGTGTGAGGTATGGCAGTCGCTGTCACGTGATGTGACGGCCTGCGATCATCAACTCGCCGCCACTGCGACATTGCGCAGAACCGCGTCGATCCGTGCGCCGACAGCGGCCACGTTGCGGTGAACCTGCGCCTTGTAGCGCGCGACCGCATTGCGATCGACGGCAAAGAAAGTTTTTTCCGGATAGTTTCGGCCGAAAATATCGATGAACATGCTGCGATACTTGCCTGACACGATCGACGTTCCGCCTCCGGCCGGCTGCTCGGCGTAGGCGACCGCCTCCGCCGAGGTGAGCGCGCATAAAAGCGGATGCAGCCGTGTCGAGAAGACGGTCTTGTGCTTCTGGATGTGCTGGATCGTCCGATCAAGCGGCAATTCCATCAGGATCTCATCGCCGATCTGCAGTTGCTTGTCGTCAGTCGGCACGCTCATCGGAAACTGGTCGATCAGCCAATCGCCGAGATGCTCCACGTTGGGGCGCCCGCGTCCGTAGATCAGCACATCTTCCTCATAGCGGGCGAACCAGAAAGCGAGCCGATCAATCAGGCGGTCGAGAGCCGCTCGCGGAATGAGCTCACGATATTGCGTGCCGAAGATGCCGATCGCGGCCTTGCTGCGCGTCACGATATTGAGGAGCTCGTCGCCGAGCAGGGGTTGATAGATGCTGTTGCCGATGCCCAGCACCACCAAGTCATACTTGTCGCGCGCGCTCGCAAGCGTGCGGAAGGTTAGGTGATGAACGTCCGCCTCGCTGGGCAGGAGCGCGTTGATCATGTGGTAGCCGAGCCGGTCGCCGAAATTGCCGATGTCATTGTAGGAGATCACCGCAACGCTGCAGGGCTGCATCGGGGCGAGGCGATCGACCGGCGTCAACCGCATCAGGATCTGCAGGGAGTCGACCGGCATCGTGCCCTTGATGACGAAGTCATGGCGGTCGAACAGCGCCGCGAGATCCTCGAGACTGAAGTGGTTCAGCCACCCGAGCGATGCCCGATCAACCGAGCCGGTCAGGTCGGTCGCGCAGTAGCTCAGCACGACATCGCGCTTGCTCGAGCGCAGCTGCGTCAGGAACCTCTCTACATCGGTGATGTATTCCAGAACACCGAGCATCGTGATGATGTCGACCTCGGCCGCCCCCTCGGTCGGGAACTGACCGGCATTGAAATCGCAAACGATGGTCCGCGCGTCCCTCGCCACCAGATCGCAGCCGCGATAGCTGCATCCGCGGGGCAGGAAGCGCTGCAACGACATTCGCCCGCAGCCGAGATCGAGCACGCGCGCGCCGGCCGGGATGAACTGCGCGGCGAGCTCGGCGCGAGCATCCCACGCAGACTCGAATGAGGCGGGGTTGGACCAGCGTGCTGTATCGGTTTTGCCGGCAAGCGCAAGGGCGCGGTCAGCCACGACCATCACCGCCTCCAGGGTTGATCAATGCTTTTCCCGAGCACAAGTGACGAATCGCTACCACGCCACGGAATCACCGCGCCGGATCACGGTCAACCCTTACCGGCCCGATATCAAACATCGAAATTCGAATTGAGCCGAAGGGGTTAGGTTCACGGTACATTTCCCCATGGCGTTATTTGCAGTCTCAGCGTAGGAGCAAAAAACACTGGTCAACGGTGGTATTAAAAGACCACTATGCGGACAATGATTCGCAACGAGCCCCGTCTCGAAAAGCAACGCCACCAGGCCGGCACGTTTACACCGCAGGTCTCTGATCTGCTCACGGCCGGTCTCGCACAGCACCGTGCCGGCAATCTCCAACTGGCGCGCGACACCTATCAGGTCGTCTTGACGATCGATCCGCGCCAGGCGGACGCGCTGCATCTTCTGGGGGTGACTTTTCTCAACGAGCGCCCGAGCGAAGCCGAGTCCCTCATTCGGCGCGCGATCTCGTCCGACAAGCGCAATCCGCTATACTATTCCAATCTCGCCGTTGCCCTCCGCAACCAGCAAAGGTTCGAGGAGGCGCTGGCGATGTATGACAGGGCCTTGCGTCGCAAGCCGGACTATCTCGAGGCGCATATCAACCGTGGCCTGACCTTGCTGGCGCTGCGACAGCCGCTCGATGCTGTCGCAGCCTTCGGCGCTGCGCTCACGCTGAAGAGCGATTTTCCGGCGGCGCTCAAGTTTCGCGGCGACACCTTCTACGATCTTCGCCGCTGGGATGAGGCCGTGGCCGACTATGATCGGCTGCTCGCGAGCACGCCCGGCGATGCGGGTGCGCTCAACAACCGCGGGCTCGCGCTCTCTGAGCTCAAGCGCTTTGACGAAGCGCTCGAGAGCTTCGATCTTGCTCTTGTCTTCGTGCCGGACCGCCCTGAGATTGTGAACGGCCGCGGCTGTGTGCTGAGGGCCATGGGAAGGTTGGACGAGGCCTTGGAGTGCTTCACGCGCGCGGCAGCGCTGAAGCCTGACTATGTCGAAGCGGTCGTGAACCAGGGGGCCACCCTGCAGGACTTGGCGCGCTTCGGCGAGGCGCTCGCGACCTATAGTCAGGCGCAGCAAATCCGCCCGGACTATGCACCAGCCCATTGGAACGAGGCGACGTTACGTCTGCTGACCGGCGATCTCGCCCAAGGCTTCGCCAAGGCGGAATGGCGCCAGAAGGTCGCCGCCCTCGGCATTGCCGCCGCAACCTTCGCGCAGCCGCTCTGGCTTGGCGAAACGCCCCTCGACGGCAAGACTATTCTGGTTCATGCCGACCTGGGGTTTGGCGACACCATTCATTTCGCCCGCTACATCCCGTTGCTCGCCGCGCGCGGTGCGCGCGTGGTCGCGAGGGTCCAGAAGCCCCTGCGCACGCTGATCGGCGGCATGAGCAGCGTGGCTCTGTGCATGACCAGGGACGACCGTCTGCCCGACTTCGATGTGCATTGTCCGCTGTCGAGCTTGCCGCTGGCCTTTGGTACGACGCTGGAAAGCATTCCGGCGAATACGCCGTACTTGTCGGCGCCGCCGCTCCCTCCCGTCTGGCACGAGCGTCTCGGAGCGGGCGAGAAGCCAAGGATTGGCTTGGTCTGGTCCGGAAACGCGAGCCACGTCAACGACCGCAACCGCTCGATCGCGGCGCAGTTGCTGCGTCCGCTATTCGATTGCGATGTGACATTCGTCAGCTTGCAGACGGAGATGCGACCCGAGGACGAGCCGGCGCTGCGTGGGCTTGGCAATCTCGTGATGGCCGGGCAGTTCTTTTCCGATTTCTCAGAGACCGCGGCCGTCGTCGCCGCCCTCGATCTTGTGATCTCGGTCGACACCAGCGTGGCTCACCTGACTGGCGCGCTCGGAAAGCCGGTCTGGATTCTGTTGCCGTTCGTGCCCGACTGGCGCTGGCTTATCGACCGAGAGGACAGCCCTTGGTATCCGACGGCCAAGCTGTTTCGCCAAGCCGCCGACCGGCGTTGGGAGCCGGTCATCGACCGAGTTCGGCACGCGCTTTCGTCTCTGAGGGCGAGCTCACGCGGTTCTTGATCGGCGTGCCGTCGCAAGCTCGCGGAGCTAGTTTTTTTCTCCCGCAATCACATTGTAGCGCGCGATCACGTCCTTCGGCGTCGCCGCCATGCGACCGACCAGCTGGAGAATCTGCTCGGCGTTGATCGGGCTCATGTCGATCCCGAGCTTGGCCGCTTCGTCCAGGACTCCCGGGTCGCGGCACATCGCCATGAAGGCGTCCTGCAGCGCCTTCACACGATCGGCCGGCACGCCGGGCGGCGCGACGAACGGCAGCGACATGAAGAACGGGATCTCGGCAAACTCGATCAGCGACAGCATGTCGGGGCTTGGCGCGAGCTCGCGCCCGGTCGGCACGTCGGGAAACTCGGGATGGCGCGTGGTGCGGCCGAACTGCAGCAGCGCACGGAACGCGCGCTTGTCCCACATCTCGCGCTGGCCGGTCTTGACCGAGCTCATGCCGACGAGCTGGCCGTCGATCTCCTTGCGCTGCATCGCGAGGAACAGGGGCGCAGCGCCCGTATAGCCGCGCACCACGTTGAGATTGAGGCGCAGCACCTCCTTGGCGATGATGCCGAAGATGAGATTGCTGGACGCGGCGTTGTTGGCGCCGAGCGTGAGCTTCTGGGCGCCGCCGGGCTTGATGTCGTCGACGACTCTTCGCCGGATGATCGGCGTTGATCAGCATCAGGTAGGCATCGTCCGCATAGGACGACATGCTGCCGAGCCAGACGAGCTTGGTCGGATCGAACTGCGCCTGCGGATAACCCTGAATGGCGAGCTGCGGCGTCGCGCGCTCGAGCTTGGCGAGCACGGTGCCGTCCCGCTCGGACGCGTTGTAGATGCGGTTGGCAGTGACGAGGCCGCCGCCGCCCGGCGTATATCTGCACGACTGATGAGCGGATTGCCCGGGATGAAGCGGCCGAAATGCTTGGCCGCGAAGCGCGCCGTGATGTCGTTGATGCCGCCGGGCGAGGTGCCGACCAGCACGGTGATGGTCTTGCCGCTGTAGAACTGCTCGACGGTCTGCGCGTTTGCGGATGGCATCGCGATCAATCCCAGGGACAGGCCGCCCAGCATAGCCGCCAGTGTTCTTGCCATCATCGGACGTCTCTCCTATTTATTCGTTTCGTAGCCCGGGTTAAGCGCAGCGAAACCCGGGAGCGGCGTTCAGCTCATCGGGTCCCGGATTTCGCTGCGCTCATCCGGCTACACTCGGGCAGATCCCTCAACATGCATCCGAAGCCGCTGCGCGGCTCGCGCACATGCAGCCGCTTCTGGAACTCCCAGACGCGCGCGGTGACCGGATGCACCACCGGCACCTGCAGGTCCTGCTCGAGCGTCTCGATGATCGGCAGCGTGCGCCAGCCGGAGCCGAGCATGTAGATCGCGTCGGCGCCCTTGTGCCTTGAGGAAGCTCTTCTTGATGTGGGCGTAGATCTGCTCGCCGGAGAGCTCCTGCACCTTGTTGAACGGCACGTCGATGCCGTCCATGCCGCGCACCTTGAAGCCCGCATCGGTGAAGTATTGCGCGAAGATCGTGTTGAGCTTCTCGGGGAAATAGGTGGCGCCGACGAAGCTCTTGGCCTTGACCGCCTTGAGCGCGCGCACGTGGTTCTGCGCCACGCTGATGATCGGCGTCTTGTATTTCTTCTCCCAGGCGGCGACGATCTTGGCCTCGCCCTTGAAGCCATGCACCATGAACGGCGGCGCGCCGTTGGGATGGATGAGGTCGCATTTCTGCTCGGCCAGCACCGCGACGAGCTTCTCGTAGTGCGGCATCATGGTCTCGAACTCGTCCTCGGTGCCGCGGCTGATGTTGAGGAACAGCGGAATGAGCCCGATGCCTTCGGGCAGCAGCCGGCAGACCTCCTCGGTCATGCCGGGCCGCATGGTCGGATTGACCATGCCCGACGACGCCGCGCCAGCTGGAGAATGACATGAACGTTTCCTTCCGTGTTATCACCTCCGACATATCCTTGTGCCGGACCATGGGCAAGCGCTGAGGCGTCGCGCCCGGCGCACGGCGGGCCATCCATCAGGAGCGCGTTATTCCATAGTCGCTCTTGGCGGCTTCCGGCGAGACATAGCCCTCGGCAACATCGCGCGCAAGCGCCTTGCGGTCGCGCTTGCCCGGATCGCCGTAGCCGCCGCCGCCCGCGCTCTGCAGCAGGAAACGTTCGCCCGCCGCATCTCGACGCGCGCCGAGGCCGGCGTCTCGAACTCCTGCTTGCGTGCCGAGCCGCACCACGAAGCGGGCGCGCTCGCCGGCGCTGGCCGCCGGCGACGCCCTTGGGCGGAAAGCGCGTCTTGTTGAAGCGGCGGATGACGGTCGCGTCTTCCAGCAGCTCGTATTCGCGCCGCATCGCGAGCCCGCCGCGCCACTGTCCGGCGCCGCCGGAATCCGGCACGAGATCGAAGCGCGTGATGCGGCAGGGAAACTCGGATTCGAGAATCTCGATCGGCGTGGTGTGCAGGTTGCTCAGGTGCGTCGCGGTCGCGGTCGCGCCGTCGTGGCCCATGCCGCCGCCGTAGGCCGAGCCCGCGATCTCGTATTGCATGTTGGTCTGGCCCGGGCCGCGGCTTGCTCCAGGCGATGCCGAGCGCGCTCGACGCGCCCGAATGCGCGATCGCGCGGCGCGGATTGAAATGCGCGAGCGCCTCCAGGATCACGTCGACCAGCAGCAGGTTGACCATCTGATAGCTCGACACCGGCGCGGGCGGGTCGGCATTGGTGATGGTGCGCGGCGCAAACGTGAGCCGCACCACGTCGCGCATGCCGTCGTTGAAGTGCAGGTTCGGGCCGAGGCTGCCGATCAGCGCATAGAACACGCAGGCCTCGACCATCGAGGGCCGCAGGTTGACCGGCCCCTTGGCCTGCGGATCGCTGTCGGAGAAATCGAAATGCGCGAGGCCGTCCTTGATCGCGACCGTGACGGCGAGCTTGATCGGCTTGTCGACCACGACGCCGTCGCTGTCGAGGAAGCCTTCGGCCGATGACGTCGCCTTCCGGCAGCTTCGCGATCGCGGCGCGCAGCTCGTCGGCGGCGCCCTTGAGGATCGCCGCAAACGCGTCGGTCACGGTCGTCGGCACCGAAGCGCCCGCACAGCTCCTTGACGCGCGCCGCGCCCATCTGCGTGACCGCGATCTGCGCGTGGATGTCGCCGCGCACCAGCTCGGGCTGGCGGCTGTTGGTGAGGATGATGCGCTCGATGTCGGGCTGCGGGCTGTCCGGCTTCCCAGATCTTCACCGGCGGCAGCAGCAGGCCCTCGTGATACATCTCGGTCGCGTTGGCCGAGGTCGAGCCCGGCACCGCGCCGCCGACGTCGGCCTTGTGCGCGATCGAGCCGGAGAAGGCGACGATGCGGCCGTCGGCGAAGACCGGCGCGACGAACGCCATGTCGGAGACGTGCGGCAGGCCGCCCTCGTAGGGATGGTTGGAGACGAACACGTCGCCTTCGCCGATCGCGCCCGCCTTGCCGTAGACCTCGAGGATGCGGCCGACGAGATGGCGATAGACCGGCGCATGGAAGAACATCGGCGGCGCCACGATCAGGCGGCCGTCGCGATCGAGGATCACGCAGGAGAAGTCGCGCGACTCGCGGATGATGGTGGAATAGCCCGAGCGATAGAAATGATAGTGCATCTCATCGACCAGGCTCGCGATCTTGTTGCGCAGGATCTGGATGGTGATGGCGTCCATGGTCAACCTCTTGTAGCCCGGTAGAGCGGAGCGAAACCCGCGGGGCTCTGGTTGGTCCCGGATTTCGCTAGGGCTCAATCCGGGCTACATTTCTCCTTCCAAGATCAGATTGCGATACCCATCCACGCGCCCGGTCCAGCCTGGCGGGATGACGGTGGTGGCGTCGAACTGCTCGACGATGGCGGGCCCGTCGATGGTCGCTGCCGATGTCGAGCCGGTCGCGCTCGTAGAGCGTCGCCTCGACCGATGTGCTTGCCGCCGAAATGAATGCGCGCGCTTGCCCTTGACGGCGACGTCGCGGCGGCGCGGCGACGGCCGGCGCCGGCTCCGCGCGCGGCTCGTATTTCGGCACCGTGACGCGCACGCGCACGCGATAGCTCACCACCTCGACCGGCCGCTCCTTGGCGGCGTGGCCGTGGATCTGCGCGTGGCGCTCGTCGAAGCGCTCGCGCGCCGCCGCGAGCGACGTCCGCCGTCAGCCGGTCCGTGAACAGCCCATCGAGCGGCGTGCGCAGCTCATAGCCCTGGCCGGTGTAGCGCAGGTCGAGCTCGCGCGCGAAGCGCGCCGCCGCCGGGTCCATGCCCTCGGCCGCCAGCTCCTCGCGCGCCTTGCGCTTCGAGCTCGCGGAAAATGCTCCTCGG
Organism: uncultured Alphaproteobacteria bacterium; assembly: GCA_963745515.1. GTDB lineage: Bacteria > Pseudomonadota > Alphaproteobacteria > Rhizobiales > Xanthobacteraceae > VAZQ01. The sequence continues at coordinate 165,098 of CAVUXO010000014.1, forward strand.
CGTGCTCGGCGCCGACCTCGGCGAGCGGCCGCAGCTCGGAGCGGATGTAGTCGTGCACCACGTCGGTGCAGAGCAGGCCCAGCGCCGAGAACGCGCCCGGCCGCGGCGGCACCAGAATGCGCCGCATGCCGAGCTCCTGCGGCGACCGCGGCCGCGTGCACCGCGCCGGCGCCGCCGAACGGCAGCAGCGTGAAGGCGGAGAGATCGACGCCGCGCTTGGCCGCGAACACGCGCACCTCGTCGGCCATGCGCATGTCGACGATGCGCTGGATGCCGGCCGCGGCCTCGAGCACGTCCATCTTGAGCGGATCGGCGACGTGCGCTTTGAGCGCGGCGCGCGCCGCCGCGACGTCGAGCGTCTGCGCGCCGCCGAGGAAATAGTCCGGGTTGAGATAGCCGCACACGATGTCGGCGTCGGTGACGGTCGGCCGCGTGCCGCCGCGTCCATAGCAGGCCGGGCCCGGATCGGCGCCCGCGCTCTGCGGGCCGACATTGAGAAAGCCGCCGCCGTCGACCCAGGCGATCGAGCCGCCGCCGGCCGAGATCGAGGTCATGTCGAGCGCCGGCACGTCGATCTGGCGGCGCGCGATCATCGCCCTCGGTGGTTTCGAGCGGCACGCCGCCCTCGATGAAGGCGATGTCGGCCGAGGTGCCGCCCATGTCGAGGGTGACGAGGCCGGCGCGCGCGTCGTCCTCGGCGAGATAGGCGCGCGGCCTGCGCGCCGGCGGCGGGGCCGGAGAACAGCGTGTGCACCGTGCGGCCGCCGGCGATCGCGGCCGAGAACGGCATCACGCCGCCGTTCGACTGCATCAGGAAGCGCTGCTGCGGTGCCGACGCCGGCGTCGTCGAGGCCGCGATTGAGATGATCGATGTAGTGCACCATCACCGGCTCGAGATAGGCATTGAGCAGCGTGGTCGAGAGCCGCGCCCATTCGCGGATGCGCGGCAGCACCTCGCTCGACAGCGACACATGCACGCCCGGGAATTCCTCGTGGATGAGCGCGCGCGTCGTCCTCCTCGTGCGCCGGGTTCATGAACGAGAACAGGTAGCAGACCGCGATCGACTCGACGCCCGCGGCCTTCAGCTCGCGCGCCGCGCGCGCGCACGGCCTCGCGGTCGAGCGGCACGAGCACGTTGCCGGCGATAGTCCGAGCGCTCGGGGATTTCCTTGGTGAGGCTCTGCGGCGCGATCGGCTGCGGCTTGGCGTAGAAATAGTCGAACAGGTTGCCGTCGCGCGCCTGGTTCTGCACCTCCTGCACCGCGCGATAGCCCTTGGTGATCAGCAGCCCGACCTTGGCGCCGCGCATCTCCAGCAGCGCGTTGGTGGTGATGGTGGTGCCGTGGGCGAAGAACTCGATGTCGCCGGGCGCGATGCCGCGCGCGACGAACTTGCGCGACGCCGTTGAGCACGCCGAGCGCCGGATTCTTCGGCGTGCTCGACACCTTCTCGACCATGAGCTCGCCGGTCGCCGTGTCGAGCAGCACCAGGTCGGTGTGGGTGCCGCCGACGTCGACGCCCAGCCGGTAGCGCGCCGTCGCTCATGCGTCAACCCACCCCTGCGGCGACCAGTCCAGCGTTCAGCACGCTGCGTCGAAAGCTGATACTGATCGATCCCGTGCTGACACGCGGGCAGACATAATGCCGAGCGAGCATGAGGAGGGAAACGCAAGATGCGTCACGTTCAAGGCAGCCATTGGTGCGAGCCATCCTTGCCTTGTCGGCGCTGTGCGTCGTCAACCGCGGGGGCCCAGTCGGTCGCCGATTTCTATCGCGGCAAGACGATCAGCATGGTGATCGCGACCGCCCCGGGCGGCGACTATGACCTGCGCGCGCGCCTGCTCGCGCGCCACATCGGCCGCCACATCCCGGGCGAGCCCGCGATCATCCCGCGCAACATGCCGGGCGCCGTGGGCGTGCAGGCCGCGAACTGGCTTGCCACCAGGCGCCGCGCGACGGCACCGTGCTCCACGCCATCATGCAGAACATGTCGGCCTATCAGGCGCTGGGCGGCGCCAATGTCGAGTACGACACCCGCAAGTTCTTCTGGATCGGCAACACGACCGACACGCCCAATGTCATCAATTCCTGGCACACGACCGGCATCAAGACCATCCAGGACGTGATGACCCGGGAGCTCGTCGTCGGTGCGCCCGGCACCGCGACCTCGTCGGTCTACTATCCGAAGGCGCTCAACGAGCTGGTCGGCACCAAGTTCAAGATCGTGTCCGGCTATCCGGGCGGCAACGACGTCAACCTCGCCATGGAGCGCGGCGAGGTGGGCGGACGTGGCTCGAATTCCTGGGCGTCCTGGAAGTCGACCCATCCGCAGTGGCTCGCCGAGAAGAAGATCTTCATCCTGGTCCAGATTGCGCTCAAGCGGCATCGCTGAACTGGCCGACGTTCCGACCATGACGGAGCTCGCGAAGAACGACGACGACCGCGCGGTGCTGCAGTTCATCTCGGCCGACATCCCGATCAACCGCGCCTATGTGACGACACCCGACACGCCGCCTGATCGCGTGCAGGCGCTGCGCCGCGCCTTCGACGCCACCATGAAGGACCCGGCGTTCCTGGCGGAAGCCGCCAAGTCCAGCATGGACATCAGCCCGTCGACCGGCGAGGAGGCGCAGAAATTCTCCGACATGATCGCCAATACGCCGCCGGCCGTGCTCGCGCGCGCCAAGGTGATATTGGATGTGAAGTAGGAAGCGACGGCATCTGGTGCCGCGATTGTAGCGATGGGTCCCCGCTTGCGCGGGGACGAACGGAGACTGCGGCACGCGTAACATTGCAGCGCGCGCTGCCTCAACCCCTACTCGTCGGGATTCATGTGCCAGTCGGGGCTCGGCGGCGGGCCCCAGCCGGCGATCGAGCGGTTGGCGCGCGTCCAGACTTTCGGCCGCTGCGGCTGGTCCTCGTGCCAGGGGCGCGGATCGAAGATGCCGAGCTCCTCGTCCAGAATCTGATCGAGCTCGGCGAAGAACTCGATCACCTGCTCGTCGGGATTGCGATGATAGATCGACACGTTGTGGCCGGGGCCGTGCCGCAGCGGTCCCCAGATGATCGGGATGCGGTTCTGCGAAAGCACGTCGCAGCCGTTCTCCAGGTGCGAGAAGTCGCGCAGCTGGAACGCGATGTGGTGCAGGTTGGCGCGCTTGCCCTTGACGAAGTTCACGATGTGGTGATCCGGGTTGCAGCGCATGAACACGAACATGTCCTCGATCCAGTCGGAGACGCGAAAGCCGAGGATGCGCTGATAGAAGTCGGCGACGGCCTGCACGTCCGGCACCACGAAGGCGACGTGGCCGAGCTTGAACGGCGCGACGCCGGCGATCGACTGGTTGGGCGTCAGATAACGCCATTCGGTCAGAAGTTCGATGGTCGTGCCCTTGATGTCCTCGAAGGCGAGCAGCTTCGGCATGCCGGGGATATCGTCGCTGCGCATCCTCGCTCTTGATGCCCTGCGAGGTGAGGAAACGGCGCATCTCGCCAAAATCGGAGTTCGGCGTCGACCTGGAAGGCGAGCTTGGCGCAGCGCGCTCGCTCGCCGCTGCTTGAGCTGCAGCACGAGCTGCCCGAGCCTTGGCTGGTGAGCAGCGCGCGATCCTTCTCGCGCGCCGCCACCACGAGGCCGGTGACCTTGGTGTAAGTGCTCGATCTGCGCCTCGAGATCGGGCGTTTCGAAGGTCGCGTGCGAGATCTGTCGAACTTGGATCATTGCTGGCCCTTCAGCCGTACGTCTTCAGCACGTGGCGGGCGATCACCATCTTCATCACCTCGCTGGCGCCTTCGGTGATGCGGTAGCTGCGCTGCTGGCGCCACATCTTCTCGATCGGCAGGTCGGTGGTGAGCGCGATGCCGCCGTGGATCTGCATGCACTCGTCGGCGGCGCGGAACGCCATCTCGTCGGCGTAGTACTTGCAGACGTAGCAGTCCTCGCGCGCGTCCTCGCCGGCGTCGAGGCGGCTCGCGGCCTTGTAGACCAGGAGCCGCGCGGCCTGCAGCTCGATATACATGTCGGCGAGCTTCCACTGGATCGCCTGCCGGTCGGCGAGCGGACGGCCGAAGGTCGAGCGCTGCTTGGCGTAGGACGTCGCCATTTCCAGGCAGCGCTCGGCGACGCCGAGCGCGCGCGCGCCGTGCTTGATGCGGCCGGCGCCGAGCCATTTCTGCGCGAGGCCGAAGCCCTTGCCTTCCTCGCCGATGAGCTGGGTCGCGGGCACGCGCACGTTGTCGAGGATGATCTCCCACGGCCGGTCGCCCATCATGGTCTGATAGGAGGTGCCGAGCTTCACGCCGGGCGTGTCCATGTCGACCAGGAAGCACGAGATGCCGCCGTGCGAGCCCTTGGCGCGGTCGGTCGCCGCCATGAGCTGCATGAAGTGCGCCTTGTTGGCGCCGGTGATGAAGCGCTTGGTGCCGTTGATGACGTAGTGGTTGCCGTCGCGCACGGCGGTGGTGCGCATGCCGCCGGGATCGGAGCCGGCGTCGGGCTCGGTCTGCGCGAAGCGCGACCTTCTTCTCGCCGCGCAGCACCGGCAGCAGATACTTCTCCTTCAGCTCGCCGGTGAGCGTGAACAGGATGTGGCGCACCGACGGGCCGGTGATGCCTTCGCCGCGCGCCGGCAGCGCGATCGTGCGCGAGAGCTCCTCGACCACGATGCGCGCGCTGGAACAGCGACAGGCCGGGCGCCGCCGTATTCCTCCGGCACTTCCATCATCCAGATGCCGAGGTCCTTGGCGCGCTGCTGGAAGCGTCGACAGGAACTCCGGCTTGATCTCCTCGCCCTCGGCCGTGACGGTCTGCGCGCTCGACCGGGATCAGCTCGTTGTTGACGAAACGCCGCAGCGATCTCCTTGAACATCCGCAGTTCTTCGGGAAGCTGGAAATCCATCAGGCTTGTCTCCCTGCTCACGTGTCGTGCTATCTCTCGCCAGATCACGCGCACGTCGACCGCGACCGCGCCGTTCGGTGCGCACCATCAGCGGATTGATCTCGATGTCCTCGATGCGCGCGCGGTGATCGAGATAGAACTGCGCGAGCGCGAGCACGGTCGTTTCGAGCGCCGCGCGGTCGGCCGGCGGCTCGGCCGCGGAAGCCGGCGAGCAGCTTGTTGAGCTTGAGGCCGTCGATCATCGCGCTCACGTCGTCGCGCCGTCACCGGCAGGAGCCGCAGCGCCGCGTCCTTGCGCGAGCTCGACCAGCACGCCGCCGGCGCCGACCAGCAGCATCGGGCCGTAGAGCGCATCGTTGCGCGCGCCGACGATCGCCTCGACGCCCGACACCATCTCCTGCACCAGGAAGCCGTCGATGCGCGCGTCCGGATGGAACGCGCGCGCGGCCGCCATCAGCGCGTCGGCGGCGGCTGCAGCACCGCGCTCGCGGCTGCGCAGATCGAGCACGACGCCGCCGGCCTCGGTCTTGTGCAGGATGTCGGGCGAGCGGATCTTCAGCGCGACCGGAAAGCCGATCGCTTCGGCCGCCGCCGCGGCTTCGGCCGCGGCTCGCGACCGTCGCGGCTCTTCGGCAGCGCGATGCCGTAGCGCGCGAGCGTCGCGTCGAGCGTCGCCGGCGAGAGATCGCTCGGCGGGGCAGGGGGCAGCAGCCGGCGGCGCGTGCCGCTGCGCGCTGCGCGTGGAACCAGAGCCCGTTCATCGCGCGCAGCGTCGGCTCGAGCCCCTGCAGGAACGGAAAGCCCGCGGCCTTCTGCGCCTCCACCGCCTCCGGCGTCATCTGATAGCTCATGCGGCCGAAGCCGACGATCGGCTTGTCGGTGCCGCTGCACCATCGCCTGCAGCGCCTCGACGCCGTCCCAGGCGCCGGCCTTGCTCGGCAGCATGGCGGCCCAGGCGATCATGTCGACGTTGGGGTCCTTCGCCACCACCTCGCAGACGCCGGCGGCGTGCTTGAGCCCCATCGGGATGCCGAGGTCGAGCGGGTTCTTGGGCTCGATGCCTTCCTGCATGAACGGCATCAGGGCCTTGAGCGTCTGCGGCGCGTAGTCCGGCATCACCGCGCCTTCCGCCTCCGCGTAGTCGTAGAGCAGATCGACGGTGCCGCCCGAGGTGGTGACGAAACCGATGCGCGGCCCCTTCGGCAGCCGGCCGCCGTCGAAGGCGAGCGCGGTCTCCAGCATGTCGTCGAGCGAGCGGCAGTTGACGATGCCGTAGCGCTCGCACATCGCCAGATAGGCCGCATAGTCGCCGCCGATCGCGCCGGTGTGCGACTGCGCGGCCGGCGCGACTTCGCGGTGGCGCCGGTCTTGATCGCGATGATCGGCTTGCCGGCCGCGAGCGCGCGGCCGGCCGCGTGCATGAAGGCGTCCGGCCGGCGGATGCCCTCGATGAACAGCGCGATCTGGTGCGTGTTCGGATCGTCGACCAGGAAGTTCAGATAGTCGGCGAGATCGAGGTCGGCCTCGTTGCCCGAGGTGATGCCGTAGGAGAAGCGCAGGCCGCGGTCGGCGCCGGTGCGCAGCCAGAACTGCAGCGTGCCGCCGGACTGGAAGATGCGCGCCGACCGAGCCGGCCGGGAAACGTGCCGAGCTCGGTGTTGGGATAGGCGAACAGCCGCTCGTGATAGCTGTGCGCGCCCATGCAGTTGGGGCCGGCGATGCGCAGCTTGCTGCGGCTCGAGGAAATCCTTGAGCCAGGCGCCGCGCTTCTTCGATTCCGGATCGTGGCCGTCGCCCATCGCGGCCGCATAGACGGTGGCCGACGTCACGCCGGCCGCATCGGCGTCGTCGAGCACGTCCGGCGACCGCCGGCGCCGGCACGATCACCATGGCGTGGTCGACCCGCTCGGGCAGCTCGCGCAGCGACGGGATAGCAGCGCTCGCCCCACACCTCCTTCTGGCGCGGATTCACCAGGAAGACGCGGCCGGGATAGTTGTAGTCGCGCAGGTTGCGGTAGATCATGCCGCTGCCACTGCGCCGCGCTCGGAGGCGCCGACGATCGCGACCGAGGACGGGCGCAAGCACGCTCGCGGGCGATCGGAACAGGCTGGCGAGGTCGCCCCCAAATGTCCTCCGACTTCCAAGTCTACTCCCCCGTCATTCTTGCCTTCGCTGCCTTTTTAACCACGATGACATCGTGGCCCGTGAGTGCGGGCTGCGAAAGTTTCGTGCGACATTTCCCCGGCATTGGCAAGTCTGGGCCCCGCGACGGCATGGCGGTCGGGCTGCAGGGCCGCTATAGTGTTGGGCATGGTGTGAGTACCCGTGAGGCAAAGTCCGCGGGGCAGAAGTTCGGAGCGCGATGCAGTCACCGACGCCGCTGATCCGCCTTGCCCTGACGGTCGTCGCCCTCGGCGAGGCCGTGCCGGCTGTGGCCGAGGATTTTTACGCGGGCAAGACCATCTCGATCTCGACCCATACCGGTCCCGGCGGCGGCTATGACACCTATCTCCGTCTCCTGGCGCGGCATCTGCCCCGGCATATTCCAGGCCGGCCGTCGATCGTTGTGGTCAACATGCCGGGTGCCGGGGGGCTCTTGGCGTTCAATCAGGCCGGCCGCGTGGCGCCGCGCGACGGAACCTATCTGACGCTGGTGAGCCAGGGGTTGCTGGTCCACGAAGCGACCGGCCAGCCGGGAATGCAGGTCTCGCTGCGGGATTTCTCGTGGATCGGGAACCTCAGCCAGTCCAACATCGTGACCGTCACCTGGCATGCCACCGGCGTTGCGGCGATCGAGGATGCCAAGCTGCGCGATGTCACCGTCGGCTCGACCGGCGCCGGCTCGATCTCGGTGCAGATTCCCAACCTCCTCAATGCGCTGCTGGGAACCCGCTTCCGGATCATCTATGGCTACAAGGGCGGCGCCGAGATGAATCTCGCGATGGCCCGAGGTGAGCTGCATGGCCGTGGCGCCAACACCTGGGCGAGCTACAAGGCCAGCTCGCCCGCCGAGGTTCGTGGCCACAGGTTCAATGTTCTCATGCAGATCGGTTTGCGCAAGGATCCCGACCTGATGCATACGCCACTCCTCAACGACCTGGTGGCGGGCAATCCAGTGTACGAGCCGATCGCGCGTTTCATGTCGCTGTCGCTCACGATCACACGGCCTTTGGCGGCGCCCCCCGGGGTTCCCGAGGAACGCGTGCGCCTGCTGCGGCGCGCCTTCGACGAGACCATGAAAGATGCGGCGTTCCTGGCGGATGCCGAGAGGGGCGGGTCCGAAATCGATCCCATGGGTGGCGAAGAGGTCCAGCAGGCGGTCATGCAGATCATGGCCACGCCCAAGGACGTGGTCGATCGCACCCAGGCGATCATTGCGGGGCGCGGGCTTTAGAGCATGATCATGCTTGAACGGAAAATACGCCACTTGGCGTAAAGCTTGAGGTTTGATTGCAGGAGCATTTCCATGAAAGTCGTGCAGCTTGAAACAACCCCCGAAGTGCGCGGCCTTGAACATCGTGGCGGCACTTTCATTCGCGGACTATCGTGGAGGGGAAGCCCGGCACGCCGGGCAATTTCAAGTTCTCGCTCAGCCGCCTCGGCACCGACTATTCCGGCCCGCGCCACCGGCACAATTTCGACCAGTACCGCTACATGATCGAAGGCGAGTCCGACTACGGCCAGGACGGGCCGCTCAAGGCCGGCATGCTCGGCTACTATCCGGAGGGCGTGCACTACGGCCCGCAGGTCAACGAGACCGACATCTATTGCGCGGTGCTGCAGTTCGGCGGCGCCAGCGGCTCCGGCTATCTGCTGCCGCGCGAGGTCAAGGCCGGCATGGAGGAGCTCAAGCAGTTCGGCGAGTTCAAGGACGGCGTCTTCCATCGCCGCGAGGGCGTTCCCGGCAAGCGCAACATGGACGCGTACCAGGCGATCTGGGAGCACGTGCACGGCCGCGAGATGCACTACCCCAAGGGTCGATACGCCGCGCCGATCTCGCTGGATTCGGCGCATTTCGACTGGGCGCCGGTGCAAGGGCGCCAAGGGCGTGTCGGAAAAGCTGTTCGGCGTGTGGACCGAGCGCCGCACGCAGGCCGGCCTGTTCAAGCTCGAGGCCGGTGCGCGCTTCGAGGCCGTGGGCCATGGCGTCTATCTGGTGCTGTCGGGTGCCGGCGCCTGCGCGGGCGAGCCGCTCAAGCAATACTCGACGGTCTATGTCTTGGCGGATGAGCGAGCCACTATCGAGGCCAGCGAAGAGACTTTGCTGTTGCACTACGGCTTGCCGGACCTCTCCGATATCGAAGCGACGCGGCCACACCTCGGGCACGCTGCAGGCCGCTGAATAAGTCTCTGCTTCTTAACAAACAAACGGGCCGGCCACGCGCATGCGGGCCGGCCCGATCTTTTTGATGTTCCGGACGTGTCGCCGTTACATGGGGGTCGGCACGTCCTGATCGGCGGGTCCACCGAGGGCTTTCTCCACCACCGCGTAGACAGCCGCCACGATGCAAACCCAGGCGAACAGGCCGCCGGCCTGCATCAGGAATTGAATCAGGATCGATCTGTATCATTCGAGCTATCCTCTCTGCTGTCCTGGATCGGCATCACGAAAGCGATGGGATGAAGCCTTCAGCTCCGGGAACCATTGCCCCAGGAAGGTCGGCGGCCAGGGAATGTGCATGACGTGCTCGAACACGAACGTGATCGAGACGACCAGGACGATCGCGTAGGTGATGATCAGCGTCCAGCGCTCGCTGTTTTCGTAGCGCATGAAGAACACCACGAAGACGCGCGATCGTCGGAATGAGGCCGATCACCGACATCACCCCCATGAAGGCGAGCAGATAGCCGAAGAAGCGCGCCGCCCGCTTGATGATGAGCTCGGTCGGCAGATGCGCGGTGTCGGACGTCAGATCCATGTGGATCTTCTGATCGCGACCGCCGCCACGTTGCCGTCGCCGCCAGATTGCCGCTGGCCGATCTGGCGCTCGACCTCTGGATGGCCTGGTCGGCGAGGCTCTCCGATGCCGGCTTCCGGCTTGCGGCACATGTCGTTGAACAGGCTCGTCCCGGCCGCGAGCAGCGCGACGGTGCCGACGACGAGCGGCACGATCTTGGCGCTGAAGTCCCAGCTCAGCGCCATCAGCACGCCGGCGCCGATGACCGCGATCATGAAGATCGTGAACAGCTGCGAGACATGGAACTGCGGCGCCTGGAAGCTCGTCAGCATCTTCTTGAGGCCGCCGTGGATGCGGATGTCCTGCAGGAACGGCCGCACCAGGCCGATGATGGCGATGATGAACAGGATCGCCACCACCGGGCGGGCGAACCAGCTGATGCCGTAGCGCTCGACCGAGATGAACAGATAGCGCTCGATCGTGTCGCCGAGCACGACGCCGAGAATGAGCGGCGGCCGCGGCCACTTGAACTGCTTCATGATCCAGCCGAGCAGGCCGAAGATGAGCAGCGAGTAGAGGTCGCCCCATTGCCGCGTCGCTTCGAACGCGCCGATATAGACGATGCCGAGCACGGCCGGCAGGATCAGGCTGAAGCGCAGGACCGAGAGCTTGGCGAATTGCGGGCTGAACGCGTAGCACATGCCGGCGCCGAGGATGTTGGCCAAGGCCACCGACCACACCATCGCGTAGGTGATGTCGAGGTTCTTGGTCAGCATGTCGGGACCCGGCACGAGCCCGTGGATCAGGAAGGCGCCGAGCAGGATCGCCATGGTGGCGCTGCCCGGCACGCCGAAGGCGACGGTCGGCACCAGCGCGCCGCCTTCCTTGGCGTTGTTGGAGCTTTCGGACGCGATCACGCCGCGCACGTCGCCCTTGCCGAAGGTCAGCGCGGCGCCCTTCTCGGTCTTGAGCGCGTGGCCATAGGCGAGCCAGTCGACCACCGATGCGCTGATGCCCGGGATCGAGCCGATGCCGCCGCCGATCCAGGAGCAGCGCAGGATCAGCCACCAGTGCTTGAAGCAGTCCTTCACGCCCTGCCATTGGCCCTTGTAGATGTTGGCCGACGCTGGTGTCGGCCGCGATCGCGGTGCGCGCGATCAGCAAGTCACAGAGCTCGGGCAGCGCGAAGACGCCGAGCAGCAGCGGCGTCAGCGGCAGGCCGTCCCACAGATAGAGGCTGTTGAAGGTCCAGCGCAGCGTGCCCGACTGCGGGTCGGTGCCGATCATCGCGATCATGATGCCGATGCAGCCGGCGGTCAGACCGCGCAGCGGCGCGTTGCCGGACAGCACCGCCACCATCGATATGCCGAGCACCGAGAAGGCGAGCAGCTCCGGCGAGCCCAGGAACAGCATCACCGGGCGCAGGATCGGGATCGAGATCGCCATCAGGAAGGCGCCGAACACGCCGCCCATCAGCGACGACATGTAGGCGGCGCTGAGCGCGCGGCCGGCCTCGCCCTTCTTGGCCATCGGGAAGCCGTCGAGCACGGTCGCGGCGGAGGCCGCGCCGCCGGGCACGCCGAACAGGATCGCCGGGATCGGATCGCCGGTCGCGGTGGTCGAGCCAAGGCCCGAGCAGCAGCGCGAACGCCGTGTACGGGTCCATGTTGAAGGTGAACGGCAGCAGCATCGCCGTTCCGGCGAGACCGCCGATGCCCGGCACGATCCCGAGCACCAGACCCATGATGCAGCCGGCCGCCAGATACATCAGGCGGACCGGATCCATCAGAATGACGAAGGCCTTGCCCGCGGACGTCGCCATGAAGGCGATTTCGCCGGTTATCGCTTCCATGTCTCAGCTCATCCCCAGTTTCATTCGAAGCCCCGCAACGCACGCGTCATCGATCGCTCAAACGCGCCCGTCTTCGATCACGCGCCCACGCGGCAAGCAAGCAAACGCCGTCTGGTCGGCGGCCGCAGCGACGTCAGTTGCTACGGCCTGGACCTCATAGACGGCAGCCATTGCACGTGAGCTTTAACGTTCCTCCCGTACTCGCCAGCACTCGACCTGCGCAGAACCGCTCCACTGGTCGGAGCCGCCAAACCGTGGTAGCCAACCCCTCTTTTCCGTTATGTAAGCAGAAGTTTGCGTCATGGGAAAGTCGTTTGAGGCGTAACGCAGACGCGTACAGGTGCCGCACGGCTACGGGTTCGTGGCATGCCACGACGGCAACGGGGTAGCGTCGAGATTCGGACGGCGATTCCGCCAGCAGCGGATCGGATGTACCGGCGGCCCATTTTCGCAGCTAGTCTGCGGTCAAATCGACGAGAGGTGAAGCAATGAAACTTGGATCGAATTGAAGGAAAGCCCGACGACAAGGTCGCCTGGGGCAGCGACATCGCGGCGCAGATGCTGCGCCGCTTCGGCATTCCCTTTATCAGCCTCAACCCTGGCGCGAGCTATCGCGGGTTCCACGACAGCCTGGTCAATCATCTCGGCAACGAGAACCCCGGGCATCATCTTGTGCCTGCACGAGGATCATTCGGTCGCGATCGCGCACGGCTATGCCAAGGCGACCGGCGAGCCGATGGCCTGCGTGCTGCACAGCAATGTCGGGCTTCTGCACGGCATGATGGGGCTGTTCAACGCCTGGTGCGACCGCGCGCCGATGATCGTGCTGGGCGCGACCGGCCCGGTCGCGGCCGAGAAGCGCCGGCCCTGGATCGACTGGATCCATACCTCGCGCGACCAGGGCGCCTATATCCGCTCGATCATCAAATGGGACGACCAGCCGACCTCGCCGGATGCGCTGGTGGAATCGCATGGCGCGCGCCAACCTGCTGACGCGCTCGGCGCCGACCGCGCCGGTCTATATCTGTCTCGACGCCGGCTTCCAGGAGACGCGCCTCGACAAGGAGCCGGAGTGGCCGGACGTGAAGCGCTTCAGGCCGCCGAAGCCGCCGCGGCCGTCGAAGGAGGCGCTCGACGAGGCGGTGGCGCATCCTCTCGAACGCGAAGAAGCCGGTGATCATGTTCGGCCGCGGCTCGCGCCAGGACGAGTTCTGGCAGCCGCGCATCCGGCTCGCCGAGCGGCTCGGCGCCTGCGTGTTCACCGATCTCAAGCAGGGCGCGATGTTCCCGACCGATCATGCCGCGCACTACACGCAGCCGTTCAACGTGCTCGGCAAGGATGCGCGCGCAGCTGATGTGCGAGGCCGACGTCATCCTCGCGCTCGACTGGATGGATCTCGGCGGCGCGCTGCGTCAGGCCAAGAACGTCGGCAAGGTCGACGGCCAAGATCATCGCCTGCTACGCTCGACCAGAACCTGCACACCGGCGCCAACATGGAATACCAGGCGCTGCCGACCGGTCGACGTGCTGATGGCGTCGACCGGCGACGTCGGTGGTGGCCGAGCTCAATGCGGCGCTCGGCGAGGGCCGCAAGGATCCGTGGAAGGCGAAGGTGCCGGCCAAGGCCAAGGCAGGCCAACGGCGGCGCGCTCACCATGGAGCACATCGCGCAGACGCTGCGCGACCAGTTCAACGATCCCGAGAACGTGACCTTCTGCACGCTCGGCCGCGGCTGGCCGTTCGACGTCTGGCCGCTGCAGAACGGCATGTCGTATCTCGGCAAGGACGGCGGCGGCGGGCTCGGCTCCGGCCCCGGCATCTCGGTCGGCTCGGCGCTCGCGCTGCATCACCAGTTCCCGGCCGCTACGCGATCTCGATGCTCGGCGACGGCGACTTCTGCATGGGCGCGACCGCGATCTGGAGCGCGGTGAAGCATCGCATTCCGCTCCTGGTCCTGATCAACAACAACCGCTCCTACTTCAATGACGAGCTGCATCAGGACAACGTCGCCACGCACTCGCGGCCGCGAGGTCAAGAACCGCTGGATCGGCCTGCGCATGGAGGATCCGGTGCCCAACATCGCCAAGCTCGCCGAGGCGCAGGGCGCGGTCGGCATCGGCCCGGTGACCAGCGCCGGCCGATGCCGCGGCCGCGATCGCCAAGGGCGTCGACGTGCTCAAGAAGGGCGGCGTCTGCGTGATCGACTTCCACGTCGATCCGCCGGCGGAGCGGCAGGCCAATCACGGCCTCGGCCACCGCGCGACCGGCGACTGAGCGCTATATTCGCCTCATCCTGAGGAGCGGTCTAAGACCGGGTCTCGAAGGATGGGGCGCCACCGATCTCCGATTGTCCGAGATCGGCACTATTCGAGCGCAAGCGCCTATAGCCGACTTGCGATGCCTCGAGCGCCCGCCATTGGCGGGCTCCTCAGCATGAGGCGAGGAGTTCGCACGACGCGAGGAGACAGATGGCCGACGCCTCATCAACTCCCTGGCCGACGGAGCTGCGGCTGCACAAGGACCGCAAGACGCTGACCGTCGCCTTCGACAACGGCGAGAGCTTCGACCTCGCGGCCGAATATCTGCGCGTGCGCAGCCCGAGCGCCGAGGTGCAGGGCCATTCGCCCGCCGAGCGCAAGACCGTCGGCGGCAAGCAGAACGTCGCGATCCTGGAGGTGAAGCCGATCGGCAATTACGCGGTGCGGCTCGTGTTCGACGACATGCACTCGACCGGCATCTACAGCTGGGACTATCTGCGCGAGCTCGGCCGCGATCGCGAGGCCAACTGGCAGGACGTATCTCGACGAGCTGCGTGAGAAGGGATTGGGGCGCTGACGTAGGGTGGGTTGAACGAAAGCGAAACCCACCGCTGGGATGCTGAACGATCGCAGGCGAGAAAACTGATAGGTTTCGCCATAGCGCGTCCTGAAGGGCGTCAACGCCCGTCTTCGACGGGCTATGGACGCGCGTCAACGCGCTTACGGCTCAACCCATCCTACCAGCGACGACTGATCTCACTGCTGCACGATCACCGTCGCGCCCACCGGCACGCGCTCGTAGAGGTCGATGACGTCGTCGTTGGTGAGCCGGAAGCAGCCTGACGACACCGCCTGTCCGATGGTCTCGGGCTCGTTCGAGCCGTGGATGCGATAGAGCGAGGAGCCGAGATAGAGCGCGCGCGCGCCGAGCGGGTTGTCGGGACCGCCCGCCATGTGGCGCGGCAGATCGGGCCGGCGCCGCAGCATCTGCGCGGGCGGCGTCCAGGCCGGCCATTCGCGCTTGGCGCTCACGCGCTTCACGCCGCTCCAGCCGAAGCCCTGGCGTCCAACGCCGATGCCGTAGCGCAGCGCCTGGCCGTTGCCGAGCACGAGATAGAGGCGCCGCTCGCCGGCTCTGATCACGATCGTGCCGGGCTTGTAATTGTCGGGGAAGCTCACCGTCGTGCGCGCAATTGGCGAGCCGCCGCTCGAGCCACCGCCAAAGCCGAAGAAGTTGGCGACTGGATCGTTGCCGGTGACGGTTTGGTCGTAATTCCCCGGACGGCGCTGCGCCGTCGCATCCGTGACGGTCACGGTGGCAAAGCTTGAAGCACAGATCAAACCGAACACCAAACGCCAGATCATCGCGATGCTCCCCGATTGCCTCGATGTGGCGTAGCAAGGCCACAAATTCCGCCTCGTCGCAAATCACAAATTTGCCGCAGAGAATGTGGCGGGGGGAACAATCCTTATTGTGCTTGTAAACGTCGCTTGTTGTCTGGCCGGCTCGTACACTCTTAGCGGCTAAAGGCATTTTAAGAGTTGTTGTCATCTCGCCGTTGCAGGTCTGGTTCATGGCAAGGCGTGTACATGGTCGGCCGAACTGATCCAGGAAAGGGACTGTCTAAAACGTCATGGCTAGCGTTGCCGCCAGGCGCGCCAGCTCGATCACATATCCGGCAAATGCCGTTTCGCAACAGCTTTAGATATGGCACTGTTGAGGTTGCTCCACAGCCGGAGCCAATCGCGGCCAGAGCCGGGTGGGGTTCAGCGAGTTAGTGAGAAAAGGGAGAGAAGCATGAAACGGATTACATTGGCAGCACTGGCAGGCGTGGCCGTCATCGCTACGGGACCCGCCTACGCGCAACAGCCGGATTGGGACAAGATCCAGATCAAGACCATCGATCTCGGCAACAAGACCTACCGTCTGGAAGGGCAGGGTGGCAACATCACGGTTGCGATCGGCAGCGACGGCATCCTCATGGTGGACACCCAGTTCGCGCCGCTCAGCGACAAGATCAAGGCCGCCATCAAGGCGATCTCGCCGCTGCCGATCAAGAACGCGATCCTGACTCACTTCCACGGCGACCATACCGGCGGCGTGGCGAACTTCCAGAAGGACGGCGTGATTGCGATAGCGCAGGACAACATCCGCCTTCGCCTGCTCGGCGGCACCACCAACGGTACGACCGGCAACAAGATGGCGCCGCTCTCCGGCGACGCGATCCCGAAGCAGACCTATGTCGGCGGCTCGATGACGGTCGAGGTGGGTGGCCGCAAGGCGATCGCTGACGCATTTCTACAATGCTCACACCGATGGCGACTCCGGCGTGTTCTTCGAGGACGCCAACGTGATCTGCACCGGCGACATCATGAACAGCAACCATCGCTATCAGCAGGTCGACTTCGCCAATGGCGGCGACATCCGCGGCATGATCCGCGCGACCGATGCGTGGCTCAAGATGGGCAACGACCAGACCAAGGTACAGACCGGTCACGGCCCGCTCGCCGACAAGAAGGTCATCGCTGACTACAATGCGATGGCGAAGACGGCGCGCGAGCGCGTCGAGAAGCTGGTCCGCGAGGGCAAGAGCGAGGCCGAGGTCGTGGCGCTCGATCCGCTGAAGGATCTCAATACAAGCTGGGCCGCGGATCCGGCGCAGGCCACGAACTTCCTGAAGCAGGTCTACAACTCGTTCAAGCGCTCGTAACCAACGGCGCGACGGCATAACGAATTGCCGGACGGCCTAGTAATGCGCCCCGCCCTCAGCAGAGGGTGGGGCGATTTCTTTGGCAGAGCTGTTTCGAAGAATGCGCATGAGCAGGAGCTCAACAAGCGCTCAGAGCAGCAATTTACGGGCCAGGACCTGGATGGTAGCTTTGCCGGCGCGGCACCCGCCTTCCCGTTGGATCCTTCGATAGCAAGGGAACTCCCAATGCATCGTCGCCAGCTTTTGTCCGTCGCCGCAGGCGCCGCCGCGCTGCCATTCGCGCCGCGCCTCGCGCGAGCGCAAGCCTATCCGTCGCGGCCGGTGCGGATCATCGTGCCGTTCGCGCCTGGCGGCACCAACGACATTCTGGGGCGGCTGATCGGTCAGTGGCTGTCGGAGCGGCTGGGCCAGTCATTCGTTGTTGAGAACCGGCCAGGTGCTGGCACCAATATCGGAACCGAGGCGGTCGTAAGGGCACCGGCGGATGGCCATACTCTCCTGTTGATTGGCACGCCAAGCGCGATCAACGCGACGCTCTACGAGAAACTCAATTTCAATTTTCTCCAGGACATTGCGCCGGTCGCAGGCCTGGTGCGCGTACCGAACGTCATGGTGGTGAATCCATCATTCCCTGCCAGGACTGTTTCGGAGTTCATTGCCTATGCCAAGGCCAATCCGAACAAGGTCAACCATGCGTCGCCGGGCGCCGGAAGCTCAAGCCACCTGGCGGGCGAGCTGTTCAAGGCGATGACCGGCACGCAGTTGGTTCATGTACCGTATCGCGGCAATGCGCCTGCTCTGACGGATCTCATCGCCGGACAAGTTCACGTCGGCTTCGACACCATGCCTGCACTCATCGAGTTCGTCAGGGGCAGCAGACTGCGCGCGCTCGCCGTCACCACACTGACGCGCTCACAGGCGCTGCCGGACGTGCCGATCATGAATGATTTCGTTCCGGGCTATGAATCGAGCGGCTTTTTTGGCGTCGGCGCGCCCAGAAATACGCCTGTCGAGATTGTCGACAGGCTCAACAAGGAGATCAATGCCGCCCTCGCTGACGCCAAGCTCAAGTCCCAGATCACCGAGTTCGGTGGCATGATCCTCGCTGGCTCGCCTGCCGATTTTCGGACATTGATTGCGGACGAGACCGAGAAGTGGGGCAAAGTCATCCGAACGTCGAATATCAAGCCGGAGTGATTTTGTTACCGCTTCGGGGCCTCGAATACTGCGCGCGGTCACGGAGCGTGCCGCATGAAAAGAGTGGCAGTGTTTGGTAATGCCGGTGGCGGCAAGTCCACGCTTGCCAAGCGTTTGGCGGAACTGACCCAGCTTCCGCTGTACCCCCTCGATATGATCCAGTTTCGAGTTGGGAGTGACAAAGTTGCGCATAAAGTTCCGCATGATGAATACCTAAAAGCCCACGCTGATCTGCTGTGCCGTGAAGCGTGGATCATTGATGGCTTCGGTTGTGTTGCTTCCGCCTGGGAACGTTTCTCTGCCGCCGACACACTGATCTACGTCGACCTGCCGCTGTTGAACTCATTACAGGTGGGTGACCAAGCGCTTCATCAAGGGACTCTTCGTGCTCCCGGAAGGTTGGCCAGAGAAAAGCCCCATGTGGAGCAGCACGATCAGCAGCTATCGCGTGCTGCCGCTCTGCCACCGCAACCTGACCCCCAAGTACCGGCAGCTTGTCGCGGACGCAGCCGCCTCAAAGCGCGTTCACCACCTGAGGTCGCCTGTGCAAATCCGGTCGTTCCTGGAAGCGGTCAAGCTGGAAGCGGTCAAGAAGGAGCGCGGCTGAGCGTTTCGCTCATTCAGGGTGCGTACTCGTCAATTGAAGGTAGTAGCGACCAAGTAGCGGACATTCCCAACCGTCGTTAAGGCCAATTCCCGACATTGTCATTAATTCAACCGAGCTCGCGTGCGATGTCACGCGCGTCGCTTTGCGCAAAACGATCCCGACGGCAGCAATTCAGTCCAAGCCGCGTCTCTGTGGAAGCTTGTTATTGAAGCTAGCAAGCGCAGCGAAGACAATGGTGGAGGTATCATGACCCCGACCACGTGCAACGGGCCGGAAATTTCGAAGCGCAAAACGATCGCGCGCCGCCAATTCCTGCGCTTTCTCGCCGGCAGCCCCCTTCTCACGGCGACCTCTGCCGGCGCTATCGCCAACCTGTTGGCAGCTGGTTCCCATCAAGCGCTCGCACAGAATTACGACGCGTTGCGCGGCGCGGAGGTCGCGGTCGGCAACGACGGCATCATCAACGCGCCAAGCCAGGCGCTGGACGTCTTCGAGTTCGCGCCGGCGGCGAAGAAGGTTCTATTCGACGCGGGTGCGCCCACGCATTGGGGCTATCTCGAGAGCGGCGTAGACGGCAACGTGACGCGCGACGCCAACCACACCGCCTACGCGAAATACAACATCCGCGTCCAGCGCCTGATCGATGCGCGCAAGATCGACACGAGCGTGAAGATTTTCGGGGAGACGTGGGGCAGCCCCATCTTCTGCTGCCCAGTCAGCAGCCTCGGCGCCTACAATCCGGAGGCGGGGGTTGCCGTGGCGCGCGCCGCCGGCAAGCGCAAACACCAGATGATCCTCTCCACGGTCGACAATGCGAGCATCGCCGACGTGAACAAGGCGCACGGCTCGCCCGCCTGGTTCATGTTGTATCCGACTGACGACTGGAACGTGACGCAAGCGCTGGTGCAGCGCGCCGAGAACGCGGGCTCCCCATCCATCGTCCTCACGGTCGACCGGCAGGGCGGCCGCAACACCCAGGACATGTTTCTCGCGCGTCGCCTGGACAAGCGCGACTGCACGGTGTGCCACCAGCCGGGCGCGTTCGCCAACGAGGTCAGCCGCAAAGCCAACTTCTTCGGCATCGACGTCTCGAAGGTCACAAACCTCTACGGCACCGGCATGACGTGGGACTACGTCGATCGCCTGCGTGCGATCGTCAAGGGCAAGCTCTTGCTGAAAGGCATCATGACCCACGAGGACGCCAAGGAGTCGCTGCGCCACGGCGTGGACGGCCTCATCGTCTCCAACCACGGCGGTCGCGCGGAAGAGAGCGGGCAGGCGACGATCGGCGTGCTGGTTGAGGTCGTAGATGCAGTGGGCGGCCGCATCCCTGTGCTCATCGACGGGGGCGTACGCCGCGGCACCGACGTTCTGAAGGCGCTCGCCCTGGGCGCCACGGCCGTCGGCATTGGCCGGCCGTACGTGTGGGGCCTTGCGGCCTTCGGCGAGGCTGGCGTCGATCGCGTGCTCGAGATCATGGACAACGAGTTCACCACGATCATGCGGCAGGTGGGCGCGCTGAACATCGGTCAGATCACGCGGGACAACGTCATTCGCGCGTAGCTGCGCAAACAGCGTGCCTATTCGATCACCTCGTCGGCGGCGGCGAGGAGGGTCCGTGGCACGTCGAGGCCGAGCGCCTTGGCGGTCTTCATATTGATGACGAACTCGTACTTGGTCGGTGCTTGAACTGGGAGGTTGGCTGGCTTCTCGCCTTTGAGGATGCGGTCAACGTAACCTGCTGCGCGTATGTAGGGATCAATCGTCGTTGGCCCGTAGGAGAGGAGACCGCCGCTATCGGCGAAATACCGGAACGGATAGATCGCCGGTAACCTGTGTCGAGCCGCAAGCGTGATGATGAGGTCTCGATGCACTGCCGCAGGGGCACTTCCCGTAACAACCAGACCTCCCTTCGGGAAGCGGGCGAAGTCCATAATTGCATTCTCAATATTACTCTTATTGCGAACTCCGGTTGGAGTTACCTCGACCCCAAACGACCGGGCCGCGGTTTGAATTGCACCAAATTGGCCAGCGCCTGTCGTATCGACGTCGCGCAATACGATTGCTCGCGTCAGACTCGGTTCCATCGTTTTGAGAAGACCAATCCATTTTCCGGCGATGCTGAAATCAAACTGAGTAAATCCCGTTACGTGACCGCCTGGGCGTGCGAGGCTTTTGACATAGCCGGAACCAACTGGGTCAGGCACCTGTGCGAACACGATCGGTATGTTGCGTATCCGGTTGAGCAATGGGTCCATCGTGGAAGCTGAGGCCGCCATGATTATGTCGGGCGCCAGTGCGACCAGCTCCGCTGCGCACTGATGAAAGCGGTCGGTGTCTCCCGCTCCCCAGCAGGTATCTATCTGCACGTTGCTGGCATTCTTCCACCCTAGATCCGATAGCGCCTGCACAAACGCGCTCAGTCGTGCTTGCCCTTCCTTGTCATCTGCGGCCAGGTTCATGAGCACTCCGATGCGCGGCATGCGCTGGCCCTGCTGCGCCCGCCCGACAAGCGGCCACACGGTCGCTGTACCGGCAATCGCTTTGATGAAATCGCGGCGTCGCATCGCCTACCACGCCGATCAGAGCTACTGGACAGTATTGCGTCGAATGACTTTGAGCGCGAGAAGGCTCACGCCAACAATGAGAGCAACAATTCCTGCTGCAATGAGCCAATTTGATCCAGTCTCGAAACCGATCGCGATACCTAGGCAACCGAGAACGACGTACAGTAGCCCCCAGAGCTTCTTGAAAAAAAGCATTGGGCCTTGAACAGTGCTTGTGGCCATGATGAAGCTCCTGTCTTTGCGGCAACCGACCCGAAATGCTCGCTGGTCGATGCACGTTTCGCGAAGTGCGCGTCGTCCGTCCTCTGCTATCGGTCTGGCGCGCCAGAGACTCGGCAGACGGCTTTGCATCGTCTCCTGCCTGGAACCTACAAGCGAGCGTTCAATCGCCCCATATGGCCAATGGGACGAACGGCCTATACCTAGGTTTAGGACGGCTCGCCCCCTCCACAGTCAGAGGGCGGGCGCCCGGAGCTTCTAATTTGCACTCCAACTCCCGGACATATGCGCATCGTAACGAACCGACGCGAAGGGCCGAACGCAGACGTTCAATAGACGTCGCCCCTTTCGATCGGTGCATATGCTGGCATGGAACCACTCCACGTTCCCGTGGTTGATGCGCTACCACGGTTGATGTAGTTGCCGACTCATATGTTCTCGGCGACGGCAAACAAAGAGCCAAGCGCTGACGCGGGATCGATCTGCGCAATCAAAGCGCCGAGTTTCCCGTTTTCGAATATTTGAATTTCCTCAATTAAGGGAGTAGCGAAATGCGCCTACCGACTATCGTGATCGGTGCCGTGCTCACTGTTTGCTCTTCTGCGGTGTTTGCCCAGCAATCGGCGAACTTCGACGCCTGCCTTGCACTTTCGGAGCAGAGAGGAGCAGGCATCGAAAGTGGACATCGAAACCATACCGGGTTCATGCGAGATTGTTTGGCCGGGAGGGTTCCCTTCACCACAGGGGGGCCGGCAGTTGCTCCGGCACCACAGGCATATGCTGAAAGCTATGACAGGTGTGCGGCACTTTCTGAACAAAGAGGAGCTGGCACTACAAGCGGCGGGCGGAACCATCGCGAGTTCATGACCGAGTGTATGGCCGGGAGAATTCGTTGATCTTCCAGTACTCTATTAGACCGGCGGCCCAAATAGAGTCGTCGCGGTCCGAGACCGGGCCAGAAGCGGTCCTTGGCTTCCGTCCGCATGGTTGCGGACGATGGTGAAAGCACCGCAGGGCTCAGTGAAATCGTTTTGATGGTCCTTTCACCTCTTTCGGTGACGGCACTGAGCACGTCTATCGTTGCGGCTATTTCACTCGCTTGAGCATCAGTTCAACGACCCCACCACCGGACCCCGCAGGATTGCTCCACTTCATTTCATCTGCGGTGGCCGTGATCGTTCGCGTCTGCTCAGCACCTATCCAGTTCGGAAACGTGCTGTGCTCGATTTTGATTGTGACGACTTTGTCCGCTACTGAGTAGGTGCCGTAAGTCGCGATACTTCCCTTCACGACCGCTGCGTTCTCCTCGGGAGTACCTGTATTGCGGTTGTTGGACGCGAATTTGGGAAGCTCCGCGCGCGAGAACAGATAAATAAATCGACCGTCATTGCCGAAAATCAGCGTTCCCGTCGCCTTACCACCAAATGTCGGAACCCTGCTCCCATCGGGACGCACGGTATCACTCGAAACCAGGGCCCAGGTTCCGACGTATTCTTTGGCGGTCTGCGCGACGACAGCGCCGGGAAGGGCGATTCCAAAGCACAGCAATGCTACGGTGGCCATCGTGAGCGTACTCAGTCGGTTCATGACGTCCTCCTAGAGTTAGGCCGAAGGCAGCGGCCGTTGTTTCGCACCAGCATCGAGAGAAGGATCCCTCACGCAGGCGGTGCGCAACTGCGACGCTTCAACCTCGACCTCATATTGTGCACCTCAGTTACAGCATGCTGGCACCGAGCAAGAGCGGGCCGAAACAATCCATGGGTTAGTCAAGCTGTCTTTGAGTATAGGTCGGGGTTGGAGCCGCCCGAATGGCAATGCGCTCTTCAGAAAACTCCGACAAATGTCTGGAACGGGTCAAACCCGGCACGTCTAAGAGCAAAGCAGATGTTGTCCGCTTTGCTCGAAAGCTGACCTTCCGAAGCGCTTTCCGATTCAAGTCATAAGATGGATAGGACGGTCGCCGCCGTGGCGTGCCGTGATGGCGTAATCGTGGCCAAGTCCATCAACCGGATTGGCCATGCGACACTTGCGGCTCGATAAGGCGCTTTTTACATTTCGCGACATCAAAGAATTGTTTAATCGAACAAGAAGCGCAGAATGGACCTTGCTGGAACTTGGCGCTCGGTTTCGCTCGAAAGTGATAGAGCTAAACCAAGATACGTCGTTCAATATGTTTAGCTTACGCGTTCGCTCCTCACGTACAATGGAAGTTTGTCGCACGCTCGTTAACTCTCCTCCGTCTACGACCTGCGCCGAATGGCAGGTTTCAATACATGGAGGAGCTTCCGATGAAGATATTGCTTGCAACAGCCGCATTGGCGACGCTGGTGAGCTCGTCTGCTGACGCCCAATATGGCAATTGGCGAGGCGACTACCGTGCCTACGCTCAAGTCCCACCGTATGCTGCCTATAGCTCCTATGGCGTCAACCGCGCCTACGCTCAGGTTCCGCCACCTGCTGCATATCGCTCCTATGGCTTCAACCGTGCCTACGCTCAGGCGCCGCTACCGGCCGCGTATCGCTCCAACGGCGTCAACCGCGCCTACGCTCAGGTCCCGCCATCTGCTGCCTATCGCTCCTACGGCTTCAACAGTGCCTACGCTCAAGTTCCACCACCTGCCGCCTATCGCTCCTACGGCTTCGGCGGTGCCTACGCTCAGGCTCCGACACCTACCACCTACGACCTCTACGGCTACCGCGCACCGTACCCATACAGCGTCTACGACGTTCGTGGCAGTTACGTTGGCTCGGATCCTGATCCCCGCGTGCGCAATCAACTGGCGCGAGATCCCTCACAGGGAGGAGAGTAGGTTCGGAATAAACGTTAGGGAAGAACGTTGCCCTTGACTGCGCGTCGCGGCCGGTTCGCACTGCCACGCGAATTGTTGGTTGGAAAAATATCCCTAGAGAGGAAGCCAATAAATCTTCAGATAAGCATGCAAAGGAGTAGGAACCAGAAAGAGAGTGCGCGCGTTGGATTTTTGCCAGGTCGGTTGAGAAACGCTTGGTGATTATCATGCAAAAACTTGCACTTCTGCTTGCGGCGGCACTGATGGCATCCGCACCGGTGGTCGCAGCCATGACAACAGATGGCTACGCGGCTGCGAAGAAGGCGAAGAGGGTCGCCAAGGCCCCGCCCGCGCCTGAGCAAATCGGCCCGAAGCCGCCATTTGCCGACATCGTCCGCGCAATTGACGACCTTGGCCGCGAACTAGGCACCTATCGACATGTCTATGATCCCGCCGGTGGCGGCGACCAGGGCGGCAAGAAGGCTGCTAAGAAGGCCAGATAGGAATTGGTCTGAAACAAGTGCGGTGTGGCTAAAGCCGGCTGATCGTGCCGATGCGACACACAACATCCTAAGATGACGATGGACGGGCGCCGCCGTGACGCCCGTCCGTCATTTATCGTCGCGTGCCGTCGTGCGAGCCCTTGATCGATTCGTCGACGAGCTTGGTGAATGGCACGAACGGAACCACCTTGTTGTAGACGTTCGAGCGCGCGACCCGGATGGAGCCGTCCGGGTTCAGCTGCTTCACGATCTTCAAAATGACATGCTGGCCAGGCGGGCCGACCGGGATCACCATGACGCCGTTCGGCTTGAGCTGCTGCAGCAGCGGCGGCGGAATGTGATCGATACCGCACGTCACCATGATCTTGTCGAAGGGGGCTGCTTCCTCCCAGCCGTAGTAACCATCGGCGTTCTTGCTGGTGACCGCCTTGAGCTCGCCATAGCCGCGATCGATCAGGCCATCGTGCAGCGCGCGGGTGCGATCGGCGAGCGGCCTGATGATCTCGATCGACCACACCTTGTCGGTCAGGTTGGCAAGGTAAGCGGACTGATAGCCGGAGCCGGTGCCGATCTCGAGCACTTTCTCGCCGAGCTGCACATCGACCGTCGAGGTCATGCGGCTCACCACCAGCGGACCCGAGATGGTGACCCCAAACCCGATGTCGTGGAAGTCGCGCTCATAGGCGCGAGCGATATCGCGTTTGAGCACGAACTCGTCGCGCGGCGTCAGCAGAAAGGCGCGGCCGTTGCGGTCGTTGACGAAATCGCGGTTGGCCTTGAGGAAGAGGTAGCGATCGAAGCGCGCCGCCAGGATCTTTGGATTTTCGCCGCGGTTCTCTACCATCCAGCGGATGTAGGCTTCGCGATTGGCCGTGGGCGGCGAGGCGTCCCAGCTATAGGGCTTCGGAACATCGGCTGCCGCGATACGGAGAGTTGCAGCGCTCGCCGCGGCGGCGGCCGAGCCGATCACGAACGTGCGTCGGTCCAGAGCTTGACGGTCCTGAGCTTCACGGTTCATGGGCTTGATCCCTGCGCGATGTCCTCAACGGTATCGTAACCCGGTTGCTCTGCGCCCCCGGGAGCCCGCTACCCTGCGCGTTTACAGACCCACAACCTCCGTACTTGACTCGCGGCCGGCATGAAAGAGACTGCGGCCGCCTCTTAACCGGTAAGTGTTCCGATGACAGTCACTCCCAACGCACCGACGAATGCCGGGCAAGCGCCGCGCTGGCTCAGAGTCGTGACCGGCGGCCTGCTGTTTTTGGCGCTGTGGGTCGCTATTGTTTTGGCGTTCGGTGCAACGGTGCCGCTCGTGCGCGCAGGTGCTTTGGCTCCTGCGGTGTGGCTGTCAGCGTCGGCGTTGCTCGCCGGCGTTGCAGCCTGGCTTATTGTCCGGCGCGCCTCCGCGCGGCTGTTGGCGCCCCTTGCCGTGCTTGTGTTGGTCGGCATTGGCGGCTTTGGCGTATGGCTCGCTGCCGCGCCGATGCGCGAGCCCCAGTCCGGGGCCAGCACCGCGCCGCGCGAGCCTCCCAGGCCAACCGCTGAAATCCCGCTTCCGGCTCCGCCTCCGGCGCAACCGGCGCCGGCTCCCGCGCCCGCGCCAACTGCTCAACCGCCAAGTGCTCCCCCGCCAAGCGCTCCCACGCCAACGGCGCCGGCTGCGCCCGGCGGCCCACCATCCCGTGCCGAGACAATCCCGCAATTCCCATGGCCGCCGCCGGCCGCATCGGCGACCTATGTGCTGCCAGAAAGCGTGTTCGAGCGCGGGCGCACGACCGGGCAGGTGGTGACGACGATCATCGCGGCGCTTGAGCGAAGAGGTTACGTCGAGCGTTCGTTCTTCACGACCCCGGCGGATGGCGTGGTCCTGGTCACGCGGCTCGAGCGCATCAACGAGGATGGATCGTCAGCCGCCGACCTGCAGCGCTGGCCGGTCGTGGGGGAGGCCGCCCGATCGTCGGTCGGCTTCGCGCAGTTTCTGCGCGGCTTGTTCTATGTCGATCCCGGCCGCTATCGGGTGATCGTCTTCATCTTGCAGGATACCCCGTTTCGCCAGGACACCGAGAAGCCGGTCACCGGCCAGCAGGCGCGCGCATGGCTGCGCACGGGTGCCAATGTGCTGCCGCGCGAGCTGGCAGACCGCGGCTATCGCGGCGATTGCACGGTACTGGTCTACGAATTTGCCAGCGACGGAACGGCGGTGCGCGTGGTCGAGAGCAGGCTGACCGGCCTGCAGCACCTTGAGAAGTCAGGCGTGCTGGCCACGCTCGGCCGCCCCAACTGACGGCTGCGGTCGTGGCAAAGCGCGTGTTCATTAGCTATCGCCGTGAGGACACCGCACCTGCTGCCGGGCGGGTCTATGACCGCCTGTGTCAGCTGCTGTCGAAACCCAACGTGTTCTTTGACGTGAGCACGATCGCGGGCGGCGAGATCTTCGACCGCAAGCTGATGTCGGAGATCGAGCGCAGCGATGCCGTGCTGGTGTTCATTGGCAAGTCTTGGCTCGCATCCGACGGCGGCCGCGTGCGCGTCGCTGAGCCCGGCGACTACGTGCGCGCGGAGGTGAGTGCAGCTTTGCAGCGGTCCGTCCTGGTGTTGCCAGTGCTGGTCGATGGCGCGCGCATGCCGCAGCCGGATCAGTTGCCCGACGATATCCGCGCGATCACGTCGCGCAACGCGCTGCCGCTGCGGCACGAAAGCTTCGATGACGACGCCGAGAACATCGTGGCGGCCGTGCTCGGCGTCGCCGCGGGTGCGCGGCCCTGGGACGATCGTGGCCGGCTTGGGACCAAGCTCGGCTATGCGGCCGCCGGTCTCGTTGCTGCCGTGACGGCATTGATCGTCACAGCGGTCGTCCACTTTTGGGTGGCGGGCCGGCCGCTGTCGGCATCGATCGGGGAGGCGGCCACCACGCTGCTACTGCTCGCAGGCGCTGCGATGGGCGTGGTCCTGGGGCTTGCCTACGAAGCACGGCGGCGCAGGCGACGCCTGCTGCGGCCATCATAAGCTCTGGCTGCCAGCGTCGTGGCCGGAGCACGTCCGGCCACGACGAGTGTTGCTCGCGCGGCTACTTCGGGCTGCGCGGGAACGGGATGAAGCCGTCGCGGTTTGGCATCCGCACCTTGGGTAGCGATTGTGCGTCGAGCACGTCGTCCTTCCCGATGATCTCGTTCAGGTTCAGGATGTAGGCCGCGACCGCGTAGGCCTCGTCGTCGGTCAGCGACTTCGACTCCTGGAACGGCATGGCGCGGCGGATATAGTCGAACAGCGTGGTGGCGTACGGCCAATAGCTGCCCACCGTCTTCACCGGCGCCTTGCCGGCTTCGAGCGAGCCCTTGCCGCCGACGAGCGCGTCGTTGGGCCGGCCGGCCCCTTTCTCGCCGTGGCAGGCCTGGCATTTGGCGGCGTAGACTGCTTCGCCTTGCGCGACGGTGCCACGGCCGGGCGGAAGGCCTGCGCCGTCCGGACCGATGCTGATGTCCCAGGGCGCAACGTCGGCAGGCGCTATCGGCTGGCCGAACTTCGGCGCTTGCGCCGAGGCGGTGGCGGTCAAGGCGATGATGGCCGCGCCGGCTGCGAGATGCTTAAGCGTAGACATTGGCGGCCTCCCCCTTCTCGTCGATGCGCCAGCTCTGGATGGCATTGAAGTGATACTGCCCGCGCAGGCCGCGCTCGGCGATGAACGTCGCGCGCGAGGGCTGCACCATGCCGGTGTCGTCGGTGGCGCGGCTCTGCAGCACGACTGGCCCGCCGTTCCATTGCCAAGGTGTACGGAAGCGCACTGGCGCCTTCGGCAGGATCGGGCCCGACAGCGCCGCGGGCGCCCAGCTCTGGCCGCCGTCGGCCGAGACCTCGACCTGGCGGATGCTGCCGTTGCCCGACCAGGCAAGCCCGGAGATTTCGTAGAAGCCCGGACCCTTGAGGGCGAGGCCGGGGGAGGGCCGGGTGATGACCGACTTGACCTCGAGCGGAAACACGAACTGCCAGGCTTTCTCGTCCTTGAGCAGGACCGTGTACTTGGAGGTCTCGTCCTTGGTCATGGTCGGCTCGGCGGTGAGCTTGAGCCGGCGCAGCCACTTCACGTTCATGTTGCCTTCGAAGCCGGGCAGCAGCAGCCGCACGGGATATCCGTTCGACGGCCGCACGTGCTCGCCGTTCTGGTAGAGGCAGATCAGCGCATCATCCATCGCCTTGGCGAGCGGAACGCTGCGGCTCATGCCGGCGGAATCGGCGCCCTCCGCAATCATCCAGCGCGCGGACGGCTCGACACCGGCTTCGTCGAGCAGGGTCGAGAGCTTCACGCCGGTCCATTCCGAGCAGCTCAGCAGGCCATGGATCGCCGGCACGTTGAGCGCCTGCGGCTGCGGCGCGTTGAGCGCGCCGCTGTTGCCGGCGCATTCCACGAAGGCGATGCGCGAGGTCATCGGATAGCGCGACAGCGCCTCGAGCGTGAACACCAGCGGCTGCTTGACCAGGCCGTGGATCACCAGCCGATGCTGATCGGGATCGATGTCCGGAATGCCGGAATGGCTGCGCTCGAAGTGCAGTCCCGAGGGCGTCATCATGCCTTCAAGCAGATGCAGCGGCGTGCGCGCGGTGCCGATCCCTTGCGTCGCCGGATTGGCCGGCGGCGCGATGGCACGTACCACCTTGCTCTCGAATTGCGACGGCTGGCCGTAAGGCGCGAAGTTCGCGCCCGGCACCTTCATCCAGCGCGGAACTGGAAGCGGCTCGGCCGCGGCGCTGGCGAGCCCGGCGCCGGTCGCGCCCGCAACCAGCGCGCCTTCAAGGAAGATGCGGCGGTTGAGAATTCCATTGCCGGCCGCCGGCTCGACGGTCGGCAGGGTTTGGTCGCTCTTTCGTTTCATTGAAGGTCCTCCCTTGCGCCGTCACCACTCGAAGCAACGGCCATATTGATCCATTCACTCAATAGCTCATCCAAGACCCAGAAGCTTCAGCGTGTTGCCGCCCGCCACCATCTGCTGCTGCTCGGCACTCAGGCCCGCAAAGGTGAGCGCCTTCTGCAGCCGCGCCGGAACGTCCTTCTCCACCACGATGGGCCAATCGGTGCCAGCGATCACATGGTCGGCGCCGAGGAGCTCGACCATGCTCGCCACCAGCGCCGGATGGATTCCCATCGTGTCGATATAGATATGTCGGCGCGCGAGCTCTGGCGTGTCGCGCCTGATCTGCATCCCGTCGCCAAAGCCGCCGGCCATCAGCACACCGCCGATCGCGAGCGTGGTGACGACGACGCGCAGCTTGGGCAATTCGTCGAACACGCCGCCTTCGAGCAGCGAGATCAGCGCCAGCGAATTAATGGTCGCGCGCGCCAGCCGCACGCCCTGACGGCCGGTCTTGCGGAAACGCGCGTGCAGCTGCGGGTCGGTGATCGGGTGGATGAACACCGGCACGCCGAGCGCGGCGGCAGCCGCGAGCGTCGGGCGCGCCTCCTTGGCGTTCGGGAGCAGGTCGCCCTTGGCGCTTTCGATGAAGACACCGCGCAGGCCGAGCTCGCGCACCGCGCGGGTCAACTCGCGCGCAGCGTCGTCGCCGCCAAAGGCGTCAACCGTTGCCAGGCCGTGGAGCTTGCCCGGATTCTTGGCGACAAGGTTTGCAACCTCGTCGTTGATGCGCGGGATCGTTCCTTTTGGCACGTCGCCATCGGCGTCCTGCAGGAAGGCGGTCGGCGTGTTGATCACGCGCGCGCTCGTGCCGGTTGGCTCGAGCGAGTTGAGAAGGGCGCGCGGGTCTGCAAGCAGTGCGTTCACTCTTCCCTGCGCCTCGCGCTGTGCGGGCGGCGTGTTGCTCATCGTGGTCAGATTGAACGACGGGCCCACGAAGTGGTTGTGGAAGTCGACGACCTTGAGCGGCGGCGCGGAGCGTTCCTGCGCTTCGCCCGGCTGTGTGAGGACGGCGGCGGATGCCACTCCCGCGCCTAAGGCGCCGAGAAACTGGCGTCGTGCCAAGGAGGAATTGCCTGCGGCGGTCATGGTATGTCCTCCCCGTTGTGGCGCCGCTGGTGAAAGATTGATCTACGTTAGGAGCAGCAGCCACTTATTTTGTACCAATGTTAGACCAAACCGGGCCGGCCGTACACCGGGCCGTACAACGGTGGGCCACCTGGTGGGCAGAAGCAATCAACCGTGCGGCAGGGAACCTCGGCCTGCAGAAAGCCGCAAAGCTCAATCGCTGGCATCGAAAGGGAAATCGTGACGCAGAATTCGAGTGAACTTCAGCGCTGGGAACAGCGGTTTGCTGTTCCGGACTATGCGTTCGGCAAGGAGCCGAACTACTTCCTGGCGTCCTGCAAGCCATTGCTGCCTCGTTCCGGCAGAGCCCTTGCGGTCGCGGACGGCGAAGGGCGCAACGGCGTGTGGCTGGCGGAGCAGGGCCTCGACGTCGTGTCGCTGGATTTTTCGCCGTCGGCTCAGCGCAAGGCGCGCGCCTTGGCGAAGGAGCGCGGCGTGACGGTCAACTTTCTGCAGGGCGACGTGCACACGTTCGACTATCCGGCTACAGCGTTCGACGTGGTGGCCGAGATCTTCACGCAGTTCAGCACGCCGGCCGAGCGGGCCATGAAATGGGCCGGCATGCGTAAGGCGCTCAAGCCGAGCGGGCTCCTGATCATCCAGGGCTACACGCCCAAGCAACTGCAATACGGCACCGGCGGGCCAAAGGAGATCGAGAATCTCTACACGCGCGTCATGCTCGAGGAAGCGTTCCGCGATTTCCATGACATGACCATTGTCGAGGAAGAGCTGGAGCTGCACGAAGGCACCTCCCATGGCGGCATGTCAGCGGTCATCAACCTGACGGCACGCAAGTAGCGGGTGCGAAATCGCGTCGGCGGACTCGATCCGAGTGAGCCAGCTACTCGTCGACGTTGCGCACCTCGGTGTTCATGCGCACGTCCTTGCGCCGGCGCTTTTCCAGGCAGCGCGCCGGTCTCGAAATAGTCGCCGCGCGTCGCGCGCTGCGGCGGCCTCCTCCATCTCCTCCGACCATTCGCCGAGCGAGTAGCCGAACCAGGGCGACTCCGGCTTGAGCTTCGGCAGTCCCAGCTCCTCCCAGATCACCTTGGCGCGCTCCATGTATTCGCGCTTGGGCAGCGAGATCGGCGGGAAGTTCTCCTTCAGCGTCGCGTCGATCAGCACCGAGGCATCCTCGCCGCCGTTGCGCTTGCTGCGCGGCCCATGGCCCTGGTCGCGGTGCGGCAGGATATGGAAGTCGAGGCTCGGATTGGCGCGATAGGACATCGCCCACAAGATGGCGTCGGCGTTTTCCGGATCGATGTCGTCGTTGACCGCGATCACGTATTTGCCGGCGGCGCGATGCAGGACCGCGGCGCCGTAGAGCGCGCGCCAGATCTCGGTCGTCGGCATGTCGCGCTCGCATGATCAGCAGCATGCACCTTGCGCATGTTGGTCAGCGGCTCGTGCATCGAGACGCGCTTGACGCCTTTGATGCCGAGCGTGTTCTGCAGGAAGTTGAGGAACAGCGGCTCCATGCCGACGCGCTTGATCAGGCTCGATTCGCTCGGCGTCACCTGCGAGATGATCGAGGTGAGGATCGCGTCGCGCCGCCGCGTGATGCAGGTCACGTCCATGTAGGCGTTGAATTCCTGCAGGTTGACGTGGCCGTGCGATTCGCCGAACGGCGCCTCGGGCTCGAGATATTCGGTGTCGATGAAGCCCTCGATCACGATCTCGGCCTCGGCCGGCACCAGCAGATCGACGGTCTTGGCCTTCACGACATTGATCGGCGAGCCGACCAGCGCGCCGGCGACATGCAAGCTCGTCGAGCCGCTCCGGGATTTTCTGCACCGAGGCGAAGGTGACGCAGGGCGGCGCGCCGAGCACGACCGCGGTCGGCAGCTTCTTGAAGCCGCGCGCGCGCAGCTTTTCCCAATGATTGTAGATGCCGGGCCGCAGCTCCAGCGACGGGTTCATGCCGAGCCGCCGCCGCGCCTTCACCTGGCCGCGGTAGTTGCCCATGTTCTGGACGCCGGTGTCCGGGTCCTTGGTGATGTATTGCGACGAGCGTCGCGTAGGGCGCGATGTCCCAGCCGGGCGTCGAGATCGGCAGCGGAATGCCGTCGAGGCCGTTGCCGGGCTTGTCGAGCGCCTTGCCCGTGATGACGATCTCGTGGCAGGGCGCATTCTCGACGATGCGCGGCGGGATCGGGTTGTTGGATCGCGCGCACCCAGCGCGTCGTCCATCTCCTCGAACGGACAGCCGAGCCCGATGCGATAGATTTCGCGGTTGGCCGCCAAGCCCGCCGACCAGCACCGGGATGTCGTATTTGCGGCCCTTGCTGTCGACCACGTTGGTGAACAGGAACGCCTTGCGGTCCTTCTCCGCGATGCCGCCGCGGAACTGCCAGCGCACCAGCGGGTGCATTTCGGTGTCCTTGTTGATCGGCCG
This sequence comes from uncultured Alphaproteobacteria bacterium, assembly GCA_963745515.1. Lineage (GTDB taxonomy): Bacteria > Pseudomonadota > Alphaproteobacteria > Rhizobiales > Xanthobacteraceae > VAZQ01. Next base: position 198,027 of record CAVUXO010000014.1, read on the forward strand.
ATCGACGGTGATCAGCAGCCCGGCCTTGTCGAGGGCGCGGATGTGGTCGTGCAGATCGGGATAGGCGCGGGCGGCCGAGCGGCAGGGACTTGCGTTTCGGCTTGGTCATTGCATCCATGTCAGGTCCGCCCTCGTCGCTCATGCCGCATAGATCGATCGCCGCGTCCACAGACAGCAGCGCCGGGCCTCGCGCGAAGCCCGGCACATCGCTCGCTGCGTCAAGTCTCAGCCGACGACCAGCGCGGCGTGCTGGCTCTGGCCTTCGCTCATGCCGCGCGCCTTCATCCAGTCGTAGGCGCGGTTGAAGAGCGTCACGTCGTAATAATCGACATGCTTGTAGTGCACGAACGCCCGCAGCAGCTCGTGTCGGCTTCAAGCGCGCCCTTGGCGTGCGCGGTCACGTGATGGGCGTACTTGTAGAAGTCGGCGTTGATCAGGTCGACCGCCTCGTTCTCGGCGTCGTAGTAGGCCTTGCGCTGCTCCGGCGTCAGATCCGGCGCGATCACCTCGCCGCCGCGATAGAACGAGGCCGCGATGATGTGCGCGCCTTCCTTGAGGCCGAGGCTGATGAACGGCTCCATCACCGCGATCGCGCGCGCGGTGCCGTTCTTGAGCGCCGCATAGCGCATCTGCGGCAGCCCGCCGTTCTCGATCTTGACGTGCTCGGCGCCGACCGCGCTTTCGAGCATCTGGATCGCCGTGTAGTGCGAGCCGGTGAGCTCCTGCACCATGACCGGCACGTCGGCCATGTCGCGCGGCACCTGCAGCTTGTCGTCGAAGGTCAGGATGGCCTGCGCCGCGACCGCCGCGCGCAGCGCCGCGATGTTGCCGCCGCGCTTGCCGCGCTCGAGCCGGTCGATGCTCGCCCATTCGCAGACGTTGTAGCTGTCGGCCGAGCCGCAATCGAACAGGTTCTCCTTGAGCCGCGCCATGAACGGCGGTCTGCGCATTGTCCTTCTCGCGGTCCGCGTAGGTGGCCGAGAAGCTGACATCGAGCCCGGCCTTGGCGAACAGCCCTTCCTCGATGCCGACGATCACCGGCAGGTCGAAAACCGGGTTGTTCGGTGCGATCTTGACGGTCGCTTTCACTTGCGTACCTGACATGAGTTCCTCGTTTGTCCTTAAAACTTGTACCTCGGGTGGCCTTCTTAGGGTGCCATGCGGCAGAAATCGGCCAGCGCGCCCTGGGACGATAAATGTAGTCCCTGACGGGGCGTATTGCAAAGCGGCAACTTGGCGGGAGACGTGCCGGTCATGGCGTCCCGTCCTGAGTGAGGAATCGGCGTACCCGTAACGGAACAATTTTGCTCCGAGCGCTGCCGAAGGCAGCCTACTTTGCTCCGGCGATCGTTTTCTGTTCGACGTCGTTCGCGAACGGGATGTCGTCACGCTCTGGCGGCGGAGGCGTGGTATGGTTGCCCAAACACGAAACTGGTTGGCCACGGAGGCTGTCGTGGATCCGATCCACATTGACGGACGCGAATACAAACTGCTTCTGCAGCCCACGAAGTGGGCACGCGAACCATCCGCTGCCTTAGCTAATGCTTTCTGGACCAAACGCCTGAGGCCGATCATCCAAAGGCGTTTGGACAAGCCCCCAAGCGGGAAGGCTCGTTTCCAGGGCCAATTCGATCCGGTAAAAATCCGCCACGTCCGCTATTGGGATACGAAAAGCCATGCGCTGGCGAGCCATGAACTCACACTAAGGCAGAGAGGCAAGGCGTCGGACACAGACGGCAGGCAAGAAATAACCCTGAAGCTCCGAACGTCGGACCTCTTCATCTCGGCGCTCACGGCCGTGACGGGTTCACAACGTGATGCAGAAAAAAAGCTGGAGGAGGATATCTCCCCGCTGCAGGTTCAACTGTCATCGGCCGGGCGGGGACGGAAAGTCGTCACCGACTATAGTGCAACCCGGAGCCGGTTTTCGCGATCGACCACCCAATCCATCGGGTCTGACGCCCTGCCGTCCACGCTTGCTCAAGCATGCAAGCTTTTCCCGTCCCTCGAGGACAATCTCATGAGCCGGCATGAACGCGGCTTGACACTCAAGACCCGTCTGGCGCCTGGCCGACTTATCGAAGAGCATGTCTTCAAGGGCCCCAAGGTCGATCTCGGAAGCCGGATCAGCGGGGAGTTCGCCCTGACGTTCTGGTTTTTCGAGAAACAACGCCGGGTGCCACAGGTGAGCGAGATATCGTTCAAATGCGACCTCGACGGCGGCCTGATGCCCTTGTCCGTTGCTCGACGCGCCCACCGCCTGTTCGTCGCGATGCAGGAAGAGCTGGCCGACTGGGCGAACATGCAGGATTCCAGCAAGACCGAGCTTGCGCTTCCGCGCTGATTGCCTTCCAGCGACAAAGGCTGCTGTCAGATCGGTCGCGGCTGAAGTCGGCGACCGCGTGCTGATGTGGTCGATCACGGCGGCGCCGGCTGCAGCCGGTCGCCACCGCGTGGGGGTTTCCGCTTTAGAATATATTGACAAACAGGACGAACAGGCTCGCCGACAGGGTGATGGCAACCGGCAGGGTCAGAATCCAGGCCATCAGCAGATTACGCACCGTTTCCCATTGCAGGCCGGAGCCGTTGGCGGCCATGGTTCCGGCGACGCCCGACGACAGCACGTGGGTGGTGGAGACCGGCAGCCCGAACACATCGGCGGCGCCGATCGTGCCCATGGCAACGATCTCGGCCGAAGCGCCCTGGGCATAGGTCAGGTGGCTCTTGCCGATCTTCTCGCCGACCGTCACCACGATGCGCCGCCATCCGATCATGGTGCCAAGCCCGAGCGCGACCGCGACCGCAATCTTCACCCAAAGCGGGATGAACTTGGTCGAGTTGTCGAGGGACTTCTTATAGGCGTTGAGCTTCGCTACGTCGGTCTGATTGAGATTGTTCTCCTTGTCCTTGAGCAGGAACCGGATGGCCTCCGACGTCAGGTACATGTCGTTGCGCGTATTGCCGACTGCCTCCGCCGGAACCTTGGCCAGCGAGCCATACTCATCGACCTGCCTGGTAATGTCGCGCACCAGGATTGCCAGTGACGGATAGGTCCCCTCGTTGATCTGACGGCGCGAGACGTAGCTCGTCACCGCGGGCCGCGGATTGCCGAGAATGTTGAAGCCTGCCGCCTGGCGCTCGATGACTTCGGCGGCGGCGGTCGAGTTGACGCGGAACTCCTCGACCTGGGAGACGGGCATCGAACGGTTGAGGGCGTAGGCGGTCGGGAGGGTGCCGATCAGGATCAGCATGATCAGACCCATGCCCTTCTGCCCGTCGTTCGATCCATGCGCGAACGAGACGACAGTCGGTGCGTTCAGCGTCCGGGTGGGCTGATGGTTCAGCGCCGGTTGTAAACGAATAGCACTCGCGTCAATCACCGATGCATCGGTGCTGATCGCTGGCAGCGGGCCGCTAAGCGGCCGCACTCATCGACGAGCGGAACGCCCAGCGCGTGAAATAGACCTCGACGTAGGCGAACACCGCATACATCGCGATGCCTTCGACCGCGAGCAGCAGCAGCGCCGCGAACACCAGCGGCATCTGGAAATTCGAGCCGGCGAGCGCGATCTGATAGCCGAGCCCGGCATTGGCGCCGACGGTCTCCGACACCACGGTGCCGACGAAGGCGAGCGTGATCGCGACCTTGAGCGAGCCGAACAGATAGGGCTGCGTGCGCGGGATGCCGACCTTGAGCATGATGTCGAGCTTGCTGGCGCCGAGCGCGCGCAGCACGTCCTCGAGCTCGGGCTCCATGGTGGCAAGCCCGGTCGCGACGTTCACGACGATCGGAAAGAACGAGATCAGGAACGCGGTGAGGATCGCCGGCACCTCGCCGATGCCGAACCACATGATCAGGATCGGCACGACCGCGACCTTCGGGATGCAGTTGAAGCCGATCATCACCGGATAGAGCCCGCGATAGATGGTGCGCGACCAGCCGACGATCAGTCCGAGCACGATGCCGAACGCGACCGCGAGCGCAAAGCCCGCCATGGTGGTCCACAGCGTGACCAGCGAATGGCGCAGCAGCGGCCGCCAGTACTGCGCCATGGCCGCGAAGGCTTCCGACGGCGTCGGCAGGATGAACTTGTCGATCTGGAAGATGCGGCAGGCCGCCTCCCAGAGACGAACAGGCCGATCGTGAACAGCCAGGGCGAGAGCTTTTCCAGCGTCGGTCATGCCTTGCGCACCTCGGCGATCTTGGCGCGCAGCTCGTGCACGATGTCGGTGAAGCGCGGCTCGTAGCAGATGTCGAGATCGCGCGGGCGCGGCAGCTCGACCGTCTTGGTCATGCACGATGCGGCCGGGCCGCGCGCTCATGACATGAATGTTGTCGGCCAGGAACGCCGCCTCGCGCAGATCGTGCGTGACCAGGATCACGGTGAAGCCGAGCTTCTGCCAGAGGTCGCGCAGCACGCACCACAGCTCCTCGCGCGTGAACGCATCGAGCGCCGCGAACGGCTCGTCGAGCATCAGCAGCGCCGGCTCGTGGATCAGCGCGCGGCAGAGCGAGACGCGCTGCTGCATGCCGCCGGACAGTTCCCAGGGATAGCGCTCGCCGAAGCCGTCAAGCCCGACGGTCTTGAGCAGCGCCCGCGCCTGCTCGCGATACTCGTCCTTGTGCCGGCGGAACCGCGCGCGGTGCGGCTCGCACGATCTCGAGCGGAAGCAGCACGTTGTCGATGACCTTGCGCCAGGGCAGCAGGTTCGGATTCTGGAACGCCATGCCGGCGATCTTGACCGGCCCGCGCACCTTGTCGCCGAAGATGACGATGTCGCCCGGAGTCGGGCGGCACCAGCCCGGTGACGAGCTTCATCAGCGACGACTTGCCGCAGCCGGACGGCCCGACCACGGCGGCAAACTCGCCGCGCCGCGACGTTGAGGGTCGTGCCCTGCAGCGCCAGCACGCCGCCCGACGCGCTGCGATAGGTCAGCGTGACGTCGCCGATGTCGACGGAGGGGGTCATCGACTGCGCGGCCGCGAACGCGTCCGGGTCCGCCGCGAGGCAGACCAAGCCCGGGACCATCCCCGGCCCATCTGGGCGGGAAGGTCTGCGGATCGCGGGTCGCGCCGCATCGTGTCCTCGCACGCGGCTCCGGGGATCGCCGCTCACAGCTTCCGTTCGGCCGCCGGCGGCAGATACTGGCTGGTGAAGATGTCTTCCGCCTTCGGCCGGTTCTTGAAGTCGTAGGTCAGCGCGATCTGGTCGATCGACTTCGCCAGCCGCGCCATGTCGACGCCGCCGAAGCCGTTGGCCTTCACCCAGGGCGTGACGAAATTGTCGCGCAGCGACATCTTGAGCCGGTCGAGCTCGATCTTCTCGTCGCCGGTGTCGTTGCGCTTCATCACCGATTTGATCGCGGCGTCGGGATCCTTGATGGTGTCGAGCACGCCCTTGATGGTGGCCTTCACGAAGCCCGCGACCACCTTCGGATTGGCCTTGGCGTAGTCCGGATTGACCATGATGGCGTTGCCGTAGAGCACGAGGCCGTGGTCCGACATCAGCATCATCTTGATGTCCTCGGGCTTCAGGCCCTTCGCCAGCAGGTTGAAGTGCATCGAGAACGAGAAGCCGGTGATGGCGTCGACCTTGCCGTCGGCGAGCATCGGCTCGCGCACCGGGAAGCCGATGTTCTCGATCTTCACCTTGGAGTCGTCGATCTTGTTCTCGTGCACGAACGCCTTCCATTGCGCGAAGGCGCCGTCGGGCGGCGGGGCGCCGAGCACCTTGCCTTCCAGGTCCTTCGGCTTGCTGATGCCGGTCTTGGCGACGCTCGCGATCGCGAACGGCGGCTTGTCGTACATCATCAGCACCGCCTGGACCTTCTTGTCGGGATTCTGGTCCTGAAACTTGACCAGCGAATTGATGTCGAAGAAGCCGATCGGATAGGTGCCGGCGGCGACGCGCGCGATGCCGGCGACCGAGCCCGGGCCGGAGTCGATCGTGACGTTCAGCCCTTCGGCCTTGTAGTAGCCCTTGTCGATGGCGACGAAGTAGGGCGCCGCCGGGCCTTCGAACTTCCAGTCGAGCGCGAATTTCACGTCGGTCTGCGCCGATGCGCTGCCCAGTGTGGACAAGGTTATCAGCAGGACTGGCAGTGCGGATCGCTTGACCGCGGAAGACTTGACCATTGTCTGTCGCTCCCAATCGAGACCGGCAAAACCCCGGCAGGTTGATGCGTTTTGAGCAATCTGTGTGCCAGCGACTGCCGTGGCGGATTGCCGACGATCGAGGCGATTAGGCGCCCGTTATGCCTCCCGCATAGGCAGGGCTGGCCAATCTGCCTAAATCGACATCAGGTTATCAGCTTCCGCGGTAGGTGGAATAGCTCCAGGGCGTGACCAGCAGCGGGACGTGATAGTGCCCTTCCGGTTCGGCAACCGAAAAGCGGATCGGCACAACCCCAAGGAAAGGAGGATCGGCGACCGGCGTGCCGATACGCGCATAGTGGTCGCCGACTGCAAAGCGCAATTCATATTGCGCGATCGGGATCGGCCGATCCGCAATCAGCGGGCGGTCGGTGCGGCCGTCGCGTTGGTCACAGCGCTTGCGATGCGGATGTGCGTCGTCCGAGTGCGACATCTCATAGAGCTCGATCGCAATGCCAGCTGCGGGCTGGCCGCCATGCAGGTCGAGCACGTGGGTCGACAGCCGGCCGTTCACCGCAAGGCGCACCGGCGCATCGACGCGCTGGTCGAGCCGCAGCGCGACGATGCGCATGATCTCGACGAGCGCGGTCTCGCGCTCGGAGGCGGCATCGTTCTGCAGGCGTATGCTCGAACTGGCGCAGGATCGAATCTTTGCCGTGCCGGCGCACGCACACGATGAACGGCATGCCGAATTTCGCGCGATAGGCGTCGTTGAGCCGGTGAAAGCTCGTGAATTCGCGCTCGCTCAGGCGGTCGAGGCCGGCGCTCGCCTGCTCGGCCGTGGAGTCCGCGGTGAGCGTGCCGGCGCGCGCGGCCTTGCCGGCAAGATCGGGATGGCCCTTGATGAGCGCGAGCTTGCGCTCGTCGCTCGACGACGCTCACAGCCTCCGTCATCGCGCGCAACAGCGCCGCCATGTCGGCGAACGGCCGTCGCGCGGCGACAGCCTCGGCGACCCACGGCGCGTGCTCCACAGTGTCGCCGAGCGCTTGCACGAAGCTGCGCTGGTCCATTGCATTCAGGGCATCGAGCGTGAGTGCGGCCATGGTCGCTCTTCAGGATATGGTCGGCGCGGAAGCGGCGAGCGCGCGGTGCTCGCTGTGCCAGTGCTGCGCGATGTCGAGCCGCGTCGCCACCAAGACCCGATCGAAGCCTGCGATATGGTCGAGAAAGCGCGCAAGGCCCGCGGCGCGGCCCGGCCGGCCGACCAGCCGGCAGTGCAGCCCGACCGACATCATCTTGGGCGCGCTCTCGCCCTCCGCATAGAGGACATCGAAGGTGTCGCGCAGATACGCAAAGAAGCCGTCGCCGTTGGCAAAGCCCTGCGCATTGATGAAGCGCATGTCGTTGGCATCGAGCGTATAGGGGATGATCAGGTGCGGGCCGTTCGGAGCCGTTGACCCAATAGGGCAGGTCGTCGGCATAGGAGTCGGACGAATAGAGAAAGCCGCCTTCCTCGACAACAAGTTTGAGCGTGTGCACCGAGCAGCGCCCGGTGTACCAGCCGAGCGGCCGCTCGCCGGTCGTCTCCGTGTGGATACGGATCGCGTCGCGCATGTGGGCGCGCTCGTCGGCTTCGGAGAAATCCTTGTAGTCGATCCACTTGAGGCCGTGGGAGGCGATCTCCCACTGCGCTTCGCGCATCGCGGCGACGATGTCGGGATTGCGCGCCAGCGCGGTCGCAACGCCGAAGACCGTGACCGGAAGCCGGCGCGCCGTGAACATGCGCCACAGGCGCCAGAATCCCGCGCGCGAGCCGTATTCGAACATGGATTCCACATTCATGTGGCGTTTGCCCGTCCATGGCGTCGCGCCCAAGATATCGGTCAGGAAGGCTTCGGATGCGCCGTCGCCATGCAGGATGGAATTCTCGCCGCCTTCCTCGAAATTCACCACGAATTGCACGGCGACGCGGGCTCGGCCGGGCCAGCGCGGGTCGGGTGGCGTGCGGCCGTAGCCGGCAAGATCGCGCGGGTAGTCTGCAGGCATCAGGAGAACCTCTATTGCGACCCGATCCAGGCGGCGAGCACTTGTCGCTCCGCCGTGGTCATGGCGCTGATATTGCCGGGAGGCATGGCGTGCGAGCGCACCGCATTGATGTCGATCTGGCGGGCATGCTTGCGGATATTGGTCTCGCTGTCGAGGAGCACGCCGTTGGGGGCGGTGCCAATTCCCGGCCACACCGGATGCTGCGCATGGCACATGCTGCAACGGGTCGCAATGACAGAGGCAACCTCGGAGAACGGCGGCGCCGCGGCGCGTCCAGCCGCACTGTCGCGCGCGCCGAGGCCTGAGAGCCAGGCAATCGCAATCATGCCGGCGGCTGCAACGCCCCAGGTCCACCACGGGCTGCCCAGGCCCTGGTGGCGCGAATTGAAAAAGTGGCGGATGACCGGTCCGATCGCGAGCACGATCGCGACGATGAGCCAGTTGAATCGCGTGGCGAACAGGAGCGGGTAATGATTGCTGATCATCAGGAACACGACCGGCAGCGTGAGATAGTTGTTGTGGACGGAGCGCTGTCTTGCCGATCTGCTCCAGCAGGGGGTCGGGCTCTTCGCCCGCAATGAGCGCTGCGACGGTCTTCTTCTGGTTGGGGATGATGATGACAAAGACGTTGGCCACCATGATGGTGCCGACGAGCGCGCCGATCTGCACAAAGGCTCCGCGCCCGCTGAAGACATGGGTGAAGCCGTAGGTGAACGCGACCAGGAACACGTAGCCGACCAGCGCCAGCGCGATATCGTTGCGGCCGAGCGGGGAGCGGCAGAGCGCCTCATAGATCAGCCATGCGACCACGATGCTGCCCACGCTGATGGCAATTGCCATTTTCGGCGTCATCGTCAGCACGGAGCTGTCGATCAGAAAGAGCTCGGCGCCGAGATAGTAGATGACGATCAGCAATGCGAAGCCGGACAGCCAGGTGGTGTAGGCCTCCCACTTGAACCAGGTGAGCTCGTCCGGCATGCGGGCGGGCGCGACCAGATACTTCACCATATGGTAGAAGCCGCCGCCGTGGACCTGCCAGGCCTCGCCCCGCACGCCCGCTGGCAGCGTTGCCCCGGGTTTCAGGCTGAGATCGAGATGAATGAAGTAGAACGAGCTGCCGATCCATGCGATGCCGGCGACCACATGCAGCCACCGGATAACAACGCTCAACGCCTCGGTAACGACGGTGTCCACTCTCTCCAGTCCCGCTTGCCCGACGATGCCACCATGGCAGAGGGTGCGGGCGCTGTTCAAGCCTGCGCCGGCTCGATGCCCACCGGCGAGCGGGCCGAATGATGCGTGAACCTGCGCAACAGACGGCATCCGGCGCGAGTGCCTCATCAGCCACGTTTGGGACCCGCATCCTCGAACTCGCGGACCGGTTGGCCACTCATTCCGAGATGACCGGTGGTCTGACCTGCACCTATCTGTCTCCCGCGCATCGGGCCGTGGCCAAGGAGCTGCAGGGCTGGATGCAACTGGCCGGGCTCGACACCACCATCGATGCGCTCGGCAACGTCGTCGGCCGCTACCGTAGCGCTACTCCGGGTGCCAAGGCGCTCATCGTCGGCTCGCATTACGACACCGTGGCGAATGCCGGACGCTACGACGGAAGGCTTGGCATCCTGACCGCGCTGGTGGTCGCCGAAGAGCTGCAGCGGGCCGGGCAGGCGCTGCCGTTTCATCTCGATGTGGTCGCGTTCGCGGAGGAGGAGGGCGTGCGCTTCTCGGCGCCCTATCTCGGCAGCAGCGCGGTCGCGGGGCGTTTCGATCACACGCTCCTGCAGCGCAGTGATGCGAACGGTATGACGCTCGCCGACGTGCTGCTTGGCATTGGCAGCAAGCCCGGCGACATCGCAGCGCTCGCCAGGCGCCCGGAGGATCTCAAGGGCTATCTCGAAGTCCATATCGAGCAGGGGCCGGTGTTGCTCAACAGCAATCGCCCGGCCGGGATCGTGACCGCGATCGCGGGCGGTGCGCGCCACCAGGTGACTGTGCACGGCCGTGCCGGGCATGCCGGAACCGTCCCGATGGCGCTGCGCCAGGATGCTGCTGCGGCGGCGGCCGAGATCGTGCTCGCGCTCGAGCGGCGCTGCAATGCCGAGCCGGGACTGGTCGGGACCGTCGGCAAGCTTTCGGTGCCGGGTGGAGCGATCAATGTGATCCCGGCGCGCTGCGAGCTGACGTTTGATATCCGGGCCGGAGACGATGCGGTGCGCGACGCCGCCGAGCGCGACGTGCGCGCCGAGATCGCGCAGATTGCCCTACGCCGAGGCGTTGCGGTCGACGTCGACGAATTGTCCCGCAACCCGGCCATAGCCTGTGCTCCGGGCCTGCAGGCGCTGATGGCGCAAGCCTTGCAAGGCGCCGGCGTAGAGCCGTTCTATCTTGCAAGCGGAGCCGGACACGACGCGGTGATGTTCGCGGGCGTGACCGATATCGGTATGCTGTTCGTGCGTTGCGGCAATGGCGGCATCAGTCATCACCCGAGCGAAACCGTCACTGCCGAGGATGCCGACTTGGGCGCACGCGTGCTGCTTGATGTGATCTTCAGTCTTGCATGACAAATCCAACCGCATCGTTGAGATCGTGGCCTCTGGCTTCGCGCGCGAAACCGCATTTCTCGCCGAGCTTGTGAAGGTGCCAAGCGACAATCCGCCGGGCGATTGCGCGCGCCATGCCGCCGCGGCGGTGCGGCTCCTGGAGGGTCTCGGCCTTGCGGTCGAAGTGCATCCGGTTCCGAAGGAAGCGGTGACGGCTGCCGGCATGGTGAGCGCCACCAATCTGGTCGTGCGCCACCGCTTCGGGGACGGCCCGGTGATTGCGCTCAACGCCCACGGCGATGTGGTTCCGCCCGGGCTCGGCTGGCGGCACGATCCCTATGGCGCGGCGGTCGAGGACGGGCCGCATGGCCCCACCATGTTCGGGCGCGGCGTTGCGGTCTCGAAATCGGACTTCGCGACTTATGCGTTCGCGCTGCTCGCCTTGAAGGCCGCGGCGGCGCAGGGCCAGGCCTTTGCGGGCACGGTGGAGCTGCACTTGACCTATGACGAAGAGACCGGCGGCGATGTCGGCCCGCGTTGGCTGCTGGAGCAGGGCATCACGCGGCCGGACTTTGCGATTGCGGCGGGCTTCTCTTACGCGATCGTCACCGCGCACAACGGCTGCCTGCATCTCGAAGTGACCGTGACCGGCAAGCAGGCGCATGCCGCGATGCCGGCAACGGGCGTCGACGCGCTTGAGGCGGCGACCGGCATTCTCGCGGACCTCTATGCCAGCCGCGCTGGGCTCGCACAGCGCATGTCCAAGGTTGACGGCATCTCGTCGCCGACACTGAACGTCGGGCTCATTCAGGGTGGCATCAACACCAATGTGGTTCCGGATCGGATCGTGTTCCGGCTCGATCGGCGGATGATCCCGGAAGAAACCCCGGCCGATGTCGAGGCTGCACTGCGTGCGCAGCTCGCGGCCGCGGCGGCGCGATATCCCGGCATCACGATCGAGGTGCGCCGTGTGCTGCTCGCCATGCCGCTCGTGCCACAGCGCGGTTGGGAGCGCATCGCCGGCGCGATCCAGAAACATGCGCGTGACGCGCTCGGCGTCGACGTGCCGACGACCGGCGTTCCGCTCTACACCGACGCGCGGCACTATGCGGCGCGCGGCATCCCGATCGTGCTGTACGGCGCGGGACCGCGTACGATTATTGAAGCGAATGCCCACAACGCCGACGAAAACCTGCGGCTCTCGGATTTGCGTGCCGCGACCACGATCGTGGCGCTCACACTCGCCGACCTGCTGTCCGGCAGCCGCTAGCACGGTCAAGCACGAGGGGGGTATCATAAAAATTTATCTCGCGGGACCGTTCGGCTTCTCCAGAAGCGGGCCGGGCTTTTCATGAGCAGCGCATCATTCCGACATTGGAAAAGCTAGGTCATCAGCTCCTGGATCCTTGGGCTGACCCGGGAGATGTTGCTGCCGTGTTGAAGCTGCCATTCGGGGCAGAGCGCCGTGATGCCTGGCGAAGGATCAATCCCGAGATCGGCCGTAAGAACCAGCGCTTGATCGACGAATGTGACGTGATTTTCGCGGTGCTCGACGGAACAGATGTCGACAGCGGCACCGCAGCCGAGATCGGTTACGGCTTCGCAAAGCACAAACCCATTCTTGGCTATCGAGGTGACTTCCGTCTCTCCGCTGACAACGAAGGCGGGATCGTCAATTTGCAGGTCGAATATTTTATCCGCGCCAGCGGCGGAGATATTGTTCAGTCAAATCAGTGACCTGCCATCGGCACTGGCAAAATTGACGAGCCAGGATTGCAAGCCTAGTAGGACCAGCGGGCTGTTCCTGAACCGCCAAGGGCAGACACCTATTTTTTGTCGTTGCTTTGAACCAAATCGACTGATCGGGCGACGAAGGCACGCGACTGCTCCCTCGGTCTTCTACCATCACGATCAGATCAATCGCATTCAGAGATTTGGCGAACAAATGCACCTCCCGACCGCCTTCCGCGAAGAAGATCAGGATGCGATTAGCGCGATGATGCGAGGAGCGGCCTTTGCCAGTTCGTGACCGCAACGGCCGGAGGGCCTATCGCGACACCACTGCCGATGATCATTGACAGTGGAGAGGGCGAGTACGGAACCCTTTATGGCCATCTCGCAAAAGCCAACCCGCAATGGAAGGAGCCGGTGATTGGCGACGCCCTGGCTATCTTCATGGGTGCGGATGCTTATGTGACACCGAGTTGGTACGCGTCCAAGCAAGAGCATGGCAGGGTGGTGCCGACATGGAATTATGAGGCGGTCCAGGCGTTCGGTCCTGCAGAGTTTTTCGAAGATGCCGACAGGCTTCTGGATGTTGTTGCAAGACTGACGGATCGGCACGAGAGGGAGCGCGTCAATCGATGGAGCGTCAGCGACGCCCCGCCAGCTTTTATCCAAGCACAGCTTAGGGGTATCGTCGGCGTGCGTATGCCGATCATGCGCCTCGTGGCCAAGCGCAAGATGAGCCAGAACCGTAGCACGGAGGATCAGGCCGGAGTCGCACGTGGGCTCTCTGAAAGCGGCTGCCCTATCCGCCGCAGCGTGGCTGCCCTGATTCCCCTTACGCCATGAAGGTTGGTCCCAGTGTCGCGCCGCGCAGCGGCGACATCGCCGCCGCGCGGTTTGCCATGTCCGACGTCAGCCGTCGCTCAGCGCGTTGCCTCGAGCCCGCTGATCTGCACGTCGTAGCCGAACGGATCGTCCATGTGCAGGCTGTAGCGGCCGGCCTCGCGCAGGTTCTTGACGCCCATGGCGGTCGAGCGCCGCCTTGGCGCGGTCGCGGTTGAAGTCGGCGATCGTGTAGCCGATGTGGTCGATCACCGCCTGCGGCGCCGGCCGCGGCCGCGTCGCCGCCGCGCGCCGGCGGCGCATTCGGGTCGGGCGTGCGGATGATCGAGGTGTGTGAGCGGCACGTCCTTGGCGCGTGACGCCGTAGGGCTGCTCGCCCTTCTTGCCGAACGGCAGCGCGACGTCGCGCTCGGTCGGCGCCGACCTGGTCGAGGTTGAACACTTTCGAGTACCAGTCGGCGGCTTCCTTGAAGTTCGGGCAGGTGTAGGAGACGTGGTTGATGAGCTGCGCCTTGAGCGGCGACTCGCTCTGCGCGGCGGCGCTGCCGGCCGCATAGGCGGTGGTGGCGGCGAATGTCAGCGTCTCGATCAGCCGGCGGCGGCTGATCTTGCCGGTCTCGAACTCGTTGAGCTTCTGAGCGACGAACCCTTCCATGACGGCCTCTCCTCATCCGTCCGCGCCGGAATGCGTCTTCTTCGACGATGTTGGCGAACTGGACGTCGTAGTTGAACGGATCGAGCACGTGCAGGCTGCCGTCGCGGCCGCCCGAGATCTCCTGGCCCTTCGCCTTCATGGCGCCGCGCACGCGCTCCTCGTTCCAGTTCGAGAGCGTGAAGCAGATGTGATCGATCACCGCCTGCGCGCCGGCCGGGCGATCGCTCGGCCGGCATTGCGCGCGACGAGGAAGGAGCCGCCCTTGCCGGGCGGCGGTCCGAACATCAGGTTGGCGCGCTTGCCGTTGTCCTTGCCGGGCGCGTTCTCGAGGCCGAACACGGAGGTGTAGAAGTCGCGCGCCTTGGTGTAGTCCGGGCACGAATAGGACAGGTGATTGATGCCGAGCACCTTGAAGCCGGTGCCGGTCTGGGCGTTGGCGGCGTCGCCCGCCGCATAGACGGCGGCGGCGAGCGCGACGGTCTGGCAGAATTCGCGGCGGTCGATGGTGCCGCTTTCGAACTGTTTGACGAGATCGGCGATGAATCGTTCCATGGGCTCCTCCCTTGATCGCGCCTTTTGGCACTGAACAGGGAGAGCCTAGCACAGGGGAATTGGGGGTGTAGCCGCTAACGCTTTCGTTGCGCGTTGCGCCCGGCCCACAGCCTGGCGACCCGCTCGAGATCACGATACGTGGAGGGCGTTCCTTCGCCCGGCCGCTGGCGCACATATTGGATCAGAGGCTCGGCCGCCTGAAAGCTCCAGGGCAGCACGTCGCCCCAGTAGGCGTAAGCCACCCGCTCGCTGAACACGTTCTCATTGATCCCGACCGAGATCAGCTCGCACACGTTCAGGAACGCGCGCACCCGCGAATGCTCCGGCGTGGCGACGAAGCTTTCCATGGAGGTAATCGCCGCCAGGCCGGGGGCGATCCGCCGGAACTCGTTGTAGAGCTCGATGCCGGTCGCATCCATTTAAGTCTTCAGGAAGAAATCGATGGCGGCGCGCCTGCGCGCAATGCTGCGCTGGTTGAGAATGGAGACCACCGCGATGAACGCCGCCAGAAGCGCGATCGCCGCGGTGACGATCGGTGACAACTCGGCCGCCGCACTTAACATGGTTGCTGTCTCTCCTGCTGATGCCTCGCATGGGATCGTACAATACCGTGCCGAGGAGGTCGCGCGCCACGTCTCGTGCCGCTCCTGAAGCGAGGCGGAGCCAAGCTGTTTCGACAAGGGATCGAGGCGGGCAATTCCGAAAAATGCTGATGGTCTTAACGATCGACCGCGTCATTATCTCAATCTGAGTCTGAGTTTGCTGGAGCGCGGAGCATTCCGATGCCGACATTCGCAAGAGGCCTTCAGTCGCGATCAATTCAAGAAGCGTGCGAGCGCCGCGTCGGGCGGGCATGGCGTCGGTCCTGTGGGGAGTAACGGTGGCGCTCCTGCTCGCGCTGTCCGGCCTGCCGTCGCGTGCTCAGTTCCGTGATGTTCTGGTGTTCGCGGCTGCAAGCCTCAAGGACGCGCTCGATGAGGCCAACTCGCTCTTTCTGTTCGAGAACGGCAGCGGCGTCCGGGTGTCCTATGGCGGCGAGCTCGGCGCTTGCCAAGCAGATCGAGAACGGCGCGCCGGCCGATGTCTTCATCTCCGCCGATCTCGATTGGATGGACTATGTGGCCGAGCGCAAGCTGATCAAGCCGGACACGCGCGCGAAGTTTCTCGGCAACCGGCTGGTGCTCGTTGCCAACGCCGACAGCAAGATCTTGCTCACGATCGGTCCGAACTTCCCGCTCGCGCAGGCGCTCGGCAACGATCGGCTGGCGATGGCGGACCCGTCCGCCGTTCCGGCCGGCAAGTACGGCAAGGCCGCGCTGGAGAAGCTCGGTGTGTGGGGCTCGGTCGCGGGCAAGAATTGCGCCGGCGCAGGACGTGCGGGCGGCGCTTGTTCTCGTCTCGCGCGGCGAGGCTCCGCTCGGCATTGTCTATCAGACCGACGCGGCCGCCGACAAAAACGTCAAGGTTATTGGCACTTTCCCGGAATCATCGCACCCGCCCATCGTCTATCCGATGGCGATTCTCGCCGGCTCGACCAACGGCGTGGCGCCGGTCTACGTGCAGTATCTGCTTTCGCCGAAGGCCGAGCCGTTCTTCGAGAAGCGGGGCTTCACGGTGTTCTAGAATAGTTCGAGCGGCGATCGCGCGCGATCCTGATACCGTACATTGCCGATAAGACATTGGCGCGACATCGCAATTGCTGAGCGGCTGCCGTGCTGTCGATGCCGAGCGCATTGCGCTAATGCGCATCCATGCATGATCGAGGACACACTGGTGTCGACGATGGCGCACTGATGCAAGCTCGCGTGGCATTGGTGGTGTTGACGGAAGAATGCATCGGCAAAGTTCTCTGTCATCGCAATTGCAAATTTGCCGCGACGTCATTGCGCGTCAGGCCGCTTGGTATGCAAACGCTACGTTGATTGGTGTCAATCGATGCGCCATGTCGTCGTGCTTAGTCATTGAAGCGCAGAATGATTTTCATGACTCTGACGCATCTTCGAAAATGAGATTGTGCAGGCAAGAGACTTCTGTGCGCCGAGCGCGCGCAGCAGATCGATTTGCAAGTTCGCTGCACTGCGGTTGTATATCTTTTTGATGACTAGTAAGCGCCCGTTATATTGGCAGCTATTTTGGAAAATACTCGCGATCTTAAGTTGCAAAGAGATAAATGCCGGCGTAGGCTGCGACACTTCGTCATACATTCTCTACGTAAAGCGACTCAAAAAATTCCTTCGCTTCGGGAGGAGACGAATGCTTCAAGCGCGATCACTGGCGTCCATCGCCGTCGCGGTTGCGATGGCTGCATTATTGCCTTCAGCAACACTGCAGGCGCAGAACTCAAACTCCAACCTCATCTGCTGCAAACGACTATCGCACGACCTTGCAGCTGTACTGCGTCGGCTGTCACAGCGGTCCGACGCCGTTCGCAGGGCTCAATCTGGAGCCGCTGGACTTCGCCAATCTCGAAGCGAATGGCGAGATCTGGGAGAAGGTCATTCGCAAGCTGCGCAGCCGCCAGATGCCGCCCGCCGGCATGCCGCGGCCCGACGACGCCACCTATGAGGCGCTCGTCAAGTACGATCGAGAGCGAACGCGATCGCGTGGCGGAGGTCAAGCCCAATCCGGGCCGCACCGACGCTCCATCGGCTCAACCGCACCGAATACGCCAACGCCATTCGCGATCTGCTGGCGCTCGAGATCGACGTCGCGGATCTCTTGCCGGCCGACGACATCGGCTACGGCTTCGACAATATCGGCGACGTGCTGACGGTGTCGCCGTTCCTGCTGGAGCGCTATCTGGCGGCGGCGGGCAAGATCAGCCGCGCGGCGGTCGGCGACATCACGATGCCGGTGGCCTATCAGACCTATACGGTTCCGCACGGGCTCATTCAGGACGATCGCATGAGCGAGGCCATGCCGGTCGGCTCGCGCGGCGGCACCGCCGTTCGGCACCGCTTCCCGGTCGACGGCGAGTACGAGATCTCGGTCGACCTGCAGCGCGGCCAGACACGAAGACGTGCTTGGGCATGAACAAGGAGCGCAAGCTCGATCTGCGGCTCGACGATCAAGCGGCTGGAGCTGTTCACCATTGCGGCCAATCGCAATGCGAGGCGCTCGGCAGCCGGGACGCCCCCGACGCGCAATCTCAA
Source organism: uncultured Alphaproteobacteria bacterium (assembly GCA_963745515.1). Taxonomy (GTDB): domain Bacteria; phylum Pseudomonadota; class Alphaproteobacteria; order Rhizobiales; family Xanthobacteraceae; genus VAZQ01. Next base: position 215,642 of record CAVUXO010000014.1, read on the forward strand.
GGTCCGCCTGCCGGTGAAGGCCGGCACGCACGAGATCGCCGCGACCTTCCTGAAGGACACCGTGGTGCACGGAAGGCATCATCGACCGAGTCCGCGATGACCAGGTGCAGACCTACTTCGAAGGCGTCGGCACGCATCACGATTGCCGGCCCGTACAATGTGCAAGGACCGGGCGACACGGCGAGCCGCGAGAAGATCTTCATCTGCCATCCGACCGCGCGCGACCGACGAGCAGGCTTGCGCGGAGAAGATCCTGTCCAACCTCGCCCACCGCGCCTATCGGCGGCCGGTCACGGCCGACGACATGCCGCAGCTGCATGGCGCTCTATCAAGCAGGGCGCCCAGAATGGCGGCTTCGAAGTCGGGCGTGCGACTGGCGCTGCAGAAGATCCTGGTGTCGCCCGATTTCCTCTTCCGCGCCGAGCACGATCCGGCGGGCGCGCCGCCGGGAAGCGTCCACCGGGTCAGCGACGTCGAGCTTGCGTCGCGGCTCTCCTTCTTCCTGTGGAGCAGCATTCCGGACGACGAGCTGCTCGCCGTCGCCGAGAGCGGCAAGCTCTCGCGACCCGGCGGTGCTGGAGGCGCAGGTCAAGCGCATGCTGGCCGATCCGCGCTCGCAGCGCGCTGGTGAAGAACTTCGTCGGCCAGTGGCTGTTCTTGCGCAACATCGCAGCGGATCTCGCCCGACACGACGGCCGTTCCCGAACTTCGACGAGAATCTGCGTCAGGCGATGGCGAAGGAAACCGAGCTCTTGGTCGACAGCACGCTGCGTGAGGATCGCAGCGTCGCCGATCTGCTGACGACGGACTACACCTTCCTCAATCAGCGCTTGGCCGAGCATTACGGGATCAAGGGCATCTACGGCAACGAGTTCCGCCGCGTTGCGCTCGACCGATCCGAAGCGGCACGGCCTGCTCGGACAGGCCAGCATCCTGACGGTGACGTCCTATCCCAACCGGACGGCGCCGACGATCCGCGGCAAGTGGGTGCTGGAGCAGCTCCTGGGCACGCCGCCGCCGCCGCCGCCGCCGAACGTGCCGTCGCTGAAGGACGATGCGACCACGAAGAATCTGACCATGCGCCAGCGCATGGAAGATGCACCGGTCCAATCCGCACCTGCGCCGCCTGCCACCGGATGATGGACCCGCTCGGCTTCGCGCTCGAGAACTTCGACGGCCTCGGCCAGTGGCGCGACGTCGACGGCGACACGGCACGGACCGATCGATTCCTCCGGCGTCCTGCCCGACGGCACCAAGTTCAACGGGCCGGCGGGCTTGCGCGACGTCCTGGTGAGCAAGCGGCGACATGTTCGTCGAGACCTTCACCGAGCGGCTTCTGACCTACGCGCTGGGTCGCGGCGTCGAAGAGTACGACCACCCCGTTCTTCGCAAGATCGTGCGCGAAGCTCGCTCGGATGACTACCGGTGGTCATCCATCATTCTCGGCATCGTCAAGAGCACGCCGTTCCAAATGAGGAGGAGCTAAGCGATGGTAATCACTAAGAAATCCATTCCCCGCCGGACGTTCTTGCGCGGGGCAGGTGCAGCGCTTGCGTTGCCCCTGCTGGACGCCATGACTCCGGCCTTCGCCGGCCGAAGCCGCACGGCCGATCCGCATGGGCGTTCATCCAGGTCCCGAACGGGATCATGAACCTGCAAGAACGAGTGGACGCCCAAGGCCGAGGGCGCCGCTGCGAGATGACCCCGATTCTCGAGCCGCTCGCGGACTTCAAGGACCGCATGGTCGTGATGTCGGGCTCGATCAGCAACAGGCCGCGGGTCTCAACTTCGAAGTCGGCGGCGATCATCCGCGCGCCTGCACCGCGTGGCTGACGGGAACGCACGCGAAGATGACCTCCGGCGCCGATCTGCACGCCGGAATCTCCGTCGACCAGATCGCGGCGAAGGAATTCGGCAAGTACACCCAGCTCGCCTCGCTCGAGATCGGCTTGGAGTCGCCGGAAGTCGTGGGCGCCTGCGAGTCCGCCTATGGCTGCGCCTATTACAATACGATCTCGTGGCGCAACGAGACCACGCCGCTGCCGATGGAGAACCGTCCGCGCGCGATCTTCGAGCGTCTGTTCGGCGACGCCGGCACGACCGATCCGGAAGTGCGGCATGGCGCTCCGGCAGGAAGACCGCAGCATCCTCGACGCCATCAACGCGGACGTGCAAGCGGCTGCGCGGCAAGCTCGGCGGAACGGATCGCGGCAAGATCGACCAGTATCTGGAAGCGATCCGCGATGTCGAGCGGCGCATGCAGCTGGCCGAGAAGCAGAGGCGACCGCGAGATGCCGCAGATCGAAGGCCCGGCCGGCGCTCCGGAAGTCTTCTCGGACTACTTCAAGCTGATGGCCGACCTCATGGTGCTCGCCTGGCAGACCGACATGACGCGCGTCATCACGTTCCAGATGGGCCACGAGATGAGCGGCCGCGCCTATCCGGAAGCTCGGATTTGGCGATGCCCATCATCCCTGCACGCATCACCAGGGCGATCCCGAGAAGATCGAGAAGACCATCAAGATCAACATCTTCCACACGAAGATGCTGGCCTACTACCTCGACAAGCTGCGCTCCACGCCGGACGGCGACGGCTCGCTGCTCGATCACTCGATGATCCTCTACGGGGCCGCCCTGAGCGACGCCAACCTGCATCTCTACACCGATCTGCCGCTGCTGCTGGTCGCCGGCGGCGTCGACGGGATCAAGGGCGGACAGCATGTCAAGTATCCCAAGCGCACGCCGATGACCAACCTGCTGCTCACCATGCTGGACAAGGCCAATGTCCCGGTGTGGAGAAGCTGGGCGACAGCACGAAGCGGCTGGAACTGCCGACCTGACGTGGATCGGATACGCGAAGGGTCCCCGCGAAAGCGGGGACCCGCGAGCTTCTTGCAGGCGCAAGCGGTCTCTTGCAGGGCAATCGCCTGACCCGTTCGACGGGAATTTTCGGCAGGGCTTGAGCAGGCGATCGCTGGTCGACGGGCTTTTGCTTCAGCTGCAGTTCGATGGTCAAGGCTGCAATTGTCAACGGGCAGTCAAACGGACAACCCGAACGTACTGCTCAATCAGAATGCTCTAAGTGGGAGAACGGCGATGAACATGAGGGCCATGATTCTGGCGGGACTGCTGGGCTCGACGATCTTTGCGGGCGCCGCACTTGCCGCCGACACCGTCAACAAAGCAATGTGCCGCTGGTGACAGCCGCAAAGGCAAGGGGACCGCGCCGCCGTGCGGTCCCTGTTGAACGGCATCCCGAAGAAAGATGATCGCCGGGCCGGAAGGCACGGCCGCGCTGGTCTGGGCGGCCTCCCGCAATGATCTGGAGATGGCCGATCTTCTCTTGCGCGCCGGCGCGAACGTGAAGGCCGCCAACGAATTCGGCGCGACGCGCGCTTTACGCGGCCGCGGCGCATGCCGATCCGGCCGATGACCAGAAGCTCCTGGCGGCAGGCGCCGACGCCAATGCCGGCCTGATGTCGGGCGAGACGCCGCTGATGCAGGCGGCCCGCCGCGGCAACGTCGAGATCGTGCGCGCGTTGCTGGCGGCCAAGGCCGATCCCAACGCGAAGGAAAAGAACGGCGGACAGAACCGCCTTGATGTGGGCGCTGTCGCAACGTCAGTCCGCGGTGGTCGAGGAGCTGCATACGCGGCGGCGCCGACGTCAACGCCGGCTCCAAGACCGGACTTCACGCCGCTGATGTTCGCCGCCCAGCAAGGCGATGTGGACAGCGCCCGCATTCTGCTCAAGGCCGGCGCGAAGCCGAATGACGCCGAGGCCGGAACGGGGTGACGCCCTTGATCATCGCCAGCGCCATGAGCCACGCGAAGGCCGTGGACCTGCTGCTCGACAACGGCGCCGATCCCAACACCGTCGACTGGAGAGGCTACACCGCCCTGCATGCTGGTCGTGCGCGATTCGCGATTACGGCATCGACCTTGCGCAGAAAGGACAAGGTCGTCGACCATCGTCAAGTCGCTGCTGACGCACGGCGCGAATCCGAACATCCGTCTCAAGCAGCCGAAGGCCGCCCTCACCGCCAACGACGTGTCGCTTGCAAGGCGCCACGCCGCTCTTGCTGGCGGCCGAGGTCAACAACCTCGACGTCGATCAAGGCGTTGGTGGACGCCGGTGCGGATCCGCGCATCCCCACCGAGCAGGGCACGACGGCGCTGATCATGGCGGCCGGCGGCCGGCACCGACGTGCAGCGGGCACGAGCGCCCGAAGAACGGGCCATGGCGATCGAGACGGCGAAGCTCCTCGTGGAGCACGGCGTCGACGTGAATGCCGTCGGGCAGTACGGCTGGACCGCGCTGCACGCCGCCGCCTACCAGGGACTTGAACGACGTGATCGAGTACCTGGTCAGCAAGGGCGCAGACGTCGAACGAGATGGACAGCTTCGGGCAGACGCCCGCTGAGCATTTCGCTGTCCGTCCTCACCCAGGATATCGGCGCCCGCCGCCTGCAGATCCCGCGCCGATATCGCCGGGACGTGGCCGAGCTTCTGCTCAAGCTGGGCGCCACCCCGCTCGACAAGTCCGGCGTCGTGGTTGTCCTCCAGCGCACCGGTGATCTGGAGCTGGGACGCGACGGCACGCAGGAATAGCGCAAGAATAGCGCCTGACGAGCACCGCCACGGTGCGGTGCTCGCCAATCCGGACGTTTTGCGCGGGCCCGGCGTCCCTCAAGGACGATGCGGCTCGCGCAAGCCGTTTGGCGGGACGGAATAACTCGTCATGAGCAAACCCGCTCATCGAAACTGAAAGTCACAGGGAGGTTTGCGTCATGGTCAAGTTGGAGGTGGTTCGCAGTTGCGGGCGTGGCGGTCCTGAGCGTCGCTCCTGCTTGGGTGACGAACTTCTGGGTCACGTACGCGCAAGCCGCAGGAGCCCCCGCATGCCATCTATTGTCGCGGTCCGCTGAGCACGTTCCGGACGGACGGCGGCAAGGTCATCAAGACGCCGTTCAAGTGGGCGAAAGAGGCGGCGATCAAGGAAAATCCCGGGGCCGGCGAGTGCGCGTGGGCTGATCGCGCGCCGCAAGGCAATGAGAAGCCCGGTGATACGCAGCACCATCGTCGGCAATATCGGGCCGTTCGACAATATTCCGGTCGGAACCATCGGGAAGGTTTGCGTCACCAAGGCCGCGGGCGACAGCAAAGATCTCATCGTCCGAAACAGATCGTTCGTCAACTTGGCCACCAGACCGCACCGTTTCACATACCGCCGTTCACCGCCGACGGCTGCTGACGGTCGGACGTGGCACAGGTGTCGTTCCTCGTAACAGCGCACGCGGTCGCGAGAGCGGCCGCGTGCACGTCTATGTGCAACCTCGCTTTGCTCAGCGCCGTGCCGACGCGGGCCGGCGCGTGGCTCCCGCGCATTTGCATCGCGATCATGCATCGCGTTGATGGCGCTCGTCTTCGCCTCGCCTGCGCTCGCTGAAAAGGGCAAGCTGCGCGAACGGCTCACGCCCGAGGTCATGGCGGTGGTCTATCCCGGCGGCGCCGAACGGCTCGGGCCGGAGGAAGGCTCGCCGCCTGCGATCGCGGTCTACCAGGGCGACAAGGTCGTCGCCTATGTGTTTTCGACCCTCGATATCATCGCAGCGCCCGGCTATTCGACGACGCCGTTCGACGTGATCGCCGGCGTCGATCTCGGCGGCCGCATCACCGGCGCCAAGGTGGTGTTCCACAACGAGCCCTATATCGTTCACGACCCCGTGCGCCAGCGCCTGCTCGATACCTTTCTGGCGCGCGAAGCCGGCAGGCCGCTGCGCGGCGGCGCCAACGCGCTGCCGCCGGACTTCGTCGCCGGTGCGACCGTCAGCGCGCGCGCCATGCGCGCCGCCGTCCTCACCACCGCGGGGCTGGTGCTGCGCGCGCGCGTCGCGCGAGCCTGCCGTGACGGTTCCGACCCTCGATGTCGAGAGCTTCAGCACGCAAGTCCTGGGACGAGCTCCTCGCCGAGGGCGCCGTGGTGCGCCGGCGGGTGACCGTCGGGCGAGGTTGCGGCGGCGCTCGCCAAGGCGGGCGCGTCCGATGCCAAGCTCGACGTGCCGCTCGGCAAGGGCGACGATCTCTATATCGAATTCATGACCGGCGCTGTTCACGCCGCCCGCGATCGGCGGCAATCTGCTCGGCATGCTGAAATTCGAGGATTACAAGCGCCAGCATGCCGAGCGGCGCGCCAGGCGATCTTCGTCGCCTCCAACGGTCCTTACGATTTTCTCGGCACCAAATATTTTCGCGAGTCCGAGGGCCATCGCTTCGATCGCCTGCGCGTCGTTCAGGACGGGCAGACCTTCGGCTTCGTGCAGGACGACTATCAGGGCCGTACCTGCCGCCGAGGGCATCCGCGGGCAGCAGAATGCCGGGCTGTTCGCGCTGCCCGCCAACGTCGGGCTTCGACCCGGTGAAGCCGTGGCGGCTGGAACTCCTGGTCAATGGCGCGGGCGCCGACGCCCGGTGACGGTCGCGTTCGGGCTCGACTACAAGGTCCCGGACCGCGCATGTCCTCATGCCGGCGAGAGCCGGAGCTCGAGCCGGTGCCGGTCGCCGCCTGGGTCGAGGCCTGGAGCGACGCCAAGCGTCAACGTTGCGATTCTGGCCGTGCTGCTGTCGGTGCTCACCCTGATCTTCGTGTTCCAGGCGACGCTGGCGCGCTCATCGCCTCGCCCACCGGCTGGTGCGCAACGGCTTTCTGCTGGTCGTTCTGGTCTGGCTCGGCTGGACCGCCGGCGTGCAGCTCTCGATCGTCAATGTCATGAACTATGTGCATGGCGCCGTTCAAGCACTTCGACATCGGCTTCTATCTCGCCGAGCCGCTGATGGTGATCATCGCCGTCTACACGCTGATCTCGCGTGGTGCTGATCGGGCGCGGCGTGTTCTGCGGCTGGCTGTGCCCGTTCGGGGCGCTGCAGGAACTGCTCGGCCAGGTGTCGCGCGCGCTCGGCGTGCCGCAATGGAATCCGTCGGCCGCGCTGGAGAAGCGCCTGTGGATGGGCAAGTACATCGCCGCCGCGGCCGTGCTGGTGCTGGTGATGACGCGAGATCGACCCGTCGGGCGCCACGCTCGAGATCGAGCCGTTCAAGACCGCGATCACCTCGAAATTCACGCGCGCCTGGCCCTATGTGCTCTATGCCGGCGCCTTGCTGGCGATCGGGCTGTTCTCCGAGCGCGCCTATTGCCGCTTCCTGTGTCCGCTCGGCGGCGTGCTCGCAGCCCTCGATCGGCTGCACCTTCTCAATCTGCTCAAGCGCCGTCCCGAATGCGGCAGTCCCTGCCATCTGTGCGAACGCTCGTGCCCGGTGCGGGCGATCGAGCCGACCGGCAAGATCGTCACCGCGGAGTGCTTCCAGTGCCTCGATTGCCAGGTCGAATATTATGACGACAAGCGCTGCCCGCCGCTGGTGCAGGCCGCCAAGCTGCGCAGCGAGGCAAAGCCGGCAGCCGCCATGGTGAACCATGCCTGACGCAGAATCGGCGCGACGCAGGCGCTGACCGGTCAGCACAGCGCACGTCCGACGCGCCGCCGCGCCTTGCGCATCGTGGCGGCGGCTGCCGGCTTGCCGCTGATGATCGCGGCGGTGCGCGCGACCGCGCCGAAGGGACAATTCTATCAGCTGGCAGGGCGACGTGCTCGGCGCGCTGTCGGAGCTGACCTTGTGGCACACCGACGCGGCCTTCGCGCAGCGCACGATCCTGCAAGGTGCGCCAGCGAGATCGAGCGCTTCGAGCGCATCTTCAGCCTCTATCGGCCGGACAGCGAAATCTCGCGCCTCAATGCAGCCGGCAGGCTCGCACGGCCGTCGCCCGAGCTGCGCGCGCTCGTCGAGGAAAGCCAGCGCATCGGCGCGCTGAGCGGCGGCGCTTTCGACATTTCGGTGCAGCCGTTGTGGCGGCTCTACGAGGCGCATTTCTGGTCGCACACCGACGTCGCAGACGGACATCGCGGCGCGCGCGCGCGACGTTGCGCGCGCAGCTCGTGGATTTCCGCCGCATCGACAGCGGCGCGGCGCGATCGGCTTCGCGCGCGCCGGCATGGCGCATCACGCTCAACAGCCTCGCGCAAGGCTACATCACCGACGCGATCGCCGACATGCTTGCGCAATGAAGGCTTCGAGAGCGCCGTCGTCGATCTCGGCGAATTCCGCACGCTCGGCCGCCATCCGGATGGACGTCCCTGGCGGCTCGGCATCCGCAACGGCACGGCGGCGGGCGACGTCGACCGCACGGTCGAGCTTGACGACATGGCGCTCGCGGTCTCGGGCGGCTACGGCACGACGTTCGAGCCGAGCGGACGTTTCCACCACATCTTCGATCCGCACACCGGCGCGAGCGCCAACGCGCTTGTCGACGTGGCGGTGATCGGCCCGCGCGCGACGGCCGCGAACGGGCTCGTCGACCGCGATCTGCGTCGCCGGCGAGGCGCGCGCGCCGACGCTGCTCGCGGCCTATCCCGGAATGCGGGCGATCCTGACGCGCGAGGACGGGAGCTCGGCAATCGTCACGGCGGCCGGAGTGGTCACGGGTTAAGGCGCGATCGATTTCAACGGCCGGGGCTGCAGGGGACGGCTCTTGTCCTCCCATGCAAGGCGAAGAATTGAGCGTCTATTGGTTTAGAGGCATATGCGATTGGATAGTGGCCAGGCGATAGCACAATGAACTAAACGAGAAAAAACACGCGGTTGGCTCGTCTTTCATTGATGGCAATCACCCCCAGCACAGGCATGCGTTCGCAGCTAGGCCAGAGGGAGAAGCCAGAGAGTTCACGTCGCGGGTTCCTATCCAGGTCTCTCGGCTGGCTGATAAGCGGGAATCTGGTTTCTCTGCCAGGTCGTGCTGGTGGCGTGGGCCACCCTAGCCATTTACTACTCGAATCTCCCGTGGGCCGGATTGCGTCTGGGGCTGGCGGTGGCCTTTGCGGCGTTCGCGATCTGGGCGCTCTGGCTCTCGCGCCAACGGCGTATGTCCGTGGCTTTCATTGTGCTGTTTCTCGGCGTGGTCGCGTGGTGGATCTCGATCAGTCCCTCGCACCATCGTCCGTGGCGGCCGGAAGTCGCGGTGATGCCGCGGGCGGTCATCGACGGCGACCGCGTGCGCCTCACCGGCGTCCGCAACTTCGACTACCGTAGCCGGAATGATTTCACGGTGCGCTATGAGGAGCGCGAGGTGCGGCTGTCGCACCTGACCGGCCTCGATTTCTACGTGTCCTACTTTAGCGAAGGGCCGGTCGCACACACGTTCCTGAGCTTCATCTTCGACAACGCCCCGCCGCTGAGCATCTCCATCGAGACGCGGCCGGAGGTGGGCGAGGGCTTTGCGCCCGATCGCCTCCCTCTTCAAGCAATTCGAGTTGATCTACGTGGTGGGTGACGAACGTGACCTCGTGGGCGTGCGCACCAACCACCGCCGGGAGGCGGTGTACCTCTATCGCCTCAACACCTCGGCCGACGATGCGCGCCGGCTGTTGCTGATCTACCTGGCGCGGATCAACGAGCTCGCCGATCGGCCGGAGTTCTATCACCTGCTGACCAACAGCTGCACGATCAACATCATACGTTACGCGAACGCCGCCGGCCGGGTCGGCCGGTTCGACGTCCGCCATCTCCTCAACGGTCTGATCGATAGCTACCTCTACCACTCGGGCCGGGTGGACACGACGCTGCCGTTTGACGAGCTGCGGCGACGCTCCCAGATCAACGAGGCCGCGCAAGCGGCCGATGGCGCACCCGATTTCTCGGAGCGCATTCGCGCATCCCTGCCGACGATGTCGCACTGATAAGCGTCCCGTTCGTCCTGCAAGGCTAGACTTTGATCCGACCAGATTGAATCGAATCAAAGTCTAACTTTTTGCCTGAGCACGATCCTTTCCGAAAAACCAGTTTCCACCCCGGATCAAGCCCGGGGCAGGCCTTTTCGGGATGCTCTAAGCCGGCCGCGTAAATCCGACATTGTCGCCGATGACCGTCGTCGGGCCGATCGGCAACGGTTCCGGATCGGCAATGTCGAGCTTCACGAACTCGATCTTGTCCTTCCACACTTTCCTCAGCAAATCCTCGAAAGCGTTGATGGTGAGCTGCTCACCGGGGCACCGCCTGTAACCGAATCCGAACGGTGCGAACCCTGCGTCGTCGCACACGGGCAACGGCTTTCCTTGCACCACACCGAACACGGTGCCAAATCCGCTATTGTGCATCGCCGCCGCTCGGCCGTCCTTGACGTCGAACGCCGTCCTGTCGAACGGACATTTGGCAAGGCCAATTTGACGGGCCCTTGCTTCGTCGATCTTATCGCTCGTTGGCGCGTTTTCGTAGCGCGATGGGTCGAAGACCTTCGGGTTGGACCAGTGAACAGGATCGAAGCTTGTTTGGGTATGCGGAGTGACAATGTAGCCGTGACGTTCGAAACGCGGTGGCCTGGTCTCCGCGAGAGCGGATATGCTGCCGCCGTTGGGCGAGATCGTGCGGAACAGTTCCATGACGAAGCGCTCGAGCGGCGTGAAGGCTGCTCCCTTCGCGTCATCAGGATCGCCTTCCATCGTCTTCCTGAACCACGCGCGGGTATCAGGATCGCCCGTATCTCGGCTCAGTCTCAGCATGATATTATATAGCGTGTTGCCCCACTGGCTGAAGGCAACGAAGTTGTGGAAACATTCGAACACGACGTCCTTGTGATCGAAGTACTCGCTGCCAGCGCCATTCTTCATCCAGTACCAGGCGAAGGTCTGATCCGGGTTCGGCGTCTTGCCCGATGCCACGTCGGCAAGCTTCTGATCGATCCACGACTTCAGCAGGTCGAGATGCGAGCGAACCGTCATGTAGTTCTCGTAAACGATCCGCTGCGTCGGATCGCGATAGGCCAGCACTGTGTTGAAGCTCTCGCCGATCTGGCGGACGGGGCGCGGAATGGCATCGGGCTTCACGCCGAGATGCAGATCCCAGTACAGATCCCAATACGCTTCTAGATAGGGCCGCATCAGCGGCTTGCCTGCGTTCTGGCTGTTCAGCAGCTTGTCAAAGAACTGCACCACCTTGTCGCCGTACTTCGGGCGGTACAGATCCGGCGTCACCGCCGACATGTAGATCCGCTTCCGGCGGTTTTCGGGTCCGCGTTTTTCCAATCCCTGCAGGAAGACCGTCACCCCGTTCTCGGGGCTGGGTTTCCAGTTCTTGCTCAAGAGACCCCAGAGGTCGTTCGGCAGAGCGTTCTCTTTGGTGAGGGTGACGTCGATCAAAGGCAGCAGCGGCCGCTCACCCTCGTAAACGCTGACGAGAAAGTGCGGAATGATGACGTTTTCCACGTAGGCCGGCTCGAAGTCCTTGAGGAACTGCGCTCGCAATCGGGCTGCCGCCGACGCCAAGTCGCTGGCCGCCAGCGGCTGGCCCGGCACTGGCGGCGATTGCGACAATGCCGGCTGCGCGGATGCCGCCGCGACCGTGGTTGCGCTGCCGATCAAAAACGCCCGTCTCTTCATGGCGACCTCCAAGTCGAGCTACGCACAAAACACTGACCCGAACTCCACATGCCCAATCACGGGCCTCTTGATGGACCGCGGCCGCGTTGCCGGGCGGAAATTGGGCAAATCCGGGACTGTACTGACGGTAAAGCCCAAGGAACGTTAGCGGTATTGCACCTTCGGATAGCTGCTATGAGCCAAAGTGCAAATTCCAAAGACATTCGGCACGCATGAATTCGCTCACATGCGATTGGCGCGAGGATGTTGAAGGAATGAGCTTGGTGACGGCGCGCACCAGAAATCGACGGCAACAAAATCGGGTCGAGCTATCGCGCTGCCTTCACCCGTGGCGCGGAATGACGTCAGGGTGCTCGGTCCGTGGCAATATCCTCGTGGCTTTCATGCCGAGGCCGGCAATTCCTTCCCTCTGAACCAGGTCACATAGAGCGTCGGCAGGAAGATCAGCGTCAGGATCGTCGCGACCAGCAGCCCGCCCATGATCGCGAAGGCCATCGGTCCCCAGAACACCGTCGGAGCGATCGGGATCATGCCGAGCACGGTCGAGACCGCCGTCAGCATGATCGGTCGGAAGCGAGCGCTGCTGGCGTCGATCGCGGCTTGCCAGACGTCCTTCCCCTGTGCACGCTCGGCTTCGATCTGACCGATCAGGATCACGGCGTTCTTGGTGATCATGCCGAGCAGCGCCAGGATGCCGAGGATGGCGACGAAGCCGAGCGGCTTGCCGGACACCAGCAGCGCCGCGACGACGCCGATCAGGCCGAGCGGCCCGACGCTGAGCACGAGGAACAGGCGCTGGAAGCTGTGCAGCTGGACCATCAGCACGGTGAGCATGATGAGCAGCATCACCGGCACGACGGCGACGACGGACGCCTGCGACTTCTGCGCTCTCCTCGACCGTGCCGCCGACCGCGATGTGATAGACGCGTGGCAGGCTCTTGGCCAACTCGTCGACCGCAGGCGCAAGAGCGCTGGTGACCGTCTCCGGCAGTGCTCCCGGCCGGACATCGGCCTGCACCGTCAGGGTCGGCACACGGTCGCGCCGCCAGATCAGCGGATAGTCCTGCTCATATTCGAACGTCGCGAACTGGCTGAGCGGCACCGTGCGCCCGCTCGGCAGCGGCACCTGCAGCGTGCGCAGCGTCGCGAGCGAGACGCGTTGCTCGTCGGTCGCGCGCACGACGACGTCGACGAGGTAGATGTCGTCGCGCACCTGCGTGATGGGCGTGCCGGTTATGACCGTGTTGAGCACGCTGGCCAGAGCCTGCGAGCTCAGGCCCAGGAGGCGCGCCTCATCCTGGTCGACGCGGATGCGCACTTGCCGCGTCGGCTCGATCCAGTCGAAGTTGACGTGCTCGGCCTGCGGGTTGGCCGCGACGATCTGGGCGAGCTTCAGGGCGATCTCGCGCACCTGCGCCACGTCCGGGCCGCTGACGCGGTATTGCACCGGCCAGCCGACCGGCGGCCCGAGCTCGAGCGGATAGACGCGACTGACCACACTCGGAAAATCGTCGGCCAGAACCTTTGTCAGCTTGACCTGCAGCCGCTCGCGCGCCGCGACGTCCTTGGCGACGATCACCGCCTGGCGCGAAGAAGTCGTTCGGCAACTGGACATTGAGCGGCAGATAGAAGCGAATGGCGCCGCGGCCGACATAGGTGCTCCAGCGCGCGACATCCGGATCGTCCTTGAGCACGGCATCGAAGCTGCGGGCAACGGCTTCGCTGGCATAGATCGACGCATTCTGCGGCAGGGTGAGGTCGACGAGCAGCTCGGGCCGGTCGGACGACGGAAAGAATTGCCGCGGGATCAGCGGAAGCGCCAGAACGGCCGCGACGAAGAGCGCCAAGCGTGAGCGCAATCGTCACCCATTTCGCGCGCATCGCCAGCGTCAGGAAACCGCGGTACCAGCGAAATACCCGGCCGGGATCAGCCGACTGCTCAGTGCTGGGCGGCTTGAGAATGGCGACGCCCAGGAGCGGCGCGAAGATCACCGCGACGAACCAGGACACGATGAGCGCGATGGCGACGACCGCAAAGAGCGAAAACGTGTATTCGCCCGCGGAGCTCGCCGCGAAGCCGACCGGGCACGAAGCCGGCGATCGTCACCAGCGTGCCGGCGAGCATCGCGAAGGCGTAGGTGCGGAATGCGAAGGTGGCAGCCTGCACCTTGTCGTCGCCCTGCGCCAGCCGGGTGAGCATCGCATCGGTCGTCGTCATCGCGTCGTCGACCAGCAGCGCGAGCGCGATGATCAGCGCGCCGAGCGATATGCGCTGCATGTCGATCCCCGACAGATCCATGATCGAGAAGACGACCGCCAGCGTCAGCGGAATCGAAGCGCGATGACCAGGCCCGGCCGCACGCCGAGGCTGATGAAGCACGTCGCCAGAATGATGGCGACCGCCTGCCAGAGCGATGTCATGAATTCCGAGATGGCACTCTCGACCGTGACCGCCTGATCGGCGACGAGCTTCGGCTCGATGCCGAGCGGCAGGTCGGCGGTGGTCTCCGCCATCGCCTTCTTGATGTTTCGGCCCAAGGCCAGGATGTCGCCGCCGTCGCGCATCGCGATGGCGAGGCCGATCGCCGGCTCGCCGTTGACGCGGAACAGCGGCTGCGGCGGATCGGAAAAGCCGCGCCGGACTTGCGCGATGTCGCTGAGGCGGAGCATGCGTCCGCCGACGGCGAAGTTGACATCCGAGACGTCCTGCTCGGATCGGAAGGCGCCCGATACGCGCAGCGACAGCGTTTCGTTGCCGGTCTGGATGACACCGGCCGGCTGGACGACGTTCTGCGCCTGCAAGCGCCGCGATCAGCGCCGAGCGGTCGATGCCGAGGCTGGCGAGCTCCTTCATCGAGAACTCGACGAAGATCTTCTCGTCCTGCGCGCCGAGGATCTCGATCTTCGAGACGTCGCGGACCTGCAGCAGCTTCGAGCGGATGTCCTCGACATAGTCGCGCAGCTCGCGATGCGTGAAGCCGTCGGCGGTGAAGCCGTAGATGATCCCGAACGTATCGCCGAACTCGTCGTTGAAGCCCGGTCCGACCATGCCCGCCGGCAGGGTGTGGCGCATGTCGCCGATGCTCTTGCGGACGTGATACCAGATGTCGGGAACTTCCCTGGCGGTGGCGCTGCCCTTCAGATTGACGAAGATCGTCGTGACGCCGGCGCGCGTGAAGCTGCGCAGGAAGTCGAGCTTCGGCGTTTCCTGCAGCTTGCGCTCGAGCCGCTCGGTCACCTGCTTGAGCGTGTCTTCGACGGTAGCGCCCGGCCAGGCCGCCTGCACCACCATCGTCTTGATGATGAAGGCGGGGTCCTCGTTGCGGCCGAGCCCGAATGAACGAAATGATCCCGCCGACCACCGCAACGATCATCAGGAATACGGTCAACGAGCGATGCTTGAGCGCCCATTCCGAAAGATTGAAGGCGGTCATGGCTCCGATCCCAAGCAGGCGGACCTTCTGACCGGGATGCAGGGCCTGTACGCCGGCGGTGACCACGATCTCGCCGGTATCGAGTCCTTCGGAGACGGCGACGCTGGCTGGGTCAAAGCGCAGCACCTCGACATTGCGAATGCGACACCGTGAGATTCGACGGATCGACAATCCACACGGCGGGCTGCTGGTTGAACTTCGTCAGCGCCGTGGCCGGAACTTCGATGACCGGGACCGCCTCGACCTCCATGCGGCCGGTCACCGTCGCGCCGAGCCGCATCGCCTCCGGCGGATCGGTCAAGCCGACCTTGACCTCGAACGTGCGGGTCACCGGATTGGCCTGGGGCGCGACCTCGCGCACGCGCCCGGGCGCCGTCACCCTCGGATCGTCGGTGAGGCTCACGCTGATCCGCGGGTCGCTTGGCGCGGAGCGTATCAACTGCGCCGGCACGTCGAAGACGGCGTCGCGTCCGTCCTTGCGGGCAAGCCTGCACGATCATCTGCCCGGCCTGAACGACCTCGCCGGCTCTCGGGCCTACTGCGGTGACGACACCTGGCGCGTCGGCCTTGAGCTCGGTGAAGCTCACCAGATCATGCGCGGCTTTCAGCTGCGCCTCGGCGGCGTCGACCTGCGATTGCGCGGTTTGCTGCGCCTGCTTGGCCTGATCGTGATTGGCGCGCGTGGTCCAGCCCTGCTTGAGCAGCGTGTCCTGGCGCTCGAAATGATTGCGCGCCTGTGTCAGCTGCCCCTCGGCGGCTGCCAGATTGGCTTGCGCCGCCCGCAAGGCATTGCGCTCGTTCTGCGATTCCAGGCGTGCCACGACCTGTCCCGGTTCCAGCCGATCTCCGAGCATGCGGTCGTTTTCGAGCATCCGGCCTGAGATGCGGAATGCGAGCGCGACTTCGTCCTCAGCCTCGATGCGGCCGGTCAGCGTGACCGGCACGCCCGGCCTCCCGCTTCTCGACCGTTACGGTGCGAACCGGACGAGCTTGCGGCGCGGCCGCTTCGACTTGGGGCTGGCACGCCGCCAGCATCGCCGGCAGCGCCAATGTTACTAGTGCGGTCCGCGCCAGGAGATACATGGCCTCACCTGCCCAAGAACGAATTGCGTGGCCCTCCCGTTGATGCAGCTAAAGTCTTGCTCGCTCCCAGTCATCGACCAATGCCGATATCGCGTCAGGTGTCGGTAACTGACCAGTCGATATGAAGGGATATCCAATTGCATCGCCGCTTTGCATTGCATTGTCTCATCGCATCGAGGATCGTCGGTCGATATTTGCGATACTGTGATGTTTGATCTGAGCTGGCAGTATCCTTTCGCTCAGCTTGTTGCCTTCGAGGCGGTCTCGAAAGGAGATTCTGTTCAGAGGGTTGTTGTGCGCGACTGCAAGTCAAGTCTAACACCAAGCTGACCTGGCCGGAACTAAACCAATCGACATGGCTATTGCACCTAAGTTCAGTTTCTGACGGCCATGCTGTACGTTTGAATCAGTGCAGATGGACGAGCAGCACAAATGGAAGCTATGCCCGTCGTTGGTGTTGGCGGCACTTTCGATCGGAGTGTGCCAGCCAAGTCTGGCTCAGGGACCGTCGGGGTCGACTCCTGCGTCATCTGTCCTTTTTCAGGACGTCCGGATCTTTGATGGCAAGAGCAGCGCGCTATCGCCTGTCTCCAGCGTGCTGATCAGTGGCAACGTCATCAAGCGTATTTCTGCAACTCCGATCACTGTCGACGGAAATGCCAATGTCCAAGTCGTCGCGGGGAATGGGCGCGTTCTGATGCCCGGCCTGATCGACATGCATTGGCACGCGATGCTGGTAAGGCCCACACCCGCGACGATCCTTTCAAGCGATATCGGCTACACCAATCTGCTGGCGGGCGCCGAGGCCAGGTCCACGCTCATGCGCGGTTTCACCACCATCCGCGACATGGGCGGGCCCAGTTTCGGCCTGAAACGAGCCATCGACGAGGAATTGCTTCCAGGACCGCGTATCTATCCGTCAGGAGCGATGATCACGGTAACAAGCGGTCACGGCGACTTCCGTCAACTGTCCGAACTGCCGAGGACCATTGGCGGAGTGCTCAGCAGGATCGAGCAGCTCGGCGGGAGCATGATCGCCGATAGTCCGGACGAGGTCCGCCTGCGCGTGCGCGAGCAGCTCATGCAAGGCGCGTCGCAAATCAAGCTCACGGCCGGCGGCGGCGTGGCTTCTCCGTTCAGTCCACTTGACGTGTCCACATTCACGGAGGCCGAACTTCGTGCCGCAGTCGAAGCGGCCGAGAACTGGGGAACCTATGTCTGCACTCATGCATACACGACGGTTGCGATCCAGCGGTCGATCGCAGCAGGCGTCAGGTGCATTGAGCACGGGCACCTTATGGACGACGCCACGGCCCGCCTCATGGCCGAGAAAGGGATTTGGTTGAGCACGCAACCTTTCCTTGACTTGGGTGGAGCCAGCGCTCTCGGGCCTGCGGAACAGGCAAAGATGCAGCAGGTGGTTGCGGGCACCGATAAGGTCTACGCCTTGGCAAGGAAACATGGGATCAAGACCGCATTCGGCACGGACATACTGTTCTCGAAGGCGCTGGCTGAACGGCAAGGCGCCATGTTGGCCGCTCTCACCCGCTGGTATACGCCAGCCGAAGCGCTGATCATGGCGACATCGACAAATGCCGAATTGCTCAAGCTATCCGGCCCCCGAAATCCACATCCCGGCAAGCTCGGCGTGGTGGAAGTGGATGCACTCGCCGATCTGTTGCTGGTCGATGGCAACCCGTTGGAAAACATCAGGCTCATCGCGGACCCCGATAGGAATTTTCTTGTCATTATGAAGAATGGCAAGATCTACAAGAGTACTCAGCCAAACTGACGACCTATTCACGACCGAGACGGTGCGCCCAACCGCGTTCTGAGGCCTATGGCAGGTCAGTACGGATGCACGCGCAGATTTTCACGGTGTTGCACCTTCGGATAGCGCTCTTAATCCAAAGCGCAATATCCGACGTCATTGCGGGCATATGAATTGAGCGCATGCGATTGGCCTGAGGACGCCCAAGGAGGCTGCTGTGGTGCGCATTGCAAGCGGTGGCGGGCAATTCGAGTTAAGCCATGACACTGCAACGGGGGGCATTGATGGCTGCGGGCTCACGCCATGAGTGGCACCGTCGATGTCGGCCGCAATGCGTTGTGGAGCTTGCTCGCACGAGCAGCGGGCTTCCTTGGATTTTGGCTGATACTCTCTGAGTTCAGCGCCGCTGATCTTCTGGTGGGCGCGTTGGCCGCTCTCATGGCTGCCTCTGTGAGCCTGCATCTGCTGCCCCCGGGGCCGTGGACGTTGCGCCCAGTTGTGCTGGCTGGTCTCGCGGTCCGCTTCCTGCGGCAGTCCATCTGGGCCGGAATCGACGTTGCGTGGCGCGCGCTCGATCCTCGGCTGCCATTGCGGCCCGGCTTCGTGAGCTATCGGCCGCAGCTGCCAGCGGGCCCGGCGCGCAATGCGTTTCTCACGATGATGAGCTTGCTGCCGGGCACGCTGCCCTGTGGGCCTGATGAGGAGGGCGGTCTCGCTGTCCATTGTCTCGATGTGTCGCAGCCGGTGGTCGAGCAATTGGCGGTCGAAGAAACGGCGTTTTCGCGGGCGGTCGGTCATGACTGAGTTCCTGACAGTTGCCCTCGGCTTCATCCTGGCGATCCTGGCCGTCGGGCTCGTTCGCATCCTGCGCGGTCCAGGAGATGCCGACCGCATGATGGCAGCGCAGCTGATCGGAACCAGCGGCATTGCGGCATTGCTGCTGCTCGGCACCGTGAGCGGCGTGTCCGCGGCGGTCGACGTGGCATTGACCCTCGCGCTGCTCGCAGCGTTCACCTCCATTGCCTTTGTCAAGAAAGGGACACCCCGTTTGGAGGCGGATGGTCCTGGATCGACGGAGGGAGGATGAGCTTCGCGCTCGACATCGTGACGATCGTTGCCGTCTCGGCTGGCGTGTTCTTCTTTTTCGCCGGCACTGTCGGCCTGCTTCGTTTTCCCGATACGTTGACGCGACTGCACGCGCTCACCAAGGCCGACAATCTAGGCTTAGGTCTCATGGTGGTCGGGCTATTGCCGCGGGCCGGAAGCCTGCGTGACGGCATCAAGCTCGTCTGCGTTTGGCTCATCGTGCTGCTGGCCGGCGCGACGGTCTCACAGCTCATCGCGTATGCGGCGCGCCGCGAGGGATCGCGCCCATGAGCTTTGCATCAATGAGCTTTGCATTGGCGCTGGAGATCGTGCTCGCCGCCGTCGTGTTGACGGGCGCGGTCTGGACGGTCGCCTCGCGCGAGACTTTGCCCGCGGTCGCGGGTTTCGTCGCCTACGGCCTGTTGCTCGCGCTGGTGTGGGTGCGCCTCGGCGCCCCCGACGTCGCGCTGACGGAGGCGGCGATCGGCAGCGGCTTGACCGGCGCGTTGTTGGTCGGCGCGGCGGCGCGCCTACGCGTCAGTGAGGTGCCGATGGCCGTGGAACGTCCCAGCGCGATGCTGCGCGTGCTCGCCGCAGTGCTCTCAGTGACGGTTGCGGCAGCGCTTGCCGCGAGCGTGCTGATGCTGCCCGATCCAGCGCCCACGCTCGCGCCGGTCGCTGCCGAGAACGCCGCCGCCACCGGCCTCGGCAATCCGGTCACCAACGTGTTGATGGCCTTTCGCGCCATGGACACCATGCTCGAGAAGATCGTGCTGCTGCTGGCCCTGGTCGGGGTGTGGTCGCTGGCGCCCGATCGTTTGTGGGGCGGCCGCCCCGGGCCACGCCATCATGCCGATCCGCAGGGCGTGCTCGCATTCGTTGCGCGTGTGCTGCCGCCACTGGGCATCATCGTGGGCATCTACATCCTCTGGACCAGCGCCGATCATCCCGGCGGTGCCTTCCAGGGCGGCACGATCCTGGCCGCCATGTGGTTGCTGGTCATGATGGCGGGCCTCACCGATGCGCCGCCGGTGAGCAAGCGGCGGCTGCGGCTGCTGTTGTTGGCCGGCCCGGTCGTCTTCCTGATGGTCGGCCTCGGCGGGCTCGCGTTCGGCGATGCGTTTCTTGCCTATCCGATGGCGTACGCCAAGCCTCTGATCCTGACGATTGAGTTTGCGATGATCCTGACAATCGCGGTGACGCTCGGTCTGCTGGTCGCCGGTCCGCCCGAACGGGAGGTCTGATCATGAGCGCGGCGATCGTGTTCGGGCTTTGCGCAGCCGTGGCCGTTGGTCTCGGGCTCTATGGTGTGATCACAAACCCGCAGCCGCTGCGCAAGATCCTTGCCTTCAATCTCATCGGCTCCGGCGCCTTCACGTTCTTCGGTGTCGTTGCACACAGGGGTGCGGCGGCGGGGTTTGGCGGCGATCCGGTCCCGCAGGCGCTGGTCATCACGGGTCTGGTCGTGGCCTTTTCGGCGACAGCGCTCGCGATTGCGCTGCTACTTCGTCTGTTGCAGGCAACCGGCTCGGCCACGTTGCGCGCCGACGCATCGCCGAGTGCGGGCAGCGATCCTGCAAAACCATGATGCCCCATCCAACCGCGGTCGTGGAGGCGGTCACGAGCGGCGGGTCCCTGCTGGTGCTATCGATCATCGTTCCGCTCGCAGGTGCGCTGCTCGCTTTCGCCGTCGGGGGCCGCCACCTCGAACGGGTCGCACTCGTGACGCTGCCGGTCGGCCTCGCGATCGCAGTCGCGATTGCCTTCGCTATGCCCTCGACGGGCGAGCCACAGGTCTATCTGCTCGGCGGGTGGGCGCCACCGCTCGGCGTGGCGCTGCGCGCCGACGGGCTGTCGGCGGTGATGCTCGTGATCGCCGCAGTGGTCATCGGCGCGATTGGCGTCTTTGCACATGCTGATTTCCGGACGCCCGCCGGAGCGGCCGAGGCGCGCGCGCCGTTCGCGTTCTGGATCCTGCTGCTGGCGATCTGGGGCGCGCTGAACACGGTGTTCCTGGCCGGGGATCTCTTCACGCTCTATGTCGCGCTGGAGTTGCTGACGTTTGCCGCGGTGCCGTTGGTCTGCCTGGATGGCCGCGCGGAAACGCTCCGGGCAGCTTTGCGTTATCTGCTGTTCGCGCTCCTCGGCTCGGTCCTCTATCTGGTCGGCACGGCACTCCTCTACGGCGCCTACGGCACGCTCGACATCATTCTGCTGTCCGGTCGGGTCCATGCCGAGCCGGTGACACTCGTTGCGGCCTCGCTCATGACGGTGGGGCTGCTCGCCAAGACCGCGCTCTTCCCGCTGCATCTTTGGCTGCCGCCTGCCCATGCCGGCGCGCCGCCTGCCGGCAGCGCGGTGCTCTCGGCGCTGGTGGTGAAGGGGTCGTTCTTCATCGTCATTCGGCTTTGGTTCGATGTAATGCCGGCGGTGCCGGGCTTCGCAGCCACGCAGCTCCTCGCAGTGTTGGGCGCGGCGGCGATCCTGTTCGGCAGCGTCCTCGCGCTGCGACAGGAGCGACTGAAGCTTCTGATCGCATACTCGACCCTGGCGCAGATCGGCTATCTCTTCCTGATGTTTCCACTCGCCTTCGCCCCCGCACCGGGCGAGCTCCACAGCGGCGGCGCCTTGAGCGGCGGTGTGCTGCAGGCGATCTCGCATGCCACCGCGAAGGCTGCCATGTTCATGTCGGCCGGATTGATCTATGCGGCGCTGGGTCACGATCGCATCGCGGGATTGGGCGGCATCGGACGGGCGCTGCCCATCAGCGTCCTCGCCTTTGCGCTGGGCGGGCTAGCGTTGATCGGCGTGCCGCCCGGCGGCGCCTACTTGGCGAAGGAGTTGTTGCTGCAGGCGGCGGGCGAGACGGAGCAGTGGTGGTGGGCGGTTGTGATCCAGGCGGGCGGGATTTTCACCAGCGCCTACCTGGTGCTGGTGCTCGTGCACGCGCTGGCACCGGCAGACAAGCCGGTCGCATTGCGAGTCCACGTGCCGTGGTATCAAGAAGCAGCGGCGCTCTCGCTGGCGCTGTGTTCGCTGCTGCTCGGGCTCGTTCATTGGGAGGCCTATCTCCCGGTCCCGCAGGGCACCCGCTCGAGTCCGTCCGTCATCGAGACGCTCTCGAGCGCGCTCTGGCCGATCCTGGCTGGCGGCGTGCTGGCGATCCTGCTGGGACGCTGGAGCGATGGGCTGCCGCGCATACCCTTGCGTGGACTCACCGAAGCCATCGTCGGCCCGGTCCGACGATTGGCCCTTACCGCAGGTGAGGCGCTCGAGCGGGCCGATAGCATCCTCCGGCAATGGCCAGCGGCAGGACTTCTCCCTCTTGACGCTGGTGATCGTTCTCGGTGCGGCGATGCTGGTTGGACGTTGAAGCTGAGCGGAGCCACGGAAGAAGGGCGCGAACTACGAAAATGCTGTTGCCGCCGGTGTGGACGCAATCCGGATATTTTGTGGCCAAGCAGATATTCGCCGATATTGCACCTTCGGATAGCGCCCATGCACCAAAGTGCAATATCCGAAAATGTTGCGGACGTATGAATTGATCACATGCGATCGGCTGAGGATCGTGAAAGAGGAGGTGGCGATGCTCTTCGACGGAGGTTTCAGTTTTTCCAACTTTCTGGTCGACGTCCTCGCGGTATTCATGTTCGTCGTATGGTTCTGGCTGCTCATTACAGTCTTTGGCGACTTGTTCCGGCGTCATGACATTTCCGGCTGGGGCAAAGCGTTCTGGGTGATCGTCCTGATCTTGATTCCGTACATCGGCATCTTCGTCTACATGATCTCCCAAGGAAGAGGCATGGCGGAGCGAAATGCCCAGTATGCCCAGCAGGCACGCGACGAGGTGCGGCGCGTCGTCGGATTCAGTGCCGCTGATGAGATCCAGAAGCTCGATGGGCTTAAGAGGTCAGGTGCGATCAGCGACGACGAATTCAGGCATCTTCGCGCCAAGCTGGTTCAATAGCCGGACTATTGCTGGCCGCTGCACGGTAGTGCTCGCGTTTGGATCGATCCAGAGATATCGATCCAGAGATTACAGAGCGGAGCGGAGGAGCTGCGCGCCGCTCTTGTTTGGAAAGCGCGGTGCCTTTTGGGCGGGACTGTTGGAGAGGGGGCAACACACACGTGCAAAGGAGAGGCCCCGATGTTACGCAAGATGATCCTCGTCATCGCCGCGATGGCGGCGATTAGCGGCGCAGTCGCACTTTCCAGCACCGAGGCATCCGCCCGCTGGGGCGGTCGCGGCTGGGGCGGTGGCCACGTCGCTTTCGGCAGTGTCGGTGCCGCGTCGGTGGATGGGGATGGCGCGGCGGAGGTGGGATGGCGCGGTGCAGGATGGCGTGGTGCAGGGTGGGGATGGCGTGGCGCTCGTGTAGCTGGATGGGGATGGGGGCAGGGTGGGTCGCGTTTGGTTGGCGCGGTCCAGGATGGGGTTGGCGCCGTGCCGGGTGGGGATGGGGAGGAGTGGGATGGGCCGGTGTCGGCCTCTTAGGGGTAGGGATTCCGGTCGCGTACAGCTGCTGGCGATGGGTGCCGACCAGCTGGGGTTCGGCACGGGTCTGGGTCTGCTGAAGAAAGCCGGCGCATGTTCCTGCGAAGCGGGTTGCGGTTCGCCAACGTTGTCGAGGTGGCACGATGCAAACGGCGGCCCCTTCCAAAGTCTCGGCCGTGCGCAAACGCGAACCCATTCTGATCGACCTTGCCCTGCAGGGCGGCGGCTCGCATGGCGCCTTCACTTGGGGCGTGCTGGATCGGCTCCTCGAGGAGCCATGGCTGCGGATCGACGGCATTTCCGGCACGTCTGCCGGCGCGATGAATGCCGCGGTGCTGGTCGATGGCCACGCGAAAGGCGGGGCCGCTGGCGCACGAACGGCGCTGGAGAATTTCTGGCGCCGCGTCTCCGAGGCGGCTCGCTTCAGCCCTCTCCGACGCGGGCCGCTCGATGTGCTTCTCGGCCGCTGGACGCTGGACTCTTCGCCCATCTACGTTGCCATGGATCTCATGTCTCGGCTGTTGTCGCCCTATGACTTGAACCCGATGGGGAACAATCCATTGCGTGCCATTCTGGCCGAAACAATCGATTTCGAGCGGCTGGCGCGAGCACCTGTGAAGCTTTTCATCACCGCCACTAATGTTCGGACCGGCCGCGGTCACGTGTTCAAGAACGATGCTGTTACGCCTGACGTGCTGCTCGCCTCGGCTTGTCTGCCCACCATGTTCCAGGCCGTGGATATTGACGGCGAGCCCTACTGGGATGGAGGTTATTCCGGCAATCCCACGATCACGCCCCTCGTTAGGGAGTGCAAATCGCAAGATACTATTCTCGTGCAGATCAATCCGGTCGAGCGTGGAGGATACCCGCGCTCCTCGTCCGAGATTCTTAACCGTGTGAATGAAGTGTCCTTCAACGCCGTTCTACTGAAGGAGCTGCGCATGATCGCCGTGCTTCGGAAAGTCGCGAATCCGGGCAACAGCGAGGGTGCGCAATGGGCCGGCATGCGAATCCACCGGGTCGCGAGCGAGATGATGACCGAGCTCGGCGCTTCCTCCAAGCTCAACGCAGAATGGGAATTCTTCTCCTTGCTGCACGATGAGGGGCGAAGGTCCGCGCAAGCCTTTTTGGACGCGCACGCAGTCGATCTCGGGCGCCGCTCCAGCCTGGATCTCGACGTGTTGTTGCAAAGTGTCTGACGCATGGGGCTTCTCGGCATCCTCTTCGCGCTCGGGCTGCTCATCTGGCTGGCGTACCGAGGCTGGAGCGTGCTGCTGCTGGCGCCCGCCACGGCGCTGATCGCCGCCGCGGTCGCGCGTGAGCCCCTGCTCGCCCATTGGACGCAGACCTTCATGGGCAGCGCAGCGCAGTTTCTCGCGCAGTTCTTCCCGCTGTTTCTTCTGGGCGCCCTGTTCGGCAAGCTCATGGAAGACAGTGGTTCGGTGGAGGCCATCGCGCGGTTCATGACTGATCGTTTAGGGGCACGCCGGGCCGTGTTGGCAGTCGTGCTCGCCGGCGCGGCGGTCACCTATGGCGGGGTCAGCCTGTTCGTTGCCTTGTTTGTGCTCGCTCCGATGGCGCAGGCGCTGTTTCGAGCGGCCGACATCCCGCGCCGGTTGATGCCTGCCACCATTGCGCTGGGAACGATGACATTCACGATGTCGGCGCTGCCGGGGACGCCCGCGATTCAGAATGCGATCCCGATGCCGTTCTTCGGCACCACGCCGTTCGCGGCGCCTGGCCTCGGCATAGTCGCCTCTGCCGTCATGCTGGGATTCGGCCTGTGGTGGCTTGGCCGCGCCGAAGCGAGCGCGCGCCGCGCTGGGGAAGGTTACGGGAGCGGCAGCGATGTCGCTCCCGAAACGGTCTCGGAGGATCAAATCATTCGAGAGCGGGCCACGACCGCGCGCGAATTCGATCCGGCGGAGATCCGGCGCGGCCGCCATGGCGACGCCCCGCCGCCGATCGGTCTCGCCGCTCTGCCTTTGGCGGTTGTTGTGAGTGTCAATCTCCTGATGTCGCTCTTCGTTCTGCCGCGGCTCGACTTCTCGTTCCTGGGTGAGGAGCGCTGGGGCGCCACCACGCTGTCGGCGGTGTTGGGCGTGTGGTCGGTAGCGGTGGCGCTGGCGGCCGCGATCCTGACGCTCGTTCTCGTCAATCGTCGGCGGCTTCCGTCAGTGCGCGAGAGCATGGACGCCGGCGCCAACGCCTCGGTGCTGCCGGCTATCACGGTGGCGAGCCTGGTGGGGTTCGGCGCGGTCGTCGCGGCGCTGCCCGCGTTTGCGATGGTTCGCGAATGGGTGTTGTCAGTCGGCGGGGGCTTGCTGGTTTCGCTCGCTCTCGCCACCAACGTGCTCGCCGCGCTGACCGGCTCGGCCTCGGGCGGGATGACGATTGCACTCGATGCGCTCGGCGCCACCTATATGCGCCTTGCTGCAGAGCAGGGAATCGATCCGGCGCTCTTGCATCGCGTTGCCGTGATCGGCTCGGGGACTCTCGATAGCCTGCCGCACAACGGCGCGGTGGTGACGCTGCTCGCTGTGTGCGGAACCACGCATCGCGAAAGCTATCTCGATATCGTCATGGTCGCGATCGTCAGCGCGCTTTTGGCGCTGGCAGCCGTCATTGCCTTGGGTTCGGCATTCGGGTCGTTCTGAAGCGAGCCGGCAGCGAGCGTAGCCCTATTGTCTCTTCGCCAACGGCGTGGCGACCTCCTGGGCGTGTTCGATGAAGAGCTGCGCCGCTGGGCTCAAAGCGCGATTTTTCAGGGTCAAGATCCTCGTTGTTCCTCGCCCACCGGGGAGTTCCACGGGCAGGACCTTGAGCGCGGAAAGCGGTGTGAAATGCAGCGCCAATTCCTGCGCCACGGATAGAAATCGTCCGGTCGTCAGCAGAGTGTCGCGTAGACGGCAGGGCGCTGTCGTGACAGTGACCCGCGGAGCCTGCAACCCATTCGCGCGGAAGCCTTCGGCCACGATCTTCGCCACGGGATGTCCTGGATCAGGCAGCGTCCAATTCTCGTGCACAAGATCTGCAAGCTCGATCCGGCGACGCCGCGTCAACGGGTGATTGGCCGCTGCCACGACGACTATTCGGTCTTCGTACAGCGCTTCGGAAACGATATCATCGTCCGTAACAGGATCATCGAACGTCAGCAGGATGATCAAGTCGAGCCTGCGCTGCCGCAGCTCATGGAAAAGCATTGGGGGCGTAGCCGCCTCGACATGAAAACTGATGTGCGGATATTGCTGAGATATCCGATCGATGACCGCAACAACGATCCCAACCTCCGCGATCGTCGAAGTCGCACCAATACGCACCTCGCCTGCGGTCGGGTCCGCGATGGACTCGATCTCCTTGATCCCTTGCAGGAGTTCGTCAAAAACAGCGACGCCTCGCTTGATGAGAGCGCGGCCACACGGCGTCGGCACCACGCCTTTGGAGCTGCGATCGAGGAGAGACACACCAAGCGTGTGCTCCATATCGGAGATGGCTCTCGAGACGGCGGGTTCGGAAATTGCAAGCTGTGCGGCGGCCCTTGCCATGCTTCCAGCCTGGGCCACTTGGAGCAGAACGCGCAATTCATGGAGCTTGAGCCGGTCTGCGCGACAGTCGCCCTGCATAACGCAACCCTTACGGTTTAGTTATACGGACCTCAAGACATCGTAATTCAAATCCTAGCGGAATGCATTACCCTCCGCCAGTGTTGCGCGGCGCGCGCGACTTTCGTCGGAAATGCAATCCCGCGCGGAGTTGGCTTGTTTCCTTACGCCTGTTGGCGAGGGCCAAGGCCAGGACCAAGCGCCGGAAATCTCTTCTTGCCAATCGGCGCGATGATAACTGCACCGGCGCTGACGAAACGATTCACTCATCCCAACGGAGGACCGCCATGAAGTCACCTAGGACGATCATAGCAGCTGTATTGCTGTGCGGGGCAATCGCAATGCCCGCAACGATTGGCGCCGCCCAGCAAAGATCACTCAAGGATCAACTGGTCGGAACCTGGACGCTCGCATCTTGGGAACGGACGATGCCGAATGGCACCAAGGCGCAATCCTATGGGACCAATCCAAAGGGCGTCGTCATGTTTGACGCGAACGGGCGCATGTTTGCCATGTTTGCGCGTCCCGATCTTCCGAGAATCGCGTCCAACAACCCGACGGCTGCGACCCCGGAGGAAGCCAAAGCTGTGATGACCGGATTAATTGCATACTTCGGCATGTACACCGTCGATGATGCGAACAAGGTCATCAGCCTTCGTCTCGATGCCAGCACATTCCCAAATCAGCTCGCGGGCGAACAGAAACGAACCATCACTTCGCTTACGGCGGACGAGCTGAAGTACGACACGATTTCACTGAATGGTGACAAAATCAGCGTTGGTTTGAGGCGAGCCGATGCCTCGACGGTAGGCTTGTCGCCGAGATAGCGCCGTTCTTGTTGACGGCGGATTGGCGGTCGTCGGGTCGGCTGCACTGCCTCCCTCTGCCGCGGTGCGGAGGGGTCCTCACTGGCCACGCGAGGATTTACCGGGGCAGGAGAATTCACTGGTCTCAAAGGAGAACCACCATGAAATCATCGAGCATGATTGCAACCGCGGCGCTCCTGTGCCTGGCGGTTACGTTATCGGCGGGTCATGCACTCGCCCAAGAGAAGCAAAAAGTATCCTACAGGGTGTCTGAGCAAAACAGCAAATACACCCAGCAACACGTGATCGACGTCGGAGACGTACCCGGCCATCAGGTGCGGGTATTCGAAATTCAACGCATGCTTCCGGCCGACGCGCCCGCAATCAACGGGATCAAGCTCAAGGAAACGTGGACCCGTGGCATCACCGACTACACGAACTACAACGGCCCGAGCAGCAGCTACGACACATATCTATTCGAGAACGGCGACAGGCTCTTTGTCCGCAACACGACGCTTGGTCAGCAGAATGCGGCCGGCAAGCGCGCCATCATCACGGTCGGGCAGATCACCGGTGGCACCGGAAAGTTCGCCGGAATCCAGGGGATGACGCGAGGGGCCGGCTTGGCGGACCCCAAGGCGGGCCAGACCGCGACGGAGGTCGAGGTCGAATACTGGTTTAGCGCCGCAACCGTGGGCGCGTCTCCAGGCAGGCAGTGACCCTTGACTGCATTCAACCCCACAGGAGGAAAAAATAAATCGTCACAGCATTCTCAGTATCTCTGCGATGACGGTGTTGGGCTTGGCCGTGTTACCCGGCAGCGCCGTCAGCCAACAAAGGTCACTCCAAGATCAGCTCGTCGGAAGCTGGTCGTTTATCTCAGCTGTCAATACCCGTGCCGACGGCACCAAGGTCGATACGTTCGGGCCCAATCCGGGAGGCCTCCTGATGTTCGACGGCAATGGGCGCTATGCATCGGTGGTGGTGCGTCCGGGCCTGCCCAAATTCGCCTCCAACAACCGCGACGCAGGCACCGCAGAAGAAAACAAGGCGGCCATGCAGGGCAGCATCGCCCACGTCGGCAGATACACCGTCAATGAGGCGGATCGCAGCGTCACTCTTCACATCGAATACAGCTCTTTCCCGAACTGGAACGGAACAGACCAGAGGCGACCGATCACAATCGCTGGGGATGAAATGAAATACATCGTTCCCACTCCGTCCTCCGGCACCGGGACCTCCGAAGTGACATTCAGGCGGGCCGGCCCGGCAACCGTAGGAGCGGGTCAAGGCAGGTAGTGCTCGCTGCCGTTGAAGTTGAGCAATGCAGATTGGCCCTCGTGACCCTTGCGGCGGAGGGGTTACGAGGGAGGCTAGGGCATCATCTCAAGACTGCCAAAGCGCTCGGCCTCGACGTGCGCCGTCACGAAGGCTTCATTTGCTTGAAAAAGACCGCAGCAAGAGATCCGCGGCTGGCCAAGCGATGACCATCGCGATCGCCGCTCCATAAGGAGCCCACCGTCCCCGTTGCTTCGCCGATCGGAACTGTGTGACCCCTTCGTCCTCGTCCAGAAGCAATAAAACAGTAAGCTGCCCTATGACGACATAGAGCCATATGATGAACCAGCTCATGGTGCCCCCCCTACAGGAATTCAGTCTTTGTCCATAACGACAAGCTGACCCCTAAGTTTCTTTTTGACGTGAGATTCAAGAAGGTTAATTGGTTAACAGGCCTTTCGCAAGTTGCTCAGAATTGAATCTAAACCTTGAGGTAGTTGCCCGAGCAGCGTGGAGAGGTACAAGTAACGTCGTTGCCCGAAAACTCATCGCTTTTGCGGAGCGCCTAAATGAGCGTCAACGCAATTTACTTCGCGTTTGGCCTTGCCGCAGGCTTCGCGCTGTTCGGGGTACTGCTGGGGACTATTTGGAAGGGGCTTTGGCGCGAACGCGCGCGGTGGACCGCAAGGGGTCGCGTCACTACATTGAGGTCGCGGCGTTTATAGCGGGACCGTCAGGCCAGGCGGTTACCCTGAGTGTGGAAATGGCCAAAGCCAAGAAAACGAAACCGCGCGACAACCTGATCCGGTGGCGCGTGTCGCTGATCACGAAGACACCAGCCAAGTTCGTAGACTTCGCTTACGCGCCCGACGCGGCGGCCGCCGAAAAGCGGGTAGCCGAGGAGCACGAGATCAGCGAGACGCTACGAGATCGGCTGGTCGCGATCCGCGAGGACCTCTGACTGTGTCTCGGCCCGTCCGCCCATCCTGCCAACGATCAAGCGGAGCTTGAGGATTGGGTCGTCGTGCGTCCTAAACATCACTGCCTCGCTCGGATATCCTCCGCTCTCTAGGATTCTTTCAACTTCAGAGATCCAGGAGGCCTTGTCTTCCTCAGAAAGGGCTCTGGCGAGGAGCACTTTCAGTTCTCGAAGATGAGCGCGTCCCTCTCTCTTTTGACCCTCGCCGCTTTTAGCGATTGGACGAGCTGTTCTGCAGCGTGCGCGACTTGGCGTCGGAAGGCGAGCCAGCCGGCAAAGACGGTGCCCGTTGCAGCTATCAAAGAGCCGATAAGAGGTTGCCATCTGAACAGCCAACTCTTGTCGGTAAAGAGATCGTCAGCCGTGCCAGCGATGGCGAACAGCGCGGCAGCAAGCAGAATCAAGCCAAAGCCAAGTACGTCGTAGCGCTGGTTCATTTTGGATTTTCTGCTGGAACGCCGCGGGAACAAATTCCCGTCGTTTCCCCGTCACGACGTGTCGTGTTCTGGTTTCGTTGGGTCTTGAGACGTCACGAGCGGTTCGGCGCCCCGTGCAAAATAAAAGCCCCGTAGAATGGGGCTTTCCGTGGTGGGCGCTGTAGGGATTGAACCTACGACCTCTCCCGTGTGAAGGGAACGCTCTCCCGCTGAGCTAAGCGCCCGACCAGAAGGGAAGGATGTAAGGCAGGACCGTCGCCAGTGCAACTGCCCAGCCGCGGCTGACTATGGTCGACATTTGCGCCCGGAACCTACGCCTGGCTCGGCGCTGCCACCCGCGGGCGGGCCTGCAGGGCGCGGATGCGATCGGTGAGGGACCCCTTGTCGCCGGCACCTGCACCGTTGCCCGCCCCATTGCTCCCCGCGCGCGCGCTCTCGGCCAGGATTGTTTCGATCGGGTTGCCCGGCCCTTCGATCAGGCTGGTGATGCGTGCCATCTCGGCGGCGAGCTCGGCGATGCGATCGCGCATCACTGCATTTTCCATGCGCTCGGCCGCGGTAGCCGTCTCGGCTTCGCGCCGCGTGTTATCGATCTCGCGCAGGAGCTTCAGGCGCTCTTCCTCCGCCCGCTTGATCTGGCTCTCAAGCAGGGCCTTGTCGCCGAGCAGGCTGCCGATCGCGGCGTTCGCACGGATCTCCGCCTCGGCGAATTCGGCGCGGGCACTGGCCTCCTTCTTGGCTGCGGTCTCGCTCTCGGTGCGCAGCTGGGCCGCGGCATAGTCGCGCTCGCCCATGAGGCGGCCCTGCTCGTCGCCCCGCATGTTGAGCTCCTGGACCCGGCGCTCGAGAATCTCGGCTTCGGTGGTCTGGGCGAGCAGATGACGTTCGAGCTCGCTGACGCGGCTTCCGAGCACCTCGGTGCGGGTGCGCTCCTCGGCGAGCGCGCGGCTCGAAGCCTCCGCCTCGGCGGACCTGGCGGCGTGTCGCCCATTGAGGTCCTTGGCCTCGATCTCATAGGCCTCGATCTGCGCGTGCAGCGCCTCGACCTGGGCGCGCAGCGCGACGAGCTCGACCCGCTGGCTGTCGGCGCTTCGCGTGCTGTCATCAAGCCTGCCGGTGATCTCGCCCATCTGGTCGTTCGCGCCGAATAGCGATTGCTCGGTCGCGGCAAGCGCCTCGGTGCGCGCGGCAAGCTCCGTGCGCACGTTCGCCACCTCCTCGATGAGCTGCTTCTCTCTCGCCTCGAGCGCAAACATCGTCTCGGTCTTTTCGTTGAGCTCGAGCCGCAGCCGCCCGATCGCCTCGCTCTTCTTGCCGATCTCGGCGAGCTGATTGTTGCTCTTGGTCTTCATCTGCTCGACGCTCATCTCGAGCCGGCGGGTCGTCATCGCGAACTCGGCGCGCAGCTGGTCCTTTTCGGCCTGGATCTCGGCGAGCGACATCGGGGTGGCGGCTTCGAGGCGCCTGCGGGTCAGCCGCACCGCGCGCGCATGCACAAGCGGAATCACGCCGATGACCAGGAGGCCCGCGAGCAGGAACCCGATCCCGATATACATGATCGGTTCAATCATGCGCGCCCCCTGAACATTCATTCATCACGCAGCACTTACCACATGCGCGCCCGGCGCGCACGCGCCCGATCTCTGCATCCAGAGAGGATGATCGGCGCCAACGGTTGCCGGTTCCGGCCACAGGCGTGGTCCGGTGAGTGCCGGTAACGGGGTCGGTTCAGAGCGGGTTCTCAGAACGGGTTCCAAGTCGCCTGTGGCGTGAACTTCAGGTAGCCGACATTGGCGCCAAGCCGCAGGCCCACGCCGGAGCGAATCGGCACCACCACGATATTGTCGGCTGCCAGCGCCGTCATGCCGAAGCCGCCAATGAAATAGGCCGAGCCGTCGATGCCCCCGAAGCGCTGGTAGACCGCGTCGGTGCGCGGCAGATTGTACACCAGCATCATGGTGCGGGCGCCTTCGCCGCCCATGTCGAAGCCGAGCGAGGGGCCCTGCCAGTAGACGCGCAGGTCGCCGGCGTTGCGCGTGTAGAGGTTGCCTTCGCCGTAGCGCAGCCCGGCCACGAAGGCACCGCTCGCCTCCTGGCCAAGGATGTAGCCGTTCGGCTGTCCCCAGTTGCTGATCGCCTGCTCGATGACCTGGGCGAGCCCGCGCGACACTTCGCCGAAGAAGTGATGCCCGGCGGAGACCAGATCACTCGACTGATAGGTTGCGGGCGGCTGCTGCTGTGCAGCCAGCGGGGCGGTTCCGATGCCAAAGAGGACCAGGACCAGTGCGAGCGTCCGCAGGACCGTGCGCATCGTGTGCTCCATCGGTGTTTAGCCTTCTCGGCTTGTGACTTCGCGCCTTATGACTTCGCGTCTGATGCGTTCGCGTCTTATGCCGTCGGGTATGTACGCGTTCGCGTGTCCGAGCCGCTGACGGGTTAACCCCTCCGTCACGCCCCATAACGTAACATTACGGCATCAACGCAATCGAATCGCCATAGGATTGGCAATACTATGACGGTGGCGCGTAACCTGAGGAAAGCTTTCTATGTGCCTGTGGTTGCGGCGCTCTTGGTTTTGTTAACCTTAACGCGTCCGCTCGCCGCAGCCGAGCGCGTTGTGATCGACCTCCATACCGGGCTTGCGATCGGAGGTTTCGATCCGGTGGCCTATTTCGTCGAGGGGGAGGCGGTGCTCGGAAAAGGCGACTTCGAGCACGCCCTGACCGACTCCGTTTGGCGATTTCGCAATGAAGGCAACCGCGCCGCCTTTGTGGATAACCCTGAGGTTTATATGCCGCGGTTCGGGGGCTATGACCCGGTCGCCGTGGCCCGCGACGTGGGAGTGGCAGGCAATCCCAGGCTCTGGCTGATTGTCGAGAACCGGCTTTATCTCTTCTATTCGCCCGAGGCGCGCACAGCGTTTGCCGACAATTTCAAGACCATCGTCGAGGCGGCCGCGCGCAACTGGCCTTCAGTCCAGACGACGATCTCGCCCTGATCTTGCTCTGCGTTTAAGGCGAGATGACCTGGTTTTGAATCGCCTTCTCGGTCCCCTGGATTCCCACTTTCGCGGGAATGAGCGGAGATTGGCTCAATGGTGGCGAACCCAAGTTCATCCCGCGCTAAGTTGCCGAAACGAGTGTTGGCGCGGAAGGGTCGCCCCAGGCGATGAAGCCGTCGACCAGGAAGCCCTCGCTCGTCATGTCATAGGTGAGGGGGGCGCCCTCAGGCGTTGTGACCAGGCCACCCGCCGCAGTCACGATCGCGTCGCCGGCGGCCAGGTCCCATTGGCAGACCTCCGCGAGCCGGGGATAGACATCGGCCGTGCCCTCGGCCACCCGGCACAGCTTGAGAGCTGAGCCGCTCGCAACCCTTTCGGTCGGCGGCAGCCGCTCGAGAAACGCCTGTGTCCGTGGGTCGAGATGCGAACGGCTGATCGCCGCGATGGCGCCGGTCTGCGGCCAGGGGCGCGTCCGGATCGCGCTGCGCTCGGTGGCGCTCTTGGGCTCCGCGCCGGCCGCGAGCGTCAGCCGCTCGGCGCCCTGCGCGCCCGTGCGCCAGATTAGGCCCAGCGCAGGCGAGCCGATCAGGCCAAGGCGGGCCCTGCCAGCCAAGACCAGTGCGATGTTCACGCAGAACTCGTCGCGGCCGGCCACCAGCTCGCGGGTTCCATCGAGCGGATCGACCAGGAAATAAGCATCGCCTGCAAGCTCTGCGGTTGCGCCGGCTTCCTCCGACACGACCGGAATGCCCGGCAGCAGGCGCGCGAGCCCCTCGAGGATCACGGCCTCGGAGGCTTCATCGGCAGCAGTGACAGGAGAGCGGTCGGCCTTGTGGCGGGTCGCAAGCGCGCCCGCGCGGGCTTTGACAATGGCTTCGGCCGCGCGCGAGACGATGCCGGTGAGCGCTTCGATCAGGGCCTGATCTCGTAGAATGTCACCCATCGTATCGCCTATGGGCATCCTGTTCTCTCGCCTTGGCAGGGCGAGCAGCCGCGGTGTATCACACGACCGCGCCATCGCCACGCTGTTGATTCGATTCTGATTGGTGATTCGCAGCGGGCGCGAGTGACGCAGTCATCTGTTCCGGAGAGATCCTCATGTCCGGCCCCGTTACGCTCGAACCGCTCGAACTCGCTGCGCTGCTGTGCTCACGGGTCTGCCACGACCTGATCAGCCCTGCCGGCGCCATTGTGAACGGCCTCGAGGTTCTGGAGGACGGCGGTGACGAGGAGACCAAGAAGTTCGCCCTCGACCTGATCAAGAAAAGCGCGAAAACCGCGTCAGCGCGCCTGCAGTTCTGCCGGATTGCCTTCGGGGCTGCCGGCTCCGCGAGTGCTCAGGTCGATACCGGTGATGCGGAGACGATGGCACGCGGCTTCATCGAGGATGAGAAGACCAAGATTACCTGGAACGTGCCGCGCACGCTGTTGCCGAAGAACCGCGTCAAGCTTCTCCTGAACATGCTGGTGATCGCGACTCAGACGATCCCGCGCGGCGGCACGCTCACGGTCGATGCGGTCGGGCAGGGCGATGCGACCGGCTTCCGCATCGTAGCGGTGGGTCTCAATGCACGCATTCCCCAACACGTGCCTTTGCTGCTCGAGGGCAACTCGGAAAGCGGCACGGTCGATGCGCACGCGATCCAGCCGTTCTACACCGGCCTGTTGGCGCGCGCCTGCGGGCTCGGCGTCGGTCTGATGGCCGAGGCCGACACTATCGTGGTGGCGACGCGCTAAGGCGACGTATCACTCGCTGGTGGGCGTATGTTTCCGCCGTTCGTCCCCGCGGAAGCGGGGACCCAGGGCGACAAATTAAACAAATTAAAGAGTCAGAGCACGTGGCTTCTGGGTTCCCGCTTGCGCGGGAACGAACGGATGCCGATGGCGCGCGTTCCGGGCGCACCACCGGGAAGTCGCGACCCACGACCTTGTCGAGCCGGATCCAGGCCGGGACCTTCTGCGCCAGGCGGCGGTCGCCTTCGACGGTCAGCGCCCGGCCGGCAAGATCACGCCAGCGGGCGTGGCCGAGATAGACGGCGACGAAATCCGCGATCCGGCCGCGCATCACCAGATCGACGGCAAAGCCCGGATCCTTCGCGCACACGTCGACGCCTGTGCGCTTGAGAACGAGCCACATGATCCGGAATTTAGTGCGCGTGGCCGGCACATCGGAGAACTCGAAACGCACAACGATGCGACGATCCGGCAGCGCGTCGCGATCGGCGCGCTTGCGAAAGCCCCACATGAGAAGGCTCGGGTCGAGATCGCTCGGTTTGATGCGGTCGCGGGCATACACCAGCCCCCACTGGCCGAGCGCGCCAACCACGGTGCGAAATGCCTCACCGGCGGGCGTGAGCCAGTATTCATGGCCAGAGCCATCGACGCGGGCGCGCCGCTCGATGATGCCGTGATCTTCGAGCTCGCGCAGGCGCGCCACCAGCACGGCGCGCGAGATCAGCGGCACGCCGCGGTGGATGTCGTTGAAGCCGTGAATGTCGGCCATCAATTCGCGCAGGATCAGCGGCGTCCAGCGCGTGGCAAAGACTTCCGATGCCTTTGCGATCGGGCAGAACTGATCGTAATGCGTCTGCATGAGCGCGTCTCCTGACACCGTCCCACTGAGCGCGTCTCTCTCCTGATCATTCAATCATCTCATGGCGCGGTCGACCAGTTCGAAAAACAGACTTGAGCCAGCGCGCCTGCGCGCGCACCTGTGGCGGCGCGAGACAGCGGGAGGAGCCGATGACAATCCAGCAAGTCCCGCAGGACCAATGGTCACTCGGCGACAACTACGAGCGCTATATCGGGCGGTGGAGCAGGCTGGTCGCGCGCCAATTCGTGACATGGCTGGCCTTGCCGCCGGCGCTGCAGTGGCTTGACGTTGGCTGCGGGACCGGGGCGTTGACGCAGGCGATCCTCAAGGACTGCGCTCCCGCATCCGTGCTCGGTATCGACCCGTCGCCGGGCTTCATCGCTCTTGCCCGTGGGCAGGTAAATGACGCGCGCGCCAGTTTTCAATCCGGAGCCGCCCAGGCGCTCCCGGTCGCGAGCGCGAGCGTCGATGCCGTGGTCAGCGGCCTCGTCCTCAACTTCACGCCCGATCCGGCGGCGTCGCTGGCCGAAATGGCGCGTGCGGCTCGTCCCGGCGGCACCGTCGCCGCCTATGTGTGGGACTATGCCGGTGGCATGCAGATGCTGCGCCTGTTCTGGGATGCGGCGATCGCACTTGATCGGGGCGCGCTCGCGCTCGACGAGGGCCGCCGCTTTCCGATCTGCCGGCGGGAGGCGCTCGGCACGCTCTGGCGGGACAGTGGTCTCACCCAGATCGAGTGCCACGACATCGACGTGCCGACTGTCTTCTCCTCGTTCGATGACTTCTGGTCGCCGTTCCTGGGCGGGCAGGGGCCGGCGCCGACGTACTTCAGCACACTGACTGAGGACGCACGCGCCGCTTTGCGCGACCGGCTGCGGGCGATGGTCCCGATTGCAGCCGATGGCCGTATTGCCTTGACGGCGCGCGCGCTTGCGGTGCGCGGCGTGCGTCCAGAAGCCTGATTGGCTAACAGAAGCTTAATGCGCGCTAATTATATCTGAAGTTGCGCAACTAAAATTAAACCGTTTTGCCAACAGAGTACCCCGGTGCCGGTGAAATGTCTGGGCGGCGCGTTGTGGCGTTGCAAAAGTATCTGTCATGGACGAGCTGCTGCGAGATTTCCTCACGGAGACAAACGAGAGCATCGATGTCGTTGACGTCGAGCTTGTGCGCTTTGAGCAGGAGCCGAACAACGCGCAAGATTCTCAGCCGAATCTTCCGGCTCGTTCACACCATCAAGGGCACCTGCGGCTTTCTCAGTCTGCCGCGGCTCGAAGCGCTCACCCATGCGGCCGAGACGCTGATCGGCAATTTCCGCGATGGCGCACCGGTCACTGGCGAATTGGTCAGCCTGATTCTGGCCACCATCGACCGGATCAAGGTCCTGCTCGATGAGCTGGAGAGCAACCAAGCCGAGCAGGCGGGCGACGACCGGGATCTCATCGAGCAGCTCGAGCAGGCCGCCGCGCAGGTCGCGGGAGCCGCTCCGGCTGCATCGCCGAAGGTCGAGCAGCAGAAGGCAGCGCCAGCCGCGCCCGTGCGCGCCGCGCCTGTCGAGGCAGTACCGGCGGCCGCCGAGGCCTCCGTGACCGATGACAGCAAGTCCGCGCGCGCCGATGGCGCACCGCGCTCCTCCGAGGAGGGCGCCGAGAGCCGTCTTGCCAACAAGTCGATCCGCGTGCACGTCGACACGCTCGAGCAGCTCATGACCATGGTGTCGGAGCTGGTGCTGACCCGCAATCAGTTGCTCGAGATCGTGCGCCGCCACGAGGACTCCGAGTTCAAGGCCCCCCTGCAGCGGCTGTCCAGCGTCACCGCCGAGTTGCAGGAAGGCGTCATGAAG
Source organism: uncultured Alphaproteobacteria bacterium (assembly GCA_963745515.1). Classification (GTDB taxonomy): domain Bacteria; phylum Pseudomonadota; class Alphaproteobacteria; order Rhizobiales; family Xanthobacteraceae; genus VAZQ01. The sequence continues at coordinate 253,533 of CAVUXO010000014.1, forward strand.
ACGCGCATGCAGCCGATCGGCAACGCCTGGCAGAAGCTGCCGCGCATCGTGCGTGATCTTTCCAACGAGCTCGGCAAGCCGATCGATCTCGAGATGCATGGCTCCGAAACCGAGCTCGACCGCCAGGTGCTCGACCTGATCAAGGATCCGTTGACGCATATGGTGCGCAACTCCGCCGATCACGGGATCGAGGAGCCGGCCCGGCGCCAGGCTGCCGGCAAGCCGGACAAGGGCACAATCCGCCTCTCGGCCTGGCATGAAGGCGGTCACATCATCATTGAGATCGCCGACGACGGGCGCGGCCTCGATGCCCAGAGGATCAAGGCGACCGCGGTGGCGCGCGGGCTCGCGACCGAAGCCGAGATCGAGAAGATGCCGGACGCTCAGGCGTTCAAGTTTATCTTCACGCCCGGCTTCTCCACCGCCAGCCAAGTGACGAGCGTGTCGGGCCGTGGCGTTGGCTTGGACGTCGTGCGCGCCAATATCGATGAGATCGGCGGCACAATCGACGTCAAAACGGTGCCTGGCCGCGGCACGAGCTTCACCATCAAGATCCCGCTCACGCTCGCCATCGTGTCGGCGCTGATTGTAGAGGCGGCTGGTGATCGTTTCGCGATCCCGCAACTTGCCGTAGTCGAGCTCGTGCGGGTGCGCGCAAATTCGGAGCATCGCATCGAGCGCATCAAGGACGCGGCCGTGCTGCGCCTGCGCAACAAGCTGCTGCCGCTGGTCACGCTCAAGAGCATGCTCAGGCTTGCCGAAGCGCAGGACGAGACAACCAGCGCCTTCATCGTGGTGATGCAGGTCGGCAATCAAACGTTCGGCGTCGTGGTCGACGCGGTGTTCCACACCGAGGAGATTGTGGTGAAGCCGATGTGCAGTCGGCTGCGCAACATCGCGCTGTTTGGCGGCAACACCATCCTGGGCGATGGCGCGGTGATCATGATCATCGATCCGAACGGCCTCGCCAATGCGATCGGCAGCACGGCTTCGGCGCAGCAAGCGGCCGAGAACGCGCGTGAGATCGAGCAACGCACCGAAGCTGCGAGCACGGAGTTGCTGCTCGTGTTCCGCGCCGGCTCGCCGCAGCCGAAGGCCGTTCATCTCTCGCTGGTGACACGGTTGGAAGAGATCGACGCCAAGACGATCGAGGGCTCCGACGGCCGCTTGATGGTGCAGTACCGCGGACAGCTCATGCCGCTGGTGCTGGTCAACGAAGATGTGCGGATCAAGGACAAGGGCGTACAGCCGCTCCTGGTGTTCGCGGACGAGGGGCGGTCGATGGGTCTCATCGTCGACGAGATCGTCGACATCGTCGAGGAGCGGCTACGCATCGAGCTCGCCAGCCAGCGGCCCGGCGTGCTCGGCTCGGCGATCGTGAAGGGGCAGGCGACCGAGGTGGTCGACATCGCGCACTACCTGCCGCTCGCCTTCGAAGACTGGATGGCCTGGGCCGGCGGCCGCACCGAGCGGGCGCCGCGTTCGCGTGCTGTTGATCGACGATGCGCCGTTCTTCCGCAACATGCTGGCCCCCGTGCTCAAGGCGGCGGGTTATGCGGTGACGTCGGCCGAGTTCGGCGAAGGAGGCGCTTGCGCTGTTCGACGACGGCGGGCGCTTCGACATCGTGGTGACCGATCTCGACATGCCCGGCATGGACGGTTTCGATCTCGACCGCAGCGGTGCGAGAGAATCCGCGCACGGCGTCGATCCCCGTGATCGGGCTTTCGTCGCTCGCTTCGCCGGAGGCGATCGAGCGCGGCCGCAAGGTCGGCCTGCACGACTACGTCGCCAAGTTCGACCGCCAGGGTCTGATCGCGGCGCTCAAGGAGCAGACCGCGGACATGGATCGTGCGGCGTGAGCGAGCGATGAGCACAACCGATCACACCATCGAATATGTCACTGCGACGATCGGCGGCCAGCTGTTCGGTCTGCCGATCTCCGGAGTGCAGGACGTGTTCGTGCCCGAGCGCCTTACGCGCGTGCCGCTCGCGGCGCCCGAATTCGCTGGCATGCTCAATCTGCGCGGCCGGATCGTCACCGACGATCGACATGCGGCTGCGGCTCGGATTGCCGCCGGTCGAGGCCGGCAAGGCGCGCATGGCGATCGGCATCGAGAGCAAGGGCGAGTCCTATGGCCTGCTGATCGATGCGATCGGCGAAGTGATCAAGCTGTCGGTGGGAAGCCTGGAGAGCAATCCGGTCAATCTCGATGCGCGGCTCGCGCGGGTCTCGGCCGGTGTGTATCGCCTCGACGGCAATCTCCTGGTCGTGCTCGACGTGGATCGGGTGCTCGATATCGGCGCTCATGCCGAAGCGGCGTGAGCGGACAAAGACGGAAGCGGACGGTGAGTGGCAACGGCGACTTTTGGTCGCCAGAAAGAGGAAGCGATGAAAACCTGCTTGGTCGTTGACGATTCAAGCGTCATTCGCAAAGTGGCGCGCCGGATCCTCGAAGGGCTCGAGTTCGAGATCGCCGAGGCCGAGGACGGCGAGCAGGCGCTCGAAGTCTGCCGCGGCAGGATGCCGGACGCGATCCTGCTCGACTGGAACATGCCGAAGATGGACGGCTACGAGTTCCTGCGCTCGTTGCGCAAGATGCCGCAAGGCGACCGCCCCAAGGTGGTGTTCTGCACCACCGAGAACGACGTCGCTCATATCGCGCGGGCGCTGCACGCGGGCGCCAACGAATACATCATGAAGCCGTTCGACAAGGAGATCGTCGAGGCAAAATTCCAGGAGGTCGGGCTGATCTGACCGGCCGCCCGGCCATCTGGCGTTTCGACGTCATCCATCCCGTGGCGCTGTGTTCAGCCCTTAGCGTGTCCTGATGACCATCACCGCCGCTCGTCCAAACTTGCGTTCGGCCACCTCGCAACGGCCCATTCGCGTCATGGTGGTCGATGATGCCGTCGTAGTGCGCGGCCTTATCGTCCGCTGGGTCGAGTCGGAGCCAGGTCTCGAGGTCGTGGCTGCTTTGCGCAGTGGCCGCGAGGCGATCGCCCAGATCGAGCACACAGATCCCGACGTTGTCATCCTCGACGTCGACATGCCCGACATGGACGGGATCACGGCGTTGCCGCGCCTGCTCGCCGCCAAGCCCGAGCTGGTCGTAATCATGGCTTCGACGCTGACCCGTCGCAATGCGGAGATCAGCTTGCGGGCGCTGTCGCTCGGCGCCGCCGACTACATTCCGAAGCCGGAGACCACTCGCGAGGTCACCACCTCGGAGACCTTCCACCGCGAGCTGGTGCGAAAAGATCCGCGCGCTCGGATTGCGCCGCAAGAATCCGCCAGAGCGGACGCGTGAGGCAACGCCTGCGGCCGCGCCGGCTGTCGGTGCGGCCCGTCGTGGTGCCGGCGGGCGAATCGGTGCTGGCGGCAAGCGCTGAGCATGCGCCGGCCGATGAAGCCGATGAAGGCGTCGTCAAAGCTGCGTCCGTTCCCGCCGATTCCACCGCGCGTTCTGCTGATCGGCGCGTCGACCGGCGGGCCGCAGGCGCTCAACGCCGTGGTCGCCAAGCTCAATCGGGTGATCGACGATGCGCCGGTTCTCATCGTCCAGCACATGCCGCCAACCTTCACCACCATCTTCGCCGAGCATCTGTCACGCGCGAGCGGGCGGGTCGCGCACGAAGGAATCGATGGCGAGCCGGTTCGCGCCGGTCAGATCTACATCGCGCCCGGCGGAAAGCACATGCGCGTGGACCGGCGTGGCGGCGAGGCCACGATCGGGATCTTTGACGGTCCGATGGTCAACTTCTGCAAGCCTTCGGTTGATCCGCTGTTCAGCTCGGCGGCCGAGGTCTGGGGCGCCAAGTGCCTTGGCGCTCGTGCTCACCGGCATGGGCTGCGACGGGACCAACGGGGCGGCCGAGCTGGTCGCCGCCGGCGGCTGCGGTGATTGCGCAGGACGAAGCAACCAGCGTGGTCTGGGGCATGCCCGGGTCGGTCACGCATGCCGGCTTGTGCTCAAGCGTGCTTCCACTCGATCGCATCGCCCCGGCGCTCATTCGTCTCTTTTCAGGGGGCCGCCTGTGACACCGCTCGAATACGATTATCTGCGGCGGCTCTTGAAGGAGCGGTCGGGGCTCGTGCTCTCGCACGACAAGCAGTACCTGGTCGAAAGCCGGCTCATGCCGGTTGCGCGCCGGGCAGGGCTCGGCGAGCCTGTCCGACCTGGTGCACAACCTCAAGCGGCCGAGCGCCGGGCCGCTGATCGTGGATGTGGTCGAGGCCATGACCACCAACGAGACGTTCTTCTTCCGCGATCGCGATTCCGTTCGATCATGTCCGCGACGCCATCGTGCCCGCTCTGCTGCAGGCGCGTTCGCTGCAGAAACGGATCCGCGTCTGGTGTGCGGCAGCCTCGACCGGGCAGGAGCCCTATTCGCTCGCCATGGGCTTCAAGGAGATGGGCGCGAGCTTGGCCGGCTGGCGCATCGAGATCCTGGCGACCGACATTTCGGCCGAGGTGCTCGAGAAGGCCAAGTCCGGCGTCTACAGCCAGTTCGAAGTTCAGCGCGGACTGCCGATCCAGCTCTTGATCAAATATTTCACGCAGGTCGGAGACTGCTGGCAGCTCTCGCCCGAGATCAAGGCCATGGTGCAGTTTCGCCCGTTCAATCTGCTCAACGACTTCGCCCCGCTCGGCATGTTCGATCTCGTATTCTGTCGCAACGTGCTGATCTATTTCGATCAGGAGAGCAAGGTCGCCGTGCTTGACCGGCTGGCGCGCCAGATCGACCCGACGGCTATCTGGTGCTTGGCGCCGCCGAGACTGTGGTCGGACTCACCGAGCGGTTCAGGCCGCATCCCGATCGTCGCGGCCTCTATATGCCAAACGGCAAGCCGGCGAGCGCCGCCACGCCGCGGCTCGCGGCCGCGGGCGGCCTGCGTTAGCACGCGTCTCACGCCTGTACTCACAAAGCGGAATGGCGTTGGTCGCGGGCTGATGTCCGCTTCCCGCCCAATTGCGGCACGAAAGCGGACATGCCGGGAGGTCCGGGTCGGGCCAACTCCAACATGGTCTACTGAGCCCGCGCCTTGCGCAAAGCGATACTGACGGCAGCAATTCCGTCCAAGCCGCGACCCTGTCCAGTGCTTATCACTGCCGCCAGCGAGCGGTGCTGGAGCGCCAAACGCGAAAGAGAGTCAAACAGGAAGAGAAGTGGAGTGTCGACATGAAGCCAAGGACCCTGAAGACTTGCACTCTCGCTGTTGTGCTGTTTGGTCTCGACGCGCTCGTATCGAGCGGAAGAGGTATGGCGCAAGGCATAGACCCGGCTGAATTGGTCAGGGATCTTCACGCCATCTTCGGCGAACACCATGCTCGTGCTGTCCACGCCAAGGGAGTCATTCTAAACGCGACCTTCGAACCGACAGAGCAGGCGCGCCAGCTCAGCAAAGCGAGCGTTTTCGCAGGCAAGCTTCAAGCAACAGTACGTCTTTCGAATACGACCGGCTTACCCGAAGATTCCTGATGCTGACCCCAACGCGAGCCCGCATGGGCTGGCGGTGAAGTTCAAGCTCGACAATGGCTCCGAGATGGATTTGGTTGCGCACAGCTTCAATGGGTTTCCCGCCGCTACGGCCGCAGAGTTCGACACTTTTCTCAAGGCTGTCGCGGCGAGCGGGCCCGGAGCGGCCAAGCCCACTCCGATTGAGAAGTACCTGCAAGCGCACCCTAACGCTGTGCCGTTCGTCGACGCAGCAGAAGCCGCCGCCGGAAAGCTTTGCGACGACCGCCTATTTCGGCGTTAATGCATTTGCATTCGTCGATGCCTTCGGCAAGAAGACCACGTTGCGATATCGAATTATTCCCGAAGCGGGTGAAAAGTATCTCGACGCTGCGAATCGCCGCGTCAAAGGGCTCAAATTACCTCATGGAAGAGATCGCAGCGCGTGTCGCCAAGGCTCCCGTCAAGTTCGACTGGTTTGCTCAGATCGCGCAGCCAAGTGACAAGCCGGATGACCCATCGACCCCCTGGCCGGAGGATCGGAAACTGGTGAAACTGGGCACACTAACGATCACGGGCATGGCGGCCGACCAGGAGGGATTGAGCAGGAGCCTGCTGTTCCTTCCGAATAATGTGCCCGCCGGCATCGAACCGGTCGATCCGATGATCGACGTGCGCAGCGCCGCCTACCCGATCTCCTTTGGCGAACGTCAGTGATTGTCCGCCCTCGGTCCAGACTCGGAAAGGCTCGCGGTGAGCACAACGAGCCCGGAGTACGTACCGCAGAAAGCGGAAGTCGTCGGGACGCACGGCCACATCCGAGCTGAGCCATAGCTGGCTAACACGCACCGCGACAAGCGATGCGTGTTAGCCAGGAGTATCGACCTTCGTGCGTGAATATACTAACAACCAAGTGACTTAAACCTCTTAGCCATTTGACCGCGCCGTGCGCGGCGCTAGCATTTTCGTGGGTGTATCCGAGGTTGCGGCCATTGTACCTTGGAAAGCTTCGAGCGCCTCCATAATGTTTGAACGGCTGATCGAGCAGGCTCGCGCGTGCTACGGGCACGCCGCTGATGCCAAGCAGAAGGCGGAAGCGGCCGCAGACCCGGAGTCGAAAGCCAGTTTGCTGGACATAGAAAAGCGCTGGCTTGCTCTTGCCCGCAGCTACGAGTTGATCGAAAGTCTCGGAGACCCCTCGACAACAACCTCGGCGCCACGCGAAGCCAAAGAGCGCTTTCGGTTGCTCGCATCCATAGTCGCGTCCAGTGATGACGCAATCATAAGTAAGAACCTCGATGGCATCATTACAAGTTGGAACAAAGGCGCAGAGCAACTGTTTGGCTATACGGCCGAAGAAGCGGTCGGTAAGCCGGTCATGATTTTGATTCCGCCCGACCAGCACAATGAAGAAGACATGATTCTTGAGCGAATTCGGCGCGGAGAGCGCATCGAACACTATGAAACCGTTCGTAAGGGCAAGGATGGTAGCTCCATTGTAGTTTCGCTGACAGTCTCCCCGGTAAAAAATGTCGAAGGCAGAATCATAGGCGCTTCGAAAATTGCGAGAGATATTACCGAACGAAAACGCGCGGAGGCGCGCGAAAGAGCGCTGATGGCTGAACTAACCTCTATGAATCGCGCGGCAACAGCAGGGGAGTTATCAGCCTCCCTCGCTCACGAGCTCAAGCAACCGCTGACGGGGATTGTGACAAGGGCCAGCGCAGCCCGACACTGGCTGGAAGCGGAAAATCTAAATATCGATAAGGCGCGAGCCGCCTTGGATCAAATTGAGACTGCGGGTCATCGCGCAGCCGACATCATCCGAAACGTCTGCGCAGTGTTCAAAAAGGATACGCACGAAAGAAAACCCGTCGACGTCAACCGAGTTATCGTGGAGGTCATGTCCCTCGGGGAAATCGAATTCAAGAAACATCAAATCGAAGTTCGCACAGAACTGGATAATCGACTGCCAAGCGTGACTGGCAACCGAGTTCAGTTGCAGCAAGTCATCTTGAATGTGGTCATGAATGCCATTGAGGCCATGCATTCAGCGCAGCCTCGCAGGCTGCGCATACAATCCAGCCTCAGCAAACCCGATGTGGTGCATGTCTCGATCGCGGATACCGGGATTGGAATTGATCCGGCCAATGCCGACGCAATCTTCAAGCCACTGTATACGACCAAAGAGCATGGCATGGGGATGGGTCTTTCCATCTGCCATTCGATCATCGAGAACCACGGCGGTCGAATTTGGGCATCGCCGGGTGCCCCCAGCGGTACGATGGTTCAATTTGAACTCCCGACCAATTGACAAAGGTCGGGTGGGCACGATGGAATCAAAGTGAGCATAACGAGCCCGCTTTTCGCGTGCATGGCGACCAAAGTGCCTGTGACAGGCATGTTGCGACTGACGCGTCTATGCCGGCTCACGCCGCGGCGTTCTTCACGGCGATCGCCTGCTCGCCGTGCCACTTCATGCGCATCGCCTCGCGTACCAGCGCGCCGACCGCCGGTGAATAGGGCCGCCCGCGCACGGTGACGAGGTTGACCTGCCGGAAGAACTCGGGCTCCACCAATGGCCGCGCCACCACGCCGCGGATCGTTCACCGCATATTCCGGCATGAAAGCGAAGCCGAGGCCCGAGCGCACCATCGCGAGGATCCAGTCGTCGCGCTCGCTGCGATAGACCATCTTCCAGGAGACGTCGCTGTCGAAGAACTTGCCGGCATAGCCATTGAACTCGCAGTTGGCTCGGTTGAGATAGTTGCCGCCGTTGAGATCCTTCGGCCGGATGGCGTTCTTCTCCGCAAGCGGGTGGGAGGCGGGCAGCACGATCATCATCTGCTCGCGGAACAGCGGCATGGTGTGCATGCGCTCGTCGTCCGACTCCGCCGGCAGGCAATAGACCGCGATCTCCAGCTCGCCCTCCAGCAGCCGCCGGTTGAGTTCCTTGGCGCCGGCATCGACGATCGACAGCTCGACGCCCGGATAGCGCGTATGGATCGAGGCGATCAGCTCGACCAGGAGCGTCGGCGCGATGGTGCACATGATGCCGACCCGTAGCACGGTCTTCTTCAGCTGGATGAAGTCCTGTGCCAGCCGCTTGGTCGCGCGCGACTCGTCATACATGGCCTGCAGATGCGGCCGCACCATCAGCCCGAGCTCGGTGAGGTGAGTGTTGGCGCGCTCGCGATGAAATAATGGGCCGCCAAGCTCCTCCTCGAGCAGCTTGATCGCGCGCGTGAGCGATGGTTGGCTCACATGGCATGTCTCGGACGCGCGGGTGAAATTGAGCTCCGTTGCCACCGCCAGGAAATACCTGACCTGGTGCATTTCCATTGTAACCTCCGAACGCGCAGTATACCGGCAGACCGAATCCCTCCTTTCCGTACGTTGTGACGGTAGAAAAGGTTACATGTCGCCGGAGGTTAACGGTCGAGGGGCGGCCGGTGGGGCGGTCAGCCGGCCGTCGAGGCACCGCGCGGGCTGAGCTTGCGGGTGCAGGCGAGAATGATGAGCCCGACCGTGCCCGGAACGAGCGCGAGCAGGCTGCCGGCGGCCGCGAGCGCGGCGGTCCCCGCCCAGGCGATCGAGGAGAACGCCTCCGCGATGGTGGCGATGCGCGAGGAGGTCTGCCGGCGCCGGAAGTGGCTGCGTCTGGCCTGGGCACGGAACCAGAGCTGGATCGTGGTTGCGGCGGCGGCCGCGGTCAGCACGCCGATGGCGGCGATGAACGCAGGCCACGTCGAGACCAGGGCGAGCGCAAGGATGAAAGGCGAGAATGCCAGCATGATGGCGCCGAGCACCGCCTCAATCTTGGCTTGCACGATCTGGCTTGCCTTCACTGGTGCCGTCGCAATCAGATCGGGCGCGTCCTCGCCCGAGATGGCGAGCCAGGCGAGCCCGCCGGCGAGCTGGCCGGCCGCCATCACCAGCACTGGCACGATCAAGGTCGCCGCCTCGCTGCGGTTGCCAAAGCCCCGCCACAGCAGCAGCGCGGGCGGCGCGAGGTAGAGAAGCTGCATCAAGGTCTGCGAGATCAGCCAGGGGTCGCGCCGCAGCAGAAGCCATTCCTTGCGCCGCAGCATCCGCTTCGGGGGCATCTGCTGAAATGTGTGCGCGGCGCGTGCGCGTTGCGGAGCGGCCTGAGCCGTACCGGTTGCGACGATCACGTGCTCGGCGAAATTGCGAGCGAACAGGACAATTGCCGCGATCAGGATCACAAGGCCCGCCGCGAGCACGATGGCGAGCGCGTCGAGATCGCCAAGGATCGCGCGCGCCGGCCACCACGCCACGCTGTCGATGTCGGGCGCCACCGCCAGGACGGCGTCCGAGCCGAGCAGTGCATAGCGCGAAACGAGCGTGCTGGTCAGCCTCGTGTCGGCCGAGAGGATAGCTGCTATCTGCACGCCGATGACGAAGGCCGCCCCGATGACGGCGGCCACGATCTGCGCGATGAGCCGCGTACGCTTGGGACCGATCATGCGGAACATGGCGACCGCCAGAGCAAGCGCGACTGCCGCCGCACTCGTGCCGAGCCCAACGACCGCGCCATAGGCGGCAAGCCAATGCGAACCCCCGCGCAGCGCGAGCACGTTGACAGCCGGCGCTGCCAGCAGCACGGCCATGCCGGTGATCGAGAGCGCCATGGTGGCCATGCGCACTGAAAAGATTTTGCGGGCCGCGACCGGAGAGGAGAGGATCAGGTCGAGATCGGCGCGGGTGTAGAACGCGCGCGTGACCGCCTCAAGCGCCTGCGACACCATCAGCGACCATGACATCAGCACGCAGCCGGTGATCGTGACCAGCGTTGCCTTGTCGGGCTCGCTGATCTCCGCGTAGCGGCCGACCACCGAAAGCGCGAGGAGATGCATCGACACGAGCACGATCACGCAGATGATCGCGACCGAGCGCGTTCGCCAGCGCCCGCCGGCGGTCATCATGGCGAGCCAGTCGCGCCAGGCGAGGCGCGATTCGTGGCGCGCGAACCAGACGAGCGTGCCGGGGTAGCTCACGCGGCGGCTGCCTGCTCGGCGACGAGCGCCAGGAAGGTGTCCTCGAGGCTGGTGGCGCCGCGGCCGGCCTGGTCGCGCAGCTCTGCCAGCGTGCCCTGCGCGATCAGCCGCCCGGCTGCGATCACGCCGATGCGGTCAGCCATGCGCTCGGCCACTTCCAGAATATGTGTGGTCATGATCACGGTGCCGCCCTGCGCGACGCGCTCGCGCAGTACGCTCTTGACCTGACGGGCGGACCCGGCGTCGAGCCCAGTGAGCGGCTCGTCCAGAATGATCAGACTCGGGTCGTGCACGAGCGCGCCCGCGAGCGCCACCTTCTGCCGCGTACCCTTCGAAAGGCCTTCGCAATACTGCGTCGCGTGCGCCCCAAGCCCAAGCCAGCCGATTAGCTCATGGGCACGGGCCTGCGCCACGCCCGCCTCGATGCCCCACAGCCCGGCGACGAACTCGAGATATTCGAGCGGCGTGAGCTTGTCGTAGATCATCGGCTCGTCGGAGATCCAGGCGACGCAGCTCTTGGCCGCGACCGGGTCGGCGAGCGCATCGATGCCGTGGATGAGAATCGTGCCCGCATCGGGACGCAAGAGCCCGGCCACCATGCGCAGCGTCGTGGTCTTGCCGGCACCGTTCGGCCCAAGCAGCGTATAGAACTCGCCCTTGCGCACGGTCAGCTCGAGACCGTCGACCGCCGGGCGGTCGAAGCACTTGACGAGGCCGCGGATGGCGAGGGCGGGGTCGATGACGGGCGCGGGCGAGATCATCGCCCGAGCCTAACTTGGGGGGCGTTTCGCCCGGATGAACGGCGATCTCGAATTCCTCAATCGGCGTTAACCAATCGGTCACCGTTTGCGCTGACGACCAAACGCGAGCTAGCCGCCGATCACCTGCCGCAGCGTCGCCCATGCCAGAAATGCCATGACGGCGAATGCACACACCAGGAACCCGTTCCAGGGCAGGCTGTTTGTTGTAATTCTGTGAGAGGGCGGCATCTTGGTGCTCATATCCATAACGGGCTCAGGCTCCGGACAACCAGATGTTTTGGGTCAGTGCATCCTCGCGCGGCGTGCGGTGGTCGACGCGATCGACAACCTGGAAGGTATCGCCACTCCGGCACGTCCGATGCATGGTCACGGCGGCGAGCGCTTGGCCAACCGCCGCGATTGCCAATGTGATGCTTCCAAGAATCGTGCCGTTTCCGTGGATGCTTCCAAGGACCATGGCATATCTCCAAAAGACATGAGGGCTATTGCCGACAACCCCTGGTCATTTCTCATACGATCGTATGAGGCGTCGATGAGCTCGGGTGCCTCATAAGGGGGGCTTTGCCAGCGGGGTGAGAGTTGTTTGAAAAAATTCGAGCCAGACGTCTTTGGGCTGACTTTGCCCCGGGCGCCGACAGTGGCGCCCTGGCGGCTGAACTCGTCTGTTGCTGACATTGGGGGTTGTCTCAGTGGATGACTGTGTCGAAAGGCGCCTCTCATCAGGGCGCGGCTGGGGTCGTATTCTCGGCCACGGCCGGCGGCCGGGCCTGTGCCAAGGCGCTCGAGTCCCGTTCAGAGGCCTTCAGAAAAAGTGCTGGCGCAAGCAACGCCATGGCGGCGAATCCGTAGGCAATCAGCATCCGGCGCCTCCAGGTGGCGACATATGCTTGCTCGGCCGGCGTCAACTCAAGATGAATACGTGGGTGCATGAAAAAATCTCCCCGCATGGAGTGTGCAGTCTCCGGGGAGGAGACTCGCCGAGGCGGGAGAAATTCCCGGCTTCCTTCGGAAAAGCGGCGCTGGCCGGCGGGAATAAATTAGTCCAGGAGGCAGTCATAGAGATGTCGCATGGCGCAACTCCCCAGGGGGGTGCGCCATGAGCGGCGATGACAGCGCGGCACGGTTCGAGCGGATCGTGCAGCCGCACCTGGGGGATGCCTATGCGCTGGCGCGCTGGATCACCGGCGACCGTGCCGACGCCGAGGACGTGGTGCAGGAGGCGTGCCTGCGCGCTTTCCGGGCCATCGGTGGCTATGCCGGCGGCAATACACGAGCTTGGATCCTGACCATCGTGCGCAATACGGCTTACACGTGGCTCGCCCGAAACCGCAGCGCAGTGGTGACGACGGTCGATGACCTGGCGGCGGCCGAGAGTGCCAATGCGGGGCAGGCTGTACCATCCGCTGGCGGCGACTATGGCGCCAATCCCGAGGCTGAGCTGATCGCGAAGGCCGACGCAGCGAGGCTCGAGGCGGCGATCACAGCCCTTCCTGCGCAATTTCGTGATACGCTCGTGTTGCGCGACATTCAGGGCCTGGACTATCGCGAGATAGCGGCGGTCACCGAGGTCCCGGTTGGAACCGTCATGTCGCGGCTGGCGCGCGCGCGTCAGCGCCTGATCGAGGCCATCGCAGCGGACGACCGATGACCGTGGACCTGCACGATAATAATGACGACCGGGCAGCGCTGCTCGTGCATGCCTATGTGGACGGCGAGCTCGATCCCGCCAATGCGATCGCCATTGAGCAGCGCATGGCCTCGGAGCCGGCGCTTGCGGCCGAGCGCGTGCGCGTGGAGGCGCTACGCCGTACGTTGCGCGAACGGCTGCCGCGGGAGGCGGAACCTCCGGCTTTGCGCGAGCGTGTCCGGCGCGCGGTGGGGATTACCCGTCAGCGTACCCAGCCCACCTGGATGGCGCTGGCGGCCTCGGTTGCGATTGCGATCTTCGCCTCCAGCACGGGGACTTGGTATGCGACGATGCAATCTCCCCCCGGTGGCAGCGTTCCTGACGCGGTGATCGCCGCGCATTTGCGGGCGCTGATGGCGCCACAGCCGGCTGATGTTGCGTCGTCCGATCGTCACACCGTGAAGCCGTGGTTCAGTGGCCGAATTCCACTCGCGCCTCGCGTCATCGATCTGGTGCAGGAAGGGTTTCCGCTGGTCGGTGGACGCGTCGATGTCGTGAATCGCACGCCGGTGCCGTCGCTGGTCTACAGCCGCCGCCAGCACATCATCAGCTTGACGGCCGTGCCGAATGCGTCGGCTGGCTCAACGACGCCGCAGACGGTCCAGGGCTACAACATGATCGCGTGGACCGCTGAGGGCATGACCTATTGGGCGGTCTCCGACCTCAATCTCGAGGAACTTCAGATGTTCGCCCGCTTGTTCCGTGCGGCGCCAGCCTGAACATCGCCGGAAATGATTCCAGCGAGCGAGAGTCTGCAAACAAATTGGCACATTCTCTTTGCGAGCCGCGCAATGCGCTCGGCATTTCATAGCCGGGATATGATTGCAATCTGACGATTCTTGTTGCGCAAATTTTGGAGCACGTCTGGTTCCGTTCGAATCAGTGCGCGCTTGATTCGTCAAGTCGCGCAGGTCCTTCCATCGCGAACGTCACTTCGTCGGACCATGCGTGTGAAATTTTGCACGCACTTCAACACTGCGGCACCGCTTTCGCCGTGAAGTTGATATTGTTCAAGTGAGCTGTGAAGAAAAAACCGCACGCGCAGTGTGTTTGAAAGAATTCCTTAAGCATGGGGGAGCAGTGTGCCGACCCAGGAACACCGGCTCTCCAACAATTTACATTCAAGCTTTTGAGACGTGCGTCAGGCGCGGCGCATGCCTTTGGCCGTATTGCGCGTTGCTCTCGGCCAAGATGTAGGTGCGGAGATCCGGCGATCGTCTGAAAGACATCGGCAGGGCGTGAGGCGCTGTGTGTTCCAAGTCCCCGACGGGGGTGAAATGGTGCCACCAACTTCCACGATCAACCGGAGTTCATCATGATGACCACCAAGTCTCGCTTGCTGACGAAAGTATCCTGCGGTTTGTCCGTCGCGTTCCTTGCGTTTGCATACACGTCCAACATCTCCGCGGTTCGGGCCCAGTCGGACGTCCCGACCTGGATGATGGAGGACCCGATCTCGACCACCGTGAAGGCGCTTGAAGACCGGATCGCCGGCCTTGAAGCGAAGGTTGCTTTGGTCCACGAGATCTGCGTCGCCGACGATGCTGGCGCCCGCACCTGTATCAGCAAGGCGCAGCTCGATCGCCTTCTCAAAATGATGCAGACCGCGGCGATCGATGAGCCGGCCAAAACCGCCGACAGGTTGACCGTCAGCGAGAGCGTCACCGAGCCGGCCAAAGTCGAATCGACAGTCGAATCGGTCGAAGCCGCACCGGCCGCCCCAGTCGTGGAAGCCGCACCGGCCGCCCCCGCGGTGGAAACCCAGGCGGCTGTTGTGGAGGAGCCTGCTCAGATCGAGACCACGACCGCGGCCGTTGTCGAGGCGCCTCGCCAGGCCGAGCAAGCCGCGCTGCCGGAGGACACCATCAACGCAGATAGCATGCCCACCGGCTCGATCCCCGCACCGACGCAAGGCGACGCGGTGATCACCCAGCCGGAGGTGGAGGTCACCACCCCGCCGGCCCAGCCGACCGAGCAGTAATCGCCAACAACACTACGCTGCAAGGTTGCAAGCCCCGCTTCGGCGGGGCTTGTTTTTTTGTGGTGTGAGGCTCAGCGCGCCGCGGTCGAAGGCTGATGCCGCTTCAGGAACGTGCGCACCCGGTTGATGGTTCGAGCCTTGAGCTCCGCCGGTTCCTTCCAGGGATAGACCGACACCTCGGCGTTCGGCGCCAGCGATGCGATGTCAACGGCTGTCTGGTAGGCGTGTGCCGGGGTGTCGTCCGGCAGCACCAGCATCGGTGTCTGGCAGGACCGCACGAAGTCGCGCGACACGCTGTACACGAAGTCGGGCCGGACGCGATAAAGGTTGTGCAGGTATTTTTCGATGGTTTCCATCGAGACGTCCTGCCGCCGGGCCAGGAGCTCCTTAGCCCAGGCATCCCGGCCGGTATTGTACATCACGCCCGGGTTCTCCGGTCGGTGGCCGATCGGCTGGCTCAGCACCGCCGCGACCACGCGTTCCGGCGCGCGCTCCATCAGCTTAAGCGCAAACGAGCCGCCGATGCAGTTGCCGAAGAAGACGAACTGGCGGATGCCGAGGTGGTCCATCAGCCCCAACTGGTCGTCCGCAAAGGCATCCCACGGATTGTCGACCGGGACCGGGCCAGTGGACTCGCCGCCGGTGGCGTTGCGCTGGTCCATGGTGATGCAGCGGAAGTCGTTCTTGAACTCCTGCATCGCGTTGATGACAGCGGTCTGCCAATTGCTGATGCGCGAGTTCAAGCCGCCACCTGGCGTGACGAGCAGCGGGAAGCCGGACCCGACCTCCTGGTAACGGATGCGGACATTGCCCTTTTCATAAAACGAGAAGGCCGCTCCGCCTTGTCCGGGCTGCTGAGCAAACACCGTCGATGCCGCGGCCACTGCCGTCGCAGCGGCACCGGTTGCGAGCACATTGCGTCTGTTCTGTTCCATGGCGCCCTCCCTGGTTACTGTCACGGCTGGTGCGCGTGCTCGAACGTTTCGAACGGACCGCAGCCGCCGGCAGGTTTTAGAATGATCTTTCGTGCGCAATCTTTTGTATCACAACTTCTCCTGGAGCCGAAGGGGCTTAATACCCCGACGACGATGTCACGGACTATCCAGCCAGCGGGCTCATGTAGCCGGCGACGAGCTTGACCAGGTCGGCCTGGCGCTGGGTGCCGGTCTTCTCGTACACATGCTGGAGATGCGTCTTGACCGTGGTCTCGGAAACGCCGAGCACAGGCGCGATCTCGGGCACACCGCCGATCTGCACGATCAGCATCAGGACACGCATTTCGGAAGGAGTGAGCCTGTAAGCATTGGAGATGACCTCCAGCGGATGCGGCAGGTCGAGTTCCGTCTTGCGAATGAAGACCGCGACCGCTGCCGAGTGTGCAATGCCAGCCTTGCGCCGGGCTCCCGCGGTGAGTGCCAGAACATGGGCGACGAAGCGTTCGCCGCCACGTGAGCTCAGCGGCAGCGACACGCCGCGGGCGCCCAACGCCGCATCGCCGTTCTCGGCGCTCGCGACCAGGTCGCATAGCGCCCGATCGGCCTGCGCGTCGATCGCGGCTAGCCGCGGGCCCACGGTTTGGACGACCGCCCCGTCACCCAGCATGGCATGGCCCGCGACATTGGCATGCACGAGGCGGCCATTGGCATCGACCAGGAATGTCGCCGCCGCAATGCCATCGAGCGTGTCGGCGAGGGCCGCCGCCTCGACTTTGTGCAGATCGATCACTTTGCCGATCGTCACCGCCCGTCGCACATGCGGAACGATCAGGCCCATGCGCCGCAGCGCTTCGTCGTTCACAAGGCCATGTTGCTCGCCGCGCCCGACCGCAATGCCGGCGACGCTGGTGGCCGACTTCTCCAGAATCGCTGCCATCGAATCGACGAGGCCCTGCGGGCGGACCCATTCCTTGAAAAAGCGGGTCTCGTTGAACTCGGCCTTGGGCATGATGTCGTTTTCGGTGAGGATCCGGCCCACCTCGAAGAACAGCGCGGTTGGAAACATCGGATTGAGGTGAATGTATTTCTGGAAATAGAGGTCGAGATAATCCTGGCTGATCCCAAAGGTGTAGAACGCCTGCGCGGTCTTGCGGGTCGCATCCTGGGAAAACAGATTGACGAACGCGCCCGGCACGAAGCGGGCGATGCCCTCGACGACGCTGGGCCACAGGCCAGCATCGAGCGAGGCATCATAGATGTCACCTATGATGCGCGAGAACTCTTCGACTTCGCCCATTGCTCTTTGATCCAAATGGCTCTTTGATCCAATCTATGCGGAGAGCGGGCTCATGTAGCCGGCAACGAGCTTGACCAGGTCGGCCTGGCGCTGGGTGCCGGTCTTCTCAAAGACGTGTTGCAGATGCGTCTTCACCGTTGTTTCGGAAATGCCGAGCACCGGCGCGATCTCGGGCACGCCACCGACGTCGACGATCGCCATCAACACCCGCATCTCGCTGGGCGTCAGCTTGAAGACCGAAGCGATCGCCTCGAGCGGATGTGGCCGGTCGAGCTCGGCCTTGCAGATGAACGCGGCCGCGACGGCGGAATATTCCGCGCCCGCTTGCCGGCGGACGCCGCTTGTGAGCGGCAGGATGTGCGTGATCCAGCGTGTGCCGTCGCGCGCGCTCAGCGGCACCGCAATGCCTTTGGCGCCGACCGCTACATCGCCCGCTTCGGCGCTGCCGACGATCTCGTGGAGTGTCTTGTCCGCCGTTGAATCCACGGGTGCCAGCCGTGCGCCGATCAGACGGGCGACATTGCCGTCCTCCAACAGGGCGTGACCCGCCGTGTTGGCGTGAACGATAGAGCCTGCTCCGTCGAGCAGGAACATCGCGGCTGCAAGCCCATCGAGCGAGTCGGCGAGGGCGGCCGCTTCGACTGTCTTGAGATCGATGGTCTTGCCGATGTGCACCGCCCGGCGGAAGTGTGGCGCCAGCAGCCGCATGCGCCGTCGCGTTTCATCGTCGGCAGGGCCAAGGCGCTCATGGCGCATCACGGTCGCGGCGGCAAAGCTCATGGCGGACTTGTCGAGCACCGCCTGGACGGCGTCGATATAGCCCTGCGGGGCGGACCACTCCTTGTAGATCCGCGTCGCGCGATATTGTTCGAGCGGGACGAAATCCAGGAATGTCGAGACCTGTCCCACCTTGGTCTGGATCATGGCGGGCACGATCGCGGGATTGAGCTTCGCGTATGTCTCGATGTAGGTCTTGGTGTATTCGGGGTTGTCGTTCCAGCTGAAATAGAAGCAGGCGCTTTTCTGCAGCACGTCGTGCGATTGCAGCGCGGCCGCATCGCCGCCGACGTAATTGCAAGTCTTTTCCAGGGTGCTGATCCACAGCCCGGGATCAAGCGCGGCGTCGTAGATGTCGCCGATGAGCTGCGAGACTTGCTCGGTTTCGCTCGTTGCGCTGCCCATTTTGCACGGTCCGTCGCTATCCGTCTTGGGCGCCTTGCTGTCGTCAATCCCACTTCTTGATGAAAGCTATTGTGAGGTCTTGCGACTGCACGGCGTTCGCAGCGATGACGCTGGTGACCGCCTTGATCTTCATCGACATGGCGTATTCCGGCATGTCGTAGACGAAGATGCCGCCAAGCAGCAGCACTTCGCTGCGGTGGCCATCGGGCGGGACCGTGACGCCGAACTGCTTGTCGCCCTCGAACTGGAACGCATAGGTGCCGGTGACGCCGAGCTGAAAGCGGCCGTAGCGCTCGGTCACCGCGAAGTCGACGGTGACGAGGTCTGCGGTCTGATACTGGGTCGCGGAATTGATGCGATACTTGTTCCAGTAGAGCTTGGCGCTGAGCTCGGTCGCCTCGGCGAAGAGGGGCGGCGTGGTGTAGGTGATGGCGATCGACGGCGCGATATCGAAGATGTTGTTGCCCATCCCGATGCCCTGCTGCGTCACCTGCCGCACGTTGTATTGGCCGACCGGAAACACCGCGCCAATTCCGGCGCTGATGGCGAGACCTTCGAGGATCGGGAACGAGCCGGCGACGCGTGACGGCCGAGGCGTGCCGAAATAACGGAACCAGCCGATCTCGACATAAGGGTCGGCGGCGCCCCACGCGCAAGCCCAGGGCTGGGCGGCGAGGAAGCGCCCGCACTCCGCCCCGTAGGGCAGCACGCCGAACACCGCGATCGAGCCGCCGAGCACTTGGACGTCCGGGACATACATGGCGAACGGCGCGGCGGCCTTGACGGTGAAATGCGGGCTCAAGCCCGGAAAGTCGCGGCCGTTGCCGTCGACCAGCCGGGGCGCGTTGCCGGCAAAGAAGGCGACGCCTCCGTAGAGCCCGGGCGGCGGCAGCAGCGCCACCCGGACATCGCTGCCGCCGACCGGCCCGGCCGCGGTCGTGCCTTCGACCGCGAGGCCCGGGGGCACTCCGCACAGCAGAGCCATCGTGATAATCGGCGCAAGGCTTGCGCGCGCCCGGCGCCCGCGCGCCGCCGTCCTTTTACTCGACATGTTCTACTTCCCACCCGCTTCACCGATCATCTGATTCGCGAGGGCTAGAGTAAAGACCACAAATGACATATCGGCTGGATGATGCTCCGTCCTCCACTGGACGAATGCCCGAGCTCGGGCTTCACAAGCCCCGTGACGCAAGGAATGCCGGTGTCATGAGTGCGCTCATGGCGCCCATCGGGCTGGGGTCGGGCGCGATGAGCAGCTCTTCGGGATTATAGGCGAGCGTCATCGTGTCTCCGACCACCCGATATGTGTCATGCATGTTTCCCAACTCGCCATCCGGAAGCCGCAGCGAATCGTCTCGGTTGATCGGGTCGAGGCGCACCCAGTTGTCAAACTGGCCGAGACCATTGAAGCCTTCCGCAAAATAGGCGGTGAGGCGGCGGAACAGCTTCGGCCACATGATCAGGGTCTGCAACGTTGCGAGATCCGGCACCCGTCCGGTTTGGGTCTTGCTGACGTTCTCCATGCCCAGGAGGCCCGTATTCGCCTGGCGGGCGGTCGCTATGATCGTGCGCAGGTGCCGAACAAGCGCGATCGGCATGCTGTCGTAAGGCTCGACATAGGCGAGACCCGCCGCGACAAGTTTCGCGTTGATGCTTTGCCCCAACATCGCTTCATCGACGAATGGCTGGCTGCCGTCCGCCATCGCGGCGTCACCGGCATAGACAAGTCCCAGAAGTCTGCCGTTGGCTTCGATGCCATTGGCGAGCACGTAGCCGGGCAATGGGTTGACGTCGACAGACGAGACCTTGTTCGGCAGGTCCGGGAAGAAGACGACATTCGTGAATCCCAGGAGGCGCAGGTTTTCGTCGCGGGCGGCGCGAGCAAATTGCATCTGCTGGTGTGCGCCCCTGAAATGAGTCTCGAGCGCGTCAATGCCTTCATATCGGACCGGGATGATGCCACGGGCATTGATGTTGGGGCCGTGGCCCGAATGCCAATGCAGGCTTCGGACCAGGGCAAGATCGTCTGCCGCGAACGAAACGGTATCGCCATCGGGCTCCGGCCCCTGGCGCGGATGATCGGGATAGTGAATCCAGAAATTACCTTTGATGAGCGTGTAGCGTGACGATGTGGGCATCTGTCTGTCCATTCTGGCAATGATTGCGTGGGTGGATGGTGCGAGATTGCCGCTCGGCCACCGAGTCTGCGGGACGTTCTTAGTGATCGTGGCACGCCCAGTCGGTTTTATGATCGTGCACTTTTTTTGGCGTTGGTCCCGAGAATCCACGCCTTCGAATCACAGGTTGGCGCCCAACAGCAAAAACCCCGGCCTTGCGGGCCGGGGTTTGAATTTGTCGGAGGAGAGTAGGGCGCTTGGCGTTTTGCCTTGCGTAGTGCCTCAGGCCGAGATCTTGCTCTCGTCGTCGGTGGGCTCGCGCAGCACATAGCCGCGGCCCCATACGGTTTCGATGTAGTTCTTGCCGTTCGACGCGTTGGCGAGCTTCTTGCGCAGCTTGCAGATGAACACGTCGATGATCTTGAGCTCGGGCTCGTCCATGCCGCCGTAGAGATGATTGAGGAACATCTCCTTGGTGAGCGTGGTGCCTTTGCGCAGCGAAAGGAGCTCGAGCATCTGATATTCCTTGCCGGTCAGATGCACGCGCGCGCCCGCCACCTCGACAGTCTTGGTGTCGAGATTGACCACGAGATCGCCGGTCTGGATGACCGATTGTGCGTGCCCCTTCGAGCGCCGCACGATCGCGTGAATGCGCGCGACCAACTCGTCCTTGTGGAACGGCTTGGTCATGTAGTCGTCGGCGCCGAAGCCAAGGCCCCGAACCTTGTCCTCGATACCGGCGAGGCCGGAGAGAATCAGGATCGGAGTCTTTACCTTCGAGACCCGCAAGGTGCGCAGCACCTCATATCCCGACATGTCCGGTAGATTGAGATCCAGGAGAATGATGTCGTAGTCGTAGAGCTTGCCGAGATCGACGCCCTCTTCGCCCAGATCCGTTGTGTAGACATTAAAGCTCTCGGATTTGAGCATCAGCTCAATCGATTGAGCGGTGGCGCTGTCATCCTCGATCAGCAAGACGCGCATGCCAGTCCCCTTCATCGCCGCGCCGGCTTGGCCAGCCGCGCCGCAGCTGCGGCCCGTGAAAACGCATTGGGACAAACCGACGCCAAACCTAAACCGACATTGGTTAACGAAACCTGATTCCGGTCACCCGGAAACTTCTATGCAAATCCCAACGAATCGCTCTAAGATATTGCATGAGAGTGGTTTTTTAGCCAAGCACTAGTTCATGTTTCGCGTTAAGAATCGGAGCTACCCGATTCTAAGTCTCGCAGCCTCCGTCCTGGCCGGGCGGTACTCGCCTGACAGTCCCTCCAGACGGTGACGCAATGATTAACGATGCGGGTAAACACCACGTTAAAGCGCGTAAGAATTGAGGTATTTTGGGCGCGGATTCATGAAAGCGCTGGCCGATCAGATTCGCGAACTCGATGGTATCGAGGTATATGGCCGTGTGATCGGCGTGCGTGGCCTTATGGTCGAGGTAGCGGGACCTATCCACACCATGTCGGTGGGTGCCCGGGTTCTTATCGAGACCGGGCAGGCGCCGAGCATTCCCTGCGAGGTAGTAGGATTTTCCGGTGCCAACGCGCTGCTGATGCCGTTTGCACCGCTCGAGGGGGTGCGCCGCGGCTGCCGGGCGATCGTGACCGGCACGCCGGCAGCGGTCAGGCCCTCGCCTGCATGGCTCGGCCGCGTGGTCAATGCGATGGGCCAGCCGATCGACGGCAAGGGGCCGTTGCCGACCGGGCCAGCACCTTATTCGTTCCGCAACTCGCCGCCGCCCGCGCACGCCCGCAGGCGGGTCGGCGCTCCGCTCGACCTCGGGGTGCGGGCACTCAACACGTTCATTACGTGCTGCCGCGGCCAGCGCATGGGCATTTTCGCAGGCTCCGGCGTGGGCAAGTCGGTTCTGCTGTCGATGCTGGCGCGCAACGTGAACGCCGACGTCTCGGTGATCGGGCTCGTGGGCGAGCGCGGCCGCGAGGTGCAGGAGTTCCTGCAGGACGATCTCGGCCCTGAGGGCCTTGCTCGCTCGGTCGTGGTGGTCGCCACCTCCGATGAGCCGGCGCTGATGCGCCGCCAGGCCGCGTATCTCACGCTCGCGATCGCGGAATACTTCCGCGACGCCGATCAGGACGTGCTGGTGCTGATGGATTCAGTGACCCGCTTTGCCATCGCGCAACGCGAGATCGGGCTGTCAGCCGGCGAGCCGCCCACCGCCAAGGGCTTTACACCGACCGTGTTCACGGAGCTGCCGCGGCTCCTGGAGCGGGCGGGGCCAGGCATCGGCCAGGGCACCATTACGGGTTTGTTTACCGTGCTGGTGGAGGGCGACGACCATAATGAGCCGGTCGCCGACGCGGTGCGCTCGATCCTCGACGGCCATATCGTGATGGAGCGGCAGATCGCCGAGCGCGGCCGCTACCCGGCCATCAATATCCTGCGCTCGGTCTCCCGCACCATGCCGAAGGCGGCCGACCAGGCCTTTCTCCCGGTCCTGACCCACGCCCGGCAGGTGATGGCCACCTATGCAGATATGGAAGAGCTCATCCGGCTTGGAGCGTACCGGCCCGGCTCGAGCCCTGAAGTCGATGAGGCGATCAGGCTGCACCAGCCGCTGGAGGAGTTTCTTGGCCAGGCCAAGGAGGAATCGAGCAATCTTGCACAGGGATACCAGCGCCTTGCACAGATTTTGCGGCCCTCGGAAACCGAAAAATAACGTTGTCCTGTCAATCTCGTGGATCGCTTGGACCGCAGTGGTTGCGGGGTACGGCAACCGGCGGGATCGAGCCCGTCCCAGGCAGGGACTTCGGGGGAGTATGAGTTGATGAAGTCACGCGAGACGCTCATCCGGCTGAAGAAATTTCAGGTTGACGAGAAGCGGCGCAGGGTTGCGCAGATCGAGGGCATGATTGCCGAGTTTGACCGCATGGCGGTCGATCTCGAACGTGAGATCAAGGTGGAGCAGGAGCGCGCCGGGATTCATGACCCGGGCCATTTCGCCTATCCGACCTATGCCAAGGCCGCCATGAACCGGCGCGACAATCTCAAGCGTTCCGCCGACGAATTGCGGGTCCAGCTCGAGGACGCCAAGGGAGCGCTGGGCGAGGCCTTCGAGGAGATGAAGAAGGTCGAGCTGCTCGATGAGCGCGACCAGATGCGCGAGCGCGAGGAAGTCGCATCGCGCGAGCAGGCCGAGCTCGACGCCATCGGCCTGATGCGCAGCACCGCGCGCGCCTGACGCCCAGGCATCCCGGACGCCATCGCTTTTTCGCATCGCCACCGTGGCACGCCTTGGGCGTGCCACGGTGTGGCTTGCTATCTGCCCGATCGGCTCTGAGCCCTCGGCTACCGGACGGAGCGGGTTTTCCCCTGCCTCGGTTGCGGTGGCCGGGTGGTCTTTCCCGTGCCAATAATCATGGTAAATCCTTGGTACGGGCGTCGCCTATGCCGGGCTTGTTCCGGCTGGGGTGACAAGAGACGTTGAGGCAGCGGTGACGGTTCTATCCTCGGTTGATCTATCGCGGCTCATCATGGCCACGGCGAAGCGCGACGCAGGCGCCTTCGAGCAGCTTTATGCAGGAAGCTGCGCCAAGGTCTATGGCGTGGTGCTGCGGATCCTGCGTCGGCATGACATGGCGGCCGACGTCATGGAGGAGAGCTATGCGCAGATTTGGCAAGACGCGGAGCTGTTCAACCCGTCGCAGGTGAGCCCGATGGCGTGGCTGGTGGCGATCGCGCGCCGCCGCGCCATTGACCGTGCGCGCGACCCGGATGTCGCCATGGGTGATGCCGAGCCGGAGATCGCCGACGCCGAGAGCCCCGGTGCGCTGCCGCGGCGTGAGATGACCGAGGCGCTCAAGCGCCTGTTGACCTGCATCGGGCGGCTCGAGCCTGACCGTCAGCGCATGTTGCTGCTCGCGTACTATGGCGCTTTCAGCCGCGACCAGCTGGCGCTCAAGCTTGATACCCCGGCTGATCTGCTGAAGTTGTCGTTGCGGCGTAGCTTGTCCGAGATTGAGCAATGTCTGGCATCGTGAACGAAACCGATCTCAGTGCGTTTGCGGCTGAATATGTGATCGGGTCGCTCGACCCCGACGAGCGCGCGCGCGCCAACGCGCAGCTCGAAATCGACGAGGGCTTCCGCGCCTTGGTGCGGGGATGGGAGCGCAGGCTCGGCGAGCTTCATCTGATGGTGGAGCCGGTCGAGCCGGACGGGCGGATCTGGGACCGGATCCGCGGTCGGCTCGGCATTCGCACGCCTGCGCCGCCGCCATTCGCGCCGCCGCCATACGTCCCGCCACCATCTGCCCCGCCGCCGTTCGCTCCGCCGCCGTTCGCTCCGCAGCCGGCGACGACGCCTGTAGCAACGCCGTCGCTGCACCACCGGTTTCGGCACCACTCTCGGCACTCGCTTCGGCACCATCGGCAGCGCCGGTTGCACCGGCATTCGAGCCAAGCTTCGAATCAGAGTTTGAGCCGGCGCCTCAAGCGTCCCGCTCGTTGCCGTCGGCGCCACCGTTTCCGCCACCGCCGCCACCACCACAGCAGAGTGTTCCGCGCACGCCCGAGCAGGAGCTGGCCAGTCTGATCGAGGAGGCCGACAAGTTCACCACGCAGCTGACCGACCTGGCGAGCGCGGCGCCCGAAAAGGGACCGGAGCTTTCGGCCGAGCCGCAGGCCGAGTCACTGGCTGAGCCGGCGTCGCAGATGCGGGCTCGCAGGCAGATTCGCTTTTATCCGAAGCGGCCGATGCGATCACGACCAAGCCGTGCCGGTCGACCCTATCACGACGAGCGTGTTGCAGAAGCCTGGCCGGACGAGGCCGCTGCGACGGAGGATTTGCCGCCGCCGTTCCGCGACACTGGCCCGCGCCGCGATGGCACGATGCTGATGTCGCCGGCGGATGTTGCGCGCATTGCGGTCCACAGGCAGCAGCGTCGCATTGGCCGCTGGCGGGCGGCTGCGTTGCTCATGACGTTCCTGGCGTTCGGCCTTGGCAGCCTGATAGCGGCCTGGCGATTCGCGCCCGATCGATTACCGCATCCGCTGCAGCCGATCGCCGTGCTGGGACTGGGCGAATGGAGCCCGTCCGAACGGATCCCGGCCGAGCACGGGACGCAATTCGAGGAATAGTGCAACGCCCGGCCGGCCAAGAAAGTCAGCCAAAGGAGCCAATAAAAAAGCGCACCGTGAGGTGCGCTTTGAGTGTGGGGGGATGGAGATCCTCGGGGGGGGGTCAAAGATCTCCGGGGGTTCTTGGTTCTAGTTGGTGTCTCTAGTTGGTTGTCTCTAGTTGGTTGTCTCTAGTTGGGTGTCACTGACATTGGGTGTCAGCGAACGAAACTCGTTTCACTCGACGCCGTCATCGGCGCGCCGGCCTTGATCACGGTCGCCTCCAGGCGCCCATTGCCGGCATCGGTGATGCGGGAGGTCACTCCGACTACCGCGACCAGCGTCGCACAGACCAGCGAAACCACCACGATCTTGAGGTGGGTCATGCGGTCGGCGGTGAACATCGAGGTGTTATTCATGGCTCTCTTCCTTGGGGCAATCCCCAGGGCCTTCTTGCGCATTGGTCGTCACAACGGGCGAAAAGGTTCATATCCAGTTACGGTCCGGCGAGCCGAAAGGTTGCCATCCCGGCCCCTTGGGGCCGGCGCGCCCTCTTACGCTCTGTGATTGTCGTGAAAACGCACTGGTTAACGAAAGGTTCCCCGGTGCCTTTCATGGAACCTTGAAAATCCTGTGGTTGATTGACTTGCCCCCTGGTCGGCGTAAGAACCGCGGCAGACCCTGAAAAAAGAAGCGAAAAACGGCCCAATGACTGATTTTGCCGTCCCCGGCGGGCAGGCCCCCCGGAAATCATTCCGTGAAGTGTGGCTGATCACCATTGGGCACGCGCTAACGCACTGGTACCCGGCGACATTCTACCTGCTGCTGCCGCTGATCGGGAACGAGCTTGGGCTCTCCTACGTGCAGATCGGCTCGATCCTGACCACGCAGGCGCTGTGCGGTGCGATCTCCAACATCCCGGGCGGGCTCCTGGTCGATTCGGTCGGCCGCAAGGGCCTGCTGATGGCCGTGTCCCTGTTCTGGATCGGCGCGCCCTATCTGCTGATGGGATTTTCCCACGACTACTGGCTGCTGCTGACCTGCGCGGCGCTGGTCGGGATCGGCAACAACCTCTGGCATCCGACTGCGATTCCGCTGCTGGCCCAGCACTTCCCCGACCGCAGAGGGCTTGCGGTGTCGATCCACGGCATGGGCGGCAATGTCGGCGACGCGGTGGCGCCGTTTGTGGCCGGTGCGCTGCTCGCCTATCTGACCTGGCGACAGGTGGTGATCGTCAACGTCATCCCCGGCATCGCGATGTCAGTCCTGCTGCTGGTGCTGCTGGGCAACATGCAGTCGAAGCCGCGCGCCGCGGGGCCGCGGCCCTGCCAAGCGCTCGTTCAACGACGTGCTGCGCGACTTCCGCACGCTGCTCGCACAACCGCGTGCTGATCTTCCTGTGCGCGAGCTCGGTGTTCCGCTCGATGACGCATGGCGGGCTGATGACGTTCCTGCCGATCTATCTGGCGCGCGAGATGAACTATTCGCCGCTCTGGATCGGCGCCGCCATGGCGGCGCTGCAGACCGCGGGCTTCATCGCGTCGCCGATCTCCGGCCACCTCTCCGACAAGATGGGGCGCCGCCAGATCATCATGAGCAGCATGGGCGTGACCGCCGTGATCATCGCGTTCATGATCATGGCCGGGCAGTCGAGCGCCTTCGTGTTCTTCATCGCCTTCCTGGGCTTCTTCTTCTTCTCGATCCGCGCGGTGCTGCAGGCCTGGCTCCTTGATGCCACGCCCGCCAACATGGGCGGCTCCGCGATCGGCGTGCTGTTTGCGATCCAGGCGCTCGGCTCGGGCATCGGCCCGCTGGTGTGCGGCGTGATCGCGGACAGCTACGGGCTGCTTGCCACGTTCTATTTCCTGGTCAGCGACCATCATCGTCGCCAACATGTTCATCTTCTTCACGCCGCCGCCCATTGAGGAGCCGCGCTACGTGCAGGCCCCGGCGGAGTAGGGGCGCGAATGATCGCGAGAAACGTCCCGGACGCGAGGTTGGCTCAGCCGACCCGAGCCTCTGACCGCGCAGCGCCAGGCGATCATCAACAAGATCGCGGCCACAGAGAGGGCGACTCAGCGCTAACTCCGCCGATGCGGAACCTTTACCGTAATCGTGTAACCGTCCACCAAGCGCTCTTTTTCAACCGTGGCCTTGATCTGCTGACATAGCGATTCGACAATCGTCGTACCTAGTCCGGCATTGGTGTGACCGGCCGCGGGACCGTCGCCCGAATTCTGAAACGCTGATTGAAAAACTGTCCGACTGGCCCCTCAGCGTTAACGCGCGCACCTCGACCTCCGCGGACCGGACGCGAATGCTGGATGGCGTTGGTGACCAGTTCGTTCACGACGAGTGCGAGCGGGACTGCTACGTCCGCAGAAATTGTAAGCGGTTCCGTGTCGACGGCAATCGGCCATGTCCGATCCGGACTGCTCGATGCCGCTGTAATTCCCTGACAAAGATCGACGAGGTAACGGTCAAGCAGCACTGTCCCAACGTCGTTATACTTGTGAAGCTGTTGGTGAACGGCGGCGATGGCCGTGACACGCGCAGCGGCCTCGTGGAACAGACGTCCTGCGGTCCCCGCTGTCTTGGCTTGCAGATAGAGAAGGCTAGCTACGATTTGCAAGCTGTTCTTGATGCGATGATCGACCTCCTTCAGCAGCAAGTCCTTTTGCCGTCCGCTTTCCTCGAGCGCACGTTTGGCTCGTCTCGAGTTCTTGTCGCTCGTTCAGATCGCGCAGCGATTCGAGTTCCTCGAATAGCCGCACCCCCATCTCACACCGACCTGCCTCCGCATCCTCCAGGAGAACGCGAGCGAGCTCTTCATGCTCGCGCAACAGCTCCTTCACGTCGTCTTCAAGGGCGAGCTCCGGGTGCATGAGCGTCCAATAATGAGCCGAACGGATAAAGGTCAGAAATCCAACCAGCAGCTCGAACTTTTCGACCCCCAAGAGCGATGCGCAGTGCTTGCTTCGCCCGGCTGGCCCGTGCCGGCTGGAGGAAGAGCACGGTGGCTAAAGTGAACAGGTCGTCGTCATATGAGGTCTCGGGTGAAGGCCACTCGATCGGTTCCGCGATGGCTTCAAGGCGGGCCATTGCCGCGCGGGTGTTTTCTTCCGTGGGAACGGGTCGTTGGAGCAGGCGAACGACTTGCTTGACTGTCATTGGCGGCGCGCTGGGATCGCCGGCCGAATGACCGAGCCCCAACAAGAATCCACAGTGCCGCGTAATGCAGTAGCGCACTTCACAGAAGCGGGAGAGATAGACGAAAA
Source organism: uncultured Alphaproteobacteria bacterium (assembly GCA_963745515.1). Taxonomy (GTDB): domain Bacteria; phylum Pseudomonadota; class Alphaproteobacteria; order Rhizobiales; family Xanthobacteraceae; genus VAZQ01. Next base: position 282,326 of record CAVUXO010000014.1, read on the forward strand.
GCCGCTCCTTTAAGAGTGTAGGGATAGGAGCGTCTAAATAGGCGGACTTCGCGAACAGCCATAATTCGCGCACAACGAAAGGAGCATCCGGCGAGGAACGGAAAAAATTCGGCACAAGGCCAAAGCGTTCGGCAACCTGACGCTCGAACTCTTCTTGGTTGCGCTTTGCTGTGGGGTTCGAACCATCAGGGAACAGTGGAAAAACTGTCACGCACTTAATCCTTACTCACCCCCGACACTCGCCTCTGTAACCTAATAGGCCGTTGCATTCTGTCTCAAATTGAACACTCCAGGTTTAGTTCTCGGCCCGTATGGTAGCGGGATGATCCCAGGTCGGGGCTGTGATTTTGACCCGCACGCCGCACCTCGCCGGGGATCAGGCAGCCCGCCGAGGCGGCGACACGCCCGACGTTGAAGGGCAGCACAAGCCGGTGTGGGTGCGGGCCGCGCCGCATCACCTGGGGCAACAAGTTAGACGTCAGGCCGCGCGCTTGCCTCGGGCGGCGGTCGCGTAGGCGTCGCAGATATCATACAGCGCGCTGGCATTGATATTCTTCAGCCTCCACAGATCGATTGTGAAGGTCATCCACGGGCGCGTGTCTTTGATCGGGAGACGGTGGCCGAACGCACCAAATATATCGGACAAATGCGCTTGGGCCTTGAACGTCTGGCTGACCAGCGCCGGGTCGAGATCGAGCACGACATCCATCATGGCGCGGCGCACCGGCGTGACCCTTCCTGGCCCTTGAGGTGCGACATAATAGTCGGGCTCGTGCTCAACTGTGCGGACTGACTTCACAGCCCGCCAGGGCACGAACTCTTCGAGCACGCGCTGGTCACGAATGCCGTCTGGAGTGAGGGTAAGAACATTGTCCGATATCTTCAGGAATTTCCGGCATTGGAAGATGTTCCCTGTGCACACAATGACTATCAAAGCGAAGAGAAAAACAAAGAAATAGCCCATGGCCATAAAAAAATAGTCAGGGCCCCCGGAGCTTGGCGGTGCCGTCAGCAACCGCGTCATCAGCAGGACGGCCAACCCGCCTGCAACAAGAAGCCCGATCGCGGACCAGATCAGCTTCCACGCCGTGCCGAGCGTTGATCCGGTAATCACCACGGTCCGTGATGTGTCGATTGAATCAATGGTCTTGTCCATTGCACGTTCCACAGCGCGCGCATGTCATTGTGCGCGTTGATCATCGATCAAATATTGATTGTGCAGAACTGTGCACGAATTCATGTTGAAACAATGAAGCAGTTTTCCCGGCACCTAGAGCGGGATGAGTTTAGGTTCGCACCGCTCATTCCCGCGAAAGCGGGAATCCAGTGGCCGAGAAACTCGGCCAAAGAACTGGGTCCCCGCTTCCGCGGGGACGAGCGGAATTAGGAGGCGATTTAAGCTCAAATCACCTCGCTTTAGTCGCGCATGCTCGCTTGCGGTAACCGTTCGCGTGCTGCATCACGCGCAACGCTGATTTGGAAGAATGATTTTTTCGTCGATGCGATTCTCTGTCATCGAATACCGCTGTTGATGGAAGGCAATGCACCCGGCCCAAGTAATCTGGTCCATGCAATCGGCAACATCGACTGCCCTTGCGTCTTGCGGTATAGTGTTGAGCATACTCCTTCGTCAGGTGAGCACCGGAGGAAGCGATGACCACGACCGCGCAAGAGATGGCCACGCAGGAGCGCGTCGCTTCAGACGCGTTTGAGGTGATCCCGACGGGTGCAGCGCTCGGCGCGACCGTGAACGGTGTCGACCTCAGGGATCTGAGCGAAGCGACCTTCGCGCGCATCATGCAGGTTTGGCACGAGCACTCGGTCCTGCTTGTTCCGCGGTCAGACGCTCACCGACCAGGACCTGATTGCGTTCAGCCGAAGGCTCGGCGATCTCGACTGGGCGCCGGTGCAGGAGACCGGGCGCCGATTCGTCGAAGGGCTGCCGGAGATCTACATCGTCTCCAACGTGAAGGTGAACGGCGAGCCGATCGGCAGCCTGGGTGACGGCGAGGCGGTGTGGCACACCGACATGTCGTATCTCGACCTGCCGCCGAAGGCGAGCATGCTCTACGCGCTCGAAATTCCGTCCGACCGGCGGCAACACGTCGTTCTGTACCATGTACGGCATCTACGAGGCGCTGCCGGCAGCCGCTCAAGGACCGTATTGCCGGCGCTCAAGATCAAGCACGACGGCACCTTCAACAGCGGCGGCTATGTGCGGCAGGGCGTCACGCCGACCGATGATCCGCGCCAATCGCCGGGCGCGGTGCATCCGCTGGTCTGTACCCATCCGGCGAGCGGCCGCCGCATGCTTTATCTCGGCCGCCGCCGCAATGCGTATCTGGTCGGGCTTGAGCTTGCCGAGTCCGAGGCGCTGCTCAACGAATTATGGAGCGTTGTCGACCGGCAGGAGTTCAGCTGGGAGCACGTCTGGCGCGTGGGCGACCTTGTCCTGTGGGACAATCGCTGCACCATGCATCGGCGCGATGCTTTCGATCCCGACAGCCGTCGCATCATGCACCGCACCCAGGTCAAGGGCGACGCGCGGCCGGTCTGATCAAAGCGCAATCCGTTTGCAGGAGGTGTGGATGCGACGGCGTGATCTGCTTACGGGTGGCGTTGCCGCTCTGTCGGCCCCGTTGCTGGCGCGTTCGGTCTTCGGCCAGGCCAAATACCCCGACCATCCGATCCGGCTGGTGGTGCCGTTTCCGCCCGGCGGCGGCTTCGACGCTGTCGGGCGCCCGTTTGCCGACAAGATGAAATCGGTGCTCGGATCGATGATCGTCGAGAATATGGGTGGCGGAGGCAGCTCGTTGGGTGCTGCTGCGGTCGCCCGCGCGCGCCCGGACGGCTACACGATCCTGCTTGGCGGCTCGAGCACGCACGTGACCGAGGCGATCCTCAAGAGCAAGCCGTTGTACGATCCGCTCAAGGATCTCGAGCCGGTCGCCAACCTGGTACTGTCCGCGTTCGCGTTAGCCATTCATCCTGGCGTGCCGGCGCGCACGCTGAAAGAGTTCATCGACTATGCCAAGGCCAATCCGGGCAAGCTGTCCTATGGGCACGCCGGCGTGGGCTCGCTCAACCACCTGACCGGCGAGATGCTGAAAGCGCTCACACAAACGCCGACGATCGTGCATGTGCCGTACCGTGGATCGGGGCCGGCGACGGCTGACACGCTGAGCGGGCAGGTGCAGATGGTCACGCCGGCGGTGACGGCTCCGTTGCTGGAATATCATCGGACCGGCAAGCTGCGCATCCTGGCCGTGACCAGTCCCAAACGCCTAATCGCAGCGCCGGACATTCCGACCGCGGTCGAAGCCGGCGTTCCGAACATGATCTCCGAGCAATCGATCGGCCTGCTTGCGCCGGCCGGAACGCCGCGCGCTATCATCGAGCAGATCTACCAGGCCTCGCGCAGCGTTCTCGCCGAGCAAAGCTTCCAGCGGATGCTGATCGAGTCCGGTTTCGAGCCCGACCTTGATTCGAATCCGCAGTCGTTCCGGCGACTGATCGAAGCCGACATTGCGCGCTGGGCGCCGCTCGTGACGGCGATCGGCGTGCGGCTCGATTAAGCTCTCGGCTGATAAGCTCTTGGCTGATCAGCGCGCCGCCAGCTTCTTGTAGGCCGCAATGGCCCGCTTGAGGTCGTCGTACTCCTCACAGGGAATCAGACAAAGATTTTCCAGCTCTGCCAGGAGGTGCTCGGCCTTGGCAGGCTCGCCAAGCACCAGATAAGCCTCGCCAAGATGCTCGCGGGCGCTCCGGTGGCGGGGATTGAGAGCCAGCGCCCGCTGATAGTGGCCGATGGCGGGCCCCAGCTGACGCAGTCGCCGATATGCGTAGCCGATGTAGTTCTGGATATCGGCGTTGCCTGGGTCGCGCAGGGCGGCAAGCTCGAAGGCCGCGAGGGCGCCATTCCAATCGCCTGCGTTCAGTGCCTTCTTGCCAGCCTTGAAGTCGGGCTCGAGCTGCGCCCAGTCGGCCTCTGTCTCGACCGCCGACATGGTGGTGCAAATCGGCCAGTCTTCGGTATTGATCGAGGCTTCAGCCTGACGATCAGGTTTGCCAATCCACTGAGCAATCGTGTCCCGCCACGCCGATGCGCTGATGGCGTAGGCGATCCCGCTGGCGACCACCGTTCCAAGAATGACGGCCAATGCGATGACGCGTGTCATGGAAGCCTCGCGCGTTAGCGTCTCGAACCAATCACTTTTTTGCCAGGAATGCCTTGGCCTCCCGGATTTCCGCCCGCTCGGTATCGGCATTCTTGGCCAAGTCGGCCAGCTTGCCGAAATAGTCCGATGCTTTTTGACGGTCGCCTGACGCCTCGGCTGCGCGTGCAGCGCCCGAGAATGCGCGGAAGCGGTTAGGGGTCTGCTTGAGTGCGGTCTCGAACTCCTTCAGCGCGGCCGCTGGTTGCCCCGCTTCGAGCAGCAGCTCCCCCAGCAGTTCGCGGAACGGATAGAGGCGATTTTCCATTGCCACGTGCTTGACGCTCGCGTCTTCATTGTCCGCCGCCGTCCGCATGAATTGCATCGCCTGGTCGCGGGCCCCTTCCTTGAGCAGGATCCACGCAGAAACAGCGAGCATCTGCTCTTCGGTACGGTCCGCCCAATAGGATTGGTCGGCGCGCTGCAGTGTCGTGCGCAGCACCTTCATCGCTTCGATCTCGGCTTTGGCGCCGGCGATATTGCCGGTGCGCGCCATGCCGAGACCACGCGTGAAACGGATAAGCGAATCCGCCATCGGATATTGGGTGGCGACCATTGGAAGCGCGGCAGCGCCCGCCCAGTCGGCCCGTTCAAGCACATAGCGGGCCGGCATGGCGGCTTTGGCAGTGAAATTGACGAAGTTGATCGGCCTGTCGCCGCGATCGGCGGTCGCGAGCGATTTCTGGGTCAGGGCAACAGCCTTGGCATCCTGCGCGAGCTGCAAGTGCGCATAGACCGAAAAATCCGCCGCATGATAGTAGTCGGGCTGGATTTCAAGCGCCGCCGCATTCGAGGCGATGGATTCGTCCCAAAGCCCGACCATGGAGTAGATGTGCGAAGGCATGTGCCGCGCGTGCGGCACCGCCGGTGCAATGCCGGCATAGCGTCGCGCCGACGCGACACCTTTGTCGGCAAGCGGTGCGAAGTCGTAAGTATGAATGAGATAATGCGTCACGCCGGGATGCTGCGGGTTCTGATCAAAGAGCTTCTCCAGGATCGCAGCCGATTTGAGCTGGTTGGCATAGGTGAGGTCGGACTTCTTCGCGGAGGCTTGCAGGGTCAGTGCATAATAGGCCTGGACCTCGAAGTCGTCGGGATAGCGCTGCGCCATCTGCTCCATCGCGGCGTTGTACGCTGTCAGCCGGACATCGACGGGAGTCTTGTCGTGGTCGCGGAAATAGGCACTGAGCGCTTCGATCCAGTCGCGCTCGCGCTGTGTTTTCGGTCCGGCGGCGCGCGCCTTTTCGAGCGCGTCCCATGCCCTTTGCGCCTCCTCGCGCGTCGGCGTCGTTGCGAGCGTGTTGCCGAGGTAATCCATCGCCACGCCCCAATGCGCGATGGCGCAAGTCGGATCCTGCTGCAGAATGCCGTCGAATGTCCGGCGCGCGATGGTGAACCAGTACGAATGCAGCATGGCGACGCCGCGATCAAACTCGGCTTGCACTTTGGGATCGCAGGAGGTCGCGAAATTCACCTTGCCGAGCTTATCGTCTTGTTGCGCGACCGCGCTGCTGGCAAGCGCGGCGGTAGTTAGGCCGGCGGCAAACAATATTCGTTTCAGTGGTGTGTTCATCGCAACTCTCCTTGGTGCTCATGCGACGGCTCGGTGACGTCGCTCCAATGATCGGAAATGGGCTTCGTCTGTTCCGAAAAGCCCTCGATTTTTTGCCGTTGTGCGCTTGCCCGTATCTGCGGTGCGGACATGCCGTCGCCATAAGTGCGCCGATCGCGCGAACCAATGTTTGAATATGCGCAGCCCCGACGAAGGCGCCGACGCTCTCCTCGAATTGGAGGGTCTGCCATCGACGGTTGCTGTCGAAGCCTACACCCCTTTTCGTGCTCCTTAAAGAGCCGGCGTTTCTGCACCAGCACACCCCCCAGGTTGTTTCTCGCCGGGGCCGGCTATTCTCGAGGAAAAAATCAGTTACAAGCGTGACCAGCTCTCAAATCCAAGTACACCCCATGAATATCGTCGAATCCATCCTGTTTCAGGCCAAGCATAACCCGCCGGCGCCCGCGATGTGCGCGCCCGGCGCCGCGCTCAATCTCATCAGCTACAACCGGCTGGCGCGCTTCATCAACAATATCGGCCGCCGCGCGCTGACGCTCGGAATGGCGCCCGGCGATACGGTCGCGATCCATGTGAAGGATCACATCTTTCATGCCGCGACCGCATTCGCGCTCGCCAATGTGGGCATCGCGACCCTGTCGGTGCGCGAGCCCGCGTTTCCGTTGGGGCTGCGCGTTGACGCTTTGATCACCGACGACGCCATGCTCATGGACGCGCCCGGCGGCGTGAAAGTGGTGCGCGCGGATCTCGGCTGGGCCGAGGGGGACGATCGCCCACTCGAGGAGCGGCAGCTCTATCGTGGCCCCGGCGACGCGCTCTGCCGGATCGCGCTCACCTCGGGATCGACCGGCGAGGCGAAGGCAGTTGCCTTCAGTCAAAGCAATCAGCTGGCGCGGCTTGCGCGCTACAACCACACCTATGGCGGCGCGTTTCCGAATTGCTCACGCATCTTCTGCGACCTCGGCCTGCCGTCGAGCGTCGGCTTTCGGCATCTGCTCTATGTGCTGTCGCGCGGAGGCACGTTTTTCTTCCCGGGAGCGAGCCCGATGGATACGCTGCAGACCTTCGAGCTCTACCGGGTGCAGGGCCTGATCGCCTCGCCCGGCGGGCTCAGCGGCTTCTTGAAGTTCTACGAGGAGAACAGCGCCTTCCATTGCAGCTTCGATGTCGTGATCGCGACCGGCAGCGCGCTGCCGGCGCTGCTCTCGCAGCGGGTGCGCGCGCGGCTGTGCTCCAATCTCGTCTACTATTACGGCACGACCGAAACCGGCACCGCCACCTCGGCGCCGGCGCATGCGCTGATGTCGATCCCGGGCGCGGTCGGCTACGCGGCGCCGGACGTCAAGGTCGAGATCGTCGACGATGCCGGACGGCTCGTGGCGCGAGGCGGCGAGGGCGCGCTGCGCATCAGCAGTCCGGTCAGCGTCGACGGCTATGTCGGCGATCCGGGGCTGTCCGCGCAGGCGTTCCGTGACGGATATTTCTATACGGGAGACACCGGCCATTTCATGCCCGACGGCATGCTGGTGATCAGCGGGCGGGAAGGCGACGTGCTCAATCTCGGCGGCGACAAGGTCAAGCCGCAGATGATCGAGGAGGTGCTCACCGCCTTCGGCCCGGTCGGCCAGGCCGCCGTCTGCACCCGGCCGAACGCGCTCGGCATCGAGGAGGTGTGGGCGATCGTGGTGCCGAATGGCGCACTCGACGAAGTAGCATTGCGCGCCCATTGCCAGCAGCGGCTGCCGGTCGGGTGCGTGCCGGCGCGATTTCGTCACGGTCGATCGCCTTCCGCGCAACGAGAACGGCAAGGTCGAACGGCATCGGCTGGCGGAAGTTCTGCCCCGATCGGGGTAAAACCGTTGCAAATCCGCAACGTCGCTGCGAAATCCAACAGAACTATCCTGTGCATGGCGGCTGATAACCCAGCGTAAGCCATGGGTCATGGTACTATTTTTCGAAATTCCGCTTCGGGGTAGGGGACGATGAGACTGTATTTTCTGGCGACGGTTTCCGGACTTGCACTGACCTGCGGCGCTCAGGCGGCTGACATGCCTTTGAAGGCGCGGCCTATGGCGCCGGCGCAATGGACCGGTTGGTATGCCGGCGTGCAGGGCGGCATCGTTGACCATGATGGCAAGCTCCTCGATGTGGATGGCTTCCTGCGGGGAGCGAACGGATTCGGTGGCCAGACCTATACGGCGTCCGAGACCGGTTCCACCTTTGGCGGACACCTCGGCTTCAATTGGCAGAACAACCGGCTCGTCCTTGGTCTTGAGGGCGACATCAGCGGCGTCTGGGCCAAGGCGGATGCGAACGCGCCGGTGCCGCCTGCTTTCGCAGGCTCGACGGTGTCGTTCGACGTGCAATGGCTCGCGACCATCCGGGCGCGCGCGGGCGTGCTCATCACGGACGCGACCTTGCTGTATGCGACCGGCGGCGTGGCCTTCGGCGGCGTCAAGAACAACGGCACGCTCAACCAGACCATCCCCGGCGCGCCGATGGATCAGGATTTGACGAAGACCGGCTTCGTCGTCGGCGGCGGCGTCGAGCACATGTTTGGGCCGCGCTGGACCGCGCGCGCCGAGGTGCGTTACGTCGACCTCGGGTCATCGTCCGTCACCTGCCCGGCCAGCACCTGCCCGGTCGGCCCCTATCGCGGCGAATTCTCGAACAAGCTTCTGATGGGTCTCGTCGGCCTGTCGCTCAAGTTTTGAAAGCGCGGTCTTGTCTGGTCGCACGCGCAAGCCGCGCGTGCGCTTTGAGCTTTGCTGAAATCGACTCGTCGAACGGGCTTTGGCTAAGGGGGCGGCGTTCCCAAGCGAGGGAGATCGGCGATGATGAAAACGAGTTTGGCAATGTTGGCGATGGTGATCGTCATGTTGGCCTGTGGCGCTTCCGAGGCCTCCGCCTGGGTCTGCCGGGCTGGCGGAGTAGGAGCGACGGCCTTCGGCAGCAGCCGGAGCGTTGCGGTCGCCAAGATCACGGCGCTGCGCCGGTGCGAGCGGCGCAGCCCGCTGCATGTCTGCACGATCCTCTATTGCCGCTGACCTACGTCGCGTCGCCGCGCTTCAGATCTCGACCATACGGTCCGACAGCTCGTTGGGATTGCGCTCGGATGGCGGAAAGTGCTGCGCCAGCAGGGCGCCGGCCTTGCGAATGGCATTGAGCATGCCGTCGACGAGCTGTCCCGCGCGAGCGGCCGCAGTGATCTCCTGGGCGAGCTCCTCCCAGGCGGCCTGGCCAACCTTGCTGTGGATTCCCACGTCGGCGACGATCTCGACCCGGCGATCCCTCGGCGTCACGTAGATCAGCACGCCGGTGCGCGCTTCGGTCAGGTGCACCCCATGCGCCAGGAACTGCTCGTACGCCTGCCGTCGCGTGCGCTCGGCCGCAATGGCGTTCGGCACGACGTGATGCTGGATTGATGGATGGGACATGATCAGGGCCGCGCCGACAAAGACCACCGCCTGAAGAACGAGGATCGTGGTGGTCGACAAGCTGGTCAGCAGATGGAGTGGCCAGGGCAACAGCAGTGCGGCACACGCCGCCCAGATCACCGGTATGGATCGAATTTCGTCGCTCGTATGCGCAATGACGACATAGATTTCGCCGGCAGTTTTCGAACTCGGCCTCGGCAATTGCCGCCGCAATGCGGTTTTTGTCCTCCGGGCTGAAGTTGTGGTCGGTCATGTCACCAGCTCCCCGACGCGCCACCGCCCCCGAACGAGCCGCCGCCGCCTGAAAAGCCTCCGCCCGATCCGCCCGATCCCCCCGAGGACCAACCTCCGCCGCCCGGCCATCCGTCTCGATATCGCGATCCGCCGGTGGGAATCCAGAACGGTGGTGATTGCCGGCCGGGATAGCCCGCGCGCTGCGAGCGGCGAACGAAGAACATGAACCAGATCACGAACAACAAAATAACAAAAGCGAAGGACGCGGCACCGCTCGTGCCGCTCGGCCGTCCTGCTGCTCGGCTGCTCGCCGCTTGAAATCCTCGGCATTGCCGGACAACAACAACACGAGATCGTCGACGCCGCGCTCGATGCCGCCGGCAAAATCGCCGGTGCGAAAGCGCGGCAGGATGGCATTCTCAATGATCAGACGCGACACTGCATCCGTTACGGTGCCCTCGAGCCCGTAGCCGACCTCGATCCGCACCTTTCGCTCGCTGGGTGCCACCAGCAGGATGGCGCCGTTGTTCTTGCCCTTCTGACCGATCCCCCAGGAGCGGCCCAGGCGGTAGCCGTAGTCGGAGATGTCATAGCCCTGCAGCGAGCGCAGGGTCACGACGACAAGCTGGGTGCCGGTCTTGCTTTCGAGCTGCTCGAGCTTGCTCGTCGATACGGGTGCGAGCAGCCGCATCGAGGATTTGAGCCTGGTCGACCACGCGCCCGGTGAGTGCAGGGAAGGACGGCTCGGCACCCGCGTCGCAAATGAGGCTCAGCCCCGCCAGAAGGCAGATCAGGAGAACGCTGAGCAACCGGGAGGCGGGATGCATCTCGCTTTAGAGTTCATCACTTCAGAATTTCACCGGCGGCGGGCGCTGGCTTTCTTCCGTGGCGGCGAACGTGGCCATCGGCTTGGCGCCATAGACCATGGCCCATAGCCGTCCCGGGAACGTTCTCGTCTCGGTGTTGTAGTCCTGGACCGCCTGGATGTAGTCGCGCCGCGCGACTGCGATGCGGTTCTCCGTCCCCTCGAGCTGCGACTGCAGGGCCAGGAAGTTCTGGTTCGATTTGAGGTCAGGGTAGTTCTCGCTTACCGCGATCAGCCGGCCAAGCGCGCCGCTCAATTGCGCCTGCGCCTCCTGAAACTTGCGCAACGCCTCAGGGTCCGTGAGCTGGTCGACGCGAACCTGTACCTGCGTCGCTTTTGCGCGTGCCTCGATCACCTGGGTGAGCACCTCGCGCTCCTGGTTCGCATAGCCTTTCACGGTCTCGACCAGGTTGGGAATGAGCTCGGCTCGCCGCTGGTATTGATTTTGAACTTCGCTCCAGGCGCCCTTGGCGCGCTCCTCGAGCGTCGGGATCGTGTTGATGCCGCACCCCGACAAGACGACGCTTGTGGCCACCACGAACAGGATTGAGGTGAGGCGTTGGAAGGGCGCAGAAGGCCCTAAGCGCAGCGCGGAAGCGAAACGCAATGGTCTCTCCGTCAGGTTCAAAAGCTAAGATCTCAACGCGAGGAGGTTGCGCCGTTCAAAATCGCTATGGCTCCTGAGACGGCCTCCATTGCAGCACCCGATAACGCCGCTGACTTGCCAAAGTTCCCGTTTTGCGGGGGCCATCCGTTTTGATTGGCACCGCTTGACTTTGGCCGCCAGCGCGGCGCCTGCGTCGATGATCTCCGCTCCCCTCAAACCTGAAGCACGCTTTTGTTCCCTGAACCGGGAACTCAATTCTGGCCCTGCGGATTGACGGGCGGCGACGGCGAGAGCGAGCCGGATGAAAATCTCCAACACCGTGAGGCGGCCATGCGCTGGGAAGATTTCAGGCGGAGCGAGAACGTCGAAGATGTGCGGGGAAGCGGCGGCTTCTCTGGTGGCCGGGCCGGCGGGCTTGGACTCGGCACAGTCATCGTCCTTGGCCTGCTCGGATGGGCTTTCGGGATCGATCCCAGCGTCCTGATCGGGGGCGCGGAAATTCTCACGAATGGCTCTCCGCCATCCCAGCAGCAGCCGGCTAAGCGCGGCACGCCTACAGATCATTCGGGCCAGTTTGTAGCTGCGGTTCTCGGAGACACGGAAGATCGCTGGAAGGAAATCTTTGAAAAGAGCGGCCGCACCTACCGTCCGCCCACGCTGCGCTTGTTTCAAGGCGCGACGCAGTCCGCCTGCGGCTTCGCGCAATCAGCGATGGGTCCGTTCTATTGCCCCAAGGATCAGCATGTCTATCTCGACACCTCGTTCTTCCAGGACATCGAGCAGCGGTTTCGCGGCTGCAGCGGCAAGGCTTGCGAATTCGCCCAGGCCTACGTCATCGCGCATGAGGTTGGCCATCATGTGCAGAACCTCATGGGAATTCTGCCCAAGGTGACTGAGTTGCAGCAGGGGCAGGATCGAGCGGGTGCCAACCAGCTGCAGGTTCGGGTTGAGCTGCAGGCCGACTGTCTGGCGGGAGTTTGGGCCAACCATTCGCAGGAAAAATGGAAGTCGATCGAGCCTGGCGATATCGAGGCCGCGCTGCAGACGGCATCGGCCATCGGTGACGATCGTTTGCAGCGACAGAGCCAGGGCCATGTCGTACCCGATTCCTTCACGCATGGCACGTCGGCGCAACGCGTGCAGTGGTTCACGACCGGCTTGAAGTCGGGCGACGTGTCGAGCTGTGATACGTTCAAGGCGGCCAGCCGACTTTGAAGCAGGCTTTTGAAGCTGGCTGCCCGGACTACTTTTTGTCGAGCAGGAGGTGCCCCTGTTTGCGGATCACAGGGGCGATCTTCTCGGCGAACTTGGCGAGCAGCCAGGGAAGGCTGACTTCAAGCCGCACGTGGTCCTCGAAGGTCTCGATCTTTCCGTTTGCCGTCTGGCCGAGCGCACGCACACGGAACTCAACAGTATCGCCGCTCCAGACCTCTTCCTCGACTGTGAGCAACTGCCCGAAATGAGTGCGAGCGCTGCTGAGCCCCGCCCGCAGCCGGTTGACGGCGTCCTGCTTTCCGAGATGGTGAGGAATCGTGACGGTGAGGGGCGGTGACATGACTAGAACTCGGTGCCCGAGACGGGTCGCGCGAATTCTCCCTGGCTTCGGAGATGGTCGTAAAGGAGCGTCATGTTGCGCCGGTTGGCGCGCCACATGACGTCAAAGATGTCGCCCGCAATCGGCGCCGAGCCGACGATGCCGTCGATGGCGATATTCGCGACCATGCGAACGAGCAGATGCGTCGGCGCGCCGAGCTGCCGGGCCTCGTGCACGATGTAGAGAGAGACCAACGAGGTCACGAGGTCACCTATACCTGGAACAAGCCCGACGATCGCATCCAGCCCAAATCGGATATTGGTGCCTGGCACCACAAGGGCGGAGTCGAGCAACGTCGCAAGCTTGTCGATGCGCGCGAGGCGCTGCTGCCGGGATGTTGGATTGGCCGAGCGATCGTCGAACCGCCAAGCTTGCGATGTTGATGCCTGCGACGATGAGCGTGTCTGCGATGAAAATGCCATGGCGCTGAAGATGGGAGCGGACAGAAGAAACGCAAGATTCTCTTGCGATGATTTTGGACTGGCATGCGCTTTGTCGAATTGGGGAACTTTCGAGCGCGGAATTCGTTATGGGAACGGCGCGACCGGCAGCCGAAGCGTGACCCGCAGACCGCCCAACGGAGAAGCGTCGAGGTTGAGCTCTCCGCCGTAGAGTTCGGCGAGCTCACGGGTGATCGGCAGGCCAAATCCAAAGCCGGGCGCACTTTCGTCGAGTCGCTCTCCCGGCCGCAGAACTTGGGGGATTTGATCCGGCCGCAGGCCTGGGCCGTCATCCTCGATCACGATCGCCACCGATCGTCCATCATCACGATGCGCGTGAACCTCGACCCTGCCGCGTGCCCATCTGAACGCGTTCTCAAGCAGATTCCCGGCCATCTCATCGAAGTCCTGCTGCTCGCACGCAACTGCGAGATCGCGCGGCACCTCCTGTGCCAAGGCAATTCGCTTGTCCGCATAAATCTTGGCAAGCGCATCGACGACGTCGTCAATGCGCGGGGCGATTGGTGTCTGTGCGCGCGTTGGCCCGCTCAAGGCCGCGGCCCGCGCCCGTCCGAGATGATGACGGATGCGGCGCTCCATCAATACCACCAGCGAGTGGAGTTCGCCCGCCGTATCGCGGCCGCGCTCCGACAAGGCAATGGCGAGGGTCGCCAGTGGGGTCTTAAGTCCGTGTGCCAGATTGGCGACATGGCGCCGCGCCCGCTCAAGATTGGCGGCATTTTGTTCGAGTAAGCCGTTGAGCTCGGATACCAACGGCAGAATTTCCAGCGGCTGTTCGGCCGGCACTGTTTCGCTCCGTCCGCCTCTGACGTCGGCGACGGCCTGGCGGAGCCGTTCGAGAGGACGCAGCCCGAGCCTGACTTGCAGGACGATCGCCAGCACGAGCGCGAGCCCCAACACGCCGAGCGATATGGCCAATGTCGTCATCGCCTCCCGCAGCGGGCCGTTGACGGCGGAGCGCGGAGCCGACGTGACGATGGTGACGGGGGTGAGCCCAATCGTGGCCTGCTGAATTCTGAAATGCAGGGCTTCGTTCCCGGGACCGGCGCCGTCGGCAGGGGATGGGCCCTTTTTCTTCGCAGGACGACGGAATTCCGGAGCATTGATGCTGGCACCCTCAAGCGAACGTGACCGCAGGACGTTTCTCGGTCCGACGATTTCCCAAAACCAGCCGCGTGCCGGCCGGTCGAACGGTGGGCCGTCGGCGTTGCCCATGAGAGCAATGACACCGTCATCCCCTGCCGTGAGCATCGAGGACAGAAAGATGATTTGCGTATCGAGCCGCTGGTCGATCTGGCCTTGAACGAAGCGGTGGAGAACAAAGCCGATAACGATTGCGGCGACGACAAGCGCCAGCGAGATCAAAACCGCTGCCCCGACCAGAAGGCGTCTGTTGAGAGAGGCGTGTCGGAGTTTCATGGAGCTCCTGACGTAAGGCGGTATCCCCTGCCGCGGACGGTTTCGATCATCGCATGACCGATCTTGCGACGAAGACGGGCGACGATCACCTCGAGCGAATTGGAATTGACGTCGGCATCGCCTTCGTAAACCTTCTCGTTCAGCTCGGATCGCTCGACCACCACGTTATGACGCAGGGTCAGGCATGCCAGCACCCGCCACTCCAGCGCGGTGAGACGAATTGGCAGACCGTTCAGCTCGAATACCCCGGTCTGGGCGTCGAACGTGAGCGGCCCGCATGCGATGCGGGGCTCGGCAAAGCCCGCCGATCGCCGCACCAGGGCGCGCAAGCGCATGACAAGCTCCTCGACCCGGACAGGCTTGGTCAGGTAGTCGTCGGCTCCTGCTTTGAAGCCATCAACCTTGTCGGTCCAGCCATCGCGCGCGGTCAGGATGAGCACCGGCAGATGGCGCCCGTTCTTTCGCCAGGCACGTAGGACGGTGGCACCGGGGACCTTGGGAAGGCCAAGATCGAGAACCGCCACATCGTAGCTTTCAGTCTCGCCAAGGTGCTGGCCATCCTCGCCATTGACGGCGATGTCGACGGCAAAATTCTCGTGACGCAGGGCTTGCGCGATCTCCTGCGCAAGAAGTCGATCATCCTCGACCAGAAGAACTCTCATGCGCCTTGTCCGTCTTTGGAACCAATCGCCTAGTGGCCCAAGCTTAACTCAAGCTGAACAGATCGGTTCAGGCTGAGTTTGGCGTCGGTTCTCTAAAGTCTCCCTGTCGCAACAATCGTTGGCGAATAGCCCAGACCTGGAGAGCAAAATGAGCGAGCAAGACAAGCCGAGCGGCAATCAGGCCAATTCAGAGATCAAGTCAGACATGACGCGTCGCGCCACCTTCCCGCTCGCGGCGGCGGTAGCCGCGTTTGGCGCGGCCATGGGCATGAGGGCAACCAGCGCCTTGGCGCAAGGCAAGGGCGAAGGCAAGTTTGAGGGCAAGTTCGAAGGCAAATTCGAAGGCAAATTTGAAGGGAAGGGCGAAGGCAAGTTCGAAGGAAAGTTCGAGGGGAAGCGTGAAGGCAAGGGTGAAGGCAAGCGCGAGGGCAAGCACGAAGGCAAGGGAGAAGGCAAGCAGGGGAAGGCAAGTGGGAGGGAAAGCGGGAGGGAAAGCGGGAAGGCAAATGGGAAGGCAAGCATGAGGGCAAGCGGGAAGGAAAACGAGAGGGCAAGTGGGAGGGCAAGCAAGGATGACTCGCAGATATCGCAGCGTAATCAATTCCTTTTGACGCGTCCCATCCGAGCCAAGGTCATGCCTTACAAAGACACGCTTGCCGACGTCGATTACTCGCTTCAACGCGATAGCGCGTTCTCGTATCTGTGCAACGCCTGCTCCCGCTGCTGTCACAACAAGGCGATCCGCGTCGGCCCCTACGAGATCCTACGGCTTGCCCGTCGCCTTGGCATGACGACGACGGAGTTCATCGCACGGCATACCGAGGCTGGCGGGACCATGTTGCGCATGCGCGATGAGAACAATCGCGCATGCATCTTCCTCAGCGAGCAAGGATGCGGCGTCCATCCCGACCGGCCGCTTGCTTGCCGACTCTATCCGCTGGCCCGCTGGGTCGATCCGGACGGACAAGAAAGTTTCGGTCATCTGACCCCGCACCCCAAGACCGCGGGCGTCTACGGCGCCGGCGCCAAGGTGGGCGACTATCTCGACCAACAGGGCGCCGCGCCATTCTTCGACATGGGCGATCGTTACGGTGCGGTCTACCAGCGCATGGTCGAGCGGCTTGAAAGCCTGGACGCGGACGAGCTTCTACGTCGTGCTAGCCGGCGCGACGACGTTGATCAGACCGAATCCGGCCTGGCGGCATCGCCATGGATCGACATTGACAAGACAGTTTCTGAGTTCTGTCAGGCCAATCGCCGACCCATGCCGGACGACGTCGCGGGAGCGGTTGCAATTCATATCGAGGCTATCGAGACTTGGGTTGCCTCGCTCGGAAATTAGGAGCCCGATCAATTGGCTTTTGCCGCACTGAGGAATCTCGATCGGCCACTGCGCTCCCGCAGGATGTGCCGGTCGCGTCTCGGCACGCGGCGCTTCACCATGAGAGAAATAGCTGTTGATTTTACTGGAAGCGCAATTACTTTGAGGTCGCCCCGTTCCATGGTCGCGGGTGCGTAGCGTTCGCCCCCGCGGATGCGGGGGCCCAGTCTCGGAGGCATCCGTATGTTTGGCCCTGGGTCCCCGCTTTCGCGGGGACGAGCGGGAGAAAGCGCATCATCTGTTTTGGCAAAACGAAACCAAAGTTCGTGCATTTGGCAAAACGAAACCAAGATCGATGGCATGGCGACAAGGGTTTATGAAACGTGGCACAGCCCATGTTTCTGTCGTCCCCGCGAAGGCGGGGACCCATACGCCGTGACCTAGAGATTGGAGCGCGGCCTGCGATCAGGCATTATTGCGGGTGACTATGGGTCCCCGCCTTTACGGGAACGACAGCCGAGAGGTTTGGCGAAACGAAACCAACAGATTGGTCAAAACGATCTGACGAGGATATTCACGGCTGTGCCCCTCAGACAACGTGGTCGTCATCGCCTGCTGCCCTAAATTCCGCCCACCGTCTTCAGCCGCGCGCGCGGATGGATTTCCGCCTGCGACAGCACGCGGCGTCTGCGCGCGGAAGCGCTCGACGATGCCGCGCACGAACGGCCGCACGCCGGCCGAGGTGACCAGCACCGGGGCTTCGCCCTCGCGCGCCGCCTCCTCGAAGCGCTCGCGCACCAGCGTGATGAACTCGGTGAGCGTGAGGGCTGCATGGCGAGGCTCTTGTCGTCGCCCTGGCCGACGATCGACTCGGCGAAGGCCTGCTCCCACTTGGCGGAGAGCGCGATCAGCGGCAGGTAGCCGTTGGGCGAGGTGTATTGCGCGCAGATCTGGCGCGCGAGCCGCGCGCGCACGTGCTCGGCGATGATCGCCGGGTTGCGCGTGAAGGCGAGCGCGTCCGCGATGCCTTCGAGGATGGTCGCGAGGTCGCGGATCGAGACGCGCTCGGCCAGCAGGATCTGCAGCACGCGCTGGATGCCCGACATGGTGATCTGCGCGGGCACGATGTCCTTGACCAGCTCGCCCTGCTCCTTCGGCAGCTCCTTGAGCAGCTTCTGCACCTCGGCGTAGGAGAGCAGCTCGGACATGTTGGCCTTGATCAGCTCGGTGAGATGGGTCGACAGCACGGTCGCGGCATCGACCACGGTGTAGCCCTTGATCGCGGCTTCTTCCTTGAGCGCGGCATCGACCCAGGTCGCCGGCAGGCCGAAGGTCGGCTCGGTGGTGTGCATGCCGGGCAGCGCCACCTGCCCGCCGGCCGGGTCCATCACCATGTACTGGCTCGGCCAGATGCGGCCGGTGCCGGCGTCGACCTCCTTGATCTTGATGATGTAGGTGTTGGCCTCGAGCTGCACGTTGTCGAGGATGCGCACCGCCGGCATCACGAAGCCCATCTCGATCGCGAGCGAGCGGCGCAGCGCCTTGATCTGCTCGGTGAGGCGGTCGGAGCCGTCCGGCGAGTTGACCAGCGGCAGCAGCGCGTAGCCGAGCTCGATCTTGAGATCGTCGATCTTGAGCGCTGCCGAGATCGGCTCCTCGGCGGGCGCGCGGCCTTGGCGGCGGCCTCGGCCTCGGTGGTCTCGGCTGCGGCCTGCACGCTTGCTGCGCTTGTCGATCATGAAGGCGAGCGCGCCGGCGCCGCCGCCGAGCAGCAGGAACGGCAGCATCGGAATGCCGGGCAGGAGCGACATCACGATCATCACGGCGCGCCGACATGCCGAGCGCCTTCGGATAGCCGGAGAGCTGGTTGATCAGCGCCTTGTCGGCGGCGCCGCGATACGCCGGCCTTGGAGACCAGCAGGCCCGCGGCGGTCGACACGATCAGCGCCGGCATCTGCGTGACCAGGCCGTCGCCGACGGTGAGCAGCGTGTAGGTGCGCGCGGCCTCCGCGAACGACATGCCCTGCTGCGCGATGCCGATGATCATGCCGCCGATGACGTTGATGAACACGACCAGCAGGCCGGCGATCGGCGTCGCCGCGCACGAATTTGGAGGCGCCGTCCATGGCGCCGAAGAAGCCTGATTCGTCCTCCAGCGTCTTGCGGCGCCGGCGCGCCTCGGTCTCGTTGATCAGGCCGGCCGAGAGGTCGGCGTCGATCGCCATCTGCTTGCCCGGCATGGCGTCGAGGTGGAAGCGCGCCGCGACTTCGGCGATGCGGCCCGAGCCCTTGGTGATGACCACGAAGTTCACGATCACCAGGATCGTGAACACGATGATGCCGATCACGAAGTTGCCGCCCATCACGAAGTTGCCGAACGCCTCGATGACGTGGCCGGCGGCGGCGGTGCCCTCGTGCCCGCGCGCCAGGATCAGGCGCGTCGAGGCGAGGTTGAGCGCGAGCCGCAGCATGGTGGCGATCAGCAGCACGGTCGGGAACGAGGAGAATTCGAGCGGCGTCTGGATGAACAGCGCCGTCATCAGGATCAGCACCGAGAGGATGATCGAGATGCGCGAGCGCCATGTCGAGCAGCGTCGCCGGCAGCGGCAGGATCAGCACCACCAGGATGGCCATCACGCCGATCGCGAGCGCGATGTCGCCGCGCCGAAGCATAATACCGATCTCATTGAGCTTCGGCAGGGCAAAGCCCTGTCCGCCGCCGCCTGCTACGTCACTCATCGTGTCTGATGTCCGCCGCGCCCGATCCTGGGCATGAAAAGAGCCTGCCGCGGCCGTGAGGCCGCTCGTCCGCGCCAGAGGAACCGCGCCCGCGTCCAAGGTCCACCCCCGGTTCGTCGGGTGAAAGGCTCGATGCTCACCCCGGCAAAATTTGCCTGCCTTATGGTTAGCGGGAGGTTAACGCGGTGCCTGGGTGCGCAAATATCGTTGAAATACAGCCTCGTATTGCAAAAGAGCGGGCAAAAAGCGGCCCGCCGCGCTTGGTCGCGGCGGGCCCGGGCGATCGGAGCAGCGAACGGGGACATACTGCGCCGAACCGCCCGCGAGAGCGCGATCAGCCGCTCGGCAGCAGCACGCTGTCGACCACGTGGATCACGCCGTTCGACTGGAACACGTTCTGGATCGTCACCTTGGAGGCGCCGCCCTTGGCGTCCCAGATCGTGAGCGTATTGGCCTTTGCCTCGACCGTGAGCTCTTCGCCCTCGACGGTCTTGAGCTTGGCGCGGCCGCCGTTCTTCTTGGCAGCATCCATCAGGTCCTTGGCGGAGAGGCGGCCGGGCACCACGTGATAGGTCAGCACCGCGACCAGATTCTCCTTCATCTGGGGACGCAGCAGCGACTCGACCGTGCCTTTCGGCAGCTTCGCGAATGCCGCATTGGTCGGCGCGAACACGGTGAACGGTCCAGGCCCCTGCAGCGTGTCGACCAGGCCGGCGGCCTTCACGGCGGCGACCAGCGTGGTGTGGTCCTTGGAGTTGACGGCGTTCTGAATGATGTTCTTGGACGGATACATCGGAGCGCCGCCGACCGTGACGGTCTGCTCCTTCATCATTTGTGCGAACGAGGGGGCGGCGGCGCCGAGCGCAAGAGCTGCGGCGAAAGTAGCAAACACAATGCGGGGATATTGCATGACGCTCTCCAGTTGGTTCGTGTCGGTCCCGTCAGCGGGGTCACGACACGAGCTACGGGAGAGCGCAGCGCGCGGATGCAGATGCGCACTTTACAGGTTCGTGAGCTTGCCGATCGCGATGATGTCGTTGCTGGGCGCGCCGGTGCGCGATCCGCCCGGCTCCTCGAGCGAGACCGCCAGCGATGCATCGGGCGTGACAAACGGCACCAGATTGGGCGGCACCGTCATGCGCACCGGCTGGCTCGGCGCGATCAGGCCCAACGAGCGCGGCCGCCCCTGTGCGCCGGTCGGGATCAGCCACAGCTCCATCGACTTCTGGTTGGCGGTCAGCAGCGAGGCCGGTACGATCACCAGGCTGCCGCCGGAGCCGATCGCAGCCACGAAGCCCGGTTGTCCGCCCTGCTGGCCGAGCGTGGCAAGGAGCGGCGTGCGGTCAGGCGCGGACACGGTTCCGAGATAGGCCAGTGCGATCAGGCAGGCGGTCGCGAGTACGGAAGAGCCAATTCCGACAATCCGCCAGAAGAACAGGTTCTGCCACAGACTGCTGCGGGCGGGCGAGGGTACAGGCGCCGCGATCGCGGCCTCGATGCGCGACCAGGCCGTATCCGGTGGCGTCACCGGCTTCACCTCATCCGCGAAACCGCCAAGCCGCTCCTCCCAGGACGCGACCTCGTTCGCGAACGCGGGCTCGCGCTCGATGCGCTGCGCGACCGCGCTGCGCTCGCTCGCGTCGAGCACGCCGAGCACGTACTCGCCGGCGACGATCGGATCGCCGCCCTCGGGCGTGTCGGTATGGTCGGTCTCGCTCATCGCTCCAGACAGGTTCTCAGCTTCATCAACCCACGTCGAATCCAGCTCTTCATGGTGCCGAGCGGCACCTCCATGCGCTGGGCCAGTTGCTCATACGTTACACCGTCGAGGAAGGCCGCGCGGATCACGCCCGCATGGCGCTCCTCAAGCTCGCCCAGGCAGGTCTTGAGCCGCTCGCTGCTGCTCCGCCGCCACCACCAGGTCGAGCGCCGCCGGCGCGTCGTCGCGCACGTCCTCAGCGCTTTCGATCGGCTCCGAGCGGCGGCTCGCCGCGCTCGATCGCAGCCGGTCGATGGCGCGGTTGCGCGCGATCGCCACCAGCCAGGTGATCGGGCTTGCGCGAGCAGGGTCGAAACTCCCAGCTTTGCGCCAAACGGTCACATAAACGTCCTGCAGCACGTCCTCAGCCTCGCCTCTGTCATTCAAGATACGGAGGCAGACGCCAAAAAGCTTCGCCGATGTGTCCTGGTAAACAATCCGTAGCGCCGCGCGGTCGCCGGCAGCGACGCGCGCAAGCGCGGCTGCGAGCTGACTGCGGTTGGCGGCTATGGCATCCATGCTACGGCACTGCACAACGATTGACGGGAGGACGTTTCGCATACTCTGGCGCGAGCGTCACCCGGATTATAGGGCTATCTTGTCGCGGCATCTGCGGAGAATTTATTGCATATTCAATAGGTTGTAGCAGATATCAGCGGCAGCCGGGAAGCTTGCTGTCGGCGTTTTCCACGGCGAAAGGAGGAAGCCGCTCGATCGCCGCCTCAATGTAGCTCAAATCGAGCACGCGCGCCGCCGGCGCCGGTACCCCGACGAACTTGTTACGCACGTACCAGGCCTGCATGTCGAGCATGCTGGTGACCGCCACCCGGCCATTCGGGTCGCGCGCCGGCCAAGTATATTGATGGAGCATTTCCGGCCGCCGCTCGGTACCGCTTTTGACCAGAAGGTCGATCATCTCCTTGCGAACGGCGCCGCCATGATACGCCTGACAGTAGTCGCGGGCGCCGCGCAGCGCGGCAAGGTAGAAGTTGCGCGCCACCGCGGGATTGCGCCTGGCCCAATCGGTATTGACCATGTTGACCGAGATGGTGACCGGGCGCGGCTCGATCAGGTCGTCGGAATCCGCAAACGGCACCGCAAGATCGAGATCGCGCAGTTGCGACGTGAACGGATGGATGGCGAGCGCAGCGTCGACCGCCTTGTTCCTGAACGCAATCGCATATTGCGCGAATGGAATCACTCTTTACATCGACCTCGGCCATCGTGAGCCCGGCAGTCTCGAGCATCTTGCCGATCTCGTAGGTCGACACCGAGCCCGGCCCGTTGGTGGCAATCACGCGGCCCTTGAGCTGCTTGATGTCTTTGATTTGGTCCTTGAGGTCAGCACGCAGCATCATGTTGTGGCCAAGCGGTGTCGAGACTCGCGACATCGCGATGGTGATCGGCAGGTTCCGCTCCAGCGCGTTGAAGTAGCCAGCCGCGATGCCGCCCTCGATGACCTGATACTGGTTCTGCGCCAGCAGCGCGATCGCGTTCGCGGCTAAGTCGAGCGGATCGATCACGACCTTGATGCCGGCCTCGCGGAAATAGCCGCGCTCGACCGCAATCAGGAGCGCGCCGGAGGCGATCGAGGGCGCGTTGCCAACCCGCACGGTAACCTCCTGCGCCGGCGCAGCGGCGGGCAGTCCTAGGACCGCGACCAGCCCGACCGACAGGGCCAACCTGCGCGTCAACGAGCTCACAATGCAGATCATCGTTCGAGACTCTAATGGGGATGGGACTGGGTGCCGCCTGCCGACGTCTGGCTACCCGATGGCGCAAACGACTGGTTGTTGAACGGCGGCGAGATCGGCTGCTGCACCACGATGAAACCGTGCTTGGCGGCCTGGTGGCAGGCGTTGCAGGCGGCGGTGAGCTGATCGAAGGCGATCGTGAACTTGACGCGGTCTCGGCTGCCGACGGCGCGGCCGAGCTCGGCAATCTCGCGCTCGTTGAGCGCGGCGATGACCGGTGCGGCGGTGACTCCATAGATGGTCGGATAGAGCTGGGTCAGATCCGCGAATCCGGTCTTGAGCCCTTCGAGGCTGTGCTCGGCAAGCTCCCAATTATTGGCCGCGACCGCGAACCACAGCTTGGAGTGGCGGATCTGCTGCGTGATCATGAGGTCGCCAAGGCGCGGAGCGTAGCCGCCAGCGATCGCAGCCGGCGCGCCCTCGTGGTGCTGCTGCGCGGATGCAGCCGTGACCGTCAGCATGGTTGCCACTGCGATCATGAAGACTTGTCGCATCATCGTCTCCGCGCGATCATCAAACCGATCCGCTTTGAAACCATCGCGCGCGCCCTCTTGTCGTCATCAGCGGCTGGTAACGATTGCCATGCTGAATTTTAGGTGTGGTTGACCTGACCATGCAAGCCGCCATTGGCCTTTTGCTGCTGCTCCTGGCGTCGCACTCGGCGCTCGCGCAGACGATGCCTGCCGAGTTCATCGATGCGGCTACTGTAGTCGACGGCCTCGTGGTCGACATGCGTTACTTCGGCGCCGACAATTTCGTCGGGAAACGCATCGATGGCTATGAGGCACCGCGCTGTCTGCTGACGCGGCCGGCGGCCGTGGCCCTTGCGGCAGCGCAGCGAGATCTGGCGCGGCGCGGGCTGGGGCTTAAGGTTTACGACTGTTACCGGCCCGAGCGTGCGGTCGCGCACTTCGCGCGCTGGGCGCGCGACGTCGCCGATGTGGCGCGCAAGCCGGACTATTATCCCGACGTCGACAAACGGGATCTGTTTCGGCTGGGCTACATCGCCGAGCGCTCCGGCCACTCGCGCGGCTCGACCGTGGACATTACGCTGGTGCGACGCGCAGGCGGCGGAAGCGATCCCGAGATGGGGACGCGGTTTGACTTTTTCAGTCCGAAGTCATGGCCTGCTGACAACAGCGTTGGCAAGGCACCACAGCGTAGTCGGGCGTTGCTCGCGGCCGCAATGACGCGGGCCGGCTTTCAGCCATACAATCAGGAATGGTGGCATTTCATGTTGCGAAATGAGCCTCTTCCGGCGAGCTATTTTGACTTTCCAGTTCGATGAGCGCGCGCCCAGGCACTCATCGTCAGGCACTCATCGTCAGGCGCACATGGTTATGATGCTGTTAGTTCCGAGGCTGCAATTGAACTGACTACGCGATGGTTTCCACGCATTAACCTGGCGGCATAACGACGCGTTTGCCTTCTCGCATGGGTCGAGTCGAGACTTAGTTTACGGTCGAACTCTAGAATAATTGCAAATTGTACTGGGTTCGCCTGGAGAATTCTTGATGCAGGACGCACACGCGCAAAGCGCTCGCAGGTCTCTGATCGAAGAGATCGAGCAAACTCTTACGACGGGCACGCGGGAGCAGCGTGCCGATACGCTGCGACGCATCACAGATCTTTTCATCATCTCTGCCGGCGATCTCAACGAGCAGGTCACGCAGATCTTCGACGATGTCATGGGAATGCTGGTCGAGGCAATCGAAACGAAGGTCCGGGCCGAGCTGAGCGTGCAGCTCGCTCCGATTGAAAACGCGCCGATCAACGTGATCAAGCGCCTCGCGTGCGATGACGAGATTTCGGTAGCGAGGCCGGTGCTTGCGCTATCGCCGCGGCTTTCGCCCACTGATCTTGTCGACATCGCCGAAACGAAAAGCCAGGCGCACCTGCTCGCGATCTCGGAGCGGGACGCGATCGCGCCCATAGTCACCGACGTTCTGGTGAACCGCGGCGACGATCACGTCGTGCGGAAGGTGGTCGCCAATCCCGGCGCCAGCTTTTCGGACAGTGGCTTCGGCGCGCTGGTGCGGCGTGCCAACAAGGACGATGCGGTGTCCGAGCGGCTGGCACGGCGCACGGACATTCCGCCGCACCTTTACTGCTCGCTGCTGGTGCAGGCCACCGAGACCGTGCGCAAGCGGCTGCTGGCGAATGTTCCGCTTGAGGCGAGGGCCGACGTCAATCGCGTTGTCAGCAAGGTCTCCGAGGAGCTGGCGGCCGGCAGCAGCGCCGGCATCCGGCGCGACTACGCCGGTGCCATCCACCGCTGCCTGACTGACCGTCAGGCGGGTCGGCTGAGCGAGGCGGAGGTCGCGGTCTTTGCTGAGATGAGGCAGTTCGAGGAGGCGGTCGCCGCAATCTCGCTGCTCTCGGGTTTGCCGGTCGATGTGATCGATCGGGTGATCAACAGCGATCGGCTCGAGCCAACCGTGATCCTCTGTCGCGCAGCCGGGTTCAGCTTCAAGACGGCGCGCGCGGTCTTCCTGCTGCGGCCGAAGAACCAGGCGAGGCTGTCGGAGGACGTGAGCGAAGCCGAGACTGATTTCAAGAAGCTTGCGCTCTCGACCGCCAAGCAGATCACGCAATTCTGGCTGACCCGCGCGTCGCTGCATTGATCTCTTTTCCCGCGTTTGTCTGACACGCCGCGAGCATCGGCAATTGTTGTCTGCCTGCTCCACTTAGCCCAAGGAGCCGCTTTCCGACCGCGTGCTCCATCGCGTATTGTGGTGTGCGATCGAGCGACGCCGGTCGCGCTCAATGCCGTCAGGGGGAGGGGCAATGTTCCAGAACGCGTTCAAGGTGGCGCTGCTCGTCGGTGTGGCATGGGCGGCAACAGCCGGCGCGCCGGCCATCGGTGACGGCATCACCTACCCGGGTTTCGAAAGCCAATGGAGAAATCCGACAGCCGGCAGAGGCGGAAATCCGTGGGACCCGACCAAGCCGATGGGGCTTGGCCAAGAGGCGCCGCTGACACCGGAGTATCAAGCCATCTTGGAAGCGAGCCTGCGGGATCAGGCCAAGGGTGGACAGGGCAACAACTATGAGGCGGCCTGTGCTCTGTCGGGAATGCCTCGGATCATGAGTCTCGCGGGGCCGATGGAAATTCTCATCCAGCAGGTCCACACGCTGATGATTTTCCAGAACGCTCTGCCGCGTCGGATCTACACCGATGGACGCGATTGGCCCAAGAGCGGGGAGCCCAGTTTCCAAGGTTACTCCATCGGCAAGTGGATCGACCAGGATGGCGACGGCCGCTACGACGTGCTCGAGGCCGAAACCCGCAACTTCACCGGTCCCCGCGCGCTCGAATCCACTGGACTTCCGTTGCACGCGGACAATCAGACCGTCGTCAAGGAGCGGCTCTTTCTCGACAAGAACAACCCGGACATTCTGCATAACAACGTGACGACCATCGACAATGCGTTTACCCGTCCCTGGACGGTCGACAAGCAGTATGTCCGCGAGCGCAAGGCAAGATGGTCCGAATACTATTGCCGGGAATCGGACACGCAGGTGTTGATCGGCAAGGAGCAGTATCTCGTCAGTGCTGACGGCAAGCTCATGCCGGCCCACAAAGATCAGCCGCCACCGGACCTGCGTTACTTCGGGCAGTCGCAACGGTGAGAATGGGGGACATCATGATGTACCGTCGTTCGATCGTTGCACTGGCGCTTGCAGCCGCGATGACTATCGCCGGCATGCCGGCGAGCGGCGGCGACATGAAATATCCTGCTTGGGAGGGCCAATGGAGAAATCCCACCGCCAATCGTGGCGGCAATCCCTGGGATCCCACCAAGCCCATGGGGCGAGGGCAGGAGGCCCCACTGACGCCGGAATATCAGGCGATCTTCGAGGCCGGCCTCAAGAGCTTGGAGAATGGCGGACAGGGCAACAGCCGTGGAACGCGCTGTGAGCTCCCGGGCATGCCGAAGGTGATGAACTTTTCGCAGGTGATGGAAGTCGTCGTGAGGCCAGCGATCACTCATTTCGTGCCGCTGCACTATCCGACGCGACGCATCTATACCGATGGCCGCGACTGGCCCAAGGACGAGCCGCCAAGCTTCACCGGCTATTCCATCGGCAAGTGGATCGATGAGGACGGCGACGGCCGCTACGACGTGCTCGAGGTCGAGACCCGCAATTTTGTCGGCCCGCGCGTCTTCGAATCAAGCGGCATTCCGCTGCATAAGGACAATCAGACCATCGTCCAGGAGCGGATCTTCCTCGACAAGAATAATCCCGATCTCCTCCACAACGTGATCACGACAATCGACAACGCGTTGACCCGGCCGTGGACCGTGCACCGCATCCACTATCGTCAGGAAAACCCGGTCTGGCCCGAATACAATTGCCGAGAGGGCAACAATCATGTCACGATTGGCACCGAGCAATATTTCCTGAGCGCCGACGGCAAGTTGATGCCGGTCCGAAAGGATCAGCCGCCGCCGGACATCAGCTCCTTCAGGCAGTCGCAATAGCGAGGCCGGAAGCGACGAAATCAGGAGACCAGAAGCCAGTGGCCCCTAGGACATTGGCACTCTCTCACAAGGACCAAGCGCCGCCCGTTTGCGCAACGGGCGCAGCCAGTTGGTCGAGGGAAGGGGCAGCTCCAATCGTGAAGTGCGAAAGAGCTGTTACCGCCCCATGCGGTCAATATGATGAGGGTTGCTTGCGTGCAGCATCAAATATTGCGCGGCACTTGTCATATTCGGGAGTGCCAGGCTTAAGTGTACCACTCCGGCATTTTTGCTCATCCGTTTGCGACGCCTGCGCATATTGCTGCGACGACTGCTGCGAAGACGACGCACATCCCGCCAAGGTGAGAACAACGACCATTGCCGACACGAGCTTCATTGACTGTCCCCCACTTCTACTCAACTCGTCTGAAGTCCCCGTACCACATCAGTGTCGGATGCAAGATTGGCGCAAATCAGATGCAAGATGGGCGCAACAATGGCGTCATCCCTAAAAGAGTGAACGCGCCTATCTCACTACCGTTTTGCGAACTGCGCTCATGTTTGAGCGACTTTCATGATGTCTGTAGAGATACGGAAGAACACGCGCGCACGACGGGTGGTAAGCACGCCCCCGCTAGTGGAGCGGATTTGACATTCGCTACCCACCCAGCCGCGGGCTCGCGAAGTGAATGTCAAATCCAAAGCTCCACTAGAACCTATATTTTGCTAGTGGTCCTTTGATTCTAACATTCGCAAGAGGGCCCGCCGAGAAGGTATGCGAATGTTAGAATCGGACCACTAGCTCGTCGGGTTCTGCGAGCCTCAGCTAGCCGAAAAAGGTTTAGCTACAATTGCGGCTGTCGTACCAATGATGCTCTGCCAGCTCCATGCATGTGTGCGAACGATCTGCTCTCCAAACCTGTTGTTCTCTTCGGCAAGACGCCCTTCCAGCGGTGGGGCCAATCTCCTATTCTGATGGTGGACGAACCTCTTCAAGGTCGCCGCAATGGCCCGAGTTGCCACAGAAAGCGGCTCGGAATAGAATGACCCAACCACGCCACGATAGGAGGTGAATCATGCTTGCTCGGGGCTCGCTCGGCGCAATCGCGTTGACGGCGTTCTGCTTGACGATCGGAAGTGCGCAGGCGCTGGATGAGTCAAAGTATCCAGACTTTTCCGGGCAATGGAGCCGGGTCGGCCCTCCGCGCTGGCTGCGCCCGGGCGAGAAGGCGCCGCTCACGCCCGAATATCAGGCGCGCTATGACGCGATCCTGGCCGATCAGAAGGCGGGCGGCACCGGCAACTGGCCGTCGACGTTCTGTGTCCCGCAGGGGATGCCGGCGATGATGAATCTCTTCGATCCGATGGAGATCGTGATCACGCTCAAGACCACGTACATCCTGATCAGCCACATCAATGACTCCTATCGCCGCATCTACACCGATGGCCGCGATTGGCCGGCGCCGGAGGAGGTCGATCCCACCTTCGCGGGCTATTCGATCGGCAAATGGCTGGACGAGGACGGCGACGGCAAATTCGACGTGCTGGAGATCGAGACCCGCTATCTCAAGGGACCGCGCGCAGTCGAATCGACCGGCTTGCCGGTGCACGACGACAACAAGACGATCATGAAGGAGCGGATCTATGTCGACAAGTCCGATCCCGACACGCTCTGGGACGACATTACGATGATCGACAACGCCTATGTGCGGCCGTGGACGTTGCACAAGAAGGCGGTTCGCACCAAGAGCGCGCGGCCGGTGTGGTACTCGGAAGTCTGCGAGGAGAACAATTCGCTGCTGCGGATCGGCAAGGAGGCTTATTTCCTGAGCGCGGAAGGCGATCTGATGCCTTCCAAAAAGGATCAGCCGCCGCCTGATCTGCGATATTTCCAGTCCAAATGAACGTCAACGTTTGAACGTCAACGTTGCCTTTGCGGTCCGCATCGGCAAGTATCAGTCAACTTAGTCTTGTGAAAAAGGGTGCCGGCATGACCACTGCGATCCTCGAAACCAAACCAAGATTTCGACGTGGAAGACGTCGAGTACCTCCGCCATGGCGACAAGCCGCTGCTGGCGCGGGTGCATAAGCCGCGCGGAGAGGGGCCATTTCCGGCTCTGGTGGAGTGCCACGGCGGCGCCTGGTGCTTCCAGGACCGGAAAACGGAGAAGCTGCGCCACGAGGCCATGGCCTCGCACGGGATCGTGTCGATCGCGCTCGATTTCCGCTCGGGCAACGAGGCGCCGTATCCGGCCTCGGTGCAGGACATCAACTATGCGGTGCGCTGGGCGAAGCTCAATGCGCGCGCGCTCAAGACCAGACCCGATCTCGTCGGCCTCTCGGGCCAGTCGAGCGGAGGGCATCTGGCGATGCTCGTCGCCATGCGTCCGCACGATCCGCGCTACACCGCGATCCCACTGCCGGCAGGCTCGCCCGCGCAGGACGCGAGCGTGCGCTGCGTCGTGATGTCGTGGCCGGTGATCAATCCCTTCAGCCGTTATCGCCACGCCAAGCGTGCGCTGGCAAGCGACAATCCGCCCGAATGGCCGAAGTCCGTGATCACGCGCCAGGACGCCTATTGGCAGAGCGAAGCCAACATGGGCGAGGGCAACCCGATGCTGGCGCTCGAGCGCGGCGAAAAGGTGCAGACGCCGCCTGCGGTCTGGTTCCAGGGCCGCGGCGACACGATGCACGACTACAAGGACGTGGAGTCGGACTTCCCGGGCAACGAGCCGCAACGCTTCGTCGCGGCCTACCGCAAGGCCGGCGGCGAGATCGCACTCGAATATTTCGAGGGCGACCGGCATCCCGGCCATTCGCCGGACCTGTCGAAGACCGGCGACATGTTCGAGCGCATGGTGCACTTCGTGCAGGGCCATGTGAAAGCGTAGATAGCGCCATTAGCAGGCGGGCGGAAACGGACCTGTTCATTGCCGATGCGCAAAAAGAACGGCGCGGGATAACATCCGTGCCGTTTTTTGTACTGGCGAGCCGTATTCGACACGCCGATTTCGTGTCGATCTCTTGTGGCCGCGTTTTCAATAAATCTTTAGCGCCAGCTCCTAGGCCATCGAGTAAACACTCAATTTATCATGGCGCGCAACCAATCCTAAACGTGGTTTTGGTACGACAGGGTGCTGGAATCCGCTGGTGGCGCCATGTTCACGCTCTTTCGATACGGTTTACTCCCTGTCGTGCTCTATTGCACCGTCGTCATCACGGCCGGCGTTGACGCTTTCTTGACCAACACCGTCCGGAAATCCACTTGGCCCCAGACAGTCGTCAGTGTGGCACAATCGCAAGACTTTGGCGACGTGGCGGCCGCATTTCGAGGCACGCCAAACACCTTTCCGGACCCTCGCGGAACGGTCAGATACGTCATCGACGGACAGACCCACACTTGGCAAGGCCGCGGCCGCGACATCGGCGTGACCGTGATGAAGCCCGGTGATCAGATCAGAGTTTATTACAATCCTCACGATCCGCGCGAAATCAGCACGCTGGTCCTGCTCGGGGCGTCCACGGGCAGCATCATCATGGCGGTGGCGCTCGCATTTCTTGCTTTCTATTTTTGGTTCTTCTGGCTTCGTGGATTTCTTCGCCGTTCGGATCCAGACGACTTCGAGGGCGATGTGGCCGGGTCTTTCGCAGGTCATGTGCAGGAACGGCTTCCGCGTCAGATTCCGATGGAAAAATCTTTCGACCGGGGGCGTGGGGCGACTTTCGGTAAGCGATAAAGTGCGTTGCGCGGCCGTCTTGACGGTGCCAACGCCGGACGTCCATCATTTGCATTCGATCGTCTATCGTACCGCGAAGGGCGCCTGATAAGGCCGACCGTAAGGCACGCCGGCAAGCACAACTCCGGCGGGCTTGATATGGGCCTTGCCCTGCCGTTTGTTGTTGCGCGTGTCGACGAACTCGATCGGACCATCGACCACCTCGAGCAACGAGACATCGGCCGGGGCGCCGACCTGCAGCGTGCCAAGCTTGGCGGCGCGGTTGATGATCCTGGCGGGATTGATGGTCGCCATCGTCACCACCTGCTCGAGCGTAAAGCCCATGTTGAGGAACTTGCTCATCACCCAGGTGAGATAAGGCATGCCGGGCGTGTTGCCCGAGACGACATGCACGTCGGAGGAGATGGTGTCGGGTGTGGCGCCTGCCGGGATCGCAACCTCGGCCACCGTGTAATCGAAGCTGCCGCCGCCATGACCGACATCGAACACGACGCCACGCTGCTTGGCGGCCAGCGCTGCGGGCAGGAGGCGGCCGTCCTGCACGATATTGGTGAAGCGGCCCGCGATGTTCGGAGCGCCCGAATAGCTGTGGGTCAGGATATCGCCGGCGCGCAGCGTATCGAGGATCTGGCTCATCAGCTCCGGCGTCTCGACGCCGCCGATGTGACACATCACCTTGCCGCCAGTGCCGGCAACCTCGCAAGCCTTGATCGCCCGCCTGAGCGGCTCCAATCCGTTCTTCGCGATCACGTTCTCGCTCATGCGCACCTTGATGCCGATCACCAGGTCGGCATTCTCGGCGACTGCTTTGGCGGCTGCGTCGACCTGCGCATAGTCGATGTTGTAGAGCTCCGGCACCGGGAAGCCCGTGAGCCCGATCGAGGCAATGTGCACGAACGCATAGAGGCGCGAGCGCGTCTGCCCCACGATGGCGCGGCGGAAGGCCGCGATGTTGTTGGCGCCGGCATCGCCCGCTGAGACGAGCGTGGTCGTGGCCTGGAACGGAATGAGCTCGTCGGCCGGAATGCCGATGCCGGAGCCGTACGGAAACACGTGGGCGTGCAGATCGATGAGCCCTGGCGTCACGAGTTTGCCGGAGGCGTTGAGAACCCTCAGGGCCTTGTCGGCCGGAATGTCGGGCTCGACCGCCTCGATCACGCCAAAGCGGATGCCGATGTCTCGCCTGCCTTTCAGGTTCTGGCTTGGATCAAGCACGTCGCCGCCCTTGAGGACGAGATCGAACTTGTCGTTCGGGCCCATCGCGGCCGCCGCGACGCCAGCCTGGAGGCTTGCCGCGGTCAGCGCCATGAGCGAGGCAGAGCGGGTGAGAAACTCGCGTCGAGACGAGGTCAACATGGCGTGCTTCCTCCCATGACGGTTGCAGGGCGATGCGAGACCTGATCGTTCGATCGTCCGCAGTCAATCCTAAGCTCGTTGCCGGAATGCCGGCGGCCAGAAGTGACGGGTTCGGCGTTTCCTCATTTGCGAAATCGGGGCTATGAATTCCAGCTCTCGTTTGTCCGATAGGTGTGTTGTACGATGATCTATGTTGGTCCACTAGGGCTGTTCGAGACGGTTGCGTCGGGTAAAATAACGCCAGCAAGTTTCCTCCGGTCGGTGGACTGTGGGCAGCGGAAAGACGTTTGCGTGGGCGCGCGTAAGATCGGGGTTTTGGTTCACGGGAGATTTGTGGCTCGTCGCGAGGTGACTGAGGTCGCGTGATGACCGAAGGTCCCAGCCAATCCGCGGCCAACCCCAGAGTTTTCATCTCGTACTCACGCGATGATCTCGAATTTGCGGACCAGCTTCAGGTCGCGCTCAAGGTCGCCGGATTTGATGCGACTATCGACCTTGAAAGCATTTCTGCAGCGGAGGCGTGGGAACGCCGGTTGAGCAATCTTATTCGCGGTGCCGACACCATCGTGTTTGTATTGTCGCCATCGTCGGCGATCTCCAAGGTATGCTCCTGGGAGGTCGAGGAGGCAACAAAGTTCGGCAAGCGCATCATTCCGGTTTGCTGTCGCTCCCTCGCTGGGGCAGCGCCGCCGTCTACGCTCGCCGAGCTCAACTACATTTTCTTCTATCACGAGGTGACCTCGCCGGGCTCCGGCTTTGGTAGAGGCCTGATGCTGCTGAAAGAGGCGCTCAGCGTCGATCTCGATTGGCTGCGCGAGCATACTCGTTTGCTGCAGCGCGCCATCGAATGGGAGGCCGCTGGGCGATCTGCCAGCCGGCTCCTTTCCGGTCCGGACGTCACTGCTGCTAAGGCCTGGGCCGCGCGGCGGCCGGAGGATGCTCCGGAGCTAACGGCGCTGCATTTTGATTTCATCCGTGCCAGCGAGGACGGCGAAATAAGCCGATTGAATGCCGAACGACAGCGTCTCGATCAGATCGCGGCCGCCCAGGCGGAACGCGAACGCGCGCTTGAACGGGAGAAAACTGCCTTGCAGCAGGCCCAGGCTGCCTTGCGCAGGACACAAGTGGCGCAAGCTGGCATTGGAGTGCTGCTCGTATGTATCATTGCGGGCCTCGTCGGCTGGATCAATCAGCAAGTCTTGAAAGAGCAATGGAACTGGTACGTCATCGCTCGGCCTTATCAGGCCAAGAACATTGCGCCTCATGTGCTCACCGCTGACGCAGAGCGCGCTCTGAGGCCCAGTCAAACGTTTAACGAATGTGCGAAGGACTGCCCGGATATGGTGGTGATGCCGGCCGGCCAATTTCTGATGGGCTCGGCTGATGGCAAGGGCAGCGAAGACGAGGTGCCGGTGCACAGCGTATCTCTTGAGAAGCCTTTTGCGGTTGCGAAGTATGAGGTTACGGTCGGAGAATGGAATGTCTGCGTTTCATTGGGCTCGTGCTCGAGCTTGCCCGGAAGCCGGACGATGGACTTGCACAAGCCGATCACCACTGTCACTTGGGTGGAGGCTAAGCAGTATGTCGGGTGGCTCTCACAAATGACGGGGAAAAGCTACCGTCTGCTTAGCGAGGCTGAGTGGGAGTATTCAGCCCGTGCCGGCACCACCGCGACCTATTCCTTTGGCGATGATGTGTCTCAGATTTGCAGGTTTGCAAATATCGCCGACATGACCCTAAAGCGGTCCGTTCCGCCATCGTGGGAAACGGCGGACTGCAGCGATGGATACGCAGGTCTCGCGCCGGTTGGCTCTTTCTTGCCGAACGCTTTCGGCCTTCATGACATGCACGGAAATGTCTGGGAATGGGTGGAGAATTGTTACGGCAGCTACGACGAGCCCGTGAATGCCACGGCCTCACCGGACGATAGTTGTCCAAGAGTGCTGCGTGGAGGCGCCTTTGACAGTCTCCCTGATCTTGTCCGGTCATCCAACCGCAATTGGGGAGGACCAGGAACACGGCTGGATTCATACGGCTTTCGTGTTGCCCGAACGTTGGTCCAATGACGAAACCAGCAGCAGCTTGGCTCTCGCTTGGCTTAAGGGACGGGGCTCTTCCGCCGATCCGCGGTCATCGCGGCTGCTGGTCGGCGAGGCCGGCGAGCCAGCGCACCAGCGAAGCACCGCAGCTGATCGACAGGACTGCCACGTCCGGTGGTGGCTGCGAGCAGTCTGGTGCGCCTGGATAATGGCGGAAGCTGCGTGACGCCTCCACCCACTCCAGCAGGCAGGTCAGCATCCGCAGTGCTGCCTTCTGTGAGGTCGGGTCGCCCAGGTAGGTGCGCTCGACCAGCGGCTTCAAGCGGCGCTCGAGCTCCTCGATGGTGAAGCGGGCCTGCGGAAATATCAGCGCGAAGATCGCTTCCATCGCCGACAGCGTGGCGCGCCACGCCTGCCGGTAGTTGGGCGGATTGGTGCTCAGGCTGCCGGAGGCGCGCTCCAGCAGATCGCGGACATTGCGATAGCGCTCCGCCTCCAGCCCTGCGAGCGCGGATGCGATATTGCGCTGGAACTCGCTGTCGATGCGCGGGTGGACGCCGCCCACGTCGTCGATCTCGTAGGCCAGGTTCTCTTCGGCCATGATCTGTCTGACCGAGTCGCGCCACCAGTTCGCGATGTCCTCGCTCACATGCCAGAACAGATAGCGGTAGACCACCGTGATCGTGTCGATGAAATCGGCGATCCGGCACTCGCGCATGAACTGATGCCAGCACGAGGGATAGCGGTGGTTATCGGGCAGGGAGATACCGATGTTGCGCACCAGATAGGCGGCAAGCTGATCAAACCTCGGATGGAACAAGGCCTCGCGGAACAGCGATCCGATCCGGTGACGGGCTCTGGCGCTGTCGGGTGCGGGGTCTCCAGGCCGCATGTATAAGACACTGAATCGCTCCCCCGGCATGCGACACGTTCCTTAAAGCGCGTGCTCCCTCAGACAGCGCATGCGAGCACGCACCCGAATGCCATGCCGGCAGGCAGGGTGCGGGCGACGAAGCGCCATGTGATAGTGGTCCCCTGACAACGGTCCCCTAGAGCATGTTCTGTTCCGTTGGAATCGGAACACGCTCCCAATTCGTTGAGTGGCGCATGGTCCTTGGCGGCGAACCGGTGTCCGCGACGCCGGACCATGCGCTAGAATCCTGCGGCCATCGGCATGCCGGGCGAATGCGGAATCTCGATATTGATCTCGAGCGACGAGACGTTCTCGCCGCGCTCCATGCTGATGTGAATCTTATCGCGCTCGATGAGCACGTGCTTGGCGACAGCCACCAGGATCTCCTCGCGCAGCAGCGCGATCAGGTCCGATTGCCCGCCCGCCACCCGCTCGTGCGACAGCAGGATCTGCAGTCGGTCGCGTGCAACCACGGCCGTGCCCCGAGGCTTGAAGCGGTCGAAAACACTCATGCGGCTCGTCGTCCGAACAGTTTGTCGAGCAGGCCCTTGCGGTCGCTCGGGATGTTCATGGGTATGTCCTCGCCGCGCAGTCGCGCAGCCGCGTCATAATAGGCGCGCGCCGGCGCACATGCCGGGTTGTTCAGCGTCACCGGGCAGCCGACGTTGGAGGCGTGCAGCACTTCCTCGCTCTCCGGGACGATGCCCAAGAGCGGAGTGGAGAGGATGTTGATCACGTCGTCGATATTGAGCATCTCGCCGCGGGTCGCGCGCTGCGGGTCGAAACGCGTGATCAGAATGCTCTTCTCGATGCGCTGGCCCCGTTCCGCCTTCTCGGTCTTGGAGTTGAGCAGCCCGATGATGCGGTCGGAATCACGCACCGATGAGATCTCGGGATTGGTCACCACCACGGCCGCGTCGGCATAGCGCATCGCCAGTGTGGCGCCGCGCTCGATGCCGGCCGGGCTGTCGCAGATCACCCAGTCGAATTTGCCGCGCATCTCCCTGATGACGGAGGCGACGCCGTTCTCGGTCAGGGAGTCCTTGTCACGGGTCTGTGACGCCGGGAGCAGCCAGAGCGTCTCGATCCGTTTGTCGCGAATGAGGGCCTGCGAGAGCTTGGCGACGCCCTGGATGACATTCACGATATCGAACACCACGCGGCGTTCGGCTCCCATCACCAGGTCAAGGTTGCGCAATCCGACGTCGAAATCGACCACCGCGACTTTCTGACCGGTTTGTGCGAGGGCGGCGCCGAGCGCGGCAGTCGTCGTCGTCTTACCGACGCCGCCTTTACCCGAGGTGACGACAATGACCTTGGCCATGTTTACGATGTCCCCCACTTGAATCGCGATCTGATTCGCAAGCTGCCCGAAGCGGGCTGGAACGCGCTCGACGCAATGAGCGGTGAGGTGCCTGTTCGACCGGAATTAGGACACCTGACGCCCGGCCGGCGTGGTTGCAAGCTCAGTCGCTCTTAGGAAAAGAACCTAAGTGATTCGCTTGGCATTGATGTGGTAGCAAGGTATGTGACGCTGCGTAAATGGCGAATTCTGTACGATAATTTCGATCCTGACGCTGTTTCATGTGCGTCATGAATAACGCAAACGCTCTCCTTGATCTTGATTCAGATACCGACGCGAGAGATTGCCGTCGTCGCGGCGTTCGCGATTTCATCGTCCGATGACAAACTGCGGCCTTGTTGTGTGGGCTGTGGATTCGCGCCGCCCGATTCGCCTGGTATTTTGGTATAGTTCACTGCGTGCATGGGTTGCACTGCGATCTGCAGTCACCAGCATTGCGATGTCGCGCAGCGCTGCCGGCAACGCCACATTGTTCAGCGCGCTCAGAAATGTTCCACCCAGGGCCGCACTTCCACTTCCCATGACCAGGCGCTGCGTGGCTGGCGGATCAGATGCAGATAGGTGTCCGCGATGGCGTCGGGGTCGAGCAGGCTGTCGGGCTTGTCGGGCGGCACCGGCCGGCGTGCGCTCCTGATGCCGCCGTCGACCACGATGTGGGCGACATGGATGCCCTGCGGATGCAGCTCGCGCGCGATGCTTTGAGCGAGGCCGCGCAGCGCAAACTTGCCCATCGCGAAGGGCGCCGATTGCGCATAGCCCTTCACGCCGGCGGATGCGCCGGTGAGCAGGATCGCGCCGGTTTTCTTCGGCAACATGCGGCGCGCCGCCTGCTGGGCGACCAGGAAGGCCCCGAAGGCGGTGACCGACAGCGACCGCTCGACCTCGTCGGGGTTGAGCTCGATGAGCGGCCCGCGGGTGCGGAAGCTCGCGTTGTAGATCACGATGTCAGGTGCGCCGGGTGAGGCGTCAAGCTCGCCGAACAGCCGCTCGACGTCGGAATGCTTGCTGGCGTCGCAGGCGAATGCGCGCGCTCCGGTCTCCTGCGCGAGGGGTGCAAGGTCGTCGGTCGAGCGCGCCGCGAGCGACACCGCAAGACCCTCATGCGCGAGAGTGCGTGCGAGCGAGGCGCTTAGCCCGGCGCCGGCACCGACGATGAGGGCGTGCTTGAAATTGAGATTGGGCATGGCGGTCCGTACTCCTTTACGCGCGGAGACGGCTAGGCTAGCACGCCAAGCGGAAAGGAATCGACGTGGCGCGCTTTGTCATCACTCTGGTGCTTGCTGCCATCGCGGTCGGGCTCATATGGCCGATCCTGGTCAGGTTGCGCCGTGGCCGGGTTCCAGACGGCGTGGCAATGCGGCGCGAGCGCAGGAGCTACTTTGTCCCGATCGCTGCCTGCGTCGCCTTGAGCTTCCTGATCAGCGCGGCGCTGTGGTGGTTTGGACGATAGCGGGCAGGGCAGTGCGAGCCACTGCTCAAGCCGCTCCTCTGACCTCGGCGTTGCCGGGCGGCGGGATCGGGATGCCGTCATCGGCATATTCGTTGAGCTTGTTGCGCAGCGTGCGGATCGAGATGCCAAGAATGTTGGCGGCATGCGTCCGGTTGCCGAGGCAGTGCTTGAGCGTCTCCAGGATGAGATCGCGCTCGACATCGGCGACCGTGCGGCCCACCAGCGCGCGGGTGACGGCTTCCGCCGCCATGGTGGCATGCGCCACCGCGGACGGAGTTTTTGACTGATCGAGGCGGGCGCCGTCGGGGCTGAGGATGCCGTCGGCACCGATCTCGTCGCCGGTCGCGAGCAACACCGCGCGATGGATGGTGTTTTCCAGCTCGCGCACATTGCCGCGCCAGCGGTTGAGCACCAGGGTGCGGCGCGCCTCTGCGGACAACGGACGAGCCGGGACGCCATTGGCGTCGGAGTACTTCTTGATGAAGTGCTGGGCGAGCTCGATCACGTCGGCAGGGCGCTCGCGCAGCGGCGGGATCTTCAGGTTCACCACGTTGAGGCGAAACAGCAGATCCTCGCGGAAGACGCCCTCGCGCACGGCGTCGACCAGATTGCGGTTTGAGGTGGCAATGATGCGGATGTCGACCGGCACCGGCCGGGTGCCGCCGACCCGGTCGATGACGCGCTCCTGGATCGCACGCAGCAGTTTCGCCTGCAGGCGCGCATCCATCTCCGAGATCTCGTCGAGCAGCAGCGTTCCGCCGGTGGCCTCCTCGAACTTGCCGACGCGGCGTGCGATTGCGCCCGTGAAGGCGCCCTTCTCGTGGCCGAACAGCTCGGACTCCAGCAGGTTTTCCGGGATGGCTGCGCAATTGACCGAGATGAACGCGCCGCGCGAGCGGTTCGAGCGCAGGTGCACGTAGCGGGCCAGCACCTCCTTGCCGGTCCCCAATTCGCCCGTGATCAGCACCGACGCGTCGCTGGGCGCGATCTGCTGCGCGAGCTTGACCACATGCGCCATGATCTCGTCGCGGTAGACCAGCTCGCGCGTGTCGTCGGATACGGCAGCCAGCACAGCCGCGATCAGCTCGGGATCGGGCGGCAGCGGGATGTACTCCTTGGCGCCCGCGTGGATGGCGGCCACTGCCGCGCGGGCATCGTTGCTGACGCCGCAGGCGACGATCGGCGCGGCGATGCGCTCGGCCTCGAGCCGCAGCACCAGGTCGCGAATGTCGAGCGCGACGTCCACCATCAGCAGATCGGCGCCGCGGCCGGAGCGCAACACGTTGAGCGCCTGATCAATATCGACGGCGTGCGTGACACTGGCGCCCTTGTCCATCGCGAGCTTGGTCGCGGTTGTGAGCTGGCCGTTGAGGCTTCCGACGATGAGCAGGCGCATTGTGAAGGTCCTTTCTTCTTCTGAGCCAGGCAGCCGGTGAATAGTGAATGGTGAGTAGTGAACCTTCGCGCTTCACTTCACCGTTCACTACTCACCATTCGCCCACTCAATTCCGTTCCGCCTTGATGATTTCCGTCATGGTGATGCCGAGCTTGTCTTCCACCAGCACCACTTCGCCGCGCGCGACCAATCGGTTGTTGACGTAGATGTCGATGGCTTCGCCGACCTTGCGATCGAGCTCGAGGACTGCGCCCGGTCCCAGCTTGAGGAGATCGCCGACGTCCATCTGGGCGCGTCCAAGCACTGCCGAGACCTTGACCGGGACATCGAACACCGCTTCGAGCTCCGCGGCGGTCCGGTTCTGCGAATCCGGATCGGCTGTCAGCATGCCCGAATCCATGGGCAGGCTCTGATCGCCGTTTTCCAGGTCGGGGAGGCCGAGCTTGTTGTCGTCGCTCATTGGTCAATTCTCCACGGAATGTCGGATTTCGGCGCGGCCTCGAGCCGAGCGCTGATGTAGCGGTTGACCGCCCGATCGATCGCCGCACTGAGCGCGGCGCTGTCGCGGCAGATGCCGCCATCCGCCCATTCGATGCGACAGTCGCCCGGCGCGATCTCGGGCTCGCCCAGAATCACCAGGCGGCTTTCCAGGCCGAGGCGGCGAATGATCTCCTCGAGCCGTTCACGCGCGGATGTGTGCAACAATTCGTTGACGCGCACGACCACGTGCGGGCTTGCCACCAGGTGCCGGAAACAGTTGGAGGCAAGCTCCGAGATTTCCGCCAGCGGCTCGCGCGCGACCAGCGCCGGGACAAGCTTCCTGGTCACCGCCATGGCCACCTCGACGGCTTCCGTCTCCAGCCGCGCCTCGACCGCGGCGAGGCTGCGATCGAGCCCCTGCAGCAGGCCGGCGATGCGCTCGAGCGTGGCGGCGGCCTTGTGCTCGGCCGTGGCTTGCGCTTCGGCGAACCCGCGCGCATGTGCGGCCACTTCCGCCTGCGCCACCTTGGCGGCGTGGTCGGTGAGCGAGATGGTCGGCTTGGCGCTGCGTCCGCCCGCCGCGAAGTCGTTGTCGAACAGGAATTTTGCCGGTGCCGATCCCATCACATTGTCCTCAATAGACCAGCTCTTCGTCGCCGCGGCTCTTCGAGATCATGATCTCGCCCTTGGCGGCGAGATCCTTGGCCAGGCTGACGAGCTGTCCCTGCGCGTCGTCGACGTCGCGCAGGCGCACCGGTCCCATGGCGCCCATGTCGTCGCCCAGCATCTTGGCGGCGCGCGACGACATGTTGCCCAGGAAGAACTGGCGGACCGGCTCGGTTGCCCCCTTGAGCGCGATCGCGAGCTTGTCCTTGTCGACATGCCGCATCAGGGTCTGCGCCGAGCCGGCATCAAGCTTGACGAGATCGTCGAACGTGAACATCAGATTCTTGATGCGCTCGGCGCTCTCGCGGCTCTCCTCCTCGAGCGCCGTCATGAAGCGTGTTTCGGTCTGCCGATCGAAGGAGTTGAAAATCTCCGCCATCTGCTCGTGGGCGTCGCGCCTGCGCGTCTGCGAGAGGCTCGACATGAACTCGGTGCGCAGCGTCTGCTCCACCCGTTCGATGACCTCTTTCTGCACGGCCTCCATCCGCAGCATGCGACTGACGACGTCGAGCGCGAACTCGCCCGGCAGGATGGCGAGAACGCGTGCGGAGTGCTCGGGCCTGAGCTTGCCCAGCACCACCGCGACGGTCTGCGGGTATTCGTTCTTGAGATAGTTGGCGAGGATGTCTTCCTGCACGTGGGAGAGCTTCTCCCACATGTTGCGGCCGGCCGGCCCGCGAATCTCTTCCATGATGCCGCCGACCCGCTCGGGCGGCAGATATTGCTGCAACAGCCGCTCGGTCGCGTCGTAGTTGCCCATGAGGGCTCCGGACGCCGACATGCGCGAGACGAATTCGAGCAGAAGGTTCTCGACCGACGATGACTCGATGGTCCCGATGCGTCGACATGATGATGGAAAGCTGGCGCAGCTCGTCGTCGTCGAGCAGGGTCCAGATCTTGGCGCCGTGCTGCTCGCCGAGCGCAAGCATCAGAACGGCCGCCCGTTCCGGCCCGGTCAGCTTGCGAGCGGAGGGGTTTTCGCCTTGCCGGCTGGCGAGCGCCGCGACCACATTCGCGATGTCGACTTGTGAGCTCACCGTCTAGTCCGTGTCCTGTCGAGGTGGCTGCGATGACCTGGTTGCGATGAATCTGGGATCATGCCGCATTCTCGTGCAGCCAGCTGCGAATGATGGAGATCGTCTCGTTGGGGTTGGAGTCGGCGAGCTCGCCGACCTTCTGCACCGATTGGGCGTGGACCTGACCCTGCACCTGGGCCATGTCGATCATTTTGGAAGTTTGGCTGGGGACGGCCTTGATCTCTTCGGCAAGGGACGTCGCCGCCCGCGATTGCGGCCCCCGCATTGGCGTTCGCGGAAGGCGAGCCCTCGGACTCGAGAATGCGCCGGACCAGCGGACGAACGACCAGCAGCAGAACGACCAGGGCGAGCAGGAACATCACGCCGAGCTCGATCCAGTGCATCACGTCGTCCTTGGTGAAGGTCAGGAACGACATCAAGCCCGTCGGCTCCGGAATGACATTGGCCGGCACTTCGGCAAAGCGCAGGTTGACGACCTCGACCTGGTCGCCGCGCTTCTGGTCAAAGCCGATGGCGGTGCGCACCAGCGCCGCGATCCGGTCGATCTCTTCCTTCTCGCGCGGCTGATAGGTCGATTCGCCCTTGTCGTTCTTTGTGTAGGCGCCATCGACCAGCACGGCGACCGAGATGCGGTTGACGCGGCCTCCCTCGGTGACTTCGGTCTTGGTGGAACGGGAGATCTCGTAGTTGAGGATTTCCTCGGACTTTTTGCTCTGCTCGCGTGTCGAGTTGTTGTCGCCGGGCGGGCGTGCCCCTCCGGGCAGCTCGTTGCCGACAGTGACCTGCCCCTCTTTGCCGTCGTTGCTGGCTGAGCTTTCCTCGCGGGTCTGGCTCGAGCGCATCACGCGGCCTTCCGGATCGAACTTCTCGGAGGTCTGTGTGACCCGGTTGAAGTCGAAGTCGGCGGTGAGCTGCACGCGCGCGCGGCCGGGGCCGACCACCGAAGTGACGATGGTTTCGACCTGCTCCCGCAGACGCCGCTCGAAGGCGGTCTGCCGCTCGTCGGCGCTCAGGCCGAGCGCCGCGTCGGAGCGGGCGCCGTCCGCCAGCAGCCGGCCGGTTTCGTCGACAATCGACACCCGCTCGGGCTTGAGGTCGTTGACCGCCGAGGCCACCAGGTGACGGATTGCCCGCACCTGTTGAGGCTCGAGCGGTCCGCGGACCTTGAGCACGATCGAGGCGGAGGCCTCGGCCTTGTCGCGGGAAAACAGCGCGCGCTCCGGCAGCACCAGGTGCACGCGCGCGGCCTGCACCCGGTCGATCGCCCGGATGGTGCGCGCGAGCTCGCCCTCGAGCGCACGCAGGTGGTTGATATTCTGGACGAAACTCGTCGCGCCAAGGGCGTCGGACTTGTCGAAGATCTCGTAGCCGATGCCGCCGCCCTTGGGCAGGCCGGATTCCGCGAGCCGCATGCGCAGCCGCGTGACCTTGTCCTTGGGCACCATCACGATGGCGTTGTCGGACTTGAGCTCGTAGGGGATGCCCTGGCGCTCGAGGTCCTTAACGATCGCGGTGGAGTCCTCAAACGAGAGATCGGTGAACAGCGGTGTCATCTGAGGCGCGGTTACGCGCATCATGATGAAGGCGAAGAAGCCGATCATAGCGAGGGTGACCGCGACCATGGCCGCAATTCGCGCCGCGCCCAAGGATCGGATGAACTGGATAGCGTCCTGCACGTTTGCTTTGACCCGTGCTCATTCCTACTGGGCAAGATTTGCCCGGTTCATGGTTACTGTCTGGTTAAGATCGTTAAGATCGCGGCCGCTGTTGCGACTCCGGGGCTGGTCCCGGTGATCCTCGTGCCCAAGTGTTGCTTAATTGCTACGTTTGCGGGTCCGATCAGGCTTGGCCGCCCCACTGCAATAAGTCGATTTTGCTGGGCAAGAGCGCGCTGATGCGTCGGCGAGCACGATTTTCAATTCGCCGCCGATGGCTGTCGGCGGGTCAATCGATTCAATTCAATCAATTCGATAAGCAGCTCAACAACGCAAACGCCGGCTCAAGGAGCCGGCGTGGTTCGTTATGAGCGAGGGATAGAGTGCGCTTACTGGCGATACTGCTGAATGCGCGTGGTGCGCAGACCGGCCAGCCCGTGCTGATCGATCGAGTATTGCCACGACAAGAACTCTTCAACCGTGAGCGTGTAGCGCGCACAGGCTTCCTCAAGCGAGAGGAGGCCGCCGCGAACCGCTGCGACCACTTCGGCTTTACGCCGAATGACCCAGCGCTTCGTTCCCGGTGCCGGCAGATCCGCAATCGTCAGCGGGCTTCCGTCGGGGCCGATCACGTACTTCGCCCTAGGACGCAGGGGCTCATTCATGAATTGAACTCACGCACTCGACTGACCAACTTTCGCCCCAAACTACTTGGTGCGACTTAAAATTTACCTAAGCACATCTTATCAAATGGGAAATTCCGCACGCAACTGGACCCGCGCGCGCTCCAGGCATGCTGCCGGCTAGATACAGAAATCCACCATTGGGTTACCGGCCAGGCGGTCAGATCATTGAATTTCTGGTAACTAAATGCCTCTAG
The DNA here is from genome assembly GCA_963745515.1 of uncultured Alphaproteobacteria bacterium. GTDB lineage: Bacteria > Pseudomonadota > Alphaproteobacteria > Rhizobiales > Xanthobacteraceae > VAZQ01. Next base: position 326,400 of record CAVUXO010000014.1, read on the forward strand.
CCATTACTTTCCGTCGGGGTGTCTCCTTCAGTATTCGTTTGCCATAGCGCACTTTGGTTGTTCAGGAGCCGAGGCTTATTAGGAGCCTGCGCGCACGACCCGCTTGATCTTGTCGAGCGTGTAGTCCTGCCCTCCCATCGACAGCACGGGCGGCGTCTGATTCAAGTCGACCGAGTCGACGATGCCCTCGACTTCGGTCGGCACCGACACGGTCTGGCCGCTCGCGTCCTTGCCGGTGACCGAGATCGTATATTTGCCGTCCGGCCAGAGCGTGCCGGTGTTGTCGCGGCCATCCCAGGAAAAGGTCTGCAGTCCGGTGTCCATCGTGAAGCTGCCGGAATAGACGGTCTGCCCGGTCGCGCTCTTGATGGTGACGGTGGCGCTGATGGGCTTGGGCACCTGGAAACTCCAGGTGGCGGAGCTGTTCTTCAGCTTGGCGGTCTGGCCGTCGACCGCCACGTTCTGGCCGACGAAGGCGAGGGCGGTGGTGGACTGGGCGCTCTTTTCGATCGACACCAGGGTTGTGAGCTGCTCGTTCTGCTTGAGCTGCTGCTCAACCTGCGCGAATTGCACGAGCTGCTGGGTGAACTGGTTGGTGTCGAGCGGATCGAGCGGATTCTGATTCTTCAGCTGCGTCGTCAGCAGCGTCAGGAAGGTCTGGAAATTGCCGGCCAGCGTGTTCTTGTCGATGCCGGTCGAATCGCTCGTGGAGCCGGTCGACGTTGTGTTGTTGTTCACAACCGCTGCGGTGACTGCTGACGTGGTGGCGCCTATGACGCTGGAGGTGGCCATGGTCAATCCTCAGACGCGAATGTCGACGCCGCCGGTCCGCATCATGCGGCCGTAGGCGTTGGCGGCGGGTTCGACGGGAGCAAGATCGGGATCCGGCACCAGCATCCGTGCCGTTGCGGGTGACTGGCTGTTGTCGTCGCGTCCGGCAAAGCCCTGGTCGCGTAGCGAGAACTGCAGGCCGTTCTCACCCGTTTTCAGTCCAGCGTCCTGCAATGCGCGCTCGAGGCCGGCGGCATCACGCCGCAAATGCTCGAGCGTGTCGGCGCGCTCGACCACCAGACGCGAGGTGACTTGGCCACTGCTGTCGATGTCGAGGCGCACGTCGATGCGGCCGAGCTCCGGCGGATCGAGGCGGATTTCAAAACGGCTCTGGCCGCCCTGGGCGCGCGCCGCGATCTCGACCGCGAGTCCAGCGATCGGGACCGCAGGCTCCATGGCGTCGTTGGTGGGGGCTGACGCAGTCTGAGCTGCGGTGGTGGCCGCAGCCTGGTCGTTGGCCAGCAATAGGGCATGGAAGGACTCGGCCGGAGCCTTATGGCTGGCGTCGTGCCCTCCGGCTGCGAGCGATGCCGTTTGCTTGTCTTCGACGCCTGGCGCTTCGGCGTGCGCGCGCCGCGGAGCATGACGATCGGCCGGCGCTGCAGGGTCCTTGGCCTCGGTTGGGGCGGTGGTCTTGTCGCCATTGTCCTCGACGTTGGTTGCGGCGTCGCTCTTGCGAGCATCGGCAGGCGTCGAATCCGTTTTTGATGCCGGGCGCTTGCCGGCCTGTGCGATGGGAGCATCCGGCTGCGCGTTAGCTGGCTGTTGCTCACTCGGCGTGAGCGGGTTGGACGCGGTCTGATCGGGCGTAAGTTTTTCGCTCGCAGCCGGCGCTGGGGCCTGAGACGCATTAGTTGCGGCGTGCTGCTGGCCGGTCTCTGCCGCAGCTTTGCCATCAGTCGTGGCTGTGGTTTCGGGATTGTCGGCAGCAGCAGCTGACGATGGCGCGCTTTGCTCCGGTGTTGCTGGCTGGCTGTTGGCTGCCGCCTGGTCGACCGCGGGCGAACTTTCAGGCACAGCCGATTGGGCGGCCGGCGCTGCTGATGCATCAGGCGCTGCCACTGGCGTGCCGGAGATCTCCGAGGTCTCGCCTGCTGGCGCGTTTTGAGCTGTCAACGCCGCATCAACACTGACAGGGGCAGCCGGTGGGGTCGCCACCGGCTGGGCGGTGGTTCCGCTGTCGACGACCGTGGCCGTCAGCAAGTCGAGCAGATCAGTCGCGCTCGCAGTCTCATCCTGCGTATCCTTCTCGTCAGGACTATCGGCCGCTTTCGTTTCGGTTCCGTCGGTTGCTGCCGGCTCGTTCTTGGATTGCGAAGGATCGCGTGCCGCATCGCCGGCATCGGCCGCGTTGGTGGAATTGGCTCGATCGGGCTTGGATTCATTCTTTGGCGCTGGTGCCTCGGATGGCCGCTGGCTCCGGTCCGTGGCTTGAGCCGCACGGTTGGCCGGGGCGCGGCTCGCGGGTGCTCTCGCCGTAGGAGCATCGGCGGAGTCCATCAGCGCCGCGAATGGTGACGCTCGGTCGCCGCTGTCGCTTCCCGCCGTGCGGTGACGCACGCCGGCATTGTGGAGCGGGGGCAGCAAGCCGTTGGATTCAGACGCGACGCGCGGCACGGGGCACCTCTCGGATTCGTCGAACAGCCCTTTGGTCGAGCAGACCTTTGCAAGCGGCAGGCCAGCGCGGCATTCTAAAATAGTCTCGCAATTTCAAAGACTTGATTGTTGGCGAGGGGCGGACGCGGGGCCGCAGCCGGCATTCAGGGATTGCCCTGCGGCAAAAACTGCCGGTTCATGCCACGCATATTGCTGTAGGCAGGCGGTGCGATCGCGCCGCCAAGTCCCTATAATAGGAAGAAGCCAAGGCCGGGAGGACCGGCGCCGAGAAGGAGCGCGGCGTTGCCGTGGGCGTGATGCTCAATTCATTGGATCTGGAGGGCTCCCCGCAGGCGACCCGCGTTGTGGTCGCGATGTCGGGCGGAGTCAATTCGTCGGTCACCGCGGCGGTGCTCAAGGCAGAAGGTTACGACGTCATCGGCGTGACGTTGCAGCTTTACGATCACGGTGCGGCGACCCATCGCAAGGGCGCCTGCTGCGCCGGCCAGGATATCCACGATGCGAGGGCCGTTGCCGAGCGGATCGGCATCCCGCATTACGTGCTCGACTACGAGCATCGCTTCAAGGAAGCGGTGATTGACGGCTTCGCTGACAGCTATCTCGCTGGCGAAACGCCGGTGCCGTGCGTGCAATGCAACCAGCTGATCAAGTTTCGCGACCTGCTCACGACCGCGCAGGAGCTTGGCGCCAAGGCGCTGGCCACCGGCCACTACGTGGCGTCGCGCGCGCTGCCAGCGGGCGGGCGTGCGCTCTATCGCGCCCGCGATCCCGAACGCGACCAGAGCTATTTCCTGTTTGCGACCACGCGCGAGCAGCTCAAGGTGCTGCGCTTTCCGCTCGGTGAACGCACCAAGGTCGAGACGCGCGAGCTCGCGCGCCAGTTTGGCCTTGCGGTCGCCGACAAGCACGACAGCCAGGACATCTGCTTCGTGCCGACCGGCCGCTATACCGAGGTGATCGAGCGCCTGCGGCCGGGCGCGGCGGAGCCGGGCGACATTGTCGATCTCCACGGCAAGGTGCTCGGCCGCCACGAGGGCATCATCCGATTTCACGGTTGGCCAGCGGCGCGGGCTCGGGGTCTCGGCCGGCCATCCGCTCTATGTGGTGCGGCTCGATGCGCAGACGCGGAACGTCGTCGTCGGCCCACGCGAAGCATTGCGCACCAGCCGCATGCGGCTGCGCGACGTGAACTGGATCGGCGAGGGCACGATCGAGCAGGCGCTCTGCGCCGGCTGGCACGAGGTGTTCGTGCGGGTGCGCTCGACCCGCCCGCCGCGGCCGGCCTGGCTCAGCCGCGGCGCGCACGGCATTGAGGTTGATCTCATCGCCGGCGAAGATGGCGTGTCGCCAGGACAGGCGTGCGTGTTCTACGATGCGCCCGACGGTCAGGCACGCGTGCTGGGCGGCGGGATCATCCAGAAGGCGGCGTCGCTGTCGGAGCCTGCACCCGCGTACGAAGCCGCGAGCGCCGGCCGTCTCTAGCGATTTTTTTCTTTCACCTCAGGAAACAGCCCATCAGGGCTTCGACGAGCGCGGGGATGGTGGGCGAAATCGACAATTCGACCGTGGTCAAGGCCTATGCGCGTTGGGCGCCGGTCTACGATCTGGTCTTTGGCAAGGTGTTCGAGCGCGGCCGCAAGGCCTCGATCGCCGCCGCGGAGCGGATCGGCGGACGTATTCTCGATGTCGGCATCGGCACCGGCATTTCGCTGTTGGACTATGCGCGCAGCAATCGCGTCGTCGGTGTGGACTATTCGGAGGCGATGCTGCGCAAGGCGCATGAGCGCGTGCACGAGCACAGGCTCGACCATGTGGCGGCGCTGGCGGTGATGGACGCGCAGCGGCTCGGCTTTGCGGACGGTTATTTCGACGTGGTCGTGGCGCAATACGTGATCACGGCGGTGCCCGATCCGGAGCGGTCGCTCGACGAGTTCGCGCGCGTTGTGCGGCCCGGCGGCGAGATCATCCTGGTCAATCACCTGGGCGCGGAGACGGGCTTTCGCCGGCTGTTCGAGCGCGGGTTCGCACCGATCGCGCGGCGGCTCGGCTGGCGGCCGGAGTTCCCCTGGGAGCGGCTTGCGTCCTGGGCCGCGCAGCACGGCGGCGTGCGTCTGGTCGAGCGCAGCCCGATGCCCCCGCTCGGGCATTTCTCGCTGATCCGGTTCGAGCGGCTGCCGGCACGGGCGCCGATGGCGCGGGAAGCCGCGATGACGGGGTCTTGAGCGCGCGGGTGGGGTAGTGTGGCTTTGCCGCGAGGGCTGCTTTCCGGCTGGGTTTTCGCGTCTGGCCAATGGCCAACCCGCCCACCCGAGCTGCCGACTTGACCCCGTGCGGGGCATTCTCTATCAGGCCGCTTCTCCAATCGTGGCGCTCGCCTTGGGCGCCCACGCTTATTATATTGGAGACAGCGTGGGGTCCTTGACCCCATCGGCGGCGGGGTAGCTCAGTTGGTTAGAGCAGCGAAATCATAATCCGGAGGTCGCCGGTTCAAATCCGGCCCCCGCTACCAGGAAAATCAATAGCTTGGATTAAAAAATTGCCTGAGATTGGCTAGGCCCAGCGCTCTTGGGTGACAAATTGGGTGACACCAATCGTCTGTTCAATCGCGTCTTTCGAAGACCACCAGACTACGAATTTGGGGGTCGGAGGTTCAAATCCTTCCGGGCGCGCCAGCAAAATTGGGCACTTCTTACAACATTCTAGCTGAAGCGTCTGCCCCGAAAACCACCGGGGGCAGATAGCGGGCAGATCGCAAAAGCCAGCCGCTGCTCGGCGAGTCTCGGCGGGATTCTCCTTCGGCGAGTCTCGCCCCGCTAGCACCTCAAGACGAGGGGAAACCCTTGATAATGAGGCGAACCAGAAGGGAGGATTGACTGACTACCGGTAGGGGATAGAGGGCTTTCGATACTTGAAGATCGCTTGGTGCGGCCGTTAACTGAGCTCATGTACCAAAGCATTCGTGTCCTGAAGGTTTTCCTGGCATCCCCTAGCGATGTTGGTCCCGAGCGTGAGGCCGCTCACAGGGTTGTGGGCGAAATCAACGCATCGGTTGGACGTGAGCTCAACTGGCGTGTTGAGTTACTTGTATGGGAAGATGTTGGACCTGACTACGCCCGGAAGATAGATCGCGCGTCACGAAGCACGTCGAGACCAAAGACGGCGACCTTGCGTATGAGGTGGTCAAATTCCTGGGCAAATTCCGAGACCCTTCTGACCTCGTTCATTTAATCCGGCTTTCCGACCAAATTTGGGGGCATTCCGATGAGCTTGCCTCCCTTATTTTCGGTATTGCCAAGAATCCTTTGGAGCTTGTGCTTGATCAAACTCTAGGAACTCTCCTCCGGACGCGATTGCTTGAGCTTCTCTCGCTAAAGCAAATTCGTAAATTGAAACCATATTGGATTGAGATGCTCAAAGACGAAAACGAAGCTTTTCGCAAATCTGCAGTTAAGCAAATCTTCCGCGCGACAAACGCACCAGAGAGAGTGCGCTTGATTGATGAGTACATCTGGAGCGGTGCATATTTTTATAATGTTGTCTATCTCTTGGACAGGCTCACCTATGCTCCAGCAGCGTGGCGGACGAAATTTGCCGCCACACCACTTAGCTCAAGTCTGACTTGGAATTGACTACGTGCGCGCAGTGACGACGCCATGCAAGTCTCGCTGCTGCGTGTCGCGCCTATCGGTGCGGACGGTGCACGCTCGATCACCGCTCAACGATCTCCGCGCCAGCACATCAAGATCGCTCCTTCTTGTAATCATGCGCTTCCGTGAAGCTGCGTGGCGTCGAATGGGCCTCAACTACCGGGCTCTCGATCTCCTCGTTCAGCTTCCACTTGTCCCCATGCTCCTCAAGGTGCTCGACAGTCCTGCAAGCGACATTCCATCGTTCCTCCTCGCCTAGGCCCTTCCATAGGCCGCGAACGACCTTTTGCGCCATGTCCAGGGCGAATGAGATGGAATGCGCTAGCAATTCACCGGGTGTCATCGGAAATAGGATGTTCGCTGTTTGTTCTCTTGTCAAGCCGGGCCCTGTTCCCATTAGATTTGAGACTTGGCGGGGGTGGGGCCGTGCCAATTTACAGGTTGTTTCAGGGTCGGGCTTTTGAGCCTGAGCAAGTGGCCATGCTTGCTCAGGTGTTTGACGATGTGTTGCCGCTATTGGGGCTGACAGACCGGGAAGACCTGGTAACGACCCTCGTCGCCCAGAAGATAATTGAACTGGCACAGACTGGCGTGCGCGACCCGGCGCGGCTCAAGGCGCTAATTCTTGATGCCTTCAAAAAGGATTAGTGGTCGGCCTTGGAACCATATTGTGTATGGGTCGTTGGGCGGTTGGCGGGGCGCCATTATCAACGTCGGACTGGCACATGGGAGCGGAGGAATACCGCCGCCGAGCAAAGCGATGTTTGACGCTAGCTCGATTGGAGTCCGACCCGACGCTGAGGGCTGGTTATATTGACATGGCAGACCACTGGAGGCTGTTCGCCGAACGGGCACAACGACAGGCCCCCATTACTCAGCAACAACAGCAAATACAGCCGAAGAAAAAACTGGACTGATTGGCCCGGAACGTTCGTCTTCTGGCGGCGTTAACCGTTCGAGCCCGGCCACAGCCCCCTGCCCCCACCGGGTTCATGTTGCAAATCGCCTCCGCCATGCCCCCCCATGGTGGAGGCTTTGCTTTTTGTGGGTCAGACATTCTCCAGTCTGACTAGTGTCGAACGAATCGGGTCAATCGTTCCAGCACCGGAACTTTGCTCGGAAATGCTCGTTTGTTGATGGCGGCGATCAGGGACGGGGTATCGGGGATGATTGCTCTACTAAACTTCTATGTGCTGACTGCGCTGTTGTTCGGGGTTGCTATCTGGTCTGCAGTTAGTCTTTTGATCCACTAACAACGCTTCGACTTCTGCGACGTCAGGCAACTCCTCGCTTCGATGTCTCCGCTGTGTGTCCTAAAAACCACAGCCGATCGCTCCTGATGGGCGTAGGCTTGCCCTCGGGGACGACGGGGGTGGGCGGGCATGGCTGAGTATCGGCTGCGCGCAGTCGACAACGAGGGCCACAGCGTGGGTCCTCTGTTCATCGTCACCTGCGACGATGATGAACAAGCGATCGACCGGGCGCGCAAACTCAAGAAGCACTTTACGGTCGAGGTCTGGCAGGCGGATCGGCTAGTCGCAAAGATCGATTAGTGCGCTCACCAAGCTGAGGATGCTGTGCCCAGGGCTCTGCGTCAGGGCACTCGCGTCGATCTGTTCTGTTCTGCTCAGACTTAGCTCATGGAGTGCGATGAAATCGATCCCCCAGGACAGGAGGGGGTCATGGCTGATCCGAAGATCAACAGGCACAAAGAATACGTGCGTTACGCGAACCATTGCTTGGAAATGGTGGCAGTGGCGAAAGATCAGGAATCGCGTTCCATTCAACGCGAGATGGCGGGCGAATGGCTAAGACTGGCGGACACTCTCATCGCGCACCACCCGGTGAAGCCGCGAGCGCGCCAGTCTGCTCGACGTGCTGGCGACGTTGCCTGACGGCATAAGCATCGCTCTGTGGCGTGTGATGTTCAAATGCGACTGCGGTCGCACCAGCGACCAGGTGATTGTCGAAGCGGACGAATGAGCGCACGGAACAAGTGGCTGGCGATGATGCCAGACGCGTCAAGGGAAGAGGCCCTTGCTCATTCAATCGCTTTTCCAGTCTTCCGTGCTGCCAACAAGCGCTTGATGTGATTATGGACGATCTGAGCGTCGTAAGGTTTCGGCACGGAGCCCTCCGCACACAGTTGTTTGGCATTCTCGACGGTGCGGTTGATGGTTCCGGCTAACAGCACGTCAAGTCCTGGACGATGTTCTCTAATCCATTTCGCCAGACCAAATCCATCAACGGCGCCGGGCATTTCGATGTCACTGAAAACGACATCGACAACTGTTTCTTCGTGCAAGAGCACGGTCATCGCCTCTTCTGCATTCACAGCTTCAATTACCCTGTAGCCGCAGTCTCGAAGGTACTGCGCGATGGGTGCGCGAACCAAGACTTCGTCCTCTACAAGGAGGATTGTTTCTTGAAGGTTGGGCTTGTCAGTCACGCCAAACAACGAGTGACGCCGGGTGTGAGTTCCTCAGCCCAAAAGCATCTTGATGTGCTCGATCAGGCGCCCAGCATTATACGGCTTTGGAAAAAAGCCATCAGTGGCGCCCCAATAACTCGCAGAGAAAGACTCGCCCGAAGCTAGCACTATCTTGATCTCCGGACGTTGCGCGCGAATCGCGCGAGCGAGTTCCACCCCGTCCATCCTGCCGGGCATTCGAATGTCACTGACCACTACTCGCACGCGCTGGCTCTGCAGCAAGTCAAGAGCCTCGTCCGCGTTTGACGCTTCAAGAACTACATATCCCGCACTGCGCAACTGCTCCGCGAGACTCATGCGCACAAGCACCTCGTCCTCAACAAGGAGGATCGTGGCTCGAAAAAGCCCATGTCCAGGTGAGCGATCGACACTCGCTAGAACCACTGCACGCCCCCGCACTGGGGTATAACTAAAAGAAACGCAGCGGTCACGACATTGTTCCTCCGTCGCGATGTCACTACTGACGCACCACTTGAGCTAATGTTCCTGGAATTCCAGTTCGGTAGGCGGCGCGTCGGAATACGGATATCGAAATCGATTTTCCAGCAAGGCACGAAAGGCATTTATTTTATGAACACACTCCGGATTGAATGAGGGCTTGCCGTTACTTGGCAATGAACGTTCGTTGTGCGGAGGAGCGCTTGTGTTCCTCGGCGCTGCGGGCGGCCGCATCATGTGTTGTCGTCCGGAGAACGGCCGTGACAGTCATCACTCTTACCGAAGTTCATCGTGGAAACCCGCTCGAAATGATCGAGCACATTGCGACCAGTCACTCATGGTCGTTCGAGCGTGCCTGCGAGGATGAGCTTGTTGCAGTCGTAGAAGGGAAGTGGGCCGACTATCAGGCCTCGTTCACCTGGATCCATGACATGGAGGCACTGCATTTTGCTTGTGCCTTCGAACTTAAGGCTCCAGAACGCAGCAATGCCGAGATCGAGCATCTAATTCCGATGATCAACGCGCAGATGTGGGTCGGACATTTCGAGTTCTGGCCTACGCAGGGACTTGTGGTGTTTCGTCATACGCTCATGCTTTCCGGTGGCGTCCAGGCGTCGGGTCGACAGTGCGAGGTGCACTTGTCCGCTGCCCTCGACGCATGCGAGCGCTACTACTCGGCATTCCAGTTCGTGGCCTGGGCCGGCGCGGGCGCGCGCGAGGCGCTTGAAGCAGCCATGTTCGAAACAGCCGGCGAGGCTTGAGCTAGGTGTTTCGCGTCGGTTCGGGTTTGTCCGCTTTCGGCGTCATTGCGGACATGAATTCTTGCGGCAAGGTCGCGATGGGCCAATAGGGTGCATCTGTGCGAGTGCCAGCAGTTCATTGTACCTAGTCCGCTCTGTGATACAATTTCGCCATGGCAAAGCTCGTATTCGGAATGAACATGTCGTTGGACGGCTACGTCGACCACGACCACGATGCGTTCGCGCCTGATCCGGTGATGTTCAAATACTTTATTGAGCAGACGCGCAAAGCCGCCGGCAGCATCTATGGGCGCGGCCTCTACGAGGTGATGCGCTATTGGGATGGGGACAATTGGGACCAGGACGATCCGGCGATGGGCGACGATCTGCGCGCGTTCGCGGAAGCGTGGCGGGCCATGCCGAAATGGGTGGTGTCGCGTTCGCTGAAATCAGTGGGGCCGAATGCGACGTTGATCGGCGATGATGTCGAGGCGGCGGTACGAAAGCTGAAGGCCGATCTTGTCGGCGAGATCGAGGTCGGCGGACCAAAGCTAGCGGCAAGCCTGACCAAGCTTGGGCTGATCGATGAGTACCAACTCTTCCTTCATCCCGTCGTGCTTGGTCTCGGCAGGCCATTCTTCGTTGGTCCCCAACCGCGGCTCCAACTCGTGGCCAGCGATCGCGTTGGCGAGGACGTGATCAGGTTGAAGTACGTCCCTGCCAAATCTGAATGCTAACGCGCTTGGGCGTTTCAAGCAGCAGCCCCCTATCGACGCGATGGGGCAGAAAGCAGCCGATCTTCCCGGCCAGCGGCACGAGCCTATCGATGTCCGAGATGGCTCATTCGCGTCGGTTCGGATTTGTCTGCTTTCGGCGGCATCGCCGACATGAATTCTTGCGGCAAGGTCGCGATGGGCCGGGCCTTGCCCAAACACGGTCATCGTGGGGGCCCAATATTTGTTTCCCGCACAACCTTTGAGTTGCTATCAGAGTAGACGAGCTTGTCGCCGACAAAGCGGATAGTCGATATCGCCCAGTATGCAGACCACCGCTCGTGTACGATCACGAAGTCGTCGACCAATCGGAGCGATCCCCCAGGCTTCTTTTCCAGAACGAAATAGCGATCCTTCCCGACTTGCGGAATCTCGATCCACTCCACAACGAACTCCCGCCCCGCGGCCGTGACCTTCGGCCCTGGCCCTAGGCCATAGCCTGGGAATTTTATCTTGAAGGCTTGATCAGCGAACTCTTTCCAATCCGCAAAGTCTGGTCCGATGCGCGCCTGCGTCATCAAGTTTTCAACCCGCGCGATTTCCGACGGAGCGAGATTGTTGGAATCGTTCTTGTAGTCGTCGTAGTCGACGTATTTCCTGGCCAGCTGGATTTTTTCTCCGCGATAATCGATCTCGGCGCTCCCGTAGCGTTCGACATAAGCCATGCGGGCAAACGTCAGTCCGGCCACAGTGAAAATGACGCCGCCGACCCCAGCGACGAGCAAAGCTTTCCTGGTCATGGTCTGTCCCCCGCCACGCTTTGTAGGCAGAGGCTATCTGCCCCTAAGGCGCCACACAATCTTCGACGCACGTGCCGGTCCTCATGATTTTCGGCGCGACTTCTCTTGCGGGTCATTCGCGTCGGTTCGGGTTTGTCCGCTTTCGGCGTCATTGCGGACATGAATTCTTGAGGCAAGGTCGCGATGGGCCAATCTCCAGCTCGACGGACAATGAACTTGTCAGGAATTCTGCTCGCGTTGTTAGCTTCGCTTGCGAAAGTGGAAGCACAGAAAATCTCGGAAAGAACCAAGGCAGGAATGGCAAGGGCAAGAGCGAAGGGGAAGAGGATTGGTAGACCTGCGCTGTCGCAAGAACTGCAACAGCAGTTAGCAGCGAGGGCTGCCGAAGTTGGGGCCTCTGCTGCCGCGAAGGAGATTCGAGTGGATCGGAAGACTGCAATGAAATATCAAACTCACGATGCTGTGCACGGTAGCGTACTGCTACAGAGTTCCAATCAATAAGTGTTTGTATGTCTCTACTCAACCGAGTTCTGAGTGTCTATGGGAGGAACCTGAGCCCCGGTATGGCAACAGTACCGGGGTTTCTTTTTTCTAAGCGCCCGGAAGCGAGATGAACCGGCAATTCGTTGCCGAAAACATAATAGCGTGAACAGGTAGCCCGGTCTTGGTATTCCACATTGAACAAGAGATAATCTGTTTCTCGTGGCTCAAGCATATCCGGGCAGGGCCCGGGAATTGGCTCGGTGAACCCCTTCGCCGGGCCAATTCTTTTAGAACCTGCGGAAGCGGTGTTTAGAGTTTTGAGCGAACGGCGTGGAATGGTCCGGGACTTCGTCAGTTAGTATACCTGCATCAACCTTAGCGGTTCTATCACCTCCCGGAGTACTCACTTCCCGCGGACACGCGCATAGGAAGGAATGTCCGTTAAACCCAACGCACTCGGGGCGAAGGCATTGGGTATCCTTGAAGTGCTACCAAACATGCACACGCGGGTTTTCCAATCCATCGGCCGCGTCACGCAACGCTTCTGAAACCAAAACGCGTTGCCGGGTGCTCAGCACGGATGCCATTAAACAGACCAGCTGCAACAGACTGTGCGGGCTCGCATCCATATTATCATCGACAATCGTGCGCCGGGCGAGTTCGTACATCAAATCAGATGTGGGCACGTGATGGAGAGCATGCATCTCGATTATCCCTCCTTTAAAAAGAGAACGCCGGAGAAGCTGTCTGCGCGAGGCCAGTGCGAGCAGACTGGGCACTTCCGTTCAGGCACACAGTAGTCGAAGATTTCCTTGCGCTCGGCGTGGGTGATCATGCTTGGCACCAAGCCAGGCTTCAGTGAATACTGCCAAACCAACATTCTTCCTGATAAGAGTAAGTTGCTCCAGTAAATCGCTTGACGTGAACCGCTCCATTTAAGATTGGCTGATATCGAAACATCCAGGCTCCTACCAATGTCGCAAATATGATCGCGATGGGGAGTAGGTGACGACTGTCCATCGCCAGGTCTCCTTCGTTGTCGGTCCCTCCGCCGCGAGCAGTAGCGACCCGCTCATTTCACAAAGAGATTACGGATCACTGCGATGATCGTGCAGAGTATGGGCAACGACAAAATGTTACCGATAATATAGCCAAAGCCCTGAGCTTGGTTATGACTAAGCAGGTAGGTAATTTCCGCTCCGCCATCCTTTAGTTGGATAAGAGCGAAAAGCGCCAATCCGACCAGAAAACTCCACGCAAAGACTGGAAAAAGTTTCCATTTCCTGGACTGCGGCTTTACCTGTTCCATCACGCTCTCCCTCCGCTTCCCCAGGACAACACCAAGGTTGCCTCTATGCCAACGCAACTCGCCAAGCTCAATTCGACTAAAAAGAAATCACCAGAGGCTTGACCAAGCCGCTGGTGAAACCAGGCAAAATCGATGGCAAAGCCGGCAAAAAGCTGGAACGGTTTCTGAAAAGGCGCCCGATCCTTCCGAAACTCGATGATCGGCAGATGGCAACGGAGGTGGAGGTATTCAATCGCTTCGTGCTCTCGTGCAGGTGCCGTAAATGATCGCAATATTTGGATCAAAACCACTATCAGGCGGACCCCCAGCTAGAAACGGGCGGACGTAGTGGCCGTTGTTAGCAAATAGCCACGGATTAATGGGGGTGAGCGGAAGCACGCAAACAACTCCTTGATCCCAGCGGGTGCACCGGTACAACTCTGACACGCCAGGGGAAATCCCTTCCATTGTTCGGGTAATAAGACGTTCCTTATCCGAGATGAAAGGATAGCTCTGCGTGGGGCCAACCTTAATCGTGAAACGGTGGAGTGGAAACGTCACCAGAGACGAAGCTTCGCCCTTTTTATCCCACTTGAAGCCTGCGTAATTCGTGTCCGTGCAATGTAGTACTTCCTCTGCCAAGACTGGCGTGAGCGGCACAGATGCAATCAGGATTGCTACTGATAGGATTTTCCCGCCCATTGCCCACCTCCGCATCCACAGCCCACGTGGTCAAACTCTACTGCAGATCGTAGCCTCCTTGTGGGAGGCACATACGATGATTTCTGATCCCGTGGAATGGTTGAAGCTGATAGGCAGCATAGGCGGCCTCGCTTCATCTGGCTTTTTGATCTACGACCGCCTATGGCGGCTTCGTCCGACCGTCTATCTCCAGCCCTATGATTTCCACGTCTACTTGCGGATAAAGAACACCGCTGACGAAGCCCTCATTATTGACCGAATAGCCATTTCACCAAAGGTTGTCAGTATCGCAATGAACGACGGTCAGAACGCCGCCCTTCTTTCAATCGTTGAGGCAATTACCCGAGGGGAGACAGGAAGCCGAAGCTTTTTGGTTCTGGGTCCGGAAGAGGAACGAAGCTTCAGGCTTGTTAGCTTGAACGTCGCCGATAAGCTGAAGGAGGACAACAAAATACGGATACGATGCGACTGGAGGAGTACAAGAAAGCCGTGGCCATTCACCAGGAGTGTGACAGTCACCACAAGCCGAGCAGATTTCGAGGCATTCTTGAAAGCCGCACGTGAACCAGTGGTCTCACCGAAGATCACTGGCTAATAATCTTCCCGCCTCGCCACAATCCGATCTCGCAACGCTTCCGCTACGTTGAACTCCTTCGCAGCCTCCTTGATCGCCTCAGCTTCGTCCTTCGCAAAGACTTGACCGAGATATTTCGTTGATTCGTGAACTTAAGGCCAAAGGCATCCGCTGGCGGCCGTAACGCTGTGCCTAGGCGTTGACTGCCAAACCCGCACAACTTCTTACCTCCTTTTCAATCGTAGAGAAGCGCTCCTTTAATGTCGGTTGTTGGCCCCAAGCGGCGCACAGCAATGTCCGCTGCTATGTCTGCTCCTGGAAGTAAAGCTGACTCCTTGTGTTAACTTTGAGTTTTGTCGCTCATGACCCAAAGCTGCCGTGCCCGCCAAGACGCGGCAGCCGCAATTCCAGGAACAGAAACTTCCTCGCTGACGATTTCCGCGTCTGGCAGCAGGAACAAGACCGAACCGTCTGATTCGGGCTTTCATCATCTTGCTCTTCTAAAATCTACGGAGACTGGAATGACGGCATGATAATTGTACGTTCCAACAAGGCGACGGCACACACGAGGTCCAACGGCGCTCGAAGGAGCATGGAACGACCGACTCAGACGGGCCGTTCCCAACCTTGCGGCGCCCATTGGCCGCCGGCACGCTGGCGGATGAGATAGAACGACTCGGCAGCTTCACGCCGCACCGTCTCGACATCGACGCTCAAAATCTTGCCGCCGAACTTGAGTACGCGGCCATCCACAATCACTGTGTCGACATTTGCGTTGGTCGCCGAGTGCAACACTGTTGATGGCCCGTTGGTGAACGGCATCATGTTGAGGTCGGTCGTGCGCAGCATGATCATGTCGGCGCGCCTGCCGGGCGTCAGCGGGCCAACGCGGTCGGCGAGGCCCATCGCCTTGGTGCCGTTTATCGTTCCCATCTCCAGGCATTGCGTATGTGTCAACATGATATTTTCGACGGGCGTGTCTGCAACCGGCGCAGCGATGTGGAACGCAAGCCGCATCTGATCAAACATCGACGTTGGATTCAGCGCGGTGGCGTCGTGTGACAGTCCGATGTTGACACCTGCACGGACCATTTCAAGGATTTGCAGGCGTAGTTCAACACCGCGCTGATTACGCATGTCGTTGAACAGCGAAAATGAGTTGGAGGACCCGGTTTCCGCCATCACATCGCGATCACGTTGATCAAACCTCAGCGAGTGCACAAAAATCATGGATTGGTCGACGAAACCCTCTGGCTTCAGTTTACTCGGTGTCATTCCATTCGGCGGAAATCCGGAATGCAGGATGATCGGTAAGCCATTATCCTTGGCGAAGCGGAACTCCAGCGGATAGGACGGCGGCGGGGGTGAGCCCACCGGGGCCGGTGCGCGCAGTCCAAAGCCGAGATCGATAAGGCCGCCCGAGCCGGGTCCAAACCATTGTCGCTTGACCCGCAGGATCTCCTGAAGATCGATCGCTTTGTCGCGCGGATGGGGATCGGGTCCACCGTAGGCATAGCGACCACGTAGCCCGCTCTCCCTCATGGCGCGGATTTCTTCGTCCAC
Source organism: uncultured Alphaproteobacteria bacterium (assembly GCA_963745515.1). GTDB lineage: Bacteria > Pseudomonadota > Alphaproteobacteria > Rhizobiales > Xanthobacteraceae > VAZQ01. The sequence goes on from CAVUXO010000014.1 coordinate 342,287, forward strand.
ATGCGCGGGCGATTGCGTGTTGTGCGCATAGTTGATCACCGTCGTAATGCCGGCATTCAAGGCTTCGGTCAGGAACAGCCGGTTCGCCCGATAATAGTCGATTGGTGTGTGATGTTTTCCGAACACGTCCTTGAGGGGGAAATATTCAGCTCCGGACCGGGGCAGGTTCTTGAGCAGCGAATTCCAGACATGTGAATGGGTGTCCACGCAGCCCGGCATGACAATCATGCCTTGCGCGTTGATGATCTCGGCGCCGGGTGCCTCGACCGAAGGCGCGATCGCGGCGATCTCGCCATTGCGCACATGCACGTCGCCTACCGGGATGTCGCCGAGGCCGCGGTCCAGGGTGATCACGTAGCCGCCGCGTAAGATGAAATTGCTGGTACGTGGCGCTGCGGTTGCGCCCGGGTTCGGAGCACTTTGCGCGGTGACGTCTGGCGGAAAAGCCGGTGGCGCCCGCAACGCCGAGCATGGCGCCCCCGAGAAGGAAATGCCGGCGGCCCTGCGCGCTGCCGTCGCAGCATGCGCATCCGGATTTCCGCCGCTGCATGTGCTTCCAAGTCATGGTCGTTCCTCCGCCGCGTTCACGATGACCCAGTCGTTCAGAACAAGATAACATATTTCCACGAAGCGACGCATCCCCGGTTTGTGTCGTCGGAATTGCTGGTGGATGTCTCCATCTGGCCCATCGCGACCTTGCCTCAAGAATTCATGTCCGCAATGCCGCCGAAAGTGGACAAACCCGAACCGACGTGAATGACTCACACCAGACTTCGTGAGGTCAAACCACCTACCGACGGCTCTGCCGAGATTTGCTTGACGAGTTGCTCGTTTCCTTCTTTGAAGTCGGCGCGTCTTTCTTTGAAGTCGGCGCGATGCTGGTGAGCACAAAGTCGAGAAAAGCGCGCACCTTTGCCGGCGGCAGATGGCGCGAGAGGTGATACGCATAGAGCGGGTAGCGCTCCTCAGCCCAATCGGCGAGGATTTGGACCAGTTCGCCGTTCGCCAACATTGGGGCTAGACCAAACTCGATGGTCTGCGCGATACCGTGACCGGCAGCGCAGGCGGTGAGTTTGGTGGCGAGTTCGTTGAACACGAGCCGGCCGCTCACCTTCACCTCAACGACTTTTCCAGCGCGATGGAACTCCCAGGGGAAGGGACGACCCGTCACTGGGTCGCGGTAGAGGAGGCACTCATGCCCCTCGAGATCGCTCGGGTGCCGTGGCCGACCACGACGCGCAAGATAGGCGGGGGAGGCGCAGGCAATGATGCGCGTCTCCAAAAGCTTGCGCGCGATCAAACCCGACGGCTCAGGCTCCCCAAACCGTACCGCGACATCAAGGCCCTCCGAGACCAGATCACCCAGCGTGTCGCGGACCAGCAGTTCGAGCGACAGCTGCGGATGTGTGGCGAGGAAACCAGAGAGCCGCGGTGCCAGCACCAATCGCGCGAACCAGGGATCGACGTTCACCTTGAGCCGACCTCGGACCGCATGGGCGGACTGCGCCACATCGGATGCCGCCTCCTCCAGCCCTGCGAGCAGAGGCGCCACCTGAGCATGGAAGCGGCGGCCTTCGTCCGTGAGCGACACCGCGCGCGGCGTGCGGTCGAGTAGCCGCACGCCCACCCGCGCCTCCAGCCTCGCCACCGCACGGCTGACGCCGGACTGAGTGAGCCCCAGCGACTCGGCCGCCCTGACGAAATTACCCGTCTCCACAACCGCGGCCAGCACGCTGATGCCGCCAAGCAGCCTGCCATCGAACGCCATGATGATCTCCAGTCATTTAAGTATGGACAAAGATGCGCTGGCGGCAAGTCCGGTGTCGCGCCAAGTGTCACGGCGTCAGCAGCAAGGAGAAAGCCATGACACTCGACGGAAAACGCATTGTGGTTCTGGGCGGGAGCTCAGGTATCGGCCTTGCCACAGTTCAGGCTGCGGCACGCGAGGGGGCTACCGTCGTGATCGCCTCCAGCCGGAAGGCGCGAATAGACGAAGCACTCGCCACGCTGCCGGCCGGTACAGAGGGTCACGTGCTGGATCTTGCGGACAGGAAGGCAACGGAGGCGCTGTTTGCGGGGCTTGGCAGCTTCGATCACTTGGTCTTCACGGCCGGCGACACACTGCAGCTCGGCAGCTTGGCGAGGACAGATGTTGATGCGGCGCACCGCTTCTTCACGCTGCGTTATTGGGGCGCGTATTGTGCCGCCAAATACGGCAGCAGCAGCATTCGGAAGGGCGGATCGATCGTGTTCACCTCCGGTATCGCGGGGCAACGCCCACAGGCAGGCTGGTCGCTCGGTGCAAGCATCTGCGCGGCAATGGAGGGACTGACACGCGCACTCGCTGTCGAGCTTGCGCCCATTCGCGTCAACATTGTCTCACCCGGCGTGGTACGAACGCCACTGTGGGCGAATATGACAGAAGCAGAGCGCGAGGCACTGTATCAACAGATGGCAGACAGGCTGCCAGTCAGCCACGTTGGAGACGCCGCGGAGATCGCTCAAGCGTATCTCTACCTCATGCGGCAGAGCTACAGCACGGGTCAAGTCCTTGTCGTGGACGGCGGTGCGACCCTGGTCTGAGCTTTTGCTTGTGGCCCGAAGCGGCGGAAAACGATGTCCGCTCTGATGTCGGCTACGATGCGGTTAACCCGCTCCGGATATCGCTATTTCTTCAAGCGCTGAAGCGCCGCCAGCCCCAACGTGAGGCCGGCGGCGGACTTCGGCTGTGCTACCTGACGGCCATCTTGCAGCTCACGCTGCCACTTTGGAGCTCACGCTTTTCGCCGCCGTGGCAATGAGCGCCGCCACGGCCTCCGGCTTCGAAATATAGATCGCGTGGCTGCCGGCAGCTTCCGCGACAGTCGCGCCGGCGCGCGTTGCCATCTGGCGCTGAGCGGGCGGCGGGATCATCTTGTCCTCGGTCGCGACCAGATACCAGCTCGGCTTGGTTTTCCAGGCAGGCTCGGTCACTGCGCCGGAGAGGGCGCCAACACCCCACGGCACCTGAGAGTCGGCCAAGAACGCAGCCTTTGCTTCGCTGACGTCGGCTGCGAACGAATCGCGGAATTTCGCCCTGTCGAGGAACAGATAGCCGTCCTGCGGCGGCAGGATCGGCGGAACCGGTGCGCCGGGAGGCGGATTCTTGATGAGGGACTCGACGGACTCGTTCTTATCCGGGGCAAACGCCGCAATGTAGACGAGCCCTGCGACCTTCGGGTCCGTGCCGGCTTCGGTGACGACGACACCGCCGTAGGAATGACCGACCAACACGACCGGCCCTTGCGCCCGAGCGATCGTGAGCCGCGTGGCAGCCACATCGTCAGCCAGAGACGTTGTCGGGTTTTGAACGATGCTGACGTTGTAACCGTCCTTCTTCAGAATATTGTAGACGCCTTCCCAACCTGCGCCGTCAACAAAGCCGCCGTGTACGAGGACGATGGATACGGGTGATCCTGAAAGTCCAACCATGGCAATTCTCCCTTCGGGGTTGCTGCGTGCGAGCAATTCGCACTTGGAATTTGCGGTTTCGTACTTGCCAGATTTTGGCATAGCTGATTAGTTCTAATTAATGCGCTATATCCCTAACCATTCAGCTAGGTCTTACAGATGAAGTGGACGGATCGGATCGGTCGGCGCGTCAAGCTGCGCGACCTTCACATTGCGCTCGCGGTCGCGGAGGCGGGCAGCATGACTCGCGCGGCGGAAGCGTTGGCCGTGTCCTATCCTGTCGTGTCCAAGACGATCTCTGAATTGGAGCACACGCTTGGCGTCAAGCTCTTTGATCGCAGCATTTCAGGGGTCGAGCCAACGCACTACGGGCGTGCGCTGCTTAAATCCGGAGTCGCCGTGTTCGACGAAATGCGGAAAGGCTTGCAGCAAATCGAGTTCATCAAACAGCCGGACGCAGGCGAACTGCGGATTGGCTCGTCCATCGTGACAGATGCCGGTTTGCTTCCCGCGATCATCGAACGATTTTCGCAAGATTTTCCGCGCGCGGTGGTTGACGTGCTGCCTGAAAACATCGCGATCCAGCAGTATAACAATCTTCGCGATCGAAAAGTTGAACTGGTGCTGGGGCGGCTTCCCGCAACTATGACCGAACCTGACTTGGTTGCGGAGCCGTTGTTTGATGAACCCAACGTCGTTGTCGCTGGATCTGAAAGTCCTTGGGCGAAGCGGCGAAGCCTGACGCTTGCCGATTTGATCGGAGAGCCATGGGTGTTGGCGCAGCCTGGCAGTTTGGCGAGGTCGCTGCACGAGGAAGTGTTCCGAAAGAGCGGCCTTGAACCTCCGTCTGCAACGGTAGTTACAGTGTCGCTTCATCTTTACATGCGTCTGATCGAAACGGGGCGTTGGCTCGGTCTCGTCCCCGCCTCGGTCATGCGTTTTGGCGGTAAAGAAATGCGCCTCAAGGTTCTACCGGTTAAAGTGCTATCGCCTCCCGCGCCGGTCGGGTTCATAACGGTCAAGGATCGCACGCTGACTCCACTGGCAGAGCGTTTTATTGAGTGTACCCGCAAGGTCGCCAATTCCGATACCGGTCGCGCGTCGATGCGGCGCTTTTAATGTTCGGGTGTGCCCTTCGGCGACGGCTTGCGATGTCTGCTATTCCGCCACTCTTGGAGAGGTCGGAAACGACAGGCGCATCGGAACGGAACCACCCGTGACCGCGGCGTAAAGAAAGCTGGCGCGCGTATTGGGCGATGGGTCCCGGATCGGCTGCTGCGTTGACGAAACCACAGTTCCCATGCCGGCGCCGATGTCGTCCGTGAAATAGGAGGCGGCGCCTCTTCGGTGGATACCGGGCATAAGTGGGAAGCGAGCGCGAACTGGAGGGATCGTCCCGCATTGATTGACTACGCCCTCGGTACCGCAGGAGTGTTCCAATGCCTAAGCGGACACGATTACCCTCCCACCTACCTGCCGGCTCAAAATACGTCATAGAAAGCCGCGGCGGAATGAAGGGTTCAATATGGATGCATCGTTACTTGGAATTGCCCGATGGCCGTCGCGTGGACCTGCCTCCTCGGCTGATTCCAATCGGTGGGACGACGTCGAGCAACCCGACCGAGTCCGTTGTGCACGTCGCAGCACTGCTCGTCGGCGAAGTCGGCTCAGCGTCCTGCGATGAGCGCACCCTGTTTCCATTCGTACACTGGGACAGGCCAGTCAAACGAAAACATGCCGTCCGGCGCCGTTCGGGGCGGTCTGCTTTTCCGTGTTTGGTCAGGAAGCCCGCTTCAGTGGCGGTCTTACGGGCGTGAGTATTTGATTTTTTCTGTCATGCCATGCATCAGCAAACGTCGGCCCCTGTCCGATGCAGTAGGCGCCGCTTTCGTTATCTGTAGTCGAGATGATCCATTTGTCGTTCCCGCAAACAATGGTCACTGAGAAGCTGCTGACGTCCTCGCCGCGTAAAAATTCGAGAAGCTGAGTTTCGGCGTCTTGTACCAAGTTGGCAGATATCGGCATTGATCCCCCCCTGATGACGCACCTCGATTCGGCAATGGCCGCATCTCAATTGGGAAAATTTAAGGCATCGAGCGTCGCAGGGTATGAGAAGGCCTTCGAGTAGAAAGGCTTTTTTGAATTGAGGGTAGAAAAAATAATCAATCCCGCAATGACCGAAGCGATGCGATTGAGAAACTCGACTTTGTTTCGGTCACGGCGCTCTGCTTCTCTCACCCCCTAGCAGCGGTAGAGACGCATCATCCGGGACCCAGAGCCTCTCCTCCAATATGAGGAATGTCAGCGCGGCCATCAGCCAGTGAAACGGCTCGAATTGCCAATGTGGTCCGGACCGCAGCAGGCGAGTTGAACCATCGCTCCCAGGAATTGGAACGCGGGATCGAGACTTTCCTGCGCAATGTCGCCGAGTAATTGAGGGAGCCGCCGTCTGGCCAAGGCAACTGGCTCAAGGTATTACTAGACCATTCAGCCCCCGCGGGCCGCCCGCGAGACCTCTTGTTGAGCGCGTGCCTAGTGGTCATTTTCGAAGTAATTCACAGAGATCGACTATTCGATAAGCGGGCGGGATAGCCCCCCTCATCATAGAGAGTGATAATACGGCCCTCGTGCATCGAAAGCCTTGTCCGTCAAGTGCGCAACGTTTGGATTAGTAACGGGAGCACCTGAATGTTCGGCTGGTTCAAAAAGCGAGAGCAGCCCGCAGGGATTGCAACACGGAGTGCAAGGTACGGATTACTCGAAGAGATCGAGCGGTACGACGCCCCGCCTGGCGAAACAGAAAAGATGGCGTCAATCCAACAATTATGCTGGATCGCTGGAATTAGCGCGGAAACCGTTGCGCATGCTAAGGCAGAAGGCCGCTTGGAAGAGGAGTGGGCGCAATACGATCTAGGACGTTACAAGCGGCTCCGTGCGGAATGCATAGAACTCGCTGACACAATCACGGACGAATTTTATCGAGCAGTAGTAATCAACTACTTGGTTGAGATGTGTATGAAAGCCACGGATGTCGGAGACGCGCGTGTGCTCTTTAGACACCAAGAAATCAGGTCACTTCGAGAAGACATTGTCGCAAAGTATCCCGAACTCGTTCAGTCACATCGAGCCGATGGCAAAAGCTCGCCGCACTTCGCGCGTGCCGCGGCCGTCCATGCGCGCTCGCACGTCACCCTTGAGGGGTAAAGCTGACTCATTGTGCTCACTCGAGTTTTGTCGGTCATGACCCCATACCGGACCTTTGTGTGATTTAGAGACGCAGGCCGAAATGCGCTAACTTATGTCGTGGTCGGGGCTCCATGCAGGTGATGGAACACGGCTGTCGTCGGGCGCGGCGCGTGATCGTCGTGATGGCCGCGATCGCGCTGCTCCATGAAGCAGCTGCCGCGGCCGACAACGCGCCGAACAAGGATGCGGCGCCCACCCCAACCGCACAATCGCTCCCCGACACGCTGCGCCAGCTCACCGATCCGGGCGGTTGGCGTTCGAGGCTCGAGCAAGCCGGGCTGCAATTCGCCTTCACGTACTACGGCGACGGCTTTGGAAATCCCCGCGGCGGCGTGAGCCAGGGCTCTGGTTACGACGGACGATTTGGAATCATCATCGACGCCGACATGGAAAAGCTCGCAGGCTGGTCGGGCGCGAGCCTGCACGCCAGCATTCAGCAGGTTCACGGCAGCCAGTTCAGCGCAACTCGTTTGCAGAACTTTGCGCTCGTGAGCGGCATAGAGGCCCCGCCATCTACGCGCCTGTTCAATCTCTGGATTGAGCAGAAGATCGGCGGCGACGTGAATCTGCGTCTCGGCCAATTCTCCGCAGCACAGGAGTTCCTGGTCAGCCAGACGGCAGCTCTTTTCGTGAACGCGACCTTCGGCTGGCCGATGCTACCGGCCCAGGACCTACCGAGCGGAGGACCATCCTATCCGGAAGCCACGCCCGGCGTTCGCCTGACCTTGACGCCGACCGATCAGCTCACGCTGCGTGCGGCGATTTTCAACGGTGACCCGGCTGGTCCGGGACCCGGCAATCCGGTCGATCGCGATCCCTACGGGCTCGCATTCCGGCTCAGGGATCCACCGTTGTTCATTGCCGAGGTCGCCTACGCCTGGAATCAGGGCAAATCCTCTCTTCAGGAAAACCCGCACCAGGAAGGCGGCGGGCGGCCGGCCGCGCGAGCCCGGACGCAAGAGCTGCCGGGCACCGTCAAGCTCGGCGCCTGGCTGCATACCGGCCAATTCGCCGATCAACGTTTCGACAGCCTGGGTGGACTGCTCGCCGTATCCGGCGCGCCGCCACTGCAACATTCCGGCAATTTCGGACTCTACGGCATCATCGACCAGACGCTGTGGCGCGCTCCCGGCAACGGTCCGGGCGAGTTCAGCGCGTTCATGCGGATGGTCGCGGCCCCGGCCGAACGCAATCTCGTCGACATCTATTTTGACGCGGGAATGACCTACAAGGGGTTATTCGATTCGCGCCCGGACGATACCGCTGGCCTCGGTGTGGCCTACGGCCGCGTCTCACCACAGGCCACGGCATTCGACCGCGATGTGGTGAACCTGACCGGGCAGGCGATGCCGATCCGCGACTATGAAGCGGTCGTCGAGCTCAGCTATCAGATGAAGCTTGCGGACAACTGGTCGCTGCAACCCAATCTTCAGTACGTCGTCCATCCTGGCGGCCATGTGCCCGATCCGCTGGATCCGAGCGGTACCAACGCGATCCGCAACGCGCTCTTATTCGGGATGCGGACGATGCTGAAATTCTGAGGGCGAAACAGAGGTCGGGCGCATCGCCAGCACACGGGAGACGACGGATGATGCCGGCCGCGTCGAATGAGTCAGCTTCGGACCCATCGGGGACATCACAATGCCTAGCCTAACCAATGCTGCCGGCAAACCGCTCGGCAAGCCGCTGACGTCGAAATGCATCCGCTACGAAATCGACGAAGACGCGCGTCTTGGCCGGCATCAACGTTCGGCTGGCGTAGTAGATCGAGATCGGTCCCGCGTCGGCGTACCACTGCGGCACCAGCCGCACGAGCGCGCCGCTCTCCATGTGCCGCAACGCGTGCGCCACTACGATTTGCGTGACGCCCATGCCGAGCACCGCCGCCTGACACATCGCCTCCGGATCGTCGAACGCGATTGTGGGCTTTAGCGGCACCGTCATCTCGTCGCCCGCGGCGTTACGCATCGGGCGGTCGCGGACCCGCCGTGTTTTCGATGAGCGCATGACAATGCCATCAAAGGCGGCGAGGCCCGAGGGATCGGCGGGCGGCGTTCGCCCCTTAAGGTAGGACGGCGAAGCCACCGCGATGATGTGCGCCGGCGCAAGGACCCGCGATACTAGACCAGGCGCAAGATCGATGCCGCCGCCGATCGCCGCGTCGAAACCTTCCGCAATGAGATCGACTTGGCGGTTCTCGAACTGCCAGTCGGCGCGGACATGCGGATGGCGTTTCAGGAATTCAGGCAGCAGCGGCAGGATGTATTCGACGCCAAACGTCATGCCCATGCTGACCTTGAGCACGCCAGCCGGTTCGCCGCGATCCGTCGCGACGCTCGCAATCGCCGCCTGCAATTCATCGAGATTGTTTCGGATTGCATCGAGGAAGCGCTCTCCTGCCTCGGTCAGGGTGAGTTTCCGCGTGCTGCGCTGAAAGAGGCGAATTCCGAGATTGCGCTCCAGCATCGCGACGTTGCGGCTCACCGCGGCCGGGGTGAGGGAGAGACGCCGCGCGGCGGCAGAGAAGCTGCCTGTTTCGGCGCTCCGGACGAAGGATTCAAGGTTTGCGAGCGTTTCCATGGGCCATCTTCAAGTAATGATTGTAAGTAATTCTATCCATTACCCGCTAATCACGCAGCAATAAAACTGGCGATATCGGCTCCGGAAACAACGCCAACCCAAACCGGAGCGAACGCCATGACCCAGTCCCCAGTCCCCAAGAACGGCCTGAACGCCCTTCTGACCCCGGAAGAGTCCGTGCTGGTCCTGATCGACCACCAGCCCTTCCAGTTCGCCAACCTGCACAGCCACGAGCCGACGATGATCGTGAACAACGTCGTTGGGCTGGCGAAGACCGCCAAGGTTTTCAACGTGCCGACCATCCTGAGCACGGTGCTGGAAGATCGCGGTGGCAAGCTCATCAAGCCGCTTCAGGACGTATTCCCCGAGCAGAAACCGATCGACCGCACCTTCATCAACACTTGGGAGGACACGCGGGTCGTCGAGGCGGTGAAGAAGACCGGCCGCAAGAAGATCATCATGGCGGCGCTCTGGTCGGAGATCTGTCTTGCGATGCCGGCGATCCAGGCTGCTGGCGAAGGCTACGAGGTTTATGCCGTCACCGACGCGTCCGGCGGGGTGAGTGCCGAAGCGCACGAGATGGCTGTCCGCCGCATGGTCATGGCCGGCGTCGTCCCGATTACGTGGATGGCGGTCGCGGGCGAATTGCAGCGCGACTGGGCGCGTCAGGACCAGGCGGCTGCGATGGCCGAGATTTTCCTTGAGCATGGCGGCGGCACCGGCATCGCGCTCGCCTGGGAGCTTCAGCTGCTCGGTCATAAGGCAGCCGCCGGGACGTAGCCGGGCGTGCTGCGCCCCCAAGACAAACACTCAAATCATTCGGAGTACGTCATGACCACCAACAACATCAGCGAAGCCGCGAAGGCCGTCGTCCGCCGCAACACCGAAGAGGTGCAAGGTGGCGGAAATTTCGAAGTGTTCGAAGAGCTCTTCGCCGACGATTTTCTCGATCACACGCCGCAGCCTGGACGCACGCCCGATAAAGACGGTGCGCGTCAGCTCTACAAAATTCTCCGGGCGGCATTTCCCGACTTTCACGCCGACATCCATTGGCAGCTTGCCGATGGCGACCGTGTGACGACGTACAAAACCTATCACGGGACGCACCGAGGGGAGTTCTTTGGCGTGGCGCCGACGGGCCGCGAGATTCAATTCGAGACCGTCGATGTCATGCGGGTGCGCGACGGCAAAATCACCGAGCACTGGGGCGTCGCCAATCTGTTCTCGCTTATGCAGCAGCTCGGCGCGTTGACGCCAAAAGTGTGACCAGTGAGCAACGCGCGGGCGGCGGCGATAGCCGTCCACCCGCCTCAATCTGAAAGGCACATCACATGACCATCGGAATCATCGGATCAGGCGCCATCGGCACTGCCTTCGCACGCACGCTGGCTCGCGCCGGCATCGAGGCGACCATCTCCAACAGCCGCGGCCCGGACTCTTTGAAAGATCTGGTGCGTGAACTTGGCCCCGCGATCAAGGCCGGCACCCGCGAGGAAGCCGCGCGCGCTGACATCGTCTTCGTCGCTGTCAATTGGACAAAGCTGCCGGCGGCGCTGGCGGGCCTGCCGGAATGGTCCGGCCGCATTCTCATCGACGCCAACAATCCGATCGAGGCGCCGTTGTTCAAGCCGGTCGATCTGAAGGGCCGGGTATCGAGCGAGGTCGTCGCCGATCTTGTGCCAGGAGCGCGCGTCGTCAAGGCGTTCAATCATCTCCGTGCTGAGGTGCTCGCCGGCGACCCGCGGTCGGACGGCGGCCGGCGCGTACTGTTCTATTCCGGCAACGACAGCGCCGCGAAGGCAGAGGTGGCGGCGCTCATCGAACAAATCGGCTTCGTCGGCATTGATCTCGGGTCGCTGGCGGTCGGCGGCAAGCTTGCTCAATTCCCTGGTGGACCATTGCCGAACCAGAATCTAGTCAAAGTTGGTTGAGTGCCCGCTTCTAGTACGTCTGCGACTTCTCGCGATGTCTGCTTTTCCGTTTCGTTCAGGGCATGAGCGGACAAAACGCGCGCGATTGATCCATAGGGCGCGCGCCAGACGGGCTGCCTGATCACGGGGGAATCGATTGCTCCGCCGAGGCCGGCTGGCGCGCGTCGACTGTCACGGCGCGGTGCAGGTTGGGCTCGACCGTCGCGATGCTGGCGCCGAAGCGCGCGCGGTAGACCTGTAGGTTCTCCATGACGCGCTGGACGTAGTTGCGCGTCTCGGCGAACGGGATGCGCTCGACCCAGTCGACCGCGTCGACCTTGGGATCGCGCGGATCGCCGTGCTGCGCCACCCATTGCTGGACCCGGCCGCGGCCGGCATTGTAGCCGGCGAACGTCATGATGTAGGAGCCGCGGTACTCCTTGAGCAGAGCCGGCGATCTCGGCCGCGCCCATCTGCGTGTTGTAGACCGGGTCGGACACGAGCCGGTTCCAGTCGTAGGCGACGCCGAACCGCTTGGCGGTGTCGCGTCCCGGCTTCCGGGGTGACCTGCATCAGGCCGACCGCCTTGGCCGGCGACATGTCGCGCTGGTCGAAGGCGCTCTCGGTGCGGACGATCGAATAGACGATGCAGCGATCGAGCTGGGGACCGATCGGGCTGTAGGGCGGCACGCCGATGTCGGGAAAGGCGTACACGTCCATCGCCAAGCCGCGCGCGAGCGCCGTCTTGCCGATGAGCAGCATCGCCCGGGCATCGTTGTAGCGCGCGGTAAGCTCGCCGAGCGCCGCGAGCGCGGCGGCGTCGCTGCTCTCGTTCGGCGAGATCGGTCACGAACGACACGACAAGGTCGCGCTCGCCGATCGCGTAGAGAATGTCGGCGGCGTGCAGCAGCTCGCGCGAAGCGTCGTCCACCGGTTCCGGCGGCGGGCGGCGCAACGCGACCTCGCTCGAGGCCGAGCCGGGCGCGTGCCAGCTGGCCATAATAGGCGGTCGGATAGCGGGCGGCGGCCTCGTACTGCGCGCGCATCTCCTCGAATTGCCCGGCCGCCTCGGCGGCGCGGCCGCGCCAGTAGGCGGCACGCGCCCGCACGATCGGATCGGCCGAGCCTTCGTCGACATGCGCGAAATGGCTCGAGCGCCGTGGCCGGATCGGCGAGGAAGCGCAGCGCGATCCAGCCGGCCATGAAATGAAATTCGGCGCGGTAATAGGGATTGGCCGGGGACGCGGCCTCGCGCACGACCCGATAGGCGGTCTCCGGCTCGCCGAGATCGAGGAGCTTCCGGGCCAGCACGCGACGCTCGCGCCACCATTCGTCGGTGTCCTGACGCTGCAGATCCTCGCGCGAGGCCGCGAGCACCAGGCTGGCCGCGGCCGCAACGTTGTCGCGCCGCAATAGCCAGTGAAGGCGGCACAGCACGTAGCCCAAATCCCGGCGTGCCTCGCTGGGAACCGCGTCGAGCAGGGCTCCGGCCTTGGTGGAATTCGCCTCGGCGGCGGCGCAAGCCTTGACGATCGCGACTTCGTTGTCGCCGAGGCGCTTGGCAGCGCGCATCGCCGCGCCGAAGTCCTTGGCGCCGATGCGCCGGTCCATGCGCGCCGTATGATCGGCGCGGGTCAGCAGGTCGCGGAACTCGTCGAGCGCCGCGGCTTCTGGTTCGGCCGACAGCTCCGCCGACTGCCATGCCGACGCGGACTTCGCGCTCGGCGCCGGCGCGGTCGCCTTCGGCCATCAGCACGCGCGCGAGCGCGAGCCGGCCCCTCGCGCTGGTCGGTTCCCCGTCCAGGAAGCGGCGCACCGAGGCGGCATCGCGCCGCTCCTGCCACAGCCGCGCCTCCGCGCGCCGGCGCAGCAGCGGAATGCTCGGCCAGTCGGGATTGGCGTGGATGAAGGCGGCGTAGCGTTCGAAATCCGGCTCCGCTCTCGGAGGCGCAGCAGCGCCCATTCGACGAGCTTCTGCGCCACCGGATCGCCAATCGATGTCGCGAGCGCGGTCGCTTCGCTGGATTTACCCTTGCGCACCAGTCCGATCGCCTGCTTCGCCGCGTCGAGATCGGGCGGTAATGCTTTCACCGCCGGTTCGGTGGCCGCCGATCGTTCAGTCGGGGGACGCTCCCTCGGCAACGGAATGCGCTCCGCGACTCCGTGTGCTCCGCCGCGTTGCTGCACTGCCCTCCGCTTCTTATCCGGCGCCGAGCCGTGCTTAGGGTTCTTCCCCTCGGCCGTCGCGCTCTTGTGCGCCGACACATGTTTGTAGCCCGCTGCGGCGATCGCGCCAGCAGTATCGAGCGCGACCACGGCCGCGCCGAGCAGGCAAACCAGGACACATTGATGTGCTCGCGATGGCGTGCGTTCTTGCTGCCCGCGGGCATTCGCCTTCGCGCGGCGGTCGAGGGCTGCAACAAACCTTCGATCTAGCCTTGGCCCTGAGGCGTGAATGTCTCAGTCCTCCCCTCGATGACGTGCCCGATTCAAATCTAGCACGCCCGGCCGCGCCGATCACTATCCCTGCGGCAGGCGATAGGCACTGCGGCGATACGGCAATCGCAGTGAGCTCGGATGCGATTGGCACATCGCTGCTCGAGTCGGACTGAGAAATTGCGTCCGGTTTTAGGGGAGCAGCGGAAGTCCGTCGACGACAAGCGCTAGCTCTCTTTTTGGACCCAATCTTGGACCCAATCAGCGCGAGACGAGGCAGAACGGGCAGGGACGAGATGGGACGACGGCCGAACGCCATCTCGTTTTTCGCGCGCAAATTCCGTATTTTCCGGGACTGTATAGCACCGCACACGACGGCGGTGCCCGCATTCCTAAACCGGGCGCTGATGCAGGTCACATCATTGCCTAGCCGCTTGGCGGGTTGCCTTACCCGAATGCTACTAATCGAAAAAGTAGGTGTGCGGATCGACGGATTCGGGCCCCCGCTACCAAGAAATCAACGGACAGCTAACGCAGGCTCACCTCCGCGACCTTATCCTTGTAGCTCTTCTTGGGGTCGACGCCGAGCAAGAGCTTAACGCCTGCGAGAATGCTTGAAGCGTCAGCCCAGATTTCCGCGCGCTCGGGATCAAGACGCAGGAGCGCAAGCTTGGGATCGTCCTTACCGCCTTCGTACCAGGCTGCAACGTACCGGTTCCACAGTCGATCGATGACGGCTCGATCAGTGTCGAGCCTGACCGTACCGTGAATAGTGGCAAAAAGCTCGTGTCCTTTCGACGTAAAGGTTGCAATGGCGCGGTTGCTCTGGGCGGCAAGCTTCTTCACAATCGTGTTGTCTTTGGCAGTAAAGAACCAGATCGGGCCGCGATCGTCATGCTCAAGCTGTGCTGTCATCGGCCTGGCATGTCCATCCTCGACGCCGTCCAGACCCAGCATCATCGTCATCTCGGATTTCAGCGCCTTCCAGAATTTCTGCTCAAGCTCCTGTGGGGTCGGCATGCGCTGATCTCCTGCGGTGAGAAATTATTTGTGTTCTAACCCGCCGTCGTGCCATCAGTTCCAAATTCCGCTTACCGTCCCTTGAACTACGACTTACTCTCAAAGAATAGTGATTACGGTCCTCTGCAAACGCACGTGGATTATGAAAAATGACCGACGAAATTCTCGCAGATCCGCGACATACGATTTCGTTTTCGTCCATTCCTGATCTGCTGGAACATCATGCCCAGCGCAGTCCGGACGCGCTGGCAATCCTCGCTCCGGGACGTGCACCGCTGACCTACGGTCGGCTCCACCAACACATCGAGGAGGTAGGGCGCACGCTGCGGGCCATCGGGATAAGCCGTCGTGACCGGGTCGCTGTCGTGCTGCCCAATGGTCCGGAGATGGCGGTGGCGTTTCTCGCCGTGACGGCATGGGCCGTTTGCGTTCCAATCAACCCTGCCTATGGGGCCGAGGAACTGGACAGGTATTTCGCTGATCTGCGACTACGCGCCTTGATCACACAAGGTGGGGTGGATTCTCCGGCACGTCGCGTCGCGCTGTCGCGTGCGGTTCAAGTCGTCGATCTTTTGGTTGAACCCGATGCAGAAGCCGGCATTTTCGCGCTGGCAGGAGAGCTGGGGAGGGCGCGCCCTCACGACACAGCCAAAGCTGACGACGTGGCGTCGTTGTTGCTTACCTCTGGCACCACGTCACGGCCAAAAATTGTGCCCCTCACGCACGCCAATCTGTGTGCGTCGGCCTATGGCTCGATCGCGGCGCTGGCTCTGAAAGAAACCGACCGGTGCATCAATGTCGTGCCACTGTTTCATGGGCATGGCCTCCATAACGTCCTGCTCGCTACGGTGGCGGCCGGTGCGAGTGTGGTGTGCACCCCCGGCTGCGATGTCGACAAGTTTTTCGCCTGGCTCAGAGACTTTCGAGCAACGTGGTATTCTGCAGTCCCGACCATGCACCAGGCCATTCTCGCCCGGGCTCGGCACATCGGCGAGCGGCCGGCGGATTGTCGGCTGCGCTTGGTCCGCTCCTCGTCGGCGCCACTCCCGCCCCATGTTTTCGCAGAGCTGGAACGGATGTTTCAGGCACCTGTGATCGAGTTCTATGGGATGACAGAGACGGCCTCGTCACCGCTGGCATGCAATCCATTGCCGCCGCGCGTGCGCAAGCCCGGTTCGGTTGGGATCCCGATCAATCTGGATGTCACGATCATGGATGACCAAGGCACCTTGCTGCCCGGCGGCCAGACCGGCGAGGTCGTCGTCCGCGGAACAGCCGTCATGGGTGGCTACGACGGCGATCCCGCAGCAACGAAGGCTGCATTTGCCGGCGATTGGTTCAAGACCGGCGATGTTGGCTACTTTGATGCTGACGGCTATCTGTTTCTGACCGGCCGCATACGAGAGATGATCAATCGCGGCGGGGAGAAGGTCACGCCGCAAGAAGTCGAAGCCATTCTCCTGCAACATCCAGCGGTGGCAGACGCCGTAACATTTGCCGTTCAGCATCCCACCCTCGGTGAGGACGTCGCATCGGCCATCGTGTTGCGGCCCGGCATAGCCGCCACGCCGAACGACATTCGTCAGTTTGTCATTGGGCGCATCGCGGATTTCAAGGTCCCGCGCCAGGTCGTCATCGTCAAGGAAATCCCCAAGGGACCAACCGGCAAAGTCCAGCGTATCGGGTTGGCGGACAAGCTAGGGCTCGCGAGTGGCGCCACGCCGCGGCAGGCCTTCGTGGCTCCGCGAACTCCGCTCGAAAGCTCGCTGGCGAAGCGCTGGGCGGAGATCCTTCGGGTCGAGCAGATCGGCATTCACGATGACTTCTTCGGGTCGGGTGGGGACTCTCTCCTGGCCTCCCGCGTTCTCGGTCACGTCTACGACATGACGCAGATCGAGCTCGAGGTCTCGCGATTTTTCGAAGCCCCGACCGTGGCGGAGGTGGCGAGCCATCTGGAGCGGTTGATCGAGGCTGGCCGAGCGTCTCCCTCGGCCATTGTCCGCGTGCCGCGCGACAATGGAGTAGCGCCAGCGTCCATCGAGCAGGAAAGGTTGCTGAAGCTCCAGCAGGTGTTGGATGATGTACCGTTTCTGAATGTCCTCTATGCGCTCCGGCTGACGTCGCATTGCGACGCAGCGATCCTGGAGCGGAGCATTAACGAAATCGTGCGCCGTCACGACATGCTGCGCACGACCTTCACCATCGTTGAGGATGAATACGTCCAGGTCATTGCTCCGCGGTTGACGGTTCCTCTGGCCTACGATGATTTGCGGGCGCTGTCCCGATCAGAAAAAGAACCCATCGTACAGAAGCTTTTAAAGGAGGAAGCGCTCCATCCTTTCGACCTCGCGAACGGACCCCTGATTCGCGCTCGACTGGTGTACTTGGCCGAACACACACACCTTCTGGTGATTGCCATGCACGGGATCATCCAGGATGGCTGGTCGCTCGGCGTGCTCGTCGATGAGCTCGTCACCCTCTACGATGCCTTCGCGGCGGGGAGGGCATCATCGCTGCCTCCGCTCCCGATTCAATTTGCCGACTTCGCACACTGGCAGCGGCGCTGGCGGTCTTTTCCCGAAACCGCTGCACAGCTGACCTATTGGCTGGAGCAGCTTCATCACCCATTGCCCGTCATGAAGCTCGCCCCGGGCAGTCGGAGACGGAAAGCCGACGATTTTCACACCGCGCAGCGGAAGGTCATGTTGCCGGTCACCCTTTCGGAGGCTGCCAAAGAGTTCAGCCAGCGTGAAGGTGTGACATTGTTTATGACGCTCATCGCCGCGCTCAAGACACTGTTGCATCGCTATACAGGTGAAGACGACTTGCGAGTGGCCACCCACCTGGCCAATCGCAATCGGCCGGGCACCGGGGGCCTTATAGGCCCGCTCGTTAATACGGTAATCCTCCGGACGAGCCTCGGTGGCGACCCCAGCTCTCGGGAGGTAATGCGCCGGGTGCGCGCGACAACCCTCGCAGCCTTTGCCAACCAGGATCTTCCTTTCGTGGAGGTCGTTTCCGCCCTCCAGCACGAGCGCGGCGTTGAGCCTGCGGCGCTGGCCCAAGTGTTGATATGGTTGCAGAACGCTGCGTTGCGGCCTATTATACGTGCTGGTGAGGGTCTGTCTTTTGAAGAGGTGGATCCGGCCATGCTAACACACCCGGCGGCGGTATCAGCGTTTGATATTATGTTGATGTTGCGCGAAGGCGCCCAGGGAATTGTAGGGACTTGTGTTTACAAGCGGCATCTGTTCGCCGCCGAGACGGTCGATCGCATGCTTGGACGTTTTGAGCAGGTGCTAGAGCACATGGTTCTGCAGCCGGAGCGACCAATTTCAGCAATTCCCGTGTCACTGAGTAACAAAAACTGACGCGTAGTACGTACCTATCGTTCTGACCGATTGTCGTTCAAATACTAACGAGGTGCATCCATGGGTGGTAGAGGTGAGACGGTCCTTTACGGAAGGAAATATGCAAAAACCAAAGAGGAGCGCGACGCCCTCAAGGCCGAGATTATCGGGATTATAGATGCCGCGGTTACTAACATCACAGTGATAACTCTTGTGGAAACGGGCACGGGTACTAAGCAAGGCACCGGCTCGAGTTAGTTGGTTCACGAGCTCAGAAATGTGTGTTGCCTTCGGAGCGATTGTTTTGCGGGAATAACTTTGATTTCGGTTCGACCGATTCGGCCCCATGATCGACCGCGCGGGAGGGTGTTTCCAAGGCCAATTGGCCGCCAGCGATTAGCCTCCCGCGCGGCCCAAACATAATCATAGACGCATAGTTTATCGGCACATTGGTTCGGGAGACGAAAGTGCCAACAATTGCTAAGGCCTTCATTGTCATATGCCTTGGTCTGCTGCCATTGGCCAAGCGGGCCAACGCGCAGATAGAGTTCCCAGTGAAAGTCAGTATTCACAAGGAGTTGCAGCGCGACAGCCGCACCCGGTTAGTAGAGGCAGATGTCAAAGGAATTTTGGATCGTGCGTCGGGAGTGCTGGCAACGTGCAATGTAAAATTTAAACTGGATGCTCTCGATAGCTTCGACTTCGACACAGCCCCAGCGATTATCAACGACGTATACCATCTCGAAGCAGTTCATAGCGTGGGGACTCCGCCAGAGCGGACCATCAAGGTGGTCCAAGAGATCAACTTCTGCATTGAGCGGGGTTCTTTCTTCGGATGCGCATGGCGACCTTCGGGCCGCCGCCCCAAAACCGTGATTGTTACTCGAAATGGAGGCGCGTCCCTTGATGCCACCCTATGGGCCCATGAGTTTGCACACACAACGGGCTTAAATCACCGGAATGACCCTAGGGCGCTGATGAATTGCAGACCTTTCCCTGGCAACGTTCTGATCAATCCGGACGAATGCAGCTGCATCTCCAAGGGTACGGGAGGTTGTCCAGTCCTAGAACCCTCGCAGGCGACGTGCCCCTCCCAATGACCCTCACTCGATCAGCTCACTTGCGTAAACGGTCAAGAGCCGTGGCATCTTGAGACCAAGCTCCTTGGCGGTCCTCATATTGATGGCCAACTCGAATTTGGTCGGCTGCTCGACCGCGATTTCGCCGGGTTTTGTACCGCGCAGAATTCTTGTTCACAATGTCGGCTGCGCGCCGGAACATATCCTCGAAGTTTGGTCCGTAGGACATGAGACCGCCGGCCTGGACCATGTCGCGATGACTGAACATCGTCGGCAGCCGCGCGTCGAGCGCTAGTGTGATGATCTGTGTTCGATTGGCGCCGATGAGTGCATTGGTTACGACGTAAAGTGCGTCCGCTTGGCCCCTGTGCGCCGCGAAGGCGGGCGCAATATCATCTGCTCGCTGGATTTTGAGGAGTGTGATCTCGATGCCGAGCGGGCGGGCCGCAGTTTGAACCTCCTCCATCTCCAACTCGGCTCCCGGTATGGGCGTGGATATGATTGCCAACCGGCGGAGGTTGGGCACAGCCTCGCGTAAAAGTTGGAGTCGCTTGGCGCCAAGATCGGTCGACTGCCGTGACAGTCCGGTCACGTTGCCGCCCGGTCGCGGCAGGTTTGTGACAAGGCCCTGGCCGACCGGATCGAGCGCAATGGCGAAGACGATGGGGATTTCGCTTGTGGCCTGCTTCAATGCGGGGACGGCCGCACCATGCGAGACAATGATGTCGACCTTCTGTCTGACAAATTCGGCAGCGACCTCGACATCGCGATCACGTGTTCCTTCTGACCAACGATAGTCGATCGTGATCGTGCGACCGTCGATCCAGCCCAGCTCAGCCAGTCGCTGCACAAAGGCTGCGGTCCACGGACCCCAACCCGAAGCGTCCGCACCAAGAAACCCGATAGCCGGCAGCTTGCGCGACGGCTGCGCGTACGCCAGAAGCAGCCATCCCGCAGCACCGCCGAGAACGGCGATGAGTCCCCGCCTCCTTAACTGATCGGGTCGCATCTGCTCCCTCATAGTCAGCGATGCCTTGCAGGATATCGAGTTGGCGCGGACACGTCACGAGGGTGTTGGAACGACCTTTCGCCTTCCTGTTCCCCAGCACTGTCCGCCTGGTCGTTCGCGCTCGGCATCGCTTCGTTGTATCGCCGCCTTTATACTTGGCACCGGGCCCTAAAAAGGGTGCCGCATGAAGATTCCCCTCATTGGGAATTTGTCGGCGGCATGGCACTTTTCGGGGTGAACGGGGCGCGCGACAATCGTCCTCATGGTCCGGCTCGGCTCATACGTAGGTATTGTCGGACGGGCTCACGACTAGCGTTGATCCTGGACTATCCCAACGTTTACGGCCGAGGATTCGGTATACCGGGAGAGCGACGACGGCCGGTCTGTCAGGAGGCCTGCCGCCATTCCGCGCAAGGGGCGGCACCGACTTTGTTATGGAATTGAAGCGCCGTCGAGTAGCTCGTGGAGCGCGGGATCCGCCTGACCGGGAATTGCGAGATGTCCGGTTGCATCGCAGGCCTTGCGGAGAATGCTCGGAAAAAAAGCGCTAGGCAGCTCTGGCGAGACACTCAATGCGAAGTCAAAGAGACTGGGCAAGGTGGTGACCTTGCCGGGGATGGTCCGCCGCCTGCGCGCATCCCGCGAGCCCGATCAAGGGCGTTGCGCCAGCCGGGGCGAAGCGTTCGCCCGGCTACCGCCGATGCTCACCTAAAACATGAGGATGAAACGCGTCATCCGGAGGTATTGCGGCGCGCCCGTTGTATGGTGCCCGAGAGGCCCCCCGATGATTCGATTCGGCAACGCTCTTTTATTGATCGGGATGGGTGCGAGCCTTTGCGGCTGCGCGTCGAGACAAGTGGCGATCCGTGCCGAAATCCAGCAACCGCAGCGGGGGGAGCACGAGGTGTCGTCGGAGCCGGCCATTGCGACGCGAACGACGCAGCCCGCAGCTTCGGCCGACGACAGCACGGCTTCGATTGCTCGATCCCAGGAAATCAGGCCATGGCCAAAGCGGGACACGCCTGAATGGAAGCAGCTGCAGGCCGAGGAGCTTGCGCGGGAGCAGCGAATCAAAGAGGTCATGAGCAGCATTTGCCGTGGCTGCTGATTGGCTGCTGCCTTCCTGCTCGCCGGGGTGGTGAGACTCACCAAGCCATATCGCGAAAGCCGCGCGCTACAGGCGGAGTTGCGTACAGCGGCGCTGTGCCGATGTTGTGCGCAGAGACGTTGTGCACAGATCTCGGGTTCATGCCCTGCATCGTGCACAACTTACTCGACAGCCTTGGTTGACCCAGTCGCGTTTGCGCCGAAGTGTGGAACAGCCTTGGAATCAAAGGGATGCCAGCCGTGCCGGAAGAAACGCCGCGATCGGTGCTGTTTCGAAATCGCGCCAAGACGTTTCAGAATCTGGCAAGCGATCTGCAGTCGGCGAGACCCGGCTATCGGGAACTTGCCGCCGCCTATGAGCAACTCGCCAACGAGACGGAGCGCGGTGAGGCGATCCATGCGGCCGCAAAGCCCACGCCCAAGACGGCCAACTCTGAGTAGCCAAGACAGACTGGGCGTTAATGCGGCCGAGCTAGTGCCCCGTTTCCGAAGTTCGCGATACACCTCTGCACACTCAGACACGAACTTCGGAAACCAAGGGGCACTAACAACTCTATGATTGTAGTGCCGCATTTCGATTTGAAGTTCCTAACCGAGTTTGCTGCAGCGGTGTAGGAACTTCAAATCGGCGGCAGTGCTTGGCTAGGCCACTGCCTGGGCTCCATTGCGCCGAGCCCGCAATCGATAGCCTGCAGTCGTTAGCCTCGTGCGTGGGAGAGGGCGCCCGGCAATAACTGGCTGACAGCGTCACCAGAGGCTGAAAGCCTTGACCACCAGCCATCCGAGTGTGCCGATCCACACCACTGTCGCGAGCAACGCAATAGCCAGCATCGTGATGCAAAGCCAGCCGGGTCCGCGCTCGGATGCCTGCGTGCTGGTTGAGCTCGCAGGATCAACGACCTCTGGGCGATCGATGTGAAAGGGTGCATTCATGATGCGATTGCCGCCGGAAGAGACTTGCCGCTCTGGTCTCCTGCATTAGTGGGTCCCCTTTGGCTGGCGGTTCAGGTGCCATAAAAATTTATTTGAATGACCTGACGGGGCCTGGCGGTTTCAGTTTTGCGCGCGGTCAAGCCGCTGCTGCTGCCTTCTCGGCGACTTCCGTGAGCCGCGTTAACCATATTGATCGTCCGTTGTTGTGGTCCGGCATGCTGGAGGCGATGCAGTCTGGATGCTCAAGGCCGGGTTTGCTGACAGAAAAACCCATCCGGCGCCTCGCACCCGGAATGAATTGGAACCTGGAGCAATCACAATTCAGAGCAGACAGACACGAGCGACTGCCTGGCGCCGAGGTCCACTTCTCGTTGCCGTAACACCCGATCGCTATCGCCACATGAATCGGTCAGCGTGTGCTGACCAAAAGTTCCATGCATCGGTTGGGCGCGATTTTGCGGTATTTGGATACATGCCGAGAACCTCTGGACAGGCGATATTTCGGCCCGATCGCGACAAATTTTGAACATCATGCCTCGACTATCTCTGGTCACGGTACAATTAGGGGGATTGAGCATGATATGGCTGGTGATCTGCGCTGTGACGCTTGCGGTATCGGTCGGGGTCTGTGCGACCGCGGTGGCGATGCAGCCTAATCAAAGCCGTAGCCAGTCAGAGGTCTAAAACCTCAGCATGTCGGCAGTCTCGCTGAAAGGTATAACTTGCTTCCAATCCGAGATAGGTCAGATTGAGGTGTGATAGTAGCGCTGGGCAGCGCGTGAATAGTTGCCGAAGAGGGCGATGACGGGGGCTCGAACGGTGGTGCAGTCTTACGGCGTTGAGTGAGCGCCGGCGCGTCGTGCGCCGCCAACTGGCCTGCCCCATTGCGCAAGCGCGCCCACGAGGCCGAGTGGCGATGACTTCAATGAAGCAGCTCGTACAGGCCCCAGCCCAAAAAGGTGGTCCACGCCACCGTCACGATTACGCTGAAGCCAAGAACAGACACTGCAATAATATTGCTGACCATATAGCTTGACCAATTCTGATGTGACAAAAGCGCGCCAAGCAAATGTTGCGCGACGACGAAAAGGCTTGCGTCTGCGCCGCAGGAATTTCAATCGCTCGGCATCGATCAAGTCAAATAAAGTCACCATGTTGCAAATCGGTGTCGTTTTGCTGACAGTAATAGCGTGCGATGAGGTGTTATAATACCATCGCGGCTCTCGCACGCAGAAACTCGATGCTGTCATTGTGTGTGCGGTGACCTTATCTATTGCTCTCACATTCTTGTTCTCTCATTCAATCAGTCTGACTGCGGCTGGCTCAGTTCACAACGCCGCGGCGACGGAGCTCATCAACAAGGATGCGATAATATTGAGCTGACGCGTGAATTCCGCCTTCGAATAGCGATGCATCGCTGTGCAGGTTGCGATGATCGACGACCGCGACGTCCGGGACGAGTGAGAACGCGCGGTCAAGAATGCGGTTGACGACGCTGTCATGCCGATCGGTCTCGTAGACAGGGGGCACGATGAAAACGACTTTGACGCCGTAGCGGCGGCCGATGGCGTCGATGGCTCGCATCTCGTGAGCAATCTTTTGCTCGTCACCCGCCCGCAACGCCCGGTCGGCCTCCTTCAGTGCATTCTCGTTCTGAACGAGCGGCGTGCGGTTCTCAGGCCCTGCGACAAGTTGCGAACCGTCGCGACGGAGCGCACCCGACCAGAGGCGGGGCACGCAGCGAAGACCTCCGTAGGTGCCGAGCCGCGACTGCAACATGACTGGCAGGCGGCTCAACCAGGCCGGGGGATTCTCGTGACAATTCGCGGGGCTTAGGGTGCGCTCCTCGTATCCTCCGCGCTGAAAAAGGCTCATGACCACGGTGTTGTAGTTCAGGATCTCGTGCAGCCAGTTGCTGACGAGCTCCCACGAGAGAGCCATGAGCGGCAGCGGACCGTCCAATCCCCGGTCGTCCTCGCGGCTGCTCAGGAGCACGTCGGGCGGCAACTCATTGCCGCGATCGATGATGGCACCGCCGTTGTCTGCGTTCGGGGGCGTGACCTGAACGAGGATCAGCTTCTTGGGCAGGTGGTTGAGCTGCGCAACCCGCAGCAGATAGCGGCGAATCTCCGGCAACGACAGGTTGGCGTAGTAATAGTTGAAGAAATATTCTGCGTCTTCCGGACGGCCGAATGCATCGGCGCCGAAGAACGAAATGATGTGATTGCCGTAGGCGCCAATCTCCGGCGCCGGATAGGCCTCCGCGAAGCCAAGCTTGACGGAGCCCTCCTGGCGGCGGGTCAAGCCGTACACGTTGAAGATCTGGCCCGGTTGCATGGCATAGAAGTTGAATGCCGGTTCCCGGAAGCTTGGCAGACGCAGGCTCAAGGAGACCGCCCCGCTCAGGAGGAGCGCCAGTGTTGCCCCGAAAGTCAGGAGCCAGCGCCGCTGAAATGGTTCAATGGTCAGCATGGTCAGAACCGGAAGTAGATAAAGGTTCGGCTCAACGAGATGAACAGGAGCCCGACGAACATCAGGAGCGCCGTCACGACTGACGAATTGGTGACAGCGTTGTGACTGCCTGTCTCATTGTAGAGCCAGTCGCGCTCGCGAAGGCCAAAGGTGACGAGACCGATCGCGGCCAGATAAAGCCAATCGTACACGCGATAGAGCGAAGTGTGCCACGGCGCCACCGTCGCAAGATGGCCAAGAAACGCCGCATATTTTTCCAGGTTCAGGAAGAACAGCGGCCAGCCGAAGCTGACCAGCGTGAAGGTCATGCCGACCGCGATCGGCCGCGGGAGTCGATCCCAGGCCGGGGCAGTGACGTGGTACAGGATGACAAGGAGCGCGTGATAGAGGCCCCATACAACGAAGTTCCAGCCTGCGCCATGCCAGAGGCCGACGAGCGCGAACACGATCAGGATATTTCTGACATAGGATTCGCGGCCACCCATCCGGATGTAGACATAGTCGCGCAGCCAATACGATAGCGTGACATGCCAGCGCTGCCAGAATTCGCGCGGGTCTCGGGACAGATAGGGCTCGCGGAAATTGACCGGCAGCTCGATGCAGAACAGCCGGCCGAGGCCGATCGCCATCACCGAATAGGCCCAGAAATCGTAATAGATTTGTGATGACCAGAACGCGATCTGGGTGATCTGGTCGATTCCGGAGAGCTGATCGAGCGGCAGGTCGCTCGCTTTCGCCACCCGCGTGCCGCTGAAGTCGGCGACGAATATCTTGAAGACGAGACCAATGGAGAGGAGCTTCAAGCCGGAAACAATGTTCGGCTTGAGAACTTGCGTGGTTTGCAGCGCCTGCAACTGCTTCCGCAGATCCGCATAGCGCATGATCGGTCCCGCGATCAAGTGCGGGAAGAAGGTGGCAAAGCTCGTAAAGCGCAGCAGGTCACGCTCCGGATCGATCTTCTTGTCGGCAACGTCGAGAGAGTACGACACGATCTCGAACGTGTAGAAACTGATGCCGGCCGGCAGAACGATGCTGAAGAAAAGCCAGAAATGATCGCGAGTCTCGGGCTGAGCCTGGACTGTATCCAGTATGAAGCCGAGATATTTGAACATGATCAGGAGCAGAGCAGGCACCGAGATCGCAATCGCGATCGCCCCGGCTCGCGGCCACCTGCCGAACAGAAATGCGGTTCCGTAGCCCCACAGAATTGCGATCAGGAAGGCGAGAAGCACCTCCGGTCCGGACGCGCCATAGAACACGAATGAGGAGACGACCAGCACCCAGAGGCGCAGCCGCATGGGCACGACATAGAACGTGACGAATGTGATCGGCAGCAAGAGGACTAGAAATTCCAGCGAGTTGAAATTCACGGCCGGCACCTCAGACGGCGATCAGCAATGATCGAAACGTCCCCAGAAAGGACGCTCGCCGTCGAACAAAAAAACGTTATGTCTTTTGTCATGGCGCTGTCACGCATGGTGTTGAAACGGAGCGTGATCTCCAGCGCGTCGAGAGTATCCGGTCGGGCAGCCCGATCAAATGAAAATCGATGGGTTTGGTGGACAAGGCCACTGGGACTTAACCTTAACCAGGGCGTCGGATGGATCACGTTGGCAGCGGCGTGTTCCAAACAATGGCGCCAAGGATCCATCCGGTGAGCAAGAATTTGCTGGTTACCGATTGCTTGCGCAGTGGCGTTGAGAAAGATGCAGGCTGCAACCCCGCGGCTATGATCTACATACGGACCGTGTGGTAGCTCGCGCGCGACTATCGATTCTTAAAAGGATGTTTGAGAGAGCGGGCGATGTCGCTCTACAACTATGTTTTGCGCCACGTCACGATCGAGCTGGCCGCGTAGTTCCAAACGGCGCCCACCAGGATTCCGGCAACACCCGAAATCCACCAGGAGAAGTCGCGCACGAACAAAAAGCTCGCGACGCCGACGTTGGAAACAGCACCGGCCGAGCACACCAGATAGAAGCTGAGGAGGCCCCGCAACACCTGGCCAACGCCCTTCAGGCGCCTATCGCGATAGGTGAAGACATTGTTGAGAAAGAAATTGAAGGTCATGGCTGCCATGGTGGCTATGCTTTGGGCGACCAGGAACTTCGTTTGGGCCACTTCAAACAACGCCGTCAAAACACCGAGGTGGACAATCACGCCCAACCCGCCAACGGCCATGAACAAGATGAAGCGTACGGGCACCCAACGGCCGATCATCTTGTCGAGCAGGAGCAGCAGGTACTCGAGCGACACCAGCGGGTCGAGCTTGCTCTCGCCATGCTGCCTTGATCGAAAGACGTAGGGAAATTCCCGAATGCGTAACGACGCGGGTGACGATGTGATGATATCGAGCAGGATCTTGTAACCCTGCACCGAAAGCCCACGCACGACCGTGTCGAACAGGTCGCGTCGGATCACGAAGAAGCCGCTCATTGGGTCGCTGATCTTCACCTTCACGATCAGCCGGGACAATATTGTGGCAACCTGGCTGATGGTCTGGCGGCGCTCGGTCCAGTCGCCGACACCGCCTTCGCCGGCATAGCGAGTCCCCACCGCGAGATCGCATTCCCCCCTTTGGATGGCTTCCAGCATCGGCCGCAACAGCCGCTCGTCGTGCTGCATGTCGGCATCGATGACGGCGACGTAACGGGTCGACGAGCTCAGTATGCCTTCGACGACCGCGGACGACAGGCCGCGTCGGCCGATACGGTGAATCAGGCGGACCCGGGGGTCGGTGCGGCAGCGTTGCAGAGCGATGTCGCGCGTGCGATCTTGTGAATTGTCATCGACGAAAGTGACTTCCCAACGAACGCCCGCGAGTGCCGTCTCAATCTTCGTGAGCAGCGCCTCGATATTGGCCGCCTCGTTGAGGGTCGGCACGATGATCGTCAACTCTGGAACGGAGTGAGAGTAATCCCGATCTTGTTGTGTGCAATCTGGCAAGGTTCCGCGGGACACTGTCGTTGTCATGCCGGCAACATACAGAAGTCCTCAAGGTCCCGGCAAGCTGCGACTGCGGGAGCAGCGCTCAATTCGGTCGATATCGCAAGCCGATCCTGAACCCGTGTCCGATGGCTACTCCGATTACCACCTAGCCGTGGTTCTGTGGCCTCCCAAACGCCGCAGTGGCCACTACTTGCCGCCGATCACAGCCATGCCTTGAATCTCGATCAATATTCCGGGGCGCGCGAATCCCGTGACAGTGATGAGCGCGCTGCCCGGAAAGCAATCCTTGAAGATCTCCTTGCGAATTTCGGTCAGCCGATCGCCGAGCCGCACGTCGTTGATGAAGACAGTCATGGTGACCACGTCCCGGAGCCCGGCGCCACCCACCGCCTTGATGGTCTTGTCGAGCTCCGCGAAGATGTCCCGCGCCTGACCCTCGAAGTTCTTCTCGGGCGAGCCGGTCTGGCCGCCGAGCCATACGGTCTTTCCGCCTTCGGTGATGACGGCGCGTGAGAAGGCGCGCTCTTGGGAGCGCGCGTCCGGGGCGTAGCATTCTTTTGCAAGGGCGGACGCCGAGAGCGTGCACGCAAGCGACGCGACGGCAACGACCACGTGCGTGCGAGTCGGACGGGTCATGAGCTCCTCCTGGAAGGGCGCGAGAAGTGAGCAGGTTTCCTCGCGAATGATGGCGAGTTTCTGACAACTACAGAAGCCACCCGAAGGGCTGCTGACCCATCGCTTCCGCAGTCCGGTCAGGGAGCCGCGATGAACCGCCACGGCTCCGCGACCGGTGCGTGCTGACTTCCGCAGCTTCGTCCAGAACGCGAGTGGTGGCTCGGGCTTTGCGGTCTCCGCGATGATCTGCGGCTCTTATTCCTCAAGGAGCGCTCGAAGTTGATCTCGCCGACCGAGGTTACCCGCATGAATTTGCTCAAGCACCATGAGCTCCTTGAGTGCGGCTGTCGTATCGCGCCCAAACTCTGTCAAGAGGTCAACAATGCGGCGTTGCTCGGCGACCTTCTGTTCCGAGATATCCAGCTGTCGAACAGCCTCAACGAAATTGTCCATGATGGTCTCACGATCCATCTCCCCACGTGCCCCTTGATTCGCGTGAGATGGTGGTTGAGTCATACGGCCGAACTGTGGGTCTGCGAATTTTTCTGTGAGTTACGATGTTTTGCACAAGCGCAACGAGAGATCTCGCAACTGGAGGCCTGCAAAGCGACGGAACCGACGCCATCCGCGTGTCTCGCGCTGTGATATCAATCGCATGCTGTAATATCAATCGCATAGCGAGCGATTGGGCTGCCGGCACGCAGATGAAGACGGCCTTCGCGCGGCATCGAAAGTGCACGTGGTGATTGCAGGGTGAGCGATGAGCGCTCCCCGTCACTTTCAGGAATTTATTCAGCCGCTCGGGGAAGTCACTTTATCTACTCGGACAGGTTCTTGCCTCGTTGAGTGGTCCGCATTTTGAAGCCGGCTGTTTCCTGGCGATTGGCACTATCCGGGAAAGGCGCATCGCGACCATTCAGGACCTAGGAGGGGAGTGTGCCCCGTCGTCGGGTGAGGACGCGCTTTGAGACAGTTGGTTGTGTCCTGTGATGAGCGGAAAACCGCTGGCGGGCTCCCTGGTGTCTGTGGTTAACGCGCGTGCTCGCCGAAGACTTCCTGCATCTTGTCGCGCGACAGGGAGAATGAACTCGTATATATAAAAAGAGAGAGTACATACTCATGATGCGGCCGCGACGAGAGTGGCCGTTGACAACGGCACTCCGAATACGCAGAGCGAAGGTGGTTTCGATGGTGCCATCGCTCGACACGCATGCACTCTTTGGCAGCAGCCGTAGAGATCTCGTTGGTGTCTGGCTGCTTTGCAGCGCGCTTGCGCTTGGCGCCACGGCGGACTGCGCTCGTGCCGAGCCGGGCACCGATCCGGACATTCCTCGAGAATGCATCACGATAACGCGTGACGACACGCTCGGCAGCAGCGTCGGAGACTTGCGGCTTGACGGCATGTGCCCGCTGAACGAACAGGGTTTTTGCAGGAGCCGCCGGATAAATGTGCGCGTGGAAAATGTCTGCGAGCGCGAGCTTCCGCTCGTCATCATCAAGGGTATGAAAGGCCCATTTGCGATTTGGGCTGACAAGATACCGGCCGCAAAAGGCGGCCGTCCCTCCGTGAGGTACTACTCTTGCGAGGAGCAATATGACAAATGCCGTGGGATCGCGATTGCTCTACGTCCGCTACACAAGCCGCAAGCCCGGTCGATACAGCTGACTGAGGACGTGCGACGGCGCCTCAGGCGACTGCTCTTCGCGGACGAATTCCTGGCAGGCCTCATCAAAGCCGCAGCAGGTTTTGATTTCTTTTTTGAGGCCGTGGGGCCCGGCGGACGCGGGCCGACGTTGTTTGAATGGGATAAGACGGCGATTGATGCTTGGAGAGAAGTGAACAAGGAGCTGGAGAAAGTCAACCAGCAGGTCACGTGCCATGAGCTCAAGTCTTTGACTGAGACGAACCAAATTGCCGATAATATGTTTCAATTGATCGCGGATGGGCGCGGGTGTAGCGCGATCGGGCTGATTGATTGAGACGCACCTCCATGAAAAGGTGCTCGTCTCCCGCTGTTGGTGCGAGCATCGGCAGTCGCTGGCTCTAGACCTTGATCCGATTAGATTGAATTGGATCAAGGGCTAATTTCTTGTTTGAGCATGATCTTTTCCGAAAACCGGTTTCCATTTTTCGGGATCATGCTCTGGTCGCGTCTACCGATGGCGAGGCAGATCAATGCCGCCACACGTTCCGACTCACGCCAGCGGGATCATCCCGGTCCACCATTGGGTGAACGGTCCGACATCGATGTCGTACTTGCGAGCGAACGTCAGCTTGCCGTCCTGGCCCATCCGGAACACCGTCAAACCAGCCGGCATGTCCACGACCTTGCCTTCCTCGCGTCGCGCACTGCGCGAAAGCGAGCCGGCGACGAGCAGGCGCGCTCCGGTATCGAGCCCGAACGTGCGCGGATGCGCGGCACGAATGTCGGCGTGCTGAATGGGAGTGGGCTCGCCGGTCTGCTGGTCAATGGCGAACACCGCGATGTTGCTTTCGCCGCCGCTGAAAACCATCTTGCCGTCCACATTCTCCACTCCGGGGCCGGCCGCCTGGGCCAAGCCTGAGCGATTTCCGAGATACAGAAACCGGCCATTCGGATGGACGTGGATTGGACCAGCGCTCTGGATGCGGAACTTGTTGGCGGGGTCTGCCAGGGTCGGCTTGGTGAATGACGGCTCCGGCGCCAGATCGCCATCCGGCGTCATTCTGTAGACAATCAGCTGGTTCTGTCGTTCGACCGACAGATAGACCCAGGGCTGTGAGGGATGAATGTCGAGGTGCCGGCCTCCGTAACCGTAGCCGCCGTTCGGTGCAATCTTGCGTTTGTGAGAAAGAACGCCGTTCTTGAAATCGTAGACATGGAGCGAGCCGGGGTCTTCCGGCTTGCTCCCCTCGGGATTGTTACCGCGCGCGACGATCAACACGGTCTTGTCGGCGGGGGCTGCCACGATCTGGTGGAAATAGATGCCCTTTTCAAGCGCGTCCGACTGTTTCACCTCGTCGCCGATGCTGCCGTCGCCCTTGATCTTGTGAACGGAGACATTGGAAGGGAAGTTGTAAGCCACGAGCACGTGCTCGCCGGCGTGATCCACGCTCGCATGGACCGGTCGCTGCCGCAGCTTGATCAGCTCGCCGTGCGGCGCGAGCTCGCCAAGCGGTGTGACGCGGAATGCCGCAAGATAGTGCTGGTCGGGCGGATAGCCAGGCACCGGTGCGATCCCAACTCCGCCAGAGCTTGTCGCCACGTAGAGGTATCTCCTGCCCGGATGTGGCCATGCGTATTGAATGCCGCCGGGGAGGGTAACCGCGGCCCGCTTGGCCAACGTGGCGGCGCTGAAATCAACCTCGTAGTGGGTCAATTGTCCGCCGACGCCGGAATAGAAGGCGCAGTTGGTTTTGGCCTGAGCGAATGCCGAGCGAGGCGTGGCAAGTGCGCCCGCGAGCATGCCGGAAAACGCGCGGCGAGTGATGGCCATGGCTATTCCTCCCTGTCGAAGCTTTGTTTGCAGCTATCTAATCCCTACTCGGGAGCGTGCACAACCAAGAATCGCCCTCTTCAATTGCGCCCATGCTGACGATTCGCCACAATGCGCCGCCGCCATAAATGATGGGAGGAGATCGATCATGAAGAAGTCAGCAAGCCGCCGCCGGTTCCTGCAAGACATGACAGTGCTCGGCGCGGCCAGTGGTGTGTCCGCGGCGCTGGGTGCAACGAGTGCCGGCGCGCAGCAGTCACTCCAGATGGCGCAAGCGCAGCCCGCTTCGCCCTCCGCGCGCTCTACGGACAACGCGCGCAATCTGCCGAGAATCCAGTTGCTGATCGGGCCCGGGACCTTGCCGAGTGTGGGCAAGGACCGGATGGACTTGTTGCGCTACCGGCTCAGCGGCAACCCGCGGCTCACCGGCGAGCAGATGCTTGAGCCGTTGCCCGAGATCGCGAAGGTCGCGCGGGTCGAGGTCGACAAGGGCAACCCCTACGGTCAGGGATCGTATGATGACTTGCGCAAGCTCGCGCTGCGGGCAGAGGAGGTGTTGCGGTCGCCGGAGGTGGACGGACTTGTCTACGTGCAAGGCACCAACACGATCGAGGAGACGTCGTATTTCCTCAGCCTGACCGTGCACAGCGACAAGCCGATCGTGGTCACGGGCGCGCAACGTCCATTCAATGCGCTGAGCTCCGATGCGCAGATGAATCTCCTCGATGCCGTGCGGCTTGCGAGCGCGCCGGCATCTCGTGGCAAGGGCGCGCTCGTGGCGTTCAACGGCGAAATCAATGCCGCACGCGACGTGACCAAGACCAACACCTACCACCTGCAGACATTCCGCACGCGGGATCTGGGGCTGCTCGGCTATATCGACCCTGACAAGATCGAATATTACCGGACGCCGCACCGGCGCCACACCGTCAACAGCGAGTTCAGCCTCACGGGCGTCCAGAGCATGCCCTACGTCGAGGTCGCCTATATCCACACCGGCACGCGTGCGGGCGTGGCCAATGCGATGGTCGGCCTTGGCGCGAAGGGCATCGTGATTGCCAGCGTCGGCGCCGGCGCGCCCAACGGGCTCGACAAGGAGCTTGAAGACATCATCAAGAAGGGCAGCGCCGTGGTGGTGCAGAGCTCGCGGGTCGGCGAAGGCCGCATCGTGCGCGGCAACAACTGGTACGAGTCCGGCATGGTGGTCGCCGACAACTTGAGCCCGCAGAAGGCGGCGCTGCTCTTGACCCTTGCGTTGACCAAGACCTCGAACATGGACGAGATCCAGCGCATGTTCGACGAGTATTGAGCGGAGCGCCTCCTGGGCTCATGTCGGGCGCATGATCGTAAGTACAGACTCCCTGGCCGTAAGTACAAGTGACTGAGCCCAGTATCGGGCTAGTCTGCGCGCTCCGTTTTGCGCCTGGCTGTTGATGTCTCTGACAGCCCCGTCGTTCCACGATCCCCGCTACGGGGGCCGGTCCCCATAAGGCAGCTCTTGCAATTGGGCCGTGTTCACATTGGCGAATACGGCCTCGTCAGCGGAACGGCCAGGCGTCGGAATGGTTCTTAAGGTCTGTGGAACCTCAATGAGCTGCGAGTTGAGATGGATGCTGTCCTCGTCAAGATTTTCGCTGTTGCGTTGACTTTCAGTCAGCTTGCGACCGAGCCGGAACCGAGGACATCCTTCGATCCCACCGCGGATCAGCAGCATGTGATCGACCTCCTGCGCGCCGGCTGTGAGCGAATGAAACGCGCATTTGACGTCGAGGCCATCAATATCGACGATCTGATTGCTACCGCGATGGACGACCCGGAGGCCGCCTCCGGCGGCTATGCGGCATTCCGGGGGATCAAAATCTCCGACCTGCATGTCGCCTATCGACAATTCTGCAAGAACGAGACGATCGCCACCCCGGTGATCGATATCCAAGAAGTGATCGGGTTCTACAATCAGACACTCGCTGGTCTCCCCGACCATACACGTCTCAAGGGTGGGCGTCTGCCGGGCGCAAGCGAGGTGCTCGACCTCAAGGGCGAGCGTTTTGGGGAGATCCACGAGCGGGACCAGCGCCGGGTCTGGGTCAGCTTGTCTGAGATTCCAGCTCACGTGCAGCGGGCATTCGCGGCGGCAGAAGACAAGCGCTTCTATGAACATAAAGGGATCGACGAGCGTGCGTTGGTGCGCAGTTTTATCGGCAACCTGACACAGGCCGGGCGTCCACAGGGCGGATCGACGATCACGCAGCAGGTCGTGAAGAACCTTCTGGTCGGAGATGAGCTCAGCTACGAACGCAAGATGCGTGAAATGGTTCTGGCGTCACGCCTCGAAAGAACGCTCAGCAAACCGGAGATCCTGGAACTGTATTTGAATTCAATCTACCTGGGACGGGGCGCTTCCGGGGTCGAGATGGCTGCGCGCAGCTACTTCGGCAAATCGGCGCGGGACCTGACCTTAGGCGAAGGCGCCCTGCTGGCCGGGATCACCAAGGGGCCGAACTACTTCAATCCGGTCCGAAATGCGGATCGTGCCCGGGAGCGATTCCGGTACGTGCTGGGTCGCATGCAGGACGATGGCGCAATCACAGCCGCGGAGAACAAGCAGGCGCGCGCTGCCTTTCCGGATATCGTGCCGGACGACCAGGTCGAACGAGCCCCTGGATCGTATTTTGCGGACTATGTCGGCCGCGAGCTCGCAGCCACGAGCAGCCTCAGCGCGTTTCGCGTTGGTTCCTATCGTATCCGCTCCACTCTGCAGCCCGACTTGCAGCAGGCAACGGAGCTCGCGTTGCAGGAGGGCTTGGCGAACTACGAGAGGAATGCAGGTCGGGTGGAGTTCCAGGGACCGGAGCTCAATCTCTCGGCCGCAATCGAGCGACTTCACGGCGGAGCCCGATCCATCCGCGAACCCCAACTGGCTGCAAGCGTTAAAAAGTGCTCGCCTGCCTCGTGACATTCAATGGAAGGCTGCGGTCGTCATCGAGACGGGAGGCACGCGAAGGGGCCAAGCAATTCGTGTTGGCGTGTCAGATGGCCGCATTCTGTCGCTCTCCGGCAACGGATCAATCCTTCGCAGCCTCAAGCTTCACGACGTCATCTGGGTTCGCGTGGCGGAAGGGAAGGCAAGAACAGCACGGGCAGAGCTGCGTGTTCGCCCGGTCGTGCAAGGGGCCGCGGTCGTGATCGAGAACAAGACCGGCCGCATTCTCGGGATGGCCGGCGGCTTTTCTTATGCCGGTAGCCAGCTCAACCGAGTGACCCAGTCCATTCGCCAGCCCGGTTCCTCGTTGAAGCCGTTGACCTATCTCGCGGCTTTACAAAAAGGTCTGCAGCCGAACACGCTCGTGCGTGACCAGGACATTACGCTTCCGCCGATCCAGCCCAGCAAGCGCAGTGAGGACTACTGGTCTCCGAAGAACTACGACGGCAGCACCTCGGGTATCATTACGCTTCGATCAGCACTCGAGAAATCTCGAAATCTCGCGACGGTGAGTCTCCTTGACGGGGGCATTGCGTCCAACGCCCCGGCGAGCCTGGACCAGGTCTGCGCACTCGCCGTGGAGCTGAAAATCTACAAGGAGTGCGAGCGGTACTATCCATTTGTCCTCGGTGCCCAGCCGGTGCGGCCAATCGATCTCGCGCAGTTCTACGCGACGATCGCCAACGAAGGAATGCGGCCGTTGCCGCATGCGATTGAAGCGATCGAGCAGAACGGCAATATCGTGTATCGGCATTCGTCCGCTTTGGAGCAAGTCGGTGGCGCCGATCGAGCCTCCTTTTATCAGCTCAAGACGATTCTGCAGGGCGTGGTTCAGCGCGGCACGGCCCATCGGATTGGCTCGCTAGCGCCCTATGTGGCAGGTAAGACCGGAACGACGGACGACGAGAACGACGCCTGGTTCGTCGGCTTTTCGAATGATGCAACGGTGGCGGTGTGGGTTGGTTACGACAACGCTGACGGCCGGCGGCGGACGCTCGGGTCGGGACAGACCGGTGCGAGTGTGGCACTCCCCATCTTCGAGCCCATCATGCAGGCCGTCTGGGCGTATCGCGCTCCCCGCGCACAGCTCGATCCGCCATCACCGGACGCAAGACGCCTGCTCGTGAGTGCCGGTGCTGACGGTGAGCGACGGGGAAAACGGACTGAGTATCTTCGCCGCGATGCCAAGGGACGTGCAGTGGACGCTCGCTACGCTCTCGTCTCGCGCCGGGAAGGCGGTGAAGCCACCGCCTCCACGACCCGCACTCGACGGCATCATAACCCTGCGCCGGCGGAAGCAGGTGTTCAGCCTGCGCGGTCGCCGTGGAGTTGGGGTGCGTGGGGATGGGCACCGCGCCAGCCCGAACCGAGCCGCGCGAACAATTCGCGTGATCGAGGCTACGACGGCCGCAACAACGGACCGCGCTCCTCACCTTACGACCGTCCCGCGCCATTCTCCTTTCGGCCGTTTTGAGCCGTCGATTCCATCAACAATCACTCCGGGGACGCTCCGGCTCGCATTCCGGCAACCCAAGTGTCCAACACCTCAATGCCGGCTGGATTGAGCGCTACCATGTCGGCGCGATAGCCCGGCGCGAGACGACCGAGCCAATGTCCGAGGCCAAGAAACTCCGCCGGATTGGTAGAAGCAAATTGCAGCGCGGTCTGGAGCGGGACGTCTAGCAGCCGAACGCAATTGCGTAGCGCGCTCGCCATGTCGAGCACCGAGCCCGCGAGCGTTCCGTCCTTCCGCGTGCATCGTCCCTCCTGCACTGTGATGTCTTCCTCGTAGAGCGTGAACCCCGGGCGACTGCCGCCGACGGGCGGCATGGCATCGGTCACCAACATGGGCCGTGCAAGCCCGCGCAACGCAAGGCGGAGCGTTGCAGGATGAACATGCACGCCATCTACGATCATGCCGAACCAGACGCCCTCACTTTCCAGTGCCGCTGCGATCGGACCAGGATCGCGGCTGCCGAGCCCGGGCATGGCGTTGAACAAATGCGTAAAGCCCGAAAGCCCTTCCGCCATGGCGGCACGTGTGTCGGTGTAGCTTGCCATCGAGTGACCGAGACAGACCCGCACCCCGGCGGCAGCAAGCGCACGGATGAAACCCGCAGGCATCCGTTCCGGTGCGAGCGTCACGACGGTGACGGAGCGGCGGGGGGCCGTGAGGACGGCGAGGTCGTTGTTGCTCGGGGTACGGATGTGGCGCACCTCATGCACGCCTGGCCGCTCAGGTGAGAGGAACGGGCCTTCGAGATGAATGCCAAGGATCGAAGGCTCTGTGTCGACGAGTGCCTCGACTGCGGCGAGTGCGCTCAGCATCCTCTCCGGCGTATCGGTGATCAGCGTCGGCAGCAGCGCCGTCGTCCCAAAGCGGCGATGAGCGGCGGCGATGGCGCGAATTCCGTCCGGCGTGGGCTCGTCGTTGAAAAGCACATCACCGCCGCCGTTCACCTGCACGTCGATAAACCCGGGCACGAGCCAGGCGCCGTCCGGCAGAACACATCGCGGCATGTTGCCCGGTATGGCATCTTGTGGGACCACGGCGAGAATTCGCGGGCCTTCGATGATGACGGCCGCATTGTCCACGACGGCGGTGCCGTCGAACACCCTGTCTGCCACGATGGCGTGCTTTTCGGCTTGTCTCATCGCGTTCGTGTCACCTTCTGGAGGTGGCGTGGCTGGTCGACGTTTGTGCCGCGACGGACGGCCATGCGGACCGCGAGCGCATAGAATGTCTGTATCAGGCAAACGGCATCAACGTCCGGATGCTCAGGCGGCAAGACCGGCAGCCTGCCGGCAGTCGCTTGACCATGCTCGGCTGCAAATACCAGGGCTCCTTTGCGCCGCAGGTCGGCCGCGAATTCCGGCATTCCGGCAGCAGCGGCATCCGTCGGCATGAATAGCAACAGTGGATAGTGCTGCGAGACCAGCGCCATCGGACCATGCTGGAACTCGGCACTGCTGAAGGCCTCGGCGTGAAGATTGCAGGTTTCCTTGAGCTTGAGGGCGGCCTCGCGTGCGATGGCGAGCGTTGGTCCCCGCCCAATGGTGACGAGACTGGCAGCGCGCGAGAATGGATCCAGCGCTTCATTCCACTCGAGCGTGGTCGCGAGCGCGAGCCTTTCTGGAAGGCGCCTGATTGCAGCGCGCAGGGCATCATCCCCCTTCCACTCGGCGACGACCCGCAACAGCATGGCCAAACTGGCGACGAAGGATTTCGTTGCGGCGACGCTGAGCTCCGGCCCTGCTGCCATCGGCAGCACGATGTCGCAAGCAGTCGCGAGCGGGCTGTCCGTCTCATTGACGATCGCGGCGGTGAGCGCGCCGGCGGCCTTGGCCATCAAAGCGAACTCCGTGAGGTCGTCGCTTTGGCCCGATTGCGAGATGGTGAGCAGCAACTGGTTCTTGAGCTGCAGCGGGCGCCGGTAGATCGTGGCGACATTGGGGGCAGCGGCGGCAACTGGGATCCCGAGGTGCCGTTCAAACAGGTGCTTGGCAAATGTCGCTGCGTGGGCGGAGCTTCCGCGCGCACAGGTCACGACGAGCGTAGGCTTGGTCCGCCGCGACCACTCGATCAATGCCGCCAGTGGTCCGGTGAGTACGTCGAATTGTCGTCGCACCGCATCTGGAGCCTCCTGCAGCTCACTTGCCATCTGGAGCTCAGCCCCGAGCATCATGCACATCCGTTGTTTGCAACTGGTTCTCGGCGGCGACGCGTGCAAGCGCAATGGCGCCATCAAGAGCATCGCCCGCCGGTTGAATCAGATGCATGCGGGTGTCTGGCGAAACCCATTGCGCCATTATATTCGCCAGACCACCGACCAGTGCGAGCGGGCGAACATCTGCGGCCAGGAGGCGGGCCGCCAGTGCATCGATATGGTCTGCGGCAAGTCGCATGAGCTCGATCGCGACCGGGTCCTGCTTGCTCGCGTGGCTGACGACGAGGGGTGCGAAGGAGCCGTAATCGCGCGGTAAAGCCCGCGTGGTCCAACGCACGATGGCGTGCGGCTCGCGCCGGAAGTGATCGAACAGCTCATCGAGAAGACCGGTCCAGGGCACGCGTCCGTCGTGGGCCCAGAGCACACGGCGCAAGGCTTCACAGCCGAGCCAGGCGCCGCTTCCTTCATCCGAGATCGGCAAACCCCATCCGCCAACACGCAACTGGCGGCCATGGAACTCGCCCCAGCCGATCGTGCCGGTTCCCACGATGATCACGCCGCCATCGCCACCCTGATGAGCGCCAACGCAGGCGGCTTGTGCATCGGTGACCAGGACGGTCTGCGCGAATGGATACTTCTGTCGCCGGGCGAGTGCCAATTGGGTTGGTTCGCTCGCGCCCGCAAGCGCAAGGCAGGCCGTGACCCGGTCCATATCGCGCCTTGAAAGCCCAGCCTGATCAAGGCATTGCTCGATCGCAGACATGACGGCGATCATGGCGGGCTTGAACCCGAGCCGAATGTTCGCAGGGCCCGTCACTGCCTCGGCGAGCCGAGCGCCTGAGGCTGCACACAGCCGGGCGCGGCAGTGAGTTCCACCGCCGTCAACGCCGACCAGGAGTGTGCCGACCTGCATTCTCAGGACCTTCCGGAAACGACCCATAAGAACGATGTAGGTATCGAATAGGTTGTCGTGTAGCGAACATTTGAGTTCCCTCATGAGTACGGAAGGACCGAGTTCCCGCTATGCGGGGATCGATCTCTGGCAGGCCGACGAGATCGTCGACGCGATGATCGAGGCGCAGTTTGATGCGGTCGCGGCCGCGCGGGCCGCTCGGAGTGCCCTGCAGCAGGCGGCGATCGCCATGGAGGCGCGCCTGCGCTTTCGCGGTCGGCTGGTATACGCCGGGGCGGGAACCTCAGGCCGCCT
The DNA here is from genome assembly GCA_963745515.1 of uncultured Alphaproteobacteria bacterium. Classification (GTDB taxonomy): domain Bacteria; phylum Pseudomonadota; class Alphaproteobacteria; order Rhizobiales; family Xanthobacteraceae; genus VAZQ01. The sequence continues at coordinate 381,775 of CAVUXO010000014.1, forward strand.
GGCGGTCCAGGACGGGGCGGAGCTGATGCCGACCTTCAGCTGGCCGGAGGAGCGCCTCGTGCTGTTGATGGCCGGGGGCCGGGAGGCCCTGCTGCGCGCGGTCGAAGGGGCCGAGGATGAAGTGGGCTTGGCGCAGCGCCTTGTCGGAGATTGTGTGATCGATCGCCATGACGTCCTTATTGCGGTGGCGGCGAGCGGCACGACGCCATTTACTCTCGCATGCCTGCGTGAGGCCAAGGCGCGGGGGGCGTTGACGATTGGAATTGCGAACAATCCGGACACCCCGCTGCTCGCAGAATCCGATCATCCTGTTTTGCTCGACACCGGCGCCGAGCCGATTGCGGGTTCGACCCGGCTCAAAGCTGGCACGGCTCAGAAGATCGCGCTCAACGTGCTGTCCAGCGTCCTCATGATCCTTCTTGGCCGCGTCTACCACGGCCTCATGGTGGACGTGCAGGCGACAAACCGGAAGCTCGTCCAGCGCAGCGAGGAGATGCTGGTGCGGCTCACGTCCTGCGACCATGAGGCGGCACGCGACGCGCTGCGGCGTGCCAACGGCAGCGTCAAATTGGCCGTTCTGTTGCTCAACGGCTGCAATGTCGACGATGGCCTGCGGCTGATCGAGCAAGCGAATGGTCGGCTGGGTGAGGCGCTTGCGCTTGCCCGTCGGCAAGGCAGCGACGCCGATTGAAGGTGCGGGTTTTGTCTTGCTCTCTTTGGCCGATTTCTAAGTCGCTGTTTTTCCAGCAACAAGTCCAAATCAAATTGTCGAGTCTGCGTCTAGAAGTTGTATTGAGCTCGTAAAAGTAGCAGTCGAAATTCGATTCAAAAGTTTGTTGGTCCGAAGATCATTGGCTGCGGAAGCACACTTGGTAGTGCTTCCCCCGAAAGGGCCTGCAGCGACAGATAGGCCGTCCTGAAATTGAATTTGGGGCTTCCGTCGACGTTGCTCATCAGCCCCCCGGTGGAAACAACAGGTGTCCCGAGCCGATCAAGTCTAAGATGGCGCCGAGCTCAAGGCGGCTGTGCTCAGTGTTGCGCCGGGGCTGATTTGTCCATTGGAAGCTTTTTTTGTTGTGGAACGTGAGTGTTTAGAAGGGGGCTGACCAGCATTGGTTTCATGCCTTTGAGTGTATAAAGCCGCTTAAGCAGGCGATCGATCCTATTGTCGATGCGCTCAAGCTGATTCTGTTCTTTTTCGTAGAGGTCGTCCCGGACGACGTTTGCTGACTCCGTGAGGGCAGTGGGGTAAATGCCGCTCTCGAATTGTGATAACATCGGTTCGAAGAGCTCTAGCTGCTGGCGAATTTTCATTTTCAATTCCTCGCAAATTGCTAAAGCCCACTCTGCCTCGCTCGGATAATTTGTGCGGGGGTATTTTGTCAAAAAATCCATGCGCACCTCAAGAGCATATGTTTCCAAGCACTTTGCAGCGTACTGTGGATTGTCCTCCAAGATGGAAAGATCGGCGTGACAAGTAGTCGTCTCGTGGAGGGCCTTGTCATAAGTGGGATGACTTGGATCCATCCTCGACATGAGGACTTGAGCGGCAATGGAACTCTGGATGCGACGCCTGCTCCAGATAAGTCCTGCAAGGGCGAAGACGGTTTCCACTTCCATGGCACCGAGTGGCGCCCATTCTTCAGTTAAATCCAGAACCAGTTGCGTAAATTGTTTTGGATCTTCTCCCCTAAGAAAGGCGATTGTGGAGTAGGCCCCATGTTTTAGGGCGCTGGGGCTTTTGGAGTGCGGGCTGGTTTCAGGTTTCTTGGTCATAGTTTTTCCCCAATCCTTATGGGCGAA
>CAVUXO010000015.1:0-5313 GCA_963745515.1 uncultured Alphaproteobacteria bacterium
GCTCACCCTCGAGGAGGACCTGCTCGAGATCCCGCAACGCCGGGCTCATACTGGCGACGCCCTGGCCAAATTCGACGAAGTGGTCCTTGACGAATTGCTCACTGAAGCCGGCCCTCAGCAGCCAGGGTAACAAATGCCGCATGTTCCAACGGTCGAAAGCAATCTTCTGGACGTTGTAGCGCTGGAATAGCCCGCGCAGATGATGGGCGACGAACTCATAAGAAACGGTCTTGCCCGGCGTCACCTGCAAATGACCCTCGGCGCGCCACATGTCGTAGGGAACGCGGTCGCGCGTCGCCTTGTCGCTCAATCCCTCCGCCGGCAGCCAAAACGTTGGTTCAACTCGCCATTTGCCGTCACGCCAACCGATCAAAACCAACGCCGTGAGATCCGCCACCTCGGAGAGGTCGAGCCCACCGTAGAGCGGAAGGCCGGCGAGCGAGCCCACCGGACCGCCGCAGGCCTTCCACACCGCCGGCGAAACAAACGGATTCGAGGTTTCGATCCGTTGGTTCAGGACCAGATTTCTGTACTCGACCTCGCGCGCTGGCATGCGCTTGGCGTCTTGCGCCATGGCGAGCACCTCGCGGGCGTTGAGGAAGGTCCCAAACGCCGGGTTCGCCCGCTTGATCGTCGCCTCGGCGAAGGGGTCCAGGTCCATGGGCGCGGTATGGAGCGACAGCACCGTGTGTGGATCATGCCCAGCCTGCGCGTCGTCGATCAGGACCGACAACAGGTCGGCGTCGGTCGGAGCCTGCGTGCTGATGATGATCGAGAGGGGATCTTCCTGCGCACCGGTGGCGGTCTCCAACGCCTCGTAAAGCGGCGAGCGCGGCCCACGGACCTGACCAAGCTCGTCGTGGATGATTAGCGCCGGCGACAGCCCATACGCCGTGGTGGCGTCGGCGCTGAGCGCGCGGTAGCGCGTCCCGAGCTCGGGGCAAAGCAATTCCTTGGCGGTTTCCCGGATAGTGACCGCCTGTGCCAATTCGGGATTCAGGCGCACCATCTTGGCCGCGAGCGCGAAGATGATCGCCGCTTGATCGCGGCTCTGCGCCGCCGAGAACAGCTGACTGTTGGGTTTGTTGCGCGCGGGCGGACCACAGAGATGCGCGAGTAGCAGGCAGGCGGCAAGGGTTGTTTTTGCGTTCTTGCGCCCCATCGAGATGATTGCCCGCCGGGTGCCGTGTGAGTTGTCGTAGATGAGGCAAATCTCGGTCTTCTGCCACTCCTGGAGCTGCAGTTTCTGGCCGACGAACTTGCCCTCCGGCACGAAGCAGACCGTCTCGATGAAGGCAATGACGTCGGCGCCGGTCACCTTGGCGTCGTCCGCATTCTGCTCGCGTCTAGGCACGGATGTCCCACGGGCGGAACTTGGGTGCGCCCTCGACCTCGGGGCCGGCGGCACGCGAGACCATCCGCGAGCGCGGCGTGGCGCGCAGCTGACCCAACAGGTAGGCGACGATCTTGGCCGATACGCCATGCAGGGCGGCCAGGGCATCGGCGTCCTCGCCGTCGTCCTTGCCCTGTGCCCGAAGCTGCCGGAGCCGGGCCTCGCGCCGCTCGGCGATGGCGGCCTGGGCGACCAGGCGGCGGAGCACTAGCTGGGCGGCCGGGTCGAGCCAATGTGCCGGCAGCGCGTCGACCACGTCCCGCCAGATCCGCCGCTCGAGACGGTCCAGGCCGGCGGGCGGTGGCGGACGGCCCCCTCCGGGAACCAGGGGAACCACGCTAAGGGCGGCGGCGGACCGGCGGCCACGAGACATAAGGAGAGTCCGATCTCGATTGGATGCCGGAGATTAGCATTAACCCGCGACGATCGCATCTAAATCATTGAAAAAAGAGCACTTTAGCCGGAATCGGCCGCCGCCGCGCCTTGAGATTGGGGGTAGTCAATGTTTTTCACTATCCCCCCTGGCCCCATTAGCCGTGATCGGCGAGAGCCTATAAAAGGATCGTTATCCGCCCTCAGTTCCATCGAGGTAAAAAAATGGTCATTCTACCGATGGTTGGTATTTGCTCGCAGAGTTGCAGGCTCCTTCGAGAGAGGAGAGTTTTGACCTCCTGTTGCATAAAGGACACACCTTTATTATGATACTAATATATTGATATTATTATTATTTTTTTATTTTTTGGTAATCCTTTGCGGTTGCAAAAATACAAGGGGCCGCGAACTTGCGACAAAATGCGAGCAAATTCCTAAGTCATTGAAAAATAATCTATTTAGGCAACTGAATTTGCTCGCAATCGCCGCGACAAAAGCGAGCAAATTCCAGGCACCTCGGGATTTGCTCGCAATTTGCTCGCAGATTTGCGAGCAAATTCCGACCCCCTCACTCAACTTGTAATTGGTGCCACACTGCGGGTCGGCGTGCTCATGCTGTCCCGCCCACATGCCGCGCGGATCGCTCTCGCAGCATGGCCTTGAACAGACAAAGATACAGGATGAGATCGTCGATCCGGCTCTCTATCGGCTCACTCAACACGCGGCGAGTGCCGTTGCCGATGTCGCGAACGTACTGGCTCAACGCGTCCCAGTGCTTGCCAGCGTAGACGCGCCATATCACCTCCATAGGCACGCCCATGTCCTCACCATTGCGACGGAAATTGCTAAGGACGTCGCTGTCCTCGGAGTATTCCGCCGCCTTCACCTCGCGAAGATGCAAGATGCAATCGAACGTGTCCTTAATGAGCTCTTCTACTTCGGCATTGGTCATTGCGGACGCCTCAAATCCTCGACGTTCACTTCCACTTGGTGGCGCAGCAACTGCGCCGTGGCGGCCGCCAGCTCTCTCGCCTGATCTGCTGCGAATAACCGCGCGATGTGGAATGCCAGCGTCCAGGTGAGCGCTTCGACCACGAACGGATATCGGCCGCCGCTGACGGCAGTTGTGGCAGTTGTCTCCAGCAATTGTTGTCGCAATCGCGGCAGCTCGGTTTCCGGGGTCGTTGACATCGGAGTATCTCCTCTCACTGCGCGAACCACATCTCGCGCGGGCGCCCAGCGCCGCTCGCTTGCGGCTGCTGCTCGCAGCGCACCTTGCCGGTTCGCTCCAGCAAGCCGAGCGCGGCGTTGATGGCGGCGGCGCGCAGGTGACGGCCGAACAGGTCGATGATCTCCCGCTTGGCCATGCCGGCCGGCTTCCTCCGCCGCAATGTCTGCAGGATGGTGTCAGCTGCCGGATCGCCCAGCAGGTCGCCGAAGATGTAGCGTGCCGAGGCTTCACAGTAGCGCCAGACCGCGAGCGCGGCTTCGAGGTGCACCGCGTCGATCGCCTCGGCGCGGTCGAGCAGGGTATAGAGCAGCGCCAGCCGCACAGTCTGCGCCTCCGCGCGCGAAGTGATGTGCGCCAGCAGCCCATCGCCGCCGCGCGCCAGCTCGGGATAGACCTCGCGCCACAGCGCTTGCGCTGGCGCATTCATGGTCACGCCTGTCGTCAGTTGTGCCGCTATGATTGCTTCCTTGGTCTGCTCGCCCAATCGCTGCGCCACCTCCGCGGCGAGCGCGCCGCCGAACGGCAGCAGCTTGGAGCGCCGCACGCAGGCGAACAGGAACCGGTTGGCAAAGCCGTTGGCCATTGCGGTCTCGTCGAGCTTGGCGCGCAGCTCCTCGACGGTGATGTGGGCGATGATCGAGATGCAGGCGTTGCTCGCCTTGGTCGGCGCGTGCTTGGTCAATGTCTCCAGCCGCTCGCGACCATCCCAGGCGTCGCGCAGCACCTGCGACAGCGTGTTGCCCTCGCGCTTGAGCACCACTAGCGCCTGCGAAAATTCGTGCAGCATCAGCAGGAAGCGTGGGTCACCGGCGCCGGGGTCGACGATCTCCTCTACGCCCTTGCGCATGCCGCGCACCTCGTCGCGCACCTGGCTGATGATGCCCTCGCCGGAGGACACTCCGCCCTTCATCCGCTCACTGGCCCAGGTCAGATCGACCGCCTTGAAGATGGTACGAATGCGTTCGGCGGAGGTGCCCTTGCGCGCCTTCGAGGTGTCGCCGACCAGAATCACGAACAGGTTGCCGAAGTGCTGGGTGTCCTCGGCCTGGTAGTAACGATTGCGGCCGATCACATTGCCGAAGCTTGCCAGATACTGCAGCAGCAGCGCCACCGGGTCGGATTCGGTGTGCGGAAGGATCGTCGATACCACCTCGCCGGCCAGCCCGTGAAACGCTGCGGGCGCCATCGTCGGCCACGGTTCCGGGGCATAGGCGCTCGCACTGTCGCTGGTCATGCCCGCGCCGTTCGCCTTCGAGCGCGGGGGAAACACCTGCACCGTGTAGTCGGGCTCGCTCGGGTCGGGCAGGACGCCATTGCTCGCGCTCATGACGCCCTCCGGCGCACGATGTCGTTGAAGTCTTCGCCCTCGCGCCTCGGCGTCAGCACGACGGCCTTGCGCTCGCCGGCGCTCCAGCGCTGCGCGCAATTCTGCGCGTCGCGACGTCCGGTCGGATCGTTGTCGGCCAGGATGACGACGCAATCGACGTCGGCGATCGGCCCGCAGCGCGCGAGCGCTCCGGCGGAGGCCAGCGCCCAGGCCGGGCGCAACGGATGGCCCTTGTGCGCGAGGCGGGTCGCTGCCGCCAACACCGTTTCGACGCCTTCGCCGACGAACAGCACGCGGCTCGCCGGCCACAGCTTGATGGCGCGACGGCCCGGCCAGCGCCCCAGCATGCGGCGCTCGACCGTGCCGCCAGGCGCGAACGCGCTCGCCGTCAATGCGATGCGGTGGATGCCGGCGAAGGCGTCGCTGTCGACGTCCTGAAACAGCGCCAGTAGGCACGGGTGACGAACGCCTTCGCCGAACGCGCAATTCGGGTGAAAGCGCAGCGCCGCCGCGTCGCCGCTCGGCAGCTGGTCGACGTCGATGTGCCGAAACGTGAGATAGTCCGCGGCGCGGGTGCCGGCGATCGGCTGCGCCGCATCCCATAGTTTGCGCGCACGCTCCAGCGTCTTGCCGTCGTCCTCGAGCTCCGCCGCCGGCCGTTGCCGTGGCTCCCAGCAGGCGAGCGCATCCTGCGCGGCAGTGAAGCTCAGGCCCTCGACCTCCATCAACCAGCTGATGGCGTCGCCATGCGCGCCGCAGGCGAAGCAGTGATAGTGGTCGTGGTAGATGTGGCACGACGGCGTCGCGTCGTCATGGAACGGACAGCATACTTTGTTGTGCACCAGCGGCTCGCCGACGACGTCGCGCAGCGAGATTTCGCTGTCGAAATTGTCGTGCGCGAAGCCGTTGTAACGCGGCGGCGGCGGTGTTGGCGTCGGAGTTTCAAGCGGTGGAGGATCGCGGGGCATCTCCGTCGGAATCTCAATTGAG
>CAVUXO010000016.1:0-226327 GCA_963745515.1 uncultured Alphaproteobacteria bacterium
GTTTCGCGACGCCTGGTATGCCTGCGCACCTTGGCCGTTGCGCCCGTTTTCGCGTCGTATCACGTCGGGTTCCCCGGCTTGCGGGGTGGCCACACCCCCCATATGCTGATAATTGGCGTTCCCGCACCGAGTTCGCCGTCCTCCGCGCGCATCGCGGGCAAGACGACCCAAAAACGCCCGGCACAAAGTCCACGTAGCTCAGCCGGAAGAGCAGCGGATTTCTAATCCGCAGGTCGCAGGTTCGAGCCCTGCCGTGGACGCCAACGAAAATCAAACTGCTATGTCGAAAACGGTGGCGAGCACCCTCAACTAGCGCGCCGTCTTCTCGCCGGCTGTCCGTTTCGCTCGGCGTCACGTGCTTGTCGAGCCAATCGGCGATCACAGCGGCGATTTCGAGATTGTTCTTCTCCAGCATCAGGAAGTGGCCGTTGCCGCGAATGCCGATGTCGGCAAGTCGGATGAAGTCGACCGGCACGCCGGCCTGTTTCAGGAAGGCGGCGTTGCAATGGGCGGTCGGCGCGCCGAAGGAGGCTTCGGCGGACATCTGCAGCGTCGGGATATTCTTGAAGTTGATCAGCTTGTGCGCCGGCTCCTTCTGCCGCCAGCAGCGGGCAAGATCGGGCGCGTCGGGCTTCTCCTGCCGCACGAGGCCAAAATCTTCGACGCCGTTCACCGGGGGATCGTAGGTGATGGGCGCATAGGTCACGCCGAACGGCTTGGTCAATGGGCCGTCCTCGAACCAGTTCGGCGCGCCGACCAGTTTCACCTCGTAGAATGACGAGGTGCCCGCCTCGACCATCAGCAGCGCCTTGACGAGTTGCGGCCGCGCATCCGCCACGAGCCACACCGGAGCGGCGGACTGCGAATGCGGCATCAGGATCGCAGGGCCGATCCGGTCGAGCAGTGCGATCGTGGCGTCGCGGTTGACCGCCTCGCGGACCTTGGCATCGCCGATCATGGGCAGCGTCTCCGCCATGAACTGATCGAAGATCGGATCGCCGACCGTGCCGCTGCCCGGCCACTGCGTGTGCAATTTCGCCTGCGGGAAAAGATTGTATTTCTCATAGGCGATGAAATCGCGCTCGACCGATTTTGGCGATCGCATCGACTTCGGCCCATAGACCGCCTCGACATAGGGCGAGCGGCCGCGGCCGACCTGGTCCATGATGTAGACGGCATAGCCCTTGGAGAGGAAATACTGGCCCCAGCCATCGCGGCCGTCGGGCGTGCCCATGTAGCCTGCGCCCGCGAGGCAGCAGCCCTCGATCATCACGATCGGGTAGGGATGCGTGCGGTTGGTCGGGATGTAGTATTCGACATAGGCTTGGCCGGCGAGCACCGGGCCGTCTTTGGTGTCCACATATTTGCCGCCGACGAAGAAGTGGCCGGTCTTGGCGATCGACAAGGGTCCGACGCCGTCCGCGCGCGCGGGCGTGAGCATCGCGCCGGCGCAGGCGACAATAAGAAAAGCCACGACGAGGCGGCTGATCCGTTCGAGGAAGCGGGGGATCGACAGGAATTTGCGAGAAGCGGTCTGCATCGGTTCGCTCCCATGTCCCGGACGGTGAGGCCACAATTATGGACCCGGGCATGCGCGGAAGTAAACGGCGCCGCCGATCAAAGAATATCCGCCTCACAAAACGTCGACTCTACGCGCTCAGCGACTACCCGGAACAGCCATCGCAACGAGTCGCGCTGCTTTCCTTGCGTGCATCCATCAATAATGTTGAAAGCCAGAAACAGATTCCAATCGCGGATGCTGGTCAGGAGCGTCGTCAGACGCTCCTCGTTCAATCGGCCCTTGAGCGTGAGCTGACGCCACAGCGCGAATGGCTCGTCGTGGTACTGGACCATCGCCAGCATGTCGGCGTCGTCGCAGAACTCGGCGAGAAACGCCCGCGCCAGCGAAGCGTGGCTGTTAGGTGCCGCGATCGACGCGCCCGGCTGCGCCTCAGCCTTGAACGTGTCATGGGTGTGAACGAGCACCTTGAGCCGCCAGTAATCGGTCTCCGACAGCTTCGCGCGCAGCTGCGCGAGATTGCGCTCGAGTTCCGCAATGTGCGCCCGAATGGTTCCTTCCGGATGGCCCGGCCGCACTTCGCCCCAGTCCAGGTTACGCTGGTAGCGCTAGTCGCCTGTAATGACGTCGAATATCTCTTTGCAATCGCGCATGCCCGTCCTCGTAGTCGAACATTCAGATCGCCATCAGTCCGACCTCAGGAAATGCCCTCAGAATCGTGATTAAATTGTCGTAAGTCGGGCTGGAGCCACAATCCCGACGCAACCTTTTCACATCTGGAAAATTATGTAGGATGCGGCCGCGAACGGATGCTACGGTCGCAAAAGCAGACGGGCGACACGACTCACGGCGACGCGACCAACAGGAGCCCTTGAAATGAACCGTCGTAGGACGATTGCAGCGCTGGCCGTGATAGGCGCTGCGTCGGTCGCTGCCGCACCGAGCTTCGCCCAGGACCCGTCGAGCGCACGCATGGCGACCGAACGCGCTCCTGTCTCGTCTGGCGTGACCTCCGGCGCCTTGCCGACCCCATCGGTGCAGTTCGGCACCAAGCGCAAGGCGACCTCGCAGGAGGGACCAGAGCTGCAAAGCCAGAAGACGGTACGGCCGCTTTCGCTGTCGCCGGGCGCGGCACCAAATCTGCCCGTCAGATAAGTCTTCAACTCGCAATATCGTTGAAGGGCGGACTTGGTGCTCCGAGCTTGCCCTCAATCATTCAGTCCATCGTTGAAACGCGGATCAGTCCAGATTGATCGTGTGCACGTCCTGGGTGACGTGGATCTCGGCGAAGGGCATCAGCACCTCGCCATCGTGGCAGGCATAATTTGGCGTCGCCACGCGCTCAAAATTCCCGCGGTTGCTGACACATGTGTTCGCGCGATCTCCACCCCAGTAGGCTTCCTTTCCAGGCACAAAGGCGAAGAAATAGAAGAAGCCTTTCGGGAATCCCGATGCTTCATTGCAACCCGGTTCAAGGTTGAACCAGCCTTTCACCACGAAGTGGCGATCGTTCACGCCGACCCGGTGGATGATCGCGAGCATCGCCGGATCCTCGGTGTTGTTGCAGACCCGCAACGTGAACGTGCCTGGCTGAGCCTCGCTGGGTCCGACGAACGTCAGACCTAACGCCAGACCGGCTGCCGACAGCACCCACTTCAATGCTCGCATGAAAAGGATACTCCTCGGCTTGGACGGGGCCGTAACATGGATTTAAATGATGTCCCTCACAAGCTCTTTTCTCAGCTCCTTCTTGGACACGATCGCAATAACTGGATGACTTCATGCGCCTACAACTCACCTTCGCGGCCGGCGGTTACGACTTCGTTCGCCCGCTCGCCGACGGCACCGTCAAGCCGGACGGCATCGATCTCGTCGTGCTCTCCGGCATGGGCTCGGGCGAGCGCCACCATCGCATGGGCCACGGCCACGAATTCGACATCTGCGAGTTCAACGCCGCCGCCTATCTGGCCGCCCGCGACCGCGACTACCCGTGGACTCGCGCTGCCGGTATTCCTGCATCGGCGTTTCCGGCACGGCTTCGTCTTCGTCAACACGGCGACGGGGATCGCGACGCCGCCGGACCTGCGCGGCAAGCGGCGTCGGCGGGCCGACGTTTCTCGCCGCCGGCAATGTGTGGATGCGTGGCATTCTGCGAGGAGCATTACGGTGCGCCACACCGCGAGGTCACCTGGTTCGTCGAGCGCGAGGATGCGGTCGATTTCACGCCGCCCGCTGGCCTGCGCTACGAGCGCGTGCCGGACGGCGTGCGCGCCGAGAAGATGATGCTCGACGGCGAGCTTGACGCCCTGCTCTCGCCCGACCTGCCGCATGCCTTCCTCAAGGGCGACAAGCGCATCGCGCGCCTGTTCGCCGACAACAAGGAGGAGGAGGTCGCCTACTTCAAGAAGACCGGCATCTTCCCGATCATGCATGTGACGCTGATCAAGCGCGAGCTGGTCGAGCGCCATCCCTGGGTGCCGAACACTCTGATGAAGGCGTTCAATCAGGCCAAGGAGATCGCCTACCGGCGCATCCTCAATCCGCGCAACGTCGCGCTCGCCTGGGTGCGCAATGCGCTCGAGGAGCAGATCGCGGTGCTCGGTCCCGACCCATGGGAGTTCGGATTGACGGACAAGAACCGCAAGAACCTCGAGACGCTGCAGCGCTACTGCGCCCAGCAAGGGATCGTGCGCCAGCAACGGCCGCTGGAAGAGCTGTTCATCGACGCAGGCCGGGTGAACATTCCCGAGGAGGTGTGATCGCCTCAACCTATGAGCTGCGATCGCCGGCGAGCGCGCCTGGGCGCAGCAGCAGGAAGGCAGCGAGCGCGAGCAGCATCAGCACGGCGATCAGCGTGAACGCCGTGGCCCATGCCGACACCGACATGCCCCCTTGCCAATCGAGCACAAAGCCGACCGCGAGCGGACCGACGAAGCCGCCGACATATCCGAGCATCGAGTGCACGGCGAGCGTCGCGCCGCGGCGCGAAGGCTCCGCAGTGCCCGCTGTGCCCGCGGTCAGCGAGGATGAATCGAGCCAGACGATTGGCCCGTACAGCACCATCAAGCCGAACGCCAACGGGTAGGAGCGCGGGCCGACAAATCCAAGTACGAGCGCGCAGGCCGCGGAGGCAAGCATCGCCAGCGTAATCAGCCTACGCCGGCCGATCAAAATCGCGGCTTCATTTCCGAGCACGCTCGCCAGCGTCCCGAGCAGCCCGAGCAGCGTCAACGCCATGGTCGGCGACATGATGGTAGCGGACGCGCTGCTCTGCATCGCGACGAAGCCGAGGAACGCAACGCCCCAGCCGCGCAACGCGCTCATTTCCAAGGTGTGGATGCAATAGGCGACCGCGTAGGCCATCGCCGAGCGATTGCGCAGCACCGGCCGGAAATCGAACAGCGCCTGCTCGCCCGCACGCGGCGGAGCACCTTCGCTCGGCACCTGGAGTGCCACCAGCAGAAAGGCCAGCATGGCGCAGACGCCCGAGGTCAGGAAGGCGGCAGGCCAGCCGGCGAGATCGGCCAGGAACGCCGCGTACGCAAAGGAGACCGCACCCGAAATCCCGATCGACGCCGCATGTCCGGCTGCGGCGCGCGACATCAGCTTGGCGTCGACCTTGTCGGCGAGGAGCTTGAGGCCGGTCATGTAGGTCCCGGCCCAGCCGATGCCGGCAAGCGCACGCGCTGCGAGCGCGACCCACAATCCATCGGCCAGAAGCGCAAACAGCAGATGAGCGAGCGCGGTCGCGGCTACGCCGAACAGATAGACCCGCTTGGCATCGACGCGGTCGGTCAGTGTGACGAGCACGGGCACCGCAACGATATAGGCGCCATAGAAGATGCCGGTGATCCAGCCGGCCTCGCCATAAGTCAGCGACCACCGCTGCACCAGATCGGGCAGCAGAGCCGGCCAGACGAAAGCGCCGATCTGAATGAGAACCTGCGCGGCGCAGATCAGCAGCACCAGCTTGAGAGCCGATAGACGTCCCACAACTTCCACCTCTATCGCGCCTGGCCCAAGACGGGACAAGGTGTGCGATAGTAGCGGTTGCTGCAACCGGCGCGCTACGTCTGCGCGTACATCAGCTACGCCGCGCTGGCGCGCCGCCCAAGGAAACGCGAACGCCACCTTGTGGCAATGTCGCGCTATCCCAGAGCGCATTAGAACTCAGCAGGAGACCCCTCTCCGGCTGAGTCCCTTTCGATTTCAAACTTCGGATTGTTCGTGCGGCTCACCGAACTGCATGATGACCGCTGCAGCACACGCACTCACTGATACCACCAGCGTCAATGAGAAAATGACAGCCCACATGTGCCTACGTCTCCCTTCAATGCAACGGTCAAGATAATTTTTCTCCATGTTGTTCAAAATTTGTCACTGCCGGTGGCCGAATGTGGGAGGCAAAGAGAATGTATTGAAATCTTTGTGAGAATGGCCGCCGGACACCAGCATGGTGTTAGCGCAACCTTATGAATTTGCCACTTGCGCGCGTTCGCAGCGGCCGACATTCACATCAGCCGCCGCGTTACTACGGTATCTACTTAAAGTACCGCAGATCGGGCGGCGCCTGATCTTTCTTCGCTGGCATCAGCAGACCGTCGGCGCTCAAGAAATAGTTCTCCTCGCCAATGACGATCTGATTGTTGCCCTCGGTGCAAAAGAACTGGCCCCAATGCGGATAGCGCTCCGCGCTGCGCTTGAAGGTCTTGTCGACGGTCCACGGCCGCGTCAGCGCATGATCGTAGACGGTGATCACATCGTGCAGCAGGTTCGGATCGTTCTTGTCGAGGAAGAACCGCTCCTTGAACACCAATTCATTGTCGAAGTGCAGCGGCAGCCCCGACGCATCGTAGGCACGCGGACCATTGAAGTTGCGAGTCTCGACCTCGAGCACGTCATAGACGCCGTCGCCGTCCTCATCGAGCCATTTGCCGATGGAAAAGCCCTGAAAGGTTGGTAATGCATCGCTCGGCCATTCGCGTCCATCCGTGAAGACGCGCCGCATCTCGGTGCCGGCGATGATGTAGGTCGTCTCCGGTGTCACGATATATTCCTGCACCGGCGAAGCCATCATGCGCGGCATGCCGCCCGGCAGGCAGCGCGCGGTCGGATAATTACCGATGCCACCGCGCGCCTGATCGGCCATGCTGGCTTCGAGGACCTTTTGATATTCCGGCGTCAGCGGCGCCTGCTGCGCCGGCCCCCATGGCTTGGTCGGGTCGAACTTGATCACCTGTCCGCCCAGCCGCGGGTTGATGGTGATCCACTGACCTTTCCAGTTCGGATATTTCGGCTCATCGGCGACTGCCGCGCCGCCAATCATCATCACCAGCGCGATCGCGAGAGCAAGCGCGCGCAATGTGCCTTGCCGCACCATGGTCGACCTCCCTGTGTATTGTCGGCCCGCTTTTTGTTCGCGATGATTTTGCGGGTTCACGCAGCATACAACGTCGCGCCTCGTTCGTGAAACGGAAAAAATCACGAACGAGACGAGACGGGTCCCGCGACACCGCGCCGGAATGGCGGCTCCCGGCGCGCGACACTTCAAGTGTTCGACGCTTCAAGTGTTCAATGGTGAGCCGAGACGCGCTTGACGCATTCGGACACCATTTCTCTCGGCGCCGAATGGCTGATATCGCCGAGCGACAGGATGCCGACCAGCCGTTTGCTCTTGCTGATGACCGGCAGCCGACGAACTTTCAGCTTCTCCATATGTTGCACGGCCTTGGCGAGATCATCATCCTCAGAGCAGCAATGGATGCCTTCGCTCATGACATCGCGTGCCGTCGCACGGCGAGGGTCGAAGCTGTCCTTCGCCAGGCCATTGCAGACAATGTCGCGGTCGGTCACCATGCCGACGAGCTTGTCGTCCTCTCCGATGGGAACGGCGCCAATGTCATGCTGGTGCATGAGCTTCGCGATCTCGGTGAGCGGCGTATCCGGACCGACCCACTCGACGCCCTTGTGCATGACCTCTTTGACTTTCATGGTGGACCTCCTTTGCTGGGTGCAGCAATGCCTCAGCCCGGTCCCAACCCGTACAATGAGAGTATATATCAGTTTGGGCTCGACGACAGCCGGATAGCATCGCGGTTCAACGCCCAACGGCAATGCATAAGCCCGCACGGAGTTCCAAGTTCCATCAGCGCGACGGCAGATATTCTTCGGTATAGTACGCCTTCACATCGGCGCTCTTGAGCGCACCCATCTCGACGAGTGAATCGACCAGCACCTGCAAGCCTTCCGGATCGAAGCGGCCGTCGGTCGAATAGTTGTCGATCAGCTCGTCATAGACCTTGCCGGCGACGCTGGCGAGACATCCATCTGCCGCGCCGCGATCGGGATCGTCGCAGCCTTGTCGGCGTGCATGAAGGCGACCGTCTCGTACCAGCCGGCGAGGAAACGCACGCACCGCCTGCCGGCCGCTTGGCGAGCACGTCGTTGCCGCGCATAGATCGCCTGCGCGATCATCTTCGGCACGTAGTCGCGACACCTTCAGGAAGATGCGGCCCGACGCCAAGCTCCTCGAGCCGCAGCCCGGAGGCGAAATCCATCACGGTGCGCGTCGATCTGGCCGGTGCGCAGCGCCGCGACCTGCGCGCTGTCCGGCCAAGCGCGACCGCCGTGATGCCCTGCTGGCCCAAAGCCGAGCTTGCGCGACAGTTGCCGCACCACCCAGTCGGACAGGCCGCCCGCGGTCGAAATGCCGACGCGCTTGTCCCTTGAGCTCGGCCGGCGCCTTCATCGGATTGTCGTTGCGCACGATCAGCGTGGTCTGCCGCGGCCCGATGGTGATCACGCCGACGGCGAGCGCGTGCTGGCCTTTGGCGACGAGCGCGAGATCGGGCCCGCCGGCGACGACGATATCGAGGCTATCGGCCGCCAGCGCCTGATGCGCCCGCGCCGCGCCGCCGAGGTCGGCGCGCTCGATGTCGAGATCGTGCTTCGCGAAGATCCCGCGCTCGATTCCGACCTGCAGCGGCACGAAGGCGACAGCGGCCGGGATCGACACGCCGACGCGCAGCTCCTCGGCGGCGTGGCGGGTGTGAAGGATGCGGTCGCAGCCAGGGCAATGAGCGCTGTGCAGACTTCCAGTGAGCACGGCCGTCCACTGCGGCACGGCGACTCCTCTGCCCGTAGGGGAGCGGGTTGGGGTGAGGGTCGGACTCTCGACAGATGAACCCCTCACCCCACCCCTCTCCCTTCGGGAGAGGGAGCAGGCCGAATTCGTCGCGATCACCATGCCCAGCTCCAAACGCCCACGATCTGCAACCTGCGCAGTTCGCCGGGACGCTTGCGCGCTCCGCATGCGCCAGCGTCCCTCCTCGCGCATAGCGGCTCGCCGGCCGCGTCAAGACCGAGATGCTCGCGCAGCGTACGGCCCTCGTATTCGGTGCGGAACAGGCCGCGGCGCCGCAGCTCCGGCATCACCAGCTCGACGAAGTCGTCGAGCCCGCCCGGCAGGAACGGCGGCATCAGGTTGAAGCCGTCGCAGCCGTCCTTGCGGAACCATTCCTCCATGTGATCGGCGATCTGCTGCGGCGAGCCGCGCACCACGCTCTTGCCGCGCGCGCCCGCGACCCGCATCGCCACCTGCCGCATGGTCAGGTTCTCCTTGCGCGCCATGTCGATCACGTTTGGAAGGTGCTCTGGCTCGCATTCGACATCGGCAGGTTTTCCGGCAGCGGCCCGTCGAAGCGGATAGCGGCGTGAGGTCGACGCTGCCGAGCACCATGCGAGAGGATTTCGCGCGCCACCATCGGATGGATCAGCGACTGCAGATATTCGTAGCTGCTCCTTCGCCTCCGCCTCGGTGCGGCCGACGATGGCGCTCAGCCCCGGCATGATCTTCATCTCGCTCGGGCGCGCGGCCGTGCTCGGCCAGCCGGCCCTTGATGCTCGGCATAGAACGTCTGCGCCTGCTCGAGCGTGAGCGGCGCGCAGAAGATCACCTCGGCGAATTCGGCCGCCACCGCGATCATGTCCTCGGAGCCGCCGGCCTGCACGATCACCGGGCGGCCCTGCGGCGTGCGCGGCACGTTGAGCGGCCCGCGCACCGAGAAATTCTCGCCCTTGTGGTTGAGGCGGATGCAGCTTGTCGCGGATCGAAGAACTGCCCGCTCTCCTTGTCGCGCACGAAGGCATCGTCGTCCCAGCTGTCCCACAGCCCGACCACGATCTGCGCGAACTCGCGCGCGCGGTCGTAGCGCTCGCCGTGCTCGTAGTGCTCGTCGCGGCTGAAGTTGTTGGCCTCGCGCCGCCATGCCGGAGGTGACCAGGTTCCAGCCGGCGCGGCCGCCGCTGAGGTGATCGAGCGAGGCGAACTTGCGCGCCACGTGGAACGGCTCGTTGTAGCTCGTCGAGGCGGTCGCCACGAGGCCGATATGGCTGGTCACGCGCGGACAGCGCCGAGAGCAGCGTGAGCGGCTCGAAATTGGCGATGTATTGCGCCGAGCGGCTGAGCGCCTCCATGTTGGCGTCGCGCACGCAGATATTGTCGGCGAGGAACACCATGTCGAACTTGGCGCGCTCGGCGGTCTGCGTGATCTCGACGTAGTGCTGGAAATTGATGCCGGCGTCGGCCTGCGCGCGCGGATGCCGCCAGGAGGCGACGTGATGCCCGGTCGGATTGAAGAACGCGCCGAGCCGCATCTGACCTTTAGTGCCCATTCGCTCCGCCACTTGCTGCTTCGGGTGTGTCCGGTCCGATTTGCCGCAACTATAACACCCTCTACACGCTCTCTAGCACCTTCGGGATGCCCCCTCGCCTGCCCGCGGCGCTCTGCCATGGTCAACCGGCGCGGGAAATAGTCTACAGTATGCACAAGCGTGCCGCGCATGGCACGCCGCAACCAATCCAGGGAGGCTTTGATGGACCAAGACCGCCGGGAATTCCTCAAGACCACCAGCCTGGCTGGCGCAGCCGCTGCCATGACCGGCGCGGCCACGCTGACTGTCACGCCCGCGCAGGCGCAGACCCAGATGCCCACGCAGGCGATGGCGCGCGGCCTGACGCTCGCAACGCTGCGGCGCGCGGATGGCGGCTACGGGCTCGGGCTGCGCACCGAACGCGGCATTCTCGACGTGATCGCCGCAGAGGCCGACTTCCACGAGAACGCCCCGACCACGATCACGCAGGTGCTCAACCGCGAAGGCGACGCCAGCGGGCTGCGCCGGCTGGCTACCAAGGCGAGCGCCCAGGCGGCGCGCTATTTCGTGGCCGAGGACAAGGCCCAATTCGGGCCGTGCGTCACCCATCCGGAGAAGATCGTCTGCGTCGGGCTGAACTATCGCAAGCACGCGGCCGAGACCGGCAATCCCGTGCCCAAAATGCCGATCCTGTTCAACAAGTTCAACAGCGCGCTCAACCATCACGGCGGCAGCATCGCGGTGTCGAAGGAGAAGGCCACGAATTTCGACTACGAGGCCGAGCTCGTGATCGTGATCGGCCGCACCGCCCGCAATGTCAGCGAGGCCGACGCTGCGCAATACATCTTCGGCTTCTGCACCGGCAACGACTTCACGGCACGCGACCTGCAGTCGCGCTCGAGCCAGTGGATGCTCGGCAAGGCGCTCGACGGCTCCGGCGTGATCGGCCCCTGGCTGATCACCTCAGACCTCGTCGATGGCGACAACCTCGGGATCTCGCTCACCGTCAACGGCCAGAAGCGCCAGTCGTCGAACACCTCCGACATGGTGTTCAACACCAAGCAGCTGGTGAGCTACATCTCCGACTACATGACGCTCAAGCCCGGCGACCTCATCTTTACCGGCACGCCGGAAGGCGTGATCTCGGGCTATCCGAAAGACAAGCAGGTCTGGCTCAAGGCCGGCGACAAGCTCGTCACCTCGATCGACAAGCTCGGCGACCAGACCCTGACGCTGACGTGAGCGCACTGCCTTGA
This sequence comes from uncultured Alphaproteobacteria bacterium, assembly GCA_963745515.1. Taxonomy (GTDB): domain Bacteria; phylum Pseudomonadota; class Alphaproteobacteria; order Rhizobiales; family Xanthobacteraceae; genus VAZQ01. The sequence continues at coordinate 11,428 of CAVUXO010000016.1, forward strand.
CGTAAGCGACGGCCCTCCCGTACGGGAGGGCCGACTTCATTTAAGTATCACGACCCCGGCAAATACACCTGCCGCGAATAGTACGGCACCGCGACGACGCTCACCAATTGCTCGCTGCCATCGAACAAGGGCGAGAGCCTTGGACCCGTGGCCTTGAACGTGAACGACTTCACGCGCTCCGGCGCAGCGCCCACGCCACGCACGACGTCCGCAGCCTGCGTATAGCGGTAGATGCGATAGAACTCCGGCTTGGCGCCGGAATAGACCCGGACATCGATCTTCTCGGCAGCCGCGACGCCTCGGGTATAATGGATTTGATATTGGATGGCATCGCCACCATCACCCTTGATGTCCCACGCTTCTTCGACGGTCGCGACCCCGTCCGCGTTGGTGCGGAATGTCCGCTCCGAATTCACGCTCGCCTTGGCGAAGACGCTGTAGACGCCAGGCGCGGGGCCGGTGGTGAAGCCGCCGAACAGCATCTGGCCGCGGATCTCGGAGTTCTTCCGCTTGACCGGCACGCCGACCGTGACGTTGCGACCCGTGTTAGGCTGCGGCTTTCCTTCCGGGTCAAGCGCCCATACCCCATCGATCGATGTGATGCGGAGATTGGCGCCCGCAGCCGGCCCCGACGTCGGCGCGTCCACCTGCCACCCGGCCGGCAGCAACTTCTCAACCGCGGCGGCGGGTGCTTTGAAGCTGAACATGGTCCGCACCGACGCATCGGTGACGACATGCTTTTCCTGCGCAAGCGTGGGCGTTGCGAGCAGCGATGCAGCCAAGGCCGCCAATACACGCATGATGTCCTCCCTTATGTCTTCTGACCTTAGGTCCTTCTGCCGAGCCTCAAGCTCTAACCTGATGCTCCGGCGACAGGAGCCGCGCGATCCTAGCCCGGCCCACACTTCCTGTCCTGGTGATCTTGATGATCTCTTGATGATCTCTTGATGATCTTGCGCCGTCTCAGAACTATGGGTCTAATATTTTCTCAAACACCGGAAAGAGAGACGTCATGACCGTTCGCATCCTCGGCCTGATCCTCACAGCCCTTGTGGTCCTCACCAATTCCGCTCGCCCGGCGGAATTCATCGAGGGCAACGAGCGCACGAAAGCACGCGCCTATTCGCCGGCGGTCATTACCGAGGGCGGTCGCATCGTGTGGCTCGCCGGCATGGGTGGCACCACCGCGGCCGATGGCACGGCGATCACCGATTTCGCCGCCCAGACCCGCCGGGCGTTCCAGAATATCGACGCGACGCTCAAGCGCGCCGGCGGCACGCTTGCGGACGTCGTCACCATGACGGTGTTCATCCGCAACCAGACCGACGGCGACGAGTTTGTAAAAATCCGCGCCGAGGTGTTCAACAGCGGATTTCCGGCGAGCGCGCTGATCACCGCCAAGGATTTCGCAACCCCGGCCATCCTGGTCGAGATCCAGGCGATCGCGGTGGTTGGGGAGCGCAACTAGGATCGTAGGATGGGTTGAGCGCAAGCGAAACCCGTCGCGCATGTGATGGGAAGCGCATGTGATGTGGAGATGGTGAGGTTTCGCAATAGCGCGTCGAAGATGCGCGCGCTTGTGGCTCAACCCACCCGACACGCTTCGATGCGCCAGATGATAAGTCAATCGCTCAAGGGAGAAGATACAATGTCCTTGCTGATTCGGCGACGGCTGTTCCTGGCAGGCGGGCTTGCCTCGTTTACGCTCATCCGCCGCGCCAGCGCTGCTCCGCCCACAACCATCGCTGACGGGAACGTCATCGGCCGCGGCAAGATGCTGGTCGTGCAGGAGGATGCTTCCGGCCGCATCCTGGCGTTCGACTCATCGACCTATATCGAGGGCAACGCCACCACCGTGAACGACGTGATCGTGATCGGCTCCTATTGCGGCACGCGCGTGCTCGCCCCGATCTTCACCCGCGGCGCGAAGGCGGTGATCGCGACCGACGCCGGCATCGGCAAGGATGAGGCCGGCGTCAGCGGACTCAAGCATGGCGAGACCATCGGCGTGCCGGTCGCCACCATCGCGGTGCTGTCGGCGGAAACCTCCAACGGCCGCTCGACGCTGCTGGGCGAGATCAGCCGTGCGAACGCGCAGGCGCGCGCGCTCGGCGTTGCGCCCGGCATGCCGGCCTACGAAGCTGCTGCGCTGCTTGCCAAGGCGCCCGCCGGCAAGCCGATCCCGACCTCACCCGGCGAGGAGGAGAAGGCGGTGGTGGTCGAGCAGACACCCAAGGGCCGCATCTGGGCGGCGCCCGGCACCACGGCGATCACCGAGAAAATCCCCAACGACATCGTCTGCAGCGGCGCCAATTCGAGCCGCGTCTCCTCCGACGGCGTGATCCGCATGGGCGCCAAGGGCTCGATCGCCAACGACGCCGGCATTGCCAAGAACAACTCCGCGGTCGAGGGCGTCATGATTCTGGGCGAGCGCGGCATTCCCTCCGCCGCCGTCTCGACGCTCACGGCGCGGCTTGGTGAAGGCTTGAGCACCTGGAACGACGGCATCATCTCGGTGGTCAATCAGATCGCCGCCGCTCGCGGCGTCAAGGTCGGCATGAGCGCGAAAGAGGCAGCGCGCCTGATGCTGGGGTAAAGTTGGGACCGTAGGATGGGTTGAGCGCAAGCGAAACCCATCATTCCAATCTGCGACTAGCCATGGTGGGTTTCGCAATAGCGCGTTGAAGACGCTCGACCGACCTACAAGTCACGCGAGACCATAACCATGCAGCTCAAGAAAGTTGCCTTCACCATGTATCCGGTCACCGACGTAGCGCGGGCGCGGGACTTCTACGAGAACAAGCTCGGGCTCACCATCGGAAGCAATGGCAATCGCGGCGACCGCTGGTGGATCGAGTAGGACCTGCCGGGCGGCGGCTGCCTGGCGATCACCAACTTCACCGGCGAGCAGCCGAGCGCCGCAGCCGGCGGAACGATCGCCTTCGAGGTCGAGGATCTCGATGCTCTGGTCGCGGATCTCAAGGCCAAGGACGTCACATTTAAAAGCGGCATTATCGAGAGCCCGGTGTGCCGCATGTCGGTCTGCGTCGACAGCGAAGGCAACTCGATCCTGTTACACCAGCTCAAGCCGAAGGTCAGGTAGGATGGGTTGAGCCACAAGCGCGTTCACGCGCGTCTTCAACGCGCTGTAACGAAACCCATCACGCGCACGCCGCCCGGGCCGCAGGGGCCCGGGCCAGCGCCGCTTAGATAAACGAGACGCTCAGCGGATCAATCGTCATCGTCGTCATCGTCGTCATCATCGTCGCAGATGAGGACCGGCCCCTTCGGGGTAAAGACGATCTTGCAATCGTCATCATCGTCATCATCATCGTCGTCGTTAGGACCACCACCGCCACCATGGCCGGGCCACTTGCGGTGTGGGCGCCCTTGGGGCTGGTGCTTGCCAGACGAATTGCCAGCGCCGGGATTGCCATGGCCGTGCCCCTTCGCGACGGCTTCGGACGGGATTGTCAGCGAAGCCGCTACAAGGATCGGCAGCGCCAGCAGCGCTTTCGGGATGCTAAACATCGCGTGCTACTCCAGGGTTTGTTGCAAGAGCTTGAGTGCTCTGTCGTGCCAAAACCCTAGAGAGACCCACTTCCTCGCGATGTGATGGTGGTCACCCAAATGCGCTTTGCCGTGGCGTAGCCGCCAAGGCCGTTAAGGATGATAGCAAGGCCGCCCACAGAGAATGAGCCGAAGCGAACGAGACGAGCCGCTATTCCGCCATTTGCTCGGACGCCGGCTTGCCCTTGTCGAAAATCCTCATCTCGATGTAGCGCGCAGGCTTGTCAGTGAGGTTCTGTTGGCGGTGAATGGTTCCGCGCGGGACGTAATTGCTGTCGCCGGCCTTCAACACCTGCGGCGGCTGGCCCTTGACGGTGAAGGTGACCTCGCCCTCCTGAACCGCCGTCCATTGATCGCCAGGATGGCGGTGGAACTGGTTGCCTGCGCCTGGCGGCATGGTCACGGACTGCATCCCCACCTCGCGCGTCGGATCCTTCTCAAGTGGCGTCGCAAAGTAACGATTGTTCTGGAACGGTGGCGTTGTCGCCTGTGACCATGCCGCTGTCGCTGCGATCGCGGATGCCAACAGCACTGATGGAACGATCAACCTGTTCATGAGCCCCTCCCTTTGCGCCACGTTCGGGCGTAGTTCGTTATCCGACGAAGCCTACATCGTTTGCGCCGGGGACGGAAAGGGTGATTGATCGAACAAACCAGCTTGGCGATTGCGCAGCAAAGCATTGCCACAAAAGCAATAAGCGCTGTCTTGCAGCGCTTATTGCAGGTGCCGCCAAGATTGAGCAGCCGTTATTTCTGAACGGCAACGCGATCAATTGCGATGCCGAGCTCAATTGTTGTCATCGGGATCGATGACCGATCCGTCGGCCTTGGTCACGTCAATGAGCCATCCGCCGGGTTGCCCGCCCTTCAAAGGATGCGCCCGCAAAGTCACCTGTTCGCCGGGCTGCAACGCTCTTGGCTCAATGCCGGCGCGGCCCAGCACGACCGAGGCTTCGGTCTCTATCCTCCACTCGACAGCCGGCCCTGTCGCCCCTGGCACCATGAGTCGAATGTAGGCATGCGGATTGGTGTAGGTGAATTGCGTTACGGTCCCGGCCAGCGTGACCTCTTTGTCCTTGGCGAACATCACGGTCGAGTGGTGGGCCAGCGCAGGCACAGCAACAGCCCCGAGAAGGCCGATGGCAGCAACTGTTCGTGTCGCGAAGCGGTTCGTCATTAATCTTTCCCGTGATTGTGGACCGAGCGCAAAGCTGCTGCGGAGCAGACCGAAGCAGCACGCCCGCTGCCGATATAGGCAGGAAGCGGGCGTTCGCTATCGGACCATCTGTCGCACAACCTGCGGGCGCAACGGGACGCCGTCGGGAACTAACTAAAGGACGATCGCAACCGAAAACGTCGGTCGCGCGGCTCACAACGCGCCCGATGGTGGATATCGCTGTCGCTCGACCCACCCTACAAGTCACCTCACCCTGCGCGCGCGACTTTCTTCTCCGCCGCCTTGAACACCTCGTCGCGGCACCACATCGCAAGCTCGCTGCCGGTCGCGAACCAGACACCGTCGGCCGTCTTTCATGTGGTGGATGATGGTGCGCAAGGTCTTGGCGCGGCCGGGCCGTCCCGAGATATAGGGATGAAACTGGAACGGACAGTAGGCCGGGCGCGTGCGTCGATTCCTCGTGGAACTCGTCGAACATCGCCTTCCAGACGAGCAGCGTATCGTGCGGATTGCCGGCGTCGTTGTTGCGGTGCTGATAGGTGCGGCCGTCACCGAACGGCTGTCGCGGCAGCTCGACCAGCACCTTGCCGCTAGCTTCCCAGAGGAACGGCAGATCGTGCGAGAACGAATTGCTGTTCCAGAGATAGCCGTGCTCCATGAGCAGCTCGATGCTGTTCGGGCTCTGCGTGCATGAGCGCCAGCCGATCGGCCGCGGCCGGTCGCGCTGCGGATCATGTCGGCGGTCCTGCGCATCACGTCGTCTTCCTGATCGCGCGTGAGATCGCGCGCGACCTCGTGGTGATAGCCATGACCGGCGATCTCGTGACCATTGGCGACGATCGCCTTGACGGCTTCCGGATAACGCTCGGCGATGCCGCCGCAGGTGATGAACGTCGCCTTGACGCCTTCCTCCTCGAGAATGCGCAGAATGCGCCACATCGCCAGTGTGCGGCCCGTACTCGCACTGGGTGTATTCCTCGTGATCCATCAGGCCATTCGGCAGCGGGCCGCACGTCCTCGCCGCCCTGGAAGTCGAAGGTCAGCGTCACCGCGACCCGATTGTTGTTGGGCCAAAAGAGCTTATCCGAATGGTATTCCTTCAACATGCATTCCTCCCTGCGGTTACCGGCAAGATGCTTGTTTCCCGTCACCATGGCAACAGGCACCGTCCGAAACCACTTGGAACCCGAGACCTTTTGCAAACCGAAACCTTTTGGAAACCATGTCGCATCAGGGTCGGGTAACATTCCCCCGCTAGGTTCAGCGTCCTGGTGAGGACGCGCCTTCCCATGCCCGCTCTTGATCTCGCCGAGAACGGCAAGGTGCCGTCGCACGCCGATGCACTTGCGCGCCGGTCACGCGCGCTGTCGGTTTTGCTTTTCCTTTCGAGCATCGCAGCCCTGATCATTCAGCTCGGCTGGCAAACCTCGCTGGCGCAACGCTTCGGTGGCAATGCCGAGCTGATGACGATCCTCTCTGTCGTGCTCGGGCTTGGTGCCGGTGGCCTCATTGGCGGCCTGCTCGCGCCACGATCACCGTTGCTCCTGCTGGCAGCGATCGCCGCCATGAACGGCGCGTGCGCGTATGTTTGGCCGGTCGCTGGCGATGCCGCCGATCCACCGGCTCTCGCCGTGGCGCCGGTGCTGGCGAGCGCACTGCTCACAGGCGCGATGCTGCCGGCTACGCTCGGGCCGCTCATCTGCCGCATCGGCAGCGCCGGTAGCGCGTTCGGCGATTGCCTGTTCGCGGTCATGCTTGGCGCCGCCGTTGCGTGCCTTGCCAGCGCGTCGGTGTTGCAACCGTTCTTCGGCGATTGGGCGACGCCAGGTGTTGCCATCGCGCTCAATGCAGCGGTCGTCATCGGTGCGCTTGTGACGCACTGCCACTCTGCAATCTTCATCGAAGCGACCTTGCCGCAACGTCCGCCGCTCATCTCGCTGCGTCGCGCCGTGCTACTTGCCGCTATCGCGGCCGCCCTGGCGATGTCGTATGTGGTGTTCTTTGCACGCGCCGTGACCTACGCGACAGCGCCGAGCCAGCCCGCTTTCGTCGCGACGCTCGCCGCCTTCCTGCTCGGACTTGCCGCGGGCGTTCGTCGCGCCGGGCGGCATTGCGCACTGTTCTCGGCCGAGGAGCTGATGCGGCGTGCCGCGCGCAGCGCCATGGCCGTTAATCTCATCGGGCTTGTGGCGCTGCCGCTCATCCAGCAGCTCGTCTGGCTCGATGGCGCGGTCGTCGTTCTTGTCATGTTGCTGTGTGTGCTGATCGCGCGGGCCGGCGGGGCGCTGCTGCCCTACCTGGCCGAGCTCGCCATCGCGACCGACGCGGCCCCCGCCTGGCGCAGCGCGCTTCTGTGCGTTGCATATGTCGCGGGCGCGGGCGCCGGCGCCTGCGTGACCGGCCAGGTGCTCATGGAGCAATTTGGCTTCGCCGCTATCGGTGCCGGCCTGATCATTGCCGGTGTCCTCTACACGCTCCTTCTGGTCGCGCTGCTCGATCTGCCACGCTGGCAGAAGGTCGTGCGCGGCATGACCGCGGCCGCGGTCGCGATCGTTGCGTTGGCATTGCTGCCAAGCTGGTCGGCGAACGTGGTCGAGAAAATTCAGGCAAAGGCCGACGCCAAGCCCGCGATCAGCCTCCAGAGCGACCGCAGCCGCAGCTGAAGTCCCCCGGCCAAAGCCGGAACAGGGGCCGAAATGCTTTGCCCCATAAACCCGCCATAACCATGCCGCTCTCGCATGGATCGGCGCTCGCTTTGCGCGTATTGCTAGGGCCACCACAGGGGGCGCCGGAAGCCGGCGAGGAGGCGATCATGGCACGCCAGAAGAAGACCGGAGCAAGCAAGAAGAAGAACGAAGCCTCCGGCAAGCGCATCCTGCGCTCGCGGTTCTGGTTCGACAATCCCGGACGATCCGGGCGCGACCGCGCTCTATTTCGAGCGCTACCTCAATTTCGGCTTCACCAAGGACGGAGATCACGTCCGGCCGGCCGATCATCGGCATCGCGCAGTCCGGCTCCGACCTCTCGCCCTGCAACCGCCACCACCTGCAGCTTGCCGCAGCGCGTGCGCGACGGCATCCGCGACGCCGGCGGCATCGCGCTCGAATTTCCGATGCATCCGATCCAGGAGACCGGCAAGCGGCCGACCGCGGCGCTCGACCGCAATCTCGCCTATCTCGGCCTGGTCGAGGTGCTCTACGGCTATCCGCTCGACGGCGTCGTGCTCACCACCGGCTGCGACAAGACCACGCCGGCCGCGATCATGGCGGCGGCGACCGTGAACATCCCGGCGATCGTGCTCTCGGGCGGGCCGATGCTCAACGGCTGGTGGAAGGGCGAGCGCGCCGGCTCCGGCACCATCAAATGGGCGACGGGCAAGCGGCTCGCGGCCGGCGAGATCGACTACGACGAATATCATGGACTCGGTCGCGGCCGCCGCGCCCTCGATCGGCCATTGCAACACCATGGGCACCGCCTCGACCATGAACGCGCTCGCCGAGGCGCTCGGCCTGTCGCTGCCCGGCTGCGCCGCGATCCCGGCGCCCTATCGCGAGCGCGGCCAGATGGCCTACGAGACCGGCCTGCGCGCGGTCGAGATCGTGCTCGAGGACCTCAAGCCCTCCGACATCCTCACCCGCGAGGCGTTCGAGAACGCCATCGTGGCCTGCATCGGCGATCGGCGGCTCGACCAATGCGCCGATCCATCTCAACGCGATCGCGCGCCACGCCGGCGTCACGCTGTCGATCGAGGACTGGGAGACGATCGGCTACGACGTGCCGCTGCTGGTCAACATGCAGCCGGCCGGAAAATATCTCGGCGAGGAATATCACCGCGCCGGCGGGCTGCCGGCGGTGCTCAGCGAGCTGCATCAAGGCCAAGCGCCTCCACGCCGATGCGCTCGACCATCAACGGCAAGACCATCGGCGAGAACGCGCGCGGCGCCAAGATCGCAGGATGCCGACGTGATCCGTCCCTACGACAAGCCGCTCAAGGAGCAGGCCGGCTTCAAGGTGCTCAAGGGCAACCTGTTCGATTCCGCCATCATGAAGATCAGCGTGATCTCGCGACGAATTCCGCAAGCGCTACCTCTCCGATCCCGAAGGACCCGGACGCCTTCGAGGGCCGCGCCGTCGTGTTCGACGGGCCGGAGGACTATCACCACCGCATCGACGATCCGGCGCTCAAGATCGACGAGCAGCACGCATGCTGTTCATCCGCGGCGTCGGGCCGATCGGCTATCCGGGCTCGGCCGAGGTGGTGAACATGCAGCCGCCGGCGGCGCTGATCAAGAAGGGCATCACGTCGCTGCCCTGCATCGGCGACGGCCGCCAGTCCGGCACGTCGGGCTCGCCCTCGATCCTCAACGCCTCGCCGGAGGCGGCGGCCGGCGGCGGGCTTGCGCTGCTCAAGACCGGCGACCGCGTGCGCATCGATCTCAGCAAGGGCACCGCCAACATCCTGATCTCGCGAGGCGGAGCTCGCCGAGCGGCGCGCCGCGCTTGCAGAAGAGCGGCGGCTATCCACTATCCCGACGAGCCAGACGCCCTGGCAGGAGATCCAGCGCGCCATGGTCGACCAGCTCGCCGACGGCATGGTGCTCAAGCCCGCGGTCAAGTATCAGCGCGTCGCGCAGACCGCCGGCGTGCCGCGCAACAGCCATTGACGCGAAACAGTTATTAATGCCACGCGTGTTTTGCACAGAGAGAAATACCTAGCATGGCGCAAGGGCTGAACGCGGCAGACCGCCCATCCGCATTGCCGATGGCGGCATCGGCCGGCACGATCACGCTCATTGCGACGCTCGCCGCGCTGGGCTTTGCACTCACGGTGGTCGCGTTCTTTCCGGGCTACCTGACCAACGATGCCACCTACGTCTATCAGCTACATGCAAGGAGTGGCGTTTCGGCGACTGGCAGTCGCCGCTGATGAGCATGCTGTGGTGGGTGATCGACCCGATCGCGCCCGGCCCGGGCAGCATGTTCCTCCTGATCGCGCTCTACTGGCTCGGCTTCGCCCTCGTCGGCGCTCACGGTCGCGCGCCGCTCCGCGCTGGCTCGGCGTCGCGGTGCCGCTGCTCGGGCTCGTGCCGCCGGCCTTCATGCTGCTCGCCATGATCTGGCGCGACATGCTGTTCGCCGCGGTCTGGCTGCTCGCCGCCGCGATCGTCTATGCTGACGGCGGATCGCGGCCGCTGCGGCGCGCATCGTGCCGCGCAGGCCGTTGCGCTCGTGCTGATCGGCTTCGGCGTGCTGCTGCGGCCGAATGCGATCGTCGCCGCGCCGCTGCTCGTCGGCTATGTGCTCTGGCCGATGCGCTTCGACTGGCAAGCGGACGGCGCTCCTGTTCGTGCCGGCGCTCGCGGCCGGCTATCGCGCTCGATTCACCTCGTCTACTACGTCGTGCTCGACGTGAAGCGCGAGAACCCGCTGCACTCGGTCTTGGTGTTCGATCTCGGCGGCATCACGCATTTCAGCGGCGAGAACCAGTTTCCGGTCGACTGGAGCGCGGAGAAGACCGCGCTGCTGACCATCCGCTGCTACAATCCCGATCGCTGGGACAGCTACTGGACGATCGAGCCTTGCCGCTTCGTGATGGCGCGGCTCGAGCGACCCGACGACGTCATCTTCGGCACGCCGCGGCTCGACGCAAGCGTGGAAGCGACGCCGTCACGTCGCATCCCGCTCGCCTATCTGCGCCACCGCCTCACCTATCTTCTGGACGTTCCTGGCCGACCGCCGACACGCTGACGCTCGAGCTCTACAAGCTCAACGATCCTGCAACGCCGCTCGCCGGCAACGACCGCTTCAAGGCGATGGTGGCGCTGCACGACACGCTCAAGGCGACAGTGCTGTTCCGGCCGGGCTTCTGGCTGCTACTCGCCGGCATGATCGTGCATCGCTGGCGATGCCGGCGCGCACGACGCCGTCGCGGGCGCCTTCGCGATCGCGCGTGACCGGCTCCGGCGATCGTCTACGTGCTGACGTTTCTGCCGTTCGGCGTCGCGGCCGACTTCCGCTACGGCTACTGGTGCGTGCTCGCCTGCCTCGTGAGTGCGGCCGCGCTGTTCGCCGCCTACCGAGAACGAGAGCCTGAACGCACCGTCCGGCATGAGGGGCGTTCTCTCGCAGACGCACCAGCACGCGCGCGCGTTTCCTCGACCACGCTCTCGATGATCGCCGCGCCAAGCTCGGCCGAGGCGGCAGCGGCATCGCCGATGACGCCATCGCGCGCCAGCCGCGGATCGTCCGTACGCCAGGGCCAGCTCACGCCGCGATCGAAGATCAGCGCCCGGATCGCCGGTCAGGCTCGCGGTCGAACTCCGCCGATCAGCTCGCGGCGCACGAGATCAGGCGCGAGCGCGAGCATCACCGAGGTCTCGTGCCGCCCGCCATGCACGTCGGGCACTGCGACGCTGCGGTCGACCTTGGCCAGATCGAACGGGTGGATGGCGCAGGCATTGAGCCCGAAGTCACCCGCGAGCTCGTGCAGCAGGTTCTCCAGGATGCCGCGATTGCCGCCGTGGCCGTTGACGATCAGCGAGATTGCGCGCCGGCAGCGCGCGCACGAGCGTCGGCGGCAAGCTCGCGCAGCTGCGTGACAAAGCCTGTGATCGAAAGCGACAGCGTGCCCGGCGCCCAGTCGTGCTCGCGCGACGAGGCCGATCGGAACGACCGGCAGCTGCCAGAGGTCGAACTCCTCGCCCCAGCGCGCCACGATCGCGCGCGTGAGCCCTTCGGCTACCACCACGTCGGTGTTGAGCGGCAGATGCGGACCGTGCTGCTCGATCGCCCCGAGCGGCAGGCACAGGATCGAGGCCTTGCTGATCAGCCGCGCGCTCTCGGCCGACGTTAATTCGACGACCCGTCGGTTTGGCGCAGCCATGCGTCAGCCGCTAACCATGCGCATGAGGACGCGATCCTTGCGCACAAAATGGTGGAACAGCGCCGCACCGATATGCATGGCGGCAACCACCGCGATCGCGATTCCGACGATCTTGTGAACCGACAGGAGTTGCTCGGAGAGCGCACGGTTCACCGGCCAGATCGATGGTAGGTTGAACAGGCCGTAGATGGGCACCGGCGCCGGATAGGCTGCCGTTGCGATCCAGCCGAGGAACACCTGCGCGACCACGAGACCGTAGAGCAGGTAGTGCGTGACGTGGGCGGCAAATTGCTGGATCGCCGGAATATCAGCAGGCAACGGCGGCGGCGGGTGTCCCCAGCGATAGAAGATGCGGATGAGGATGATCGGGATCAGCACTGCGCCGTTTGACTTGTGCAGGTCGTAAAGCTGATCCTGCCAGGCGCCAGTCCATTTGTTGGCGATGAGGATGCCCAGCACGATCTGGGCCAGCACCAGGATCGCTGTGATCCAATGCAGCACGCGCGCGGTTGCAGTGTAGCCCGCGCTCGTTTCCATCGCCCCTTGGTCGCCCATCGCGCTTGCCCCTCGCTAGTGCGGACTTCTGAACCGCCACACTATGGGGCGCATGATCCGCACGAACATGCGCCACTCTTGGATAGTAGCGCATGTCGCGAGACCAATGGAACGGGACTAAGGAGCGCGCTCGGTGGCGACGGGGGCCTCGGCGGCATCGGCCGGCTCGGCAAGCGCCGCAAGCAGGTGATCGAGCTTGTGGCCGGCGCGCGTCGCCTTGGCGGTGAGATAGCGCCGATTGTCGGCATTGATCGGCCCGTGCAGCGGGATGCGGCCGCACACCTCGATGCCGGCCTCGGTGAGGCCGTCGAGCTTGGCCGGATTGTTGGTCAGCAGCTGCACGCGCGTGCAGCCGAGGATCTGCAGCATGCGCACCGCGACGCCGTAGTCGCGCTCGTCGTCGTCGAAGCCGAGCGTGGTGTTGGCGTCGATCGTGTCGAGGCCGGCGTCCTGCAGCTGATAGGTGCGCATCTTGTTGGCGAGCCCGAGCCCGCGGCCTTCCTGCTCGAGATAGAGGATGATGCCGCCGCCCTCCTCGTCGAGCCGGCGCAGCGCGAGCCGCAGCTGGTCGCCGCAGTCGCAGCGGCGCGAGCCGAACACGTCGCCGGTCAGGCAGGCCGAGTGCAGCCGCACCGGCACCGGCCTCGCGAGATCCGGCGTGCCGACGATCACCGCGACCGAGCTGCCGCCGATCGCGTCGCGGAAGATGACGAAGCGCGCCGACACACCGCCGTTGAGCGGCACGTTGGCTTCGGCCGCGATCGCGAGCGAGTCGATCGCGCTCCGGCGGAATTGCGTGATCGCATCCGCCGCGACTGTCATGAGCGGCGGATCGCACGACGCCGCCGTGGCACGCGCGTCGGCGACCAGCAGCGCCGGCAGCCGCTGCGCGAGCTTGGCAAGCTCGATGGCGGCGCCGGCAATCGGGCCGGCCGGAACGACCTCGAGGCTCCGCTCGATCGCGCGCGTCGGCCGCCAGCGCCAGAATGGCCGCCGCATTGTCGCCTCGCCGACGCGCAAGCCCGACCGGTCCGACTGGCGTCGAGCCCAAGCGCCTGCGCGCGGCGCTCGGTGATGACGAGATGAGGCTCCGCCGGGGCGCAAAGCCGCCGGAAGGCGGCCAGCCGCGTCGTCGGTCATGCCGTCGACCGGCAGGCGACCAGCGCTGCTACGCCGGCCCGTGCGATGACCACCGGACGGCCGGAGCGGAATTCCGCAAGGCCACGCTCGACCGCCACGTGCTCAGGCTTGCCGAACAGGCCCGCGTCTCGGCCTATGTCTTGGCCGACGTCACGGCCTACGTTACGACTCACCGCATCCCCCTGCATCTTGCTAAAACCCACGGCCACTCGCTGTTGGCACCATTACAGAAACAATCTAATGGGCCGTTTTGTTCCCTCAATGGGCATTCCAGACCCATGGGACTTATCTCGAAGTCGGCAACCTGTTCCAATTATCATGACACGATGACAGGCGTAATCAAATGGCTATTCGACGCGATCTGCCGCGCGGCGACAGTGCGCCGGCAACGCAGAGCACGGAGCATCATGCCGAGCCGACTGCGGTGGAGCGATCCTGGCCCGATGTTCCAAGGACGTTTCGCGGATACCGATGGCGCGCTCCCGCGCCCTGGCAGGCAGATTTTCGGTCCGCTGCGGCAAGGCATTCGGCGATGATCTGGTGGTGGTCGGGCAGTTCGGCCAGTCGATCGACGCCCGCATCGCCACCGCCGACCGGCCACTCCCACTACATCAACGGGACGGCCGGGCTCGCCCACCTGCACCGCCTGCGCGCGCTGGTCGATGCGGTGGTGGTCGGGAGTCGGCACCGCGGTGGCCGACGATCCGCAACTGACGGTGCGCCGGGTCGCCGGTCCAAGCCCGGCGCGGGTGGTGATCGACCCCAGCGGCCGCCTGCCGGCCACGGCGCCGGCTGCTGGCCGACGACGGCGTCAGCGCCGCCTCGTCATGACCGGCGGAGACGGCAGACCGCGGCTGCCAGCCGGCGTCGAGCTCGTGCGCCTGCCGATCGCCGCGCGGCCAGATCGCGCCGGCCGCCATCCTGGCGGCGCTCGCCGAACGCGGCTTCCGCCGCATCCTGATCGAAGGCGGCGCCGACACGGTGTCGCGCTTCCTCGCCGCGGGCTGCCTCGACCGGCTGCATGTGGTGATCGCGCCGATCATCATCGGCGCCGGGCCGACCGAGCGTCACGCTCGCCGCCGATCGCGCGCGTCGACCAGGCGCTGCGCGCGCCGATGCGCGCCCACGTGCTCGGCGAGGAGGTGCTGCTCGACTGCGACCTCAGCGCTCAGCGGATCGCGTCGGCGTGGCGAAGAAATCGACGTGACCGACCCGCATGCTGGAGCGGCCGGCCGCGACACGAGCTCGCGCCGGCGCGCGAGCCACGACGCCGATCGCCGCCGTGCGGCAGGTCGCCGAGCTCGCCGGCGGCGCCCGCCCAGCCGGCGAGCACCTCCAGCTGGATCTCGCGATCTTCCGGCCCGAACACCCAGTCGGACGCGCCGCTGCACGACCGTGTAGCCGACGCGCTCGAAGGCGCGCACCGCGCGCAGCCGCCGCCTCTGGACCGAGCGCCGGACCGAAGCCCTTGTCGCGCCGCTGGTGCCGGTTGACCGCCGCGACGATCTCGAGATCGAACGGCTCCGCCGGTTCGAGCGTCGCCCGGCCCTGGTAGGTGAGCGCCGCATAGACCGGCAGCCGACGCGCCGCCGCCTCGACGGCGAGCCGCTCGAGCCATTCGGCGGAGACGAGATCGAGCAGCGCCGAGGTGGTGACCAGATCGAGCGGCGCCATCGAGCGCCAGCTCGAGGTCGCGCACGAGATCGATGGTCCGCGCCGTCGATCAGTCAGGTCGGGCGGCCGCGCCAGCGCAGACGCTGCGCCAGCAGGCCGAGATCGTTGTCGACCAGCCGCCAGCTCTGCCGCGCCGGCAGGCGCGGTCGCCGATCGGCGCGCAGGGTCGAGCCGGTGCCGCAGGCGAGATCGACCACGGCAATCTCGGACTGGCCGGCGAACGCCGCCGCGACCGCGTCGAGCACGGTCGACGTTGCGCGCGCGCCGATCATAGGGCTCGCGCAGCGCCAGCCATTGGGCCGAGAAGCGTCATGCGCAGACCATCCAGCACTGTGCGCAAACAGCGCGGCGGATTCCCGCCAGGTCGGAAACGAGGCCGCGGCCGCGCGCGCGCCGGCCGCAAGCCGCTCGCGCTCGGGCGCATCATCGATCAGCCGCCGCAGCGCGCGGCGAGCGCGTCGACGTCGTCGGGCGGCACCAGGATGCCGGCGCCAGGCGGCACCGTATCCGGGATCGCGCCGGCAGTGGTTCCGACCACCGGCACGCCGTGCGCGATTGCCTCGGCGTAGGCCATGCCATAGCCCTCAAAGCGAGATGGCAGCACGAACAGATCGGCCTCCGCATAGAGCTCGGCAAGATCCTCTTCCGGCACCGGGCCAACGATTTCGATGCGGTCGGACAGCCCGTAGCGCACGATGTCCTCGTCCAAGCGGGCCACCGTTTCGGGGCTGCGCGTGTTGTCGCCGACAATCATAAGCCGCCAAGGATGGTCTTTGAGCCGCGCCAGCGCCTCGACCAGCACGTCATAGCCCTTGCGCGGCACGATCGCGCCGACCGTCAGCAGCATCAGCGGCTCATCCGACGGACGAGGCTCATGCGTTGCTGCGCGATCGGTGCCGGGCTTCACCACGGTCAGGCGCTCGGCCGGCACGCCGTAGTCGGCGACCAGGAGGCGCGCCGTTGCATCGCTCGTTGCGATGACGTGGCTGGCGCCGGCCAGCGCGGCGCGCTCGCTCGTGCGCAGAGCCGCGGCCTCTGCGTCGGCGAGGCCGGTCTCGAGCGCGAGCGGATGATGCACGAGTGCGACCACGGTGTAGCGCTCTCGCAGTGACTTGGCCTCTTCCGCCATAACCCCGTAAGCGAGCCCGTCGATCACGATCGGCTGGCCGATCGGCAAACCCATGAGCTGTGCGCCGGCGATGGTTCGCACCTCCGGCGTCGGGCGAGGAAATCCATCGCCGATGTCGAGCACCTCGACCTGCCAGCCCAGTGCCTCGAGCTCGCCGACAATGCGGCGGTCGTAGGCGTAGCCGCCGGTCGGCGTATTGAGATCGCCGGGCACCGCAAACGCCACCGCCTTCACCACAACGGCGCCTCGTACCAGGCTTGCGCAGTCGGCGATTCCGCGATCGTGATGCGGATCGCCTTGAGCTCACGCCCGTCGCGCCCGAGCTTGCCCGAGCGTGCTGCATCGGCGAGCTGATCGAAGACATATTTGGTGAGGAACTCGGTCGTTGTGTTGACGCCTTTGAACTGCGGCAGCGCATCGAGGTTCTTGTAGTTGAGCGGCTTCAGCGTTGCCTTGAGCACGTCGGTCGCAAGCCCGATGTCGACCACGATGCCGTTCGGATCGAGCTGCTCCGAAATGAAGGCAGCGCGCACCACGAAGGTCGCGCCATGCAGCTCCTGCGCCGGTCCGAACACCTCGCCGCGGAACGAATGCGCAATCATGATCTGGTCGGATACTTCGACAGCGAACAAGGGGGACCTCCCGAACAGTACGCCAGCGCAGCTAGCACAAGCACAACAGCAACACGAGCGGCATTTTGAGAACAGACCATGTCGGCGATACCGAAGGGTATTGCCGATCTGGGGTAAACGGGCTCGACCCGCCGTCGTCCGCGACGAGCCAGTCAAGCTTCCTAGTTCCGCAAGAATTGGCTATCATCGATTTGCCACCGCGGGGTTCATTCAGGCACTTTCTGTTCAGCATAATCCACAAACGCATGCTGGGTATTCGGCAGGCCACGTCGCCAACGCACCGGGCCGATATCGACGGACTGCGCGCTGTCGCAGTGCTTCCCGTGGTATTCTACCACTTTCAGATTGCGCCTTTCAGCGGCGGATTTGTCGGGGTCGACATCTTTTTCGTGATCTCCGGCTACCTCATCACGTCGCTCATCTACGGCGAAACGCTGAACGGAGCTTTTTCACTCGCACGCTTCTACGAGCGGCGCATTCGCCGAATATTGCCCGCGCTGTTTCTGATGATGCTTGCGACGACGGCTCTGGCGGGTTCAGTCCTCTTCCCGCAGGACCTGATGAATTTTGCGCGAAGCCTGGTCGCGACAGCTCTTTTTGGATCGAATTTCTATTTCTGGAGCACCGTTGACTATTTCGACATCGTCGCAGAGCGCAAGCCGCTGTTGCATACGTGGTCCTTGGCGGTCGAGGAACAGTTCTATCTGCTTTACCCGGCATTGTTTTGGCTCCTTCGAGGCACATCTCAACTCAAACTGGTCTACGTTGTCGGCGCGATCTTCTTGGTATCTCTGGCGGCGAACATCTGGGCCCTTCGCTTCGCTCCAGTATCAGATTTCTATCTTCTTCCTTTTCGAGCGTGGGAACTGATGCTCGGGGCATTGCTTGCGTTGACCCCCCTCAAGAGCTCAGGCCGAACCAGTACGATGCTGGCCTGGTCGGGATTAGCGCTGCTTCTTTTCTCGATCTTCGCATTTTCCGCCGACACCCCTTTTCCCGGTGAATATGCGCTCTTGCCTTGCATCGGCGCAGCCTGCGTGATCTACGCGGGTCCACAAACGATCGTTGGGCGCGCGCTGAGCTTGCGTCCTGTGGTTTTCATCGGGCTGATCTCATATTCACTCTATTTGTGGCATTGGCCCCTGCTTATTTTTGCACGCTATGTCGTATTGCGAGATCTCCTTGTCTGCGAAAAGCTGGCGCTCATTCTGATGTCGGGAATGGTTGCCACGCTCTCATGGGCCTATGTCGAGAAGCCTTTCCGCACGTTGGGCAAAATTGCCAGCAGGTTTCTTTTGCCTCTCGCCGGCAGCGGCATTGGTATTTTTGTCATTGCAAGCATAGCGGGCGAATTCAGCAGGGGGCTTCCGCAGCGATTTGACCGGGCTTTCCGCAGTCTTGTGGAGGCGACCGTGCGCATGCCCGATCAATGCCAAACGCCACACGCCGTTGGGCCCCATCGCTTCTGTCGCATCGGTGCACCAGAGATCACGCCTGCGACGTTTGTGATGTGGGGCGACTCTCACGCCGGCACGCTATTGCCGGCCTTCATGGATATCGTGCAGCGCGAGCGGCTGAGCGGCTATACGGCCGGGCGCGGAAATTGCGCTCCGTTAACAGGCGTCATGATGCTGTCCGGCGCAACAGGCAAGATTTGCCGAGACTTCAACGATGAGACCGTCAGGATAGCAACAGAGGGGAATATTCGAACTGTTTTCTTGGCCGCTAAATGGGCTGCCTACGCAGAGGGCACAAACTTCAGCATTGATGATGGGGGCCCATCAATCTTTCTCAGAGACGACTTGAGCAGCAGCTCTGACCGACGCCAAAACATCCACGTCTTTTCGCGCGGACTCGAGCGGACAGTAGCGGCACTCACGGATGCGGGAAAGAACGTCATCATCGTCGCTTCTGTTCCCGAAATGAAAGTCTCGGTTCCGCACGCGCTGACCCGTAAGCACATGTTCAATCTTGACACCGATATTCGCCTGGAATTGGCCGACTACCTTCAGCGTCAAATCCACGTCTTCTCTGAATTCGACAAGATGCAGAGGCGGTACGGCGCAAAGATTGTCTATCCGCATCAAATGCTTTGCGCAAACGGCTATTGCGATATCACGCGCGATGGCGTCGCGCTCTACAGCGACAGCAATCATCTGACAAAGTTTGGTGCGAAATTGTTGCGTCCGCTGTTTGAGGAATTCTCGCTAGTGCCGCCGATTTAAAGTTCCTACACCACCTGCAGCAAACTCTGTTTGGAACTTCAAATCGAAAAGCGGCACTAAACTCACAGAGTTGCTAGTGCCCCTTTGTTTCCGAAGCTCGTGTCAGAGTGTGCTGTGGTGTATCACGAGCTTCGGAAACGGGGCACTAGCGGCGCCGAAGCTGTGAATTTCCGAGTTGGTCGGGCGCACCAAAGCTACATCCGGGCCGCGCCGGCCGCAGGATAGCAGGATCAGCGGGCAACGCGCGTCGCCATTGGACGACAATAGGTCGGCGAGCCGCGCCGGCAGATCGCCGAATTCAATCGCCGGCGCAAGAAGCACATCGAGCGCCGGGTCGTCGAGTAGTGCAAGCGCAGCTGCAAGCCTGCGGCCATGCGTCCAGCGCGGGCGATGCGAGGGTGCGATCTTGCCGACCTGACTCGCGACGAGGCGCAGCCTGCGGCTATGAAAGGCTTCGCCGAGCGGCGCCGCGACCTCGCCGGCGCCGTACCAGCTCAACTCCACGATTGTTGCCTCCTCGCCGGCGAGTGCGAGTGCGGTGCCCAACCCTTTGGCGGAGGCGCTGGCGTGAAACACGAGATCGCAGTCGCGTGGTGCCTCTTCCGGCGTGGCAAAGCTCGCACCGAGCGCGCGCGAAAGCGCGGCACGCTCAGGCGCGATGTCAACAAGCGTAACCTCAACGCCCGGCATGCGCACGCACAGCCTGGCGATCAAGAGACCGACGATGCCGGCGCCAACGACCGCGATGCGATCGGCCGGACCGGGCGCGCCGTCCCAGAGCGCATTGAGTGCGGTTTCCATATTGGCGGCGAGCACCGCGCGGGCGGGCGGGACTGCAGCCGGCACTGGTACCACCATGGTCGCCGGCATGGTGAATTCGTCCTGATGGGGGTGAAGCGCGAACACGATCTGACCAGGTCTGATCTGGCCAGGCGTGGCGCCAGCCTCGACCCGGCCGACGGTCGCATAGCCATATTTGACCGGGAACGGAAAGGCGCCGGCCATCAAGGGTGCCCGCATGCGCTCGTATTCGCTCGCCGGCACCCGCCCAAACGCCACCAGCCGCTCGGTGCCCCGGCTGATCGCGCCATAGAGCGCACGCACCCTCACCTCGCCGGAACCGGGCGCCGCGGCAGCCTCCTCCCGCAGCTCCGTCCGGCCGTCGCCGACATACCAGAGGGCTTTCGCCATTGACCGATCTTTCGCCATGTTCACAACGGATGGACGCGGGATGACCTGAGCCCACCCACGGGATATCCTGGCCTCACGAAAAGCACAGCCCTCCATGTCCGAGCAATCCCTTCAGCACGCCGTTCTCGCGGCAGCGCCGGTCGCGCTGACGCTGCGCCGCATCCTGTTCCTGGCCCTGGTCGGGCTCACGATGGCCGCGATGATCGGGCTCCTCGTGGTAGCGCTGTCGGCCGGCGGCTTTGGCTTTGTCGATTTCATACTGGTCGTACTGTTCGCTATCACGCTGCCCTGGATGGTGATCGGCTTCTGGAACGCCACCATCGGATTTCTGGTCATGCGGCTCGCGCGCGACCCGGTGGCGACCGTTACGCCGACCGCAGCGGGCATCACCGGCAGGGAGCCCATCACAGCCTCGACCGCCGTTCTGATCTGCATCCGCAATGAGCCACCGGAGCGGCCGGCTGCCTTTCTGATGCCACTGTTGCAGGGACTGGCGGCGAGCGAGGCCGCTTCGCACTTTCACATCTACATCCTCAGCGACACTGACAATCCCTCGATCGCGCAGGCCGAAGAGCGGCTGTTCGCCGCCATGGCGGAGACCTGGCGCGAGCGGCTGCGCATCACCTATCGGCGGCGCGCGGCCAATCTGGGATTCAAGGCCGGCAACATCCGCGACTTCTGCGACCGTTGGGGCAAGGACCACGAGTTCGCACTTGTGCTCGATGCCGACAGTGTCATGACGGCACCGGCGGTGCTGCGGCTGGTGCGCGTCATGCAAGCCGAGCCGCAGCTCGGCATTCTGCAAAGCCTCGTCATCGGCATGCCGTCGGCCAGCGCATTCGCGCGGCTGTTCCAGTTCGGCATGCGGCTCGGCATGCGCTCCTATACGATCGGCAGCGCCTGGTGGCAGGCCGACTGCGGCCCCTATTGGGGTCACAATGCCATCATCCGGATTGCGCCATTCATGGCGCACTGTGAGCTGCCGAAGTTGCCCGAGAATGCGCTGGTCGGCGGCCACATCCTCAGCCACGACCAGGTCGAGGCGGTGCTGATGCGGCGCGCAGGCTTTGCGGTGCGCGTGCTCACGGACGAAGGCGACAGCTTCGAGCAGAACCCGCCGACGCTGATCGAGTTCATCCGCCGCGACCTGCGCTGGTGCCAGGGCAACATGCAGTACTGGCACTTTCTGCTGATCCCCGGGCTCAAGCTGGTGAGCCGCTATCAGCTGATCTTCGCGATCCTGATGTTCCTCGGCTCGCCCGCCTGGATGGGGCTGCTGGTGTTCGGCACGGCCGCGCTCGCCCTCACCGGCTCGCCCGACGCCTTCATGCGGGCGGACGCTGGCATCGCAGTGTTCGTGCTGGTGCTGGTGATGTGGTTTGCACCCAAGATCGCGACCATCATCGACGTGCTGGCGCGGCCAAAGCTGCGCCAATCCTTCGGCGGCGGATTGAGATTTCTCACCGGCGTCGTGGCCGAGACCATCTTCACGCTCATGCTGCTGCCGATCATGTGGTTTGGCCACACCATGTTCCTGATAAGGCTCCTCACCGGCCGCAAGGTCGGCTGGACCGCGCAGGCGCGCGACGATCACCAGGTGCCCTGGGCGATTGCGGCACGTGCGCTGTGGCCGCAGACCGTGCTGGGCTGGGCGGTTCTTTTGCTCCTCGCCGCGACTGTGCCGACAGCAATCCCCTACGCGCTCTTCCTCGCAGGCGGGCTCGCGCTGTCGATTCCGCTTGCGATTCTCACCACGATGCCTGCGGCCGGCCCCACGATGGTGCGCACTGGGCTTTGCCAGCTACCCGAGGAAACGGCGCCGCCGCCCGAGCTCGCCGCGCTCGCGCTGCCAGCGATCGAAGCGGCACGCCAGCGGACCGGCTGACATGAGCTCCCGGAGCCGCCCGCACGCTTATTGGCGCACTCATTGGCGTATTTGGCGTGGCGTCATCCGGTCGCTGCGCATCTATTACGGCAACCGCTCCCAACGCGCCGCCATGGATCGACTCTATACTCAGTTTGTGCGTCCCGGCGACCTCGTCTTCGATGTTGGTGCCCATGTCGGCGACCGCATCGGCTCCTTCCGAAGGCTCGGCGCGCGCGTCGTCGCGGTCGAGCCACAGCCGCCGCTCGTGACTACGCTCAAGCTCCTCTATGGACTCAGCCGCAACGTCATCATCGAACCGGCAGCAGTCGGGCGCGAGAGCGGTACGGTCGCGCTCAAGCTCAATATCGACAATCCGACAGTCTCCACCGCATCCGATGCTTTCGTGCGCGCCGCCGATGGCGCGCCCGGCTGGCAAGATCAGGCCTGGACCGAGACCATCGAGGTGCCTTTGACCACGCTTGATGCCTTGATCGAACGGCACGGCCGGCCGGCCTTCATCAAGATCGACGTCGAAGGCTTCGAGGCGGAAGCGCTCGCGGGCCTCTCGCGCCCGGTCAAGGCGCTGTCATTCGAGTTCACCACCATCCAGCGCGACGTGGCACTGGGATGCCTGGTGCGCTGCACGGCGCTCGGCTTCCGGCGCTACAAAGCTGCGCTTGGCGAGAGCCAGAGCTTCGTCGCGGAAGGCTGGCAGACGGTCGACGAGATCGCACGCTGGCTCCGGGAGCTTCCGGCTGAGGCCAACTCGGGCGACATCTACGCGGCAACCGACTGACACGCATCAAAATTCACTTTTTACTGCGTGTTTATTGGCCCGCGCAACACTCATTGCCGGCAGCACATCAACGAAAATCTCGGACTACTGGCATGGCGAGCGCGCTTGCGATACTATCGCCTCCCGCAAGCTTAAAGGTGGATTGCGTTCGTCCATCACGCAACACAGCAGATTTCGTGCACACCTGACCCCATCGCCGCCAGTGTCCTTTGGGAACGATCATACGCGCGCTCCCGCTTGGAGCACTCTGGAACGCCAGCACTTCAGGCGGTGTCTCGCCGCGTCGGCATTTCTCTTCGTGGTCTTTGCGATCTTTTCCACCGGCTATCTGCATCCCGACGAATACTTCCAGACCGTCGAGTTTGCGTCGAGCAAGCTCGGCATCACCGACACGGCCGATCTGCCTTGGGAATACCGGGAGCAGATGCGATCGTGGCTACAGCCGGCGCTCTACGTCGTGGTGGGCGAGGCGGCGGAGGCGTTGGGCATACGTCGCCCCATGGTCCTGCTCCTGGTGTTTCGGCTTGTCACGGGTCTCGTTTCTTGGTCGGCGCTTTGGACGCTGATCATCGCCGGACGCCGTTGGATCGACGGCGAAGAACAGCGCCGCCACTTGTACTCGATTGCCGGATTGCTTTGGCTCTTGCCATTGCTGGGCGTTCGCACTTCCGGCGAGACGGCCGCGAGCGCGGCACTCTGCTTCGCCATCGCGTCGCTGGAGTGGCGAGCCGACCTGCAAGACCACATGCGTCGTTTTTTGGCTGCGCTGCTTGGCGGCGTGGCGTTCGGACTGTGCTTCGAATTGCGCTACCCAAGCGGCATCATGGCGGCAGGGGCCGGCCTCTGGTATCTATATTCGGCGCGGCAGCGGCTGTCACTTTTCTTCGGACTGGCGCTGGGCGCCACATTGGCGCTCGCCCTTGGTGTCATCATTGACCGATGGGGTTACGGGACCGCGACGTTTCCCGTCTATTCGTATCTCTATCAGAATTTCATCGAGGGCAAGGCGGCGGGTTATGGAACGGCCCCGTTCTTCGGCTATCTCTACCTGCCGCTACAAAATCCGATGGCTCCGCTGGCCTTGCTCCTTCTGGCCGCGACCATGGTCGCCTGGGTCCGGCGTCCATGGTCAGCTCTGACCTGGGCGAGCGCACCCTATGTCGTCGTGCTGTGTATCCTGGCCCACAAGGAAACGCGGTTTCTCTATCCCTTGGCCCCGTTTCTGCCATTCTTCGTCATGTTTGCGCTCGCGCCAGAACCGGCGACGCGCTGTACATCCGCTTTCAAATGGCTCGCGAGCGGACGACGCCTGCATCTGGCCTATCTGTGGAATGCCTGCGGTCTTCTCAGCGTCCTCTTCATTTCGCTGCGCCCGGAGTTCACGCTCTACCAGCTGCTCGAAACCAGGAGCTATGCGACAGAAGGACTTCTCGAAGTGGCGCACGTCCACCCGCCCGATCGAAAGCTGTACTGGTACCAGAATGTCCACCATGCTTTCATCGAGCCAAAGAATCTCAGGCTGACGCCGGCCTCTGTCGAGACACTCGAAGCCAAACGCGCGCGGGGCGAAACATTCCTGGCAGTCGTCGACAATCCGCGGCGCGCCCCGGAGCCCGCCGCCTGGCTACGCGGCAAGTGCACACGCGAATGGTCTTCGTGGCCCCCGTGGCTGGAGCCCTACAACTACTTCCGATGGCAAGAGCGATCGTCCTGGCTGGAGCTCTACGCGTGTTGAGCCTCGTGCCTTTTCCCGGCTCGCGCACTTGGCGTGATGCCGCCTTCGGCGACCGCGCAGAAAGAGACGATCTATCCAACAAAGCTGATCCGAAGGCCCGTCAATGCGTCCAGGCTTCGCGGCGCTTGAAGGCAAAATTGTCGGAATAGGAGATGGTGCGGCGCGTCGGCGCCTTCGGCTCTGTGACCTGATAGGGGATGCCGTGCCGCTCGCAATAGGCGACCGCCTCCTCCGCACTGTCGAACCGCAGCCGCACCTGCTGGCGCATATCGCCGGAGCTCGTCCAGCCCATCAGCGGCTCGACCTCGCGGGCCTGCTCGGGCTCGAACTCAAGCACCCATTCCTTGGTCTTGGCGGTGCCGGATTGCATCGCCGTTCTCGCGGGCTTGTAAATGCGTGCGGCCGCCATGCTGATCCTGGCTTTCGTTCCGATTCCCGGCAGCCTTCTAACAAGGAAGCGGGGCACCCCACAAGGCGCGCCCACACATCCAGGGAGCCGCCCGGCGCTTACGCCGGCGGCAGAAGGACATACTGTTTCAGGCGGTCGACCTCCTGCTGACCGACATATTTGCCGATCTCCTTGTCGAACTGGGCCCAGGTCTTCCAGGGCCGGTATTCCATCAGCTCGGTCGCCATGCGCGAGCCGACGCGGGGAATGAGCAGGAACTCCTCGCGCTTGCCGGTGTTGAGATTGATCTTCACGAAGGCCTTGCCATAGAGCTCGCGCGCCTGCTCGGCGGTCAGCTTCTGGTCGAGCAGGAACGTGTTGAGCTCCAAGATGGTCGGGAACGGCCGCTTCTCGAGCAGTCCCTTCACGATCGCGGGGGTCATGTGCGGTAGCTTCTGCAGCTCGCTCTCCGGTGCCGCATTGGGATCGAGGAGACCGGTCTGCGCGCCGGCCGGCGGCATCGCCAGCACCAGCAACCCAAAGAACGCAATGACGCGAAATCGCGCGATCGCCTGCCGCGTGGTCGTCATAAGATCAGCTCCTTCGATAGCGTTTGTCCGAGAACACGTAGGCGAGGCCCAGGAGCCCCAATTGCATCATCATGCCAGGCGCCAACAGCGGTGGCGCCTTGGCACGCATCACCTTCTCCAACAGCTCCCAGGTCGAGAGCGACGGCTCGAGGTCGAGCTGAAACTCGGCCGAGCCGTGAAAGTGCGCGACGAAGCCGGCAAAGCCCGCCAGCACGAACAGCACCATCAGGCCCATCAGGACCCGAAGGCTGGCGGCGCTGTGTCCGATCACATGCCAGGCGAGCACGATCAGGGCGAGCACGATCAGCACGACCGGAACGAGTTGCACCGCCTGCTCATAGTGCGACAGCAGCACGAGCTCGACGACGGTGCCCAGCAGACCGAGCACCAGCACGCCGAGGATCCAGAGCCGGAGCATGCCGACAGTGTCGGCGCTCCCTTTGGGTTGCGCTTCCATGGATGGCGCCTTCTGTCCTTGAACGTGTTTTGATCCTGATCAGCTCGAGAGGCGCACGCGCTAACGGTTGGCAGCGCGCGCGTCCTTCGCGATCTCGGCAAGGATGGCGTTGTACTGGCGCATCACCTCGTTGACCAAGGCGGTCGCCTTGGCGACGTCGGGCTTCTCCGGCATCAGCAAGTCCTCGATCTCGATCATGCCCTTCTCGATCGCCACATAAGCGTCCGCCGAGCGGGCCTTGATCAGATCCTCAATGCTGTCCCAGTTGTCGTCGAAGTTCTTGAACGACTTGCGGGCCTTGTCGAAGTTGCCAACCTTGAGCGCCGGCGGTACCTCGCGCAGATGGGCGCGCACAATGCGCAGGCGGGCGACCTCGTCGTAGAGCGGATTAAGCGGAGCGGCCTTCTCGACCAAGGCAACAAGCTCGTCGAATTTCGCCAGCATACCCTGCACCTCGGGGGTGAGCGCCGCGAAATCAGGAGTTGCGGCCTCGAGCGCCTTGGTGATCTTCGGCTGATACTGGTGCTCCAGCAGGTCGTACATCGGCCGGCTGCGGGTATTGATGTAGAACTCGATGCCGTTCCAGGCCGAGTCATAGGCCCCAAAGGCGTCCCGGGCCGCCGCCGCGTCGCGCTTCTGCACCGCATCGAGCGTATTGACGAGGGTGGGACGGACGGCCTTCAGGCTCGTGACCTCAAAACGCTCGGCCGGCGCCGCGCGCGCCGATGAGATCGGCTCGACAAGCGCTGCGACCGCAAGGATCGCCAGCACGGCAGCAGCAAAATGGTGAATCCGATTGATCATGGGCAACCTCCCTCCACATAGTTTTGTTCGACCGGTGGCTCGGTCCGTTGGTCCCGCGACGTGCGGAGACGTTAAATCTTAGTTTCACAGCACCCCAATCACAAGGGCGAGCCCTTGAACATGATGCAATTTTAAGATCGGAAATCGCTTGTCGGAATGATTTGCAAGATGCGTTCAAACCAAAGCCAACCAGCGGGAAGGACGT
This sequence comes from uncultured Alphaproteobacteria bacterium, assembly GCA_963745515.1. Classification (GTDB taxonomy): domain Bacteria; phylum Pseudomonadota; class Alphaproteobacteria; order Rhizobiales; family Xanthobacteraceae; genus VAZQ01. The sequence continues at coordinate 38,446 of CAVUXO010000016.1, forward strand.
TTGAGGGTTGCGCCCTGAGGGAGATGGCCGTGCTGCTACTTCCGCAGCTGCGATTTCAGCGCTGAAATGACGTCCTTCAATTGCGATGAATCTCCGGTCGTCCGCTGGACGAGAAGTGCCCCTTGCAGGGCGCCAAAGATCAGCCGGGCCGTCTTCGCGGCCAACTCCGTCAGCTTGAACTCGCCGCGCTCGACACCCCGGTTGAGGATTTGCGTGAGCCATTGTTGATGTGACTTGAAGAAACTTGCGACACGCGCACGCAATTCGCGCGGCAACGCCAGCATTTCACCCGACAGCGCGCCGCACAGGCACACGCGGTCGGGCGTCGCGGCAAACGCCGCATAGGGCTCCACGTAGTGCTCCAGCATGGACATCGACGTCGCGGTCTTGTCACGCGCAATATTGTCCAGCGCCTCGTCAAATCTCTCCGCGTAGCGATCGATGACGGCGACCACCAGCTCTGTTTTCGATTGGAAGTGATAGTGGATGCTGGCTTTCCTGATCTTGAGGGCATCGGCGATATCCTGATAGCTGAACGCGCTGCAACCGCGCGTCTGGATCAGACGCTCCGCCAGATCGAGAATCTTTTCGGCGGTCTCCGACCGCGGCGCGGGCGCAGGCTTCGCGTTGCGCTTTACAAGCCCGGCCGCAGATGCCCCCGCTTTGCCCAAAAGACTGCTCCTTCCTGCGAGCCGAATTGGCTGCGCGAGCCGACGGGGCTCCTGATCCAGGTGCCGGCGCCATAGTGACCATAGTCGTCGGCCAGCGTGCCCGTCAGCAGGAAAATCTCCTCGCCGCCATCGCATTGTGTGGATGGTAATGTGGTTCCGGCAGCGAGCTTCTCCAGTGTCACCCGTTCGCCGGTCGCGGGCGAACCATACAGGAGCTGGCTTTGATGGCCCTCGACGCCGGGCCGCTCCCAGGCCGCCTTGGTGGTGTCGATGACCACGCGACGGTTCTCCGTATCCGGCATCTGGCGCAGCTTGACCAGGATGGTGCACCCGGGCGCGGTGCGCGGGGAATGACGGCTCCCGGGCGGGTTTCGCACATAGGTCCCGGCCGGATAGTCCCCGCGCTCATCGGAGAACACGCCGTCGAGCACCAGAAACTCCTCGCCAAGCGCGTGACTGTGCGCCGGGAACACACTGTTCGCCGCATAGCGAACCAGCGAGGTGGCGCGGGCGACCTCACCGCCAATACGATCGAGCAGTCGCCGCTCGACGCCGGCTTGCGGAGACGGGCTCCAGGGCAGGTCGTTCGTGGCCAGAACGACGCGCTTGGTGAAATCGGCATTGATCAGTTCATCCATCGTTTACTCCTCAAAACCGCTCCGCATAGGGGCGCAGGTCCAGCTCGTGTGTCCAGGATGACGGCTCCTGCTCAACCAAGCTGAGATAGGTTCCGGCAATCGAGTCGGGAACCATTCTCACCGACTGCGCGGGCCCAAATCGTTGCTCGGTCTGCGGCCCGTCGACAAGACCATCAATAACGACATGCGCCACATGGATGCCCGCGGGGCCATATTCTCGCGCCAGCGATTGGGCCAGACCGCGCAAGGCGAATTTGGCGGAAGCGAACGCAGCGAACTTCGCATTCCCGCGCAGGCCTGCCGAAGCTCCCGTCAGGATGATCGTTCCGTGTCCCGCCGCCACCATCTGCGGCAACACAAGCCGCGCGACCGTCATGGCCCCAAGACACGTGACGCGCCAGACCGTTTCGAACTCCGCCTCCTCGATCTGATCGAAAGGCTTGTTCAGGAACGCCTGGGCATTGTGGACCACGACGCTGATTTTGCCGAGATAGGGTTCAAGCGCAGCTGCGACATCGGCGGCCTTCGTCACATCGCTACGGAGATGGGTGTATCCGCCTCCCTTCTTCGCAACGAGACTGCCGATCGAGGCAGCCGCCTTGTCGCTTCGCGCCAGACCCAGAATGTCATAACCGGCACGAGCGAAGGTCGCCGCAATGCTGGCACCGAGACCGCCGGCAATGCCGGTCACGAGGAGAAGAGGCCGCGCGCCGGCCATCACATCCACCCCAGAATGCTGAATAGAATGACGAGCTGCGCGGCCCAGCCGACCGTGAACATCAGCGTTCGCATGACCGGAATGCCCGACGTGTAGACGATGAAATGCGCGAGGCGAGCAAAAAAGTAGGCAACAACCGCCATCCGCGTTGCCGGGGTCGAGATATGCAGGAAAGCCGCGGTCAGCACCGCCGGCACGAAGATCGCGAGATTCTCCACCGCGTTTTCGTGCGCTCTGATCGCGCGCTGCGCCCACACCGACTGCGGCAGGTTCCCTTCCGGCTGGGTGCCTGCGAGTGCGGGCCAAAATCCGCGCACGATGTAACGGTCGAGAACATAGGGCACCCAGAACAGTGCGGTCATCAGGACCGCCAGCGTCATCCAATAGAGCTCGGTCGTCATGATTATTTCTCCGTTGCGCGCTTGCGCGCCAGCTATCTACCTACTAATAGGTAGATCGTCAAGGCACCCAACGGACCCCAAACACGGAGACGTTCCAACATGCTGAAAATCTACGACTACAAAGGTTTCCCGAACCCCACGCGCGTCCGGATCGCGCTCGCCGAAAAAGGACTGTCTGACAAGGTTGAGTTCATTTCGGTCGATGTTCCGGGCGGCGAACACAGGCTTCCGGCATTCGCCGAGAAAAATCCGTATGCGACCGTGCCGGTGATCGAGCTCGAGGACGGCACATGCATCAGCGAATGCACGGCCATTACGGAGTATGTCGACAATCTCGTGGGCGAGCCGGTGCTGACCGGAAGAAACGCCAAGGACCGCGCCATCATTCACATGATGCAGCGCCGGACCGAGGCAGGCCTGCTCGATGCCGCTGCGACATACTTCCACCACGCGACGCCGGGTCTGGGACCGAAGATCGAGATCTACCAGAACCGCGAATGGGGCGAGAAAAATCGCGAGCACGCAATCGCCGGCATGCGCTATCTCGACCGGGTCCTGGCCAGGCGACCGTTTCTCGCCGGCAACGATTTCACAATGGCCGACATCACTGCGTTCGCGGGCCTCGTCTACGCGGCGATCGCGAAGGTCGAAGTCCCTGGCGAACTGGCCAATCTGAAATTCTGGCACCAGCGCGTTGCAGGCCGGCCCAGCATCGCCCGCGCCTGACTGGCAGCGCCCTATCGGATGCGGCCGAACGTTGACAGACAGCACTGACCTCCGCAGAGTGGCGCAAGCGACGAAGGCATCCCAACGAGCCTTCCACCGGCCGGGAGGAACTTTTGCAAAGGACCGCGAATACGGCGGGACGTATTGGTGTTGGCTTTCGTCGCTCGCCCGGGCACTGGTCGTTTTCCGTTCGTCGCTGGGCAAGTTTCCTTCACACCTGGATCGGCGTGACGACTGTACTTTACCTTTTCGTTCTGTGTCTGAGCGGCTGCGTGGTCCTGTTCGAGCGTGACCTGTATCGCTTGCTCTCTCCCGACCCTGTTGTGGAACTGGTATCGGTTCCACGTCTCAGTGGTGCGGAGCTGATCAACATCGCGTTTAGCCGCTATCCCGAGCATCGTGTGGTCGGTGTGTGGGACAAAAAGGTTTCGGCTGATGTGATAGCGGAACTCTGGCTTGACGGCCGCAATGGACTGCACCGCCGGTTGCTCAATCCCTACACGGGCGCCGATTTGGGCAACGCGCAGCCACTGGGCCTGCGCGTCCTGTCAATGATCCACCAAGGTCATACCAACCTCGTGACAGGTACTGCTGGACAGGTCTTGAATGAATTGGGATCGCTCGTGCTGATGCTGCTCGCTACGAGTTCGCTGTTGAGCTGGATGTTTCGCAAGCCGGTGCCGCGTCCGATCGGAAACGCTACTCAGTCATTTCACCGCCAAATCGGCTTCTGGATGATTCCATTTGCGAGCCTGTGGGGCGCAACGGGCCTGATCCTGGGCGCTCCGGCGTTATTCGGCGACGGAACAGTCGAATGGGCCTATGCGCTCCACACCGGGTCGGGCGGAGGACGGCTGATGACGACCCTTTGGGCCGCTTCTTCCTTGCTGACGTCAATTCTGCTCGTGGCAGGGGCCTGGGCTTGGTGGCACAAGCCAGCCAAAAAGCTTTAGGCAGGCCAGCCTTTCGTTCTTTTGCCTTCAGTTTTTTGGACCGCCATCCTCATCATCCGCTGTTGACATGGACTTTCCGTCAGGGAGGACGATCGTCCGCGCGGCGGCCACAAACGGTTCGGACTTGGCACGGTAGCCTTGAACCGTGATCTGCTGACCTTCTTTCAACGTATCCTTTTGCCAGCCCTTGTTCTCCATGGCACTCGGGCTCGCAGCTTCGAAGTTCCACTCGCGGGTCTGTCCCCCGGCATCCACGACCCCGAGCTGCACGACGACATGCGGATCAGACCAGTAAATCTTCGTGACCTTGCCGCTGAGCTTCACCGGCGCGTTGGTGTCAAATTCCGAGTCAAAAGGATGGTGGGCCCACGCGGGGCCAGCGATCGCCAGAGTCACAAGAACGGCGACAGTTCGAAAATTTTGCATGTTCGAACTCCTGTTGAATGACATCTCGTCCATACAACAGGAGTTGGGCCTGACGGGTTCCTGCGTGAGGTGAAAACTTCAAACGGCCTTGCTCAGGCCGAGTTTCAAACGCTGTTCGGTGAGCGGCTTCTCGAGAAACCCGAGCGGTTGGCTCGCCAGCGCCCGCTGGCGGGTCTGCGGGTCGGTGTTGGCCGTCACGAATATGCTGCCTATGCCCAAGCGCTTGCGGATCTCATCGGCGGCCTCGATCCCATCGCGCGATCCGTTGAGTCGAATATCCATGAGCACAACATCTGGACGTTCCCGTTCGGCGAAATGAATGGCCTGATCCGCCGAGACGGCTATTCCGACGACCACATGACCAAGCTCCTCCAACAACTCCTTGGTATGGAGCGAAATGAAGAACTCATCCTCGACAATCAGAATACGCAGTGAACGCGCCTCCAAGTCAGGCTGATCGCCCTGCTCTCCGGGCAGATTGCTACTGCGTTCGGCTGAAGCTGCCAGCCACAGTTTCGAAGGTTGTGAATAGCTTGCGATCAAGTCCATGCTGAAGCTTCAGTCTTTATGGGTGGCCGTGAGTGCGTGGGATGCCGGGAAATCCAAATGCCAACGGATCCCCTCTGGAGGAAAGTCGAGAGTTGCGGTGCCTCGCAAGGCCTGCCCAACCAAATCGGTCATGACAAGAGAGCCGAAACCCCGCCGCTCCGGTGTTTGCACCACGGGGCCGTCCCGTTCAACCCAGTCCATATGGATGCGCCCATCTTCTTCGGGTCCCCGCCAGGTCACCAGGACGCGCCCCTGAGGTGACTTGATCGCGCCGTACTTGGACGCATTCGTGGCGAGCTCATGCAGGGCAAAGCCGATGTTTTGCACAGCATTGGCGTTGAGAAATAGCGGGGGGCCCTCGATCTGGGCGCGAGAGCTGGCTCCGAACAGGTCCAAGTGCGCTTTTACCAAATCGCTCAGCCAGGCGCCCTGCCAGTTCTGGCGAACCATGAGGTCCTGCGACTCGGCCAAACCCTGGATGCGCTGCGACAACTGCTCGACAAGCTCCTCAACTGTCGCGCTCTGGCGCGCAGTCTGCAACGCCATGCCCTTCACGACGGCCAACTGGTTTTTGGCCCGATGGGCGAGCTCTCCCATGAGGAATGCCGCGTGGTCTTGTCGGCGCTTGAGCTCCAGGGACGCGGCGCTGAGCGCCTCGATCACGGTGTTCGCTTCAACCAGTGGTGATTTGATGGGCTCAATATGTTTGCCAAGCCCAATGGCCATTGCGGACGTTGTTGCGCGCTCGAGAGGGCGGGCCATGAAGGTTGCAAATACGAAGGCAAGCGCCGCCCCCAGTACGAACGATGTGCCGATCATCGCCCCTGCAAACAACTGACCGCGCCGGCGCGAGGCCTCGAGGTGCGCAACCTGCACCGTCGCTGATACAAGCCAGCCAGCTATTTGGGAGCGGACCGTCGCCCGCAGGATCCCTTGCCCGGCAACGCTGGTGGCTCGAAAGACCCCTTTGGCGGCCCGGCTTTGTTGCAGCAGCTCTGCCGGAAGCGGCTTGCCGACGAAGTCTGCATGACGCTCGGAGCGAGCGACGATGATTTCCTTGTTGTCCGTAATGCCGGTGATCCATTGCGGATCAAGTCTCTGGCTTTGGAGGAGTTGTTCGAACCGTGTGGCGTCAAGTGCCATGATCAGGACATAGCGGACTTCCTCCCCCACCAGGATCGGCACTTCCACGTTGATGAGTTGTTGGCGAGAGACGGCACCGACGACGAGATCCGAAACATGTCGCTGCTTGGTGTCGAACACACGCTGCGCTGTTTCAGGATCGACTGTCCGAGGCAGAGCCGTTCCATAGGCAGCCCGTGTGTTCAGAAGCTGTTGAAAGCTCCGATCAATGAGCAGAATCCCCGCCTTGTCGCGCATGAGCGCCCGGGTGGCTTGCTCATGGAATGCTGCAAAATCGTCTTTGGCCAGCGCGGCAGATGTCGCGAGCGTCTCAAGAGTAATGGTGGCGCGATCGAGCTCGCGATCGATGTCATCCACCAGGCTTTGTGCGACTTGCAAAACCCGGCGTTGGGTTTCTGCTTCGTCCTGACTTGCCAATTGATTGAACGCGAGAACCGCAAGCCCGATCAGGGGCAAGGTCAAGGCGAGCGCAAACAAGACCAGGAATGTCCGGATTCGCTGCGGCGGAACCCCGTGGTTGAACAGTCGCTCCGGCATTTGGGGCGGTCGCCCTCCCTCACCTTCCCTTCAACGCGTTCGGAATACGCTAGGACCCGCTCTCACGAGTCAAGCGCCGAGGCGCTTGTGGGGCTTTCGGGAACTCGGCGGGAACCCATGGTGGTCGCCTGCCCACCACCGCGAGATTTCAGAATGTGGAGTTGGTCGGGGCAGCAGGATTTGAACCTGCGACCTTCTGGTCCCAAACCAGACGCGCTACCAGACTGCGCTATGCCCCGCCTTGACGCATGTCCTTGCCGGCAAACCAGTCACCGAGCCGGGGGCATGCGCTGAGGGAGCTTCGATACACGCTTCGCTTTTGGCCAGCAAGGCGCCTGACCTACTGTGTTGGCCACCGGAACGGCCGATAGAGCCGACCAACCGGGCTCCACAGCATGCAAGCGGGCCCGGTTCCCCCAAGAACCGAGCCCGGCCACCCCACCACTTGCAAGGCTTGTCAGTGCGAAGCCGGCCCGACGGCCCCTTCCGGCCGAACTTCGGCCGCCATCAGGCCCTTCGGCCCCGGCCCGAAGCGAACCAGGACGAACTGGCCGGGCCGCAATTCGGCGATGCCGTAGCGGCGCAGCGTCTCCATGTGCACGAAAATGTCGGGCGTGCCTTCGCCGCGGGTCAGGAAGCCGAAACCGCGCAGCCGGTTGAACCACTTCACCTGCGCCCGCTCGAGCCCGCTGGTCGGGGTCACCGACACATGCGTGCGCGGCGGCGGCATCTGCGCCGGATGGATCGCCGTCGATTCGTCCATCGAGAGGATGCGGAAGGCCTGCAAGCCGCGCGGGCGCTGCAGCACCTCGACGACCACGCGCGCGCCTTCATAGGCGACCTGGAAGCCGTCGCGGCGCAGACACGTCACATGCAGGAGAATGTCCGGCAGCCCGTTGTCGGGAACGATGAAGCCGTAGCCCTTGGATACATCGAACCATTTGATGACGCCGCTGAGCTCGATGACGCTCGCAGCTTCGTCGCCGATATCGCCGATCGCTTCGCGATCGAGGTCCGATACCTGCACCGGCCCCTTGGGTCCAATTCCGTCCGACGCCGTCATGACCGCCGACGCTGCCGCTGCCTCTGCGCGCCTAGTGGCGCCCCCCGAATCCCTTAAGCAAATTAAGGATATCACCGGCAGCCGCGTGGGAAGCGACTAAATGCAGCCTGTGCAGACTCTGCATACCTCCTGTGAACATCTTTTTACTGGGTAGCGACGGCGCTGGTATTCAAGTCGACAATCAGTGGGCGATAAGCGGCGACAAGCACCGTGCCAATGTCGTCGCGCATGACGAGATCGGCGATCGTCGTCGAATTCGGTCGCCTCGCGATTGAGAATGACCAGTTGCGCACCGTTACGCTTGGCCATCAGGGGAAATCCCGCCGCCGGCCATACCACCAGCGACGAGCCGACCGCGAGAAAGAGATCGCAGGCCAGCGTCAGTTCTTCGGCGCGGCGCATCGCCGCTTCCGGCATGGCCTGTCCGAATGACACCGTCGCGGACTTGATGTGGCCGCCGCAGTCATCGGCAATCCGGTGCCTGCCGCTGACGCATGAATTGTTCCTTGACCCAGGACAATTCGTAGCGCTTGGCGCAATCGCAGGCACAGCGCATAGGTGTTGTTGCCGTGCAGTTCGACGACATCGCTTGGGCGAGATGCCGGAGCTCTGGTGCAGGTTGTCGATGTTCTGCGTGATGACGCCCGGCGCCTTGCCGGCCCGATAAAGGCTCGCCAGCGCAAGATGCCCGCGCCCCGGTCGCGCCTGCCGAAATGCTCCTCCATGGCGAAGCGGCGCCGCCAGGCTTCGTTGCGCATCTCCTGGCTCGCCAGGAACTCGTCGAACGGGATCGGCCGGTTCTTGGTCCAGATCCCGCCGGGCGAGCGAAAATCCGGAATGCCGCATTCGGTCGAGATGCCCGCGCCGGTGAACGGCACGACCACGCGCGGCGCGCTCGATCAGGTCGCGCAGGCGTGCGATGCCTGTCTCAAGGTCGGGTGCAATCATATATGCTTCCCCGAATACCGGCCGTGTCCGGCTGCCATACGAGAGGTCCTCATGCGATATCTTCATACCATGCTGCGCGTGCGCGATCTCGACGCCGCGCTCGACTTCTATTGCAACAAGCTCGGCCTCAAGGAAGTCCGCCGCCGCGACGACGAGAAGGGGCGCTACACCAACGTGTTCCTGGCCGCCCCGAAGACGAGCCCTGGTCGCCGAGAGCAAGCGCGCCGGGCGCGATGCTCCACTGGTCGAGCTCACCTACAATTGGGACAGCGAGGACTATGGCGAGGCGCGCTATTTCGGCCACCTCGCCTACGAGGTCGACGACATCTACGCGCTGTGCGATCGCCTGATGAAGGCTGGCGTCACCATCAACCGGCCGCCGCGCGACGGCATCATGGCGTTCGTGCGCTCGCCCGACCGGCAATCGATCGAACTGCTGCAGAAGGGCTCCCCACTGCCCCCGCAGGAGCCGTGGAAGTCGATGCCCAATACCGGGAAATGGTGAGCACCGTTCGGGACGAGGTGGCCGCAGCCCGCCCAGCGCAGTTCGGTCCGGCGAGGGAGTGGGGCCTGCAGGCTTGCTGGCCCGTCTTGCTTGCCCGTCCGGGCAAACGCCTCTATATGTCGCCGCTCGCCTCAGCCGATTTCCGCGCCCTTCGTCTAGCGGTCTAGGACGCCGCCCTTTCACGGCGGTAACATGGGTTCGAGTCCCATAGGGCGCGCCAATTAAATCAGCAACTTAGCGTCCGTACCGCGCGCGGTGTCCAGTTCGTCTCCAGCAGACGTGGATAGTTGCGCCGCACAGAGCTGACCGGCGATCAGCGCGGCGTCGCATCGTCAAAGCCAGCGCGACGAAGTGTGGGCCTGATTGGCGAGCCCCGTTGTTCGCTTTAGCCCGAAACCGGACGAAAGGCACAGGGCCACCGAGGGCAACAACGGACTTTCAGGCGCCCAAAACGCCGGGGGTTTCGAGGAACTTTTACTTCTCAACTTCATTAACATGTCTGGTCTGTTGGCCAGCAAACTCGGCTGGCGGTTCGGTTACCACACGCAACAAAAGACTTTGTCGAACTCCTTTAGCGAGGGGCCAAATGCCCCGTCAGTACTTAACCGCAGGAATTATTTTTTGCCTGATCGTGTCATTTGCATGTCAGGCTGCTTTGGGGGCTGATCCGAAACGGGTGTTGATAATCGACTCCTTCGGGCGCGATTTCGCACCCTGGAACGAATATGCCAAGCGCTTCCGCGCGGACCTGGATCGTCAATGGTCCGAACCCGTGGACCTATACGAGACTTCGCTTGCGATTCCTCGCTTCTCCGATGAGAGCAAAGAAAGCGAATTCAAAGAAAGCCAATTCACCGACTATCTTCATTCCCTTTTTGTCGACCGACGGCTGGACCTCATCGTGACCATCGGCGCTCCCGCAGCGGAGTTCGCCCAGCGGAACCGGGCGAGGCTATTTCCGACCACTCCATTGCTCTTGGGCATATTGGAACAGCGACGGGTTCCGCCAGCCAGCCTTACAGCGAATGACACTGTTCTCGCAGCCTCGGTTGATCAAATTGCTGTCGTCGAGAACATTCTGCGAGTGCGGCCGAAAACGACCCATGTGGCCGTGGTGATTGGAAACTCTCCCATAGAAAAATATTGGCTCGGACAATTGCAGGAAACGTTCCAAAGGTTCCGGGACCGGCTTGCGTTTACATGGTTCAATGAATTGTCGTTCGCCGACATGGAGAAACGTGTGGCGACCCTTCCGCCACGGTCCGCAGTCTATTTTTTTCTTCTGGCCATTGATGCGGCTGGCGTCCCGCACGAGGAGCAAAAGGCATTGACCAGGCTTAACGCCGTTTCCAACTCACCCATCTTTAGTTTCTCCGATTCATTCTTCGGCCATGGGATCGTCGGCGGTCCGCTTATTTCCGTGCAAGACTATTCTCGACAGACGGCCAGCATCGCTGTCCGCCTCCTTCGCGGCGAAGCGCCAAGCGACATCAGAATGCCACCTGTCGGATTGTCAACGCCGAAGTTCGATTGGAGGGAAATGCAGCGCTGGGGCATCCCCGAGAGCCGCTTGCCGTTGGGAAGCGAGATCCACTTTCGCGACCCGACCGCATGGGAGCAGTATCGTCTACAGATCACTGCGATCTGTGCTGCGCTTCTGGCGCAGGCCGCGTTGGTTGGCTGGCTGTTCTATGAGATTGGACGGCGCCAGCGTGCTGAGATCCAATCGCGCAGCTCCATGGCCGAACTGACCTATATGGATCGCAGGGCGTCTGCCGAGCAGCGGTCAGCCACTCTCGCTCACGAGATCAGCCAACCTCTGGCCGGTATCGCGACAAGGGCCAGCGCAGCTCTGCGTTGGCTTCGTATGGAGAAGCCCGATATTGAAAAAGCGCTGACTGCATTGGAAAGCATTGTGGCTGCCAGCCATCGCGCAAGCGACATTATCGCGAGCGTTCGCGCGATGTTCAGGAAAGGCACACGCGAGAGAGTTCCGATCGACATTAACCGGATCATCCTGACAGTCTTGGGACTTGTACGGATCGATCTGAAGAAGAACGGCGTGGAGCTTAAAACGCAACTCGACGAGAACGTGTTCGGTGGTGGAAGGCGACAAGGTGCAATTGCAGCAAGTCGTCTTGAACCTCGTCATGAATGCCGTCGAGGCTATGCAATCAGTCCAGACTCGCGTGTTGCAAGTCCAAACTGATCAAACCAACCCTGGGATGGTGCGTGTGTCGATTGAAGATACGGGAACGGGGATTGATCCATCTAACATTGATCGGGTTTTCAAGCCGTTTTTTACCACCAAAGCGAATGGGATGGGGATGGGCCTTGTCATCTGCCGTTCGATCATCGAAAACCACGACGGTCGGATTTGGGTGTCGCCTCGCACCAACGGAGGGTCGATTTTCCAATTTGAATTACCTACCAGCGTCATCCTGCATTAAATCGGCACGATGCCCGCTTAGGATCATTCGCGTCGCAGCCGCATGCTTATGATGAGGTCAGTTCCTCCCCAGAGGCGGACGAAGCCGCAGCAGCGGATCACGACGACTAATTCTTCAACTGGAAACGCCTGAAAGTTCCCCGCTCAACCACGGCGCCGTTTGGAGCGTCGTGCCTTTTCGTCCGTACTTCGCGCATCGTGCGCGGCGCTGGCGTTCGTCAGATGACTAGGATGCACCACCCGGCGCGGTGCAACGCATGGAGTCCTTGTGGTCCACCTGTTGTCGGCCTCGGTAAGCCTGGGCTCTTAGGCTCCCAAGGTCCAAATCGACGGCACCACCGGAAAGACATGGAACTTATGATTCATGCGAGTCACGCGCCAATGAAGCTGGTGTATACTCGGTTAGCTCATCAGGGCAGCGACCTCGCTTTGGCTGGTTTGCTCTTTAGCCAACGAGCTGTCACCTAAAGTATTAGGCAGAAGCTGAACCGGTGGCCGGTGTTGAAACGAATTTGCGGCAGGACATCTCACCGATGCCCGATACTGATCCCCTTTTAGGCTCGGTAGCATCAAAGGTGGTTCGCTACCTTGCTTCATTTGCAATGACCGCCGTTGCGACGGTTGTGGCTGTCGGTGTCGACAGCACGGTGACGATCCCCAACCTATCGCTCGTATTTGTAGTGCCAGTGATCGTCGCGGGCGTCAGTCTCGGCTTGGGTCCGTCACTCCTCTCGGCGATACTTGGTGCTCTGGCCTTCAATTTCTTCCTGACTGAGCCTCGCTACACACTCCTTGTCGACGACCCGGCAAACGTCTGGGCGATTGGACTGCTGTTTCTCGTCGGACTCATCGTGAGTGGCGTTGCCTTCACGTCCCGCCAGAGGGCGACCGAGGCGGCACTGTTAAGACGGCAGACGACCTTGCTGCAAGGCTACAGCCGCGACCTCGTCGCGGCCGACAATACGAAGGCGATCGCCTCAATCACCTCCCAAGCTCTTGCGGCGCTCTTCCAAGTTCCTGTCGTCGTGATTCTCGTTGCGGATGGCAGGGTGGTTTCCCTCGAGAAAGTCGGCGACGTAGAACCCCGTGAAGCCGAATTAGATGCGGCGCGATCGTCCTCGGCGACTGGAGCTGTCGTGCGCAGCGGCATCTACCCGAATCTAGGCTCACGCTTTGACTTTTGGCCTGTAGAGACTACCGTAGGCCAGAATGCCGTCATTGGACTCGCATTCGACCCGAACGAACGTCCTTCGGCGCCAGATGCGATAGTCAACATCGTTGGGAGTGTTTTAGCTCTGGTGCTTGAGCGTCAACACACACGGGTTAGACGCAATGCTCGGCCCGCAAGCTGAACCCGAAGGCGCGATAAACAGGGCAGAGGGTAGGTCTGCAAGCCACATCCGGCGCGGACCTAGCGGCTAACGGCAGCATCGGGCTGCACCGCGCAGGAACTCGTCAGATGACAGGGTGCACCACTCGGCCCGGTGCGGCGAGATGGAGTCCTTGCGGTCCAGGTCCACCTATTGTCGGCTTCGGTAAGCCTGCACTCCAATCTTAGGCTGCCAGCGTTGGGCCCTTGAGCTCTTTCACCACCATCTCACAAATGCGATCGGGGTCGCGCTCAAGCCGCGCACATTCAATCACCTCATGAGCCACCATTTCGCGAGATAGAGAGTTGCAAGCGTCAAGCCCAAGCTCCTCGCAAACCGCCTCGATCGCTTCCCACAGCATGTTCGATTGTTCGAGGTCCGAGATGGAAGTATCCAGCACAATTGTTCCCGTCATTTGCCGCCACCTCCTACTGTATCGAAAGAACGACTAGGCCCGCACTCAATGCTGCGCCATCCCTTGCAAGAGGTTGATCACGGCGCTGCGCGTGGCTTGGCTTTCGATGTGCTGAAAGGCTGTACAGAGAGCAAATCCCTCGGCAGTCGCTAAGAAAGCAGTCAAATCCACCTCAGGGCCATGATCTTGACCGTTGTCGGGCGGGTGGCCATCGAAGAAGTAGGTTATGGGCACTCCCAACGTTGCTGCTAGCCTTTCGATGGTGCTCGCGCTTATACGGTTGATACCCCGCTCGTACTTCTGAATCTGCTGGAAGGTCACATCCAGGGCTGCACCCAACTCGGTTTGGCTCCTGCCCAACATCATGCGACGCGCACGCATTCTGTCGCCAATGCGGACGTCAGCAGGGGCCGGACCACGTTTGCTTCGCTCCTTCATGAATAGCCCCCCAAAGGCCATGTGAAGATTTGGCGTCGTATGCAAACCGCTACCACCCTATTCGATCACCAAATGGGTGTGGGCGTCATTACAAAGCGGGCTCACAAGTTGGTGAAGAGGCATGCGCTGGTGTGACCGCATTCGCCCGATCAGCGCCGCCCGTGTTCGCAGCGGATCACGCTTCTATTTCATCAACTAGAAACGCCTGCGACCAATTTTGCGCTTAGTCCCCGATGTAACTTTCATCGGGCTGCCCGATCCTCCTCAATCGGCCGTTTCTTGCTTGTGATTGTGACTCCAGCTGAAGTCTTCGCGATGCGCAAACTTGCCCAGACAACGTCGACTCCATGCAGCACGATCAAAACGAGAAGTGATGTTGGCGATGGCATCGCGATTTATCGAAGGAACCTCGCTGGCCGTTCTCGTTCCCGGCCAATCCGGCGGTCTGTCGCGGAAATGAACAGTTTAAGTTCGGTTGGCGACGCCTATCGAGCGCTTGGACGTGAGAGAGACTTGCAAACAAATAACATTTCGCAAAGTTTCTGGCCGACGCGAATAGGAATGTTTGTTACTACGATCTGATAGTCGCCCTGAAGGCGCGATCAACGCGCCTCTATTAGATATTGATCTCTTTCACGAAAAAGAAAGATATCCACACCGCATCCGCACACCATGTCCGATCGAAGGTTTCTGCTTTAGTGATTTAATGGCCCACGACGATCCAGCTCAGTTTTCATTTATCCCGGCAAGTACAATGCCGCTCGTGCCCGCCGAGGTGCGACAGTTCGCCCCTCGGAACAACCGCGTGGGCGCACTCCCTAATATTGAAATCCCCGGTTTCCTCAAACGTGGGCCGAGGGCAGAAGAAGACGTAACACCTTTCGGTCGCGAGACCTTGGCATCGCGGCAAGACACCTGAAGCAGATTTTGTCTTACAGGCTAACGCCACTCGGAAATGTCTAAGCGTTGATGGGTGTGCTCTCGTGGCGCGGCCTCCACGGCACGGCACGCTCGCCGCGTCGAGGCCGCGCACCAACGGCGGGTTCGTTGCACACGCGCTCACGGGTTCGAGCCCCGTTTGGCGCGCCAATGATCCTTAAAGCCTCGAAGCGTCCCGAAAGAAACTTTCGGTGTTGGAAACTAAGCCAACCACTCCGTCGGATGCACATCCACCGACTTCGCCGGGCCAAAGAGACTGGCTAGGCGCGTCCGCTACCAACGTCTGACGCACACGAGGCGTCCTCTGCGCCACCAACAGCGACGACGACGACGCCACCGACGGCGCCGGCGGTACCAGTACTGCACCGGCTGAGCATGCTCGGGCTGTTCGAGCAGGTCCTCGATCCCGGCGAGGTCGTCCTTGTCTGCAGCGCCCTCCTTGTCCAGAACGTCGTCTGCGTCGGCAGGCCCAGTCTTGTCCGCTGCAAGTGGAACAGCCTTTGCGAGTTCCGGCGTCGTGATGGCCGCGCCACCGGCCGCTGCGAATGCAGCGAAATACAGCATCCCTCGTAGCAAAGTACGGCGGTCGATCTCTGCCATTGATTTGCTCCTGGCCGCTTGCTCCCGGACAGAATACGCGCGGCAGGACCGAAACGTTCCGTTGCTACAAACTGCCAAGCTTTGCGACTTGGCGTCGCGCGATTGATGCGGAAAGGGTCCGTTCCGGTACCCTTCCAATCTTCACCATCGTTTCGCAATCGGTCCGCTCAGCTCAGTCGGCTCAGTCGGCAGAAACGCATCCAAGCTGCCCGTGGCCAATAGCGCGAGCAAAAGACCGCCACACAAGACGGCCCAGAAGCCCATCATCCTGAAATCTGACCGATGAACCCACGCCACAAGCTCCCAAAGACTTTTCATAGTCACTCACTCTGCGCCTGCCCTCAACGACCTCGCGACGTCAGCTTCCGCAACTCGATCTTGCTCGATCGCGGGCGGAACCGGTTCGGATATCTGGGCGCTGTGCGTCGGCTCGTCCCGCTTCAGGACGATCAAGCGCAGCACTTCGAGAAGCTTGATTGCTTTGGCGAAGTGCTCGGGGCGATTCTTTCCGCCCGCGGCGATTGCCATGGCATCAATCTGGTTTGCGGCTTCCTCGAAACCGACGCGGATCGCCTGCCTGACCCGCGGATCCACTTGGCCGATCTCGTGGAGCACTCTCGAAACGATCGCTTGCAGGGCTACGGTCTCACCCGCAAGCGATATAATCTCACGATCGTGGTCCATTCGGTTCCACCCCCTTTGGTGCGGTACGCAGAACCATCATGCGGCGAGCGTTGCTCTCGAAGAGCCACCGCTCTCTCCACTTTCCGCTTCTCATCCCATCGTGTAGTTGATTCCGTTGTACATCGTAGACATGCACGCACGGGTTTCTCAGTTACCCACCGGCAAAATCCATCGCAATTTCGTGAATAGAATACAAAAGGCTCGAAGCAATGCAGAAGCCGCGTCGCTGGTTTGCTCAGCGAGGGCCTGCGAGCAAATAGCGACCGTGGCGCACAGTCGGCGTCCAGGCGCTCTCACGACCGCCATTGCAACGTTGGAGAGATTGTGAGGGCCTGCGCCAACTAGGTCGGCGCCAATTCGGCTGTCGGCAAATCACGTCTCGGGCGGCAGAACGACACAATAGACTTTTCCTTTGGTTGCACCAACCTGCGGCGGCGCACAAACGTGGGCCCCTCCATCCGGTGCTGAAATATTCTGAATCGCCTCCTTGGGTACCGGAAGCCAAGCGCCATCCACTTTAACCTCATAGTGATCGTTGACCATGCGCGCTTCGGTCGGACGACAGTCTGACAAGTTGCAGCATGACGTCTTGGTATCTTTGCGAACGAGCGTCGAATAGAAGCCTTCGTGCCATGTTTCGTGCCCAACGCCATGATGACCCTCCTGGCCGGAAGAACCCGTCGGAAGGACGAGGAGGGCGATCACGCACAGCACAATGGGAAGATGCTTGATGGGAAGATATCTGGCTGAAGGTCTACGGCGATCTGACGCCTGTAAACAACTGTTTGCGAAACATGGCGCTCGCGCGGATGTCGGCCGCAACGGTGAAGTCGGGGCATTCATGCTCTGCCTCCATAATCCCCGAGCAGAGAAACTCAGCACGTCATTTTCCTGTTCCACCAATTGAAAGAAACACATGCCGAGCTTGCGCCGACTGATAATTCGCGCCAGAAGGCAGGGCGCTTGTGGCGCGGTTGGCAATGAACGAACATCATGAGCTGACAGCAATTCGTGACGCCCCATCTCCTGAACTTGAAGGTGAGACGGATGATCGCAATCATCTTCGAGGTCTGGCCGGCCGATGGCCACAAGGACGACTACCTGGAACTCGCCGCGCGCCTCAAGATCGAGCTCGAGCGCATGGACGGGTTCATCTCGGTGGAGCGGTTTCAGAGCCTCACCGATCCCGACAAGCTCCTGTCGTTGTCGTTCTGGCGCGACGAGGCCGCGGTCGCGGCCTGGCGCCAGTACGCGGCCCATCGAGCCGCCCAATCGGCGGGCCGCGCGGGCGTCTTCCGCGACTATCGGCTGCGCGTTGCCGCAGTCGTCCGCGACTACGGCCTGGACACGCGGCGAGAACAGGCGCCCAAGGACAGCCGGGCGGTTCATGAGCCGACAATCTGAGACCAGCACTTGCATCGAGAGATGCCATCGAGGCGTGAATGTCGTCATTGCCTGAAACACGGAGAACACTGTGCGCCCATTCACGACCGTCGCCATCGCCGCGCTCTTTTCGCTCGCTGCGGCCGGCTTGGCCTTCGGCGAGCGGGCGACACCGCCGGAAACGCTCGTCATCGGCTATGAGGACGAGGGCAAGATCGACGCCTCGCCGCGAGGCCTGCGTCGCACACGGTCAAGGAGGTCACCGAGTGGAACGAGGCCGAGACCCAGCGCGGCGCGCGCGAGGTGTGCGCGGCGCGCAAGAAGCACATCGATGCCTACGCGGCGCTGCAGGCGAGCTACCGCGCCTTCATCCGCGCGGTCATCAAGGATCGGCGGCTTCGACTGGGATGAAGCGGCCTCGACCGTGCCGACTCTGGTCAAGACCTGCATCAGCCACAAGTTCAGCATCACCACCGGCGGACACAATATCCGCATCGACATCATCAACAACGAGATCGCCGCCGACCTGCCTGACGCTGATCGTCGAATCTGCTGCGCGAGGAGACGCGGCAGCTCACGCGCGCGCTGAACACTCCTCTATTGCTGCGGGCTGAGCTTGCGGGCGCGCTCGAGCACGTCGGGCGCGATGACGAAGGTGCCGTCCACCACCTTCTGCAGCTCCGCGCCCGGCAGCGGATCGATGTCGACTCCGCTCTTGCGCACCTCCTCGAGCAGGGCCGGATCGCGCATCGCCTGCGTCGAAAGCCTTGGCGCAGCGCCGCGACCGTGCGCTCCGGCACACCGGGCGGCGCCAGCAGCGCGGTGCCGAGCGCGGCGCCGCCGGCGAACAGCGCGAAGATCTGCCGCTGCGTCTCGTCCTGGCCGAGATCGACGATCGCCGGCACATCCGGCAGCTCGCGGTGGCGCTCGCGCGTGTACTGCACGATCAGGTTGATCTTCTTGTCGCGCAGCCAGTCGGCACTGCCGACCTTGATGCTCGACCACGGCTTGACGATGCCCTCGACCTCGCCGCGCTCGAGCGCGAGCTGCGCCGAGGTCGGGCCCGGCAAAGCCCGTCACCACCTTGAACCGCGTCCCGATCAGCTCGTTCATCAGCCGCGGCATCACCACCGAGGACGAGGTCGGTCCGGTGCCGGCGACGATGACCTCGCGCGTCTTGGCATCCTCGATGCTGCGGATGCCCGACGCGTGCCAGGTGTGCTGCACCTCGACGTTGGAATTGATGCGCCCGATCCAGGTATATTTGCGCGCGTCGTACTGGATGCCGGGCGTGGTGCCGAGCACCTGCCCGACCGCAACGGTCTGCGAGACGACGCCGAGCGCGGTGCCGTCGCGCGGCGGCGACGTTGTAGAGATAGTTGGCGCCGCGCAGGCCGCCGGCGCCGGGCATGTTCTGCACGACCACGCCGGATTGCCGGGCAGATGCGCGCCGATGATAGCGCGCCGACCGAGCCGGCTGTAGAAGTCGTAGGGGCCTCCCGCCTCGAAGCTCGCGATGATGGTGACGGTCTTGCCGCGAAACTCGGCGCCATCCTGGCCGCGAGCATTGCCCGCCAGTACAGACAGCGCCAGCGAAGCCACCACCGGCGCGCACGCTAATCGGGCTCGAGCGCGCCAGCACCCTGCCCCGTCACGTCGCACAGACATCGATATCCTCGCCCAAGATGCGGCGCACCCGGCGGAGCGCTCAATCTCGCATCTTGGGCCATTTTCTAGAGCATGATCCCGAACAGTGGAACCCGGTCTTCTGAAACGGTCATGCTCGAACAGAAAGTGAGACTTAGATGATGATAATAATGTCCAGTGGCCGGCTCCCAATCACGCGGCGGCCGACACGATCCGGACCCTGTCCATCCAGCCCTCCTGCTCAACCGCGCGCAGCAACTCGTCGGTGGCGATACGGACATCCTCGTCGCGCCCCGACTCCGCGGCCTGAACAAGAAGGTTGGCGACATCGACCCAGTGAACGACGCTTGAGATATCCACTCGGCAGATCGCGCGACAGCGCGTGATTGGCGTCGATGAGCGTTGCCATTCCGCGCATCGGCCCGCTCTTGGGCGTGATCCAGTACGTGAGTTCTTTGTTCCAATGCATCCAACCCCTCCTGCTTAGGACAACGTCCCCCGATGGAGAGGCTTGCAAGTTAGTCGGCGCCAAAAAGTGATCCCAAATTGCCTGGGAAGTACCATGGTACGAAATTCACAGTAAAATTTTACGGTTCGACAATTTGTTTAAGCCGTTCAACAACCTGGCGTGGCGCAGCGTAGACCGTCTCGACGATCCGCTGAATATCGCTCGCCAGCCTGCGGCGTCACATCGATCCGTAAATTCTCGGCGTCGACCAGAAAATCCGGATCGCGCAGCACAGCCATGAAAGCGGAGCGCAGAATCGTGCAGCTGCTCGGCCGGGACGCCGGGCGGCGCCATATAGGTCCTTCCGAACGCCTGCTGAAACTCAACCATCAGCTCGACGGCTTTGCGGTCGATGTCGTCCTTGATGTAGCGCCCATGGCGTCGGCACACCGAGCGTGCAAGCTCGGGATGCGGCTCGGAGCGCGCCCTGCACGATGAGATTGAGCTTCTTCTCCCGCAGCCAGTCCGGCTGCTGCGCCTTGAGCGCGGACCAGTCGAGCCCGCATACGCCGTCGATCTCGCCGCGCTCCATCGCGACGAACAGGTCCGCCGGTCCCTTGTAGCCGCTGACGATCTCGAAGCGGGCGCCGGTCGTATGCTTGATGATAGAGGCGTATTCGCGCGTCGGGCTGCCGACCGAAGTCGCGCCGATGATCGCGCTGCTGCGAAAGCGCGTCTTGCAATGTGCGAACCTGCGAATGCTGGAAGGTCATGCACAGCGCGCGTGCTCCGCTCGGCGCCGGCGAGATAGTTGAACTTCGTCGGGCTCGTACTGCCCCGGCCGTCGTCGAGCAGCCTGCCGAGGATCGCGTTCGGCGACACCGATCCAATGGCGGTGCCGTCCTTGGGGGCGATACGATACAGCCAGGTGCTGGCGACGGCGCCGCCGGCACCCGGCATGTTCTGGATCACGATCATCGGATTGCCGGGGATGTGGCGCGCAAGGTACTTGGCGATCGCGCGCGCATAGATGCTGAAGCCACCGCCCATATCGGTGCCGACGATGAAGGTGATGGTCTTGCCGGCATAGTAGTCGCTGGCTTGGACCGGACTGGCGTGGACCGGAGAAGCAAGGGCTGCGAAGGCAGCCAAGGCGATCGGGCCTCGCCTGAGCCAATCCAATCCGGGCAGAATATCCAAACGTCGCATCAGCTGTCGTCTTGTCGCAGCGGCGGATAGAGATGGCGAACGCCGTTGAAGTCTTCAATCTCGAAACGCGCCTTCTCTCCCGCGCTCGCAGCGCACTCGACATAGGATGGCCCTATGGGCGACTTGCCGTGACCGCCCGGGATGTCGAGCACGTAGGTCGGCTGGCACAGCCCCGACAGACGGCCATGCAGGGCGCGAACAAGCGCCTGGCCTTCCGGGATCGTCGTGCGCAGATGGCCGGTGCCGGGCGCAAGATCGCCGTGGTGCAGGTAGTAGGGCTTGATGCGGTTCTCGACCAGCGCTCGCATCAGCGCGGCGAGCGTGTCCGGATCGTCGTTGACGCCGCGCAGCAGCACGCTTTGGCTGAGCATCGGAATGCCCGCGTCGATGATGCGCGCGCAGGCCGCCCGCGCCCGCGGCGAAAGCTCGCGCGGATGGTTGGCGTGCAGCACCACATAGGTCGCCTTGCCGCGCGCCTTGATGGCGCGCACGACCTCGGCCGTGATGCGCGCGGGGGCGACGACCGGAACGCGCGTGTGCACGCGCACGATCTTGACGTGCTCGATGCTTTCGAGCGCGCGGACGACCTCGCGCAATCGTCTCGGCGATAGCACCAGGGGATCGCCGCCGGTCAAAATGACCTCCCAGATCTGCGGCCGCGCGCGGATGTAGTCGAGCGCGCGCACAAGCATAGCGCGCGATAGGAAGCGCCTATGACCCGGCCCCACACTCTCGCGGCGGAAGCAGAACCGGCAATAGACCGGGCAGATGTGGACGAGCTTGAGCAGAACGCGGTCGGGATAGCGATGCACGATCCCTTCCACCGGCGAGTGCGCATCGTCGCCGATCGGGTCGGCGCGCTCCTCGGGCCGCACGGCAAGCTCTGCCGGATCGGGCACGAACTGCCGCGCAATCGGATCGGCGGGGTCATCCGAATGGATGAGGTCGACCACGTCGGGCGTCAGCGACACCGCATAACGCGCCGCGACCTGCTCGAGGGCTGCGAGCCGCTCGGGTGGCGCGAGCGCCGCCGTGACCAGCGCGGCCGGTGTCCGCAGCGTCTTTGTAGGCGCCAGTCGCTGGCGCCGACTTGTTATCCGTTGCATATGCGAGGCTTAGTCGGATCGGCTGTGGTCGTCCAGAGGCCCGATCAATCGACGGTGATCCCCACCGCCTTGACCATCTTGCCCCAGTTGGCGATCTCAGCCTTGAAGTAATCCACAGTTGCAGCCGCATCCTTTACGATCGGATCGAAGCCGATCACGTTGAGCTTCTGGAGGACCTCGGGGTCCTTCATGACTTCGTTCATCGTGGTGTTGAGCTTCCTGACGATGGCATCCGGCGTTTTGGCCGGAGCGAAAAACGCAACCCACGAGCCCGAATAGACGTTCGGATATCCCATCTCGCCGTATGTCGGAACATTCGGCACCGCCGTGTTGCGCGTCGGGCTCGCGAGCCCGAGGCCGCGCAGCGTGCCCTGGGTGATCTGCGGCGTGACCGTCGGCAGCGTCAGCACGACCGCGTCGACATGGTTGCCGACCGTGGCCTGCACCGCCGGCGCGCCGCCGGTGAACGGCACATGCACCGACTTCACTTTGGCGACCTCACGGAAGAAATACTCGGCGCCGATATGCGGACCGGTGCCGACACCCGCGCTGCCATAGGTGAAGCTCTTCTCCTTGGCGTTGGCGATAAACTCCTTGAGATCCTTGGCCGAATTGCCTGGATGGACCGCGATCACGTCGGGACTGATGGCGACGAACGCCACCGGGCGCAGGTCCTCGGTGGCATAGCCTTTGTTACGCGAAGCGGAATCGTTGACCGCGATCGCAGACGTGGTGGCGAGCAACGTGTAGCCGTCTGGCGCCGCCTGCGCTACCGCGCGCGCTCCCAGGTTGCCGCCGGCGCCGCCGCGATTCTCGATCACCACCGTGCGGCCAAGCCGCTCGCCGGTCTTCTGGCCCACCAGCCGGCCGACCACGTCCGCGATGCCACCTGCCGCAAACGCGACGACGACATTGATGTTATGCGACGGATAAGTCTGTGCCGTGGCCACCGATGCGCTGCCGGCGAAGAGAAGCGCTGAAAGCGCCAAAGGCGCAAAGCGAGGTACGGTCGAAAGATGGTGCATGAGAAATCCCTTTGACGTGAGTGCGCCCATCCTAGCATGCAGGGCCGCGTCGCCTACCGCCTGACGCGCGAGCTGCCATCGCTCGGATCTGCGGCCAATGCCCGCGCCGGCACGCTTTGGGCGTGCTTTTTGGGCAGGCTGCCCGTGATCTCGATCACAGCTCCGCCACCGGCACCCACATCACCTGCTCGATATGGGTTGCGCCGGCCGCGAGCATCACCAGCCGGTCGAGCCCGAGCGCGACGCCGCTTGTCGGCGGCATGATCCGCAGCGCATTGATGAAGTCTTCATCGATCGGATAGCGCTCATGATAGATGCGATACTTGGCATCCATCTGCGCCAGTAGCCGCCGCCGCTGCTCGTCGGCTGCGGTGAGCTCACCGAAGCCATTGGCGAGCTCAACGCCGCACAGAAAAATCTCGAAGCGCTCCGCCACGCGCGGATCGCCAGCTTTAGGTCGCGCGAGCGCCGACATCTCGGCCGGATATTCGTCGAGGATGGTCGCGCGGCCAACGCCGAGATAAGGCTCGATCATCTCCGCCATCACACGGCTGAAGATGTCGCCCCAGGTGTCGTCCTCGGCAATCGCCACGCCCGCATCCTTGGCGGAAGCAGCAAGCTGTTCACGGTCGGGTCCGTCGTCCTCGCTCAGCGTGGCGAGCAGATCAATGCCGGCATACCGCGCAAATGCTTTCGCGACCGTGATGCGCTCGGGGCTGGCGAAGGGATCGGCAGCTGCGCTCCCGCCAAACAAACTGCCGGCTGTCGGCGGTGCTTGCCGCCTGCGCGATCACCGCAATGCAGTCGTCCATGATGGTCTCGTAGGATTCACCGGCTCGATACCATTCGAGCATCGTGAACTCGGGATGGTGCAGCGCCGAGCGCTCGCCGTTACGGAAGACCCGCGCGAATTCGACAATGCGCCGCTCGCCGGCGGCAATGAGCTTCTTGCAGGCGAACTCGGGCGAGGTCCGCAAATAGCGGCGGTCGCGCCGATCCGCATGGGCGAGCTCGGTCCCGAACGCCTGCAGATGGATCTCATTGCCGGGGGACACCTGCAGCGCCGAGGTCTCGACCTCGACGAAGGCGAGCTCGGCAAACAGGTCCCGCAGCGCGCGCACGATCTCGCCCCGCATGCGCAGCATGGGCTGCCGCTCGGCGTGAATTTGGGGCGTCCAAAGGGGGGTCCGGGCGTCCATCGCTAGTGTCCCGATTCCGAAGCTCGCATCATTCTGCGGCACCCTCGTTGCGAATTTCGGAATCGAAGGACAGTAGTGCCGCCGATTTGAAGTTCCTACACCACCTGCAGCAATCTCGGTTAGGAACTTCAAATCGAAAAGCGGCACTAGAATCATAGAGTTGCTAGTGCCCCTTGGTTTCCGAAGCTCGTGTAAGAGTGTGCTGAGATGTATCACGAGCTTCGGAAACGGGCACTAGCAACTTATTGATCTAGTGTGGCTTTGGTTCAGAAGTCCGCATCTCGGACTTGCGCAAGAATGATGCGGACTTCTGAACCGCCACACTAGCAGGTCTCTCAGCCTGTTGCCCCTTGGACCAAGCTCAGCCGCCTTAGCCAAGCAAGCGAAAATTGCTGGCGAATACACGCAGGATCAGTATGGTGCGCCCCCGAATGCTGCCCTCGGAGGCTCCGGCGGCCGGGGGCAGCCCCCATTGAGCGGCCATTTCCGGATGGCCGCCAGATCGAGGAAGCAGATCCGTGAGAGTCATCGCCAGCTCGCTCCGCAAGGGCAATATCGTCGACCTTGACGGCAGGCTCTACGTCGTCCTGCACGCCGAGAGCTTCCATCCCGGCAAGGGCACCCCCACCACCCAGATCGATATGCGCCGGATCAGCGACGGCGTTAAGATTGCCCAGCGTTACAAGACCACCGAGCAGGTCGAGCGGGCCTACGTGGAAGACCGCGAGCATCAGTTTCTCTACCAGGACGGTGATGGCTTCCATTTCATGAATATGGAAAACTACGACCAAGTCACCCTGCAGCCGGACATCATCGGCGACAGCGCGGCCTACCTGCAGCCCGAGATGAAGGTGACGCTGGCGGTCCACGAAGGCGTGCCGGTTTCGATCGAGCTTCCGCAGAAGGTGATCCTGGAGGTCGTCGAAACCGAACCGACCGTCAAAGGCCAGACCGCATCCTCCTCTTATAAGCCGGCGGTTCTCTCAAACGGGGTCCGTACAATGGTGCCGCCCTTCGTCGGTCCCGGCACCAGGATCGTGGTCATGACTGCCGACGGCGCCTATGTCGAGCGGGCCAAGGAATAACGACTGCCCTTGCTGATGCTGCTCCGGCCTCGAGCCGGCTCACCCAAACATCGATCGCTCGATTTCAAACCTTCGCTTCAAATGTTCGCGAGAGGTGTTTGGCGCGAGCCAATGTCAGGAATCTGACGTTCCTTGACAACGTGATGATTCCAGTGACGTTTTTGATTTTCGCCTAGGCGAGGCGCGCGCTCTTAAATCATGAGAACATCAAGCTTGGCACGACGCGTTTGCGTCGCAGTTTCGTCTTGGCAGTCCTGGTCGGGACGGCGATACTCACAAGACAATTCCCTCGGGTGGCCCACCATTTTCCCGGAGAGCGATGTTGCGCGTCTGCAGCCTTGCCGCGCTGATCATGACTTTTTGCGTCGCCGCGGCGGCCGCACAGGACATGCGCAAGCCTCGGATCGTGTCCACGCCGGCGGACTGGAGCGAGGTCATTGCCCAGCTCAAGAATAACACGGAGCCGTCGTCCCGACCGATCGAGCAGCTCAATCAGGCCGCCGACAAGCTGTTTGCCAATATCGCAGCAAGCCCAGTGCCGGTGCTGCTCCCCTTCAATAGCGCGCAACTGCTGCGCGACGCTGCGATCGATCCGCCGCCTCCGGCCACAACCTATTTGATCGACGTGCGGCCGCCGTCGTTCTTTCAGGCCGGGCCGGGTGGCTACGACGCGGTCTTCTCGGTCTATGCCAAGGACCTGCCCAGCATCGATGTTTCGTATTCCGACCGCATCGACGTCCACGTTTCCGGCTCTGCGCTGCTCTACGAGCTCGATGAGCCGACCGGCATCGTCAACTGGCCGATCAACGGCGGGCTTGGCGCCGACTTCCCCGGCATCAGGCGGGTCTATCTCGAGAGCGCCGCGCGCTACATTTTCACGCGCTACGGCGTGCCGTATGTCGTGTCGATCGAGTGCCACGACGGCGGCATGCGCTTTCACAAGATGTCCTGCCGCGACGCCGACAAGGTCGCGATCCGCATCCTCAGGTCCCTGCAGGTGGCCGGCGGCACGCCGCAGCCGCAGGCAGGACCCGTCATGGCGGACACGATCGACCGCCCGGAGGCCCTATCACCCGAGTTCACCTACCACAGCCCGGGTGACGTCGTGCCTGGCAGCGGCATGAGGGGGCATTCCGGCCGGGCCGACTACACGGTCTATTCCAAGATACGATTTCCGCTGGCCGAGGCGCCGGCCTTCGCCAATTCGCAATCGTTCAATCACTGGGGCGACTGCGACCAGACCGGGCGCGTGGCGATCGGGCAGCTTGGCAAGACCGCGATCTATCGCTGCCGCGTCAACAGCCTGCCCCTGATCGCGGACGAGTCGCGTCAACTACGCCTATCCCTGGCGCGACAATTTCTGCGAGCATCGCTATTTCTTCGTCGGCGACTGTCCGGGCGGCCTCGGCCATCAGGGCCAGGACATCCGGCCCAGCTCCTGCACGCAGCGCATCGAGGGCGCCAACCGCTGCGAGCCCTATCAGCACGACGTCGTCGCGGCGCGCGATGGCATCGTGCTGCGCGCGCCTGGCGAAATCGCACTCTATGTCGTGACCAACACGACGAACGAGCGCGTGCGCTTCCGCTATCTGCACATGTTCCCGAAGTTCCTCGACCAGGACGGCATGGTGAGCGGCCGGGTGGTGCACGAGGGCGAGGTGCTCGGCAAGGTCGGCAATTTCCTGCGGCGCGAGCGGGCGACCACCTATCACCTGCATTTCGACATTCAGGTGCCGACCAGATACGGCTGGGTCTTCGTCAACCCCTATATGTCGCTGGTCGCGGCCTATGAGCGGACGATCCAGGGCCGCGGACGCGAGCTGTTGTTGGACGGGACGCCGGCCGTAGCCGGCGCAGCGCTGCCCGCCGCAACTCCGCCCGGCTCAGCTCTGTCCGCCTCAGCCGTGCCCGGCACAGCCATGACCAGCACCAGCCGCCCAGCAGCCTTGCCCGGCACAGCCTTGTCCGGTACAGCCTTGTCCGGTACAGCCTGTCCGGTACAGCCTTGGCCCCACCGCGGTGCGGCATTTGACGTCATCCCGACCGATCCCTGCCCCCGCCGCAAATCCGATCGAAATCGAGGTAGAGTCGGGCGCGCTCCATCGATTCACCTCCGAGACGGCGGGCTATGCAAGACGGCGATCCGACGACTGGTGACCTCAGCAGACGCGCCTGCGCTGCGGCTGGCCGCGGCAGCGCTCGCGATGGGAGGGAGCCAAGCCGAGGCAGCGGCCGCGCCGTTTCCGACAATGGGTCGATACCTTCCGGCCGCGGGCGCTGGCGCGCGGCGTGTCGGACGCGACCTACACGCGCGTGATGCACGGCCTCAAGCCCGACACCTCCGTCTATGCGCTCGATCGCAGCCAGCCCGAGTTCACCGAGAAGCTCTGGCAATATCTCAATCGCCGCGTCTCCGACTGGCGCATCACCGACCGGCAGGGAGAAGGCCAAGGAATACGAGCGCGCTGCTCGACGCGCATCGAGCAGGATTTCGGCGTCGAGCCGCTCGGTGATGCTCGGCATCTGGGGCATCGAGTTCGCCTACGGCGATCCTGACGTCCAGAAGAACCACATGCGCCCGATCTTCCCGGCGCTGGCGGCGCTGGCCTGGGGCGAGCCGCGCCGGCGACGCTATTGGGAGCAGGAGCTGCTCAACGCGCTGGTCATCGTCGAGCGCGGCTGGGGCACGCCGGAGGAGATGCGCGGCTCCTGGGCCGGCGCCATGGGCCATACCCAATGGATGCCGGAGGTCTGGCTCAATATGGGCATGGACTACGACCGCGACGGCAAGGTCAACCCGTTCGGCAAGCCCGACGATGCGCTCGCCTCGACCGCGCGCTATCTGGTGCAATCGCGGCAAGTATCGCCGCGGCGAGCACTGGGGCTACGAGGTGCGCGTGCCCACGGGCGTCAAGGCGGCAACGCCTCGCGCAGCTACGAGGCCTGGAGCAAGGCCGGCGTCGTGCGCGCCGACGGGCAAGCCGTTCCCGCAGCCGAGCGCAACCGCAAAACTCTGGGTGCCGGTGCCGGGCGGGCCCGGCTTCCTGCTCGGCCCGAATTTCTATGCGGTGCGCTCCTACAACCCGTCGATGAACTACACGCTCTCGATCGTGCATCTCGGCGACCGCATCATGGGCGGCCGAGGTTGCGTCCAGAAATTCCCCGGCGGCGAGCGTGCGCCGACGCTGGCCGAGATCCAGGAAATCCAGCGCCGGCTCACCGCGCTCGGCTTCGACACCGGCGGCACCGACGGCCGCGTCGGCAACGACACCATGCGGGCGGTCGCTGAATTTCCAGCGCAAGATCGGCATGGAGCCGGCCGACGGCTATGCCGGCGTGCGCTGCTGGCGCGGTTGCGCGAGGCGCGCTGATCCGGTTCTATGGGCGCCCTGCGGCCCCGTAAACCCAAGGATTGTCCCGTGACGACTGCACAGAACAAGGCGGCGGCTGCCGCCGAAGGACCCACTACGAACACCGCCCACCCGTCGCTGCGCGAGCTCGACCGGCCGGTCAAGCTCACCGGCGCGAACGCGCCCGGCTGGGGCAGCGACGTGGTCGCCGATACGCTGCGCGCGCTCGGACATCCCCTATATCGCGCTCAATCCGGGCGCGAGCTATCGCGGGCTGCACGACTCGATCGTGAACTATCTCGGCAACGAGACGCCGCAGATGCTGCTCTGCCTGCACGAGGAGGTCGCGGTCTCGATCGCGCACGGCTACGCCAAGGTCACCGGCAAGGCGATGGCGGCAGCGGTGCACTCCAATGTCGGGCTGTTCCACGCCACCATGGCGATCTTCAATGCCTGGTGCGACCGCATGCCGGTCGTCATCCTGGGCGCGACCGGGCCGGTCGATGCCGCCAAGCGCCGGCCGTGGATCGACTGGATTCACACCGCCGCCGACCAGGGCGCGATCGTCCGCAACTACACCAAGTGGGACGACCAGCCGGCCTCGCCGGCCGCCGCGCGCGAGTCGATCCTGCGCGCGCACTGGATCGCCAACACCGCGCCGATGGGGCCGGTCTACATCAACCTCGACGCCGAGATGCAGGAGAACAAGCTCGCCGAGCCGCTGCCGCCGATCGACGTCAAGCGCTATCAGCCGCTCGACCGTCACGGCGCCCGATCCGGAGCTGGTGCGGGAGGCCGCGAAGCTCCTCAAGTCGGCGAAGCACCCGGTCATTCTGATGGGCCGCGTGTCGCGCAGCCTCGAAGGCTGGAACGAGCGCGTCGCGCTCGCCGAAGCGGTCAACGCCAAGGTCATCACCGAGCTCAAGCTCGGCGCCGCCTTCCCGACCGATCATCCGCTGCATGCCGGCGCGCCCGGCGGCACCGCGCTCGGTCCCGACGCGCAGGAGGCGGTGCGCAACGCCGACGTGATCATGAGCCTCGACTGGGTCGATCTCGCCGGCGCCTTCAAGGCGACGTTCGGCGATACGGCGCCGCAGGCCAAGGTCATCGTGGTGAGCAGCGACTTCCGCATCCACAACGGCTGGAGCATGGACTATCAGGGCCTGCCGCCGGCCGATGTGCTGTTGCCGGTGACGCCGGATGAGGCGGTGCCGGACCTGCTCGAGGCGGTCGGCGGCGGCAAGCCGAAGCCCGCGGTCGTCAAGAAGACGGAGATCCCGCCGCTCTCGACCGACAAGCTCATCGTCAACGATCTGGTGCGCGCGCTCAAGACCGCGGTCGGCGACCGCGATGTCACGCTCGCGCATATCTCGCTGTCGTGGGACGGCGCCACCTGGCCGTTCCGCCATCCGCTCGATTATGTCGGCTCGGAAGGCGGCGGCGGCGTCGGCGGCGGACCGGGCAACACGGTCGGCACCGCGCTCGCGCTCAAGGGCTCCGGCCGGCTCGTGATCGGCGTCTGCGGCGACGGCGACTTCATGATGGCTAACACCGCGATCTGGACCGCGGTGCACTACAAGATCCCGCTGCTGATCGTGGTCGCCAACAACCGCTCGTTCTTCAATGACGAGCTGCACCAGGAGCGCGTCGCGCGCATCCGCTCGCGGCCGGTCGAGAACCGCTGGATCGGCCAGCGCATCTCCGAGCCCGACATCGACATCGCAGCGCTCGCCCGCTCGCAGGGCGCGCAGGGCTTCGGCCCGGTGACCAAGACCGGCGATCTCGTCGCGACGTTCGAGAAGGCGATCGCGGCGGTCGACGCCGGCGACGTGGTGGTCGTCGACGTGCGGGTCGAGCCCGGCTATTCGGCGGTCACCACGGCGGCGATGCTGCGCGGCACGGAGAAGAAGTAACGAGTCATCAGGAGATAGCCATGGCTTACGTTCGGCACCTGGTTCTTGCGTTGGCGGGCGCGCACCCTGCTCGCCACCATCTCCCCCGCCTCGGCCCAGGACAAGCTCAAGCTGACCATCGGGCAGCGCGGCAACTGGGACACCGCGATCGCGCATCTCGGCAGCAAGGCCGGCATCTTCAAGAAGCACGACCTCGAGCTCGAGCTGCTCTACACCTCGGGCTCGGGCGAGACGCTGCAGCCGGTGATCGCGGGCTCGGCCGATCTCGGGCTTGCGGTCGGCTCGCAAGGCGCGATGAGCGCTTTCGCCAAGGGCGCGCCGGTGCGCATCGTCGGCGCGCAGGCGACCGGCGCCGCCGACTACTGGTACGCCAAGGCGTCTTCGACCATCAAAACGCTGCAGGACACCAACGGCCGCACCATCGCGTTCTCGACCCAGGGCTCCTCGACGCAGGCGATCGTTCGCGCCTTCATCGATGAGTTCAAGCTGACCGCAAAGCCGATGGCGACCGGCAACCCGGCCGCGACCCTCACAGCGGTCATGACCGATCAGGTCGACGTCGGCTGGGCTTCGCCGCCGTTCGGCCTGAAGGAGATCGACGCCGAACCAGATCCGCATCGTGGCGCGCGGGACCGACTCCGCCCTGGTGCGCGGCCAGACCGTGCGCGTGATCGTCGCCAACGCGGATGGGCTGACGAAGCGCAAGGACGTGCTCGTTCGCTTCATGGACGCCTATCGCGAGACGATCGAGTACATGTATGGAACCAACCCGCAGGTCATCAAAGACTATGCGGAGTTCGTCGGCGTGCCGGAGGCGACCGCCAAGCGCGTGCGCGACGAGTTCTTCCCCAAGACGCTGGTCGATCCCGACAAGATCAGCGGGCTCGACGCACTGGTGAAGGAAGCCGTGAACCTCAAGTTCATCGACAAGCCGCTGACGCAGCAGCAGCTGGCGGAGATGATTCAGATTCCGCCGCGGAAGTAGCGCGGCCTACCGATTTGTCCCGTTGACTCTCGACTGTCTTCCCCGCGCAGACCCGACCTCATCCTGAGGAGGGTGCACGCCCTTGCGTGCACCCGTCTCGAAGGATGGGGGCGGCCACAATGTGGCGGCCTCGTGCTTCGAGACGCCCACCTCGCCCCGCGGGCAACGTGGGCTCCTCAGCATGAGGCCGATTGAGTTCCTCGACCGACTTAGCGTTTATGCGTCTGTGGGACGACGCCGAATGGGTTCGGCGCCGCGAACACCCGCAACGCGGAACAAGCTGGACGTCGCGTATGAGCGACGCCGCAAGACCTCTCAGCGCACCTGCTCCCCGATCCACTTGCGGATCAGCCCGGCGATCTGAAGGTTGTTCTTGTCCATCATCATCATGTGGCTGTTGCCGGGGATGCCATTGTCCGGCAGCAGCAGGAACGTCGCGCGGCCGCCACCGCCATTGATCAGGCTCACCGCCTTCTGGCAACCGCCGCGCCGCTGGTCGCCGTTCACGCTATTCGCCCCCACGCTGTTGTCGCCCCAGACCGAGGTGAACGGCACCTTTGCAAAGAATTTGCCGACATCGTCCTGCGTCAGCGTCTCGCAACCGCCTTCGATGCTGACCAGCGCGCGCACCTTGTCAGGCCGCCGGCGCACCACATCAAGCCCGTAGACGCCTGACTGCGAGTGGACCATGACCACCGCCGGGCCGATCTTGTCGAGGAGCGCCGCAAGCGCATCGACGGTGTTGGCACCGCCGCCTTCGAGCGTGGTCTCCGTGTTGGGAACGAGCTGCGCGAGGTACTGGTCGAGCGCCTCGAGCGGAAACTGCAGGTTGGAAAACGGCTTCGGGTATTCCGGGCCGAACCGGAAATTCGACCACGCGCGCTCGAGCGTCCCAATGAACAGGGTCGGCACCGACTTCGGATCGGCGCCGCCGTCGCGCACCGCGTTGATCGGCGTCGGGTTGAAGCCCGAGCGGCCGCGTCCGGAATGGTCCACGACATAGACCGGGTAACCCTGACGCACAAACCACGTAGCCCAGCCTTCGCGCCCGTCAGGCGTCGTCTCGTAGGTCATGCCGGTGTGGTTGGAGCCGTGCACGAGCACGAGCGGAACGCCCTTGGGCCCGGCCGGGATACGGTAGTGCACGTACATCTGATTGACCGTGATACTGCCGGCCGCGGCCGGCCCAGTGGCGAGCGAAGCGCCGGGATAGGCGGATGACACCTTCCTGGCGTTGATGAAGAAGCCGCCTTCGTCCTCGAGCTCAAGCTTCCCACCGAGCGAGGATTGCGCTGCCGCGCCTCCGGCGAGGCCAATCACCAGCAGCGCAGCAGCGCTGAGCTGCCCCAAGAGTGTTCCGTTGCGTATTCTGTTGGGTGTTCGGTTGGTCGAGTTCATTGCTTCCTCCCTGCGCCCTGTTAGCGGGCCGCTTGTCGTGACCTGCAATTCTCAATCACGATTGGAGGTCGTTGTCACGCCTGCGGTTCATGGGAGTGAATGCCCACTGAGGGCATGCACCCCTTGATGGGCTATGGCCCCAACGTGCAAGAAGGCGCGAGCTATTCGTTTCCTGCTGCCTCTCGACTGTCGTCCCCGCGCAAGCGGGGACCGCACTCGTCACTGCGTGGGTGGTCAACAGCCGCAATGCAGCGGCTCGGTGCCGGCCGGCGAATTGAGCTCACGCACGTCGACGAGGGTCATGGGCAGGCTGTCAGGCAGATGGCGCAACAGCTTTGTTTGCGGCCGGGCGAGCCGCAACGTTGCGAAACGCAGCTCGAGATGCGCTGGCCGCTCGGAGCGTTGCGCGCGTGCTGGCAGCACAATCCAGTCCTGCCCCATGACCGCCATGTGATCGCTGGCCGCATACAACCAGGTACCATCGGCGAGCTTGCGATCATGCATGCTGCGGGCAATCACATGGAAGCGCTCGTCGGGCACGCTGGCATAGGCCGCGAAGATGTCGCTCTCGCGGTCGCCGAGCGATGTGACCATGGTGGCGCCGGTGAGCAGGGGTTTGGCCGCAAGCGCGGTGGCGATCCAGCGCTGCGATTCCTTATCCGACAACTCACGTCGGTCATGCGAGACGGTGCGGCGCCATCGCGCGTCACCCAGTATTGCAGAGCGTTTGTTGCGACGTCGGAGCGCAACCGCGCGGTCTGTGTCTACTGGGTGGCCCCGCTTGCGCGGGGACGACAGCAGAGAGTGCTGACAGCGCATCCCTCAAATCGTAAACGACTCGTGCGTCGAGGGATGAAACATCTCCTCGGGCGTCACCAGCCGTGGCGACAGTCCCTCCGAATGATGATGCCGCAGGAACGTCTCCAGCACCTTGCGATTGGGTGCGAGGCCGTAGGACCAGAAGTCGTGCCCCATCAGCTCGCGCGCGGCCTTGAGCTGCTCGTCGACGAACGGCAGCGTGCATTTGCTGGTCGCGGTGTCCTCCAGCTCCTCAAGGCACTTCGCTTTCGACTGCTCGAATGCCTTGAGCACTGCAGCAGGCAGCCAGGGATGCTTCTCGACCAGCGTGCGGCGAATGCCGGTCACGTGCATGATCGGGAAAATGCCGGTGCGCTTGTAATAGTCCTTGCCGGCCGCAATCGGATCGGGAAACAGCCAGCCTATGTTCGGATTCTGCTTGCTCGCGAGCCGCGGCACGCGCGGCGCGATGAAGGCGTCGATCTCGCCATCCTCCAGGAGCTGTGAGATGGTCTTGCCTTCGGGCGCGTTCTCGAGCCGCACGCCGGGAGGAAGCTTGATGGTGATCTTTTCAGGCCGCGACGGATCGTCGATGCCACCGCGCACCCAGATGATGTCGGACGGTTTCACCCCGTGGTCGTCCTCGAGGATCGCGCGCGCCCAGACGCAGGCCGTGAGCTGATACTCGGGCAGCCCCACGCGCTTGCCTTTGAGGTCGGCAGGCGTCTTGATGCGGTCCTTGCGCACATAGATCGAGTTGTGGCGGAAGGCGCGCGACACGAAGGCGGGCACGCCGACATAGGGGCAGTCTCCGAGCGCGGTCTTGACCGTGAAGCTCGACATCGACAGCTCGCAGATATCGAAGTCGATCGTCCGGAAGGCCCGGAAGAAGATCTCCTCCGGCGGCAGCTGCATGAACACCGGATCGACCCCGTCGATCTGAACGGCGCCGTCGAACAGCGGGCGCGCCCGGTCATAGTTACCAATTGCCACGGATAACGGAAGTTTTGACATATGCCCTCAATCTTTCTGCAAGTTTGCCGTGGCTAGATAACCCTCCCCGAGCAGGAGCGGCAACCATGCCAAACCCGATTTTGCGGCCTTTTCGGACTTTGCGGTTGGGCACCGTCGTTCTCGTCGCGGCGCTGCTCGCGCAATGGCCGATCGCTGTGGCCGGCGCTGACGAGCGCAGCGAGCTCGCGGCCGCCTTCAAGCTTGCAAGCGCGCAGTATCAGGTCGCCCTCAAGACGCTCGAGACCAGGAGCCGCGACGAAACAGCCGCCGAGGTGTACCGGCTGCGCGAGGCGTTCCAGGCTGTTATCCAGCAATTCGACGCGAACCGCACTGCCTTGGGACTCGATCCGGATTACGACGGCATGCTCATGCAGCTCGACGTCAGCATGGTCGGCGTGATGCTGGTGATCGATTTCAGCAGCCGTGAAGCAGCGCGCGATGCGCTTACACCGATCGGACAGAGCCTGGCGGACTTGGAAGCACGCGCCGTACGACGCGAGTGAGTCAGACGCGAGTGAGTCAAGTGACTCAGATATCACGCAAAACCCGACTTAAATTTTTTTGATCTAAATCGTTCGACATAACGGTATGCTTTGGTATAGTCGCGCAGCGTTTGCGGACTGGATGACCTGATGCGCCTTGCAACCGCGGTTGCGGAACGAACTGAACCTCGCAGCCATCTTGGCACTCTGGCCTCGCGCGCCACAGATGCGAGCCTGTTCCTCAAGGCGATGGCGCATCCCAACCGGCTGCTGATCCTGTGCATCCTGTGCGAAGGAGAGCGCTCAGTCGGCGAGCTCGAGCAACTGCTCGCGCTGCGGCAGCCGACGGTGTCACAGCAGCTGGCACGGCTGCGCGAGGACGGCCTGGTGAAGACACGGCGTCAAGGCAAGACCATCTATTACAGCCTCGCCGGCAATGACGTCCGCATCATCGTCGAGTCTGTCGACCGCGTGTTCGGTAGCCACCGCTGAGCGGCGGCACCTTCACATTCAACGATCACATTCAACGATCACATCCAAGGATCATACCGGCAGATCGGCGGGCGCGATATCGATCAGCCGCAGCTGCACGCGCTCCTCGCCCTGCCAACGGTCGACCGCCAGGCAGCCGGCGGCGTGCACCTTGAGCCCGCGGCTCTGCATGATCGCCGCTCCGAGCGTCTGACCGGCCGCACGAAACGCAATCGCGTTGAGCATGGCGCCGTCACCAGCGCGCAGCCGCAGCCGGATATGCGCCTGGCCGACCTCCTCCGCGTACGCAATGGTGTGCGATGGCAACGCCAGCACCGGCTCTGGATTGCCTGCCCCGAAGGGACCGGCGCGCGCGAGCGTCGCCACCAGCTCGCTGGTCGCGGCGCCGGCCGTGAGCGCACCGTCGATCATGAGCGCATCGACGCGGCGCGATGCCGCAACCGCAGCGCCGAGCGCCTCCTCGAGGTAGGCGCGAAACTCCGCCAGTGCCGTCTTGCGCAGCGTGACGCCGGCCGCCATGGCGTGACCGCCACCCTTGACCAGGAGACCATCCTGCACCGCCTGACGCACCGCGCGGCCAAGGTCGACACCCGCGATCGAGCGCCCAGAGCCGGTACCAAGGCCGCCCGGCTCGAGCGCGATCGCAAAAGCCGGACGGCCGTATTTTTCCTTCAGACGCGCGGCGACGAGTCCGACCACACCGGGATGCCAGCCCTCGGCCGCGGTGATCACGACTGCGCCCTTGTCTTCGGCACCGAGCGCCGCCATGGCTTCGGCTTCCGCCTGCGCCACGGTCGCAACCTCAATGGCCTGGCGCTCGCGATTGAGCCGGTCGAGCTCAGCAGCGAGCCGCGCGGCTTCGACCTCATCCTGATGCAAAAGAAGATCGACGCCGAGCGTCGCGCGACCGATGCGGCCGCCGGCATTGATGCGAGGGCCAAGCATGAATCCGAGATGCCACGGCTCCGGCGGCCCTGAGAGGCGCGCGACATCCATGAGCGCGGTGAGCCCAGGATTCTCTCGCCGGCGCATCGCCAACAGACCCTTTGCGACGAAGGCGCGATTGAGACCCTTGAGCGGCACCACATCGGCGACGGTGCCGAGCGCCACGAGATCGAGCAGGCCGAGGAGATCGGGCGCCGGCCGTTCCGCAGTCCAGAAGCCGTGCTTGCGCAGCTCGCGGTTGACCGCGACCAGGGTCATGAACACGAGCCCGACCGCGGCGAGATGACCAAGCTGCGAGAGATCGTCCTGCCGGTTCGGATTGACGACCGCGAGCGCCTCCGGCAGCGTCTCGTCCGCAAGATGGTGATCGATCACGACGGTCTGCATGCCGAGGCGCGCCGCCTCGGCGAGCGCATCGTAGCTCGTGGTGCCGCAATCGACCGTCACCAGCAGTGTCGCGCCGCGCTCGGCGAGCGAGCGCACGGCCTCGACATTGGGCCCATAGCCTTCGAACAGGCGATCGGGAATGTGGATGAGCGGGGTGAGCCCGGCATGGCGCAGAAAGCGCGCGAGCGTCGCGGCGGAGGTTGCGCCGTCGACGTCGTAGTCACCGAAGATCGCAACCGTCTCGCCGCGCTCGACCGCGTCCGCGAGGCGCGTCGCCGCAGCCGGCATGCCGGCGAGCGTGTCGGGATCCGGCATCAGCGCGCGCACGGTCGGATCGAGGAACGCAACCGCGTCCTCGACCTCGACGCCACGGCCGGCGAGCACGCGTGCCAGGAGCTCCGGCAGTTCGTGACGCTGCACGATCGCCAGCGCGCGCGCAGACGCACGCTCGTCCAGCCGGTCGCGCCAGGCGCGGCCGGTTGCAGAGCGCTCGACGCCCAGGAAGTGGCGGCGCGTTGCAGTGGGCGCTTCGGCTAAGGCCAGTGTCATCGGCTCCGCCGCGATAAGCAGGACAAAGAAACGTCAGAGCAGGCGAATCAGCCGTCAATGATAGGCGCAAACGGCGCGCGCAGGATAGCTGCGCCGGTGCACGGGGACGGGCTCAGCTCAATCCAGATGGAATTTCTCGAGCTGGCGGTGCTCGGCCAGGATCCGGCGCACCGTGCCGGTGACCGAGCGCATCACCACGGTCTCGGTCTCGATGATGTCCTTGCGGAAACTCACGCCGCGCAGCATGGCGCCGTCGGTGACGCCGGTCGCGGCGAACAGGCAGTCGCCCCGCACCATGTCCTCGATCTCGTAGCGCTTGCGCGGATCCGTGATGCCCATCTTGGCGGCGCGCTCGCGCCGCTCCTCGGTGTCGAGCACGAGCCGGCATTGCATCTGGCCGCCGATGCAGCGCAGCGCCGCCGCCGCCAGCACGCCTTCGGGCGCGCCGCCGATGCCGAGATAGATGTCGATGCCGGTCGATTCCGGCTCGGCGGTATGGATGACGCCGGCGACGTCGCCATCGGTGATCAGGCACACCGCAGCGCCGACCTTGCGCACGCCGGCGATCATGTCGGCATGGCGCGGCCGGTCGAGCATGAGCGCGGTGATGTTCTCGAGGCTTGCACGCCCTTGGCCTTGGCGAGCTTGCGGATGTTCTCGCCGGCGGGCGCATCGAGATCGACGACGCCCTTCGGATAGCCGGGGCCGATCGCGATCTTCTCCATGTAGACGTCGGGCGCGTGCAGCAGCGTGCCCTCGTCGGCCATCGCCACGGTGGCGATCGCGCCCGGCATGTTCTTGGCGCACAGCGTGGTGCCTTCGAGCGGATCGACCGCGATGTCGACCTTCGGGCCCTTCTTGGTGCCGACCTCCTCGCCGATGAACAGCATCGGCGCCTCGTCGAGCTCGCCCTCGCCGATCACCACGGTGCCGTCGATCGGCAGCTTGTTGAGCTCGCGCCGCATGGCGTCGACGGCGGCCTGGTCGGCGGCCTTCTCGTCGCCGCGCCCGCGCAGCCGCGCCGCCGAGACCGCCGCGCGCTCGGTGACGCGCACGATCTCGATCGACAGGATGCGCTCGAGCACGCAGATCGCGGTCTCGACACGGTGATCGACGGAGCCTGTCCTCGCGCGTTCGCGCTTGTTCATGATCTCGAGCCCGACTTCGTCAACTTTTCTCGATGCGGATCACCTGCGGCTGTCTCGGCAATCACGCCGTCGCTCTCGATCGCCGCGAGCGCGCGGCGCACCGCGTCCTCGCTGGTCGCATAGGTGATGAGCACGACCGGCGCCGGCTTGTCGGCGCTGCGCGGGTCCTCGCCGCCGTGCGGCTTGCGGTCGCGGCCGCGCTGCATGATCGATTCGAGCGAGATGTTCTCGTCCGCCATGCGGCGCGCGATGGTCGCGGCGGTGCCCGGGCCGGTCGACCGCGGCGAGGCGGATGTAGTAGCCGCCCTCGTGGCGCTGCATCGGCGCGCGCGCGGCTTGGTCAGACTCGCCGCCGGCCGCCCGAACGACGGCGACGCGGCGGCCGGCGGCAAGGTCCACGAGATCGGCGACCACCGCCGACGAGGTCGCGGCGCCGCCGGCGCCCGGCCCCATCAGCGTCAGCTCCATCGTGTCGGCATCGATCGCGACCGCATTGGTCACGCCGTCGACGCTCGGCGATCACGGTGCCCTTGCGCACCATGGTCGGATGCACGCGCTGCTCGATGCCGGCTTCGGTGCGCTGCGCGACGCCGAGCAGCTTGACGCGATAGCCGAGCTCGTCGGCGGCCTCGAGATCGGCGAGCGTGATCGACTCGATGCCCTCGACATGCACCGCCTCGGCATCGACCTCGGTGCCGAAGGCAAGGCTGGTGAGGATCGCGAGCTTGTGGGCGGTGTCGAAGCCGCCGATGTCGAAGGTCGGATCGGCCTCGGCATAGCCGAGCCGCTGCGCCTCCTTCAGGCAGTCGGCGAAGGACAGGCGCTCCTTGTGCATGCGCGTGAGGATGTAGTTGCAGGTGCCGTTGAGGATGCCGTAGACGCGCGCGATGCGGCTGCCGCCGAGCCCCTCGCGCAGCGTCTTGACGATCGGGATGCCGCCGGCGACCGCCGCCTCGAAGCAGAGCGCCGCGTTCTTCGCTTCGGCGAGCCGCGCCAGCGCGACGCCGTGCTTGGCGAGCAGCGCCTTGTTGGCGGTGACGACGCTGCGGCCCGATGCCGAGCGCGGCCTCGACCGAGCTCTTGGCCGGATCGCCCTCGCCGCCCATCAGCTCGACGAAGACGTCGATGCCGCGGATCGCGCGCGAGCGCGACCGGATCGTCGACCTTGCGCACCTTCGACAGGTCGAGCGTCGCATCCTTGGGCGGGTCCTTCGCGGCATAGGCCACGAGCTCGATCGGACGGCCGGCGCGCTCGCGCGAGCGCCGCGCGCGAGCGCATGAGCATGGCCGCCACGGCCGAGCCGACCGTGCCCAATCCGGCGAGGCCCACTCTGAGCGGTTCGGCCATCGGGCAATCCGGGAGGAAACGTTGACGCTCAGCCGCGCTTGGCGAGCGGCACGACGTTGTGCAACTTTTCCGGACCGGTTTCAAGAAAGCGCCGGATGTTGCGGGCGGCCTGGCGGATGCGCTGCTCGTTCTCGACGAGCGCGATGCGC
Organism: uncultured Alphaproteobacteria bacterium; assembly: GCA_963745515.1. GTDB lineage: Bacteria > Pseudomonadota > Alphaproteobacteria > Rhizobiales > Xanthobacteraceae > VAZQ01. The sequence goes on from CAVUXO010000016.1 coordinate 78,679, forward strand.
ACGAAGCCTTCGCCGTGCTCGCCGAAGCCGATGCCCGGCGAGACCGCGACCTCGGCCTTCTCGACCAGCAGCTTCGAGAATTCGACGCTGCCGAGCGCCTGGAACGGCTCCGGGATCGGCGCCCAGGCGAACATCGAGGCGCGCGGCGCCGGCACCGTGCCAGCCGGCGCGGCCGAAGCACTCCACCAGCACGTCGCGGCGGCGCTTGTAGGTTGTCGCGCATCTCGCGGATGCAATCGTCGGGGCCGTTGAGCGCCGCGGTCGCCGCCACCTGGATCGGCGTGAAGGCGCCGTAGTCGAGATAGGACTTCACGCGCGCCGAGCGCCGCGATGATGCGCTCGTTGCCGACCGCAAAGCCCGATGCGCCAGCCCGGCATCGAATAGGTCTTCGACATCGAGGTGAACTCGACCGCGATGTCCATCGCGCCCGGCACCTGCAGCACCGAGGGCGGCGGGTTGTCGTCGAAATAGACTTCCGCATAGGCGAGATCGGACAGGATGAAGATGCCGTGCTTCTTCGCGAACGGCACCAGCTCCTTGTAGAAGTCGAGATCGGCCACATAGGCGGTCGGGTTCGACGGATAGCAGACCACGACCGCGAGCGGCTTCGGGATCGAATGCACGATCGCGCGCTCGAGCGATCGCGGAAGAACTCGGGCGTCGGCTCCGACGGCACCGAGCGGATCACGCCGCCCGCCATCAGGAAGCCGAAGGCGTGGATCGGATAGCTCGGATCGGGCACCAGCACCACGTCGCCGGGCGCGGTGATCGCCTGCGCCACGTTGGCAAAGCCTTCCTTGGAGCCGAGCGTGGCGACGATCTGCGTCTCGGGATTGAGCTTCACGCCGAAGCGGCGCTCGTAATAGGCCGCCTGCGCGCGGCGCAGCCCGGGAATGCCGCTTGGAGGCCGAATAGCGGTCGGTGCGCGGCTTGCCGATCGTCTCCTTGAGCTTCTCGATCACATGCGCCGGCGCCGGCAGGTCCGGATTGCCCATGCCGAGGTCGATGATGTCGGCGCCCGCGTTGCGCGCGGCCGCCTTGGCGCGGTTGACCTGCTCGAACACGTAGGGCGGCAGGCGGCGGATGCGGTGAAATTCTTCCATGGCTTGGGCTCCGGTCCGGCGCCGGCGCAGTCCCGTCCGGCGGACGCCGCGAGCTTTGTATCACGGGTTGCGGGCGCGGCCTAGCCAGGTGCTGCCGGTCGCTTGCCGGCAGCGTCGGCTCTGGCTTGGTCGCGGCTGCTCGGCTTGGCGCGTGCGCGCGATCGCGCGACGCGTTCAGCTCGTCCTTGCAGCCGCTTCTTCTCGGCCTCGGTGAGCGGCCGTATCGCTGCGCGGCGGCGGCATGTCATGCACGGCCGGGTAACTCCGGCGGCGTCGGCGCGCTCGGGGCGTGCCTTCCGGCAGGCCGCCGACCGCGGCCGGCAGACTGTCGAGCGAGTGGCATAGGACGAGCAGCCCGACAGCGCCATCGCGGCGACCAACAGCAGCGCCGCGCAACGACGGCGCGCCGCTCGCCGAGCCGGATCGCAATGCCGACTGATCATGCCGTGGATCGCGCCGATCGATTGCACGCCGTGATCGCGCCTGCGCGCCGAGGCCCGCCGAGAGTCCCCCGAAAACGACTGGCACCGCTAATTCAACTCGATTGGACGATATGACGAATATTCCGCTAATATGACCAAAGCAAGGTGGGTCCACGCGTGGTTAACGGCGCCTCGACCCGCTGACGGCCTCAGGCGGGACAGCGCCGTCCGGCGATCGCGTCTTGCAGCCAAGATGGCGTAACTTCCATGCTCCACATGGCCGACGAGCATGCTGACGTCCAGACCGGACAATCGAGGCACCCCCGTGAATGCCCCCCCGAACCGGGCAACGGCCACTCCCTCGATATCGAGGAGTTCGCCAGGAACCTCGCCCGCATGATCGAGCAGGGCGGCAAGGCGATGGCCGCCTACATGAAGCCGCGCGAGGAGGGCCACATCGAGGGCGAGCACGCCGAATTCATCGATGTGGTGAAGACGCTCGGCCAGGTCGCGCAATACTGGCTGCAGCGATCCCCAGCGCGCGGTCGAGCTGCAGATCGCGCTCGGCAAGTCCTATCTCGATCTGTGGGCAAACTCGGTCAAGCGCATGGCCGGCGAGCAGACCGCCGCCGCGTGATCGCAGCCCGACGCCGCGCGACAAGCGCTTCACCGATCCGGAATGGTCGAGCAACCAGTTCTTCGATTTCCTCAAGCAGGCCTATCTGCTGACCGTGCAGTGGGCCGACCATCTGGTCGACGGACGCCAAGGGCCTCGATCCGCATCACGCTGCAGAAGGCCGAGTTCTACGTGCGCCAGATCGCCAACGCGATCGCGCCGTCGAATTTCGTGCTGACCAATCCGGAGCTGCTGCGCGAGACGCTCGCCTCCAACGCCGGCAATCTCGCGCGCGGCATGCACATGCTGGCCGAGGACATCGAGGCCGGCGGCGGCGACCTGCGCATCCGCCAGACCGATCCGAGCATGTTCGAGGTCGGCCGCAACCTCGCGGTCACGCCCGGCAAGGTCGTCTTCCAGAACGACCTGATGCAGCTCATCCAGTACGCGCCGACCACGCCGAACGTGCTCAAGCGGCCGATGCTGATCGTGCCGCCCTGGATCAACAAGTTCTACGTGCTCGACCTCACGCCGGAGAAATCCTTCGTCAAGTGGTGCGTCGACCAGGGCCTCACCGTCTTCGTCATCTCCTGGGTCAATCCCGACGCGCACCTCGCCAAGAAGACCTTCGAGGACTACGTGCGCGAGGGGCCGCTCGCGGCGCTCGACGCGATCAAGCAGGCGACCGGCGAGAGCAAGGTGCACGCGATCGGCTATTGCGTCGGCGGCACGCTGCTCGCGGTCACGCTCGCCCACATGGCGGCGAAGCGCGACCAGCGCATCGCGTCGGCGACCTTCTTCGCGAGCCAGGTCGATTTCACCTATTCCGGCGACCTCAAGGTGTTCGCCGACGAGGAGCAGATCGCGGCGCTCGAGCGCCAGATGGCCGAGCGCGGCTATCTCGACAGCCGCAAGATGGCGAACTCGTTCAACCTGATGCGCTCGAACGACCTGATCTGGCCCTACGTGATCAACAACTACTTCAAGGGCAAGGAGCCGATGCCGTTCGACCTGCTCTACTGGAATTCCGACTCCACGCGCATGCCGGCGGCCAACCACTCGTTCTATCTGCGCAACTGCTACCTCAAGAACAACCTGGCACGCGGCAAGATGATGATCGGCGGCAAGCCGCTCGATCTCAAGGCGGTCAAGGTGCCGGTCTACAATCTCGCCACCCGCGAGGACCACATCGCGCCGGCGAAGTCGGTGCTGCTCGGCTCGAAGCTTCTTCGGCGGACCGGTGCGCTTCGTGCTGGCGGGCTCGGGCCACATCGCCGGCGTCGTCAATCCGCCGGGCAAGCAGAAGTACCAGTACTGGACCGGCCCGAAGCCGACCGCCGACGCCGACCTCGACAAATGGCTCGCCAAGGCCGACGGAGCACCCGGGCTCCTGGTGGCCGGACTGGCTCGCCTGGCTCAAGAGGCACGACGCAGAGGAGGTGCCGGCGCGCGAGCCCGGCGGCGGCAAGCTCAAGCCGATCGAGGACGCGCCGGGGAGCTACGTGAAGGTGCGGGATTAGTGGCGGCCTTCGGTGCCCTTGGTGATGATCGCAGAATGACACATTGCGGAATGCCAATCAGTTTACTCGTCGAGGCAACTTAAGCTTCGCTCGCAGCCCCCCCTCAGGCCTGTTGGTCAGCGTCAACTCCCCACCGTCGGTCTGCACGATCGACTGCGTGATAGCTAGACCGAGGCCGATCCCGCCGGTTTCACGGCTGCGTGAGCCCTCGACTCGATAGAAAGGTTGCAGGACGCGTGTAAGTTCCTGTTCCGGGATGCCCGGGCCTTCATCATCAATGATGATTTCGATTACGCTCGGTGTGGTTATGATCGACGCGCATCCGGCCTTCCCGTACTTAACCGCATTGTTCAGGAGATTGCGGATCGCGCGCTTCAGAGCATCCGGCCGGCAATTCGCCACAACAGATTCGACAGATTTCATCTTCACTGGCAACCCGGCGTCGGCCATGTCGTCGACGATGCTCTGGAGGAGAGCGGCGAGATCCGTAGGCCGTTGCGCTTCTATGGCTGACTCGTCGCGCGCAAACTGCAGAGTTGCTGCAATCATGGAGTCCATTTCCGCGATAGTAGCCAGCATCTTTTCGCGCTCGGGCGCGTTTTCAATATTTTCCGCGCGTAGCCGCAGCAGCGTCAAGGGCGTGCGCAAGTCGTGCGATATGGCCGCCAGCATGCGCGTGCGGCTTTCGATCAAAGTGCGCAGACTAGCCTGCATGGCGTTGAATGCGCGGGAGGCTTGGCGAGTCTCGATCGAGCCACTCTCTGGCATCGGTGGAGCATTCAGGTCGCTCCCGAGCCGTTCAGCTGCAGCCGAGAGTGAGGCAAGTGGCGCCGTTACGCGTCGGACCACCCATACTGAGACGGCCAAGATGATAATCGCCATGATCCCCATGGACAGAAGGAACTGACGCGAAAACGATGGCCCGCTTTCGGGCAAAGCGGTCATGAACGAGAGCCATTGGCCATCCGACAAGGGGACCGCAACCTGAAGATTTCGGAAGCCCCCGAACATTCCGAAAGCACCAAAGCCATGCATCATCGGGCCGCGCCCCATCATTGGATGCCAACCTCCGAACCCCGGACCGTCCGGTAGCGAGGCCGACACGCGAGGCTGCCGCGCCGATCCGAGGGAGAGCTGATCAATGAGGAATTCCCTGACTGCCTGGGCAACCGGTGTGTCGTCGTTTGCGGGCTCGATTGCTGGAGGTTCGGACGACAGCAAGACGCGGAACGTCTGGTCGCTCAAGGCAGCAACAATTCGTCCCCGCCATTCCTGCGGAGCGTCTTGGACAAGTCGCGTCAGATTGGCGATGCGTTGAGCAGCAGCAAATCCTCCGACGGCGCGCACGGCTTGCTCGCGGTCTGCGGTGTAGATCCAGGAGCCGACCACATGTGAAATGATCAAACCCGCGAGCAGGATGAGCAGCGTTTGACCAAAGAGGCCTTTGGGGAGAAATCGGTTCATTCGTGGCTCACAGCGGGTGTGAACATGTAGCCCCCGCCCCACACCGTTTTAATGATTTTCGGGTCGCCAGGGTCGAGCTCGAGCTTCTTGCGAAGGCGGCTGACCTGTGTATCAACGCTGCGGTCGAGTGCATTGGCCGCGCGACCACGCGCCAAATCGAGAAGTTGATCGCGGCTCAACACGCGCTGCGGCCGCTCCACGAGGGCAAGTAGCAGGTCGTATTCACCGGTGCTGAGCGGCACCGTAACCCCATCGTCACGAAGGAGATCGCGCGTGCCAGTGTCGAGTGCCCAGCGGTCGAAACGGCAACGCCGAGGGCGTTGAGCAGCACCGGCCGTCACCGCTTTCTCATTGCTGCGGCGGAGGACAGCCTTGATGCGCGCGACGAGCTCGCGGCTTCCAAATGGCTTGGGCAGGTAATCATCGGCTCCGATTTCGAGGCCGATGACACGGTCCACCTCGTCGCCTTTGGCGGTCAGCATGATGATGGGAATATTCGATTCAGTGCGAAGCCCGCGGCACAGCGAAAGACCGTCCTCTCCCGGCAGCATAAGATCGAGCAGAATGAGATCGATCCGGCTGTCGGCCAAGACCTTTCGCATGGCGCGGCCGTCAGCTGCGGTGCTGACGCGGAAACCCTCCTTCGTCAGCGCACGCGATACGAGATCGCGAATCTCGCGGTGATCGTCGACGATCAGGATGTGCGGCGTCTCTTGCATGGTGGGAATATAGACCAGCGCTGCCGGCCAGTTTCTCGGAATGTGTTTCCGACTATGGCAGATGCCGCATTTGACACACTTTGTCACAAAAAACCGGGTCTCTGAAAAACTTGGGTGAAATCCGGCCTCTCCAATGCCCACAGCAACGGACCTCTCTGTTGCGTAGACATTGGAGACAGCCATGAAGAAGAAGATCTTGGTGATAGGCGGCATCGCCGCAGCGACCGTGCTCGCGGGCGGGTGGGCGCTGGCACAGTCGTTCCCTCACGGCCCTGACGGCTTCGGCCCACGCGGAATGATGGGAATGCGAGGCGAGATGGGCCCAGGAATGCACAGTAAAATGGGACCGGGCATGCGGGGTCAAATGGGCCCTGGCATGATGGGAATGGGACCCGGAATGATGGGAATGAGCCATGGCTCCGCGACCCTCTCTGAGCATAACGACATCCGCGAACTGTTCTTCAATCATGATCGCATCAAACGCACGGTGACAAACCTCCCCGACGGCATCCGCACCGTCACGGAATCGGACGACCCCCAGGTTGCAGCGACGATCAAGAAGCACGTCGCTGAAATGGGACAGCGGGTCGAAGAGGGACGTGACCCGGGCCTGCCGATTGAGACCCCAGCGCTGCACTCGATCTTCCGAGACAAGGACAAGATCAAGAGCACGTACGAGACGACCGAGAAGGGCGTCATTGTCGTCCAGACCTCGACCGACGCAAGTGCCGTCAAGGCTCTCCAGGATCACGCCGCCGAGGTGAGCGATCTCGCCCGACGCGGGATGGCCGCGGCGCACGAGGCCATGATGAAGAACGGCGGCGGCATGATGCACGACCACGGCCACAGCGCTCCATGATGTAAAGGCGCCACACAGCAGCTCTTGTGCCTGATAGGCACACAGCTGCCGCTGGAGTTTGCCGGGCCGACCGATCGTCGCCAATTAAAGAGTTCGGTGGCGACATGCCGATGTCGTAATTAGCTAATCTGTGACATCGTGATAGTGTGACTGTGATATCAGGAGAAAATAAGCATGATGCGTTTGGCAGCATTGACCGCGCTGGCGTTCACGTTGGCGATCCCCATTTCGTCAGCGGAAGCGCAGCAACCCTATGCGGGTTTCAATATGCGGCCTATCAAGGCGCTATCCGAGCAGCAAATCGCTGATTTGAAGGCAGGCCGCGGCATGGGATTGGCGCTCGCGGCCGAATTCAACGGCTATCCAGGTCCCGCCCATGTTCTTGAGCTTGCTGAATCGTTGGCGCTAACCGAGGCGCAAAACGCCAAGATGCAGGAGCTATTTGCGGCAATGAAGGCGGAAACGGTCCCGATTGGCGAAAGAATGCTCGCACAGGAAGCTAGTCTTGAGCGAGAGTTCGCCGGCAAGACGATTACGGAGGCAAGTCTCACAGCCGCAATGCAAGCGATTAGCACCACGCAAGCCGCACTCAGAGCCGCTCACCTCAAGTATCATCTCGCGACCGCCAAGGTGCTGTCGCCGACACAGGTTCAGCGTTATGCCGAGTTGCGCGGGTATTCGAGCGGCCCGCAGACCGAACATCAGCACGGTGGTCACCAGCGCTGACGCGCCGTCATACACGCGGGCAAGGCAACTGCACCACCGGTCTGATTCCGATCCGCATCAAATGATGCGCTAACGACCCTTCGGCTGATCGCCGTCCTGCGCGAGCAATATTGAAGCTTGGGCTCAAGAGCACGGGTCGTAAAAAACATTCCTCTATATGTCGCACTGGTTCTTGATTTGGCTCAACATTGGAAACCGATTGAAGCATTATGAATTATCGATCGTTCCGAACCAGGCAAGATCAATGAGCCGCAAGCAAATCGCTATCCTGGCCATCGTACTGGCGGTGGTGGCGGGCGCCGCGCTAAGCGCCTGGGCAGCGTTTCTGCGCCCCATCACGGTGCAGGTTGCGCGCGTCGAGCACGACGTGCCCGTTCAGGTCTTCGGCCTTGGAACCGTCGAGGCGCGCGTCACATCCAAGGTTGGATTCAAGGTTTCCGGTGTCTTGGTCGACCTTCGCGCCGATGTTGGCGACCACATCGCCAAGGGCGCTGTTCTCGCCCGACTTGACGACCGCGAGCAGCGCGCCCGCGTCGCTCGCGCCGAGGCTGCAGGCGAACAGACGCGGGCCAATCTGCAAAAGGCAATGGCAAGCGTCGCCAAGGCCAAGGCGAATTACGCCAATGCCAAGAACATCAATACGCGTCGACAAACGCTGCTTCAGAGCAACAACACTTCGGTGGAGCAGGCGGACATCTCAAAGGCCGCAGAAGACGCGACGCTGGCGGATGTGGACCTCGCCGAAAGCGAGGTCACGGTGGCGCGCGCGGCCATCATCCGACGCCAAGGCACAGGGACAGCAGGAAGCCGCGACACTCGATTTCCACACTCTCACGTCGCCCTATGACGCCATGGTGATTGCGCGGCAGAAGGAACTCGGCTCAGCTCTTGCCGCGGGAGAGCCGGTGTTCACGCTCATCGATCCCAAGCAGGTATGGGTGCTCGCCTATATCGACGAAAGCAAGGCTGGCGAGATCCAAATCGGCGAGCCGGCCGAGATCGTTCTGCGATCCCTGCCCTGGCCAGCGGTTCAAGGGACGCGTCGCCCGGATCGAGCCCGAAAGCGATCGCGTCAACGAGGAGCGTCGGATCGAGATCACATTCGATCAGTTGCCGGAGAACTTCCATCTCGGCGAGCAGGCCGAGGTCTACATCACGACGGTGCAGCTAACCGCAGGCCCTGTTGGTTCCGGAAGCAGCGATCATCGGGCTCGGCAAAGAGTCAGGGAACCGTCTGGACCATCGAGGATGGTCACCTGCAACAGCGAAAGGTGACGCTCGGACACCGGCTGCTCGATGGACGCTACGAAATCACCGGCGGCGTGCCGGACAAGGCCATGGTGGTCACACAATTGGGCAGCGGCTTCCGTGTCGGCCGCGCGGCCATGATGGCCGGAGGGCCAAGCCCATGAATCTGGCGTACCGCGATATCAAGCACAATCTGCTCCGGTTCGTCCTGACCAATTTCGGGCTGAGTCTGTTGCTCGGCATCGTGATTGTGATCACGGGTGTTTACGGCGGCCTGATCGATGACGCGCTGCGGCAGGCTCGCGCCGCGAACGCCGATCTCTGGGTGGTCCAAGCTGGCACCAATGGACCTTTCGCCGAAGCGTCGCGTATCCCGGGCGACACGAGGGAATTGGTCAGCAGGGTCTATGGCGTGGAGCGCGCCGGTTCCGTCACGTACCAATCGGTCCAGACCGAGCTCAATGGCAAGCCGCTCCGCATGTTCCTCATCGGCTTCGAGCCGGGCCGGCCCGGCGGCCCCCGCAATCTCTTGGCCGGGCGCGACATCTATGCGCAGCCACTACGAAATGATCGTCGACCGCTCCGCCGGCCTCGCGCTCGGCCAGGAAGTGCCGCTAGGCACGCACGGGCACATGTTCACGGTCGTCGGCCTGATGCGCAACGAACTCACGGCTTCGGGCGATCCCGTGGGCTACATCACCTTGCGGGACGCGCAAGCGCTGCAGTTCGAGCTCGCACCGCCGGCCGAGCGCCGCGAGGTCGCACGCGCGGAGCATTGCAGACCACCGATCAGATCAACGCCGTCATCGCCAAGGTGTCGCCCTACGTACCGATCAACGGAGGTCGCCGCCGCTCTCTCGCGCTGGAAACATCTCACGACGCTCACCCAGGACCAGCAGGAAACCTTGTTGAGCAAGTTCGTCATCGAGAAGGCGCGCAACCAGCAACGTCTGATCATGGTGCTGCTGATAATCGTATCGGCGGTCATCATTGCCTTGATTGTCTATACGCTGACCATGGACAAGGTGCGCTCGATCGCCACGCTCAAATTCGTCGGCGCGCCGGACCGGACCATCATCGGCCTCATCGTCCAGCAGGCGCTGTCGATGGGAATATTTGGCTACTTTACCGGACTGGCGCTCGTCCTCATCTTTCAAGCCTTACTTTCCGCGGCGGCTCGTGCTCGATCCCGAGAGCGTCGCCGCCGTGTTCGTTATCACGGTGGTGGTCTGCCTTGTCGCCAGCACCCTCGGTATTCGGCTCGCCCTCAAGGTGGACCCGGCGGAAGCACTCTCGGCGGCGGGTTAAGACGATGGCCGAGACGAACAGACAGGCGGTCGTGCGGGTCGAAGGCCTGTCCAAGCATTTCGGCTCGGGGCAGCGCGCGGGTTGAACGCCTTGCTCGACGTCAATCTGGAAGTCTATCCCGGCCAGGTCGTTGGTCTGATGGGCCCGAGCGGCTCGGGCAAGACGACGCTGCTCAACTGCATCGCCTGCATTCTGGAGCCGAGCAGCGGCCGCATTACGCTCGATGGCGAGGTTGTCTATGACGACCGCTGGCTCAAGTCCGATCTGCGCCGGCTCCGGCTCGACAAGATCGGCTTCATTTTCCAATACCCCAATCTGCTGCCATTTCTCGACGGCAGCGACAACGTCGCTGTCGTGCTGCATCTTGCCGGATTTAGCGCGGCGGCTGCGCACGCGCGCGCCGTCGAACTGCTCGACTATCTCGAGGTCGGTCACCGCAAGCACGCGATGCCCGCGCAGCTCTCTGGCGGCGAAGCGCAACGCGTGGCGATCGCTCGCGCGCTGGCCAACCGGCCGCGCATCATTCTCGCCGACGAGCCAACCGCACCGCTCGATTCGCAGCGCGCCCGAATCGTGATGGATTTGTTGCGCGGATTGCCGTCGATCAAAGCGCCGCGATCATCGTCGTGACGCATGACGAAATGATTCTGGATCGGTTCGATCACATCTTCCGGCTCCGCGACGGTCGACTTGTGACCGACACAGCCGACCGGCCTCCGATCAACAACGCATCGTTCGGGAGGCATCCTCTATCAGTATAAAATGACGATTGATTTGCGATCACGACGGATACGTCGGTGGCTTTGGTACTCTTCGTGCTTGTCGCCTTTCCGACCCCGCGATTCGGGCTCTGTACCTATGGCTCCTTTCTATTGCTTCGCTCGGCGCACGAAGCAGGTGCGCCAAGACCAGCAGCATCCGGTTCTAGATGACACTCAACTAATTGCGGTTACGTATCGTAGGCCCGCAGCATTTTTGACCGAGCGCCTCGGTCTTCCGTCGGAGACAAACTCCAACACAACCCTTAAGACGATCGCGGAGCAAAGTGGCCTGTCCCGCGAGGACCACGTCGCGCCGGCGAAATCGGTGCTGCTCGGCTCGAGCTGCTTCGGCGGGCGTGAGCGCTTCGTGCTGGCGGGATCGGGCCATATCGCAGGCGTCATCAACCCGCCGGGCAAGCAGAAGTATCAGCACTGGGACGGACCAAAGCCGACCGCCGATGCCGACGTGGACGAATGGATCGCCAAGGCCAAGGAGCACCCGGGCTCCTGGTGGCCAGACTGGCTCGCCTGGCTCAAGAAGCATGGCAGCGAGGAGGTGCCGGCATGCGTGCCCGGCACCGGCAAGCTCAAGGCGATCGAGGACGCGCCTGGGAGCTTCGTGAAGGTGCGGGATTGAAATGGAGGCACCGTCCTATGGTCGTACGGCGCACACCTAAGTCGCGAATGATCAAAGCCTCGGAATTCAAAGCCAAATGCCTGGCGCTGATGGATGAAGTCGAGCGCATTGGCAAAAGGCTCGTGATCACGAGGAATGGTAAAGCCAATCGCTGAGCTCAGCCCGTACAAGCGGCCGCAAGCGGAATGCGCGCGGGATTCTCAAGGGACGTTTGGTGGTGACCGGCGACATCATTTCGCCGGTCGGCGCCTCGGTCCGTCGATAAACCGAATTGTTGGATCGGGACTTCCGGGTTGACCGGAACATCGCTACCATCCGACGCACGACACAACGGCCGACAACGAGCCGTATTCAAAGGGAGGACCTAATGAGAGCTTTGATCACCGCACTGTTAGCATCGACGATGGCCACCAGCGCAGCCGTCGCACAATATGCCCCGTTCAATGAGACCGGCGTGACCATGGGTCACTGGCATCTCGTGTCACAAGACGTCGCAGTCAACAAGAAGCTGTTCATGGGCATGGGCGGCCGTGACGTCGCTGCCGCGACCGTCCAATTCCCGGGCGCCCGCATCAATCTAAACCTCGGAAATGAGCCGCCCGGCAAGGGCGGCACGATCGGCTCGGCGGTCAACCATGTCGGGTTCATCGTGAACAACGTGCAGGCGCGCGTGGCAGAGTGGAAGGCGGCCGGCGTGCCGGTGCTGCCCGGCAACAACAACCGGCTCGATCAGGCCTTCGTCGAGACACCGGACGGCGTGCGCATCGAAATCCTGGAAGACAAGGCGCAAGCCGCGCCGATCCAGCATGAGCACATACACTTCTTCCTGACCGAAGGCGAAATCCCCAAGGCCGTCGCCTGGTACGCGAAGACGTTCGGCGGCAAGGCCGGCACCCGCAGCAACCAGCCGGTGGTGGACGTTCCGGGCGTGCAGCTCCGCTTCGCCAAGGCTGACGCACCGCAGGCCAAGACCCGTGGACGCGTGCTCGACCACATCGGCTTCGACGTGAAGGACCATCCTGCGTTTGTGCGCAAGATCGAGGCGGAAGGCATCAAGCTCGATGAGCCGCCGCGCAAGAACGAAGCGACCGGCACCATCATCACCTACATCACCGACCCGTGGGGCACTCGCATCGAGCTGGTGCAGCGCGGCCAGTAGGCTGCATCTCGACCGCCGTTCCGAGCGCGTGGCTGGCGCTCGGAACGGCGTTATACCGATCCACTGATTGCCAGAGCCGTCATGCCCGCGCTCGCAGCCAAGTTTGCGTTCAGATCCCCTTCAGATACTCCACCAGATCGCTTTTTTGCGCACTGCTGAGGCTCAGATTGAATTGCCCATCGTAGTGATTCACCACGTCGAGCAGCGTGGCAAATCTTCCGTCATGGTAGAAGCCGCCCTTCTGGTGTGCCCACAGCCCCGCCAATGGCGCGGTGCGGTACATGTGAGTCGGCGAGCGGTCGGCCTGGAATGCGTCGATCCCGATCTCGCTGGGCGCATGCAGGTTATACCCCGGCTCGGTGTAGAGCGGCGGAACGTGGCAGGTCGCGCACTTGGCGGCGGTGTTGAACAGCGTCTTGCCCCGCTCGAATGCGGCCTTGTCATATGATCCTGCCGGCGCTTTCGGCGCTGGCATCGAGAGCTGGTAGAAGTGCAGCGCGGCGAGCTTGGCGCTGGTCTTGTCCGCCGTAGTCCGGGTATTTCCCGCGCCGCTCTTAGCTGAGACGGGATACTGATCCTTGTCATTGAACCGGGCATCGAAGAACGTCGCTGCACCGTGCATCTGGGTCCCAGCGACGTAGGCATTCCAGTAGGTGACCGATCCGAAGCCGGTCCAGGTGGCCAGGTTCACTCCGGCCAGGCCGAACGCGGGCGGGATAAGCGTTCCAGCCTGCTTCCCGTCGGGGCGAAAGGCCTTGCCGTCTTTGTCGAGCTCCGCGTCGTATCGGCCAGGGCCCCAACTGGCGAGAACCTTCTTCACCGTCTCCACATCGACGCCAAGAAGGTCGGCGAACGGCTTGAGGTTCGGGGCCAGAGAGACGATCGCGCCCACGTTGAGATCGCGGTTGGCCCAGCCATCAAGCCGCTTACCGATGCCAGGCGCGAACGAGTTGTCGACGGTCGAGTGACAAAACGCACACTGGATGCCCATCGACTTCACGCTGCCGTCGGAGTTGGCGAAGGCCGTGACCCCGACCACCGCATTCAACTTGAGCAACGCGATTGTCGTTGCAGGATCGTCGAGATTGACCTTGCCCGCCGCGAGCTGCTTCTTCAAAGCGTCCGGCAATGCGTCTACGTCGACCTTGAGGCCAACGGACAAAGCGGTTTTCGGCGAGACGCCTGGACCGACACCGCCGTTCTTCTCGCCGGCAATGGCTTTGTGCAACTGCAGCGCATCACCCCAAAAAGCCTCGCTCCCGAATGTCTCATAGCGGAAGGTCTTCTTCCCCTCTTCGAGCATCGCCTGACCATGGCGCGCGATCTCGGCGTCGAAGCCGGTCTTGGAGGGAGGGGCAGCGGAAGCAATCATGATCCCGAACACACCCGCGCCGGCGATTCCGGCCGTCATCATCGTTCGACGTCTCATCGGATCCTCCTCGATTGAAATGCGATCAACATCGATCGCCTTGCCGCCTGCGTGCAGCCAGCGGCATTCAAGTGTCTGATCCGCACACCGCCAACAAATTGGCGGTGCCGGGGACAGAGTAGCTATTGCCTGATTGGATGCAGGAGCGGCCCGAAGGTTCCCGCGACCGTTAAATCGATAGAGCAAGCCGGCGGAGCACCGCACTCGTCATCCGTTCGCAGCGTTGGCCCTCGAACGGAAACGCATCGGTGAAAACGGATCCGACGCGCTTTTCGAGAGCCTCCTTCAGGAGGCCGCGCGCGCGATGCAGCCGGGTCTTGACGGTCTCGGGGCGAATACCGAGGAGGTCTGCGGTCTCCTCGACGCTCATCTCCTCGATCACCCGAGCGACCAGCACGGTTCGAAAGGCCTCTGGCAGCTCATCAATTGCCCGTTCCACGATGAGTTGGATTTCGCGTTGAGCCATGGTGCGTTCGGGATCAAGTTGCTGGGACGAATTGGGGAAAGGGATGATCAGACTCTGCGTCGGCGGCCGGCTCTCGATCTCCGTCAAGTCGGCACTCGGACGGCGGCCGCGGAGTCGTCCCAATGCCTCATTGAGAGCGATGCGCGAGAGCCAAGTCGCGAGGCTGGATTCGCCCCTGAACGTGGCCAGATTGCTGAATGCGCGAACGTAAGCTTCCTGGACGACGTCCTCGGCTTCGCTGTCATTGCGCATGACAGAGCGGGCCACCCGGTAGAGACGCCGGTTGTGCCGTTGCATGATTGTGCGAAAGGCCCCGCCATGCCTCTGGCACGCGAGTTGCGCGAGTTCTGCATCCCCGAGCGCGGCGAGGTCGACGCTCCGCGTGGCATCTTGAGCCGGCATCGCCGTGTCTCCTCGATGGTTCGCTCCTTGGATGCACCTCAGCCGAAAAAGTTCCCGGACCGTGTCGCTCCTCTCTGGCCAATTGCAGACAGGAACTCCTGGCGCGTTTCCGGTCTATCGCGAAAGGCTCCCAGCATGCGGCTCGTGACCAGGGTGGATTCAGACTGCCGTACACCGCGGCTGGTCATGCATCCATGCACCCCTTCGATCACGACCGCAACTCCGTGTGGCCCCAGCACCTTGTCCAATGTATTGGCGATCTCCGCCGTCATCCTTTCCTGAATTTGAAGGCGCCTGGAATAAACTTCAACGACACGAGCCAACTTCGAAATTCCGACAACCCGGTCGCGCGGCAGATAGCCGATATGCGCTCGCCCGACGATAGGCGCCATGTGATGCTCACAGTGGGACACGAAATGGATGTCACGCAACAGCACCATCTCGTCATATCCGGCGACCTCCTCAAAGGTCCGCTGCAGGAGCTCGTCAGGATCCTCGTCATAGCCGGCAAACCATTCCCTATAGGCTCGGGCGACACGCGCCGGGGTTTCAACCAATCCCTCTCGGTCAGGATCATCTCCAGTCCCGCGAATGAGGGTGCGCACGGCCTCCTCCATCTCGGCGCGGGTGGGACGGGTGATCGGATCAGTAGGCTTAGCGCCAGACCGGTCGCTGGAAATTAGGCTATTGATATTCACGAGCGGGTTCATCCTGTTTCTCCGAAATCGCACCTGCAAAGCAGCCGACCAATGGATGGCGCTGGAGACGAAAAGGTTCCCGTGGTTGTCATGCGGCCGGCACCAAGGCGCGGGAATCTTTTGACAGCTGCAGTATCTATCGGTCGTCTTATGGCGACGCGGTCAATCGCGACAGAAGTTCCATCAGTACCGTAAACCAGTCCCAAGGAGGTCATCATGGGCACAGCGCAATCGAAACCGACCGGGCCCGACTTGGCGCGGGGGATACCGGTCGACGACCTCCCCGACGGGCGCATGCTTGCTAGGTCACGTCGGCGAGGATGCCGTGCTCCTCGCACGCCGCGGCGACGACTTCTTTGCAATCGGTGCGACCTGTTCTCATTACGGCGGACCGCTCGCGGAAGGCCTCATGGTGGAGGACACGGTGCGGTGCCCCTGGCACCATGCCTGCTTCAGTCTGCGAACCGGCGAGGCGCTTCGGGCGCCCGCATTGAGTCCGGTAGCCTGCTGGCGGGTGGAATTGCGCGACGGCATAGTATTGGTCTGCGAGAAAACCAATCAGCGTGATCAGCGCAGCGCCGCGAGTGGCCTCGCCGGACAACCGGGCCGCATCGTGATCGTGGGTGGGGGAGCGGCGGGATTTGCCGCCGCCAACATGCTCCGACGCGAGGGATTTACCGGCAGCCTGACGATGCTGAGCGCGGATGACAGCCCGCCCTGCGACCGTCCCAATCTCTCCAAGGATTATCTCGCGGGCACCGCCTCCGAGGACTGGATCCCGCTGCGGCCTGCCGAATTCTACCAGGAGCAGAACATTGATCTTCAGTTGCGGGCCGAGGCAACGGAAATCGATGTACGCGCGAAAAAGGTGACGCTTGCTAGTGGACGGCAATTCTCATTCGACAAACTTCTCATAGCGACCGGCGCTGAGCCGGTCCGTCTGCCGATTCCAGGCGCGGACCAGCCGCACGTGCACACGCTGCGCTCGCTCGCCGACTGCCGCGCCATTATCGAGCATGCCAAAGCGGCCCGCCGTGCCGTCGTGCTGGGCGCCAGCTTCATCGGGCTTGAGGTCGCGGCATCGCTGCGCGCACGCGGCGTCGAAGTCCACGTCGTGGCGCCGGAAAAGCGGCCGATGGAGCGCGTCCTGGGTGCGCAGCTCGGAGACTTCGTGCGCTCGCTACATGAGGAGCACGGCGTGGTCTTTCACCTTGAGAACACGGCAAGCAGCATCGACGGCAAGCAGGTGACGCTGAAAGATGGCACCACGATCGAAGCCGATTTCGTGGTCACCGGCGTTGGCGTTCGTCCGCGCACGGGGCTTGCCGAAGCTGCCGGCCTCGCAATCGACCGGGGGGTGGTCGTGGACGCTTATCTCGAAACGAACGCAGCTGGAATTTTTGCGGCCGGCGACATTGCCCGCTGGCCAGATCCCCACAGCGGCGAGAGTATTCGCGTCGAACATTGGGTGGTGGCCGAGCGCCAGGGCCAGACCGCTGCGCTCAACATGCTTGGGCGCCGCGAGAAATTCGCCGCCGTGCCCTTCTTCTGGAGCCAGCACTATGACGTGCCGATCAACTATGTCGGACACGCCGAAAAGTGGGACGAGTTGGTGATCGAAGGCGACATCCCGGCGAAGGACTGCTTGCTGCACTACAAGCGCAACGGGCGCGTGCTCGCGGTCTCATCGATTTATCGCGACCTCGCAAACCTCTGGGCGGAGGTGGAAATGGAGCGAGAAATGTCGTGAGGGACGAGTTCGCTTTTCCTCAACAGCGATCAGCCGGCGCCGGCACGCACGTCTAACATCATGGAAACAGCGCGATCTGGTCGACCCCGGTCGCCTCGGGCAAGCCCAACATCACGTTCATGTTCTGCACCGCCTGGCCGGACGCGCCCTTGGTCAGGTTGTCGAGCGCCGAGCAGATGATGACACGGCCTGGGATGCGATCCTTGGTCGCCCCGATGAACGTCATGTTCGAGCCGCGCACATGGCGCGTCTGCGGCAGGCGGCCATACGGCAGAACGTGCACGAAAGGCTCCTGCGCGTAGGCCTTGCTCAGGATCGCGTGCAAATCTTCAGGCGATGATTTGGCGCTGCGCACATAGATGGTCGAGAGGATGCCACGGTTCATCGGCACGAGGTGCGGCGTGAAACTCACGACCACATCGCGGCCGACCGCCTTGCTGAACTCCTGGTCAAGCTCGGCCATGTGCCGGTGGTGGCCGACGCCATAGGCATGAAAGCCCTCGGAGACCTCCGAGAACAGCATCTCCTCCTTGGCGGCGCGCCCTGCCCCGGTCATGCCCGACTTCGCATCGATGACGATCTCGTCCGGATCGATCGCTCCCGACCTCAACAACGGAATGAGCGGAAGCTGCGCGCAGGTCGTGTAGCAGCCTGGATTGGCGACGAGCCGCGCCTTCGCAATCGCGGCGCGATACACTTCCGTGAGCCCGTAGACTGCCTCCTTCTGCAGCTCGACCGCATGATGCTCGTGGCCATACCAGCGCGCATAGGCAGCGGGATCAGCCAAGCGGAAGTCGGCGGAGAGGTCTACCACGCGGGTCTTGGGTGCCTTGGCCAGAAGCTCCTTGATCACCTTCTGCGTCGTTGCATGCGGCAGAGCGCAGAACACCAAATCGATTCCGGCCGTCGTCCAATCGAGCCCCTCGAGCGACACGAGCTGCGGTAGCACGTAAGGTGAGAACTGCGGGAAGACGTCGCCCATGTGCTGGCCGGCGCGGCGATCGGCGGTGAGCAGTACGATCTCGACCCGCGGATGGCGGATCAGCAGCCGCAACAGCTCGGCGCCGGTATAGCCCGACGCTCCCAACACGGCGATCCTGGTCTTCTTGGCGCTCTCGGCCATGGCTCAATCCTTCGCGTTCTGACAACGACGAGGATCGGCGCGGGGATTTGGAGGTGTGCCGCGCGACCCTCGGCGGCACGGGGTGACGATCAGCGATCGCCCACCCGCGCCACAGAGGCGCGGCGGCGGCTATTGCGGCGGATCGTGGTCGCTATCGTCATGGCGGGCCATATAAAGGCCCGGCGGGCCGGGGTCAAGGAATGACCCCGCCCGGCAACAGCCCACTTTCAAGTCAGCACGGCTCCAGCACTAGCGCTTTGTACCAATGAGTGGTACAGTAGCTCATCGGCGGAGCCGCCTGCATGATCATTTCGTTTCGGGATGCCTGGCTGCGCAACTTCTTTGTCGAGGATGTGCGAGCCAAAGCGATTCCGGCGAATTTGGAGACCCGTCTCTTCAGGAAACTGCAAATGTTGGACGACGCCTCCACCGACGCCGATCTTCGCACTCCGCCTAGTAATCACTTTGAAAAGCTCAAGGGTACACTCGCCGGCTGGCATTCGATCCGAGTGAATGAGCAATGGCGTCTAGTGTTCCGCTGGCATGGCGGCCGAGGCGAGGCGTCAGATGTTTATCTCGACAATCACAGCTATAGGTGAGGTAACAAATGCTCATCACCAAGCGTAAGCCGGCAAGCGTTGGCGAGATCCTGCTCGAGGAATTTATGGGACCGCTTGGCCTCACACAGGGGGATCTTGCCGATGCAATGGGCGTGCCGCGCAAGCACGTCAACGAGCTGTGCAACAATCGGCGCGCGGTAACCGCCGATACTGCGCTCATGCTGGCGCGCGTATTTGGCAACAGCGCCGACTTCTGGCTCAACGTGCAACGCCGCATGGACCTGTGGGATGCTTTGCATTCCCCTGAGCGCCGAAAGCGCATTGAACGTGCGCGGCGACTCCGTCCGGCTGTCGCGTGAGCCGGCCTCTGCTCTAAGAGAATGTGCGTCGACGGCGACCGACTGCGAATGCACCGTTGTTCCTATCCGCCCAAAGGTACCGCGCGCTCGCTAGACGTAGATGCATCCAAACATTACCCCCGACGAGCCATATCTCCGACAGAGTGCGGGCGAACGGTCAGCAGCGATCAACACTTTACACACGGAGCCGCAATGGATCGCGATACTCTCATTCGCCGCCTGGCCGAAACGATTGCCGCCGACAGTGAGCTGCTGCTCGATGGCTGGACGCATCTCGTGCTGACCAGCCGGATCGAGGATGGCATGCTCAACATGAACGGCTTCTGCTACACGGCTGACGGTGATGCCATTCCGGTATCGCCCCGGAATTTTTCCATCTTCGATGTGCTGCAAGAGCTGCGCGACGCCATGGCCAAGGCTGACGGCAAGTCGCCCTGGATCGCCGCGCTTTTCCGGATCGAGCGCAAGACCGGCAAGCTCGACGCCGACTTCGAATACGAGCACCTCGAGCGCTGGTCCATCACACCCGCCAACGTCACAGCGCGCGCGCAGGAGTTTGCGCCGTCATGAGCTTGACGCAAATGACCACCTCATGCTTGAGGCCGCCTTACGGCGGCCCCAGCATCGAAACGCAGTGATTGATGTTGCCGCGTCGCCCTTAGAGCGTCGGGCTCCACGTCGCCGGCACCACCCGATAGCCCGCTTCCGCCTTCTCGACCCGAGCGAGCCCCGGGAACGGATAGTGGAAACCCTGCACCACCATCTTCTCGGCGACCAGCATGTCGTAGACCTTGCGCCGCGTTGCGATCGCTTGCGGGCCGTCCTGGTCGAAGTTTGCGCTCCAATCGGGATGACGCGCGAACAGGTCCGGATTGTTGGTCACGTCCGACTGGATGTAGAGCTTATCCGACCCGGAGGCGAGCACATAGGACGTGTGGCCGATGCTGTGCCCCACTGTCGCGATCGGCATGAGCCCGGGCGCGAGCTCCTTGTTCCACTCATATTGCGTGACCTTGCGGCCAAGCGCGTCGAAGATCCGGCGATTGTTCTTGAACAGGTCTTCCATGCGGCCCTTGGAAGCGCGGCTCATTTCGCCGTCGTCCATCCAGAACTTCCATTCCGTCGCCGGCACCAGCACTTCCGCGTTCGGGAATGCGAGCTTGTTGCTCTCATCCAAAAGACCGTTCACGTGATCGCCGTGGAAATGCGAGATCAGCACCGTGTCGATGTCGGTCATCTTGATGCCGGCGGCAGCAAGGTTCTGCGGTAATTGGCCGAGCTCACCGTTGGTCTGCTTGAAGGCGCCGGGACCGCTGCCGGTGTCGACCAGGATGAGCTTCGCGCCGGTATTGATCACGATTGGCGCATAGTGATGGATCATCTTGTCGGGCGGCAGATAGGCCTCGACCAGCGCCTTCCGCACCTCTGCGATCGGTGCATTGGTGACATAGCTCTCGGTCAGCGCGAACGAGCGCGCGCCATCGGTAAGCACCGTGACCTCGTGCGATCCGACCTTGTAGCGATAGAAGCCGGGAGCCTGCTTGCCGGCTGGCGGCGCGGCTGCTTGCGTCGATGTCGAGCCCGCGGAACCTACGACGGCGGCGGTTCCCGCCAGAATGGTACGGCGTGTCAATTCGGTCATCCTTTCCTCCCGCGATTGTTGTCCTCGGCGCCGGGTGCGCCCTGCAAACAATCAACACGATTTAAGCTAGCATAGCCCGCGGCCCGGTTCACCCGCGCTTTATTGCCCCGCCTCCAAGCTTCGGAAGTCGCTGCGGCATTGGCGTAAGTTCCGGGGTCCATGATTTCACCCTCCCCCGCTTGCCACCGCGGTGGGAGCAGCCGATAAGTCCGTCATGAGCACAACCGACCTCCCCGTCACCGACTCCGCCCGCACGAGGCCGCTGCTGCCGGTGCTGACCGCCGCGATCTTTCTGAGCGCGGCGCTCTTGTTCGCGGTGCAGCCGATGTTCACCAAGATGGTGCTGCCGCGGCTCGGCGGCGCCCCGCAGGTGTGGTCGGTGGCCATGGTGTTCTTCCAGGCCGCGCTGCTCGCAGGCTACGCATACGCCCACTTGCTCACGCGTTATGCGCCTGGCCGCAAGTCGCTGTTCATTCAGCTCGCGGTGATGGTCGCCGCCTGCTTCATGTTGCCGCTCTCGATCGCGAGCGGCTGGGGCAAGCCGCCTGCGGTCGGCGAGGCGTTTTGGCTGCTCGGGCCTGTTCGCGGTGTCGATCGGGCTGCCGTTCTTCGCGCTCGCCGCCAACAGCCCGCTGTTGCAGGCCTGGTTCGCGCGCAGCGACCATCCGGCTGCGAAGGATCCCTATTTTCTCTACGCGGCCAGCAATGTCGGAAGCTTCCTGGCGTTGTTATCCTATCCGCTGATCATCGAGCCGCTGATCCGTCTCTACGACCAGACCTGGCTGTGGACGATCGGCTTCTATGTCCTCATCCTGCTGATCGTGGGCACCGGCTATTTGCTCCGCAATTGGCTCGACGTACCCGCCAGCCGGAGTGCGAGCGGCGTCACGGGGACGGCGCCGACGTCAGCGCCAACTTCAGCACCAACTTGGCGCGACGCGCTGACCTGGGTCGGCCTCGCAGCCGTGCCGTCCGGCCTCCTGATCGCAGTCACGGCACACATCTCGACCGACGTCGCGGCTGTGCCGCTACTGTGGGTCATTCCGCTCGCGCTCTATCTCCTCACCTTCGTGATCGTCTTCGCGAGCCGCCCGCTCATCCCGCACAACCTCCTGGTCGCGATCCAGCCTATCTTCATTATCGCGCTCGTCGCGGTCATGATCTTCGAGCCGGTCAAGATGATCGTGGGTGTGATCGCCATCCATATCGGCATCTTTTTCGTGCTGCACGCTGGTCTGCCATGGCGAGCTTGCCCGGCGAAGGCCCGCACCGCAGCACCTGACCGCGTTCTATATGTGGATGTCCGCCGGCGGCATGATTGGCGGGATCGCGTCCGGCCTGATCGCACCCTACACATTCAACTGGATCGCCGAATATCCGATCCTGATCGCGCTTGCGGTGCTGTGCCGGCCGGGCCTGGCGCTGCCGAAGTCTTATGTCGAGCAGATCATCTTCTTCGGCGCGCTTGCGGTCGCGGTCCTCGCACTGGTGCTGTTCCGCGCCTTCGAGGTCGAGGTCGACTACCAACGTCTACAACTGGGTAGTGGCGGCGCTCCTGATCGTGAGCGTGCTGTTCTGGCGCGACCCACTGCCGTTCGCGGCGATCATCGCGTTCGTGCTGCTCGCCAATCACTACGTCCTCGAAGTCCAGTGGCGCCCGCAGCGTGCGCAGCTTCTTCGGCGTACTGAAGATCTCGGATTCCTATGACGGCCGTTTCCGCCTGCTGTCGCACGGCACGACGCTACACGGCGGCCAGCGCATCCGCGACAACGACGGCAATTCCCTCGGCGGCCGTCCCGAGCCCATTATGTACTACTACAACGGCTCGGCGATGGCGCAGATCCTTGACGCGGCGCGTGAGCGCAAGAAGCCGATCCGCTATGCCGTGATCGGGCTTGGCACAGGCACACTGGCCTGTCGCGCTGAGCCGGGCGACACCGTCCACTATTACGAGATCGATCCGGCGATGATCCGCTTGGCGACCGATCCGAAGAACTTCAGCTTCCTGGACGAGTGCCGGCCGGTGACGATCACGCTCGGCGACGCCCGGCTCACCCTCGCCGAAGCGCCGGACGAGAGCTACGACGTCATCATCGTCGATGCCTTCACATCCGACGCCATCCCGATCCACCTTATGACCCGCGAGGCGATGGCGATCTATCGCCAGAAGCTCACGCCGGACGGCATCGTGGCGATCCACGTGTCGAACCGCCACCTCGAGCTCGCCTCGGTGGTGGCCGGTATCGCCAAGGCCAACGGCATGGTGTCACGCGTCAGCGAAAGCGCCGACGTCGACTGAGAACGACGCTGAATATGTGTTCCTCGGCACCGTCGTGGCGGCCACGGCCAAGGACGAGAATTTTGGATCGATCGCCAAGTCAGAATCCTGGGAGCTGCAGAAACCCGATCCCAAGCAATGGGTGTGGACCGATGACTATTCCAACATCATCGGCTCGATCCTTCGCAAGCTGCGGGAATAGCGCTTCCGAAACGGTTCCAACAACTTCCACGCAAACAACCATTTCCAACAACCTGATGGTCACTCACCCGGACGGCGTCAACGGGAAATGCGCAACCAATCATATGAAGGCTACGCACAGTAGCCCTCACATGCGCAGATGCGCTAACGTTCGGCGCGCGTGTTGCTGCGAGTGTGGGGGGACGTCATGAGAGCGTTGTGGTCTGGCCTGTTGGTCGCGCTTGGCCTGGTTGTGCCCGGTGCTGCTACAGCCCAGTCGGTCAAGATCAGGGCGACCGTGCAGGTGCCTGTCACCGAGCCATTTCTCGGCGCGAGCATCGGCCAGTTCAAGGCTGAAGTCGAGAAGGAGACCGCAAACGCGATCAGCGTCGAGATTTTCGACAGCGGCAAATTGTACGTCGACGACCAGGTCGTCGATGCCGTGCGGTCGGGCGCCATCGAGATGGGCCTTGCCGGCCTCAATCAGATCGACGGATTTCTGCCGGCCGCGGGCTTGTTGGAGCAGCCCTTTCTCTTCAACTTCGACGCCTTGACACGGGCGGCGACAAGTCCCGACAGCGAGCTGAGAAAGGTGATCGACAATGCCATTCTCAAGACACTCGGCCTTCGGGTGCTGTGGTGGCAGACGATCGGCCCCCAAGTCATCTTTACTAAGGATGGGGACGCCAGGGCGCCCGGCCGGATCAAAGGCAAGACAATTCGCTCGTTCAGCGCAACAACTTCGAGCTTCGCGAAACATTGTGGCGGAGTGCCACAAGTCGTTTCGACCTCGCAGATCCAGCAGTCTCTCGGCGACGGCAGGCTCGACATGGCCATGATCAGCGCGGCCGGCGTTCAGACCCGCGATCTCTGGAAGGTGACGACCGCGATCACGCGGACAGACCATGCTGCCGTCGAGTTTCTGGTCGTCATCAACGAGAAGATCTGGCAGTCGCTCAACGACAGGCAGCGGAGCGTTCTCACGCAGGCGGCACGGCGGGCAGAGCGCACTGTCCGCGACCGCTCATCCGAGCTGGAGGCGGCAGCGTATGCCTTCGCGCGCAGCAAGGGCATGACGATCCACGAGCTGGCGCCGCACGAGGTGGCCGAGTGGCGGGCGTGCAGCTCGGACGTGCTCGTCGAGTACATGAACAGAGGCGGGGAGCTAACTCAGCAGCTGATGGGTGCTTACGGCAAGCTGCGGACCCAACCCTGTTGCAGCGCCGGCCCACAAGGCGACGCAAGCGGGCCGCGACGGCCTTGACTGCATTTGAGGGCCCGGCGATCGGCCGAGCCCATGACATGTGTCACATGACACGTGTCATGTGACACATGTCACTGCTCTGGATTCGCTGCGCGGCGCCATGTTCTTTGTCGGCGAACCGGTGTCCAGCTCGCCGGTACATGCTCTACCCGCCCCAGATCCACTTGATGCCCTTGGCGAACACGTCGCCGAGGGTGAGCAGCACCGCGGCCCAGACGAAGGCCGAGGTGACGTTCGCAATCTGGAAGCGCCAAAATGGCATGTCGAAGATGCCGGCAACGAGCGGCACCGAGGCGCGCAGCGGTCCGAAGAAGCGGCCGATGAAAATGCCGGCGATGCCCCACTTGTTCATGAAGGCTTCGCCCTTCGGGATCATCTCCGGGTGCCGCGACAACGGCCAGACGTTCTGCGCCGTGTGCTCGAGCTTGCGCCCGATCCAGTAGGACAGCCAATCGCCGAGCGCCGCACCGATCGACGCCGCGACCCAGATTGGCCAGAAATTGATCTGGCCGGCCGAGATCAGCGCCCCGATCCCCACGAGCGCAGCCCAGGCAGGTATCAGGAGCGAAATGAACGCCAGCGATTCGCCAAAGGCCAGCAGCATCACGATTGGGGGCGCCCAGGCCTGGTTGACACGAATGAATTCCAGGATCTGCTGCGAGTAGGCTTCGATCGCTTCGAACATGGGAACCTGCTGGCGTGGGGCCAGAGCATTAAGGCCGACTTCCGCCACGAAGTCAGTATTAAATTACCTGCAACGTTACTGTTGTCAGATAGAAGAAAAGCCCCGCGCTGACAGGCGCGGGGCTTCAAGATGACAGAGCAGGCTAGCAAGATTTCGAACGCTACATGACGCTACCGTACCAGGACGCCATGGACGCCTTACTCAACCATGGCGGGGATTCGTCGCTCGGACGCCGCAGACTGCCGGACCGTATCCAGGCGCCGGACCACGACATCAGGCGCAATCGGCTCGGCCTTGTTTCCGATCTTGAGCGCACCATCCAGAATGGCAGCGCCCCGCCGGTAGACGGCCTCGGCGGTCTTGGCCGCTCCGCGACCGCCGACCGAGCCGATGATCTCAGCGACATCCGCAATTGCGGTACCAGAATACTGCGCAACATCGATGGCGCGACCGGACAGATAGTCCTCCGTCGCCATGCTGAGCGAGCTCATCAGTCCGCTCAGCCGGGCACCGCGCCACTCCTGTCCCAGGAGGGCCTTCACGACGGCGACCGCCTCGTCTGCGGTTGTGACGGCACGGCAGCGGCGGGCTTCGCGGCTGCGTCCGAGCCAGTCGAAGGCCTCAGGCACGATCTCGGCCACGGTGCGCTGCAGGATCAGCGCGACCCGTTGCAGGTCGACCTCGGGCGTATCAGCCGCGCCGGCGAGCCTGGCCACGAAGGGCAGCAGCAGCTCCTGCCGCAGCGTGTCGTCCAGCACGATCTCGTTCAGGCACATGGCATAGAGTGCGAGCGGGCGCGAGAACGACGGCGGGCAATCATCGATGCGGCGTACCGGCGTGTAGGGATAACCCGCCGCGACGATCGCAGCCTCGTTGACACAGGTGCCGCCGTCGGGCCCCGGAAACTCATGACTGCCGCGCAGGATCCGCCAGTTCAGCAGCCGCCCAAAGTCAAAGCCGGTCGTTGCCTGCATGCGCGGCGCCACCCGCCCCCTGAAGAAGCTGAAATTGAACATAGGTTACGCTCCCTGTGGCTCCTCGAACCTGGCGGTAATTCTGGCGGCGGATTTGGCGCAGATCGTGGCGTGCCGGCGGCGTTCCAGCGGCAACCAAATCAAATCGTAGAATATCGTGGATTACCGTGGGCTGGCGCTTTCCGGGCTGCTGTGATCGGAATGCATCACGTTCAGGCCGGGTCCGTGGCATAGTTGGGCAAAATCGATTCGGTCAGAGCAACCAGACAGCAATCAGACAGCAATTCATGGGCAAAAGTGCAAAGAAACCTGCCGGCAGGACTGGCGACCTATTCAGCTCGAAGACTCTGCGCCGCCCCGCCATGCGCGTGAAGGGCAAGGGGCCGCGGGGCGGTGATTCGGGTTACAGCGCGCGCCACATCGAAGTGCTCGAAGGGCTCGAGCCGGTCCGTCGGCGGCCCGGCATGTATATCGGCGGCACCGACGAGAAGGCGCTGCATCACCTGTTCGCCGAGGCGATCGACAACGCCATGGACGAGGCGATCAACGGCTATGCCGATTGGATCGAGGTCGAGATGGAGGCGGACGGTTTTGTCTCCGTGACCGACAACGGCCGCGGCATCCCGGTCGATCCGCATCCCAAATTCCGCAACAAGTCGGCGCTTGAAGTGATCATGTGCACGCTGCACGCCGGCGGCAAGTTCGAGTCCAAGGTCTACGAGACCTCGGGCGGCCTGCACGGCGTCGGCATCTCGGTCACGAATGCGCTCTCCGAGCGCCTCGAGGTCGAGGTCGCGCGCGAGCAGACGCTCTATCGGATGGTGTTCGAGCGCGGCAAGCCGAAGGGCAAGCTCGAGGAGGTTGGGCGCGCGCCTAACCGGCGCGGCACCAAGGTGCGCTTCCGCCCTGATCTGACGATCTTCGGTCCCAAGGCGCACTTCAAGGCCGAGCGCATCTTCAAGATGGCGCGCTCAAAGGCGTATCTGTTCGGCGGCGTCGAGATCCGCTGGTCGTGCGCCAAGGAGCTTCTGCGCGGCACCGACGATGTGCCCGAGAAGGCCACCTTCCACTTTGCCGATGGCCTGCGCGATTATCTCAGCGCGCAGCTCGGCAAGGCGACCCTCGTCCACCCCGACGTCTTCACCGGCAGCGCAGGCAAGATCGGCGTTCATGGCGCGGCGCAATGGGCGGTGGCCTGGACGGCCGATGCCGATGGCTTCCTCTCCTCCTATTGCAACACCATCCCGACGCCCGATGGCGGCACGCACGAAACCGGGCTCCGCAGCGCGCTGGTGCGCGGCCTCAAGGACCACGCCGAGCGCAATGGCCAAGGCAAGCGCGCCAATGGCATCACCAGCGACGACGTGATGACCGGCGCCGGCGCGATGCTCTCGGTGTTCATCCGCGAGCCGGAATTCCAGGGCCAGACCAAGGACCGGCTCGCCACCGCAGAAGCCGCGCGCCTCGTCGAGAACGTCATCAAGGACCCGTTCGACCACTGGCTCGCCGGCAACCCGCTGCAAGCCAACAAGCTCCTCGACTTCGTGATCGAGCGCGCCGACGAGCGCATCCGCCGCCGGCAGGAGAAGGAGATCAAGCGCCAGGGCGCGGTGCGCAAGCTGCGACTCCCCGGCAAACTCGCCGACTGCACCTCGACTGCCGCCGAAGGCGCCGAGATCTTCATCGTCGAAGGCGACAGCGCCGGCGGCTCGGCCAAGCAGGCCCGCGATCGCACCACGCAGGCGGTGCTGCCGCTGCGCGGCAAGATTCTCAACGTCGCGTCCGCCGCCGCCGGCAAGCTTGCGCAGAACCAGCAGCTTGCCGACCTGATCCAGGCGCTCGGCTGCGGCGCTGGCTCGCACTATCGCGACGGCGAATTGCGTTACGACCGCGTGGTCATCATGACGGACGCCGACGTCGACGGCGCCCACATCGCCTCGCTGCTGATGACATTCTTCTATCGCCAGATGCCGAAGCTGATCGAGAACGGGCATCTCTATCTGGCGGTGCCGCCGCTCTATCGGCTGTCCCACGGCGGCAAGATCTTTTATGCGCGCGACGACAAGCACAAGGCGGAGCTCCTCAAGAAGGAGTTTCATCCCAATGCCAAGGTCGAGATCAGTCGCTTCAAGGGGCTGGGCGAGATGATGGCAGCCCAGCTCAAGGAAACCACCATGGACCCGAGGAAGCGTACGCTTCTCCGCGTCAAGGTGGTCGAGGACGATCGCAACGCGACCGACAAGTCGGTCGAGCGGCTGATGGGCAACAAACCCGAGGCGCGCTTCGAGTTCATCCAGGAGCGGGCGGAATTTGCCAGCGAGCAGATTCTGGATGTGTAGGCCACTATGATCAAGCGTGGTGCAACGGCGGTCGATGTGACGGTGACGGATAATCAGGTCGTTGTCGCGCTGGCTGACGGTCGCGAGCTTGCGGCACCGCTTGCATGGTTTCCACGCCTTGAAGATGCAACGGCAGATCAGCGCCTAAATTGGCGACTCATTGGTCGTGGTACGGCATTCATTGGCCGGACGTTGACGAAGACCTGTCTGTCGAAAGTCTGCTGAGAGCATGAGCGACAGTAGCCCGGATGGAGCGCAGCGACATCCGGGAACGCCGATACAGTTGAAAATCAGACCTGGATTTCGCTTCGCTCAATCCAGGCTACAAGGTTAAACACGCTACTTCGCCTTCCCCTCCGCCACGTCCATGATCAGGCGCGTGAGCAGATAGAGCCGCGGCTCGATCGAGGAGATCAGCACGTATTCGGCCTCGATCGAGTGCGAGCCATAGCCCTGCAGGCCGAAGCGCTCGATCACCGGCGCCTTGGTCTCGAGTGACGCAAAGGCCGCGTCGGTGCCGCCGCCTTCCGCGACCTCGTCGACCACCAGCTCCTTGCCGATCTCGCGATAGATCTGCTGCGCATGCTTGGCGAGCGCGCGCGAGGCCGGCGTCGCCTCGAGCGGCGGCCGGCGCTTTTCGAAGATCACGTCGATCTTCGAGTCGGGCAGGAGCTTCGTCTTGATCCGCTCGCGCACCGTCTTCTCGATGCCGGCATAGTCCTCGACCTTCAGCACGCGCACGTCCGCTTGCGCCTGCGCGCTGGGCGGGATCATGTTGCGGGTGCGGCCGCCATTCGCCATGGTCCAGTTCATTTTAAGGCCCGTCTCTGGGTCGGACAGGTTGCGGGTCTGCAGCATCTGGTGAGCGAGCTCGTAGATCGCGTTGACGCCGCGCTCCGGCGCACTGCCGGCATGCGAGGCGCGACCCTCGACGTTCAAGGTGAACGAGGCGATACCAGCGGTCGCGAGCGCGAGCTTGTCGGACTCCACGCGCGAGCTTTCGGCCGAGAAGGTCGCATCGTGCTCGGCGCCAAGCTTGGTCAGCAGGCTGCGTGATCCTGGAGAGCTGAGCTCCTCGTCGGCGTTGATCAGCACGGTGAGCGTGCCGAAAGACCTGAAGTCGAGCGCCTTCAGCATCGAGACCGTATGTAGGATCAGCGCGACGCCCTGCTTGTCGTCGGCGATGCCCAGCCCATAGGCGCGGTCGCCGTCAATGCGGAACGGCTGCTTCTCCAGCATGCCGCGCTGATAGACCGTGTCCATGTGCGCGATCAGCAGTATCTTCTTGCTGCCAGTGCCAGTGAAGGTCGCGCGCACCATCTTGCCGATGCGCTCGGGCGTGTCCTCCATCTTGTAGATGTTGCTTGGCTCGACGAGCTCGACCTGCCCGCCCAACCCACGCAGCCGCTCGGCGACAAGATCAGCAACTTTGCCGAGCCCCTCGAAGTCGCGGCTGCCGGATTCGATCGACACCAGCGCCTTGAGCGTGTCGAGCAGCGCCGGCTTCTCTCTGACAGCAAGCGAGCGCACCGGCTCGACCGCCTGCGAAAACGCAGAAGTCGTCGTCACGGCGAGCAGCGCGAGCCCCGTCCATGCCGAATGCAGCCTCATTGAGTATGCCATGGCTTCGTCTCCCCTTTGCGACGTATGCCTGGGCCTAGTGTAGACCGAACGCGCCCCCAGGAACATCCGCCCCTTGCTGCAGCACGCCACCAGGGCGATGATGGCGGCAAAACCAGCAGGGAGGAAACCATGCGCGGCCCCAAGAACCCAAAGATCTCCAATACATCACGTCGACGTATCCTGCAGGCCGCAGGTGCGCTCATCGCTGGCGCCACGGCGTCGCAGCCGCTCTCTGCACAGGCTCAGACCGGGCCCGACCTCGCCCGCCTGCAGGGCGCGCGCCGCATTCTCATCAAGGGCGGCATTGTGCTCACGCTCGACCGCCAGGTTGGCGACTTTGCGCAAGCTGACGTGCTGATCGAGGACGGTAAGATCCGCGAGGTCCGTCCCGACATCACGGCCGATGCGGTGATCGTCGATGCCGGTAATCGCATTCTCACTCCGGGGTTCGTCGACACCCACAGCCACTCCTATCAGGGCCTCCTGCGCACGACGCTCCCCAACGGGCTCGTCGATCCCGACTACAATCGCGACGTCCAGAACAATCTCACCATGCACTATTCGCCGGACGACGTTTATGCCGGCGTCCTGATGACGGCGCTCGGCTTCATCGAGATGGGCACGACCACCATCATCGACCTCTCGCAGATCAGCCACACACCCGAGCACAGCGACGCCGCGATCCGTGCGCTGCAGGACGCCGGCATCCGCGCCGTCTATGGCTATTCGCGTGGCGGCGGGCCGGCGATGCGCTGGCCGCAGGACATTGGCCGCCTCCAGCGCACTTATTTCAGCTCCAAGGACCAGCTTCTGACGCTCGCACTCGGCGCCAGCCTCGACGCCAATGTGTTGCAGGCGGCGCGCGATGCCGGCGTGCCTGCCGTCATGCATTTTCGCATCAATCCTGAGCCCGGCCTCGCGCTCGGCCGCGCCGGCGTGCTGCGCGAGGGCGACCTGTTCATCCACTGCACGCACCTCAACGACGCAGCCTGGCAGATGATCAAGGATATCGGCGGGCGCATCTCGATGTCGCCGCCGCTCGAAATGGCGATGGCACACGGCATGCCGGCGGTGCAGGACGCGCTCGACCGCGGTGTGCGCCCGTCCCTCAGTTCCGATCACGGCACCACCGTCGCACAGGACATGTTCGCGATCATGCGCACGACCTTCAATCTGCAGCGGCTGCGCATCCTGCAGCGCCGTCGCGCCAGCGAGCCAAATCTGCCCCCGCTCCTCACCTGCCGCGACGTGCTGGAGTTCGCCACGCTGCAGGGCGCGCGCTGCGCCAATGTGGATCACAAGGTCGGCACGCTCACGCCCGGCAAGGAAGCCGACATCCTGATGCTGCGGGCCGACCGCTTCGACGTCTGGCCGCTCAACAATGCGCCGAGCGTGGTTGCCAATCTGATGAACCCGAGCCATGTCGAGGCGGTCTTCATCGGCGGCAAGGTCAGGAAATGGCAAGGCAGCCTCGTCGGCGTCGACAGTGCCCGCGTCTTGCGGCTCGCCCAGGAGGCGCGCGCCGGGCTGATGCGACGCGCTAATTTTGCGGTGGACGTTGTGGGCTAAAAGGCTCCCCGTCCTACACTTCCTGATCCTGCAATCGCAGCAGCGTATAAGCGCGGTTGGGAGGAATTCCCAGCACCCCTAATGGTGTGCTCACGCCCACGATCATGATTTCCGTCACGGCGTAGGTCGCGTCCTTTTGCTCGATGCGATCGGATTGCTTGCCGGGAACGAAGGCAATCTTCGCGACAACGCAGGCTTTGCCAGTGATCTCGTCTGCGATCGCATTTTGGATAGCGTCCTTATGCGTGGTGGCGTAGTTCCTGGCATCTGCCGCTGTGGCGCAGACCACGACGTCAGCGAACGTTGCTGCCGGCTGCGCAGAAGCGGCGGAAGACCACAACGTGGCAGCGCCGATGAGAAGTTGGCCAATCGTCCGCATGGCTGCGTCTCTAGCGCGCTGCGCCCGTCGTCGCCGCCTTCAGAGACTCCGCGTTTTGCAGATGCTTCCGCAGCGTCGGCAGGGCTTCCTTGGCATAAGTGCCAGCGGGGTCGTTCATCGTGGCCGCCTTCTCGTATTTCTGGATATCCTCTTTGTGATCCATGACCATGTGATCGGCGAATTGTTCATCGAACGCGGCGCCAATCAGCTGCGAGAGCCGGTCATAGTCGGCCTTCTGCTTGCTGTTGGGCTGAGTTGGCGGTTTGATTTGCATGGCGTTGGCGGCAGCTCGCGCCCTTTGATTGGCCACGGTGTGATCCTGTTCGAGCATCTGGCCATACGAGCGAACAGCCAGGGTGGTGGCCTGCTTCTGCGCCAACTGTCCCATCTGCACTTCGGCCAGATTGCCTTCGATGGCCTCGGTGAGGAATGTTTTTGCCTGCTGGTCCTGCGCGAACGCAAGAGTTGTCGCGAGGAGCGCCGGCACGACCGCCGCCGCCAAGCACGTAGTGATGCGCATGATGGAACCTTTCTGTTGGTTCGCTTCTCCTGCCCCAATTCGTGGAGGCGCGACTGGTTCCATCACACTCGTCGTTTCAACACTCTTATGCCTCGCCGAGCTTGGCACCTGGCGCCCGGATATCAGGGGTTCCCGCAGAAGGACGATCAGCCGAAGCCTGGCGCCGGCCTTCACCGCGAGGCGGCTTCTCAAAGGCGCTGTTCCTCCAATGCACTGATCCCGCAGCGTTCATGCGCTTGCCCCCTGCCGGCGCGGAGTAAGAATTGCCGGTGACAATCGCGACAATGTCTTTACAATCGGGGCGACGTACAACGACGCCATAACAACGATTCAGGGAGGCGACCATGGATTTAATCAGGCGAAATATTCTGACCACCGGCGTTGCGGCAACCGCGATGGCCGCAGCACCACGCGTGTTTGCTCAGCAGACCGGCCAAGGAGAAGCCATGCGATTTTACGAAAAGGGCCCCGTTCGCATTCGCTTTGAGGAGCACGGGTCGGGCTTTCCGCTGCTGCTCATCGCTGGCGGTGGACTGAATTCGACACTCGCCGGCCTCGCCCGCGGGCCGTTCGATCCGATCGCGGAATTCAAGAGTGAGTTCCGCTGCATCGCCGCCGACCTGCGCAATGCCAACGGCGGCCAGTCCACTGGACCGCTCGAGATCGACCGCCCGTGGGATTCCTACACCGACGATCATCTGGGTGTGCTGGATCAACTCGGCGTCAACCGGTTCATTGTGATGGGCTTCTGCATTGGCGGGCCGTTCGTCTGGAACCTGATCAAGCGCGCGGGCGACCGCGTCGTCGCGGCCGTGCTGGCGCAGCCAAGCGGCTTCCGCCCGGAGCAGCCCACGCTCTTCTACGACAACAACATCAGCGGCTGGGCTCCGGAGCTCATCAAGCGCCGGCCCGAGATCACGATGGAGACGGTCGAGAAGTTCCTGACCAAGATGTATCGCACCAATGCCGATTTCGTGTTCACGGTAACGCGCGATTTCGTCCGCAATTGTCAGACTTCGGTGCTGATCCTGCCGGATGATATTCCAGCCCATCCTTACGCGGTTGCCATGGAAGCCGCGATGCTCGCGCCCCGGGCCGAAGTGAGCATGTTCCCGTGGAAGGAGCCGAAGGAGCGGATTCCGCTGGCGGTCCGCCAGATCCGCTCGTTCCTGCGTGCACACCGACCGGCGCAGGCATAGCCAGCGGCGTAGAAACACGACGCGTGCTCGGCAGTCTCATCACTGATGAGACCGCCGACTGCTGAGCAAATAATAATTCGTCCGCGCTTCCGCCCACTCCCTTGGCCTGATAGCCTTCCTCCTGCGATTGCCACTCATCAGCAAAAACAGTTCAGGAAGGATTCGATGAAGACTGCACTGAAGACCACCGCGTTTGCAGCTTTGCTGCTGACGCCGCTTGCCGTGAGCCCAGCAGCTGCGCAACCCGCCCCCTACAACGAGGTGGGCGCGACCATGGGGCACTGGCACATCATCTCGAAGGATGTGGAAGCCAACAAGAAGCTGTTCATCGCCATGGGCGGCAAGCTCTACATGCCCGGCGGGCAGCCGCTGATGATGTTCCCGCACGTCTATATCAATCTCACCCTCGGGGACGAGAAAGGCGACGGCGGCACGCAGGGCTCGGTGGTCAATCACGTCGGCTTCATCGTCAACAACGTGCAGGAGCGCGTCGCGCAGTGGAAAGCCGCGGGCGTGACCGTGCTGCCCGGCGGCAACGGCCGGCTGGATCAGGCCTATGTGGAGACGCCGGACGGCGTGCGCATGGAGATCCTGGAGGACAAGACGCAGTCGATGCCGATCCGGCATGAGCACGTGCATCTGTCCCTGCCGGAAGCCGAGATTCCGAAGGCGCAGGCCTGGTACGCCAAGACGTTCGGCGGCAAGGCCACCACCCGCAACAATGCGCCGGTCGTCGACGTGCCCGGCGCGCAGATCCGCTTTGCCAAGGCCGACAAGGCGCAGGCTCCGACCCGGCATCGCGTGCTCGACCACATCGGCTTCGACGTGAAGGATCATCCGACGTTCGTGAAGAAGCTCGAAGCTGATGGCATCAAGCTCGACGAGCCGCCGCGCAAGGGCGGCAGCGGCAACACCGTCACTTACATCACCGATCCGTGGGGCACTCGCATCGAGGTCATCGAGCGCGCGCCACTGGGAGCAGCGGTGAACTAGCAGCGAACGGACGTGCAACGCTAGCCCGTAGGGCGGAATAGCGAAGCGTATTCCGCCATGTCGCTATGTGGCGGATTACGCCCTCGGCTAATCCGCCCTACGTGCGCACGATCACATCGATCTCGACTAAGGCAATCATCATGGACAAGCCCGATGCAACAGGCCAATCGCGCCGCGAGGTGCTGCAGGCGTTGGCGACGGCCGGCGTTGCGGTGACAGCGGCGGTGCTGCCGGCGAGCGCACAGGAGACTGCACGTCCGCGCGCGGGATCCGGCAATCAACGAACCATCGCACAGACGCTGGCGGACTACGCCGTCAGGCTGCGCTATGAGGATCTGCCGGCGGAGGTCGTGCGCACGGCGAAACGCACCATTCTCGATACGATCGGCTGCGCGATCGGCGGCTACCAGGCGGGCCCAAGCCAGATCGCCGTCAAGCTCGCCCGCAACGTCAGCGCGACACCGGGCGCGACCGTGTTCTGCAGCGGCATCAAGACGAGCCACGAGCTCGCGGTGTTCGCCAATGGCGTCATGATCCGCTATCTGGATTTCAACGACGGCTACATCACGCCCATGGGCGGCGGCCACCCGAGCGACACGCTCGCTGCGCTCATCTCCACGGCCGAGATCGCCGGACGCAGCGGCCGCGATCTCATCACGGCGACCGCGCTCTCCTACGAGGTGTTCTGCAAGGTCGCCGACGTGCTCGACACCAGGGGACTTGGCCTCGACCAGTCCACGATCCTCGGCCTGGCGAGCCGTCGTCGGCGCAAGCCGGCTGATGGGGCTCACGCCGGAGCAGATGGTTCACGCGATCGGCATTACGGTCGGCGGCAACACCGCGATCAATCAGGGCCGCGTCGGCACGCTGTCCAATTGGAAGGATTTCGCCTCCGCGGAAGCCACCCGCAAGGCGATCTTCTCGGCGCAGCTCGCGCAGGCGGGCATGACCGGACCAAGCCGGGTGTTCGAAGGCCCCTCTGGGTTCTTCAACGTGATCAGCCGCAAGACGTTCGAATTACCGAAGCTCGGCGAGCCGTGGGGCATCATGCGCGCCTTCACCAAGCGCTTCCCGCTCGGGCAATATTCGCAGACCGTCGCGGAGGCCGCCACGCAGGCACGGTCGTTCTTCGCCAACATCGACGAGATACGCGAAGTCAACATCCGCGTCTCCCGGAACGCCATCAAGGTCATGGCCGACAGCCCCGACAAATGGCGGCCACAGAGCCACGAGACCGCCGACCACAGCATGCCCTATGCGGCCGCGGTGGTGCTGATGTACGGCACGATCGACGACCATTACTACGAAGACCCGTACCTGCATGACGCGCGTCTGCTCGAGCTCGTCAGCCGCGTGCGCTGCATCCCTTCGGCGGAAGCCGACGTGCACGAGAAGGACTACAATCTGTGCGACTTCGAGGTCGTCCTGAAATCGGGCGGCGCAAAAGTCGGTCCGGGTCGAATACCACCGCGGGCACCCCAAGAATCCGATGACCGACGCCGAAATGGAGGAGAAGTTTCGCTCGCTGGCGCGCAGATATCTGTCGGCAGATCGGATCGATGCCTTGTTGCGGCAATTGTGGAGCGCTCGAGGACATGCCGAAGGCAGGGACGCTGGTCGAGATGACCAAGGTCTAAGCGATGCGCTCGCTCGCGTCTCAGGATGACCTGCGCACAGCAAGCACACGCTGGGACGAGACCGAGGCCGCGCGGCTGCGTCGCAAGGTCGCGCTCGGGCCTTCGCCGAACGCGGCACGGTACTGAGCACTGAAGCGACCAAGATGCATGAATCCGTGCCGCAGGGCGACGGTCGTGACATTGCTCTCTATGTCGGAACGCAGAAGCTCATCCCGCACGAGCCGGAGCCGAACCTGCCGCAGATAGGCATTCGGCGTCGCGTTGCGCCACTGGCGGAAGCCAGCCTGCAGCGAACGTAAACTAACGCCAAGATGGGCGGCCACGTCCGACACGGTGATGGGCGTGTCCGCGTTGTCGGCCATGAAACGCTCCGCGCGCCGCACGATGCCTGGGACGGGCGCCGACGTATCCCCGGCCAGCTCGTCGCTGTAGTTGTGCGGATGATGATGCAGAAGGAGCGTCAGCAGATATTCATCGAACGCGGACTTTGCGGCCGGCCCCAGCGGAAGGACACGCTCTCCGCTGCACCACAAATACGACAGCGTTCGGCGCCAGATCTCTTCCAGATCATTGGAGAACGGGTGCAGCGCAAACCGCAGCGACTGTTCGAGCGGGTGCCCGAGCCAACGCGCACACTGCATTTCCAGCTTATCGGTATCCAGGCGAAGCGATCTTTGGAGAAATGCCCGGTCGAACCACAGCTTGGTATCGAAGTCGGCCGAGAACGGCATGGTCTGGCCCTGGCTCCATTCCGCCGAGCGATGCCCCTGGGTCGTGGCCGCGGTGCCGCGCGCGCAATGCATCATTAGAAACAAGCGTGAGAAGTTCAGCGCGTCGATCTTGACCGGCACGCTATAAGACAAGCTCACAAGCGGCTGTGACGTTGGGTGCGCAACTTCGAGCAGGGCGTCAATTTCGCCAACGGGACCGACGACCTCGACGGTGTGCGGGCAATACACCTTCGATACTGCGTCAATCGCTTCATCAAGATTGCGGGTGCGCATGGGCCGCCTCTTTTGTCTTGTGCTATCGATCCCGGCAATCTCGTGAGTACCTAGGGACGACCATGCCTTGCTAGAAGGATTTTGCTCGGAACATTTTTTAGGCGCAAAGCGGATAGTGCTGCGCCAAACGGCTATCCCTATGACTTTTCGGACCTAATCTAAATTAACTCGTTACCAAGCCTCCCTAGCTGCAACGCATGGGCCGCATGCGGCGTTGACGACGCAGGATTTGGGTTAGCCCCGCACCGCCGTTGGCATGCGCGGCCGCAGGAGTTCCACATGACCAACCGAGCAGATGATATTTCCCGCCACGCCGGCCAGCCGACACGCCGCGAGCTCGTTGCCGGTGGGGCGGCAATTCCCATTGTGATGGGCCTGGCCCCCGGCGCCGCCGCACAGCCGCGGGCGAACACGGGACCCACGCCCGTCCCGGTGACCCTGACCGTCAACGGCGCACGCCACACGCTCACGCTCGATCCGCGCTCCACGCTCCTCGACGTGCTGCGCGAGCACGCTCGATCTCACCGGCACGAAGAAAGGCTGCGATCAGGGTCAGTGCGGCGCCTGCACCGTGCTGCTCGACGGCCGGCGCGTCAATTCCTGCCTGACACTGGCGGTGATGAAAGACGGTGCGCACCGTCACCACCATCGAGGGCCTCGCTGCGAACGGCGCGCTGCATCCGCTGCAGCAGGCATTCATCGACCACGATGCCTTCCAGTGCGGCTACTGCACGCCAGGGCAGATCTGCTCGGCTGCAGGATTGATCGCCGAAGGCAAGGCCAAGACCGCGAGACGAGGTCCGCGAGCTGATGAGCGGAAACATCTGCCGCTGTGGCGCCTATACCAACATCGTCGCAGCCATCCAGCAAGTGATGGGGCAGTCATGATCAGCTTTGAATACGCGCGCGCGAACGACGTCGCCGACGCGACGCGGCAGATCGCAGGCAGCCCGGGAGCGAAATTCATCGCCGGCGGCACCAATCTGATCGACTTGATGAAGATGGACGTGGAGCGCCCGACGCGGCTGGTCGACATCTCTCGACTGCCGCTGGACAAGGTCGAGGAAACGCGCGACGGCGGGCTGCGCATCGGCGCGTTGGTGCGGAACACCGACCTCGCCTATCACCCGATGGTGCAGCAGCGCTATCCGGTGTTGTCGAGCGCGCTCCTGGCCGGCGCCTCGCAGCAGCTGCGCAACATGGCGTCGACCGGCGGCAATCTCCTGCAGCGCACGCGCTGCCTCTACTTCTACGACACGGCGACGCCGTGTAACAAACGCGAGCCCGGTAGCGGCTGCTCCGCGATCGACGGCCTCAACCGCATGCACGCGATCCTCGGCACCAGCGACGCCTGCATCGCGGTGCATCCTTCCGACATGTGCGTGGCGCTCGCGATGCTGGAAGCTAAGGTTCATGTGGCCGGCCCCGTCGGGCGAGCGCGTCATCGCATTTGCCGATTTCCATCGGCTGCCCGGGGATACGCCGCAACGCGACAGCAATCTCGAGCCGGGCGAGATCATCACCGCGATCGAGCTGCCGGCGCGCGGATTTGCGGCGAACTACACGTATCTCAAGATTCGCGATCGCCTCTCCTATGCGTTCGCTCTGGTATCGGTCGCGGTCGGACTCGAGCTCGACGGCGACACCATCAAAGAGGCGCGCCTTGCGCTCGGCGGCGTCGCGCACAAGCCCTGGCGCGACCCGCGGCCGAGGCGGCGCTGCGCGGGCAGGCCGCCAATCAGGCGACGTTCACGCAGGCGGCGGACCTCGTGCTGCGCGACGCCAGGGGCTTCGCGCACAACACGTTCAAGATCGACCTGGCGCGCCGGTGCATCGTCCGCGCGCTATCGCAGGCGGCGCGCGGCACGCCGCAATCGCAATCCAACAAGAAGATCGCGTGAGAAACCCATGGCACCTATATCGGAAACTCCATCTCCCGCGTCGACGGCCGCGCAAAGGTCACCGGCACCGCAAAGTATGCCGCCGAGTTCAACGCGCCGGGCCTCGCGTATGCCAGCGTCGTGTCATCGACGATCGCGAAGGGCCGCATCCTGCGCATCGACACCAGCGCGGCGTTGCGTGTCCAAGGCGTCATCGACGTGCTCACGCACGAACATCGTCCGCCCATGGCGGACACCGATCAGGCCTACGCGACGATGTTGCGCCGGAAGGTGCGCCGTTCCGGCCGCTGTACGACGGCAACATTCTGTTCAACGGCCAGCCGATCGCGGTCGTGGTGGCGGAGGCAGGTCGGAGGTCGCGCGCTACGCCGCTTCCCTGGTGCGCGTCGAATACGCCAGGAAGCGCACGCCACCGATCTCAACGCCAGCGCGAACACGCCTTTTCGCTCTCGAACGACACCTTTGCCCTGACACCCTCAAGGCCACGCGGCGATGCCGCGAAGGCGTTCGCCGCCGCCGCGGTGCGCCACGAAGCCGATATACCGATCCCGGTCGAGCATCACAACCCAATGGAACTGTACGGAACGACCGTGGTCTGGCATGGCGACGGCAAGCTGACCGTCTATGACAAGACCCAGGGCGTGCAGAACGTGCAGCATTATCTGTGCGGCGTATTCGGCATGAAGCCCGACGATGTGCGGGTCATGGGGCCGTACATGGGCGGCGGTTTCGGCAGCGGGCTTCGACCGCAGTACAACGTGGCGCTCGCAGTGTTGGCGGCGCGCGCGCTGCAACGCTCGGTCCGCCTCGTCCTGATCGCGCCCGCAGATGTACTCGCTCAGCTATCGTCCTCGCAGCGTCGAAC
Source organism: uncultured Alphaproteobacteria bacterium (assembly GCA_963745515.1). GTDB lineage: Bacteria > Pseudomonadota > Alphaproteobacteria > Rhizobiales > Xanthobacteraceae > VAZQ01. Next base: position 119,062 of record CAVUXO010000016.1, read on the forward strand.
GCGTTGCGCTTGGAGCGAAGGCGGACGGAACGCTCGATGCGATCACGCACGAAGCGTTCGCGATGACCTCGCAGTTCGAGGACTTTGCCCGCAAGGACACCATCTGGGCAGGCGCGCTCTACAAGAGCCCTAACACGACATTCACACACAAGCTCGCGCGGCTCGACGTCAGCACACCGGGCGACATGCGAGCGCCCGGTGCCGCAAGCGGCGTCTACGGGCTCGAATGCGCCATGGATGAGCTTGCGGTCGCGCTCAAGCTCGACCCCGTTGAGCTGCGCATCCGCAACTACTCGGATCGCGACCAGAATGCCGACGTTCCCTACACCAGCAAAGAGCTGCGCGAATGCTACCGACTAGGCGCGGCCGCTTTTGGCTGGGAGCGGCGCAATCCGCAGCCGCGCTCCATGCGCGATAACGGCGATCTTGTCGGCTGGGGCATGGCGACCGGCATATGGGAGGCACTCGACAACCATTTTACGGTCGCGCGTCGTGCTGTCCGCCAACGGCCACGCCGACGTTACCTGTGCGGCTTCAGACCTCGGCACCGGCACCTATACGGTCATGGCGCAGGTGACGGCCGATCTGCTCGGGCTGCCGATCGAGAACGTCAGCGTGAAGCTGGGCGACTCGACGTTGCCGCAGGCGCCCGTAGCGGGCGGATCGTGGACCGCCTCCTCGGTTGCCAATGCTCTCGCCGCCACGTGTGGCGAGTTGCGCGCGGAGCTGTTGCGCCTCGCCCAGGCCGCGCCGGGTTCCCCGCTGGCAAATGCCGGGCCGCAGGACGTCGTGCTGGCGGGCGGTGGCATTGTCGGCAAGCGGGACCCGAGCCTTTCGGTGTCCATCGCAGATGCGATGCGGCACGGCAGGGTGGAACGCCTCGAGCGGCAAGCATCGAACAATCCGACGCAAGATGAGAAATACGCCCGCAACACACACTCGGCCATATTCGCGGAGGTCAAGGTCGACGAGCAGCTCGGCGTCATCCGGGTCACACGCGTGGTGAGCGCCGTTGCCGCCGGGCGCATCCTCAATGCCAAGACCGCGCGCAGCCAGATCCTCGGCAGCGTGGTCATGGGTATCGGCATGGCGCTGCACGAGGAGACCCTGACCGATCAAAAGTTCGGCCGGATCGTGAATGCCAATTTCGCCGAATACCACGTGCCGGTGAACGCCGACATCCACGACATCGAGGTGATCTTCGTCGACGAGCCGGACACGATCATCAATCCGCTCGGCACCAAGGGCGTCGGCGAGATCGGCATCGTCGGGGTCGCGGCGGCGGTCGCCAATGCGGTCTATCACGCGACCGGCAAGCGCGTGCGCGACCTGCCGATCACGTTGGATAAGTTGCAGCGAGGAGCGGATAACGCCTCGGAGAGCAGCGAGACTGTTGGTGGAGCGCCGCGTGGCGAGCGGCCCCACTGACGCCATCACCAAGCCCTTCACGCTCGGTACCGGTCGTTGATGCCCGCGACCTCGTAACGGTCATCTCTGTCCTCTTCGCGTAGCCGGTACACGACAAGACCGCCAGCCGTGCTAGAACGCCGGCATGCGCCTGGCTTTGAGACTTCATCCGGACTCGCTCTCCCTCGCTGCGACACACATCGATGTGGACGTCGTCCGGCCACACGCGGGCAGCCTCGTGCTCTGCTATTTCGTAACGGGCAAGATAGGCAGTCTGCGCCTGCCGCCGATCGCACCTCCGGCGCGCGCTGAGGAGCTTTGGCAGCACACATGCTTCGAGGCGTTCGTCCGCTGCCCGGCGAGCGATGTCTACTACGAATTCAATCTTGCGCCATCGACCCAATGGGCAGCCTATCAGTTCGACGGCTACCGGAGCGGGATGCGCGAGGCGAGCGGCGTCAGCGCGCCCGCCATCGCGGTCAAGACAAACTCCGCGCTCTTCAGACTGCAAGCCTCACTTGAGCTGGATCAGCTGTCGGACCTGCCGAGAGACGCCCAATGGCGTCTCGGTCTCTCCGCGCTGATCGAGGAAACGAGCGGCCGCAAATCATGCTGGGCGCTCACCCATCCGCCGGGCAAACCGGATTTCCATCACCCCGATTGCTTTGCGCATGAATTCTCTCCAACGTAGCGACCCATGAAATTCGGCATCGATCGCCTCCTCGCCGACCCCGCCTTGCGCGCACCCCTCAAGCGCGCCCGCGTGGCCTTGCTGGCGCATCCTGCATCGGTCACGCAGGACCTGACACACTCGCTCGATGCGCTCGCCGCCTGTGGCGACGTGAGGATCACGGCCGCCTTCGGACCGCAGCATGGACTGCGCGGCGACAAGCAGGACAACATGATCGAGTCGCCGGACTTCAACGATCCGGTGCATGGCATCCCGGTGTTCAGCCTGTATGGCGAGGTGCGCAGGCCGACCGATGCGATGATGGACACGTTCGATGTCATCCTGGTCGATCTGCAGGACCTCGGCTGCCGCATCTACACGTTCATCACCACGCTGCGTTACATCCTGGAGGCGGCGTCAGCACACAAGAAAGCGGTGTGGGTGCTGGATCGACCCAATCCGGTCGGCCGGCCGGTCGAAGGCCTGACGCTGCGCGCCGGATGGGAAAGCTTTGTCGGCGCGGGACCGCTGCCGATGCGGCACGGGCTCACGCTCGGCGAGCTCGGCGCCTGGTTCATCAAGACGCTCAAGCTCGATGTCGACTATCGCGTCATCGACGATGCAGGGCTGGAAGCCCGAGGTAGCGCCCGGCTATGGCTGGCCGCTCGGCGAACGCGCATGGGTCAACCCCAGCCCCAACGCACCGAACCTCTGGATGGCGCGCGCCTATGCGGGCACGGTGATGCTCGAGGGCACGACGCTCTCGGAAGGGCGTGGCACCACGCGCCCGCTGGAAGTATTCGGCGCGCCCGATATCGACGCACGCGCGTATCGTCACGGAGATGCATGCGCTTGCGCCGCAGTGGCTCGCCGGCTGCCGCCTGCGCGATTGCTGGTTCGAGCCCACGTTTCACAAACATGTCGGCAAGCTCTGCAGCGGCGTGCAGATTCACACCGAAGGTCCCGGCTACGACCACCAGGCGTTCAAGCCCTGGCGCCTGCAGGCGCTGGCCTTCAAGGCGATCCGGCGCCTTTATCCGGACTATCCGCTCTGGCGCGACTTCGCTTACGAATACGAGCACGGCAAGCTCGCCATCGACGTGATCAACGGCGGGCCTTTGCTACGCGAGTGGGTCGACGATCCTGCTGCGACGCCGCAAGACCTCGATGCGCTTGCCATACCGGATGAGCAGGCCTGGCTGAGCGAGCGCGAAGCCTATTTGCGCTATTGAAATCGGCGAGATGACTTATTCGTAATGCAACCTTCGCACTGCAACACGCTTTAACACGACTGTCAGATGCCGGCCATTTTCGTGCCGCGATGCTGGCACAAAGACCTCCGGTGGGTGGATATGCCAGAGGAGAAAATGATGCGTTTGAGACACGTAGTCTCGGCACTGGCCGGTGCGGTGGCACTGGCGGGTACATTTGCGAATGACGCGGTAGCCCAGCGCCGAGGAGGAGAAGACTGGGTGGAGCTGGGATGCAAGGAGGTCAGCTTTCGGGTCGACCGTGACGTCTTGCCGGTCGGGCGCCAGGAGGGTCGCTTTTATGCCATCCGTCTGTATGCGCGCGGCGGCGCCGTCGAAATGCTGAATTTGAGGGTGATCTATGCCAACGGCGACCCCGACAACCTCGCCGTCCGCCATGTCCTCGACCGCGGCGAGCGCACGCGACCCATCGATCTGCGCGGCCGGGCACGCTCCATCCGCATGATCGAGATGGTCTACCGCGCATTGCCGAACCGCCGCGACCGCGAGCCCATCGTTTGCGTGGAAGGCCTCGCCAGGGACTATTGATGGAGTCGGCTTAAGTTCAACACGAATGATTAAAAGGGCCGCTTCACAAGTCGGCCCTCAATACTTTGTCGCCCCCGCGACCGCACTGCCTTGCTATAATCGTCCTGACAAAAAGACCAAGCAGGGAGGAAACAACGATGGGTAGGACGAAGAACGTCTCCAGGCGCCAGATGCTCGCGATGTCGGGGGCGGTCGCAAGTCTCGCAATCGGCGGCAGTCGCGACGCCGCCGCCCAGGCAGCCAAGCGCATCGAGCGGCTCGATCCGGCGCTTGACCAGATCATCGACCCCTCTGAACCGATCGTGGACATCGCCACAAATCTTGGCGGCACCGCCAATGTCGAGGGGCCGCTATGGTGGAAGGAGGGCGGCTATTTGCTGTTTCGGGGCACTGACCAGAAGCGCTGGAAATATTCGCCCGGCCAGCCGATTGCAGTGTCCAAGGAGAACACCAATTGGGCGAATGGGATCACCCGCGACATGCAGGGCCGGCTCGTGGCCTGCGAGGCGTTGACGCGCCGGATCGTGCGCGAAGAGCCCGACGGCAGCATCAGCGTGCTGGTATCAAGCTTTAAGGGCCAGCCGTTCAACCGGCCGAATGATATCGTGGTGAAATCCGACGGCGCGATCTACTTCACCGACCCGTGGACCTCGGCGGATGCGCCCGGCGAGACCGACATGACGTTCTGCGGCGTCTATCGCATCTCGCCTGACCGCAGCACCCTCACGCTCCTGGTCGATGACTTCTTGCGCCCCAACGGCATTGCGTTCTCGCCCGATGAGCGTGTGCTCTACGTCAATTGCTCGGCACGGCGCCATATCCGCGCCTTCGATCTTGCACCGAACGGCACACTCTTGCGCCAGACCGATCGCGTTTTCGCCGACCTGCGCGGACCAGAGCCAGGAGGACCCGACGGCATGAAGGTCGATACCGCAGGCCATGTTTATTGCGGCGGCTCGGGCGGGCTCTACATCCTTGACCCGAGCGGCAAGAAGCTCGGCCGTATCGTACACGGCTTTGCCAACACGGCCAACGTGGCCTTCGGCGGCGACGACTGGAAGACCGTCTACTTCTGCACACGCACGAGTTTGGGCATGTTCAAGGTGAAGATCGCCGGCGTGCCGGTGCCGGTCGCGAAGAAAGCGTAGGCGCAGTTTCACCGCCCTATGATCCCATTGAACTGAACATCACGTGCCGTGCATCACCGCGGCATTGCGCTTGCTTACGATAAGTTTGCCCTCAGGACCTTGGTATCCCCCCCAACGTCCCTCAGGATGATTGCTGCTCTCCTGTCCGGAACGCAGAGATGACGCGTCGACGTCACTCATTGATCAGGACAGGAGGAAACGATGAGGTTTATCAGCTTGGCTATTGTAGCGCTCTTTTCCATTGCGCCGTTCTCGGCCACGGCAGCGCCCGCCGAATTTACCAAAAAGCCCTCGACCATGGGCAGCAGAGTTCTCGACCGTGACCACATTCCGCACGCGCGATCGCAATTCCGGATCGTTCCTACAATGCCAAGGAACATGCTTCAGTGATCACATCACTCGTCATTGGCGATGCGAGATTCCAACCGACAACACCATTGTCCACTGCCATCTGAACTGCAGCCCGCCGCCGCCGCGAGGCGAATGTCTCTTCGAATAATTCCGTCGGTGCGTATTTTCGGATTGCCGGGCGCAGGCCCGGCAATCGCACCGGCCATCGCCGGCGCTCTCGCCGATGCCGGGCGGCGAGCGCTCTTGGCCTAGCGCGTCGTGGCCTGCTCCTTGATCTCTATCGGGGTGATGCGCTTGTTCAGCCAGTCGGTGATCACCGCGGCGACCTCGAGATTGTTCTTCTCATGCATCAGGAAATGGCCGTTGCCGTGGATGCCGACGTCCTCAAGTCGGATGAAATCATGCTGCACCCCCGCCTGCGTCAGGAAGTACGTGTTGCAGTGCGCGGCCGGGGCTTGGAACGATGCTTCGCCGACCATGAGCAGGACTGGAATTGACTTGAAATTGACGAGCTTGCGCGCCGGCTCCTTCTGCATCCAGCACCGCACCAGGCCCGACTTGTCCGCCTTCTCCTGCTGGACGACGTCGAGGCCCGCGGCAGGAGCCGCCGGTTCGAAGCTCAGCGGTGTGCGCGTGACCCCATAGGGCTTTTCGAACCCGATCTCCTTGAACCAGTCGGGCGCGCCGATGAACTGCAGCTCGTAGAACGGCGACGACGCCGCCTCCGCCATCAAGAGGCCCTTGACCAGATTGGGCCGCGCATCCGCCATCAGCCACGCATAGGCGCTGGCCTGGGAGTGCGGCAGGACCAGAGCCGGCCCGATCTTGTCGAGCAGCGCCACCCCGGCGTCGCGATTGAGCGGCTCGCGGTGCCGGCGATCCTTGAAGTCCGGCAACATCGAGGCCTGGAACTGATCAAACAACGGATCGCCGACCACACCCGTTCCCGGCCACTGCGTGTGCAGATGCGCCTGCGGAAACAGGTTGTAGCGTTCGTAGGCGACGAACTCGCGCTCCACGAATTTCGGCGCCTTCGGGTTCTTCTCGCCATAGACCGCCTCGACATAAGGCGAGCGGCCGCGGCCGACCTGGTCCATGATGTAGACCGCATAGCCCTTGGACAGAAAGTATTGCGCCCAGCCGTCGCGCCCGTCGACCGTACCGTTGAAGCCGGCACCCGACGTGCAGCAGCCCTCGATCATCACGACCGGATAGGGATGGGTGCGGTTCTGCGGGATCTGATATTCGACATAGGCCTGCCCCGCGAACATCGCGCCGGCCGGCGTATCGACATATTTTCCACCGACAAAAAAATAGCCCTGCTTGGCGATGGTGATCGGCCCCACGCCCTCTGCGTCGGCAGCGCCGCAGACCATACCCGCCAGTGCAACCGCGACGCCGACCTGCAGGCAAATGGTTCGTATCAAGCTCATGCCGTCCTTCCCATCTCCCCGGCCACACGCCTCAGACACCTCAATACGCCGCGTGCCCCGGCGTACGCGGGAACGGGATCGCATCGCGCACATTGGCAAGCCCGGTGACATAGGCGAGCGTGCGCTCGAAGCCCAGGCCGAAGCCCGCGTGCGGCACGGTGCCGTAGCGCCGCAAATCGCGGTACCAGCTGTAGTGCTCCTTGTCGATCGAGAGCGAGGTCATGCGCGCGTCGAGCACGTCGAGCCGCTCCTCGCGCTGGCTGCCGCCGATGATCTCGCCGATGCCGGGCGCCAGCACGTCCATGGCGGCGACGGTTTTGCCGTCGTCGTTGACGCGCATGTAAAACGCCTTGATGCCCGTTGGGTAGTTCATCACGATCACGGGCTTCTTGACGTGCTTCTCGGTCAAATAGCGCTCGTGCTCGGACTGCAGATCGATGCCCCATTTCACCGGAAACTCGAACTTCGCCTTGGCGCCCTCCAGAATCTTGATCGCCTCACCATAATCCATGCGCACGAACTCGGAATTTACGATGCCCGAAAGCTTCGCGATTAGCCCCTTCTCGACGCGCTCGTCGAAGAAGGCCATGTCGTCGGCGCGCTCCTTGAGGAGCGTCTCGAACGAGAACTTAAGGAGGCGCTCCGCCAGAGTCGCATCGTCGGAAAGATCGGCAAAGGCGATCTCGGGCTCGATCATCCAGAACTCGGCCAGATGCCGGCTGGTGTTCGAGTTCTCGGCCCGGAAAGTGGGCCCGAAGGTGTAGACCTTGGTGAGAGCAAGGCAATAAGCCTCGACGTTGAGCTGCCCCGACACGGTGAGGAACGCCTCGCGGCCGAAGAAGTCGCGCGAGAAGTCGATCTGGCCTTCGGGCGTGCGCGGCAGGTTGGCAAGGTCGAGCGTCGAGACGCGGAACAACTCGCCCGCCCCTTCCGCGTCGGAGGCTGTGATGATCGGGGTATTAACCCAGACGAAACCGTCGCGGTCGAAGAAGCGGTGGATCGCCTGCGCCAGCGTATGGCGCACCCTTGTGGCCGCCCCGATCACGTTGGTGCGCGGCCGCAGATGCGCGACCTCGCGCAGAAACTCCATCGTGTGCGGCTTGGGCTGGATCGGATAGCTGTCGGGATCGTCGACCCAGCCGATCACCTTGATCGCGCTCGCCTGCATCTCGAACGGCTGGCCCTTGGCGGGCGACGGCACGATCGTGCCGGTCGCCTCGATGGCGCAGGCGGTGGTGAGCTTTTGGATCTCGTCGGCGTAATTGGGCAGCGTGTTGGGCGCGACCACCTGCACCGGATGGAACGCCGAGCCGTCCGAGAGATGCACGAACGAGATGCCGGCCTTGGAGTCGCGGCGCGTCCGCACCCAGCCCTTGACGGTGACGGGCGTGTCCTTCGGCGCCTCTCCGGCGAGGATGGCGCGAACGTTGAGCTCGGTTCTGTCCATCGCGCGAGAGTTAATCAGGCGCAGCGGCCTTGTCCAGGCCGCTGCGCCTGGCCCTCACGGGGCAATCAGCCCGATCGCCTTCTTGAGGTTGTCGAACGGCTTCGGGCCGGCGCCGTGCGCGGGCGCGATCGTCTTCACGTCGAGATTGTTCGCCGTGATGACGCGGTAGAGGTCGATCGACTGCTCCGGCGTGCGTCCCGGATCGCGCACGTCGTTCCCGGCAGGCGGATTGTAGCCGTCGCCCCAGAACACGAGACCGTGCCGCGGCATGAACACGATCAGGTTGGCGACGTTATGGCTCGTGCCCTTCATGTGATAAAGCTCGAGCGTCTGCGTGCCGTCGGTCATCACCTTCTTGTCGCTCACGGTCTCGAACACCGCGGCCTTGGGTGCCTTCGACAGCTGGTCGGGCGCGATCGTGCGCGGCCGCGCCCACATTTTCTCGAAGAACGGCTTGTTGAGCTCGTGAGTGACGACCGTCACGCCTTGCGCCACATAGGTGCGCAAGCCCCCGGCGTGATCGTAATGCGCGTGGGTGTTGATCACATAGCGCAGCGGCTTGCTGGGCACGAGCTTGGCGATCTCCGCATTGATCGCAAGCGAGCGCGCCTCGCCGGTCATACCCTCGACCAGCACGACGTGATCGTTGAACTCGACCAGCCAGCTGCGCGCGTTCGGCGTGCTTAGGTACCAAACGCCATCGGCGAGCTTCTCGACCGCTACCGTCACGGGCGGCGGAGGCGGCGCCTGCCGGACATTGGCCGGCACCTCGATCGCCACGTTGGCGTTCGGCCGCGCCGCGCTGACGGTAATGTCGAGCGTCGGATGACCGTCCTCGGTCTGCACGATGCGGCGGGGGAATTTCACGCCGCCGAAATCGGCATAGTCGGAATAGGTGATCTCGACCGGATAGTCGCCGACAACCTCGGCGCTCGACAGGAAGCTCACCTTGTCGATCAGGTTCTGCTCATTGAGCGACGCCTTGATGGCGCGGCCCGCAACACTGAACGTGATGGTGCTGCCGTCGACGCGGCCCGCATTGGCGAGCGCGGCCTTGATCACGCCGTGCGGCGTGGTCCACAGCTGCCGCAGCCGCTCCTCGACCGCGGCCGGATTGGGTGCCGCCTGCGGGGCCCCCTCCTGCCAGGCGAACTTGTCGCTGACCACCAGAATAGTGCGCTGCTCGCCCGCGACCGCCTGCGCGGCGCCGCCGCGCGGCGGGTGCTCGCCCTGCGCGCGCACCTGGGTGAGCCGCATGCCGGGCGCCTGATAGTTGATCGCCGCGGTGTAGCTGCGCTGCACAAAGCGAGGCCAGCGCTCGCCGGGCTCATAGGCCTGCCCGAAGCCGAACACCTGGCCGCTGCCCGAATACTCGATCGAGTTGAGATTGGCGGCGCCCATGGCACTGGCTGCTGCCGCGAGCCGGCCGCCCTCCTGTGCGTGGCTCTGGCTCGCCATCGCCAGAACAAGAGCCAAGCCGGCCGTGATTGTCCGGTGCATCGTCGCCTCCCCTGCAAGTGGACATTCCTCGACCAATGACTGGCCTGTTGGATGTCATGTCCTCGCGCTATTCCATCGCATCATTCTGCGTTGCGCAAGGCGGATCACGGGGGCGCGGCGACAGGACCCAGCAGCCATTGCACAACGATACAGGGGCTATTGAGCCTTACTTTTGAACCGCTCCTGCGCCATGTTTGGATCACTGGCGTCCACATCACGAGCATCCATATCCCGCGCCGTTTCAGACAGATCAGCTCACTAGAGCGCGAGACGACCAACGGAGACGAGCATGAAGTCCCTGGCAACCCTCCTTGCCGTGGCTGCGCTGAGCGCGACTACCGCGGCCGCACAGGTCATTTCGCCCGTCCCACCCAGCCCGCAGCGCAACGAGCAGCCGCTGCGCATCAGCAGCACGTTCCGTACGATCCTTACGATGGCTCCGACTCAGGTCGTGCCGGACGCGGCCGCGCAGGAGGCGGGCCGCCGCGCCCTGTACGCCATGGCCGCCGACGAATGCGCGGCGCTCTCCGAAATCTTCAAAAGCGATTGTCACCTGACCTCGGTGCAGATCGTGGCGTTTCCCCCGCTTGGCTCCAACGCCCAGCCGGCGAACATCCTGAACGCCACAGCCAACTATGAGCTCCGGCCGCTGCGACAGTCGCCAGCTCGGTAAGCCGAACGCCCCAGCGGGTGCTCCTGCTGGGGTGCTCGAGTGATGGCGCTTACGGCCGACTACCGGCGCCAACCGTGCCAGCCTCGATCTTCTTGACCGGCGGCGGATCCCATCGACCGGTCAGCGCGTCGGACTTCGGAGCATAGAGGCGCATGGTCAGGTTGAAGGGTCCCAGCGGCGCCGGAAGCCAGTTCGCCTCCTTGTCCGCGCCTGGACTGTCATTCTGGAAATAGATGTCGAGCGAGCCGTCGGCGTTGTAGCTGAACGGCATCCAGCTGCTGACAGCGAAGCGGTTGAGGCTGTTCGCGACCTGGAAGCCGTGGGGGTCATAGAGCGTTACCGACCAGAAGGCATTGACCGGCGGCATCGCAGCCGTCTCGAAGTGCAGCACGTAGTTGTTGGTGCCGTCGAGTGGCTGGCCGGCGTCGTCGCCGAGGTTGAGCGGGTAGATCGCGTCCTCGGGCAGGTTCGCGCCGAGACCCACCTGCGAGATGATGGCGCGTTTGAGGTAGTAGTTGCCGTAGACACCCATCGTGTCGGTGTTCATCGACCAGTGGTTGACCACGCGCGCGAGTGTCGCGACTTTCCATTCCATCAGCTTTTGTCCGGCTGACGGCGCGGTCTCGAGCGCTGCCTTGACCGCCGAGGAGACCTTCTCGATGTCGAAGCTCTTGCCGGGCTCGATCCCGATGCGCCGCATCTGCGCGAGGATCGGCCCGTCGGTGAGATGCGGCGGATTGGTCTTGAGCAGCTCGGCCGCATAGGCGAAGTATTTGCCGCCCGACATGGCGTCGACCTGGATCTTCGGCGGTGTCTTCATGTCGATACTTGGATCGATCTTGACCTCGACTGGTTTGGGCGTCCCACCCCACTCCGACAGCGGTGTGACCTTGAAGCCTGCCTGGATCTTGCGGACTGCATCGTAGTCGGGCGGCCCATCGGTCTTGGTGCGGCCGATGATCCAGACGATGGGCGTCGGTGCCTCGATACGCTGGGTGTCCGTCGGTAGCTTGAATTCGTCGAACCGTTCGCGCAGGTCCGGCCTCCAGCCCGCGGGCGCGACGAGGAAATTGCCTGCCTGCGTCCCGGTTGTGCGCCAACCCGGCGAGGCGAACACGTCGGACCACATGTCGAGCATCGGCAGGAGATAGTAGCGCCCATTGGTATCCGGCACGGAGACAATCATCGGCTCCTTGGTCGTGTCGAGATAGGCAATGGAATAGAGCGTATCGAAATTGGGCCGGACGACGCCCTTGAAATCAGCAGGCGGATATTCCGGCACGTTGTGGAACATGTTCATCGGCCCTTTGCCGAGCTCTTTCCCTGGCTCGATATTGGTGAACTGCCGGCGCGTCACGTCCATCGTGACGAGTGGATAGAGGTAGACGTAGACATCGACGGCAATGGCCTGCGCCTCCTGTTCCGGGATGGCCGTCGAACCGGTCTGCGCCATTGCCGGACTTGTCAGCGCCGAGCCGAGAAGCAGGCCCAACGTCAATGCAAGCGTCCCTCTATTCATTCCATTCATTGTCGCGCTCCCAAGTTCTGATGATTGTTCGTAACAGGGTGGATTGGGGCGAAGCCGCAGGCTGGGCGCCGCAGGGCGATCCCCCCTCCATGAGTAGGCTCCAGCCGACTCTCGCCGCGTGCCTGAGAGCGCGATATTGTCCTTAGGTGTAGGGGCGATATGCCTAGGCACGATGGATTCAAATGACACGCCGAGAGGCGCCCCAAATTGGGTCAATGCGATCGATACCTATCCAGTGCGCAATATCAGAGATTGAGACATGACGGGCACGGACACTGACCGCATCGCGGCACGCCTCAAGCTGGTCGACGAGCACGTCAGGCATGAGAACGACCACAACCTGGAAGCCATCATGGGCACTTTCGGTGCGGCGGCGCACTACGACGATGAGCCGTGGGACGCGCACTACGTTGGACGCGATGCGGTGCGCACGTTTTACGACGGATTGCTGCGGGCGCTGCCCGGACTGCGGATTGACGTGCAGCACACGCACGCCGGCGACAGCGCCGTGGTGCTCGAGGTCGTCATTCGTGGGCAGCATCTCGGGCCGTGGCGCGGGCTGCCAGCAACCGGCGCTCTGATCGAGCTTCCGCTTTGCGGGATCTTTACATTCGACAATGATGAGCGCCTGGCAGGCGAGCGGATCTATTACGATCGGGCAACGCTGCTCCGACAGCTGGGTGTCTTTCACGAGCCGGACCGCGCGATGGGGCGCATCACCACCTTGCTGACGCACCCGCTGACCATGGCGCAGATTGCCATGCGGAAGGTTTGGAAGCGCGATTGATTGCCCCTCACGACGGCGGTCTTCGATCCAAGCGCGCACTCACGCGCACATCATCGTGAGCAAAGAGCCGGAACGGCCCGTGAGCCAGGACGGTTACATCGCTGCCGATTCGGCAAGCGCGATCGGCAGCTCTTTTGTCAGATACGGAACCGAACATGACCAAAACCACGACGATATTGTGCGCTGCTGCAAGCTCCTTGGCTCTTTATGCCGGGTCGGCGGGCGCCGCTCCGTTGTCCACGCCGCTGGCCCTCAAGAGTGCTGAAACCCAGAGCACTGAAGCTGTGCGATACTACCGCAGACACCATGGCCGCTGGATCGGCGCGCCACGTGCGTACTATGGCTTCGGCTACAACAGCTACGCGTACGCGCCGGGCTACGGCGCTCCGCGCTATGGTGGCTTCCGACGCGGTCCCCACAGCTGCTCGCGCGAAGAGGCAGGGGACAGCGCCTACCCAAGCTGGTGGTGTTCAAGGATCCGGAATTATCAGTAAACAACGCTAGTCGAGCCGCATGGAAGACCGCCCGCGCAGGGCGGTCTTTCCTTGTCTCGGATGCGTTTCATCGCGCGATGGTGATCGCGAACGCCTCCGGGGCGTACCACGACTGGGAACGCATTCCAGCGTCGTTTGTTGAGCGGTATGTGTGCTCGTGGCGGAGGCCGTTCCGTTGCGGACGCGAAGATCAACAAATGGAGTTTGTGATGATAGGACGCTCGATGCTTCTGGCCTCCGCCTTGACGATTGGTGGAGCCTGGGCTGGTTCCGCAGGCGCGGCGCCGATACATGCCGACATGGCGCTGCAAGGCGGCGCAGGGTTCGAACAAGTACAGATGCGCGGCCACGGAGGCGGCGGTGGAAATCGCGGCGGCGGGATGAGTGTCGGCAGAAGTGGTGGCGGTGGCGGCGGCATGAACATCGGCAGAAGCGGGGGCGGCGGTGGCATGAGCTTCAACAGGAGCGGTGGCGGCAACTGGTCCGGCAACCGTGCTATCCGCGGCGGAAATTTCGCCACCAACAGCCGACCTGGCAACTGGTCCGGTGGCAACAACTGGAACGGGCGCCGCAACTTTGCCGACTGGCGCAATCATCGTCGCGGGTTCCGCGGTCCGGTTGTCGCGTACGGCTTCGGCCCGGGCTACTACGACTATGGTTATGACTACGGTTATGGCTCTGGCTATTACCCCTACGACGACGAATCGTACGCCTACGTGGCGCCGGGCGCCGTGGTAGAGGGCGACTCCGTAGCGTACTGCCAGCAGCGCTTCCGTTCTTACGATCCGAGCACGGGGACCTATCTGGGTTACGATGGCCTGCGCCATCCGTGTCCGTAACATCGGTCAGAACGGATAATGAAGGAGAGCCGGCTCAGGCCGGCTCTTTTTTGTATTGAACGCGTATTGAATTTAAGTTTCTGGCCCGATTGTGGAAGTCCCGTCGTCCTCGGCCAACATGAAAATCAGCCCGGTGACGGTTACGTCAACAGCGCAGATCAATCCCAGCACGCCAACGAAAACGAGCGTGGTGAGCGCTGCTCACGATCATCTGAAAGACCGGCCGGTATCCATCATGATCAGAGCGAGCACCAGACCTGTCCCGAGCGACGCGCCCATGGCTAAATGGCCAGCAAGTTTGAGCAGAAAGGAGCCCTCAATCCGGTGTCGCATGGCGGCGCACCCTCCCCAGGAAAACCCAACAGGAAAACCTACTGAAACGCAGGATTGAGCCCGATTGTTCCCAGCCGTGCGCTTGCTCCGAGCAGGAAGTTCGACCAGCCGTTGGCCTCCACTAAAAATGCGATACACTTCACGGGAAACTCGCCTGGGTCAGCGCAGGCTCATCGCGAGCAAGGGAGGGAAAACAGGTGTACGCCGGCAGTCGTGGATTATTGACGCTCGCCGCGCTGCTGGTCGCGGCCTCGGTCGCACAGGCGCAGCCCGTCGCCGAGTTCTACCGTGGCAAGACCATCACCCTGATCGTGCCGGCCGACCCCGGCGGCAGCTATGACCTGCACAGCCGGTTGATCGCGCGGCACATCGGCAAGCGCATCCCGGGCGAGCCGTCGGTCGTGGTGCAGAACATGACCGGCGCCGGAGGCTTGCGCGCCATCAACTATCTCTACGAGAAGGCACCGCAGGACGGCAGCGTGCTCGGCATGCCGGTGCAGGAGAACACGCTCGCCGATGTGCTGGGCCAGAGCGAGGCGCGCTACAAGGCCGCCGACTTCAACTGGATCGGGCGGATGGCGCCTGGCGTCGATGTGATCGCGACCTGGTGGACGTCGGGCGTGCGCACGATCGCGGACGCGACGCGCGCAGCGGTGCCGCTCGGGTCAACCGGCCCGGCCTCCGGTACCAGTCTGTTCCCCTTGCTGCTCAACAATCTCGCCGGCACCAAGTTTGACATCATCCCCGGCTACAAGCACACCGAGATGCTGCTCGCGATCGAGCGCGGCGAGACCTATGGGGCCTTCACGTCGCTTGCCACACTCAAGACCGCCTACCCGACCTGGATCCCGAACAAGCGCGTCCATCTCCTCGTCGCGATCTCGCCAGAGCCGGTGGCCGAGCTTGCAGGCATCCCTGATCTCCTCTCACTCGCCAAGAACCAGACCGACCGGCGGGTATTCTCGATCTTCGCGACCGCGAGCACGGTTGGCCGCTCGCTCCTCACCACGCCGGGCGTGCCGGCCGAGCGCGTCGCCGCGCTGCGCAACGCCTTCGAGGCCATGACCAAGGATCCCGAGTTCATCGCCGATGTCGGCAAGACCAAAGCTGAGCTCGGTCCGATGCCGGGCGCGGCGTTGCAGAAGCTCATCGTCGACAGCCGCGACGTGCCGACCCAAGTGCTCGAGCGCGCACGGGCAGCAGTACGGCGATAGCAAGGGCTTGCAGGAGCAAGGGCTTGCGGGCTTAATTTCTCTCGATAGTTGTCGGCGCCATGGTTCACAGCACTGGAATTGGCAGTGCCGATGCCGTCGGTAGCGCGATTCAATTCAATATTGGATCGCCTTCGAGAACGCGGACAATCTCTTACGTCGCTTCTCGATCCGCAGACATTGCTCTGAAATAATGCTCGGCGTACTGGTAGTAATTCTCCGCCCCGATGATATCGCCAGACTGCGCTTGAGCCTGGGCGAGAGCGATATACCGCTCGTAGCTCCTTTGCGCGTTTTGGGAGCCCCTCTGCTGGGGACGGGGGACGTTCGATGTCCGGTTTGAGCGGTTAACAAATGGCGTCGACGATTGCGGACGCTGCGTTCTAAATGATCTTGGGCCATTCTGCATGGCTCACTCCTTGGTTTATGGCAGGTAAAATTGCCCCGCGCGGTGGGATGGGGCTTAAGATTGCGCCGCCTTTGATCGTGTCCGACCTATTTTTTCGAAGGGGAAGGCTTTTCCTGAGAAAGCGCTCACGATGTCTGGAGCTGATCGGTTCAGTCGCCGTGGCGGTACCTGCCGACTACACGCGATATTAGTGAACCAACTATGTACCATTTGGGGGTATCGGAAGAAATTGTCAAGCAGGCAGCTGTCATCCCTCCCCAGCGTCCTCACGAGCCGGTGCCACGATTAGAGGGTCCTACTGGTGACCGCCAACCATCTCGCAGCTTTCCTCAATCACCCCCTATCCCGCCGATGCCGCGCCACACTATCATGACATAAGCGGCCGGGGCGGAGCTGATCGTGCTGCGATTACGCGTGTTTGTGTCGTCTCCTGGAGATGTCGGGGCCGAGCGCGGTGTCGCGCTCGCGGTCGCCGAGCGGCTGCAGTTCGAGTTTCGCGGCCAGATCCAGCTCGAAACCTATCTGTGGGAGCGCAGCCTGCTGCGCGCGACCGACACCTTCCAGGCCCAGATCGTCGACGTCGCCGAGGCCGACCTCGCGCTCTTCATTCTCTGGGCCCGGATGGGCACGCCGCTGCCGCTCGATCAGTTCAGCCGCCACGACGGCAGCCAGTACGCGTCCGGCACCGAATACGAGTTCGAGCGCGCCCGAGACGCGCATGAGCGCAGGGATGCTCCGGAGATTCTCTGCTACCTGAAGACGGCCGAGGTCCGGCTGTCGATGAAGGATCGCGAGCAGCGCGCTCAGCAGGTGGCCGAGCTCGATGCGGTAAGCCAGTTCGTCGACAAATGGTTCCGCAACGCCGATGGCACTTTCAAGTCGGCCTTCTACAATTTCGAGAAGACCGTCGCAGTTCGAGGAGCTGCTCGAAGTCCATATGCGGGATTGGATCCGCGAGCGGCTCAAGGCCGCCGAGCGTGGTCGATTCCACGCAGGGACAGTGGAAAGGCTCGCCGTTCCGCGGGCTGCGAGGCCTTCAATTTCGAGCATGCGCTGATCTATTGCGGCCGCACCGGCCTCGTCTCCGAACTGCTCGACGTGCTGAAGCGACGCGGCGCGCCGGGACATGGCTTTCTCATGGTCACCGGCATGAGCGGGGTCGGCAAGTCCTCGCTGGTGCGGGCCGGCCTGCTGCCGATCCTGATGCGGCCGCGCGTGGTCGAGCATGTCATTGCGTGGCGGCGCGCCGAGTTCAAGCCGAAGCACCGGCGATCATACGCTGCTCGGCACCTTCGCGGCTGCGCTGCTCGAGCCGGACGCCTTGCCGGGATTGGCCGAGGACGCGCAGCGCATGGAAGCGCTGCTACGCGATCCGCCGGCGCTGACGATGGCGGTCACGCGTGCGCTCGATCGCATCAGGGATCAGCAGAACGCGCTCAATCCGGTGCATGATCCCAAGGGCCTGGCGCATCTCGTCGTGGTCTGCGACCAGTTCGAGGAGATTTTCGACGAGACGCGTCTCCACCGCCGAGCGTGCCGAGTTCTGCGAGGCGCTCCGCACCATGATCCTCACCGGCCAGGTCTGGATCATCGCCACGTTGCGGGCGGACTTCTACAGCCGCTGCTCTGAGCTGCCGGAGCGCTTCCGCGACCTGTTCGTCGAGCGCGGCGGCATCTTCACGGTGGGCGGGCCGCGGCCGCCGGAGATCGCGCAGATGATCCGGCGCCCGGCGCTGATGGCGGGCCTTCGCTTCGAGCGACGCGGCGATCCGGAGGAAGGCCTCGACGATGTGCTGCGCGACGCCGCCTCCGGCAATCCGACCGTGCTGCCGCTCCTTGAATTCACCCTCGACGAGCTGTGGCGGCGCAGCGCCGGCTCGGGCGTGCTGCAAATTCTCCGACTACGAGGATCTCGGCGGCCTGCATGGCGCGCTCAAGATCCGGGCGGACGAGGAGTTCGCCCGCCTGCCGCGCCGAGTGCAAGCTTCGCTGCCGAAGGTGCTGGCTGCGCTCGTCCACAGCGACCCGACCGACGAGCGGCTGATCCTGCAGAACCGGGTGTCGCTCGCGCAGTTCTCGAATTCGCCGGAATGCAAGGCGCTGATCGACGCTTTCGTGTCCGCCCATCTGTTCGTCGGCGACCTCGGCGCCGACGGCACGCCGGTGATCGGGCTCGCGCACGAAGCGCTGCTGCGCGAATGGCCGCCGGCGCTGCGCTGGATCGAGCAGAGCCGCGAGATGCTGCGGCTGCGCGCCGGCATCGCGGCCGCGGCCGCGCTCTGGCGCAACGCGGGCTATGGCGAGAGCCGGCTGATGACCGGTGACCTGCTCAAGGACGCAACGCGCCTCATGGCCTCGAGCGCTGACATGCTCAACGCCGAGGAGCGGCGCTTCATCGAAACTTCGCTTACGGAGGCGCGCCGGGCGCAGCGCCAGCTCATCAGGCGCGCGGCGGCGGCGGCCGCCCTCATCGTGCTCGCGATCCTCCTTCCGGTCATAGGCTTCCAGCAGATCGCCTATGACTTCGCGTTCGCGCGTGCCCTGCCCCGAGTCTGGAACGGCGAGCCGCGGCCGCCGGTCTCAGCCAGCGCGCTCACCAACCTGCAGTCCAACGTCAACATGCTGGCGTCCGCCCTGCGTGCGCAGGGCGCCGACATGGGCAAGCGCCCCGAGCTCAATGCCTGGTCGGTCGCGCAAATCTGGCTGGCGCTGGATGGGCTCGATCCCGACGTTGTCAACGGCGGACAGCGGCTGCGCGCTTTCATGAGCTCGACCCGCGATCTCGGTTTGCCAATGCTGGCGCGAGACCGAGGACAAGCTGCCGCACTCGCTCGCAACCGCCTGGGTGCTCTATTCGCTTGCGCACTATGGGCAACCCGCCACGTCTGAGGAAATCGAGGACGTGCTCAAGCGGCAGGGCGAGAGCGGCTGGTGGGCGATGTTCCCGTCGCTGCCCGATGAAGCGAACGCATCGACATCGGCGACCGCATGGACGGTGCTGGCATTGCATCACCAGCTTGAGAAGAATCTCATTGCTGCCGAGCAGCATGACGCCGCGAAGGCGGCGATCGAGCGCTCCGTGCGCTGGCTGACGCGGCGGGCCGTGGTTGGCGCGGCGCGCTGGACCGAGTATCCGCCCGACCAGACCTTCGAGCGCACAATCGACTATCTCGCCGCCTCCGCGCTTGTCATTCACACACTGCATGTGGTTGCGGGCTCGCGTGCGTTCGACAACCTCTGGCTCGATCAATTGCCGCAGCGTGTGCCCGGCCCGATCGAGAACGAGGTCGCCAAGGGCTACGTCTTCCGCAGCAAGACCCAGTTCACCCTCGACGATGTGCGCCACTATCCGTTTCCCTGGATGTTGCGCGCTACCGTCGAGGCCTACGAGAGCGGGACGACTGCGCAGCGGGCGCGCGCGCTCCTTTGGCTCGAAGAGGCGTTCAAGAACCCGCTGCGGCAGGAGGACTTCCGCGACCGAGTTCTGGACCATGGCCGAGACGCTGTTCGCGCTGCGCCAGGTGCAGGGGTTGATCGGCCGCCGGGCAGACGAACCTACGGCGGCGCTGAAGCAGTAGGCGTCACACCTCTCGGTGTGCGTCGATCACCCGGAAACCATCTCAAAACGCCCGCAGCTTGCGCTCGACCTTGTGCAGGAATTTCTCGCGCGTCGCCGCATCGGCTGAATCCATGCCGTACTGGGCGAGCCAGAGCGTGCGTACCTTGGACGCGAACAGCAGGCGGATGCCACGCATGAGAACGCTGCGACTGGGATCGTCGATCAGCTTGTTGAGCCACCAGGGCGAGCCATAGGTGGTCACGACGGCGAAGCGCTCGATATTGGTCAGGAGCGGCTTGGTGCGGCCGTCTTCGAGCTTGAACGCCACGCCCGGCAGCCAGACCCGATCGATATAGCCCTTCAGCATCGCGGGCAGGCCATACCACCAGGTGGGATACACGAGCACCAGCCCGTTGCATCTGAGCAGGCGCTCGATCTCCTTGGACGCATGGCCGCGATTGGCGCTCGTATTGTGGTAGTCGATCCGCGCCTCGCGCGATAGCACCGGCTGAAAACCTTCGGCATAGAGATCGCAATCGTCGACCTCGTGGCCAGCATCTCGCAAGGCCTTCACGGCACAATCATGCAGCGCGGACACGAAGCTTTCTTTGACCGGATGGGCATAGATCACGAGGAAACGCATGGGGACCGTCACTGCCTCTACGCCGTCATCAACACCGAGAACAACTCACCCGGACGGCGCAATGCGAGATCGTCCTGCGTCGCCTCCTGCTCGTCAATCGCGTCGACGTGCGAGCCGGGCGGGCCGCGCCTGCAGGCGTCGAGCATGCTCGCAACCACGTCAGCGGGGCCCGCAAACAGTGCTTCTACCGTGCCGTCACTGCGATTACGCACCCAGCCTTCGAGGCCAATTTCGAGCGCCGTGTATTCCGTCCAAGCGCGATAGCCGACGCCCTGCACCCGGCCGCGGATCACCGCACGGCAGATCGTGACGCTCATCCCACTTCTCCCGTGTCCTTGGCGCGGGCGCCGCGCCAGCCGGAGGGTGACCAGCGCTTGAGCGAATCGACATAGGCCTGCGGCAGGCTCCATTCGCGTGCGGCATCGACCACAAGGCTGATATAGCCCGGCCGCGCCCTCCCCGTCCCGAGCCGCCGCGCAACATAAACGAGCGCGGGCAATCGCTGTGCGCCGAGCCGCACCGGCAGCACCCGCCGCAGATAGAGCTCGGTGTCGACGCTCTCATAGGCGTTGAGCGCCACAAGATCGCGCAGCGTCACGCGCCACAGCACACCGCGCAACAGCGCGCCCGGATGCCGCGCGATCGAGCCGACGCCGTCAGTGTTGATCACAAAACGCCAGCCCGCGAGTGTGGCGACGCCGAGCGCCATCGCGCCCGGACAGCGCGCGCCCATCAGGGCGCGGCTCATGTTCGATCCGTAGGCGAAATGGAGGGTCATGCCCCAACTGAAACGCAGACGCGAGCATCGCGTTGCGACGGGTAGCGCCACAACGTTCCGTCCCCCGCTTGCGGGGGAGGGACAGGGAGGGGGCATGCAGATACTGGTCTTCGTGTCTGCCCCCTCCCGACCCCTCCCCCGCAAGCGGGAGAGGGAGCAGGCCGAGTTTGACGTAACCGCATTGCCCTCCAGACACGCCGCAAATCAAGGGCGGAAAACAAGAGAGACCTGTTGCCATTGGCCATTACGCAAATTCCATGATCACCGCATCGACCGCGAGACTGTCGCCCACTCGTGCCATGATCGATTTGACAACCCCGTCGCGCTCGGCGCGCAGCACATTCTCCATCTTCATGGCCTCGACGACCGCGAGCGTCTCGCCCGCCTTCACCTCCTGGCCTTCCGTCACCGCGATCGCGCGCACCACACCCGGCATCGGGCACCGCAGCGCCTTGCCGCTTTCGGCTGTGCCCTTCGCCGGCATCAGGCGCGCCGCCATGGCCTCACGCTCCGTATAGGCGAGCGCGCGCACCTCGACGCCGCGATGCGCAAGATCAAAGCCGTTGAGCGCGGGGCGTACCTGCACCGCCATCGGGCGGCCGTCGAAGGTGCCCAACCAGAGCGGATCGCCGGGCTTCCAGGAGGAGACAAGCCGATGCGCCTTCTTCTCCTTCAGAAGATGCACCGTCAGTGCATCGCCTTCGCGCACGATCGTCAGCTCCACCTCGCGCTCGCCGAGCCGGACCACGCGTGCACTCTCGCGTACCACCGTCTGGCCGGGGCGCTGGCCCGAGATCCGGCGCTTGCGCTCGCCCAGCACATGGTCGATGGCAGCGGCGACCGCCGCCATGACGTGCAGCGTCTCGCCCTCAGGCACGACCGGATGGAAGCCTTTTGGATATTCCTCGGCAATGAATGCCGTCGAGAGCTTGCCCGCCTGCCAGCGCCTGTGCTGCATCACCGCCGCCAGGAACGGAACGTTGTGGCGGATGCCGTCGATGGTGAAGGCGTCGAGCGCGTCCGCCTGCGCCACAATCGCCGCGTCGCGCGTCGGCGCATGCGTGATGAGCTTGGCAATCAGCGGATCGTAGTAGACCGTGATCTCGCTCCCCTCGCTCACACCGGTATCGTTGCGCACCGTAATGCCATCAGCGCTTTCAGCGGCAGGCGGCCGATAGCGCCTGAGGCGCCCGATCGAGGGCAGAAAATTGCGATAAGGGTCCTCGGCGCAGACCCGGCTCTCGATCGCCCAGCCCGAGAATTTGATGTCGCCCTGTTTGAGCGTGAGCTTTTCGCCGGCGGCGATGCGGATCATCTGCTCGACGAGGTCGATGCCGGTCACGAGCTCGGTCACCGGATGCTCGACCTGCAATCGCGTATTCATTTCAAGAAAATAGAAACGTTTGTCCTGCGCGGCGACGAACTCGACCGTGCCGGCGGAATCGTAGCCCACGGCTTTCGCCAGCGCGACCGCCTGCGCGCCCATCCTGGTGCGGGTGGCGGCATCGAGCAGCGGCGACGGGGTTTCCTCGACCACTTTCTGGTTGCGGCGCTGGATCGAGCATTCGCGCTCACCCAGATGGATGACATGGCCGTGCTTGTCGCCCAGCACCTGGATCTCGATATGGCGCGGGTCGACGATGAACTTCTCGATGAACACCCGCTCGTCGCCAAACGACGACTTCGCCTCCGAGCGCGCCCTCGCGAAACCCTCCGCCACCTCGGCGCGCGAATGCGCGATCCGCATGCCCTTGCCGCCGCCGCCGGCCGACGCCTTGATCATCACCGGATAGCCGATCTCGTCCGCAATCTTGGTGGCGTGGGCGTCATCCTCGATCACCCCGAGATGGCCGGGAACGGTCGCGACACCCGCCCGCGCGGCCGCCTGCTTGGCGGCGATCTTGTCGCCCATGGCGGCGATCGCCTTCGGGTTCGGGCCGATGAAGACTATGCCGGCTGCCTCCAGCGCCAGCGCAAACTCCGCACGCTCGGACAGGAAGCCATAGCCAGGATGGACGGCCTCGGCGCCGCTCTGGCGGCAGGCCGCAATGATGGCTTCAATGGAGAGGTAACTTTGTACCGCAGGAGGTGGGCCGATGGGGATCGCCTGATCCGCCATCGCGACATGCAGCGCGTCCTCGTCGGCGTCGGAATAGACCGCCACGGTTGCGATCCCCATCCGCTTCGCCGTCCGGATGACGCGGCAGGCAATCTCGCCGCGATTGGCGATCAGAATGCGCTTGAACATGTGGCCCGTGACCGCCTGAACTGAGCGCCAAAAGGTGGCTTTAGCGGCAGGGGCCTGTCAATGCGAGCCGGCATGTATGGGAAGCAAAAGGCCCGCCTGGAGCAGATCCGGCGAGCCTATCCAATTGGGGTCTGCAGGCGGCTTGGCTTATGACAGCGCGGTTTCGCGGGTCGGCCGTTGGCTCACCAGCCACTCGAGGATGACCGTGTCAACATCGGCCGAAAGGCGGGTGTTCTGCCAATCGCTAAGGCGCATTTCGAGCCAGGACGGGCCGGACACGATCGGCGAGGCCGCGATGGCGGACTTGAGTTCATCGAGTTCAGCAGCCGGCAACTCGTACAGCATTGACGCACCCCATTCCGCTTCCGGCATATTTCGGCGACCGTTTACGACAGGTTACGCGGCCCGAAACAGCGGCAGGACGCGGCTTCCCATGCGGAGGTTAGTCAGTCGAAACGCCCGTTCGGTTCAATAACGAATCAACCGCGAAATCGTTTCGTGTGGATAATCGCCTTGGAGCGCGACCGGGCGGCGGCGCATACGTGGCAAAGTTAAGGCACACAGGAAATTTACCTCACCCGTCCGGGTTGTCCCTGGTCTCTTGGGGTTTCCGCAGGGGGACGCGACGTGCCGGGCGGCCGGGGAGGCCAAAAACAGGCTGAGGACCAGGGGCAGAATTTCTCGCAACGGCTCGCGAGCCTCGCTCGTCCTTCTGGCTACGCCAGCGGCGCGGAGCATAGCGTCCCAATCTTTGGCACGGCCTGGATGGGGAACCTGCGACGGCCTATATACCGCGCGGCATTCCCCGAGAGTAAACCGTGCGACGGAGGTTCGTTATGTCACTTGCAATCAATGATTTGGCCCCGGATTTCGAGGCCCAGACTACCGAAGGAAAAATCAAGTTTCACGACTGGATCGGCAATTCCTGGTGCGTGCTGTTCTCGCACCCGAAGGACTTCACGCCGGTCTGCACCACCGAGCTCGGCTACATGGCCAAGATCAAGCCGGAGTTCGACAAGCGTGGCGTCAAGATCATCGGTCTCTCGGTCGACCCGGTCGAGCAGCATTCCGGCTGGGCGAACGACATCAAGGAGACCCAGGGCTTCGCGCCCAACTACCCGATGATCGGCGACGTCGATTTCAATGTCTCGAAGCTCTACGGCATGCTGCCGGCCAGCACCTCGGGCGATCCCGCGAAGCGCACGCCCGCCGACAACCAGACGGTGCGCAACGTGTTCGTGATCGGGCCGGACAAGAAGATCAAGCTGGTCCTGGTCTATCCAATGACGACCGGCCGCAACTTCGACGAGGTGCTGCGCGTCATCGACTCGCTCCAGCTCACCGCCAAGCACAAGGTGGCGACGCCGGTGAACTGGAAGCAGGGCGACGATGTGATCATCGCGGGCTCGGTGAGCAACGACGACGCCCAGAAGCTCTGGCCGCAAGGCTGGAAGTCGCCTAAGCCGTATATCCGCATCGTGCCGCAGCCAAAGGGCTGAGGCGCCGCCTGATTGGAATACCAACGGCTCTCTTCCGGCGCGGAAGAGAGCCGTTGGATTATGGGGCCGCGCCGTGAACAGCCAATGTGGACCAGCTAATGAAAGTGCTCGTGACCGCAAGATTGGGCGAGGCGGAGCTCAAGCGCAGGCTCGCTGAGCAAGTCGGTGACCAGGCGATCTGGGTCGCGGATGGCGATGCGATGATCCCAGAGCTGCCATCGGCGGACGTGCTGATCTGCCCCGACAATTTCTATTCGGCCAAGCTTGCCGACGCGGTCCGGCGCGACGCCCCGAAACTGGCATTCATCCAGCTCCTCACCGCCGGCTACGATCATGCCAAGAGACAGGGCGTGCCTGCGCACGTAACGCTATGCAACGCCGGCGCGGCCTATGCGGCGTCGGTTGCGACCCACGCGATCGCCCTCCTCCTCGCGCTGCAGCGGCACATCCCGACTGCGCTTGCCAACAAAACACGGCACGCGTGGGACCGTGCCTTCACGCCGCAGCTCACCATGCCGGCGGCAGGCACCATCATTGTCATTGGCCTCGGGCCGATCGGGCGCGAGATCGCGCGGCTCATGCGCGCCTTTGGCGCCCGCGTCATTGGTGTCACGCGCAGCGGCCTCTCCGACTCCGCCGCCGACGAGATCGTACCGGCAAGCGCGCTGCGAGACTTGCTGCCGCGAGCCGACGCCATCGTGATCGCGGCGCCCTATGACGAGACCACCCGCCACCTCATCGGCGCCGGCGAGCTCGCCGTTTGCAAGAAGTCCGCCGTGCTCGTCAACGTCGCGCGTGGCGGCATTGTCGAGCCCCGTGCGCTGGAGGTGGCCTTGCGCTCCGGTGCGATCGCGGGTGCCGGCCTCGACGTCACCGATCCCGAGCCGCTGCCCCCGAATGACCCGCTCTGGGACGCGCCCAACCTCATCATCACGCCCCATTGCGCCGGCGCCAGCGGAGCAGCCAGCGGTGAGCGCCTCACCGATCTCGTGTGTGCCAATCTCGCTCGCTTCATGCGCCGCGAGCCGCTGCAGCATGTCGTGACGCTTTGAGGAGATAGCGATGAAGATCGTCCGCTTCGAGCATCTGCACGCGGACGCCGGCTGGCGGGTGTTCTCGTTCCTGAAGGTCGTGACCGACGATGGTCTCGTCGGCTGGGCCGAGTACAACGAGGGCTATGGCGCCGGCGGCCTCACTGCGCTGCTGCGTAAATTTGCCGACGTGGTGATCGGCATGGACCCGCGCGAGGTCGGCCGCAACAGTGCGACGCTGCACGCCATGACGCGACTGTCGCATGGCGGGCTCAACGCGCAGGCGATTGCGATCATCGAGAACGCCTGCCTTGACATCAAGGCGAAGGCGCTCGGCGTTCCGGTCTGTGCACTGTTCGGCGGGCCGTTCCGCACTCGCATTCCGCTCTACTGGTCGCACTGCGGCAGCCGGCGGGTGTGGCGGCGGGATCTGTTCGAGGGGAAATGGGGCTATCCGCCGCTGCGCAGTCTCGACGACATCGCAGCGCTCGGACGCACCGTGATCGAGCGCGGCTTCAAGGCGCTCAAGACCAATCCGTGCGATCTCATGGCGGGCTGGACCAAGTTCAGCTCCGGCTTTCGCCCAATGCCCGGCTTTCTCGATCGCAGACCGGACAACCGCATCATCGGCGAGATGACGCAGCTCCTGCGGGCCTTCCGCGACGGCATCGGCCCCGACACCGGGCTGATGTTCGACCTCAACTTCAACCAGCGCGCCGATGGCTTCATCAAGATCGCACGGGCACTCGAGCCGTTCGGCCTTACCTGGCTCGAGATTGACACCCACGACCCCGGCGCGCTCGCTTTGGTGCGCCGCTCCTCGCGCACGCCGATCGGCTCGCTCGAGTCGATCCATGGATTGAATGAGTACCGGCCATTCCTCGAGCAGCGCGCGGTCGATGTCGCAATCATCGATGTGCACTGGAACGGCCTATGGGAGTCCGCGCGGATCGCAACGCTCGCCGACGCCTACGATACCGACGTCGCACCTCACAATTACGAAGGCCACCTGGCCAGCATGGTGAGCGCGCATTTCTGCGCCGCCGTGCCGAATTTCCGCATTATGGAGATCGAGGTCGACGACGTGCCGTGGAAGGACGAGCTGGTGACGCACGTCCCCGTGATCGAGAACGGCGAGCTCGTGCTGTCCGACCGCCCGGGCTGGGGCACCGAGGTGAACGAGAAGGCGGTGCAGAAATACACGCCGGTCAACCCGTTCTAGAGTCTCAACGCGGTTAGCGCGCCGCCGCCTTGCCGGCGGAAATCCGCTGCAGCGCCCAGCGCACGTTCTTGCGCACGTCGGGATCAGGATCGTCGGTGAGCTGCTCCAGGAACGGCGCCCCGCCGGGTCGGCAATCTCGCCGAGCGCGGCGGCGCATTCCTTGCGCAGATTGGCCTGCGGGTGATCGAGGCAGGCGCCGATCGCAGGCACGGCCTGAACGACCTTCAGCATACCGAGGCTGCGCGCCGCCTTGAGCCGCACCTGCCAGATACTCGTCCGACAGCGCTTCGATCAAGGCGTCGCGCCGCACTGCAAACCGGCGCTGTTCGATGCCGAGGCGTTTCGGCGGCGATCTCGCGCACCATCCAGTCGCGGTCGGACAGCGCGCGCATGATCGAATTCGCCGCCGGTCTTCATGTCCGAGAACGCCAGTGCGCTCACCGCGCCGCGCCGCACATGCGCATCCGGATCGCTCGTCGCGGCCGTCAACGCCGGCACCGCTTCCTCGAGCTTGAGGAAGCCGATCACGCCAACCGCCTGCGCGCGCACCGAGGCGTCGGGATCGCGCAACGCGTCGAGCGCGAGCTTGAGCGCATCCTTGCGGCGCAGTTCCTTCGAGTGCGCGTAGCGCCGCCATGCGCACGAACGCATGGGAATGTGCGACCAGCGGAAAGAGCGCGTCGGCGCTCGCGGGATCCTTCAGCTCCGCCATGCTCTCGGCGGCCGCGCTTGCCACCGCCTGCTCCGGATCGACCAGCAGCCGCGCCAGCGCCGCCGCGGCGTCCGGGCCCGTCGAACTCGCCGAGCGCGAGCGCCACCTGTTGCCGCACGCCGCGTCGGGATCAGCCACGATCTGGTCGAGCAGCGTGACCGCGGCGGGATCGCCGGAATGTGCCGAGCTCGATGATCGCGACCCGTCGCTCGCCGGGATCGGCGGCCTTGAGCCGCTCGCCGACGTCGTCGAGATCGTCGTAGGCTTCGAACAGCTCGGGCATGGCTCACCGCAAGAGATAGGGAATGTTGACCTTCACCGCGCCGGTCGGGCAGTCGGCCTCGCACGGCATGCAGTACCAGCACTCGTCGTAGGCCATGTAGGCCTTGCCGGTCATGTCGCTGATGCGCAGCACGTCGAGCGGACAGACATCGACGCAGACGGTGCAGCCCTTGTCGGCGATGCATTTGGCGTCGTCGACGACGACCGGAACGGTGGTCTGGCGTGGTGGCGAGCGGCATGGGTCTGGTCCTTGGCTCGATCAGTGAATCGCGCGTCAGGCGGTCGCCCGGATGCGCTGCTTGTCGTAGAGGTCCTTCTCGTCGTCCGCGATCGGGACGACGTAGGGCTGCACCGCGCGCTTCTCGCTCGCCATGCGGCCGTCCTGCTTGCGCAGCAGCGTGTGGCAGAACCAGTCCTCGTTGTTCTTCTCCGGATAGTCGGTGCGCAGGTGATAGAGGCCCCAGCGGCTCTCGGTGCGATAGAGCGAGGCGTGCGCCGCCATGTCGGCGCAGTCGAGGATCGAGGCGGTCTCAGCGCGCGCAGCAGTTCGTGGGCATTGCGCGCCATCATCCGCGTTTCCATGTCCTCGCGCACCTCGGCGAGACGCCGCTGCGCCGAGCTCGAACTTGCGCGTGACCTTCGGCGGCTGCAGATAGTCGTTGACCAGACGGCGCGCCTTGTACTCGATCTGGTTCGGCGGGATGCCGTCCTCGCGCTTGGTCGGCGCCAGCACACGCGCGCGCTCCTTCTCGACGTCGGCCGGATCGAACGCGGCGAAGTCGGTATCCTCGGCGTAGCGTCATCGCGTCCTCGCCGGCGACCGAGCCGTTGGTGAAGGCGCCGAGCATGTAGTTGTGCGGCACGCTCGCCATGTCGCCGGCCGCGTAGAGGCCCGGCACGGTGGTGCGCGCGAACTCGTCGACGAACACGCCGGACGCGCTGTGGCCGGAGCAGAAGCCGATCTCCGAGATGTGCATCTCGATCATCTCGCTGCGGTAGTCGGTGCCCCTGCCCTCGATGGAACAGGCCGCGCGTCGGGCGCTCGACCTTGTGCAGCGTGTTCTCGATCTCGCTGATGGTGTTGCTCGTGCAGATGGTTGAGCTTGAGGAACACCGGCCCCTTGCCGGACTGCAGCTCGTTGTAGAACTCGAGCATCATCTGGCCCGGACCAGTAGTCGCATTCGATGAAGCGCGAGCCGTTGTTGTTGGCGGTGTAGGCGCCTAACGGACCCGCGACATAGGCGCAGGCCGGGCCGTTGTAGTCCTTGATCAGCGGATTGATCTGAAAGCATTCGAGGTTCGCGAGCGCCGCGCCGGCGTGATAGGCCATGGCGTAGCCGTCGCCGGAATTGGCGGCGTTCTCGTAGGTGCCGAACATGTAGCCGGAGGTCGGCAGGCCGAGCCGGCCGGCGGCGCCCATGCAAAGAATCACGGCCTTGGCCTTGATCACCAGGAATTCCGCGGTGCGGGTGTTCACCGCGATGGCGCCGGCGATGCGGCCGTCGCTGCCGGTCAGAAGTCGCGTCGCCATGTAGCGGTTGGAGATCAGGAGCCGCGCGCGGCGCAGCTGCCGGTAGAGCGCCTTCTTGACCGTCTCGCCGTTCGGCATCGGCAGCACGTAGGTGCCGATGTGGTGCACCTTCTTGACCGCGAAGTCGCCGTTCTCGTTCTTCAGGAAGCGGATGCCGAAGCTGTCGAGCTCCTCGATGATCGAGTAGCAGCGCTGGGCGTATTTGTAGACCGGCTTCTGATCGACGATGCCGTCGTTGGCGATGGTGATTTCCTTGGTGTACTGCTCCGGCGTCGCGTAGCCGGGAATGACCGCGTTGTTGAGCCCGTCCATGCCCATCGAGATCGCGCCGGAGCGCTTGACGTTCGCCTTCTCGAGCAGGATGACGGTGGCGTTCGGATTCTTGCAGCTTGGCCTTGAGCGCCGCCATCGGACCCGCGGTGCCGCCGCCGATCACCAGCACGTCGCAGGACACTTCCGAAAGACCGTCGATCAGATCGTCCATCGACACGTTCCTTGCGTCGCTCAGTTCCCAGGGAGCAATTCCCGGACCAGCCTCGACCGTTAGCATCTGATCAAGCTCGCGCCGGCGCGTGAGCAATTAGTTGTCCGTGGGCACAGAGCGATCCGCCTCAATTTTTCGGCAGCGCTGCCGCAGCCAAAGCAGCACGGCGCCTGCGTGCTCATCGCTCGACAAAAGCCTTCTCGATCACGAAATGACCGGGCTCGGAGTGATTGCCTTCGACGAACCCGCGCGCTTCGAACATGGTCCGCAGGTCTGCCAGCATCGCCGGGCTGCCGCACAGCATGACGCGATCGGTCGCGAGATCGAGCGGCGGCAAGCCGCAGTCGTCGAACAGCTTGCCGGAGGTGATCAGGTCGGTGATGCGGCCGCGATTGCGGAACGGCTCGCGCGTGACGGTCGGGTAGTAGTGGAGCTTGCCCTGCGAGCAGCGGACCGAACAGCTCGTCCTTGCGCAGGCCCTCGACCAGCGCGCTCGCCATAGCTCAGCTCCGACACCTGCCGGCAACCATGCACCAGCACGATGGTCTCGTAGCGCTCGTAGACATCGGGATCCTTGATGATGCTGGCGAACGGCGCGAGCCCGGTGCCGGTCGACAGCAGCAGCAGCCGCGAGCCCGGCAGGAGATTGTCGGCGATCAGCGTGCCGGTCGCCTTGCGGCCGACCAGCACGATGTCGCCCGCCTGATCCGCTGCAGCCGCGAGGTCAGCGGCCCATCCGGCACCTTGATGCTGAAGAACTCGAGCGACTCCTCGTGATTGGCGCTCGCCATGCTGTAGGCGCGCAGCAGCGGACGGCCGTCGACCTCGAGGCCGATCATGGTGAACTGGCCGTTCTGGAAGCGGAAGCCGGGATCGCGGGTGGTGGTGAAGCTGAACAGCGTATCGGTCCAATGCCGGACATCGACGACCGGTCTCGTGATAGAAGGCGCTCATGAATTGCTCTCGTTGCAGCGATGGCGTCTACGCGTAGCAGACCGGCGGCTCCGCGGAATTCCGGCATGGCTCTTGCTGTCGATTAGTTGCGCAAATGCGGGGCAACTAATTGCTCCCGGACGGCACCCGTCCTCTGGCAGACTGTCGTCAGGAGACCCGCCATGGCCGAGATTTCGACGTCAGACATCGCCGACATGCCGATCGAGAGTGCGACCGTGGCGGAAGACGGCGCGACCTTGCTGCTGATGGGCAGCACGCCGCAACCGCTTGCGGCGACGCGGCTGCGTGCGGCCTGCCGTTGCGCGCAGTGCGTCCGCGCGCGGATCGACGGCATTTTCCCGGCAAGCTTCGACGGGATTGCGATCGCAGAGCCTGTCGCCGATGGGCGATTACGGCATCAACATCGGCTTTTCGGACGGCCATGCACGCGGCATCTATCCGTGGAGCTACCTGTCGCAGCTGCTCAAAGAATAATCGCGGCCTCGCCGCTCCGAACGCGGAACACATTGAAAATATTGAGTTATCGCCGCCGAACCCTGGCATAGGTCTTGCTGTCGAAAGCGATGTGTCCCGCGGTGCCGGAGGACGCCGATGCAATTCTTGACTGCCGCGCCGGGCGCTCCCGAGCGAGCCACCGAGCCGCCGACACCAGACGGCGGCGGCGTCGCTGCTACTGACGGAAAGCGGGCGCGCGATCGGCGGCGCGCCGTCGCTGTTCGATACTGCTCACTCCGCTGGAGCGCGAGACTGTCGTTCGCTGCGGGCGTCGCCAGGTGCTCTATCGCGGCCAGACCCTGTTCAACCAGGGCGCCCGGCACGACGGCATCTTTCTCATCGAGACCGGGCGCATCCGCGTGTTCTACACCGCGCCTTCGCAGCGCGAGATCACGCTCGCCTACTGGCATCCCGGCAACTTCGTCGGCGGCCCGGAAGTGTTCGGCGAGCGGCGTGCATCAATGGTCCGGCGTCGCCACCAGCAACAGCAGCGTCGTGCATCTGCCCGGCAAGGAAGCTGCGTGAGCTGGTGGTCGAAATTCCAAATCTGGCCATCGGCCTGATCGAGGGCCTGACCTTCAAGGGCAAGTGCTATTCGGCGCTGGCCCAGATGCTTGGGACGCGCTCGATCACCGAGCGGCTCGCGCACCTGCTCCTGCATCTCGTCGATCTCTACGGCGTGAAGGACCCCGGACGGCATCCTGATCGGCGCGGCCTTCACCCATGCCGATCTCGCCCACATGGTCGGCGCGACCCGGCAATGGGTCACCATCAGCCTCAAGCGCCTGCAGGACAAGCATGTGGTCGTCGGTCGGCAAGTCGAAGATCGTCGTGCGGCGGCTCGACGTGCTGCAGGAGATGCGCGGGCAGGACGGGTGATCTGCCTAGAGAGACGGCGCATGTGGACAAAAGCTGCGCAAGAACTGAGCAGCGGACCATTAAAGGCAACTAATCGACGCGCTCCCCGCAACGAGAATTGCCGGGCTTTCCATGCGGCCCAAAGATGCCATGGCGGGAAAGAAACGCCCGAGTTCACCCACAAATTCAGAGGTGCCGTCATGAG
The DNA here is from genome assembly GCA_963745515.1 of uncultured Alphaproteobacteria bacterium. Lineage (GTDB taxonomy): Bacteria > Pseudomonadota > Alphaproteobacteria > Rhizobiales > Xanthobacteraceae > VAZQ01. The sequence goes on from CAVUXO010000016.1 coordinate 151,593, forward strand.
CAGGAACTTGGGTCACAAGAGCTTAGGTCACAAGAATTTAGGTCACAAACTCGCGGCTGTTGCGCTCGCGGTTGCCACCTACGGCTTTATCAACACCGCCGAGGCGCAGACTGTCGTCAATGTCGGGATCGGCACGCAGGACACCACGACCAATACGGTGACGGCCGGCACCATCATTCGCCAGCTCAAACTCCTGGAGAAATATCTGCCCAAGGACGGCAAGTACGCCAACATCAAGTTCGAGTTCGAGTGGAACAACTTCACCTCCGGCCCGCCGGTCACCAACGGCATGATGGCGAACAAGCTGCAGTTCGGCATGATGGGCGACTATCCGCTGGTGGTGAACGGCTTCACCTTCCAGACCAATCCGGAAAGCAAGAGCCGCCTGATCGCGGTCGCCGCCTACAATCAGTACGGATCGGGCAACGGCCTCGTCGTCCACAAGGACTCGCCCTACTTCCAGCTCTCCGACCTCAAGGGCAAGCTGGTCAGCGTGCCGTTCGGCTCCGCCGCGCACGGCATGGTGCTTAAGGCGATGCAGGATCGCGGCTGGCCAGCCGACTACTTCCAGCTCGTGAGCCAGACGCCCGAGGTCGGCTCGACCAACCTGCAGGAAAAGAAGATCGACGCTCACGCCGACTTCGTGCCGTTCGCCGAACTGCTGCCGTTCCGCGGCTTCGCGCGCAAGATCTTCGACGGCGTTGAGACCAATCTGCCGACCTGGCATGGCGTGGTGGTGCGCACCGACTTCGCCGAGAAATATCCCGAGGTCGTCGTCGCCTACATCAAGGCTTTGATCGAAGCCAATGCGTGGTTCCGCGCCGATCCCAAGCTCGCCTCGGAAAAGATCCAGGAGTGGACCGGCATCAACAAGGAGGTGGTCTACATCTTCCTTGGACCAGGCGGCAACATGACCACCGATCCGACCATCAAGCCGAGCTTGATCGACGCCGCCGCGCAGGACGTGAAGGTCCTGCAGAACCTCGGACGCATGAAGGAGTTCGACGTCACCAAGTGGGTCGACGACAGCTACGTGCGCAAGGCCTATGCCGAGCTCAAGCTCGACTATGACGCCCAGCTCAAGTCGCTCGACAATTACGAGGTCAAGGGCGAGGACAAGTTCTGCAAGCAAGCCCGTCTCGCGAGCCGCGCAAGGCCGGCGAGGTGTGGGTTGACGGCGAAGGCATCGAGCCCTTCAGCAGCGCAGCCTGCACGCTTGGCGCCTATGCCTCGCTCAAGGCCAAGGGCAAGAAGATCAACATGGCCTATGTGTTCGACACGGCCCGCGGCATCAAGCTGTTTGCCGACCAGGCCTACTACGCGCTCGGCGGCGACAAGAGCGCGATCGCGCCGTTCCTGCTCAAGAAGGACGCGGAAGAGTATGCGGCCAAGAACGCCGGCCGCGTGCTCGGCTTCGACGAGGCGCTGAAGGCTGTGGTCAGCGGAGGTTGATCCGTGGACAACGCCGCCCGCAAGCTTGAGCCAACACCCGTGGCCGCCGCAGCCAAGATGCCGGCGTCGGCGGCGGCGCCCAACGCGGTGCTGCCGCCCCACCCTGCACCGAATTGGAAAGCCTACGCGCAGCGCTGGCTGGCCTTGCATTGGCGCCAGCTGCGAGCAATTGCGATCGGGGCGCTTTCGCTCGCGCTGTTCCTGCTTGCGTGGCACCTGTTGACGACATATCGCGTGAGCTTTCACGTCCGTTTCGTCAACGTGCCCTCGCCCGAGATGGTGCTGGAGAGCCTGAGGCGGGCACTGCACAGCAGCACCTTCATGTCACACGTGCTGCTGAGCTGCCGGCGCATCTTCTTCGGCTTCATGACCGCGGCCGTGGTCGCAGTCCCGCTCGGGCTGGTGATGGGCCGCTTCCGCCTGGTGCGCGAATTCGTATTCCCGATCGCCGAGGTGCTGCGCCCGATCCCCGCCATCGCCTGGGTGCCGATGTCGATCATGCTGTGGCCGACAAACGAGGAGAGCATCGTCTTCATCACGTTTCTCGGCTCGTTCTTCCCGATCCTGCTCAACACCCTGCACGGCATGGCGATGGTCGATCCGGTGCTGGTTCGCGCCGCGCAGTGTCTAGGCGCGCGCGAAGCGTCGATCTTCCGCGAGGTCTACTTCCCGGCGACGCTGCCCTACGTCTTCACCGGCCTCACCGTCGGTATGGGGGTCGCCTGGGTGTCGCTGATCGCCGCGGAGATGATCTCGGGCCAGTTCGGCATCGGCTACTTCACCTGGGAGGCGTACTCGCTGGTGCAATATGCCGACATCGCGCTCGGCATGATCTGCATCGGCGTGCTTGGGCTGGCATCAAGCGCCGTGATCCGCGGCGTCGGGCGGGTCATCATGCCCTGGGGAAAGACATGACAGCGCTAGCCGCCGTCGCCGTCAGCAAAGGCCGGGTCACGGTCACGAATTTCAGCCTGAGCTACGACACGCTGGAAGGACCGGTCGAAGCGGTGTCCGACGCAGCGATTTGCGTCAACCCGGGAGAGTTCGTCTCAATCATCGGGCCGTCAGGCTGCGGCAAGTCCACGCTGCTCAACGCAGTCGCGGGCTTTCTCAAACCGACACGCGGCGAGGTCGCGGTCGATGGCGAGCCGGTCGCGGGGCCGAGCGCCGACCGCGGCATGGTGTTCCAGCAATATTCGCTGTTCCCCTGGAAGACCGTGCGCGAGAACGTCGAGTTCGGCCTGAAGATGAAGGGCATCGATCGCAGCAAGCGCGAGACGTCCGCGCGCACGCTGCTCGGCCTCGCGGGTCTGCTCTCGTTCGAGAACCAGTATCCGGATAGTCTGTCGGGCGGCATGAAGCAGCGCGTCGGCATCATCCGGGCGCTGGCGACCGGCCCCAAGGTGCTGCTGCTCGACGAGCCGTTCGGCGCGCTCGATGCACAGACGCGCGTGATCATGCAGCAGATCCTCACCAACATGTGGCAGCGGCTGAAGACCTCGGTGCTGTTCGTCACGCACGACATCGACGAGGCGATCTTTCTTTCCGACCGCGTCTACTGCATGACGGCGCGGCCGGGCACGATCAAAGCCGAGATTGCAATACCGCTCGAGCGGCCGCGCCAGCAATCCATGATGATGTCGTCGGAGTTTCTCGCGCTGCGACGCGGCCTGATGTCGCTCATTCGCGAGGAGAAGTCTCAAGGCGATGGGCGGCGAGGTCAACGACACCGCGCTCCAGGGCCTCGGCATCGATCTGCATGGCCAAACTCTCGCGGATGTGATCTGACGAGTTCGCATTTGGCGTGCGCCACCCCGGCCAAAACTGGCTGGGATTAACCTGATTCCAACCGTCACTGTGCCCAATTCCTGCCGTATCCGATCATCAGGCGTACGTGGTATCGGGATCGGGGGATTCATGGTGCGTTTGGCGGCCGTTCTTTTTGTTCTGTGGACGTCAGTCGCTGCCGCGGACTATCGCATTACGCGCGACCACGGCGGCTACGTCGAGGACTACAAAACGAAATACGCCAAGATCAGAGACCGCGGCGAGCGCGTCATCATCGACGGCATCTGCAATTCGGCCTGCACGCTGGTGCTCGGCATCGTGCCGCTCAACCGCATCTGCGTGACGCCGAAGGCGAGCCTCGGCTTCCATCAGGCCTATTACGACAAGGCGTGGACCTTCGGCTTGAAGATCACGAGCTACGCCGGCACCGCGGAGCTGATGTCATATTATCCGCAGTCGGTGAAGGACTGGATCAGCCGCAACGGCGGGCTCACGCCCGAGATGAAGCGCGTGAAGAACGGCCCCGAGCTCTGGGCAATGGTCGATCCCTGCCCGGACGAATTCTAGCCGCGGGCGCATTGTAGCTTGTAGGTTGGGTTAGCGTGGCCGCTGCATGCACGATCGCGCACAGCATTGATCCGCGCGTAACCCAACAATGACCGCGTTGGGTTACGCGCGGATCAACGCGCCTTCCATTGCAACGCATCGGCCGCGCTAACCCAACCTACGAGCCACGCAACTCCCTCGCGGCTTGCACCATCAGCTTGAGCTTCTCGCGCGCGAGCGCGCGGCTGATCGTCATCAGGCCGCAGTCGGGCGCAAGCAGGATGCGCGTCGGGTCGAGATGCTCGAGCGCGCGCGCGATCCGGCGCTTGACGCTGTCGAGTGACGGCACCGGCGTGTTGCCGGGATCGATGCAGCCGAACATGAACAGCCGGTCGCGATAGGGCTTGAGGATCGCCGGGTCGTAGTCGCTGCGCGCGAACTCGACGGTGAAGCCCGCGATTTTGGTCTGCATCAGGCGGTCGAGCAGCTCCGGATAGGTGTAGTGGTGCTGCAGCTCGGCACCGCCCGGATAGCCGTAGCAGAGATGCACGATCGTCGGCACCGTCACGCCTTCGAGGCAGCGGTCGAGCGCACGCGCGCCGTAGTCCATGACCTTCTCGTGGTAGCGGGTCATCGCCGGCTCATCGAGCTGGAACATGTCGCAGCCGGCGGCCTGCAGGTCGAGCAGTTCGGCATTGACCGCGGCGGCGACGTCCATCGCCAGCTCGGCCTCGTCCTTGTAGGCCTCGTTGAGCGCGCTATCGATCACGGTCATCGGCCCGGCCAGCGCCATCTTCACCGGACGGTCGGTGTGCACCTTGGCGAAGCGCACGTCCTCGACGGTCGCCGGCGTGCGCCGCTTGATCTTGCCGGTGATGCGCGGCACCATGCGCGGCTGGCGGCGGCGGCGATAGATCTCCTTCGGCGCCTGGTTGACGAGATCGATGCCGTCCCAGGTGCGGGTCATGTGGAAGATGAAGCCCTCGCGGCGCTGCTCGCCGTCGGTGAGCGAGGTCGAGACCGATCTCCTCCTGCTCGCGCAACGTGACGATGGTGGCGTCGTCCTGCGCCTGACGCAGCGCCTCGCCCTTCGAGCCGGAAGGTGACGCGGTTGCGCTCGGTGTCGGCAAGCCAGTTCGGCCGCGGGAAGCTGCCGATGCTGGTGGTCGTCAGTGGCCAAGTTTCATTGGTCACAATTCTTGAGCCCGACTCGCGAGCCGCGCGGAATCGTTACTCGAGGAGAGGAACCCGGAGTTGTCATAGCGTCGCTGACGCACGGGGCCCCGCATGCGCTGCAGTGTCCGATGTTGCGGACGTTTTCTGTCGGGCGGTTATTTGTAGAGGCCGTCGATATAGCCGCTCTTGTCGAGCTCGCTGACGAAGCTCGCGTCGTAGAAATCCTCCGGCCTGTGAACGCGCATCTCGCGATAGTCGTAGATCTCCATCATGGTCTTGATGCCCTCGACCGACGGATAGGGCTTGGCCGGCAGCTGCACGGCCTGCGCATAGATCGTGCTCCTGCGTGCGCGCATCCGTGATGCCGTACCATTTCGCCATGGCGGCGAAGGCGGCCTGCTTGTCGTTCCGGATCAGCGCAAGCGCATCGACCGTCGACTTGACGAAGCGCGCAGCCGTCTCGCGATTGTTCGGCAGCCAGATCCTTGAGCGCATTGACGCCGGAGCCGGGCATCGGGAACTTGTAGACGCCGGTATCGACCAGATCCCGGTAGCCCGGCGTGGATCGCCTCGCCGACCGCGATCTCGTCGGCCGAGAAGGCATCGACGCGGCCGCTCTTGATCAGTTCGCCGCCCATGCCGCTCGCCATCAGCGAGATGTCGCGCACGGGAGTCCCAGCCCATGCTTGCGAGCCCACAGGATCAGCACGTAGTGGCTGAGCGCGCCCGACGCTCGAGAAGCCGATGCGCTTGCCCTTGAGGTCCTCGGGTCGAGTGATGTCGGGACGGCTCATGATGTGGAAGCGCGACACCGGATCGTTGGTGGCGAGCACGACGCGCTGCGGCGCGCGCGCGTCGGAGGTCATGCGCACGATGGTCGGGCTGCCGCCGCCGATGTTGATGTCGCCGAGCGCCGGTGCCGACGAACTCCTTGGGCACGACGACGCCGGAGCTGTGGCGGATCAGCTCGGCGGCGCGCGGCGTGATGTACTGCTTCACGTCGAGACCGTTGCGCCGGTAGATGCCGGCTTCCGCCGCCATCACGAACGGCAGCTTGGTGAGCGACACGTCGCCGAGCTCGACGCTGATCGGGAGCAGCTGCGCTTGCGCGGAAGGAGCCGCGACGGCGGCGATGGCGGCCAGGACAAGCGCCTTGGCGAAGTGGCTTTGCATGATGACCTCCCGTCAACAAACCGATCCTGTGCCCATCGCATACGGACACCACATCGGCGCACCGCCGAGTATAGAATCAAAATCGCGCCCGCAAGTTAGAACGTTGTCAACGACATTTGCTGCGTATGAACGCCATACTGTCATCAAGCCTACGCCCAACTCACGCTATAGTTGGAGGCTACGTTCACTCGCAGGAGCAGTCATGAAGGTGCCGTCCCTTGTCAGCATGAGCAAGCGTTGCGCCTATTGCAATGAGCCGTTCCGGATCACCGAGCACGGCATCGAAGCCCTCCCTGCTGACAATCAGCTCGTCTGCAGCGAGTTCTGCGCGCAGGCGTTGCGTGAGGAGGCCCAATTCGTGCAAAAGCGCGCATCGTAAGGGTGCGTATCTCAAGCTCAAGACCCCGCCGATACCCGGCTCAATGAGCCGTGCGCAAGCGCCAGCCGATGGCGATGACTTGCCCCCTAGACTAGCGCCGGCACGGGCGTTTCCCTCGAGCCTCCAGCAAATACCAGGTGCGCGGTCCTTGTGACCGGCTTATTGGTATCCGGTAAGTCTTTGGGGGAATTCTGAGCGCTGATAATGGAAGGTTGCCGGCTCGCCGTCGATATTGGGGGGACCTTTACGGATGTCGTCCTCGAGACCCCGAAGGGCTTCTTTTCGGGAAAGGTTCTGACCACTCCCGCGGCCCCGGAGGAAGGGGTCGTCCGCGGTATCGCGCTGGTCCTGGAGAAGGCGGGCGTCGCGGCGCACCACGTCAGCCTCACCATCCACGGCACTACGCTTGGCACCAATGCCATCATCGAGCGGCGCGGTGCGCGCACCGCGCTGATCACAACTCAGGGCTTCAAGGACACGCTCGAGTTCGCGTTCGGGCACCGCTTCGACCAGTATGACCTCGAGATGGTCCGCCCGGCGCCACTGGTCGCCCGCCCACTGCGGCTCGAGGCGCCGGAGCGCATCGCGGCGGATGGCAGCGTGCTCCTGCCGCTCGACGAAGGCGCAGTGCGTGCGCTCGCCCGCACGTTGCTCGAGCAGCACATCCAGTCGGTCGCGGTGTCGCTCATCCACGCCTATCGCGAACCGAAGCACGAGCTGCGCATCGGAGAGATCCTGCGCGAAGAATGTCCGGACCTGTACGTCAGCCTCTCGCACCAGGTTTGCCCGGAGATCCGCGAATACGAGCGCACCTCGACCACGGTCGCCAACGCCTACATCCAGCCGCTGATGGCGGGCTATCTCGGCAAGCTCGGCGCGCGCTCAAGGACATGGGTCTCGCTGGTCCGCTCCTGATGATCATGTCGAGCGGCTCGCTCACCGCGGTCGAGACCGCCATCCGGTTTCCGATCCGGCTGGTGGAATCGGGACCGGCAGGCGGCGCCATTCTCGGCCAGCATCTCGCCAAGGAGCTCGGCGCGCCGCAGGCGATTGCGCTCGACATGGGCGGCACCACCGCCAAGATCATCCTGCTCAACGACTATGAGCCGCGCCACAGCCGCTCGATGGAGGTCGCGCGCGTCTGCCGTTTCCTGCCCGGCAGCGGGCCTGCCGTTGCGCGTGCCGGTGATCGACATGATCGAGATCGGCGCCGGTGGCGGCTCGATCGCCGAGCTCGATGAGCTGCGCCGGATCAAGGTCGGGCCGGAGAGCGCCGGCGCCAATCCCGGTCCGGCCTGCTACGCGCTGGGCGGACGGCGGCCGACCGTCACGGACGCCGATCTCGTGCTCGCCAAGCTCGACGCCAGCTTGTTTGCGGGCGGCACCATGACGCTCGATGAGGCGCGCGCCCGCGACGCGATCGCGCGCGAGGTCGCCACGCCGCTGGCGACTGACGTTGCCACCGCTGCCGCCGGCATGATCGAGATCGTCGACGAGAACATGGCGAACGCCACGCGCGTGCATGCGGCCGACAACGGCGACGACGTCGAATCCCGCGTTCTGATCGCGACCGGCGGCGCAGCGCCGCTGCATGCCGCGCGCATCGCCCAGAAGCTGCGGATCGACACGGTCGTGGTGCCGAAGGGCGCCGGCGTCGGCTCAGCCTATGGCTTCCTGCGGGCGCCGATCGCCTATGAAGCCGTCAACTCGCAGCTCGTGTCACTCAATCGTTTCGACGCCCAGCGCGTCGAATGCGATGTTTGCCGAGCTGCGCCGCGAAGCCGAGGCGATCATCCATCTCGCCGGCCATCACGACGAGCTGGCCGAGCGTCGCTTTGCCGACATGCGCTATCGCGGCCAGGGCCATGAGCTCAATGTCGAGCTGCCGGCGCGCGACTACATCGACGCAGACGCAGCCACGCTGCAGGAGCTGTTCGATCAGCAATATCGCAAGACCTACAGCCGCACGATCCCGAACCTTGGCGTCGAGGCGCTGACCTGGATGCTGGTGCTGGTCGGCAAGCGCAAGGACACGGCACCGAGCCAAAGCGCGTGCGCACGGCCCTGTCGGTCCCGCGCCAATCGAGCGGACGAAGCCCGTGTTCGACGGCGAGATCGGCAAGTTCGTGACCGCCTCCGTCATCCGGCGCGACGCCATGCAGGAGGGCGCCACGTTCGCGGGACCGGCGGTGATCATCGAGGACCAGACGACGACGTTTGTGCCTTCGGCGTTCGATGGGCACGTCAACGTGCATGGCCACCTCATCCTGAAGCGGCAGACGTCATGAGCAGTGACTTCCAGAAGATCCGCAACCAGGTGATGTGGGACCGGCTGATCGCCGTGGTCGAGGAGCAGGCTCGCACCATGATGCGGGTCGCATTCAGCACCGTGGTGCGCGAGGCAGGTGATCTCTCTGCCGGCGTGTTCAATCCGTCCGGGCAACTGCTGGCGCAGGCCGTCACCGGCACGCCCGGGCACATCAACTCGATGGCGCGCTCGGTCAAGCAGTTCATGCAGGTGATCCCGCCGGAGCAGATGCGCCCGGGCGACGCCTACGTCACCAACGATCCCTGGAAAGGCACCGGCCATCTGTTCGATCTGACCGTGGTGACGCCCGCCTTTCTTGGCGGTCGCCTGGTCGCGCTGTTCGCCTGCACCGCCCATGTCGCCGACATCGGCGGCAATGGCCCTGACCCGAACTCGCGCGATGTGTTCGCGGAAGGCCTGTTCATCCCGATCATGCCGTTGTGCAGCGAGGGCAAGATCAGCCCCTGGCTGATGAACCTGCTGCGCGCCAACAGCCGCGAGCCAGACCGGCTTGAGGGCGATATCTATGCGCTGGTGGCAAGCAACGATGCGGGCGCCAACCGGCTCATCCGCATGATGGAGGAGTACAAGATCGCCGACCTTGATGCGCTGAGCGAGCACATCCTCAGCGCCAGCGACACCTCGATGCGCGAGGCGATCGCGAAGCTGCCGAAGGGCACCTGGTCGCACGCGATGCGGATCGACGGCTTCGATCAGCCGCTCGATCTCAAGGCGACGCTGACGATCGAGGACGACATCATCCGCATTGATTTCGCCGGCACCTCGGGCGTGTCGCGCTACGGCATCAACTGCCCGCTCTGCTACACCGATGCGTATACAAGCTTCGGCGTCAAATGCCTGGTAGCGCCGCGGCTCGCCAACAACGCCGCCGTGCTTGCGCGCATCAGCGTCACGGCGCCCGACAACTGCATTGTGAATGCGCTATTTCCGGCGCCCGTCACCGCGCGTGCGGTGATCGGCCAGATGCTGCCTGATGTCGTGTTCGGGTGCTTCGCGCAGGCGTTGCCGGGCCAAGTTCCGGCCGAGGGAACGGGCGCAAGCTGGAGCCTGCGGCTCGGCGCCGGCCCCGGTATCACCGGCAACACCGCGGGTCAGGGAACCCCGTTCATGTCGCAGACCTTCCAGAGCGGCGGCATGGGCGCGCATCCCAAGCTCGACGGCCTTGCGGCGACGCCGTTCCCGTCAGGTGTGAAAGGGATCGCCATCGAGGTCACCGAGGCGACCACGCCGCTCGTCATCTGGAAAAAGGAGCTGCGCGCCGATTCCGGTGGCAGCGGAAAGCTGCGTGGCGGACTAGGCCAAGTGATGGAGATCGGCAGCCGCGAGGACGCGCCGTTTGCAATCTTCGCGCGTTTCCAGCGCGTCGATTTTCCGGCCCGCGGCCGCAATGGCGGACAGGACGGCGCCGCCGGCATCGTCCGTCTGGGGTCAGGCGCGATGCTCAAGTCGCGCGGCAACCAGGTGATCCCGAAAGGCGACCGGCTCATCGTCGAGATGCCGGGCGGCGGCGGGCTCGGCAACGCGGCCGAGCGCGATCCCGCGCTTGTGGCGGAAGACCTGCGCAACGGCTTCATCAGCAAGGAGAGCGCGCGTGAGGTTTATCGGGTTGTGGTACGCGATGATGGGTCGGTGGATGTCGACGCGACGAAAGCGTGGCGCAGCAGATGAAAGTCCGGATCGGCTAGCCTACCGTCGCTGACTGTCCCCGCCCAATTGGGTATCATCCGATCCGAACCCAGCGGGGCTCGGATGCGGATCCATTTGACGCGAGACCACGAGAGGTACGGCGTTCGCCTGCTTCTGACCCGGATTGGCATGCGGTGCGTAGTCGCAGGTCTACTGGTTATGGGTCTCGCCGGCGGCTCGCCGCGCGCCCAGGACAATGTCCTTGAGAAATTCGTCGGGCGCTGGGACGTGCGCGTCAAGACGCTGCAGCCACAGAAGCCCGACCTCTCCTACATCGAGATCTACGAATGGATGCTCGACCGCAAATTCGTCAAGGCCAGGACCGAAGGCAAAACCGACGGCACCGAGGACATGATCGTGGTCGGCTACGACCCGAAGACCAACGGCTATCCGTTCTGGATCTTCTCCTCCTCGGGCACCTTCTTGTTCCTTGCGCCCGGCACCTGGGACGCGCGCAACCGAGCCATGGAATGGAAAAGCCCGCCGCTCTTGGACGTCTCATACCAAGCGCGCTGCATATTCACGGATGACAACAACCGACGCTGTACGTTGGTGCTCAAGAACTGGCTGGGCAAAGTGCTCCTCGAGCAGGACAGCGGCGCGATCCGCCGCAACGATTGATCACGCGTCGATACTGCCGCGCAAAGCCGACGGCGCACTGTTGGGGGCGAAAGACTTGCCAGCTTGTCGCTGTGTCGCCGCATTCTCCTTGCCGATTGCAACGAGATCGGGTTCGTTGCAAGACACGCTTTAGACGACTTGGCGATCGGGGCCTCAAAAATCCGGACATCTACTTCTGCTGCTAAGTTTTCTGAGGACGGAACTCGATCGCTGCGGCGGGCATCGTGGCAAGCAGGGTGAGACATCATGAACAATCGTCGTATCATCAAGCCCTTAGCTCTTGCTGCCGTGCTGGCCGCGACAGGTTTGGCTGCGTACCACTTTTATGGCCCCAACCGCGCTGCCGTTACGGGGAAGCAGCGCGGCGGTGCGGGAACGGGCGTCGCTTCTGTTCCGATAACGACGGCACTGGTCCGAGTCGAGGATTTCGCCATCCGACGCCGGACCATCGGGATCCTTGAAACGCTCGCTACCGTCATCGTGAAGTCTCGCATCGAGAGCCAAGTGCTGGAGCAGCACGTCAAGGATGGTCAATTCGTCAAGAAGGGTGATCTGCTGTTCACACTCGACGATCGGGAAATCAGAGCAACCATCGCACGCGACGAGGCTCAGCTTCAGAAAGACCAGGCCACGCTGACGCGAACCGAGGCTGACCTGGAGCGCTACCAGCGATTGATTCAGACTAACGCCGCGGCCCGACAGCAGCTCGATCAGGCGATCGCAGATCACAACAGTCGCGCAAGCGACGGTCGAGGCCGACCAGGCCCAACTTCAGACCGACAATCTACGGCTTGGATACACCAAGATCGAAGCGCCTATCGATGGCCGCATCGGGGCCGTCAGGGTGACACCGGGAAACCTCGTCAGCGTGAATGATTCCACCGGATTGCTGACCATCACGCAAATCGCGCCCATCCGCGTGGCTTTCACGCTTGCCGAGCGCGATTTCGCGGCCCTTCGCAAGGCATTGAGCCAAAGTGTGCCGGCGGCCGTGCGGGTTTACGTGCCGGGATCGAACGAGGCGCTCGCCACCGGGCAGCTTAATTTCGTCGACAGCTCCGTCGATTCCACGTCCGGAACCATTGCCGCCAAAGCCGTCTTTGCCAACGAAACCTTGGAACTGTGGCCCGGGATGTACGTCGATGTCGAAATCGATCTCGATGTCCGGCCGAAGACTGCGCTCATCCCGGCGGTCGCCATCCAGAGCAGCCAGACGCGGGCCGTTCGTCTTCGTCGCAAAGCCCGGACCAGAAGGCGGAGATGCGCATGGTTCAAGTCGTCGCCATCGAAGGTGATCGTGCCGCTCTCCGGCACGGGAGTGAACGAAGGGGAGCGAGTCATTGTCGAGGGGCAGATGCGCCTCGTCGACGGCGCTCGCGTGACCGAAGTCGGTGCACCGGCTGGTGACCGCAAAGGCGCTACCGCCGATGCACTGACCGAGCCCAATTCGGAGGTGCGCCGCGATGAACATTTCCGAATTCTGCATCCGGCACCCGATCGCAACGACGCTGATGTCGGCTGCATTCGTCGTCAGCGGCATCTTCGCCTACATGTTTCTTCCGGTCGCTGCGCTGCCGCGCACGGAATTTCCGGTCATCAACGTATCGGCTTCGCTTCCCGGCGCTTCGCCGGACACGATGGCCAATTCGGTGGCCACGCCGCTGATCAAGCAGTTCTCGACCATCGCCGGCATCGACACTATCAGCGCGACAAGCTCGCAGGGCTCGGTCTCGATCGCATTGCAGTTCGATCTCAATCGCGACATCGACTGCTGCCGCCGCCGACGTGCAGTCGGCGATCGCGCGGGTCCAGCGGCAATTACCGGCGGATATGACCGACCCGCCGAGCTACCGCAAAGTCAATCCGGCCGACGCTCCGATCCTGATCCTGACGTTGAGCAGCGACGTCGCGCCGCTTTCCGGATATGGACGCCTTCGCCCAGCAGGTGATTTCGCCGGCATTGTCGACGATTGAGGGTGTGGCGCAGGTGCAGGTGTTCGGCAGTCAGAAATATGCCGTTCGAGTGCAGCTAAATCCTGATGCGCTTGCGGCCCGCGGCATCGGCGTCGACGAGGTCCAGCAGGCGATCACGGCGGCAAACGCCAATACGCCGATCGGCACGCTGAAAAACCTGCAGCAATCGCTGACCATTCAGGCACAGACCGAGCTCGCCACGGCGGACCAGTTCCGTAACATCATTGTCGCGATGCGCGGCGATCGCCCGGTGCGGCTCGGCGACCTGGCCGTCGTCATCAATTCGGTCGAAGATAATCAGACCGCCAGTTGGTACAAGGGAACGCGCGCGATTGTGCTCGGTGTCTTCCGTCAGCCAGAGGCCAACACGGTTGAGGTGGTCGATCGCATCAGGGCGTTGCTGCCGAGCTTCGAGAAGCCAATTGCCGCGCGCCGCAAGTTTGAACGTCCTCAACGATCGCTCGTATCGATCCGCGACGCCGTGCATGACGTGCAGTTCACGCTTGCCCTGACGATTGCCTCGTCATCCTGGTGATTTTCCTGTTCCTGCGCCACGTCTCCGCCACCGTCATTCCGGCTCTTGCCGTTCCCATTTCACTCATCGCCACGCTCGGCGCGATGTATCTGTTCAATTTCAGCATCGACAACATCTCACTGCTTGGATTGACGCTCGCCGTCGGCCTCGTCGTCGACGATGCGATCGTCATGGTCGAGAACATCCACCGGCATATGGAGGAGGACGGTCTCGGGGCGTTTGAGGCAGCCCTCAAGGGTAGTCGCGAAATCGGGTTCACCATCATCTCGATCACAGTCTCGCTCGTTGCCGTGTTTATTCCCGTGCTTCTGATGGGTGGCATCATCGGTCGCATCTTCAACGAATTCGCCGTGGTGGTGACAACCGCGATCGTGGCGTCGGCTTTCGTATCCCTGACGTTGACGCCGATGCTGGCCTCGAAGATCCTGCCGCAGCCGAACAAACACGAACGAAAAGAAAGGCTGGAGCATGTATTTCGAACGTGGGTTCGATGCCGTGCTCCGTGGCTACGATCGCACACTGCAGATCAACCTGCGCCACAAGCCGTGGATGCTCGTTGTCTTTGCCGCAACACTTGTGGGCACCGCATGGTTGCTCATCGTGACACCCAAAGGTCTTTTTCCGCAGGAGGACATCGGGCAGCTCTCGGTCTCGACTGAGGCGCGGCAGGACATCTCGTTTGAGGCCATGATCGCGTTGCAGCAGCAGGTAGAAAAAATCTTCCTGGCATCGCCGCACGTCGCCAGCGTAGCGTCCATCGTCGGCGGAAATGCGTTGAACAACGGCCGGATGTTCGTCGAGCTGAAGCCGCGCGGTGAACGCCCGGCGATGCAAAGGGTGTTGGCCGATCTGCGGCGCGATACCGGGCGCATTGCCGGCATCAGGACATTCGCCGTGCCGGTGCAGAACCTGCGGATCGGAGGACGTTCAAGCCGGGCCGAATACCAATTCGTGCTGCAAAGCCTCAACCGGGCTGAACTCTATGAAGCGTCGCAGAAGATGGCTGATGCCATGAGTCGCGATCCGATCCTTCACTGACGTCAATAGTGACTTGCAGATCAACGCCACGCAGGCGACGCTGATCGTCGACAAGGAGCAAGGCCAGCTCGCTCGGGATCTCGGCCGCGCAACTGCGCTCGACTCTTTATTCCGGATTTGGCAGCCGACAGGTTTCGACCATCTATGGCACTGGCGACAGCTTTTCCGTGATCATGGACTTCAACGAAGGGCTCAACTGGACGACGGCGGAGCTTCCGGATGTGCGTATCCGGAATAATGAGGGAAAGCTCGTGCCGATCGGCGCTTTTGCGCGCATCGAGCGTACGGCGGGGTCGCTCACCATCAATCAGCTTGGACAGCTTCCCGCTGTGACTCTCTCGTTCAACCTGCCACCCGGCGTATCCCTGGGGGACGCTGTGGCGCGCATCGATCAACTGAAGGCAGAGCAGAACTTTCCCACCACGCTCACCACGACATTCGCCGGTAACGCCAAGACCTACCAGGATTCGGTCGCCAACCAGGACATTCTCCTGCTTGCCGCGGTGTTGACGATCTATATCGTGCTTGGAATTCTCTATGAGAGCTACATCCATCCATTGACGATCCTGACCGGCCTGCCATCGGCGGCGATTGGCGCACTTCTGGCCTTGCAATTGTACGGCATGGATCTCAGCCTGATCGCGGTGGTCGGATTGCTGATGCTGATCGGCATCGTGAAGAAGAATGCGATCATGATGATTGACGTCGCGTTGGTGACTCAGCGCGAAGGCAAGGCGCCTGCCGACGCGATTTATGAGGCCGCGCTGCTCCGCTTCCGGCCGATCATGATGACGACTCTGGCGGCGTTGCTGGGTGTACTGCCGATCGCTATCGGCTTCGGCGCCGGCGCCGAGTTGCGCCAGCCGCTCGGCGTGGCCCTGGTCGGCGGCCTGCTCGTCTCCCAGTTGCTTACGCTCTATATGACGCCGGTGCTCTACATCTATTTTGAGCAGCTTGCGGCTGCCGCGCGTCGGATTTATCCCATGATTGCTGGTCACAAGACCCACCAACGGCCCGAGGCACGACCCCAGGTGTGATCGACGCGGCCAAAAGGCTCGCATTGACCGGGGTCTCGCTCGCGGGCCTGACGCGTCGTCATCGAGGCCGACGATGTGGAACGAGCTCTTCCGCTATCGATGCCGACGACTGCAATCGCAGTCTGTGCCGGCAGGCATTAGGAGGGCGCAGCAGAGGAACCGCGTGTGCGTCAAATTGATCGGAATCCGTTTTAGGGCACCGCGATGCTTGAGGAAGTCACCCCGGAGGTCGTCGGCAGCTCACTGCTCCTGATCATCTTCGTCACGCCAATTCTCACGCTTTTGCTGTCGGCGCTGCTGCTGTGGGGATACCGGCGAGCGGTGGCGCGCGCGATGGCCGCGTCTGCGGCTTTTGACGCTTCGATCCCGGCGATGACACCGGCCGTATCATCACACGCGCTGCCCGCGGCTGTGGCCGGCCCGACCGGCTCCGAGCTCTACGAGGCTGCGATCGCGGGACCGCGGCACGATGCGTTCCGCTACACCATCGCCGGTCTCGCCTTCGCGGTGGTCTTTGCCCTTGCGGCACGGTTCGTCTATCCGCTCCGGGTCGACCTGCCAGGCGTCCTGATCGGTGTGTGGATCTATGCCTGGCCCATTGTCCTCGCTCTGACGCTGATCATCCCGGGCCGCACGCGATGGTGGGCCGTTGTTGGCTACCTGGTGGCATTCCTGCCGTTGTGGCTATGGGCAGCGTCGATAGCCGATATTCCCGACATCCAATTCGGCGGCGTCGACCTGCCGGCCCGCTCCTCGATGGCGCCGCAGGGAACGATCGGGCTCTGGCTGGTCGTGAACGGCCCCCCGACGCTGCTCATCGCGCTCTGTCTCATCCGCCGCGTACGCGCGGTCGCTCCCCTCGTGCTCGCCCTGGTGACGATAATCGTCAGCGGGACCTGGGTCGCCGTCATGACGCTCTTCTCGCGTAGCGGCGTCAACGTCGCCGTCGCGATCGTGGTGGCGCTCCACGTGAGCGTGCTCTGGGTCATATGGGCGACGGTCGTGGGCTCGCTCGCGGGCTTCGGAGCGCTCGGCTGGCTGCTGGCGCGCAGGATCAGCGCCGCCTATCGGCAACGGAAGCTGAGCGATCAATCGTTGCTGCTCGATGCGCTGTGGCTCTTGTTTGCGACCTGGTACGCGATGTGGCTGCTGTTCGGCGGGCTGGTGTGGGCGGCGACCGCCCCCGTCGGGCTGCTCACCTTCAAGCTCGTGCTGGCGACGGGCCGCAGGCTCGGCACTCCACCCGTCCGTGTGACCCGCGACCTCACATTCCTGCGCGTGTTCTCACTTGGTCGGCGCAGCGACGCACTGCTCGACAGCGTGGCCAAGCACTGGCGGCACATCGGCAGCGTCCAGATGATCACGGGACCCGATGTTGCGCTCAGCACCGTCCAGCCGCACCAGTTCCTCGATTTTCTCAGCCGCAAGCTCGGCCGTCATTTCGTGCGCGATCAGGCCTCGCTCACCCGCAGCCTCGCCGAACGCGATCGCGTGCGCGATCCGGATGGCCGTTTCCGCATCAACAATTTCTTCTGCCATGCCGAATTCCTGGCAGGCCGCCGTGCCGCGTCTGGTCGAGAATGGCGAGGCCGTGCTGATGGACCTGCGCAGCTTCTCCAGCAACCAATGCCGGCTGCATCCACGAGCTCCGGTATCTGGTGGAGAACGTGCCATTCGGCCGCTGCCTTCTCGTCATCGACCAAACGACCGACGAGGGCTTCCTCAACCACACGCTGACGGCGACCGGGGATACGCTCACGCCCGCATCGCCAAATTACCAACGGCCCCTGGCAGACGCCGCGATCTATCGCTTTGCGTCCGGAACCACGGCGATGCGTGCTCTGGTGCGGCGGCTTTGCGAGGCCAGCACGAGCTAGCGGGCACTATACCGCGCCGCATATGAGCATCGAGAATGTGGCGCCTGACACATTATGGTAGCCGCACAAGTTGTGGCGGCAGCAATGTCTCTCGCACGGTCACGAGCATCTCTTGTCGGCTGATCTTGGCGGCCAACGAAGTCCGATCGAAACGTTTTCGCTCAACGAAATTTGACTGATTCGTGACGCGCGTCGCGTGGCCCAATTCCGTTGACAAATCAACACAAAAAGATCGCAAGCGATTGAGGACAAAAGCGCTTTTTGTTCACAAGTGTTGCGTTCCAAGGCAATCTTAACCATGATGCAGCGCATTACTGCGACTAGGTGCAAGGATTTCGATCATGGTAACAACTTGGACGCAAGCAGTCCTCACCATCATTGCGTGCTCAGCGGTCGCTGGGCTGTGGGCGGTCTTCCGGCCTGATGTGGTCCGCGACAATGACGGACGCAAGCTGCCTTACAGCCTGACGGCTCGCGTCGCTTTCACCGTTCTGTTTGTCTTTTCTTATCTCGCCATGGCGGCCGCGTTCTTGTTCGGCGGCTTTTTCATCAAGTCTCTGAGCGAGCTCATGGGGCCGGTTCCAAGGTTCCTGCAGGAATTCGACAACCAGGCATTTGTGCTCGCCCTGTTCGCAAGCTTCGGTCTCTATTCCTTCGCGCCGTTTCGGGAAGTCGAGCGCAATGTCCTGTCGTGGATGCATGACACCGGCCATCTGCGCGGCGAGTTCGAGGCGCTTGCCGTACATCTGGAAGATTGCGCGTTCAATACGTCGCCCGAAGAGCACAACCGCAATTTGAAGAGCCTGGAAGCGGCGGAAATCTACATCACCGACGACAATGCCAGGAACATCAACCTTGAATCGGTCGTCGCCTGGCGCAAAACCGCATCCTTGCTGCGACGGGTGCGCGAGTGGAATGCATCGGGTCCGCGCGTTCTCAGCCAGGAGGAAATGGAACTCTTGCGCGAGATCGAAGGCGCCCATGCCCGCAAGACCCGCTTGGCCATGGACATCATTCGGATCTTTGACGGCATCCGTGAGGGCGACAGCTCGATCGGCGCGCTGTCGGCCGTGACGGAAATGCTCTCCGGAGCCTCGCATGCCAATCCCGTCCGCGTCGCCCAGATCGAAGCGGCGGCCCAGGCCCATCTCGGAACCGAGCCGGTGCCAGCCGTCACGCCGCGACCCGTGCGCATCACTGGCGAACAGCTGGCGCAGTACCTGAAAAAGATCGAAGGCTACTTCATGGTCGAGTACCGGCTGCTCTTGAGCCGCGTGGCGAGATTGGCAGCCAAGTCGATCATTCGTGCCGGCGACGTCGCGGACCTTCGTCTCGATGATCTCAAAGCGGCCGGCTTCGAGGGACTGGGCAGCATCCGTCCACTCAGCACACACCGCATTCTGTGGCTGTTCCTGGCGGTCGCAATCGGCGGGTTCCTTGTCTACTATCTGCTCTGGTACGACATCATGCTGCAACGCGTGCGGGAGTTGCCAGGCCTCAGCCTGACGGACGCCCAGCTCACCGTCTACGGCCAGACCACACTCATCGGCATCGGTTTCTTTGTCACCACGATCGCTTTTGCGGGTCTGATCGGCGCGCTGTTCGGCTCGACCAGCGCCAATGCCCGCTCCAAGGAAACGCCGTGGGCCAAGTATTTCCTGGCTGGGCTTATATCCATCGCCGTGTTTTTCCTGATGCAGCTGATCCGGGAATCCGTCGTCCATGCCACCGGATTGAGCGAGGCGCTGTCCTTGATTCGACCGACCACCTGGGTCACGCGGATCAGGGCGAACGCGCCCTGGTGTGTGCTGCCATTCTTCACCACGATCGGCATCTGCTGGCTGGCTCGCCAGAAGCCGTGGCAGCCGATTGGCGCGCTGGGCGAGAATGGGACGGCTTTGCTGCAGCGCTTTGCGGATGGGATCTTGATTGCCGTATTGATGCTGCCGGCCTTTTCGATAGCCGTCAGCGTGCTGATGATGGTCGGCCAGCGCCTGCCGGATGTGCTCCGCTCGCGGTTCGACATAACCGTAATGGGTATTCTGGCGATACTCGGCTTCATTGTGGGTGCAACAGTCGTGCGCGATGTTCGCACAGCCGCCCATACCCGGGTTGTTCTGCCCAAGCTGCGCCGGAAGGAAGAAGTTAGGGCGCAGCTGGCGGTCGCACGCCCTGCCACCTAAGGCCGGACAGTGAGAGCCTCAGGCGCTCAGCTGCGGCTCAGCTGGCTTACGTTCGGGTTCGGGCTCCGCCGCGGCGCGGGGCCCGGCCTCCGTCGCATCGCGGTGGCGCTTGCCCACAAAGCCGGCGACGATCCAGCCAATCAGCCAAATCACCCCATAGGCCACTGGCGCGGCCAGCAGGAAGCCGCCAACCAACTGCCATGCCCGCGGATCGAGATCGCCGATCGCCCACAGCAAGAGCCCGTAGAGAACCGGAAGAGACAAGAGAATGGCAATGCCGACACCGGTACGGTGGCAACCGGCCCGAATGCGTTGCGCGCGCCAGTCGGGAACCGACAGCGAGTGCCTGATCTCTTGGTTGACGTCAGCCATCCGATCGATGAGATCGCTCGCCTTGCGCCAATTGATCGTCAGAACCACCTGCTCTGCGCCAGCCACCACGGCAACGCGCACGCTCGATGGATCGTCGGCTACTCTGACGTCCGCGATGCTGTCCACCTTGTAGTCGGCCATGCGCGTTCTCCAATCGCAGGAGGGCAGCCGCCATCAGCACAATTCGGGAGGGCAATCTCCCTCAAACGTCTGCTCCAAATCCGTGCAGACAGCACAAATCAGGTCGCTGGCCTTGCGGCGCCGCGACCTGATTGGAGTTCTTGAAGTCCTACAACCCTCTCGATCGTCGTCAGCGCTCGCAATACTCGCGTAGGGCGCGGACGGTCTTAATGTTGGGGGTGCCGGTCACTTCCAGCCCCTTCTCACGACCGAAGCGCGAGCCCTGGAACTGTCGCAGGCAGCGCTCGGTCTGTTGGCCGCACGAACCATCGACCGTGATCCGCCGACCGCAAGCGTCGCAGCCGTTCATGCGCTGCTGAGCCTCGAGAATGCGCGGGCGCGGATATTCACTGCATTCCCTGGCTTCGCGCGGATCCTCCGGCTCTGCGCCTGCGGCCGTGTCAGGACCGCCGCCGCACGGACGCGCCTCGATCGTGCAACGGATGAACCAGCTGCCGATAGTGCCCGGCCGGGCTGGCGAACAATTCGAGTTCTTGTCATCCGCCTTGTCCCACAGCATCCATTGGCTGCCGTATTTGGCGCTGACGTCGCGCTGCCAGTTGGCGATGGCATCGGCCATGGCCGCACCCTCGCCGCGGACCTCGCGTGCCTGCGTGAACGGCCTGAACTTGGCTTTTCCGGCCGCGTTGAGCATAGGCTTGCACTCTCCTCTCTGGGCGTATGCCTGAGTCGGATCTTGATCCGACGCCGTCTGCGCGCTTGCGCTCAACGTCAGCATGGCCGTCACTAGCGCCGCGAAAGCGCCTCGCCAAAGTATGGATTTTGGAATCATTGACACCACTCCCTCACATGGATTCAAGGTCGCCTGCATTCACAGCACTACGACGCAAACACAACACTCGCGTTTCGTACGTGGGGAACCACGCAGCGCTTCTGCCTTGCGGGCCGCACACGACCCATCGCAGCACGTCACTCACTTCGCTCAAGACTCGTTTTGATTTCGTATTTTGCATCTTGGTTTTATGGGCGGCCCGCGCCTGAACTCGCCGCAACAACACACTTTACCTCCTCAGCGCAGGCGCACGTTAACCAGAAATCTTTTGACATGACAACGCCTAACGACATCAGCGTGCGCTGCAACAGACTCGTCCCGCGCGTATCGTTCGCGCGACGCGCGAATGGTGATCGCGCGCGGCGCGCTGCCTCAAACTGCAATTGCGAGGAGAAATGCTGGCTTGCCAATCACGTAGCGGCAGCTAACAGATCACCACAATGACGCGAAAGCAGGAAAGCACCGTCGACAAGCCAAACACAAATCGTCGCCGACATGAGTGACGGCGCACGCTTCAGGAATTCCGATTGTGGCAGCTTCAATTGTGGCAGGTCAGATTGTGGCGGTTCGGAACTGCATCATCCAAACGGCCGATGCCGCAATCCAACTCGTGAACCAAACGCACGCGAGATCAATAAGTTGCCAGTGCGCTGCGACGCGGATTTCGACCTGAGCAGTGCTCGACCCTAAGAGGGGCGTCGCGAAATGACGCCAACCACGGAACCGGACCAACGTCCGCCAGCAATAAAAAAGCATTCGGGCCGCCAGAAAATTCAAATCCTCCACGTTTCCGCTGAACCGCCCCATACGCGGGTGCGACTAACAAGTGGGTACGACAGGAGGGAAAGATGCTCACACTCACCGTATTAAAGTCCGTTATCCTGGTCGCTGGCCTCGTTGCGGCGAGCATGTTTTTGCAGGCAGCGATGAGCTTCGGCAAACTTCCGCTCGTCCTCGGCCAGTAAACGACTGCGGCGCGGCCGCTCGGGTGAAGCCCACGGCAAATTCGCCCGCTGAAGTTATCCACAGGCACCGCTCCTGACTTAAGCTAACCAGTTGATTTCATTAATGCGTTTGCAGATTATGGACGGACGTTTGGTTCCGTCACGCTGTCCAGCGATCGCCGGTCTGACATTGTTGCTTGCAACGATGCACAGGGTCCCTGTGGACCGCGCTATGCTCTCTGGACGGTGCCACAGCGGGCTGACCCAAGCTGCAAGTGTCGCGGGGGCGACGCCACGCTGCCAAGCAGCGTTGGATGTGATGTAGGACGCTGATGAGCGCCTGGCCCTTTTGCGAACTCCCGCCGCTGTCTTACGACGTCATCGTGGCAGATCCGCCCTGGGACTTCAAAAACTACAGTCCCGCCGGCACCGCGAAGGGGGCTGACCCGCATTACGGCGTCATGAGCCTTGATGCCATCAAGGCGCTGCCGGTCGGCCTGCTCGCCCGCGGCGATTGCCTGCTGCTCCTGTGGACCTGCGGGTGGGCGATGGCGACCGGGCAAGCCCAGGAGGTGGCACGCGCGTGGGGCTTCACGCCGCAGAGCGAAATGGTGTGGCGCAAGCTCACGGCCAGCGGCAAGCCACGCATGGGGACCGGCTACCGCGTGCGCACGCTGCACGAGCCGATCCTGGTCGCTACCATCGGGCATCCGACGCACAAGCCGCTGCCATCCCTCTTCGACGGCATCGCGCGCGAGCACTCGCGCAAGCCCGACGAGTTCTACGGCATCGTGACCGATCACACCCCGGCGGCCATGCGCCGGGCCGACCTGTTCGCACGCGAGACCCGACCGGGCTTCGACGGCTGGGGCCACGAGCACGGCAAATTCGATGCGGGCGCCGAACGATCGCCTCAGGCGATCGCTTAGGATAATGGTGGACTTGTTGACTCGCAGACTTTGTTGACTCGCAGACTTGCGGACCTGCGCGGGAGGCGTTCGTGGACACTCAGGTTGAGCTTTCGGGCCGCGTCGGTTCGACCAGACACGAGCGCGCTTCGTCACGGCTGCTGGCTCACGTCGAACGCCGCTCAAGCCTCGAGGGCCGAACCATATCTCAGATGTACGATCTCTACGCGACCTACTACGACGCAAGCTCTCCCTCGCTGTTCGAAAAGGACCTGGGCGACAAGGATTGGGTGGTCATTCTGCGGGATAAATCCGGAATGCTCGCCGGATTTTCGAGCCTGTCGATTGTCGATGCTACCGTTGACGGTCGCAGCCTGCGCGCCGTCTATTCCGGCGACACCATCATCGAGCGCGCTCATTGGGGCACGCAGGCGCTCGCATTCACCTGGCTTCGCTTCGCCGGCACCATCAAGGCGCAAGCTCCCGACCGGCCGCTCTACTGGTTTCTGATCGTGAAGGGGCACCGCACCTACCGATACCTGTCGGCGTTCTCCATCGATTTCTATCCGCATTGGCAGATGCCAACGCCGCCTTGGGCGCGCACGATCATGCGAGAGCTTGCGTACCAGCGCTTCGACGAGGACTACGACAGCAAGCGCGGCATCGTATCGTTCGACCGCTCGCGCGGACACCTGCGGCCGATGTGGGCCACGGTCGAGCCCGAGGAGGCCGCGCGCCCCGACGTGGCGTTCTTCCTGCGCAGCAATCCGGGATACACGCAGGGCGACGAGCTCGTCTGCCTGACGGAGCTCTCCTGCAACAATCTGCGCCCGCTGGCGCGCCGCGTTTTTGAGCAGGGCCTGCGTCCGTGAGCGGATGGCGCGTCGTTCTCGACGCTGCACGCGCTGAGCATGTCTTTTTTGATCGTGCGCGCGCCACGCCGAGAGCATCGCAGGCCACGCTCTTGAGGCAAATCCTCGCGCACAATGCCGACACCGACTTCGGCCGCACCCACGGCTTCGCCGACATCCACACCATCGACGACTTCCGCGCTCGCGTGCCGATCCGTCCCTATGATGCGCTACGCCCGTGGCTCGACCGAGTCGCCTCCGGCGAGACCGGCGTCCTCACTAGCGAGGCGGTGATCGCCTTCGAGGAAACCGGCGGCAGCACCGCCGGCGGCAAGCTCATTCCCTATACGGCGTCGAGCCTCAAGGCGTTTCGCGCTGCCGTTCTGCCCTGGCTCGCCGATCTCGCTCGCCGCCGCCCAGGCGCATTCGCCGGCAAGGTCTATGTATCGATCAGCCCAGCAACGCGAGCCCCACGCATGATCGGCGCCATTCCGGTCGGCATGGCGACCGAAGGCGCCTATTTGGGCGCCGATCTCGTGCCGGCATTTCTGGACGTCATGGCCGTTCCACCGTCGATCGCGCACCTTAGCGATGTCGACGAATGGCGCCTCGCCACCCTCACCTCGCTCATGCGATGTCCTGGCCTGACACTCATATCGGTCTGGAGCCCCACCTTCCTGATTGCGCTGCTCGACGCGCTGCCACGGATCGCCGAGCCGCTCTTGCGGGCGCTCCATGACGAGCCGCACGCGCGCACGCGAGGTGAGCACAGCACTCGCGCGCTCGCCGGTCGACGCCGCGCTGCTGTGGCCACGGCTCGATGCGGTGAGCGCCTGGGCTGACGGCGCCTCCCGCCCCTATGCGCGGCGATTGCAGGACCGGCTTCCGCACGCCACGCTGCAACCAAAGGGCCTGCTCGCCACCGAAGGCGCCGTGACAACACCATGCTCTTCCTCCTGGCCAGTTCCGGCGCTGACCAGCGCCGTGCTGGAATTCATCGACGACAACGAAAAGTCGCTGCTATGCGACGAGCTGAGTGCCGGCGAACGCTATCGGGTCGTCATGACCAATGCGGGCGGCTTCTATCGCTACGATCTCGGCGACCGGCTGCTCTGCCATGGCTATGAGGATGCCCTTCCCCTTCTGGAATTCATCGGCCGGGACATCGCGAGCGACCTCGTGGGCGAGAAGCTGACCGAACCCTTCGTCAGCGATGCCCTAACGCTCCTCAGTGGAACCGCTTGCCTTGCGCCGCGCGCTGCAGTAGCGCCGCATTACGTCCTGCTCGTGGACGCGAGGGACCGCGACACCGCGCATTGTGCCGCCGCCACAATCGAGCGCCGCCTGCGCTCCAATCCGCAATATGACTATGCGCGCAAGATCGGTCAGCTCGAGCCTGTCACTTACGAGATCGTCGACCGCCTGCTCGAGCGCTATCTGCACCTGAGAGTCCGGCGCGGACGCCGCCTGGCGGACATCAAGCCGCCGGGTCTCATCACCGATGCCGCCATGGTTGAAGCCCTGATAAATCCGGTGGATAGCGATTCGGCCGCCTTTCAGCCGCCGCTTTCATCCCTGTAAACTCTGGAGGGTGATTTTGCGCCGAGGGTTGTATGAAAGTCGCGCTGCTGTCACCGAAGGGCCCGCTCTATCGTAACCGCGGTGGCATTTTCAAGAGATCTCTTCGCTACCAGCCCTTGACATTGACCACACTCGCGGCGCTCGCCCCGCCCGATCTCGACATTGAGTTTACGCTCTACGACGAAGGCATCGCCGACATTCCGCCCGACCTCGATGTGGATCTTGTCGGGCTCACAGTCATCACCGGCAGCTCCGTGCGCGCCTATGAGCTTGCCCGCCATTATCGCGAGCGCGGCATCGCGGTCGTGCTCGGCGGACCGCATGTCACGCTGATGCCACAGGAAGCGCAGCAGCATGCCGACGCGATCTGCGTGGGCTACGCGGAGGAAACCTGGCCGCAGCTCCTGCGCGACTTCAAGCATGGCCGCATGCGGCCGCGCTATGACCAGGGCCACGGTTTCGCGCTGACCAATCTGCCGTTCCCCCGCCGGCACTTGCTCGATAGGCGCCACTATCTCACGCAGGCGGTGTTCGAGGCGACGCGCGCCTGCGCGCACGACTGCGAGTTCTGCGTGGTGCGAACGGCCTGGGGCCGCCGGCAATTCCAGAAGCCGGTCGGTCACGTGGTCGAAGACATCCGGCGCTTCGGCAAGCGCCGCATCATCTTCATTGATCTTAATCTCATCTCGGATCGCGCCTATGCGGCCGAGCTGTTCACCGCGCTCATCCCGCTCAACATCCGCTGGTTCGGGCTGGCGACGAGCCTGATCGGCCGCGACCGCGCCCTGATGGAGCTGACCGCGCGAAGCGGCTGCGCCGGCCTCCTCATCGGTTTTGAAAGCATCTGCGACTCGAGCCTGGGCGATATCCGCAAGCGCTTCAATGACCCGACGCTCTACCGTTCCCTCATCAGCGACCTGCATGCCCTCGGCATCAGCATCCAGGGCTGCTTCGTGTTCGGGCACGATCACGACACGACGGACGTGTTCGACGAGACCGTCCAGTTTGCGGTCGATACCGGGATCGACCTGCCGCGCTTCGCGATCCTGACGCCGTTCCCGGGCACGCCGCTGCATCAGCGGCTCGACCGCGACGGCCGTATTCTGACGAAGAACTGGGAGCTCTATGACGGCCAGCATGTTGTGTTCCGCCCGGCCGGCATGACGCCACACGAGCTGCAGGTCGGGCATGAGAAAGCCTGGCGCGATGTCTATTCCTATGGTTCGATCGTGCGCCGGCTTACGAAGTCGCGCACCCAGCTGCCGATCGCCGTGATGGCCAATCTCGGCTATCGCTACTACGCCCAGCATCTCGAGACGCATTACACATGTGACTGGCCGATCGGCTTCCGGGAGGCGGCGTGATGCGGCTGACCCTCGTGCATCCCGCGGTCGGGCGGCGCCCGGGTGTCGACTACATGCGCACCTGGCAGATGGAGCCGCTCCCGATCGCGGTGCTCGCCGCGCTTACGCCGAAGGATGTGTCGATCGCTTTCTATGACGATCGCATGGAGAAAATCGATTTTGATCGCCCGGCCGATCTGGTTGCGATTCCGGTCGAGACCTACACGGCCAAGCGCGCCTATCAGATCGCCAGCGAGTTCCGCCGCCGCCGCGTGCCGGTGGTGATGGGCGGCTTCCATGCGACGCTCATGACCGATGAAGTCA
The DNA here is from genome assembly GCA_963745515.1 of uncultured Alphaproteobacteria bacterium. Classification (GTDB taxonomy): domain Bacteria; phylum Pseudomonadota; class Alphaproteobacteria; order Rhizobiales; family Xanthobacteraceae; genus VAZQ01. Next base: position 178,683 of record CAVUXO010000016.1, read on the forward strand.
AGGACTACGCCGAGGCGGTCGTGGTCGGCGAGGCCGAGGAACTCTGGCCGCACCTGATCGAGGACGCGCGAGTGGGACGGCTCAAGCCGATCTATCAATCGAACAGTCAGCCCGATCTCGGCCAAGTGCGCTACGACCGCTCGCTGTTTCGCGGCCGCCGCTATCTGCGTCTCGGACTGGTCGAGACCGGCCGCGGCTGCCGCTTCCCGTGTGACTTCTGTGCCGTGCAGACCTTCTTCAAGCGCACCGCGCGCCATCGTCCGATCGACGCCATCGTGTCGGAGATCGCGAGCCTCAAGGACGAGAAGAAGCTGTTTTTCTTCGTCGACGACAACTTCGCGGCTGATCTATCGTTTGCGCGCGATCTCGCCGAGGCGCTGGCGCCGCTCGGCATCCGGTGGGTCACCCAGATGAGCATCAATGCGGCGCATGACGAGGCATTTCTCGCCGCGCTTGCGCGCGCCGGCTGCAGCGGCGTGCTGATCGGTTTCGAGAGCCTCGACGAAGGCGTGCTGCGCGCGATGAAGAAGCGCTTCAACACCATGCGCGGCGGCTTCACCGCCGCGCTTGCGAACCTGCGCCGCCACGGCATCCGCGTCTACGGCACCTTCGTGTTCGGCTACGACGGCGAGCGCGCGGACGCCTTCGACGAGGCGGCCGAGTTTGCGATGGACCATCGCTTCTATCTCGCTGCCTTCAATCACCTGACGCCATTTCCGGGCACGCCTTTGTTCGCGCGGCTCAAGCGCGAGGGCCGGCTTCTTTACGAGCGCTGGTGGCTCGACGAGCGCTATGGCTACAACGGCATCCCGTTTCAGCCGAAGACCATGGCGCCGGACGACATCCGGCAAGGCTGCCTGCGCGCGCGCCGCCGTTTCTACACCTGGAAAAGTATCGTGCGACGCGCCTTCGACCCCGTGAACAGGGCGGATGCCTTCATGTTTCGCAATTTTTTCGCGATCAACGGCATGCATCGCGTCGAGGTCGACAAGCGCGACCACTTTCCGTTGGGAGACCCGGCTTGGAACGGACCATTGCTCAAAGCGGCGTAAGCGACCGCGAGATTGTCGTCGGGCCCATCCGCTACGCGGTCGCCGGCGGCGCGGACGAGGCCGAGCTGCGCCAGCTCCTGCGCAGCAACGCGACGGATGGGTGGATCCGCCTTGTATTCGCGCGCGAGCCCGACGCCTTCGCGGCCGCCGCCATCATGGGTCCGTTCCATGGCTATGTCATCGCGCGCGACCTGGGCACGCAAGAGCCCGTCGGCATGTGCGAATGGTCGGCACGCGAGTGCTTCATCGACGGCGAGCCGCGCCTGCTCGCCTATCTGGGCGCGCTGCGCGTTGCACCGCGCTATCGCCATCGGCTCAGCGTGCTCAAGGGCGGTTTCACGGCCGTGCAGCAACTGCTGCACGACGAGCGCGCGACGCCCTATGCGCTGACCGCGATCGCCGCCGACAACCATGCCGCGCTGCGGCTCCTTGGCGCCAACTTGGCAGGCCTGCCAAGCTATCGCCCGCTCAAGTCCGTTTCGACCTTCGCATTGCGGCCGCGTAGCGCATCAGCGCGGCCCATTGTCGAGCGCGCCCGGGCGGATGACCTTCCGGCGATCGCAGACTGCCTCGACCGCTCCTATCGGGAATACCAGTTCGCGCCGGTCTGGCGCGCCCGAGACCTCGCCGATCCGAAGCTTTGCCCAGGATTGAAGCCTGAGGATTTTCTCGTCGTGCGCCGCGGCTCCGACATCGCAGCCTGCGTCGCGCTGTGGGACCAGAGCGCATTCAAGCAGACCATCGTGGATGGCTATGCGGGACGGTTTTCGCGACTGCGGCCCGCGATCAACCTCGCGGCGCCGCTCCTGCGCACGCCGCGCCTGCCCGCTGCCGGAGAAGCGCTGCAGCAGGTTTATCTCTCCCACCTCGCCATCCCGGACGACGACGGCGAAACGTTCCATAGCCTCGTCGATGCCGCGCTGGCGCAGGCACAGCGGCGCGGACACGCGCTTGCGCTGCTGGGCCTTGCCACACGTCATCCACTCGCGGACTGGCTCCGGCGCCACTATCGTCCGCGCGAATACCGGGCGTGGCTGCATCTCGTGCAATGGAATGGCGCTGACAAAGCCCAGTCCGATGCTCGGCTGCCCGACGCGCGCCTGCCGCATGTCGAGATCGCGGTCCTCTGATGCGACACATCACCTTCCTGCGGCCCGCACTCGGCGAAGGCTTTTCGGCCGATGCCATGACGCCGCTCGTGTTCGCGATCCTCAGGGCCCGCACACCGCCAGCGATCGCTACGACCATGATCGACGAGCGGATCGAGCCGTTGCACATGGTGGCGACCGATCTGGTCGCCATGACGGTCGAGACCTTCACGGCGCGCCGCGCCTATCAGATCGCTGCGCAATATCGAGCCGCCGGTGTACCGGTGGTGATGGGCGGGCATCATCCTTCGATGCTGCCCGAGGAATCCCTGCGGCATGCCGACGCGGTCGTGGTCGGCGACGCCGAAGGCGCCTGGGACGAGGTAGTTGCCGACGCCGCCGCCGGCCGTCTCAAGCGGCTCTATCAGGCCAAGCCCGGCGCGGGGGGAGCGCCCGTCTATGATCGCAGCATCTTCGCGGACCGCCGCTATGCGCCCATTTCGCTGGTGCAGGCCGGTCGGGGCTGCCGCTTCGCCTGCGATTTCTGCTCGATCCACGCCTTCTACGGCACCTACCGCGCACAGCGAGACCCCGACGACATCGTCGCCGAGATGCGCACGCTGCCGCGGCGGCGGCTCGTGTTCTTCGTCGACGACAATCTCTATTGGCGGCGCGACGCCTTCGAGGCGCTGATGCGCGCGCTCATCCCGCTCAAGATGCGCTGGTGCTGCCAGATCACGATCGACGTGGCGAGGGACGACGCGCTTCTCGACCTGATGGCACAGGCGGGCTGCGCGCTCGCGCTGATCGGTTTTGAATTGCTCGAGCGCGACAGTCTCGTGGCGATGCGCAAGAAATGGAACGGCGTCGCCGGCAGCTATGAGGACGTCATCCGCCGTTTCCACGCCCGCGGCATCATGATCTACGGCACCTTCGTGTTTGGCTATGACGCTGATACACTGGCGAGCTTCGACCGCGCCGCCGCGTTCGCGCGCGAGCAGTCGCTGTGCATCGCCAATTTCAATCCGCTCACCCCGATGCCCGGCACCGGCCTCTACGACCGCCTGCGCGACGAGGGACGCCTCCTGCGCCAGGCCTGGTGGCTCGACCCGTCGTATCGCTATGGCGACACCATCTTTGCGCCCCGCCGCATGTCGCCCAATGAGCTGCGCGAAGGCCCGATGCGCGCGCGGCGCGCCTTCTACTCGTGGCCTTCGATCGCCGAGCGCGCGCTGCGCGGCGCGCCCAAATGGCGCTCGCCCGTAAAGGTTGGCACCATGCTCCTCGCCAACGTGATCTCCCGGCGCGAGATCGCACGCAAGCAGGGCCGGCCGCTGGCGGCGGGCGCGCCGACCGAGCTGGTCGAGGCGGTGTCGTGAAGCTCACGCTTATCAAGCCGACGATCGGGCGCATGACCCACAGCCTCTATGTGGATGAGGCGCGCATGGAGCCGCTGAATCTCGGCGTGCTCGCCGCGCTCACGCCCGAGGATGTCGACGTCGTCATGTACGACGACCGCATGGAGCCGATCCCCTATCACGAGCCCACCGACCTGGTCGCCATCACGGTCGAGACCTACACGGCGCGCCGCTCCTACGAGATCGCCGACGAATATCGACGCCGCGGCGTGCCTGTGGTGATGGGCGGCTTCCAGCCGACCTTCGTGCCGGAGGAATGCGCGGCCCATGCCGACTCGATCTTCGTGGGTGATGCCGAGACCGCCTGGGCGACCGTGATCGAGGACGCCCGCCGCGGCGCGCTCAAGCCGCGCTATGACGCCAAGCCTGGCCGGCCGCAGACCGGCGTGATCACGCGGCGCGACATCTACGAAGGCAAAGGCTATCTGCCGATCAGCCTGTTGCAGTTCTCGCGTGGGTGCCGTTTCGTCTGTGACTTCTGCGCGGTGACCAAATATTTCGACAAGAAGCATTATCTGCGCGCGATCGACGAGACGCTGCAGGAGGTCGCGACCGCCGATCATCGGCTCTTGTTTTTCGTTGACGACAACATCGCCTCCAATCGCGTGGCGCTGAAGGAGCTCTGCCGCGCGCTCATTCCGATGCGGGTGAACTGGGTGAGCCAAGCGTCACTCGATGTCACCTCCGACGCCGAGGCGATGCAGCTGATGGTCGATGCCGGCTGCCTCGGCCACATCATGGGTTTCGAATCGATCACCCGCGCCAGCATCAAGGAGGCCAAGAAGTCGCCCAACATGCCGAAGTTCGACCAGTATGCGACGCAGATCCGCATCCTGCGCGAATACGGGCTGCAGACCTGGGCGGCGTTCACGCTCGGCTACGACCACGACACCGTCGAACTCGGTGCGCGCGACGCTCGACTTTGCGCTCGAGAACCGCTTCACCTTCGCGGCCTTCAACATCCTGATGCCTTATCCGAACACGCCGCTCTATGAGCGGCTCGCGCGCGAAGGCCGCCATCTCTATGACGGCCAGTGGTGGCTGCACCCGAAGTATCGCTTCAACGATGCGTCCTTCGTGCCGGCGCGCATGACGCCCGATGAATTGACCGCGGTCTGCTATGAGGCGCGCAAGGCTTTCAACCGCATTCCGGCGCTGCTCTGGCGGTTCTCGGATCTCAAGACCAACATGCGCACGCTGCGGCGGATGTCGACCTTCTGGCGCTTCAATCCGGTGTTCCGCCGCGAAGTATTCAAGAAGCACGGCATGCTGTTCGGCCATTTCGGCCATTGCTGAGGCGCGGGAGCTTGCGATGCGACGCGCATTCGAGGCTTATCAATATGTCGCTCCGGCGCTGCTGACGCCGCTCGCCGCCTGGCTATGGTGGCGGCACTACGACGGAGAGCTCGCGCTCGCCGCGATCGCGCTCGTCGTGCCGATTGCCTACGCCTATATCGTGCCGGGCATCGGCACCAACCTGCTGCAGGTCTGGGAGTTCGACACGCGGCTGCGGCTCGGCCGCTTCCGGCCGCACCATGGCTTCGTGTTCGGCAGCGCAACCGCCATGCTGGTGCTGCCCGCCATCGGCGCGCCGACGCCTAGTCCGACGACCCTCGACGTGCTGGCTCGCGGCATGGCCGTGGCCGGCATTCTCGGCGTCTTGAACTGGGTCTACGACGCGCTCGCGATCAGAGCTGGCTTTCTCAAAGTCTATAACCAGCCCTGGGCCGACGGGCGCGACGCCTGGACGATCGCGAGCGACTATGCCCCCTGGTTCTTCGGCGGCTTTGGCCTGATCTATGCCGCCGGCCTGAAGCTTGCGGAAGGCACCTTGCTCGGGGAGCCAGGTACGAGCCGCGCCGTCGCTGTCGGTCTAGCCATTCTCGCCGCCACGCTGACGCTGCCGACGCTCGGCTATGTGATTCAGTCCTATGCGCGGCATGGTCACCACGGTTGCCGCCCTATCATGCGCGCGGAGCCATCATGACCCGCTGGCTCGATCCGGAAGCCATCGAGCGGCTCGCGGCCGATCCGGCGCGTCGCATGCAGATGCGCCCGCTCGACGCTATCGATCTGACTAAGCCGTTCGTGCCGGAACAATACACCCAGCTCTACTACACGCCGATCTACCACAGCCTGCATCGCGAGCATCGGCTTCGCTACAATCAGCTCTTCGGCGTGCGCATCAACGAATACATCATGATGCTCGAGGCCGACCTGGTGGAGCGCCTGCTCGTGCCGCTGCGGCGGCGCCATGAGGTCGCACGCGAGCCCGCGCTGCTGCGCTGCATCGATACGATGATCGAGGAGGAGAAGCATCATTTTCAGTGCTTTGCGGCGCTCAACCGCGCCTGCTTCCCGGCGCTCTACGCCGATGGCGACCGCTACTTCTCCGATCTGCCGCGGCTGTCGCGCGCGCTGTTCGCGATGGTCGGACTGCTGACGGGCCGGCTCGCCTTTGCGCTCTGGTACCTGATGGCGATGGAGGAATCCTCGACCGCGCTCGCCCGCGACCTTGCCCGCAATCCCATGACCGAGACGCTCGGCGAGATCGAACCCGCATTTACCGCGCTCCACCGCGAGCACATGAAGGACGAGCTGCGCCACCTGCAGGTCGACGGCATCCTGGCCGAGCTTTGCCTCGCCCGCGCCGGACGCGCCACCCGCGCGCTCAATGCGACGTTGTTCAAGACGATGCTCGGCGTCGTCACCCGGCCGACGCGTGCGGGCTCGGGCGTCAAGGTCATCCGCGAGCTCGTGCGCCAGATGCCCGAGCTGTCCTGGCGCCAGGAGGAGATGATCCGCGCCGTGCTGGCGCTGCGGCACGACGAGGCGTTTCAGCGCAGTCTCTTCAACCGCGCCGCGATGCCGCTGACCTTCGGCGTGTTCGACGCTTCGCCCGAGCTCGCAACACTTGCAAAGCGCATGGTGGGATATGACCGTCGCTGACCAGGGCGCTCCGCCGCTGACCTTCTACACGCTTGCGCTCAACTACCTGCCGTTGGTGCAGCTGCTCACGGGGGCAGCCATCGTCACCACACAAGCGGCTTCGCCCGGCGCACTCATCGCCGGCTCGCTCGCCTGGATCTATCTGGTGCCGCCGCTGGTCTGCCGCCTGACGCTGCTTCTCTTCGGCAGACCGCACGGCCGCGCGCTCACGCAGCACGACCGTGCCTACAAGGTGTGGTGGTTCACCTATCAGTGGCAGGTGCTGTTCAATCGCATGCCCTGGCTCGATGAGATCCTTCGTCTCGTGCCCGGCCTCTATGCGCTGTGGATCTTCCTCTGGGGCGGGCGCGCCAGTCCGCTGGTCTACTGGGCGCCGGGCGCGCTGGTCATCGACCGGCCGCTGCTCGTGGTCGAGCGCGGCGCAGTCATCGGCGCGGGCGCCGGGCTCTCGGGCCATTCCGGCACGCTCGCGCCCGACGGCTCCTTCCGCATCGACATCGGCACCGCGCATATCGGCCGCGGGGCCATCATGGGCGTGCGCTCCGGCCTTTCGGCCGCCGAGCTCGCGAGCGGCCAGATGCTGCCCGCAGGCCGCATGATCAAGCCGTTCACCCGCTGGGACGGCAAGACCAAGCACGCGCTCGGCTCCGGAGGCGACGATGCCTGATGCGGCCGCGGCTCTGCCTATTCCATCACGGCTCAATCTCGTCATTGCGGTCGCCGCTATTACGGTCGCGGTCGCCTGCCTCTGGTCGGCCGCGCATGCGCCGCACTGGACCATCCTGGCGCTCGCTGCCTTCGTGTTCTCGTTCGCCAACAACACCACCTTCTCACTGCAGCATGAATGCGTGCACGGCGCGTTCCATCCCGATCGCCGCATCAATGAGCTCGCGGGCGTGCTGTTCGCGGCGTTCTTCCCGACTGCTTTTGCTATCCAGCGCATCAGCCATTTCGGGCATCATCGCCGCAATCGCAGCGATCTCGAGCTCTACGACTACTACCTGCCGCACCAGTCGCGCTGGCTGAAGAGCTATTGGATCTATTGCCTGCTCACCGGCTCCTACTGGGCGATCATCCCGGTCGCGGTCCTGGTCTATCTCGCCTTTCCATTCCTGTTCCGCGCCGAGGCGTTCCAGAATGGGCCCGCGAAGTGGTGGGGCTTTCAGGAATTCGTGCGCGATATCGCGGCCGAGCCGATCAGCCGCGTCTGGCCGCAGGCGCTGTTCACGTTCATGCTCCAGCTCGCTTTGTGGTACGTGCTCGGCCTCGACCCGCTGAGCTGGCTGGTCTGCTACTGGGCATTCGGGCTCAACTGGAGCTCGCTGCAGTACACCGACCACGCCTGGAGCCCGCGCGACGTGCGCGAAGGCGCCTGGAACCTGCGCTTCTGGCCGATCACCCAGGCGATCTTTCTCAATTACAATCTCCACCTCGCGCATCATCGCGAGCCCGACATCCCGTGGACGCATCTGCCCGGGCGCGTGCGCCCCGAGGATCCCAATCCATCGTTCTGGTCGATCTATGGATCACTGTGGGGCGGCGCTCGGCCGGCGCCTGCAACGGCACCGCAATCGCCCGCGCTGGAGCCGCAATCATGAGCGCGCGGCCGCTAAGCGTCCCCACCTGGCCACGGCTTTGGACCGGTATCCTCGGTGCACTCGTCGTTTCGCTCGCGTTCTTCCCGGTCTATGTCGGCGGCACCATGACCACGGGCGTACTAGGCCAGCGGCTGCATCTCTACGCCGACTTTGAGCTTGCACTGCCGTTCTGGCCGGCGATGATCGTCGCCTACCTTTCCATGTTTGCGCTATTCCTGGTGCCAGCCTTTCAGCTGAACGAAAGCGAGCTCTGGACCCTGGTGCGGAGGCTTGTCGTCGCCAGCATCCTGGGCAGCCTCGTATTCATCCTCTTGCCGTCCGAGGTCGGCTTCGCCGAGCACACCGACGCAGGACGCTGGCAGCCACTCTATGATCTGGTCTACAGCGTCGATGGTCGCGCCAATGCGGTGCCGTCGTTCCATGTCATCTACACCAGCACCATCCTGCTCGCGCTCATGGACGTGGCCACGCCGAGACTGCGCGTTCTCTACGCGCTCTGGCTCGTCGTTGTCTGCGCCTCGACTGTGTTCACCCACCGGCATCATCTCCTCGATGTCGCCGGCGGCATCGCCATCACGCTTGCGGCACGGCGGCTGCGTCTGCGACGCCCCGCAACGTCCTCAACATCGTCTTCATGCATTGGAGTGGCCCAATGAAATCGATCGCCTCAGCTGTCGCAGTGTTCCTGCTTGCCATCACAGCCGCGATTGCGCAGGTGGGTCCGCAGGAGGCTGATCACGCGGCGCTACGCAAGCTCAAGGACGACGTCCTCACCGCCATCAATACCCGCAATCTCGCGGCCGTCGATGCCATGCTGCACAAGCCCTTCCTCTCCACCGTGATCACGCAGGAGAGCTTCAACGAGACCGGCAAGTTGCGGGGCTGGTTCGACGATCTCTTCTCGCGGCCGCTGCTGCGCCTCCGACACTTTCGTATCCAGGCCGAGGCCGACGAGATGGCGCAGATCTACACCGGCACCTTTGCGGTTGCGCGCGGCTCCACCAAGGAGCGCTATGAGCTCGCCGACGGCCGCGGCTTCGACTTCGACGGCCGCTGGACCGCAACCGCCATCAAGGACAATGGGCAATGGAAGGTGCTCGCCATCCACGCCGGCACGAATTTTCTGGACAATCCGGTGATCAACGCCATCGAGCGAAATACGATGACCTTCGCGGCAGTCAGCACCTTCCTGGGTGCGATTGTGGGTTTCCTGCTCGGTTTCTTCCTTCGTCGCAGGCAGGCCAGGGCGGCTCAGTGAAAACGGCGAACTACTGCTCGTTTTGCGCTCGCGCTGATTGGATGATCCGCCAGATCCGCTCCGGCGTCGCCGGCATCGGCACATCGGTGACATGGTATGCGAAAAGCGCATCGACGATCGCGTTGATGATCGCGGCCGGAGCGCCAACATTGCCAGGCTCGCTGCCACCCTTGACACCCAGCGGATTGAGCCTGGTCGGGACCGGGCGGGTGCCACTGACTATATCCGGCATGTTGTCGGCACGAGGCATCGCGTAATCCTGGAACGATCCTGTCATCAGTTGTCCGGAGCCGCGCTGGTAGACTACCTGCTCCAGCAGCGTCTCGCCCAAACCCTGAGCGGTCGAGCCGTGCAATTGGCCCTCCAAAGTCAGCGGATTGATCACCGTGCCAACGTCATCGACTGCGGTGAGCTTTACGACTGCGACCGCGCCGGTGTCGGTATCGACCTCCACCTCGCAGATCATGCAACCGTTCGGAAACGTGAATGGACCGGGATGGGTGCCCGCGCCGTCGAGACCAATACCGAGCTCGGGCGGCAGCCCCATCCCCTGATATGATTTCTTTGCGACGTCCTTGAAAGTAACCGCACGGTCGGTTCCCTTGACGTAGAACCGTCCGCCCTTGAAATCGATGTCCTCCTCCGACGCCTCAAGCATCAGGCCAGCGAGGCGCCTGCCCTTGGCAACCACAACATCTGCCGCCATGAGCAGCGCAGAACCGCCGGTGCTCATGCTGCGCTGAGAAAATGTGCCGCGGCCGAACAGAACCTTGTCGGTATCGCCCTGAAACAGCATCACCTTCTCAGGCTCCACGCCGAGCCATTCGTTGATCATCTGGGCAAAGGCCGTTTCGTGGCTTTGCCCGTGGGAATGCGTGCCGACGTGCAACGCGATGGCGCCATTCGGCGCCACACGGATTTCCATTCGCTCGGATTGATTGCCTGCTCGCTGGCAATGCAGCGCCAGACCGATGCCGCGGCGCACGCCACGGCGCTCGCTTTCGACGCGCCGCTTCGGAAAGCCAGACCAATCCGCAAGCGCGAGCGCCTGATCGAGCACCTTTTCGAACTCGCCGCAGTCATAGACCAGGCCGCCGGCCGTCTTGTGCGGCATCGCGGTCGGCGCAATGAGATTGCGCCGCCGCATCTCGACGACGTCGATGCCCAGTTCCCGCGCAGCCTTGTCGACCAGGCGCTCCATGACAAAGCTTGCTTCAGGCTTTGCGGTGCCACGATAAGACGCTGTCATCACCGTGTTGGTGAACACCGCTTTGACCACGACATGCATCAAGGGAACCACATAGGTGCTGCTGAGACTGTTGGTGGCGTTATTGGGCGCGCTGCCTGCCGTGGCGCTCAGGTACGCACCAAGATCGATCGCAATGGATGAGCGCACGGCCAGGATCCGGGCGTTGGCATCCAACGCCAGCGCTGCCTCGACAATCTGATGGCGGCCGTGGGCGTCGGACAAGAGGGCATCGCTGCGCTCCATGACCAGCTTCACTGGCCGGGCGAGCTTTCTCGCCGCCCAGAGAACGAGAATGTCCTCCGGATAGACCTGGCTCTTCATGCCGAAGCCGCCACCGACGTCCGGCGATACAACGCGCAAGTCAAGCTCCGGCAGTCCGAGCACACCCGATACGATCTCGCGCAAGCGATAAGGTGTCTGCGTCGTCGAGCGAAGCGTAAAGCGCTCACCACCCTCTCGATAGGCGATCACCGACCGAGGCTCGATTGTATTGGCGGTGACGCGCGGATAGTGAAGCGAAAGCTTCGTGACATGGGACGCGCGCGCGAATGCCTGATCGACAGCTTGCCGATCGCCGCGCTCGAGCTGGAAGCTCACATTGCTGGCCGCCTCCTGCCAGACCGTGGGAGCGCCTTCCGCAAGCGCAGTCCTCGAGCGTGACGGCAGGCAGCACCTCATAGTCCACATCAAGCAGATCAGCAGCGTCCTTCGCCTGGTGGAGCGTCTCCGCAACGATCAACGCGACACCATCGCCGACATGTCGCACGAACCCTGACGCCAGCACGGGCCGCAATGGGCGGTGATAACGTGCGCCTTCCGGCAAAGCCGGGAAGCCCGGACACGGCAGCCCCTTGATGTTTTCGGCAGCGACATCCTCGCCGCTGAGAACGCACAGCACGCCAGGCGCCGCACAGGAGCGCGCCTTGTCGATTTTGACGATCCTGGCGTGGGAGTGCGGAGATCGCAGCACATAGGCGAAAGCCATGTTCGGCAGCGCGAGATCGTCGACGAAGTCACCCTTGCCGGTCACGAAGCGCCGGTCCTCAAGGCGACGCATCGGCGCGCCTATCCCGATGCCTGCGATTTTCTTTTCGGTGTCCATGACTTCGTCAGGCTTAGAACTTCGGCGGCATCTCCGGACCCGGCATCGGCGGGCTGGGCGGAAGCCCCGTTGTCTCAACGGTCTTCTTGAACGTCAGAATTCGTTCCAGCATGTTCTGGTGGGTCTGTTGTGACGGATGCAGATCCCAGTATTCCATGCGCGGCAGGAGCTCTCTCAGTTGCTGCGCGCCGGAGGTCGAGTGGGAGGCGTCATCTCCAGGCCAGATCGAGCTTGCGACATCGAGCGCCATCAGCTCTTCGGGCCGAGGTCCGGAGACGAAGGTGTCGGGAAACAGCGCGTCGCGGCTTCGCCGCGACCGTCTCGACGTAGGCGTCCAGATCCTGTTTGACGAAGCGCTCGGCGAACACCGGATCGTTGAAGATCGCGCTGGCCCACGGTCCGGTTTCGGGATCGCGCATGAAGTTCTTGCCTTTGGCGCGCTCGCGAACGGCGTCGAGACCATGTTCACGTACAAACTCGAGGTGCCGATTGAAGAAGGCGTGAGTGCGGAGTTTCCAGCGATGTCCGCCGACCGGCTGCGCGAGGATGAGACCGGTGCAAGCCTCGGGGTAGATGCAGGCGAATTGCGTCGGCCACGCCGACGCCCATGCAGACGCCAAGCACAAAGGCCTTCTCGATATCGAGATGCTCGAGCAGCAGCTTGGCGTGCTGAGCAAAGACCTTCCAGGTCAGGACTTCGACGCGTCCGCCCGACAGTCCGGCTTCGCGGCGATCGTAGGCGACCACCGTGAAGTGCCGGGACAGCGCCTCGATCGCGTTCATCTCCTTCCATTTGCCGTGCTCCCAGCTCTGCAGCGTCGACTCGAAGCCGCGCGGCGCCATCATGAGAAGGACAGGCCCGGAGCCCTGCTTCACATAGTGCGTCTTGATTCCATCCAATGTGGCGAATGGCATGCCTATGGTCCTTCTGGCAATGGGCAGAGCTTCTGCAGCGTGACGAGGTCACGGCCAGCATCCGCCCCGAGCTTCTTGCCCGATACCGCATAGGACAGCTCCGCAACGTAGATCGCGCCTGACAAGTCGACCGCAATGCCGTGTGGCGCAATGAACGGGCTCGGGCGCTCGGGGCCGCCATAGTCACCGAGCCGCGCGAGCAATTGCCCGCTCTGCACCGAGAATGCTGATGCGCGGTCCGAGATCCGGCCAATTGCGGTTGCTGAACTCCTGACCTGGCGCCAGCTCGGCGACGTAGAAGCGCTTCTGCGCGACTGGCGCAGCACATGCACAGGCCGCACGGGCCGGTAGAGGTCGTGCCACTCGGTCTCGTATTTCCCGTTGCCGTCGAACACCTGGATGCGATGATTCTCGCGGTCCGCGACGTAGACATAGCCATCGGCGTCGCAGCAGATGTTGTGCACGATATTGAACTGTCCGGGTCCGGTGCCTGGCTCGCCCCAGGAGGCAATGAGCTTGCCGTCCGGAGCGTATCGGTGCACCCGCGCATTGCCGTAGCCATCGGACACGTAGATGTCGCCGTTCGGGGCCAGCGCCGTATGGGTGCAGCGGTGGAACGGCAGCCCGCTCATGAATGGCGCCGGCTTGCCCGAGGTCCCGATCGTCAGAAGCAGTTTGCCGTCGAGCGTATACTTGCGGACCGTGTGATCGCCATCATCGGTGCAGTAGATGGTGTCGTCGGGTCCCATGTGGACGCCGTGAGGGCGTTTGAACGCACCCTCGCCCCACGACCGGAGGAAATGTCCATCACGGTCGAAGACCGTCATGGGGTGCTCCCCGCGCGCAAACACATAGACGTTGTCATGCCGGTCGACGCCGACAGCAGCCACGTCGCCGAAATCCCGCCGATCCGTCAGGATCAGCTGCGATCTTCGCCGAGTGCGCAGATCCAGCGCACGGCCGACGCCGAGGCTCATACGCGCCGGCAGCGAGCGCCATTGCCGCACGGGATCGGCAATCAGCTCATCAGCATCAGCCTGGTTCCGCCTTGGCCTCTGCCCGCATCTTCTGCCGCAAGGCGTCCGTGGCCTTGAGATCGATCTGATCGCGATCGTCGATCACGACGCCATAGTCGTCACGGGCGCCCTGCCTGCTGACGTAGCCGTTGAGGAAATCGGTGAGCACCATCTGCGGCTCACGATCGAGCGGATCGCCCCAGCCGCCGCCGCCGGTGGTTTCGGCGCGGATGACGGTCTGCTTCGTCACCGGCAGCCGATAGATCCCGGTCTGCTTCCACTCCGTGTCTTCCGGCGTCTTGACCCAGTTGGAGCCGCCGCGGCCGAGCTTGCCGCCCCACAGGCCCCACGGCGGATAGGTGTTGCGCCGGTGCGGCGGCAGGCCCCAGCGGCCCTCTTCGAGCGCCCTGCACCTGCAGGCGCAAGCCGAGCCCGCCGCGATACTTGCCGGGACCGCCGGTATCGGGCAGCAGCTCGCGCGCTTCGACGATCACCGGACACTTCTGCTCGATGCTTTCGATCGGCGCGTTGCGCACGTCGCCCTGGCAGACGGTGACCGAGCCTGACGGGCCATCCTGCGTCGGACGCCCGCCCCAGCCGCCGCCATCGATGGTCTGCAGCACGAAGCTCTTGCCGCGCCGCGGATCGTAGCCGGTGAACGAGCGTCCGATCATCATGTAGCCGAAGTGGCCGGCCGGGATGCGATCCGGGAATCGCCGGCGCGAGCGCCTTGAAGACCGCGTCGACCGAGCCCGGAATCGGGCTCGCCCAATCGGCCATCGCCGCCGGGATAGCTCGCCATCATGATGCAGCCTTCCGGCACGATCGCCTTCAGGGCGCGGAACGAGCCTTCGTTCGCGGGCTCGAGCGGCGTCGTCAGTCCCTTGTAGGCGATGTAGGCCGCGGCCAGCGTGCGCGAATTGTTGTTGCCCGAGGTCTGCGGCTGCGTGCCGGTGAAGTCGATCTCCATGTCGCTGCCGGACACGGTCACCTTGACATGGATGTGGACGAGCGGCTCCCTGGCGCCCGGCGCATCGACGTAGTTGTCGGCCTCGTAGACGCCGTCCGGGATTGTCTCGACCACCGCGCGGCATTTGCGCTCGGTCTCCGAATAGATGATCTCCATCGCGGCGGCGATCGTCTCGGCGCCGTAGCGCTTGTAGAGCTCTTCCAGCCGGCGCTCCGCCAGCCGGCAGGCGGCAATCTGGGAGCGCAGGTCGCCCATCGCGGCCTGCGGAAAGCGGATGTTGTCGGAGATCACCTGCAGCAGCTTGTTGTCCGGCTTGCCGGCCTCGTAGATCTTGAGCTGATTGAGCTGCAGACCCTCCGACCACGGGTCGGTCGAGCCGAGCGCGCCGAAGCCGGTCGACAAGCCACCGACGTCCACCCAGTGCGCCCGCACGGCCGGAAACGCCGTGAGCACGCCGTCGAGGAAGAACGGCGTGTAGATCACGATGTTGTTGAGGTGCTGCCCGGCCACCGCCTGGTGGTTGGTGATGAGCACGTCGCCCTTGGACGAAATTCTCCAAGCCATAGCCGGGCGATGCCGTCCTTGATCACCACGCCCATGTCGGCGATGAAGTGCGAGACGCCGCCGATGTTCTGCGACATCAGCGTTCCGGCGGTGTCCAGCAAGCGTGCAGCTGTAGTCGCACACCTCGTAGATCATCATGTTGTAGGACGTGCGCTGCAGATCGTAGGACATCTCGTTGGAGATGGCCGGCATCGCATTGCGGATGACCTCGAGCGTGACCGGATCGAGGCGCTTGCGCATGTCTCGACTGATGACGTTCACTGCACAGCCCCCACCTGAATGATGATTTCCCCGGTCTCCGAGATCCTGGCGCGATCGCCGGCGAACATGACGGTCGTCGAGCCGTATTCCTCGATCAGCGCCGGACCTTCGATCTCCGCGCCCGCAGCCAGCGTGTCGCGCGCATAGACCGGGCAGTCCTCGAAGCGATCCGCGCTCTCAAGGCAGACCTTGCGGATCGTGCGCGGCTTGCGGCGCGCCGCCGCCGGACGCCGACCGCAGGCATCTTCAGCTTCTGCCGGATGCCGCGCGCCGAGAGGCGGATGTTGACCATCTCCAGCGGCTCGTTCGGCGCGGCGTGGCCGAAGCTGCGATCGTGGATCGAGTCGAACCGGTCCCGGATCGTCTGCAGGTCGCCCGCCGCGATCTCCTCCGCGGAGACCGGCACCTTGATCGAGAACTCCTGGCCCTCGTAGCGAAGGTCGAGAAAGCGCTGGAAGCTCATCGCGTCGTCGCTCACGCGTTCGGCCGCGAGCATTTTCGTGCCTTCGTCGACCATGTCGGCGAAGATCTTCTGCAACTCGTCGAAGTTCAGCTTCGGCAACGCGACCAGCTGGGTGCGCACATAGTCGTGCCGGATGTCGCTCATCAGCATGCCGAACGCCGAGAAGTGCGACGGCAGCACCGGAATGATGACGGTCGGAATGTGAAGCTGGCGCGCGATCGCCACGGAATGAATGGGCCCTGCGCCGCCCATGCCGACCATGACGAAGTCGCGCGGGTCGAAGCCGCGCTCGACCGAGACGCCGCGCACCGCAAGCGACATCTTGGCGACCGCGATCTCGATGACGCTGAGCGCCGCTGCGACCGCATTCATTCCGAGCGGCTTTGCCAAGTTCCTCGGCGGCCGCGAGCGCCGCGTCGCGGTCGAGATGCATCTCACCGCCGAGGAAGCTGTCGGTGCCGATGCGGCCGAGGATGACGTTGGCGTCGGTGACCGTCAGCTTGGTGCCGCCGCGCCGATAGCAGATCGGGCCCGGGTCGGCGCCCGCGCTGTGCGGGCCGACCTTGAGCGCGCCAACCTCGTCGATCCAGGCAATGCTGCCGCCGCCGGTGCCGACTTCCACGATGTCGACCACCGGCATCATCGCCGGATGACCGTCCGCGTATCCGCCGATGTAGTAGCCCTCGGCGACCGACGGCTCGCGGCCGTGCACGAGGCTGGTCTTGGCGGTGGTGCCGCCCATGTCGAACGCGATCGAGTTCTCGTAGCCGAGATTGCTGCTGATCTGCGCCGCCGCAATGACGCCGCCGACCGGGCCGGATTCCATCATGGCGACCGGCACCTTCTTGGCGGTGTCCGCCGACATCAGGCCGCCGTTCGACTGCATGATGAGCAGCCGTCCGCCAAAGCCGTCCTGCTCGAGCAGCGTCTCCAGATTGCTGACGTATTTGCTGGTCCGCGGCCCGATATAGGCGTTCAGCACGGTGGTCGAGATGCGCTCGTATTCGCCCGATCGGCGCGAAATCTCGTGCGACGCGGTGATGAACTTCGATCCGTCGGCCTCGCGCAGGATGTCGGACATGCGCCGTTCGTCCGACGGATCCTGGTAGGAATGAAGAAAGCAGATCGCGACGGCCTCGACGCCGCTGGCGAGCACCTTCTGTGCGACCTCCTTGGCCTGCGCTTCGTCGAACGGAACGAGCGCCTCGCCCCAGGCGGTCGTGCGCTGATCGACCTCGAAGGTCAGACGCGGCGGCGCCAGCGGCTCGCGCGCGCTGAAACAGGATGTTGTAGGACTCCGGCCGGTTGCCGCGCGCGATCTGATAGACGTCGCGGGTGCCGCGCGTGACGATGAGCGCCGTCGGCGCGCCGGTTCGCTCGATCGCCGTGTTGATCGCGACCGTCGATCCATGGACGAAGCTCTCGACCATGCTTCAGATCGAGGCTCGCCTTGCGAACGCCATCGAGCACGCCGGTCGCGAAATGCGGGAGGAGTCGACAGGCACTTCGCCTGATGGATCTGACCGGTATCGGCGTCGAACGCCAGCAGGTCGGTGAATGTGCCACCGATATCGACGGCAACGCTGACGTTTTTCAAGAGCTATCCCCTTCGCCTATTGAGCGGAGATGTTGGCCTTGCGCGCGGCCTTGGTGAAATCGGCGATCTCCTTCGCCAGGATCTTCGACAGCTCATCCGGCGTGGTGGAGACCGGATCGATCCCGAACGCCGCCCACTTTTTCCTGACGTCAGGCTGCTTCAGCAGCGCGCCGATCGCCTGGTTGAGCTTGGCGACGATCGCCGGAGGCGTGCGCGCCGGCGCGAGCATGGCGGTCCAGGTCGTCTGCTCGGTGCCGGGGAAGCCCGCCTCGGCGACGGTCGGCACATCGGGGAAGTCCGGCAGACGTTGCTTGCCGGTCACGGCGAGCGCGATCAGCTTGGCCGTCGCGCACGAGACTCGACCGACGCGCCGATCGGCGAGATGGCATACTGCACGCGGCCGGCAATCGATCTCGGTCAGCGCCTCCGACGGCCCCTTGAACGGGATATGTTGCGCCTCGATGCCGACGGCGTCGTTGAACATCGCCGAGCTGAAATGCATGAAGCTGCCGCCGCCCGAGGACGGATAGTTCAGCTCGTTCGGCTTCTGCTTGGCGAGCGCGACAAGATCCTTCAGCGTCTTCACGCCGAGCGACGGCGACACCAGAATCCATTTCGGAGCCGACGAGGTCATCGTGACGGGCGCGAAGTCCTTGACGGCGTCGTAGGCCAGACGCGGGTTGATCGCAGGCGCCACCGCGTGCGCGTTGGTGATGGACATCAGGGTGTAGCCATCGGGCGCGGCATTCGCCACGTATTGCGCCGCAATCGCGCTGCCGGCGCCCGGCCGGTTCTCGACCACGACCGGCTGCTTCCAGATGCTCCTGCAGGCTCTGCGCGATGCACGCGCGCGGTGACGTCCGGCGCGCCGCCCGGCGTGAAGCCGACGACGATGCGGATGGTCCGGTTCGGATAGTCGTTCGCGTCCTGCGGCGCTGCCTGCGGCCGAAGCGAAAGCCGATGGACACCAGCGCAAGCAGCAGCCACAGGCGCAGCTCTGCCAAATTGTTCGCAATGCGCACACTTTGTCCTCCCATGATGATTGCTGTTTGCATTAGCATTGATGGCGCACAAGCGTGTCAAGGAGACCAAGCTATGTGCGCAATGCGCACAACAGAGCCAGCGGACGTCCGCCGCCGCGACCGCAATCAGGTCGCAGCGCTGGCCAACGGCTTGCGCGCGATCGAAGCCTTCGCCGCCAGCCGCCAGCGGATGACGCTGGCCGAGGTCGCCAAGCATAGCCGGCCTGACCGAGCCGCGACGCGCCGCTATCTCCTGACGCTGGTCGCCAACGGCTACGCCGATTTCGACGGCAAGCGCTTCCAGCTCACGTCGCGCGTGCTCCGGCTCGGACATGCCTACATCTCCTCCGTGCCGCTGCCGCAGATCGCGCAGCCGATCGTCGAGGAGCTCGGCCATCGGACCGATGAATCGATCGCGCTCTCGGTGCTGGAGGGAAACGAATCGCTGACGATCGCGTCGTCGGCTCCGCGCCGCATCCTGGGCATCTTCACGCGCGTCGGAACGCACCTGCCCGCGCTGTCGACCGCGACCGGCCGCGTCCTGCTGGCCGGCAAAGCCGGACGACGCGATCAAGGACATTCTGCGGTCGGCCCGCATTCAAAAGCTGACGCCGAAGACCAAGACGTCGTCCGAGCCAGATCTGGGACGAGATCCGCCGCATCCGGCGAGTCCGGCTATGCGCTCAATGACGAGGAAATCGAAGTGGGACTGCGCGTGATCGCGGTGCCGGTGCGCGAGGCCGGCGGCAACGTCATCGCGTCCATGTGCGTGAGCACCTATTCGGGCCGCTACGAGGTCGATCAGCTCACGGAGAAGTTTCTGCAGCCGCTGCTGAAGGCGAGCGAGCAGCTCGGAGCAGCTTCTGTAACTTCGACCGTGGACGGCAAACGAATTGCACGCAGGCCGAATCGTTTGACCGTCATGCCCGGCCTTGTGCCGGGCATCCACGTCTTTCTTCACCCTATTACAGCAAGCAAGACGTAGATGGCCGGGCAAGAGTGCGTCACGCACGTTTGACGCGCTATGCCCGGCCATGACGCAGCGAGTGTAGCGACGTTGCGACAATCCGCACTACGCGAACGCCGGCTGCTTCGGCTTCGACTCGACGCGCTCGGGAAGGCCGAAGAACCGGCGCGCGTTGAGCTCGAGCACCTTCTCCTTGTCCTCCTTGGACAGGCCCACTTCGTCCAGGACCTGCAGCGCCTTTTCGGTCGACCAGCAGGGATAGTCGTCGCCGAACATGATGTGATCGACGCCGAAGAAATCGATCGCAAACTTCACGCCGGCCGCGTGCGGCGAGACGGTGTCGGTGTAGAAGGTCTTG
Organism: uncultured Alphaproteobacteria bacterium; assembly: GCA_963745515.1. Taxonomy (GTDB): domain Bacteria; phylum Pseudomonadota; class Alphaproteobacteria; order Rhizobiales; family Xanthobacteraceae; genus VAZQ01. Next base: position 198,530 of record CAVUXO010000016.1, read on the forward strand.
AGATAGACGCTCGGATCCTTCGGCAGGTTCGCCGGACCGCAGCTCTTGTCCATGCGGCCGGCCTGGTAGGGCAGCGCGCCGCCGGTGTGCGACATGAACACCTTCAGCTTCGGATGGCGCTCGATGATGCCCGGACAGGATCAGCCGCGTCGCCGTGACGCTGACGTCGAAGGTGCGGCCGAGCGCCAGGTGCAGCGCCCCGTTGTATCCGTCGAGCATGTCGATGAACGTGTTGTCGGTCGGATGGATGAACAGCGGAACGCCGAGCTGCTCGATGCGCGCATAGAACGGCTCGAGGCCGCGGATGATCGATGTGATTGTCCCTGCCGATGCTGCCCGGAATGTTGACGCCGATCAGGCCGAGCTTTTGCGACCATCCGGTCCAGCTCATCGATGGCGGCCTGCGTGTCCTGCAGCGGCACGACGCCGCTCGCCCAGACGCGGCCCGGATAGCGCCGCTGCGCCTCCGCCATCTCGTCGTTGTACATCCGCGCGTAGTAGACGCCGTCGGCGAGCGGAATTTCGGAGAAGAAGGTCGAGAACGGCCCGAGCGAGCAGACGAAATCGATGTGGTGGCCGGTGGAATCCATATGCCGGATGTGATCGTCGAGATCGAACCAGATCTTGCGCCTGTAGCCGACGACGCCGACGCGTCCGTAGGTCGCATAGAGATCATAGCCGCCGACACTGTTTCGTTCGGCGCGGGGATAGCTGCCCTTGCGCTCGCACAAGTCTTCGAACACCGATCGCGGAAACCAGTGAACATGACAATCGAGAATTCGCATCGGGCTCTCCTTCGACTTTGTCGTGCGTTTCCCGGGCCTCAATGATTTGAATCAATGTACAATTCGAGGTCCAGCCGGTCAATTACGGCCACTTCGCTCTCGAGCGCATGACCGCAGCGTTAACAAAGGGCGCAACCTTTATTTGATGATCTCCCGCGCGCGGTCGACCACGTGCTTTGGCGTTGCGAACGCCTTGGTCAATAGTTGCTGCGCCTCTTGTCCGGTCACCAGACTCAGTCCGATATTACGTGCGTTGGCGAGCTCGACGAATTGCTTGTCCGTGGCCGCCGCCGCGAACGCGTTCTGCAGAATGGCCACGCGGTCCGCCGGGACCTGCCCGGACATCACATAGGGGCGTCCGAGCTCCATGGCGGTTGTCAGCACCCGCAGGACCTCCAGATCCTCCGACGTTTTCAGGAACTCGCCGGCCCATGGCACGCCTTCAGGCACCTCGGGAGACTTGGCTTCGAGCATGCGCACGACGATGTCGATCTTGTTTTCCGTGAACCAGTGCTCCGGTATCCCCTCCTTCGACCCGCATTCGCCGTCAAGCTCGCCGCGCTCGATCGCGAGGTGCCCTTCCGCCCGGCCTGGATAGCCCGAGTACGGCACGGACATTCGCCTTCAAGAGATGCTTGAGCATCGCGATGTCGTTGTAGGCCCCGCTGTTGACACCGATGCTTCCGAGCGTGGCCTCCCTGCTGCCGTGGAGCTCAGCCCAGGTCGAAAAACCGCGCCCGCGCCAGAAATAGCAGAAGCGAAACGACCGGTTCAGGCTGCCGAGCCAGGTCAGGCTCCTGAGATCAACCTTGAACTGATCCGGATTGGCAAAGGCGTTGGTCATGACGCCGGAGTTGAAGGTCGTGATGACGGTGCCATCCCTCGGGGCGCCCGCGTCAAGGTGAAGCACCGACGCGAGACCGCCGGCGCCCGGCATGTTCTTGACGACGACATTGGGCTTGCCCGGAATGTGCGCACTCAGGAACGGCGCAAAGGCGCGGGCGTAGACGTCGTAGCCGCCACCGACACTCGCCCCGACCACGAGCGTGACCGTCTTGTTGGCGAAGAAGTTCGGCTGGGCTTTGGATGGGCCCGAGCAGGCAAGAAGCGAAACGGCAACCATCGCGCGGGTCGTGAGCGCCGTTCCGCTTCGTCGTCGACTGCAAGACTTCGTGGGCATTCCCCGGCTTCCTCCATTGTCCGTGCTGAACGCTTCGCGCTGTTTCTCTCTTGTGCGCATTGCGCACGCAGCGATGGGCGTTCTTGACACGTCTTGTGGGCTGGGAGACTGTCACAAACAACCGGCACAAGGCAAATGTGCGCGTGTCGCACAGCAGAGGCTCAGCGGTTCTTGGGCTCGCTGCTCTTGAGCAACAAGCAAAGGCCGGTGGAGGAAACCGCGTCGGCATGATCGAGCAACGCCTTTACGATGTGCTCGCCGCCGCCTTTGCGGCGGAAGGCGTGGATACGCATTTCACGCTGCTCGGCGACGGCAACATGCACTGGGCGACGGTCCTGGCCGAACGGCACGGCGTGCGCACCATTCATGCCCGCCATGAGCATTGTGCCTGCGAGATGGCGAGCGCATACGCTCATGTCACCGGACGCGTCGGCGTGGCGTCGGTCACCCACGGACCTGGCGTCACCCAGATCATGACCGCGCTGACGACCGCGGCGCGAGGCGACATTCCGCTCATCGTATTTGCCAGCGAAGCGCCCACCACCGCGGCGTGGACGATCCAACAGATCGATCAGGCGCCGTTCGTTCGCGCCTGCGGCGTCGAATACATCCAGATTCAAAGTGTCAACCATGCGCTTGATCGTGTGCGCGAGGCCTTCTGCGTCGCGCAATACGAGCGCCGCCCGGTCGTTCTCGGCGTGTCGGACGATCTGCAGCGCGCGCGTGTCCACGACATTCCACGCTACGTGCCGTCGTCGACCTTCATTCCGCGCAATCCCCCCTGCCCTCCCGATGACGAATCGGTGCGCGCAATAGCGGAGCTGATCGCATCCGCAGAGCGGCCCATCATCCTCGCGGGACGCGGCGTCATGCTGGCCGACGCGAAGACCGAGGTGCTCGAGCTCGCCGAACGCTGCGGCGCCTTGCTCGCCACCACCCTGCCGGCAAGAGGACTTGTTCGAAGGCGATGACTTTTCGATCGGCATTGGCGGCGGCTGGTCGAGCGATGTAGCGACGGAGTTGTTCGCCAAGGCGGACCTCGTGATCGCGATCGGCGCAAGCCTGACCGGCTTCACGACTCATTCTGGCAGGCTCTACCCAAAGGCACGGGTCATCCAGATCGACGCCAGTCCGCGCGCCGTGCGTCACAACCGGGTAGTCGCCCATTTTCATTTGCGTGCTGATGCGCGGCTTGGCGTTGCCGCCATCAACAAGAGCCTGGAGCGCTCGACGCCCGCGAAGGCCGGCTATCGGACGCAGGAGACCGCGAGGCGGCTGAAATCAGCGGCCTCGATACCCGACAAGCTCCGGATGGCACGATCGACCCGCGCCGCGCCGTGCAGGAGATCAATCGCGTCGTCCCGAAGGACTGGTTCCTGGTCGGCGGCAGCGGCCATTGCGCCTATTTCACCGCAACGAACACGCAAGGCCGGCCGCCAGAATTGTACGCCAGCATTCGCCACTTCGGTGCCATCGGCTCCGGTCTGTCACACGCCATCGGCGTTGCGGTCGCGCGCAACGATCGCAAGGTGCTGCTCATCGACGGCGACGGCAGCCTGATCATGCATGTGCAGGAGCTGGAGACGATTGCACGCCACGACATTCAGATGCTGATCGTCGCACTGAATGACGGCGCCTACGGATCGGAGGTCCACAAGCTGCGGATGGATGGCGTTTCAGACCGGCAGGTGCGGTTCGGGCGCCCCGACTTCGCCAGCATTGCCGAAGGTTTCTCGCTCAGGGGCGCACGGATCACGGACCTCAGTCAGATTGAACAGCGCTTCAAGGACCACCTGCGCGGTACGCAGGCGGAGATCTGGGACATTCCGATTTCCGGCGATGTGCTGTCGACACCATTCGAGCGCGAGGCGAGGGAGAAGCGGCATTCCTCCCTCAAGGCGCCGGCATCGTGAGGAGAGCGTCGTGCCGCAGTGGTTGATCAAAACGATTTCGGCGCACGCTTCTCGCGCTAGTGATACATGCAGGCACTGCGAGCTTGGTTTCCGCGCAATCCTATCCGGCCGAGTCAATCCGCATCGTCGTGCCGTTTGGACCGGCGAGCGGACCCGACTTTGCAATTCGAGCCCTGCAGCCCGCACTTGCGGACATTCTCAAACAATCGGTTCGGGTCGAGAACCGCCCGGGCGCCAACAGCATCATCGGCACGCGCGCGGTTGCGACCGCGGCACCGGACGGCTACACGCTCCTGGGCGCAAGCACCGGCTTTTCGACCATCGAGAGCACGACGTCACAGCCGGGCTTCAGCCCCATGCGGGATTTCAAACCGGTCGGTTTCAGCGCGCGCAGCGCGGGCTACGTCCTCGTCGTGAGTGCGAAGTCCTCCCATACGACGATGCAAGATCTGATTGCCGCCGGAAAGAGATCGCCGGTCTTCTATGGATCACCCGGCATCGGAAACACTCTGCATCTTGTCGCAGCGTTCTTTGCAGAGAAGACCGGTGCCCCCGTCAAACACGTGCCATATCCGGGCGTTGCCGATGCGGTCCTCGCGACGGCCCGCGGCGAGGTCGATTTCACCTTTGCAACACTCGCCGCCGTGATCGGCCAGGTGCAGAGCGGAGATTTGAGGGCGATCGGCTATGCAGGTTTGACACCCCTTACTGAGCTGCCTTCAGTGCCGCTGATCTCGAGGATTGCACCCGGATTTCGGCTCGCCGAGCCTTGGGCGGGCCTGCTGGCGCCGGCCAGAACGCCTGACTTCGCCATCATGATTCTCAACAACGCACTCATGCGGGCGAGCGAGGATTCCAAGTACAAGACAGCGCTGCAGGCCGGCGGATATACGCCCGCGTCAAATTCGCCCGAGGAATTCCGGGCGTTCCTGGAGCAAAACATCGCGGACTGGAAGCAGGCCGCCCACGCCGCCGGCATCACGCCCAACTAGCAGCCGGCAAGCCCCCGCGTACACGCGAGGGCCCGCCTCATCGACGTGCGCGCCGCCACCATCTATTGCTTGGCTCCGGGCAGATCGACCGCCTCGGGAACAGATGCGCTGGGCGTGCGCGCTGCGTGGGCCGCGGCGCGAAGAGCGCGCACGAGCGCCCGGGTGTTCTGCTCCAGGACCTCGCGATTGATATTCTCAATCGCGTCACAGGCGCGGTGATAACAGGGATCGTAGGGGCGGCCAGCCTCGCCACCGAACACCTTTGCCTCACCCTCCGACTTCCGTCCAGATGCGCCCGTATAGAGACCGACGGTCGGAATGCCTTTCTGTGAGAACGAGGCGTCGTCGGATCCAAATCGGCCTCCGGTGCGCTCCTCAAAGGGCAAATCGTGCGTCCGGAACTCGGTGACGACCTCTTCCCGAACAATGGCAGCCAACCCTTCCAGCTTTGCGACAGAGCCGCGAACAAAACGTGTGAAGTTGGGCGAGCCGACCATATCGAGATTGACATAGACGGCGATCTGCCGGCGCTCATCGTCGGACAGGGAAGAGACGTGGTGGCGCGAGCCGATCAGGCCGCGTTCCTCGGCGCCCCAGAAGCCGAAGCGCATGCGGCCGCGAGCCGGGTCCTGCGCCAATCGCAGCGCGGCTTCGAGCACCGCCGCCGAGCCGCTGCCGTTGTCGTTGATGCCCGGCCCCTCCGGCACGCTGTCAAGGTGCGCACCGGCGACGATCAAGGCGCTCTTGTCGTCGGTTCCCATACTGGCGCGCATGTCGGCCAGGACGTTTCGGGTCACGCGCTTGCCGCTGACAGCGTTGACCGCGAGACGCACGCTGCCACCAGCAAGCGTCGCAAGCGTGCGGCCGAGCTCATACGGCACGCCGACCACGGGAACGTCAGCGCCCTTGCTCAGGACACCCGAGAAAGCGTCGGTGCGGCCATCCGTGCCTTCATTCATGATAATGAGGCCAGCGGCACCGGCCGCGACCGCGTTGTCGACCTTGACCTGGAACTGGCATGTCCCGCGTCGCACCAGCGCCACGGAGCCGCGCTCGAAGGCGTCAAAGTCTTTTGCCTCGCATCCGCTCACTGAGGCCGCCGGCGCTCCGTCGGTCAGTTGCAGATTCACCGCATGCAGGCGAGCCTCCACCTCGCGCGAACCGGAGCCGGCCAAGGTGCGAACGGTGTTGTTGGGAGCCGGCTCCGGCGAACCGTCAGGCTTGCTCGTTAGCAAGACTGGAGGAGACTTTTCCTCGAAGAAGGGAAACTCGAATTCTTCAAAGCGAACGGAATAGCCTGCCTGCCGCAACCGCTCCGCCACGTACTGCGCGGAACGATCGTAACCGACGGTGCCTGCGGCACGATTGCCGCCGTTGGCTGTGGCTATCTCCTGCAGCGCCTGCAGATGCCGGAAGGCGCCCTCGCCAATCGTGAGGTCCGTCTGGCCGCTGGCAGGCGGGCGGCCGACGATGTCATCGGCCTTGGCAAGGCAGTCTATGGAAGTCACCAACAAAACGGCAGCAAAACCAGCATTCAGGCCGGTCCGAACGAAATTCGATGATGCCATGGAGGTCCACTCGCGAGCGGTTAGTGCCCCGATCGAACCTAGCAAAGAACGCGCTCGCTGTCACACCGTCACGACACCAGCGAGACAACTCTGCGTGAGCGGCCGACAGGAGCCATCTCGATCGCTTTCGGCGCCTGCAAATATCCAAGCACAAAGTCGATGACCGTTCGGCGCCGCCGTTCGAGATTGGCGCGCGTCATCATCTCGCGTTCGAAGATGACACCAAACGTGTGCTGGTTCGAAAAATACATGATGCACAACGCGCACATCGAAACGTAGAAGTCGACCGGCTCAACATCCGCCCGGAACTGGCCGCTGCGCTGGCCGCGCTTGAGAATGCCGGTGATGAGATCGGTCAAGGTCGCCCTGAAGCTTGCGAGCTTTTTCGACTTTCGGAGGTGGCGGGCCTTGTAGAAATTCTCCATCGACAGAAACGAAACGAAGTGAGGGTTCTCGAGGTAATAGTCGATCTTGAGATTGATGATCGCTTCAATGGCAACGGCCGGATCGAGATCCTCGATCTTGATCTCCCGCTCGCGCGCGACGAGATTCTCGAACACGGCCTCCAAGGCGGCCAGATACAAGCCTTCCTTGCTGCCGTAATAGTAATAGATCATGCGCTTGTTGACGCCGCAGCGCTCGGCCATGTCATCGGTGCTGGCCGCGGCAAATCCGCGCTCGCCGAACTCGCTGATGGCCGCCTGCAGAATCTTCGTACGGGTCAGATCGGCATTCCGCTTCTGACGAGCTTTAGCGGATTTGGCTTTAGCGGATTTGCGGATTTTCATGAACGCATCATGCCTGCAGGCGCACGCTGAAGCAACGACGGCCCGTGTTGACAGCACCTCTCGGGCCCAGTTAACTGTCGAGTTAATTAGGACCCGGCAGGTGGGTTTGCAAGCTGGGTCGGTCGGGAAGCGTAGCAGGGAGAACCGTATGGAGACGGGCTATCCGCCCATCCGTCGCGTGGTGACGGGGCATGATGCAGCGCATGTTGCGAAGGTCCTGCGCGACGAGCCTGCGACCAACGCGAAGTATCCTCAACCCGGTTTGGTTTCGACCATGCTGTGGTGCACCGATGGCACGCCAGCAGCTATTCCCATAGGCGAACAGCCAGAAGATATGGGCGCCAGGATCATTGGTACCGCGCCGCCACAGAACGGCACGCGCTTCGCGGTGATCGATTTTCCGCCAGGCTGTCATCCTCACATGCACCGTACGGAGACCCTCGACTACGTCATCGTCATCGAGGGCGAGATCGAGATGGACATGGACAAATCGACCGTCAAGCTGAAGGCCGGCGACATCATGATCCAGCGCGGCACCAACCATGCCTGGGCGAACCGCAGCGACAAGCGCGCCCGCGTTGCCTTTGTGCTGATCGACGCGGAGCCGCTCGGCATCGGAGCGCCGGTGACTGGCTCGCACAGCGCGAGATAGCACAGCGCGAGATAATCTCGGGAGGAGCAATATGCTTGGCTTGCTGCGAACGGCTGCATGCATCGCGCTGATGGCGTTTCCCACGATCGCATCGGCGCAGAACTACCCTAGTGGGCCCGTCAAGGTGGTCGTCCCCATTCCGGCCGGAGGCGTCACCGATGTCATGGCCCGGGTAGTCGGTCAGCGCCTGCAGGAGATGTGGGGCCAGACCGTCATTGTCGAAAATCGGCCTGGCGGCAACTCCGGCGTCGGCGCTCAGGTCGTCGAGCGCGCCCCGCCCGACGGGCTGACGCTTCTGGTCGCTCCCGACTCGACCTTCACCGCGAACCCGGCGCTCTCCTCCAAGCTGATCTACGATCCGGACGCCTTCACGCCCATATCGGTGCTCTGCCGCGGCACGCCGATGCTGATCGTGCATCCGTCGTTGCCGGTAAAGACGGTGCCGGAGTTGATCGCCTACGCCAAGGCCAATCCCGGCAAGCTGAGCTACGGCTCGTTCGGCGTCGGGACCTACGCCCATCTCAGCATGGAAGACCTGAAGCAGCGAACCGGCATCGATATGCAGCACGTGCCCTATCGCGGGGCGGCGCCGGCCTTGAACGGCATCCTCGGCAACGAGGTGTCGGTGATGCTGCTGAACCTCTCGAGCGTCGAGGAGCATGCGGCGGCCGGCAAGGTCAGGCTGATCGCGGCAGCGACGGAGAAACGCGTGCCGACGCTCGCCAACCTGCCGACGATCGCCGAGACGGTTCCCAACTTCCAGACATCGGTCTGGTTCGGCCTGTGGGGACCGGCGAAGATTCCGCCTGCTCTGCTTGCGAAGATCCATGCCGACGTATCGAAGGCCTTGGACCTTCCTGAAACCAGGCAATTCTTCAAGACGAACAGCTTCGAGCGCGTCGATCTCTCGCCCCAGGATTTCGGCAAGCTCGTTCAAAGCGATCTGAAGCATTGGACCACCTTGATCAACGCTGTCGGCGCAAAGATCGACTGAGGATACATATGAAGGTTCTGATCACCGGCGGCATGGGCGTCATTGGCGCCGAGACCACCCGCAAATTCGTCAGGGAAGGCTACCGCCCCGTCGTCTTCGCGCGCCACCGCGACGACAGCCTCATTGGCGACATCGTCGACAAGATCGATTTCGAGCAGGGCGACGTGCTCGACATGCCGCGTATCCTGCAGGCGATCAAGAAGCACCAGGTCACGCACGTGGTGCATGCCGCTGCCTTCGTCGGCGCGGTGTCGGCGGCCAATCCGGCGCTGAGCATCCAGGTCAACGTTCTCGGCCTGGTGAACATTCTGGAGGCTGCTCGCGCGCTCAACGTCAAGCGCGTCGTGTTCACGAGCGCCAAGGGTGTCTACGGGCCGGTGACGGGCGAATACGGGTCGCCGACCTGGAAGCCGATGCCAGAGGACCTGCCGGCCAAGCCGAAACGCATTTACGACTCGGCCAAGTTCATGGGCGAGAACGTCTGCACGTACTACCACGACAACATGGGCATCGAGACGGTGTCGCTGCGCTTTGCCTCGACCTATGGGCCGGGCAAGACCGCCCGCCATGGCCCGATGGCGGTGATGAGTCGCATTGTCGAGAATCCGGCTCAGGGCCTACCGTTCCGGCTCGAGCAGGGCGGCGAGGATAAGGATGACTTCATCTACAATAAGGACTCCGCACTCGGCATCTATCTCGCCACCGTTGCCGAGAAGGTGAAGAGCCGGGTCTATAACATCGGAACCGGCGTTGGCGTCACGCTGCGCGACTTCGAGCGCGTGATCAAGAAGCACATTCCGAATGCCCAGATGGAGATCGGCGGCGGCTTGAACTTCTACGGCTTCCCGTATCCGGCAACGGGTGTCTACGACGTATCTCGTGCGCGTGACGAGCTGGGTTACAAGCCCGAGTTCGATCTGGAACGCGGCATCGCGGACTATCTCGCGGCACTCAAGCAGATGAAGCTCGCCGCCTAGGCTCCGGTCGGAGCTCGGTCGCGACAAACCACTAGGGAGAATTCATGCGCGCCACGCTCGAGCTTCCGCGCCTTTCGCTGGCCGAACGTGACCGGCGCTATGCCGCCGTGAGAAAGCAAATGGCGGCCCGCGGCCTCGACGCCATCGTGCTGTGGGGCTGGCCGATGATGTGGGACTTCTACATCGCCAACGCCCGCTATCTGTCACCGATCGGCGGCAACGCCGAATACAACGTGCTGATCTTTCCCGCCGAAGGAGAGCCAACCTCGATCATCCACATGCCGACCTTCCTGGACGGCTGGAAGGCAGCGCAGAATTGGGTGAGCGATATCCGCCCACGCACCAAGACCTGGGCGGATTCCGTTGCCAACCGGATCAAGGAGCTGAAGCTCGAGCGTGGCAAGATCGGAATGGACGGGCTTGCCGGTCCGCTCGACCCGGATGGCTGGCTGCCGCATGACGTCTACAAACGCCTCCTCTCGCTGCTGCCTGACGCAAGCATCATCGGCCTTGACGACATGCTGGAGAAGATCCGCGCTGTCAAAAGCGAGGAGGAGCTCGGCGTCCTGCGCAAGGCCGCGGCCTTGGGCGACATCATGCTGGCTACATGCCGCGAGATCGCCCGGCCCGGCATGAAGGAATGCGAAGTCTATGGCGCGATGATGCAGTCGATGATGGCCAACGGTGGCGAAGAGCCGACGTTGTTCCTGTGGAATTGCGATCGCTATCCCTATCCCCATCCCTTCCGTATGCCGACGACACGACCGATGGAGAAGGGCGACCTGATCATCTGCGAGATGCATCCCAAATACGGCGGCTACTTCACGCACGTCGAGCGCACCTATTGCCTCGGCGAGCCGGAGCAGGAGCAGCTCAAGATTTACGAGGGTTGTCTCGCGGCCTATCGCTGCGGCCTAGAGCATTTCGGACCGGGCAAGACGATCTCGACTGCCCTCATGGCCGTCAAAGACGAAATCGACTCTCGCGGCCTCTCGATCTGCGAGGCCGGCATCCACGGCCACGGGCTCGCATCGCTGGAATATCCGCGGTTCAGACACCACGCGATTGCCGCCGATCGCGACGCGATCAAAGTGATCGGCGATCGGTTTGAGGAAGGCATGGTATTCGCCTTCAACATCGACTTGCTCGATCCGAATTGGAGGGAGGGCAAGACCGGGTGCGTTTTCGCGGAGACAATCGAGATCACGCGGGACGGCGCCCGCCGCATGCACACCTTTCCAACCGAGTTCCAGCGATTGCCGCATTGATCGCAGGGAGGAGCCCAACGTGAGCAGCAATGCGGTCGCGGAGAAGATCCCCAGCGGATAGCGAGCACTGAACAAAACATGTTGGGAAACGCCAAGGAAAAGATCATGGGAAAGATCGCGGGAACAATCGTCGAACGACCGAGATTGACCATTCTGCTCGCCAGCCTGACAGCCATGATCGCGGCGCCGACCGCCAGCGTGGCGCAAGGCACGGATTATCCGAAGCAGCGCATCACGTTCATCGTCGGATTTCGCCGCCGGCGGGTTCGCCGACACGATCGGGCGCTGGGTCGCGGCAAGGCTCGGAGAGCGCACCGGACAAGCGGTCGTTGTGCAGAACATGGAGGGCGGCGGCGGCATTCGCGCGGCACGACGGGTCGCGATGTCGCCGCCGGACGGCTACACCATCCTGGTCACGACGACGTCACTCGCGATCAACGAATCGCTGGTGCCGGATCGCGGCTACACCGCTGCCGCGCTCGAGGCGGTCTCGTTGCCGGTGTCGGCGCCGGAATCGCTTTCGGTCAGCGCCAAATCGCCGGTCAAGACGCTGGCCGATCTCGTCAGGGAGGCCAAGGCCGGAACGGTGTTCATGGGGTCGGCCGGCATCGGCACCGGATCGCACATCGCGGGCGAATACTTCTTCAAGATACTGGCGAAGGCGCCGGTGAAGCACATTCCCTTCCCGGGCGGCAATCCGGCCATGATGGGGCTGCTCACTGGCGACGTGACCGTCCTCGCTGCTACGGCGACGGCACCTGGTGCGCAACGTCAACAACGGCGACGTGACCGGGCTTGGGATTGCAGCGGCCGAGCGCACGCCGATGCTGCCGACCGTTCCGACCTTCGCCGAAAGCGGCTACCTCGGGCTGTCCGCCGCGTCGTGGATCGGCTTCTTTGCGCCCGCCGGCACGCCCGAAGCGGTGCTGGCGAAGCTCAACAGCGAGATCAATGCGATCCTGCAGGAGCCGGAGATTGCCAAGCGCATCGAGGCCGCCGGCCTGCAAACGACGATCCGCAGCCGCTCCGACACGGCCAAGATGTTCAGCGCCGACATCAAGAACTGGTCGACGATGGTGCAGGCCGTCGGCGTTCCCAAGCAGTAATGGGGACCGATGGTGGGCTGGAGAGCGAGTTGATGGACGGAGGCGGCGGGCATGGACATCCTCGAGACGGATGTCCTCATCATTGGCGGCGGGTTTGCCGGCTGCTGGGCGGCGTTGCGCGCCGCCGACCTGAAGGCGACCGTCACGCTCGTCGACAAGGCCTATGTCAGCCGCAGCGGCGCCTCGACGATGTCCGGCGGCATCACGACCTGCCCGCTCGACAGCGACGATCTCGACGTCTGGGCCGAGGAGTTCATCGTCCGCGGCAGCTACATGTGCGACCAGCGCTGGACCTATCAGCTGCTCGAAGGCCAGCGCGAGCGCATCAAGGACTACGTCCGCTGGAACGTTCCGATCTCGCGCAGCGCCGATGGATCAATCCGCCGCTTCGCCAGCCGCGGCATGGTCAATGTCCGCGGCATGCAATATCAGCCGAAGGTCGCGATGCGGGAGCTTCGCCGCCAGATCACGGCGCGCGGGGCGCGCATCCTCGATCGCCTGTTCATCACCGAGCTGCTGACCGCCGATGGCGAGTGGCCGACGCGCACCGGGATCGCCGGCGCGGTCGGCTTCGACGTCTACACCGGCCGCTTTGTCGTCATCAAAGCCAAGCGCACGATCGTGTCGACCGGCATGATCGCGATGAAAGGCACGCATCGCGTCGACAACGATTGCGGCGATGGCGCCGCGATGGCGTTTCGCGCCGGCGGACGCCTGGTCGACATGGAGTTCACGTTCGGCGGCACCTTCAACGTGCTGATGAAGAAATTCGACTTTCCAAGCTACAACGTCGCGGTCGCCCACGGCGCCCGCCTGATCAATGCGCGCGGCGAACGCTTCATGCAGCAATACGATCCCGCAGCGCCTGGAGCGTAGCGAGCTGTCCCACGTCGTGGCGGCGTTCGCCAAGGAGATCGTCGACGGGCGCGGGCCGGTCTTTGTCGATCTGCGGCATGTCGACGAGTCCTATTGGACCGACATCGCCAAGCTGCATCGCGGCGGCTCGATTCTGCTGACCGACCACGTGCCCGACCCGAAGACAAATCCGCTGCCGATCGAGCCCACCTGGGGCCTGTGGGCGAGCGGCCGCAGCGGGCTGCAGATCGATCTTGGCGCCCGCACCAATCTCTACGGACTGCTGGCGGCGGGCTCGGTGGCCAAGAACGATGCGACCGGAACCCACGCGAGCGCCGGCTCGCCGACCGCGTTCTGCAAGGTCTCGGGCTGGCATGCCGGCGAGACCGCAGCGACGGAGAGCCGGCGAAAGTCAGCATCCCGTCATCGCGCAGCGACGTGCTGACGCATGCTCAAGGAGCAGGCGCTGGCCCCGTTGCGCCGGCGCCGGCGCGCAAGAGCCCAGACGATCTGCACGACGATCTCGCGCGGCTTGAAGCCAGCGTCGTCGATGGAATGATCCTCAACGCCGACAAGCTCGACCGGATGCTGCGCACGACCGAGGACGTGCTGGACGCAAGCCGCAGCTGCCGGGCAGGCGATCTGCATGACCTCGTGAAGCTGCACGAAGCGCGCAACGTCGCGACCTGCTCCGGCGTGGTCTACCGCTCCGCGCTCGACCGCACGGAAAGCCGCGAGCAGTTCTTCCGCGAGGATTTCCCGATGACCGATCCGTCCTGGTTCTGCTGGCACGGCGCAACGCTGAGCAGCGACGGCAACGTTGTGTTCGACCGGCAGGACGTTCCCGACCGAAGGCGTGCGATTTACTCAAGACACGCCCGAGGCTGTCGCGCTTGGTCCGATCGGCGCCATCATCCGCGGCGAGTACGACGCGCTGGTGCAGCCATGAGCGAGCCAACGGAAGGGACCACCGGCGGCAAGCTCGCCATCAATCTCGAGACCTGCACCGGCTGCAGCCTGTGCGTGCTGGCCTGCCCGGTCGATGTGATCCGCATGGATGCCAGCGACCGCCAAGCCGGTGATTGCCTATCCGCGCGACTGCCAGGTTTGCTATCTCTGCGAGGATGACTGCCCCACCAACAGCATCAGCCTCAGTCACGATATCAGCAATTCGCGCCGCTACAGCACCTATGATGAATTTGGATTGAAAATTTAGCCTGAAGCGGGATTGCCAGCGATTGGCCGCAACGCTTCCCGCGCGTGCCAGGCGGAGTTATCTTGCGGCGGTCGCTTTGGCATGGGGATGACGCATGAGTGTTGCGCAAGAAGAGCTGTCCTTCACCTATTTCCCGGAAAACTATCGCTGGTCGCATGGATTGCTGATCGGCCTGAATACGGCTCCGTGGGGCGGCGCCGAGATTGGCGAGGTCCACCGCGTGGGGCTGCGGCTCAGGAACCGTATCGGCGACGACCATGCCTGGTTCCGGGAATGGGCGCGCGAGGCGCGCACCGTGGAGGACCGCGGCCGTGAGCGCCTCGCCGACGGTCGCACGGTGAGCGGCGCGCAATATCTTCAGCGCGCCAGCATTTACTACCACGTCGGCGAGCGCTTCCTGCAACCGAAAGACCAGGAAGGGCTCGACGCCTATATGCGCGGCGTCGATTGCCTGCGCGACGCCGCCCGCTACATCAAGCGTCCGCGCCTCGAGCATGTGGAGATTCCCTACGAGGGGGCGAGCATTCCCGCGATCTACGTGCACGCCGAGCCGGCCAACCAACGCGGCAAGACGCCCGCAATGGTGTTCTTCGACGGACTCGATGTGACCAAGGAGATTCAGTATTTCAAAGGCGTCGCCGACCTGGTCGCGCGCGGCATTGCCTGCCTGATCGTGGACGGGCCGGGAAACGGCGAGAGCATCCGGTTCCGAAACCTGTACTTGCATCACGAGACCGAACGCTACGCGACGCCGGCATGGGAATGGCTCGCCGCGCGTCCCGAGATCGATGCCAAGCGCATCGGCGTCATGGCGATCAGCCTCGGCGGTTATTACGCGCCGCGCGCCGCCGCCTTCGAGCCGCGCTATGCCTGCTGTATCGCGTGGGGCGCGCAGTGGGACTACCAGAAAATCTGGCGAGAGCGCTTCGAGCGCCTCGCTCGCTCGGATGTGCCAGCGCTGTCGGTCGCTTCCGCTCACATCCTATGGGTGGTGAACGCGACCTCCCAGGAGGAGGCCCTCAAGCGGCTCGAGCCATTCCGGCTCGATGGCGTGGTGCAGAAGATTGCCTGCCCGTTCTTGATGCTACATGGCGAAGGAGACGAGCAGATCCCGCTGGCTGAGGCAAAGAAGTGCTTTGACGCGGTCGGCTCCAAGCAGAAGACGATGAGAACTCTTCTCGCGCGAGGAAGGCGGCTATCATCACTGCCAGATCGACAACCAGAGCATCTGCTGCTCAGCCATGTGGGACTGGCTCGAGCAGGTGTTGGAACCGACGCGCTGATGCCGCTCGAACGCGCGCACAGGCGCTATTGCATCGGCGCCTCAATGTTATTGTCGCGCACCACCTGGCCCCAGCGGGCGATCTCGCTGTGCAGCAGCGTGCGCGCCGCTCCCGTTGATCGCTGATCGTTCGGGTAAGGCGTGACGCCGGTGTCCGCCCACGATTTCAGGACAACCGGATCGGCCATGATCTCCTGCAGCACGGAGTTGAGCCTATCGACAATTGCTGTGGGCGTCCCGGCGGGAGCAAACAGCGCGTGCCAGTAGAGGATCTCAAGCTTCGGGCCAAGCTCCTGCACAAAGCTGGCGGCAGTTGGAAACTGCGGCGATTTCTCTTTCGCGGTGATGCCGTAAGCCTTCATCTGTCCCGAGGCAACCTGCTCCACCACCGACTGCGGCGTGGCGAAAAACACGTCCACGTGACCGCCAATGATATCCTGCAACGCCGGTGCAGCACCGCGATACGGAATGTGGTCGACTTTGACTTTCGCCTCCTGCGCCACCAGCGAGGTGGCCAGATGCCCGGTAGCGCCCGCGCCCGGATGCGCAAACTTCACCACCTTGGTCTTCATGTAGGCGATCAGCTCTTTCAGCGTGTTGGGCTCGAGCGACTTCCGGCCGACCAGCACCAATGGATTGTTGTTGATGAAGATGATCGGCGTGAGGTCTTTCTCGGTGTCGAACGGCAGATTCTTGTAGAGCGCGACGTTGGCTGAAATCTGCAGATTGTGCAGCAGCAGCGTATGGCCGTCCGGCGCCCCGCGGGCGACGCGGCCGGTGGCGATGGTGGTGGCGCCGCCGCTCACGTTCTCGACAATGAAGTTCTGTCCGAGCTTCTCCGAGAGCTTGGGCGCCAGCACACGCGCGAGCTGGTCAGTCGGACCGCCAGCCGGATAAGGCACAATGAGCGTGACCGGGCGCTGCGGATATTGCTGCGCGAAGCCTGGCGCCACCCAGACGATCAGACTGACAATGGCCGCGACAACGCTGACAACTCGGACGCTGACGACTCGACGCATGGCTCGTTCCGTCCCCGGTTGAGTGTTATTAAGTCAGCGTATCACCCGCCAATCACTGGCAACAAGACATAAGGCATTTTGCCGAGCTCAAAGTGCAGGGCGTTGCTGCATGCAAAAACCGAAGCGGGACGGTCGTCCGGATCGGTGTGCGTGAACGGCCCCACGCCCTTCATCGGATAGGGCGCGTTGGCAAGTCCAGCATCGGTGCCATCATATTCGTAATCTTTGCCGCGCACCGTGAGTGCGACACAATAGCCCGGCGGCACTACGATCGAGGTTGGCCAGATCTCGATATCGAGCTCGACTGGCTGCCCGTGTATCAGCGGCCATTCCTCGTCGTGCGTATGCCAGGGCCGCCAGGGCTGCGATCGCTTGAGATCGAGCTTGCGGTGCGAGGCGCGCAGCCAGCCGAGACCAACCGGCACGCGCGGATCGTTGGAGCCGACGAACACCACCTCCTTGCCATCGGGATCGAGCACACGCAGCGCCAGAAACACGTCTGCATCGGCCGTCCGCGACGACAGCCACAACTTCGCTGCCACCGGGCCGGTGATTTCGAGGCTTCTGTTCAATGGCGAGGTGCGAAACGTGAGGCCCTCGCCGGTCGTCTCATAGCTCAGTACTGTCTCGACGCCTGGTTCATCAATGCCAAGCCCGCAGTTATCCGGCTGCAGGAAATATTTTGTCCATTGCGTACGTGCGAGTGGCCACTCGGTCTCTGCACGCAACTCGAATTTTTCGCCAGGATGACGAATATTGAGCGACACGCGCGGCTGTCGCTCCCAGCCGGTATCCTCGCCTTTGAGGAAATGACCGAAGAAGCGCTTCTGCAGCTCGTCGCCGTAATTGCTGTAGAAATGCGCGAAGTGAGTGTCGCCGTGCACCTCCAGCCATTTCTGTTTGGAGCCGGCGCGGAGCCAGCCTTCAAAGTTGCCGCGCGGATGCAGACCCATGCCGCCCCAATTCGCCGCCGACAACAGCGGCGCCTCGATCGCCTCGAACTGCGGCGTGCGCGCGGCGTAGTAGTCGTCCAGCAGGCGTCGTCGCTTGGCCTCGCCGGGAATGTCGGCACGGCGTTTCGCAAGCTCCGCCTCAGGCAGCGTGTCCGGCCCGGCAACAAGCTCGCCCGTCACTGTGTTGCGGGCGCCGCGCTCTCCGACGCCATGCTGCACGCTCGCCACCTGCCGCGGGTACCAGCTCGATAGAAAGTCCGAGAGAATGCCGCCGTGACGGCACAGCTCCCGATAGTAGTCGGACGAGCCCTCCCAGATGCACAAGGCCGCGAGGTGCGGTGGCTTGAGCGCTCCCACCTGCCACTGGTTCATCGCGTAATAGGAAATGCCGTTGATGCCGACCTTGCCGTTGCTCCAGGGCTGCGTGCCCGCCCATTCGACGCATTGATAGAGATCCTGCGCTTCGCGCGGAGACCACACATCGAGATAACCTGGCGAGCGCCCTGCGCCACGCGAGTCGATGCGCACACAGACATAGCCGTCCGGCACCCATTTCTCCGGATCGACGAGCTCCCAGTTCTGATATCTGTTGCTCGATCCATTCAACACTTCTGGTGCAGCCTTGATCAGGCGCGCCCAGTTGCCCTTGTAGCCCTCCTGGAATGAGAGCCCTTTGGCATAGGGTCCGTAGCTGAGAATAACGGGATGCTTGCCCGACCCGATGGGCCGGAACACATCGGCGCGTAGAACGACGCCATCGTCCATTGCAATCGGTATATCCCAGTCCACCTCCATGCTGTGTGTATCCTCCAGCCCGGTTCACTCACACTCGTGCGCTGATTTCGGGCATTTCGAACCCAAGCAGCAGCACGATGCTCGAATCCACGCTGGCCAAGCATCAATTTCCTTGCGGCGCCTATATGGGCAGACTGCACAGTTTTGACCATTGGGGTGTCTATTCCGGTGGCGATCGTCGGGGGGCAACGTGGCGGCGGGCCGCAACCGGACGAGCATTGCAGGACACCCGTTTCGCCAAGGCGCAAATTCCTTTATGACAAGGCCCGGCTAAGGTTTGGTATACAGGCTTGCCGCAGTGACGCCCCAGGAGATGTCATGTCCGTTCATGTGAAACCGTCGATCGTCGTTCCGTCCAGCCTTGACAGTTTTTACTCGCTCACGCAGCTCACCGTCGGCGGCGCTGAATTTCATTATTACTCGCTTGAGAAAGCGGGCGCAAAGCTGGGCATTGACGCTCGGAAACTCCCGCAGTCTCACAAAATTCTTCTCGAGCGCATGCTGGCCCGAGAAGACGGCGAGATCATCACAAAAGAGCAAATTTCCGCGCTAGCCGATTGGATGAAAAACGGCGGCAAGAGCGACGCTGAAATTTACGTCTATGCCAATCGCGTTCTACTCCAGGATCTGACCGGTGGTCCGCTCATTGGCGATCTGGCCTCCATGCGCGACGTCATGGCGGATAACGGACTTGACCCGAAACTGATCAATCCGATGGTGTCGGTTGACCTTGTGGTCGACCACTCCGTGATCGTGCAGGCATCAGGTTCCCCGGATGCCCTGGAACAGAATATCGATTACGAATTCCGGATCAACCGGGAGCGCTTCTCCCTGATGAAATGGACCGGCGTCACTTTCAACAATGTCACGGTGACGCCGCCCGGTTTCGGGATTTGCCACCAGCAGATGATCGAAAGGCTCAACCCGGTGGTGGAGCAGGTGCATGACGACAAGGGCCGCATCATCCTGTCGCCGAGCTATCTGATCGGCACCGACAGCCACACGACCATGGCTGGCGCCCTGGGCATCATGGCCTACGGCGTCGGCGGCATTGAAGCGGAAGCGACCATGCTTGGTCAGCCGCTATCCCTGGTTATTCCCGAGGCCGTGGGAGTCCGTCTGGAGAATAGGCTCGGTGAAGGCATCACCGCCACGGACCTCGCGCTCAGAATTACAGAGCTGCTACGCCAGGTCGGCGTGGTGGACAAATCCGTGATCTTTTACGGACCGGGGGCGCAAAGCCTTTCGCTCGCCAATCGTGCAACGATCAGCAACATGGCGCCTGAATACGGCGCCACGGTTGGCTTGTTCGGAATCGATGAAAAGACCATCGACTATCTGCGTACGACCGGCCGGTCGGAAAGCCAGATCGCCGTCATCGAAGCGTATGCCCGCGCGCAAGGCATGTGGGCCGATGCCAATATGCCGGACCCAGCCGTTACCACCAGCGTCAATCTTGATCTCGCCAGCATTACGCCCTCCCTGTCAGGTCCCAAGCAGCCGAAAGAGCGGGTGGACCTGGCCGACGTATCCGGTCGCTTCTGGGAAACCTTTGCGGCCGACTCCAACGTGCTTCCCAAGGGGGCCGCGCCGGACCCGCGCCAGGTTGCTGATTTCAAGAAAGAGCTGTCCGACGTGGTTGTTCCCGTCGCCAAAACCAGCGGCGGTGCCGGCGAACTCCGCAACGGCGATTTTGTGATCGCTGCCATTACGTCCTGCACCAATACATCCAATCCGGATGTGATGATCGCCGCCGCCCTGGTCGCGAAGAAAGCCGTTGAGCTTGGCCTCTCGGTGCCGCCGCATGTGAAGACGTCGCTGGCGCCAGGCAGCCTCGCGGTGACCGGTTATCTGAAAGGAGCAGGGCTGCAGCCTTATCTCGACAAGCTCGGCTTCAACCTGGTCGGTTATGGATGCACCACCTGCATCGGCAATAGCGGTCCCTTGTTGGAAGGCATTTCGGAAGCTGTCGATAATACCAAGAAGGACAGCAAATTCCGTGTCGCTGCCGTGTTGTCTGGCAACCGCAATTTTCAGGGCCGCGTACACGAAACCGTGGATGCAAATTTCCTTGCTTCGCCGCCGCTCGTTGTCGCCATGGGTATTGCCGGCAACGTGGACCGTGTGGTGCGCCGGTCGGACGCGTTTGATGCCGCCGGCAAGCTCAAGCCCGGTATAACGGAGGACCGGCTTGGTCTTGGCCGCAGCCGCGACGGCAAGGTCGTATTCCTGGAAGACATCTGGCCGTCCACTACCGAGATTGATTCCTGTGTGCGCACTGCCGTGACAGCCGAGGTGTTCAAGGAAGCCAACCGAGATCTTTCCGGTCCTGATCAATGGAAGAATCTGCCTGTTCCTGAGGGCGATCAATGGCAGTGGGATGTCAATTCGCGTTATTATTCGGTACCGCCCTATTTCCAAAACATGCCCATGAGAGCCGTGCCTGTGAAGGATATCATCAAGGGGCGCATTCTCGGGGTTTATGGGAACAGCATCACGACCGACGATATCTCTCCTGCGGCGCCGATCGGACGAAACACGCCGGCCGGCCAGTTCCTGATTCAGAGCAACGTGCCGATCGGTGATCTGCACAGCTTTGGCGCGCGGCGCGGCGACCCGCGCGTCATTGACCGGGGCGCCTGGGGCAATGTGAAAGTGCAGAACCTGATGAGCGGGGTTGCCAGCAAAGGTAGCGCGACAATCTACTATGCGCCGGCTTCGTTTGAATTCGGCCCAACCCATGTCGGTCTATGATGCCGCGCAGAAATACATGGAAGATGGCGTACGGCCGGTTGTTTTTGCCGGGAAGGAATACGGCACCGGTTCTTCCCGCGATCTCGCGGCCAAATCTCCGCGCAATCTCGGGGTCGGTGCCGTGATCGCCGAGAGCTTCGAGCGCATCCACCGGGCCAACCTGGCCAGCATGGGCGTCCTGCCATTGCAGCTGCCGGAAGGGACGACGCTGGACAGTCTCAAGCTGAAGGGCAATGAGCTGGTCACCATCGAGGGCATGGACAAGCTCACACCACGCTGCAATGTAACTGTGAAGATCGAGCGCGACGACGGGACATCATCGGTGATCCAGACGCGCTGCCGGATCGACACCAATCTGGAAATGACCTATTTCCTTGCCGGCGGCATCCCGGTCTTTGTCACGAGAAAGATCATAGAGGCTGCCAACGATGCTTCCGGTCGGCGTCAAAGTGTGGAGCGGACGCACTAGTGGTCCGATTCTAATATTCGCATCCCTTCTCGGCGGGCTCTCCTGCGAATGTTAGAATCAAAGGACCACTAGCAAATATAGGTTTCTAGTGGAGTTTGGATTTGACATTCGCTTCGCGAGCCCGCGGCTGAGTGGGTAGCGAGTGTCAAATCCGCTCCACTAGCCTGAGGCTGCCGTTCCGCTGCGATCCCTGAGCATCCTGAGCGGGATGCGGCTCGCCTTGGCGAGCCGCGCTGTCACGCGCTCGAAAGCCGGTTCCAGGCGTCGAGCCCAGCGATCTTGTAGGCCTCCGCGAGGGTCGGATAGTTGAACGTATTCTCGATGAAATAGTCGATGGTCCCCTTGAGATTGAGGACCGCCTGACCGATGTGGATGAGCTCAGTCGCGCCTTCTCCGACGATGTGAACACCGAGCAGGTGGCGCGTTCTGGTCGAGAAGATCATCTTCATCATGCCGCTATTGAGCCCCATGATGTGGCCGCGCGAGGTCTCGCGGAAGCGTGCCATGCCGCACTTCATAGGGGATGTCGCGCTTGCGGACCTCCTCCTCGCTCATTCCGATGGTGGAGATTTCCGGCACCGAATAGATGCCATAGGGAAAGAATTCGGGCGGCGGGTGCGGCGCCATGCCGAAGGCATGGCACGCCGCCACGCGTCCCTGCTCCATGGAGGTCGATGCGAGGGCTCGGAAATCCGATCACGTCACCGGCTGCATAGATATGCGGCGCCGAGGTCTGCATTGTTTTCGGGTCGACGACGATGCGTCCGCGATTGTCGGCCACGATGCCAGCAGCGCCAAGATTGAGACGTATCGGTGGCACCCACCCGGCCGGCTGCGAACAGCAGCATCTCGCTGGTGACACTGCGACCGTTGGCGAGCTTGGTCGTTGGCCGCCCGGATTCGCTCACGTCAATCGACGTCACGGGAGACCCGAGTCGCAGGGCGACGTTGCGGTCGCGCAGCTCGTGCACGAATTCCTCGATCAGCTCCCGGTCGACAAAATCCAGGAAGGTCGGCCGCGATTCAATCAGCGTGACCGCAACGTCGAGCGCGCTGAAGATCGTCGCATATTCGACCCCGATCACGCCGGCGCCGATCACCGTCAGGCTGCGCGGCAACCGTGGAAGGTCGATGATCTCGTCGCTGTCGAACACGCTGGTGCGGTTGAACGGGACGTAGTCGGGGCGAAATGGCCGGGTGCCGCAGGCGATCAACACATGCCCGGCAGTATAGAGGCGCTTTTCGCGGTCCTCGGTGGTCACCTCGATCTCGTGCGGGCCGAGGAACCGGCCTTCGCCGCGTGCGGTCTTGACCGCATTGCGGCTGAACTGATGCTCGAGGACCTCGACCTCGTGATCGAGCGTCTTGCGCAAGCGGGCCATCAGGTCGCCGACATCGATGTCCTGCTTGACGCGATAGGAGCGCCCATAGAAGCCCCGTTCACGCCAGCCGGATAGGTTGAGCACAGTCTCGCGCAGTGTCTTTGATGGGATCGTGCCGGTGTGGACCGACACGCCACCGACGCGACGCCCTTTCTCGACCACCAGCACCGATTTGCCGATCTTTGCGGCCTGGACAGCGGCACGACGCCCGGATGGGCCGCTGCCGATGACGATCATGTCGTGGTCATACATGCGTGACGCCGTCCAAATAGCGAGGGCTCGTTCAAGCCCTGAAGCCCGAGCTTCCGGTCCCGCGCCCCGACAAGCGCGGCGCGCCGCGGCGAGAATGCTATGCCAAGAGGCAAAATCGGAGATGCCTATAATGAAGCCACATGCTGATTTGATGACAGGCATGCTGCGCAGGGGGCGTGCAGACATTCCCGGGCGTGCGGACGCGCGCCTCAGCGTTGTGGCCCTACAGGCCAAGAATCTTCTTCACCGTCGCCGACCCGATATCACTGATGATTTTAATTGCAACGCCGTAGGTAGGCTTGCCGAGCTTGGTCAGCAGCGTTTTTAAGCGTTCGGCAGCACGCTTGGAGTAGCCGGTTTCAGTCACTACGTTTTGGACCACGGCTAAAATGCCGGCGGCGTCATCTGCATCGAGTTCCGCCTGAAGGAGGCTCACCAATTTCATCATTTCGCCGTGCTTGGCGCTGGCCCGTTCTGACTCAGGCGGAACACCGTGGTAGGCCATGACCGAAGCAACGAGTCGAAGTAAGCGCGCTCCAGATTCTGGGTCGTAAGGAGTCTGTGCCACGGCAGCGCTGGCTCGTCGAAGCGCGTCAATTTCCGCCCCATAGACAATAACGTTCTCTGGGTCGGAGTAGTGATGCACTCGGCGCGCAAGTTCATCAGCAGCATCCGCAACTGCGTGCAAAAAATCGAAACACGCATCACTTAGTGCCATCTGAGTCTTCCCGCCTAGCGAATATTTTCGTGATTCGCGTAGCCCCTTCTAACAGGAGCGGCGACATACCGACAATTCCGCGTCCACAGCTCATGCTCCTGAGAACCAGCCCTAGAGTCAAACACAGGCAACCAAGCTTCTTTTGGCTAAGTATCGGTACCGATAATTCTTCCGGAAACCGGGTCGCGTTTGATGTATGGACCGCGGTTTAGCTTCATGTACTGACCAGGAATTGACTTGCTTCGATGGTGCCCTTATGCATTCGCACGCTGACAAAGTCAGCCGACAGTTGCACCAATGATGAGCGAGACAAAACTAACAAGGGGTTAGCTGTAATCGCGCCCAGATTTTCCCTAAAGAAATCCAAGATAAGATTTTGCATCCGTGCTCCTCCGCAAATTTCGCGGGTAAGCAGACGCGCAAATAGGTGCGTGTCCGAGAATCATCTGTTTGGAGCAATTATACCAATTCGCCCGTGGGGGTACGCGCAGCACGTATTTACACACCTGTTTAGGAAAGCAGGTTGCGCGGCTTAAGTGCTGGCCCGCCACGGTCGATGAAGATGGGCACTACTCGTTCGCCGTGGCGCTATGATGCCGCAATCCGCCACGCTCCAATCGGCTAATCTGCGGCGGCCTGCGATTTTGCACTACGCCTCATCGGCGGCTGTGTCTCCGATTTCGCAGGGTGGTCCGGTTACCCTTCGATAGCGGTCCTGTCGCTCAATCCCGGGATCGACGTGATGTGCCAAACGCTTCACTTCGCACTGCAAGAAAAACAGCAACCTTTCTCGCGAGATGACGCTTCGCTCAGCCTAAGCTGTCAGCCGTCGTGGGTCGCATAATCGACAGGTTAGCACGCCCTCGTTGTTGATCTCGATCTGGAAGGTTTCGGACAAGCCCGCCTTTCCAGACGACGTTAGTTGGAGTGCACGGCTGTCCGACACGCATTTGAGCCATCCGAGCTCCAATAGACGGTCCAGAATCCGAGCTCCGACGAGTCCCTTGAGGTGATAACGACGCTCGCTCCAGTCGAGACAAGGCTGGCAGAAAATTCGCCGAGTCCGCGGCCTCAGATCAGCGCCGAACGCGGAAAGGAAATGCCCACCCGAAGACGTGACCTCACCGCCTTCATCGGTGAGCTACGATGTGCCCCATGGCCACAAGTGCATCGGTAACAGCGACTCCTACCTGGCCAGCCAGGTGATCGTAGCAACTTCGGGCAAAACGGAGTGCCTCGTCGTTTGCTGACCGCGGATGACGGCGGGGTGGCACCTCTATGGCGGCGACGACCTTCATGCTCTCCAGCATTGTCGCGACCAGCGGGGACGCGATCCGATAATAGCTGAAGCGGCGGTCGCGAATGACAGTCAAAAGCCGCGCGGCAACCAGCTTGCTCAGGTGGCCGCTCGCCGTCGAGCGAGAGACATGGGCGCAGTAAGCAAGCTCAGTGGCCGTCAGCGACTGGCCGCCCATAAGGGCGTTAAGCATCGTCGCTCGCGCAGTGTCACCCACGAGAGCGGCCACCTCCACCAGATTTGCCGCCGCGACCATCCCTAACCCTATCGCTGATACCGGAAGCATATCAATCGAAGACAGTTCGGCATGGGCCAAACTGTTCGCGCGAGACAATTGCGAACCCCGCAGCAAGAATGGCTGTAACAGGAGGAACGCATCATGGGAATGGCGGCGGTAATCTACAAGAAAGGCGCACCCGACAACTTCGTGTGGGAGGAGATCAAGGTCGGGTCTCCCGGGCGCGGCCAGGTACGTCTTC
This sequence comes from uncultured Alphaproteobacteria bacterium, assembly GCA_963745515.1. GTDB lineage: Bacteria > Pseudomonadota > Alphaproteobacteria > Rhizobiales > Xanthobacteraceae > VAZQ01. Next base: position 224,224 of record CAVUXO010000016.1, read on the forward strand.
GCAGCACGGCCGTCGGCGTGAATTTCGCTGACACGTACCATCGAGCAGGTATCCCGCACCCGATGATCGTCGGCGATCCGCCGGTTGTCGTCGGTTTCGAAGGAGTTGGCGAGATCGAGGAGTTGGGTCCTGGCGTCACCGGGTTCTCTGTCGGCGAACGAGTTTGCACCTGCCTTCCCCCACTCGGCGCCTATAGTCAGGAGCGCCTTTACCCGGCTGACAAGTTGATCAAGGTTCCAAAGGACTTGCCATTGGATGACGTTCAACTGGCAGGACTAATCCTGAAGGGGATGACCGCGCAATATCTCCTGCATCGAACGCACAAGGTGCAGCCGGGAGATTATGTTCTGATCCATGCGGCTGCTGGCGGCATGGGCCATATCCTTTGTCCTTGGGCGCGGCATCTCGGAGCCACTGTGATCGGTACCGTTAGTACCGACGCGAAGGCCGAGATCGCTCGAAATCTCGGTTGTCATCACGTTATCAATTACTCGACCGAAGACTTCGTAGCTGTCACCCGTAAGATTACGGACGGAAAAGGCGTAGACGTTGTCTATGAGTTGATCGGTAAGGACACGCTGCAAAGGTCACTCGACTGCCTGCGGCTGGTCGGTATGTGCGCAGCTTACGGCCAGGCGTCAGGCGTTCCCGATCCGATCAACCTCATCGAAGATCTGGGCGTTCGCGGGTCACTCTTTATCACCCGACCCGTGCTTTCGCATTACATGTCGAACCGAAGCGAAATCGACGCCGGAGCAAAATCGCTGTTCGATGCCGTCGCACAGGGGGTGGTAGCGAGCAACGTTGTCAAAACCTTTCCGCTTCGGGAGGCTGCAGCCGCGCACAAGTTCATCGGCGGACGCAAGACAACGGGCTCGATCGTCATGCTTCCATTCGAGTAAGCGGCCCCAAAAAGGCTGGCGAAACGCCTTCAGCCGCTTTGGTGATGACGTCACGACCGCCACCCGAGGCACTCAATCCACAGAAAGGGAATATCATGTCGATCATACGCCACGAAATTAGAAAGATATCAGACGAGAATCGCGGTCAGCCGATCATCAGCCAGGCAGTCGTTCACGGCAACGTCGCCTATTTCGCCGGCATCACCCCCAACCCGATTGTCGGCGATATCAAAACGCAGACTGCTCAAGTGCTGCGACGCGTCGATGAGCTTCTCAACCTCGCGGGAACCGACAAATCACAGCTACTAAGCGCCCAGGTCTGGATCGCTGACATGCGTCTGTTCGAAGATCACAATTCTGTTTGGAACGAGTGGGTCGATCCGGCAAACCCTCCGGCGCGGGCTTGCCTCACGACCGACTTTTGGCGACCTGGGATGCTCGTTGAAGTTATGGTGGTTGCGGCCGTGCCATGAGCCATTGCAGTCTGAGAAGCTGACCAGTCAGCGCATGTGATGCCGGGATGTGTGCCTGACCGCGACCCGTCTGCTTGCCGTCTTCCTGTGTTCGATCAGCAAACAACGGGCACAGCCGATGCAGCTCCTGCGTCCTGGCTTCGGTCCATTTGGCGAACATGACGCACGTGCGGCCCGCCAAAGAGCCGACATAGCGGCTGCAATGAGTTTGCACGGAAACTGCTGCCTGAGCGCTTCGCCTGGTTCTTGTCAGATCGCAACTTAGCGAAGAATTGTGCGGGACTGGCGAGGCGCAGACCGCCGACCGAGCGATGGCAAGATAAAAGCGACGATGTCGCTGCGGTCGATCTGGGCCGCGTCCGATCCTGAAGGAGCGCGTGACCGAGTTGAAGGTCATCCGCGATCAGGCCCGCGCCGACGCAGAGCGAGCCGCGGGCGCGCTCGATCGCGCTGGGCCGAGCATCACGCCGCAGGCACTGAAGACTTTCGCCAGCCAGGCCCGCAGGCGAATGCGGACCGAGTCGGGCGGCTACCGCCGCGACCACCTCCGCGCGCTCGCGCAACGCGTCGAAGTGGACGCGAAAGAAGTGCGCATCATGGGCTCGAAAAGCGTGCTCCTGCGTACGCTCGTCGCTGCCTCAAGCGCAAAATCGGCAATGTTTGGAGTGCCCGGTTTTGTACCGAAGTGGCGCGCTCGGAGAGATTCGAACTCCCGACCCCCAGATTCGA
>CAVUXO010000017.1:0-17500 GCA_963745515.1 uncultured Alphaproteobacteria bacterium
TGCGCTATCACGATGTGCAGCGCTTCTATGCCGTTCTTGGCCGCCTTGGAGCCACTTTGGGCGGTTCACGAGTGTTAAGCGCTTGTTCAGGCCGAACCGACTGGCCACGACGCGGGGTCTATTTCTTCTTCGAGCCCCGGTGAGAGCCGGCTTGAAAGCGGCACGGGTCACGGGTCGTCCGCGTTGGCACGCACGCTCTTTCCAACGGTTCAGGTACCAAGCTATGGACCCGCCTCTCCCAGCATCGGGGTCAGGTGTCGGACGGCGGGGGTAACCACCGTGGCTCGATTTTTCGGCTGATCGTCGGCTCAGCGCTCATGGCACGGGATGGACATGAATGTGACACCTGGGGCCGCGGGAGCTCGACCACGGGTGAGGTCCGAGCGACGGAGCGGGCGCTTGAGCGGGAGGTTAGCTGCGTTATACGGGCGATGCCATTTATCTGGCTGTCCGCAGATGATGAGCCCGGAAGTGGAAGTGTGCGCGGTTATCTGGAGCGAAACTCAATCGCGCTTCTCAGCAACTACGACAAGGAGCCGGTCGACGCGCCGTCTCCTACCTGGCTCGGCCACCGTTGTGATCGCCCGCGTGTGCGGAAATCGGGCCTCTGGAGTTCCAATCACGTCGACGAAGCATACGACCCGGCCTTCCTTGATGTGTTTGACCAGCTGGTCTCTGGAATAACGGTCAAAGCATGATCGTCGTCGTGCAATGCGCGGCTAAGAAGCGGCCGGACGCCGGCATGCTGCGCACCAAGGCCGGAGCACCGGTGCTGTTTGTTGCCGATCCGACCAAGGCCCCGAATTCCCCCGGCTATACCTACGTCCGTCCGGATGACCTGGACGAAGACGGCGTGCCATGGCGACAACGGCTGCTGGAGTACAATAGGGATCATGCGAATGAATTGGGTCTTAAGCAGGCGGCTGACCTTTACTCCAATTCGGCCTATCGAGCGCTGGCTGACAAAGTTGGGCTAGACCGTACCTTTATTCTGTCTGCGGGATGGGGATTGATCCGATCCGACTTCCTCACGCCACGTTATGACATAACGTTCAGCGCCAGTGCCCCGCCTTATGCGCGGAGGCGAAAAACCGACCGATACGATGATTTCTGCATGCTTCCTTCCGAGTCGCGAGAGCAAATCACGTTCTTTGGAGGAAGAGATTACGTTCCGCTATTCGTATCCCTTACAGCAAGAACGCGAGCCCACCGGGTCGTGATTCACAATTCTTCCATGCAAGAGGTCGTCGGTTGTTCATTGCACCGGTTCGAGACCTCGACGCGCACGAATTGGCATTACGAGGCTGTGCGCGCTTACATACGAGAAGAACTACAGTTGCCTGAAGCTTGAAACACCAGATTTGCAGTCATTGCCGATGCGAATAGAGGAGATTACGCGCTGGCTGTCCGTCTTCCACGACGCGGCATGAATTGCCAAGGCAATAGGCTGTGTGTTCGGCTCTGCTGACAGGACCTGTATGTGAGCCCGTATGCAAGCCGGCTGGCAAAGGCTAGCTCACCAGGTGGAAAGTATAGAGTACTGACCCGCTCGTCAGTCAGCGGGCAAAGAAACCACCAGCGAAGACCACCAAGGTGGGGGGTGGAGGCGATCAGAGAAATGCACTGACACGTTCTCTCGCCGCCCACGGCGTAGTCCAGCCAGATCGCCCCACCTTCTGCATCAGAGATGTTCAACTCGAACTTTGCGGTGAGCACGTCACCCCAAACAAACCACGCTTTCCGCCACACACCGTACTCTAAAGGGCCTGAGGCCCGCAGCATTGATATGGTGAGTTCCAGGCACTTCTCGACCGTTGTCCGTCTCTGATGCCTGTAGCCGCTCCCTGTCCCACCCATTGGTCTGTCTTTCGCTTAAAACGACTTCGACCTACCGATACCCAGAGAATAAAATACTCCACACATCTCAATCTGTTGTCCGGCGGCAGCCTCGACGACGAGATGTCTCTCCTAATGTCTGCGACTTAATCAGGGGAGATGTCTGCTCCGAAAGCATGGGAAAGCTTATGCAGCTCCTCCTTCTGTCTAAGTGATAGAGGCTTCCCCGCCCGCCCTTGCGAGGCTTGTATTTTCGGGTCCACCCTGCCTCACTGAGAGTCTGCGGTCCTTCGGTAATGCCGAGCGCCCGACCTCGTATGAGAGCATTCCGCATGTTGCTTTTGGACCACGGCTTGCCCTTTGAATTTGGAACTCCCATGGAATTCAGAGCGTCTACCAACTCTTCGATCTTCCTCACCTTTTTCTGCTGCAGGTCCAGGATGACCGGCGCGACTTCGGCGAGAAAGGCGTCAAAGTGCTTTCCGCGGTTTCCTTTTTTGGGACGGTGGCGACGGTGGCGTTTGCTTTACGTCGGGGGCTGTGTGGGCCTCTTTGATGATAACGGTCATGCCACTTCTCCTAGAGTAAGCGTTATTCGCCATTCGTCGCCGGCACAGCAGTTATTTAAGTCGTGTAACTTCGTTTGTTGCTAGGGGCGGCTTTGGTGATCACTTTGCCATTAATCACGAGGCGCATGTTGTGCTCCTTAGAGGATATCTCGACGGCGAGGACGATCCGTCGCTCCAATGTGGATCACTCAAGCTCATTTACGCCAGGGAAGAATCGGAGGTGCTTTTTCCCCTTCCTCGCAGAGGGACCTCGCCAGAGATGCGTCGGACTACTCATCTGCTCTCGGGTGGGAGCCTGATTATGCAATTATACAGCGACCCCCCAAATTGAACAGGCTTAGCTGTTGCCACGGAGTACGCTTTGGCCTGGAGAACCGGGGCTTTATGTGTCGGCTCTCCTGACAGGGCTTGTAGGTGAGGCCGTGCGCCTGCCGGCTAGCAAAGCCCCGATCAGGCGGAAGATAGAGCGTACTGACCCATTGGTCCGTCAGCGGGCAACAAAACCACCACCGGAGCCCGCCAAAGTATGGCGTGGATGCGATCAGGGGATGCACTCGACGCATTTTCTGACCTCCCAAGTCGTACTCCAGGCAAATTACCCCAGCATCTGAATTGGGTATTTCTAATTCGAAGCGTGCACTGAACAAGTTGTTGGCCCCGTGTCTCCCGCGCGTCTCGTGCGCGGGGAGCCATGGCAATATGATGGGCGTAGAAGGGGATAGGTATCGCTCGGCTGCTCCGCAGACAAACCATGCTTCGCGCCGGAGTTCATGCTCCAGGGGACCTAAGGCCCGAAGTCCCGAAATCGTAGTTTCAGGCACTCATCGATTCTTGTCCTTCTCTGGTGCGTATCGCGCCGCCCTGGATCACCCATTGGATCCCTCTCTCATGTCACGTAGCAAGCTCAACCCACCTGGGGCAGCACCTTTAGTCCGCGATGTGTGCACAGCGTAAGCTAGCCAAGGGAGCGGGCTTCAAAAGGCGCGTGCGGCCCTCTTAACTTTTTTCTCATTCTTGTTCTAGCGAGAGGGGCTCCGCCATGTGATTTCGAATCGATTCCGCGGTTACCGGTGCCCAGAGCCCCAACTCCTCGCCTCGTCCAAGGGCATATCGCGCACTACTCTTAGACCATGGCTTCCCTTTGGAATTTAGAACTCCCATGGAATTCAGAGCGTGCATCAAGTCTTCGGCCTTTCTAGCTCTTTCTGCTGCAGCTCCAGGATGATGTGCGCGACTTTGGCGAGAAACGCGTCATAGTGCTTTCCGCGCCCCCCCCTCTTTGGCGCCGGAGGCGTTAGCTTCTTCTTGATCAGAATAGGCATGTCAGTTCTCCTCAGTTGGCGAATGCTTCAGGTCCTGCCGATTATGCGCGAAATTTGGATCAGTAGGTTCATGTGCGCCAGGGAAGAATTGCGCCTAACTTTTCCCTGGCTGCCCATGGCCACTCTATAAGGAACGCCGCCACCGTGTAAGAACCTAAGGAACATGCTGCTGTCCTTTCCTATATCGATATCGTAGTCCCAGCGAAGGGCATGACGGCTCTCCTGCTCGCTTGTCGTACTGGCTTTAGAGGGAACTCCTTTCTCCACCTGTCATCATCATGACCAGTGATCTCATTTCGGGCTTGCTTTCGGAAGTTCGAGCACCGGTCGGCCAGCGGAGGCCCAATTTGCAACCGCGTTTCCGAGGTTATGATGTAACCACGCTAAGTTAGGAGGGTGCTTCGCCCAGCCCATTTGGGTCCAATGTTGGACCGTGTAAATGAGTATATCTTTGGTACGTCCCCGCAAATCTTCCTCACCCTTTGGACCGAACATGTGACCAAGGCCGGAGACGATCTCTGCCAGGTTCCCCAGTTCTTTGGAGTCCAACGCCTTGGACACTGGACAGTAATGGTTGACTGCCGCGCTCCAAATCGCCGCTAGCTCTTTCAGGGGCGGAGCCGCATTGTATGACGCGAGGCCAGAAGTGATCTTCGCATTTTTTGAACCGAGCGCTTTCGGCCCCACCGCCTTTTCCTTCCCTGAAGTACTTTTTTCTAAACTTGAGTGTGTTTTGCTGCACGCCGGCGCAGCCGGCTGTGCAGATTGCAGTACCGTATGTTTGTTCGGAAGCAAGGTTCCCATGTTATTGGAGTTCTGCATTTTCGTAATGCCCAGCTGCCCGCTATTGATGATCTGATCGGAGTTTGACGATTTTGAAGGGCTTGGATCATCAGATTTGCTGCTTTCAATTGCCCCAGGGTAGAACTCCTCCGCGGCTTGCCAGGTCTTGGCGGCAGCCATGAAGTTGGATGTCATTTCCGTGGGACGCACATGCAGCACGTTCTTCCTGCCGAACCAATACTGTCGCCGTTCAATCAAACCGATCTGTTCCAGTGCCGCCAGTGCGCGGTCACATTGAGAAGGTGAGAGCTGCGCCTCCTGTTCCCAGAATGATCGAGGATTGGCAATCCACACCCCCTCAGAGTTCGGGAGTTCTATGGTTGCGTATCGTATCCAGTGATGAATACGGAAGAGCAGTACGCCTCGTGCATGATTGCCGGCGAGCTTCACGCATAATGCGATATTTGAAGGTGTGGTTTCGCTGATCTTAGCCATTGAGAGCGTCTTTCAGGCGGGTTTCACTTGAGAGTCTTTGCGATCCTTGCGATCAGCATTCGCTGGCGAAAGTGGCTTCTGCTGTTCCAACCGATCCGCGTTCCGACAGTCGTGTGCTGCTTGCCGGGCGAGGAACCGGACAAGTGCGACGAGAGGCGAGCCTAGTTCGCCCGCAGCTTTCGACCGGCGAGCATCCCATTTGGCTTCGTTGCTCGTTCCGTCGGGTGGAGCAGTATTTTTTTTCGTGCCAGCCCTGACCCGGCGCCTCTCTTGACGGAACTGCGGAAGCTGATCCATACGGGCAATTTGGATCAGCCCGAAATCATGTGCACCAGGGAAGAATCAATGGGGTGTTTTTCCCTGCAGTCAGGTCCGACAATCTTAAGGGGAAGACCCTGCGCTCCGATTTTATTTAGTTCGCTCGGCCTGGAGCTACTCACCTCGCATTTCAACGCTCCCTTGCCACCCCGCCGAGCAGCGGGACTTGCGTTTGAGATTTGTCATGAGGCATGCTGCTACAATGATCTCAGGCGGAGTGTTTGGCGGAACGGCAACTTGCCTTCTGACCAAACTGATTGGATTGCTGTCGAGCCGTATCGAGGAGCAGATAGGATGAGTAAGGATGCGCGTGTGGCGATTTACGCCCGATACAGCACAGACCTTCAGCGTGATGACTCAATTGAGGATCAGGTACGGTTGTGCCGCGAACTCGTTGAGCGGTACGGTTGGAGCTGCAAAGAGGTCTATGCGGATCACGCGATGAGTGGCGCGTCAATGCTTCGGCCGGGTTATCAGCAGCTCCTAGAGGATGCGCGAGCGGGGCGCTTTGAAATCCTTGTCGCAGAAGCTCTCGATCGGTTGACTCGTGACCAGGCGGAAACGGCCAACCTTTACAAGCTCTTGAGCTTTCGAGGAATTAAGATCGTGACCATTGGTGAGGGAGAGATCACCGAGCTGCATGTCGGCTTAAAGGGAACTATGAATGCGCTGTTTCTGAAGGATCTGGGACATAAAACACACCGCGGCCTCAGAGGACGCATCGAGGCTGGTCGGTCCGGCGGAGGAATAAGTTACGGATATGAAGTCGTAACTGAACTTGGACCCGACGGCAAACCAATCAATGGCGCTCGCCGGATACATGCCTCTCAAGCCGAGGTGGTTCGACAGATTTTTTCCGCATTCGCGTGTGGACGTTCACCCCGCCGCATTGCCTTTGACCTCAATACTGCTGGCATTCCGGCGCCCGACGGCGGCCATTGGAGCGCATCGACTATCAACGGAAACGCCGCACGAGGGACAGGCATTATCAACAATGCGCTGTATATTGGGCGGCTGATCTGGAACAAACTCAAATACCTCAAGGACCCAACCACCGGAAAACGCGTTTCGCGCCTCCGGCCCAAAAGCGAGTGGATCGTTCGCGAGGTGCCTGAGCTTCGAATTGTGGAGCAGCAACTATGGGACGAGTGCAAAGCACGTCAAGCTGAGCTCTGCAAAAACACTCGCCCGGACTGCGTGGCGGACCGTCCCTTTTGGGCGAGGACGCGGCCGAAATATCTGTTGTCGGGCCTCTTGCGATGCGGGAGTTGTGGTGGTGCGTACACCAAGATCAATGCCAATCTGTTCGGATGTGCCACGGCGAGAAATAAAGGAACCTGCAGCAATCGGCTTAATATTCGCACTGATGTGATCGAACTGATGGTCCTGGATGGGCTGAAGTGGCGATTGATGGACTCCGCTTTGTTCGAGGAATTCGCAGCTGAATTCACGAGGGAGCTGAACCGACGCCGTGCAGTCGAGAATAACAGGGCTGATCAGACCAAAGCAGAGGTGAGAAGAACTCGATAGCCGCGTTAAGAGGATCGTCGATGCAATCGCGGAAGGCATTCCGGCCAGGAGCCTTAGAGACGAGCTACTGTCGCTCGAGGCCCGGCGAGATGAGTTGCAGGCGCGGCTTGCTCCTTGTGACCCTCTTCTGCCCCTTATCCATCCAGCGCTGCCCGAACAATACCGACGTCGAGTGGCCTCACTCCGTGAGGCACTTAAACACGAGCCCAGTCGCGATGAAGCAATCCAGCTGATCAGGGCTCTGATTGAGGGTATAATCCTGACCCCGGAGAACGGCAAATTGCGAATTGAGGTCCGGGGCGAGCTCGCAGCTATTCTGGCGCTTTCGGCAGACGGCAAAAAGCCCGGTCCGAGCGACCGGGCTTCAGCCGAGCAAATTAAGATGGTTGCGGGGATAGGATTTGAACCTATGACCTTCAGGTTATGAGCCTGACGAGCTACCGGGCTGCTCCACCCCGCGTTAAACCTTGCATCTTGGGCCACCGGCCGGAACTGATCCGCATGCCGGGGCGTGGGAATCGAGGGCGCGGGAGGCCCCGCGCGACGGGGCTTATGTAGCAATCGATTTCCCGCTTGGGAAGGGCGCCGTGCAATTTAATCGCGCCTGTTCAGGGCATTCGGTGTCCGGCGAAATCCTTCGATTTTCGGGACTTTTCGGCACTTTGCGCGCGCATCGCCCGGCGGCAACGGGAGCGAGCCCCGCGGTGGCCGACGAGACCATCACCGAGGCCTGACTGAACGGGCGCCGACCACAGCCACTTCACGGCTTGGGCGGTAGGGTCTCGAACTCCTTGCGGTAATGCTCCTCCATGCGCGAGCTCAGCCCGTTGCGCGAGAGCGCATCGGTGAACATCTGCCGCACCTCCGTGCTTTCGTCCGCATAGTCGAGCTGGTCGCCGCCGATGCGTCGGCTCATGAAGCACAGGAGCACGCCCTGCGAGTTGCGCGGCGAGCCCGCATATTTGAACGCAAGATAGCGCGCCGGCGTCTTGCCAGTGTTGAAATGCTGGTGGTAGACCGCGTTCGGCGGCACGATCATGGTGCCGACCTCCCAGTCATGGCGCACCGGCTTGTCCCAGCCGTCCGGCCACATCAGCGAGTAGCCCTCGCCGCTCAGAATGATCACATGCGCGCCGGGCGCGTGCGCATGCGCCTTCTTGTAGGTCGCCACCGGGAACTGCGAGATGTGCGCCGTCAGCGAGCACTTGGCAGGGCTGAAGCGGACGTGACCGCCGCCGGCGCCGCGGACCTCCGCCAGCGGCAGGGGCAGGTTAACGGCATCCGGGATGAAGTTCGTGTGCAGCGTCCAGCCGTCGAGCTCCTTGCCGGCCGCGAAATAGTCCGGCTCGCCGTTGAAGCGGCCCTTGAAGTCGCGCTGATGGCCGAACACGAAATCGATGTCCTCGTAGAGATTGATCACGACAGGCGCATTGGTCACCGACACGAAACGCGCGGGCGCCTGGCCGGAGCCGTTGAAATGCTGATGCCAGCAATTGAGCGGGATACCGAAGATCGAGCCCGCCTTCCATTCGAAGGTCCCACGCGCGCCGGCATCGTTCCACACCGTGGTGGAGCCGCGCCCGTCGAGAATGTAGACCATCTCTTCGAACAGCTGGCGGTTTGGATTGAGCTTGCCGCCGGGCGGGATCTCGCAGACGTAGCAATCGTTGCCGGTGCGCGAGGCGTCGTGGTTGAGAAAGACCGCGCTGCCGCCGCGACGCGCCCAGGGCTTGAGATCGATGGTGCGCAGATTGGGCACATAGTGGGCGCTGCGCATCTCGAGCCCCTCCTCGCGCACCCAGCGCAGATAGGGGGTGTCCTTCTCGGTCTTGAACTTCTGCGCCAAGTCATCGGGCACGATAGTGTCCGTCCGCAGTGCCGATTGGTCGCTCATTTGTCTTGCGCTCATTTGTCTTGCTCCATGATAGCGCGCAGCCCTTCAACCACGTCTGCCGACATACTCAGATCATCCGCCACGATCTTCAAGATGCCCTCGGGCGGCAATGGCTCGACCTCGAGGCCACGCCGCTCCGACTCGGCGATAAACTCCTGGTCCTGAACCATGCGAGCGAATGCCTGCCGCAGGATCGCGAGCCGCTCAGGCGCCGTGCCGGGCGGCGCCAGGAACGAGCGGCCGATTTCGGAGGCGCTTGCGGCAAGCCGCATGATGTTCTTGCCCCGCCCATCGGGCGCAAGCTCGACCACGGTCGGCGAGTCGGGCGCCTTGGGGCTGCGTGCGAGTCCGATGGTGAACAGCATGCGGGCGAGTTTCTTGTCGAGCCAGCCCTTGCTGTTGACGTATTCGAACGAGGCCGAGCCCGAGCCATGGATCTCGCCGCGCTCGACGGCGAGCCCCATCTCGGCCGCCGACTTGTAGCCCTTCACGATCGTGAATTTGGTGCCGGCGAGCACATTGAGCGCTGCCGGCAGCATGGCGCCCGGCCCCGACGGCCCAACCGCACCCAGGATCAGCTCCCGGTGCTTGGCGTCTTCCACGGTCTGCGCGGGCGCGGTGTGCCAGACCACCGCAAACGTGACAAAGCCGCCCAGGCGGCCGAGCCAGGCGTACTCGGCCGGGTTGAAGCGCGCCGATGCGTTGAGCACCTTGTGCTGCACCATCGAGGGCTGCGTGATCGCGATCGCGCTGCCGTCGCGCGACGCCACGTTGGACATGTATTCGGCCACGCGCAGCCCCGAGGCGCCCGGCATGTTCTGGACCACGATCGTGGGATTGCCAGGAATGAAACGAGGGAGGAACTGCGCAACCAGACGGGCGCTGAGATCGAAGCCGCCGCCCTCGCCAGAGCCCACCATGAGGTTGATGGTCTTGCCGCGATAGACGTCGGGCTGGGCTGAGGCCGATGAGGTCCAACTGGCCGCCGCGCAAATCAAAAGGAGTGACAACTTCGCAGCGCTCATGGCGCTCCCGCATGCGCACCGTTAGAGCCAACCCAGGTCAGGTCAGCCACAATGCGCAAGCTTAGTCAAATACCGCAATTTGTGAATGGCTGCACGACTCGCCGATCGCTACGGAGCCGCAACCTTGCTCGCGGTGTGCCAGTCCTTCGGAAACAGCCACAACGTGCCGTTCGTGAAGGCACGGGCATCATAGTGGCGCAATTCGCGCTCGAAGCTGATGGTGGCGGGCGCGCGCCGATCATCGGCCACGTCCCGCAGCGTCATCGTGAAGCGGTAGGGCTGCGTTTCGCGGATGATCTGCGGCGGTTGTTCCTCCTCACCGCGGGTATAGAACTGCACCGTCTCTGTCCGGCTCGAATAGCCGGCCAGCGCCATCGGAGCGAACGCCTGGTAGGCGCCGCTGCGCGTGCGCTCCATCGTCCAGCGTCCAAAGTTGGCGGCATAGAAGCGTTTGGTCAGGTTGGTCTTGGGATCGGTCACGTCGAGCTCGAGCGAGAGCACCGTGCCGGTGCGCGCGCCTTCATTTGAGATCGTGACCGGAATGATGATCGCCTCGAAATTGTTGTTCTGGTAGGGCGCAGAATATTCGATCACCGCCGGCACGAACACTCGCAGATCGGATTGCTTCAATCGGCTCTCCCACAGGCTGTAGGCCGAGAACAACAGTGCGACCGCCGAGAACACAGTCGTAACCCAGGCTGTGCCCAGTTTGCGCTTCCGCTCCGACGGCTCGGCATCAATCTTGAGGTCTTGCCCCGCCACCTTGGTCCTCCATCCCTTCACGCCACGCCCGACGCCGGTTGCGCTACGCTGCGACGGCGGCGACCGCCGGGCACAAATACGGCAGGCCTGCGGCGCAGGTCCTTGCCAATCTCATTGCCCTTGCAAGAGCCCAGTCGCCGCAATAGTTTTGGATGAGGCCGACCGGCGGCCACCCGTCCGCGGAAAGGGCTCAGCCCACCTTACGCTACCTACATCCATTGCAACCTTTTCCTGCCCGTCGGCGGACACCGGGCGATCAAGGAAAGGGTTTCGCCATGCCTACACCGCAAGCGTCGCGCCGAACTTTGCCGGCCAATCCGTCCCGCGAGCATCTGCGCAAGCAGGCCAAGCGGCTTGCCAGGTCACATGACTTGCAACTGGCCACCGCGCAGCGGCGGCTTGCTCAGGACTACGGCCACTCGAGCTGGGCCGAGTTGATGCGCGTCGTCGATGGCGCAGCACAAGCATCGCCCAGTAGCCAGCTCGCAGTCGCCGCCGCCCGTGCAGATGAAGCTGCGGTGCGGGAGCTGTTGTCGCGCGGCGATCGCCCCAACGGCGAAAACCATGACATCAACACGCCGCTATGGCTTGCCTGCGCCAGCGATGCGCCGGCGGAACGGCGGATCGCAATTGCGACGTTGTTATTGACGGCCGGTGCCTCACCGCGCCAGACCGGCGAAAATCAAACGACCCCATTGCATCAGGCCGCGCGCAAGGGACCGATCGCACTGGTCGAACTGCTCATCCGCGAAGGCGCATTGAGTTGGCAGCCCGACCGACGCGGCAAGACTGCACTGGACTACGCGAGCAAGGGCGTGGCGAGCGACAGTGAGCAGATAGTCGAGCTGCTCGATCGCCCCGTCATCCGCGATCCGCGGTTTCGTGCCGCCGTCAAAGCGATCCATGCGGGCGACGTAGCAGCGCTGAACGGACTGCTCGATCGCAATCCCGAGCTCCTGCACGAGCGCGCGATCGAGCCCGATTGCTATTCGCAAGACTATTTTCGCGATCCCAAGCTGTTCTGGTTCATTGCCAACAACCCGACGCTCATGCGCAAGGTGCCGGCCAACATCGTCGACGTCGGCCGGGCGATGATTGCGCGCGGCGTCGAGGAGGCCGATCTGAATTACACACTCGAACTCGTCATGAGCAGTGGCTCACTCGAGGGTCGACAGGCCGGGCTGACGACGCTCCTCGTTGAAGCCGGCGCGAATCCTACGTCGCAGGCGATCCGCGTCGCGCTTGCGCATCTGGTCGTGGAGCCCATCCTGCTGCTGCTCGATCGCGGCCTGGCGATGACGGCTCCGATCGCGGCGGCGCTCGGGCGCGTCCAAGCGCTCGCGTCTCTGCTCCCTGATGCGTCGCCGGAGGACAAACAGGAAGCGCTTGGCATGGCCGTCATCAACCGGCACCTCGAAGCCGCGCGCCTGTGCCTCGATGCCGGCGCTGATCCCAATGGCTTCCTTCCGGTACATCGCCACTCCGTGCCGCTGCACCAGGCGGCGCTCAACGACGACGTCGAGCTGATGAAGCTCCTGGTCGAACGCGGCGCGCGGCTCGATATTCGCGACACGCTATGGGACGGCACACCGCTTGGGTGGGCGGTCCACAACAAAAAGGCCAAGGCCGAAGCCTATCTGCGTTCGCAGCTTGATTAGGGCTGTACTTATTGGCCTACAGCCTGCCGCTCGCGCCAGGTTCGCTTTGACTCAGGAGCGGACATATGGCTTCTCCCCACCGCCGACAATCTCGTTCATTGATATCGGCGCGCGTTGATGTCGGGATCGGAATCATACAATCGTCCTTGGAGCGCGGCACCTGTTGGTCACACCAGCCGGTTGCCCGAGTAGAGCGCAATTGCACTGTCCCACACGAGAGGCACGCCATGAAAATCACCGTCGAAACCAACGTCGCCGCCCCTATCGAGCAGGTCTGGCGGGCCTACACCACCGCCGAGGACATCAAACAATGGAATGCCGCCTCCGACGATTGGCACACGCCAGCCGCTACGGTGGATTTGCGCGTCGGCGGCGTCTTTTCCTCCCGCATGGAGGCGAAGGACGGCAGCATGGGCTTCGATTTCGCCGGAACCTATACGAAGGTCATCGAGCACCAGCTCATCGAGTATTCGTTCGGCGACCGCACGGCGCAGGTCGAATTTGCTCCTGGGCCCAATGGTGTCGAGGTGCGCGTAACTTTCGATAGCGAGCCAACTCATTCCATCGAGCAACAACGCAGCGGCTGGCTGGCTATTCTCAACAACTTCGCCCGCCACGTTGAGGCGAAGCGACGGGTCTGACCTGCAATGAGTTGCCAACCCGCGGCACACTCCAAAGTGCGATGCCGGCGTATCACGCTGCCTCTGCTTGCGCGTAGCGACCCTAAGCAAACCGCTCGCGCGATCTCGCCTTCGCCTTCATTGCCTCGACCTCGCGATTGCGGGGCGGGCGAGCGGTCTCGAGCGACGCCAACAACCGGCGCGCTGCCTTCGACACATCATCGACGGCCCGATTGAATGCGGCTTCGTTGGCCTTCGAGGGCCCGGTGAAGCCGCTCAGCTTGCGCACGAACTGCAGCGCAGAGGCATGAATCTCGGCCTCGGTCGCGGGCGGCTCGAAATTATACAAAGTGCGGATGTTGCGGCACATCGAACTGGCTCCGTCATCATCTTTCCATCCAATGTAGGCCAAAGCTCGCTTGATGCCAGCCGCCGTCGGGGGATATGAGCCATGAGGCGGGACCTACGCGGGAGCATCCGTGTCGATAGCTGAAGCAAAGCCTGTTGTGGTGGCGATCGACGACGCCACGCGTGTCTCTGCCTTGTTGCTCGTGCCCGCGCGGGCGCGGGCCTGCTACGTGCTGGCGCATGGGGCCGGCGCCGGCATGACACATCCATTCATGGCCGCGGTCGCGCAGGAACTGGCCGAGCGTGGGGTTGCGACGCTGCGCTACCAGTTCCCCTACATGGAGAAGGGTGGCAAGCGACCAGATCCGCCCAAGCTCGCGCACGCCACCGTCCGCGCCGCAGTGGCCGAGACCGCGCGCCGCCTGCCAAAGCTGCCGCTGATCGCCGGCGGCAAGTCGTTCGGCGGCCGCATGACGTCGCAAGCGCAGGCGATCACGCCGCTTCCCAAAGTTCGCGGGCTCGCGTTTCTCGGTTTCCCGCTCCACCCGGCCAAGCAGCCGTCATCGGAGCGCGGCAAACATTTGTTCGAGATTGGGCTGCCGATGTTGTTCCTGCAGGGCACGCGCGACTCGCTGGCGAGCCTCGATCTGCTCACGCCGCTTTGCCAGGCGCTCGGCGCGCGGGCAACCCTGACAATGTTTCAAGATGCCGATCATTCCTTTCATGTGCCGGCGCGCAGTGGCCGAACCGATCCGCAGGTGCTCAGTGACGTGCTGGATGCGTTGGCGACATGGATCGATGGGATCATTGGCCCTTCCACCCCACGGTAGCGACACGCCAAGTTCCCCTTGATGTCCCCCTTGCCAGTACTAAAAAAACCGGGCTTTGCTTGAAAGTCTTCAAGTTTCGATTGTAACCATCTCTGTCATAAAACTGTCACATGAGCGACGAGCCGTCCTTGCAGCCGGATGTGGCGGTAGACGAGGCCTTGCGCAGCATCGCGCGAGCGATCCTTGCTGACGCTCGGGCTGCGATTGCGGACCCGAAACAGCCGACCGCTGAGGCCGTGCATGATTTCCGGCGCCACATGAAACGGTGGCGTGCGCTTCTGCGCCTGCTCGGACCCATTCTCGGCACCGATGGCAAAGCGCTGCGCGACGAGGCGCGCGACCTCGCCCGCGCGCTCGGCGGCGCGCGCGATGCGCAGTCCGCGCTCGATGCACTCAGCGATCTCAGCGGCCATGGCGACTTGTCGCAACGCTCGCTCGCGACGCTGCGGAGCCGGATTGAGGTACTGCGCCAGAGCGCGGAAACCAACACGCTCAACGCCGACATGCGAATGCGCGTGACCCGCGCGCTCGACAAGGCCACTACCAGCATCGAGCTGTGGCCCCTGCAGTCCCTGACCTTCTCAGACGTGACCGAGCGGCTGACCCGCGGCTACCGCGCCGCGCGCAAGGCGCTGCCCGAGAGATTTTCGGATGCCGATGGTCCCGAGCTGCACGAGCTGCGCAAACGCATCGTCGCGCATCGTCATCAGATGGAGATCGTGGCACCGCTCTGGCGGCGCTTCGGCAAGATGTGGATCAGCGAGGCGCAACGGCTGCGTGACCGGCTTGGCAAGCACCAGGATCTCCTGCTGCTCATGCGCATGACCGAGCCCGGCAAGCCGCTGGCGCGCTGGCAGACACGCCTCAAGCCCGCGATTGAGGAACGCGCCTCCGATCACATCCGTGCTGCACGCCGTCTTGCACGGCGGCTGTTTGTCGACAAGCCGAAGGCCTTTCGGCGCAGGCTCGAAGTGATGGGTGAGACGGCTTAGATTTTGATCCGATTACGTGAATCGGATCAAAATCTAACTTGTTGCTTGAGCATGATCTTTTCCGAAAACCGGCTTCCATTTTTCGGGATCATGCTCGAACGCCGCTGCCTTTACCCGGCATGGAATCCAGCAGCGCCGAAACCTCACGTGTGACCGTGGCCACGACATCCGCCCACGGCTGGCCGCATTGCTGGCGCCATACCTCTACGCGCGGATACCAGGGACTCTGGCTGCGGTCGTGAAACCAGTACCAGATGCGGGCGTGGCCGTGCGGCACCATCACAAAGGTCGGACGGCCAAGCGCGCCGGCGAGGTGCGCCGTGGTGTTGCTCACGGTGACGACCGCGTCGCAGGCGCACATCAGCGCCGCGAGCCCGTCGAGGTCGTTGGTGTTGTCGATGTCGCCAAGGCGCTCGACGACGATCCCCAGATCACGGGCGAGCGCCGCGCGCTCTTCGCCAGTGTCGCCATATTGCAGATCGACAAAGCGGCAACCGGGCAGCCGCAGCAACGCCTCGAAATCGGCGAGCCGCGCGCTCTTCGATGCGCCGCCAACCGGCGCCTTGCTGACCCAGGAGAGCCCGATCACCCGGCGCCCATCGCTCGCGAGCCGCTGGCGCAATGCCTGCGCACGCGCCGCGTCGGCAACGAGATGGCCGTGCTCGCGGCGCGGAAATTCCTCAAAGCTTCGGCGCAAGAAGCGGCCGAGGCTCGCCAGCGGCTCCTGCGCATCGACCTTGCCCGCATAGAGCTCCGTCTGGCAGGCGATCACCGTGACTCTGGGAAATGAGCGCGCGAACAGCGGCGCAAGCCGTGGCTCGACTTCGAACACGACCGACGGCGTACGCGCCATCACGTCAGGCAGCATGCTGGCGTGCAGGATCTCGTCGCCTAGTCCCTGTTCGCCCCAGATCATAAGCGTGCCGTCAACGCGACCGCCATTCCAGCGCGGCTGCGCATAGCCACGCGGCACCAGGCCCTTGGCGCCAGCCCAGCGATGCTCGTAGAGCGGCCAGCCCTCCTGGAAGCGGCCAAGGCCGAGACAGATGAGGCTCTTGTTCCACTTCGCCGCCACATCATCGGGCTTGAGCGCGACGATCCGGTCGAGCGTTGCGATGCGCCTCTTCGAAACGCTCGAGATCGGTGAGGAGATCGGCGCGCACCGTGAGCGCATCGGTGTCGTCGGGCTTTAGGGCCAGCGCGCGCTCGCAGCTCGCAAGCGCTTCGGCGGAGCGCCGCGAGCTTGCGCAGCAGCACGCCGCGCGTGACCAGCGCGCCAGTGATGGTCCGGCGCGAGTGCCAGCGCCGCTTCGACGCTCGCGAGCGCCTCCGGCAACCGCCCGAGTTGATTGAGCGCGTTGGCGCGGTTGTTGTGCGCGTCGACGTAGTCGGGCTTGAGGGCGAGCGCGCGGTCGTAGCTCGCAATCGCATCAAGCATGACGCTCAAGCTTGGCCAGCGCATTGCCGTGATTGTAGTGCGCCTCCGCAAAATCGGGCGCGAGCGCAGTTGCATGCGCAAAGCTGTCGGCGGCCTCGGCGGCACGCCCGAGATCGATGAGGGCCGCCCCGCGATTGCACCAGTCGGCAACGGAACTGGGATCATGCGCGAGCGCGCGGTCGAAGCTCTCGACCGCGTCCGCAAGCCGGCCAAGCGCGACCAGCGCGTCGGCGCGACCGCCATGGGCATCAGCAGCGCCGAGTGCAATCGCGTGATCAAAGCTGTCCAGTGACTCATCGTGGCGCCCGACGTTACTGAGCGCCATCCCGAGCAGCGTGTGGAAGCGCGCCTGTTTCGAGTCGAAAGTAAGCGCGCGGCGGACGAGATCAATCCCTTCAGCGATCCGGCCCTGCTGACAGCGTGCGCGCGCATCGCGATAGAGTGCATCCGCGGTGGCACCATCCGCCATCGTGGTGCTCACATGCGCCGCTGACGCAGCATCTCGTCGCGCTCGGCGCACCAGAGCTCGCCGTAGTCGACGTTCTGCCAGTGCTCGAACCACGGCCCGCCGCGGGTGAAATGGACGACCTTGGGCGTGCCTTGCGCAGGCTTCTCGTTCCAGCCTTCGAGCCAGTTCCACTCGACCGGCAGCGCACCGATGTCCTCGTCGCTGACCCATTGCATGCGATGCAGATAGGCGCCGCTCTCGCGGTTGACGACCTCGGGCGTGAGGCTCTTGCACCGCGGGATGATCGCAGTTGAACAGCATCAGCGAGGACCAGTTCTTGCGCGGATAGATCGTCTGCACCGCGCCGTCCATCTTGGTGGTCTCGGTCGGACGATAGTCGTGCTGCACGCAATAGACCGCCTTCGGCTCGCGCGTGTATTCCACCAGGCCGCGCGACGTCGCCGAGCCACAGGAAATCGCAGTCGCAGAACAGCGCCCAGCCGCGATAGCCGGCGAGCGCCGGCGTCAGAAAGCGCGAATAGGTGAACTCGGTCGAGGCGAGCGGATCCTGGTCGCGATGATAGAGGCCGCGTGCGCGCAGCTCGTCGAGCTTGATCGGCGTCACCGCGACC
>CAVUXO010000017.1:22500-200733 GCA_963745515.1 uncultured Alphaproteobacteria bacterium
ACAAGCCCGGGCCAGGAAGTTCAGAGATCAGCCGTCAGTGAGCGAACCGACTGACCGGCGCACTGACTTGCCGATCCCTGATCGGGCTCGTCCGTGAAGAAAGAGAAACGAAGACGGCGGTGTCCCGCCAATGGGGCTCATCTGACTGAGCCCCTGATGTTTCCAAGAGATCCGATAGAGACGTGCGGATGCAGGCGCCTCTGAAGGATCATCCTTAGAAAGGAGGTGATCCAGCCGCAGGTTCCCCTACGGCTACCTTGTTACGACTTCACCCCAGTCGCTGACCCTACCGTGGCCGGCTGCCTCCTTGCGGTTAGCGCACCGTCTTCAGGTAAAGCCAACTCCCATGGTGTGACGGGCGGTGTGTACAAGG
This sequence comes from uncultured Alphaproteobacteria bacterium, assembly GCA_963745515.1. GTDB lineage: Bacteria > Pseudomonadota > Alphaproteobacteria > Rhizobiales > Xanthobacteraceae > VAZQ01. The sequence goes on from CAVUXO010000017.1 coordinate 22,874, forward strand.
CCCGGGAACGTATTCACCGCAGCGTGCTGATCTGCGATTACTAGCGATTCCAACTTCATGTGCTCGAGTTGCAGAGCACAATCCGAACTGAGACGGCTTTTTGAGATTTGCGCAGGATTGCTCCATTGCGTCCCACTGTCACCGCCATTGTAGCACGTGTGTAGCCCAGCCCGTAAGGGCCATGAGGACTTGACGTCATCCCCACCTTCCTCGCGGCTTATCACCGGCAGTCCCCTTAGAGTGCCCAACTAAATGATGGCAACTAAGGGCGAGGGTTGCGCTCGTTGCGGGACTTAACCCAACATCTCACGACACGAGCTGACGACAGCCATGCAGCACCTGTGTCCACGCCCCTTGCGGGAAGGAATCCATCTCTGGAAACCGTCGTGGCATGTCAAGGGCTGGTAAGGTTCTGCGCGTTGCTTCGAATTGAACCACATGCTCCACCGCTTGTGCGGGCCCCCGTCAATTCCTTTGAGTTTTAATCTTGCGACCGTACTCCCCAGGCGGGATGCTTAATGCGTTAGCTGCGCCACTGACGAGTAAACCCGCCAACGGCTAGCATCCATCGTTTACGGCGTGGACTACCAGGGTATCTAATCCTGTTTGCTCCCCACGCTTTCGCACCTCAGCGTCAGTACCGGGCCAGTGAGCCGCCTTCGCCACTGGTGTTCTTGCGAATATCTACGAATTTCACCTCTACACTCGCAGTTCCACTCACCTCTCCCGGACTCAAGCTCTCCAGTATCAAAGGCAGTTCTGGAGTTGAGCTCCAGGATTTCACCCCTGACTTAACAAGCCGCCTACGTGCGCTTTACGCCCAGTGATTCCGAGCAACGCTAGCCCCCTTCGTATTACCGCGGCTGCTGGCACGAAGTTAGCCGGGGCTTCTTCTGCGGGTACCGTCATTATCTTCCCCGCCGAAAGGGCTTTACAACCCTAGGGCCTTCATCACCCACGCGGCATGGCTGGATCAGGCTTGCGCCCATTGTCCAATATTCCCCACTGCTGCCTCCCGTAGGAGTTTGGGCCGTGTCTCAGTCCCAGTGAGGCTGATCATCCTCTCAGACCAGCTACTGATCGTCGCCTTGGTGAGCCGTTACCTCACCAACTAGCTAATCAGACGCGGGCCGATCCTTCAGCGATAAATCTTTCTCCTTACGGACGTATCCGGTATTAGCCCAAGTTTCCCTGGGTTGTTCCGAACTGAAGGGTACGTTCCCACGTGTTACTCTCCCGTCTGCCGCTCCCGTATTGCTACGGGCGCTCGACTTGCATGTGTTAGGCCTGCCGCCAGCGTTCGCTCTGAGCCAGGATCAAACTCTCAAGTTGGAGAGAACTTTTATCCCGGCTGATCACAACGTTTGACGAGGTCCCACTCTTGTCATGCGCGCTCGACGTGCCGCGATTGCTCCGCACCGCATCGCCGCTTTACGAAATAGTGTTGACCTGAAACGTCGACCGCCGAAGTCTCGTCCGACCGCTTTCCCTTGAAGAATTGCTTCTCCGCCGGAAGGCGGCCCGCAAGGACTCCGCCGTCCACGTTTCTCTTTCTTCCTATTCACTTGTCAAACAGCCCGGGACCGATGGCGGTCCCACCCCCCGGCAGGACCGGAGGGCCGTCGAAGCCACGAAGCCTCCGACCACAATCGGAAGCCTTGTCCACCTCTGATCAGTGAGGAGCTTCGAAGGCGCGCCATCGCGCCGTCACGCGGACGGCACGCCGTATTCGGGTTATATAGGCTTCGCCGCCCCGGACTGTCAACACGTAATGGTCAAAAATCTTCGACTGCGCCACGCAGCCGGATGACAGCATGAACATGCTGCCGCGATTTGGCCGCGGGCACTGCGAAGAACTGTGCGGCCACGCCTGCATCGCCGCACTGCGGCCACATTTCTGGCCGCACTTTCACCTCTAGTGGTGGGGAAGGTGTCAGTTCGGGGGTATCAACGCCTGCGTCACGATCCGGGACGGACAGGCGTTATTACCCGACAAGAGCAGAGGACGACCGGGCCCGGTCCCGTTGACGGACTGCTGCAGCGGCGGCATCGTGCTGTTGCTTCGGTCAGGGCCGTTCGTCGGCCGCGTCTGACACCTCGTGGTGGTTGGGGGAAGCCACCGCGGTCGCGTGTGGAGGGGACGCGGTCTTGGATCACGGCAAGCGACGCGGCACATATCGGGCGAGGGCGGAGGCCGAGCCGATCGATCTCGGCAACGAGCCGCCGCTGTCGGTCGACGGCGAAACGGGCGGCCCGATCGATCGTCGCCGCGTCTCCGTACAATGGTTTTCCGGCACAATCCTGACCGGTCTTTGCGGCGCGGCACTCATGGGTGGCGCCGTTTTCGCTGCGCTCGACGGCGAGACCAATTTCGCGACCGTGCCGGAGCGCGTCGAGCTTGCGCTGCGCGGAGCTGTCGGCGGCGCCGCGGACCGGCTCGCGAGCCGCCGCAAGGCCGACCGACTGCCGCCCGGTCGCAGAGGCTCAACAGCCTGCGCCGGATCATCCCGGTGACCACGACGAGCCGTGGCGCCAACAATCGCGAGATCGTGCGCGTGCGCCCGTTCGTGCGCGTCGCCGGCAACCTCTCGCTGTCGATGTCGGAGCTCTCCGCCAACATTCCGCCGTTCAATCCACAGAAGATGATGCTCGCGGACGCGAGCGCCAGGCGCCCCGGCGGCCGACGACGCGCCCGACGCCGAAATCGATGCCGAGGTCTCGTTCTTCACGCGCGATCTCGCGGCCGTCCTGCCGCGCGCAAAGATCGCCGGCGTCGCTTCCGATCGATGACGTGTCATTGCGCGCGTGCGCGATGCCGCGCAACTGGACCGGCACCGGTCGCCGGTGCGCGACGCGCCGACGAGCCCGGTTCCGAGCGTCAGAATGGCCTATGCGGCCGAAGGCGGCATCGATCCTTACGCCGGCTTCGAGACGCGCATCGTGCCCGGAGAACATCACGCTCCTGCCCAAGACCAAGCCGCCAGACCACTGGCGGCAATGACTGGAGCGAGAAGACCATCACGCTCAAGAAGGGCGAATCACTTTCGACCGTCCTGCGCGACCTCGGCGCCACGCCGGAGGAGATCAAGGCGATCGCGGCCGCGCTGGGCCCCGCGGCCGCGACGGCGGCATGAAGGAAGGGCCAGAAGCTGCGCGTGCTGCTGTCGCCGACCGACCGACGGCAAGCGGCTGCAGCCGGTCCGCGTCGTCGTCGCCAACGACACCAGCGTCGAGGCCGTGGTCGCCCTGTCCGACCTCGGCAACTATGTGTCGGTCGACGTCCGCAGCATCGATACGCGAAGTGGCGCAGGCGCGCGAGGAGGAAGAGGACGACGGCAAGGGCGTGCGTCTCTACCAGAGCATCTACGAGACCGCGCTGCGCAACCAGGTGCCGCGCGCGCTGATCGACGACCTCATCCGCATCTACTCCTATGACGTCGATTTCCAGCGCAAGGTGCAGCCCGGCAATTCGTTCGAGGTTCTGTTCGCGGACGAAGACGAAGGCGCAAGCGACGGCAAGATCCGAGGTGCTGTTCGCGTCGCTCACGACCGGCGGCGAAACCGCGCAAGTTCTATCGCTACCAGTCCGCCGACGACGGCGTCGTCGACTACTACGACGAGACCGGCAAGAGCGCGAAGAAGTTCCTGGTCCGCAAGCCGCTCGCCGAAGGCATCATGACGCTCGGGCTTCGGCTCGCGCCACCATCCGCTGCTGCAGCTACACGCGCATGCACACCGGCGTCGACTGGGCTCGCCGAAATGGGCACGCCGATCTACGCCTCCGGCAACGGCATCATCGAGAAGATCGGCTGGGAAGGCGGCTACGGCAAGTACATCCGCATCCGCCACGCCAACGGCTACGACACCGGCTACGGCCACATGTCGGCGTTCGCGCGCAACATGGACCGAGGGCAAGCAAGGTGCGGCAGGGCCAGGTCATCGGCTATGTCGGCTCGACCGGCCTCTCGACCGGCGCGCATCTGCACTACGAGATCCTGATCAACGGCCGCTTCGTCGATCCGATGAAGATCAGGCTGCCGCGCGGCCGCGTGCTCGAAGGCGCGCTGCTGGCGAGCTTCGAGCAGGAACGCGATCGGCTCGACAACATGATGACCCGTCCGGCGAGCGGCCCGGCACGGCCCATGCACCGCCGCGTGGCGCAGACCGCAATAAGCCCGCGCTAGTGCCGCCGTTTCGCGAAAGCTTGCACGTCATCGACTGCTTCTGTTCAGAACCTTGCAGGTCGGGCTGTGACTTGGTCGCCTCCGCGAGCCGGGCGACCAGCGTCCTTGGGCGTGGCATAGATGCGCGTGAGCATGTCGCTGCATCTCCTCGCCCGCCCGACGGATTGATCTCCAGGCTCTGCTTGGCGGCATCCGCCAGCAGGTCGCTTGATCCTTCATGACCTGGTCGAACGCGCGCCGCAGCGCGGTCACGCGATCAGCCGGAACGCCTTCCGCGACGAAGTAGGGCCGACCAAGCTCGAAGGCTGTGAACTGCAGCTCAAGCAGCTGCTTCTGATCCGTGGTTTCGGCGAGCTCGGTGACCAGCGGAGCGCCGGGAATTTCGGGATGCTTGCGCAGCCCCTGCTGATAACAGGATCGACGACCTCTCCGGTCTCGACCCACTCCTTGTAGTGCGGCTTGAGGCTCGTCCACGTGAACGTGCCGCGGCCATCAACTTCGCCACGCATGCATGGCCGAGGTTCATTTCGCTGCCGCCGGGGATAACCGGCGATCACCTTGAACTGGAAACCGAGAATGTTGCGCAGCACGTAGGGAACCGTAACGCTTTCGGTGCCGATGCCGGTGCCGGCGACGATCAGCTCCTTGGTCTTCGAGATCCTGCCAGGTCTTCACGCCGGATGCGGCGGGTGACGACCGCCACGCTGGTGTCGGCGTTGGCGCTGCCGATCCATTGCAGCTTGGCGGGCTCGAACTTGGCGTGCGACGCGTCGCCAAGCAGCGGCTCGAACGGAACGCCGCGCTGCGGCGCACCGATATGCAGGCCGTCCTTCGCGCTGACGTTGGCGACAAAATTGGTCATCACCAGACCGCCGCCGCCCGGCATGTTGCGCACGATCACCTGCGGCTGGCCGGGGATGTAGCGGCCGATATGCTTGGCCACCAGGCGGGCGTTGAGATCATATCCGCCGCCGGGCGAGAGCCCGACATAAAAGGTCACCTGCTTGTCCTTGTAGAACTCAGCCAGCGATCTGAGCGAGCGCAGGACTTGCAGCCAACGCGGCCAAAGCAACTGCGAGAACGGCACAGCGATTTGGATGGTGGCGCATGAAGGCCTCCTTCATGCGCATGGTACCCTTGGTCCGCTCACCCGGCATGGGTCCAAAATGCCGCGGCCGGCCTAATCTCCCGATTTGGGATTCAGGGCCGGCCGTAGCATTCAGCCTCGCCGCTTACGCCGCCACGGCGAGCTTGCCGTTGAACGTGAGGCCCTGCTTCCCGGCCGAGATCACGACGCGGTCGCCATCCTTTACCTGCCCGGCGAGGATCTGCTCTGCGAGCGGATCCTGCACCGCCTTCTGGATCACCCGCTTGAGCGGGCGCGCCCCATAGGCGGGATCCCAGCCCTTATCGGCAAGCCACTCGCGCGCGGCCGGCTCGAGCACGATCGTGATCTTGCGATCCTCGAGCAGCTTGCCGAGACGGACGAGCTGAATGTCGACGATCTTGCTCATCTCGTTGCGCTTGAGGCGGTGGAACAAAATGATCTCATCAACGCGGTTGAGGAATTCCGGCCGGAAGCTCGCGCGCACGACCGCCATGACCTGGTCTTTCACAGCGTCGGTGTCCTCGCCTTCGGGCTGCTCCACCAGAAACTGCGAACCGAGATTCGAGGTCATCACGATGAGCGTATTGCGGAAGTCGACCGTGTGGCCCTGCCCGTCTGTCAGCCGCCCGTCGTCGAGCACCTGCAACAGCACGTTGAACACGTCGGGATGCGCTTTCTCGATCTCGTCGAACAGCACCACCTGATAAGGCCGCCGCCGCACCGCTTCGGTCAACGCGCCGCCTTCCTCGTAGCCAACATAGCCGGGCGGCGCGCCGATCAGCCGCGCGACCGCGTGCTTCTCCATGTATTCCGACATGTCGATGCGAAGCAGTGCTGATTCGTCATCGAACAGGAATTCGGCGAGCGCCTTGGTGAGCTCGGTCTTGCCGACGCCGGTCGGCCCCAGGAACATAAAGGAGCCGATCGGACGGTGCGGATCCTGCAAGCCGGCGCGGGCGCGCCGCACCGCGGTCGAGACCGCTTTGACGGCCTCGGCCTGACCGATGACACGCTTGCCGATCTGCTGCTCCATGCGCAGCAGCTTCTCCTTCTCGCCTTCGAGCATCCTGTCGACCGGAACGCCGGTCCAGCGCGAGACCACCTGAGCGACGTGGTCGGCAGTGACCGCCTCCTCCACCATGGCAACGCGGCCATCCGCCGTCTCGATGCTCTTGAGCTTCTTTTCAAGCTCCGGGATGCGGCCATAGGCAAGCTCGCCGGCACGCTGGTATTCACCCTTGCGCTGCGCGTTCGCGAGCTCCACCCGCAACTGATCGAGCTCTGCCTTGAGCTTCTGGGCGCCCGAGAGCTTCTCCTTCTCCGACTTCCAGCGCGCGGTGAGGTCAGCAGATTGCTTTTCCAGCGACATCAGCGAGCGCTCGAGATTTTTCAGACGCTCCTTGGAGCCCGGGTCGCGTTCCTTCTTGAGAGCCTCCTGCTCGATCTTGAGCCGCACGATCTCGCGGTCAACCGAATTCGAGCTCCTCCGGCTTGGAATCGACCTGCATCTTGAGGCGAGCAGCCGCCTCGTCGACGAGGTCGATCGCCTTGTCGGGCAGGAAGCGATCGGTGATGTAGCGGTTCGACAGCGTCGCCGCCGCCACGATTGCGCCGTCAGTGATGCGAACGCCGTGATGCTGCTCGTACTTGTCCTTGAGGCCGCGCAGGATCGAGATCGTGTCCTCGACGTTCGGCTCCGAGACGAAGACCGGCTGGAAGCGCCGAGCCAGCGCCGCGTCCTTCTCGACGTGCTTCTTGTACTCGTCGAGCGTGGTCGCACCGATGCAATGCAATTCGCCGCGGGCCAAGGCCGGCTTGAGCAGGTTGGAGGCGTCCATCGCGCCGTCGGCCTTGCCGGCGCCCACGATGGTGTGCATTTCGTCGATGAACAGGACGTAGGCGCCTGCCGCGGCAGTGACCTCCTGCAATACCGCCTTCAGACGCTCTTCGAACTCGCCGCGATATTTCGCGCCCGCGATCATCGCACCCATGTCGAGCGCGAGGAGCTTCTTGTCCTGAAGGCTCTCGGGTACGTCGCCATTGACGATACGCTGCGCGAGCCCTTCCACAATCGCGGTCTTGCCGACGCCCGGCTCGCCGATCAGCACCGGATTGTTCTTGGTACGGCGCGAGAGCACCTGGATGGTGCGGCGGATTTCCTCGTCTCGGCCGATCACTGGATCGATCTTGCCGTCGCGCGCCGCCTGGGTGAGGTCGCGAGAATATTTCTTGAGCGCGTCATAGGCATTCTCGGCCGACGAGGTATCGGCCGTGCGGCCCTTGCGTAGCGCTTCGATCGCGGTGTTGAGATTTTGCGGGGTGACGCCGGCGCGGGCGAGAATTCGGCCAGCATCGCTGTCCTTTTCAAGCGTGAGCGCGAGCAGCAGCCGCTCGACCGTCACGAAGCTGTCGCCGGCCTTCTCGGCGATCTTCTCGGCCTGGTCGAACACACGCGCCAAGGCTGGATCGAGATAGACCTGCCCGGCTCCGCCGCCCGAAACCTTCGGGCGCTTGGCGAGCGCGGCCTCGACCGCGGCCAGCGCCTCACGTGAGCGGCCCCCCGAGCGATCAATCAACCCTGCCGCGAGACCTTCCGGGTCGTCGAGCAGGACTTTCAGCAAATGGTCCGGGGCAAACTGCTGGTGGCCCTCGCGCAGAGCCAAAGATTGCGCCGACTGGACAAATCCGCGGGCGCGGTCCGTGAACTTTTCAATGTTCATGCCTTAACTCCCTCGGCCTGCTCCAAGCGCCCTGTCGGCGCGCCCGAAGCATCCTTACTGCGGATGTAGGAGGCATCCCCCGGCCGTGGAAGGGTCGTGAGGGTGAATTTCCGCAACATGCTTGATGGAGTGCCTACTGCCGCGCCTCGACGTGGCAGTTGCAAGCAATTCCCATTGGCCGCTGATGGCTCGAATCACTCGTCAGCGAAACTTGGCTGCGATCGGCGCGTTGCGGCAAAGCACCTCGACGTTGTAGGCGGCCTGCGGGTGGTTCATCGGGTTACCGTATTGAATCCCCCCAACCTTGATGTTGGGCGACGACACCTGCAGCAGGCGCATGCAGTTCTTCTTCTGCTGCTGGACACACTGGTCGTTGTACGACATCAGCGAGCGGGTTCCGCGCTCCATGGCCACGAAACCGAAATTGAACTGGTCGGGGCCAGGCTTGGCGTCCTTTTCGACGAATCGGTCGTGCGCCATGCCCATGTTGTGGCCGATCTCGTGCACCGCGCTGAAGTTCTGCATGGCGCACTGGTAATCGCTCACCGAGAAGGCGTGCTCCGGACGCAGGCCGAGATTGAGCCAGCCGATACCGCAGCCGTTGTTCGGCTTGGCCTTGATTATCAAGTGAACGATGTCGGCCTTGTGAGTGTCGCGCAGGGCGTGAATCGGCTTGAACACCGTATCGCGCGGATTGGAGAGGCGATCGAGGTCCTTCTCCATGTTCTCGCCCTCGTCGTAGTTGATCTCCTGCGCGTGCGCGAGTTCGGTCGTCACTGAGAAATTGCCGCCCAGCCGGGTCGCACCAAAGCCGGTCCGCAGCTGCTGCATGAGCAGCTCAATGTCGCCGCGAATGTTCGGCGCACCAGCCGCAACCGCCTTGGTGTAGAGGAACATGATTCGAATCGGACCGAAGGTCTTGGGCTGCTGCCCAGCCGCCGGCTTCACGTCGCACTGCGCAGTGTCAGCGGCCGCCCGCTGCGGCATCGGCTCGTTCGGAACCTTGGGAGCGAGCTCATCCGGCAGGTTCTCGGTCTTGACCTCGACCACCGCATGGGTGGCACCGGCGCCGATCGGCTGGATGCGATAGCGGCTCGAATTCAAGATCGACCTCGCCGGTCACTTGGCCGTTACGGACCACGAGATTGCAGCGATCAATCTCGCCGCCAGCAACGGGCGCGCCAGCGAGGACGACCATGCTCTGCCGCCGCGCCACCGGACGCACCTCGCAGGTGACGGATCGGCCGCCCGGCAACGCGACCTCAAGACGACGCGGCTCGTTGTTTTGGGCGGTTAGACTGCTGGTCGCAGCGACCGAAAGCGGGACGCGAACAACCGCCCCGACCGTCCCGGGACGCATGCCCAAGGTCTCGCCGATATTGTCCCTGCTCGGGGCCTGGCCCGATGGCCCGTTGAAGAGCCGGGTGGTTGGCGGCGATTTCTTTTGCTGAGCAGTCGCCTCAGTGGCGCCGCCGGCCACGATCAACGCGAGCGCCATTGGCAGGCCGTGCACCCTGAGCATCGTTCGGTCCCATCGGTTTGCGATCCCGGACCGAATGTTAGCCTGGGTGCCCCAAAGGTGTCACGTTAGGTGAAGCAGCTATCGGCCCAGCCGGTTAACGGGCCCGTTTGGGCTCGCTCTCGTTGGGGAAGGCAGCAGTCTTTATCTCGACCACCACGTGTGCGGAGCCGTTGCCAGCGGGCTGAATGCGATAGCGCCCGGTCGCGAGCTCGACTTCGCCAGTCACCTGGCCATTGTCGACCACGAGATTGCAGCGCTCTTCCGGGGCGCCGCCGTCAGGTGCGCCAGTCAGCAGGAGCACGCCATTAGGCCGCCGCTCGGAGCGCAATGTGCAGGTCACCGAGCTGCCGCCCGGCAATGCGATCTCAACCTGCTGCTGCTGTGTGCTCGTCAGTCCGCGCAGCTTATTGGGCGCATCGACCGAGAGCGAGAAATAAGCAACCTCGCCGATCGTCTCCGGGCGCATGCCGCGGATCTCTCCTTTCGGAGCGTCGACGGGAGCAGCCCCGAACAGGCTCATCGCCACCACAGATCGTTCTTGGGATCGTCCTTGCGCCATGGCCGCATTCACACCGCTGGCTGCCGTCAACACGAGGAGAATCTGAAAAGTCTTGGTGATGCGCACGGAACCGTCCTTGATTTGGTAAAGTCGCCCGACGCGCTGCATAATAGGTGGCAGCAGCCGACAAGTCATCGCTTGGCGAGATTAAATCGTGGTCATGTTAATTCGTGCGAAAATTAACGCTATCTACCGCTATCCGGTGAAAGGCCTGTCGCCTGAGCCACTTGCCGGCACGCTCCTGACGCCTGGGCAGACCGTGCCGAGCGACCGCCTCTACGCCATCGAGAACGGGCCATCAGACTTCGATCCACAGTTGCCGCGTCATCAACCGAAGACACGCTATCTCATGCTGATGCGCAACGAGCGGTTGGCGATGCTGCGCACTCGATTCGACGACGCGAGCCATGTGCTCACGATCGAATCGGACGGCCGCATCGCCGCGCGCGGCGACTTGCGCACGTCCGCTGGGCGTCACGGCATCGAATCGTTTTTTGCGCAGTTCTGCGCCGATGAGCTGCGCGGACCGCCGAAGGTCCTGCACGCGCCAGGCCACAGCTTTTCCGATGTTGCCCGCAAGGTAGTCTCGATCATCAATCTCGCGTCGGTCTCAGCCCTCGAGGCGGCGATCGGTGCGCCGGTCAATCCGTTGCGCTTTCGCGGCAATGTGTATGTCGAGGGCTGGCCGGCATGGCATGAGTTCGATCTTCTCGGCCACGAGATTGCGGTCGGCGAAGGCGCGCGGCTCAAGGTCGTGAAGCGGATCGTGCGCTGCGCGGCCACCAACGTCGATCCCGACACTGGCGCGCGCGACCTTGCGGTGCCGGAGACGCTGCTGCGCAGCTTCGGGCATGCCGACTGCGGCGTATACGCCGAGGTGATCGAGGCGGGCGAGATCTCGGCCGGAAATGAATTGCGCGCGTGAGCGCGCTGACGAAGGGCGATCGTAAATGCGGACGTCGGCTGCGCTAATTGCTCTCACGCTGTCGGCGCTACCGGTCGCTGCCGATCCGATGAGCGACGCGCTCGATGCGCTGGTTGCCGCTTATCCGGATCATCTCGCAGCTCACGAAGGCAACGACCTGATCTGGAAGGACGGCACCCGCATGCCGATCGCCGACGGGCGCGCCGACAAGACCTTCGAGCGGCTGCTCGAGCGAGCCCGACATCAAGGATCAGTTCGCGTTTCGCTATCCGCTCGGTCCGAATGTGACGCCGCCCGCCGTCAACGAGGATCCCGGCCGCATCCGGTTCGAGGCGTTCTACACCAAGATGTACGGCGACTGCCGCAAGGGTGAGGTCGCCAAGCGACTCAAGCCGGTGGCATGGCTGCCCAAGCGCGGCGGCGGGCGTGTGAGCGTCACTACCGTCAACAATGTCGACGAACGCCTCGCCGCGGTGGTGAAGGAGCTCGACACGTTGTCGCCCGACATGACCAAGTTTCTGGTGCCATCCGCCGGCACGTACAATTGTCGCACCATTCTCAACACATCGCGCTTGTCGGTGCATGCGTTCGCGGCAGCGATCGACATCAATGACAAGCAGGCCGACTATTGGGAACCCCTGAAAGGCCGCAACGGCACATTCGCATGGCGCAATCGCGTGCCAGGCGCCATCGGCGAGATCTTCGAGCGTCACGGTTTCATCTGGGGCGCCAAATGGTTCCACGTAGACAGTATGCACTTTGAATATCGGCCGGAACTCATCACGCTGTCGAAGCAAGGCTGGCCAGCGCAAAAGCCATAGGCACAATCGGATCAAAATTGGGGGGCATTGAATTCTTAAAGGGCCTACCTATCTCGAAAGTATAGGCGAGCCGGGCGATCCCCATCCCCCCCGATGCCCCCCTCGTCCGGCGAAAGCCTGCGGGAGCCCCAGGCGGCGCAAGCCGTCCTGGGGCTCTCCTGATTCTGGAACCTGAGTTTCTGGAACTTGGATTTTGGAGCGCCGGCCCGAAACGCCAGCGCTTCAACCTACGCGAACGTCTTGGCGACTCAGGAGAAACACGGCTTGCTCGCCCATCAGGTTCCAGAACCACCACGGCGCATTGAAGCGCAGCGCGCGACCCCATGCGTTGAGCGCCACCGCCCTTTCGATCTTGGCGCCCGCGACGTCGCACAGGTGGCGGAAATCCTTGATCGTGCAAAAGTGAATGTTGGGGGTGTCCCACCAGCTGTAGGGCAGATTATCGGTCTGTGGCATATGGCCGGCAACGCCCACCTGCAGGCGGATTCGCCAGTGCCCGAAATTAGGGAAGGACACAATTGCGTGACGACCGATGCGGAGCATGTGTTCCAGCACGACACGCGGCTGCCGCGTTGCCTGCAGAGTCTGCGACAGAATGACGTAGTCGAAGGCGTCGTCGGGATAGTCGGCAAGATCGGTGTCGGCATCGCCCTGGATCACGGCTAGCCCCTTGGCAACGCCCTCGTTCACGCCCTCGCGTGAGAGCTCGATGCCGCGCCCGTCGACGCCGCGCTTCTCCGCCAACAGCCGCAGCAGTTCGCCATCGCCGCAGCCGACATCGAGCACGCGCGCGCCACGCTCGACCATCTCGGCAACGAGCAGCAGGTCGACGCGCGGGCCGCCGCCGGGCGTGCGCGCGGTGTCCGCCATCGTAAGGTCGTGCCTAAGGCTCTTGAGCATGAGGGCTTGAGATCCTTTGTCGATCGATCGGTTCAAGGATGCGCGGGCTCGAGCCCGCGCGCCTTGGCGGCACCTTCGAGGAAACCGCGTACGATCGCGAACAGCTCCGGCTCCTCCAGCAGGAAAGCGTCGTGTCCCTTGTCGGTAACGATCTCGGCGAACGACACGCGCGCGCGGCCAGCGTTGAGGGCATGCACGATCGCGCGCGAATCGGAAGTCGGAAACAGCCAGTCGGAGGTGAAGGAGATGACGCAGAAGCGGGTCGGCGTATCCTTGAACGCGTTGGCGAGCACGCCGTCAAAGTCGGCCGCGATGTCGAAGTAGTCCATCGCACGTGTGAGATAGAGATACGAGTTGGCGTCGAAACGCTCCACGAAGGTGATGCCCTGGTGGCGCAAATAGCTCTCGACCTGGAAGTCGGCATCGAACGAGAAAGTCGGATTGTCGCGGTCTTGGAACCGACGACCAAATTTGCGGTGCAGCGCCGCGTCCGACAGATAGGTGATATGCGCGCCCATGCGGGCGACCGCGAGGCCGCGGCGCGGGTTGGTGCCTTCCGCAAAGTAACGGCCCTGCCGCCAGTCGGGATCGGCCATGACAGCCTGGCGGCCGACCTCATGGAACGCGATGTTCTGCGCCGAATGACGCGTCGCCGCAGCAATCGGCAACGCAGCGAATACGCGCTCCGGATAGCTCACCGCCCACTGCAGCACCTGCATGCCGCCAAGCGAGCCGCCTACGACCGCGAACAGCGTGCCGATGCCGAGATGGTCAAGCAACATGGCTTGCGCGCGCACCATGTCGCGCACCGTGATCACCGGGAAATCGAGGCCCCACGGCATGCCGGTCTCGGGATTGGTCGAGGCCGGACCCGTCGTGCCCATGCAGCCGCCAATCACGTTCGCGCAGATCACAAAGTAGCGCTCGGTATCGATCGGGCGGCCCGGCCCGACCATGGTTTCCCACCAGCCGGGCTTCTTGGTGACCGGATGAATGTTGAACACATGCTGGTCGCCGGTGAGTGCATGACAGAGCAGCACCGCATTGGTGCGCTCGGCGTTCAGCGTCCCGTAGGTCTGGTACGCGATCTGGAAGGGGGCGAGATCGACGCCGGCATCGAGCCGGAGCGGCTTGTCGGCGCCAAAGCGCACGACCAGCGAATGCGGCTCGTCCGCCTCGCGGGCACGGTCGGCAGGTTCAAGCGTGGCACTGATCTCGGCCATGGTCATAGTGCTAAGCGTAACACAAAGGTTTACCAAAGGCTTGCAGCCGACGGCGTTAGATAGGCCGCCCCCCACCTAAGTCAATGTTTTCTTTGCTTTGCCAGCCCGTCGCCCGTATCAATGCGGCACACTAAGAGTGTTACCCATGGCCAAGACACCCCGCTCACCATCGCCCTCGCTCGCCGATCTGCGGCAGGAGATCGACCGCATCGACGAGGCCATGCATCGCCTGTTGCTGGAGCGCGGCGAGATCATCGACCGCCTTATCTCGGTAAAGAAGACGCAAGAGACCGGCTCTGCCTTCAGGCCCGCGCGCGAAGCCGACATGATGCGTCGCCTGGTCGAGCGCCATCACGGCATCCTGCCGCTCGACACCGTCGAAGGCATCTGGCGAGTCATCATCTCGACCTTCACATATGTGCAGTCGCCCTATTCGGTGCATGCCGATCTCTCGGCGGGCGACGCGCTGATGCGCGATTCGGCGCGCTTCCATTTCGGCTTCACAGCCCCGTTCGTGGCCCACATGGGCGCCTCCGCAGTCGTGGCTGCGGTCTCCGACTCCAAAGGCGACCTGGGTCTCGTGCCCGCTTTCGCGGTCTCGGGCGCATGGTGGAACGCGCTCGAATTCGATGCCGCACCCAAGATCATCGCGCGCCTGCCGTTCGTCGAGCGTCCCGATCATCCGGCGGCGCTGCCGGTCTTCGTCATCTCGCGCGCGGCCGCGGACGCCATGGTGCGGGAGGTGGAGGTCTGGAGCGTGCGGGTCGCCGGCTGGGGCACAACCGCCGCACATGCGATCGGCTCGATCGCCGAGGTCGATCGCAGTGCCCGACAAGGCCTTCGACGGCGCGGCCCTCCTCATCTCGGTGCCGCGGGACAAGGGGATCGAGCCGGTCACCAAGGCGCTGGTCAAGGCCGGCGCCTCGGTGCGCGCAACGGCCCTCGTCGGCAGCCACGCGACCCGCTATAGGGTCTCGGCCGACTGAGGCAGCCTCCCCCCGTATCTGGGCCGAAGGCTTGCTGTACCCTCGGTCGCCCATTGGAGCCAACAATGTCCGCCCTGCGCCCGCAACCGCGACCCGGCGTGCTCGATATCGACCCCTATGTGCCGGGCAAGAGCGCGGCGCCCGGCGTCGCGCGCGTGTTCAAGCTCTCGTCGAACGAGACCCCGCTCGGGCCGAGCCCGAAGGCGCTCGCAGCCTACCGGGCCGTGGCCGACCATCTGCAGGACTACCCGGACGGCGCCGCGACCGCGTTGCGCGAGGCGATCGGGCGCGCCTTCGGGCTCGACCCCAACCGCATCGTCTGCGGCGCGGGCTCCGACGACCTGCTCAATCTGCTCGCCGACGCCTACCTGCGCGATGGCGACGAGGCGATCTACACGACGCACGGCTTTCTGGTCTATCCGATCGCGACGCTCGGCTCGGGCGCCAAGCCGATCGTGGCGCCGGAGACGAACTACACCGCCGACGTCGACAACATCCTGGCGCAAGGTCACCGAACGCACCAAGGTGGTGTTCCTCGCCAACCCCAACAATCCGACCGGCACCTATGTGCCGTTCGACGAGGTGAAGCGGCTGCACAAGGGCGCTGCCGCCGCATGTGCTGCTGGTGCTCGATGCCGCCTATGCGGAATACGTGCGCCGCAACGACTACGAGGCCGGGCATCGAGCTGGTGGCCACCTCCGAGAACGTCGTGATGTGCCGCACGTTCTCGAAGATCTACGGGCTCGCAGCGCTGCGGCTCGGCTGGATGTACGGACCCGCGCATGTGGTCGACGCCATCAACCGCATTCGCGGGCCGTTCAATGTCAACTCCGCCGCGATGGCGGCCGGCGTCGCGGCGATCGGCGACACCGCGCATGTCGAGACGGCGCGCGCAGCACAACGAGAAATGGCTGGCCTGGCTGATGCAGGAGATCCGCAAGCTCGGCCTCGAGGTGACGCCGAGCATCGCGAATTTCGTGCTGATCCATTTCCCGGAAGCCCAGGGCAAGACCGCCGAAGAGGCTGACGCCTTCCTGACCAAGCGCGGCCTCATTCTGCGCCGGGTCAAGGCCTATCACCTGCCGAACGCGCTGCGCATGACCGTCGGCAGCGAGGAGGCGAACCGGCTCGTGGTCGCGGCACTCGCGGAGTTCATGGGGAAGAAGCCGTGATGACCGCAAAGCCCCGCTCTTCAATCGCCTCGCTCTGATCGGCGTCGGCCTGATCGGCTCCTCGATCGCGCGCGCCGCACGCGCGCAGGGCGTGGTGCGCTCGATCGTGGCGACGGCGCGCTCGCCGCAGACGCGCCGGCGCGTCGCCGAGCTTGGGCATCGCCGATCAGGTGGTCGAAACCAACGCGGCAGCGGTCGAAGGCGCCGACCTCGTGATCGTCTGCATTCCGGTCGGCGCCTGCGGCGAGGTCGCCAAGGAGATCGGCCCGCACCTGATGGCGGGCGCGACGGTTTCCGACGTCGGCTCGGTCAAGGGCTCGGTCGTGCGCGACATGGCGCCCCATCTGCCGCCGGACGTCCACTTCGTGCCCGCGCACCCGGTCGCCGGCACGGAATATTCCGGGCCCTGATGCGGGCTTTGCCGAGCTGTTCGTCAACCGCTGGTGCATCCTCACGCCGCCGCCGAACGCGGACCCCGAGGCCGTCGAGCGTCTTGCCGCGTTCTGGACGCGCGCTCGGCGCCAACGTCGAGACGATGGCAGCCGACCATCACGATCTCGTGCTGGCAGTGACGAGCCACCTGCCGCATCTCATCGCCTACACCATCGTCGGCACCGCCGACGAGCTGTCACAAGTGACGCGCTCCGAAGTGCTGCAATTCTCTGCCGGTGGCTTTCGCGATTTCACCCGCATCGCGGCCTCCGATCCCGACGATGTGGCGCGACGTGTTCCTGGCCAACAAGGATGCGGTGCTGGAAATGCTCGGCCGCTTCAACGAGGACATCGCAACGCTGACGCGCGCGATCCGGCGCGGCGACGGCGACACGCTGTTCGAGCACTTCACCCGCACCCGCGCGATCCGCAGAGGCATCGTGGCGATCGGCCAGGATTCGCCGACGCCCGATTTCGGCCGCCCGCATCCCGACCTGCCGCACGCAGCCGCTGCCGCGGCCCTACAGCGAGCGAGGCCGAATAGCCATGCTGACGCGTCGCACATGGTTGCTCTTCGGCACTGCAGCGCTGGCCACCGCAATCGCGGCCGGCGGCTTCTTTCTCTGCGGGCGGTCCAGATGCGCTGAACGCACAGACCTGCCGCGAGCCCACGCCGCTGCGGTTCGAGATCGCCAGCAAGATCGAGCGCAGCGAGCTCGGCTTCACGCAAGGGCTCGAGGTGCGCGACGGCCAGCTCTACGAGAGCACCGGCGCGCATCGCCGGCACCACGCGCATCAACGTGATCTCGTTCGACGGCCAGGTGACGCACGCTGACCGATCTCGGCACCACGGTGTTCGGCGAAGGCCTCACCATCCTCAACGACGAGATCTATCAGCTCACCTGGCAGGACCATCAGGTCTTCGTCTACGACCTCGCCGGCCAAGCGCCAACGCGCACATGCGCAATCCGCGCGAGGGCTGGGGCCTGACCAATGACGGCATCAAGCCTGATCTTCAGCGACGGCGGCCCGTCGTTCTACTACGTCGACCCGCAGACCTTCGCGGTGCGCCAGCACGGTCAAGGTTCGCTCGACCCGGCCGGGCGACATCGTGGGCCTCAACGAGCTCGAGCTGGTGCGCGGCCAGACTCTACGGCAACATCTTCACGACCTGGAGCATCGTGCGCATCGATCCGGCGAGCGGCTGCATCGACGCGGTCGCCGACATGCGCGGCCTGCGCGACCGGATGTCCGCCGGACGAGAAGGCGCTGATCGACACCGACAGCGGCAACTATGTGCTCAACGGCATCGCCTACGACAACGCCACCGGCACGTTCTACGTCACCGGCAAGCGCTGGAAGTCGATCTTCAGTGGTCGCTTTGTGGAAGGCGGGCGGTGATCGTTTGAGTCGTTTGTGATGACTTTCCGTTGTCATCGTCCGCGAAAGCGGACGATCCAGTAAACGCCGACGCTAAACATCAATCCGATTTCAGTGACTACTGGATGCCCGCTTTCGCGGGCATGACAATACTGAGGCCGATGTTGTTTTCGATCAAAACAGCGGCGGCACGCGCCCGACCGGGAACGGCCCGAGCAGGATCTGGCCGTCGTTGAAACGCAGCGGGAGAGTGGTTGCGGGCTTGTCATCGAGTGTCCCGGGCCGCCCGATGCCGCGCAGCGCCGCCAGAATGCCCGGGGCCGCATTCTGCCGCGCGACTTGCCCCAACCCCGGAATCAGCCGATCAAGCGCGTTGATGGCGGAGCCAACATTGCCCTGCGACATGGCGCGATCGAGATCGAGCGACCGCACGATGCTCTCGAGGCCCAGTATCGTCACCTGAATCTGTCCATCGAGGCCGCCGCGCGTCGTCAGGCCGAGTGTGCCGGCGCTGGCCGCGATCGCCTCGCCCTGGCGCACGCGCGCGCGCGTGATCTCGATCTTGCCACCGCGCGCCTGCATTTCCCGAAAGCGCACCGGCCAGGGCTTGGGCGCGAAGTCGGCGAGGCCATAGAGTTTGGCGGTGATCTCCGAATCAATCGGCTGTCGTCGTGAATGAATGCAGCTCCGGCGCCGTCGCGCCGGTGAGACGCAATACAAGCTCGATCACCGGATCACCGGTCACCGACCCTTCGGCGATACGCCCGTGCACTTCGATCCGATCGGCTTTCAGCACGGTCGCTTGCGCACTCGCGCCGACGCGATCGACCGTCGGTCGATCGAACACGATCGAAGCCCGCTCGGGTGCCGCCGGCGTACCGCGCACGCTTGATTGCCCGAGTGCCCAATTGGCGACGTAGCTCGGAGATTGGCCGGGCTCGGCAATGGTCATCGGCCCGGTGAGCTCACTGATCAGCAGCGTCGGCTGATAGATCTGCGAGACCACCACCAGATCGCTCGCTTTGAGCGCGACCGGCGGCTCATTGCGGCGCAATTCGATCGAGGGGTCGACGCAGCGAACCTCGATGCGGAATGGAAAGCCGCCGACGGTCTGCCTTTCACAGTTGTAGACCCGCCCGGAATTGGCTTCGCGCTCGCGCCAGCCCGCAATCCTTGTCTCTGCCGCACCAGCGGCCAGGAACCAGAAGGCGCTCCAACCGACCGCGAGCACCACCACCAACGCAAGCGGCACGAATACCGGCCATAGCCGACGGCGAGGGGCGGATCCTGGTTGGTGCATCGCTCACGCTCCTCAGACCCGCTGTCGGCAGGCTTAGCCGTCCCCGCGCAACTCGAAGCCGGGGAATGCGGCGTTTCCGAGGACGAATCTTCTCTGCCGTTGCTGCTTTGTCCATACCTGCTGGTTTCGACAAGGGCAGCTTTTCATGGTTATGAACGACCAATGAACCCGCCGCAGGATTTCGCAGACATCTGGGTTTTCGGCTATGGCTCGCTGATGTGGCGGCCGGGCTTTGAGTTTCTGGAGCAGGTCGAGGCACGGCTGATCGGCGCCCATCGGGCGCTCTGCGTCTATTCGTTCTACCATCGCGGGACGGCCGAGCGTCCCGGCCTGGTGCTGGGCCTCGACCGCGGCGGCGCCTGCCGCGGCATTGCGTATCGAGTCGCAGCCGCGCTGCGCACCGAGACGATCGCGTATCTGCGGGCACGCGAGCAGGTCACCATGGTGTATCGCGAGTGCGTCCGGCGGATCTGGCTCAAGGGCGAGCCGGAGCGAGCCGTGAGCGCGCTCTGCTACATGGTCGACCGCAGCCATCCGCAATATGCCGGGCGTCTGTCGCTCGACCAGCAGCTCCATCACGTGCGCCAGGGCCATGGCCACTCCGGCGCCAATCGTGACTACGTCATCGCCACGGTCGCGGCACTCGAATCATTGGGCCTGCGGGAAACCGAGCTGCATCTCTTGGCCGAGCGGCTCAAGGGCACGCACGAGACCGCGGCAACGCGCCTCATGACGAGGGCGCAAGCGACGGCTTGCTTGACACCATTGCGCGCGAGCTCGCGCTCGCCTTCCGCGACAAGGCGCGCAGTCGCCGTCTCGATCGATTGCTGCAATCGCGCGGCGAAATCCTCTTTGGAGAGGCCAGGCGCGATCGGGTCGAGCACCTCGACGATGATAGTGCCGGGAAAGCGGCGGAACGACCGGCGCGGCCAGAACAGCCCGGAATTGAGCGCGATCGGCAGGCATACTGCGCCCGTCTCCGTATAGAGGTGGGTCACGCCAAATTTGTAGCTCGGCTCGGCGCCGGGAGCGCGTCGCGTGCCTTCCGGGAAAGATGACGATCTGGCGACCGCGCGCAAGCTCCCGCGCGCGCACTGGCGGCAAGGTCCAAGAGCGCCTGCGAGCGCTTGCCGCGGTTGACCGGAATCATGCCGGCTTTCCACGAAATACCAGCCAAAGAACGGAATCCACATCAGCTCACGCTTGAGAATGAAGGCAGGGTCCGCAAACAGCGGAAACAGCGCGAACGTTTCCCACATCGACTGATGCTTGGACGCGACGATAAGGGCCCCCGGGGGAATCTTCTCCAATCCGCGGAACTCGACCGTGATCCCGCAGATCCTGCGCAGGAGCCAGAGACTCGTGCGCGCCCAGAATTTCACGACTGCCACGATCGCGCCGCGCGGCATCAGCATGGTCGGTATGGCTGCCAGCATCTGAACGATCAGATTGAGATAGAACAGGGCATTGAAGACGATCGAACGAATGATCACGGCAAACAGGCCCGACTGATGTGAAGGCACCACTCTGTGATGCCATGAGATTGCGCACGCTGCCGCGATGGCAGCGCTGTGGTTCTATCATTGCCGAAGCCGGATCGCGAGCCGCCGCCGCGGCGCCATTATGCGTTACGCTACGCCACGCCGCTTGTGCCCTAAGCCGCTTGTGCCCTGAGCCGCTTGAGCCCTACGCTAAGCCGCGCGACGGCCCGTTGAGCCGCATGCGCGCCCGCGCGATGATGTATTTCACGTATTCGGTGAGCAGCAGCCGCATGGCTGGGCCGCTCGCCCACCAATGGTCCGTCCGCAGCCGCTCCGACATCACCGGAAATGCAACGAGGCGGGTATTTGGCAGCTGGTGAGCGATTTCCGCCATGGCACGCGGCATGTGGTAGTCTGAGGTCACCACGGTCAGCGACCGGAAGCGGCGCCGCTCGGCCCAGCGCCGGGTCTCGATCGCATTGCCAAGCGTGTTGAGCGAGCGGTCGAAATCGACACAGCACTGGATCCAGCGCGTGAAATCGGGATTGAGGCGCGAAATCTCCGCGGCGGTCGTGCCGCGATTGGCTCCGCTGATCAGGAGGCGCTTCCCACGACGATCGGCCAGCAGCTCGATCGCCTCGCTGATGCGGGCCGAATCGCCGGTGAGCACGACGATGCCGTCGGTCGCACCGGTCAGGGTGATCTCACTGGATGGCACGCGCGAGGTGAACCAAAGAAATCCGAGCGTAAACGCCAGCGCGACGACGACGCAGACCGACACGGTGGCCCAGCCGATGCCGCGCAAAAGCACGCTCGGCGGACGGGCGCGCTCGCGGGAGAAGCCCGTGCCCGGCACTGCATCGAGGCTTGACCCGACTGCCGCCATCGCATGGTCCACGTTTACGACTCAGTATAGCATCAATTCCGGCGACCCCATGACGAAGCGCCTGCAACCATAGGTCCACAGGTCATAGGTGAGCAGGCAAAGGTTACTCAAAGGTTTCCAAGGTGCGGTTGACGGTGCGGCGCGAGGCGAGCGCGGTAACGCCTGCGATCAGGGCGATCTGGAGGGCCACCGCCACATAGCCTAAGATGCCGATCGAAAAGGTCCCGAACAAAGCCCCGAACTGCTCGCCCGCGGCACCGCCGAGAAAATGGCGGCTTACGAACTCGACCAGCCCGAACAGCACGAGGGCGCAGCCGCCGCCGATCAGCTCCGCCCTGCAGCCCGAGCCCGAGAAAGCGGCGCTGAAAGTGCTGGGCGATGAAGGTGTTCTTGGCACCGATCAGGTGGAGCACCTCGACCACCGTCCGGTTGGTGGCAATGGCGCCGCGGGTCGCGAACGTGACCGACAGCACGGTCGCGACCAGAACCAGCGCGAGCACCGCGAGGCCGCCCAGGAACGCGGCCCGCCCCATGGAACGCATGTGCTCGACAAAGCCGCGATGGTCGTCGAGGCTCGCGCTCGGGACCTGCTCCGCCAGGAGCTTGCGCCAGGCGGCGAAACTCGGGCGCCGCGCCCGACGCGATGCGTACCACGACGAGGCGCGGCACCGGCAGCTCATCGAGCACCAGGCCGGTTCCAAGCCAGGGCTCCAGCAGGCGTGCGGACTCCTCCTTCGAATAGACCCGGACATCGGCCACGCCAGGAAAGCGGCGCGCGATATCGGCCGCCGCGGCCACGTCGGCCTCGATGATCGCGATTGCCGACCGGGCGAACCTGGATCGTGACTTCACGCGCGACCTCCGACTGCCAGTCGCTTGCGGCCGCCCGCACCAGGATCACCGCACCGGTGGTAAGCGAGGCCAGGAAGGTCATGATCGCCACGATCGCGACCAGCGCACGACCTGCGATCGTGCCTTTCGGCACGATCGGCGACACGAACTGCGGCATGCGCGCCCGGCTGCGGCGCCGCCGTCACCGCATCAACGTCGTCATTCGTAGACATGAATCCGCCCTTCGTGCAGCACCAGCCGGCGTGCGTCGTACTGGTCCATGAGCGCAATGTCGTGCGTGGCGATGACGATCGATGTACCGGACTTGTTGAGCTCGACGAACAGGCGCAGCAGGCGCTGCGCCAGAGTTGGGATCGACGTTGCCGGTCGGCTCGTCGGCGAGCAGGAGCTGGGGGCGCGCGATCACCGCGCGCGCGATCGCGGCGCGCTGCTTCTCCCCGCCCGAGAGCACCGGCGGCAGCGCCCACATCCGCTCGCCGAGCCCGACCCACTGCAGGAGCTCGATCACCTCGTCGCGGAAATTCTCTTCCTCCTGGCCGACGACGCGCAGCGGCAGTGCGACGTTCTCATAGGTGGTCATATGGTCGATCAGCCGAAAATCCTGGAACACCACGCCGATGCGCCGTCGCAGCGTCGCCATAGCGTCCTTGCTGAGCGTGGCGATGTCGTGGCCGAACAGGGTGATCAGCCCGCGCGTCGGTCGTAGCGCCAGGAACAAAAGGCGCATGAGCGAGGTCTTGCCGGCGCCCGACGGCCCGGTCAGAAACTGGAATGAATGCGGCTCAATACGGAAACTGAGGTCACGCAGAACCTCAGGCCCCAACCCGTAGCGCAAACCGACGTTCTCGAATCGGACCACGTGTCTCTCCGAAGGGCCGCGGCGAACACGCACAGCCCGTCAGCCCCCGAGTCACCTTATATAGCAATGCCCATCGCGTTGGAGTTCGACGACCTTTTTGGGGCCAATGCGGCCTTGCGCCGGCCCCACTTGCCGTCGGCAGCCGTGAGCCCAGCGCCTTGGTTTCCCCTTGGTTTCCGGTCCGTTAACGAACGGCCTGCTAGCGTGCAGGAGAGTCCCCTGGCTGGCACGAATCGCCGATGCTGATCACCTGCACGAACTGCGCGAACCTCCTATCAGGTCGCGGCGGCCTCGCTCGGGCCGACTGGGCGGTCGGTCCGCTGCGCCCGCTGCAAGCAGATGTGGTTTGCGGCCAACACCGAGGCCTTGGCGGATGTCGCCGAGGCCCATCGCGCCGACCTCGCCGCCATCGCGGAGGCTCCGCCGGTCGCCGATCCGCCGCCTTCCGAACAGGATTTTGCCCCCGACTCCTGGGATGTCGCCGGAAGCAGGCCCGGCCGAGCAGGCCTTTGGCGATGAGCCCGGAATGACCCAGCCGGGATGGCCCGCATCCGAGCCACGGCCCAAGATCTGTACCAAGACCTGCACCGAGACCAGCACCAGGACGAGAACCAGGACGCATCACCGCCGCCCATCATCGATGCCGCCCCGCTCGCCCCCAGCGAGCAGGCGCCGACGCCCGCCGAGGACATCGAATCGGTCGCAGCACGCCGCGCGCAGCGGCAGGCGGCGCATCGGCGGCGCTGGGAGCGCTCCATGTGGACCAGCGCGATCCTGGCGCTGGTCGCGCGTCAACCTGACGCTGATCGGCTGGCGCTCGGACGTGGTGCGATGGCTGCCGCAGACGGCGTCGCTCTATGCGGCGATCGGGCTGCCGGTGAACCTGCGTGGCCTCGTCTTCGCGAATGTCACGACCGAGCGGGAGACCCACGACGGCGTGCAGGTGCTGGTGGTCGAGGGCACGATCGTCAACAACGCCAAGCGCGCCGTCGAGGTGCCGCGGCTGCGCTTCTCCGTGCGCAACCAGGGCGGCTACGAAATCTACAGCTGGACCGCGCTGCCAAGCCGCAACGTGCTGGCGCCAGGCGAGTCGCTGCCGTTCCGCTCGCGGCTCGCTTCGCCGCCACGCGAGGGCGACCGGTGCGTGGTGCGTTTCTTCAACCGGCGCGATCTCGCGCCGAGCTTCCATGAGTGTGAGGCCATGGCACGCATTCTGATCGCCGAGGACGAGGAAGGATTGCGCTCGCTGGTCGCGCGCGCGCTGATGCTGGATGGCCACGATGTCATCACCGCCAATGACGGCGCCGAGGCGCTCGAGCTGATCATGCGCACGCAGGGCGCCTTCGAGCTGCTGCTGACCGACATCCGCATGCCGGTGATGGACGGCATCGCGCTTGCGCTCGCGACCGCGCGCGATCACCCGCGGCTCGGCATCCTGCTGATGACCGGCTATGCCGACCAGCGCGAGCGCGCGAGCGGCCTCGACGCGCTGATTCACGACGTGATCACCAAGCCGTTCTCGCTCGCCACCATCCGCAGCGCCGTCAACGACGCGCTCGCCGCCTGCCGGGAGAGGGCGCACTAGACGTTGATCCGGATAGATATCGGATCAACGTCCAGCTTTCCTTTTGAGCATGATCTTTTCCGAAATCCGGATACCAGCCGGATCAAGTGCGGGGCAGGCTTTTCGAGGTCATGCTCTGAAACAGACGGGCCGCGCTTGCGGCGCGGCCCGTGTTATTAGTTCACCTGGGAAGTTGATCAGAGCCCGCCGTTCAGCAGCCGCTCGATATAGTCGAGCTCGAGCTGCGGCCGGAAGTTCTCACCGAAGCGCCGGCGGAGCTCTTCGAGGATGCGGCGCGCGCGCTGCACGTCGATCTCGCCCGGCACCTTGACCGTGACGTCGTCGCCGTAGTCGCGGCCGCGCAGCGGCCGGCCGAGCGGGTCGGTCTGCTGGTTGGCGCGCGGCTGGCCCATCCGGCCGGGCTGGCCCGGCCGGGCCCTGGCCCATCATGCCCTGCTGCTGCATCTGCTGCGCGAGATTCTGGGCACCGCGCCGCAGCGCCTCGAGCGCGCGACCCTGCGAGTCGACCGCACCGTCGGAATTGCCCTGGCCGAGCTGGCCCTGCGCGTCGCCCATGGCCTCGCCGGCCTGGCCGAGCTGGTCACCCATGCCCTGCTGGCCCTGTTGGCCCTGCTGACCCTGTTGGCCGCGCTGGCCTTGCTGGCCCTGCTGACCTTGCTGGCCTTGCTGCCCGAAACCGCGCTTGTTGAGCTCCTCGATCAGCTTGTTGAGCCGGTCGCGCAGCGCCTGCTGGTCCTGCGCCAGGTCGCCCATGCCATCCTGGTCGCCCTGCTGGCCTTGCTGACCCTGTTGCCCCTGCTGACCTTGTTGCCCCTGCTGGCCGCGCTGGCCTTGCTGGTTGCGCTGCCCCTGCTGACCGCGCTGCTGCGCCGCTGGTCCTGCCCCTGCTGGAAGGTGCGGTCGCGCAGCTGCTGCTGGCGCTGGATCATCTCGCCCAGCTCGTTGAGCTGGTTCATCATGTCGTCGTCGCCGTCGCCATCCTGCATCTGGCCGGGCTGCGCCATCTGCAGGTTGTCGAGCATCGACTGCAATTCCTGCAGCAGCTGGCGCGCGGCGTCCTTGGCGCCGTTGCGAGCCATCTGCTCCATGCGGTCGATCATGTTCTTGAGATCCTGCGGCCGCATCTGGCGCGCATTCGGATCGAGCGGGCGCGCAAGCTGCTGCGGGTTGCGCCGCGCCTGCTCGGCGAGCGCCTGCAGGAACTTGTCGAGCGCGGCGCGCAGGTCGTCGGTGAGCCGCTTGATCTCCTCGTCGGTCGCGCCGCGTTCGAGCGCCTGGCGCAGCGCCTCCTGCGCCTGCCGCAACGCGGCCTCGGCGTCGGACATGCTGCCGTCCTCGATCGTGACCGCCATGTCCCACATGCGGGCAACCACGTCGCGCAGCTGATCGTCGTTCTTGGAATAGCGCAGCTGCCAGATAGATCGAGTGCAGGCCGAGATAGATTTTGACTCTCGATGTTGAACTTCTCGGGCGCATAGCTCAGCGCGTCGAGCGCGTTGAGCACGCGCGCCTGCGCCTCGCCGTCGAGCGCCAGCGTGCGCCGCAGCTCGATCAGCGAGCGCGCAACCGGCTTGATGAACGGCCGCTCCGGCAGACGCAGGTCGGACGGTGCGCTTGCGCCTTCGTTGCCGGCTTCGTCGCGCGCCGTAAGCGTCATGACGGTCTCGGCGCCGGCCCACGGATGCTCGGTGAGGTCCTTGGTGGTCTGCCCGACCCCGTTCTTGGTGCGCGGCTGCGGCAGCGCCAGCGAGACATCCGGCGCGTCGAACAGGTTGCGCGGCGGCTCGCCGTTGGTGCCTTTGGAGCCGTCCTTCAGCTTGAACTGAGCCTGCGCGCCGACCACGCCGTAGTCGTCCTCAAGCTTGTAGGTGAGCTGAAGGGCGCCGCGCTGCTGCGGCTCCGGGTCCTTGGCGAGCGCGATCGTCGGCGGACGGTCCGGGATGGCGGTGAAGCGCCAGACGATGTCGTTCGCCACCGCGCTGCGCAGCGTCACGGTGCCGGCTTCGTTGATGACGAGACGACGCTCGTCGGCACCGCCTTTGTCGGCGCTCTTGTTCTCAGCGACCTTGGTGGCGCCAGACGTGCTCGCGGTCTTGTCGGCAGATTTCTCGCCCGCCTTCTCCGCATTCCTGGCTTCCACGGCCTTGGCGTCTTCGATGCCGCCGGTCATGGCGACGTCAAGACTGACCTGTCCGCTGGCGCGAATGATGAGCGTGCTGCCCGTCGGCACTGTGACGGCTCGCCGCCGCTTGCGGCACCGGCTCGCCCGGCCGCATCGCGGCCAGCACGACCGGCGGCTTGCCGGTGTAGGTCGGCGGATTCACCCAGGCGTCGATGCGGAAGTTCGCGGGCGCCATCACGCCCTGCCAATTGAACGCCGCGTAGATGCGGCGCATGCGGTCGCTGCCGGCGATGAAGAAGCTCGCGATCAGCGCCACCACCACCAGGCCGCGCACCGCGTAAGGGTCGCGTGTCGCGAGCCGCGGCGCGGGCCGACCCGCCCGCAATGTCTTGGCTGCACGCAGCGCGCGCTCGATGTGGGCGCGCCATAGGGTGACGGCGAACGAATTCTGCTTGTCGGCCGCAAGCTCGTCCGAGATCGTGGTGGCCGGCCGATGCTGCAAGTTGCTGTTGCGATCGAGCCGCCGCAGCCCGTCCATGCGGCTCGGCAGCCGTACCATCAGGAACGGCGCAAAGGCCGCGGCTGTCAGCAGGAAGAACAGGCCGACGCCGATAGCGCGGCCGAGCGGCGGCAGCATCAGCCAGACGCCGAACCAGGAGACCGCCAGGAACAGCCCGACCGCGGTCGCGATCGCGGCGAGCGCGGGCCACAGACGCTCCCACAGGATCGACCAGCGCGCCCGCTTCAAAGCGCGGGCCAGCAACGCGTCGCCATCGTTCGGGAATTGAGATCGGCTGCTGCGCTGTCTATCGGGCGATCGGTCAAGAGTATTCTCCCATCAAGGGATTCTGCCCCTGCTATTAATCATAGCATGCAATATGCACGCCGCCAGCGGGCAAAAGGAAGGCGCCCACTGATCAATTCGGCGGCACTGCGAGGGCAGAAAGCAGCGCCTACCGACCTGCTCGCACAACCGCCTACCCGGCGGTCTGCCATTGAAATCACAGCCCTTTTAGGCGCGCCATGGAACACAAGAGAGCCCGCAAGAGCCGCGGAAGGCTTTGCCGCGCAAGCCTTGGCCGCGGACGCGCCGCTGCGCAGCAGACAATGAACGCGCCAGCCCGATTGTTGTTTCCGCAGCCCAGCCAAAATGGCCGCGCGGCGCGAGCGGATTTCTGCTCCCACTGTGATGGCGCATGGTCTGGGAAAGACTTGGCCGCGGCTCCACAGTCGGCTTTCCGCCGCTGTGAGCCTCTACAACCAGCTCGGCAAGCGATCGAGCCCGATGATCTCACCGACCTCCATGCGTGGACGCACCAGCGCCCACTCAGTGTCACGCACCAACACTTCGGGCACGAGCGGGCGCGAGTTGTAGGTGCCGGCCTGCACCGCCCCGTAGGCACCCGATGTCATCACAGCCAGGAGATCGCCCGGCTGCGGCTCGGCAAGCGTGCGCCCGAGCGCCAGAAAATCGCCCGACTCGCAGATCGGCCCGACCACGTCGGCGACGATACGGCGAGCGCCCGCGACCTGCTCCCGCACCGGCATGATCTCATGGTACGCCTCATAGAGCGTCGGGCGCACGAGATCATTCATCGCCGCATCGACGATCACGAAGGTCTTGGCCTCGCCGCGCTTGAGATAGATTACGCGGGTCACCAGGATGCCGGCATTGCCGACCAGAAGCCGACCGGGCTCGAAGATCAGCGTACAGCCGAGATCCTTGGTGGCGCGCTTGGCGATCGCCGCATAAGCCTCCGGACGCGGCGGCGGCTCGTCGTCGTGGTGATAGGGAATTCCGAGCCCGCCGCCGAGATCGACGTGCTTGATGGCGTGACCGTCGGTGCGCAGCTCGCGCACGAACCCGGACAGCAGCGCAAACGCATTGTCGAACGGCGCAAGATCGGTGATCTGGCTGCCGATATGCATGTCGACACCGGCGACCTTGAGGCCGGGGAGCTTAGCCGCATGGGCATAGACCTCGCGCGCCCGGCTCAGTGGAATGCCAAACTTGTTCTCCGACTTGCCGGTCGCGATCTTGTGGTGGGTCTTGGCATCGACGTCGGGATTGACCCGCACCGAGACATTGGCGACGCGACTCTTGCCGGTCGCGATCGAGGACAGGAGCTCAAGCTCAGGCTCGGATTCGACGTTGACGCAGAGGATGCCCTCATCGACCGCAAGCGCGAGCTCGCGCGCAGTCTTGCCGACGCCGGAAAACATGATCTTGTCCGGCGGAATGCCGGCGAGCCGCGCACGCTGGAGCTCGCCCTCCGACACAACGTCGGCGCCGGCGCCAAGGCGCGCGAGTGTCTTGATCACGGCCTGATTCGAGTTCGCCTTCATGGCGTAGCAGACGAGGGCGGGCACGCCCGCGAAGGCATCTGCAAAGACCCGGTAGTGCCGCTCGAGCGTCGCGGTCGAATAGCAGTAGAACGGAGTACCGACCGCGTCCGCGAGCCTCAAGAGGTCGACCGCCTCGGCGTGCATGACACCGTTGCGATAAGCGAAGTGATGCATGGGCGTTGGGTCCGGCTTTAGGTCCGCGGCTCGGGGTCTCGATCGGTATGAAGGGGCGTATCCGACGCCGACCATACTCTGTTGCCGCGCAAATTGCGGTTCCGCAAGCCATCCGGGCCGGAGGATTAATTCGACGATATGTCGGACTGGCGCCCTTATTCCACCAGCCAGTCGAGGATCGTCGGCCTATTCGGGCCACCCTTCGGGGCAACCGGCTTGCCATCCGGTCCAACCGAGGACGCTTGTTTGGGATCGGCAGTCACAGGATCAGAGACCGCGGCCGCCGGCGGGAGGTCGAGCCCGCTCTTGCGTCCGCAGCCCGCAAGGCCAAGCGCGGCAATCAGCGCGCTCATGACCGCCACCCTGGCGAGAGACCGACCGGACGATTGGATCACGAATGCCCCTCCATAATCCCCTTGCACCATATAGCAGATCGGACGTCGCAAGCGACCACCAGAATGGCTGACCCCAAAGAATTCTTGCTGCCCGTGGCAACAAAACTATATTCAGATAACAGTTATTGGCCCGCGACGCCAATCCCGGGGAGCCATTCATGCCCAGCAGCGTCGATCTAGGGCGCGAATTGGAGAAATTCGTGTCAGCCCTGATCAGGTCAGGGCGTTACAACTCTAAGAGTGAGGTATTGCGGGAGGGTGTCCGGCTAATCCAGGAGCGCGAAACCCGGCTGGCTGCGCTTGATGCCGCCATTGCGCGCGGCCTCGCGGATGTCGAGGCCGGACGTGTCAAGCCGCTCGCGACCGTGTTCGACCGGCTGGATGCCAAATACCGGGCATTGGCAAAAGCCAAGGCCCGATGATCGTCGTCATCACGGCGGCAGCGGAATATGATCTTGAGACCATCGCCGATCGGATCGCACAGGATAGTCCAGCTCGCGCCCTGACCTTCCTCGCCGAGCTTCGCCGCAGATGCGCAACATTGATTGACGCACCCGAGGCCTACGCGCTCATCCCACGCTATGAGGCTCTCGGCATCCGCCGTAGGCCTTATCGCGACTATCTCATCTTCTATCGCGTCTCCGATGAACTCGATTGAGATCCTGCATGTGCTGCACGGCGCCCGCGATTACGAGACCATTCTGTTTCCTGACGAGCGGCAGTGAGCTTCAAGTCAACGTCGCTTGGAAGCCAGCGCCTTGAGCCAGCGATTGGCTTGGCTGCGAACATTCTTGGGTGCGGTACCTCCATAGCTGACACGGCTCTTCACGGAGCTTTCAGCCGACAGAACGGACAGCGCTTCTGCGCTGATGCGCGGCTCGATCGCCTGCATCTCCTTCAGCGGCAGCTCATGCAGCGGGATGCTCTTGGCCGCCGCCGCTGCCACGATCCGGCCGGTGACATGATGGGCATCGCGGAACGGCATCTTGAGGGTCCGCACCAGCCAGTCCGCAAGGTCGGTCGCGGTAGCGTAGCCGGCGCCTGCCGCCGCGAGCATGCGCGCCGCATCAGGCTCCATGTCGCGCACCATCCCGGTGATGGCGGCGAGCGACAAGAGCAAGGCGTTGAGCGCATCGATCGCGCCCTCTTTGTCCTCCTGCATGTCCTTCTGATAGGCGAGCGGCAGGCCTTTCATCACGACGAGCAGCGCCTGCAGCGCGCCCACGATGCGGCCGGTTTTGGCGCGCACCAGCTCGGCCGCATCCGGATTGCGCTTCTGCGGCATGATCGATGAGCCGGTGGTGAAACGATCGGACAGCCGGATCAGGCCCGTAAGCGGCGAGCACCAGATCACGATCTCCTCGGCGAAGCGCGAGAGATGCACCGATGTGATTGATGCAGCCGCGAGCGTCTCCAGCACGAAGTCGCGATCGGAGACTGCATCGAGCGAGTTCGCCATTGGACGATCAAAGCCGAGCGCCGAGGCGGTGTGCTTGCGATCGATCGGGAACGAGGTGCCGGCGAGCGCGGCAGCGCCGAGCGGGCTTTCGTTGAGGCGAGCGCGCGCGTCCGCAAAGCGGCCGCGATCGCGCGCCGCCATCTCGACATAAGCGAGGAGATGATGCCCGAACGTGACCGGCTGCGCGGTCTGCAGATGGGTAAAGCCCGGCATCACGGTCGCGGCATGCGCCAACGCCTTCTCGGCGAACGCGCGCTGATAGGCTGCGAGCGCCTCGTCGATGCTGTCGATCATGGCCCGCACGTAGAGCCGGAAGTCGGTCGCGACCTGGTCGTTGCGCGAGCGCGCCGTATGCAGCCGCCCAGCCGCCGGCCCGATCAGCTCGGCGAGCCGACTCTCCACGTTCATATGGATGTCCTCGAGCGCTCGCTTGAACGTGAACTTGCCGCCCTCGATCTCGGCCAGGATCGTGTCTAGACCCTTCGCAATAGCGGCGGCATCCTGGTTCGTCAGAATGCCCTGCTTGGCCAGCATAGCCGCATGGGCCTTGCTCGCCGCGATGTCCTGCCGGTACAGGTGCCGGTCGAAATCGATGGAGGCGTTGATCTCCTCCATGATGGCGTCGGGGTGTTCGCTGAAGCGCCCACCCCACATCTTGTTGCTCATGACCTGAACCTGCGACCTACCTGCCGAGGGCTAACGCTGCCGATGACCGGAACCAATCCAACAAAGGACCGCGCCAAGGACCGCGCGAAGCGGCGACTCGCCGTTGTCGCGGCCGGCGGCGTCGCCGGCGTCGCCATCGGGCTGGCGGCGGTATACGGGATCACCACGTTCCTAGGCAATCGGGCCGGTGACGCCCAGTGCGCCCCGGCCGTTGCCACGGCCGAGCGAGTGGCGCCGTTCGCACGCGGCGAGGTCGCAGGCGTGGTGGTGGCAAGCCGGCCGCTGCGGCTGCCCGACCTTGCGTTCCGGGACGGCAGCGGCAGCGAGCGCCACCTCTCGGAGTGGCGGGGGCGCACCGTGCTTCTTAACCTTTGGGCAACCTGGTGCATCCCATGCCGCAAGGAGATGCCGGCACTCGACGAGCTGCAGGCCAAGCTCGGCGGCCCGCCGTTCGAAGTTCTCTCGATCAACATCGACACCCGCGACCCCGACAAGGCGCGTACCTGGCTCAAGGAGGTCGGCATCGCACGCCTCGGTTACTACGCCGATTCTAGCGCCAAGGTGTTCCAGGATCTCAAGCTCGCCGGCCGCGCCATCGGCATGCCGACCACGATCCTCGTCGATCCGGTCGGTTGTGAGATCGGCACCATCGCGGGCCCGGCCGAATGGGCGAGCGAGGACGCACTCAAGCTTGTGCACGCTGCACTCGAACAATAAGCAGCCCGAGCACGCGACGATTAACCAACAATTCTACATTAACTGGATCGATCATCACTAACAGTTTACCTTCCCAGAATACCTACCGGTTGAGCGCACTGTGACGGCGGCGTCAGCGCAACCGATAGGGTTGGAGGGGAGCAATATGCGTAAATCGGTTGTCATTCCGTGCATTGCTGTCGGGGCTGTCGGGCTCGCACTCATGGGCGGCGTCGCCTACGCAGCCACGACCACGTCGACGTTCGGGGTCGACGTGACAATCGTAGCCCAATGCCTGATCAACAGCGCCTCAACCCTGAGCTTCGGCGGCAGCCAGGGCGTGCTCATCGCCAACGTCGACCAGACGTCGACGATTGTCGTCCAGTGCACCAACACGACGACGTACGACATCGGCCTCGATGCAGGTACCGGGTCGGGAGCGTCCGTGGCGACGCGCAAGCTCACCGGCGGCGGCGCCACCATCAACTACAGGCTCTATTCCGAGCCGACCCGGAGCACCGTGTGGGGCAACACGGTTTCCACGGACACGGTCTCCGCCACCGGAAATGGCGCGGCACAGAGCTACACGGTCTATGGCCGCATTCCGGCGCAGACGACACCAGCCCCGGCCACCTATAGCGATACGATCACCATCACCGTCACCTACTGAGCGCGATTGCCAAGATCGCCAGCGTCACGGCGTCGCCACAGCTCAAGCGCGTTGATCACAACGCGCTCAATTTTTGTGGTGAGCATTTTTGTGTAAGCAGGCGGCGCGCCACACCCCGCTGCAACACATTTACGTTTCATTCAGCAAACGCGAAGAACGGCAGATGAACTGCGGACAGACTGAATTAATTTAGAGGTATCGTAGTAACTAGAACATAAAGTCCCTGGCGCGCGGTTCGAGCTGGCAGCCGCGGAGAGGTCATCCGTCAACGGCGGTGACCTACTGAACACTAGTCGAGGACAGATGTAGCATGCGCATGTCTAGCGTTGCGGCTTTGGCTGCATTCACCGCGCTCACCGCGATCGACCCATTGTGGGCCGCCTCGCTTCAAGTTGCTCCCGTCAAGGTCGAAGTCGCCTCACCAGGCGCCGCCACCTCGGTCAAGCTGCGCAACGAGGGAACAACGCCGCTCAATGCTCAGATCCGCGTGTTCCGCTGGAGCCAGGTCAACGGCGAAGACAAGCTCGAGCCGACCACCGACGTCGTGGCAAGCCCGCCGCTCACCAAGCTCTCGCCGAAGACCGACTACACTGTACGGCTGGTGCGCGTGAGCAAGACACCGGTAGCCAAGGAGGAAACGTATCGGCTGTTCATTGACGAACTGCCGGACGCCGCCAACCAGCGCAATCGCGCGGTCAATCTGCTGCTGCGCTATTCGATCCCGGTGTTCTTCTATCCCGCCTCCGGCGCCCCGGCGAGCCTCACCTGGTCGGTCGATCACAGCGGCGGCAAGCTTTCGGTCGTGGCAAAAAATTCCGGCGATCGCCACATCCGGGTTTCGAATTCTCAAGCTGAAGGACGAGAAGGGTGCCACGGTCTCGTTCGGGAACGGCCTCTCCGGCTACGTGCTCGGAGGCTCCGCCCGGCGCTGGGTGGCCCTCCCCGGCAACAACCGCTTGAACGCCGGCAGCCCGATCATGATCACGGCGGAAGGGGATGTGGGGCCGATCAATACGTCGGCTCAGCCCGCGCGCTGAGGCCCGTCGCCGATCCAAGTGGCTTGATCTCATTCGACGAGAGCGCGTTCTTCGGGACGCGCTCTTTTTTTGCCGTCTTTTTCGCCGCCCTGGCCGCCAACATCCTTAGCCCGTCGTTAATCGCGCACTTTGCCCACGTTGATCTTCGTTGCGCCCTGCAATTTAGCAACCGTCAAGCATGACCATACGGCGAGCATAAAGGATAGCGATACAGCACTCGTGAAGCATACGCATACAAGAGTCATGAAGGATACTCTTACAGCAAGCGTGAAGCATGCTTTTACAGCAAGCATGAAGCATAGACTTATCAAGTTGATACAAATCGATTTAACTTAGCAGCACCGTAGATACTCCCCCCTAAGACTACTCCCGAGCGCGGCTCGATGAGCCAATGCATGGGGAGTGTCATGTGCCGGGATGCGTTTTCGTCGTGTTGCATTTGCCTGCGTAACGGCAAACAGCGACATGCTGGTCATCGCATCGGCGGTGCTTGCGCCATGCGATGAAACCGCTTCCGCAACACGCGGTCGCCACGCGACCCATCGTGATGTGCGCGCTCGTCGTGGCGGCCTGGCTTGCAGGCCAGCCGGCAGCGGCGGCGGACGACGATTTTCGCGTCCGCTCCAGCTCGAAGTGTTCATCAACGACACGCCGACTGATCGGATCGGGACTTTCGCACTGCTCGCGGACCAGAAGCTTGCTGCAACGCGCGGAGAGCTTGCCGAGCTCGGCGTCAACGCGCCCGGCACTGGCGCGGCCGAAGACGCCATCGTGATCGATGCCGCATCCGGGATCGAGTACCGCTATGACGAGCCCAGCCAGCGAATTTATTTCAAGCTGGGCGACGAGCGCCGCGTGCGTCAACAGTATGACGCGCGCGGGAACGTCGACGCCGCAGTCCAGCCGAAACCCGATTTCGGGGCGGTGATGAACTACACGCTGTTTGGCGGCGTCACGAAATCGTTCGGCCCCGGTTTCACCGGATT
Organism: uncultured Alphaproteobacteria bacterium; assembly: GCA_963745515.1. GTDB lineage: Bacteria > Pseudomonadota > Alphaproteobacteria > Rhizobiales > Xanthobacteraceae > VAZQ01. Next base: position 58,321 of record CAVUXO010000017.1, read on the forward strand.
TTCAGGCGCAAACGCATCGCTCGACGCTCGCGTGTTTGGCCCCTACGGCACACTGACCCAGACCGGCATCGTCGGCTCCACGACGTTGCGCGACATGGACGTGCTCCGGCTTGATACGCGGTGGACTTATTCCGACCCGGATAATCTCGTGAGCTATCGTGCGGGCGACACGATCTCGGGCGGACTGGCATGGACGCGGCCGATCCGGCTCGGCGGCCTGCAAGTCCAGCGCAATTTCGCATTGCGGCCCGACTTGGTGACACTGCCGCTGCCGAGCTATTCCGGGTCCGCCGCCGTTCCCTCGACAGTCGACGTCTACGTCAACAACATCAAGGCACTGTCGCAGCCGGTGGCAGCCGGTCCCTACCAGATCAGCAATCTGCCGTTGCTCTCTGGCGGCGGCACCGCGCGCGTGGTCATGCAAGACGCGGCCGGTCGTGAGGTCGAGGCCAACCTGCCCTTTTTCATCTCGCCCACGCTGCTGCGGCAGGGACTGACGGACTACACCTTCGAAGCCGGGTTTCCACGCCTCAACTACGCGACGCAATCGAATGACTATCTCGGCAAGCCGGCAGCATCGGGCGGGGTGCGGCATGGTCTGTACGACTGGCTCACGCTGGAGGCGCATGGCGAGGCCGGTGCCGGCTTGTTGAATGCAGGCACCGGACTCGTCGCCTCGCTCGCCTCGTGGGGCGTGGTGTCGGTGGCGGGAAGCGCTAGCCGCTTCGACGAGCGCTTTGGCTACCAGGCCTATGCCTCGTTCGATACGAACCTGTGGGGCGTGACAATCCACGCCGGATCGCAACGCACGTTCGGCGCCTACAACGATCTCAGCTCCGCGATCTCGCGCTATCTGCCGCTGCAGGCGTCGGTCCTGGGCAGCTTTCTGCAGGGCACCTCGTCCACGCGCGTGAGCTCGAGGCCGCCGAAGGCGCTCGATACGATCTCGGTTGGAATCCCGCTGCCGTTCGACAAATCGAGCCTCAACTTCAGTTTCATCCGTCTCGATATGTACGATCGCAAGCGCTCCGAGATCGTGAACGTGTCCTATTCGCGCCCGATTATCTGGGATGCGACCGTTCACGTAACCGCATTCACCGATCTTGCAGACCGCAAGAACAGCGGAATTTTCGCCGGGATTTCGGTCCCGCTAGGTGAACAGATCTCGGGGAGCAGCGGCGTGAACAGCGCCGGCGGCCGCACCAATGGCTATGTCGATATTGCCAAGACCATGCAGCCGGAGCCCGGCAGCTATGGCTGGCGCGTCCGTGATTCCGAAGGGGCAAACCCCTATCGCAACGCGTCGGCAACCTATCGGTCTTCAGTCGCCCAAGTCGGCGGCGAGGTCCGGCAATTCGGCAGCACCGTAGGCGGCACGCTGCAGGCGCAGGGCGCGGTGGCCGCCATGGAGGGCGGGGTGTTCCTGTCGAACCGGATCGACGACGCCTTCGCGGTGGTCGATGCCGGACTCGCCGACATCGAGGTCCTCTACGAGAATCGCCCGGTCGGCAAGACCAATAGCACCGGCAAGATCCTGATCCCGGGACTGCGGTCGTACCAGAAGAACCAGGTGGCGATCGATCCGCGCGACCTGCCGATCAACGCCGAGGCGATGACCACGCAGAATGTGGTCGCGCCGACGGACCGCGGCGGCGTGATGGTGCGTTTCGGGGCCAAGAACGACAATGACACCGCGATGGTCATTCTGACCGACAAGGACCGCAAGCCGTTGGCGGTCGGATCGCCTGTTCGCCTGGAAAACAGCGAGGAAACGTTCGTGGTTGGCTACGATGGTCAAGCCTATCTTAAGGGGCTCGGCGCTACAAATACGGTGCTGGTGACGACCGACGGCGGCGAATGCCGCGCGACCTTCCCGTTCACCCCTGACAAGGACAGCCAAGTTCTCGTCGGACCGGTGGTGTGCCAATGAGCCTGCGACCAGCCATTCTGCAATTCGCGTTCGGCACTCTCGCAGGAGCCGCGATGGTGGCTTGGCCGTTGCCCACGCAGGCCGCCCCCATCAGCTGCGGGTTTTCGATCACAAACCTCAGTTTCGCAACCGTTGACCTGACGCTGAACACGGCGCTCGACATTACGGCAACGCTCTCGGCCAATTGCACCGGCGATGCCGGCGTCGTGGTGCGCGTCTGTCCCAACATCAACGCGGGCTCGGGCGGCACGACGACCGGAAGCCCTCGGTTCATGCTGAGCGGAAGCGACAAGCTGAATTTCGATCTCTACCAGGACGCGTCCCGCACCGTCGTTTGGGGCTCCTACCTGTGGGCCCATTCCTCCTATACGGCGCCAACCATCGATATCACGCTCAATGGAGGCGGGGCCGGCAGCGCGACCGCCACGGTCTATGGAAGGATCAGCGCCGGGCAACAGGCCCTGCCACCCGGCAGCTACTCGTCGGCCTTCAGCGGCAGCAACACTCAGATCGCCTACGCGGCGGCCACCTCTGGAACCTGTGCGGCCATTGGCAATACCAACGCGACATCCGCCTCCTTCACCGCCGGCGCCGGCTATTCGGCCACCTGCAGCGTCAGCGCGGCGACTTTCAGTTTCGGCTCGACCGGCGTTCTCTCCGCCGCACTCGACGGCACCACGTCGCTGACCACGACCTGCAGCGCCTCGACGCCCTACACGATCGGCCTCGATGGCGGCAATGCGGGCGCAAGCGATCCGACCCAGCGTAAGATGTCCTACGGCGGAACGCAGATCACCTATGGCCTCTATCAGAATGCGGCCCGCTCGCAGCCATGGGGAAACAGCACCGGGACCAATACGGCCGCAGGTACCGGCACAGGCTCAGGACAGCCCATCACGGTGTATGGCCGCGTGCCGGCGCAGACGACGCCGGCGCCCGGAACCTATTCGGACTCCATCGTTGCGACCTTGACGTATTGAAGGCGTTGGAAGCCGCGAGCTCCGCGGGTCGTTCACACCGAAACGTCGAGATTGCCGCCGACGCCGGCCGCCACATTGGCCAGCTTGTCGATATTGGCCTGTCCGGCCTCCAGAAGCTTCACCACCGACTGGTCGGCATCGGCGTTCATGCGCAGCATCTTGGCGGCGACTGCAAGCTGCGTCTGCCCGGCGCGGGCGGCAACGAAGGCTGAGGCGAGATCGGCTGAGTCCATTGTCGGCTTTGCTCTTCACACTCACTAGACCAACGTATCGAGCGCGTTGGCGTTTTGCGCGCTCTTCTCTTTTGCAGCGTCCTGCAAGCGCTTGACCGCGGCCGAGGCGGCGATCGATGACATGCCGGTGGCCAGGTCGGAGCTGATACTCCTGAATGAAGATAGGACGGCCGAATTGACGGACTCAAAACTCTCGCGCGCGGCCTGTCGGCGCGACCGCCAAAGGTCCGCGCTCTCCGAGAAAGTCGGAGTCCGCACCCAGTTGAAGCGCTTGACTTGAAACCCAGCCATGATCCGTCCGCACCCACGCGCATGCTAGCGCGCGCCAGTTAACAAACGCTGAGCGTTAACAAGCTATGAACGTCCCCGATGGAGCGAGGGGCTCGATAACTTCAAAAACAAACGGTTGACTCGGCCGCTCACCGCCCTATACTTAACCTAATGGTTAAGTATAAACCTGACCTGGACCGAACCTTTGGGGCGCTTGCCGACCCGACGCGGCGCGCGCTGGTGGCGCGGCTGAGCGAAGCGCAGGGGCTCTCGGTCAGCGAGCTGGCGCGCCCGTTTGCGATGTCGCTGCCCGCGATCATGAAGCACCTCGATGTGCTGTCGGACGCGGGGCTGATCGTGCGCATCAAGACCGGGCGCACGGTGGCCTGCCAGCTCAATGCCGACCCGATGCAGGCCGCGATGGACTGGCTGGAGCGCTACCAGCGCTTCTGGTCCGAGCAACTCGATCGTCTTGCTGCCTTTGTGGAGGAAGAATCATGCCAACCCCAGCCACCATCGCCACCAAGCCAAGCCTCGCCCTCAAGCGCCGCATCAACGCGCCGCCGGCCAAGGTCTACGAAGCCTGGACCGACCCGGCGAAGCTAGCGCGCTGGTTTGGGCCGCGGCGAGTCGAGAGCGTGCAGGCCGAGGCCGATGTCCGCGTCGGCGGCCGCTATCGGATGGTCGCACACGGCGCCGATGGCGAAGTGCACGAGGTCGGCGGGACTTATCGCGAGGTGATCGCAAACGAGAAGCTCGTGTTCACCTGGGCCTGGCACAGCACGCCGGAGCGTGAATCGCTGGTCACGGTACAGCTCAAGCCCGATGGCAACGGCACGCTTCTGACGCTGACCCACGAGCAATTCTTCGACGAGCCTGCGCGCGAGCGTCACCTGTCCGGCTGGACCGAGACGCTCGACAAGCTCGCAGCGTTGTTTGGCTGAGAACGACCTATCATCACCGCGTACAACAGGAGTTGACCATGAAGCTCTATGGCTTTCCCGCATCGCCCAACACCTGGAAAGTGCTCGCCGCCGCGCACCATCTCGGGATCCCGCTCGATCTCGTCTTCGTCGATCTGACCAAAGGCGTGCAGCGTGAGAGCGACTACCTGGCGCTCAATCCCACCGGACGCACGCCCACGCTGGTCGACGGCGATCTCAAGCTCTGGGAATCGACCGCGATCATGCAGTATCTCGCCGAGCAGAAGCCCAACTCGCTCTGGCCGAACAATCCGCGCGCGCGGGCCGACATCATGCGCTGGCAAAGCTGGCAGCTGCAGCATTGGAGTAAGGAGGCGTGCGAGCCGCTGATCTTCGAGCGGCTGGTCAAGGCGATCATGAATATCGGGGCACCCGATCCGGCGGTCGTGGAGAAGGGAACTGCAGCGTTCCAGCGCGAGGCGACAATGCTCGATGCCCACCTCGGCAAGCGGCCGTATCTAACTGGTGCCGAGGTGACCCTTGCCGATTTCTCGGTCGTGGCACCGCTCGCCTACAGCAAGGAAGCGCAGCTGCCGATCGAGCCGTACGGGAACATCAAGAGCTGGTTCGGACGGGTCTTTGCGCTGCCGGCCTGGCGCGAGACAGCACCACAGCCCGCGGCGGCCGCGGCGTAGAGCATGATCCCGAAAAGTGGAAGCCGGTTTTCGGAGAAGACCATGCTCAAAACAAAAGTTACACTTCGATCCGATTCAACTTGATCGGATCAAAGTGTAGTCGACTTCAGGCGCCAACGTGGGCGGCGGGCGTCGATGGCGCCTGCCGCTCAGCGCGTCGGCACCGGCTTTTCACCGCGATAGTCGTAAAAGCCACGCTGGGTCTTGCGGCCGAGCCAGCCGGCCTCGACGTATTTCACGAGCAGCGGGCAAGGTCGGTATTTGGAATCCGCGAGCCCATCATGCAGCACCTGCATCACCGAAAGGCAGGTATCGAGCCCGATGAAGTCGGCGAGCTCGAGCGGCCCCATCGGGTGATGGGCACCGAGCCGCATGGCGGTGTCGATCCCCTCGACATTGCCGACACCTTCATAGAGCGTGTAAATCGCCTCGTTGATCATCGGCATCAGCACGCGATTGACGATGAAGGCGGGAAAATCCTCCGCCACCGCGATGGTCTTGCCGAGCTTCATGACGAACTGCTTGGTCGCCTCGAAGGTCGGATCGGCGGTGGCGATGCCGCGAATGAGCTCGACCAGCTCCATCAGCGGTACCGGATTCATGAAATGAATGCCGATGAAGCGCTCGGGACGATCGGTCGAAGCCGCGAGCCGCGTGATCGAAATCGATGACGTATTGCTGCCGAGGACGGCGTCTGTCTTCAGGAAAGCGCAGAGCCTGCCAAAGATCGCGCGCTTGACCTCTTCCTTTTCGGTCGCCGCCTCGATCACGAGATCGCAGTCGCCGAAGGCGTCGAAGCCATCCGCAGTCCCGATCCGCTTGAGCGCACCCTGCCGCTCGTCCTCGCTGATGGTCCTCTTGCGGACCTGCCGCGCCATGTTCCCGTTGATGGTCGCGATGCCGGCCTTGATGCGGTCGGTGTCGATGTCGTTGAGCTTCACATCGAAGCCCGCCAGCGCGCACACATGTGCGATACCGCTGCCCATTTGACCGGCGCCTATCACGCCGACTTTCTTGATGCTCAGTGCCATGTTGTCCGTCTAGGCCTACCCCCGAGTGCGCTAGCAAGCGCCCCCCTGCCGGCCGATGTTTTACGCCGATCCGTCGCGCAGCGCCACCGGGACGCGACCGCATCTTGAAGGGGCTATTTACCGATCTTGCCGAGCTCCTGCGCCAGCTCCGGCAGCGCCTGGTAAAGGTCGGCGACCAGCCCATAGTCGGCCACCTGGAAGATCGGGGCCTCCTCATCCTTGTTGATCGCCACGATCACCTTGGAGTCCTTCATGCCGGCGAGATGTTGGATCGCGCCCGAGATGCCAACCGCGACATAAAGCTCCGGCGCTACCACCTTGCCGGTTTGGCCGACCTGCCAGTCGTTGGGTGCATAGCCGGCATCGACCGCGGCACGCGAGGCGCCCACCGCAGCGCCCAGCTTGTCGGCGACCGGCTCGATATACTTGGTGAAATTCTCGCGACTTTGCATGGCGCGGCCGCCCGAGACGATGATTTTCGCGGAGGTCAGCTCCGGCCGGTCTGACTTCGACAGCTCCTCGCCCACGAACGCGGACAGCGAGGGATCGGCCGCAGGTGCCGCCACCTCGACGGGCGCCGATCCCCCGGCACCCGTCGCCTGGAAGGTCGCGGTGCGCACCGTGATGACCTTGATCTTGTCCTTCGAGCGCACCTGCTGCACGGCGTTGCCGGCATAGATCAGCCGCTCGAACGTGTCAGGCGCGATCACCTTCACGATGTCGGATATCTGCATCACATCGAGCAGCGCCGCAACGCGTGGCAGCACGTTCTTGCCGGTGGTGGTGGCCGCCGCCACGATCGCGTCGTAAGCGGGCGCAAGCGCGACGATCAGCGCCGCCAGCGGCTCCGCCAACATGTGCTCATAGCTCGCACCGTCGGCGACGAGGACCTTGCTGACGCCTTCGAGCTTGGCGGCGGCGTCCGCAACGCCGCGCGCATCCTTGCCGGCGACCAGCACATGCACGTCGCCGCCCAGCGCCTTGGCAGCAGTCAAAGCCTTGTTGGTTGCATCCTTGAGCGACTTGTTGTCGTGCTCAGCCAGCAGCAGCGTCGCCATCAGATCACCCCTGCCTCGTTCTTGAGCTTATCGACGAGCTCGGCCACGGACTTCACCTTGACGCCGGCCTTGCGGCTTGCGGGTTCGAGCGTCTTGAGTACTTCGAGCCGCGGCGACACGTCGACGCCGTAGCTCTCGGGCGCCTTTTCGTCGATCGGCTTCTTCTTCGCCTTCATGATGTTGGGAAGGCTCGCATAGCGCGGCTCGTTGAGGCGGAGATCGGTGGTGACGATCGCCGGCGCCTTGAGCTTGACCGTCTGCAGGCCGCCGTCGACCTCGCGGGTGACCAGGATGCTGTCGCCCTCGATCACAAGCTTGGACGCGAATGTGCCCTGTGGCCAGCCGGTGAGCGCCGCCAGCATCTGGCCAGTCTGATTGCAATCATCGTCGATCGCCTGCTTGCCCAGGATGACGAGGCCGGGCTTCTCCTCGTCCACGATCGCCTTGAGAATCTTGGCAACCGCGAGCGGCTCGACGGGCTTGTCGGTCTTGACCAGGATGCCGCGGTCGGCCCCCATGGCGAGCCCCGTGCGAATCGTCTCGGTCGCCTGCTGCGGCCCGACTGACACGCAGACGACCTCGGTCGCCTGGCCCTTCTCCTTAAGCCGCAACGCCTCTTCGACTGCGATCTCGTCGAAGGGATTTATCGACATCTTCACATTGGCGAGTTCGACGCCCGAATTGTCCGACTTGACGCGGATCTTGATGTCCTTGTCGACCACCCGTTTGACGGGCACCAGAATCTTCATGGGTTCAGGCTCTCGGGATGACTGGCGCGAGGCGCCGAAGGGTTGCCGGCAAGCTAATGGCGCCCGCCAACGCGGTCAATGTCCGCGGCGCGGGGTGTTAGGCATCGCCTCGACCGGAACGCGCTCAGCCCGCATACAGTCGAACAGCCGCACGCCCGCCGGCCGCAGCACGAGCAGCAGCAGCGCACCCGCCACCATGCCGCCGAAATGACACCAGTAGGCGACCTCGCTGCGCGAAGCAGAGTCGAGGTTGATGATCTGCATCAGGACGAACGCGCCGATGACCCAATAGGCACTCAGCCTGAGCGGGATGATGGTCACCAGCACCGTGACCCGGGCGCAGGGACGCAGCATCACATAGGCGACCACGACGCCCGCGATTGCACCCGACGCGCCGATCAGCGGAATGTCCGAATTAGGATCTGACGCAACGTAGACCAGGCCGGCGAGCGCGCCGGAGCCCAGGTAGAAGATCAAGAAGCGTATGCGGCCAAGCGCCTCCTCGACATCATCTCCAAACACCCAGAGGAAGATCATGTTGCCGAGAAGATGACCCCAGTCGGCGTGCAGGAACATGTAGGTGAACAGGCTGCGCACCGGGCCGAGCAGGTCCGGCATCACGTTGTTGCCGAGGAACGTCGCTGGCGTGAGCGCGAGCCGCGTCAGCATCCCGTCGGGAACCGGTACGGTGCCTGACTCGGCCAGGTAGATCAGGATATTGAGAACGATCAGGCCCCAGGTGATGATTGGCCGATGCGGCAGCCGCCACGGGTTCTCGTCGTAAATCGGTACGACCATCAGACTGGTGTCCCTAGCGATTCTGCCCCGGCACCCAGAGCACGTCGGCTGCGCCTTTGTCGTTCATGCGGCGCCCCGCCACGAACAGAAAATCCGACAGCCGGTTGACATATTTGAGCGCCGCCGCAGTGACGCTCTCGCCAGGCTTGTCAGCGAGCGCCACCATCATCCGCTCGGCGCGCCGGCAGACCGTGCGGGCAAGATGCAGATAGGCGGCAGCAGAGCTGCCGCCCGGCAGAATGAACGACTTGAGCGGCGCCAGTTCGGCATTGAGGCGGTCGATCTCGCCTTCGAGCCATGTCACCTGAGCATCCGTGACGGTCAGTCTGGCACCGCCCGGACCCTTGCCGGCCTCCGACGGCATGCAGAGGTCGGCCTCGACGTCGAACAAATCGTTCTGGATGCGCGAGAGAACCGCATCAAGCGCCGGATCGCCCGCCATATGCAGCCGCGCAACTCCGATCACGGCATTGACCTCATCGAGCGTGCCATAGGCCTCGATGCGCAGATCGTATTTCTTCCGCCGCTCGCCGGTGCCGAGCGCCGTGGTGCCATCATCGCCGCTGCGCGTATAGATGCGGTTGAGCACCACCATCCGGTCAGCGCCCCATCGCCCAGATGGTGATCATGATGACGATGATCGCCACGAACTGCATGAGCACACGCAGCCGCATCAGCTTTTGCGAGGTCTGCGGCGAGCCGCCCCGCATCATGTTGACAAGGCCGAACACCAGCACGACTGCCACCGCGATGACCGCAATGGGCACGAGGGCGTAGGAGAAGAATTGGGTCATGGGCGAGCCAACCTTGGCGAATAAGCCTCTCCCGCCAGGGAAGAAGGCGAATAAGCGACGTCCGCAGACGTCGGGCTTAGCACTATCGGACGGCACGCGAAACCATACCACCAAACACCAGTTTTACGTGGCGCCGCATTGTGGTGATGTGAGGCCCCGCCCTGGAGATTGCAATGGCCGAACCGCCCCGCTGGAACCCCCGCACGCTGGCCGCGCAGGCGCTGGGCACGGTCGACCCCCTGACCCGCGCGGTGGTACCACCCGTGCACGTCGCTACCACTTTCATCCGCGACCCGGACAACGAGTACCGCTCTGGCTATGCTTACGGCCGGCCCGACAATGCCACCGTGCGCCAGACCGAAGCCGTGATCGCGGCACTCGAGGGAGCCAATGAGGCGCTCGTGTTCGGGTCCGGCATGGCAGCTGCGACCAGCGTCATCCTGGCAGTGCCTCCAGGGTCGCGCATCGTTGCCTCGCAGGTCATGTACTGGGCGTTCCGTCGCTGGCTTATGAGCGAAGGGAAACGCTTCGGCTATACGATCGAGCTCGTCGACACCACGGATCTCGATGCGGTGCGCACCGCGCTCCAGCCCGACAACTGCGCTCCTTTACGTCGAGACTCCCGGCAATCCGCTCTGGCCGATCAGCGACATTGCGGCGCTTGCCGAGATCGCGCATGCGGCCGGCGCTATGCTGGCAGTCGATTCGACCTGCGCGACGCCGGTGTTCACGCAGCCGCTGCGGCTCGGCGCCGATATCGTGATGCATTCGGCCTCGAAATATCTCAACGGCCATTCCGACGTCATCGCGGGTGCGCTCGCGACAGCACGCGCGTCCGAACTCTGGGAGCGCATCAAATCGATCCGCATCCAGCACGGCGCGATTCTCGGGCCTTTCGAAGCGTGGCTCTTGCAGCGGGGGCTGCGCACGCTCGACGTGCGCGTGCGTGCACAGGCGGCAAGCGCTGCAATCCTGGCCGAGCGCCTCTCCAATCATCCACGTATTGCAGGCGTGCTCTATCCCGGCCTCCCGAGCCATCCCGGACACGCCGTCGCGGCCCGCCAGATGAGTGGCTTTGGCGCCATGCTGTCGATCCGCCCTAAGGGCGGAGAGACCGCCGCCATCGCGACTGCGGCCAAGGTCGAGTTGTGGAAGCGCGCCACCTCGCTGGGCGGCGTCGAGAGCCTGATCGAGCATCGCGGCTCGGTCGAGGGCCCGCCCTGCCCCACCGATCTGTTGCGCCTCTCGGTCGGGCTCGAGGACCCTGACGATCTCTTTTCCGACCTCGACCAGGCACTCCGCGCCGGGCATGGAGACGGCGCATGAGCGGCAAGATCCTGGTGCTGGGCGCGGCCGGACGGCTCGGCTGCGCAGCCGCCGAAGCGTTTCGCATGGCCGGCTGGAGCGTGACGAGCCTGGTGCGGCCGGGCGCAACGCATCGCGCGCCGCGCGGCACCAAGGTTGTCGAGACCATCGACCGCCTCGATGCCATCGCGGCAGCACGTGGCGCCGACGTGGTGCTGCACGCGCTCAATCCGCCGTTCAAGACCTGGCGCCGCATGGCACTGGCACACGCTTATTCGGCGATCGAGGTGGCCGAAACCGCGGGCGCCACGCTGATGTTTCCGGGTAACCTGTACAATTACGGCGCCGGCATGCCGAGCGTGATCGATGAGTCAACGCCGATGCAGCCCACCACCCGCAAGGGCGACATCCGGGTGGAGATCGAGCAACGCATGCAGGAAGCCGCCGAGCGCGGGGTGCGCACCATCATTCTGCGCGCCGGCGATTTCTTCGGCAGCGGCCGCGGCGCCTGGTTCGATCTCGTGATCACGAAGCAGCTCGCCCGCAACGAGGTCACCTATCCGGGCCCGCTCGATGTCGTGCACGAATGGGCTTACGTGCCCGATCTCGCCGCCGCCATGGTCCGGCTTGCCGAGAAGCGCGAGCGGCTCGGCGCGTTCGAAACATTCGGCTTTCCCGGCCACGCGATCACTGGCCGCACGCTGATCGATGCAATTGCCAAAGCGAGCGGCCGCGACAGCCGCGATCTCAGGGTGCGGCAGATGCAGTGGTGGATGATCAAGGTGCTGTCGCCATTGTTCGCTCTGCCGCGTGAATTGTCGGAGCTCGACTATCTCTGGAAGGTCCCGCACCGGATTTCAGGCGACAAGCTCAAGACGACAATCGGTGAGGTTCCGCATACACCGCTCGATACGGCGGTGAAGCGCGCGCTGCGCGAACTGAGGGCGGTGGGATGAAACAACAGCGCCAAATCGGGAACTCTTTTAGCGGCCAGCAACTGCCTTGATGCAAGACGACCATGGTTGTGCTATCGTTCAACCATGACCAGAACCCAAGCCCTTGCCATTATCTCGGCCAAACTCGCATCGCTGGATGACGAGCACGTCATGACTGTTGCTGAGATCGTGCAGTCGATAGACGCGGGTTATGAGCTGCCGCGCGAGCTGACGGACCATGAGCTCACGCTCATTCAACAGGCCAAGGAAGACTTCAAGGCCGGACGCTCATACTCCCTCGACGAAGCCCGCGCGCTGACCGATCAAGTTCTGGCGAAGCGTGGGGTCGCTCCGTCGCGGACATGAGGAACGTTCGCGTTTCGAAGACAGCCCTGGACCAGCTCAACGCGCTCCTCGCTCAAGGTATCGAGCCGTTTGGTGGGCGTATCGTCGCTGAGAAGCGCGACCGCGTCTATGCCACCATCGAACATGTCCTGGCGGCATTTCCCGCAATCAAACGGCCGCATCCCGACCTGGGACTTTGCGTTTATCCGATCGCTCGCACGCCGTTCGTGGTGCTTTACGACTTCGACAATTCCGAACTGCGTGTGCATTTCATTTTTCATCGCCACGCGGATTTGCGCGACCTCGATACAGGATCAGTCAAGTGGTAGCGCCAGTTCACGCGCATTAGCGCATAGGACGGGGTGAGCGGCAGCGAAACCCATCACGACGCATGACATTTGCAGCGGCAGATGATGGGTTTCGCTGCCGCTCAACCCATCCTACAGTGTTCCTTCGACAACAGGCTTAAGTCCGGGGCCTGATCTGAGAGGACACCATGCCACTTCCCCGCCGAGACTTCCTGCACCTCGTCGTGGGCGCCACCGCGCTCTCCGTCTTGCCGCGTGTCGCACTGGCGCAGGCCTATCCGGCGCGGCCGGTGCGCATGATCGTTCCGTTCGCGCCCGGCGGCCAGAACGACGCCATCGGCAGGCTGATCGCGCAGAAGCTCTCCGAGCATCTGGGGAAGCAATACATCATCGAGAACGTCGGTGGCGGAGGCGGCTCGATCGGCTCCGGCCGCGCCGCGCAGGCGGCACACGATGGCTACACCATCCTGGTGATGGATACGGGCCTCGTCATCAATCCGCTCATCTACGCCAAGGTGCCCTACGATCCGTTTAAGGACTTCGATCCGATCTCGCTCGCGTTCACCACCACACAAGTCCTCACCGTGACCCCGTCGCTGCCGGTCAACAGTGTTCGCCAGCTTGTCGACCTCGTGAAAGCGAACCCGGGCAAATACAGCTACGCCTCCGCCGGCATCGGGACACCCGCGCATATGACGGCCGAGTTGTTCCGCGTCTCGCTGGGTCTGGACATCGTGCACGTGCCTTTCAACGGCGCGGGCCCTGCCATCACCTCGACCATCGCAGGCCACACGCCGATCGCCTTCAGCTCGCCCGCCTCGTCGATCGCGCAGGCGAAGGACGGCAAATTGCGCGCGCTTGCGGTCGCGACCGGAAAGCGGCTGTCGGCGCTGCCGGACGTTCCTACCATGGCGGAAGCGGGCTTTCCCGAGATCGAAGGCAATTTCTGGGTCGGCTTGTTCGTGCCGGCCGGCACGCCGGCCGATATCGTGACGCTGCTCCATCGCGAGGTCGGCAACGCGGCCGCGCTGCCAGACGTGCAGCAGCGCCTCGACGCGCTCGGCTTCATCGCGGTTTCGACCTCGCTGGAGGAGGCGGGCGCGATCCTCAAGCGCGACAGCGCGAAGTGGACGAAGGTGATCCAGGCCGCCGGCATCAAGGCCGACTAGCGGCGACCGGGCGCCGCTGCCGTGCGCGATTTCGCCGCCGCAGTGTGCCTGGATCGACGCGCCACGATGCAATAACCTTCCTGATCGACGCGACAAAAACAGTTGTTGAGGGAGGTAAACCATGCGCATCGAACGACGCGCCATTCTCGGGCTTTTTGCCACCGGCATGTTCGCGCTTGCGGCGCTCACTGGCGGCCAGGCGCAGCAGGCGCCGACGACGCTCATCATCCGGGGCGCGACCATCATCGACGGCATCGCCGACGAGCCCATCCGCGATCGTGCAATTCTGGTCGAGGGCAACACCATTCGTGGCCTGTTGCCTGCCAACGCCGACGCGCCAGCGGGCGCGCAGGTCATCGACCTCACCGGCAAGTTCATCATTCCAGGGCTATTCAACTCGCACGTGCACTGGGACCCGTTCATGGGCGAGCTGCTGGTCAACCATGGCGTGACCTCGATCCTCGCGCTGGACAACCTGCCCAAAGCTCTGCGTACCCGTAGCCAGGCCGTACACGATGTGCCGCGACTCTTTCACACTGGCGCACGCCCCCAGTTCAACCCGAACTCCTCGGATGCCGATATCAGCCAGCAGATCCGCAACTGGGTGCAATCCGAGCCAGATATGGCGTGGTTTCCGCAATACACCACGCGCTTTTCCCGCGCGTATAAGTTTGCGGCCGAGGAGGCGCACAAGGCGGGCTTCCTGGTGTTCAGTCACACTGATCATGCGCCGGACGCCGTGCGTGACGGCATCGACATTCTCGAGCACGTCTGGGGCTATGCCGAAGCCCTGATGTCGCCCGACGAGCTTAAGGGGTTTCAGGACGGCAAGATGCTGACCTGGGCGACGCGGCTGAACGATTGGCCCAAGCTCGACGCCTGGATGGCGGACGCCATCCGGGCCGGCGTCTACATGAATCCCACAATGAACTATGAATGGGGCGGCGTAAGCCGGCGGTCCCCGCAGCGCGAGCTCGAGGATTATCGCGTCATCAGCAATCCCGATCTCGTCTACTTCCCTCGCAACATGAGCGACAGCATTCTGGCCCGCAACCGGCAGATCAAGAACTTCTCCTCGCGCTATGACAGCATGCCATGGGTTCCCAAACTGCCAGCGCAGGATCGCGCCGAGTTCGAGGCGGGCTACAACAACGTGCGGGAGTTCAACAAGCGCTGGGTCGCAGCGGGCGGCAAGATCCAGGCCGGCACCGACATCATCACCGGCGGCGTGCCGGGCCTCGCTTTGCATCACGAGATGGAGATGCTGGTCGAGTCGGGCCTGACGCCCATGCAGGCGCTGAAGGCCGCGACCTCGTGGTCGGCCGAAATCCTGGAAGGGAAGAACAAGGCACGCGGGCCCGCCAAGATCGGCTCGATCCGCGCCGGCAATTTCGCCGACCTCGTGGTCGTCAGCGCTGACCCCGTCAGCGACATCTCCAACACCAAGAAGATCGAACGGGTGATGAAAGACGGGCGCTGGGTCGAGCTTGGCTACCATCCCGAGTACTTCACCTTCACGCAGCGCCCGCGCTCGCACGCGGCTGCGACCTTTGCGCCGACGATCAGCGCGATCGAGCCCAGCAAGGTGACGGAAGGCTCACAGAATGTGCGCGTGATGCTGGATGGCAGCGGCTTCATGATGACGTCACTGGTGCGGGTCAACGGCGTCTCGGTGAAGACCAAGTTTCTCGGCCCGCGGCGGCTCGAATTCGAGATGCCGGCGAACGCCATCGATCGCGCCGGCCCAAACCCCTATTTCGCGCCCGGACCGACGCAAAGCGCCGCACCGCTCGGAGATCGCGCGGTCTCCGTGCATGTGTTCAATCCCCCGCCCGAGGGCGGCACCTCCAACACGGTGCATCAACTGGTGTTGCCGAAGTAGCTGCGGCACGTGAATCTCGCCACAACCAAGATTTTTTCCAAGCCATCGATCCAAAGCGGTAGAGCCAGGTTGGAGGAAAATATGAAATTAAAGACCAATTCCAGCAAAGACCGGACCATGTACGCCGTCCTCGGTGCAGCGGCGCTTGTTGCACTCTTTGCAGCCCCGATCGCTGCGCAAACCGGGGGAATCCCAGGCGTTGTCGCTCCCGGTGTCGAAAGCGAGCTGGTTCAGGAGGGTTTCACCTTCACAGAAGGCCCCGTCGGCACGGCGGACGGCGGCCTCTATTTCTCCGACATCCGGGTCAACCGCGTCTTCCATCTCGACCCTGCCGGCAAGATCACTGTTGTGCGCGAGAACACCAATGGCACCAACGGCCTTGCGCTGACAAAGGAGGGTGATCTGCTGTTCGCGGAAGGTGGTGGCCCACGCATCAGCAAGCGCGGTCGCGACGGCACGATCACGACAGTCACGGACAGCTTCCAGGGCAAACCTTTCCTGTCGCCGAACGATCTCCTCGTCGACGCCCGTGGCGGACTCTATTTCACCGATCCGGGGCCGCGCCCGGTGGTGCCCGGCCGCCCGACCTACGTCTTCTATTTGCCAGCCGGCGCCAAAGAACCGATGGCCATCGACACCCAGGTTCCGCGACCAAACGGGCTCACGCTCACGCGCGACGGACGTACGCTTATCGTCGACGATACGCTAAACCCTTCCGTCTACGCCTACGACGTGCAAGCCGACGGCACGGTCAAGAACAAGCGCACCTTCGCCCAGTTGCGCGATATCACGTCAGGCACCGAAAGTGGCGCCGACGGCATGGCGATCGATCGCGACGACCGCGTCTACATCACAACCGTCGCCGGGGTACAGGTGTTCGACGCTGCGGGCCGCTACCTCGGCACGATCAAGTCGGCTCGCCAGGGCGCGAACGTTGCATTCGCCGGACCGGACAAGCGCACGCTCTACATCACGGCGCGCGAGGGCCTCTATCGCATCAAGACACTGGCACAGGGACCCGACCGCCTCGGTAAGTGAACGGCGCGACGTAAAGAACACTCAATCAGACGTAAGGCAGGACCTGCGGTCCTGCCGCTCTCTCGCACCAGCCCTGCCAGAAACGGGCTGCGTTCCGGTTGACACCTAGGTTGCCACTCGGGTTTACAGTCGAGCGCCAGCCTGGGCCGCCCGGCTGCACGGAATTCTAAGAGGAACCTCGCTCGATGATCGTCGATTTCCAGCACCACTTCACGCCGCGCGAACTGATCAAGGAGGACCCGGGCGACCGGCTGATCCTGCATTACGACGCGCAGGGCGCGCCGAGCTACACCATCCACAAGCTGCTCTACGATCTCGACGAGCACGTGCGCATGATGGACGACGTCCGGCATCGACGCCGCTTGGCTCACCAGCGCGCAGGGCATGTGCGCGGATCTCGAGACCTCGCGCTTCGTCAACGACAAGGCCAAGAAGGCCGAGCGCGACTATCCGGGCCGCTTCATCGGCGCCGCGCACGCGCATCCGCTCGGCGGACCCGAGGCGCTGAAGGAGCTTGACCGCTGCAAGCACGAGCTCGGCTTTCAGGGCGTGGTCATCACGTCGGAGGCCGACGGGCTCTTTCTCGATAATCGCCAAATACGAGCCGTTCTGGACCGAGGCGGAAAAGCTCGGCCTGTTCGTGTTCGTGCATCCCGCGCTCAAGCTCAACTACTCGCAGCAGTTCGACGGCTTCGACACCGCGCGCTCGGTCGGCCGCGAATTCTCGCTGATCATGGCGACCATCCGGCTGATCAATTCCGGCGTGTTCGACCGCCACCCCAATCTCACCGTCCACATGGCGCATCTCTCGGGCGGCATCGCCTCGATGCTGGGTCGCATCCGCAGCTATCAGGACAAGGATTTCTGGGGCACCAAGGGCAATCCGCGCCACGGCATGAGCCCGAAAAAGGACTTCGACTATTATCTGCAACAACAACATGGTGTTCGACACCGCGGGCTTTGCAGGCGCGATCACCTCGGTGAAGACCGCGCTGGTGGAAATTCCGGCGGCCCGCATCGTGTTCGCGACCGACTATCCGCAGGAGATCCGCGCGCGCGAAGCGGTGCGCGATTTCGTGCGCGACATCCGCGCGCTCGGCAAGGACGGCGAGGCGATCCTGTCCGGCAATGTGGGGAAGCTTCTGAAGGCGCCCCCAAAGGCGGCGTGAGCGTACTCACGCCGCAAGTGCTTTAGGCTGCCAGCTGCTTTAGGCTGCCGGTGTTTTAGGCCGCCAAGTGCTTCTCGATCTCGTCGATCGGCATCTTCACAAGATCCTTGTCGATCTCGGCGCGCAGCACCTTGCGCAGATCGTGCGAATAGGCCTGACGCAGCACGCCGAGCGCACGCGGCGGCGCCACGATGATCACGGATTTGGCGTTGCCGGCATTGACCTCGGCATCGAGATGGCTGGCGAGCCTTTGCAGGAATCGCTCCTCCTCCTGGTCATGCCAATCGGTCTGCTCCATGGCACTGCGTCTGGCGTCGATCGAATTGATCGAGCGGCCGGGCGCGTCGGTCCCTTGCTCGCTGGTCTTGGCATCCGGTTGCTCGAAGACCTCCCGGGTCTTGAGATTGAGGAACTTGGTATCGCCCACGTTCTCAAGCACCAGCGCCTTCTTGCCGTCGCACACGACCACCCAATCCCCTCGCCTGACCAGCACGTTGGACATGCACACCTCCTCGGTCGAACACATCGTCGCGTAGTATCGTCGCGCAACGCGATCGTCGCACCTTGACAAGGGTCAAACGTCGGAGGGCTCGCTTCAGTTGCGTTCTTCCAGCAGCCGCCGCGCGATCACCTGCGCCTGGATTTCCGCCGCGCCCTCGAAGATCGAGAGGATGCGCGCGTCGCACAGGAGCCGCGACACCGGGAATTCCAGCGCAAAGCCGTTGCCGCCGTGGATCTGCACCGCGTTGTCGGCGGCCGCCCAGGCGACGCGCGCGGCGAGGAGCTTGGCCATGCCGGCCTCGAGATCGCAGCGCTTGCCCGAATCCTTGTGGCGCGCGGCGAAGTAGGTGAGCTGCCGCGCCAGCCATGATTTCGGCCGCCATCATGGCGAGCTTGTCGGCGACGCGCGGGAAATTGACGATCGGCTCGCCGAATTGCTTGCGCTCGCAGGCATAGCGCAAGCCGCGTCGAGCGCCGCCTGCGCGACGCCGACGGCGCGCGCGGCGGTCTGGATGCGCGCGCTTTCGAACGTCGCCATGAGCTGCTTGAAGCCTCGCCCCTCGACGCCGCCGAGCAGACTTCGCGCCGGCACCTCGAAGCCGTCGAAGGCGATCTCGTATTCCTTCATGCCGCGATAGCCGAGCACCTCGATCTCGCTGCCCGACATGCCAGGTGCGGGAAACGGATCGTCGTCGGTGCCGCGCGGCTTCTCGGCGAGCAGCATCGAGAGGCCGCGATGGCTCGCATCGCTCGGATCGGTGCGCACCAGCAGCATCATCAGGTCGGCGCGCGCCGCGTGCGTGATCCAGGTCTTGTTGCCGTGGATCCGGTAGACGTCGCCGTCGCGCACCGCGCGCGTCTTGAGCGATGCGAGATCGGAGCCGGTGTCGGGCTCGGTGAAGACGGCGGTCGGCAGCACCTCGCCGGACGCGATCTTCGGCAGCCAGCGGCGCTTCTGCTCTGGCGGTGCCGCCGGTCAGGATCAGTTCGGCGGCGATCTCGGAGCGCGTGCCGAGCGAGCCGACGCCGATATAGCCGCGCGAGAGCTCCTCGCTGACGACGCACATCGCCTTCTTGCCGAGCCCGATGCCCGCCGTACTCCTCGGGAATGGTGAGGCCGAAGACGCCGAGCTCGCCGACATCTGCGCGATGACGTCGAGCGGGATCAACTGGTTGTTCCGATGCCAAGCCTGCGCGTGGGGGGCAATCTCGCGTTCGGCAAAACGGCGCATTTCCTGACGGATCGCAGCAAGTGTCTCATCAAAATCGCGGCTGCCGATCGTGGCATCGCGGCTCTCTGCCATCAATGCAACGAGTCGCGCGCGACGCTGCTCAGTCCCGCTCATGAGCGCCACAAGCGGACCCTCGACTTGCTGGGCCACCATCGAAGCCGAGAGGCCAAGGTCACGCGGGCGCAGCAGCTCGCCTTGACTCATGGGAATGCCGCCGACGATCTGGGCGAGATACTCCTCGACGCCGATCGCAATCGTCAGCTCATCGACCTCGCGCAGGTCGCCCGCGGCATCGCCCGCAACTAGGAGCCGCCCGGCATAGTCCGCGAGCGCACGGATCGCCGTCTGCATAGGTGGCAAGCCAGGCAAGCCCATGCAGGGCGCGCTGTGCAGAGCGGCGCTCTGCGCCATCCAACCGCTTTCGCACTGCCGCAACGCCAGCGCGCAGAATGGCCTCGGCTGCCGCGGCGGCCGCGGACACCTGCGCGGTCAATGCGAGCCGGTCGCCCGTCATCCCATGGCTCCAACCGACCCCGCTTGGCATACGGGCCTTGCTCCATTTGTATTCATTTTTACACGTATTATCCGGAAGTTGTGGTATGCAACTTGTTTAACCATTTCGTGCACTCTCCCCATACTGCCGCACCGTGTCCGGCTCCGATAGGCGCCGACCCATTGGTCATTGAGGCGGCTTGTTCCTGGGAAGGCGTGCATGCTCCAGTCGTTTGCCCAATCGGTCGCTTCCGTCTCGGTCCGCACCCGCATCATCGGGCTCGCGCTCATTCCTGTCGTCGGCTTTCTGGCCAACGGAATAGCGTTCACCGCGCGGGCAAAGTGAGGTCACCGATGCCTTTGCGAATGTCGGCACTGCCGCCGCACTGGCCGATGCAAGCCGCGAATTCAAGCTCACGCTGGCGACGCATGCAGATTGCCGCCAAGGACTACGTCGCTCTGCCGTCCGACGAGCGGGCGAAGGCGTTCGAGGCTGCTCAGACCCTCACAACCAAAAATTTCGACAAGATCTCGGCGGCAGCGAACGGCATGCTGCCCCAGGACATCGGCGGGCAGATCCGGCAGCGTCTGGGCGAGCTCCGGCTCAACTTCGACTATCTCGTCGAGGAGCAGAGAGCGCTCGGCTATTCTGACAGCCAGGGCACGCGCAAGCGGCTGGACGAAGCCGCCGCCCAGGTCGAGCAACTGATCAGCGACGGGATGCAGGTGCTGTCGGAGGCGGAGCGCGACTGGCTGATGCTGTCGCTGCTCACGATGCGCCGCTACGAGGCGCAGTATCGCTTCGATCGCAACCCGGCCACTTGGGAGCTGTTCTTCAAGGCGTACCGCAGCTTCGAAGAGAAGCTTTCAGCGCTCCTGGTCGACGACCAGGTGAAGGCCAAGCTGGGCGATCTCGTGAAGGACTATTCCTCGACGCTGGCGCAATGGAACCGGCAGTCGCAGAACATCCAGAAATCGTTTCCGAGATCATCGAGACGAGCCAGCAGCTCGTTCCGCAGTCGCAGGCGATCATCACCATGGCGCGGAGCGCAGAGCTGCAGCCTCCGCGGCCGCCTTGACGCAGTCGCAGAGCCACATCCGCATCTTCATCATCGGGGTCGGCTGCGGCCGCGGTCCTGATCGGCCTTGTGTTCAGCTGGTGGATCGGGCCGCAGCATCACGCGCCCGCTCAACGGGCTCGCCAACGTCGATGACCCGGCTCGCCGCCGGCGACACGTCTGCGCGCGATTCCGGCGACGCAGGCCAAGGACGAGCTTGGCGCCATGGCGCGCACCGTCATCGTGTTCCGCGACACCATGATCGAGCGCGAGCGGCTCGCCGCCGGCGAGGCCGCGACCAATCGCGAGCGCGAGCAGCGCGGCGAGGCGATCGCCGCCACCATCACGCGCTTCGAAATGTCGGTCGACCAGGCGCTCGGCAAAGTGCGCGAGGCCGCCGAGCGGCCTGGAGGTCACCTCCACCCAGCTCAACAGCGCCGCCGACCAGGTCTCCGCCGAGGCCCGCACCGCCGAGGAGCGCGTCGGCGTCGCCTCCGGCAACGTCACCGCCGCGGCCGGCTCGGTCGAGGAGCTTGCCGCCTCGATCGGCGAGATCGCCGGCCAGGCCAACCGCTCGACCGAGGTCGCCAGCCGCGCCGTCAAGGATGCGCGCCGCACGGTCCACACCATGTCGGAACTGGGCGACGCCGCCACCCGCATCGGCGAGGTGGTCGGGCTCATCCAGGCGATCGCGGGCCAGACCAACCTGCTGGCGCTCAACGCCACCATCGAGGCGGCGCGCGCCGGCGAAGCCGGCAAGGGCTTCGCGGTGGTGGCCTCCGAGGTCAAGTCGCTCGCCGGTCAGACCGCCAAGGCCACCGAGGAGATCGCCGGCCAGGTCGGCGCCATCCAGTCGGCGGTCGCCGACGCCGCCCAGGCGATCGAGCAGGTCAACACCATCATCGAGGAAATCTCCGCCATCGCCGTCCACGGTCGCGATCACGGTCGAGGAGCAGAACCGCGCGGTCGCCTCGATCACCGAAGGCGTCAACCGCGCCTCGCTCGGAAGCGCGCACCGGCGCCGAGGCCATGAGCCGCGTCGCCGGCGCCTCGCAGCGACGCCCGCACCACCGCCGCCGACGTCAAGTCGCTCGCCGACACGCTCTCGCAGTCGAGGCCGAAAGCCTCAATGGCGAGGTCCGCCGCTTCCTCACGGACGTCCAGGCCGCATAGGAGCAAGCCGCATAGCACCAAAGCGTCGCACGCGGCGTTGCCTACCCGCCTCTGTTCGGACGCGCCCGGTTCTGGGATATTGGAACCGGGCCACTTGGTATCAATCCACCGACGGAGTGCGACGTTGGGCATTCTTCGCCGATGCAGCCGTGCCGCTCTCGACGCCTACTACCGCTTCCTCGCCGACGACGGCTGGGCGATCGCGAGCCACATCGCGCTCTCGACCCTGATGGCGCTGTTCCCGTTCATCATCGTGGTGACGACGCTCGCCGCCTCCTCCTTCGGCTCCAAGGAGCTGGCCGACGAGGTGGCGACGCTGCTGCTGGAGACGTGGCCGGACGAGGTCGCGCGACCGATCGCGCCGCGAAATCCACAACGTGCTCACCACCACGCGCGGTGACGTGCTCACCATCGGCGTGGTGTTCGCGGTCTATTTCGCCTCCAGCGGCATCGAGAGCCTGCGGATCGGGCTCAACCGCGCCTATGGCGTGCAGGAGACCCGCAACTGGTTCCTGCTGCGGCTCGAATCGATCGGCTATGTGCTGATCGGGGCGGTGGCGCTGCTGGCGCTCGCCTTTCTGATCGTGCTCGGGCCGCTGGCATTTGCGACCGCCGTCGAGCTACGCGCCCGCGCTGGCGCCGCTCGAATGGGATTTCACCGTGGCGCGCTATTCGGTCGCGAGCTTCATCCTCGTGATCGCGCTGGTGATTGCGCACAAGTGGCTGCCGGCGTGGCGGCGTCGATTCGTCGACATCCTGCCCGGCATCGTGGTGACGCTCGTGCTGTGGCTCGCGTCTGGCGATCCTGTTCGGCCGCTATCTCGCCGAATTCGCCTACGACCTATGTCAGCTACTACGCCGGCCTTGCGTCGGTCATGATCGCGCTGGTGTTTCTCTACCTCGACCGCCTCGATCTTCGTGTATGGCGGCGAGCTGAATGCCGCCTTTGTGCGGCTGCGCCGCGCGCCCTAAACAACTCTGACGTGGTGTCAGCACACCTGACGAACAGGCGGGATAAGCGGGGCGGCTGCGGTGACAGTGCGGAACCGCCGGGCTAACGTTTCGGCGATTCGAAGCGGCCAGTCGGTCTGATGGGATCATCGGGCGTCGGCAGCGAGGGGGGCTCTCATGGATCTCACAAGCCTGATCATCTTCCTCCTGGTGGGCCTGGTGGCCGGCTGGCTGGCCGGCAAGCTCATCCGAGGCGGCGGTTTCGGCATCATCGGCGACATGGTGATCGGCGTGCTCGGCGCCATCATCGGCGGATTCCTGCTGCCGAAAGTGGGGCTGAGTCACCTGGTGACGATACCGATCATCAACCAGATCGTGGTCGCCACGATCGGGGCGGTGATCCTGCTGCTGCTGCTAAGGCTGCTCAAACGCTAAGCAACAACTCCAGAGCTCAGCGCGCAAGCACCCGTGCCAAGGCGCTCGGGCTGAGCGGTTTGGGCAGATAGTCGTCCATGCCGGCAGCACGCGCGCGAGCGGCCTCCTCGGGGCTGCTACGGCCCGACACGCCGATCACCCGCACGGCCGAACCGATGCGAGCTCGGATACGCCGCGTCGCTTCAAGTCCATCGATTCCAGGCAGCGTCACGTCCATCAGCACGGCGTCATAGCTCCTGCCCGCGACCGCCTCGACGGCGGCCTCGCCGGTGCCGACGAAGTCGGCGCGATGGCCAAGCTCGGTGAGGATGGTGTTGAGCACAACGCGGCCATAGGGATTGTCCTCGACACACAGAATGCGCAGCGGTCGTGCCGGCACCGCGCGCGCCGACGCCGACCCGTCTTTCGCCTCAGCGCTCGCAGGCGTGACAAGCTCGACCGTCGCCGTGAAGCGAAACGCGCTGCCGGTACCCGGTTTGCTCCGGACGGTGAGGTCGCCGCCCATCGCCTTGGCGATGCGCTTGACGAAGGCAAGCCCGAGACCGGCGCCCCCGTAGCGGCGCGCGATCTCTTCGTTGGCCTGCGCAAACGGCCGGAACAGGCGCTTGATCTCGGCAGCGGCAAGCCCGACGCCGCTGTCGGTCACCGTGAAGACAAGACGCACGCGCCCGCGCGCCAGCCGCTCTACCGTGACGTCAAGCGCAACGCGGCCGCGATCGGTGAACTTCACCGCATTGTCGATGAGGTTCTCAAGCGCGCTGCGCAGGCGCAGCGGATCGCCAATCACGCTGTCGGGAAGGTCAGCGGCGACGTGGACCTCAGACGCAAGGTCCTTCGTGCCGGCGCGCGCCGCGAGCGAAGCCGCCAGTGCATCGGCAAGCGCACGGGGACCGAAGGCTGTGCGACGGAGCGTCAAGCCTTTGGCCTCGGCTCGCACCGCATCGACGATGAGCGACGTCAGCATGGCGAGATGATCGGCGGTGCCTTTGATCGCGGACGCCCAGCCACGCTCGCGCTCGCCCAGGTCGGACGTCGCCAATAGCTCGCTTAATGCCAGAATACCCGTCAGCGGCGTACGGATATCGTGGGCGAGCGCCGCAAGCGTCGCCTCGACCGCAGCCGCGCGCGGCGCGCCGCGCCGCCGCCGCGGCGGCTTGCGCTTCGCTTTGACCCGTCGTGAGGATTTGCTCTGCTTCTGCATGGCGCCGCCGGGGCGGAGATTGGCACGGCGCCCGGCCTCGGGACTAGTGGCACGGCAGGCCCTCAAATCTGTGGTGCTTAAGAGTGTTAACGCAGGCCTACCATTTTCCGGATGGCGGCCGGCGTGACGCCGTCCTGGCGCAGCGTCCGCAGCGCTGTCGCCCGGGTCGATTTGGAGAGCTTGCGCCCGTCGAGACCAAGGATCAGGCGATGGTGATGATAGGTCGGCGCCGGCAGGCCGAGAAGGGCCTGCAACAGCCGGTGGACGCTGGTCGACCAGAACAGGTCCTGACCCCGCACCACCTGGGTCACGCTTTGCAGCGCATCGTCGACCACGACCGAGAGATGATAGCTGGTCGGGGTCTCCTTGCGGGCCAGCACGACGTCGCCCCAGGCGGCCGGTGCCGCTGCCACTGCTCCAGTCTGGCCCCCGGGCCCCTCACCGGTCTCCGCCCACTCGAGCGCGCCGGCGCGCGCCAGCGCCGCCGCCATATCGAGCCGAAGTGCATAGGGCGCGCCGGTTTCGATCCGCCGCTGGCGCTCGGCGGATGAGAGCGACTTGGCGGTGCCAGGATAAAGCGGCGCGCCATCCGGATCGCGCGGCCATGCGCCGACAGCCTCGCGCTCGGCAACGAGCGCCGTGATCTCGGCTCGGCTCTCGAAGCTCGGATAGACCAAGCCCAATGCCTCAAGCCGCGCGAGCGCCGCCCGATAGTGGTCGAAATGCTCGCTCTGGCGACGCACCGGCTCTTCCCATGCGATGCCCAACCAGGCGAGGTCCTCGTAGATTGCGGCTTCGTATTCGGGGCGGCAACGGGTGCGGTCGATATCCTCGATGCGCAGGAGGAGGCGCCCGCTTGTCGCGCTCGCCATGTCGAAATTGATCAGCGCTGACAGCGCATGTCCGAGATGCAAGTAGCCGTTTGGGCTGGGCGCGAAGCGGAAGACGGGGCCTGACATGGTTAGGTCACAGTAACAGCAGAGATAGCGCGATCCACGCCGCAAACGAGGAGAAAACCATGGGCGATCTCGATCGATTGACCTCGACACGTCGCGCGCTCCTAGCGGGCGCGGCCGCTGGCCTGACTTGCGCCGCGCTGCCGCGCGTTGCGAGCGCCAAAGCCCCGATGACGAATACGCGGGCGCCGGGCTTCTATCGCTTCAAGGTCGGCAGCTTCGAGGCGACGGTGGTGTCGGATGGACCGCTGCACATGGGCGAGCCCGCCGCCGGCGTCTTCAGTGACGTCAGCAAGGAGCAGATGCTCAAGGAGCTCAACGACAACTTCCTGCCCACCGATGATGTGACGCTGGAGCAAAATGCGCTGGTGATCAACACCGGCGAGCGGGTCGTCCTGTTCGACACTGGAGTCGGCACCGCCAAGGCGTTTGGACCAGACAGCGGCCGGCTTATCGCGGGTCTCAAGGCCGCCAGCCTCGACCCCAAGGACGTCGACGCGATCGTTCTCACCCACGCCCATCCAGACCACTGCTGGGGCCTGATGGCCGACGACGGCAGCCGCAACTTTCCCAATGCCCAGATCTACATGACGCAGACCGATCTCGACTTCTGGACCGACGAAGGCAAGCTCACCCACCCGCAGCTCAAGGATTTCGTCGCCGGCACGCGCAAGCACCTGTTGCCGAACCGCGACCGCATCGTGTTCGTGCGCGACGGCCAGGAGTTCCTGCCCGGCATCCAAGCCATGGCGGCACCCGGCCACACCGTCGGGCACACGGTCTATGTCATCACCTCGCAAGGCAAGACACTGTGCAACGCGGGCGATATCGCGCACCACCACACGATCGTGGTTGAGAACCCGCGGCGCGAGTTCGCCTACGACACCGACGGCAAGCAGGCCGTGGCATCGCGGCTGCGCGTGTTTGACATGCTGGCGTCGCAGCGCGTGGTGGGCGTGACCTATCACTTTCCATGGCCGGGTCTCGGCCATATCGGCAAGCAGGGCGATGGTTACCGCTATTTCCCGACGCCGCTGCGGACCGTGTTGTAGGGCAGACAAGCGCCGCCATTGGGGATGCAAAGTGCGTCAAAACCCTGCACAATGGCGGCGCATCGACCCCAAGGCGAGACATGAATCTCAGCTTTACCCGCACCGACGCCAAAGCCTATGCCCGCGCCCACCTCAAGGGCATCTGGGCGGCCGCACTCACTCCGTTCCGGCCGGACGGCGCGATCGACGAGGACGGGTTTCGCCGCAACCTGAACCACTGGGTCGATGACCTTGGCATCGACGGCGTGTTCGTGAGCGGCAAGCAGGGCGAGTTCTTCTCGATGTCGCTGGCCGAGCGCAAGCACACTTTCGATATCGCAGTCGCGGAGATCGGCGGCACTCGCACGATCCTGTCGTGCTCGGACCAGAACCTCGACACCGTGATCGAGCTTGCCAAGCACGCGCAGGCGATCGGCTCCGACTATATCGTGGTGCATGCGCCGGTGCTGCATTTCCTCACCAAGCAGGACGAGACGTTGCTCGCCTATTACCGCACAGTGAGCGAGGCGGTCGACATCGGCATTGCACTCTGGAGCCATCCTGATTCTGGCTACCTGATGAGCCCGGAGCTCTGCGCACGCGTCGCCGAGCTGCCGAATGTGGTGGCGATCAAATACAGCGTGCAGCGCGAGATGTATGCGAGGCTCACCAGGCTCGCAGGCGACAAGCTGATCGTCAGCACCGCGTCCGAAGACGAATGGCTCGACAACATCGTCGAGCTCGACTGGCAACTCTATCTCTGCTCGTCACCGCCCTATCTCTACCAGACCAGAACGGATCGCCGCATGCGCGACTACACCGACCTGGCGTTCAAAGGTGAGCGTGCGCGCGCCAAGGCGGTGCGCGACAGCCTCGATCCGGTGCGCGAAGCCTTCAGGCGCTCCCGCCCGCCGGAGAAATTCCACGCGCATTCGAAATACTGGCAGGAGCTTCTCGGACAAGCCGGCGGCGCGGTTCGCCGGCCGATGCTCGAGCTCACCGACGCCGAAAAGGATGCGACGCGGCGCGCCTTCGAAAGCTGCGGGCTCAAGCGTGCCGGCGCGCGTTCGGCTGCGTGAAAGGACAACCGCCATGGGCACCGGACGGCTCAATGCCTTCAACTTTCAGAAATGGATCAGCGAGAACCAGCACCTGCTGAAGCCGCCGGTTGGCAACAAGAAAGTGTTCGAGGACGGCGAGATGACCGTGCAGGTCGTTGGCGGGCCGAATGCGCGCACCGACTATCACGACGATCCGGTCGAGGAGTTCTTCTACCAGATCAAGGGCGACATGATGCTCAAGGTCTTCGACAACGGATCGTTCTACGATGTGCCGATCCGCGAGGGTGACGTGTTCCTGCTGCCGCCGCACGTTCGTCATTCTCCGCAGCGCCCGCAGCCGGGCTCGGTCGGGCTCGTGGTCGAAGCCGCGCGGCCGAACGATGTCGATGGCTTCGAGTGGTTTTGCTTCTCCTGCGGCGCGCTCGTCCACCGCGTTGAGGTGAAGGTGCAACACCTCGTGAAAGACCTGCCGCCGCTCTATGAGGCCTTCTACGCCGACAACAGGGCACGCACCTGCAAGACATGCGGCGTGCTCCATCCCGGCCGCACGCCGCCTGCGGGATGGGTGACCCTTTAAGCATGCCGCCGCACGCGCAGCATGGCGCGAGCGAATGGCTGGCTGTGGTCAAGGCCGCCGAGCGAGACGGCGAATTTTTCCGCGCCTACGACGCGGCGCGCCAGGGCCTCTCGGAGCACCCGAACGATCTGCAGCTGCGGCATCGCGCTGTGCTCGCGCTGGCGCGTTCCGGCGCGACCGAGCAGGCGCAAGGGCTCTATCGCGAGCTTGGCCTCGAAGGTCGCCAGGAAACGGACATTCCTGAGCTCGAAGCGCGCCTCCTCAAGGATATGGCGCTCGCAGCACCCGATGGCCCGCCGCGCGTTCAGCTTCTGCTCGCAGCTGCTGAGAAATACGAGGCAGTCTACCGCCGCAGCGGCCACTACTATCCGGGCATCAACGTCGCAAACCTGCTCTTGCTCGCCGGTCAGCCTGAGCGGTCAGCCGCGATCGCGCGCCGGATCGCGGCTGAGCTGACCGCCATGCCAACGGCCGCAGGCGAGGAGCTGTTCTGGGCAGCCGCAACGCTGATCGAGGCGCATGTCATCGGTGGAGACATTGCCTCCGCCCGCCGTGCTCTGCCGGCCGCCCACGCGGCGAGCGAGGGAGACCACGCGCGGCTCTCGACCGCGGCACGCTCGATCCACAACGCGTGCCTCGCCAAAGACCTGCCGGTTGACTGGCTGCAGGCGATCTCGCCGCCGGCGGTGATCCACTATGCGGGCCACATCATCGCGGCGCCGGGAGCGGCAGGCCGCTTCCCGGCTACGGCTGAGGCCACCATCGCGGCGCGCATCTCTGAGCTGCTGGCGAAACGTAATGTCGGCTTCGGCTACGGCTCGCTTGCCGCCGGCGCCGACATCCTGTTCGCCGAGGCGCTGCTGGCGCGCCGTGCTCAGCTGCATGTGCTGCTGCCGTTCCGCCTTGATGATTTCATCAGGGAGTTGGTGCGGCCCGCGGGCCGGCAATGGATCAAACGTTTCGAAGCGTGTCTCGCTAACGCCAAGTCAGTGCGCTACGCGACCGAGGACGAGTATCTCGGCGACGATACGCTCTATGTCTATTGCAGCCGCCTCGGCATGGGGCTTTCGGTGCTGGCGAGCCAGCACTTGTTCGCGCCGATCGAGCAGATCGTGGTGTGGGACGGCAGGCCCGCCTCGGGCAACGCCGGTACGGCCATCGATGTCGACATCTGGCGCGAGACGGGGCGACCGCTGACCATCATTCCGATCACGCCGGAGCATGGGTCGCAGCCCCCGGAGAGCCCGTCGCGCTCGGCGTCCAACAGCCGGCGAAGCGCGCGGGCGATGCTGTTCGGCGATCTCCAGGGTTTCAGCAGACTCACCGACCGGGAGCTTCCGAACTATGTCACCGGCGTGCTCGGTGCCATCGAGCATGTCCGCCAGGCACATCGCAACAAAGTGCTGCTGGCCAATACCTGGGGCGATGGCCTGTTCATGGTCTTTCAGCGCGCCAACGATGCCGCCGAATGCGCGCTGGCGCTGCAAGCGGCGCTGTCGCGGCTCGATTTTGCTGCGCTCGGCCTCTCGGTGCCGCTGTCGCTTCGGATCGGTGGCCATCTGGGGCCGGTCTACAAGACGCTCGATCCCGTGCTTGGCCATACCAATTTCTTCGGTGCACACGTGACTCGCGCTGCCCACATCGAACCGGTCACGCCGCCGGGCTGCGTCTACGTGACAGAGACCTTCGCCGCCGCGCTGGCACTCGAGCACAGCCAGGCTTTTGCGTGCGACTATGTCGGCATGACCAAGGCGGCCAAGGAATATGGCTCGCTCCGGATGTTTCTCCTGCGGGCGCGCAGACGCGCCTCGGAGCAAAGCAGCCGCTACGCGATTGCCGTGTAGGGTTGCATTGCCAGCGATCGGGTGACGGCCGGGTGATCTCCGTGTATCTATCCGGCCCCATGCATGCTCGTATCCACACCGAAGCTGATCTCGACACCGCGCTCGCCGCGCTGGTGCGGGCCGACGTGCGCTTCGAGCAGGCACTGGCGGCCTCCGGCCGGCCGCCGCTGCGCAAGCGTCCCGACGGCTTCGCCGGGCTCGCCGCGATCGTGGTCGCCCAGCAGCTCTCGACCGCGAGCGCCAGCGCGATCCTGGAACGGCTCAAGGCGGCGCTCGATCCGCTCGATCATGAAGCGGTGCGGCGGGCACGGCCCGCGAAGCTTGCGCGCATCGGGCTGTCGGCGCCGAAGATCCGCACCCTGAAAGCGATCGCCCGCGCGGTCAGCGAAGGCGCAATCGATCTGCCGAGCCTCGTGGACATGTCAGCCGAGGATGCACATCGGGCACTGACCGCGCTGCATGGCATCGGACCGTGGACCGCCGATATCTATCTCTTGTTCTGCCTCGGGCATGCCGACGCCTGGCCGGCCGGCGATCTGGCGTTGCAAGAGGCAGCGCGCCTGCTGCTCGGCCTGAAGACACGCCCGACCGCCAAGGACATGGGCCCGCTCGCCGAAGCCTGGCGCCCCTGGCGAGGCGCGGCGGCCTGCGCGCTCTGGGCCTACTATCGGGTCGTCAAGAAACGGGATGGCGCGCCCCAGCTCACCAGGAAAAGGAGCTCGGCGAAGGCCGCGGCAATCCGAAACAAACCAACGCAAGAGAAAGTCATCAGCGGGAGACGCCATGGCGGCTGAACTGAACGGACCGCGGCTCGAGCCGCGCGCAGGCGGCGCGGCGCGCCAGCTCGTGGTGTTCCTGCATGGCTATGGCGCCGACGGCAACGACCTGATTGAGATCGGCCGCGCCTGGCAAGGACTGTTGCCGCAGGCCGCGTTCGTCTCGCCCCATGCGCCGGAGCCCTGCGGCCAGGCGCCGACCGGCCGGCAATGGTTCAATCTCACATTCCGCGATCCGAACGAGCGCTGGATCGGCGTCAACAAGGCGGCGCCCGTGCTCGAGCACTTTCTCGACGCCGAGCTTGCTCGCCGCAACCTGCCGGCGTCGGCGCTGGCGCTGGTCGGTTTCAGCCAGGGCACCATGATGGCGCTGCATGTCGGCCTGCGCCGTGCGGTCCCTCCACTCGCGATCGTGGGCTATTCAGGGCTGCTGGTCGTACCACCGGACCTCAAGCCCGAATCTTTCGCGGCCGAGATCAAGTCGCACCCGCCGGTTCTGCTCGTGCATGGCGACGGCGACGACCTGATTCCACCACAGGCGATGTTTCAGGCATCGAGCGGCCTTGCCTCGCTTGGCGTCGCGGTAGAGTGGCATCTCTCCGAAGGCGTCGGTCATGGCATCGACCAGGAAGGCCTGCGCCACGGCGGCGAGTTCCTCAAGCGCGCGTTCATGCGCCTGGGGTGACGGCACGAGCGCGATGACACAGAAGGCTTAAGGGCTCGAGCTCCAATGCCCGCGCACATCGCCGCACATGCGCCGCTGCTCCATCTCGCAGAACTGGCGGAACACCCGCCGGATGAAGCCGCGCAGCTCGTCGTCGAGCCGAACCGGCAGGCCGATCGACTGGGTGCGCTGGAAGCGCGCAAACGAGAATGACGTCTGCGCGATCAGCGACTTCACCGACGCGCTCAGCAGCGGGACCTCGAGCGCCACGTGGATCGGGCTCTCGTTCGGGAAGGAGCCCCAGTAGGGAATTCCGTTGGATACGATCTGGTTGCGTACGGGCAGGAGCGAGATCTCGGCGAACCAGCGCTGCAGAATGGAATAGGCACCCGACGATTTCTCGTCGGGATCAATCAAGAACAAGATGATCGGCTCGATCCCACGCCGGCTGGCTTCCTCCAGAATGCCGATCTTGTTGGCGATGACGAAGAAATCCCGGAACATGCGGTGGCTGACGTCAACCACCTTGGCGGCATGCTTCTCGCCGATCAGGCGATCGAAGAACCCCATCTGGCCGCGCATGCTGCCGAGCTCAACCGCGGTCGTGACATCCGGCAGGAAGTCGGACAGCTGCGGGCCCTCATCGGCAAGGTCGAAAGCCGCGATCGGCCGGTCGTGAGCAAAATAGAACTCGGCCAGAAGCCGCGCCAGCAGCGTCTTGCCGACGCTCTTGCGCGGCGAGCATACGATGTAGAGCGGCCCGGTGCCGCCTCCCGCATCGCGACGGGCGCGGACGTCGTAACCCCTGTCCTCAATTTCTTCGTCAAAAGACAGAATCGACATGAACGCCACCCGCTTGGCCGGCCAGAGCCGTCACCCGACGTGCAAAGGTCGACGAACCGCCCGTCAAATCAGGCGGTACGCCATGGCAGCACACTCAGGAGGCGGCGGCTTCCGCGAGCTTCATCAGCCGGGGCTTGGTGGCTTCTGCG
This sequence comes from uncultured Alphaproteobacteria bacterium, assembly GCA_963745515.1. Classification (GTDB taxonomy): domain Bacteria; phylum Pseudomonadota; class Alphaproteobacteria; order Rhizobiales; family Xanthobacteraceae; genus VAZQ01. The sequence goes on from CAVUXO010000017.1 coordinate 90,877, forward strand.
GCCCCTTCTCTAACACCCACCAGATCAAGGAACTTGACCCGGTCGAATTCTGACCAGACGTTTTCCAACCAGTGCCGCACATAGCCACGCAGTACGAACGAATGGCTCGCGGGGAGACCATTGGCGGCCTTGTTGGCAATGAAATTGGTGAACGGGGCGGCCACCAGCTCGACCTGCTCATAGGCCATTTCGCTGAGCTGCGGGATGGTGATCTCGACCGCGTCCTTGAACTGCTTGAAATAGCTATTGTAGGTCGCCTGGTCCCACTCGAAGAAGCTGGTGTTGTTGATGAAGTTCTTGACCAGGAAGTACTTGGCGTCGGTCAGGTAGTGCGAGGTCTCCGCGATCTCGTCGAGCGAGGCAATCGAGGAGCCTAAGATGTGGAACAGTGCGAAGGTCAGCTGGCCTTTGCGCCCCGCATCGAGGAAGCCGATATTGCGCAACGCATTCAGGGTCGACGACATGATGCCGGCGCGCACGTCGATCAGCGTCACCGCCGCACTCGAGGTATCGAGCGTATCGAAGATCTTCATCTGGTCCGAAACCGAGGTCACGTCGACGACCTCGGTGATGTCCGGGTGGAAGCGCTTGAGCGTGCCGCGCGGCCACTCCGTATCGAAGGCCCGCGTGGGGATCTTGCGAGCGGCGAGATAGTCAAGAATCGTGCGCGATACGGTCGTCTTGCCGACCCCACCCTTGTCCGCGCCAACCAGAACGACGACGGGCTTAGCCATTTGGTACTCCCCCAAACTACTCAACTGCGATACGCGACCACGAGAACGTTAACACAAACCTTCTGCTAACCTGGCGGACAAAATCATGGCAAAACCAAAGCAAAGATATGGAATTTGTATTGTGTACGTTTGATCAATGACTTACGCGCGTGCCTCGCTGCCATGCGACGGCGCCATGTTACCATTATCCGCAACGACCCGGTGTTTTGCCACCGTCACGCAGTCGCACTCGAACCTCACCCGATACCTTTGTGGCGGCGGAGAGGATTGTGGCAAAGGCGAGAATGCTATCCCGCGGTGTCGCGGCCGCCATGCACAATCCTGATCTCGGCGGTGTGGCCGCGTCGGCCTCGCTTGGGCTGAACGCACACTTACTCGACTAATCTGCCGCGGTGGGTGCCGGCCTCAAGACGCTTTACGCTTCAAAAAGCTTTCTCGTGGCAGGCCGTGCCGTGTCCGCACGATCCTCTCGGCGAGTCCGACGAGGAGGGCCAGCACAAGCATGACGGGCGGAGCGTAGCGCACGGTCGTCGCAAGCCAGATATCAGCATCCCTGAATGCGACAGCCAACAACAGCGCAGCGATGAATGCGCCCCACAGCGCGATGCGTAGCGTTCGGAGAGCGTGGTATCCGGGCATGAAGGTGCCTCCTGACTTGCCAACAGATACCAGGACGCACGCCCACTGCCCAGAGAAGTGCCCCAGCGACTAGTGCCCTTGGCCAAACTCCGAAATGAGCTTGGGATCAAATGGCCGCATTTGGAGCACCACGAACCAGTCTTTGTCATTCAAAGAACAGCCCTTGGATGCAGCGTCGCCGGCGCGTGATTGCGCAGCGCTGCAATCCTTGTCGCCCTGGCTTGACGAGAACTTGAGACCGCGCGCAGTCAGGTTCATGCGTCGCTCGGTGACCGACTGAAGGACGTTTCCGCCCACGGTGTAGACTTTCTTGGCGCTCTTATCGACGTGCGTGACCACATCGCAGTGCGACACGGTGATCGATCGGCATTTGTCGTTAGGACGGTCACCAAATCCAACCAGGTCTTGAATGGCGCGCGCGGGGAGCCCTTCACAGGATTTCTGGCGGTGGTAGCAAATGAGATCACCACGCCGGGGCATGGTCTCGTGGGCCGGACAGGCGCGATAGATTGCCGCCGTCGCGCTTCCCCGCTCCTCCGCGACGCTCGCCTGGAACGCCTGGTGAATGTAGTCGATATGGCTTGCACTGTAGGCGAACTGCTGCGGCGACTTGGCCACTGTCGCCCCGAGCGCGGTGTGCACCAGATACGAGATGAACACCGCCGACCAGGGGCGATCCGCGATGGCGCCGCGAATGACGCTTTCCTTCGCCGCCTCGCGGCGTTGCGCGTTATCGATCTGATCGATCGCGGCAAAGAGATTGCCAAACGAAGTCGAGCGGCGTTCGCCGGTGCCATCCGGATCGCGTGCATCGATGGCGCCTTCGATCGAGGTCACCCGCAGAAAATCGAGATGGATCCGGCCGGCCTCGCCGAGGACCGACAGATAGCGCCACACGTTCCACCACCCGATCTTCTGCAACGGAACAGTGCTGCTCTCGCCGGGATCCTGCTCGTTCTCAGTCTCGACCAAGCCGAATTTATAGAGCTTCCCAGTGTGGTCGATCTTGTGGCCACCCCAGAGCCGATGCTCGTTTTCGGCAGCCGCCGCGATCTGCTCGGCATGCGGCTCAATACGATCAACCGTCTTGATGTTCGAGGTCGCGTTGCAGATGTCCTGCACGTGCTTCCAGAAGGCTTCGCGTGACGAAGGTTGATGGGATAGAGCTTGGCCCGCCCCCGATGACGCCGCAGCCGCCAACAGCAGACATGAGGCCGCGATGATGCGAAGCTGCCTGCGCATTCTTTCCCCTTCCTGGCCTGCATGGAGCACGTCGGCCCATCCCGTGTCACCGCTATGAATTCGGCAGCGTCCGCCCCCGCGCAAGAGGAACTCGGCATGCGCCGCGTACTTAATGCAAAGGCGGGATGGACCAACAGGATGCGCGATGGTGCCCCTGGCCGGACTCGAACCAGCACGATGTCGCCACCAACAGATTTTGAGTCTGCCGCGTCTACCAATTCCGCCACAGGGGCAAGGCGGCGCGGATCATAGCGGCCCATAGCGGGGGGTCAACGGCTGCCCTATATCAGGAGGAGTGACGATCGGGCTCACGGTCCGATCTCAAAAAGTTGCATGGTTTTTCGTCGAGGATCGTGCCAACTGAGCGCCCCGAGGATAGAGAATCTAGCAATTTCTGCCTCGTTTGCAGGGCCTTAGGGCGTTGGGACTTGAGCACATGAGCGAACGAGCGAGCGAACCGGCCACTGTACCGCTGTGGGAGACCTGGGGCACTCTGGCACGCACCCGGCCGATCGCGGCTGCCGCCGATCGTGGTGGCGCTGGGCGGCATCGCCACCATCCTGGGCGCCTGGTTCTTCCAATACGGCCTCGGGTTCAAGCCCTGCCCGCTCTGCTTCGAGCAGCGCTATCCCTACTATTTCGCGATCCCGCTGGCGGCACTCGTGATCCTCGGCGAACTCGGTCGGCTCCAAGCGCAAGGTGCTGATCGCGGCGCTCGCCATGATCACCGTCGGCATGCTGTGGAATGCCGGGCTCGGCGTCTACCATGCGGGCGTCGAATGGAAGCTGTGGGCTGGCCCGCGCGACTGCTCGGGCGCGCTCGAAGGGCTGGGCTCGGCGACCGACCTTCTGCAGTCAGCTGGAGCGCGTCAGCGTCGTGCGCTGCGACGAGGCGGCCTGGCGCTTCCTCGGCATTTCGCTCGCTGGCTACAACGTGCTGATCTCGCTCACGCTCGCCGCCGTCGCGGCCTGGGGCGTGGTGGCGGGCCGCGCGCCTGGCCGCACGCGACGACGTCGGAGTGAACGCCGTACTCTTACGGATCGAGCTCGGTGTCCCAATAGAGATAGTCGAGCCAGCTATCGTGCAGATAGTTCGGCGGGAACAGCCGGCCGTTGCGGTGCAGGTGATGCACCGACGGCTGGAACGGCATCTGCGACGGCCACATCTGGGCTTCGGCCATCGTCAGGTTGCCCTTGCGCAGATTGCAGGGCGAGCAGGCCGCGACCACGTTGTCCCAGGTGGTGTGGCCGCCGCGCGAGCGCGGCACCAGATGGTCGAAGGTGAGGTCGTCGCGCGCGCCGCAATACTGGCAGGAGAACCGGTCGCGCAGGAACACGTTGAAGCGCGTGAACGCGGGCTGCGTCGCGGGCTTCACGTAGGTCTTGAGCGAGACCACGCTCGGCAGCTTCATTTCGAAGCTGGGGCTGTGCACCGCGCGGTCGTAGTTGGCGACGATGTTCACGCGCTCGAGGAACACCGCCTTGATGGCGTCCTGCCAGGACCACAGCGACAGCGGGTAGTAGCTCAGCGGACGGAAGTCCGCGTTGAGCACGAGGGCCGGCCAGCCTGTGGGCGACACATGCGCGTTCACGGCGGCGTTCCTCGACCTCCTTCGTCGCTGCGATGCAGCGCAGCGGCCCTAGTGTATAGGACAGCGTGACAGGATTGTGAAGCGTCGCCGGGGCTTACCCGGGCCCGGCTCTCGGCTTGCGCGAGCCGCCGTGAGTGGCAACAGTTCAAGCCGCGTTGCCAGCGCATTCCGCTGCGGCGTCGCCGCGCGAGCGGCGGTCGAGCCGCAGCGTGAGGCAGAAGGCGCTGCCGCCGCTGCGCAGGAACGAGTCGAGCGGCGTCGCCGCTCACGCGATAGCCGCGCTCGGCCAAGCGTGCGCGCAGGTCGTCGCTGCAGCCCGACATCACGAGCGTGTTGCCGACGCAGACCGCGTTGGCGGCGAGCCTGCGGGCGTCCTCGACCGCGACCTCGATGCGCTGCTCGCGGCGCCACGCGGTCGTGGATGACGGCGCGCCCTGCGGGCGTGAACGCCTCCGGCACGTAGATCACCTCGCCGCCCGGCAGCGGGCAGAGCGCGGTGTCCATGTGATAGAAGCGCGGATCGGCGAGCTCGAGCGCCAGCACCTCGACGCCGAACTCGTCCGCGACCACGTGTCGCGCGGCCGCGTCGGAGCGCGGGCCGTAGCCCATCCAGAACAGGCTGCGGGTGTCGTCCCAGACGCAGTCGCCGGCGCCTTCGAGCGCCACGCCCTCGGGCATCGTGCGCACCGACGTCGATCAGGCCGCGCGCCTGCAGCTTGCGGAAGGCAGCCTCGAAATGCGGCTCCTCGGCGCTGACGCTCCGGGTGACGGAAGCGCGCCAGCAGCGCCTTGCCGTCGAGCACCACCGCGGCGTTGGCGGTGAACACGAGATCGGGCAGGCCCGGCTGCCGGCGGCACCAGGTCGATCTGCGCGCCCGCAGTCCTGCAGCGCGCGATGCAAGCCGCGTCCACTCCCGCCGCGACGCCGCCGTCAGCACGCGCTGATCGCGCGCCCAGCTCGACGGATCCATCCACGGATTGATCGCGTAGGTGACCGCGAAGTGCTCGGCCGGCACATCAGGATATGGGCATTGGGCAAGCATCGTCATCATGCGTGATCCTCACGCAGCGACGGGATGGACGCGGTGAGACACTCAGGTCGCGCACGACCTCCTCGAAGCGGTCGAGCGCCAAGTCGAGATCGTCGCGCGCGATGACGAGCGGCGGCGCGAGCCGCACGACGGTGTCGTGCGTCTCCTTCGAGAGCACGCCCTTGGCGAGCAGCCGCTCGCAGGCCGTCGCGCGCGCTGCGCGATCTGCGGGATCGATCTCGGCGCCGACCCAGAGGCCGCGACCGCGCACGGCCTTGAGCGCCGGGCTTTTGATCGCGCGCAGGCGCTCGAGCATGTGCGGCGCCGAGCACGCGGCTGCGCTCGACCAGCCCTTCCTCGCGGATGACGCTTGAGCGCTTCGAGCCCGACCGCCGCCGCGAGCGGATTGCCGCCAAAGGTCGAGCCGTGCGAGCCGGGCGTGAACACGTCCATCACGGCGCGCCGCGCCACGAACGCCGACACCGGCAGCACGCCGCCGCCGAGCGCCTTGCCGACGATGAGGCCGTCGGGGCGGACGTTCTCGTGCTCGAAAGCAAACCAGGCGCCGGTGCGGCCGAGGCCCGACTGCACCTCGTCGAGGATCAGCAGCACGCGGTGCGCGGTCGCAGAGCGCGCGCACGCCTGCGAGATAGCCCTCGGGCGGCACGATGATGCCCGCCTCGCCCTGGATCGGCTCGATCAGAACGGCGGCGGTGTCGGGCGTGATCGCGCGCTCCATGCGCGGCGAGATCGCCGAACGGCACCGCGCGGAAGCCAGGCGCGAACGGCCCGAAGCCGTCGCGATAGGCAGGCTCCGACGGAGAAGCCCACGATGGTGGTGGTGCGGCCGTGGAAGTTGCCCTGCGCCACGATGATCTCGGCGCGGTCGCGGCGCACGCCCTTGACGCGATAGCCCCAGCGGCGCGCGGCCTTGATCGCGGTCTCGACCGCCTCCGCGCCGGTGTTCATCGGCAGCGCGGCATCGAAGCCGCGTGACCCGGCAGAGCTCCTCGAGAAACGGCCCGAGCCGATCGTTGTAATAGGCGCGCGACGGCACCGCGAGCCGCTGCGCCTGCGCGGTGAGCGCCGCGAGAATGCGCGGATGCGCGTGACCGAGACTCACCGCCGAATAGGCGCTCATCATGTCGACGTAGCGCCGGCCGTCGACGTCCCACAGATAGGCGCCTTCGCCGCGCGTCAAGCACGACGGGCAGCGGCGCGTAGTTGGGGGCGCTTACGCGATTTTCCAGTGCGATGAAATCCATGGCATCACTCCACGGCGACCGGTGGGCGCCGAATCCGACAACTCAAGTGTGCCGGAAAACCACAACGGGTTACGTGGAAGTGTTGGACTTAGACATCTCATTCCGCCGTCCGTAAGCGCTGCTACGGCGGAATTGGCGGTCGTTCAAAGTCTCTTAACTCTCGCGCGGCCGGTTGTCGTCACGTGGCGCGAATTGAGAGACGGGAACTCACAGGAAATGTAGGAGTATGGGTCCGGGCACTCTCGGCACCACCGTTCGTTCCCGCGAAAGCGGGAACCCAGAGTCCCTTGCTCCAATTCCTCGATCTGTCGCCCTGGGTCCCCGCTTTCGCGCGCTTTCGCGGGGACAAACGGTTGAGGATTGGCTGCTACCCCTGGCGCGGCCGCGACGGAAACTTGGCGACGACCTCGATCTCCTGTCCGTCGCGCCGGACGCTCAGCGGCAGCCATGTGCCCGGCGCCTGCCGACCGACGACATCGACGAGATCGTCGGGGCTGCGCATTTCGACGCCGGCAGCCCGCACCACATGATCGCCGGCTTTGAGGCCAGCCGCTTCGGCGACGCTGTTCCCCACCACGCGATTGACGCGCGGGGCACCTTCGCCCTGCACCAGCTCGACGCCGAGCCGCGGCCGGTCCACCGTCGGCCCCTCGTCGCCGCCCGGCGGCAGCGTGAACATCGCATTCGCAAAGGACTTGCCGACGCGCGTGCAGGCGGTGTCGACCGAGACCGGAATGAGCGAGACCGGCGTCTTTGATGCCAAGGTCTTTCAACTGATGGGCCGCGCCATAGCCGAACGCGACGTGGCCGCTGCCCAGCACGGCCACGATGGTGGCGTTGGGATATTTGCGCCTGGCGTCGGCGATCCCCTGCGCGAAGGCACGATCCCAGGTCTGCTGGGCCTCGACGAAGCGTTTGAACTCCGGCTGCTTCATCGCCTCGGCGATGGCCGCATCGTCGGGCTCGGCCGGAGCCGATTGTGAATCGCCGCCGCCCGGCGCCATCATCCGCTTCATGGCCGCAACGGCGGCTAGGTCGCGCAGATAGCCTTCGCTCGCTGGCGCCGGATCGGTGAGCCCTTCGCGTGCGTCCTGCGGCACCGCCGCCCAGCCCTCACGCCCGACGCGCGACACCAGACTACGCTCGACATTGAGCGCCACCATTGGAATGCGATTGAGACGGGCGAACTGGAACAGCGGCATGTAGAGCGCGGAGTTATAGCCCCAGACCCGCCTCCACTCCACCGCGTTGAGAAACGCCTCGGCGGAAAGCTTGCCCGCAACCCAATCGTCGAGCACGCCCTGCAGGCGGCGCGGAAACGACTCGAAACCCAGCACCATTCTCTCGCCGAGGACGGACTTGTCGGTGCGGTCGTGCAGTGCCGCCACTGTCTGCATCTGCCAGACGTGATGATCAGGGCTGGTATGCGACTCCCCGAGCAGCACCACCGCGCTCCACTTGGAAAATTCGCGCAGGAGGTCCCTGCCATCGATCGCGTCACCCGAAGCGCCGTCGATCCAGTTGCCATAGGTGGCGCAGGCAGCATTGTTCTGCGCGCTCGATGGGCTCGCGCACAGACCGACGAAAAGGGCAGCCAGCAATGCAAGACCCCGAGCCAGCAATGCAAGACCCCGCGATGGGCGGCGGCGCGCTCTGGCATCGGACCAAGAGCTCGCGTCAATAGACTGCTCTGAACGCTCGCAAACGGACTTGACGTTCATCTCGTCCTACTCCTGCTGTTGCTAGCGGCCCATTCGGACGCTGCCTGCGCGGGCTTCCTGGCTTGGCAGCAGACCATACTCCAAGCCGGGTGTCTTGCGGTCTCCGACGCCCTCCAGTGGCCGGCCACCCCGCAGCCAGCCAATTGAAATCGTTCTAATTTCGTCGCCATTGATCGGTGGTCGACATTAACTCTGCGGCACCTCCGCGAAACCGTCTGGCGGCGGATAGTCGTCGATCATGACCGCCGCAATGGTCCGCTCACCTTGTAGATAGGCCTTCGCGATGCGATGGGCACCATCGAGCACGTCGCCCGACCTGATCATGATGATCGGATAGCTAAGGTCGGCGCTGAAGATGTCACGCGCCCTTTCCGCCACCCTCCGAATGGTGGGCTCGACGTTTTTCGGGCCGCCGAACCAGACCACTACGTCGAGGATATTGAGATCTTCGATCGCCACCGTAACCGCCGGCTTTCCCTCGGCCAAAGCCCAGATCGTCCGCATGGTCCAATATGGTGTGCGGCCATCCGGCAGCGGTTCAGCGTAAAGAAGTCGATCGGCGGGCTTAGTCATGCCCAACCAGGATAAGCCGGATTGCGCGCCCGCAAAATACGGGAAATAGCGCACAAAAGGCCCGTTCCCAGGGTCCCAGGCAATTTTGCACATCGCCTCGTGCAAGCCATTTTTCCGTCATATACAATAAGTCCGGGACGAAATGGGGATCACCATGAGGCGTGGGTTTCACTGCTTCGTGTGGGGCAGCTTGGCATCTCTACTCTATGCCGGCCCTACGAATCTTGACCGGGACGTCAAAGCTGCGACAGCTCGGCCGGATGCCAATCCGGCACCCGCTCAGTCAGTTGTTGCGGTCATTCGGCCAGAGGTCGCGGCCGCTCGAGCGAGCGCCGGGCCTGAGTCGACCCCCGGGCCCGCTGAACCAACGTTCAGGCTCGCGGCTGTGACCCCATCCGACGCAAGCCTGGGCTTGCCCAAAGTGACCGCGCCGGAACCTGCGGACGAGTGCCTGCTCTCCCAGGACTGCATCGATCAATATCTCTGGTCGCTCTATGAACGGGCGCGCAAGATCGACACCGTCAAGGTGAGTGAACGCTTCAAAGTGACAATCAAAAAGAAGGGCAAGAAGCGGACGGTCACAAAAACTCGTACCAAGCTTGTGACTGAAGACTTCTCGTGGAAGGACCCGGATGCCGCAGAGAAAGTGGGCATGTCGATGCCCCAATACGTCATCGGCGGCATGGAGCGAAGCTTCAGATTGAAGCTCTACCGGCTCATGCGCGCAGCCGACGACGCTGGCCACGCGCCCGGTATCACGAGCGGCTTCCGCGATGACTATCGGCAATCGATCGCAACCGGCAAGAAGGCGGCAAGCGACAGCTCGTACCATGGCGGCAGCAAGCGCGGCGGCTATGGATACGGGCTTGCTGCCGATATCGTTAGCGTCAAGGGCGAGACGCGCGCGGACCGATGGATTACGACGGACCTGTTGTGGAAGTGGATCGACGAGAACGGCCCGCAATTCGGGATTGGGAGGCCGTATCTCGATCGCGATCCGCCCCACATTGGGCCGATTGACGGCAAGGAATATGTCGACAAGCGCGGCGTGAAACGCGCGGGATCGTAGGCAAGGCAGGCAATCTGGTAGCCCGGATTGAGCGGAGCGAAATCCGGGATCGCGGCGCGAATTAGAACCGGATATCGCCATAGCGCGTTGAAGACGCGCGTACACGCGCTTACGGCTCTATCCGGGCTACAATACAAAGATGCGCACTACCCCCCATCACCGATACGACGGATCGCGATAGACCTCTTTGCCGCCCACATAGGTCGCGAGCGCCTTCATGTTCGGAATCGTGCGCTCGGCGACCGATAGGATGTCGTCGGAGAGCACGACGAAGTCGGCCAGCTTGCTCGGCTCGATCGAGCCTTTGATGTCGGCTTCACCCGTCAGCTTGGCATAGTTGATAGTGATCATGCGTAGGAGGTCGACGCGCGAGGTCACGCGCTCGTCCTCGCCATAGACGCCGTCGCTGATCGTGTCGCGGGTGAGGAAATGATAGAACTGCCAGAACGGATTGACCGGCACGACCGGCGAGTTGGTGCCGCCCACCACCAGGAACCCCTGCTCCAGATAAGTTTTCACCGGCGTGATCCGGCTCGCCCGCTCGGGCCCGAGATATTTCTTCAGGGACGGCGCCGCGAGATAGAGATGGTTCTGCACCGACAGCACGACATCGAGCTTCTTGAGCCGCTCGATCTGGTCGGGGCGTGACACAAACAGGTGCTCGATCGCCCAGCGCCGGCCCGCGATCGAGCGATCGGCATTAGCCGCCTCATAGCCGCCGAGCACCACGTCGATCGCGGCATCGCCGACCGCATGGGTGGTGACGCGCCAGCCATCCTGGTTGAGTGCGCGCGTGATCGCGGCGAAGTCCGCCGCCGGCACCGTGTTGATCCCGAAGTAAGTGCCGTTGCGGCCCATGGCGCCGACGAACGGCTGTGTCATGAAGCCGCCTTCGAAGCCGCCATCGACGCCGAGCTTGACGCCACCGATGCGCACCCATTCGTCGCCTTCGTCCTGCTTGAGCGGCGAGCGTGCGAGGATCTCGCGCACCGACGCCGGGTCGCGCACGCGGGCGCCGGCACGCGTCGCCGGCAGGTAGACGTTCAAACGCAGCGTGAGCAGGCTGCGCTTGCGCGCCTCGAGCACGAGATCGAGCGTGTGGAAGAACTCGCCCAGCCGGAAGCTGCCCGTTATGCGCACGCTGGTGATGCCGTAAGAATTGAGCGTGCGCTGGGTGGCGAGCACATCGTCGATCGTGGGCGCACGCAGCGGCGGCAGCGTCACCAGTGTACGCGCGTTGTCGACGAGCTCGCCGTTGAGCTCACCGTCTTCTTCCTTGCCGATCTCGCCGCCCGCAGGCGATTGCGTCTGCTTGGTGATTTCCCATTTGGCGAGCGCCGCCGAGTTGAGCACATATTCGTGGCCGCCGCGCACCAGCACCACCGGATTGACCGGCGCATATTGATCGAGCTCGCGCGCCGTCGGCAGGCGCTTCTCCTTGAGCTGCGCCTCGTGCCAGTCGCTGTTGCTGATGATGACGGCGCCTGGCTGCGTATCCTTGGCGGCACGGCCAACCACCGCGAACAGTTCGTCGAGCGAGCGCGTCTCGGCGAGATCAATACCAGGGCCGCCGCTGACGCCGTGCAGATGGCCGTCGGCAAGACCGGGCACCACGAAGCGGCCGCCGAGGTCGACGACCTTGGTGGCGGGGCCGACATGGGCACGCATTGCCGCGGAGGAGCCGGCCGCAATGAAGCGCCCATCCTTGATTGCGAAGCCTTCGGCGAGCGACGAGCGCTCGTCCGCCGTGAACACCTTGCCGTTGAGAACCACCAAGTCGGCGGTCTGCGCAGAGGCATGGGATGCGAACGCAAACGCAACGATCGCACAGGACAGATATGCAGTGGACAGGCGGAGCCACAAACGCATGAACGCCACTCCCCAAGAACATAGGACTACGCAGAGACGTTGCGGCTTTGTAGCCCGGATTGAGCGGCAGCGAAATCCGGGAGCGGCCGAGCTACTGGCGTCCCCGGATGTCGCTGCGCTCCATCCGGGCTACACGTCAATCGGCTGCTACGACGGCTCGCCCTTGCGACGTAACAGCGCCTCTGGATAGCCCGCAAAGCCCCTGATCGGGCGCAGCGCCACGTGGCTCACAATGCGGGCGACGCCAAGCTTCGGATCATCGATCAGGCGGGTGGTGAGCTCCTGGTAGCCGGCAAGGTCGGCGCAGACGAAACGCGCCACATAGTCGACGGCGCCGCTCACCTCCCAGCACTCGACGACCTCCTCGATCGCGGCGAGCCGCTTCTCGAGATCGCCCTGGCGCGCCTGCTTCTCAAGGACGATTTCGGCGAAGACCGTGACGGGCTTCGATAGCCGGCCGACGTCGATCAGCGCCCGGTAGCCAATGATGATGCCGGAGGCTTCGAGCCGGCGCACGCGCTCGAGACAGGCACGCGCCGAGAGCCCCGCGGTTGCCGACAGCTTTTGAATGGATTGCCGACCGTCGCGCTGCAGCGCGGCCAGGATCTTGATATCGATCCGGTCGAGCGCGGGTGATCGCTTTGCGGTCATTGAAACCTTCAGCCGAGCGAATCGTCCTTGACCGCGACAGTATAGTTCAAGCCCAGCCGGCCGCCGTCGGCATAGACGGTCTGGCCGGTGACATAGGCGGCATCGTCCGAGGCCAGAAAGAGCGCGATCGCGGCGATCTCGTCGGGCTCGCCGATGCGCCCGAGCGGCGTGCGCGCAAGCAGGCGGCGCTTGGCCTCGCGGTCGGTCGCAACCGACTTGAGAATGTCGGTCATGATCGAGCCCGGTCCGATCGCATTGACCCGGATGCCATGCGGGGCGAGCGACAGCGCCATCACCTTGGTGAGCTGCGCGATGCCACCCTTCGACACGCAATAGGGAACTTGATTGGGGATCGCGAGCACGGCGTTGACCGAGCTCATGTTGATAATCGCGCCCGGCGGCCGGCCCGCTTTCACCTGATCGACCATGCGGCGCGCCGCCGCCTGGCCGACAAGAAACGCGCCCCTGAGATTGACCCGCAGCACGCGGTCGAAGTCGGCTTCCTTGAGGTCGAGGAAATCGGCCGCGTGCACGATGCCGGCATTGTTGACCAGGATATCGAGCGTGCCGAAGGTCTCAACTGCATCATTGATCAGGTTCTGCACTTGCTGCGCATCGCCAACATCGGCGGCCTTGAAGCGGCAAGTTGCCCCGAGCGCGCGGGCAGCCGCCTCGCCGGCCGACACGTCAACATCCGCGATGACGACCTTGGCGCCTTCCGCCACATAGCGCTTGCGCGATGGCAAGCCCGATGCCGCGGGCACCGCCAGTGACGATCGCCACTTTGCCATTGAGCTTCATCACATGCTCCGCATTCAAACGATGCCGCGCATGAGGCAGTGAGTTACGCTCGCCACGTGGTTCCCTCCCTGGCCCGCGAAGACGGGCCTAAACGCCCCTATGTGGGGGGACAGGGAGAGGGGGGAGAAAGGGCACCGAGTTCTCCGGCTTGCGGAACGGCGAAAACATAAGAGCGTTGGGGATCACCCGCTCGGCCTCGGATTGGAAAGAGATTCAGTGCTCGTTGCTACCCCTCTCCCTGTCCCTCCCCCACAAGGGGGGAGGGAACGATGTGGCACAGCTCTGCCCATCTCAAGCCATGTATTCGCGTGTGCTCTGGAAGATGCACCTAGCGCTGCGGCGCGCCGCTCACGACCTTCCAGCGCTGGATGCGCTTGCCTTCATACACCTCGGTGGTGAACACGTTGCCGCGCGAGTCGAGCGCGATGTTGTGCACGCCGAAGAACTGCCCGGCGTTGCGGCCGTAGCGGCCGTAGGTGCCGACCACCTCGCCGTCGGAGCGGCGGACGACGCGCATCTGTTGTTGCCGCCATCGACCATGATCAGGAAGCTCTGCTCCTTGTCGGGCCACAGGCCGACGTCCCACACCGAGCCGCTCAGCGTCTCCGGCAGATAGAGCCACTCGCGCACGAAGGTGCCGTCCTTGCGGAACACCTGCAGGCGGTCGTTGGTGCGGTCGCAGACATAGACCAGCCCGTCGTTGGCGATCTTCACGCAGTGCACCGGGTTGTTGAAGGTCTGCGAGATCGGCGCCTTCGGATCATAGGGATGGCCGCCCGGATCGCTCGAGGTCGGATTGACCTCGTCGGCCGGGCGCTTGCCGTAGGCGCCCCAGTGCCGCTTGTAGGCGCCGGTCGCGGCGTCGAACACGATGACGCGATGGTTGCCGTAGCCGTCCGCGACGTAGAGCTCGTTCGCCGGCGCATCGATCCAGAAATCGGCGGGCTGGCCAAGCTGGGTCGTATCGTTGTCGCCCTTGCGCGGACCGGGCTTGCCGATCTGCTGCACGAACTTGCCGTCGCGCGTGAACTTCAGCAGGAAGCCATCGTCCTTATGGTTGCCGCCGAACCAGACATGGTCCTTCTCGATCCGGATGCCATGCTCCTGCTTGGGCCAATCGTAGCCTGAGCCTTCGCCGCCCCAGGCCTGCACCACGTTGCCCTCGGGATCGAACTCGATCACCGGCGGCGCCGGCACGCAGCACATGGCGCGCGGCGGCTTCTGCGCGGCGGCTGCCTCCAGCCGCGACAGGCTGCGCGGGCGCTGCATGATCCAGACGTGGTCGCGCTCGTCGACCGCGACGCCGGCGACCTGGCCGAGCGCCCAGTTGTTCGGGAGCGGCTTCGGCCAGGACGGATCGACCTCGAACTTCGGCACATCGGCCGCCATCGCGATGGCGGACCAGGCGGCAAGCAGCGCGCCTGCGCCGAGAGCCCAGATAGTCTTCTTCATGTCATTCCTCCGTGACGAACTGAAAGCGACGCGGCTCACATGCTGGCGAGCGCGCGCTGGTAGTAGCTGAAATCGAGATACTTGTCGGGCGCCGGCGGCGTGCCGCCCCAGGTGCCGAGCATCTCGGCGCGCAGCTTCAGGGAGTTCTTGAAGCCGTCGAGGTCGAACTTGCTGTCGGCCGCGAAGCCGTTCTGGGAGAACGTCAAACGATTCCGCCGCGACCTCATTCGCCAGCTTGAGCCGCTCGGCCAGGATCGCCACCATCGCGGCCTTGTTGGCCGGATTGAGCGCCCAGCGGATGCCCTCGATGTTCGCCTGGATATAGCGGGTCAGTACATCGCCGTTGGCCTGGCCCCACGACCGCAACACCCAGCCGCCGTCCGACTGATACGGTCCGATCACGCTGACGGCCGATCCGAAATCCTTCAAGCCCGCGTGCAGCGCCTGCAACGAGAACGGCGGGTTGAGCATCGAGGCCGCATAGGTCTTGTCCTTGATCATCGCCTGATAACGCGAGAGGCTCCCGCCGACCGGCTTCACGTCGTATTCGCTGCGCTTGATCCCCTTCAGGTCCAGCATCTTGTAGAGAAGGAGCGCAAACGCGGTGTCGACCGCATCCACCGCCATGACCTTGCCGCGGAAATCTTCGTAGCTCCTGATCTCCGGCTGGACGATCAGATTGTTGAAGCCGTTGTTGCCGCCCATGAAGATGAAGAGATCGATCTTCGCGGTCTCGACCTGCGCGACTGCATTGTCGACGCCGGCATGCGCGATCTGGTAGCGCCCGGCCGCAAGGCCATCGCGCAGCTCGGTGGAGTTCGGCGTGTAGACGAGGTCAACCGCGAGCCCGCGCTTGGTGTAGAAGCCCTGCGCAAGGGCCGCGAACTGCGCCAGGTTCGACATCCCGGGGAAGACGATGACCTTGAGCGGCGTCTGCGCCGAGGCGTCTGCCGGTCATGCCGGCCACCGCGGTTGCGGCTGCACCGATGATGGCCTGACGTCTGGTGCTGCGGATCATAATGTCCTCCCGATCAATCGTTTGTCGGGGGCAGTGTAACACCCACGCGCCATGGGTCCATCGGGCGAATTAGCCCGCATTGCCGCGGCCGAACGCCACCTCCATCTCGCGGCGCGCCCGCAACGCGGGGTCGTCGGGCGCGAGCGCCACATCGGCATAGGACAGGGAGGCGCCCACGGCCACGTCGCGCGTGAGCCGCACGTTGTGGGCGAGCCCGAGCGGCAGCAGCCCCTCGGCGAGCGAGCGCTCGGCCGGGCCTTGCCTGCCCCAGACGCAGAAGCCGCCCTCGCCGTCGAGCACCTCGCCCGCGCGCAGCGCCCGCTTGGCGACCGCGACCACGTCGGAGCGCCACACGCTGGGCACGCCAGTCGGTTCCTTGCGCAGCGCCGCCGAGGCAACCGAGACACCGAGCTCGAGCCCGATCATATGGATCGGCCGGTAGAGCGCCGCGTAGCGGCCACTGCGATCGGGCAGCATGTGATACTCGCGGAAGCATTCGCGCGTGTAGTCGCTGTCGGCCTCGATCACGACGTAGGTGCCGAGCGCAAGATGATGCGGCACGTCGCGGCCGTCGCGATCGACCGAGGAGACCACCTCGGTGACGCCGCTGCGCTCGAGCGTGCCGCCGTCGGCCTTCGGCTTGCACACGTCCGCTAGCTCGAACCGGCTGGCCGGCGGAAAGGCGAGCCCTCCTGTTTGCGGCGCAAGCCCGGTCGCGTTGCACACCGCTGTCATCTCGATCGCCGACTTGCTGCCGTCGATGAAGCTGTTGAACATCTTGGGATTGATCGACGCGCGATCCTCGATGTGCAGATACTTGTCGAGGATGTCCCACACCGTCTCGGGCGTGGACGCGTGATAGTGCGGCTCGTAGCGCGTCCCCTTGCCGGCCGCCACGACCTTGAAGCCGCAGGCGCGCGCCCAGTCGACATGCTCGCAGATGAGCGCCGGCTGATCGCCCCAGGCGAGGCTGTAGACGACCCCCGCGGCTTTCGCCTTCGCGGCGATGAGCGGCCCGACCAGGGCATCAGCCTCGACCGTCACCATCACGACATGCTTGCCATGCGCGATCGCGCCTAGACGCGTGGCGAATGCCGACGGCCGGCACGCCGGTCGCCTCCACGATCACCTCGATATCGGGAAATGCGAGCAGCGCTTCGGCGTCTGCTGTGATGTGCGCGCGTCGCTGACGAAAGGCATCGCCCAGCGAAGGCGCCGCATAGGCAGCCTCATCCCAGCCGGCGGCACGCAACTGCGCGCGGGCGCGGCCGACATCGAGATCGGCGACGCCTACGACATGCAGGCCGCGGGTCGTGCGCGCCTGCGCCAGGAACATGGTGCCGAACTTGCCGGCGCCGATCACGCCGACAGTCACCGGACGGCCTTGCGCCTCACGCGCAAGCAGCATGGTGTGGAGGTTCACGGGGCGACCTCGCGCTCACGGTGGAACGCGGACGCATGCATTCGCGGCCCTGCGCCCGATCAGACGCCTTACAGGATCGCGTGCGTCGTCCGTCACTGGCAAGTCGCCTGCAGCACGAAGGTCTCGGTCGTGCAGGTGCCCTCGGGCGCGCGCTGGCCCGACAACCAGACCCAGGTTGGGCATTTGTCGGCGGTATTGATGTCAACGCTCTTGCCGGGGCCGTAGCCCTTGGAGCGGCAGAGCGCATTGGCCGCCTCTAAGCAATCAGGCGCGCCGTTCGGCGCGACCGCACAGCGCACCCGCCCCCGCGCCACCTTGCTGCCCGGAAAGCCCAGCGCGGCGCCGCCCGCCTGACCGGCCTTGGCGGCATCCTTGGCGGCACCTTCGATCGCCTGCTGCGTGCCTTTGACTTGGTTGTCGATCTGGGCTTTCGAGTCCTCAAACCAGCGCTCGATCACATCGAAGATGCCAGGACGAGCCACTGGCGGCTCCGCTGGTTCAGGGGCTTCCTGCGCAGCCGCAGTGCCGACGAGCAGCAACACCAGCAGGAGGCTCACGCGCCCCGCGGTCACCAGCTTCCTGTCAGCAAACGCGTTGCAATGCCCCGTCATGGAACTCCACATTCCATTCATGCGCCAAAGTGGCATTTTGGCATGGCGAAAATGAGATTGTAACGCGCGCAAAATGTCCGCTCAGATAAGGTAAATTGCCAGAACGATCCCCGCCACCAGCACGATGCCGGCGAGCGTAACCCAGAATCCCAGACGCTCCTCGATGATCGCGCGCGCCCGCTCGCCATAGCGATAGATCAGGAACGCGACCAGATAAAATCGCATTCCGCGTGAAACGATCGAAAGGAGGATGAACGGAATGATCGGATAGTCGGCGAGACCCGACGTGATGGTGACGATCTTGTAGGGGATCGGTGTCATCCCTTTGAGCAGGATGATCCAGGCGCCCCATTCCCGATAGGCTTCGCGAAACTGCTCGACCTTGGCGCCATAGCCATAGAGCCCAATCAGCCACTGCCCGACTGTGTCATAGAGCGCGGCGCCGATCAGATAGCCAAGCAGGCCACCCGCGACCGAGGTGAGCGTGCAAACCGTGGCGTAGTGGAAGGCACGGTCCGGCCGCGCCAACCCCATCGGGATCAGCATCGCATCGGGCGGCACCGGAAAGAACGAGCTTTCCACGAACGAGATAAAGCCCAATAGCCAGGTGGCATACGGCTTGCCGGACGCGGCGACGCACCAATCGTACAGTCTTCTCAGCATGGGGCGGTTTGCTTAGGCCAAGGTGCTGGATGATGTTTTGCAGCATAGTCACGACCGGCGTGTTCCGGCCATCCGCGACTTGGGCCCCATGCGGCAGTCACATGCGGCCCTAAGACGTGGATGCCCGCGACATCAGCGCGTTTACGCGCGTCTCGACGCGCTAGGCGCGGGCATGACGGGTGGAGATGTTGTGCCCTGCTCTTAGAGCATTTCGGCAGGAGGGGAAACCGGTTTTCCGGCCTGCACGCCGGGTTGGCTCGGCCGCTTGGGCGCCCAGGCCGATCAGCGCCGCTTGCGCAGACGCTGGGTGGCGAGTGCCACAACCTTGCGCCGTGGCGCAGGCTCCGCCGATGCCAGCATGTGCTTTGGAATCTTCTCCGCGATGCCCAGGAGCCGCTCGCGGCGGTCCATCTCGGCCCACACGTCCTCTGGACGGACACCGGCCGCAACCCAGAGCACAACAAGGTTGTACATCAGATCGGCGCTTTCGCGGACCACCGCGGCGGTATCCCCGTGCACCGTGTCGATCACGACCTCGACGGCTTCCTCGGCCATCTTCTTGGCCATCTTGCCGCGACCAGCCTGCAGCAGGCGCGCCGTCCGCGAGGTGGCGGGATCGCCATCGCGGGCCGCCTGCACGGCTTCATAGAGTCGGTCGAGCGAATCAGCCATGCCCGACCATACCGCGATTGTGATGAAAGTATACTAATAGAAGGGGTTCACTGAAACAATCATAGTTAATGCGGGCTGACGGTCGGCTCTCCGTCTGGCCAATCCTGGCGCACTCGGCGCTAGCCCGTGCTCGGCAGAGCGGCCGCCGAAGCAAGCCAATCCTCGCCAAGCTCGCCAGTCGCGAGTGACAGCCCGCTGACGACGTCGGCCTTGGGGCGCTCGCGCGACAGCGCCTGTCCCTTCACCATGTAGTAGATCGCTTCGGCCATGTTGGTGGCATGATCGCCCATGCGCTCGAGATTTTTTACGCAGAAGAGCAGATGAACGCTCAACGTGATGGCGAGCGGGTTTTCCGTCATCAAGGCGAGGAAATCGCGGAACAGGCTCGCGCACAGCCGATCGATATCGAAGTCGCGCATCCACACATCAAGCGCCTTGGCGACATCGCGACGCGCGAAGCTGTCCAGCACATCGCGCAACAGCGTCATCATCAAAGTCGCCATGTGGGTGAACCCGCGCAACGATCGGATCGGGATGTCCTGATCGTTGATGGCGATGATCCGCTTGCTGATGTTCTTTGCGAGATCGCCGATCCGCTCGAGCTCGTTTGCAATCCGGACGATCCCGACGACCTGCCGCAGATCCTCGGCCACCGGGCGCCGGGTGAGAATGATGTCCATCGCGCGCTGCTCGATCGTCTGCTGCATCACATCGATCGCCGCATCAGCCGCGACATTGGCTCGCGCGCGTTCATTGTCCCGCCGCGTCAGCGCTTCGATCGCTTCGGCGAGTTGCCGCTCGGCGCATCCGCCCATCTCGGCAACCAAGCCGGCGAGACTTCGCAGATCGGAATCGAAACCTTTGGACGTACGTTTCAGGAAGGCCATGCACTTCAGACCGAAGCATTTCAGACCAAACTGGAGTCCCTCTTTCTATGATGGATCAGCGACAGCCTGATGACGTGAGCGCGCGCAAGGGCCATTCCGCCAATAGACAACCTCAAATCCCAAGTTATCCACAGTTATATTCGGTCACCGTCGACAAGCCTCTGGACTCTCGCATCGCAACAACTGCGAATCACGCCGCTGGCTGGTGGGCCGGTTCAAGGGCCGGTCCTTCATTGAGTTAGATGAGTGAGGAGTTTCCGGTGGCTGATATTGTGGTTCAGTGCCCGCGGACCGGTACGCCGGTCCCAACCGGGCTCAAGACCGAATGGGTCTTTTTGCGCAGCCTTCCGCGCGTCGCCATTCCGCTGCGATGCCCCGCCTGCGGCCAGACGCACAAATGGCAGCCGCACGAGGCGTGGATCGCTCCTACGCTGCAGGCAAGCGCCGCCAATTCCGGGGTGGAGAGCGTAAACGCCGAGGCGTCACCGCGATAAGCCCTTCGCGAGATCCTGTCTGCTCCTGAAAGATCCTGCCTCCTTGAAAGGGCGGTGTTCCGGCTCGCATAGCTGGTAACTAACCACCGCAGCAGCGATTCCTTCAAAATATCGCTGCCCTTCGGCTACCTTGTGTCGCAGACCCGGCGATTGAGGATTCATGGCCGAAGCCAGCACTGCATCAACTACCACCACATCGAAGCGCCAGATGACGGCGCGCGCCTTGCTGCTTGGCGAGCGCATTGACGTCGCCGGCCTGGAGCGCAGCGATGTCATTTCGACGACGCCGCTGGCATTTCGGGCCGGGCAAGAGGGTTACGCGGTTCTGTTTCGCTACGGCGCCCTGGTGCTATTCGGCCTCTCCGTCGTCGAGGAGGACGAGCTGGTTCGCGGCCTCAAGCCGCGCATTATCGGCGCCTTCAGCCGCCCCGAGGTCGAGGGCGTCACCATCGAGATCGCGCCGGACCGCGACGACCAGATCGCTCCTGGCGGCCCGATCTCGACGCGCGATCTTTCGCCGCCCCGTCTTCTGGTCATTGCCGACGTGCTCGGCAAGAACGTGGCGCTGTCGAACGACGAGCGCGAGGTCGCCAAGGTCATCGAGGTGGCGGAGCCGTTTGCGGCGGCGCTTGCCCGCACCGGCCGTTCGCCTTCCAACCGGCGCGAGATCCTGCGAACCATCGGCCAGGCGCTGCTGGCCCATCACCGCATGTCAGGGCGGCTCGAGATCGAGGAGAAGCCCGACATCCTGTGGGATCATCCCGAGCTTGACCGGCTGTACGCCAGGCTCGCCGATGAGTACGAGCTCAAGGAGCGTGCAATCGGGCTCGCCCGCAAGCTCTCGGTCATCAACGAAACCGCCCGTGCGCTCAGCGACATTATCGACGCCGAGCGCAGCGTGCGGCTTGAAATGATCATCGTGGCACTGATCGTGGTCGAGATCCTGGTGACGCTCTACGACCTGTTTGTGCGCGCCGCCAAATAACCTCACCCGTCGATCGGCAGGCCGAGCGCCAGACGGCCGGCGAGCCGGCGCTGCTGATGTTCGGGGAGCGGATGGAAGCGCGCGCCCTGCACATCGCGGAACAACCGCTCGAGGCCGTTGCGGCGGTGATAGCTCGCCCCGCCCGCCACTTCGAGCGCCAGATCGGCGGTCTTGCGTGCGCTACGCGCGACCAGCGTGCGATGCATGAAGATCGTGTTGGTGGTCTCCGGCCCTGGCTGGGCGGTCTCGCTGAACGCAACCATGCTGTCCAGCGCAATGCGCGTCGCGGCAAGCTCGGTGTCGAGCGCACCTACAAGATCGACAACGCCCAGATCGATCACGGCGGGATCACGCCGCTTGGCCGCGGCCGCCACTGCGAGATCGCGTGCAGCCTCCGCAACACCCGTATAAGCCGAGTAGACCAGCGGAAACGCCACCATGGACACGATATGCATGAGCGGATGCCACACACCCGGCTTGCGGCGCGCCCCGATCGCGGCATCCGGCACGAACACATCGTCGAGCAGGATATCGTGTGAGCCGGTGCCGCGCATGCCCATCGTGTCCCAGGTCTCCCTCACCGACACGCCGGCCGCACTCATCGGGATGCCGAATTGCAGCATCGTGGGACCGTCGGGCGCATCCTCATCGATGGCACCGGTCATGAACAGGTTCGCGGACGGCGCTCCGCTGGCAAAGATCTTGCGCGCATAAATCCGATAGCCGCCGTCGACCTTCACGGCCTTGCCGGAGCCATCGAGCCAGTCCGAGCCGCCGGAGGACAGGAGCTGAATCCGCTCAGTCGCCACTCGCTTGAGCAGGCCTTCGACCGGCGCGCTCTGATTGCGCCAGCGCCAGACGGTCGCGGCAAGCACATGGGTGTGCATCGCGAGCGCCAGCGCAGTCGAGCTGCAATGGCGCGCCAGCGTCCGCAGCATCTCGGAGAGCTCGGTGCGCGTGAGCCCGGCGCCACCAAGCTCCACGGGCACGCCGAGCTCCAGAAATCCGCGCTCACGCAGCAACGCGAAATTGGCACCGACGAACTGATTCATTTCGTCGCAGCGGCGGTCCTCTTCGGCCAAGAGCGGACCGATCTCGGCGATCGCGCTGCGCCAATTGGTCTCAACGGGCTTCTTCAAGACATGAATCGACATGGGATGCTCCTCCTATGGAATTCCTCTATCGTCACGGCAGGCATCCCAAATCCGCCCAGGCCAACCGCTAGACTGGGCGTGGTTATCCGCGGAACGCGCCATATCGACAATGACCGGAACACCGCCTTCGTTTGCCGAGACACCGGCCCGCCCTGCCCGGGCGGCCGGGTCTGACGTGCTGTCGGAAATGCTGCGGGCCGTACGACTCAGCGGGTCGATTTTCTTCGGCGGCTCCTTTACGGCGCCGTTCTGCATCATCAGCCCAAAACGCTGGGACGAAGGCACGCCCATGGCGCATCTGCGCCACATCAGCATCTTTCATTTGATCGTGAGTGGCACCTGCACGTTCGAGACCGCGACCGGCCAACGCCGCGAGATCGGGGCCGGCGATATGCTGCTCCTGCCCTTCGCCGACCAGCACAAATTCTGGAACGGCGATCCGCCCGAGATCGCCTATGCCCCCGATATCGTCCAATCGGGCCCGATCGAAGGCATGTTCACGGCGCGCCATGGCGGGGGCGGTGAGGAAACGCGCATCGTGTGCGGCTATCTCGAGTCCTCCGAATGCCTGTTCGCGCCAGTGTTCCGCACCCTGCCGCCGCTCCTCGTCGACCGCACCGACGATGACAAGGTCGGCGCACTGATCGCCTCGACCGTGCGCGAGATCGTGGCGCTCGTCGACGCCGCGATGCCGGGCAGCCAGATGATGCTGGGCCGACTGATGGAGCTGCTCTTCGTCGAGATTCTCAGACGACACGTTGCACGCCTGCCGACCGACTCCACCGGCTGGCTGGCGGCGCTCAATGATCCAGTCGTGGGCCGCGCGCTGCAGCTCGTGCACGCCGCACCGGCGCGGCGCTGGACCGCGGAGGACCTCGCGCGCGAAGCCGGCTCCTCGCGCACCGTGCTGGCCGAGCGCTTCAACGCGCTCCTCGGCAAGCCGCCGATCGAATATGTGACGAGCTGGCGCATCCAGCTTGCCGCCGACCGTTTGCGCGGCAGCCAGGAGAGCATCGCGACATCGCGGCCGATGTCGGCTACGAATCGGAAGCGGCCTTCAACCGCGCGTTCAAGCGCGTGACCGGCGTGACGCCGGGACGCTGGCGGGATGAGGGCAATGGGACAATGACGGCGTGAGCCGTCTGTCGTCCCGCGCTCAGCCGTTCCGTCGTGCCCGCGAAGGCGGGGACCCATACGCCGCAGCCAAGCGATATGGCGCGGCGTCTATAATAAGAGCTTCGGTGGTTATGGGTCCCCGCCTTTGCGGGGACGACGCAGAGGTGCGGATCAGCGCAGACAAGTCACTCCTCCGCCGTGAGCAGGCTCGCATTGCCGCCTGCCGCCGCGGTGTTGATAGTGACCACCTGTTCGGTGACGAAGCGGCGCAGATAGTTGGGGCCGCCCGCCTTCGGGCCGGTGCCGGAAAGCCCGGTGCCGCCGAACGGCTGCGTACCGACCACGGCGCCGATCATATTGCGGTTGACGTAGACGTTGCCGTGCGGGAGCCGCGCCGCGATCTCCTCCACCGTCGTGTCGATGCGCGAGTGGACGCCGAGCGTGAGCGCGTAGCCATTGGCCGCGATGTCATCGATGAGCTGTTCAAGCGCGTCAGCCTTCCAGCGCACCACGTGCAGGATCGGGCCGAACACTTCCTCCTTGAGGTCGCGGGCACGCTCGAGCGCGATGATCGTGGGCGGCACATAGGTGCCCGCCGACGGCAGCGCTTGGCTCTCGTCCCAGCGAAAGCGCACGCGGCCCTGTTTCTGCATCGAGGCGATCCAGCGGTCGAGGCGATCTTTCGCCTCAGCATCGATCACCGGCCCGACGTGGGTCGAGGGATCGCGCGGGTCGCCGAGCTTCAATTGCCGCGCGGCGCCTGCGATCATCTCAACGATGCGATCGGCGACGTCCTCCTGCACGCACAGAAGCCGCAGCGCCGAGCAACGCTGGCCAGCCGACCGAAAGGCGGATGCGACCACGTCGTCGGTCACCTGCTCAGGGAGCGCAGTGGCATCGACGATCATGGCATTGATGCCGCCGGTCTCCGCAATCAGCGGCACGATCGGGGCATCCTTGGCGGCGAGCGCGCGGTTGATCGCACGCGCCACTTCCGTCGAGCCCGTGAAGGCAACGCCGGCGACGCGCTCGTCGGCAACAAGCGCGGCACCGATCTTGCCGTCACCCAGCATCAGTGCGAGCACGCCATTCGGGATGCCCGCCGCATGCAGGATGCGCACGGTTTCGGCCGCAACAAGCGGCGTCTGCTCCGCCGGCTTTGCCACCACGGCATTGCCGGCGACCAGCGCGGCGGACACCTGGCCGAGAAAGATCGACAGCGGAAAATTCCACGGACTGATGCAGACGAACACGCCGCGGCCACGGCAACGCAGCTCATTGCTCTCGCCGGTCGGACCGGGCATTGCCTCGGGCGACAGCACTCGGCGCGCTTGCGCTGCATAGTAGCGGCAAAAATCGACTGCCTCGCGATGCTCGGCGAGCGCGTCGTCGAGCGTCTTGCCACCCTCGCCCTGCATCAGCGAGATGAGGCGGCCGCGCCGCTGCTCCAGGAGATCGGCCGCGCGCTCGAGCTTGGCCGCGCGCTCATCGACTGCTGTCGCCTGCCATTGTGGGAAGGCAGCCTGCGCGGCCGCCATCGCGGCACGCACGAGCGCATCGTCGCCTTCGCGCACGCGGCCGACCACGCTGCCGTCGATCGGCGACAGAACTGGCCGCTCGACGCCCGCGCGCGCGGAGCCGTCGATGAGAGGAGTAGCCTCGGCGAGCGCATCAGCGCCACGAACCTCGGCCACAAAGGCCGCAAAGCTGGTGCGGTCGCCGAACTCGACGCCGGCCGAATTGCGCCGCTCGGAGCCGTAGAGATCGCGCGGCAGCGGAATCTTCGGATGGCGCGCATGCGAAGCGTCGCCGATCCAGCTCTGCGGCCGCCGCAGGATGGTCTCGATCGGCACGGAAGGGTCGGCCGCGACCGCCACGAACGAAGAATTCGCGCCGTTCTCGAGCAGCCGGCGCACCAGATAGGCCAGCAGATCGCGATGGCCGCCAACGGGCGCATAGACCCGCATGGCCGCTTCCGGCAGATCACGCGTCAGAGTTTCGTAGAGCACCTCGCCCATGCCATGCAGGCGCTGGAACTCGAAGCCCGTGACGCCGTCGGCGTCCTCGATCACGCTCGCGACGGTCAGGGCATTGTGGGTGGCGAATTGCGGGTAGAGTTGCTCGCGCGCGGCCAGGAGCTTACGCGTGCATTGCAGGTAGCTCAGGTCGGTCATCGCCTTGCGGGTGAAGACCGGATAGTCGGCGAGCCCGCGCTCCTGCGCACGCTTGACCTCCGTGTCCCAATAGGCGCCCTTGACGAGCCGAACCATCAGGCGGCGGTGGAGCAGGCGCGCCTCCTCGGCCAGCCAGTCGATCACCGCGGACGCCCGCTTCTGATAGGCCTGCACCGCGAGCCCAAAGCCTTCCCAGCCGCGCAGCGAGGGATCGGCGAGCACCGCAGCGATCACGTCAAGGGTCAGCTCCAGCCGGTCCGCCTCCTCGGCATCGACCGTGAAGTTGAGGTCATGGTCGCGCGCCTTGCGTGCAAGCTCCAAGAGCTTCGGCGCAAGCTCCCTGAGCACACGCGCGCGCGAGATCGCCTCGAAGCGCGGATGCAGCGCGGACAGCTTGACTGAGATGCCCGGCCGGTTGGGCAGCGCCGCCTCGCCAGCCGAAGCCCCGATGGCCGCGATGGCGGCCGCATAGGCGTCGAAATAGCGATCTGCATCGGTGGCCGTACGGGCGCCCTCTCCGAGCATATCGAAGGAGTAGCGGCTGTCTTGATGGTCGGCGGCGCGATCGAGCGCCTCCTCGATGGTCTGGCCCAGCACGAAATGAGAGCCGAGAAGCCGCATCGCCTGCCGGGTCGCGGTGCGCACCGCCGGCAGGCCGAGACGTTTGATCAACGTATCAAGAATCGTATCAGGGGTTTCGCCCGGCTGAATGATGCGGGCGGTGATGCCAAGCGTCCAGGCCGAAGCCGACACCAGGAAGGTGTTCGACTTCACGTCCCGCCCCGACCAGTCACCGGTCGCAAGCTTATCTTCGATCAGGCGGTCGGCGGTGGTGGCGTCGGGCACGCGCAAGAGCGCCTCCGCCAGCACCATCAGGGCAAGCCCTTCCTTGGTGGACAAAGAATAGGCATGCAGAAAGTCTTCGATCCCACCGAGGCCGCCGGCCTTTGCCCTGATGCCCTCGATCAGTCGACTTGCGCGCTGATCGATACGCTGCTCTGCCCGCGGGGCGCGCGCCGCGCCGGCCAGCAGCATCGCCGCAATGGGCTCGTCGGGCGGCGCATAGGGCGCGCTGAACAGATGTTCAGGTCTGTTAGCCATAACGGGCGCTCCGGCGCTTGGACAGCTGGCATTCTACCAGCCTGCATGTCGAGAGCCTTGGGAAAATCTTAACGCCGCAACTTGATGGAGCCCAACCGATCGTGTCCGCGTTGCAATGATCGCAACGAATATGCGCTCGAGTTGCGATCTGGGCTTGCGCTTTGCGCGATGATGTTCTTTTGTTGATCTGTCATGCGGATCGGGGCGACGACCACAGTGTAAGAGGACGACAGAGGAACGCATGTCGACCTTGAGCCAATTCATTAGGCACGGTCGACCCGCCGCGGTGCTCGCGGCGGCCCTGCTCGTCGGCGTCGCATTCGTCAGTGTCGCATCCGCGCAAGCTCAGCCTGCACCATTGCGACTGTCGCTCGAACTCGCGGCTCGAGGGCCCCCTGGCGATGTTCCTGGTCGCGCAGGACCGCGGCTATTTCCGCGAGGAAGGTCTCGACGTTACGATCGACGAAGGTTCCGTCCCGCTCGACCCGATCAACCGGGTCGCGTCGGGCAGCCACGACATCGGCTTTGCCGACATCAACGCGCTGATCAGGTACCGCGACCAGCACCCGAACGCGGCGGTCAAGGCGGTTTTCATGGTTTACAACCGGCCGCCCTATTCGATCGTGTCGCGCAAAAGCCGCGGCGTCACCGAGCCTAAGCACCTGGAAGGCAAGAAAGTCGGCATCCCGCCGAACGGCACGACGCTGGGCGAATGGCCGCTATTCGCCAAGCTCAACGACATCGACACCAGTAAGGTCGCTGTCGAGCCGATTGGCATTCCAGTTCGCGTCCCGATGCTTGCGGCGGGACAGATCGACGCGGCGCTGGGCTATTCGTTCCGGGTCTATGTCGACCTGAAAGACCGGGGTGTGCCGATTGACGACATTGTGCTGCTGCAAATGGCGGACTACGGCCTGAAACTCTATGGCAGCGCCATTATCGTGAACGGCAAGCTGGCGGCCGAAAAGCCTGAGGCGGTGAGCGCGTTCCTGCGGGCAAGCCTGCATGGCATGCGCGATACGATCAGGAACCCTGGCACCGCCGTTGACGCGCTGCTCAAAAGGGATGAGAGCGCCAAGAAAGAGGTCGAGCTCGAGCGCCTGCGCATGGCGATCCGCGACAATCTGATCACACCCGAGGTTCGCACCAATGGCTTTGGGGCGGTCGACAATATTCGGCTCGAGGAAAGCATCAACCAACTTGCGCTGACCAATACGTTCAAGGCCAAGCCAAAGGCTGAAACCATTTTCGATTCATCGTTCCTGCCGCCGATTGCTGACCGCCGCGTGAACTAGCAGTTGCCGCAAGGGTGGGTCGCGGCAAACGCATGGCTGCTCGAACGACTGGTTTTATGTCCATAGGGGTACGGAGCCGATCCGCGCCGGCATAAGCCTTGCTCGCCGCACGAGCATAAGCGCGACCACCAGTGTGGCCACAAATCCTGTTGGGGCCTTCACCAAAGGAAAGATCACGATCAGGAGGCCGGCGAGCGCGAGCGCGCGCACCTCGCCCGGTGTCGGGCCCGCCTCCCCGCAGGCGCGCAGCAGAAACGCTATCGCCACCGCCAGAATGACGAGATCGTAGAGGAAGATATAGGGCACGACCATGACGGTGCCGACCGCAAGCGCAGCGGCCTTGAGATCGAAAGATGTCTTGCTACGCCAGAGCGCGGCGAGCGCGACGGCAACCGCCCCCGCCAGCACCCCTTGCAGCACCCATGCGATCGCACTCGTCGCACCCATCATGCGCATGATGCCATAGGCGCTCTGCAGCTTGCCCCATTCCACTCGGCCCTGCTCAAGCGTCGACTGCGATGCCATCGGCAGACTCTGGAAGAATGCGGTCCAGGCATCGGGGCCGAAAGTTGCCCACGATGACAGCGCAATAAGCCCAAGAGTCACAGCAGCCGCCGCGATGGCGCGCCAATACCCTCCGGCAACGAGGACAATGGGAAGCAGAATCCCGAGATGGGGCTTGAATGCGAGCAGCCCGATCAAACAGCCAGCGATGAGCGGCCTTCCCGGCAGGAACAAGAGCGCACCGCCCAGCAGCGCAGCGCTTAGGAATCCATTCTGCCCCACGACCGCGTTGGCCAGGAGACCCGGATAAGCGCACGCCAGCAGGATGCCGGCGCGATGGCAAATGATCCCCCGCACGACCACCAGGTAAGCCAAGAACGTGAGCACCAGCCAGGCTGCCGCAGCCATCCCATACGGCAGAAGCGCGAGGGACACAGCGACAAACAGGAAGGTTGGCGGATAGAGCCAGGGATACTCCCCTTCGAAGTCATGCCCGACCGCTGTCACTTCGGCGGCCTTGTGCAGAGCGACGTCGTAAGTCGCCGCCGGCACTCCCGCGAGCGCCTGGCGACCTGCCGCCCACACATTGACGAAATCGGTCGCGATCGGCTGGCCGCTGGGATCGGCCAGCCATTGGCCCTGCACCAGCGAGGCGGCGAGATACATGGCCTGTCCGACCAACAGCGCGATGCAGCCAAGCTCGAAGGTCCGTGGCAGCGGCCAGTCGGCGCGCGGGCCGGAAGAGACCACCGTCATAGCGATTCCCTTCACGCAGTCAGCCGCCGATTACTCGCTTCGCGCGCTGCGGCACGCTGCGCTCGCTTTGCAGTGCGTCACGAACGCCAGACGAGCCGGCCTCGTGGTACTCGGCGTCCTCGTTGACCTCCCAGACATTGTAGGCGCGCTCGCCCTGGAGGATGTTTCGCGCCGTCAGCATGGCGGTCATCATGGCATGATCCTGATTGTTATACTTGTGCATGCCGTTGCGTCCGACGAGATGCAGGGTCGGATAGCTGAGCTCGAGATCGCGCCGGACCATCGCGACGTTATCGCGATAGTCCTCGTCATAGACCGGATAAGCCTTGGGCTGCCGCACCACGCAGGCATCGAGCACGTCGGCTTCGCCGGCAAGGCCGATATGCGCGATCTCGCGCTTGGCCAGCGCGATGAGCTCCTCATCCGCCATATTCCAGAGCTCGTCGCCGTCGAAGCAGAAATATTCGAGCCCCAGGCAGTTCATGTCCGCCGGCACCATCTCGGGTGACCACGAGCGGAAGTTCTGCACTCGACCGACCTTGACCGCTGGATCATGGATGTAGATCCAGTTGTCGGGAAACATATCCGGCTTGCGCACCATTAGCGCCACGGTGAGAAAATCACGATAGCGCAGCGCTCGGGCATGGAAGATCGAGATCGGGCGCGGCACGATCTTCTCGACCAGCTCGCGCATAGGCGCCGAGCTGATAACATGCCGGGCAGTGTAGGTTTCGACGCGGCCATCGGTGGTTGCTGCCTCGAGCGCCCAGATCTTGCGGTCAGCATCGTAGGCAAGCCGGCGCAGCTCACGGCCCATCAGGACGCAGCCGCCGTGCTCCTCGACCTTGCTCGCCGCGGCCTCCCACATCATTCCTGGGCCCTTGCGCGGATACTGGAAGTTTTCGATCAGGGTCTTGACGACAGGCTCACCATCCCGGCGCGTGCGACCTGCAGGCCTGACCGCGCGGACCAGCGCATTCCTGACCGCAACGCCGAGGTTGAGGCCCTTGATCCGCTGCGCCGCCCAGTCGGCAGAAATCTCGTCGCACGACATTCCCCAGACCTTTTCGGTGTAGGTCTTGAAGAAGATCGAGAACAGCTTTTCGCCGAACTGATTGCGCACCCACTGATGGAACGTTCGCGCGTCCTTGATCGGGCGCAGCTTGGCGTACGCATAGGACAGCATGCAGGCCGCGCTGGTGACGAGGCCGAGATTGGTGAGCGCCTGTAAGGCGCTCAACGGATAGGAATAGAACTTGCCGCCGTAGAAGATACGGGACAGACGCGGACGCTCGATGAAGTCATCGGGCAGAATCTCGCGCCAGAGGTCCACCACCTCTTTCGATTTTGAGAAGAAGCGATGGCCGCCGATATCGAACAGGAAATCTTTGTAGCGAACCGTGCGGCTGATGCCGCCTACATAGACCGGATCTTTCTCGATGACGAGAACCGACGATCCCTCCTTGCTCAAGCAATAGGCGGCTGTGAGACCGGCCGGCCCCGCACCAATGACGAAGACGTCGACATATTTCGTCATGACCGCACCAGGTCCGAAGAACCGGCGATACCGGACGCATCAGCCTGGCAAGGCGCGAAGGCGAACAGGCGGTGGCCGTTGTAGGAGATCAGCGCGCCGACGGCCGCGCCGGCGACGATCGCGGCTTGCGGCAGGCGCGCCAGCACGGTCAGCACGAGCACAGCGAACACCGCATAGCTGGTGCCTTGCGCGACCGCCGTTACAACGGCGTAGCGCATGGCTTCCTCGCGCTGCGGACGCCCCGTGCGATCAAAGGTGAAGGCACGATTGAGCCGCCAGGTCAGAATTGTCGCCGTAACGAGCGCCAGCAGACCAGCGGTCAGCGAGGGGACGCCAAGCATCCAGACGATGGTGAAAACAGCAATGTTGGTCGCAAGGCCAAGGCCACCGACCGCAAGAAACCGCAGCGGTCGCGGCAGCAACACGGCGAACGACCGAGCGCGTGCATGGAGATTTGGCATGCACAGTGTTTCTCTCAAGCGGCTTGTGAAAGGCATCCTGTGCATGCACCGACGACTGGCGATCCCGACCCCAAATTGGAAGCTCTCCCCATCGCAGGAATCCGTTAAAGCGCCACTTTGGTCATCGTGCTGGCGCGGCGGAATCCGAATACGGTTAAGCCTTTCGGAAGGCTCGGCTCGGCGTCTGTCTTTTCCGAACCGTGCTCTGGCGCTCCCGAGCGCCTGAGCAAGGGAACCAGCGGATGGTGGCAGGTTGTGTTGGCGATTGATTAACTCAAGACCTTAAGCGGAAATTCGGCAGACGGCCGGCATACTTGGCGAGCAATTACAAGTCACAGTCGCAGCTGCTTGGTCGTGGCCTGATGTCCGAGCCCGTTCAACCTGTTCGAGGTGGAAACGTTGCGCCTGCGATCGAGCAGGCGGCGCGCACTCCGCGGCTGTCAATTCCGCTGCGAGATTTCTGGTGGGCCGCTCTTGTCCTGCTCGGTGTTTCGGCGGGCGCGGTCGCCTGGACAATCTGGGAGCTCCGGTCCGATGCATTTCGGGCCGCGATCGCGGAGTCCGGCAATATCGCCGCGGTGCTCGCAAGCCAACTATCGCGATCCATCTACGGTATTGATTCCGTACTGATCGAGACCAAGCGCGCGACCAGGGACCTGGACATCGATACGCCGGCGAGCTTCCGCTACGCGTTCAACCGCCGCAGCATGCACGACGCTTTGGCCGACAAGCTCGGCCGCTTGCCGCAGGCCTTCAATGTCGCCATTGCCGACCGCAATGGCCAGCTGACCGTATCGACCGCGGCCTGGCCCACCCCCGCCATCAACATTGCCGATCGCGATTACTTCATGGATGCGCGCGACCGCAGTGACGCACAAATCAGTACCTCAACTCCGATCTACAACCGCATCGACGGAAAGCAGACGATCGTCTTTGCCCGGCGCCTGGAAACCGCGACGGGCGAGTTCGCCGGGATTATCTATTGCAGCGTCAACACGGAATATTTTGAGAACATCTACGGCTCCATCCAATCGGTTCACAGCCACCAGTTCAGGCTGCGCAAATGGGATGGGACGATCCTCGCCAGCCATCCGGATTCGCCCACCCTCGCCAGCAAGACTGACAACGTCGGGTCTGAATGGCATGCGGCGGTGGTCAATAGCGGCGGCGGCTACAGCACCGGCAGCCAATCCGACGGCGGCACCAACTTCGTATCGGTCCGCACCGTCCCCGACTATCCGCTCGTCGTCGACATCATGGTCACCGACCGGGCGGCGCTCGACGGCTGGCGCCAACGCGCCGCCACTATCGGCTTCGGTAGCGCGGCCTTGCTGGTGTGCTCGATCTACCTGCTACTCTCGGTCACGCGGCAGGTTCGCCGGCTCAGTAACTCCGAAGCTTCACTGGGGCAGAAATCACGACAGCTCGACGCCGCGCTGAACAACATGTCGCAGGGCCTGTCGATGTTCGATGGGCAGAGCCGGCTGATCATTTGCAACAGGCAGTACAACGAGATCTATAAGCTTACGCCGGAACAGACCAAACCCGGCACATCGATCCAGGACATCGTCACCTCGCGCGTTATGGCTGGACAAGTGCCGGAGGATTCTGCGGACTTCATCGCCAAGACTTCGGAGCAGATCAGCCTGAACCGGCCAACCTGCGTGGTCCACACGCTACAAGACGGCCGCATCGTTTCGACCACCCACCAGCCGATGCGCGACGGAGGCTGGGTCGCGGTACACCAGGACATCACGGCACAGAAACGAGCCGAGGCGGAACTCGCCCATATGGCGCGCTACGACAGCCTGACCGGGCTCGCCAACCGTACGCTGTTCATGGATCGGGCGCGCGCGGCCATCGAGAAGCTCCGGACCCACGGAAGCCCGTTTGCGATCTTGATGTTGGACCTCGACCGCTTCAAGACCGTGAACGATTCACTCGGCCATGCCGTAGGCGACTCACTCTTGAAGGTCGTGGCGCAGCGGCTGCGCAATGCGATTCCCAATATCGAAACCATTGCCAGGCTCGGTGGTGACGAGTTCGCCATCCTGGTGTCTCTGCCCAACGGTATCAAGGAGATCGCGACCAGTCTCGCCGACAAGATTCTCGCTGTCGTGACCGAGCCATATGATTTCGAGAGTCGGCGATTTACGATCGAGACCAGTGTCGGCATCACATTCGCGCCGCAGGACGGCACCAATCCGGATGCGCTGCTCAAGAATGCCGATCTCGCCCTCTATAGGGCCAAGTCTCTCGGAGGGAACCGCTACTGCCTGTTCGAGCCCGCCATGGAGGCGACAGCACGCGAGCGCCGCGAGCTCGAGGATGACATGCGCAAGGCGATCGCGCGCAATGAGTTCGAGCTGCACTACCAAACGATCGTCAATGCGGGCAAGCTTGACGCTTGCGGCGTCGAAGCGCTGGTCCGTTGGCGCCATCCCGAGCGCGGCCTCATCCCTCCAGACCAGTTCATATCGCTGGCGGAGGAAAGCGGGCTGATCGTTCCGCTCGGCGAGTGGATCCTGCGCAAAGCCTGCGCCGACGCCGTGCAGTGGCCGGCACATCTCAAGCTCGCGGTCAACATGTCGCCAGCGCAATTCAAGCAGCCCGGTCTTCCGGGCGTCCTCAAGTCGATCCTCGAGCAATGCGCACTGCCAGCCAGCCGGCTGGAGCTCGAGATCACCGAGACCGTGCTCCTCGACAACAACGAGGAACACGTGGCTGTGCTGCATGAGATCAAGAATCTCGGCGTCTCGATCGTGCTTGACGATTTCGGGATCGGATACTCTTCGATGCGCTATCTGCAGATGTTCCCGTTCGACAAGATCAAGATTGACAAGACTTTCATTCAGAGCATGACGAGCCACCCCGACAGCGCTGCGATCGTATGCGCGATCGCGGGCCTCGGGCGCGCGCTCGACATCGAAACCGCCGCGGAGGGCGTCGAGACGACTGAACAGCTCGCGCTTCTTCGCAGCGCCGGATGCCAATTGGCGCAGGGCTTCCTGTTCAGCCGCCCCGTTCCGCTCAGCGAGCTGACGTTTGATCGATCAGGCTCGCCACGTGGCGCCCAAGCAGCTTGACCTTTTGTTTGAGCATGATCCTTCCCGAAAACCGGTTTCCACCCCTGATCAGGTCCGGGGCAAGCTTTTCGGCATCATGCTCTAAAACTGCGTGAAGCCTTTCGACTTCATGACCGCCGAAGCGGCTGGCGTCGACAAAAAGGCGATCAACGCCTTGTCGACGTCCTGGTGTGCGCTCGCGGCCATCACACCAGCTGCATATTCCGTATAGAACTGGATGTCCGCCGGCAGCGGCCCCACAAGCTCAAGACGCGGGTCCTGCAGAATCTCGGTGATCTGATTGAGCCCAAAATCAGCTCCGCCACTGGCAACGAAGTCGGCAAGCGGCTTTGACGGCGGCGTCAGCTTGGTCTTCGGCCCGATCGATCCAGTGACATCAAGCGAACCCATCAATTGCCCGACATAGTTGGCGGCGGTGCCGCCGAGCTTGGGATCGGAATAGGAGATGACTTTGGCGTTCATGACCGAGCGCACGAATGCATCGCGCGAGCTGATGTCAGGCTTCGGATCGCCACGACGTACAAACACGCCGACACCGACCCGAGCAATCAAAACCTTGCTGCCAGCGGTAAGCTTGCCGAGCTTCATCAGCTCGTCAGCGGCCGAGCTGCCGACGATGGCGACGTTGCCGGCCTCACCAGCCTTAAGCTTGTCCACCAGTGCCAGCGCTGGCGAATACTGGACCGTCACCTTGTGGCCGGTGGCCTGCTCGAATTGCGGAACGAGCTCGCGCAGCGAGCTGGCAACTGCACCCGGGGACCAGAGGGTAATATCCGCTGCGTCCGCCTGCGGATAGCTCACGCACAGCAGCAAAGCTGCCGCCGACAATGCCCGAAACATCATGACTCCCCTGCTACGACTTGCGGCTTGAAAAGCCTGGCCAGTCGAACGGCGACGTCCCGTGCTGCCCGCCAAGCTCGATTGCTGCACCCTAGCGGTACAACCATCGGGTTGGAAGAGTTAAGGCTAATATATGGTTAACAGGACGAACCCGTTTCTCAGCGTGCGCCGATCGCCTCGAATCCGCCTGCAGCCCATGCGTCGCGCGCGCCCGCCAGCAGTCGCAGGTATTCGGCCGCGACATCCGGAGCTGGACTGTCGACCGACACAGCGCCCCCGAAGGTAATGTAGTTCTGCAGCTCGGCCGGGAACGCGCCGGCAAGAGCAGCGCCCGAGACCGGCAGAATTTCGCTGACATTGAAAAGGCCGATCTCGGCGTCGCCCTTGGCCACCGCTGCCATGCCGCCACCGATGGCGAACATCAGCTTGACCTTCGGCCTCACCACATCGGCGATCCCTAGGCGCTCGAAGACCTTGTCGATATGCGCGCCGGTAAAGCCGCCGCCCTTGGGATCCGGATGTACGATCGAGCGCGCTGCCAGTAATGTTTTGCGGAACGCATCCACGGTCGAGACGTCGGGTAAGGTCGCGCCCTGCCGCACCGCAACACCAATCCCTACTCGCGCGAGACCGATCCGGCTGCCCGCACGCAGCTTTCCAGCCTTGTCCAATGTGTCGACCGAGGGCATGGGCAAGACCACCACGTCAGCCGCGTCGGAAGCCAGCAGCCGGTCCTGGATCACGGCCAGCGTCCCTGAGGTGATAACCAGCCGATGACCGCTCGCCTCGTTGAATCTCTGGGCAAAACCTTTCTGAATTTCAGCGGGAGCGCCGGACGTGTAGACGCGGACATCTGAAGCCACCGCGTGAGACGCTGAAAAGGCCAGCACGGCAAGCGACGCAAGGCCAGCAACACATCGAGCGCAAATATCTCGAGCGCAAATATCGGATTGGCTGATCATGCCGTTTCCTTATGGCGAACTTCGCCGCTTAGGGCGGCTCGTCACCCATACTACGGTAGCGGGTATCGACAACAATGGAATTGAGGGCAGGAATTGCTTGCTGCGATCCCATTGCGCAAACCGCAAAGCCAGGATGCGAAGGCTCACCCGACCTTGGAGGGCCGCATCACGGAGATCGTGCCGCTGGCCTGCTCCTCACCTGGCTCCATCGGCTCGCTGCGCAAATCTTCGAGATAGTCGGCGAGATCATTGATCTCAGCCGAAGTCCCACCCTCGCGCACGTAAATGCCGCAGTAGAGTTCCGGCAGCTTCGGTAGCGGCGGCCCTTCCCAGACAACAAGGCCCTTCTTCGATGCCCGCCCGCGCGGCATGGCCATGACGCCGAAACCGGCCTGGACAGCGGCCGCGAGGCTCACCAGGCTCCGAGAGGTATAGACGAACTCACAGGTCCGCCCGGCCTGCCGAAGCGCCGCGACCGCGACCCGCTGCGAAGCACAATCCTCGCCGTAGCAGACAAGAGGGACCGGGCCTTTCGGATCGATCCGAGTCGCAGGGCTCGCTACCCACACCGCCTCGCGCATCCAAGTATGCCTTGGCTCGATCAGGGGCGGGGGTATTTCAGTCACCGCCATCGCCACGTCGAGATCGCCCTGCGCCAGATCGCGCAGCAACTGCTCGGAGGACGCGCTACTCACAATGAAGTTGATCGAGGGCCACCGCAGGCGGAAACGCGCAAGCTTTTCCGGAACTCGCGAGCCTGCATAGTCACCGGGAATTCCGACCCGCAGAAGTCTTCGAGATGCGACCGCCGCTGGTCGACCGCAGGATATCGTCATTGATCGACAGCAGCCGGCGTGCCTGATTGACCACGAACTCTCCGCGCGGAGTGAGGATCACACCGGGCGCCCGCTTGTCGAGCAGGTCGTACCCCAAAAGCGATTGCAAGCGCTTGATCTGGGCGCTTACCGCGGGCTGGGTGATCCCCAGTGCTTTGGCAGCTTTGGTGAAGCTGCTCAGGTCCACAACGGTGGTCAAAGTTCGCAAGAGATCAGTCGGAATATTCAACATTGCGCTCACGCCGTTCCAATTGTCGATCCGGTCGAGATTCCAAAATTCGAACCCGATTCCAAGATTCCAATATGCCGCATCCCCAGCTGCCTCGCTCCAGACGAGCAGATCATTTGCGCCAGCCAGACGCAATTCAAGCAGGTTTAACGCGACTCCACCACAACGTAGCGCATTTTGCTAGCAACTACTCAACCCCGCACACTATACAATACTAAAATTCTTCATAATTGCACGTTTGTAGGACGCCTTTCTCCACCTGTTTGGCGCGTCCATTCGTTGCGGGCGGCAGCCATTTCGTTAGAGTGGGCAAGAGGCTCACCGATATACATGAAAATTCTGGGACTCTATATCCGGGTACTGGCGCTGCTGGGGTCCGAAGCACGCTTGGGCTGGACCCTCGCGGTTGCGAACGTGGCCCTCGCCTCGGCCCAATTTATCGAGCCAGTCCTGTTTGGCCGAATCATCGATACCTTGGCGAATGCGCAAGGTGGAACTCGGACGGTGTCATGGTCCGATGTCATCGTGCTTGTAGGTATGTGGGTGGGGTTCGGCCTCTTTATAATCGCGGCCGGCACCATGGTGGCGCTCCATGCCGACCGGCTGGCGCATCGCCATACCCAGAAGGTACGCACCGACTATTTCGAGCATGTGCTGCAACTGCCGTTGAGCTATCACACAGGCACCCATTCCGGCCGCCTGATGAAAATCATGCTGACCGGCACCAATACGTTGTGGAGCTTGTGGCTCTCATTCTTCCGCGAGCACCTGACGGGTTTTGTGTCTCTTCTTGTCTTGATGCCGCTCACGCTGTTCATCAACTGGCGCTTCGGACTGCTGCTGATCCTGCTCTGCCTGATCTTCGCGGCGCTCATCGCGTTCGTGCTGCATCACACCGAAAAGCTGCAGCGGCAGGTTGAGTCGCACTATACCGACATGGCTGAGCGGACGACCGACACGCTGGGCAATATCGCCCTGATCCAGAGCTTCGCACGCATCGAATCCGAAGTGTCGCTGATGCGCAGCGTCGGCGACAAGCTGCTCGGCGCCCAGATGCCGGTGCTCTCATGGTGGGCGTTCGCGGCGGTTCTGAGCCGGACTGCGACCACCCTGACGATGCTGGCGATCCTGGTCGTCGGTATCTATCTCTATCTGGCCGGGCTCTCCACCGTCGGCGAGATCGTTATGTTCATGAGCTTCGCCACCCTGCTGATCGGCAAGCTCGAGGCGGTGGTCTATTTCGCCAATCACCTGGTGATGGATGCGCCACGGCTGCAGGAATTTTTCGACGTCCTCGATACCGAGCCGGCGGTGCGAGACCGGCTCGACGCCGTGGATCCCGGCCGCCTGCATGGGCTGATCGAGTTCGAGAACGTCACCTATTCCTATGATGGAAAGCGCCCCGCGGTCGAGGACCTGCACTTCACCGCGTTGCCGGGAGAGACGATTGCGCTCGTGGGTGCGACCGGCGCAGGCAAGTCCACGGCGCTCGGGCTCCTGCACCGCGTCTTCGACCCCCAGTCGGGCAAGATCAAGATCGACGGCATGGATATCCGCGCGCTGACGCTGTCGGCACTACGGCGCAATATCGGCGTCGTGTTCCAGGAAGCGCTGCTGTTCAATCGAACGATCCAGGAAAATCTTCAGGTCGGCAAGCCTGACGCGAGCGAAGAAGAGATGCGCGAGGCCTGCCAGCGCGCGCAAGCGCTGGAGATCATCGAACGCAATCCGGAGGGCTTCCAGGCGCAGGTCGGCGAGCGCGGACGTCTACTATCGGGCGGCGAGCGCCAGCGCATCTCGATTGCGCGCGCCCTGCTGAAGAACCCGCCGATCCTGATCCTCGACGAGGCGACGAGCGCACTGGACGCATTGACCGAGGCGAAGGTGCAGGCGGCGCTCGACGAGGTCATGAAGGGGCGCACCACGTTCGTGATCGCTCACAGGCTTGCCACCATTCGCAACGCCACCCGCATCCTGGTGTTCGAAGGCGGACGCATCGTGGAATCAGGCAACTTCGACGAGCTTGTGCGCCAGGGCGGCCGCTTCGCCGAGCTTGCTCGTACCCAGTTCATGGTGGCCGAGACCGCCAAGCCGCCGACTGAGCCGGGCACTCCGATGTCAGCAGCCGGCTCCTGAGGCCGAACCCGCTGGTTCAATCCGGCTCGAACTCGTCCTTGTAGTCGATCTTGAGCGCCGGGTTCTGCTCGGCCTTGCGCAGCATGCAGTTGCCGACCACGAGCAGCTCGATCTCGTTGCCCATGAAGCAGCGGAAGGCATCCTCGGGCGTGCACACGATCGGCTCGCTGCGCACGTTGAAGCTCGTGTTCACCAGCACCGCCGCACCCGGTCTTCTCCTTGAAACGCGAGATCAGCGCATGGAAGCGCGGGTTGGTGTCGGCATGCACGGTCT
The DNA here is from genome assembly GCA_963745515.1 of uncultured Alphaproteobacteria bacterium. Taxonomy (GTDB): domain Bacteria; phylum Pseudomonadota; class Alphaproteobacteria; order Rhizobiales; family Xanthobacteraceae; genus VAZQ01. Next base: position 130,730 of record CAVUXO010000017.1, read on the forward strand.
GCACCCGTGCCGAATAGTCGACGTGCGTGACGGCCGGAATGTCGGAGCGCGCCACGTTGAGCTTGTCGATGCCGAAGAGCTGCTCCTCCTCGTTGGTCATGCGCCGACGGCGCTCCTTCTTCACGTCGGCAACGAGCAGCATATAGGGCGAATCGGCATCGAGCTCGAACCAGTCGGCCACGTCCTCACGCAGCACGGCGGGCGCAAACGGCCGGAAGCTTTCGCGAAACTTGACGCGCAGGTTGAGCGTCTTCTGCATGGCGGGTGAGCGTGGGTCACCCAGCATCGAGCGGGCACCGAGCGCGCGCGGGCCAAACTCCATGCGGCCCTGCATCCAGCCGACCGCCTCGCCACCAGCGAGCGATGTCGCGGTCTTCTCAATCACGTCATCGTCGGAGACGGTCGAGAAATGCGCCCCCGCATCCTTGAGCCGGCGTTCGATATCCCCCTGCGCAAAGGCGGGACCCAAGAGCGCGCCCTGCATCAGGTCGCGCTTGCCGTCGACGCTACGCTCTTTGCCGAGGAACTGGTGCCAGGCCGCCAGCGCAGCCCCAACCGCGCCGCCGGCGTCACCGGCCGCCGGCTGCACCCAGATGTTCTAGAAGGCGCCGTCGCGCAGGATCTTGCCGTTGGCAACGCAATTGAGTGCCACACCGCCCGCCAGGCACAGATTGTCGAGCCCATGCTCGCGCTTGAGCGAGCGCGCCAGCCGCAGCATCACCTCCTCGGTCACCTTCTGGATCGAGGCCGCGATGTCCATGTGGAACGGGGTGAGCAGCTCCGTCTTCCAGTCGCGCACTTTCGCGCCGAACAGCTCGGCGAATTTCGGGCCCGTCATGGTGAGCCCGGTGCAATAGTTGAAATAGTCGAGATCGAGCCGGAAGGTGCCGTCGTCCTTGAGGTCGATCAGGTTGTCGAGGATGAGGTCGACATATTTCGGCTGGCCGTAGGGCGCGAGGCCCATCAGCTTGTACTCGCCAGAATTGACCTTGAAGCCGGTGTAGTAGGTGAAGGCGGAGTAGAGAAGCCCGAGCGAATGCGGGAAGTGCAGCTCGCTCACAATGCTCAGATCCTTGCCGCGCCCGACCGCCGACGAGGTCGTACACCATTCGCCGACGCCATCGAGCGTCAGCACGGCGGCTTCCTCAAAGGGCGAGGCATAGAACGCGCTCGCCGCATGGCTCATATGATGCTCGGTGAACAGGAGCTTGTTCTGCCAGTCAAAGTCGGGCGCGAACGCCTGCAGCTCGCGCCGAATGATGTCTTTCTGGAACAGCTTCTCGCGCAGCCAGAGTGGGATCGCCATCGCGAACGACTGATAGCCGCGCGGCGCAAAGCCCACATAGGTCTCCAACAGCCGCTCGAATTTCAGAAACGGCTTCTCATAGAACACCACATAGTCGATGTCGCTGATCGCGCAGCGGCCTTCCTCCAGGCAATACGCGATCGCATTCTTGGGAAAGCGCGCGTCCTGCTTCTTGCGCGTGAAGCGCTCCTCTTGCGCCGCCGCCACGATATGGCCATCCGCCAGAAGCGCGGCGGCGCTGTCATGATAGAACGCGGAGATGCCGAGGATCCGCACGGCTTAGAACAGCGTGTAGATGAACGGAGCCACGGCCGAGCCCTGGGCCAGGATGACCAGGCCGCCAAAGACCAGGAGCATGAACAGGATCGGGGCGAGCCAATACTTCTTGCGCACCCGCATGAACGACCACAATTCGTACAAGATCGACATGATGGCCCCTTAACTCCAATGAACGCTGACTATCTCGGTCGCATGGTGGGATTATGGTTCCGATTTGATCGACTTAGACTCTTTGTCTGAGCATGATCTATTCCGAAAACCGGCCTCCACTTTTCGGGATCACGGCCTAGAATTGGTTCTTCATCGTCTCCGGCGCGGGCTGCGACCCCGGTTCGCGCCTGATCCAATAGGTCTTCAGCTCGGGCCGCCGCTTGAGCGACAAGATATCGCGGCCGCGCAGTCGCATGAGCCAGCCGGTGGGCGTCACCGCGGCGAAGAACAACATTCCCATCACCAGCGGGCTCACGATCCTGTGCAGGAGCCGCCCGAACGCCAGCCACAGCCGGTTGAGCGGATGCAACAACTGCGGCCGAACCAGCGCCAGCACGGCGAAGGCCAAGGCAACCACCAGCGCCCACCAGCGCAGCGACTCCCCATGCACCAGCGGCCAGCAGCCGATGATGCAGAACACCACCGCGAACACAAAACCAAAGCTCCGGTCCGAGCCTTCCGGCGCCGGTCCGCGATCGATGGTGGGTTCCAGAACCGTGGCCATGTCCCCCCCGTGACGTGAGGTCGGAACCTAACCAGAACCGGTGAGGGAGGCAATCGCGGTGCGTCACCCTGCGCGCGCCGCGAGCCGAGCGCGGTCAAATGCCACAATCAGCAGCCCGGGAACGCAGAGGACCACGCGACTACCGAATGCGCTCCAGGATGCTCACATAGTTGGCGACTGCCGCGCCGCCCATGTTGAAGAGCCCGCCGAGCCGCGCGTTCTCGACCTGGAAATCACCGGCCGCACCGGTGAGCTGCATCGCACCGAGCGCATGCATCGACACGCCGGTTGCGCCGATCGGGTGACCCTTGGCCTTCAGCCCACCAGAAGGATTGACCGGCAAGCGCCCGCTCATCTCGGTGAGGCCATCCTTGATCGCACTCGCGCCGCGGCCTTCCGGCACGAGGCCCATGGCTTCGTACTCGATCAGCTCGGCGATGGTGAAACAGTCGTGCGTCTCGATGAATGAGAGATCGCCGAGCCCTACGCCCGCGGCCGCGAGCGCCCGCTGCCAGGCGAGCGCACAGCCTTCGAACTTGAGAATGTCGCGCTTGGCCATGGGCAGGAAATCCTGCACATGGGCGGCGCCAAGCACGGCCACGGCCTTGCCCATGGTGCGCGCCGTCTCCTCATCCGTGAGCACCACGGCCGCGGCACCGTCGGAGACCAGCGAGCAGTCGGTGCGTTTGAGCGGACCTGCGACGAACGGATTCTTGTCGCTCTCGCGACGACAGAAATCATAGCCAAGGTCCTTGCGCATCTGCGCGAACGGATTGCCAACGCCGTTCTTGTGGTTCTTGGCCGCGATCCGGGCAAGCGCGTCGGATTGATCGCCGTGTTTCTGAAAATACAGCGCCGCGATGCGGCCGAAGATGCCGGCGAACCCGCCTTCGATGTCGGCCTCATCACGCACATAGGATGCTTTGAGCAAATTTTTTCCGATCTCCGCGGGAGGCGTCGTCGTCATCTGCTCGACCCCGACGATGAGCGCAAAGCGCGCACTCTTCGCCATGATCGCGTTGATGCCTTGATGCACCGCTGCCGAACCGGTGGCGCAGGCGTTCTCGACCCGGGTCGCGCGCTTGAAGCGCAGATCGGGCGAGGCCTGCAGCACCAGCGATGCCGTGAAATCCTGCGCTGAGAAGCCTGCATTGAAATGGCCGAGCACGATCTCGTCGACTTCTGCAGGCCCGACGCCGGCATCCGCCAGCGCCTCGCTCGCAACCCGCACAATCAGGCTTTCGACACTCTCGCCCTCAAGCTTGCCGAAGCGGGTGTGGGCCCATCCAATGATGCAAGCGGTCATGAGTGCAGGCCTCCTTGCCAAGCTCGATCATGATACTCCGAGTTCATTTTTCGGCGGACGCAAAAAATGACAAATAAAATATAGGTACCCGACGTCGGGTGCGCTGCGATTTGAGCCGCTTTGCAACGCCTTTCAGGGCCCTTCTGCGGCGCCACGAACACAGTCAAGTGTTAAAAAGAAATCATTGCTGTCAATTTAGTGCGTTTCTGGGGACTCACCGGCCACGCCTGTGAGTTCCATTTTGCTTTTGCCCCCGGCTTCGGTTTACATAACCGGCCTGGGCTGCTTAGGGACCCTTCATGATTCCCGAGGCCCGCTGAAAACCGGATAGCGCATGTGATGCTTTCGCGTGAAAAGACCTTTGTCCAGACGCTGACTTGCGCACTCGCGCTGTGCGTGATTTTGGGCCTCTCGGTCTCTCGCGCGGCCGCAGAAGCGCAGATCCTGGTCGACGTCGAGACCGGGAAGGTGCTGCACGCCGAGAACGCCACCATGCCGTGGTATCCGGCCTCGATCACCAAGATCATGACCACCTACGCGACGTTGCGCGCCGTCAAGGAAGGTCGGATCACGCTCGACAAGCTGCTCACGGTCTCTCCCAACGCGCTGGCGCAGTCGCCGGTCAAGATGGGGTTCCCGGTGGGCACGACCATTACGGTCGACAACGCGCTCAAGATACTGCTGGTGAAGTCTGCGAACGACATGGCGGTCGTGCTTGCGGAAGGCGTCGGCGGCTCGATCGAGAACTTCTCCGAGATCATGAACCGTCACGCCCAGCGGCTCGGCATGACGCAGTCGCACTTCGTCAACCCGAACGGGCTGCCCGCCGACGAGCAGGTCACCTCCGCGCGCGACATGGCGATCCTGGCCCGCGCTGCCATCAAAGAGTTCCCGGAGTACGACTACTACTGGCACCTGCCCGGCATCCGGTTCGGCAAGAAGGTGCTGCGCAACTACAACTCGCTGATCGGCCGCTATCCGGGCGCCGACGGCATGAAGACCGGTTTCATCTGCGCCTCCGGTTTCAATCTGGTCGCGACCGCCACGCGCGACGGCAAGCGGCTGATCGCGGTCGTGCTCGGCGCTCCGTCGTCAGCTGGACGCGCCATCAAGGCGGCTCAGCTTCTCGAGCGTGGCTTCGCCTCCGACGGGCTCGGCTGGCTGACGCCGCAACTTGGGACGGTCGAGGCGCTCGTCCCGGTCAACGCCGAGCCGCCCAATCTGCGCGAAGATATGTGCGGCAAGCACCGCAAGAAACAGGCGAGCGAGGACGAGGACGATTCAGCCGCCATCGCGAGTCTGTTGTCGTCATCAGGCTCGGCCTATTCGGTGTTCCTGTCGGCGCTGCGCGCGCCTGCTGGTAACAAGCAGGCGGTGCTGCAGCAGGAGGCTCGCCTGGGCGAGCCTGTGCCGGTGCACCTTGGCCCCGCCAAGAAGCCGGCCAATGCCGCCGACCCGAAAGGCGGCAAGGCGAAGAGCGCAATCGCCAACGCAGTGACGGCCGTCGGCGGCCCCGAGTTAGCTTCACGATCGGACGACGGCTCCGCGGTGCCATTACCGCGGCCGCGACCCAAGATCGTGCGCACCGCAGCCCCCACGGCGGCAGTTCCCCCAACCGCGGCCTCGTCAACCGCTACGCGGGCAACGCCGGCGCAGACGACTGCAGCACATGCGGCGCCAAGGCCTGCCGCGGCAAAGACAAATTCCAAGACAGACCCAAAGACAGACGCCAACAAGAAATGAGTCACGGCGACGACCTGCGGAAGCCCGCCGAGCCCATTCCCCTCACCGTGCTCACCGGCTTCCTGGGTGCCGGCAAGACCACGCTTCTCAACCGCCTGCTGCAGGATGAAGCGCTCTCCGGCGCGGTCGTGATCATCAATGAGTTCGGCGAGATCGGGCTCGATCATCTCCTGGTGCGAACCATCGACGACAACATGGTGCTGCTGCAGAGCGGCTGCCTGTGTTGCACCTTGCGCGGCGACCTGGTCTCGGCGCTCGAAAACCTGCTACGCGATCTCGACAATGACCGCCTCTCCTTTCGCCGCGTGGTTCTGGAGACGACAGGGCTTGCCGATCCAGCCCCGGTGCTGCAGACCGCGATGGCGCACCCCTATCTGGTCATGCGCTTCCGGATCGACGGCGTGATCACCGTGGTCGACGCCATCAATGGCGCGGCCACGCTTGACGACAACATTGAATCGCTCAAGCAGGTCGCGGTCGCCGACCGCATCGTGCTGACCAAGAGCGACCTCGCCGACACCCCTGAGCACCGCGGTGCCAGGGACGCGCTGCTCGCCAGGCTTGCTGCGCTCAATCCAGCCGCCCCGATCCTCGATGCCGCCGCAGGCGAAGCCACCGCGGTGCGGCTGCTCGAATGCGGGCTCTACAATCCCGACCAGAAGATTCCAGACGTGAAGCGCTGGCTGGCGGAGGAGGCCTACGCGGCAGCCGCGCATCACCACGACCATCATCAACACGATCCCAATCGCCACGACGATCGCATCCGCGCCTTCACGATCGCGACCGATACGCCGGTTCCGGGCGCGACCTTCGAAATGTTCATCGATCTCGTGCGCTCGCTGCACGGTCCCAAGCTCCTGCGCCTCAAGGGCATCGTGAAGATCGCCGAGGAGCCGGACCGTCCGCTGGTGATTCACGGCGTCCAGCACGTCATGCACCCACCGGTTCGACTCGAGCGCTGGCCCGACGCCGACGAGCGCACCCGGATCGTCATCATCACCCGCGACCTCGACCCCGAGGCGGTCACGCGGCTGTTCGACGCATTCCTCGAGCGCCGCGCACCCGATACGCCCGATCGGGCGGCGCTCTTCGACAACCCGCTGGTGCCGTTTGGCGGTGTCGATCGCTGACGCTGGGGGAACCCGGCGCCGGCTCTTGCCACCAAAGGCTGGCTGCATGATGCTGCCGTGGCTGTGAGTCGCGTCCAGCGTGCTGACGGAAAACGTCATGGGAATGATCGAGCGGCTCTCGGCTGACCTGATTTGCGCGCGTGGCGCATTGCGCACGCTGCGAATGACTACGCACATCGCCCGCGACCCGACCCGCACGTTCCCCAAGGTGGTGGACGAGCTTGCCGACCGGCACGGCGACGCACCGGCGCTCCTCTCCGACCGCGAGCGCTTCAGCTATCGCGATCTCGCCGAGCGCTCCAACCGCTATGCGCGCTGGGCATTGGCCCAGGACCTTGCCAAGGGGGACACGGTCTGCCTGTTGATGCCGAACCGGCCGGAATTCCTGGCGCTCTGGCTCGGCGTTACCCGCGTCGGCGGTGTGGTCGCGCTCCTGAATACCAACCTGACGGGCCACGCGCTCGCCCATTGCATCAACGTCGTCACGCCCAAGCACATCATCGTGGCGGCGGAACTCCTTGCCGCGCTCGAGACCGCGCGACCGCACCTGACCGGCACAGCGACCTGGTGGCTGCATGGCGAGGCGAACGCGAACTTGGCGCGCCTCGACCGCGAGATCGAGGGATTTTCCGGCAACATGCTGACCGGCCACGAACAGCGTCAGCTCACGATCGAGGACCGGGCGCTATTCATCTACACATCCGGCACCACCGGCATGCCCAAAGCCGCCAACATGAACCACTACCGCGTGATGCTCGCCTGTCACGCCTTTGCGGGCGTGATGGACACGCGCGCAGACGACTGCATGTATGACTGCCTGCCGATGTATCACACCGCCGGCGGGCTGCTCGCGACCGGCGCCGTGCTGGTCAAAGGTGGCTCGGTCGTGCTGCGCGAGAAGTTCTCCGCGCGCGAGTTTTGGGACGACATTGCGCGCTGGAACTGCACGGTGGTGCAATATATCGGCGAGTTCTGCCGATACCTCGTCAATTCACCACCGCATCCGAAAGAGCGCTCGCACCGGCTGCGCCTCCTCTGCGGCAACGGCCTGCGGCCCGACATCTGGCGCGAGTTCAAGGAGCGCTTCCAAATTCCTGAGATCATCGAGTTCTACGCGGCCACCGAAGGCAACGTCACGATGTTCAACTTCGAGGGCAAGGAAGGCGCTGTCGGCCGCATCCCCTGGTTCCTGGCCGATCGCTTCCCGACCAAGGTCGTGCGCTTCGACGTCGAGCGGCAACAGCCGATCCGCGACGAACAGGGCTTCTGCATCGAATGCGAGCCCGGCGAGGCCGGCGAGGTGATCGGCAAGATCCTCAAGGACTCGTCGAAACCCGGGCAGCGATTCGAAGGCTACGCGACCGAGACCGAGACCGAGAAGAAGGTCTTGCACAACGTGTTCGTCAAAGGCGACGTCTGGTTCCGTACCGGCGACCTGATGCGCAAGGACGAGGATGGCTACTTTTACTTCGTCGACCGCATCGGCGACACGTTCCGCTGGAAAGGCGAAAACGTATCGACCACCGAAGTGGAAGAAGCGATCGGCGGGTTCGACGGCGTACTCGCAGCCAACGTCTACGGTGTGCAGGTGCCCGGGCGCGATGGCCGCGCCGGCATGGCGACCGTCTCGGCCCAGCAGGGCTTTAATCTGACCGCGTTTCGCGAGCATCTCGCCCAGCGATTGCCGGAGTACGCGAGGCCGGTGTTCATCCGGCTGCGCACCGATATCGAAACTACGAGCACATTCAAGGTCAAGAAGATCGATCTCGTGCAGCAAGGCTTCGATCCACGCACGATCAGCGATCCGATCTATGTCAACGATCCTGCCGCCAAGGCCTTCGTGCAGATCGACACGGCGCTCTACGACCAGATAACGAACGGAAAGGTGCGCCTGTGAGCACCGGCAGCGACACGAGCGCAGCCGACACGAGCGCAGCCGACGTGCTCGCCTTCTGGCGTGCAGCCGGCCCTGCCAAGTGGTTCAAAAAGGACTCGGCGTTCGATGCCGAGATTATATCCCGCTTCCAGGCGCTCTGGCGCGCTGCGGCCTCCGGGCCACTTTCCGACTGGGAAACCGCAGCGGAACCGGCGCTCGCACTCGTCATCGTGCTCGATCAGTTTCCCCGCAACATGTTCCGCGGCAAAGCCGATGCCTTCGCGACCGACGCACTTGCGCGCGGAGTGGCCGAACGTGCAATTGCGCGCAGCTTCGACCAGAAAGTCCCGGCGTCCGAGCGCCTGTTCTTCTATCTCCCGTTCGAGCACTCCGAAAGCCTGGCCGACCAGGAGCGCGCCGTCGCGCTCGTCGGCACGCTTGGCAATCCCGATCTTACTCGCTGGTCGGAGCTGCACGCCGATGTCATCCGGCGCTTCGGACGTTTCCCGCATCGCAATTCAGCACTTGGCCGCGCAACCACCCGCGAGGAACAGGAGTACCTCGACGCGGGCGGATTTGCCGGTTGAGCACCGCCGCACCAGGAGTTGACCCATGGATGCCAGCAGCGCAAGAGTGGTGTCTGCGTCCCAGTCGGTCATGATCGGCAGCGTCATGGCCGAGCTAGTGGTTAACGATATTCGGCTGCGCGCCAATGAACGCGACGTTCTCAAAGGTGTGACTTTCACCGTCCGCCCGAAGATGGCAGGCGCGCTGGTGGGGCCAACAGGTAGCGGCAAGAGCGCGCTGTTACGCACCGCCGCAGGGCTCATCGAGCCGCAGGCGGGCGCGATCCACGTTGGCAGGCGGACCGTGTTTGACGCGGCCGCAAGCGTCTCGCTGCCAACGCAAAAGCGCGGCATCGGATACGCCTTTCCGAACGATTCCATGCTGCAGCAACGCTCGGTGCTCGACAATCTCTCGTTCTTCGCCCGCTTCGGCGCATCCGGCGCTGAGGACATTCGATCCTGCGTTCGTGAAGCCCTCGATCAGGTCGGCGCCAGCGACCTGGCCAGCCGGCTTCCGCCGCAGCTTTCCGCAACAGAGCGCGGGCGCGTTGCGATCGCGCGTGCGCTGCTGCGCAATCCACCAGTCTTGCTGCTCGACGATCCGCTGTCGCTGCTTGAAGGGACCGCACGCGCTGAGGCCCGCGCCTGGCTGCGACAGCTCATCGCAAGCCTTGAGTGCTGCACGCTGATTGCAACGCGTGATCCGATCGAGGCGATGGCGATCGCCGACCAGATCGTCGTGATGAACGATGGCGCGATCGAGCAGGAAGGTCCGCCGGAGGAGGTCTACAACGAGCCCGCAACTGTGTTTGCCGCAGGCTACATGGCGCGGAGCAATCGTCTTCCGGGTACTCTGATCGAGAACGCGGGGACGCGCGCCTGCCTCGAGGTGATGGGGTGCCAGATCAGCGGCATCACGCAGACCCGTGCTCCGGTCGGGTCGCAGGCCATCGGCCTGATCCGCGTCGAGCGCACCCGCATCGGCGGCGGGCCCGGCCCGAACCGGGTGCCGATGACCGTGGCAACGCAGATGTATGTGGGCGAGCGCTGGGAGGTCGTTTTCACGCGCGAAGGGCTAAATGTACTGGCCTACACATCCGCGCCGCTCCGCCACGAATCCTATCACGTGGAGTTTCCGCCCGACGCATTCTGGGTGTTTTGAAGAGGATCGTGTCCAGGTCAAGCGCGTCAGCGGGCGAGCCGGAATCCAGGGCGGCAGATTGTAAAGTTCGCGAGTGTGGCACTGGATCCTGGGTGTCGCCATAGCGCGTCGAGGACGCGTAAACGCGCTTATGGCTCGCCCGGGACACGGACGCGGGTGGCGGTATCGTCCAACCAATTCTTAACGGTTCCTTGCTAAGGCTACGGTTCCTCGCCTGCTCCCACAGGACGGGCGTGCGGAGGCTTGCTTGGCACTGACCGACTCCGAACCAGCACGGCCCTGGCTGATGCCCACATGGCGGCGCCTGTGGGCGCGCGTGACCGCGCGCCTCGGCGACAGCGACCTGATGCTGGTGCAACGGCTGGCCGGCACCGTGTTCCTGATCCGGGTCGCGAGCGCGCTGCTCGCCTATGGCTCGCAGGTGCTGTTCGCGCGCTGGATGGGCAGCTTCGAGTTCGGCATCTACGTCTATGTCTGGACCTGGGTGCTCCTGATCGGGCAGGCGCTCGATCTCGGGCTCGCGACCGCGGCGCAGCGCTTCATTCCGGAATATCGCGAGCAGAAGCGCTTCGATCATCTGCGCGGCTATCTGTTCGGCAGCCGCATCGTGGCGGTCGGCGTTGCCATGCTGGTCGCGGCCGTCTGCGCCGGCCTGGTGCGGCTGCTGCAGCCCTGGCTCGACGACTACACGCGTCATCCCGCTCTACCTCGCCTGCGCGGCGCTGCCCGCCTATGCGCTCTCGAACGTGCAGGACGGCATTTCCCGCTCCTATGACTGGGTCGCGCTCGGGATCGTTCCGACCTACATCGTGCGCCAGCTGCTGCTCACCGCATTCATGGCGACCGCCTATGCTGGCAGGTCTGCCGCTCGATGCCGTCACCGCCATGATGCTCGCCAGCCTGGCGCTGTGGCTGCCGCCGCTCGGCCAGCTTGTGATCCTCAAGCGACGGCTCGCGGCTCACATCGAGGCTGGGCCGCGCTCCTATGACTTCAGGCTCTGGATCGGAACCGCGCTGCCGATCCTGCTGGCGGAGGGCTTCTATCTGCTGCTCGCACATACCGACGTGCTGATGCTGCAGCAGTTCCGTTCGCCCGACGAGGTCGCAGTCTACTACGCGGCCGCCAAGACACTGGCGTTCGTGCGCTTCATCGGCTTCTCGATCGCGGCCACCACGGCGCATCGTTGCGCCGCCTATCAGGCGGCCGGTGACCGCGAAGGGCCTGCATGACTTTCTCGCCAAGGTCATCCGCTTTACGTTCTGGCCATCGCTCGCCGTCACGCTGCTGCTGCTCGCCTTCGGGCGCCCGCTGCTGAGCCTGTTCGGACCCGACTTCGGCGATGGCCACCATCTGATGTTCATCATGGCCGATCGGGCTCGTCGCGCGCGCCGCGATCGGGCCGATGGAGCGCTTTCTCAACATGCTCGGGCAGCAGCGCGCCTGCGCGCTGGTTTATGCGTCGGCCTTCGGCATCAATGTCGCGCTGTGCCTGCTGCTGATCCCACCTTCGGAGCCATCGGCGCGGCGATTGCGATCGCCACCGCACTGATTGTCGAGACACTCTCGCTTGCGCTGGTGGCCAAGCACAAGCTCGGCTTCAACGTTTTCATCTGGGGTCGTCGGGCCTAGCGCTGAGACGCAACTGTGCACGGCACGATCGAGTCCACGCTCGAAGTCGAATGGCGGCCGCTCGCGGAGCTGGCGTCGATCACCGCCGGAGTGGCGCGCGCTCGCCGCCCGCGCGCTCGTGCCCAACGTCTTTTACGAGCCCGCGTTCGCGCTCGCCGCACAGCCGGTGTTCGGACGCGACGTCGGCGCCACCCTGGTCTGGTCGCGGGGAGCGACGAGACGCCTCCTCGGCCTGTTTCCGGCACGGACCGAGCGCCATCGCTACGGACTGCCGTGGCCGATCGCTCGTGGGCTGGATCAACCCTTACGCCCCGCTCGGCGTGCCGCTGATCGACCGCGAGGCGGCCGAGCCTGTGCTCGGCGCCTGGCTCGATCACATCGCGCAGCTACCGGCCTGACGGCTCCTGCTGCTGCCGATGTTTCCGCAACAGGGCGCGCTCGCGCGCGCATTCGATGCTGCGCTCGCGCGGCGCGACGGCGCGAGCATGGCCTTCGCCGTGCATGAGCGCGCGCTGCTGCGCCTGCCGGCGATCGCGCCGACTACATCGAGCGTGCGCTCCCGCGCAAGAAGCTCAAGGAGCTTGGCCGGCAGCTGCGCCGGCTCGGCGACGATGGCGCCGTGGCCTGGGATATCGCACGCGATCCTGCCGCGATCGGAGCCGCGCTTGCCGATTTCCTGGCGCTGGAAGAGGCCGGCTGGAAGGGCCGCGCCGGCACCGCGGCGGCGCGAGCCCTCAAATCGGCGCCTTCCTGGAAGCTGCCGTGGCGGCGCTTGCCGCACGAAGGCAAGGCCGAGATCATGCGGCTCATGCTCGCCGGGCGCGCCATCGCGGCGCTCATCGTGCTGCGCAGCGGCGATACGGCTTGGTGCTGGAAGATCGCCTATGACGAGCAGCACGCCCGCGCTTCGCCCGGCGTGCAGCTCATGCTGCAGGCCACCAAGACGCTGCTCGCCGAGCCTGGCCTGTCCCGCGTCGATTCCTGCGCGGCGCCCGACCACCCGATGATCGACCATATCTGGCGCGAACGGCTGCCGCTCGCCGACCGCCTGGTGCGGCCGGGGCCAGACGGCGGGGCGGCATTCGCGTTGACTCGCCTCCTGGAAGCCGCACGAACCCGCACCATTGCGGCCGCCAGGCGCGCCCGCGACCTGCTGCGGCGTTAGCCCTACGCGCTTGCAGCATGCCGCTTGTGCGCTCGACGGGCTTTGCAGGCAGACCGCCACCCAGTAAGCAAGGAGATGGCAACAACCGGCGCCCGGAGCCCGTCAGTTCATCAATGACCGAAGAGCTCCGCCTTGCCGGCCGCCGGGACACCGATTGGACGCTGCTGGCGCCACTTTTGGCGCATGTGACCGTGACCCACGTGGCGGTGCTGATCGTGCGCGTCGCCATTTCCTATCGGAGCATCGAGCTCGGGCTCCCGGCGCTGTGGCTCGGCATCATCTCGGCGAGCTTCGCCATCATTCCGATCTTCACGGCGCTACGCATCGGCCGCTACATCGATCGCGGTCATGACGCCCAGGCGGCCTGGATCGGCAGCGCGCTGATGCTCATCGCCGCCGTTGCCCTGTGGCTGTGGCCAAGCTCTGCGATCCACTTACTCGCCTTCACGATCCTGCTCGGAACCGGCCACATGTTCCTGATGGCGGCGCAGCAGATGCTGTGCGTGCGCAGCGCCAGCGACGCAGGGCCGGGAAGTCGCCTTCGGGCACTACATGGTGGCGGTGTCGATCGGCCAGGGGCTCGGACCTTTCCTGGTTGGCTGGATCGGCGGCGGAGCGACGGTGCCCGCCACCGGGCCGCTGTTCATGGTCGGCGTCATCACGGCCGCGCTTGGCGTGGGCGTCGCGCTCGCGATCCGGCCGGCGCCACGAGAAGCCCACGGCAGAGACGCACCCGCGGTGCCGCTCGGCGAACTGCTGCGGCGGCCCGGCATGTCGGCCGTTCTGATCGCCAGCGTGGTGACGGTGACGGCCGGCGACCTTTTGGTGATCTATCTCCCGCTGCTCGGCGCAGAGCGCAACATCGATGCCACCCATATCGGACTGTTGCTGACGGTGCGCGCGGCCGCCGCACTGGTGGCGCGGGTCTTCTATGCCCGGCTCATTCAGGCGGTCGGGCGGCTGCCGCTCACGCTGGTCAGCACGCTGGTGGGCGCCGCCGCTTTCGCCATCATGGCGGTGCCCTCGCTGCCGGTCATGTACGCAGCAGCGGTCGCGATCGGCATCGGACTCGGCATTGCGGCAACGCTGACCATCTCCGGGATCGTGTTGGTGGCTCCCCCCGAAGCGCGCGCGACCGCCATGACACTACGCATCACCGGCAACCGGCTTGGACTTGTGCTGATGCCGCTGGTCGCGGGCGGGATCGCGGCGGCCACTGGCGTTGCCGGCATCCTGCTGTTGACCGCCGGCAGCCTGACAGCCTGCGCGTTTGGCATGCGGATGAGCCGGGCGCCGTCCTGAGCATTCTTCACCGCATGCGCCTTCACGGCCCGTTAACGGGTTAAGAATGGTTAAGCACGACGCAAAAGTTCTTTGCGCAAACACTTGAACGTTTCTGCGATGCCGACTAAATCGTCGCCGCCGCTCGCCGCATTTGAAACAATCGCGACGGCTGCGCACCCGAACGCACGCACCCGAACGCCACGCATCCGAAACGCCAGAGGACTTCCATGCCGCGTAACCGGCGCAACGACGGTCCATTCGATCTCGACGCGCTGCTGGATCCGGCACGCGCCTTCGCCCACCCAAGCGAGGTCGTCAACGATCCCGACCTGACGCTGCGCGAGAAGCGGGCGATCCTCTCTGGCTGGGCACGGCGCGCTTGCGCCGCCCAGGCGACGCCCGCCCTGCTGCGGTCAGGGGAGGCAACGCCCGTCCATTACGACGACGTGGTCGATGCGCTGCGCGCGGTCGACCGGCGAAGCGCTCTGTTCCGGCCGCGTCCGCACTACCGGCACGTGCTCGAGAACCGCATTCCGGGCGTATTCGGCCGCGACAGCCGCGACGACGAGCGCGACCGGCCGTTGCACTAAGCATCAAGCATCCTTCCGTTCCCCCGCTCCGGCGGGTAGCATTCGCTCTCCTGATACCAAAGACAGGGGACGGGCGTGCGCAGTGGATTGCCGATGGCGGCGTGGCTTCTGCTAGCGCTCGCCGGAACGCCGACCTTGGCTCAGGAACCAGTCACGTTTCGCGGCAAGACCATCACCATGATCGTCGGCTCGCAGGCCGGCGGCGGCACCGACGCCACCGGCCGCCTGATGGCGCCATTCCTCACCAAATATCTGCCCGGCAATCCCACCGTGATCGTCGAGAACCGGCCGGGTGCCGACGGCATTGTGGCGCTCAACTACTTCGTTCAACAGGTCAAGCCCGACGGCCTCACGGTCGCCGCCGGCGACAGCCCGCAGATCGATCCGATCCGCTATCGCGCGCCACAGTCGCGCTACGATCCGACCCGGTTCGAGTTCGCAGGCGGGATCGGGCGCGGCGGCTCCATGATCATCATGGACGCCGCCGCCGAGAAGCGGCTCAGCGACAAGAGCGCTCCACCGGTCACCATCGGGGTGGCGAGCAGCGTGCCACGCTCCGGGCAGGCGATTGCCGCCTGGGGCATCGGCTTCCTCGGCTGGAACGCCAAATGGGTTGTCGGCTATCGGGGCACGAGCGCCTTGATGCTCGCGCTGCAGCAGGGCGAGCTCGACATGACGGCGACCAGCAACACGTTCTCGCTGCAGCACCTGATCGACAGCGGCAAGTTCAAGGTGCTGGTCCAAAGCGGCGGGCTGCAGGACGGCAAGCTCGTGCGGCGGCCGGAATTCCCCAACGCGCCACTGCTGTCTGACCTGCTCGCCGGCAAGCTCGATCCGATCGCGCAGAAATCATTCGACCATTGGCGCGGCGTGCTGCTCGCCGACAAATGGCTTGGCCTGCCACCTGCAACGCCGGCCGCAATGGTCGAAGCCTATCGCAAGGCCTATCGCGCGATGGCGGCCGATCCCGAGTTCCTGACGCAAGGACGCCGCATCAGCGAAGTGTTCGCCCCGATGACCGACGCCGACATCCGCTCGCTGGTGCAGGGAGGCGCCGACGCCCCGCGCGAGGCGATTGAGTTCCTCGACAACCTGCTGCGCAGGCAGGGGATCGCCTTGTGATCAAGGCCCCATCGCGGTTGAAAGATAGTCCAGGATGCGCGTCCGCTCCTCCGGAGTCGCCTTCAAGCCGTAGCGCGTCATGTCCTCGAGCACCCGGGTCCAGCCTTCCCGGTTACGCCCGACCGTGCTGTAGAGATTGCTGAGAGCATGACACTCGCTGCAGACCTTGGAGACGAACTCCCGGTTAGGTCCTTCTGGCATGCGCGGGTCGATCTCCTGTGCGGCCGCTATCTGAACGCTCGACACAACGGCAACGACGCCAGTCAACAGACGCGCGACTTTCATTCCAGGGCTCCATTACTTCTTCTTCGCCATGACGGCGGCAACAAGGGATCATCTAAGGCGCTCAGACGTTGGGGAAACGCCGTGCGGGTTGTGCCGATGCGCCCGAGTTCACGAGGATAATGGCGGCTCTCCAGCCTCCCGGCAAGCCAGCAAAGGCTGGTGGGCTTGATCCCACAATGTGCCACGACAAGAGAGGCGGACAACTCAATTGCCGGCCTTGATGTAGTCGGCGACGAAATTCCTGACCTCGGGCCCCACAGTCAGCGCGGCGCGCACCTTTTCGCTGGTATCGGCGCCAGCTTCGTATTCCGGCACATAGCCCATCATCTTGAGCGCGTCCTCCGCATAGGCCTTGTCGTTGCCGAGGCGCACGAGTGCGGTGCGCAGCGCCGCAACCGCGGCCGGCGGCGCGCCGGGCGGCAGGGCGAACAGCCGCTGCATCGTCCCGTTCAGGGTGACGAGCGAGAGATACGCCTCCCACTTCACACCCGTGGGCGTCGAGCCTTTCACACGCTTGTAGAACTCCTGGTAGGGCTCGAGCGGCAAGCCTTCGACCTGCTTCGAGTTGCTGAAGATACGACCATCCCACATCGGGTCGACAAACAGCGGGATCACGCTCCCTTCTTTCACCAGCGTCGGCTCGACCGAGCCACGATAGCCGGGCGTCGTGTCGGCGTAGAAATGGACCTCGCTCCGCTGCAGCGCGAGCCGCACGCGCTCACCGCTGCGATAGCCACTGACGTGACGGAACGGCACGCCGAGAATATCGAGCACAAGACGGATTGCGAGATCGCGGCCGGTGGTCGCCGCGATGCCGCCGGAGACGAGGCCCTGCGCCTTGAGGATGTCGGCCGGCTGCTTGATGCCCGGCGGCACGTCAGTGCGCACATAGTAGACCACGGTGCCGCCCTGGAAGCCGACGAACTCGTAGTCGCGGAAATCATGCCGGAAGAGATTTGGCTGGCTCGCGAAGTTCCAGGCGCTGCCGGTGAGATAGCCGAGCGTGGTTCCGTCCTTCGGGGCCACCTCGCCGAGATACTGCGTGCCATTGTTGCCGCCCGCGCCCGCGATGTTCTGCACGATCACCTGCGGCTGCCCGTCGATGTGCTTGGCGAAATGCCGCGCGAATACGCGGCCCTCGATGTCGGTCGCAGAGCCGGCGTCAAAGTTAACCAGCACGGTGAGGCGCTTGCCCTTGTAGAAGGGCTCCTGTGCCAAAGCGGGGGCAACCAAGGCGCCGAGGCCGAGGCTCACTAACACCAACAATCGCACAGCGAACATCAGTCCCTCCCGAGGCATTTTCCTTCACCTTCTAGCGAGCCGCCCCTGACGTGAATAGTTACTTCTTCAATGCGTTCTTGATGTAGTTGGTCACGAAGGCGCGCACCTCCGGCGAGGCAACCAGCAGCGAGCGCACGCGCGTCGCAATGTCCGAGCCAGTCTCGTACTCAGCCGCGAAGCCGATCGTCTTGACCGATTCCGCCGCGAACTCCTGGTCCTGGTTGAGGCGCGCGATCGCCGTCGCGCAGCGCCGCGGCCGCCTCCGCCGGCGCGCCGGGCGGCAGCGCGATCAGCCGTTGCAGGGTCGAGTTGACGTTGTGAATGGTGCGGAACGCCTCCCATTTCGGCCCTGATGGCGGCACACCTTTCACCTCGCGATGCAGCGCCGCGAAGGTCGGGATCGCGAGCCCTTCAAGGGACGCGGCGGCGCGCGCGGAATCGCCTTCACCACTGGTATCGTACCAGACCGGCAGCACCTCACCGCTCTTCACCAGCGTCGGCTCGACCGCGACACGATAGGTCGGCGGCGAATCCGAGAACATGCTGATCTCGCCGCGCGCGAGCGCGAGCCGCGCCTGTACGCTGCCGCGATAACCGGTGACGTAGCGATGCGGCACGCCCAGCATA
The DNA here is from genome assembly GCA_963745515.1 of uncultured Alphaproteobacteria bacterium. Classification (GTDB taxonomy): domain Bacteria; phylum Pseudomonadota; class Alphaproteobacteria; order Rhizobiales; family Xanthobacteraceae; genus VAZQ01. The sequence goes on from CAVUXO010000017.1 coordinate 148,797, forward strand.
TCGAGGCCAAGGCGCATGCGAATGTCCTTCGGGTTGTCGACCGCGAGGCCGCCCGCAACCAGCCCTTGCGCCTTTGCGATGTCGGCGGGAGCCTTCATGCCCGGCGCCACGTCGGTGCGCATGAAATGGACGGTCGTGCCGGACTGGAACCCCACAAACTCGAAGCCGCGCAGGTCGACCCGCCAGCGCTCCGGCTCGTTGACGAAGTTCCAGGCCGTGCCGCTCATATAGCCGAGCATCGTGCCGTCGCGTGGTGCCACCTCGCCCAGGAAGGTTGCCCCGACAAGACCGCCGGCACCCTCCTTGTTCAGCACCAAAACGTTTGGCTGTCCGTCGATGTGCCGGCCGAGATATTTCGCCAGCAGCCGGCCCTCGATGTCGGTCGGCCCGCCGCTCGCCGCGCCGATCAGCACCGTCAGCCGTTTGCCCTTGAAGTAGGGCTCGTCGGCATGCGAGTCGGTCGCCGTGAGCGCCACGGCGGCAACGAGGCAGGCGGTCCGAAACAGCATTCCAAGTTTCCCTTTTGGCATTCCCTTGTGGCATTCCCTTCGATCGTCAGCGCTTGCTAGGATACATCTGGGAGGGCGTCCGGAATATCCCGTGGCGAATGGCCGCGAGCGGATGGCGTGAGCAGCAGGAATGGCCAGGATTTCACGGCTGAGAAAAGCGCTCGACAAGGGCCATGCCGGCCTGATCCTGTTCGACGCGCTCCACGGTTATCTGCATCCGGGGGATCCGAAGAAGCGCGCGTTTCTCGCCGAGCGCAACATCCTGCTGAACCTGCAGCGGCTGCTCGCGGGGGCGCGGCGGGCTGGACTCACCACGTTCTATCCATCGGGATCGCATGCGCCCGACGGCTCCGACGTGGTCGAGCGGCTGACCGACACCGACATGGAGCTGCGCCCCATCGGCGAGACGCCGATCGTGCCGCACATCCGCAAGAATTCGAAGGACGCCGAGATCGCGGCCGAGCTTGCACCTGCGCCAGGCGACGTCATGGTGCCGAAGAATCGCTGGAGCTCGTTCTTCGAAACCAATCTCGCGCTGCAGCTGCGCGTGCGCGGCATCGACACCATCGTGATCGCGGGCGGCTCGACTGACGTCGGCATCGCGGCGACCGTGTTCGCGGCCCGCGACATGGATCTCGGCATCGTGGTGGTGCGCGACGCATGCTACTCGATGCGCGGCAACAACAACGAGTTCTTCATGGAGCGCGTGTTCCCGCGCATGGGCCGGGTGATGACGGTCGATGCGGCAGTGGAGTTGATGACACAATGACAACGGTCGTTGCGAGACCATGACGAGCGGAGGGACTAGATGACCATTGCGGCACGCCACGCCGATATCACCACGCAGGACATCGTCTGCGACAACGGGATGCCTGCGTTTCTCGCCTACCCGGCCGGCGACGGCCCGTTCCCGACCGTCATTCTGATGCATGAGCGCTATGGCCTGGTGAAACATACTCGCGACCAGGCGATGCGTTCGGCGCGCGACGGCTTCGCGGTGCTGGCGCCGAACTTCTTCTTCCGGCACTCCGATCAGCGCATCCTCAATGCCGGCGACAGCCGCTACGACATGACCGATCCGGAATCGGTCGAGCTGATCAACGCTGCGCTCGCCGCGATGAAGAAGCAGAAGATTGCCGACGCGACGCGCGTCGCGGTCTGCGGCTATTGCCAGACCGGCCGGCATCCGCTGGTGTTCGCGGCGGAAGTGCCGATCAGCGCCGCCGTCGTCTGGTACGGCGCCGCCTCCAAGCGCGAATGGGAAGTCAACAAGCTGCAGCCGAAGGCGCTCGACGATATCATCGCGGCGCTGCCCTGCCCGGTGTTCGGCGCCTTTGGCGAAACCGATCACATCATCTCGCTCGACGATGTGCGCCGCTTTCGCGACAGCCTCGAGCGGCACAAAAAGAGCTACGACATCCATATCTACAAAGATGCCCCGCATGGCTGGCTCAACGACACCATGCCGGGCCGCTATCGCAAGCCGCAGGCGGACGCCGGCTGGGCGGCGCAGCAGCAGTTCCTCACCGAGGTGTTCGGCGGCGGCTATGACTCCGCCACGATCCGTTGGCAGTTTGAGTGCGCTTCGAGCCCGAGCTACGAGTTCTCCAAGAACGTACGGCTGGAGTAGTGGGATGATGCGTTTGCCTCACTCGTCATGGCCGGGCAATAGCGCGTCGAAGACGCGCGTGAACGCGCTTATGTCCCGGCCATCCACGTCTGCGCGCAATTCGGTTAGAGAAGGCGTGGATGGCCGGGACGGGTGTTTAGTCCGAGGCCATGACGGTGTGGCCAGGTCACGGCTACCGACCCAACTTTCACTCGCACTTTTCTTGGGCATCCTCGCCGCTCCTGCCCACGCCCAGTCCGTCGCGGACTTCTATCGCGACAAGACCGTCACCATCATGGTGAGCGCGGGTGCGGGCGGTGGCTATGACACGCTCGCTCGTACGCTGGCGCGCTTCCTCACCAGGCATCTGCCCGGCAATCCGATCATCCTGGTGCGCAACATGGCGGGCGGCGGCGGGCTCGCGGCCGCCAACGCGCTGTTCAGCGGCGCTGAGACCGACGGCACCTATATCGGCCTCCTGCAGAGCCAGACGCCGTTCGATCCGCTGCTCGGTGCGCGCGAGGCGCGCTTCGACGCGACCAAATTCAACTGGCTCGGCACGCCGAGTGTCGAGACCGGCCTGTTCGTGCTCTGGAATGCAGTGCCGATCGATACGCTCGCGCAGGCGAAAGAGCGAGACATCACCGTCGGGGCAGCTGGCGCCAATTCGACGCCCGCCTTCCACGCCCGGCTGTTCAACGACGTGCTCGGCCTCAAGCTCAAGGTCAAGACCGGCTATCCGGCTTTGACCGATGCGTTCTACGGCCTCGAGCGCGGCGAGCTCGAAGGCTACACCAGCGTGATCTATTCGGCGCTGCAGGCGACCAAATCCGACTGGCTGCCGCAGAAGAAGATCAAGGCGCTGCTGCAGTACGGGCCGGAAAAGCGCGCCGAGCTCGCGGGCGTTCCGTCCGCGCGCGACGCGGCCGGGAACGACGACGACCGCATCCTGCTCGACGCTGCGTTCGCGCCGCTCGCGCTTGGCCGTCCGCTGGTGATGCCGCCGGGCGTGCCAGCCGACCGCCTCGCCGCCATGCGCAAGGCGGTCATGGAGACGTTCGCGGATCCAGGCTTCATCTCCGAGAGCGCGCGGCTGTCTCTCGGGCCAAGCGAGCCGCACAATGGCGAGGCGTTGCAGGAGGTGGTCGCGCGCACCTACGCGGCACCGCCAGGCGTCTTGGAGCGGCTGCGCCGATTGCACGCGGCGCCGCGCTGACGGCTCTTTCGCGACAACCGACTGGTGAGTTTGCTATTTCGTCTTGGTCTTGGAGGGCGCCGCGGCCGTCACGCCCGACGAGCGCGCCGCTGACACCGCCTGATAGGCGTCGACGAGCCCCGAACCGAAATCCCGCTCGCTGCCCCGTGGCCCCAGCGCCTTGGCGGTGCGTGTGAGAATACGGCGGACATCGCCGGGGGTCAGCGACGGATTGCGCTCGATCAGCAGCGCGGCAATGCCGCTCACCTGCGCGGAGGCGACCGAGGTTCCGGTGGTGAACTGATAGGTGCCATTGACGCTCGGGGCCAGGATGTCAACGCCGGGCGCAGCGACCGCAATGTGATTGCCGCGATTGGCGCCCGAGAACAGCTTGTCATCCATGTCGGTCGCGGTCACCGCGATGACGTTCGGATCGGCGGCTGGATAGAGCGGCGGCGACTGCGGGCCGGCATTGCCGGCCGCCGCCACCAGCACAACGCCCTTCTTGGCGACGCGCGCCAGCGCATCGCGCAGGCGCGGATCAGCCGGCCCCGCGAAGCTCATATTGATGACGCGGGCACCGCGCTCGACCGCCCAGTCGAGACCCTTGATGATGTTGAACGTGGTGCCATCCGCACTGTTAGACCGCGTGCTGAACGCACGCACGGTGAGGAGCCCCACACGCGGCGCGGTGCCGAGCATGCTGCGATGGGCCGCGATCGCGCCCGCCATGCCGGTGCCATGCGGGTGCGGAGCGTTGTCGTTAGCCGCATCGAGATTGGCCACGACCGCACCCGCCAGATCAGGATGCGAAGCATCGACGCCCGAGTTGATCACGCCGACCAGCACACGGTTGCCGGTGGCGAGCCGATGGGCTTCGGGCAGGCTGAGCTTCTCGGGCGCATACTGGTCGCCGTTCACCAGGCCAGCCGTGGATCCTGACATGTCTTGTGCGAGTTCGAAGAGGTAGAGTGGCTGCGCACCCGCGATTTGATTCTCGCGTGCCAGTACGCGAATCATGTCCGGGACAGCGGTGCCGCCATCGAGGCGCCAGCGATGCAGCGTACGCCCAGTGAGCCGGAACGACTGTGTCTCCAGCCGCGTCATGCCATGGCGCGCCGCAACCGCATCCAGCGTCGCGGTCGGCACGCTCGACGGGATGTCGAGCATCACCTCGTTCTGAACGAAGCGGGTCTCGCCGAGCGGCGGAAGGTTGAAGCCGTTGCGCAGATTGGCAGTGCCAGCCTGGTTGCTTTGATTGCCCTGGTTATTTTGATTGCCCTGCTTGCCCTGCCCTCGGCTGGGCGGCGGGTTCTGCCCCGGCGCTGGCAGCGACACCGGATCGAACGGAGGAATGACGGGAGGCTGGTCCAATCTTGGCGGCGGATCCGGATTGAACACGCGCGTACCGATCATCCAGCCTACGATGGCTACAGCGACGCCGCCAACGACGTACCAGACCGCTTTGTTGTTGTGACCGCCACCTGTGTTGCCGTTGTCGCCGCGCGAAGGTCCTCCGTCAGTCGGAGGGAAGTTGGTGCTGCTGCCCTGAGCGCGCGCCCAGTCAGTGGCACTGGCCACAGCCAAGACCCCCGCCAACAGCAAGCGGATGAAAGTCGCTCTACCCCTGCCCATACTCGACCGCGTCCTCAGCAACGCGCAGCGCCGTATGGCGCTGTGTGTTGTCGTCACAGCTCCTTGCCGCCCCCAGCAAGCCGCAACGATCGCCTCAGTTGGCGCAAACCCGTGTCGAAACTGTGATTGTACCGGTCGACAAGTCAACCGCGCTCAGTTACCCGCGCGGACGATCCGGTGTAGCCAGTATTAGCGCCCAAAAGACTTTGTATTTCGACTGAGGCGCGTAAGCTGTGGCAATACCGATATGGGTTGCGCCGGGCAGTAACATGTTCTTGCGATGCGACGGCGAATCGCGCCAACCCGAGAAGGCCTGCGCCAGCGTGTGGTAGCCCGCCCCGATGTTCTCGGCCGCGACCTTGGCATCGAATCCCGACGATCGCATCCGCGCGTTGAAATCGCGCAGCACATTGTGCTCGAGCTTGTCGCGCGCCGCCATCGCCTGGGCTTGGGCCTGCGCCATCTTCGTCAACTCGGGGTCGACCCGCACTGACGACAAGCCATTGTTGGTGCGATAGCCCGAGATCATCGAGGCCGCCATGCCGGCATCCAGCTTGGCATCCGCGGACGCCAAGCTGTTGTAGAAGCTCGGCTCGGCAGGCTGTTGCGGATCGTGATCGGTAGCGCACCCAACCAACGCAACAAGCCCCGCCGCAACCAAGAGGCCCGCCACAAGCCGGGTCGTCAAATTGATCTCCCCCATTTCGCCTCGTCTCCCACTCAGCCCCCTACGTAACCCACAGTTCTTGCATTGGAAATAACGGAAGGGCGGCTTGCGGCAAAGAGTTACCGCACGAAGCCCGCGATTTCCACGGTTTCGGTGAGATTGCCCAACAGCCTCGCAACCATTGGTTAAGAACGGAGCGCTGCGACCGCGCGGGCCCTGGCGGGAGGGGCCTGGCCCCACTACGATCCGGCTTTTCGAACATGGGATGGACGGAGAGGCGCGATGTCGAGCCAGCCAGCACAGGCCCGCACGCCCGGCGCCAAGCGCGCGGGTCCCGGCGAATACCTGTTCAATCTTGCCCGCGTGAACCACATCAAGGGCGGACCGGACTATTCCTCGGTCGAGGGAGGCGTGGTCGAGGGCGACCGCATGATCGTTGCCCTCATGCGCATGCCGGCCGGCACCGGCGCGGTCGCGCACTCGCATCCGAACGAGCAGTGGATCTACATCCTGGAGGGCACCTTCCGCGCCAAGATCGGCGACAGCGAGATCGAGGCCAAGCCCGGCTCGGTCGTCTACGTGCCGTCGAATGTCATCCATTCCGCCGAGGCGACAGCCGACGCCGACGTCGTATTCTTCACCGTCAAGGACGCCTCGCACAGCCTGCATGGCACGAAAGCCGCATGAGCAACGCAGCGTAACAGATCGTCCGGCCGGGCGTGACGCGCGAATTCATGAAAGGACAAGCACGATGAAGCGCGTAGGTTTGATCGTCTCCGTCTGCCTGGCCGCCCTGGTCCCCTTGGGCATCTCGGAAGCTTCTGCACAGAATTGGCCGACAAAGCCGATCAAGGCTTTCATTCCATTCAGCGCCGGCAGCGCGACCGACATCATCCCGCGCACCGTATTCGAGCGCGTTGCAGCCGATCTCGGGCAGCCTATCATTGTCGAAAACCGCGGTGGCGCTGGTGGCACGATCGCGGTCGGTGCCGTGGTCAAAGCCGAGCCCGACGGCCACACGATCCTGGCGAACTCGTCGGCGCACACAGTGGCGCCGTCGATCATCGACAACATCCCCTACGACACCGCCAAGGATCTCTCCGCCGTCGTTGCATTCGGCAAGAACGCCAACATTCTGGTGGTCTCGCCAGCGAAGGGCTGGAAGACCGTTGGTGATCTTGTTGCCGCCGCCAAGGCCAGGCCGGGGACGGTAAACTACGCCTCCGCCGGGGTCGGCACCGCGACCCACGTCAGCGCCGAACGGTTCCGCCAGAGTGCGGGGATTGAGGCGACCCACGTTCCCTACCGCGGCGGACCGGAAGCGCTCGCCGACATCTTTGGGGGACGCGTCGACTTCTACTACTGTCCGATTTCGACGGCGTTGCCTCTGATCCGCGACGGCCGCGTGGTGGCACTCGCGGCGAGCACGCCGCAGCGCGCGTCCGCGCTGCCCAACGTGCCGACGTCGCTCGAGGCCGGCTATGCAAACTCCGATTACACCATATGGTACGGCGTGTTCATGCCAGCGAAGACGCCGCGCGTGATCGTCGACAAGTTCTACACGACAACCATGCAGGCCATTGCGACGCCTGCCATGCAGCAGAAGCTCGCCGAGCTTGCGCTCGAGCCTATGCCGTTGAAGCCAGCCGAGTTCGACGCACTTGTCGAGACTGAAATCAAAGCAACCGAAAAGGTGATCAAGGGTGCGGGGCTCAAGCCGAACTGAGATTCGAGGCCCGGCGCCCGATATTTGGAAACGACCCAACAGGAAACGGGAGAGTGACATGAGACGGATTGGCGTGACGTTGCTCGCGGCGGCGGGTCTCGCATTCGCCTTGGGGCAGGCCGGAGCGCAGGACAAGTTCCCGTCGAAGCCGGTGAAGATCCTGGTGCCCTATGCGCCCGGCGGCGCCACCGACATCGTGGCCCGCATCGTCGCGCGAGCCGATGCGCCAGTCGCTTGGGCAGTCGTTCGTGGTCGAGAACAAGCCGGGCGCCTTCGGCATCCTGGCGATCGAGGAAATGGCACGAGCGCGGGCGGACGGCTACACGATCCAGGTCGGCAACGTATCCACCAACGCGATCACGCCGGTCATCTTCGCGAGCAAATTCAAGGTCAACTACGACCGCGATGTCGCGCCGGTGACGAACCTCATCGACGTGCCGGCATTCCTGGTGGTGACGACGACGAATTTCGCCGTGAAGGACGTCAAGGAGCTGGTCGACTACGCCAAGAAGAATCCCGGCAAGCTGCGCTACGGCACGGTCGGCGCCGGTAGCTACCCGCATTTTGACATGGCCTATTTCGCCAAGCGGGCCGGCGATCTCGACATGATCGCGATCCACAACAAGGCGGGCGCCTCCGGCGTGATCAACGACATGATCACCGGCGACACCCAGGCCTCCTTCCTCAACGTGGCCTCGACCGCCGCGCAGGTGCGCGCCGGCAAGCTCAAGCCGATCGCGGTCGTCAATCGTGAGCGGCTCGCCGCCTATCCGGACGTGCCGACGATGGCGGAGGTCGGCTTCCCGGATGTCGGGACCGTCGCATGGAACGCGATGTTCGCACCGGCTGCAACGCCCAAGCCTGTGCTCGAAGCATTGCACAAGGCCGCCGTCGAGGCCCTGGCGGCGCCGGCCGCGAAGGAAGCGCTGAACAAGCAGAACTTCAACATCGTGCCGTCGAAGTCGGTCGACGAGGCCAAGACCTGGCTCGCCGGTGAGATCGCGACCTGGCAAAAGATCACCGCTGCGGTGAAAATCGACGTCACGGAGTGAGGCGACCAACGTCCGCACATTCTTAAAAGCTAAACCCAGCTACATCGCTATAGTTGCGAAGGTGTGTGCCACAAGGTTCCCTCCCCCCTTGTGGGGGAGGGACAGGGAGAGGGGTGACGGCGCATGCCGCACGCTGTTGTGAGCGACCTGCAACGATCCCGTGCGAAGCGCCTCCGCACGACCATGACCCGTGCCGAGACACTGCTCTGGCGCCATATCAAAGCGCAGCGCATCGATGGCTTGTTATTTCGTCGGCAAGTCCCGATACACCGATACATTGCGGATTTCGTTTGCCATTCGCACCGCTTGATTGTTGAACTCGATGGCGAAAGTCACGATTTTGAAACCAGGATTCAGCGAGACGCGGAACGCGACGCTTGGTTTGTTTCCGAAGGCTACAAAGTGCTCCGGTTCACTAATGAAGAGGTCCTCACGAATTTAAGCGGCGTCGTGGAGACAATTCGCAATACGGCTTCACCTTGCTTAGGAAGCGTACCCCTCTCCCTGTCCCTCCCCCACAAGGGGGGAGGGAACCTCAAAACAACTACCGAGGAAGCGGGTAAGGTACGGATCGAAACCTAAACGTATCCGCATGACCATCGACAGCCCCAAGACCGCGTCTTCGGCACACCCGCTCCACATCCTCGCGCGCAAGAACGTGCTTGCCGGGCTGATGTTCATTGCCATCGCGGCGCTCGGGCTGTGGTTGTCGCGCGACTATCCGATCGGTACGGCGCTGCGCATGGGCACCGGCTATGTGCCCCGCCTGCTCTGCTGGATCCTTATGGGGCTTGGCGCCGCCATCGTGGTGCAGGGGCTACGCGAGAAAGACGCACCGCCCGAGCGCATCAGCTGGCGGCAACTGATGCCGATCGTGGTCGTGAGCACGAGCCTCGTCACCTTCGCGCTCGCGATCGAGCAGCTCGGGCTCGTGCTCTCGATCCTGCTCCTTGTCGGCATCGGCGCGATCGCTGCGCGCGACATCAAGATTTGGGAGACGCTCTTGGCGGCGGTCGTGCTCATCGCGCTCTCCTGGGCGATCTTCATTCTCGGGCTCGGCTTGACGATCCCGGTCTGGCCGGTGTGGTGATGGAGCTTCTCAACAACCTCGCCATCGGCTTCGGCGTCGCCATGACGCCCGCCAATCTCGGCTTCGCGCTGATCGGCGCTCTGATCGGAACCCTGATCGGCGTGCTCCCCGGCATCGGGCCGATCGCCACCATCGCGATGCTGCTGCCGCTCACCTTCCATCTCGAGCCGGTGTCGGGCCTGATCATGCTCGCCGGCATTTTCTACGGCGCGCAGTATGGCGGCTCGACGACGGCGATTCTCGTGAACCTTCCCGGCGAGACCTCCTCGGTCGTCACCTGCATCGACGGCCATCAGATGGCGCGCCAGGGCAAGGCTGGCTCCGCGCTCGCGATCGCGGCGCTCGGCTCATTCTTTGCCGGAACGGTCTCAACCTTCATCATTGCGGCATTCGCGCCGCCCCTCGCACGCGTCGGCCAGTCGTTCGGCGCACCCGAATATTTCTCGCTCATGGTGCTCGGCCTGATCGCCGCGGTCGTGCTGGCGCACGGCTCGGTGCTCAAGGCGATTGCCATGATCATCCTCGGCCTCCTGCTCGGACTCGTCGGTACCGACGGACAGACCGCCAGCCAGCGCTTCACCTTCGACATCACGGAGCTCTCCGACGGCATCGACTTTGCCGTGCTGGCGATCGGCGTGTTCGGCGTCGGCGAGGTCATCGCCAATCTCACGCGCGGCGAGGAAAGTCGCTCGGTCATGAACGAAAAGATCACCAGGCTTTGGCCCACGCGCGAGGACTTCGGCCTGGCCTGGCCGGCGGTCCTGCGCGGCACCGGCCTTGGCTCGATCCTGGGCGTGCTGCCGGGCGGCGGCGCGACGCTGTCCGCTTTCGCAGCCTATGTGCTCGAAAAGAAGATCGCGCGCGATCCCTCCCGCTTTGGCCGCGGCGCGGTCGAGGGCGTGGCCGGCCCGGAGTCCGCCAACAACGCCGGCGCGCAGACCTCGTTCATCCCGATGCTGACGCTCGGCATTCCGGGCAACGCCGTGATGGCGCTGATGATCGGCGCCATGACCATCCACGGCATCCAGCCCGGCCCGCAGGTGATGAGCGAGCGCCCGCAGCTGTTCTGGGGCATGGTCGCCTCGATGTGGATCGGCAATTTGATGCTGCTGGTCATCAACCTGCCGCTGATCGGGATCTGGGTGCAGCTGCTCAAGGTCCCCTATCGGTTCCTCTACCTGTCGATCCTGCTGTTCTGCGCGATCGGCGTCTACACCATCGGCAACAGCCCGTTCTCGGTGCTGGTCGCGGCGTTCTTCGGCGTCGCCGGCTACATCTTCATGCGGCTCGAATGCGAGCCGGCGCCGATGATCCTCGGCTTTGTGCTGGGGCCGCTGATGGAGGACAATCTGCGCCGCGCAATGCGGATCTCGAGCGGCGATCCGATGATCTTTCTCAACCGGCCGATCAGTCTCGGGCTGCTGATAGCGGCCGCCATTCTGCTGCTCATTGTTGCGCTGCCGGCGATCCGGCGTAGCCGCCAGGAAGCGTTCCAGGAGTCTTGATACCGACCATCGATTGCAGCGAGCTGACAAAGACAATCTGTGATGGGCCAGCGCTCTTCAGTTATTATTAACACAAGAACAACGTATTTTTCCTAGGGTTGTCCGCAGCAACACGGGATTGTAGCGGGCCAATGTTTCAAGTCTTCAGCTGTCTTACCGAGCAACACGACTGGCGTCTCGTCCTGGCTGCAGCACTGGTGTGCCTGTGTGCCTGCCTTGTGACGGTCCACCTGGTACGGCGGGCACAGGCCACCTTAGGGCGCGTTCGCGCGCTCTGGATTGGCACCGCCGGCTGCACCGCCGGGTTCGGCATCTGGGCGACCCATTGCGTTGCCATACTGGCCTACGAACCGGGCGTTCCCATCGCCTTCGCGGTCGTGCCGACCGTGCTTTCCCTTCTGGCGGCGATTGTGATCACCTCGCTTGGCCTTGCGTTTGCGATCGGTCGGAAAACCTGGGCGGCTTTCGTCGCCGGGGGCGTCATTGTGGCGCTCGGCATTGCCGCCATGCACTACCTGGGAATGCACGCGCTCGAGGTTGCCGGCCAGGTCGGCTGGTCCGTGGACTTGGTGGTTGCCTCCATTCTCGTCGGAGCCCTGCTGGCCACGGGAGCCTTCGCGGTCGCGGCCCGCCCGGAAACCGCCTCCACCACATTTGGCGCGGCCACCCTGCTCACGCTCTCCATCGCGGCGCTGCACTTTACTGCGATGGGCGCGGTTACAATCACGCCCGATCCCACCCGCGTGCTGAGCCCGACCTCGCTGTCGCCGGCTTGGCTCGCAACCGTGGTCGTCTGCCTCACGACCGCCGTGCTTGGCATGAGCCTGATCGTAGCCTTCGCAGACCGCCGCTTCCGCGTGATCAACGCCCAGCTAGAGACAGCGCTCAACAACATGCCGCAAGGCCTGTGCATGTTTGACGGCGCCTTTCAGCTCGTCATCTGCAACGACCGCTACCGGACTCTCTATGACCTCAAACCGGACCAGACAGTGCCGGGCACTTCGCTGCGGCAGCTGCTGGAAACCCGGCGCGCGAATGGCAACTTCGTATCGGATGTCGACACCTATATGGCGGCGGCCAAGCAGTCCATCAGCCGGGGCGAGATGTTCGGCACTGTGGTCGAGATCAGGGGACGGACGATCTCGATCTCGAATCGGCCGATGCCGGACGGCGGCTGGGTGGCCACGCACGAGGACATCACGGAGCGGCAACGGCGGTCCAAGCTGCTCGATCGCGCCGCCGAGCAGGAGGAGCGGCGCGCCGAACTCGAAATGGCCATCTCAGCGTTTCGCAACCGCATCGAGGCGACGCTGAAGACCGTGAGCGACCATGCCGCGGCGATGCGACAGACCGCGAGCTCCCTGTTCGACGCCTCGCGCAAGACCTCCGAGCGCGTGGAAGGTGCGGTCAACACGTCCAACGAAGCTTCCGACAATGTCGAGATCGCGGCTGCCGCTGCTGAAGAGCTGTCATCCTCGATCAATGAGATCAGCCGCCAGCTCAGCCAGACCAACAGCCTGGTCAGCAACGCGGTGAGCGAAGCCGCTGTCACAAACGACGAGATCGGTGGGCTCGCCAAGGCGGCGCAGACGATTGGCGACGTGGTCAAACTCATTCAGAGCGTCGCTGGGCAGACCAATCTCCTGGCGCTCAATGCCACCATCGAGGCGGCCCGCGCGGGCGAAGCCGGACGCGGCTTCGCGGTGGTCGCCTCCGAGGTCAAGTCGCTTGCCGTCCAGACTGCGCGAGCAACCGACCAGATCGGCGCGCAGATCGCGGCCGTCCAGACATCGACGCGCACCGCGGTCGAGGGGATCAGCCGCATCGCGGCGCGCATGAACGAGATCAGCGAGTATACGGCGTCCGCTGCGGCGTCGGTGCACGAGCAGAATGCTGCGACCGGCGACATCTCGCAGAATGTTGCAAGCGCGACCCGCGGGACCAGGCAGATTGTCACCGTGCTGGGCGATGTCGTGAGTGCAGCGACCGAAACGCGTCAATCAGCCGAGACTGTGCTCACCGCATCCGAAGCGGTTGCAGCCGCAGCAGGCGACCTGCGCGCCGAGGTCGACACCTTCCTGCACAAGGTCGCGGTCTAGTGCCCAACCCATTCGGCCTCACCGAAAGGACTTTGTTAACGCTAAGACAATGCATTCGGCCTAACCTCTCGCCGTAATCCACCATAAGCGGTCGCTATGCTTCGCGTCCTCCATAGTCTCGCGACGGAACATGACTGGCGTCTCGTCGCCGGCGCGGCGATGGTCTGCGTAGGCGCGAGCCTGATGGCGGTTCACCTGCTGCGTCGCGCGCAAGTCTTGAGCGGCCCCACTCGAATCATATCGATCGCGGCGTCCAGCGCCGCCACCGGTTTCGGCATTTGGGCAACTCATTTCATCGTCATGCTCGGCTACTGGCCGGGAGTTCCGGTCACCTACGCGCTCGGCCCTACCCTGCTCTCGCTGCTGATCGCGATCTGCGTCACGTCCCTGGGGCTGGCGACGGCAATCATTGGTCGCGCGTGGTGGGCTGCACTCGCCGGCGGCGCGATCGTCGGCGCCGGCATTGGCGCAGCGCATTACATCGGCATGTGGGCCGTCGAGGCGCCGGGAAGCGTGAGCTGGGACACGAGCCCCCTTACCGCGTCGACCGCGATCGCAATTCTATTGGCCATGGCAGCCTTGACGGCTGCATCGCGCCGCAGCAGCACGCAGGCAACGCTCGCGGTCACGACCCTGCTGACACTCGCAATCGTTTCGCAACATTTCACGACGCTGGGCACTATTGAGGTCGTTCCGGACTCCAGGCGGGCGATCAGTGCGCTCTCCCTTGTGCCCGGCCTGGTTGCCGTCGCGGTCGCGTGCGTGGCCGTCGCCGTTCTGAGTATCTGCCTTGCCGCCACCTTCATCGACCGCCATCACGGCGAGCAGGATCAGGAGATGGCCACGGCATTCGATCACATGTCACAGGGACTAGGCATGTTCGATTCGGCGGGACGACTGATCCTCATCAACAATCGCTATCGCGAGATGTACGGGCTTTCAGCGGAGCAGGCAAAACGCGGCGACACGCTGCACCAGCTGTTCCATCACCGCGTCAAGGTGGGCACATTCAGCGGCGACGTAGAAAAGTATGTCGATAACGTGATGCGACAATTCGCACGCGGCGAGAGCGTCGATCGAATCGTCGAGACGCCGGATGGGCGTTTCCTTTCCGTCTCGAACCGCCTGCTGCCGAGCGGCGGCTGGGTATCGACGCATGAGGACATCACCGAGCGGCTCCGCCAGGACCAGGAACGCGACCGCGTGGCCGCGCAGGATAGGCGCCGCGCCGAGATCGACATGGCCATCACGACGTTCCGCGGCCGAGCCGAATCCATGCTCAAGACCGTAAGCGACTATGCGGACGCGATGCGAAAGACGGCGAACACGCTGTTTGCCGCCTCGCGCAAGACCTCCGAGCGCGCCGAAGGCGCTGTTCACGCATCGAATGAGGCATCGGACAATGTCGAGGTTGCCGCCGCCGCTGCCGAGGCGATGTCGACCTCGATCAACGAGATCAACCGCCAGCTCAGCCAGACCAACAATCTGGTAAGCAACGCTGTGAGTGAGGCCGGATCGACCAACCAAGAGATCGGCGGCCTCGCCAAGGCGGCGCAGAAGATCGGCGACGTGGTCAAGCTGATCCAGACCGTCGCCGGACAGACCAACCTCCTGGCACTCAACGCCACCATCGAGGCGGCCCGTGCGGGTGAGGCCGGGCGCGGCTTTGCGGTTGTCGCCTCCGAGGTGAAGTCGCTCGCAATCCAGACCGCACGGGCGACCGACGAGATCACGGGTCAGATCGCCGCCGTGCAGACTTCAACTCGCACCGTCGTGGAGGCGATCGGCCGAATCGGCGCGCGCATGGGCGAAATCAGCCGGTTTACGGCATCAGCCGCAGCATCCGTGGACGAGCAGAACGCCGCCACAGCGGACATTTCAAGAAACGTGGCCAGCGCCACACGCGGAACCAGGCAAATCGTCACAGTCCTGGCCGACGTTGTGGGTGCCGCCAGCGAGACACGCGAATCCGCCGAGACCGTGCTGTCCGCATCCGAAGCGGTCGCGACGGCGGCCGGCGATCTGCGCGCCGAGGTCGAGACCTTCCTGCAGAAAGTTGCAGTTTAAGCCGCAGCCGGCTTAGAGCATGATCCCGAAAAGTGGAAGCCGGTTTTCGGAAAAGATCATGCTCAAACAAAAAGTTAGACTTTGATCCAATTCAATCCAATCAAATCAAAGTCTAACCAAAAAAATTCGACAGCGCATAGAACAGCGCGCCGATAAAGGCCGTCGCCGGGATCGTGATGATCCAGGCAATCACGATGTTGTTGGCAACGCTCCAGCGCACCGATGAGACGCGCCTCGCCGTCCCAACACCGACGATGGCACCCGTGATCGTATGCGTGGTGGAGACCGGGATGCCGAGCCAGGTCGCTGCGAACAGCGTGATGGCGCCGCCGGTCTCCGCGCAGAAGCCTTGGAACGGCCGCAGCCGCGTGATGCGCGAACCCATCGTGTGCACGATCCGCCACCCGCCCATCAAGGTCCCGAGCCCCATGCAGGCGTAGCAGGCCAGCATGACCCAGAACGGAACATAGAAATCCTTACCCAGATGGCCCTGCGAGTAGAGCAGAACCGCGATGATGCCCATGGTCTTCTGCGCATCGTTGCCGCCATGGCCGAGCGAATAGAGCGATGCCGAAACCAACTGCAGCGAACGGAAGGTCCTGTCGACCGCAAACGGCGTATAGCGCACGAACAGCCACGACACGATCAGAAACAGAACCAGCGCCAGCACGAAGCCCGTCAAAGGCGAGACCACGATCGCGGCGCTGGTTTTGGCAAGACCATCCCAGACGATCGCCTTGATCCCGACCTTGGCGGTGCCCGCACCGACGAGGCCGCCGATCAGGGCATGCGAGCTTGATGACGGAATGCCAAGCACCCAGGTGATGACATTCCAAGTGATCGCCCCCATCAGGGCGCCGAACACGACATGCGCATCGACAATGTCGGCCGAGACGATGCCGGTGCCGACCGTCTGCGCAACGTGCGCTCCGAAGATCATAAATGCGACGAAATTGAAGAACGCTGCCCAGGCCACCGCCGTTTGCGGCCGAAGCACGCGCGTCGACACGATCGTGGCGATTGAATTGGCGGCGTCGTGCAGACCGTTGAGGAAATCAAACGCGAGTGCCACCACAACGAGCCCGATCAGAACCGGCAGGGCAAGCGGAACGACATCCATGGTGCGGTGGCTCCAGCCCGTCAGACGTTCTCGAGCACAATGCCGTGGATCTCGTTGGCCACATCGTCAAAGCGATCGACCACCTTTTCGAGGTGATCGTAGACCTCGACGCCGATGAAGAATGACATCGAGTTCGACGGCTGGTTCGCACGATAAAGCTCTTGCAGACCGCTATCGTGGAGCTCGTCGGCCTCCCCTTCGATCTGCGAAATCCGTTCGCTGATTCGGCTAATCCGGCCGGCATTGGTGTTGATGGACGAAAGCAGCGGCATCGCCTCCTGCACCAGGCCGGCCGCGGTCACGATGGCATCGCCCATCTGCTTCTGTTGCGGGGTGAACGAGTGCTGCTCGAACAGCATGATGGTCTTGGCGGTCTTCTGCATCTGGTCGATGGCGTTGTCCATGGACGTGATCAGGTCCTTCACGTCGCCACGGTCGAACGGCGTGATGAAGGTGCGCCGCACGGCGATGAGCACCTCGCGCGTGATGTCGTCGGCATCGTGCTCCCGGTCCATCACGGTCTTGTAGTGGCGCGGCACCGCGTCGCCGCCTTGGAGCATTTCGCGCAGCGCCTTGGCGCCAGCGACCACCACATCGGAGTGGCGGGAGAACAACTCGAAAAAGCGCTCTTCCCGCGGCATGAGGGCGCGAAACCAGCGCATGACGAGCTCCGATCTTTGATTCCAGGATCTTTGATTTCCACGTCGAGCGGCCTTCTAGCAGGCGCCACCCTGACTTGGGGGGCCGGACGGACGTCCGCCCACAGGAATCGATGGCAAGCCAAACGGCCGCTCGCAGCCGCGCGCATTGCGGCGTCGCACAACCGTCGGACGCGACTCTATCCTAGTGCCGCTGATTTGAAGTTCATATACCACCTGCAGTAAACTCTGCTGGGAACTTCAAATCGAAAAGCGGCACTAAAATCATAGAGTTGCTAGTGCCCCTTTGTTTCCGAAGTTCGTGTCAGAGTGCGCTGAGGTGTATCACGAACTTCGGAAACGGGGCACTAGCGCAGCTTCAGGAGAAAATCTCGTTGAACCGGCGCTTGATCCGCTGGGTCTCGCGCTCGATGTAGTCCCCGTCTACCGAAAGTATTTTGAGACTCTTGAGATCGGGCGAGCCGGCCGGCGGCGCGATGTCGATACGCACAGAATAGCCCCCATCGGCGGGGAAGACCTTCTGGGCGTCGTCGCCGATCATGAACTCCGCAAACAGCTTCGCGGCATTCGGATGCGGCGAGCCCTTCACCACCGACGTCGGCGACGGAATGATGAATACACCATCGGTCGGGTAGAGCGTCTTGACTTGATGGCCCTCGCGCTTGAGATCGGCCGCGTAGGAGTCCAGCGCGCCCACCGCGATCAGCCGCTCACCGCGCTTGAGCATGTCGGAGACCTGCTGGTTGCCCTGCACGATCATGGTGTCGTTGGCGCGCAGTTTCTCGTAGAAGCCCCAGCCGCGCTCCTTCGACATGGTGCCGACCACCGACACCTGCAGCGAGGTGAACGACGGATCGGTCATCACCAGCTTGCCCTTGTACTTGGCATTGGTGAGATCATCCCAGGTCTTCGGCTCGTCGGCCGCCGCAACGCGATCGCTGCGATAGTAGTGCGTCATCAGGTTAAGCCTTTGGCCGACGAACGAGCCATCAGCCGCTTTGGCGGCATCCGGAACCTTGTCGAAGTTCTTCGGCTTGAACAGAACGAAGTAGCCTTTCTTGGCGAGCGCATTGGCAGCGGCGGGCTCTGAGTGGGTAAGCACGTCGGCTGCGGCGCGGCCAGCCACCATCTCCTGCTGGAAGCGGCTGAGGATCGCCGAGCCGCCGGAGCGGAACAGTTCGACCTCGATGCCGGTCTGCTGCTTGAACAGCGCGGAAATCTTCTGCGCCTGCTCGATCGGCGTCGACGTGTACCAACTCACCTTGCCTTCGGCCTTGGCCTTGGCGACATCGACAGCCTCCTGCGCGTTCGCGGGGGACAGTCCGATAAGCGCGGCGGCGCACAGCGCGAGTTTGAGCTTGAGCATCATGGCTTGCTCCTCCGGTTCCACACGCGTCATGGCCAGGACAAGCCCAGCCATGACGGCAAAAAATCAATGCTCGCCTCGATAGATCGGTTCCGGCTGGGTGAAGAAGCTCAGCAGGATGTGTTTGACCAGAGCGTAATTCTTCTGCTGCAGCGAAGCATGCGCGATGCCCGGCATGACCACGAACTGTTTGTCCGGGTTGGGCAGCTTCTCGAAGAACTTCACCAGGTCTTCGAGGCTCGCGATGCCGTCGTACTGGCCGCGCATGATGATGGTTGCGGCCTTGATCTTTTCCGGATTGCAGACCGGAAGATGCGCGCACATGTCGACATAAGTGCCGGTCGGCACCGAATCGTCGAGCTTGAGGATGGCGTCCGCGAATGCTTCGACCACGTCGTTGTCGGCAGTGCCGGGATGGTCGCGGGTGAAGATCGAATGCACGAAGGCGCGGTCGATCGGCCGGCGGTTCTTGGTCTGATATTCGGGCAACCGCTTACGCCGGTCGGCGAGCGTTGGCGAGCCCTCGCCGGTCCACACTGTGGCGTCGAGCGCCAGACGTCCGACCATATCGGGATGACGCTCCGCAAACAGCGCCGCACGCAGCGCGCCTGACGAGATGCCATAGACCAAAAACGGGCGCTTGCCGCGCAGCTTCTGGATATAGGTCGCGGCTTCGAAGCAGTCGTCCGCTCCGTAGGAGATCGGCGCGTTGTTGTCGCGCGTCTTGGTCGAGCGGCCATAACCTTCCATGTCGACACACCAGGTGTCGAAGCCGCGGGCCGCGAAGAAATCCATCGCCGAGAACTCGTTGCGGCCGGGCACCTGCAGATCGAAGGTCGGCTGCGAGGCCATCGACGAGCCGTGCACGAACAGGATCGTACCGCGCGTCTGAGCCGGGTCGCCAACGCACTTCTCCCACATGAACAGCTTCACATCGCTGCCCTTATTGGTCCAATGCTCCTCGCCACGGATGGCGGAGCTTGGGGTAACCGGCTTGTTCATGCGTCTGCTCCGATTGCTATGTGCGGCGAAACACGCTGCAGCTCTTGGCGTCGATCTCGAGCGCGACGTCTGAACCGACCTCGAAATGCTGGAGCGGGTGGGTCTGCACCCGCAGCACCTGGCCGGACGGCAGCGCTGCGTAATATTCGCTGATGTTGCCAAGAAACACATGACTGGTGATCTTGGCCTGTGCAGCGGGGGCCGCCGATGGCGCGCGCAGGCGAATGTTCTCAGGCCGGATCGACACGTCCACGCTCTCGCCCGCGCCAGCGCCGCCGAGCGCAGGCGCCTCGATCACGAGATTGTCAGCAAGCTCGATCGTGCCGGCGCCGTTGCGCACATCGCGCACCTTGCCGGGCACGAGATTCACGAGCCCCATGAAATCCGCCACCATGCGGTTCGCCGGCGTGGTGTAGACCTCGAGCGGCGTTCCAAACTGCTGCACCTTTCCGAGCTGCATCACCGCAATCCGGTCCGAGAGCGCCAGCGCCTCGGCCTGGTCATGGGTGACATAGACGAAGGTGATGCCGGTGCGCCGTTGCAGCTCTTTGAGCTCGGTGCGCATGCGCTCGCGCAACTTGGCGTCAAGATTGGAGAGCGGCTCGTCGAGCAGCAGGATCTCGGGCTCGACCACCAGCGATCGTGCGAGCGCGACGCGCTGCTGCTGGCCGCCCGAAAGCTCGTTCGGGTAGCGCTGCTCGAGACCGGCCAGATTGACCAGCGCGAGCGCGTCAGAGACTTTCTTCTTCGCATCGGCAGCGGGCACCTTGCGAAGCTTGAGGCCGAAGACAACGTTTTCGTAGACGTTCTTGTGCGGCCAGATCGCGTAGTTCTGGAACACCATGCCCATGCCGCGCGATTCCGGCGACACCACCGATGAAGCCGACGACACGACCCGGCCGTCGACCTCGATCGTACCCTCGTCGGGCACGATGTAGCCCGCGATCAGGCGCAGCGTCGTGGTCTTGCCGCAGCCCGATGGGCCGAGCAGCGTCACGAACGAATTGTTCGCAATGTCGAGAGTGATGTCGGAGACCGCCGCAACCTCGGCATTGGCGCCGAAATTCTTCGACAAGCCACGGATCGTGATGCCCGCCATTACGCCTACCTTGTTTAATGCTGCCTTGCTAGTTGACCGGCGCCGCCTCGCGCGAGGACACCGACCGACCGCCAATCCGATATGCGAGCCAGATCGCCACTCCGATAATGGCCATGTTGACCATCGCGAGCGCGGCGACCGGCTCGATATAGCCGGTCTCGTAGAGATTGTAGACCGCGACCGCGAGCGTGATCGAGCTCGAGGAAAACAGAAGGATCGACGCGCTCAATTCCTGGATCACCGGCACGAACACCAAAAGCCAGCCGGCAAACAGGCCGGGCCGAATGAGCGGCAGCGTCACCTCGCGCAGCGTGGTGGTCCAGCTGGCGCCGAGGATCTGTGCGCTCTCCTCGAGCGAGGGATCGACCTGGCGCAAAGACGCGTTGGCGGCGCGCACGCCGAGCGGCAGGTAGCGGCCCACATAGGCAAGGAGCAGGATCGTCAGCGTGCCGTAGAGCGCGATCGGCATCGCGAGCCAGAACTGGATCAGCGCCACCGCCACCACGATGCCCGGCAAACCAAGCGGAATGAGCGAAGCGTAGTCGAGGATCTTGCGGCCCGGAATGCGGGTGCGCAGATCGATCCAGCCCATCACCACGCCGAGAAAGACCGCGAGCGTTGCCGCGATGGTCGCCAGGAAGAGGCTATTCAGGATGGCGCGCTGGGTGACGTTGTACTCGAGCAGAATGAACTTGTAGTTGGCCAACGTGAGATTCTTCCAGAACTCGAGCCCCCACGACTTCGAGAACGACACCGCGATCAGCGTCGCGTAGGGGGCGAGGATCGCGATCACGAAGATGATCACCGCGAAGCCGAGCACCACCCAACGGAAGATGCCGAGCTCCATGAGTTGCGGGCGTGAGCCCTTGCCGCCGAGCGTCACGTAGGAGCGCTTGGCCAGAAACGAGCGCTGCAGATAGAGCGCCGCCACCGTCAGCAGCACGAACACGAGCGAGAGCGCGGATGCGAGACCGTACTCGGGCGGATAGTCGAACAGCGCGTAGATGCGCGTTGGCAGTGTCACGATGCGGCCAGGAAGCCCGATGATCGCCTGTGAGCCGAACAGCGCGATGGCGTTGACGAAGGCGAGCAACGTCCCGGACAGGACCGCCGGTGCCACCAAAGGCCCCGTGATCGTAAACGCGGTGCGCAGCTTCGAGGCGCCGAGGATCTGCGCCGCCTCCTCGTAGGAGGCGTCGACCGACTGCAAGGCGCTCGACGCCAGCAGATAGACGAACGGGAAGGTGTGCATCACCGTCACGATGACGAGACCGGTCATCGAGAAAATATTGAAGGTGAGCCAAGGCAGCCCCAGCACGTCACGCATGAGCACGTTGATCAGGCCCGCATTGGGACTGAACAGATAGGTGAATGCGATCGCGGTGAGGAATGGCGGCAGCAGATAGGAAAGCGTCGCGGTTGCCTGGATGAACTTCTTGGCCGGGACGTCGGTGCGGCTCACCGCCCAGGCCAAGGTCAGGCCGATCAGCAGGCTGAACAGGCCGGTCCAGGCGCCGAGGATCAAGGAGTTCAGGAGCGCATTAACGTAAAGCCTGCCTGAGAGCACCTCGGAGAAATGGTCGAGGCTCAGTCCCTGCTCGCCGCGCAGGCTGCCGTAGAACAGCCAGAGCAGCGGCAGCACCACCAGGATGATGAGCGACAGGACCGCGCCCGCCATGACGACGTGCTCGAGCCGAAACCGCCGGGCGCCCGAACGCGCCGCCGATCCCGACTGCAGCACCGTACCCATCACTTGCGTGGACATTCCCTGACCCTGCTGGCGCGCGTCTCTCGTGGCGCCATCTCCTAGATCATAAGCCCATGGGATACCAGACCGTCCGCACACCCTGCGGCAACGGGCGCTGGCATCATTAAGATTCACCCGACAGCCTTTCAGGCAGCCAATACAGCCACGCTTGTGGCACAATGAGTTCCGACCAGAGATCGCTACAACTAGGGTAAATTGGAATGCCGAACTCCATGCTGCCGCGCGAACGCTGCGACTATTCGGCTATCGTCGACCGACCGCCGCTGCGGTTGCCGGCCGGGGCGCGGCTCGTGCTCTGGACCATCGTCAACTACGAGGTCTGGGACATCGCCAAGCCGATGGCACGCCAAGTGCTGCCGGCGCCCACCGGGCAGCCGCAAATCCCCGACGTCCCGAACTGGAGCTGGCACGAATACGGCATGCGGGTCGGCGCCTGGCGTTTCTTCGATTTGTTCGAGCGTCTTAGCATCCGGCCAACGCTGGCCGTGAATGCGCGCGTTTGCGAGGACTACCCACGGGTGGCGGAGCAGGCCAAGCGCGCCGGCTGGGAGTTCATGGGCCACTCCTATCAGCAGGGCCCCATTCATCAGGAGCCGGACCAGGCCGCCATGATCGAGCGCTCGCTCTCGACCATCGAGCGCTTCACCGGAACGCGCCCGGTCGGCTGGCTCGGGCCCGGCCTGACGGAGACGTTCGACACCCCGGAGCTGCTGGTCGCGGCGGGCATCAAATATGTCGGCGACTGGGTCTACGACGACGAGCCCACCACCATCCGCACCGCCAATGGACCGCTCGTGACGCTGCCCTATTCGGTCGAGCTCAACGACATCCCGATGATGATCGTGCAGCACCATGAAGGTGAGCACCTGCTCAAGCGTGCGATCGACCAGTTCGACCGGCTCTACCTGGAGGGAAAGCAGCGCGCCAAGATCATGGCGCTAGCCATCCATCCCTACATCAGCGGCCAGCCGCACCGAATCAAATATCTCGAAGCGATCTATGAATACGCCGCCAGGTTCGAGGGCGTGCTGCATTGGAATGGTCTTGAGATTCTCGAGTGGTATCAAGAAACCCAACGCTAAACGCGCGGCCCGATGCCGTCCCTGGATACCGAAGACTCTGGTTTCATTTGGGAAATAGCGATGCCGCACGGGCACACCGGGAGGCAATCTGGTCACACTAGTACAGAAACCCACAGCATTTCGCTTATTTTAGGTGGTCGAGCCTGATTACGCTGATAGTTTGCGGCTAACGATCGCCGTGGCCCCGGGGGGTAAATGGGGCTGCGTTTGCGGCGATCGGGGTTGGGGTCCTATCAGCAGAACGCGGGTCATCCATGGCCACGCCTTTTCAGGCGCGCGCAGAATGCGCGACAAGAAGTCGATTCCGCCGGATTTTTGCCGCGGCGGTTGGACTGTGTCTGGCGCCAATGCTCGCCGGATGTCTCCTGACTGAAAGGCCTGAACTCGCGCTCGAGATTCCGGATGCTTACAAGGAAGCACCGCGCGCGCCGACCAGCGCTCCGCCCAAACTCGACTGGTGGCGCGACTTCCGATCGAAGGAGCTGACCGACCTGATCCAGGAGGCGTATACCTCAAACTTCGACATTGCGGCCGCGGTCGCGCGCATCATCCAAGCGGACGCAGCAAGCAAGATCGCGGGCGCACCACTGCTCCCCAATGTCGCTCTGAACGCCAGCGCCACCCGCACCCGCTCGTCGCAGGCAAGCGGCAACAGCAGCAACGGCGGCGGCGGAGGGTCCGAGCGCGCGTCCTATCAGGCTGCGCTCAACGCCAGCTACGAGCTCGACTTCTGGGGGAAGAACCGCGCCATCTCGGAATCCGCACAAGAGAACGCCATATCGGTACGCTTCGACCGCGACACCGTCGCGCTCAGCACCGTGGCGAGCGTCGCTACCGCCTATTTCCTGGTGCTGTCCTCGCAGGACCGGTTGCGGATCGCGCGGCAAAACGTTGCGGCCGCGGACCGCGTGCTGACCCTGATCAAGCAGCGCTTCGAGGCCGGGACTGCCTCCGCACTTGAAGTCGCTCAGCAGGAAACCCTCTTGGCACAACAGCGTGCGCAGATTCCTCCCCTTGACCAAATCCTGCGGCAGAACGTCGCTACGCTCGCGCTGCTGGTCGGCCGCGCACCCGCCTACATGAAGGTGCGTGGCGGCAGTGTCTTCAAGATCGGCATCCCAAGGGTTACCCCGGGCCTGCCCTCGGAGTTGTTGATCCAACGGCCCGACATCCGCTTCGCCGAAGCGCAGCTGGCCTCGGCCGATGCCAGCGTGGTGGCTGCGCGCGCTGCCTTCTATCCGAGCATCACGCTGACCGGGGAATATGGCGTCGCCAGCACGGCCCTGAAGAACCTGTTCACCCCACAGGCGATTTTCTACCAGATCGCCGCCGGTCTGGCGCAGCCGGTGTTCGATGGATTCAGGCTCGAAGGCCAGCTCGAGCAGGCCCAGGGCCGACAGCTCGAGCTGCTCAGCGACTACCGGAAGAGCATCGTCTCCGGCTTCGCGGATGTCGAGCGAGCCCTCATTGCGATCACCGACAATGCCGAGCTGGAGCGGCTGCAACGGCAGGTTGTTACCGCCTCGCAACAGGCCTTTAACATTGCTGAAACGAGGCTGCGCGAGGGTACCGTAGATCTGACTACGGTCTTGATCACCCAGCAGGCGCTGTTCAACGCGCAGGATGCCCAGGTGGTGGTCCGTCTGGCCCGGCTGCAGGCCGTGCTGAGCCTGTACCAGGCATTGGGGGGGAGCTGGATGCCACCAGCCCAAAATGGCGCTATAAACGCCAACTGATGACCCGGACCGGACGGATAGCCTTTAGCCTCATTTGCCTGACCCTCGCGGCAGGCATCGTTTATTATTGGGCACCCTGGCAGAGCTCGGCGCAGCAGACGGTCGTTAATAAGAAGGGCAAAGGTAAACGCGGCAGCACCACGCCGGGTGAGGCGGTTCCGGTGCTTGCAGTCGAGGCGCGCATTGCTGATGTTCCGGTCTATCTCGACGGCGTTGGAACCGCGCGCGCACTCAATACTGTTACGGTCCGCCCGCAGGTCGACGGCAAGCTTCTCTCGCTCTCGTTTGTTGAGGGGCAGGAAGTTTCAAAGGGGTTCCTGCTGGCCAAGATCGATCCCGCGACCTATCAGGCGATGTATGATCAGGCCGTGGCCAAGAAGGCGCAGGACGAGGCCACTCTCGCCAATGCGAAGCTTGATCTCGAGCGCTACCTGAGGCTGGCGGCCTCCAACGCCGTCAACAAGCAGCAGCTCGACACGACGCGGGCGCTGGTCGCGCAGCTGGAAGCGCAGGTCAGATCGGACCAGGCCGCCATCGACAACGCGCGCGCAGTGCTCTCCTATACGGACGTCAGCGCGCCGATCGCCGGTCGCACCGGAATCCGCCTGGTGGACGAGGGCAATATCGTGCACGCCTCCGACGCCACCGGCATCGTCGTCATCACTCAGATCAAGCCGATCACCGTGCTGTTCAACCTGCCCCAGCAGGAGCTGCCGCAACTATCGAAGGGTCTCAGCGAAGGACCGCTTCCGCTCGACGCTCTCGGCCAGAACGGAAAGCCGATCGACAAGGGCAAGCTACTGGTGATCGACAACCAGGTCGACCAAACCACCGGCACGGTGAAGCTGAAGGCCGAGTTCCCGAACGAGAACCTGCAGCTGTGGCCCGGCCAGTTCGTCAACGTGCGACTCCTGATCGAGACCCTGAACCGCATTGTGGTGGTGCCGACGGCGGCCGTTCAGCGCGGCCCGAATGGAACCTTTGTTTATGTGGTCCGCGCCGACGATACGGTGACGGTGCGCCAGGTCATGGTGAAGCAGCAGAACGACCAGGAAGCCGCAATACAGGACGGGCTCAAGGCCGGCGAGATCGTGGTCACCAGCGGCTTTGGCCGGCTGCGCGAGGGCGAGCACGTGATCCTCGACCGGCCCGACACCACTGGCCCTGTCGACCAGGGCAAAGGGGGCAAAGGCAAAGGCAAGGGGAAGCGCGTTTCCAAATCGGAGTGAGTAGCGGCCCGCCATGAGCGTTTCGTCGCCCTTCATCCATCGGCCCATCGCCACCTCGCTGCTCGCCATCGCAGTCATGCTCGGCGGCATTCTGGGCTATCTGCGATTGCCGATCTCGTCGCTGCCGCAGGTCGACTTCCCGACCATCCAGGTCAGTACGCAGTTTCCTGGCGCAAGCCCCGACACCATGGCGGCGCTGGTCACGGCTCCGCTCGAGCGCAACTTCGGCCAGATCCCCTCGCTGCAGCTGATGACCTCGTCGAGCTCGTTCGGGATCAGCCAGATCACCCTGCAGTTCGAGCTCAACCGTGACATCGACGCAGCCGCGCAGGACGTGCAGGCGGCCATCAACGCGGCTAACTCGTCGTTACCGCGAACGCTGCTCTATCCGCCGGTCTATTCCAAGGTGAACCCGGCCGACTCCCCGATCGTGACGCTGGCGGTGACCTCGCCGACCGTGTCGCTGCGGCAGCTCAGCGATCTCACCGACACCGTGCTGGTGCAACGGCTGAGCGAATTGACCGGTGTCGGCCGCGTCACCATCCAGGGCGGCATCCGCCCGGCCATTCGCATCCAGGTCGATCTCGCACGGCTCTCCAACTACGGCATCAGCCTCGAGGACGTGCGCGCCGCCGTTGTCGCCACCAATTCCGCTGGCGCTAAGGGCTCGCTCGACGGCGCGCATCAGGCCTACACCATCGCGGGCAACGATCAGATCATGCAGGCGGAGGCCTATCGCGCCATCGTAATCGCCTACCGCAACAGCGCGCCGGTGATGCTCAAGGACGTCGCTGATATCATCGACGGGCTGGAGAACAACAAGGTCGGCGGCTGGTACCAAGGCCGGCCGGCCATCATCGCCGACATCCAGCGCCAGCCGGGCGCCAACGTGATCGAGACGGTCCAGCGGATCCAGCGCGAGATACCACGGCTGCAACGCGTGTTTCCGGCCGACGCCACGCTGACCGTTGTGCATGACGCCACCCGCACCATCCGGGCATCCGTCCATGACGTGCAATTCACGCTGGTCTTGAGCGTGGGGCTCGTCATCCTGGTGGTGCTGATGTTCCTGCGCACGATCCGCGCCACCATCATCGCCGGCGTAGCGCTGCCGCTGTCGCTGGTGGCGACCTTCGGCATCATGTGGTTCTGCGGCTTCTCGCTCGACAACCTCTCCCTGATGGCGCTGACCATTGGCACCGGCTTCGTGGTCGACGATGCCATCGTCATGATCGAGAACATCGTCCGCCACATGGAGGATGGCCAGGACCCGTTCGAGGCCGCGCTCGCGGGCGCGCGCGAGATCGGCTTCACCGTGATCTCACTCACACTGTCGCTGATCGCGGTATTCATCCCGCTCCTGTTCATGAGCGGGATCGTGGGCCGCATGTTCCGCGAGTTCGCGCTCACGCTCACCATCGCGGTGGTGACGTCGGCCATAGTGTCACTGACACTGACCCCGATGATGTGCAGCCGAATGCTCAAGCATGGCGTCGGAGGGCAAGGCAACGCGGTGACCCGCTGGTTCAATCGCTTCGTCGATGGGATCATCGAGGTTTACCGGCGCACTCTCGAATGGGTGCTCCGGCACGAAAGTCTCACGCTGATTGTGACCTTTGGGACCCTGGTCGCTACCATATGGCTCTACATCATCGTGCCGAAGGGCTTCCTGCCCCTGCAGGACACCGGACTCATTTTCGGGGTGATGGAGGGCGGCGAGGAAGTTTCGTTCACCGAGATGCAGCGGCTGCGCGGCGTGGTGGAAACTGCGCTTCGCCAGGACCCCGACGTCGTCGGCGTGGTCTCGGTCGTGGGCGTGACCCCGCTCAATGCCACGCCCAACGCCGGGCGACTCGCCATCACGCTGCGTCCTCGCGACCAGCGCAAGGAGACCGTGGCTCCGATCATCGAGCGGCTCAAGCGGCTGGTCGCGCCAATCCCAGGCGTCACGGTGTTCTTCCAGCCGGTGCAAGATATCCAGATTTCTACGCGCATGAGCCGTGCCCAGTTCCAGTACACCTTGACCGGCGCCGACGCTAATGACGTCGCCGACTGGGCTGATCGGCTGGCCGTGCAGCTGCAGTCGTCGAGCGTGCTGCGCGACGTCGCGTCCGAGGCGCAGGACGACGGGCTGCGGATGAATATCGTGGTCGACCGCGAGCTCGCCGGCCGTCTCGGCGTGTCGCTGCAGATGATCAACGATACGCTCAACGACGCCTTCGGCCAGCGGCAGATCGCCACGATCTACGCGCAGTCCAACCAATATCGGATCGTGCTGGAGGCGATGCCGCACTACCAGCTCGATCCGTCCTCGCTCTCGAAGCTCTACGTTCCAGGCACGGCCGTCCCTGGTGCCGCCGGCGGCCCCAGCACCGGCGCCGCGCAGGTGCCGCTGTCGGCAGTGGCCCGCTTCGAGACGACCACGGCTCCGCTCGTCATCGCCCACCAGGAACAGTTCCCTTCGGTCACGATCAGCTTCAATCTGGCGCCGCATGCGGCGCTCAGCGACGCAGTGACTGCGATCAGCGCCGCCGAGCGCGAGATCGGCGTGCCGAGCTCGGTGCTGGGCAGCTATTCGGGCGATGCCGCGGAGTTCGCCAAGTCGCTAGAGAACGAGCCGTGGCTGATCCTCGCGGCCGCCATCACCATCTACATCGTGCTCGGCGTTCTCTACGAAAGCTTCGTTGCGTTCCATCACGATTCTTCGACGCTGCCGTCGGCAGGTGTTGCGTGCGCTGCTCGCCTTGATACTGTTCCGGCAGGATCTCTCGATCATTGCGCTGATCGGCATCGTGCTGCTCATGGGCATCGTAGAAAAGAACGCGATCATGATGATCGACTTTGCGCTGGAGGCCGAACGCGGCGAGGGCCTCGCGCCGCGGGACGCGATCGTAAAGGCATGCCTCCTGCGCTTCCGTCCGATCATGATGACTACGCTCGCGGCGCTGTTCGGTGCGATCCCTCTCGCCGTCGAAGGCGGCACCGGATCCGAATTGCGCAACCCGTTGGGCATCACCATCGTCGGCGGGCTGCTCTTGAGCCAAATGCTGACGCTCTACACGACACCGGTCATCTATCTGCAGCTCGAACGGCTGCGGCAACGGCTGGTCGGCGACGCGCGGCGCGAGGTACAGCAGGAGCTCGACTTGCCGATGCGGCCGGAACCCTCGCAACGCCCGGCGGAGTGAGACCATGAACGTCAGCGAGCCAGCCATCCGTCGACCAATTGGCACTACGCTGCTCGCCATCGGTCTGTTTCTCGTGGGCGCGGTGGCCTACGCCTTCCTGCCCGTGGCCAGCATGCCAACGGTCGATTTCCCAACCATCTCGGTATCCGCCAGCCGGCCTGGTGCCGACCCCGAGATCATGGCGGCGACCGTCGCGGCCCCGCTCGAACGGCGGCTTGGCGAGATTTCCGGCGTGACCGAGATGACGTCAAGGAGCTCGCTCGGGACGACGCGCATTCTGCTTCAGTTCGACCTCAACCGCAGCATCGACGGCGCCGCCCGCGACGTGCAGGCCGCCATCAACGCGGCGCAAACCGATCTGCCGACCGACCTGCAGTCGCAGCCGACGTTCCGCAAGTCCAATCCGAACACCGTGCCGATCATGATCCTGGCGCTCACGTCGAGCACCAAGCAGGCCAGCCAGCTTTACGACATCGCCGACACCGTGGTGGCCCAGCGACTGTCGCAGGTCGATGGGGTCTCCGAGGTCAGCGTGAACGGCGCCGACAACGGGCAATCCGCGTCCGCGTCAACCCGATCGCGCTCGCCTCCATGGGACTCTCGATGGAGGACGTGCGAACCGCGATCGCCAACACCAATGCCCAGGGCCCGCTCGGTATCTTCGACGGCGTCGGGCGAGCCGTGACCATTGGCACCAACGATCAGCTCCGTGTCGCCTCGCAATATGATCCGCTGGTGGTGCGGACCACGAACGGAACCGTAGTGCGGCTTTCCGCCATCGCGTCGATCGAGGCCGGCACGCGCAATAGCCGCTCCTTCGGCTGGTACAATCGCCAGCCCTCGGTGCTGCTGGTGATCAACAAGACGCTCGATTTCAACGTGATCGAGACCGCGGACCGCGTCCGCGCCATCGTCCCCGACATCAAGCGCTTCATCCCCTCCGACATCGACATCTCGGTCGTCTCCGACCGCACCCAGATGATCGGCGCCAGTGTCTCCGACATGCAGATGACGCTCTTGGCCGCGATCGGGCTGGTGATGTGCGTGGTGTTCCTGTTCCTGCGCCGAGCCGCCGCCACCGCCGCAGCCGGCGTTACGGTGCCGCTGGCGCTCGCCGGCACCTGCGCCCTGATGTGGTGCGTCGGGTTCTCAATCGACAATCTCTCGCTGCTGGCTGCTGGCTCGGTCTCGTAGGCATTGAAAATACTGGACCAAATGAAGGAGCTTTCTAAACAGCGATATGTCTCCGCCTACGGCTTTGCTCTTGTTTATCTCGGACTGGGCGACAAAGAGGAAGCGCTCCGCTGGCTCGAACAAAGTTATCAAGATCGCTTTCCCGAGATTACGCGAATCAAGTTGAGCCGCTCCTCGATCCACTTCGCGGCGATCCACGTTTCCAAGCACTGGCCGAGAAAGTAATCCCACTCGCCACAAAGTAGCTGATTGTGAATCTGCCGAAATTTTTCGCCGAGCTGAAGCGGCGCAATGTTTACAAGGTTGCGATCGCGTACGCGGTCGTTGGCTGGCTTCTTGATGCAGGTCGCGAGTCAGATTTTTCCGTTCTTCGAAATTCCGAATTGGGCGGTGCGTCTTGTGGTGTTGCTGCTCGTTATTGGATTTCCCATCGCGCTGATTCTTGCGTGGGCGTTTGAGCTGACACCGGAAGGAATGAAGCGAACGGAGTTTGCGGACGAATTGCCGACAAAACCAGCGCGTAAGTCGCGCGTGGATTTATGTTGTCATCATCGCCGGCGGCGATCTCGGTGAGTTTGTTTTTCTTCGGGCGTTACACCGCGACTAACAAGCAGAGCGGGTTGACTGAGTTGCCGGCGAAGTCGATTGCCGTTCTACCGTTCGAAAACCTGAGCCGCGATCCTGAAAACGCATATTTCACTGATGGGATCCAGGAAGAGATCCTCACGCGCCTGGCCAAGATTGCCGATCTGAAAGTGATCTCGCGGACGTCGACAGTGCGCTATCAAGAGTTCGCCGGACAATCTGCGCGAGATCGCGAAGCAGCTCGGCGTGGCAAACATCCTCGAAGGCAGTGTGCAACGCACCGCCGACCAAGTGCGCGTCAACGTCCAGTTAATCAAAGCGGCGACCGACGCACATCTCTGGGCGGAGACGTTACGATCGCAAGCTGACTGATATTTTTGCAGTCGAAAGCGAGATCGCAAAAACGATCGCCGATACGCTACAAGCGAAGCTGACTGGTTCCGAGCAGCATGCAATTGCGGCGCGACCGACCGAGAATCACGGAAGCGCACCAGCTTTATCTCAAAGGACGCTTTTTCTGGAACAAACGCACCGGCGACGATCTTAAGAAATCGATCGATTACTTCAATCAAGCGATCGCTACGGACCCGAAGTACGCTCTCGCTTACGTCGGCTTGCCGACGCTTACGTTGTGCTGCCGGCCTATGGCGGCGGTAGTCCGCGAGATTGCTATCCCGAAGGCAAAGGCAGCGGCGAAAAAAGCGCTCGCACTCGATGATACACTAGCGGAAGCGCACGCCTCGCTGGGAAAGGTTCTTTGCGATTTATGACTTCGATTTCTCTCGGTCGAGTCAGTGAATTTCAGCGCGCGATTGAGCTAAATCCAAACTATGCGACTGCCCATCATTGGTATGGTTCGAACGTTCTAGCATCGCTACGGCCGATTTGATGATGCGATCGCGGAGGTGAAGCGGGCCCTGGAGCTTGATCCTCTCTCGCTATCTATCAATGCGGACCTGGTGCCCGTACTATTTCACTGCGCGTCGCTACGACGAGGCGATCGAGCAGGCGCGCCGGACAATCGAATTGGAGCCTGGTTTTTACTACGCTCACCGCCGGCTCGGTGAAGCGCTAGATCTCAAAGGCGACTACACTGCGGCGATCGCGGAATATCAAAAAGCGCGAGCACTGAATGACGATCCCGCCATCCTGGCACGGTTGGGCCACGCATATGCTGCCGCGGGCAAAATGGATGAGGCGCGAAGCGATACTGAGTGAGCTAGAGGAAGAATCGAAACGAGCGTTACGTGTCGCAGTATGGCTTTGCTCTGTTTACCTGGCACTCGGTAATAAAGAACAGGCGCTACACTGGCTCGAAGCGAGTTATCAGGGGCATGAAGGAAGCATCGCTTACATCAGGGTCGATCCCTTTTTCGACACGACTTCACGGCGATCCGCGCTTCGAAGCGCTTGCGGCCAAAGTCTTCGCACCCAAGGACGCATCGTCGCGATGAATCCAAAGCAGCTTCTTCGCCGAACTGAAGCGGCGCAACGTTTACAAGGTTGCGATTGCTTACGGCGTCGTCGCGTGGCTACTGATGCAGGTCGCGAGTCAGATTTTTCCGTTCTTCGAGATTCCAAACTGGGCGGTGCGGCTCGTTGTGTCTGCTGATCGTTATCGGTTTCCCGATCGCGCTGATTCTCGCCTGGGCATTTGAGCTGACACCGGAAGGATTGAAGCGAACGGAGTTTGCGGACGAATTGCCGACAGAAAGCACCGCGTAATCGCGCATGGATTTACGTCGTGATCATTGCCGGCGCGATTTCGGTGGGCTTGTTTTTTCTCGGGCGTTACACGAGTTCGAAACAGAGCGCTGAGTTGCCGGAGAAATCCATTGCCGTGCTGCCTTTCGACAATCAGAACCGTGATCCAGACACCGATTACCTCTCTGACGGTATTCCTGAAAGCATCATCAACGGCCTGTCGCAACTGTCTCAATTGAAGGTGATGGCGCGCAGCACGGTCTTTCAATACAAGGGCAAAGAAGTTGATCCGCGGAAGGTCGGGCACGACCTCGGAGTGGGCGCGGTGCTAATGGGCAGGTTGATCCAGCAGGGCGACAACCTGACGATCCGAACAGAACTGGTTAATGTTTCAGATGGAACGGAACTTTGGGGTCAGCAATACAATCGCAAGCTGGCCGACGTATTTGCGGTGCAGGAAGAGATCGCGAAAGAGATTTCCGAGAAGCTGCGTTTAAAGCTGAGCGGTGCTGAAAAACAGCAGCTCGCGAAGCGTCCTACCGAGAACCTCAGAGCATTTCAGTATTACATGCAGGGACGGGCCCATCGCCAACGTAACACCCGCGAGGATGTGCTCGCAGCCATTCGCTATTACGAGAGGGCGATTGAAGAAGATCGCAATTATGCGCTCGCCTACGCGGGCTTAGCCGACGCCTATGCAGTTCTTGGAGCGCTTACGGCTACATTGCACCCATCGAAGGTCGGCGCAAAGCAGAAGAGGCCGCGCGCAAAGCTCTCGCGCTCGATGAAAACCTGGCCGAAGCTCACGCCGCACTTGGTCAAGCCTACGTCCATTCGCCCCGTCCAATTTCTCGCTGGGTGATCGCGAACTGCGGCGGGCGATCGAACTCAGCCCGAGCTTAGCCATTGGCCCATTTCTATTTGGGAATTTCGCTGGTGCGACAGGGGCGTCTCGATGAAAGCTTAGAGGAATATCTGAAAGCTCGCGAACTCGATCCGCTCTCGTCAATCATCGCACGGCAATTCGGCTATTCCTTACTACTTCAAGCGAGATTATGCGCGAGCACTTGAGCTGCTGCGGCAGGCCAATGAACTAGGCCCGGCTTTTACCACCACCTGGGAAATAGGAGTTTACATTCAAAACAGGTTATTCGACGAAACGCTGGCGGAATTGGAGAAGGCCAAAGGAGAGAGGAAGAATGATTCGATTTTGATTTACGATACAGGAATGATCTACGCCGCGCAGGGGAAGCGGGCCGAAGCGCTCCAGATCATCAAAGAGCTGGAAGAGATATCTGGCACGAGCCTGAGCCAGGCGCATTGGATTGCCAAAATCTACGCGACCTTGAATGAGAAGGAGACCGGCGCTTTCGTGGCTGGAACGTGGCTTAGCAACGGGAGCGATCGGATCCTTTTATAAAGACGAGCCGGTGTGGGATCCAATCCGCAGCGATCCGCGGTTCGCCGATCTGCTGCGGCGGATGGGGATTCCGCAGTGAACCCGAAGAAGTTCTTGGCCGAGCTGAAGCGGCGGAACGTTTACAAAGTTGCGATCGCCTACGCGGTGGTGGCGTGGGTGCTGATTCAGATCGCGACTCAGGTGTTTCCGTTCTTCGAAATCCCGAACTGGGGAGTGCGATTGATGGTATTGATCATCGCGCTCGGGTTCCCGATCGCGTTGATTATTGCCTGGGCTTTTGAGCTGACGCCGGAAGGAATCAAGCGCGCGGAGTCGGCGGATGAATCGCCGACAAAACGCGTCGCGAGTCGCGCCTGGATTTATGTTGTCATCGTCGCCGGGGCGATCTCGGCGAGTTTGTTTTTTCTCGGACACCACGCGCAGCAAGCAAAGCGAGGCTGGTAAGCGCCAGTAAAGTCGATTGCGGTGCTGCCGTTTGAAAATCTGAGTCGCGATCCGGATAACGCCTATTTCGCCGAAGGGGTTAAGGACGAACTTCTGGCGCGGCTCGCCAAAGTAGCGGACCTCAAAGTCATTTCGATCAGATCGACGGAACGACTCAAGAGTCTCCGCCGATGATCTAACCCAGATCGCTCGAAAATTCGGCGTAGCGAATATTCTGGCCGGAAGCGTGCAGCGCTCGAGCGACGAGGTGCGCGTGAACGTGCAGTTAGTCAAAGGTGAGAACGGCGCTCATCTCTGGGCAGATACTTTCGATCGGAAGTTGACGGATGTTTTTGCAATCGAAAGCGATGTCGCAAAAACGATTGCCGAGAAGCTGCAGGCGAAGCTGACCGGTTCCGAGGAGACGCGCCATCTCAGTCGAACCAACAGCGAACTCACAGGCACACGAACTCTATCTCAAAGGTCGTTACCTTTGGAACCGACGCACCGCGGAGAACCTGAAGAAAGCGCTAAGCTACTTTGAGCAGGCGGCGGAAAAGGACCCAAACTACGCACTAGCCTACGTTGGCATAGCCGACACCTGCGGTTTGTTCCCGGTCTATGGGGCGGGCGCGCCGCAGGAATATCTTCCGCCGAGCAAAAGCTGCCGCGGAGAAAGCGCTCGCGCTGGATGATTCGCTGGCAGAATCGCACGCCTCAATGGGATTGGTTTACTATTGTTATTTCAAAGGCGCCGAATCAGTGAAGGAATTTGAACGCGCAATCGAGCTGAACCCAAACTACGCCACCGCGCATCATTGGTATGGCAGGTTGACCCTTGTCATGATCGGGCAACTTGACCGCGCGATGGCGGAAGCAAACGAGCTTATGAGCTCGATCCCGTGTCGCCAATCATCCACGCCGATCTCGGCGGCGTGAGCTTGGCGGCCCGCCGGTATGATGAAGCCATCCAGCAACTCCGCGCCACGCTGGAAGTGGATCCTGAATTCTATTGGGCTCACCGGTGGCTGGGGATGGCCCTGGAACTAAAAGGCGATACCGAAGGCGCGATCGTGGAATACAAACGGGCGATCGAGTTAAATGATGACCCATCTACGCTGGCCTTTCTCGCGCATGCTTATGCGAGTATTGGCCGCCAGGAGGAAGCGCGGCAGCTACTCGCGCAACTGACTGAAAAAGCGAAAACGCGTTACGTTCAGCCTTACGCATTCGCTCTGGTTCATCTCGGGCTGGGAGAAAAAGATCAGGCGCTCGACTGGTTGGAAAAAGCAGTTCAAGGCGCCGGCGCAACTTTTCTTAACTTCATTAAAACGGATGCATTTTTCGATCCGCTGCGCGGCGATCCACGCTTCGAAGCGGTTGTGCAAAAGGTTGCCGGCGAGAAGCCATGAAGCCTGGCAACTTTTTCGCCGAGCTGAAGCGGCGTAATGTTTATAAAGTAGCCGTCGCTTACGCGGTCGTCGGCGTGGCTCCTTTTGCAAATCGCGACGCAGATCTTTCCTTTTCTCGAAATTCCGAATTGGGCGATCCGGCTGGTGATCATGCTCGTTATCATTGGCTTTCCGATCGCGCTGATGATTGCGTGGGCCTTTGAGCTAACACCGGAAGGATTGAAGCGAACGGAGTTTGCGGACGAATTGCCGACAAAATCGACACGAAGTCGCGCGTGGATTTATGTTGTGATCATAGCCGGCGCGATCTCGTTGAGTTTGTTTTTCTTCGGGCGCTACACTGCGACCAGCAAGCAGAGCGTGTCGGCTGAGTTGCCGGACAAATCGATTGCCGTCCTGCCATTCGAGAACCTAAGCCGCGACCCTGATAACGCCTACTTCGCCGATGGAATTCAGGATGAAATTCTCGCTCGCCTCTCGAAGATTGCGGACCTGAAGGTGATCTCACGCACTTCCACCGCAGAGGTACAAGAGCGCTCCGGACAATTTGCGCGAGATCGCGAAGCAACTCGGCGTTGCAAACATTCTGGAAGGAAGCGTGCAAAGAGCCGCCGACCAAGTGCGGGTCAATGTGCAGTTGATCAACGCGCTGAACGACGCGCATCTTTGGGCGGACATTTACGACCGCAAGCTGACCGATATTTTCGCGGTCGAGAGCGACATTGCCAAAGCGATCGCCGACACACTCCAAGCCAAGCTGACTGGTGCAGAAAAGCAGATGATAGCGGCCCAGCCGACGAGCGACACCGCGGCCTATGAACTTTATCTTAAAGGCCGATTACTCTGGAGTAGACGTGGTGGCGACAACATCCGTCAGGCAATCGCATTTTATGAACAGGCTATTGAGCGCGATCCGAATTACGCG
This sequence comes from uncultured Alphaproteobacteria bacterium, assembly GCA_963745515.1. Classification (GTDB taxonomy): domain Bacteria; phylum Pseudomonadota; class Alphaproteobacteria; order Rhizobiales; family Xanthobacteraceae; genus VAZQ01. The sequence continues at coordinate 185,863 of CAVUXO010000017.1, forward strand.
CTGGCCTACGCCGGACTCGCCGAGGCGTATGTCACCTTGCCGTTCTACACCTCGACGGCACCACGGGAGTCCTTCCCGAAAGCGAAGACTGCCGCACTCAAAGCGCTGCAACTGGATGACAAACTGGCGGAGGCGCACGCCGGGCTTGCTTTCGTGTTGTGCACGAGAGACGTCGATATCGCTGGTTCGATATCGGAATTTCAGCGCGCGATTGCGCTGAACTCCAACTATGCAACCGCGCACCAATGGTATGGCTACTGCCCGCTTACCGCCAGCGGCCGGTTCGATGAAGCGATCGCAGAGGGAAAACGCTCCATGGAGCTTGATCCACTCTTGCCGATCATCAATACAAACTTGGGTACAGACCTGATCTACGCGCGTCGGTACGACGAGGCGATCGCGCAGTTGCGCAAGACTCTGGAGATTGATCCAGCGTTTTACTACGCGCGCTACGCCTTAGGTATGGCGCTTCAGCTCAAGGGCGACATGCCAGGAGCGATTATCGAATACATGAAGGCGCAGCAGTTGAGCGACGATCTGGCCGCTCCGGTGCTGCTCGCAGCTGCCAAGGCGCAATCAGGCGACAAAGATGCGGCTGTGCGAATGCTGGCTGAACTGGAAGAACTCAGCCAGCACCGCTACGTGCGCGCATACTGGCGCGCTCTCCTCTCCCTCAGTCTGGGAAATCGCGACGACGCAATTCGATGGTTGGAGCAAAGTATCGCAGACTACGAGGGTCCACATATCACCTTCATTAAAGTGGATCCGCTGCTCGACCCGCTCCGTGGCGATCCGCGTTTCGAAGCGCTCGTCGCAAAGGTTTTCGCGCCGAAGACCACGGTGCCCGAGGCGCACAAGACATCGCCATGAACCCGAAGAATTTCTTCGCCGAGCTGAAGCGACGCAATGTTTACAAAGTTGCGATCGCTTACGCGGTGGTGGGCTGGTTATTGATTCAGATCGCGACCCAGGTTTTCCCATTCTTCGAAATCCCGAACTGGGCGGTGCGGCTTGTCGTGCTGCCTGCTGATAATCGGATTCCCGGTCGCATTGATTCTGGCCTGGGCCTTTGAGCTAACGCCGGAAGGAATCAAGCGCGCGGAGACTGTGGATGAGGCGGAGAAGCGCTCGCGCGGCGCAGTGTGGATTTACATCGTCATGATTGCGGCGGTTCTTTCGGTTGGCCTTTTTGTTCTCGGCCGCTATACGGCGCAGCGCAGCAATTTCGAACGAAGTGGGCGCAGGCGAGCGCCTACCAGCCACTCAAGTCAACCAATCGATCTCGGAAAAGTCGCTGGCCGTGCTCCCGTTCGCGAACCTCAGCGGCAATCCTGAGAACGCCTATTTCGCCGCCGGCATTCAGGACGAGATCATCACGCGACTGGCGAAGATAGGGCAATTGAAAGTGATCTCGTGTCTTTCGACCGCAGCGTTTCAAAAGCGCACCTGACGATCTACCAGCGATCGCCAACCAACTCGGCGTCGCAAACATTCTGCAAGGCAGCGTGCAGCGCACAGCTGATACAGTGCGCGTGAATGTCCAATTAGTTAAGGCCGACACGGACAATCACCTTTGGGCTGACACGTTCGACCGTAAACTGACCGACGTTTTCCAAATCGAAAGCGACATTGCGAAAACAATCGCTGAGAAGTTACAGGCGAAGCTGACCGGTTCTGAAGAACGCGCGATCTCAGCGAACCCGACAGAGAGTCTGGAAGCGCATCAGCTCTACCTGCAAGGACGTTATCTCTGGAACAGGCGGACCGGTCAGAACCTTAAGAAAGCTCTAGGCTACTTTCAGCAGGCCGTTGAGAAGGACCCAGGTTACGCTCTCGCTTACACCGGGATCGCCGACAGCTGCGCGCTGATTCCAGTCTATGGAGCAGGTACGCCGAAGGACTATTACCCGCGTGCCAAAGCGGCGGCAGAAAAGGCGCTGCAACTGGACGATACGCTCGCCGAAGCACATACCTCCTATGGCCAATGTGTTTTTTCGTTACTTGGAATTGGGCAAATCAGTCAGCGAGTTTGAACGAAGTATTCAACTCAACCCCAATTATCCGACGGCCCATCAATGGTACGGCAGATTAACGCTTTTAGCGCTCGGTCAATTCGACCACGCTCTTGTGGAAGCGAAGCGGGCCGTCGAGCTTGATCCGGTCTCGCCGATTGGTCATACCGACGTTGCCACGGTTTACATGGACGGAAAGGCGCTACGACGAAGCAATCGCGGAGTTGCGCAATACTTTGGAGATGGAGCCGGACTTTTATTGGGCCCATCGGCAGCTCGGATTGGCACTGGAATTAAAGGGCTCGCCAGACGAGGCCATCGTGGAATATCAAAGAGCAGCGGAGTTAAACGACGATCCGCGTGTGCTCGCGTTCGTCGGCCATGCCATGGCGAGCATAGGAAAGCAGACTGAAGCGCGCGAGATGTTGGCCAAACTTACTGAGATCGCAAAGACGCGTTACATCTCCGGTTACAGTTTCGCGGTGATTCACCTCGCGCTGGGAGAGAAAGATCAGGCGCTGGACTGGCTCGAAAAAGACGCACGCGAGCAAACTGGTTTTGAAATTAATTTTATCAGGGTCGATCCTTACCTCGATCCGCTGCGGGGCGATCCGCGCTTCGAGGCGCTTGTTTCTAAAATCTTGTCCGGTCCCGTGAACTGACTCTGAATTCAAAGCATCTCTGAGGATATTACAATGGGCGGAGCCGAGGCTAACAAAGGCTCGCAGCTGGTGCGTCCTCTCGGTCTGTGGTCGGCCATTGCGGTGGTCGTCGGATCAATCGCCGATCACGGCTCACGAAGTGGAACGTGAAATCTATGCCGATTGAAAGGGTCTTCGCGGCGGCGCGCCTTGATCGGCTTCCAATCACATCGTTTCACCGGAAAATGATGTGGCTGCTGGGACTTGTCTTCTTTTTCGAACTCGCAGATCTAAACACTTTCTCGTTCGCGGCGCCAGCCATTCGGAGCCAATGGCATCTCTCGATCGCGACAATCGGATTCATTACTTCTGCCACATTTGCGGGAATGTTTATTGGATCAACAACGGGTGGCTGGTTTTCCGACCGCGTTGGACGAAAGAGGGCGCTGATTTTCACAACGATCTGGTACGCCGCCTTTTCACTTCTTAATGCCTTCGTGGGAGGACCAGTCACGCTATTTCTTGCTCGCTTGCTGACAGGTCTGGGGCTCTCCGCCACGACAGTCGTTGGTATTACATACATCAGCGAGATGTTTCCAGCAACGCGGCGCGGAGCATACCAAGGTTGGATCCTGATGATCGCGCTGTTTGGCATTCCTGTGACGGCGTACGTTGCCCGGTTCTGCGTTCCTATGGCTGACTGGGGATGGCGATTGGTTTTCTTATGGGGTTCACTCGGCATCCTCTTTCCAGTTATTTGCGGGTCGAATGGAGGAATCGCCGCGATGGTACGAGAATCACGGACGGCTAGAGGAAGCGGATGCCGTACTCAACCGCATCGAGAGATCTGCCGAGAACGAAATCGGCTTTCTGCCGCCCCCGCCCGCCTCTGTGCAAAGAGAATCGCGCCGCCTTGGATACTCCGAGCTTGTAGCACCAGCATACCTTCCCACCACCGTGATGCTGGTGTTCACATGGATATGTCAGACGCTCGGTTTTTATGGCTTCTCGTCGTGGGGTCCCACTTTGCTAGCCGAACACGGCTTCTCGATTGTTCAGTCACTTGCGTGGTCTTCCGCTATTTGGCTGGGAGCTATACCCGGCGGTGTGATAGCTGCACTTATTTCGGATCGTTGGGAGCGCAAGTGGTTGATTCCCGTCGTTGCGCTGCTGAGTGCTTTCTGTGCACTTATGTACGGGCTCACGTTTCAAACTATTACTATCATTATTTTTGGGTTTCTTGTCGCGATGTCCCATCACATTCATTCGGCGCTCCTCTTTGCATACACTCCGGAGTGCTATCCGACCGAAATCCGTAACTCCGGCGCCGGGCTTGTCTACGGTGTTGGTCGGCTTGCTAACGTGTTTGGACCGCTGTTCGTCGCTCTCTTGTTTACTCGTTATGGCTACACAAGCGTTTTCATTTATATCGCGACCTGCTGGGTGCTGGTGGCAGTGACTGTTGGCGGTTTCGGTCCGCGGACAAGGGGGAAGACCGCTGGTGTAGCTAACAAGAAGAGATATGCCTACAGACGACAGAATAGGGGACGGATTTCACCCAACGATCGTTCGAGGACGGCCGTCGCATGAAGCTGCGCAATTGTTTCGGCGAGCTGAGGGAGCGCAATGTTTACGAGGCCGCGGTCATTCATGGGGTACCATGAACCTGACCTCGGACTTACCGGAAGTTGCCGTTCGAGCGCGACGGCGAATTGCGTACCGCCTGCTTCCTTTCGTGTTTCTCATCTACGTCGTGAACTTCATCGATCGCGTCAACGTTTCTTTTGCCAATCTGAGAATGAGCGCCGACCTGGGCTTAGCTCTACATCTACGGCTATCTCAATCGGGTGCAATCGAGCCGGCGGCTGGAGCGTGAGGCCGGTCGCAATCTCGAGGTGATCTGGCTTCTCGGCCGATTGGTCCCGGATGACAAAACGATTGCCGATTTCCGCAAGGACAATGGGTCTGCGATCCGCAAGGTGTGCGCCCAGTTCGTCGCGCTGTGCCGCGACATGGGTCTGCTCACCAAAGCGAGCGTTGCCATCGACGGGAGCAAGTTCAAGGCCGTCAACAATCGCGACCGCAACTTTACGCGCGCGAAAGTAGAGCGGCGCCGGGCCGCTTCGAGGCGAGCGTCGCGCGCTATCTGAGCCAGCTCGACACGGCCGATTTGCAGGAGCCGTCGGAGGCGCTGGTACAAGACGGCACACCTCAAGGAGAAGCTCGCCAAGCTCGAAAGCGAGATGCAGCGCCTCGCGGCGATGGAGAAGCAGATGTTGGCTTCTCCAGGATCGGCGGTTATCGTTGACCGACCCTGACAGCCGCTCGATGGCAACGAGCGGTCGCGGCTCCGGCGTCGTGGGCTACAACGTGCAGGTCGCGGTCGATATCAAGAACCATCTAATCGTCACGCACGAGGTGACGAATGTGGGGCTCGGATCGCTCACAACTTGCGAACGTCGCCAGCGGAGCGAAGGCCGTTCTGCAGACTGATAAGCTCGATGCCGTCGCCGATCGTGGCTACTTCAACGGCGTTGAGATACTGGCTTGTGATCGCGCGGGGATCACCGTGACGCTGCCGACCCGATGACCTCGGGCGCGAAGTTGGAAGGTCGCTTCGGCAAGCAGAGGCGTACTTTCTGCCTGAGGAAGATGTCTATCGCTGCCCGGCCGGCGAGCGGCTGACGTTCCACTACGTGAACGAGGAGAACGGGCAGAAGCTGCGGCGCTACTGGACCAATGCGTGCGGCACCTGCGCGATCAAGCACCGCTGCACGACGGGCAAGGAGCGTCGCATCACCCGCTGGGAGCACGAGCATGTACTGGAGACGGTGCAGAGGCGTCTCGACGAGAAAATCCTCAGGCCATGCGTCAGCGCCGCGAGACGGTCGAGCACCCTTTCGGCACGCTCAAGATGCGGATGGGCGCGACGCACTTCCTGATGAAGCGGCTGCCGAAGGTCGCCACCGAGATGGCGCTGCACGTGCTTGCCTACAATCTCACGCGCGTGATGAACATCGTCGGCGTGAAGCCGCTCCTGGCGGCGATCCGGGCTTGAGCTGCGGGCTGTCTTGGCGTTTCCAGGTAGCTCAGAATGACCTCTGGGAGCTTCAGGAGTGTCTCCAGACCCCGCGATCGCAGAAAAAGCCGATCAGCACGCTGGACGGTTGCCTGATAGATGCAGCCACCATCTTAGCCGTAAGGGCTGTTTCGTAACACTGGCGCAGTATTGGGAGCATGCGCTGGCCAAGCTCCGTCAAATGCGAAAGTGCGCGCTCACGTCGAAGCAACTCGCCACCGAGCTCGTTTTCGAGCGCCTTTATAGCGCGGGTGAGGGCCGGCTGGGCGACGTTGCACCGCTCGGCCGCTCTGGTCAAATTCAGCGTCTCGCCGACCGCCAAGAAGTATCGGATATGGTGCATTTCCAAGGTGCTGCCCTCGCTATGCACTCATAGCACCTCGAACAGCACCTGAATACCGAAGCGCGCCTTGAGAAGAGGTTTCAGCAGGTACCTCCCTGGCTTATCTCTTTCGAGATGTCCGAAAGGCCTTCGCGATCGGTTCTGATCTGATTCAGACGTTTCGCTCTCACACAAGATGATCGAGAAGCCGATCAGGCAATTTACCCTCGGCTGCTGCGATGCACACTCGATTTCCGAGATGGGTCAAAAGCCCGCATTACCGCGCCGCAGCATCGATGTCCGCTTCGCCCTCAATAAGCAGACCCTGACAGAACGGGTTCAATGCGACGCTATGTGCCACAACCGGACTAGTGCGCTGCAGCAATAGCTTGTCGCGGTAGGGACGCGAGTTACCTCGCGTCCCCCGCACAGATCCGTACATGAGACTTTCCCTCATACGGCTCCTACCTCGGGTCCGAACGCATCATCAAATACACGATGATACGCATGCGGCCATCGCCTGTGACATGCTGAACCCGGCACAGTGTCCGGAGCATGCTTTGATGGCGCGCATTCCCCTTGGCCTCGGCCCTTCGCTCCACCAACTCCGCAGCAGATCGCTCTGCCTTGTTCGCCGGCTTCACCGCTACTATGGCCTCGTCCGACTTCCCACGCCCGTGCATCATCGGCTACAGCTCCTCGCCTTCCCGATGCGGACCGCCGTACGCGAGAGCGAACTCTCAACCGACGGCCAGACGTGGGATATCCCAGGTTCCGACGGCTTCCATTTGCGCGTGATGTGCTCTTAGACCCCGGCGGGATGACAGTGCCTCGCATAACGGCATTGCACATGTTGCGTTCGACCATAACGACAGTCTTCCGCTCCCGCGAATTCATTATTTCGTGGCTCAATCACACACCCCACGCAACCGCTGTGTACGCTTCGTGTTCGGCGTCGCCGCCGCCTCACGCAGGGCAGAAGAAGCGCCGCATGCATCCAGTTGAGCGGAAACTGCTCTAGCCCGCCAGCGCGGCGACGCCGGCACTGGCGATCTTCTCGTCATCCTGGGACTGCACGCCCGATACGCCGATCGCGCCCACGCATTCAGTCTGCGCCATGATTGGGACGGCGCCCGTGATTGCGAGGCCGGCGGGAAAGTTGAGGAAGGCAGGCCGCTCCTTCACCCGCTCTTCCCACACCCGCGTCGGCTGCCGCGTCAAGGCCGCGGTGCGGGCCTTGCCGAGCGCGACTTCCGGAGTGGTAGGCCCAGCACCATCCAGCCGTTCGAGCAGCAGCGGAGCCGCAGCATCGTCGACAATCGCGATGGTGACCTTCCAGCCGTTCTTTTGCGCCTCGGCCTTGCAGGCCGCCATCATCTTGTGGGCGTCAGCCGATGTGAGGCATGGCTTGGTACGCATCTCGTCTCCTTCTCTGTTACCGGATCCGTCGGTGCGTCAGCGTCCCGGCCTTCTCGTCGATCGTATAGCTGCCGAAATAAGCGATGTAGTCGAGCAGCGCAGTCCTGGCCTCCTCACCCGTCATGACCGCGCCGGTGCGCTTGCGCTCGACGTCGGGAGCGATCTGCACCGACATCTCCCCATGCGCCCCGTAGTAGATCATGCCTTTGGGATGATTGCCTCTTGGCCTGTTCACGCCATCGACCGTGGTGCCGATATAGCGCCACGCACCGATAAGCTTCTTCGCGACTTCATCCCTGGTCATAACTTCATGACTACATACAAAGGGTCAAGAAGTTTGCGGCGTTTCTCGGTCGATCCCCTGCTTGGACGCCCTCTACCAGGACCGCCACGGCGGCCCCGAGTACCGCTGGTTCACCGCGGTGACCTCCCAGGGTAGGGCGGTTGTGGGAGCGCTGGCCGGAATTAGGTGCCCCCCGGCCAGGACGCTCTCGACCGCGCCGCGGAGTAGGTGCAGTCTACCGCGACGGCTGGCGCTAATTCTCCGGTGCATCTGAACGGCGATACTGGCGGAGCCCTGGTTCGGGGCGGTCGCCAAGGCCGCCCCTTTTTTGTGGCGCGTGAACCAGTCGGAGCCGCATTCTCGTTGGGGACACGATGGCTCAGGGCCGGCTCGTAAACCACAAGACCTTAACCGATAAGCAGCTCCTACTGCGTCACTCCCTTGAACACCTCGGTGAGCTGCGCCGTCTGGTCACGAATGATACGGTCGAACTCCTCCGGCGTATCCGCACGGGGCACGACGAATTGCGCCGCAAACTTGGCCTTGACCTCCGGCGTCTGCACAATCGCGACCACATCGCGGTTGATCTTGTGCACGATGTCGCGCGGCACCGCCGCCTGGGTCATCAACCCGAACCAGGAATCATAGACAAAGTCCAACCCCGCCTGCCGAAAGGTCGGCACATCAGGCAATTCTGGCAAGCGTTCGGCCGTCGCGCACGCGAGCGTGCGCACTTTCCCCGCCTCGGCCATTTCTTTCGAGAGGTTGATCGGCACGAAATACATCTGCGCGTCCCCGCGTACCACCGCGGTCACCGCATCGGGCGCGCTCTTGAACGGCACGTGCACGATGTCCAGCCCGGCCGCCTTGCGAAACAGCGCCCCGGCAATGAACGTCGTGCTGGCAAGCCCCGCCGAGGAGAAATTCAGGGTGCCGGGGTTTGCCTTGGCGAGCGCGAGCAGTTCCTGAACGTTGTTCGCCGGCACCTGCGGATTGACGATCAGGCACAGCGGCGCCGAGTTCACCCGCGTGATGCCGGCAAAGTCCTTCACCGGATCAAAGGAGATATTCTTGTTCACCAGCGCCGCGACGGTATGACCGTTCGAGGTCAGCATCAGCGTGTAGCCGTCCGCGGCGGCTTTCGCGACGCCGACGGTGCCGGCGAGCCCGGGGCGATTCTCCACGATCACCTGCTGCCCCCAGCGCTTCGCCATCTCATCGGCGACGATGCGCGCGCTGATATCGGTCACGCTGCCCGCGCCGAACGGCACCACGATGGTGACGCGCTGGGTGGGAAAGTCCTGCGCCTGCGCCGAATGCGCAGGCGCGAGCGCGGCAACCGCCAGGGCCATTACGAGCGCGCGGAACAACGCCATTTGATCCTCCCATTTTCTTATTCGAACCAGGACCTCTTTTGCGCAGCAGAGGTGCAAATGCTAGTCAAAAATATTTGAAATTTCAGCCTTGCCCGACGTGTTCGAGTTGATGCGTCGGGTATCCCAGGATGGTTCTGGTTTGACGGGTATTGCGATCGACGAAGCTCTCTTCGCGACAAAATCAAACAACACGCGCGAGCTCTATCTGCTTTTTGGAATTACCGGACGGGGGAATGAGGAATCGCTTTCCCGTGCAGGGGCATCCGACGACTCCTACCGACGTGCATCCTCGTAGTGGTCCTCAAACTTGCTTCCGCGGCCGCGCAATCTCTAGCCGCTCCGCAAGCCGTACGTCCCGCACGTCTGGCCACCTCGTGCGGGCGAGTTAGGCGCCTCGACCAGAACTCACACCCTGGTAGGGGCGCCTGGAGGGCCGATGTCTTGTCTTGAACCCCCGATTGGGAAGCCCCCCGACGCGATCAAGAACATGATTGTGGTTGATGGTCGGCTGCCCTGCGTCCTCGACGGCTTTACGCGTTCGGTTGCGCGCTAACTCATTCGACTTCTGAACCTCTTGTATGATTATCGCCGCCCCACTGATTGCCTTCGCCCATGTAGCTGGGTTTGCCGCCGAGTAGGAATTCGGCGCGCGGAGGGGCGAAGAAATCGATCACCTCGGTATCTTCGCGAAACCAGGCCTCATGCTCTGTACCTCCCGGAATGACCACGACGTCGCCCCCGCTGCAGACCCGCTGTTCGCTGCCGAGGCGGAACTCCATCTTTCCCTTGAGCATCCAGACGATCTGCTCATTGGCGTGACTGTGCGGCTCGACATGGACACCGGCTCCGATGCTCCACCATACGACCATCCCTTGGCTGCCGGAGAGGATGCGGCGGCTGATCTTTTCGCTGAGCTGCTCGTCGTGTAAGGCGGCAAACGTTCCGAAGCCCGTCAGTTTCGTCATAGCTTCCTCCCAAATCAGGTTCCCCTTTGATGCGCGGACTACATGCATATGCGAAACGGACCCAGGGCCCTCCGGCTCGCGCGCGCGCGTTAACCACCCGACCCGCGAGAGGTTTGCGTGGCGACACAGCGGCCCGGGACTTGCCACTTTCATTACGGTGCAGTCGGGTGCCGATGACCGCTCCAGTCGGTTTTGGGCGACAAATTCCGAAATCCACTTCTTCAAAGATGTTTATTATGGCAGCCGTATAAATTCGACGTTCGTGGCCCTGCGCCCGGGGCTGATCCTGTGCAACCCTTCTCGTGAATTGAGGGAGGGGTGGGAAGGGTGCAAAATCGTCCCCGCAACTACCCTTTCCCCTTCCGCTTGTGCCCCCGCAAGGGGTCGTTCAGCGTGGCCAGTTCGTTCGCAGCTACGGCCTCGGATAGAGCGGGGTTGGCGCTATCCAGTACGAGCGGCCTTTTTTTGTTCCCTTGGGAACGCGAGAGGACTAACAGCGTTAACGTTCGTCGGGCTAAACATGGGCATGCGTCATGATGCAGCAGCCACGGACATCCGGAACGTCTCGACTGGACGAGCTTCTTACAAAGCTCGGCTGCCCGCACGAGATCGCGTCAGTCGACTCTTCGTCCTTCGGACGAAGACTTGGTGAACTTATTGCCCGCTCACGAAGCGTTCCCGCCTTGAATGTGAGGCGATCCTTTTCACAGCCCGAATTACGAAACCGCGGGCGTGCTTAATCGACACGTCCCCTGCGGGTAGGGTAGTTGCCGGAAACATCGGATCGGATGCCCACATCCACATGGATGACGGCGCGACGTTGGAGCACGCAACTGCGTTCTTCGGGGCAAAGTGCGCTCAGTGCAGCGGGACCACAGCCGCTATGACGACGAATGCGGCAACTGCCAGCCCGAACAGGACGCCGGTCGAGGGCGATCACCAGCAGTCCATTCGGGTCGCGGTCCGATAGGTCAGGTCATTGCCCGGCCGGCTGTAGAGCCTCACGCGCTTGCCGACTTTGCGACCCGAAGCGGGCTTCGCATTACTTGGCAGGGGTATCTTGCGTCGCGGTACAGTTAGTGGCGCCTGTCGAGACCTCGATTGATCGGCTACAATCCCCGGTCATTACCGATCGGACAGGCTTTGCTTGGTGTGTAGCGTCAGGAGTGGCGCGGTGTCCTTGATCGTACCGATTTTCAGGGATAGCGGATTCGACGCCGAGGCGACCGGGGCTTTGGGCAAGGCCTATGACATTGCCTGTCGGGCCCTTCACCCCAAAGGGCAGCCGCCGGTCGTACAAGAAATCCTGGCCAAGAAGATTATCGAGGTCGCGCAGCGCGGTGAGCGCGATCCTGACCGGCTGGCGGCGATCGCTCTGGCCAACCTGGGCCCGTTTCACCGCGAAGTAACCCGGCGCTTTGGGCTCATACCCAATTTCTTCATGTCGACCCCGGATGCGCCGGAGATCGTCGAGAGGCTTTGGGACTTCGCCAAGTCGGCTTATCTCGACAGTCCCATTCCTTCGCTCTTCAAGGAGCGGTTGTTCGTCTTCCTGTCGCGCTTCTGCCAAGCCCGCTACTGCATCGTTCGCCACTGCGGATTTCTGGTGGGCTACGGCCATTCATCGGGCGATGCTTCGGCCGCGCCGCAAACCATCGAGCAGGCGGTCAGGCTTCTCAAGGCGCCGCCGCCGTGGCGGCGGCCGCTCGAACCGGTTTATGAAGGCCTTGCGGCCATCAAAGGGCCCAGCGATTGGCCTGCCCCGGACAGCGAGATTGAAAACTTGATCTTTGCCGCTTCCGCGTTGATCTTTGTCGAGCCGACGCAGTCCGAGCGCGCCCGGCAGGCGTTGCGGCGAACTCTTGGCGCCAGACGCGTCGAGTATCTGCTCGCGCTTCTGGTATTCATCAGAGCAGCTCATTTTTGGACGGTGGTTCATCCCGATCTTGAAGTCGAGGACGACGTCAGGGAGCTCATGAGCACGCACAAGGAACTCGCTTCCTTGCTCCTGCAAGACCCCGATCCCGGGTATCGCTAGGGATTTCCGCTCATGGCACGAACGCGATGTGCCGCAATGTCCGCCATAACGCCGCTTTTGGGGGATCAGCGGAAGTAACCCGGATCAAGGAGGACGCCCGCGCTCACCGACAACGAATAAACAGACGGAGGAGGCGTATGCCAAGCGAGCTTGAAAAGCGCGTGATGCGAAAGATTGGCTTCCGCATCGTTCCCTTCATTATGCTATTGTATTTTATCGCGTTCATCGACCGTGTGAACATCGGCTTCGCGGCCTTGACGATGAACAAGGACCTAGGGTTCTCGCCGGCAGTGTTCGGCCTGGGCGCCGGCATTTTCTTCCTCGGGTATTTTCTTTTTGAAGTGCCCTCCAATCTGATCCTCAACAAGGTTGGAGCGCGCCTCTGGATCGCCCGGGTCATGATCACTTGGGGCATCGTTTCGGCGATTTTCGCGTTCATTAGAGGAGAAACGAGCTTCCTCATCTTGCGCTTTTTACTTGGCGTTGCCGAGGCCGGCTTCTTTCCTGGCATCATTCTTTACCTCAGCTTTTGGTTCCCGGCGCGTTACCGCGCTGGCGTGGTTTCGCTTTTCATGGCGGCAGCTCCGATATCGGTGGTTCTTGGCTCTCCACTTTCGAGCGCTTTGTTGGAGATGGACGGCTTGCTTGGCCTCAGGGGCTGGCAGTGGATGTTCATTATGGAGGCCATCCCGGCATTTCTTCTGGCTTCGTCGTCCTGGGCTACATGACAGACAAGCCGGAAAAGGCGACATGGCTGAAAGATGACGAGCGTGAGTGGCTTGTCGACGAAATGAGCACGGAACATGCAGCGAAGGCTGTTACCGCCAGCCACAGCATCTGGCGCGGTTTGGCCGACATGCGTGTCCTGGCGCTGTCGCTAATCTGCTCGGCGCTACTGCGGGTCTCTATACCCTCGGCATTTGGGCGCCGCAGATCATCAAGGAATTTGGCCTATCGACATTGCAGGTTGGGTTTCTGAACGCCGTCCCGCCGACCGTCGCCCTTGTCGCAATGGTTCTCTGGGCCCGCCATTCGGACAAGACAAAAACGAACGTACTTGGCACGTCGTTGCAGCCTGCATCGCCGCAGCCGCAGGCCTCATGCTCGCAGGATCCGCCGGGTCTTGGGTGTCGGTTGTTGCCGCACTCACGCTCGTCAATATCGGCATCAGCTCAGCAAAACCGCCGCTTTGGGCAATGCCAACGATGTTCCTGTCGGGGTCTGCGGCCGCAGCTGGGATCGCTACGATCAACTCGATTGGCAACCTTGGGGGGTTCGCAGGGCCCGCGATCATCGGCTGGATCAAGGATATAACCGGAAGCTTCCTAGGCGGGCTCTATTTCGTATCCGGCCTGCTCGTGCTCTCGGCTGTTCACACTAGTCCTCTCGGGTTCACAACGCACAGTGCCGACGTCGGCTCAACCGCAATTCGATCACTAAGCTCCGGATTTTTCCGGAAAAGGTAAGGCAGCACACCTTCCGATGAAGGTGAGCTTATTCCAAAAAACCTTCAACAAACACAAGGAGCAACAAATGCGTACTCATCGGATTGCCGCCATCGGCGGAGATGGAATCGACATGAGGTTGTCGCGGCCGGTGTACAGGCTCTTAAAGCCTGCGCCGAGCGTGATGGCCAATTCAAGCTGGACTTTCAAGATTTCGATTGGGGTTCGGATTACTACAAGAAGCACGGCGTCATGATGCCGGCGGATGGCGCCGATCAGCTCCGAAAGTTCGATGCCATCTTGTTCGGTTCTGTCGGCGCACCCGACATCCCCGACCACATCACCTTGTGGGGTCTGCGCCTCGCAATCTGCCAACCGCTCGACCAGTACGCTAACGTGCCCGTCCCGACGCGGGTGCTACCTGGTCTCACCAGCCCGTTGCGCCACGTCTCTGGCCCGGAGCTGGACTGGGTGATTGTGCGCGAGAACTCGGAAGGTGAATATTCCGGCGTGGGCGGCCGCGTGCACAGAGGACTGCCGGAAGAGGTGGCCACCGACGTTTCCATCATGACAAGGACCGAAGTCGCCCGGATCATTCGTTTCGCCTTTAAGCTGGCGCAGTCGCGTCCCCGCAAACTGTTGACGGTTGTGACCAAGAGCAATGCGCAGCGCCACGCCATGGTGATGTGGGATGAGATTGCCGCCGAGGTCGCGAAGGAGTTTCCAGACGTAACGTGGGACAAAATGCTGGTCGATGCGATGACCATGCGAATGACCATGAAGCCGCAAACCCTGGACACGATCGTCGCTACCAACTTGCATGCGGACATCCTGTCTGATCTCGCGGCGGCGCTGGCTGGATCGCTTGGCATCGCGCCGACTGCGAACTTGAACCCGGAGCGGAACGCGCCCTCGATGTTTGAACCTATCCACAGGCTCCGCCTTCGACATCACCGGCAAGGGTATCGCCAACCCGGTCGGCACATTCTGGACGGCGGCGATGATGCTGGAACATCTCGGGGAAAAGCCGGCTGCCGAGCGGTTGATGAAGGCCGTGGAGCGCGTGACCGCTGATCCGTCGCTGCACACGCCGGATTAGGCGGCAACGCAACTACAAACAGGTCACCGAAGCCGTGTGCGAGGCCCTGCGAAAAGCCAACGACTAGAAACCGTTTTTTGCCAGAAGCGGGCCGGCAATCTTTCAGTTCGATGCCGGGGTGTCTGTCGGTTCACGGTGTCGCAGGAAAAACCCCAATGCTTGGTGAGCCACGACAACTGCTCAGGGCGATGT
>CAVUXO010000018.1:0-33297 GCA_963745515.1 uncultured Alphaproteobacteria bacterium
ATAACATGAAAATGCTTGTAGAGCTCGACAGCTGCGCGGTCCGCGACGAATCGCAATGAGTTCCGCCAGCGACCAGCGGTGGCTCTCCGTGATCTGGCTAGCCGATTTGATGAGCAGGGCGTCTCGGTAGGTAAAGCCACGGTAGCTTGGCAGCAGGTCAGGTAGCCGATCATTCGGGATCCCCTCCGCCGAACTGAATTCAAGATAGGTCGTCGGGTGTTGCCGCAGCGCCTGCAGTTCGGCCAGCAATCCGTCGCGCGTTAGCTTCTCAAATTGCAAGAGCGCGATTTCTGGTCCGCACATTGGACACCTCGAGAGTTGAGTGCCATCGCTGGGCGCAGTCACGGCACGATGGCAATACAGCAGCAGTCCCGTGTACACAAAAAATTACAATTCGTTCATCTTGTCCGGAAGCACGCGCTCGCCCGACAAGAGCCCGAGATTCAAGGCAACCGTCCAAAGGGCCGCCCTTAGGGTGCTATAGGTCCAAGCGGCGTCGGCGTGTCGGTCGTTCTTCTTTTTGCCATGCAGACGTGGCCCAACCTGGCAGCCGTCGACTCCCCGCGAATAATGATCGCTACCAGAGTAGTTCGCTGAGAGGGAGCAAGGCTGTGCTCCGCTGTTGCGCGAGCTTCGGCGCCTCGGCTTTGCGATCCATGCCGACCGCTATTCGATCTTGTGTGATCTGACCAAGAATGCCAGCGCGCAAGCCATGAACTCGAATTGTGCCCTCTGGTGCAGGGCGGGTCCAATAGAGTGGTTGCGTAAAATCAAATTTGCGGCCGCCGTATTCGACCTGAGCCAGCCGCATATAGGCCTCAACAATGGTGGTATATTCAGCAGCGGCGCGGCAATACAGATCGTGGTTTTCGATGTCTGGGCAACTTACGAATGTGAAGTTCGTGCCGCGGCTGCTGAAAATGTTGATTTATTTCGAGGATTGCCAGGACAACAGTTGAAACGCGGGCAATTCAGCACGGAGCGTGCTTACCTCAGCTCCGTAAAATATCTCTAACCGAATTTGCTTGTGGTATTTGGCTCGCCCGCTACTGGAAATGCGCGAAAGAGGGAAGGCATTATGGCGAAGTTTAACAGCAATTTGCGCTGCAACGGTATTAGGGCGCTGATCGCGCTCAGGCGGCTTCCTGTCGCGTTGCGGCGGAACGTCCGGAGTTCGCGCGCAAGATCAAACTGCGCTCCTGTCCGCTGGTCGAACGCGGCGACGTGCTGTGGACAATATGGGGCCGCCCGAGCACCAGCCACTGCTGCCGAAATCGGAATTCAACGGTGAGGCCAGAGCAACGCTTCGTGCCCAAGCGCTTCCAGTAACGCAACCGGCTGCAGGCCATGAGGCGGCATCGATTTCAGTCACGTCTCCCCGCTGTGGTCGGGTTACAAGCTCATGGAGCCAGTAACGGTGTAAGTCAAAGCAGTCTGGGATGATATTAGCCGCGCTTGCGAAGGTGAGAAGTGCAACCGACATTTCTGTCGGGCTATGATGTCACTGGCCTGATAATCGGATTAAACTTTCGTAATAGTTAGCGAATAGCTAACACAAGGCACCCCGCGCATCATTTCGGCGGAGCTGCTCCGGACGCTCGCGGGTCCTATGGAGTTAGGCCGCTGCGCGAGACTTGCAACGATATTATTCATCGTCGGCCTGGCGCAGGGCATCCCCCAACGTGCCGCAAACCGAGCCGCAGCCGGTACGGCTCAAGACCAGCGAGATCTGGGGCCGTACGATAGCACGAGGTTGGCCTAAGTGGCGCGAATCGTAAACTTGTGGCGGTTTCTTGATACTCTCACGCGATAGGATTGACTATGCGTGAATTTGTCAATGTCGGTCGGATGATCATTTCGATATCACGCACGGCGCGGATGACGACTGCCGCCCCCCGCAAGGTTCGCGCCTTCAGCGCGACCAGCGAGCCGGCTGACGGCTTGACGGGGCTCCGGAGTGAGAGCTGTACGGTTACATCACGTCCGAACACTTTCAGCAACACCCCGATTTCATCGAATCTCAGATGGACAAGCCGCTGAAGATCGACGTCGCCGAGCAGAGCGCGCATCGAAACGGTGTGGGAGCAACGCGGGGGTGTGCTTAAGAGTTTGCAAAAAGTGCATGGAAGCTCCGCGCTGACGTTGGCCGCATCATCGGCATCGGGGCCGGCGGATTAGGCACTCCCCCTCGTGCCAAGCCGTTCATTGCACTGTGCTTGTGCCAGCCGAAAAGCGGGCGGGCGGCGGCGTCGGTCCGGGCCCAGCAACCGCAGCACCAATAATTTCGAAAGTCTAGCGAAAGTTCGATTATCGGCCTATTGTTGCTAGATGCCGCTGGGAGGGAGTTTGGTAGTGAATGCATCGATCGTCACGCTTATTACAGGTCTCATGCTTGCTTCCGTCATGTTTCCGGATCGTTCCGGCGCCCAGGAAGGTCAGTTCTATGCGGGCAAGACTCTGACGCTTTATGCCGGCATGCCGGTCGGCGGTGGCGTCGACGACGAAATGCGGCTCGCTGCGCGGCATCTGTCGAGGTTCATTCCGGGCCAACCGACCATCATCGCACGCAACATGCCGGGGGCGGGCGGGGTCGTGCTTGGAAACTATCTCAGACACAACGCCGCGCCCGATGGCCTGACGTTGGGGATGCCGACGCGCAGCGGCTTCCTGCTCAGCAACGTCGTCAAGCAGAGCGGCAATCAACTACGACCTTACCGAGTTCTCTTACGTTGGCGGTGCCGGCAGCAACAGCGTCACGCTCTGGCTCCGCAAGGCCGGCCGGCATCGCCAATCTGTGCGGATCTGCGCAACTCCAAGAAGGAGATCGTCATCGGCGGGTTGGCCCCACGGACGCAGAGCGCGCTGCTCCCGCGCGTGCTCGCCAAGTATGAAGGCTGGCCGTTCAAGGTGGTCCATGGCTATCCGGGCTTCAACGAGGTTCTCATCGCCATGGAGCGCGGCGAGGTCGATGGACTGTTCACGGCGGGGCAGATCAGCCGGCCCGACATGGTCACCTCGGGCTTTCTCATTCCAGTCCTTCAATCCATGGAGGAGCACCCGGGCGTTCCGCTGATGGCCGACGCAGTCAGCGATTCCAATGCAAGGGCCCTGCTGGGACTGCTGCTTGCGCCAAGCCGGATTGGCCTGCCGCTGATGGGGCCGCCGAACATCCCGGCGGAAAGGCTCGAGCTTCTGCGGCGTTCCTATCTGCAGATGACCGCCGACAAGGATTTCCGGGACGAGTCGGAGAAGCGCGGCATGCCGGTCGGGCGCGCACTCGGCGGCGCCGAGCTGCACAAGCTGGTTGCAGAGAATCTGTCCTCCGTGCCGGAAAACGTCGTCAAGGAGTACCTGTCGCTGATGCAGTAACAGACTGCGACGACGCGAAGGCCAGGTTTATTTTGGAAGGAATTCCTCGGTGTAAAGCTGGCGCATGTCCTTCGGCTCGCGCGGCAGCAGGTCAAGCTCAACATAGGAACGGCTCAGCGCGGCCAACGCGTGCGAATCGAACCTTCCGTCGGCAGAGAACATCGACATCAGGTGGTCGTAGGCCTGGCTCGCGATGCTCTCGTCGAGACCAAGGACCTGCATGGCGACCTTGACGGTGGCCTCCTTGTTGGCGCGCATGAACGCTATCGTGTCGAACCAGCCAAGCAGGAATTTCCGGATCGCGTGCGGGCGCCTGGCGATCAGCTTGTCGGAGGCGAACACCACGTGGGTGTGGAAGTCCTTCACCAGGTCGCCGAAGCGGACGAGGATCTTTCCCTCACGGTTCTGTTCGGCCCGCAGCGCAAAGGTCATGTCGGTCATCATACCGTCGATCTGGCCGGTCTTCATGACGGCGATCGCGGTGCGGCTGGGCGAGAACGTAGACGAGGTCAACGCCGCGTGGGCCCCAGCCCTGCTGCCGCGACAGCTCGCCGACCAGCCAGCCGGTGAGCGAGCGTACGGAGGAGACGTTGATCTTTCGGCCTTTGAGGTCGGAGACGGTCTTGATCGGGCTGTCCGGGCGCACCAGCAGGACGAGATAGACCGGAGGCCCGACGACCATGGCGACGGAATTCACCGGCGCACCTTTCTCGATATAGGCCATTTCCGGCCCTGAGCCGAGCCCGAGGTCGATGCTGTCGGCGGCCATGGCCTGCTGCAGGCGGGCGCCGCCGCCGAACGCGGTGATCTCGACGTTCGAGGCCGTGCTTCTTGAAGGTTCCACTCTGTACGCCGACGTCGAGCGGAATGAAGGCGAATCGATTCGGGGACGGCCTTTCCGGCGCGCAGCAACTCCTGGGATACGGCCGGGGTCGGCGACGCGATGGCGGCCGCCCAGGTGAACGCCAACGTGGACGCGGCAATGAGCGCAGCTTTCGGTTTCCTCGCTCTCATGTGACCAGCACCATTTCGTTTTGCATCATGGTTTGCTCGTTCATTTGAACACGGTCCTTTTCGAATTCGGATTCCACCTTTTGGGATCATGCTCTGCCAAGACCGGCGCGCCGCAGCAGGATGCGACCAAGCACGGGACCGGGGGATGGTCGGGTTCCTTTGAGCGTAGTTGGTTCGGCGTGAGGCGGCGCACCGGCACGGCACTCCGTGCCAGCCTCCGTTCCCACTCGGGCTGCAGCCAAGCGCGCCGGCGTGCGGTTGCTTCCTCGTCGACCTCGAGCGTTTCCGGATCGAGCACCACGCCGTAGTAGTCGCGCGCAGCGCGCAGCGACACATAGCCGAGCCGCACGTCCTCACGCACTGTCGGCCAGCGGTCGCTCCAGCGGCGATCCAAAGCCGCCACCGCCGCCCGAGCGGATCACGAACGCATCGCCTGGCTTCAGGCTCAAGATCGAGACCTTGGCGTTCGCCATTTCGACCGCAGCGCCGGCGCGCCGCACACACAGCTCGTTGCCGGTGCCCTCGAGCCCGCCGTCGAGGCCCCACGGCAGGCAATGCGCACGCTCGATCTTCGAGTTGAGCGTCAGGTTGCCTCGCGTGCGCACCACCATTTCAGCGCCGAGTCCGCCGCGCCGCCGGCCGGGCCCGCCGGAATCGGTGATCAGGGCGTACTTCTCGACCACCAGATGGGCAAACTTGGCTTCGAGCTGCTCGCTCGGCGTATTGTGGGTGTCACCGTCGTTGATGCACACGGTCACCGCAGACGCCGTCCTCATCGCGCTTGGCGCCCCAGCCGCCGCCGAGCGGCCCGATATGGGTATAGAAGAACTCGTTCGTCTTCAGCTGGAAGCCGTGCACAGTGACGATGCAGAGATCGGCATGATGAGCGGCGCTGACCTGGTCCGGAATGGCAGGCGCCAGTGCCTTGAACACCGTATCGATGATCGTCTGCGGCACCGTCATCCACGAGCGCATCGGCGCGGGCTTGACCGCCGAGACGATGCGGCCGGATGGAATGATCGTTTTCAGGTTACGGAACGAGCCGTCGTTGACTGGATAGTCGGTCGGCGAGGTCAGGCACTTGAACGCGACCTGCGCGCAGCCGACGCCGGTCGTCACGCTGGAATTGAAGAAGCCGCTCACCTGCCTGGCGACGTCGCTGAGATCGATGGTCATCTCGTCGCCTTTCACCACGACCCGCACCTTGATCGGAATCGGCGTGCCGACCGCGATGCCGTCGTCGTCCATGAACGATTCCGCCTCATAGACGCCGTCAGGGATGGCGCGCGTGCGCTCGCGAGCGCGCGCCTCGCACTGATCCATGATGGTGCGAATGGCTCCGAGAACCGCGCTGCGGCCGTAGCGCCTGACGAGGTCGACAAACCCTCGCTCGCCCGCGCGCAGCGCGGTCAGCTGGGCTCGCAGGTCGCCCATTGCGCGGCCGGGAACGCGCACATTCATGCGGATGAGTTCGACCAGGTCCTGGTTGACCTTGCCGGCCACGCAATACTTCAGGATCGGGATCTGCAAGCCTTCGGCAAAGATGTCGCGCGTGATGCCGCCAAGCTGGCCGCCGATGTCGGGCCAATGCGCCATGCAACACGCAAAGGCGACGAGCTTGCGGTCCGCGAAGATCGGCTGCGTGAAGGTCATGTGATTGAGGTGGCTGCCGGTGATGTAGGCGTCGTTGGTGAGGAGGATGTCGCCAGGCGCAATGTCATTGCCGAATTTTGCGATCTTCGCCTTCACGGTTTCCGCCATGCCGCGAATGAACATCGGCAGGCCAAGCCCGATCGAGATCGTCTCCCCCTGGGCAGTAAACAGCCCGACCGTAAAGTCCAGCGCTTCGTAGATGATCAGGTTGTAGGCCGTGCGCATGAGGCTGGTCTTCATGTCCTCGGTTACGGCCATGACGCCGCGGCGCACGATCTCGGTGACCACGGGATCGGCGACGTGCGGCCTGCTTGATGGGCGCTTGGTCACTGAGGTCAGATCCCTGCTTTCAATCGCCCGGCGCCGGCATGATCGTCTTCACTTGCTCGACAAGCTCCTTCGGCGTCGCGAACATGTCATTCGACGAGCTTCTGCAACGCCGCAGGCGGCCGATAGGTGACATCGATCTGAAGACTCTCCGCCTCTGCCAGGAATTCGGGGTCTGCATGAACGGCCGCAAATGCCGCTGCGCAGCACATCGATGCGCTCTTGCGGCACGCCGGGCGGCGCAAAATAGGGTCGCCCGAATTCCACCGCCGAAAAGATGAATCGCAGGATCTGACGTTGCTGTTCAGTGCTCACGTAGTCGAAGACCGAAGGCACCTCGGTGCCGTCGGCGAGCGGCGCTTCTTCGGCGCGCAGCAGGAGCCGGATTTGGCGGTTACGAAGAAGCGTCGCTTGCGTCGTCTTGAGCGCATTGTAGCCGTGGCAGATGCCTTCGATCTCGCCCCGCTGAAGCGCAACGACCGCGTCGGCAATGCCGCGATAGCCCTCGACCAGCCGGAACTTCATGTGCAGGACGCGCTGCAGCGCAATCGGAACAAAGCTCAAGGATGATCCCGCGCCGGCACCGCCGACCACCAGCTCGCGCGCGAACAGGTCCGTGGGCGTCGTGATCGGGCTCGATTGCGCCACATAGCACACGCGGCTTGGAAGGCCGGAGCCGCCGATCCATCCGAGCTGGCGCGGGTCGGCCTTGAGGTTCTCGCGGCCGAGCGCCGCCTGGATGGGAATGTTGCGGGAGACCGAGCCGATGACGGTGCCGTCCGCGGGGCGGCGTTGTAGAGATAGTTCGACGCCAGGATTCCCGCTGCGCCCTGCATGTTCTGGACGATGATGGCCGGGTGGCCCGGGATATGGCGACCGAGATGGCGCGCAAGCAGGCGCCCCCCGAGGTCGTATTCGGCGCCGACCGCATTGCCGATGACGAGACGTATCTGCTTGCCGCGGTAGAACTCGTTGGCCGCCTCGGCACGGGCGGAACCGACGCTCATTCCGATGGCGGCGACAAGCGCGAGCAGCCTCTCCACATGATGAGCAATTCAGCATGCTGGCGATCGGCTGGCTGTCCTCAGTTTCAGGGCGAGGGAACGATCTCCTGGATTTCCCTGATCACATCGGGTGGCGTTGCGTAGAGCTCCTTGACGAACGCTTCGAGCGCCTCCGGTGGGCGATAGGTCATGTCGAGCTGCACTCTGACGGCTTCCGCCGTCAGCGCCGGATCGTTCAGGGTGGCAGCAAAGCCCGTTCGCAGGGCCGACAAGCGGTCGGCGGGAATTCCTGGCGGCGCAAAGTAGGGGCGTCCGAAGTCGTCGTTGGAGAAGAGGAATCTCAGCATCTGCCGCTGCTTTTCGCTCTTGGCGAAATCGTAGAAACGACGGCACGTCCGGCGCTTCGGGAAGCGGCGTCGTTCCTGAATGCAGCAGGAGCCGAATGCGGCCTTCCTTGAGCAGCGACGCGTGCGTCGTGCGCAGCGGGCTCAGCCCGGAGCAGAGCCCTTCGATTTCGCCGCGCTCCAGCGCGACGAGGGCATCGGCATTGCCCTTGTAGCCTTCGACGACCTTGAAGCGCATGCCCAGCAGGCGCTGCAGCGCCGTCGGCACCGTGCTTTGGGTCGATCCCGAGCCGATGCCGCCGACGATCAGATCGCGGGTGAAGAGATCGTCCGCCTTGCTTATCGTGCTCGCAGCCCGGACGTAGCAGACGACCGTGTTGGTGCCCGAGCTTCCGACCCACTGGAACTCGCGCGGATCGACCTTCAGGGCCGCTCGTCCGATCACCGCCTGGCTCGGAAGATTGCGCGAGACCGAGCCGAACACCGTTCCGTCCTTGGGCGCGACGCCGGCGATGTAGTTGGCGGCACCGAGGCTTGCTGCGCCGGGCATGTTCTGCACCACGATCGCCGGATTGCCCGGCAGATGGCGGCCCAGGTGCCGCGCGAGCAGACGGGCGCCGAGATCGTAGTCGGCGCCGACCGCATTGCCGACGATCAGGCGGATCTGCTTGCCGCGGTAGAACTCCTCGACGCTTTCGGCCTGTGCCGAAGCAACGAGCAGAGCGCTGCCAAGGAGAGCTGCGGCAGCGCCGGTCAACGGCTCTCGCCAGCGGCGGCATGACGACGGCGGTCGTCAGTGTTCCAGCACGATCGCGCGGACCGGAGTCGCTTCGACCTCCACGATGGCGAGCGGGAAGCAGATCAGCGTCACTCGCTCCTTCGAGATCTGATCGAGATTGTTGAGATAGGGCAGCGTCAGCACGCCGGCGGTCGGGAAGATTTTCGACGTGTTGCGCGTTTCGCCCTTCGGCTTCTTGCCGTGATACATGTCGAAACCGACCATCGACACGCCCTTCTCGATGATCCAGTGACGGGCTTCCACGGTCAGTCCAGGCGAATAGGCCTTCCAGTCGTCGAGCTCCATCTCGAAATATTTCTTGTTCGCGTTGGTGCGGAACAGCAGCCGGTCGCCCTTGCGGATTTTCTTGCCATAGCGGGTGTCGAGATCCTCGACCGTGATGGCGTGGCCGCCGAGCTTGTCGGTGAAGTCGACGACGAGCGCATCGCCGATGAACCGTTCGAGCGCCAGCTCGTGGATGTGCTTGCCGGTCGGGAGCTGGTGCGCCGGAGCGTCGACGTGACTGCCGGCATGCAGCCGCATGTGAACAGCGCGCACGATCTGGCCGTCGCCGGTCGAGTAGGGCTTGATGACCTCGACCTCGAACTGCGCATCCTTGTCGAAGCCGTCCGGCACCTGCATGCGGAACGTGTCGGGGTCGAGCTCGAAGCTGATATCGATGACCCGGCTGTATGGAAGCAGCGCGGTGGGTTCGGCCTTCGCCTTCGGCGACAGTTCGGCAACGTCCATGAGCGTTTCTCCTTGCGGCTGTGCGCCGATATTCGTTCGAGCAGGCGCAATCGCGGCCCACCAGGCTGATGCACCGTAGACAAGATGGGCGGCGACGGTCAAAGAGTTTTGATTATCTGACAAAATTTCGAATTTATAGGCTTGCGCCTTACGCGGCGCGCAACTATTGGTTTCTGGACGCAATCACTCTTGGTTGGCGCACTTCGACTTGCTATTCTGGCATGAAGCGATTCACAGCTTCGTCGGGCCGCAGGCACGATGCATCCGGGGACCGGACAGGAGAATGCGGTGACCGATGCTTCCGTAGAAGCAAGCCATAAGGCGAAGCAGCGCGAATCCAGGCAGTCCGCGACGCTGGCGGATCACGTCTATGGGCGGCTGGTCGAGGACATCCTGAGCTGCCGCCTGGCGCCGGGCAGCAAGCTCCGTCAGAAGGAGCTCAGCGCAGCCTACGGGACTGCGGGAAGTGCGGTTCGCGAAGCCCTTTCCCAGCTTGCCTCGATGGGGCTTGTCGTTGCCGAGCCGCAGCGTGGCTTCCGGGTGGCCGATACGTCGATCGAGGATCTGATCGATCTCACCCTGAGCCGGATCTGGGTCGAGTCGATCGCCTTGCGGAGTGCCATCGCGCGGGGAGGCCGCGACTGGGAAGCGGACATCATCGCCGCCGCCCACATGCTGGGCGCGGAGCAGCCCCGGCGCAAGGTTCGCGGGACGCGTACCGCCAAGCTCACGGACCCGGTGGATGACGATTGGCGCGTCCTGCACCAGCGATTTCACGATGCACTGGTCGGCGCATGCGGCCTCAACAGCCTGATGACCTACCGCAAGACGCTGCTCTCGCTCAATGACCGCTATCGCCGAATGTCGTCGATCGTGCCATCGAACCGGGACGTCGCGGCCGAGCACGCGGCGCTGACGCGCGCGGTCCTCGCGCGCGACGCGGATCGCGCCGTGGAGCTCATCGAGGCGCATTTCCTCGAGACCGCCGCGCGTGTGCTCGCTGGCAGCAGCAGCTTCAAGGGCAATCTGTCCGAGTCCATGGAGCGCCTGCGGATGCAGGTTCGCGCCGGCGATGGCCGCTGGAGCGGGCAGCTCAACGGCAGCAAGGCCGACAATCCGTGCTGGCAAGGCCGGCGCAGCGCGCGGCCGGCGCCGATAGCATCCTTCCAACGCAAGCCGACACAGAGCAGTAACGCCGCATGCCCGTCATCGATGTCCACAATCACGTCGTGCCCGAAGGTTTTCCGGCAGTCGCCACCGAGCTGTTGCGAGAAATGGCCGTCGATGAAATTGCGACCGGACGGAAAGTCGGTCGTGATGTTCGGCACCAAGGAATTCCGCGTGCTCGACAACCGCTGCTGGGACGTGGCGCGGCGGACCGCCGACATGGACAAGGAGCAGGTTGACGTCCAGGCCTTGTCGCCGATGCCGGAGCTCTCTCGTACTGGATGGAGTGCAGATGACGCGCTCGCGGTCGGCCGCCATGTCAACGGGCTCATCGGGGACATGATCGCCAAGGCGCCGCGCCGTTTCGTCGGCCTCGGCATGGTGCCGCTGCAGGATCCGGAACGCGCCGCAAAGGAGCTTTCGGCGTTGCGGTCAGCGGGCTGTCGCTGGCGTCGAGATCGGAAGCAACATCAACGGCAAGCCGCCGGGTGATCCGTTCTTCGATCCGTTCTTCGCCGAGGCCGAACGTCTCGACATGGCGGTCTTCGTGCATGCGCTGCACCCGGTCGGAACCGACCGGGTCGTTGGCCCGCCGCGCCTCGTCACCTATCTCAACTTCCCGGTCGATACTGGCTTCGCTGCCGCCTCGATGATCACGGGCCGCACGCTGGAGAAGTTTCCGAAGCTGCGGGTGGCCTTCAGTCATGGCGGCGGAACGTTCGCGGCAATCCTGCCGCGCCTGGCCATGGGCTGGAACGGCAATGCCGAGCTGCAGAAGATCATTCGCCGAGCCGGTCAAGACGGCGCGACGCTTCTACTATGACAACCTGGTCTATGACGTCGATCTGCTCCGCCACTTGCTGAAAGTGTTCGGCAGCTCGCAGATCTTCCTCGGCACGGACTATCCGTTCGACGCCCGGCAGAAGCTTCCGGTTCAGTTCCTCGATCAGCTCGGTCTCGGAGTGACCGAAGCTGAGGCGCTCAGGGGCGGCAACGCAGCGGCATTTCTGAAACCTGTCCAGGTAGACTGGAGACGCATCGGATTTCGGCGCGCGTCAGCGTTCGATCTGGATTCCGGCCTCGCGGATCACCGTACGCCATTGCGCGATCTTGGCGGTGAGAATCTCGGTGACCTCCTCGGGCCGGCCGATCCTCGGCTGCACGCCGGCCTTGCGCAGGCGGTCCTGGACGTCGGGCGCGTCGAGCGCGTCCTTGATGTGCGCGTAGAGCTTGTCGAGGACCGGCTTCGGCGTGCCCGCCGGCGCAAAGAAGGCATAGGCGGTCGAGACGTCGAACTCGCCGAACCCGGCCTCCTTCACGGTGGGCACGTCCGGCAGTTCCGGCGCCCGGTTGTCGCCGGCCACCGCCAGCGCCCGCAGCTGGCCCTGCTGCAGCTGCTGCAACACAGTCGCCACCGGCGAGATCCAGAAGCCGATCCGCGCGGTCATCAGGTCGGTGATCGCCTGCGACACCACGCGGTAGGGGACGTGGACCGCCTCGATGCCGACCAGCCGCTTGAACAGCTCCCCATTGAGATGGCCGGGCGTGCCGTTGCCAGTGGAGCCGAACGTCACCTGGCCAGGGTTCTTTTTGGCAATGTCCACCAGCTCGGCCAGCGTCCTGGCCGGGAAGCCGGTGCCGACCGAGAGCACCGCACCGGACGTTCCGACCAGCGCGACTGGAACGAAACTCGTCAACGGGTCATAGGGTAGGCGCACATACAGGCTCGGCGCTACCGCCAGCGAGCCGCGCGGGTCGCCCACCGCGAGCGTGTAGCCGTCTGGCGCCGACTGCGCTGCCGCTGTCAGCCCCAGCGTGCCGCCGGCGCCCGGCCGGTTCTCAATCACTGCAGTCTGTCCAAGCGCGACAGCGACCTTCTCGAACACGATCCGGCTCACCACGTCCTGCACGCCCGCCGCGGCGAACGGCACGATCACCTTGATCTGTCGGCTCGGATAGTCCTGGGCCGCTGTCGGAACGGCGAGCGCAGCGACCCATGCCGCGCCGGATGTAACGATCGCGCGGCGGCTGTGCTGTATCCCGCGGCGTGCCCTCATGGCCTCTTGCCGACCTGTGCCTCGACCTCGGCCATCACCGCCTTCAGCTTGCGCATGGCGAACAGCGCCTTCGGCATGCCGAGATAGACCGTGCATTGCAGGATCACTTCTTTGATCTCGTCGAAGGTGATGCCGAGGTTGTGCGCGTTGCGCATGTGCAGTGCGATGCCGTCCGCCTTGGCCGCCATCAGCACACCGAGCGTGATCAGCTCGCGCTCGCGCAAGCTCAAGCCTGGCCGTGCCCAGATTTCGCCGAAGAGCACGTCGGTGGTGAAGGCCCACAGGTCCGGGTCGAGCTCCTTGACGACTTCGTTCTCGCCCCAGCCCATTTCCTTGTAGACCGCGAGCCCCCGCTCGCGCCGATCGTCCGAATGTCTCTTGGGGTCGCTCATGTTGAATCCTCACTTTGCCCACAGGTTGGCCAGATCGGAAACGCGCTGCCATTTCGCCCGATCTTCGATCAGGAAACGCTTAAATTCCGCCGGTGTGTTGGCCGTGGCGGTGGCGCCGAGGTCGGCGAGCCGATTGACGAGGTCCGGTTGGCGCATCGCTGCGCCGAACAGGTCGGCTATCTTCTGCACGACGGCCGGCGATGTCTTTGCGGGCGCAACCACGCCGACCCAGGACAGCGCCTCGAAGCCGGGCACGGTCTCGGCGATCGTCGGCACCTCTGGCACGAGCGGTGACCGCTGCAGGCTCGCAACCCCAAGCGCCCGCAGATTGCCTTGCTGCACCTGCGGCCAGACCGTGGTGATGTTGTCGAACATCAGATCGACATTGCCGGCCAGCAGATCGTTCAGGGCCGGCGCGCTGCCGCGATACGGCACGTGAACCATCTCGGTCTTGGTCATCAGCTTGAACAGCTCGCCGGCAAAATGCACCGAACCGCCAAGGCCAGAGCTGCCAAAGTTGAACTGGCCCGACTTGCTCTTCAGCAAGGCGATCAAATCCGCCACTGTCTGCGCCGGGACTTTCTTCGGATTCACCACCAGCAGGTTTGGGAAGGTAGCGAGCAGGGTGGCGGTTTCGAAGCTCGACACCGTGTCGTAGCTCAGGTCCCTCCGATACGCGGGCAGTACGGCATGCGTCGAGGCGGTTGCCACCAGCAACGTGTAGCCGTCTGGCGTTGCCCGTGCGACATATTCGGAACCGATCGCGCCGGTAGCGCCAGCTTTATTCTGGATCACCACCAGCTGCCCGGTTTTCTCGGAGATGGATTGCGCGGCCAGCCGAGCGATCACGTCGGTGGCGCCGCCGGCTGGGAACGGCACGACCAGCTCGATAGGCCGCGTCGGATAGGTCTCCTCCTGCGCCCCGGCGCTCGCGGTTGCGCCCAGCGCAACGGCGATTGTGCAGGCAACACCGATAAATGAGCGCATGGGGACGAGTTTCCTTCTAGCCAATGGGTCGCGCCGCAAAGTAGGCGACGGCGTTATCGTGCAAGACTTTGCGGAGGACCTCCTCGGAATAGCCTTCCGATTGCCAGTCCTCGATCACCTTCTCGTAGCGCAGCACTGGGAAGTCGCAGCCGAACATGATCCGGTCCTGCAGCCGCCCGGCGATCGCCTTCTTCAGGGCCGGCGAAAACCGGCGCGGTCCCCAGCCGTGTAGCTCGTAGCTCACGTTCGGCTTATGGGTGAGGATGGCGAGCATCTCGTCCTGCCACGGATAGGCCGGACGCGCCGCCAGCACCTTCAGCATCGGATAGCGTGCCGCCACCATGTCGATGTGTCGCGGATGGCCGTGGTCCAATACGTAACCGTCGCCTCCGGGCAGGCCCTGCCCGATGCCCGTAAGACCGGTCAGGATCATGATCGGCCGATCGGCCTCGATCGACAGCTGATAGAACGGATCCCACAGCGAATCGCTGGCCGGCACTCCCGTCACTTGGCCGTTGACGCAGAGTCCGATGAAGCCAGCATTGGCGGCGAGCGCGCGGTCGAACTCGCGGATCGCCTCCAGCGCGCGGTGCGGTTCGAACTGAAGCCAGTGGCCGAAAATCGCGTCCGGGTTCTGCCGCTGCAGCGCGAAGGCGTAGTCGTGGTGCTCGCGGATGCCCTCGATTGGGAGGAACTTGGTGAACGATAGGTCGAGGATCACCCTGGCGTTGTTCTTGCGGAAATAAGCGACCATCTCCTCTTCAGTGAAGAAGGTCACCTTGGTCTTCCAGATCCTCTCTTGCTGCGCGAGCTGCTCCTCGCTGCGGAAGATGTAGCCGCGTTTGGTGCCCCAGTGGGAATGGCAGTCGAAGATCCTCATCAGGCTGCCCCGTCGCTGCGGCGGTCGACGAGCCGCTTGATCTTGGAGGTCTGCGATAGCCCCGTCATCGGATCGAGCGCGCCGCCCTTCACCACCTGCACGTTGAGCTTGACGCCGAGCGCTTCCTTAAGCCGCAGCCCGAGCTCTGCCGCGAGCTCGGGAGCATCGACGCTGCCGTCGCTCGCCTCCGCCATCACTGTCATGTCCTCGCGGCCGCCGGCCGTGCCTTCCAGCACGCAGACATATTCACCGTTGCAGCGCGGCTCGGCCGAGATCACTGCCCCTATCGCCTCCGGGAACACGTTGACGCCACGCAGCTTCACCATGTTGTCGCTTCGGCCGTAGATCTTGGTGATGCCGCGCTGGTGGGTTCCGCAGGCGCAAGTGCCCTCAGCCCACGATGTCACGTCGTTCATGTTGTAGCGGATCATCGGCGCGGCGTGTTTGAACAGGGTGGTGATGAACACTACGCCGCGCTCGCCCGACGCTTTCGGCTGCAACGTCGCGAGGTCGTTCACCTCCATGACGAAAGCATCCTCGAACACGTGCATCGCACTCTTGTGACTGCACTCCGACGCCATCGTGCCGCACTCGTTGCAGCCATAGGTGTCGTAGACGTCGGCACCCCACAGCCCCTCCAGCGCGCCTCGGTCGTCGACGCCGAGATGCACGATCAGGCTCTTGATTCCAAGGCTCTTCGGATCGACGCCGAGCTCGTCGCGCGCGACCAAGCCCATATGCTTGAGATAGGCCGGGAAGCCGATCAGGTGTTTCACCTTCCAGGCGCGCATCAGCTCGATCTGGCGCCGGGTCGGTGTCTGCGCACCCGATCCCGTCATCACCGGAATGGCCCCGGTGTATTTCCAGATGCCCTCGCGCGCCAACACGCCGCCATTGGTCAGGCCCATCGACAGCGCCACCTGCACAAGGTCGTAGGGCCGCACGCCCTGCATGAACAGGCGTCGGCCGGTGATGATGTTCATCACCTCGCGGTCTCGCGGCGTGAAGATCATCGGCCGCGGGAGGCCGGTGGTGCCGCCGCTGGTCTGCACGATCAGCGGCATCGGCGGGTCAGCGGCGGGATCGATTCCGATATAGTCGGCCCAGAACGGCTCCTCCTGCAGCCCGACGCGCAGGTCGTGCACGGAGAACGGCGGAATCCTGCGCAGGTCATCCAGGCCTTGGATGTCGCCAGGCTGCATGCCGGCTGCGCCCCAGTGCGTCTTGTAGAACGGCACTTGCCAGGCACGCTGCATCTGCCGCAGGAAGCGTTCGTTCTGAATTGCGCGCAACTCGTCGCGTGAGCGTTGATAGGGGCCCTCGAAATAGTCCGGGGCCGGCGGAAACTCCTGCCACAGCGCGTTGAAGTCGAGGGACGCCGCGTAGCGCGGCACGCGCATGCTGGTCACCGAGGCACTCATGCAGCACCTAGACTAGGCCATGGTCCGAGCCGCTGCTGGTTTGGCCGAGGCGGCCAACTCGGACTCAAATGCTTTGCCTGAGCGCGAAGGAGCAATCATCTCGAAGACCTCGTCCACGACGGCGTAGTCCATGTATCCGAGCCGCGCGATCGGCCGGGCACGGCAGATGTCGACCCGGCCGTCGACAATCAGGCTGTCGTCGATGTGAGATCCCGATGACGCGGCCGAAGGTCACGAAGTTGCCGGTGCCGGGGCGATCCGACGGCAGCTCGATGCTCTGGAGGAAGACGCATTCCAGATGGACCGGCGAGCACTTGACGCTCGGCGATTTGACGAGGCGCGACGGGATCAGTTCGAGACCGACGGTCGCGGATTCGCTTTCGCCGCGCGGCAGCACCGCCGACGTCCGGTTGATCTCGTCGCGGTAGCTCATAAGTCGCCAGATTCACCACGAAGTCGCCGGTCGCTTCGGCACAATAGCGGCTGTCCTTGGCGGTGCCGTCGTCGCGCAGGCTCGAAGCGAACATGACGCAGGGCGGCTCGGTCGCACGCAATGTTGAACTGGCTGTAGGGCGCGAGATTGGGCCGGCCTTCCGGATCGAGCGACGAAATCCATCCGATCGGGCGCGGCACGACCAGCGCCTTGAACGGATTGTACTTGAGGCCGTGATTGCGCTTGTCGGGCTCGTAGAACATCGACCTAGTCCTCAAGCACCACGGCGCGGATCGGCGACGCCTCGACGTTCTTCATCTTCAGCGGCAGCGCGATCAGGGTCACGCGCGGCTTGCGTGATCGCGGCGAGGTTGGTCAGATACGGCATGGTCAGGATGCCGAGCTCGTGCAGCTTGCGCGATGTGCTGCTCTTCGGATCGGCACCCGGCGGCTTCGCCCCGTGATAGAAATCGAAGCCGACGATCGAGACGCCGCGGTCGCGGCACCAGGCGATGCACTCGTCGCTGAGATAGGGCGCGCGCGCCATCCATTCCGGTGAGCCGTCGTATTCCTTGTTGATGTCGGTGCGCAGCAGCACGCGGTCGCCGCGCTGATAGTGACGTCCAACGGAGTTCTCGAGATCGTCTGCCGTGATGCCCTCCTTGCCGCCGCGATGCCGGACGTCGGCCACGACAGCGCCGCCAATGAACAGGTCGAGCGCGAGGTCGTGAATTTGCTTGCCGCCCTGCACCATGTGGGATGGCGCATCGACATGGGTGCCGGCGTGCAGCCGCATGTGGGCGCCGCGCACGATCTGGCCGAGCCCGCCCGGATACTCCTTGATGACCTCGACGTCGAACTGCATGTCCTTGGTGAAGCCCTCGTAGGTTCGCATGCGAAACTTCGTCGCGTCGAGCTCCAGGCTGATGTCGATGATCTTGCGGCCGCGAGCCGGTGCGGCGCCGAGCCCGAATCGCTCGGTTGGCTCGGTGACGTCGTCGCTTCCGCGGGAGACTTCGAGATTCATGGGCATTTCCTCATCATGCGACGGATCGCGGCTTGTTACGTCGACGGCGGCTTCCTCTTGAGCCTCGCGCGGAAGCCAGCCGCGGGCAACATAGCACGATTAATTTGAAAATATCGAAAATTTAGGCATCGTTGAAATTCCGATCGTCACGGAAGGAACGCTCACGATGCTCCGCTCCATCGCCGTCGCTGCTGGCCTTGTCGTTCCGATGCGCCGTCGGCGCACAGCCGCAGCCGCCGGCGCCTGGCCTTCGCGTCCCGTCACCTTCGTGGTGCCCAATCCCGCCGGCAGCGCCACGGATCTGGTCGCTCGCGTTGTCGCCCGCGATCTCACCGCTCGGCTCGGGCAGCCGATCATCATCGAGAATCGGCCAGGCGCCGATGGCACGATCGGCGTTCGCCAGGTCGCGAGATCCGCACCCGATGGCTACACGTTCTCGTTCGGCACGCCGAGCGCCTATGCGGCTGCGCCCTATGTCTACACCAATCTCGCCTACGATCCGATGAAGGACCTCGTGCCGGTTTCGATGGTGGGACGCACGCCCTATGCCTTCGCGGTCTATCCCGGCCTCGGCGTGAAGAACATTCTCGAGCTGGTGGCGCTCGCCAAGTCGAAGCCGGGCAAGCTCAACTATTCATCGATCGGTGAGGGCAGCATCGCGCATCTCGGCATGGTCGTCTTCGCCGAGAAGATGGGGCTCGACCTCCATCACGTTCCCTACAAGACCACGGCGCAGTCGATCATCGACGTTTCGACCGGCATCATTCACATGCAGCTTGCGTCGATCCCGCCGATCGTCTCGCTGCTACGAGTCCAAGAAGATCCAGGTTCTTGGCATCGCCGGGAAGAACCGGACTTCCCTTGATGCCGGACGTGCCGACCATGGCGGAAGCCGGAATTCCCGATTATGAGCAGACCTTCTGGCTGGCCATGTTCGCGCCCGCCGGCACGCCAGCGCCGATCGTCGACGCGCCTCAACCGCGAGATCGGGGCCGGCCTGCAGACGGATGCGGTCAAGAATGCCTTCATGGCGCAGGGCGTCGAGACCGAGCACAGCACGCCCGAGGCACTCGGCGAGATTCTGCGGCGGGACATCGACGCCTACCGCGAAGTCGCCTCGAAGGCCGGCATTGCGCGGCACTAGGGTCCAATTAAAAGCTACCCCGTTGAAAATGGATCATTCGCTTTTTGCTTCGCCTGAGTCAGTCCGAAAATTACATCAAAGGGCTTAGGTGTTAACGAGTTCAGTCTGCGGAGCATGGCCCAGCTCAAGCCGCGCGGACGCGCGAGAAGAACTCGTCAACGCTTTTTTCCATCTCTGCGGCGGGCAGCGGCGGACAACCTCTCCGTCCATCCGACCAAGTCACGGATCGAATTGGCGCTACCGATACTAGCCTTTTCCACGGCCGCCATTTCGGCCGTAGCGCGTGCAGTGGAAGACGTCGCATTCTTCATCCTGTCGGCAATCTGAAGAGTTGTTGTCGTTTGCTCGTCGACGGCCATGTCATTGTTTTCTGGCGACCTCTGCCAGTTCCGTAATGCTTTCCGCGATCGAATTAATTTCCCGAACGGTGGCTTTTGTAGCTTGCTGGATTGCGCCGATTTGAGTTGAGATCACCTCCGTCGCGCGGGAAGTTTGGTTCGCTAAGCTTTTGACCTCCGTCGCCACTACTGCAAACCCACGACCCGCCTCACCAGCTCTCGCGGCTTCGATCGTCGCATTCAGTGCGAGCAGGTTGGTCTGCGCTGCGATTTTATAGATCAGCTGCACGACTGAGCCGATCTGCTCAATAGCCTTATCAAGTTCGATCATGGCTCTGTTCGCGTTGCCGGTCTGGGCTGCAGCCGATCTAGCCTTCTCGAGACCATTCGCTGTCTGGCGGCCGATTTCCTCGATCGACTGTGCCATCTGGTCGGAAGCGGAGGCAGCCGACTGCACATTGTCGCTGATCTGCGCGGGTCGCTTTGGACGCCAACCGAAGCCGCCGCACGGCATCTGAAGCAGTGCTTTCCATTGTGCTGGATGCGCAGATCAATGAACCTGAAGTCGCCTTGATCGAGTTCGAATACCCCAGCAATCGACGTGCTGAATCCCGCTATCGATTTATCATCTTCTTACGCCGGATCTTCTCGAGCGCTCTCGACTATTTGCAGGGAGTACGTCGATGTCGTGGCGGATCCAACATGATTGCCTGGGATAGAACGGCCGCTCGTTCGACTCCACCGCGCCAGGATTGCCTCGCTATCACCCGAGCTGCCAGACGCATCAGGACGGCACCACAGCTGACACGTGCTCTGCTTTCGACACCCAATGCCGTTTCCCTGTCGACCGTAACTCGGCACTGCTCGAGGTAGCGGGTGTCAAATTGGGCTTTAAGCAATGCCGTAAACTGTTCAATTTCGATGCGGCGAATTGCGCCGTGTCGTCGCCACAAGTCGCCGACGCGTGGCATTTTCATTGCGCCGGCGATCTACCTGATCGATCGTAGGTCCGATAATCGGTTCGATCAGGGGCGCAAGCTGACACAACAGGATGCGCGCGTGCTCATCCAGCCCATAGTTCGTCAGTCGCTGAGCTAATTCAGGAGCGATCGGCAAGCAGTTGTCCGGCAGATTAGTGTGAAATGATCCTAGCCACCCGGTCGTTTACAAGCCGTTAACCAGACCGCTGGGCCTGAACGTCGAGTTCATCTTCTCAGCAGTCCCTCAGTCGTAGATCTCGGGCTACGGGTCGGGAGTTCTCAACGCAGCCTTCGTCGGAGCGAGACCCGTGATGAGGAGGCGCAGCGCACGCTCCAAGGTCTGCAAACCTTGTTGCAGATTTGGATCATCATCCGAGAGCCATCGGCGCAGCTCGACCTGAAACACGGCGAAGATCATCCAGCCGATGAAGTGCGGCTCTTCCTTGCGGCGACGATCTCCCGTTCCATCGCGGTTCGACGCTCCCGCCGAACAGCGTCGATCAGCCGTTCGCGCGTTCTTTGGAAGCGGCCGGCCTGGGTGCCGGATTCGTAGAAGACCATCTCACGCAAGACGAGGCGCGACAGCGCTGGCTGCTGCGCGAAAAACTCGTAGTGGATCCGGGCCACGCTCAGCAGGTTCTCGACCAGGGATGCCGACGCCTTGACCGCGGCCTCGGCCATTTGCGTCGATCTTTTCCAGCTCTTCGTTGACGATCAGGAACAGGAGATCGCGCTTGTTCTCCGCATAAACGAAGATTGTGCCAATTCCCACGCCGGCCCGGATCGCGATTTCGCGCGTCGTCGTGTCGTCGAATCCCTTGGCTACGAACAGCTGGCGCGCCGCTTCCTTGATGCGACGCAGCTTGTCCTGCTTGTTGCGTTCGCGTTGTCCAAGGGCGAGCGCAGGGCTGCTGGTTACGGCATTCCCGACTCTTCCCGCGAACAGACGATTCGCAACGGCCGGACCGCGGCCGGTGTGCTTGACTTACAATAATGATCCTGCTCAATTATGAGCATGCTCAATAAAAAAGGGAAGCGTTGCTCGAGGAGACGCGGGGGCGGCCGTGGCGTTGGCCCGAACGATGAATGCAGGGCCGCCGTCGCGAGACGAGGTGACGCCGGCGGTTTCGATGCGCGGGGTCGGTCTGTCGCTTCCGCGGCACCGAGCGCGGGCGACGGCGATTCTTGCGAACATCGATCTCGACGTGCGCGAGGGCGAGTTCCTCTGCATCGTGGGTGCATCGGGCTCAGGCAAGACCAGCCTGTTGCACATTCTCGCGGGCTTGCTTCGCCCCACGCGACGGCGAGGCTCGTTTCGCGGGCAGGCGATCACCGGGCCATCGCGCGACCGCGCCATTGTGTTTCAGGACTATTCGAAGGCGCTGCTGCCGTGGCGCACGGTCAGGGCCAATATCGCGCTCGGCCTCGAGGCGCGCGGCGTCACGCGCGAGGCGCAAGCGCCGATCATCGACGGCTCTGCTCGAGCGCATCGGCCTCGCGCATGCCGCCGATCAGTATCCCGCGCAGCTTTCCGGCGGCATGCAGCAGCGGGTGCAGATCGCGCGTTGCCTCGCGCAGGCGCCCAAAATTCTGCTGATGGACGAGCCGTTCGGTGCGCTCGATGCGCTGACTCGGCAGGCTCTGCAGGACGAAATCCTGTTTCTCGCCGCGGAGAAGCAGATCACGGTCGTCTTCATTACGCACGATCTGGAGGAGGCGATCTATCTCGGCGATCGGGTGGTCGTGCTGGGCGGCTCGCCAGCCGGCATCATGGCAGACCGTCGAGATCGATCTGCCGCGGCCACGCAATCAGCTGACGACGCGGAGGACGCCGCGATTCCTGCGCATCGGCATCGGCTGTTCAGCGCTTCTCGCCGCCGACGAACGCCAGGCGCAAGGTCCTCCGCGCCGGAGGCCCAAATGAAGCGCCTTCTGCGCGGCGCAATCGTCCCGGCTCTGCTGCTCGGCATCGTGGGAGCTCGCGAGCCGCGGCGGGATCATCCTCGACACGCTCTCGCGCCCGTCGGACGTTCTTCTGGCACTGCTGTCGGGCCTGCGCGACGGCTCGATTCTGCTCGCCACGACTGCAGACCTTCGAGGCCGCGCTGCTCGGGCTCGCCATCGCGGCGGTGCTCGGAATCCTCGTCGGCACAATGCTCGGCCTCTCGCCGATGCTCGAAGGCGTAACCGGTCCCGACGATCGAGGCGCTGCGGCCGATTCCGGCGGTCGCCTTCATGCCGCTCGCTTTGATGATGTTCGGCTTCGGCGTCGGGCTCGAAGCGAGCATCGTCGCTTACGCCTGCGTCTGGCCGATCCTGATCGTGACCATTGCGGCCGTGCGCGACGATCGAGCCGCGCCTTGCTGGACGTGGCCGACGTCATGGAAATGAGTTTCGCCGAGAAGCTGCGCAAGATCATTCTTCCTGCGGCGTTCGCGCGCATCAATGTGGGCCTGCGCGTCGCCGCCGGCATCGCGCTCGTCGTCGCCGTCACGACCGAGATCGTGCTCAATCCGCGCGGGCTCGGCTACAGCCTGATCCTCGCGCAGCAGTCGCTCAACGTGGCGCTGATGTATGCGCAGCTGCTGTGGCTCTGCGTCGTCGGCTACGCTGCTCAACGCGGCCTTGCGCGACGCTCGGTGGCGGCTCCGACTGCCGCATGGAGGCCGGCATGATGAGCCGGCGCGCCATCACCGGCTCGCGGCGCTGGCTTTCGCGCTGGCGCTTGTTGTCGCCTGGCAGATCCTGGCCGACGCACGCGCTGATCTCGCCGATCTTCTTTCCCGCGCCGTCGCGCGCCGTCGGCGTGCTGCTGGCGCGCATCGCGGATGGATCGATCTGGCGCGCCGCTCGCCGCGACGGTCCTGCGCATGATCTTCGGCTGGCTGCTCGCCTGCCTTGCCGGCATCGCGCTCGGCGCCGCGATCGCGTCCTCGCGGCTCGCACGCGACCTGCTCGAGCCGACGCTCGAGTTCCTGCGGCCGCTGCCGGCCTCCGCGATCATCCCGGTTGCGATCCTGTTTCTCGGCCTGTCAAACGCGATGTCGCTCGCGGTCATCGCCTTTGGCGCGATCTGGCCGGTGCTGCTCGCGAGCGTGCACGGCTTCTCGTCGGTGCCCGAGGAATTGCGCAACGTCGCGGACGTCCTCGGCTTCAGCCGCGGCAAATATCTGCGGACGCATCGCGCTGCCCGCGGCCGCGCCCGACATCTCTCCGGCGTGCGCGTCAGCCTCGCGATCGCGCTCATTCTCACCGTCGTCACCGAGATGCAGGCGTCGCTCGCCGGCCTCGGCTGGGAGATCTTCTACGCGCAGCGCGTCTATCGCAGCGCCGATCTCTACGCCGGGCTGATCGTGCTCGGCGCCGTGGGGTTCGCCGCCAATCACCTGCTGCAGCGCCTCGAACGCCGGGCGCTGCCATGGCGCCACTGTCGATCCATAATGACAAACCCGGGAGGAACGCAATGACCAGAGTGTTCGCAACAGTCTTGCCGCCGGGCTATTGCTGCTGTTCGCGAGCTTGACGCGACGCCTCTGCGCAGGCGACCAAGGTCGCCATCGGCTATCCGCCGGCGACCGACTTCCTCCCGGTCTATGTCGCGAAGGAAAAGGGCTTCTTCGACAAGCACAAGATCGACGCGACGCTTACGCGGCTTCCGGTGGTGACCAATATTCCCGCCGCCTTCGTATCCGACAGTGTCCAGATCGGCATGACGACGGTGCCGGTGCTGCTGCAGGCGTCGACGGCGGGCTCGACTTCGTGATCATCGCCGGCGCGGCGCATCACACCAAGGCCAGCCCGTTCATCAGCCTGCTGGCGCGACAAGGGGTGAAGATCGAGAAGCCCGGCGACCTGGTCGGCAAGAAGGTCGGCGTTCCGGGCATCAACAGCGTCATCGACGTGATGCTGCGCAAATGGCTCATCAACAACAAGGTTCCGCTCAATCAAGTGACGATTATCGAGGCGCCGCTGCCGCAGCTTCCCGACCTGCTGAAGGTCGGCACCGTCGATCTCGTCGCGATCGTCGAGCCGTTTCGCAGCCGCATCGTCGGCGGCGATATCGGCTATGTCGCGGCGGAGTATTTCGGCGAGGTCGCTCCCGACGTGCTGGTCAGCGCCTGGATGGCGACCGGCGATTGGGCGAAGAAAAATCCCGAGCCGATCAAGAACTTCCGCGCCGCGATCGACGAGGGGCTCGCGTTCATCAAGTCCAACCCGGAAGAGGCGCAAGCGAGATCGAGAAGAAGTATCTCGGATTCAACGCGCCGCGGTTTCCGACGTTCGAGAACACCGCCAAGCCGGACGACCTGAAGGTCTTCATCGCGATCGGCAAGGAGCTCGGGCTGTATCGCACGGCGCTCGATCCGCAGAAGCTCGTCCTTCCCTGAAGCGCGGCACCGCGTCGAGCCGACTGCAACGATTGGATCGAAATTTCATGACCATGACGACTGACATCTGCGACCGCGCTGCCTGCCGGCGAGCGACCAATCGCCGGTTCGCTACGATCGGCCGCCGGAATTCGAAGGCATGGTGGTCGAAGAAGGACGTGCTGGTGCCGATGCGCGACGGCGTGAAGCTCGCCGTCGACGTCTACCGGCCCGATACGACCGAGAAGCTTCCGGCGCTGCTCGCCTTCGCGATCTACAACAAGGACCTGCAGGGGCCCGAATTGCCGCAGGCGCTGCCGCCGCAGCCGGCCTGGTCGTCGCTCTGGGCCGGCCACATGGAAGCCGGCGACACGCAGCTTCTTCGTCTCGCGCGGCTACATCCATGTGATCGGCTCGCCGCGCGGCGTCGG
Organism: uncultured Alphaproteobacteria bacterium; assembly: GCA_963745515.1. Taxonomy (GTDB): domain Bacteria; phylum Pseudomonadota; class Alphaproteobacteria; order Rhizobiales; family Xanthobacteraceae; genus VAZQ01. The sequence goes on from CAVUXO010000018.1 coordinate 24,864, forward strand.
CAAGTCGGAGAGCGGCGGCGTCGCGCAATGGGACAGCTACGACCTGATCGAATGGATCGCGGCGCAGCCCTGGTGCGACGGCAAGGTCGGCATGATCGGCATCTGCGGCTTCGCCGCCGAGCAGTTCCACGCCGCCAAGCAGCAGCCGCCGCATCTGAAGGCGATCTTCCCGTTCGATCCGCGCGGCGCCTACGGCACGCTCGGCGGCTTCCGCGAGGAATATCCCGGCGGCGTGCTCCACCTCTTCCGCTATCTGATCATGCATTTCGCCGCGATGCACGGGACGAAGGGCAGGCCCGGCGCCTTGCCGCCGGAGACGCGAGGCGCTGTGGCAGGAGGCGATGCGCAATCCGGACTACCGGATGTATCCGCACCTCTACAACGTGCTGACCCAGAAGGGTCAGCACATGCCGCCGTTCTTCGATCTGCTGATCGATCCGTACGACAAGGAGGAGACGGTCGCGGAGCGCGGAGCGGCGCTCGGCGAGATCACGATCCCGGCCTACACCGGTGCGGCTGGTACGGCTACACATACAAGACGCATCTCAACGGCGCGCAGAACTATTTCGAGAAGATCTGCCGGCACCGAAGAAGCTGATGTTCACCGGCCCGTCGCATCTGGAGCGGCCGTTCCACACGCTCCACAGCGAGATGCTGCGCTGGTACGACCACTGGCTGAAGGGCATCGACACCGGCGTGATGGACGAGCCGCCGGTCCGCTACTGGGTGATGGGCGCCAACGAGTGGCGCACCGCGACCGACTGGCCGCTGCCGGAAACGCAATGGACCAAGCTCTATCTCAACAGCTGGGAGCGGCTGCGCACGCGCGCCGTTCACGCCGGCAAGCGCGACGACGAGTTGCCGCCCGACGCCTTCGTGCAGATGCCGCCGACGCAGACCAACGCGGTCGCAGACGCTGCGCTATCATGACCGATCCGCTGCCGCGGGACGTGCTGATCGCCGGACCGTCGGTGCTCAACCTCTTCGCCGCGATCGACCAGGACGACACCAACTGGATCGTCACGCTCAAGGACGTCGGGCCCGACGCGTCGGTGCGCACGGCGCGCGAGGGCGAGCGCGAGCTTCCTCGCAATGCTCCGGAGCGCGAGCTGACCCGCGGCTGGCTCAAGGCTTCGCATCGCGCGCGCTCGATCCGGAGCGGTCGAAGCCGTGGAAGCCGTGGCACAAGCTGACCCGCGCCGCGCGCAAGCGCGGTCGTGCCCGGCGAGATCATCGAATACGCGATCGAGATCCTGGCCACGGCCAATCTCTTCCGGCGCGGCCATCGCATCTGCGTCGAGATCGCCAGCGCCGACATGCCGACCGGCGTCAGCGGCGCGACCAATGTCGAGTACATCCCCTATCACATCGGCAGCAGCCGCACGACGCTGCACAAGATCTATCACGACGCGCGGCGGCCTTCGCATCTGCTGCTGCCGGTCATTCCGCAATGACCCTTGAATTCGGAGTGTTTCCATGAGCGTTGCCGCCGCTGCTGCCAAGGTCCTTCCAGGTGTGGAAATCCGGCGTTTTCGCCGTGTCGTCACCGGCCATGAGCGCAACCGGGCACTCGATCATCATCTCTGATGCGCCGTCGCCACACCTCATGGCGATCATGGACCAACCGAATTTTGCGGTGACGGATTTCTGGAAGACGTTTTCCACGCCGGCCGAGAACAGCCACAAGACCGAGCAGGACCCCTGCCGATCCCGATACAGGTCGCGCCGCCGCAGGGCGGCAGCGTCTTCCGCGTTGTGCAGTTTCCACCGGACAAGGACTGGGAGGCCAAAGCTGCCGCCATGGGCGGATCGGTGGCGATCGACGAGACGGCCAAATCGGCGAGCAAGGGCGGCTCTGTTCGGCACGCGCATATGCATCGTACTCGCTCCATCGACTATGCGATCGTGCTCTCCGGTGAGATCTCGGCAGTCATGGATGTCGGTGAGACCAAGCTCGTTGCGGGCGATGTGCTGATTCAGCGCGGCACCAACCACGCCTGGGCGAACCGTTCGAGTGCCCCCTGCGTTGTTGCCTTTGTGCTCATCGACGCCGTTCCCATGGAATAGCCCGTGCTCCAACTCATCGCCTGTCCTGATCGAGGAGACCACTATGAACCGGTACCCACGTACTATCGGCAATCATCTCTATGTAGCCGTGCTGCTTCCTTTCGACCGGCAGATGAAGGTCGACGAAGCGGCCTATCGCAACTTTCTGCAACACTTCCTGAAGAACGAGAAGTTCGTCCGGATGGGTGGAGGCCTTTGCATCAATCCCGGAAGCCGGCGAGATTTTTTATCTCACCCGCCAGGAAAAGCGGCGCGTCTTGGAGATCGCCATGGAGGAGGTGCAAGGGAAGGTGCCGATTCTCGCCGGCACCTGGGCCATTACGACGGATGAGACGATTGAAACCGCGCGCGATTGTAAAGCGCTCGGCGTCGATGGCATTTTCGTCACTCCGCCAGGCGGCGCTCAGGACGTCACCTCCTGCTGGGATGCCGACAATTACCCGGAAATCTGGCTCGATCAGATTGTTGCGCAGGACCGCGCTGTCGATCTGCCGATCGTCACCCATCCGGTCGGCGGCGCCAAGCCGCCGTTCTATCCGGGCCTGCCGCTGCAGGCGACGCTGCGCATCTGCCGCGAGGTGCCCAACGTGGTCGGCTGGAAAATGACGTACATGTATGACGGCTTCCGGCTGATCGCGAATGGTTTGCGTGGGCTCAACCACCACGTCGCCGTCATGGGCGCGCTGGCGTCACGTTTTCATGAATACAAGGCGACCGGAATGTTCGACGGCACGCTTTCCGGCTTCTGGAATTTTGCACTTGAACCGATGCTTGATCACCTGGAGGCGTGGGATGAAAAAGACATCGATAAGGCGCGCCGGATCTGGGACGGCGGGCTCGTGCAGCTGCACGAATACGTCGCTGACATGGGGCGCCTGCACATCCGCTACAAGACCGCGACCTGGCTGCGCGGGTTGATTCCCAATCCATTCATGCGTTCACCAATGCCCAAGCCGCTGCAGCACGAAATCGACACGCTCTACCAGCTGTTGAAGAACCTGCGTCTGCCGGTTATCGGAAGCAAAGAAATCAGCGTTGCAGCTTGACCCCACTTTTCGCGATGCGCCCGCGCTCCTTACGCCGCAGCCGCTTCTGCTGATGGACGAACCGCTAGACGGCCTGGATCTACGGCAAACGCGGAATAACCGAAGGGGTGAACATGCGGTAAAAATCGAATCTATGATAGACTTTCGAGATTCTTGAAGGTAGATCAGGCGGTAACGCGTGCTCCCGAGGTTGAAATCTTTCGGGCCACATCCTGGTGAGTGCTTAGTGTTCCAGGAGAGACCGACGTGCCGAACCGGCCAATCATCGTTGTTGAGGATGATCCGTTCACCCGTCTTATTCCGATCATTCTAGACCCGGATTCGAGCGACAATCGACTATCGGCATTCGCGGATTTCATGGCGCACGACGAGCCGGATTTTGGAGGGTGGCTGGACAGGCTTCGCGCGCGAGCGAAAGAGCTGCATCCTGCCGAGGTGAGATTGGTCCTCTCTGAACAAGAGATGCGCGCAAATCTTGGCGACTGCGAAGTATTGGTTGTCGAGTCGTTCCGGGTTATGCGAGCTGACATTGCGGCCGCCCCCCGACTCGAAGTTATACAAAAGTTCGGCGCTGGCGTGCGCAACATCGACGTTGCGGCCTGTGCTGAACACGGCGTGAAGTTACTGACCTTGCGCCGGCGCGCAAATATCGCCTGCGCGGAACATATTTTTGGTCTTATGCTGATGCTAGCGCGCAAGCTGCACCAACTCCGCGGGTGTTATCAGTATCGAGCACTTGGAAGCCGCGGGAAATCCCTATCGGCCATTTGATCGTCGGCACACCCCCAATGGGAATTTTGGGCGCTTCGGCGGGGTTCGCATGTTGAACGAGGCCACTCTTGGTATTATTGGCCTTGGCGAGATAGGGCGAGAATTGGCGATCCGCGCTAAAGCGTTCGGTATGCGTGTGCTCTACCACCAGCGCACCCGCATGCCGACCGCTGAGGAGCGAGAGCTTTCAGCAACATACGTTTCGCTTTACGAGTTGCTTGAACGAAGTGACTGGGTCGTGCCGCAATTGCCGGGCGGGCCGGGTACGCAAAACCTGCTTGGTCACGACGAATTGTCTCGGATGAGAGCCGGAGCCTGCATCGTTAATATTTCCAATGCCGATATCGTAAATCGCGCAGCTCTCATCGAAGCATTGCGGGGCGGCCGACTTGGCGGCTTTGCGCTCGATCCGCTTTATGAAGAACCGGGCCGCAGCGATGACGAATTGCTGGACTACGAAAACGTAGTCCTCGTACCGCACATGGCGGGTTCACCCCGTTCAAACGCCCTGGGCGATTTCGAAGACCTCATCACAGGCGATCGCGCGGGAGTTGACTTCATGACACTTCGCAGTTTCAAAACGCTCGTCATCTTTCTGTTGGGGCTCGTCGCCTGGCCAGCTCTCGGACAAGACATCACAAGTAGGTGGCCTGATCGGCCTATCCGGTTAGTCGTCCCATTTCCGGCGGGCTCAGCCACCGACAGTGTTGCCAGAATTGTCGGGCAGAAACTTTCGAGTTAGTTGGGACAGCAGTTCGTCGTGGAGAACCGTGCGGGTGCGAGCGGCAACATAGGCAGCGACATGGTCGCTAAAGCGTCACCCGATGGCTACACGATGGGGCTGATTACCGCGAGCACTCATGCCGTCGCTCCGTCCCTCGGAGAATCACTTCCCTACGATCCGATTAAAGATTTCAAGCCGATCTCGATGATTGCAGCTGCACCCTACGCGCTGGTGACTTATGCCGGCATTCCGGTGAGCAATCTAAACGAACTTGTGGCGCTGGCGAAGAGCAAGCCCGGCTCTCTTAATTACGGGTCTGCCGGTCTCGCTAGCCTCGCGCATCTCGCCGGTGCGCTGTTTGCGACGCAGACTGGCATAGAGATCACGCACATTCCCTACCGAAGCTCGGCCCAATCGTCCATGGACATCATTACAGGCCGATTGGATATGCAGTTTGCGACTGTGGCTCCTACGCTAGCAAACATTCGTGATGGCAAGTTAAGGGCATTAGCGACGACCGGGCGCAAGCGCCTCTTTGTCTTGCCGGATACTCCAACGATGATGGAAGCGGGCGTTCCTGACTATGAAGTCTCGCTCTGGATGGCCTTTGCAATGCCTTCCAATACGCCGCCTGAGATCGTGGCTAGGCTCAATCGGGAAATGACAGCGATTCTGAATGATCCTGAGACCATTTCGGCTTTGCAACAGCAAGGCTTCGAGCCCGACCCCGGGTCCTCCCGAGGCGGTAACCGCGGTCATCCGTAGCGAAATCGAGAAATGGCGCTCGTTGGTGGAGAAGACAGGAATCAAAACAAAGTAATTCCGCGCGAGAAATTTCATCGCGAGCCCGCAGCGGGAGGTCCCATCACGTGATGCTGAGGAAGCATTGGCCTAAGTGTGCAACACAAACACAAAGTCGAGTGTCATCCTTAAATGCTTAATTCGGACGCGGTCTTTTTCGCGTTAGAACTGCGAGGAGGGGTCATGCTTGCTTGGGTTCGCGGCTTTGGATTGGCGTTGGCGCTTGTTGCACCTAGCGTTTGTCACGGGCAACCACTGTCCGCTGGATCGATTTGGAATCCTACTCGCCCAATAAGATTAATTGCACCGTTCGCACCCGGAGGTCCCGTTGATATCGGTGCACGGTTGCTGGCGCCCCGGTTGCAACAGGCGCTTGGCGTGCAAGTTCATGTCGAGAACGTTCCTGGGGGTAGCGGCAACATCGGAACAGCTTTGGTGGCAAAGGCGGCTGGCGATGGCACTACAATACTCGTCATATCGAGCTCGTTTGTCGTCAATCCCAGCATGTTCAATCTTACTTACAATATCGACAATGACTTGGCTGCAGTCTCGCTTGTCGGATTGGCCCCTCAGGTCATTCTTGTGCATCCGTCAGTACCAGCGACTAATATGTCCGAGTTGATCTCGCTCGTAAAAGCGAACCCGGGGAAATATTCCTACGGAACTGCCGGCACGGGATCACCTAGTTTCTTGGCCGGTGTTATGCTCAATCAGGCGTTTGGACTGGATTTACAACACGTTCCATTTCAAGGGGGCGGTCCCGCCGTAACGTCCACAGTAGGCGGTCACGTCCCAATGGTCATCACAACGATCTCTTCGGCTGCTGGTCATATTCAGACTGGGGCGGTTCGTGCTCTAGCTCAGACTGGCATCAAGCGTTCGCCCGCGCTTCCTGACGTGCCGACGCTTTCAGAGCAAGGAATCGCGGATCAAGAATCGGATGTTATCCTGGGAATGCTCGTTCCAAGTACTAGTCCAAAGGAAATCATCGACCGACTGTATCGCGAGGTTGTTAACATCGTCGCGCAGCCAGATTTCAAGGAAAAGATTGCTGCTGTGGGTTTCGATGTTGTTGGAAGCACGCCGGCGGAGTTCGACGCTCGAATCAAGGCGGAGATTGGTAAATGGGCTAAAGTCATTAACGCCTCTGGCCTAGGGTCTCGGTAGGGGATCACAAGTTCGATCTCCCTCTCAGGGTAAATTGAGGGGTGCTCGCAAGGCTGTAGCGGGCCCCCGCTACCAAGCAAATCAAAGACTTACCGAGATTCTTTTGTAGGAGTGACTGCGCTTTTTTTGACTTGGGTGACAAATTGGGTGACAGCATCTGCGGAAACTGCCCACCAGACTACGACTGGGGTCAGGAGTTCGAAATCTCTTCGGGCGCGCGTTGTTGCTCTAAGTGTTGGGCGCGGAGATGCACAATGGCCAGGAGCCGGATCAGGTCTTGCTTTTGGGCTTGCCAAAGGCGCTGAACATCGAGCGCTGCTTCGGCGGCACGATGCGATCTTCCCACGCAATCGTGTTGGTGCGAGGACGCTCTTTACCGCTTGAGTCGATTATGGACAATTCTTGTTCTAACCGCAATTCTACCAGGACCTCTTCCAAAAGCTCCCGCACAACGGGAGTGTCGTTGCAGCGGCTTGTGAACAACTGTTCCAGGGTCGGTGCTTCGTCCGCGTCGGCTGCTTCATAGATGATGCGCGGCAATTGCTCCTTAAGCGCTGAGCGAGAAAGCTCCCTGGCGTGACCGTCAAAGACGTAATCCAGTGTAAGCTGCTCGAACGTTCGCTGAGGCGTAAAGCCGAGGGCGTTTAGGCCCGCGCCACCATGATGAACGGTGGTGTTGCTTTCGGCCCAATGGATCATGCCGATTTCATTTCGGGCCTCGCGGTGCTTCGAGAGGTGGACAAACCAGTAGCTGCGGTGTGCCTGCGGCGATTTGATGAAGAATGGCGAATAGAACGGCGCGCCGGTTTTGTCCTGGATGTGCTGGTAGAGGCAGTTCTGGATCGCAGCCCGGTAGCCGACTTGCTCGGATTCCTTGATGCGTACAAGCTCGCGCAGGTAATTGGCATCGACATCGATTTCCCCGAAGGCCTTAGTCAAGTCAGCGCTATTGTCGGAAAGATAGTCAATCAAAGCATCCACACTGAAAGTCAGAAACGCCTCCGCCTTCGGCAAGGCCTCAAGGATAGCACGGACGGAGCGGAAAGCGACCTGACTCCACCCGTATTGATCGAGCAGGAAAATGCCTCGGCCCGCACGGGGGGAGCGTTGCTTGACGGCACGAATGAGATCATCGACGCGCTCATTGAAGTCCGACGTCCAGATATGAATGGTCTTGCCAATCTCGTCTTTGAAAGAACTCGCTTCCAACTCGGATCGCAAGAACGCAATATGGTCGGGGGCCTGGTCGATGAAGTAGAACTCGGCGTTGATGCGGAATCCCTTCGGTCGTTGGGCTGAGAGCTTCGCCTCCATGGCCGCGACCGTGCTGCGCAGGATCAGCGGGGAGCCGGGCACCAGCTTGTCGCCAAGGCGATATTTGCCGCCACCGGCGTAGCCATCGACGAAAACAATATTGAGCTCTTCCTGCACAGAGATCGCGGTCACGATCTCGATGTATCGCTCGATGTATCGTTCGATAATTCGGTGCTTGGCGAGGCTGTGGTGTCCGATTTCGGGCGGAGGAACGCCTAGTCTCCAGCCATAGTGTTTCTGGACCAAAGGGGCGCTCCGTGATTACGACGCAGGCATGTGATTGTAGATGCGGCCGTCGAGTTTGCGTCCGTTTGCTGATTTGGCGCGACGCACTCCGTCAGCGCCGTGGCTGCCCCACTGCTTGAAGAAAAATGGCACATCGGCAAGTTCGCACTGATCGCGGATGGAACGGGCCCACGCTGCTTGCATGGGACGCGCCTTTGGTCCTGACTCGCCGCCTACGATGACCCAGGAAATCCTGCGGAGGTCTAGTTCACCGAGATCTTCAAGTAGCGGCTCGATGGACAAGAAGCGCACGGAAGCG
>CAVUXO010000019.1:0-10856 GCA_963745515.1 uncultured Alphaproteobacteria bacterium
GGGACGACGAGAGAACCGTAGCATCGCGCACTACCCTCCATGCTTGCTATCACGAACCGCGCGCCGCAAGATGCGCCGCCCGCCCACCCGGTTTCGAGTCGCCCATGCCCAAAACGCTGTTCGACAAGATCTGGGACGCCCATCTGGTGGCGCAGCGCGATCGACGGCCGCGACCTCATCTATATCGACCGGCATGTGCTGCACGAGCTGCACGCGCCGCACGCCTTCGAGACGCTCGAGAAGCAGCAGCGGCCGGTGCGGCGGCCCGACCTCACCTTCTCGATGCAGGATCACACCGTCGCCACCAAGCCCGGCCGCACCGACACCACCAATCCCGATCGGGCGCCGCCTTCCTGCGCGCCATGCGCGAAGGCAGCGCGCAAGAACGGCATCCGGGTGTTCGACCTCGGCGATCCCGAGCAGGGCATCTCGCACGTGGTCGCGCCGGAGCTCGGCATGGTGCTGCCGGGCGCGACCCACGCGGTGCCCGACAGCCATGCCGTCGACGGTCGGCGGACTCGGCGCGCTCGCCTTCGGCTGCGGCACCACCGAGCTCGCGCACATCCTGGCCACGCAGGTGATCGCGATGAAGCGGCCGAAGCGCATGCGCATCCGCCTCGACGGCAGGCTCGGCCCGCATGTCACCGCCAAGGACGTGGCGCTGCGCATCATCGCCGAGCTCGGCGTGTGCGGGCGCGCGCGGCCATGTGGTCGAATATGCCGGCGCGGCGGTGCGCGCGATGCCGATCGAAGCAGCGCATGACGCTGTGCAATCTCAACATCGAGATGGGCGGGCGCTCGGGCTTCGTGGCGCCCGACGATGCGACCTTCGCCTGGATCAAAGGCCGGCCGTGCGCGCCGCAGGGCGCGAAGTGGGATACGCGCGTTGGCGCAGTGGCGCACGCTCACGAGCGACGACGATGCGCAAGTTCGACCAGGAGCATCGTGCTCGACTGCGCAGCGCTCGAGCCGCAGATCACCTGGGGCACCGACCCGAGCCAGGTGGTCGGCATTTCCGGCCGCGTGCCCGATCCGGCGCTGCCGATCAGGGCCGGCGCGACGCGATCGAGAGCGCGCTCGACCTATATGGGCCTGCAGCCCGGCACGCCGCTCGCCGGGCTGCCGGTCAATCGCGTGTTCATCGGCTCCTGCACCAATGCGCGCCTGCCCGATCTCGAGGCCGCCGCCGCGGTGGTGCGCGGGCGGCGTGTCGCCGACGGCGTCGTCGCCATGGTGGTGCCGGGCTCCTCGACGGTGAAGCGCGAGGCGGAGGCCAAGGGCCTCGACCGCGTGTTCCGCGACGCCGGCTTCTTCTGGGGCGAATCCGGCTGCTCGATGTGCGCCGGCGGCAACGGCGACCGCGGCGAGCCGGGCGAGCGCATCGTCTCCACCACCAACCGCAATTTCGAGAACCGCCAGGGCCCGAAGCGTGCGCACGCATCTGGTGAGCCCCGCGACCGCGGCGGCGACCGCCATCGCCGGCCGCATCACCGACGTGCGCGCAATTGCTGGGAGGGAACGCGTGATGCAGCCGTTCAACACGCACACCGGCATCGCCGTCCCGCTCATCCAGGACGACATCAACACCGATCAGATCGCGCCGGTGCAGGCGATGCGCAATCTCAAGCCGGATTACAAGAAGCTCCTGTTCATGCGCGCGCGCAAGCGCGCCGACGGCAGCGAGGATCCGGATTTCGTGCTCAACAAGCCGCAGTTCCGCAATCCCGGCATCCTGGTGACCGGCCAGAATTTCGGCGCCGGCTCCTCGCGCGAAGTCGGCGGTGTGGGGCATGCTCGCCAACAACATCCGCGTGCATCGTGGCGCGCAGCTTCGCCGACATCTATCGCGAGAACTGCCTGCAGAACGGACTGCTGCCGGTCACGCTGCGGCCCGAGGACAGCGCGACGCGTTCGAGCAGCGCGTGATCGCGGCCAATGGCGCGGCGCCGTTCACGGTCGATCTCGAGACCCAGACCATCAGCGGCCCGGGCGGCGCCGACATCACGTTCGAGATTTCGGCCGCCGACCGCATGCGCCTGCTCGAAGGTCTCGACGATATCGGGCTCACGCCTCAAGCACACCGACGACATCGTGGCTTGGGAGAAGCGCATGGCGGCGGCGCAGCCCTGGCTGCAGACCGCCGCGCGACAGCCGCGTCGCGTGACCAGGCATTCAACGAAATAACTGTCGGAGGAAACAGCAATGAGCGCTCGGAAGAAAGTTCCGCGCAGATCATGAGCCGGCAAGCGTCTCGTGCTGATGCCGGGCGCCTATGACGCGCTCTCGGCGCGCATCATCGAGGCGGAAGGCTTCGAGGCGGTGGTGGCCGGCGGCTATGCGGCGATCGGCAGCATGCTGGCGCAGGCCGACATGGGCCAGTCCAACATGCGCGACTATGCCGATCACTACGCGCGCGTCTGCGCGGCGGTCGAGATTCCGGTCTATGTCGATGCCGACACCGGCTTCGGCGGCGTCAACAATGTGCGGCAGATGGTGCGCGCCTTCGAGGCGGCGGGCGTCGCCGGCATCTTCATCAGCGACCAGGTGTTTCCCAACCGCTGCGGCTATCTGCCGGGCAAGCAGGTCATCCCGGTCGAGCAGATGCTCGCCAAGGTCAAGGCCGCGCTCGATGCGCGGCGCGATCCCGATCTGTTCATCGCCGCGCGCACCGATGCGGCCGGCGTGACCTCGGTCGATGATGCGATCGCAGCGCTGCCAGCTTGTTCATGGAAGCCGGCGCCGACATGGCGAAGCCGATGGGCCTCGACACCATTCCGGAGATCAAGCGGGCGCTGCGCGAAATCCCCTGCCCGCACATGGCGACGCTCTCGCAGGCGGCCGGCCCGAAGGCGCGCAGCCTGGAGGATCTCGAGGCCGCCGGCGTGGTCGCCGCGACCTTCCCGTCGGTGCGCTGTTCGCGGCCGCCAACGCGGTGCGCAACGTCTTGCGACTGCTCAAGACCAACGACACGCTGGCGCCGTGCCAGCCGCATCTGATCCCGCTCGAGGATTATTACGGTCTCGTCGGCCTCAAGCCGCTGCTCGCGCGCGAGGAGGCCTACGACAAGGCTGCCGCCGCCTTGGTGCAGAAGCGCGCGGCGGAGTGACGGCACGACCCATCCACATATTCAGCGTCGTCCCCGCGAAGGCGGGGACCCAGTAATCGCTCACCGAACCGATACGCTCCAGCATCACAACACAAGCTCTGGGATACTGGGTCCCCGCTTGCGCGGGGACGACAGCAATGGGGGCCGTGCCTACCGCACCACCTTAGCGCCGGCCGCCTTCAATATCTCGCGCAGCTCGCCCTCGAACTTCATGAAAAACGGCTTGAGCTCGGCGGCCTTGACGAACTCGCCGTCGAGCTGACTGTCGTCGACGAACTTCTGCCAACCGACGGTCTTGCTGGCCTTGAGGAACAGGTCCTCGTAGAAGGCAACTGTCTCGGCCGACATGCCGGGCGCGCCGACGACGCCGCGCATCTGCGGCACGTTGGGAATGTCGAAGCCCGCCTCCTTGATGGTCGGCATGTCCGGGAAGCCGGGCAGGCGGCGCTCGTTGACCTGCGCGATCACCCGCAGCTTGCCGGCGCGCACCTGCTCGCCGGCTTCGCTCGGATCGACGATCATTATGTCGACATGGCCGCCGAGCAACGCCGCGATGCGCTCGCCGCCGGACGGGAACGAGATGAACACCCAGCGCGCGCCGGTGAGCTGCATGAGCAGCTGGCGCACCGTGTTCTCGCGCGAGGTGATCGAGCCGCCCGACATCTTGAGCGCGCCGGGTTTCGCCTTGGCGGCATCGATGAACTCCTTGAGCGTCTTGAACGTCGAGTCCGCGCGCACCACGACCAGCGCCGGCTCGACCACGAGCCGCGCGATCGGGCTCATGTCGAGGAGCTTGTTGGTCGCGGCCTCCTGCACCAGCGGATCGAGCAGCCAGATATTGGTGAAGCACGCGATCACGTGCGGATCGTTCTTCTTGCTCACCACATAGGCGGCCGCCGAGGTGCTGCCGCCGCCGGGCTTGTTGACCACCTGCATGCGCACCGGCAGGAGCTTCTCCTGGTCGATGATGGTGGTGAGCGTGCGCGCGAACACGTCGTTGCCGGAGCCGGGCCCGCCGTGCACCACGAACTCGATCGGACGCGTCGGCTTGAATTGCGCGAAGGCCGGGCCTGCAGTTCCCGCTACAAGCGCGGACGCCGTGCCAACGAGAAGCTCACGTCTGTTCATGTTGTCCTCCGCAATGACTGGTCTCTTCACTCAGTCGTTCCCGCAGCTCACCCGTTTTCGGTGATCGCGCGTACCCGCAGCCGATTGAACCAGCCGAACAGCGGGATCAGCAGGATCACGAGTGCAAGCGAGAGCATGATCGCCGAGATCGGACGCTCCACCAAGGGCAGGAGATCGCCCTGCGACATCATGAGCGACTGCCGCAAGGCGCGCTCCATGGCGTCGCCCAGCACGAAGCCGAGAATGAGCGGCGCCGACGGATATTTCAGCTTGGACATCGCATAGCCCAGGAGGCCGAAGCCGGCCAGAAGGCCGAGATCGAACATCCGGCCCGAAGCCCCGTAGGCCCCCACGATCGAGATGCCGAAAATCACCGGGAACAGCACATAGACCGGCAGCCGCAGGATCTGCGCGAACAGCGGCACCAGCGGCAGGTTGAGGATCAGCAGCACGACATTGCCGATATACATGCTGGCGACGAGGCCCCAGAACACGTCGGGCGATCTCCTGCATCATCAGCGGACCCGGTTTCACGCCCCACAGCACCAGCGCCGAGAGCATGATCGCGGTTGAGCCGCCGCTCGGGATGCCGAGCGTGAGCAGCGGAACCAGCGCCCCGCCGGTGTCGGCATTGTTGGCACCTTCGGGCGCCGCGACGCCTTCCGGCGCGCCCTTGCCGAACTGCTCGGGATGCTTCGACACCGCTTTCTCGATCCCGTAGGCAATGAACGAGGAGATCGTGGCGCCGCCGCCCGGCAGGCAGCCGACCAGGAAGCCGGTGATCGAGCCATTGAGGAACGCGAAGCGGCAGGCCTTGAGCTCCTCGGCGTTCGGCAAGAGGTTGCGGATGCCGCGCGGCACCGGCAGCACCTTGGCCTCATCGCCGGCCTCGACCGAGCCCAGGACCTCGCCGATTGCAAAGACGCCGATCGCCACCACCATGAAGTCGATGCCGCCGAGCAGCGTTGCCTGGCCGAAGATGAAGCGCGACTGCGCGGTGAAGAGATCTGTGCCAATGCTGGTGAGCCACAGCCCGAGCAGCAGCGACAGCAGCCCCTTGAGCAGCGAGGCGCCCGACAGCAGCACGACCAGCGCCAGGCCGAGGCACATCAGCGCGAAATATTCGGGCGAGCTGAACGACAGCGCAAACGCCGCGACCGGCGGCGCCACCAGCGTGAGCCCGATCACGCCGACGGTGCCGGCCACGAACGAGGCGATCGCCGCAATGCCAAGCGCAGCGCCGGCGCGGCCCTTGCGCGCCATCTGATAGCCGTCGAGGCAGGTGACGACCGACGACGACTCGCCCGGAATGTTGAGCAGGATCGAGGTGGTCGAGCCGCCGTATTTGGCGCCGTAGTAGATGCCGGCCAGCATGATGATCCCGCCGGACGGATCCATCTTGAAGGTCAGCGGCAGCAGCAGCGCGATGGTGGCCGCAGGGCCAAGGCCCGGCAAGATGCCCACGATGGTGCCAAGCAGGCAGCCGACGAAGCACCAGAAGACGTTGCCCGGCTGCAGCGCGACTGCAAATCCGTGCAGGAGGCCCGACGCAATGTCCATCTCAGAACCCGAACGGACCGATGGGAAGTGACACGCTCAGCGCAACGGGGAAGATCAGGTGGAAGGCGAGCGCGGACGTGACCGCGACCACGGCCGCGGTGATGAACGGCCGGCGGAAGATGACCGCCACGAGGAAGAACGCGAGCAGCGCGAAGCTGATCAGGAAGCCCAGGAAATCCATGAGCCCGACCGAGAGCGCGAAGGCGAGCCAGACCGTCATCGCCCGGCCGGTCCCGGGCCAGTCCACGGCCTTCGATTCCCCGTCGCTGTCTGCACGCGCCGAATTGAGGACCAGCAGCAGCGAGAGCACCACCATGGCGACGCCGTACCAGAACGGGAAAAAGCCCGGGCCGGGACCGTCAAGGGTATAGTAGTCCCAGGCGCGCGCCTGCGTGATGATAAAGACGCCGAGCGCGGCCAAGACCGCGCCAGAGATCACGTCGCCTTTCTTGAGGAAGGCTCCCAGCATGTTCCACCAACTCCGGATTGCGCGGCCAGCGGAGCATCCAGGAGCGAGAAAATCAAGGTCAATGGCTCAAGAGGGTCAATAGCGAGAGGAGCCCGGCGCGTCCCAGAGCGCCCTAGCATAGGCAATCAGCAGGTCACTGATCACCTCGGGCTGCTCCTCGATGGCGGCATGGCTGCAGTGGGAGATCACCGTCACGGTCACCCGTTCGCCGAGCGCACGCTTGTACTCATGGGCGTCCTCGACATGCGCCAGCGGATCGTGGTCGGGCTGCAGATAGAGGATCGGAGCGGTGCCGGCGGCGTAGTCCTCCTGGCGTGAGGTGCGATCGCCGGCGATCCGCTGCGCCGCCAAGACCTCCGGATGCCAGCCGGCGAGCCAGCTGCGCGCATCATGGCCAGGCGCGAAGAAGGCAAACTGCAGCGCCTGTAATCGCTCGGCGTCGGGCAGCGACGGGTTGGCGCTCGCCTTGATGGCCTCGCGCACGACCGGCGGGCTCGGCGCATGCCCGACATTGGCGGCGACCAGCGACACCGCCCGCACCAGATCCGGCCGATCGACCGCCAGCATGCGCGCCACGCGATTGCCGAAGGCATGGCCGACCACAAATGCAGAGCCGCTGCGGTCATGCTCGATCACGGCGGCGATGTCGGCCGCGTAGGTATGCAGATCGATGCCGGTCATCGGACCGCGGCTTGCCCCGATGCCGCGCGGCTCCGGCCGCAGTACCCGAAAGGAAGCCGCCGCCAGCCGCTCGGCAATCGCGTCGAAATCGGACGCTCCCCGCCCGAGCGACGGCAGCAGCACGATCGGATGGCCCTGCCCTTGGGCGAGCACCTCGATCTGCGCGTCACCCCGCGCCACGATAGTGCGCGTTACGCCCGCAACTGGCGCGCTCATGGCGATTGATCGGACGAGCGACCGCCCGGCGTGCCCGGTTGCTCGCAGATACCGTCACAGCAATGCGCAATGCCGCTGCCTCCGCAATCCGGGCAGGGGATCAGCTGCTCATCAACGCGATCATCGGCTGAGGTGTGGCCGCCGGCGCGCACGAAGCCGACATGGCCGGAATATCGACAGGTCTCGCACAGCATGTTGCGTCCTCCCCAGCCACATCAGCCAATTCTCGCGTCCAAGAAAACCCAAGAAAAGCAGCGGCGGCCCAGCTTGCGCCGGACCGCCGTGTCGTGTGGGGAAATCGTTGGGGGATTTTAGGAGAACTAGATCTGCGCCCGGTTGATACCCTTGGCGGCCATCAGCTCGCCGATCCGCTTGCGGGCGTAGAACATGCGGGTCTTCACCGTGTTGGCCGGCACCGAAATGATCTCGGCGACCTCCTCAACCGACTTCTCGTGATAGTAGACGAGGTCGACGATCTCGCGGTGCGCGGGCGACAGCTGCGTCAGGCAGTCCTGCAGGACCGAGGCTCGCTGGCTCTTCAGCATGGCCACCTCCGGGTTGTCGGAGGGGTCCTCGATGAACTCGGCGACCTCGTCGTCGAGCTCCTCGTTCGAACGGCGGCGCAGCATCGACAATGCCTTGTTGCGGGCGATCGCGAGCAGCCATGTGGTCACCTGCGAGCGGCCTTCGAAGCGCTCGGCCTGCCGCCACACGTCGATGAAGACCTCGCTGACCGTATCCTCGGCCGCGGCCTCATCATTGAGAAAGCGCAGCGCAAACCGATAGATGCGGACGTGGTGGCGAGAATAAAGCTGCTGCAGCGCCCGCTTGTCGCGCCCGGCAATCAGGGCCACGAGCGTTTCGTCCGAGGTATCCTGGACCACGGCCGGCACCCGGGCCGGTGAGGCGGAAATGGTCTGAGTGTAAATCATGGGAACTCTCCCGAACCCTGCGCGCGCCAGCTGGGAACTCCATGGGCGCAACTCCATGGCACCGGGTCTAGAGGGGGGCGGTTTCGGCAATATTGCTGCGAATGCGAAAATGGTTTCGTGGAACTCGGCAATTGTTTCGTGGGGTGACCGCGGAAGAAACAATTGGATGAGTCATCGGCTGGCCGGGCCCTGATTTAGGTTTATGGTCCTAGTTGTTGCTCTCGGAGGACGCGGACAAAACCGGCTCTAGAATTCGCTTGCGAAGAGCCAAAAAAGGAAAGCGCCGCGGTTGACGGACCGCGACGCCACTCTCGCTCGGCTAGGAGAGTTTCTCACCCTTGCTTGGGGCAAATGAGCACCTCCGTGTTTGTGATCGATAGGGGTTCACGCACGACAACAAAGCCCGACGTGCAGCAATGCCGATGTGGCAGCGACACGCTCTGGCTCTACGCAAGTGGTGCTGTTACTAGGCCTCGTGTCGGGAGAAGCGCATACAATGCAAGGCTTCTGGCAAATTCCCGGAGAAGCCCCCGACCCCGAGTTGCGGCGGAATTCTAGCATTATTGCCCGTCAAAAGACAGGCTTCTTTGACTGCTAGTATCACACAATGGTTGGCCATTGCTTTCATTACAAGATGCGGAGACGGGGCGGACAGGACCCATGGTTACGGCTGAATTGAACCCGGGGCTCGGCCCACGCACCAAAATAGAACGGGCAAAAGAACACCTCGCAGACCTCGATCGTGAGATCAACAGCTTTACCGCGAGTAATCCGTACCGATTCGTCATCCATGATGATCCTGACGGGACGCGCCATATCATCTTAGATTCTGCACGAATCGATCCCGATGCGCTGGAGCGCAATCGTTGGAGACATCATCCACAACGCCCGCTCCGCATTGGATGTACTTGCGACGCATGCCGCAATTATCGAGAACTTACTCTATTGAAAATCGCAAGTTTCCTATTTTTCGGGACAAAGCCGACTTCGAAAAGCGGGCTTTCAAGAATTGGGGGCAAAATTGCCCGCGCACGATCCGTTTCATCAAGCTCTTGGGACCATATGAACGAGGGTACGACCTCGGTCACCATAGCCACACTCTTGCTCTGCTCAATCGCTTGTCGGTCCGGGACAAGCACACGCTGATCATTCCAGTAGGGACTGCCGCAGGTTATGCCGTCATTGCTCCAAAGGCCGGGTTTGGCGAACCCTTTAAGCTTCGGCCCCCAGATGAGGCGCTTCTGAAAGATGGCGAGATAGTTATGACGGTCTCACCCCGGGACCCGAATTTCGCAGGAAAGGACTTCGAGATAAAACTGACCGTTCAGATACGTTTGAGGGTGGGTTGAAACGGCTCCGCAGCCGTGGGAGCAAGCTCGGTCTTGCACCACATCGTCAAGATTGTTGATCGCATCATCACTATCGCTGAACGCGTGCTCCTTTTGCGCCAGGAAGGGGGATCGGCCTCAGGAAGGGGATCAGCCTCTCTGTCACACAAGTTGGCATATATTCCTAATTAACGGCGTCCGAGCCGCAGCGTTTTCTATGATGGCACCGGTCTAATACCGACCCTATGATCGCGTCGGCCCAAGCCCAAGGGCCTGATGGAGCCGAGATGTCCCGGGAACCCAGCAGCCTGACGCGCAGGTGCCTGGTCGCCGCCACCTGTAGCGTGCTCGCGTTCGGCGCGCTCGCTGGTCCGGCGGCGGCGCGAGAATTCCGCGCGGCCGACATCCAGGAGGAGAACTACCCGACCGTCCAGGCGCTGCGCTACATGGACCAGCTCGTCACCCAGGGCACCGGCGGCCGTCACCGCATCCGCGTGTTCCATTCCCGCCAGCTCGGCGAAGAGAACCAGACCATCGAGCAGACCCGCGTCGGCGCCATCGACATGAACCGCATCAATGTCGGCGCCATGGGCAACATGGCGCCGATCCTCAACGTGCTGGCGCTGCCGTTCCTGTTCCGCTCGGTCGACCACCTCTACAAGGTCGTCGACGGACCGATCGGGGATGAGATCCTCGACGCGCTCGAATCGAGCGGGCTGATCGGGCTCACGTTCTACGATTTCGAAGGCCTGCTCGATCTACACCACGACGCGGCCGGTCAATGTGATCGACGATCTCAGCGGCCTCCGCCTGCGCGTCCAGCAATCGGAGCTGATGGACCGGATGGTCAGGGCGCTCGGCGCCGAGCCGGTCGGCCTTGCCTATGGGCAGGTGCTCACGGCGCTGCAAACGAAGCTCGTCGACGGCGCCGAGAACAACTTTCCCTCGTTCATCTCGGCCGGGCACTACAAGGCGGCGCGCTATTACACGGTCACCCAGCACACCATGAGCCCCGAGGTGCTGATCATGTCGCAGCGCGCCTGGGCCGACCTGTCGACCGAGGACCGCATGATCTTCCGCGAGGCCGCCCGAAAGTCGAGCCAATACATGCGCGAGCAGTGGCTCGAGCGGGAGCGGCGCTTCGAGCAGCTAGGCGATCGAGGCCGGCGTGAGGGTGATCACAAGATCGACCGCAAGCCCTTCGAGGATGCCACCAAGCCGTTGCGCGACGCGATGCGCGCCGATCCGAGTTATCGATCCCTGATCGAGCGGATCGAAGCGGTGCGATGAGAGTAGAGGACACGCTTGCAGCAGGCCATCCGATCGAGCGACGCGGACAGCGGGAGGCGCAAGACCATCGCCTTCCTGGAGGCGGTGCGTGCGCTCCCGATCCGCTGGCGGATCCTGCTCATTGCGGCGCTCAACACGATCGTGGC
>CAVUXO010000020.1:0-29239 GCA_963745515.1 uncultured Alphaproteobacteria bacterium
ATGTCTATGTACGTCTGGTTGAGGACCTTGGTCTTGCTGATCTTCGGTCCGCCGATCTCGGCGAGAAGCTGCCGGTGCCGATCACCGCCACCCGCAGCTTGCCGGGCCGGCTGTCGATGGTGCTTCGCTCCATCCGGCCGAGCGCGTAGCAGCGCTCGGCGGTCGGCAGCGGCTTCACGAAGGTGTTGACCCAGATCGGCACCACCGGGGTCGGAATGCCGTCGGTGGATGATGCAGCGGGACCGTCATGGCGTGGTCGATGCCGATTCCTGGGCGACCGCGAAGTCAATCCGTCCCGGATGCCGACCCGGCGCACGTGCTCCGCGAGCACGGTGTGCACCTGGATGTCGTAGCTCGGCATCTTGGTCTCATCGTCGGGGCCGAAGGTCGCCTCCGCGACCGATCGCGAAGGTCGGTAAGTTGTTCAGGAAGAACGTGTTGAAGTGGTCGTTCGCGATCACCACGATCGCGTCCGCCGCGCGGCGTGCGAGGATACGCGCCTTCACCTCGCGAAAGAGCCGGGCGGTCTCGTGTGGAGCGTCCTTGGCGATCTGGGCGGGTAATGCGGCGAGTGGGGGGACACCGATGACGGCGACGAGCTCAGCCGTTCGCAACTCCGGGCACTTTTTCAGGTTGGCCCGTTGTCTCGCGCCAAATGCCCGAACGCAAGATGCGATGTGCCACGCTCCCCGCCGCGGCCCGGCATGGCGCTAGTGCCCCGTTTCCGAAGTTCGTGATGCACCGCAGCACACTCTGACACGAACTTCGGAAACAAGGGGGCGCTCGCAACTCTATGGTTCTAGTGCCGCTTTTTCGATTGAAGTTCCTATCAGAGTTTGCTGCAGGTGGTGTAGGAACTTCAAATCGGCGGCACTAGCGCGAGAAGCTGTCGATCAGGCCGCGAATAGGCCGTCCCGGCTGGTGCTGATCGTTGTCCCGCCACGACGGTCAATGAAACAGGGAGGCAACATGATCCGCGTAGCCTTCATCATCGGCGAGTATCCGCCCGAGGAGCGCCGCCTGCGCGAGGAGGTGGCGAGGAGCATTCGGACCGCGAGGTCGAGGTCGGCATCCTGTCGGTCGCGCCCTCCCCGTACGGCGGCTTGACCCCGGCCGAGATCCAGCTGGTCGCGCCCTATTTCCACGCCGCCTACTCTGCAAGCCGAGCGCGAGGGCTATGACGCGGCGGTGCCGCTCGGCACGCTCGACCTCGGCGTCGACGGCGGGCGCTCGCTGGTCGACATCCCGATCGTCGGGCCGTGCGAGGCCATGTTCCACATCGCGGCGCAGCTCGGCGACCGCTTCGGCATCATCTGCTACCACGACAGCGTGATCCCGCGGCAGATCACGCAGACGCGCTACTACGGCATGGAGTCGTGGATCGCCGGCCGCCGCGCCTCGGGCTTCAAGCTCAAGGACATCGGCAGCAACAAGGACGTCATGATCAAGAATTTCCTCGCCGCCGGGCGCTCGCTGATCGAGGAGGACGGCGCCGACGTGATCATCGTGCACGGCATCACCCAATGCCCGGTGCACATGAAGCCCGACTGGGTGAGCGAACAGTTGGGCGTGCCCGTGGTCGAAGGCATCGGGGCGCCGATCCGCATGGCCGCGATGCTCGCCGGCCTGGCCTCAAGCACAGCCGCAAGCGCTGGCCGAAGTCGAACGCACGGCCGAAGTGTAGGCCGTTAGGTCTGCACAGACCCTCCGCCGTCATGCCGGCCTTGCCGGCATCCACGCCTTCCTTGCCTTGCCGCGGCCAAGACTCGTGGCCGGAACGACCGAGTCTAGTCCGCTTGGCGCTCGCGTCCAGGCGCGCGTCGCGCCAGCTCGCGGCGGCTCATGCCACGGCTGAACGATGCTCGTCCGCACTCGCCGTGCATCTTGAGCGGCGGTTGCCGGTCAGCCGCCGCAGCAGCACGTAGAACACCGGCGTCAGGAAGAGGCCGAACATGGTGACGCCGATCATCCCGGCGAACACCGCGACACCCATGGCGTGGCGCATCTCGGCGCCGGCGCCGGTCGAGGTGACGAGCGGCACGACGCCCATGATGAAGGCGAGCGACGTCATCAGGATCGGGCGCAGCCGCAGCCGGCTTGCCTCGATCGCCGCCTGCACCGGCGTGTGGCCGGCGAACTCGAGCTCGCGCGCGAACTCGACGATCAGGATCGCGTTCTTGGCCGACAGGCCGACCAGCACGATCAGGCCGATCTGCGTGAAGATGTTGTTGTCGCCGGCCGTGAGCCAGACGCCGGTCATCGC
The DNA here is from genome assembly GCA_963745515.1 of uncultured Alphaproteobacteria bacterium. GTDB lineage: Bacteria > Pseudomonadota > Alphaproteobacteria > Rhizobiales > Xanthobacteraceae > VAZQ01. The sequence goes on from CAVUXO010000020.1 coordinate 2,264, forward strand.
GGCGAGCAGGCCCATCGGCACGATCATGATGATCGACAGCGGCAGCGTCAGGCTCTCGTACTGCGCGGCGAGCACGAGGAAGACCAGCAGGATCGCGATCGGGAACACCAGCAGGCCGGAATTGCCGGCCAGGATCTCCTGATAGGTCAGCTCGGTCCATTCGAAGCCGAAGCCCTTCGGCAGCGTTTCGGCCGCGATGCGCTCGACCGCGGCCTGCGCCTGGCCGGACGAATAGCCGGGCGCGGCACCGCCGTTGATGTCGGCGGACAGGAAGCCGTTGTAGCGCATCGCGCGCTCCGGCCCCGGCGCTCTGCCGCACCCGCAGCAGCGCCGCAGAGCGGCACCATCTCGCCGGTGCGTCGAGCGCACCTTGAGCTGCCCGATGTCGTCGGCACGGGCGCGGAACTGCGCATCGGCCTGCACGCGCACCGAGTAGGTGCGGCCGAACTTGTTGAAGTCGTTGACGTAGAGCGAGCCGAGATAGATCTGCATCGTGTCGAACACGTCGGTCACCGGCACGCCGAGCTGCCGCGCCTTGGTGCGGTCGATGTCGGCATAGAGCTGCGGCACGTTGACCTGGTAGCTCGAGAACAGGCCGGCGAGCTCGGGCGCCTGCGCGGCCTTGGCCAGGAACGCCTTGGTCGCCTCGTCGAGCGCCTCGTAGCCGAGGCCGGCGCGGTCCTCGATCTGCAGCTTGAAGCCGCCGATCGTGCCGAGGCCCTTGACCGGCGGCGGCGGGAAGATGGCGATGAAGGCGTCCTCGATCGCGGCGAACTTCTGGTTCAGCTGCATCGCGATCGCCCGGCCGCTCAGCTCCGCGGGCTCTTGCGCTCGTCGAACGGCTTCAGGGTCACGAACACGATGCCGGCGTTCGAGCTGTTGGTGAAGCCATTGATCGACAGGCCCGGAAAAGCGACCGCGCTCTCGACGCCCGGCTGCTTGAGCGCGATGTCGCTCATGCGGCGGATGACGTCCTCGGTGCGGTCGAGCGTGGCGCCGTCCGGCAACTGGGCGAAGCCGACCAGATACTGCTTGTCCTGCCCCGGCACGAAGCCGCCGGGCACGACCTTGAACAGACCGTAGGTCAAGCCGATCAGCACGAGATAGACGCCCATCACGACGGCCTTGCGCGAGGTCACGGCTTGACGCCGCCGCTGTAGGCCCGCGCGCTTCGCCCGAAACCGCGGTTGAAGCCGCGGAACAACCAGCCGAGCGAGCGGTCCATCACGCGCGTCAGCCAGTCCTTCGGCGCGTCGTGCCCCTTCAGCAGCACGGCCGCCAGCGCCGGCGACAGCGTGAGCGAGTTGATCGCCGAGATGACGGTCGAGATCGCGATCGTCAGCGCGAACTGCTTGTAGAACTGGCCGGCAGCCCGCTGATGAAGGCGAGCGGCACGAACACCGCCATCAGCACCAGCGCGATCGCGATGATCGGGCCCGACACTTCGCGCATCGCCTGATGGGTCGCCTCGCGCGGCGACAAGCCCGCCTCGATGTTGCGCTCGACGTTCTCCACCACGACGATGGCGTCGTCGACCACGATGCCGATCGCCAGCACCAGGCCGAACAGCGTGAGCGCATTGATCGAGAAGCCGAAGACATACATCACCGCGAAGGTGCCGATGATCGAGACCGGCACCGCCAACAGCGGAATGATCGACGCCCGCCAGGTCTGCAGGAACAGGATCACCACCAGCACGACCAGCGCGATCGCTTCGAGCAGCGTGTGCACGACCGCCTCGATCGAGGCGCGCACGAACTGGGTCGGGTCGTAGACGATCTCGAAGTCGACGCCCTCGGGCATGTTCTTCTTCAGCTCGGCCATGGTGGCGCGGACGTTGTCGGAGATCGCGATCGCGTTCGAGCCCGGCGCCTGGAAGACGCCGATGGCGACCGCCGGCTTGTTGTCGAGCAGCGAGCGCAGCGCATATTCGGACGCGCCCAGCTCGATGCGGGCGATGTCGCGCAGCCGGGTGATCTCGCCGTTCGCGCCGGTCTTGACCACGATGTCGGCGAACTCCTCCTCGCTCTGCAGCCGCCCCTGCGCGTTGATCGAGAGCTGGAGGTCGAGGCCCTGACACGCCCGGCGAGGCGCCGACGATGCCGGCCGCGGCCTGCACGTTCTGCGCCCGGATCTCGTTCACCACGTCGCTCGCCGAAAGGCCGCGCTCGGCGACCTTCTGCGGATCGAGCCAGACGCGCATCGAGTAGTCGCCCGAGCCGAACATCAGCACCTGGCCGACGCCGTCGATGCGCGCCAGGCGATCCTTGACGTTGAGCAGCGCGTAGTTGCGCAGATACGTCATGTCGTAGCGGTCGTTCGGCGAGAGCAGGTGGACCACCATGGTGAGGTCCGGCGAGCTCTTGACCGTGGTGACGCCGAGGCGCCGCACATCCTCGGGAAGCCGCGGCTCCGCCTGCGCGACCCGGTTCTGCACCAGCTGCTGCGCCTTGTCGGGATCGGTGCCGAGCTTGAACGTGACGGTCAGCGTCATGATGCCGTCGGTCGTGGCCTGGCTCGACATGTAGAGCATGCCTTCGACGCCGTTGATCTGCTCCTCGATCGGCGTCGCCACGGTCTCGGCGATCACTTTCGGATTGGCGCCGGGATATTGCGCGCGCACGACCACCGACGGCGGCACGACCTCGGGATATTCCGAGATCGGCATCTGCCGCAGCGCCAGCAGACCGGCCACGAAGATGAGCACTGACAGCACGCCGGCAAAGATCGGCCGATCGATGAAGAATCTGGAAATATTCATGTGACGCCCCGTCGGCGTTGTCGTTGTTGGATTTCGCTCTTAACGAGCCACACGCTCCGTTCATTCCCGGCGTAAGCGGGAATCCAGACGCCACTTATTCGGATTTCTCACCTGTGGCCCTGGGTCCCCACTTGCGAGGAGACTAATGGTGAATGCGTGATGCAAGTCCATGAGACCGGAACATGGATCAGCGCGCGGCGACATTTCGCGCCGCAGGCGCCTGGGCGTGATCACTGCCGGCCATGGAGACGAGCTTCGGCGCAAGCAGCGCGCCTGGGCGCACACGTTGCAAACCGTTCACCACGATCCGCTCACCGGCGGTGAGGCCATTCGTCACCCGGCGCAGGCCGTCGACGAAGACGCCGATTGTCACTTCGCGGTAGGCAGCCTTGTTGTCGTCGCCAACCACGATGACGTACTTCTTGTTCTGATCGGTGCCGATCGCACGCTCATTGACCATCAGCGCCGGCTCGGTCTTCGGCTGGCCCATGCGCAGGCGCGCGAATTGGCCCGGGATCAGTCCACCCTCGACATTGCCGAAGACGGCCCGCACCCGCACCGTGCCGCTCCTCGCATCGACCTGGTTGTCGATGAGTTGCAGATGGCCTTCGAGTGCCGTTCCATTGCTGGTAGCGGTGACCATCTGCACCGGAATGCGGTCGACTTGCATGTGAGCATTGGATCCGAGCGCCTTCAGCGCACGCGCGACGACTTCCTCGTCCGCGTTGAAGCTCGCATAGACCGGGTCGACCGAGACGAGCGTCGTGAGCACCGGAGCGCCGGGGCCCGCCGCGATCAGATTGCCGACCGTGATCTCGAGCCTGCCGACGCGTCCTGCGACTGGCGCACGCACCTGCGTGTAGTCGAGGTTGAGCTGCGCCGCTTGCAGCGCCGCCTGGGCGGCCCGCAGGTTGCCTTCGGCCTCGCGATGGGCGCTGACCCGCTGATCGACATTGCTTTCAGAGATCGCGCCGGAGTTTGCCTGCTGCAGCCGCCGGGCGCGATCCTGCTCCTTCTGTGCAAGCGTCAGCCGCGCCTCGGCGGCGATCACCTGCGCCTTGGCGCGGTCGACCTCAGCCGCGTAGGGCTCGGGATCGATGGTGATGAGCTGATCGCCCTCCTTCACCAGCGCGCCTTCGCGGAAATGGACGGCCTTGATCGCACCGGCAACCCGCGAGCGCACTTCCACGCGCTCAACCGCCTCGAGCCGGCCGGAAAACTCATTCCACAGCGCGACATCGCGCTGCTCGACGACCGCGACTGAAACCGGAACAGCCGCCGGCTGCTCCTGCGAGGGCGTATTCGACCGCGTTTCGCTGCTTGGCACCGCAACCAGCACCGCCAAGCCCAAGGCGGACGCAACCAACGCACCCCCACCGAGGAGGCTGCCACGAAATGACAGATTTTTCATTTGAATTTTGCTCCGTCGCCACTTATGTATCGATCGATACACAACTAAGGCTCTGGACGGAAGCTGTCAAGGGACTTACATAGTGGTCGATAAGAAAATTGAAAGATTCCGGACCGTGGCGATCGGACGCCCGCGTGAGTTCGACTTCGACAACGCCCTCGATCGGGCGCTGCTGGTGTTTTGGCGCAACGGCTATGAGGGCGCCTCCATCGCCGACCTCACCGACGCGATGGGCATCAACCCACCGAGCCTCTATGCCGCCTTCGGCAACAAGGAAGGCCTGTTCCGCAAGGTCGTCGACCGCTATGTCGAGCGTCACGCCTGCTTCTGGGAGGTGGCGCGCGCCGCACCCACCGCGCGCGCAATGGTCGAGCACCTCCTGCGCGCGAGCGCCGATTTCGTGACCGACGAGGCCAATCCAAAAGGCTGTTTGTTCGTGCGCGGTCCGATGGCGTGCAGTGAGGCGGCGAACAAGATCCGCGACGAGCTGGTTACCCGCCGTGCCACTGGCGAGGCGATGCTGCGGGAGCGGCTTGAGCACGCGGTCAACGCAGGCGAGATGTCCCCCGAGCTCGATCCCGCCGACTACGCCCGCTACATCATGACGGTGTTGGAAGGAATGTCGGTGCAGGCGGCCGGAGGCGCCAGCCGCGCGGATCTGCACAAGGTCGCCGAGATGACGCTGCGCAGTTGGCCGGCCTGACGGGCATTGCGAAGCAAAACTACTGCGGCGTTATTCCACTCTGCGTCCCGGGTCCGAGCCTGCCGAAGCCATAAAGGCGTTTGCGTGCGTCTTTGACGCGCTAAGGGCGGCTCGCCCGGAGCATGGCAATCAACTATTCTTCCCCACAATCGCGTAAGCAACGCTAGAAGGGAGACGCCCGTGCTGCACCGGTGGACATCGCTGACCGCCTTCTCGGCCCTCGTTGGCCTTTTCGTCGCACCCGCGGCCGCCCAGACGCCAAGCTGGGCCGCGCCCGATCTCATCGCCGCCGCCAAGGCCGAAGGCGGCGCGATGACGGTCTATGGCTCGATGAACGAGCAGGAGGCCCTGCCCTATTACAAGATGTTCGAGGATGCGACCGGCATCAAGGTCACCTATGTGCGCGCCTCCGACACGGCGCTGTTTTCGCGCATCCTGATCGAGCACCGCGCCCGCCAGCGCACCTGGGACCTCGTCGTCACCACGCCGGTGAACCGGCTGCCCGACGAGGTGCTGCTGCAGTTCGAGCCGAACGAGGCCAAGAATGTGATTCCGCAGGCGCGCGGTCCCAACAAGCGCTGGTACGGCGTCTATGCCAACTACAACACGCCCGCCTACAACACCAACCTGGTCAAGAAAGACGACCTGCCCAAGACCTATGAGGAGTTCCTCACGCGCAAGGAACTCGTCGGCAGGGTCGCGATCGACAAGAGCGACACCGAGTGGTTGAGCGCGATCTTCGAGCACTACGGCGAGCAGCGCGGACGCAAGCTGGCGCAGGATATCGCCACCACGCTCAAGCCGATCCTCACCGAGGGGCACTTGCTGCTCGCACGCTCGGTGGGCGCCGGCGAGTACGCGGTCGCCTTGAACAACTATACGAACCTCACGCTCAACGTGAAGCTTGCGGGCGCGCCGACCGACTATTGGGCGCTCGACCCGGTGGCGCTCATCTTCGGCTCGGTCGGGGTCAACTCGCAGGCGCCGCATCCCAAGACTGCGCTGCTCGCCACGAACTTCGTGCTGAGCACGCAGGCGCAGCAGTTCCTCACCCAGTTCGGCCGACTGCCGACACGCCTCGACGTCGACACCAATCCCCCCGGCGTCATGCAGGTGCTGCACCAGAAGAAGGTGTTGCCGGCAGTGTTCTCGGCCGACGACCAGAAGAAATGGAATACGGTGTTCAACGAAATCTTCCGGCCGCGTTGAACGGCCTCAAGGAACGAATAGCGCCTGCGTGGCTATTTCGTCAGCTTGTCCTTGAGCCAGGCCGCGATCATCTCCCAGATCTCCTGCTCGGGTCGATCGGGCGTGCGGCCCATGTGTCGCCCTTGCGGGTAGATGCGCGCCTCCTTCGGGCTGCCGTGCTCCATGAGGAGATAGATGTCCTGCACCGGCGCCTGGTCGTCGAGCTTGCCATTGACGCCAAGAATAGGCGCCGAGGGCTGGTCAAGCAGACCGAGCGCCTTGAGCGAGAGCGCAGGCGCGGCGCTCAGGAACTCCTCCAAGGTCTTGGTGCCCATCGCCTGTCCGCGCGCCTCGAGCAGATTGGCGGCACCAAACAGATACGTCGCGCCGCCGGTCGTGAACGCCGGAAGCAGCCATTCGCGCTGAAAGCCGTGATGAACATTGCCACCGTGGAACACGGCACCCTTGAGTCGCTTGCGTTCCACATAGGCCATGCGTGCCGCCCAGTATGCGCCGAAGCTTCCTCCCCAGAGTGCAATGCGGGAGCCATCGAGATCGGCGCGCTGCGCGAGATGATCGATCCACGCCGAATAGGTGCGCTCGGCATCGGGCGCACCATAGAGCACGGGGCTCTCGCCGGTGCCGGGCATGTCGATTGTCAGTGTGGCAAGGCCCGCGCTGTGTAGCGTCGCACTGTGGCGCAGGCGATCCTCTTTCCAGCCGTCGACCCCGCCCCAATGCATGACGATCGGCGGCCTTGCAAGGCCACGCGGGATCTGCAGATAGCCGACAAGCTTGTTGTCGCCGAACGGGATTTCGACAATCTGCAGCGGCGGATCGATATGCTCCGCGGCTTTCCGAAACGTCCGTACCGAATGGCGATAGGCCTCTCTCTTGCCGGGCGTGTTGGCGACCGGGTAACGGCCGATGCGGCAATAGTCGAACGCCGTGGTGTAAATCTCGGCAAGCTCGGCGCCAGGCGCGCCCTGCCGGGCGTGCTCGTCACCCTTTGATTCGTATTGGAGCCCGACCCTGCACCACGTTTGCGCCCAGTGATCGCGATCGAGGCTGGTGAGCGAATTGACGATCTGCTCGGCCTCGTCACGGCGGATCCCTTCGAACGGATTGATCCGCCCGGCGCGGCGCATGATCTCGGCCTTGACCTCATCAAGCGAGCGCTCGCGCGCGCCCGCGGGCGTGGCCGACGAGGCTGTGCTCGCGGCAGTTGTTCCTGGTGTGGTCATGGCAGCTCCTTGCCATCGGTTTATTGCGCGAGATTGCCTCACTCCACAATTGGCCTGGCCTATTGCGGTAGCGCGCTCCCAAGGGACGGGGTAAGAGATCGATGCATGTCCAGGTGAAGCCCCTCCCGAATGTTCGGCGACCTCCTCTTTATTCCCCTCGCGGCATGGCTCATCGTCTCCGCGGTGGCTTGTTTTGGCGTCTATATCGCGCAGCGCGAACGCTCACCTGTTAACGTCGGCGAGGTCGAGCCGACCGTGCTGATCATTCCGGTACGCGGAATACCAACATACCTCCCAGAGCTCTGGCGGGGAATCTGCCTGCAGACGTATCGTCCCGCCCGCGTAATCTTCGCCCTCGAGAGCGCGCAGGACCCGGTCCACGCGCAGCTTCAGAAGCTCAATGGCGGACCGCCCGTCGAGGTTGTCGTCGCCGGAGTGGCCAACCAACGCGGCCAGAAGATTCAAAACATGCTCGCCGCGCTCGCTCGCCTCGAACCGACCGACGCTATCGTGATCTTTGCCGATTCCGACATCACACCTGAGGCCGATTGGCTAGCTCGCCTCCTGCGGGACCTGGACAGACAGAAGATCGAGATGACCTCAGGCTATCGCTGGTTGATCCCGACCGACGAGCGATGGTCGACCGCGTTTGTTTGCATCGTCAATGCGTCGATCGCCTCGACTCCGCGCGACTCGAAATGGGCCAATGCCTGGGGCGGCTCGATGGCGTTTCGCCGGCCTACGATCGAGGCGCTTGCCCTTCCGACCTTATGGGACAAGGCCGTTTCCGACGATCTGACAATCTCGCCTGCGGTACGTGCGCTCGGCGGCAAGGTTCGCAGCCCGCGCGATGCGCTCGTTCCGGCGCTCGCCTCCTACAGCTGGAAGGATGCCATTGTGTTCGGCCGCCGCCAGTATCTGTTCACGCGCACGCACGCTCCGCGGCTCTGGATTGTGGCGGCCGGCGCGACCACGATCCCGCTCATCGGTTGGGCGACTGCGCTGCCGCTGGCGCTGATGGGCAACGAGGTCGCAATCGGCACGATCATGATCGCCTATGCGCTCGATTATACGCGCGCACGGCTGCGCGAGCGCATTCCACGCAATCTCTGGGGCATCGAAAACCAGCCGCGCATCAAGTGGCTCGATCGCTGGGCGACGCCCGCTTGGCTGGCGCTGCATGCGGCCGTGGTCTGGTCCACGCTATTTGGCCGCACCATCAGCTGGGCCGGCCGCACCTATCGGATCGATGCAAAACAAAAGCTGCGGCAGAACGAATCCTGATTAGGACTGCCTGCGCGCCACCATGAGCAGGCCGGCGCCTTCGTCGGTGGTCCGCGGCGTTCCGCGCAGCGCATGCATGATCCGCCCGCCCAACAGCCCGATCAGCACCGATGCGTGCCACCACGGCCGATTGCGATAGAAGATATCACGGCAGTGCAGAGGCGAGCAGCGCTCCATCCAGTAGAGGAGCGAATCGCAATCTCCCCAGGGCACAGTCTCGATGCTGACAACCGCCGCCCCGTGCCGCTCGGCGAGCGCTGAGAGCGCGGCACGCGTCCACCAGCTGAGATGATGCGGCGGCGCATTGACCGGATTGTTTGGGAAGCGCGTGAACGCCGACGGCACGTGCGGAACACCGAGGATCAACAGTGCGCCGGGTTTGGCGGCCTGCACCATGTCGGCAAACATCGCGGTCGGCTCGCGCAGATGCTCCAGCACCTGGAACGCGCAGACCGCATCATAGGCGCCACGGTTCTCGACGAGATGCGCCCGCAGCGTCTCGTTGCGTACGTCCGCATCGCTGCTCTCGCCTGCGAAATGCGGGTCGAGGCCCGTATAGCTCGCATGCGGAATGACGCGGCGGAACTCCGCAAAGCCGCAGCCAACATCGAGCACACGCGCGCCCGGCGCAATGTTGCGGGCCGCGAGTCTGAATTCCTCCCGGATGCATTCGCGTGCCCAGAGCTTGCGCTCGATCGCATGGGCATAGAAAGCCGTATAGAAGGCGTGATCGCCTTCGAGCATGGGGTCGAAGAAATAGAGCCCGGTCGGCAATTCCCACAGGCCGAAACGCGTCACCTCGCCAAAGCTCGAGCGCGCGTCGACGCGCAGGCCATAGCGCCACAGATCAACCAGGAAACGCGGCTTGATCCACTGGATGAGCCGGACCGCGGGCTCGCCGGTCACCGGGCAGGAGGGATTACTCATGAGAGATTTCTCATGAGGTTTCTTGGGGCTTCAGCGCCCTGAGCTCATCGGCGATCGGGCCATTGAGCACCGCTTCGAGCCGGGCGAGAATCCGGCCCGCGGTTGCTGCTTCAAACGCTCGATGATCCCACGTGATCGTCACGGTCAGCTTCCCGTCATCGTTCAACGTGCCATAACCATAGGCGATGAAGCTCGTCCACACCGTGCGCGGCTGCAGCACCTCGACGCCCGCCTCCGGGATCGCCGACATGCCGAACGTTCCGAACTGGTTGGCGCGCTGGCGACCGATGTTCAAGGCGAGCCACCACAACAGTCGGCGCAGCGGCCACGGCAGCCGCGCCACCGCAAGTGCGCGCCGGAAATGGCGCAGCTCGGCGATCGGGGCCTCACGCACATGCATGATGCGGCGGCCGATCTCGGACAGCGGAAGAGCCGCCGGATCCTTGATCTGGCAGCCAACCAGATAGCGCTCGCCCTCGTGCTCGCGTTCGATCGTGATGCTGGCGATACTGGCCGGATACTCATAGAAATGCGGCACCGGCAGCTTGAGATAGACCCGGCGCAGGTCCGGGAACTCATTGGCCGTGATCGCATAGGCCTTGGTGATGATCGCCGACCACGGCACGCTCCGGCCGGCAGCCTTGCGCGCCTCAACCAGCGGCGCGAGCGCAAGCCTGCGCTGTACCACGACGCTCGGCACCCCCAACGCGAAATACATCGCGTCGGCCATCATGCGCCGAGGCAGTGAAAGCGAAACCCATCGGCCGCGCACCAGAACCCTCCGTCGCGGGGTCTATAGCACGGCCAAATGCTTGCGGGAGGGGCAAGTCAACTCGTCTCGGCGGTGGACGTCGGCAAGATTGGGCTGCCGAAACTGCACTTCTTGTGATGGCGAGCACATCGAACTCTCTCCGCACGAGGCCATTGTGCAGTCACGGTTGACGGGCCGCCGCACCTTGATGAACCCAGGCCTCAGGATGGAGTATTGATCATGAAGAAGCTCATTCTTGCCGCCGCTGCCTTGGCGTCCCTCACTCTCACGGGAACCACGCCAGCATCGGCCGGATGCACAACCACGTGGGTCGATGGCAAGCTTAAGCAAGTGTGCGCCACGGGCGTAGACGTGACCTTGAACAATCGGGGCAGGCGGCCGGCGCCACGCTGCCAGCAACGCAGGGTTCCCGGAACTTTGAACACCGTCTATGTGTGCGGCTGAGCAGCTTCGCGGCCAGCGAGCTTGCGCTGGCCGCGCTCAGTCACAGACGAAATCGTCGGCCCCTTCGGCGCGGCACTGCGCGGGCCACCCACGCGCCCTCCAATAATCGACAAAGCCAAAATCGCGCATGACCGTCTTGAAGCGCGAAGTCTTGCGCACGGCTTCATAGGTCGGGTGCCAGAACCAGGTGGCGGAGATCGGCTGGAAATAGTTGCCCCGCACCTCGTCCTCGTAGAACTCCAGCACGCGCTCCGGCGCCCCCACATGCCGATAGGCAAAGCTCATGTTGCCAATGCGTGGCAGGCTTTCCGGCGAGGCCGCTTTGGCGGGCGCGGATTCGAGGATCTTGGCGGCCGCTTCCGTCATGCCGGGCGGATAGTTGCTGGCCGGCATCTCGCGGATCGCGGCCGCCGCCTCCTGATAGCGCCCAGCCGCCGCAAGCACGATCGCAAGCTCAAGCGTACGCCCCGGCCGGAACGGCTGCAGCATGGCGATGGCCTTTTCGGTGTCACCGGCGAGCCAATAGATCTCGGCCGTGTCGGCCGTGTAGTTGATGATGAACTGCTCGCCCGCCTGCAGATGCTCGCGCATCGCCAGCGATTCCTTGATGCGCCCGAGCGCGGCCAGGAGCTGGCTGTAGCCATGCAGACCATCGGCCTGGTTAGGATTGAGCGCGATCGCCTGCATGAAGGCATCCTCGGCGGCGAGCATCCGCCGCTGCACCATGTTGGCATAGCCGAGCGCGACGAAAGCCTCGGCATTCTTCGAATCGAGCCCAGTCGCACGACGGGCTAACGCATCGCTGCGCGGAATAGTGCGCTCGACGATCTTGCGCTCCTCCTCGGGCATGCCCGCGCGCAGCGATGGCGCAAACAGCGGCGTCAACGCATAGGCATAAGCGAGCAGCGCCGCGGCCGGCGCAAAATCGGACTCGCGCTCCACCACCTTGTCGAGGATCACAACGGCGCTTGCGAGCGCCGCAGCCCCGCGCGGCCGCGCCGCCACCTTGGCGCGCAGGAAATCGAGATAGGTGGCGACATCGCGCGTGCGGCTGCGGATCAGCCTCTCGTCCGCACCGACTGGCAGCTGCAGGGCACTCCCGACCTTGCGGGCGATCTCCTCCTGGAGATCGAAGATACCGCTCAGCTTGGCATCGAAATCTTCCGCCCACAGACGCATGCCGTCGCTTGACCGCATCAGCCGAAGGCTCACTTGCACCCGGTCATCACTCATTCGCGCCGTGCCCTGCACGATGTGGCCGGCATTGAGCGCCTTCCCGGCCGCCTGGCTCTCGCGATCAGCAGGTTTGAGCTGGAACGAGGATGACCGCGCCACCACACCAAGGCCGTGCACGCCAGCGAGCGCCACGGCAATCTCATCGGTCATGCCACCGGCAAAGAAGTCCTGTGCCGCATCGCCGGAATTGTTCTCAAGGGGCAAGACCGCAAGTGTTGTGGGCTTGCCGCTCTGCGCCACGGCAGCTGCGCCGGTGAAAATCGCCATAACAATCGCGACCACAAAGCCCAAGCCCCTGCGCACGCCCGTTGGAGATCGTGTCATTTGCCCATCCTCCCGTTGGGCAAGTCTTACCATAAATGATGGCTGCTGGCCGCCCACGATCAAGCCCCTCAGAGCCGCGTTTTCGACGTCCGCTGGCGGTTCGATAGTTCTTCGGCTGTAGCTGCCCTCGATCGTCGACCACGATGCTGTCGTCGGAGCTGTGCTCGTCCGAGCGGCAGCAGCAATTCCTCGTCAAGTTGCACATCCCAGGGGGCTATAGTAGCTGTCGCAACGACTAATCCGTTACAGCCAGGCTCCGCCGCCGCACGACGCCAGATGGGAGAACGCCATGGCAAGGATTGCGCAGATCGTGTTGCGGCACCTGCGCCAGCCGCTGATCAGGCCGTATCGTTTGTCCTATCGGACATTCGAGGAGTTCGAGCCCTATCTGATCGAAGTGACCGACGATCGCGGCGCCACCGGCTTCGCCGACGGTCATATCTCGCCGGGCTCGAGCAGCGAGACCAGGGAAGGCGGCTGGACATTCCTCCAGAGCCGCATCCGCGAGGTGCTGGGCCAGGAGGTCGCTGCCGCCAAGCCGGCGTTGCTCGCGCACTTTTCCGCCAGCAAGGTCGCCACCACGGCCATCGTGTGTGCGCTCGAGGTGCTCGAGCGCCATCCGCTTCTCGACGTCAGCGCCGATGCCCAGCTGCCGTTGCTCACGCCGATCAACGCGACCGAGCCCGCGGAAATCGCGCGCGAGGTCGAGACATGGCTGGCGCAGGGGTTTCGCACGTTCAAGGTCAAGGTCGGCAAGGACGTCGACGCCGACCTTCAACGCGTGCAGGTGATCCAACAGGCGGCCGGCAAGCACGCCACCATGCGGCTCGACGCCAACCGGGCCTATTCGCGCGCGGACGGCATCCGCTTCGTCTCGTCGCTCGATCCCACCGGCATCGAACTATTCGAGCAGCCCTGCGATTCCGATGACTGGGATGCGAATGCCGCCGTGGCCGCTGCCTCGGCCGTGCCATTGATGCTCGATGAGCCGATCTGCACCCTCGCCGACATCGAGCGCGCCGCCACCATCAAGGGCGTCGGATTCTGCAAGCTGAAGCTCAAGCGCTTCGGCAGTCTCAATCGCCTGCAGGAGGGACTCGAGCGCGTGCGCGCCTGCGGCATGGAGCCGGTGCTGGGCGATGGCCTCGGCAGCGAGGTCCACAGCTGGCTCGAGGCCGCGGTTGCCCGCTCGACCATCCGCAATGCCGGGGAGTTCAACGGCTTCCTCAAGCCGCACGATCGACTGCTCGATCCGCCGCTGACGTTCGCGCACGGCGCCATTCATCTCAAGGCCGGATATCGGCCGCGGCTCGACCCGGACGCGATCCGGCGCTTCACCGTCAAGTCGATCGTGTTCGACGCCGAACGTGCTCGCGCGACGGTGGACAATGGCGCATGAGACGATGTGCTGCGCTCAGACGGCAGGCAGGAAAACCCGGGATCGGCAACAACAATCCCGGGTCGACCGCAAGGAACAGCCGTCGATTACCAAACCAAGAGCAAAGCGCTCCCGACCAATAAGGCCGCGAGCAGACCCGCTGCAATGATGAGAATTATGGCACGGCTCATGTCATCGTGCGTCGCGGCTTCGGGATCACGGGGATCGCCAATCCAGAGATCCGTCACAAGCTTGCCACCCCTCCAAACCGGCCCGACCAGACGACGTTGAATGGCGCCGGCTGTCGTGGCCTCGCTCCATCCCGAATTCGGACTGGGAAAGAGAGTGCTTTGGCTGAGGCCAATCGCAAATGCCTTACGAGCGGAGCAGGTCGGCACCACCGCGGCAACAAGCACAATGAGCAGCCAGGTCAGCCGCGCGGGCAGAAAATTCATCACGTCGTCTAGACGCGCCCCGCACCAGCCGAAGCGAAGATACTTCGGCGTCTTGAATCCCACCATTGAATCCATCGTGCTGACGACTTTGAACAGCACAAGCCCAGGAATTCCAAGGAGCGCGTACCAGAAGAGCGCACTGACAAAGCCGTCAGTCAAATTCTCGCTGAGGCTTTCTATCGAAGTCCGCCGGCACGCCGCAGCATCCATTCGGTCGGTATCGCGAACAACCAACTGGGCGACGGCAGAACGGGCGGCAGGCAGGTCGCCTGCCGTGAGCGCACGTTCAACCCGCCACACATGATGGACAAGATCGCCCAGGGCGAGGAGGCTGTACAGAAGGAATACATGCAAGATCCAGGCGACCCAGACTGAAAGCGCCAACGACAAGAGCATCGCGCCCGTAACAACGCCAAGCGCAACAAGAGCCAGCGCTGCAAACAGCGCGATGCCTCCGCCGTAGCCATCCGCACCAATCGAACGAAGAACGCTTTCTATCCGGCGCAATGCGTGTCCGATGAGACGAACCGGATGCCAGCGGTAGACGGGGTCTCCGATCGCCAGGTCGGCGGTTACAGCGACGGCAAGGGCGAGAGGATGCGGCCCCAGCAGGTCGATCAGCTCGCCCGCCATTTATCGCCCCAGCCGAGCGCGATTGCAGTGATCACCAGCTCATTGACGTCCCCTTGAGACGCCTGCAGCTCAGCGTAGTACTTTCGCCAATTGTCGGGTTTTGCGGCAAGGTTCGCAGCCAAGATGGCCGCCTGCTGGGCGAGAGCGTCCTGCACGCAGGACTGGGGCAAAATTCCGTACCGTCCTCGATCGAGCACTGCTGCGATCGCGTGTGAGGCGGCGCCAACGTGGGGCTCGTAAAGCACCGATTTGCTGTTTTTCTTGATCAGCTCAAAATCGGTTGGGTCGAGAAGCTCTGAGAGTCGGTCGACCAGCTTCTGCTCGGTGAAGCCGAACCTCCCAAGAGCATGAATGACCCCCCGCGTGTAGCTGGGCTCCAATCCGTTTTGCCAGCGCAGCGCCTCCAGCGTCGCTTCTCGCACAGCAAGGCCGATTATTTCACCGAACTTCATGTGGGTGCTGGCCGTCGTCAGTGGCTTTCGGCCGTCGATTGGAGCCGCCACGCAGTATTGATCGGTGCCTGTTCCGGTGGCGAGATCGGCGGAATAGCGGCTCGGTGCCGCCAGTCTCCGGAGTGCGGCCGTTTTCCCTTCGGTCATGATCATGACAACCTGAGCCAGGGTGCCGCTGGTTACCGGCGTATTGCTTAGGACCATCGTATTGATCGTACCAGCCGGCAACTTCACAAACCCATCCGGGGTCTCATGCCATACGGCAGGATCGCCTGCGCAAGTCGCGTTGCTCTCCACGCCAGCGGTGACGATTGCCACCACTTCCAAGTCGTCATGCCGTTTGCTGACGATAGCCGCGTAGTTCATATTGGCCGCAGTTCCCATGACGGCTGTATTGTCAGGCGACAGACCCACTTCTTTGCACACAGCGGCGTGGTACGCCTCCATTCCTTGCCCGGTGATGAATTCAAACCGCGCATCATGCCCGGTGGCCTCACACGATTGGTGATTGACCAGATGGTGCACTTCATCTGACTGTCCGCCATTCCGTGTAGAGGTGCTGATTGTCCGATGCGGCACGGCCAAATCAACAACGATGAAACGGCCACTCCGGCGAACGATGGCATGTTGCAAGCGAGCGAGAGTTTCCCAGCTCGTCGTGCGTTGCTCCGACGACTGGGCCGTATGATCCTGCATCGAATTCCCCCCATACGCCATTCGACTACGCCGTTCCGACGCGGTCACGAAGCTTGTGCTTATCGGTTCTGTCCCGGAACCCAAAGGACGTCGGCGGCGCCATTGTCGTTCATTGCCCGACCCGCAACGAAGAGAAAGTCTGAGAGACGGTTGACGTATTTGAGAGCTGCCGCTGAAACGTCCTCCTCGGGCTCGTCCCTGAGCTCGACGATGAGACGCTCGGCTCGCCGGCAAACCGTGCGTGCGAGGTGCAGATACGCGGACGATGGGCTCCCACCCGGCAGAATGAAAGATCGCAGCGGCGCGAGCATCGCGTTGAGCTTGTCGATCTCTCCTTCGAGCCAGTCGACCTGTGCGTCGCTCACCGTCAATCGTGCGCCTGCTGGCCCCTTGCCACGCGTGCCGGGCATGCAGAGATCGGCACCGACATCAAAAAGATCATTCTGAATCCGCCCCAGAACCGAATCGAGCTCGGGATTGCTAGCGCTGTGCAGGCGCGCAATCCCGATCACCGAGTTCAGCTCATCCACGGTGCCATAGGCAGAGATGCGCAAATCGTACTTTTTGCGCCGTTCGCCCGTGCCAAGAGCGGTGGTGCCGTCATCGCCGGTACGCGTATAGATCCTGTTGAGAACGACCATGGTGGCGACCTCAATTCTGCAACGTTTCGGGAGCCTCGCTAGGCTATGTTAGTCGCCCGCATTGGACAACCACTCGACCAGCACACGTGGCGCGCCATCCGCGGTGCTTCCCGCACCAAGCCCAACAGGTTAGATTGCCGCCCTCACGCAAATGACCTCATGCAAGAGAGGGTGCGAGACGTGTCTGATCACGGTAGCCAAGCGTCTGATGCAAAGCCTCCGGGTCCTGTGGTCGTCAGTGTCTGCACGACGTGTCGACTGGCGACCGACGAGACGACGCGGATTGGAGCGAGAATGCTCGAGGCGCTTAGGCCCGTCATGCAGTCCAATGCTCCCGACGTGAAGGTCCGGGCCGTCCAATGTCTCGGCGTCTGCAAGCAGCCAGCAACGATCGCGGTGTCGGCGCCTGACGGCTACACGTTCGTGTTTGGTGATCTCGAGCCCGAAAGCGGCGCGGCGGCGATCGCAGCTTTTGCCCTTTCATATAGTAAGGGGGACTATGGTTTCGTGCCCTGGGCTGAGCGTCCAGAGCTGCTGCGCAGCCGGCTGGTGGCTCGTATACCCTCGGTCAAATGGTCGCCAGAAGACGGCCGCCCACCGGATGCTGGTAAATAAACACCTGCACAATGTGTCATCAGAGTAACAGAAGCGAAATTTTGCTCAGCGCAACACTGCGTGCGGGCGCAGTTCGTTGACTCGTTCTGCAAGTCTTTTTAGCGTTGCATTGACGGTTCCCCATTGGGGATCAAAAGGGAACGCGGTGAGGGCGAGGTTGCCCGAAGCCGTGGCTGCCCCCGCAACTGTAAGCGGCGTAAACTCCGAAAAAGCCACTGGGACCTAAAGTCCTGGGAAGGCACGGAGACGAGTAAGCCGCGAGCCAGGAGACCTGCCGTCAGTGTGGTCATGCGCGGGCATGTCGGTCGGGGTGTACTGACACTAGTTGAACCAAACGTGCGCGTTGCCGTGTGGTGAAACTGCGTTCGCGATGACGTGCCACAACGTCGCGCGGTTCACACATGCATTCCTCCAAGACAGCGCCGGGTCGCAGCGCAAGCTTTCTTGCCTCGACAGCTCTTACGTCGGTCTTGCTCGCCCACAGCTCCCAGCCGGCAGCTGCGCAACAAACGGCGTCGCCGGAGACCAAACTCCCCCCAGTCGTGGTGACCGCGCCGCAGCCACGGCCCAAGGCAGCGCCCCGCACCAGGAACGCCACCGGAGCGCGTCCGGTGACGCCAGCAGCGCCGGCCGCGACGCCATCAGCCGAGACGCCACCGACGGCTGCGGGTGATCCGGTCGTTTACAGCGCCACCGGCGTTGCCACGCCGGCGCGCGAGACCACAAGTGCGGTGACGGTCATCAACCGCCAACAGTTGGAGCAGCAGCAGCTTCGTTCAGCGCCCGATGCGCTCAGCAACGTGCCGGGTCTCAATGTCTTGCAGACCGGAAGTCCCGGCGGCCAGACCTCGATTTTCTTACGAGGCACCAACTCGAATCACACCAAGTTCATTATTGATGGAATCGAGGTAGCCGATCCGAGTTTCTCTAATCGCACGTTTGATCTTGGACAAATGCTCACGGGCGACGTCGAACGCATCGAAGTGCTACGGGGACCGCAGAGTGGCCTTTACGGGGCTGATGCGATCGGCGGCGTGGTCTCGGTCATCACCAAGAAAGGCGAAGGGCCGCCCACGTGGAGCTTCACCACCGAAGGCGGCAGTTTCAGCACTTTCAATCAGCGTGCCAGCTTTGGGGGGGGAACGGCCAACTACAATTATCAATTCAATGTCGATCACTTCCATGCCGGCTCGGTGCCAGTGACCCCACTCGAGCTGTTGCCCAAGGGAGAGGCGCGCAACAACGACTACTACGACAACAAGACCTATTCGACCAAGCTCGGCGCCACCATCAATGATTATCTCGTCCTCAACTATGTGGCTCGCTATACCGACGCGAAGCTAAAGAATACGAACGATGTGTTCCCCCCCTTTCCTCTCCCTTCCTTCCCGTCGCCGGTCCAAAGTGAGCAGGTCGTCCACAATTTTTACACGCGGGGAGAAGCGGTCGTCGACCCTCTTAACGGCCGCTTTGTCAGCTACTTCGGCGTCAACTGGATCAACACCTGGAACTTGGCCGCTAATCCCTTGAACGATCCGACAACTACCATCGCTAAAGGCGATCGCATCCGCTTCGACTACCGCGGCGACCTCAAGCTCGCGCCAAACGCTCTTCTGATCGTTGGTGCGTCCGACGAGACCGAAACGTTCCGGCAAGACGCTCTCAACAAATCCTCCAACCTCAGGGGCCAATTCGTTGAGCTCCAGACGGACTACCAGAAGACATTCTTCCTGGTTGCCAACGGGCGCATCGATGATGACGAGTTTTTCGGCTCGCACGCCACTTATCGGATCGCTCCCGCCGTGATCGTGCCGTGGACCGACACCAAATTCCGGGCAAGCTACGGCACCGGCTTCAAGGTCCCGACGCTGTCGCAGAGATTTCAGGATTTTCCGCAGTTCAACTTCTTCGGCAATCCGAACCTGAAGCCGGAATCAAGCACCGGCTACGATATAGGGTTTGAACAGCCGCTCTGGGACAAGCGAGCCTTGGTCGGGGCAACCTACTTCAACAATGACCTGACCGATCTGATTCAAGCGAACCAGACGTTCACGACAAACATCAACATCGGTCACGCCCGCACCAACGGCGTGGAAGCATTCGCAGCGGTCAATGTCACCGAAAGGGTCAAGCTGCGCGCCGACTACACGTTCACCCGGGCGATTGATACCGACACCGGGCTTGAGTTGATACGACGGCCAAGGCACAAGTGGAGCCTGCAGGCCCTTTGGAATCCGATCGACCCGCTCACCCTGACGGCAACGCTGGTGCATGTTGGGGATTGGATCGATGGAAATCGCGACTTCTCCGTTCCGCGCCTGACTGCGCCCGGCTTCACGGTCGTCAATGTTGCGGCAAACTACCAAGTTAATCCGAACCTTAAGACGTTTGCCCGTATCGACAACCTGTTCGACGAGCACTATCAGAACCCGACCGGCTTCTTGCGGCCTGGCATCGGAGCATATGCGGGCATTACATACACGGGAGGGCTGCCGCGTCTGCCCGACTTCCTGACCGAAGGTGACAGCAGGCCCGTGTTCGTGAAGTGAGTTCGACGGTGTTTCCGCGTGCGGCCAGTCGCGATAGGATTCCAACGGCTCCGCCCAGCAATGGGCGCCAAGAGTGTGATTTAATGCTCCCACATTCAGGGCCGTAGGATACTCTAGCCGCGACCGGAGGCGCGCCTTCACCCGATGCAACTCCTCCCTGCCATTGGTGTGATTGTGGCGGCGCTCTCGGCGGCGGGTCACGCACCCGCCGCCGAATCCGTGTCGAAGCCCCACCGCATCGTCTCGATGAACCTGTGCACCGACGAGTTGGTGTTGCGGCTGGCCGACCGGAGCAATATTTCCTCAGTCACGTGGCAAGCGCGGGATCGGGACAACTCGAACGTCGCAGATTTGGCGCGGGATGTTCCTATCAACCATGGCCTCGCAGAGCAGGTCCTACCACTGAACCCGGACCTCGTGCTTGCCGGGATCTACACGGCACGCGCACCCGTTGCTTTGCTGAAGCGGGCTGGCATGAGGGTGGTCGATACCGACGTGCCGCGAAACTTCGAGGACGTTCGCCAACAATATCGGGAGATCGCAGCGCTCCTCGATGAAAAGGAAAGAGGCGAGCAGATCATCGCCGAAATGGATAGCAATCTCGCCAGGCTGGAAAGAGATCGACCGGCGGTCGCGCCAACGGCGATCGTGTTCCATGGCGATCATGATACCTATGGCCGCGGCTCAATGATCGATGTTGTCATGACTTCGCGCCGGGCTTGAAAACATGGCGGTGCGCCTCGGGATTGGCGAATTTGGGCAGGTGCCGCTCGAAATCCTGGCAATGAATCCAGTCGATGTTTTGATTATCGGCTCACATCGGGATGGACCAGCGTTGGCCACAGAGCTCCTCAAGCATCCGGTGCTTTCGCGACTTTCTGATCACACACGGGTGGTCGTCATCCCGAACCGGCTTTGGAATTGCGGCGGCCCCGCGCTGGTCGAGGCCGTTGAAAGACTGATGCGAGTCGCCAAAGAAGTTCGCGGTAAGGTTCCCAACGAATGACGCGAGCTGACGCGGTCGAAGCGACCGGGCGAAAATACGAGATACCTTACGGCTCATTGGTATCGGGTCTTGGCGCTCTGGTGGTCGCCCTGTTCGTCGCATCATTGGCCATCGGCTATCTCCCGGTAGACCTCTGGCAGGGCTTCCGCGATGCGTTGAAGGGAGAGTGGACGGCGCCTGCGCTCGTGCTGGTGGAGTTGCGCGTGCCGCGGGCGCTACTTGGCTCTCTCGTCGGCTTCAGTCTGGGCCTCACCGGGGCGGCCATGCAGGGATTGCTGCGTAATCCCCTGGCGGAGCCCGGCATCATCGGGGTGTCGAGCACGGCGGCGCTTGGAGCGGTCGTCGTTTTCTATTTCGGCCTCAGCGGGGTGTTCTTGCTGGCCTTGCCGCTTGGCGGTGTCGTGGGTGCAATGGTCGCAACCGTACTGCTCTATGGGCTGGCCGGACGCGGAGCCGGCACCATGACGCTCATCCTGGCGGGTGTGGCGATCAGCAGTTTGGCGGGGGCATTGACCGCGCTGGCGCTCAATCTTTCGCCCAATCCTTATGCGGTCAGCGAGATTGTTTATTGGCTGCTCGGGTCGCTGGCCGATCGAAGTCTGCTTTACGTGTGGCTGGTGCTGCCGCTCATGCTAGTCGGGTGGGCGTTGATCCTCATGTCAGGACCTCCGCTCGATGCGCTGACCCTCGGGGAGGATGCCGCCAGGAGTTCTCGGCTTCAACCTGGGTCGGCTGAGGCTGCAGCTTGTCGCCGGCACTGCTCTATCAGTGGGTAGTGCCGTGGCAGCGACCGGCTCGATCGGATTCGTCGGCCTCGTGGTGCCGCATCTTCTGAGGCCATTGGTGGCGCATCGGCCCGGCCGCCTTCTGCTCGTGAGCGGGCTCGGCGGCGCCGCCTTGACGCTTACAGCCGACATTGCGGTTCGCCTGCTGCCGGTCCGGCCAGAGCTCAAGCTCGGGGTCGTAACGGCGATCATCGGCGCCCCATTTCTGTTAAGCCTGATCTACCGCCTGCGAGCGGAGGAATGATGGACATCGAGGCGAATGACATCGCTGTCCGTTTCAGTCGCACGGCTGTGCTCGATGGCGTGCGGTTCACGTTGCGCGCCGGCGAGATGGTCGGGCTGATCGGTCCAAATGGCTCGGGCAAGACGAGCCTGCTGCGGATCCTGGCGAACCTCCGCGCTCCTGAGGCCGGATCCGTCCGCTACGGCGGCCGCTCGGCAGCCGATATCGGCAGCCGCGAGCTGGCGCAGCGGGTCGCCTATCTGGCTCAAGCCGGAAATGTCCACTGGCCGATGCGGGTGGAATCTCTTGTGGCCCTCGGGCGCCTGCCTCACCGCCGCCCCATGCAGGGTCTCAACTCTGTGGATCGCGCAGCGATCGAGCGCGCCATGGCCGCGTGTGACATTGTTCCGTTCCGATCGCGGACGATGGGCGAGGTGTCCGGCGGGGAACGGTTGCGCATCCTGCTGGCGCGCGCGCTCGCCGTCGAGGCCGACATTCTGCTGGCGGACGAGCCGATTGCCGCCCTTGATCCGTTGCATCAGCTTCAAGTCATGGAATTGTTGCGCATGACAGCGCGGCAGGGGCGTGGTGTCGTTGTCGTCCTGCATGACCTCGCCCTGGCGGCGCGGTTCTGTGATCGTCTCGTGTTGCTCGCCGGCGGTGGCGTGTTGGCCGAGGGATCGCCGTCCACGGTCCTGTGCGACGAGCATATTGCTGCCGCCTACGGCGTTGAGGTCGTTCGAGGAGAACGGGACGGAGTTCCGTTTGTTCTGCCCTGGACGGCTTGCTCGAATGCTGGCAGCTCCAAGATTTAGGGGATCGCGGCCGAGCATTTGCACTTTGGAGACAAAGAATCGCGCACGTTCAATCTGGAGGTAATTGCAGACGGCGCGTTTCGCGCAGTTTTTTCCTGGAGATTCTTGCAAGCATTCGGCTCCGGAATTGGCCGCTGCCACCTGGCCATTTGCAGCGCATCAAGAAGCTGTCGCCTCCCACGGCGAGATTGACTTTCCGCGTGCCGCCAATGCACAATTTGATCAAGGGCAACAAACCTAAATCCTTAGAACGACATCGTCTCGGGCGTGTTGGGGAGGAAGCCATGAATGCACCAGTCAGGATCGAAAAGGATCCGGTTGTCACGAAGCTCGACAGCGGACAGCGCGCTTTGCAAACGTGGCCGCTGCCCCTCGATGAAGCCTTTCTTGAAGAGTTTCTGACCTATCTTTTCACCAATTACTGGGACCAGGTTATTTTCGGGCCCATCATCGAAGGTGCGGCCTATGAGTTGACCTGTCCCTGCAAGCCAAACCGGATCAGCAAATTCGACGGCTATCTGACCATCAGCTTCGATGGTCCGCACTTTCACCTCTGCATTGGGGAAAACAAGGGCTCCAAGGACAGTCCTACGCCGGAAGACCTGAAGGCCCGCCGCAAGCCATCCAAGGCCGAAATCTTTCGCAGGCTGGACAAGGATGGCGCTCCGATTTCCTGGGGCTTTGAGATGAAGAACGGCGCCGACGAGCCGATGATCTCGATTTTCTTTGCCAGCCCATTCCTGTCGGCAGGGGACAAGGTTTCGAAGGAGCCCGTTTGGGATCGTCTGACCATGTGGCGCGACATCTCGAAGCGCTTTCTCGATCGCGAAGCGGAAGACTTCGATGCCAGCGGCCGCGGATATCGGGGCGGCCATGGCTGATTAAGTCAGCCGTCTATCGAGCTCCGTTGCAAAGTTTGAACCAAAGAAATTTGAACCAGAGAAAAATGGGCGGCGCAATCGCGATTTGAGTCAAGTGCCAGTCACATGACTTGAACCCAAACGCGTCGGGTGGCGGGGGGATTGGATGACTCAGCCGGAGCTTGACGCTCACGCGCACGCGGCGAGCCTGGCCCATGCAATGCGGCCCGTTCTTGCCGACACAATGCAGGCGCTGAGAGGGCTCGAACTGCACATCGAGGTGTTCTCCCATCCGCCCGATCCAACCGGGTGGCTTGACGCTGCTGCGTTGGCCGAGCCGGATGGTCTGCCATTGTCGGCGCTGCTGCACAGCTTCAAATCGGCAGGCTTTGCCTTCAACAAGAGAGCAGCGTCGGCCTCCCTGATGCTCCGCTGCGGCTGGGCTTCGGGCTTTGCCATTGCGGCCTATTTGACCCGCGCAAGAGCTCCGTTCTTACGTGATTTCGCCCTGTATTTTTCACCCAGCGCTCTTCTGAAGAGCCTTTGGGTCCGCGACGCACAGTTCGTGGGCTGCGCGGAGGATCCTCTGCGGGGTGGCTCTGAGTGGCTGGAGACGGTTGGTGAGGACGTGCTTCGGGAGCGCCTTTTGGAGAGCCTGATCGCCTTCACCGAGCCCATTATCGCTGCGCATCATGCCTGGTCACGCTTCTCGCGTCATGCGCTCTGGGCCATGGCCACGTCCTCATGGGCGGCACAACTTGCCAATGTGGCTCGGCAGCTTGGTGACGAAAGACGCGGCGTGCACGAGGCGCGGACTCTCCTGGCCATGGTTCCCGAGATTAAGCGAGCGGCACCAGAGCTCTACGAGGTGAACAGCGCCGGCAACTCGCGCACCTGTCAGAAGCTTCGTGCCTGCTGCCTTTATTTCAAGAGCGGCAAGGGTCAGTTCTGTGCGTGCTGTCCGATCATACCCGATGCCGAACGACTTGAGCGCAATCGCTCATGGGTTGCGGCGCAACGACCGCAAGCTCAGGCTTGAACGGGCCGGCAGAGAGCCATCGTCGCCACGGAGGCAACCGGTTAATGGGCGCTCTCAGGAATGTCGAGCCTGATGGGCTGACCATGCAGATTGTCCGCCTGCGGGCTCCATTCAATGAGGAAGACGGCAGACTGCGTTGATGTCAGGGACAACAGGCGTCGCCCACGATGAGCCACGACGCTCTCGGCCTTTGCAAAGTTCATGATCTTATCGTCGCCGGTTCGATTGCATACGAATAGTGGCAACCCGGTGAGCTCGGTGATCCGCTCCCACTCTCCGCTTGGCCCGTGCAGGCCGGGCGCCCAGGAGGCCGATGAAACCAGCGCCCGCGCGCCATTGGCCTTCAATTGCGCTGCGATGCCGGGTGAGCATGCGTCCGCACAAATCAGAATACCGACCTTGCCATAGGGATGAAGCTCGACGACGGTGGGATCGACGCCCGGCGTCGACCATGCCTCAGAGCCAATGCGGAGCGTGTTGATCTTGCGGTGTTGGCGCAGCAGCTCGCCACTCGCCGTAATCGTGAACACGCTGTTGTGGAGCGTATCCCTTTGCTGATCACGCTCCACGTGCCCGATGAAGATTGCGACCCCGTGGCGACGGGCCATTTCGCAAATGTGTTGCAGCCAGGCGTCCGGCTGGATCGCAATCCAGTCAGTGCCAATGATCTCGGCAAAGGTGTAGCCAGTCGTGGCGAGCTCGGGTGTGATAATCCAATTCGCGCCCGCTTGCGCGGCGATCGCAATCCCGTGCTCCACGAGCCGCTGGTTGTAAGCGAGATCAGCAGCCCGCGGAGCAAGATGAAGGAGCGCAATGCGCAGTGGATCCATCAGCACCGTTGGCTTTCTTCGATACTTGTCCTCGGTGCGATGTGGGCGCGGTTCACCGGGAAACCCTCCCGGCCCGATTTTGTCGAGCCGGCGTGCTGCGGGGAGCCACTGCAGCATGTGAGAAGACGAAGATCGAAACCGCCTTGATCTCCGCCGGCTTCAGCACACCCTCGAAGGCCGGCATCGATCCATGCCGTCCCTTGACCAGCGACTCCCGGATCGAGCCACGATCGGAGCCGTAGAGAAAGAGATTTTTCTTCGTGAGATTGCTCGACCCGAATGTATCGATGCCGCTCCCGTCAGCGCCGTGGCAATCGACGCAGTTGCCCTTAGTGTTGTCGTTGAACAGTATCTTGCCGCGGGCCGCCTTCCTGCGATCCGGGCGTTGCCCGCTGATCTGGAGAACGTATTCGACCACGTCATCGATTTCCGCTGGCGTCAAATATTCCTTGTCGCCGAAATCCTTGGTGTCTTCCTCGGTGCGATACTTCGGGTCATAGGCCAGCATGTTGACCTCCGCCCCATGGGCATTTTCATGCCCGGAGCGGATGCCATAGCGCACCGTCCATTCGATATCGGAGGGGTACTTGGTGTGCCCTCCGGATTCATAGTCATCTCCCGAGAAGCGCCATTCGGCGTCGGTCAGGTCGGGCGTGTGCTGATCGGGAATGCCCTTGAGATTGGCGCCGTGACACGACGCGCAGCTCTTGTCGTAGACCTCCCGTCCGAGCACCATCGCCGTTTTGTTGAACCGCAGCGATTTGAGAATGTCGTTGGTCGCAACGGACGCGAGCTCTTCCGGCCGAGCCGTGTACTCGCCGTAGTCGACTTCTAGCGGTGCGGGCTCGGGTGCAGCGGGATTTATTGCGCCGCTGCCAAGGCACATGCTGATAGCGAGCAATGCCGTCGACACGATGTGACGGCTTCGAGTGTCCGATGATTGTAGAGATGGCAGACACGACCGATTGAGCATTTTTGCTTCCTCCCAAGCGTTGACACCTTTGTACGATTAGATGCGAAGCAACGTAGCGCGATCGGGGAACGTCCTCACGTTAATGTGCCGTAACCGCGGCAGGCCCGCATAGGGTGGGGGAGTATCCTATTGGCGACGATGGATTTGCAACGACGAGCGTCTAAGATTGGTTCTGTCTTGACGTAGGCCCGCATCCAACTCTTAGTGTGTTTACTCGCGCCTACCGGGGGGAAATGGGGGGAAGTTGATGGACAGTAGTGCTGGACCGTTCATGCCCAATCCAGAAGAATGCAGACAGAATGCGAAGCTCTGTGTTCACTTGGCCAACACAGCAGATGACAAAATTGAAAGGGCAACGCTCTTACAGATTGCGAACCAATGGCGGCGCCTTGCGAACCACAGAGTCAAACGAGAACGGCAAAAGACGCTGGACAATTGACGGACATATCGTCGGTTACATTCCATTCGAACTTGTATTCTGGCGAATAGCAACGGAAGCGCACTCTGGCTGCTGGGGTAGGCTCGAGCGAATTTGAGCCGATGCAGGGCGTGGCACGTCCTTGATGTTGCGCTCCCCTCTTTGACTTCTTTGATCGGTCGGGCCGTTGAAGTCGGGCGCTCGCCGGGGCGAGGTCGAAGCGGTCCTGAATGGCGAATTGGGAGCGATCCTCAATCTCGTGGCCCAAAAAACCGAAAGCCTAACCCCCAATGCGGGAGTTAGGCTAGCGGTGG
>CAVUXO010000021.1:0-96131 GCA_963745515.1 uncultured Alphaproteobacteria bacterium
TCCGCGGGATGGCGAAGCTGATCAAGCTGCCCGCGTAGCGCCATCGTTCGGTTCGAAGGGCCCGCAATCCAGCATATCGCTACAGGTCAGCGGCTCGCGGGCTGCTGACGCCATCTCAGAAAATCGTTGAACAGCTGATTGCGCTCTTGCTCGGTCGTCGGGAGCTTGCCGGAACGCCGTGCGATAAACTGCTCGAACTGCTCTCGCATTCCCGCCACGGTCTGCTCGCGATAGCTCGACAGCAACTCCTCGGCACCTTCGAACCGCTTCCAGCCGGCAAGGTCGCGCGAGATTGGCCTCGCGCCAATTGGGGTTGCGCGGCGACTTCTGCAATTCAGTGAATTTCGCGAAGAGAGCTTTGACGAACTTGTCGACCCGGCGATATCGATCACTGTTCTTGGGCCAGTTGTAGGCGAAAAGTACGCTGCTGGCTGCAATCGTGTCGACGCTTTCGCCCTTGGCGATCAGATTGGGATAGTCCTCGTGCGTCAGGGTTGAGGGTAGATAGTCGTCGCGCAGGGGCTTCGCGTACGGAACGGGCAGCAAGCGATAACCCTCGCTCGCCTTGAGCGGAGCAATCGCTGAAGCTGGTTTACTGGACGTCAGAACGGTTGCGGCGATCTCGCCGTTCGCAAGCTTGGCGAACGCGTCAGCCGGTCCCAGGTTGACCTCCTCGACGTCAATGTTGAGGCCGGTGAAAATGTCTCGCGCGGTCATCTGGGTGCCGCTCCCCTTCGAATTGAAATTCACCTTGCGTCCACGCAACTGTTGCAGGTTGGTGACGTAAGAGCGGGTCACGAGGTGAATTTCATCGTTGGAAATCTTCATAATATAGACGAGCTTGTCCTCGAGATCGCCAAGCTCACCGGTGCGGCGGTAATAGCCGCGGACGTTGCTGATCGTGAACCCGAGATCGATCCCGCGCAGGAAGCGAACGTCACGAACGTTCTGGACCGCGCCCTGGCTGGTCACCGGCAGAATTCTCAACTCGTCTCCGTCATTGAGCACTGCGGCGAGATCGTTGCCGTAGGCCGTGAAGATGAAGCTCGGGTTGCCGGTTACAAGCGTGAGCGTATTGGCGTTCATTCGCTCGGTCATTGCCCGCAAGTCGGGACGCGGCCCGACGTTGCTGCCCTTGGGCGCGACTGACTGCTGGGCCTGCGCTGTTCGATCGAGGATCAGGTTACTAAGGACAATGAGCCCACACAGCACCGCCACAACGATGCACCGTGTCGCCGATCGAAATCCCAAGCGCCCACCCATGACCGTGCCCCGCTTTTTGGAGGATCACATTTTCAATCTGACCTTTTGAATCCGAGCCTCGCAGCGTAGGGGAGCGAAATCTTTCCCTACGTGCCCAAACGCCGCATATTCTAGCGGAGCACGAATGTAGAATCTGCGACGTGGAATTTTTTTCTTTATTTGTGGCGTGGAATTTGGATCTGATGGTGACATGTCACCGCCACCCTCGGATCGACCACCGGCAATGCGCGTTGAAACATGAGAAAGAGCCGACCTAGTTAAGCCGGAGAGGCGGGAACCGATTGCTTCCCGTTAAGCCGCGGTACGTCGACGGCGAGCTGTGCGCGGATTTGTTTGCGCCGTTCGGATGCTCGCTGCTCTCAAGAGTTGCCCTGAACCTCATCAAACATTGAGCGCCGGCGTCCGAGTGATCTTGCCGCCAGTCGCCGGCGCTCAATGTTTGAATGAATATCCGCGACTTGGTAGCCAACCGCAGGCGCTCAAATCCAATCATCTTGATCGCGCGCCTGGTGGTCGGAGCGTTCGAGGACTACTTTCACAATAGCCAATAACAGAACCAGGCCGAGGGTGAGAGCTAGGGCTACCATTGCTAAGCCATACTATCAGGTGCGCTTGTCAGCCTCTTTCCGCGCAGGAGAGGTAATCGGTATTTTGGGCTGAATGAGGGCATTTAGCGCACGTTACGAGGTCAAGAATCTCTGAGCGCCGTCATGTCCTTTTCAAACCTGTCGTCAATCAGGTCGCCGGTCTGCGCCGCGTCGAGCATATCGACATTACCGGCACGCTCGCCATCTTTGTGCAAAATGAAGGTTTCGTCGTGATCAAAAGCCGCGCCGCCCATGAATCCGACTACGAGGCCGCGTTGCGGGTGGCGACGTTTTTGATGGGCCGAGCGCCGAAGCAGCCGACCAGCAGCTAATCGAGCGCCTCAAGCAGCTTGCGGCACTCGGAAAGCTCGTCCAGAGCGGATTCGAGCTTGCGCATATCATCAATGGAAATAGCGGCGCGCAGCGAGCCGCCAATCGGCTGCGCCGGCTGCCGCAGCGTCAGCGGTCGTGGAGCCTGCTTGGGTTTCGACGACTTCTCGTCCTCTTCCTCGTCGTCGTCCTCGTCACTCTCCTCGTCCTCGTCGCTGTCCTCGTCTTCACTATCCTCTTCGTCGTAGTCGCTATCTTCGTCTTCACCGACTTCGGCGTCGTCGTCGCTGTCGTCTTCACCTTCCTCGTCGACCTCTTCCTCGTCGGTCTCGGCGTCGACGTCACCCTCCTCTTCTTCCTCCTGGTCCTCGTCTTCCTTTCGTCTTTCTGCGCCGCCGCCTTGACCTCGGGAACGTCGTTGGCGTTCCCGATCAGCGATGGCAGCAGGCCGAACAGGCCGCGCCCGCGCTCGCGCCCCGACTGCTCGGGCGGGTCGGTCTCCTCGCCGGCAAAGTCGCCGTCCTCTGAGTCCGGGGCTGCGGCGCCGGCCGCGCCCGGCTGCCAGATCGTCTGCACGAATCTTGAGGCCCTGCTCCTTGAGGATGCGCTGCACGCCGCGGATCGTGTAGCCCTCGCCGTAGAGCAGATGCCGGATGCCGCGCAGGAGGTCGACGTCGTCGGGCCGGTAGTAGCGGCGGCCGCCGCCGCGCTTCATCGGCTTGATTTCGCTGAAACGACTTTCCCAGAACCGCAGCACATGCTGCGGCACGTCGAGATCGGCCGCCACTTCGCTGATGGTGCGGAATGCGTCGGGCGCCTTATCCACCGCGCGCTACTCCTTTGCGACAACGCCTTGCCTTCCTTGGCCTAGCCGTCCTTGTCGCCCTCGGACATAATTCGAAATCGAGAGGCACTGGCCGTCGGAATTGATCCGCTGCTTGAGGATCGCGGACGGCTTGAACACCATCACGCGCCGCGGCGAGATCGGCACTTCCTTGCCGGTCTTGGGATTCCGCCCGACCCGCTGGCCTTTCTTGCGCACCACGAAGGAGCCAAAGGACGACAGCTTCACGGTCTCGCCTCGTTCAAGGCAATCCGTGATTTCCTTCAGCACCAGTCTCGACGAGCGTGGCCGATTCGGTGCGCGACAGTCCCACCTTTTGGTAGACCGCCTCGCACAAATCTGCCCGTGTCACCGTTTTTCCGCTCATCGCCTGCCCCGCCTCCGGCGATCAAGGTATCTCTCTGTTTTATCAGACGATATTAGCTTGCGGGCGAACGGTCAACGGGGAATAGCAAGGAGCGAACTACGAGCTCACGTGCCTTACCACCGCACAAGTGCGGCTCCCCAGGTGAAGCCGCCGCCCATCGCCTCGAGCAGAACGAGATCGCCGCGCTTGATGCGCCGATCGGCGACCGCATCGGCGAGCGCCAGCGGTATCGAGGCCGCCGAGGTGTTGCCGTGCCGATCGAGCGTCATCACGACTTTTTCGGGCGCGATGCCGAGCTTGTGGGCGGCGCCGTCGATGATGCGCTTGTTGGCCTGGTGCGGCACGAACCAGTCGATGTCGGCGGCGGTGTAGCCGGTGTCGCGGAACACGTCCTCGATCACGTCGGTGATGGCGCCGACCGCGTAGCGAAACACCTCGCGGCCCTCCATGCGCAGGTGGCCGACGGTCTGCGGTCGATGACGGGCCGCCGTCGACATAGAGCTTGTCCTTGTGGCGGCCGTCGGAGCGCAGACGCGAGGTGAGGAGGCCGCGATCCTCGCGCGTGCCCGGCTGCTCCTGCGCATCCAGCACGACCGCGCCGGCGCCGTCGCCGAACAGCACGCAGGTGGTGCGGTCGTTCCAGTCGAGGATGCGCGAGAAGGTCTCCGAGCCGATCACCAGCGCGCGCTTGAAGCGTGCCGGTGCGCAGCAGGCCGTCGGCGGTCGCCAGCGCCGTAGACGAAGCCCGAGCACACCGCCTGCAGATCGAACGCCGCGCCGTGGGTGATGCCGAGACCGGCCTGCACCGAGACGGCGCTGGCCGGAAACGTGTTGTCCGGCGTCGAGGTCGCGAGCACGATCAGATCGATCGACTGCGCGTCGACCTTGGCGTGGGCCAGCGCCGCCTGCGCCGCGTGAAGCGCCATGTCGGAGGTGATCTCGCCGGTCGCCGCGATGCGGCGCTCGTGAATGCCGGTGCGCTGCACGATCCATTCGTCGGACGTGTCGACGGTCTTGCGCCAGCTCGTCATTGGTGAGCACCCGGCCGGGCAGATAGCTGCCGCAGCCCAGGACGACAGAACGCATCATGGTCACGAAGCAGTTCCCCCGGCGAGGCGGCGGCGCTTCACGTCTGATTGCAGCGTAAGGGTCTGGCCGATCTTTTCGAGCAAGGACGTGGCGCACCATGTCGTAGCCGATGTCGACCGCGTTGGCGAAGCCTTCCGGATCGGTGTCGCCATGGCTCTTGATGACGATGCCATTGAGGCCGAGGAATACGCCGCCATTGGCCTTGCGCGGATCCATCTTGCTCGGCAGCGCGCGGAAGGCGCCGCGCGCCAGCAGGTAGCCGAGCTTCGACCAGATCGACTGGGTCATCGCGCCCCTGAGATATTTGCCGATCTGGCGCGCGGTGCCCTCGGCCGCCTTGAGCGCGATGTTGCCGGTGAAGCCTTCGGTCACCACCACGTCGACCAGGCCCTGGCCGATGGCGTCGCCCTCGACGAAGCCCGTGTAGTCGAGGAACGGCAGCTTGGCCTCGCGCAGGATGCGGCCGGCCTCGCGCACCTCCTCAAGGCCCTTGACCTCCTCGACCCCGATATTGAGCAGGCCGACCGTCGGCCGCTCGAGCCCGAGCAGCACCCGCGCCATGGCGCTGCCCATGACCGCGAGGTTGACGAGATGCTGAGCGTCGGCCCCGATGCTGGCGCCGAGATCGAGCACGATCGATTCCCCGCGCACCGTCGGCCAGAGCGCCGCGATGGCGGGGCGGTCGATGCCCGGCATGGTCTTGAGGTGGAATTTCGCCATCGCCATCAGGGCGCCGGTATTGCCGGCCGAGATCGCGACGTCGGCCTCGCCGCGCTTGACCGCATCGATGGCGAGCCACATCGAGCTCTTCCAGCGGCCCTGGCGCAACGCCTGGCTCGGCTTGGCGTCCATCGCGACCGCCACGTCGGTATGGATGAACCTGGCGGCGGCCTTGCAGCGCCGGACGGGCCGCGAGCAGCGGCTCGACCGACGCGCGGTCGCCGAACAACAGGAATTCGACGTCCGGATGGCGCCGCTGCGACAGCTCCGCGCCGGGGATGACCACCGCGGCCCCATGGTCCCCCCCCATGGCGTCTAGCGCGATACGGACTTTCCCAGCCATTGCGACCACAATAGCGTGCGGGCGACAGACACAACAGGGGCTCATGCCCGTTAGTGCCCTGATTTCCAAGCGCGTGATGCATCTCAGCACGACCTATCGAGGAGACTAATCCCCAGCCTCCTTCTTTTTCAGCGCCGCCAGCGCCGCAAACGGCGCCGCCGGTATCCGCCTCCCTGGCCGGGGGCTCGAAAGCAGCACCGGCTTTCCGCGGATAGGGATCGATCGCCAGCATCAGGAACTCGGTCGCGATGGCGCCAAGGTCGACCGATTCCGCAATGCAGCGGCTCGGGCGCATCGACCGGCGTCACCTCGACGCGTTCCCCCTCCTCGTGCACGATCGGTCGGCGCTGCCGGCGGGGCGAACACGAGGTCGACCTGCTCCTCGATCTCGTTCTCGATCGGCTCGAGCGTGACCACGCAGTTCTGCCCGACCGTCGCGCTGATCGGACCGGCGACGTGCAACCCGTCGCGGCCGCGCGGCGTCAGCTCGAACGGTCGCCTCGAGGCGAGGCAGCGAGCGCAGTCCCGCGAGCTTGGCGACCGCCTCGCGCGTGCGCTCGTCGGCAACGAGCGCGAAGCTGCGGCCGGTTTCCGGCACCTCGTGAAGCGCAACCGGCACGCTCCAGGGCTGTCTCGGAGGATGGCTGTCAAGGGGACGGCTGTTCAGGGGCTCGGTTCATGCGCTGTCCTTGCTGGCGACGGCTCCATTGTCAGTTCGATCGTTAGGCTCGCCGGATCGGGGAAGCCGCAGATTGCCGCGGCGCAGCTCGCTTGATATCCCTTGCCGCCAAAGCCCAGGCAGCGGCCCGGACATAGCCGGCAAGCGCCTCGGCGCCTTCTCCGCCCTCGAGCACATTGCGCGTCAGCACCTCGACCAGCGGCTCCGGATCGCTGGATGCCAACGCCGCCGACATAGGCGGCCTGCCGGCCATAGAAGGCCTCGCCGATGCGCGCATCTCGCTGCGGGACCGCCAGGTCGCCCACCCCCATCTCGCGCAGGTTGTCGTCCATGTCCTGGCAGAACAGATCGAAAACCGCCTGCCCCAAGGGCGCGCCGTCCGGCTCGTCATTGAGCCGCCGCAGCAGCAGGACCACGTGCAGCAGGATCATTTCAAGGCGCCCGTTCACCGTATCGGGCACCCCGAAATGTTGGTAAAGGGCCTTGGCTCGCGCCTGTGCCACGATGGTGCCATAGAGCGAGGCAATGCTCGGGTCGTCACGGGTGCGGCGAAAGAGTTGGAATATCATCGGGATAGCTCGATGCACAGGGTATCGAGTTCGGGCTCTTGGCAACTGCCGCCCTGCCCGCTACGTCAAAGTGGCGCTACGTCAAAGTGACGATGGATGCAACGGTATATGGGAATGCAGCAGCAGGCGGCTAGGTCTGGCAGGCTCGCGCCACGGTCGCGTCCGCGCGCATGACGCTC
Organism: uncultured Alphaproteobacteria bacterium; assembly: GCA_963745515.1. Taxonomy (GTDB): domain Bacteria; phylum Pseudomonadota; class Alphaproteobacteria; order Rhizobiales; family Xanthobacteraceae; genus VAZQ01. Next base: position 6,971 of record CAVUXO010000021.1, read on the forward strand.
GCGGCGCGTGCTTGCGCTCAGCATTCCGCTCGGCGGCTGTTTCAGCGAGACCTACCAGAAGGGCTACATCGTTCCGGAAGGGGCGCTCGAGCAGATTCCGATCGGCGCGAGCCAGGAGCAGGTGCTGATCCTGCTCGGCACGCCTTCGACGGTTGCGACCGTGAGCGGCGAGGCTTTCTACTACATCTCCCAGCGCGCCGAGCGCACGGTCGCCTTCATGCAACAGCAGACGGTCGACCAGCGGGTCATCGCGGTCTATTTCGACAAGAATCGCCGGGTGGAACGGCTCGCCAATTACGGCATCAAGGACGGCAAGCTCTTCGACTTCGTGAGCCGCACCACGCCGACCAGCGGGCGCGAGATCAACTACCTGTCAGGCTTCTTCAATCTCTTCAGCTTCAAGCCCGGTCTGCCGGGTTGATCCATAAGCGACGTTCGCGCGCGTCTTTCGACGCGCTATGGCGACCCCCGGAACGACCGCAGCGGACATTGCGCCGCAGCTCCTGTCATTGCTGGTTCGCATGACAACCCGCCATGGCGCGGATTAGTCTTGCTCGTTCGGATGCCATTCGGGAGGGGCGGCATGCGCGATCACGCGAATCGATGGCTGCTGGCGCTTGCTCTCGTAGCACTGATCAACGCTGCCGGACGCGCGCAGGCGCAATCGGTCGAGGACTTCTATCGCGGCAAGCAGGTCAGGATCATTGTCAGCTTCGATGTCGGCAACGACTACGATCAATGGGCGAGGCTGCTCGCCCGCCATCTCGGCCGGCACGTCGCTGGCAATCCGACCTTCGTGGTGCAGAACATGCCGGCGGCAGGCGGCATCGCGTCCGCCAATTTCCTCTACAACACCGCGCCCAAGGACGGCAGCGTCATCGGCATGATCGGACGCAACCTGCCCTATCACGCCTTGGTGCAGGAAGGCGGCGTGCAATACGATCCCGTCAAGTTCAACTGGCTCGGCAGCCCCGAGGTCACCAACCGCGTCTGCGTGGCAGCCGACCGCGCATCGGTGAAGAAGGCCGAGGACCTTTACGAGCGTGAGCTTCTGGTTGGCGGCTCCGGCGCCGGCTCCGCCATCAGCACGACGCCGGTGCTACTCGCCCGCCTGCTCGGGATGAAGTTCAAGCTGATCGAGGGCTACTCGGGCCCGGCCGCGGTCGTGCTCGCCATGGATCGCGGCGAGGTCGACGGCATCTGCCAGACCATCACCTCGCTCGCCAATTATCGGCCTGGCTCGATCGAAGCCGGCAAGTGGCGCATCCTGTTCAACATCGAGCGCACGCCGATGACCGCCTACAAGGCGCCGAGCGTTTTTGACTACATCAAGAGCGAGGACGAGCGCCGCATCGTGGCGCTCTATTCCTCCAGCATCGAGCTCGGCCGCCCGATGGTGGCGCCGCCCGGCACGCCCGCAGAACGCGTGACCGCGCTGCGCAATGCGCTGACCGTGACGCTTGCCGATCCCGCCCTGCTCGCCGATGCGCAGAAGCAGAAGCTCGACATCACGCTGGTGAGCGGCGATCAGCTTTCAGCGCTCGTCAACGACCTGATGACGACGCCGCCCAACATCGTCAAGCGCATGCAGGATCTGCTGAAGCCGTAAGCGTCTCTTAGTGGCCCGGGGTTGAGCGCAGCGAAACCCGGGAGCAGCCGTGCAAGCTGCAACATCGTCCCCGGGTTTCGCTGCGCTCAACCCGGGCTACAAGTCAATCGCCTCACCCGCCCTGCACAAAATCGTCGTAGCTGAGCTTGGCCTTCGGATAGGTAATCGCGCTTTGCGTCATGCCGAAGGCGACGCACATCTCGGCAAAGCGGATGCCGATCGCCTTGGTGTTGAGCACCTGCACGCCGACCGCCTTGGCGAGATCCTTCGGGTCGACCACATAGGGAATGATCGCGCCGCCGAGCGGCAGCATGATCTCGGCCCGCGTCTCATCGAGCAGTCCGCGCATGACCTTGACGGTGGTGTCGAAGATTTCCTGTGCCGCGCTGGCTGATGTCGGCGCCGTAGATGCCGATCGGCCGGATGTCGCTGATGAAACGGTCGAGGCCGATCGTGCGCATGATGCGCCACGTATAGGGAACATGCGGCGCGAGCGGAACCGTGATGCCGACACGGTCGGCGAGCGTGAGCGCCGCATGCATCGACGCGCGGTGAGAGGCCGATCACCGGGATGTTGACCGCAAGCCGCCCGCCGTCGACGCCCGGATCGAAGGTGTTGGACGAGATCACGGCGTCGTAGCCGTTCTCCGCCGCCCAGAAGATCTTCCGCACGATCGAGGGCGTCTCCATCATGTGATGGAGCCCGTTGAGCTTGCTCTGCCCGCCGATCGTGTTCATCAGCTGCGAGCCCGCGATAGTCGTCCGGGAATCCGATCTCGACCTTGGTGCCGGGCGAGGCATAGCTGTTGAGCAGCGCCTCGATCTGCGGCGATGTCATAGGGCTGCACCGACTTCTCGGTGCGCGGCTGCTGATCGACGAACAGGATGCGCATGTGGCTCGATATCCCTTCGACTCAATATCCTTGCTTCAGGCACCAGTTGGCGATCTCGAGCCGGCGCGCGAACCACACGTCCCGATATCCCTTCGCGTAGCTGATGAACTCATCCATGATCTTGGTGCGATAGGGCACGCCCGACACGAACGGATGCATGTTGACGGCCCAGAACTTGGGTGAGCCCTGCTCGCCTTCCCAATAGAGATAGTCGAACTGGTCCTTCATGATCTGCAGCAGGTCGCGCGGCGTGCGGCCCGAGCCATAGGTCGAGTAGTCGTTGCAGCCCGGCACGTTGTAAGGAACCACCACGACCTTGCGCCCGCCCGCCTCGAGCGAATAGGGCACATCGCTGTTGAGCGGATCGGCCCACCAGACAAAGCAAGGCTGCTCGGCCACGAGATCGAGCGTGTGCGGCGTCGAGGAATGGCCAGGCGAGAGATAGCCGGTCGGCTTCTCGCCCAGCACCTTCTCGAACGCCGCGACGGTCTTGGCGATCGACTTCGCGCTCCTGCTCGCGCGTGTACATGTAGGAATATTCGTGCTCGTAGCTCTCCGATGAGAACTCGTGCCCCTTGTGCCTTGATCTCCCGGCAGGCGTCGGCGAACTGCTCGACCTTGCGCCCATTCATCAGCATCGTCACCTTGAGCTCATGGCGCTCGAACAGGTCCATCAGCCGCCAGATCCCGACCCGGTCGCCGTATTCACGCTCGGTCACGGCCGCCATGTTCTTGGCAAAGGTGGCGTTGGCCGGCGGCGCGCGGTGGCTCGAGCGCTGATGCGATTCACGGGTTGCAAAATTCTCCGGCCACACCTCCCATGGCACGATGAAGGTGACGGCAATCTTGGCCTTGTTTGGCCATTCGATCGGCTGCGGTCGTGGCACGTTTGCCCCCGGATTATTCCCCCGTGGCGTTCTAGCCCAAGTCTCTGAAGACTGGGAACCGTTTTTCTAACAAAGACCTGGGCTACTCAGGCTACTCAATCAGTGACTATTGGAAAAAGCCGGCAAATCGACCCTGTCAACGCTTACGGCGCCGCGATCTTGCGCAGCCGCTCGACGATATGAGGCGGAGTCTTCTGATAGACGCTTTCCAAGAGCTCCTGCAGCTGCTTGCCGCTGCGCGGCGAGTTGATGCCGAGCCCGCGCTTGTTGGCGTCCGCCACGAACTCCGGATCCTTGAAGGTCTCGAAGAACGCCGCCTGCATCGCCGCCACTCGATCGGCCGGCACGCCGGGCGGCATCACAAATGGCCGCCCGGCCTGCAGCGGCGCGAACGCCGCCACCATCATGCAGCTTGTCGTCGGATTGCTGACAAGGTCGAGCGCGAACGGCACCTCCGGGATGGCGGGCTCCTTCTCCAGGCCATACTGCACCAGGAGCTTGATCTGCTTGTCGCGATACCAGGTCGGCCGCGTCGACATCAGCGAGTTGTAGAAGACGCTCGGATAGCCATCGATCTCACCACGCTCCATGGCCAGGAACGCATGCGTCTGCAACTCGTAGCCGACGATGATCTTCTGCTTCATCCCGAGCGTCTCGGTCAGCAGCCGCCCGTAGAAGCTCGGCGTCGAGTTGACGCCCGAGGAGCCCATGGTGATCTCGTGAGTGCGGGTGTCCAGCCAGCTGTTCACCGGCGTCTTGTGCCACACGCTGGCGATCGCGACCTCGAACGAGGGCGTGCCGAGCCAATTGAACTTGAGCGGGTCGTAGCTCGCCGCCTTGGTGCCGAACAGAGGCTCGAACGGCGTGTTGTTCTGCACGCCACCGACAACGGTGCCGTCCTTGGCGGCGACGTTATAGAGATGATTGGTCGCCACGATGCCGCCGGCGCCCGCCATGTTGCGCACCACCACTTGCGGATTGCCCGGGATATGGCGGCCGAGATGGTTCGCAAGCACGCGCGAGAGCGCGTCGTAGCCGCCGCCCGAGGCCGAGCTCACGATCATCGTGATGGTCTTGCCGCGAAAGAACTCGGCCGGCGCCTGGGCTGAGGCTTGCGAGGCACATAGTGCGCCGGTCATGAGCACCGGCAACGCCCATCGCGAGCAACTCAGCAATCGGGAGCGCATGGGCTCGCCTCCAGCAGCAAGGGTAACCGGAGGCATTGTCGGCCGCTTCTTGAGCGCCCGCAAGCGCGACCGCATGTTGGGAACCGGCCGCTCCAATCAGCCGGCGACACCAAATGCATGCGGCGGGGCCAAGGCCCCGCCGCAGCAACATGAGGAGGACAACTGCGCTGAACTTAGACTTAGAGCCCCGTCTGACAGCGCTTAGTTGAACGACCAGATCAGAGCGCCACGGACCACGTCATCCGTGATCTTGGCGTTGATGGTGAGGATCGGCTGGAACGCATAGCTGGTCGAGCCGAAGTCGTAGTGCAGATACTCGCCGCGGATGCGCACGTGCTCGAAGAGCTTGTACTCAAGGCCGCCGCCCGCCACCCAGCCGAACAGATTGGTCTTAGCTGCGAAGTCCAAGCAATCGCTACCGTCGCAGATGTTGACTGGACGTTCGCGCGACCCCAGGCGAGCACCAGCAGTGCCGTAGGCGAGCAGGCTTGGCGTGAACAGATAGCCGACGCGAACGCGCGCGCTGCCGAGAGCGTCAATCTTGCTGTTGAGGCCGATGGCTCGGCCGCCGCACGATACTGCAGCTTCGCCTTGACACGCACCACGGGGCACCCGCCAAACCTGAGGCTCTGGTCATCCTTCTCGTCGCTGAAGCCGTAATCGACTTCAAGGCCGCCGACCCAAGCGCCGTACTGCCAATTGTAGCCACCGCCGAAACCGAATACACCACCCTTGGGCTTCGGATTGTGAAGGTGGCTGTTGATGTCGCCGAAACTAAAGTCGTCCGGGCTGATCTTGCCCCAGCTATAGCCGCCGAAGCCGAACAGATAGAAGCCGGTCCAGTCGCTGTAATACGGAGCATGCGCGCGGCGCCTTGAGCGGCATGTCGGCCGCTTGCGCAGCACCCGCAACCAGCAGGCCGGCGAGCATCGTCGTACCGAGCAAGAATCTTCGTCATTGATAACCCCCTTATGCTTTGGAGCGGGTTTTCCGTTTCAGGCGCCGCCGCTCGACCTCAAGTGCCAGTAAAATACAACAGCCCGCCGAAAATGCTGTCGCAGTTGTGCCACACTGCCCCAAAAACCGACAATAAAAGTTCTGAAAAACTCCAATGGTATCATATGGTTAATGCGGATATGATACCTCCAAAACGACCCTATCTGAACACCATAAAATGACGTCTACTGGATACCTCCAGTTTTTCTTTTCAGTGACTTATGGGCAAAAATTGAAGAGGCGATTTCACTGAGGAGAGGTGCTTAATTACCTGCACTTTCTGCCCACTTTCGGCTCTGCTTTCGCGAAAAGCGCGGATCAAAAAATGTGCGGCATTCTGTCTAGCCTGCCCCATCCAGGGCATTTGCGAGGCTTGGATCGCCACTCGCCGGTATCACAATGCATGATTGAGCAATGTTTTGATTCGAATCGCCCCGCGTGACGAAATGAGAATGAGCCCACATCCATTCGCGTCAGATTGTTGACGCGTCAGATCGCTGAGTGGCGCCGGCGCGCTCCTCTTCGGCCACGCAGCCCACGATAGAGCCCCGCGACGGGCGCGGGGCTCAGATCGTTTCGCCACATCAGCAATCAGTAGATGGCCTTCACCAGCCAGGCATGCCGAAGCGATAGTTGATGCCGAGCTTGACGACGTGCATGTGCTCGTCGATGTCGACCCGCACATCCTTCTTGCTGCATTGCCCGGAGAGGCACACGTTGGCCGCGACATTCAGCGTCTCGGTGCCGAAGTCCATGTAGTTGTATTCGAGCTTGGCCGACCAGTTGCGCCAGAGCGCCCACTCGGCGCCGCCTCCGACCATCCAGCCCGTACGGGTGTCGCTGAACTTCGCGGTCGCGATTTCCTTGCTGCCCTTGGTGACGATCCAGTTGTAATCCTGGTCCGCAAAGGCGACGCCGCCCTTGGCATAGATGAGCACGCGATCGACCGCATAGCCGATCCGGCCCGCAATCGTCGCAACCCAGTTCACCTCGGTGTGCGCCTTGAGGTCGATCTCCTTGGCGACGTCGTACCAACAATTCACGAATCGGAATTCGCCGAGTTTGCTGAGACTGTCCTCCTTCATGTTGGACCAGGAGAGGTCTCCCTCCACGCCGTAGACAAAGGCGCCTGATTGCAAGTTGAACCCGGCTTGCGCGCCCCCTAAGAGACCGGCGAGCTTGTGACTGAGCGCCGGGCTGCCGAGCTTGCTGAAATCAAAACACTCCTGCTGCTTGCCCGAGCAATCGCCGAACTTCTCGCCGGCGATATCCGGAAGCGAGAAATCCTTGGTGCCCCAGCCATACCCAACGTGACCGCCGACGTAGAATCCGGTCCAGTTGACCCCAGGCGCAACCGGCGGCAGTGCCTTGACCGGCATGTCCGCTGCTTGTGATGCACTTCCAAATGGCAACGCCGCGAGCGCTGTGACCAGCGCCCAACCCCCGATACGCATACGCATACACAACCCTCCTACAAGCCGAGGGGGGCGCCTCCTGCGTCCCCCGTCGGTAAGGGAGTATTAACCCTTGTCATCCAAATGGGCTGTGTCCGGCAAGCAACGCTCAATACCTACTTTCTGATGCGTTTTATGTTTTCTGTTGATAATATCCCGGCCCAAGCGCCATAGACCGTAGTTCTACAAGCACTTGTCCACAGGTAACCAAAGACTACTCGATAGATGCGCGCGCCGGAATCGGCGGGTTCCATCTTTCTCAGTGCCGCTGTGATTTTTCGGTGACTCTCTTCAGCGCGCGCCCAGAAGTACGGCCATCCTCAGAGAGGTATCTCGATGAGGCATCGGCTGTGCCCGACGCTATCAACGACCGCCGTCGTCAGGAGCCGCAGAGCAACACGGCTGCGTTCGCAACCGCCCATACGAGGCCATGAGCCGCGAGCCGACCTCGCCGCTCGTCTCCATATAATTCAGCAGAATGTCGGAGCTGCAGGCCCGCCATTCCGCCACCTGGTGCTGCGCCAGGTTGACGATCTTCATGCCCTTCTCGCGCGCAGCCGAATAGACCTGACGCTCGCTTTCGGCGACCCGCTCCCGGATCTTGAGCTCAAGCCGCTTCACGGCCTCCTGAATTGCGGCGCGGTGCGCCGGCGACAGCGCCTGCCAGTTCTTCTCGGTCATGATCAGCAGATACTCGAGCGGAGAATGCGCGGTCCGCGTAATCGTGTCGGACACTTTCCACATCTCGCGGCTCAGCACCGAGGCGATGCCGGTCATGGCCATGTCGATCCTGCCATCCTTCATCGCGTCGTGCATCTGGGCAACCGACATGTTGATCGGCTGGCCGCCGCAGAGCTTGACGAATTTGGCCGTCGTTTCGCTGATCACGCGAATCTTCTTGTCCTTGATCAGGCGCGGGCTCGCGACATCCTGCCCTTTTGAGTAGATCAACTGGTTGCCGATCGACTGCCACCAGAGAACACGCACGCCCATGCTGTCGAGCAGCACCTTGTCGATCACCCGTCGGACTTCGCTTGCGGGCGAAAACGCGGCGTTGGTGAGCGCGTCGAAATTGAACAGAAACGGCTGATCCAGAATGCTGATGGCCGGGATCTTGTCGGCGAAATGATTGAATGCGACGACCCCGAGGTCCATGTCGCCCGAGGTGACCGCTCCCAAAATTTGGGTGTCGTTGTAAGGTTTTCCGCCGTCGAAAATCTCGATTGCGACTGCCGTTGCGGGTCAGTAATTCAACTTCCTGCTTGAACTCCGCAAGGCTGCGACCGAACAGAAGCTCGGTGATCGGCACCTGCAGGGCCGCTTTCAGCTTCACTTGCTGGGCGTACGCACCATCGGCGAGCAACAGGAGGCATCCGATCGCGCAGAGCAATAGTCGCGCTGTGGCCATATTGTTCAAACCGCAAGGAATAATCTCCGATGGCATTCATGTAGCTGAGCCAATCATGGCGCCAGCGTGACATCGCCGCATTGTCGCCAATCCGTGCGCGAGTTTGTCGCCATGGCGCAATGTCCTCAGCGATTTCGATGGTAAGCGGTTCAAGTAACAAAAAGCCCCGCGACGGTGCGCGGGGCTTTTGCACAGATCAGTCAGTCGACACAGCTCAGTGCGCCAGCACCGCCAGCAGCAACAGCGCCACGATATTGGTGATCTTGATCATCGGGTTCACGGCCGGGCCGGCCGTGTCCTTGTAGGGATCGCCGACGGTGTCGCCGGTCACCGCCGCCTTGTGGGCCTCCGAGCCCTTGCCGCCGTAGTGACCGTCCTCGATGTATTTCTTGGCATTGTCCCAGGCGCCGCCGCCTGACGTCATCGAGATCGCGACGAACAGGCCGGTCACGATCACGCCGAGCAGCATGGCGCCGACCGCCGAGAATGCCGCCGACTTGCCCTCGGGCGTGCCCCAGCCTGCGACCGCATAGATCACGTAGTAGACGACGATCGGAGACAGCACCGGCAGCAGCGAAGGAATGATCATCTCCTTGATCGCCGCCTTGGTGAGCAGGTCCACCGCGCGTGCCGTAGTCAGGCTTGTCGGTCCCCTTCATGATGCCGGGCTTCTCGCGGAACTGCCGGCGCACCTCCTCGACAATTGCAGAGGCGGCGCGCCCGACCGCGGTCATGCCCATGGCGCCGAACAGATAGGGCAGGAGGCCGCCGAACAGGAGGCCGACCACCACGTACGGATTGTTGAGCGAGAAATCGAGCTTCACGCCGCTGAAGTAGGGATGCTGCGCGGAGTTGCCGATGAAGAAGATGAGGTCCTGGTTATAGGCCGCAAACAGCACCAGCGCACCGAGGCCCGCGGAGCCGATGGCATAGCCCTTGGTCACCGCCTTGGTGGTGTTGCCGACCGCATCGAGCGCGTCGGTCGACTTGCGCACTTCCTTCGGCAGGCCCGCCATTTCGGCAATGCCGCCGGCGTTGTCGGTCACCGGCCCGAAGGCGTCGAGCGCGACCACGACGCCCGCGAGCGACGAGCATGGTGGTCACCGCGACCGCGATGCCGAACAGGCCGGCCAATGCCATAGGTCGCCAGGATGCCGGCGATGATCACGATCGTGGGCAGCGCGGTCGATTCCAGCGAGATCGCGAGGCCCTGGATGATATTGGTGCCGTGTCCGGTGCGCGACGCCGCGGCGATCGACTGCACCGGCCGGTAGTCGGTCCCAGTGTAGTATTCGGTGATCCAGACGATCAGCCCGGTCACCGCCAACCCGACCACGCCGCAGGCGTAGAGCTTGGCGCCGGTATAGGGCACGCCAGGAATCTCGCCGAATCCGTTCGGCAGTATCCAGTAGACCACCAGCACGAGCGCAACCAGCGACAGCAATGCCGTCGCGATCAGGCCCTTGTAGAGCGCGCCCATGATCGACTGGCTGGCGCCGAGCTTCACGAAGAACGTGCCGGCGATGGAGGTCACGATGCAGACGCCGCCGATCGCGAGCGGCAGCGTCATCATCCGCAACAGCGTGTCGCCGGGCGCGTTCGCGAAGAAGATCGCGGCCAGCACCATGGTGGCGACGGCCGTCACCGCGTAGGTCTCGAACAGGTCGGCCGCCATGCCGGCGCAGTCACCGACGTTGTCGCCGACGTTGTCCGCGATGGTGGCGGGATTACGCGGATCATCCTCCGGGATGCCGGCCTCGACCTTGCCGACAAGATCGCCGCCGACGTCAGCGCCTTTGGTGAAGATGCCGCCGCCCAATCGCGCGAAGATCGAGATCAGGGACGCACCGAAGCCGAGCGCCACCAGCGCATCGACCACGACGCGGCTGTCGGGCTTGAGCCCGAGCGGGCCGATCAGCATCCAGAAATAGATGGTCACGCCGAGGAGTGCGAGACCTGCGACCAGAAGCCCCGTGATGGCACCGGCCTTGAACGCGAGCTCGAGGCCGCCTGCGAGCGAGCCGATGGCGGCCTGCGCGGTGCGCACGTTGGCACGCACGGACACGTTCATGCCGATGAAGCCGGTCGCGCCCGAAAGCACTGCTCCGATCAGGAAGCCGACCGCCACCAGCCAGCCCAGGAGGATGCCCAGCACCACAAAGATCACGATGCCGACGATGCCGATGGTGGTGTACTGGCGCTTGAGATAGGCCTGCGCGCCTTCGCGCACGGCGTTTGAAATCTCCTGCATCTTGGCGCTGCCGGCATCCGCCGCCAGGACCGACGTGGTCGCCCACGCGCCATACGCAAGCGAAAGCAGTCCGCAGAGGACGATGATCCCCAGAGCTGTCATTGGATCTTGATCCCGGTTCGAGAAAACCCGCCGGGCGAACAGCCCGGCTCATGTGAAGCGGGCCCCATGTGAGGCCGGCCTAAAGCCGCGCGGATATAGCCAAAAACGGCCACATCGCGCAACGCAGGAAATGCTGCCTGTGGGCACCCTCCGGGGGGCTCGTTCTAAAGTCTTATCAAGCTTCTAGCGGCGGCTCGCACAGGCCCTTGGCCTTAACCTTGTACGGCCGGCCGGGCGCGCAGCATGCTCCAGAGCACAAGCGCGCCGGCCAGCAGCAGGATCGGGAACACCACCTCGTTCACCATCGTCCAGCCGACACTGGCGAGGAGCTTTCCGGACGAGAACGAGGCCAAGGCCACCGCGCCGAACACCATGAAGTCGTTGAAGGCCTGCACGGTGTTGCGCTCGCCCTCGCGGTGGCATTGCGTGACCAGGGTCGTCGCCCCGACGAAGGCAAAGTTCCAGCCGACCCCCAGGAGCGCCAGCGCGCTCCAGAAATTCCACAGGCCAATGCCCGCGACCGCGATGGCTGCAGCGCCGAGCATCAGGGCGAAGCCAAGCAGCATGATCCGCTCGATCCCGAAGCGGGAGAGCAACGCGCCGGTGAAGAAGCTCGGCACGAACATGCCGAGCACATGCCACTGCAAGCCGAGTGTCGCGTCGGTCACCGAGTGGTTGCAATCGACCATCGCGAGCGGCGCCGAGGTCATCACGAGATTCATCATCGCGTAGCTCACGACCCCGCAGGCCACCGCCACCACGAAGCGCGGCTGCCGCACGATCTCCGCCAGCGGGCGGCCCTCGTCGCCCGCCATGCGCGCTCGCGGCTTTGGGATGTTCACCAGCGTCAGCACGCCCATTGAGATGACGGCAAGCAGCGCCTGCGCCAGGTAGGTGCCCGCAAACGCGTACGGCAGCCACAGGTCCTTGCTGACAATCACAAGCTGCGAGCCGATGACCCCCGCCGCGATGCCGCCGGTCATGACCCAGGAGATCGCCTTCGGCCTGAACGCCTCGCTGGCGGTGTCGGCGGCGGCGAAGCGATAGGCCTGGTGCGCGGCCGCGTAGAAGCCAGAGAACAATGCTCCCAGATTGAACAGTGGGAACGACGCCACAAGCACCGCAACGCAGCAGGTGAGCCCGGTCAGCACCCCGAACACGGTGCCGATCTGGAACGTCGCGCGCCGCCCGAAACGCCGCGCCAGCATGCCGACCGGCAGCGTCCCCATCCACAATCCGACGACATAGACCGTGATCGGCAACGTCGCGAGGCCGCGATCGGGCGCCAGCATCGCGCCGACGAGCCCGCCGGTTGCAACCAGCACGATGTTGTTGGCGCCCGCCAGCGCCTGCGCGACCGCCAGCACCAGCGCGTTGCGCCGCGCCAGGCGGTCGTCAGGCACGAAGGCGGCAGGCGCATCGGCGATGGCCGACATTGGCGGCTTCCTGAGCGATTCGACTGGGGCAGCGCCGTTCTAGCCTGCCACGCCGTCAGCCGCCAATTGCGTACATGCAGGCCAGATACTTGTAGCCCGCATTGAGCGCAGCGAAATGCGGGAGCGACCGAGCAGCCTGCATCATCGCTCCCGGATTTCGCTTATCGCTCAATCCGGGCTACGACCGCAAATGCGGTCGGCGACCTACAGCATGAAAAAAGGCCCCGCAGTGCGGGGCCTTTCCGTCAGTTACATGCGCAGGTGGGCGCGCTCACTTCGCCAGCGGGTCGGGCCGCAGCTGGATGTGCACGGCGCGCGGGCGCGAGCCCTTGCCGCCTTCCATCAGCCAGGGCGTGCGGTCGCCGTTGGTGCTCCACAGCCCGCGGCCTTTCCAGCCCGCATTCGGATCGTCGATGCGGCCGTCGAAGCCCTTGGCGTAGAAGCCCATCGGATACGGGATGCGGATCGAGACCATCTGCCCGTCCTTGAGCGCCACGAAGCCGTCGTTGAGGTTCGCGGTCGACATCGGGATGTTCTCGCCGAGCCCCAGCGTGTTGTGCTGGTCGACCCAGGTGTAGTAGCTCGCTTCGACGCTGGTGGTCTCACCCTCGAAGCTCGGGCCCGGATAGCGGTAGAACGTCCAGCCCTCCGGGCAGTGGTCGCCGGTCGCGGTCGGGCCGTTGAGCGGGCCCTTGCACTTCCTGCGATCGAAGCTCACGAGACTGCCGTTCGAGGCCGAGCCCCAGGCGACGCCGTCCTTGTCGATGTCGCCGCCGCGGATGCCGTAGCCCTGCTTCGGCATATTGAAGACTTCCGACAGTTTCGTCTTCGGATCGAAGCGCAGGAAGCCCGGCGCGCCGCCGAACACGCCGACGGTGTACCAGATCGAGCCGTCAGCCGGATTCGGCATCACGGCGTAGGGGCCGGAGCCGCCGGTGACGCGCCTGTCCTTGGTCGCATCGGCCGGAGCGTTCGGCTCGACGAACTCGTCGAGCTTGCCGTTGCCGTTGGTGTCGAGCACGAACGGCGCCCAGCCCTGCGCCTTGGCGGCGTCGCCGGTCTCGTCGAACACCTTGGTGTTGACCCAGCCCGCCACCTGGCCGGTGCCGCTGAACCAGACCGTGTCGTCGGCGTCGTAGCCGAACTGTGGATGGTGCGTGCCGAAGCAGGTGTCGACGAAGCTGTACTTCATTGTCTTCGGATCGAGCACCGCCGCCTGGCGTGAGGAGCGATCGAGCGGGAACACCTTGGCGGAGGGATGATCCGAGCCCTTCTTGCAGAACGCCGGATTGTCGAAGCCGCGCACGCCGGCCGCGAGCCACACCCTGCCCTTCTTGTCGATCATGGAGTTGTGGTTGTTGGCCTTGGTGTCCCAGATCTGCTCGTCGCCCCAATAGGCCGACGGCTGCAGCGGCTTGAGCGCCGCCGGCGTGGCCCGGACCCAGCGCATACGGCGTGTTGGGATCCTGTACCGGCATCTTGAAGAACGTCACCTTGTTCGTCTTGGGATCAAGGATCGGCATGTTGTCGGACGAGTATTCGTTCGAGCCGTAGAGCGGGCCATAGGCGTTGACGGTCGGATAGCGCCGGTCGGACGCGATCAGGTCGTGCAGGTAGTTCTTCTCGGTCCCCCACTCCCAGGACGTGATGACGAGGTTGCGCTCGACGCCCTGCGGGCGCGGCGGCTTGCTCTTGGGCAATTCGCCCTTGGCGACGCGGTCGGTCCAGTCGCCGAAATAGTCGTACGGTGCGGCGCCGAATTGGCCGGCAAGTCGCTGGGTCATCTGCTCGCCCGCCTGGCCGGACTGGGTACGGCGCACCCAGGCCTCGCGGCCGTCGCGGAACGGGCCGAACGCTGCTGGGATCGTGCGCGTCGATTGCTGGCCGAGCTGGTGGCAGCCGATGCAGTCGACGTTGTTCATCTGGCGCAGCCAATTGTCGCGCGTAATGTTGGCCGGGATCTTGCCCGCACCGCCGAACTCGCTCGCCGGCGGGATCTTCAACATCGCGAACCAATAGGCCGCCGGATAGTAATGCGCCGCCGCCGCCTCGTTCGGCGCTGGGACTGCGGTGAGGTTGAGCTGCTGACCAGGCTTGGAGCGCACCTTAGGTGAATCCACCAGCCCATAGCCGCGCACCCAGACCTCATAGTCCGCCGTCGGCAGGTCCGGGATCACATAGCGGCCCTGGTCGTCGGTCACGACCATGCGGGCGAACTTGGTCGGCAGCTCGGTGGTTTCGGCGATCACCCACACGCCGGCTTCCGGCCCGTTCGGGCCGCGTACCACGCCGCCGATGTCGTCATTGTCGATCGCGACCGCCTGGGTCGGCGCCTGCTGGGCGCCGAGATCAACCGGCCCCGCCAAGAGCGCGGCGAGGCCAATAGCCGCGACCGTGCTCAAATGAAATCGTCGCATTGTGTGCATTTTTCTCTCCCTTCGATATTTCAAATCCGTTTCGCCCAGCACTAGCCGCTCGAAGCGGCTGGAGACCTCCGGAGCGCTGCCACGATTCACGCACATTCGGGTCGGTTCCGCAATGCCGCCGCAGAAGCGGCATAGGGTCTCAACCATGATGGCGGGAGGCGCTTGGAAGCGCTACGTTTGATCAAAGTCCGGGCCAACCGGAACGTGATGTTGCAAAGACCTGCAAGATGAAAGGGAGGACGCCATGCCCGACGGATCGGATGACCCGCGGCAGCTGTCGCGCCGCAATCTGTTCAAGCACGTAGGGATCGCCGGCGCGGCCGCGGCCTTGTCGGGAGCGCCTGCGGTCGAGCCCACACTAGCGCAGACACCTGCGGCGCAGGCGCCCGCAGCCCCGCCACGCCGAGAGGCGCTCGAGACCCTGACCGCGGCCGAAGGCGAGACGCTCGAAGCCATCGTGGCACGCCTGATTCCGAGCGACGAGAACGGCCCCGGCGCCGCCGAGGCGCGCGCCGCCCATTACATCGATCGCGCGCTCACGGGTCCGTTGCGCGCGTCGCGCACAGCCTATGCGGATGGCCTCGCGGCGCTCGACGCCTATGCGCAGTCCAAAAAGGGCGCGCCGTTTGCCAAGCTTTCGGCGAGCGACCAGGACGCGATGCTCACCGACCTCGAGAAGAACGTCGCCACCGGCTTTACGCCCAACGCGGCCGCCTTCTTCACTCTCCTGCGCACGCACACGATCCAGGGCACGTTCTGCGATCCCTATTACGGCGGCAACGCCAACTTCGTCGGCTGGGATCTCATCGGCTATCCGGGCATCCGCCTGGCGGTGAGCGCCGACGACCAGCGCATGGCGGTGCGCCCTAAACCTGTTCGCGAGTTCGGCCTATGACAACGTGACGTTCACGATCAAAGGGGGCGGCCATGGCCATCAACCTTAAGAAGACGGACGTCGTCATTATCGGCTTGGGCGCAGTCGGCGGCGTCGCCGCGCTGCCGCTCGCGCGCGCCGGGCTCGAGGTGGTCGGCCTCGAAGCCGGCACCTGGCTCACGCCACGCGATTTCGCGCCCGACGAGCTGCGCAACAATTTCCGCGGCTGGCCGCAATCCGCCCAGAAGGCCAACAGCGAGATCCCGACGCATCGGCCCAATGCATCGGCGCCCTATTCGCCACGGCTTCCCATCCATCCGATGATGAATGCGGTCGGCGGCACGTCGCTGCATTACTGGGCGCAGAGCTGGCGGCTCAATCCGTGGGACTTCAAGGTCGTGAGCGAGACGACCCGCCGCTACGGCGCATCGCGGCTGCCGAAGGGCACGACCGTCGAAGACTGGCCGTTCGGTCTCGACGAGCTCGAGCCTTACTACGACAAAGTCGAGCATGAGGTCGGCGTTTCCGGCCAGGCCGGCAATGTCAAAGGCACGATCGACAAGCGCGGCAACATTTTCGAAGGGCCGCGCGCGCGGGATTACCCGATGCCGGCGCTGCACGGCACCGAGTTCACCGAGCAGATGGCAGGCGCCGCGCGCAAGCTCGGCTGGCATCCGTTTCCTGGACCGGCGGCGATCAATTCGCAAGCCTACGACGGCCGTGCGGAATGCCTTTATCACGGCTTCTGCAATCGCGGCGGCTGTCACGTCAACGCCAAGAACTCGACCGCCGTGAGCACGATTCCGAAGGCGGTTGCCGCCGGCAAGCTCAGCGTGGTGACGCAGGCCATCGCCACCAGCATCGACATCGACGAGCGCAGCGGCCGCGTCAGCGGCGTCACCTACGTCAAAGGCGGCATCGAATATGTCCAGCCCGCCGATGTCGTGCTGCTCGCGAGCTACACCTACGAGAATGTCCGCCTGCTGCTCCTTTCGAAGTCGAAGCCGTTTCCAAACGGCCTGTCGAACAACGGCGGCCAGGTCGGCAAGCACTACTTCAGCCACCACACCGGCGGGCCAGTCACCGCTCTGTTCCCGTTCGACATCAACAGCTGGTACGGACTGCCCGCGCAGGGCATCGCGGTCGACAACTGGGCCGACGACAATTTCGACCATTCCGGACTCGATTTCATCGGCGGCGGCAATCTCTGGGTCTATTCCGATCGGCGGCCGATCGGGGCCGCCAGCATGTCGACCTTCGGACGTGCGCCCACCTGGGGCGCCGCCTGGAAGTCATTCGTCAAGCAGAACGCTGACCGCTGGAACGTTGCCTACCTGCAGAAGACGACGCTGCCCTACGAGGACAACTATCTCGACCTCGATCCCACCGTGAAGGATCCGCTCGGCTATCCGGTGTGCCGGATCACCGCCGACCACAAGGACAACGAGCGCAAGCTCGGCGCCTTCATCCAGGACAAGATGGCGCAGTGGTTCATGGAGGCGGGCGCGATCGCGGTCGAGAAGGGCCCGATGGGCACCATGGGACCCTCCACGCACGCCTATGGCGGCACCCGCATGGGCGACAATCGCGAGACCAATGTGGTCAACCGCTTCGGCTTCTCGCACGAGGTGCCGAATCTCGGCGTGATCGGCGCCTCCGTCATGGGCACGAGCGGCGCACACAATCCCACGCTCACCGCTCAGGCGCTCGCCTGGCGCACCGCCGAGCATCTCACCGAGAACTGGCGCTCGATCGCGGGTGGATGAGGAAGGCAACGTGTGCGGCTGGCAAGATCTGAATATCTATGACAGCCGCTTTCTCATGGGCTGAGCCCCATCTGGCGTACGCGGGCCGACAAGCTCATAGCCACGTTTGCGGTAAAACTCTTCAGCATTCGCGCTTGCCTCCCCCATGACGGCCGCGATGCCGCGCGCTCGCAACAACACTTCGAGCAAGCCGAGCAAACCTGTACCGACACCTCTGCCTGCCAATTCCGGGTCGGAATACAGTCCCTCCAGCCGATCTCCACGAATCGCGCCCCATCCCGCCACTGTGCCATTCACCTCGGCGACCCAAATTTCCAATTCACGGAGCTTGCGCTCCATTCCCTCCACGGTCAGTGTCGCCGCCCAGGTTTCCGCCTCGGCGACCGACATCACTTTGGGTGCGAGCACAGTGATGGCTTGCCGCCGGAGCTCAAATAGCCGGCCTGCATCGGCATGTGTCGCCAATCTGTGGACCGCTTTCACGACGCACCACGTTGCCGACCAGCGCAAATCGGCGTCATTAGCCGCGGCACTGGATGCCGCAGGCCTTCATTGGACGGTCTGAGCTGCTCCCGTTCGATAGAACGGTGCAAATGTCGTGCTTTGCAGGAATCTAATCAGGTCGCTGGTCAGAAAAAGAATATCCATCTGCTCGTTATAATTGAACAAAGAGCGAAACACAGTCTGAATTTTTTGTCTCAATACGTCGTTCTCGCCGGCTCCTGCGTCCAAACAGAGCGCGACACCCCTGTGTGTGTTCTCACCATAGTCAACAAGCATCAGATAGGCCGATCTTACCTCGACGTACTGTCTAAATATAACTTCGAGCTGACGCTTCAGAACACGTTCTCGCTGCCCGTCCTGCTCACGCCAGAATCGTATTTGCGATATCGTCAATTGGTCCACAGACGCATCTCCTGCAATTCTGTTCATTGATGCTCAAAGCAATTGCGTCCGCCCCACTATTCTCGCGGTCACGGGCGGCGTGCGGCAAGACTCCTATCAAGTTGCGCCGTTCGCCGAAACAGAGAAACGGCAGATCAGCCATGGGCCGGAGGTATCTGGACGGAATGTATTGTTAGCGAACTCTTTGGTGCGTTGGTATTGCGGCCTCAACGCGGACGCGGGAATATCCATCGACAAGATCAAACAGCACGGGAGGCCTGCCGTGGACAAACGACGCGTTTGCTCTGCCGCACTCGGAATCGCCGCGGCCATACTGACGTCCATCCACTTGACGTCCATCCACGCGAACGCCGAGCCGGCGTGGCGCTTCCATCTCGAAGAGGCAACGATCGCCGATGTGCATCGCGCGATCCGGGCGCGGCAGATCACCGCGACGCAGCTCGTTAGCCTCTATTTCAAACGCATCGAGGCCTACAACGGCACCTGCGTCAAAGGCGACATCGATCCAGCAACCGGCCTGATGCTCGGGGAGATCTCACCGATCGAGAATGCGGGGCAGGTCAATGCCTATCTGACGCTGAATATCCGCGGCAAACGCTCGTTGACCGACAAGGCCGACAAAGATCCGAAGCTGCTCGATGCCTTGGAGGTCGCGCGCAGCCAGGACGATTATTTTGCGCGTACCGGTCAGCTGATCGGACCGCTGCATGGTATTCCGTTTGCGATCAAGGACAACTACGACACGTTCGACATGCGCACGACCGCCGGCGCTGCGGCCGATTACGCCAACGACAAACCACCACGAGATGCCACCATGGTGGCGAAGCTGCGCTCTGCGGGCGCGATCATCCTGGGCAAGACCAATCTCGATGAATATGCCCCGGCCGGCATCGGGCGCAGCACGCTTGGCGGCCAGAGTTGCAATCCCTATGACACCAAGCGTATTCCGGGCGGTTCGAGCGCGGGCTCAGGCGCTGCCGTCGCAGCGAACCTCGCCATCTGCGCGCTCGGCACCGACACGGCGGGCTCGGTCCGCTATCCCTCCTCCGTCAATGCGCTCGTCGGCATGGTCGCGACCCAGGGCCTGGTGAGCCGCGCCGGCATCGTGCCGCTGTCTTTCTCGCGCGACCGCGGCGGGCCCATGTGCCGGACCGTGGCAGACACTGCGCTTGTCCTCGAGCTTCTCGCTGGCGCCGATCCGCGCGACGAGGTCACATCGCTGGCCTACGGCCTGAAGCCGGTCCCCTATCAGACGCACGCCAACAGCACCTCACTGTCTGGCAAACGGCTCGGCGTGGTGCGCGACTTCATGATCGAGGCGACACTCGCCGATCGCGACAGCATCCGCGTCGCCAACGAGGCGCTGGCCGAGATGAAGCAACTCGGTGCCACTCTCGTCGATCCGTTGGATTTCCACGCCGCCATCGCCGAGGTGATGACCGCCTACGAGCCAAGCTTCTTCACGCAGGTCTTTCCCGAGGCTCTGCCCGCCGGCAGCAAGCCAATGGATCGCCTCGTGGCAATCGCCAGCGATCCAAAGGCCCTGACCGGCGGAGCGCGCGGCGTCAATCTGCGCATGATCGCAGGCCAGCGCCGCGGCGAGGAAGGCAAGTTCGCGCTCAGTCTCTATTTGAAGGAACGCGGCGATCCCAAGTTCCGCTCGGTCGAGGACCTGTTTGCCAGCAAGGCTTTCCTGGGCGAGAACGAGCTCTTACGCACCGCGTTCGGCGCCAAGGCCGACACGCTCGACACGGCGGCCAACACCAGCCATACGCTGCGTTTGCAGGCGCTGCGGCGGATACTTTACAAAGTGATGGCGGACAACAAGCTCGATGCCCTGGTCTACATCTACAACACGGTGCCGCCGCCAATCGTGCTGCCTAGCCGCATTTCCGACGTCTATAACGCGCGCACCGAGCCGCGCGTGCTCAAGGCCGGAACGAAGCTCTCCGATCCCACGCTCTTGCCCGGCGAGCCGACGCTGCAGAAGGATCTCGACCTGTGGCGTGGCGCCGGCTCAAGCTGGAGCGTCAACCTGAGCCCGGTGAGCGGCTTTCCGGCGATCGTCGTGCCGGCCGGCTTCACGCGTGAAGCCTATGACCGCGTACCCGACGCCAGCGATCCGAATGGCAGCCGCCTCGACGGCCCCAAGCCGGACCAACTCCCTGTTGCCATGGAGTTTCTGGCGCGACCTTTTGACGAGGCGCTACTGTTCGAGATCGCATCGGCGTATGAGGCAGGAACAAAACATCGGCGGCCGCCGAAGGGCTTTGCGCCACTCAAGGATGAGCCGTAATGAAGGACGCCTGACAACGAGCATGACCCTCCATCAGCTTCGCATTTTCCTTGCCGTTGCACAGGCCGCGACCTTGACGCGCGCCAGCAAGCAGCTCGGGCTCGCCCAGCCGTCGCTCTCCAAGCAACTGGCGAGCCTGGAGGAGAGCGTCGGCACGCGGCTGTTCGAGCGCGCGCACAACCGCATGGTGCTGACCGACGCCGGGCGGCTCCTGCTCTTCCACGCCCAGCGCGTGATCAGGGAGATCGACGAGGCCGAGGCTGGACTGCGCGAGTTCACCAGCGGCAAGCGCGCCGTCATTCGCATCGCCGGGCTCAATTCGGTGATCAAGGCGATCGTTCCGGACGCCTTGCGGCGCTGCGGCGGGGCGGCCTCGGGTATCGAGGTCGACATCCACGAGGCTGCGCCCGGCGAGGTCGTCGACATGCTGTATGCGCGGCAGGCCCATATCGGCCTGATCGCGGACGGCACGGTGGCGCAGGCGAGCATCGGCTTCCGGCAGGTCCCGATCGTCGACGATCCTTATGTGTTCGCGGTGCCGAGCGCGATCAATCTTGGCTCGCTGCAAGCCTCGACGACGCGCCCGATGACGTCATGCGCGTGCTCAATAATTGCATCCAGTTCCATTTCGGCACTCAGCACACGCTGCGCGTCCAGCAATGGTACCAGCGCGTCCTGCCATCGCATCGGCTGGTCGCGCATTGCCGGACCTATGAGGTGGCGCTCGGACTGGTGCGCTCGGGATTTGGAGTGAGCCTCGTGCCGGCGCTGACGGCGTTTCTGATCGAGGGCTCACTCGAGGGCATTGAGCTCTTCGCGACCGACCATGGCATCCGCAGCACGGTCGCGCTGCTCGCCGATCAGTATCTGCGGCTTTCCCCCTACAAGGGATTTGTCGAAGCGCTCAAGCTTGCCGGCCGCGACGTGACGCTGCCGCCGATCCGGCCGATGCCGCCGATCATCAAGGAGGCGCGTGGGCGTCCCGAGACGGCGTGACTCAGCGCCTATGACTGCGCGACAGACGCATCACGCCACCTATTCGAAATGGCGATGGCATCCATAGCTTGAATGCGCGGTGTCATTGGCGGCGAAATCCCCGCTCCGTCGTCGGAGATATCCGCCATGACCGAGCCGCCCGTTTCTCCTCAAACCTCAATCAACAACGCGGCAAGAGAGCAGCCCCGGCGTGGCGGCGGCCCGGCACAATGGGCCGACGATTTCTCCCCGATTGCAGCCTCCGACTGGAGCTTCGATCGCGCCGCGCATCTGCTCGAGCGCGCCGGCTTCGGCGGCACGCCTGAGGAGATCGCGCGACTCGCGGCCATGACGCCCGCAAGCGGCCGTCGCCGCCCTGGTCGATTATCACTCGATCGCCAACGACCACCTCGCGCCGTTCGAGCGCTCCGACGTCTGGGACCCGAGCCTGCGCGACTTCCCGGTGAGCCGCGTGGCCGCGACCGAGCGCGCGCAAAAGACCGGCGAGGCGATGGGCGTGCGCATCAAGCCCGCGGGCGAGCGCCGCCTGCAGCCGGTGGTCGATCGCTTCTTCTATTGGCTGCGCGCCACCGTGCTCGAGACCCGTCGCCTGGCGCATTGGTGGGCCGACCGCATGGTCGCGACCAACCGGCCGCTGCAAGAGAAGATGGCGCTGTTCTGGCACGGCCATTTCGCGACCGGCGAGGAGAAGATCCGCGACTATCGCAAGATGGAGCAGCAGCTCGCGCTGTTCCATCGCCATGCGACCGGCAGTTTCCGCGAGCTTCTCGATCGATGTCGCGCGCGATCCGGCGATGCTCGCCTACCTCGACGCGGCGCAGAACGTGAAAGGCGCCCCGAACGAGAATTTCGCCCGCGAGGTGATGGAGCTCTTCACCATGGGGGTCGGCCACTATACCGAGCGCGACATCCGCGAGGCCGCCCGCGCCTTCACCGGCTGGATCGACGACGATCTCGCCTTCAAGCTCGATGCCGGCAAGCACGACGACGGCCAGAAGACGCTTCCTCGGCCGCACCGGCAATTTCGACGGCGTCGACATTCTGCACGAGCATCCTCGAGCAGAAAGTCACGGCGGAGTTCATCGCCGGCAAGCTCTATCGCTTCTTCGTGCGCGAGGAAATCTCCGAGCCGCTGCAGGCCAGGCTCGGCGCGATCCTGCGCGACAACAACTACGAGATCGCGCCGCTCCTGCGCACGCTGTTCCTGTCGCGCGACTTCTACAGCGCGCCCTCGTTCGGCACGCGCATCAAGGGGCCGATCGAGCTTGTTGTCTCCACCTACCGTAAGCTCGGAGTCAAGCGCCTGCCCGGCATTCCCGACCTCAACGTGGTCAGCCGCGAGCTCGGGCAGATCCTGCTCAATCCGCCGACGGTCGCGGGCTGGGCGCAGGGCCGCACCTGGATCACGCCCGGGCTTCTGCTCGCGCGCGGCAATTTCGCCCGCGACGTGCTGTTTCCCGACCTCATCAACTTCACCGATCCGAACTTCAATCCCGGCCGCGAGGTCAGGCGCGTCAACGACCGCATCCTCGCCGGCATGGAGATCGCGGTCGCCACCATCGAGGATGGGCCAGGCGAAGGCGGCGGCATGGGAGGCATGGAGGGCGGCGAGAAGACGATGGCGAATGTCATCGCGGGCGCGGAAGACTTCAACACCCGCTACGGCAGCCTGGTCGGCTGGCAGGAGGCGATGCGCCGGGTGAAGCCGATCCCGCGCGCTGCCGCGCAGTTCGATCTTGCCGCCATGGTGCTCGGCGCCGGAGCCAAGACCTCCGGCGATGCCGTCGATCACCTCCTGGCGCGCCTGTTGCGAGTGCCGGTCGACGCCGAGGTGCGGCAGGTCCTGATCGACGTGCTCGAGCGTGAGATTGGCACGCGCGAGATCGCAAGCGCCGAGACTTATCTCGAACGGCCGCTGCGCCTGGTGGCGCATCTGATCATGAGCTCCCCGCAGTATCAGCTTTGCTGAGCGTTTCCGTTATCGCGGACTTGTCTGAACAGATTTTGGAGGCCTTCAATCATGCGACGCACATCCCGCCTCGGCTGGCATCGCCCGCCGCGATCTCCTGCGCGCAGGCTTCGGCAGCCTCGTCCTGGGCGCGTCCGGCAATTTCGAGCGCTCGCCGTTCTGGGCACAGGCGTCCGCCGCGGAGCCGGCGCAAGACGGTCGCATCCTGGTGGTGGTCGAATTGTCCGGCGGCAACGACGGCCTCAACACGGTCGTGCCCTATGGCGATGACGCCTACTACGGCGCCCGGCCGCGCATCGGCATCAGGAAGGAACGCCTGCGCAAGATCGATCAGCATTTCGGCTTTCAATCGACCATGTCGGGGTTCGAGCGTCTCTACAAGGACGGCCATCTCGCGATCGTGCATGGCGTCGGCTACGACCAGCCTTCGTTCTCTCATTTCTCCTCGATGGCCTATTGGCAGACCGCTGCGCCAAATCGCGGCGAGCTTTATGGCTGGCTCGGCCGCGCCGCCGACACCATGGACCCGGAGGGACATGCTAACTACATCGTCAATATCGACACCCAGCAGTCGCTTGCGGTGCGCTCGCGCGGTCATGTGCCGCTGGTGTTCGACGATCCGCAGAAATTCACCCGCACCGGCTTTGCCGAGGAGGCGGCTGCGCTGAAGGCCATTGCCGGCATGGGCAAGGCGGAGAACGACGCGCAGGATTTCATGTTCAGCGTCTCGCGCTCCGCGCTTGATGCCGAGCAGCTGGTGCGCGACGCCTGGGCCAAGTACCGCACGCCCGTTGACTACGGTCTTGTGCGTTTCGGCCTCGAGCGCGTGGCGGCACTGATCGCGGCCGACTTCCCGACCCGCATCTATTACGTCGCCTACCGCAACAACGCCTTCGACACCCACGTCTACCAAGGCGACGTGCATGCGCGGCTGTGGACCTACACGTCGGATCACATCGCCGCCTTCATCAAGGACGTGGCGCGGCTCGGCCGCGGCAAGGACGTCGTGCTGATGGCGTTCAGCGAGTTCGGGCGACGTGTCAAGGAGAACACCAGCCGCGGTACTGACCACGGCACCGCCGGGCCCGCCTTCGTGATCGGCGATCCCGTGTTCGGCGGACAATACGGCAAGATGCCGAGCCTCACCGATCTCGACGACGGCAACCTCAAATACACGACCGACTACCGCCGCATCTATGCGACGCTCGCCGGAACCTGGATGGGACACCGCGACACCGAGAGCCTGCTGCGCGGCAATTTCGAGCCGTTGCCCCTGCTCGATGCGTGAGGAGCGCGCTGCGCACAGTCGCATTGTTGGAGCCGCGTGCGGGTGGGCAGCGGTGCGATTTCAGGTTAGTGTGCTTTCACAACAAGAGTGCAAGGCATTCCAGGGAGGATTCCATGCGGCTTTCGCTCGCGCTCATCGCAGGCGCACTCACGCTTGCTCTGCCGGCCGCGGCAGAGACCGTCGTTCCGGTCGAGAAAGCCCCCTACCACCGGCCGGTATTCCGCAATGATCAAGTGATGCTGCTCAGCGTCTACCTGCCGCCGGGAGCGCCGCACGGACCTGAGGTGTACCACACCCATTCGCTCGACCAGCTCAGCGTCCTGGTGGAAGCGGCCACCATGGCCAACCAGGCGCTGGGCGCACCCGCGATGGGTGAGCCGCGGCAAGGCCAGCGCGGCAATGTCGGCTTCACAGCGTTCTCCAAAAAAGCGCAGACCCACCGGGGCGCCAATGTCGGCACGACTCCGTTCCACAACATCGTCGTCGGCCTGCTCAAACCGCAGGCGAGCGGCTTCACCCCAGGCACGAGGCCGGAGGGCTATCAGCAGGTCGTCGACAGTGAGCGCGTGCGCGCCTGGCGGCTGGTGCTGCAGCCCGGACAATCGGCTCCCGCCATCACCCAGGGCGCGCCCGGCATGCGCATCGTCGTCGACGGCGGCGAGATCAGCGAAAACGTGCCGGGCGAGGCCGAGCGCGGCTGGGGGCTGCGCACCGGCGAGTTCTTCTGGCAGGACGCCGGCACGACGCGGGCGGTGAAGAACATCGGCACGACGCCGATCAATATCGTCGAGTTCGAGCTGAAGTAGGCAAGGCGCGGATGCGTCCGTCACCGCGTCAATGAGCGCGCGCGGCGCATCGCGCGCGTCCAGACCTCAAAATCTGTTGATCGATCGATCAGTCAGAGACAGGGTCGCGCGCGTTTCCGCGCAACCACCCCCTGAGCATTTATGAACCAGTCCATCGTTTACGCGCTCGTGGCGATGGTCTGCTACGGCGTCTCCGACTTCATCTACAAGCAGGCCGCCGGTGCACGCATCCGGGCCGACCATTTCCTGATGGCCCAGGGTTGGCTATTTTTCCCCCTGGTCATCGTCTACGCGCTTGCGACCCACACGCTTGTGCTCAGTCCGGCTGCGTTATGGGGCTCGCTGGCCGGCGCCTTCGTGTTCATTGGCTTCTATTTTTTCATCCGCAGCCTCACTGTCGGCTCGGTCAGCACCAACGCGTCGATCTTCCGCCTGAACTTTATCGTCACCGTCTTGCTGGTTGTTGTCTGGCTCGGCGAGCCGTTGGCGCCCGGTAAGATCGCGGGGCTCGCACTCGCGTTGCTCGCCACATGGCTTCTGCTGGGCGCCGGCGCTGGCGCCGATCGGGTGCCCGCTGACGCCAGACGTCGCTCGCTCCTGCTGGTGGCCGTCGCAACGCTTGCCTTCGGCACCTCGAATTTCTTCCACACGATAGGGCTGCGCCATGGTGCTCTGCCCGAAACGCTCGCGGTGGCCCAGGCCGCCCTGTTCATGCCGCTGGCGACCGTCGTGGTCTATGTCGCCGACCGAGAGCTTCGGCCGCCACCGGCGACATTCAAATACAGCGCCCCGGCCGCAATCGTGCTGCTTGGCGCCACCATTGCCCTGCTGCGCAGCGTGGCGGAGGGGCCAGCCAGCGTGCTGGTGCCGATCGCCCAGATGGGGTTCGTCGTCGCCGCGCTGCTCGGGATCTTTGTTCTCCGGGAGCCTGTCACAGTCCGCAAGGTGATCGGTCTCGTTGCGGCACTGGCGGCTTTGGCGGTGCTGGCCGGAAGTTGAAGCGTGCGGGCGCTTTCAATCTCCTACTCGATCACCCGGTCGGCGCGGGCAAGAAGAATTCGTGGCACGACTAGGCCCAGCGCCCTCGCGGTCCTCAGGTTGATGACGAGCTCAAGCTTGTCTGGATGTTGAACCGGAAGGCTGCTCGGCATGGCGCCGCGAAGGACTTTGTCGACGTAGCCCGCCACACGCCGGAAGATATCGGACAGATCGATCCCATAGGAGATCAGACCACCGCCGTCAGCGAAATATCTGAATGGATAGATAGCGGGCAACCCATGTCTTGTCGCGAGCACGGTGATCAGCTCGCGGTGATTGGTCATGGAGACGTCGGGCATGACGATGAGGCCGCTGTCCGGACGACGGGCAAGCGTCGTGATCGCATCTTCGATCTCAGCTTCACTACTGACCGTCGCATGCATCGAGTTGATCCCAAAGGACCGCGCTGCCGCTTCAACAACCTGGAGATAGGTTGATCCGCGCCCCGGAGCCGTTTCCGGATTGAACAGCAGGGCCACTCGCGCGAGCCGCGGCGACAACTCCTTGAGAAATTCGACCCACTTCGCTCCCAACGAGATATCGAAATTCGTGAAACCAGTGGCATTTCTGCCTGGTTCTGACAGCGACGCGACCAAGCCGCTCGCGACCGGATCGGAGACTGCCGCAAATATGATTGGTATAATTCGGGTCGCACGCGCGAGCGCCTCAGCACTGGGAGTCGTGTGAGCTACGAGAACGTCTGGCCTCGCTGCCACCAGCTCTGCTGCAAAGGCCCGGAAGCGCTCGGCGTCGCCACTCGCCCAACGGTATTCAATCTCAATATTGGAGCCTTCTCGCCATCCCAGCCTTTCCAACTCCTGCTGAAATGCAGCGATGCGCGCCTGGCTTTCCGGGTCGAAGTCAAAGAATGCGAAGAGCATACCCACCCGTCGCATCCGGCCGGGCTCTTGCGCAAGCGCCGTGAGCGACCACGTAGCCGCACCACCAATGAGCGAGATGAATTCGCGCCGCTTCATGTGATCGCACCAACGCGATAGGAACCCGTTCAACGCAATGCCGAAAAGACTAGCATACCCTAACGCTGCAATGGCGCGTGTCGTGGTCTATGTCGCCGACCGCAAGCTTCGGCCGCCGCCGGTGACGTTCAAATACAGTGCCCCAGCCGCGATCATGCTGCTCGGTGCCACCCTATCTCTGCTGCGCAGCGTGGCAGAAGGGCAAGCGAGCGTGCTGGTACCGATCGCCCGGATGGGTTTCGTCGTCGCCGCGCTGCTCGGAATCTTCGTTCTCCGCGAGCCTGTCACAGTCCGCAAGATGATCGGTCTCGTTGCGGCACTGGCGGGCTTTGGCGGTGCTGGCCAGAAGTTGAAGCGTGCGGGCGCTTTCAATCTCCTACTCGATCACCCGATCGGCACGGGCAAGAAGAATTCGTGGCACGACCAGGCCCAGCGCCCTCGCGGTCTTCAGGTTGATGACGAGCTCAAACTTGTCAGGATGTTGAACGGGAAGACTCCTCGGCATGGCGCCGCGAAGGACTTTGTCGACGTAGCCTGCGGCACCCCGGAAGATATCGGCCACATCGATCCCGTAGGAGAACAGGCCGCCGCCTTCCGCAAAATATCTAAATGAATGGACTGCGGGCAACCCATGTCTTATTGCCAGCGCAGCGATCAGGTCACGTTGTTTGGTCATAAAGACATCGGGCATAACGATGAGGCCGCTGTCCGGACGACGGGAAAGCGTCGCGATCGCATCTTCGATTTGAGCAGCGCTACTGACCCTCGCAACTATTGAGTCTATCGCCATGGATCGCGCGGCGGCTTCAACAGACTGCTGATAACTTGATATGCGGCCCGGAGCCGTTGCCGGATTGAACAGCAGGCCCACTCGTGTGAGCCGCGGCGAAAATTCCTTGAGAAATTCGACCCACTTCGCTCCCAACGAGATATCGAAATTCGTGAAACCGGAGGCATTTCTGCCTGGTTCTGCCAGCGACGCGGCCAAGCCGCTCCCCACCGGATCGGTGACCAGCGTGAATATGATTGGTATTGTGCGGGTTTCGCGCGCGAGCGCCTCAGCACTGGCACTCGTGTGAGCGACCAAGACATCTGGCCTCGTTGCCACGAGCTCGGCTGCAAAGTCCCGGAAGCGATCAGAGTCGCCACTCGCCCAACGGTATTCGATCTGAATATTGCGGCCCTCCGTCCATCCCCGGCTTTCCAGCTCCTGCTGAAATGCAGCGATGCGCGGTTCGCTTTCGGGGTCGGAATCAAAGAGAGCGAGGAGCATACCAACCCGTCGCATCCGGCCGGGCTCTTGCGCCCGCGCCGCGAGCGGCCACGCGGCCGCACTGCCGACAAATGAAATGAATTCGCGCCGCTTCATGCGATAGCCCACGCACTAGGAATTAACTCTGGGCGACGTCGAAGGCTAGCATATCCTAACGCTGCAATGGTGCACCTTTTCGGCTTAAATCTTCTCTCTCAGTCAAGGCCCTGCAAGCAGCACTTTGGACATTGGATGCACGATTGCAGGTGTCGGCATTCGCCAACACAAAGGCACGGGTTTGACCAAAGACAGATTGTTCAGGCGGTTGCGGCGCGCTACCGGCTGGGAAATGCGAGCGCCCCAGGGTGACGGATCAACACCGAGCGTGCATCGGCGAGCGAATGGGCCCCGATCTGACCAAGCGCCGCGCGGGTCTCGTCTCGCAACAGATCGATGACGTGACCCGGTCCATCCGCGCCAAGCGCGCCGAGCCCCCAGAGAAAGGCCTTGCCGGCGAAAGCCGCGTTGGCGCCGAGCGCGAGCGCGCGCACGACGTCGGTGCCGCTGCGCACGCCGCTGTCGAGAAAGATCGCCGCGCGGCCGCGCACCTCGGCGGCGATCGACGGCAGCACGTCTATGGACGCTGGCAGCGCCTCGATCTGACGGCCGCCGTGATTGGAGACCCAGATGCCGTCGATGCCGAGCTCGATGGCGCGCGCGGCATCGGCCGGATGCATGACGCCCTTGAGCACGAGCGGGCGCTTCCAGCGCTCGCGGAAGCGGGCGATCTCATCCCAGGTGAAGGCGCCGCCGATCTCGTCGCGTGCGAATGCAATGACCTCATTGGTACCGGCGTTCGCGCCGGCGTAGGACTTGAGATTGGCAAAGCGCGGATGGCCTTCACGGGCCAGCGCCGAGAGCCAGCCGGGCGAGCGCAGCATGTCGAGGATCATGCGCAGGTCGGGACTGAACTTGCCGCCGCCGAGCCCGACCACGACTTCGCGCGGGCGCGTAGTGCGCACCGGCACATCGACGGTCATGACGAACACATGCACGCCGGCGGCCTCGGCACGGCGCATCAGGTCGAAGGCGAGCGCGTGGTCGTTGCGCGCCATGCGGTAGAGCTGAAACCAGAGCACATCGGGCGCGAGCCGCGCGGCTTCCTCGATGGTGAGCCCGCCGACGGTGCCGAGCACATAGGGCACGCGCGCCTTCTGGGCGGCCTGCGCCATGAAGCGGTCGGCGCCGGGCCACACCAGCGCCGGTCCGCCCATCGGCGCGATCCCGATCGGCGCGGCGTAGCGGCGGCCGAACAGCTCGACCTCGCATGTCGGCAGCGATGGCATCACGCCGTAACGCGGCACGAGCTCGACCGCATCGAGCGCAGACCAGTTGCGCGCGATGCCTTTGTCGGAGCCGGCGCCGCCGTCGCAATATTCAAACGCAAAGCGCGGGATGTGGTGACGGGCATGCTCGCGCAGATAGGCGATCGTCGGGAAGCGCTGCCGCAGCGGGCTGCCGCCGCGATAGGCGGACTGCTCCGACGACGACACGGTCAGATTGCTGGCACTGGTGCGGTCATCCATGACGATTCTCCGTCTCCGCTCAGAAGTGGCTGAACGAGAGTTGTTTGAACGTGAACGGCTTGCCGCCGGCATCGACGAAACGCGGCGGCGCATTCCCTTTGCTGATGACGCCGATCTCGGCGAGCGGCACGCCTACTTTTGCCGCGGCCGCTTGAAACGACGCAACTTTCTTCGGCGGCACGGTGCAGACAATCTCGTAATCGTCGCCGCCGGTGAGCGCGCGCTCGAGCAGCGCCGGCTCGGCTGCAACTGCGCGCCGAGCTGCGCCAGAAAGCGGCACCCGCGTCGCATCGATCTCAGCAGTGACGTCTGAGGCCGAGCAGAGCTTGGTAAAGTCACCGACGAGGCCGTCGGAAACGTCCATCGCGGCCGCCGCGTGGCGACGTAGCACCTCGGCAACCGCGTTGCGCGGCTGCGGCACCAGATAGCGCTCCGCGAGATGGGCCGCTTCGCGCCGCGACAGGCCCCAGCGCTCGCCCGAGGCGGCGTCTTGCCGCAACACGAGGCCGAGCGCGGCGTCCCCGATCGTCCCGGTCACCATCACCCGATCGCCAGGTTTCGCGCCGCTGCGCCGCACCATCGTGCCGCGCGGCAGGGTGCCGAAGGCCGTGATCGCGATGGTGACCGGCCCGGGCGTGCGGTCGGTGTCGCCGCCCAGGAGCGGGCAGCCGAACGCGGTAGCGTCCTTGCCGAGCCCGCGCGCAAAGGCCTTAAGCCAGTCCCGGTCGATCTCCTTGGGCAGCGCAAGCGCGAGCAGAAAGCCCTCGGGCTTGGCGCCCTTGGCGGCCAGGTCAGACAGGTTCACCCGCAGGGCCTTCTGAGCGACCTTGTCGGCCGGGTCGTCAACGAAGAAATGCACGCCACCCACGATGGCGTCGGTCTTGAGCACTAGATCGCTGCCGGCAGGCGACCGGCAGGGCCGCGCAATCGTCGATGAGCCCAAAGGCCGCCGGATGCTTGGCCAGCGGCCGGAAGTAGCGGGCGATGATCTCGTCCTCGCCGGTCTGCCCTGCCGCGCTCCCAGTCATCCTTTCCTCGCCATTCCGCTCGGTCAGGCAACACCGTAGCCCGCATTGAGCCATAAGCGCGTTTACGCGCGTCTTCAACGCGCTATGCGAAATGCGGGTCCGGACATGTGTGCATGGCCCCTCCGGCCAGGCGGGGGGCTGATTGACCCTGCCGGATCGGGCACCTAAGCTTTTGCCAAATAATGCCAGCACCCACCGGGAGGACAGCCAAGATGTCGCCATCGCGCAAGGACACCGCCGACCAGACGACTGGATCGATCGACCGCCGCAGCTTCCTCACCACAGGCGCCGCGGTCGCCGGGACGGCAGCCACCATCTCGGCCGTGCCCGCGCAGGCGCAGGAGATGCGGTGGGACCGCGAGGTCGATGTCGTCGTCATCGGCGCCGGCGCCGGCGGGCTCGTCCGCCGCCATCGCGGCGCGCGAGAAGGGCGCCTCGGTGATCATCGTCGAGAAGAATTTCGACATCGGCGGCCGCGCCATGATGAGCTTCGGCGGCCTCTATATCGGCGGCGGCAACCGGCTGCAGAAGGCGAACGGCGTGCAGGACACGCCCGATCTCGTGTTCGCCGACTGGTCGCGGCCGGAAAAGCCGATGGGCCGCTTCAGCGACCGCGCAGCTGGTGCGCACCTATGCCGACAACAATCTCGACCTGTTCGACTGGCTGGAGAAGCACGGCATCAAGTGGGAAGGCTACCGCGGCATGCCCGATCGGCTCGACCGCGCGCCGCACGCGGCTCAACGTCGTGCGCTGGCCGAACGAAGTCGACCAACCCCGGCGCGCGGCTCCGGCTTCGTGCGGCCGCTGGCGAAGACCGCGCGCGCAGATGGGCATCGAGATCCTGCTCCAGCAGCAGATGACCAAGATCCACCGCGAGCAGCCGCTGTCCGGGCGCGTGATCGGCATCACGGTCGATCGAGGTCGACGACTAGTTACCAGCACGAAGACCAAGACGATGAACATCCGCGCCCGCAAGGGCGTCATCGTCGCGACCGGCGGCTGCGCCGGCAATCCGATGTTCCGCACCATGTTCGACGTGCGGCTGACCGAGGAATACCAGGCCGAGAACAGCGAGTGGACGAAGCGCACCGCCGACGGCGAGATCGCCGCCATGGAGATCGGCGCCTCGCTCGGCGCGACCGCCTGCCAGACCACGCAGGACGACAACCTGCATCACCAAGGGCCGCATGGGCAAGAAGAGCAACGGCACCGCGACCGAGCTCTACCCGACCAGCCCGCATTTCTTCCGCGCCACGCGCGCTCGGGCTCGCCGTCAAGGACTATCAGAACGTGATCCTGGTGAAGGAGAACGGCCTGCGCTTCTACGACGAGACCGGCCGACCAGCGCGACTACGAATATTATCGCCGCCGCGCTCGCCTGGACCGGCGATCCCGAAGAAGATGAACGGCGGCGGCCCGATCTGGGCGATCTTCGACGCCGACGCGGTGGCGCGCGAGAAATGGGAGGTCAAGCCGCCCCATGTCGATCCCGACGGCTATTTCTTCAGCGCCGACACGATCGAGGAACTGGCCGAGCAAGATCGTCAACGAGTACCAGTGGCGGCCGATGCCGCCGGCGGCGCTGCGCAAGACGGTCGAGCGCTACAATTCCTTCGTCGATACCGGCGTCGACGCCGACTTCAAGAAGCCGACGCCGATGCACAAGATCGCCAAGCCGCCGTTCTACGCGGCCTGGCACACGCCGGCGATCCACGACTCGCTATACCGGCATCCGGATCAACACCAACGGCGCAGGTGCATCGACCTGCGCGGCAAGGTCGATCCCCGGCCTCTATGCGTGCGGCGATTCATCCGGCGGCTTCGGCCAGCACGGCATCTGCCGCGCGGCGACCTTCGGCCGGATTGCCGGGAATCACGTCGCGCAGCTGGCGGGATAGCTTCGTAGCAGCAAGCTCAGTACTTGTTAATGCGCCCTCTCCCCGCTTGCGGGGAGAGGGCATGTTTGACAGTTCAGCGGAAAGAACTGGGTGAGGGGCAGGCCGCGCCCCCTCACCGACCGTGTTTGCTGACCAATCAGCACTGCCCTCTCCCCGCAAGCAGGGAGAGGGCGCAGTCATTGTCGCCGAACTCGCGGCTCGATCCACTACCCCGTCGCGCGGTCGAACTCGGCCGCGCGCAGCTTGCGCGCGATCCGGTCGAGCACGGCGTTGACCATGCCGACCTCATCCCGCTCGACGAAGGCGTGCGCCACGTCGACATATTCCGACACGACGACACGCGCGGGCACGTCGCGCCTGTGATCAAGCTCGTAGGCGCCGGCGCGCAGCACTGCGCGCAGGATCGCCTCGATGCGCTTGAGCGGCCAGCCTTGCGACAGGATCTCGTCGATCAATGGGTCGAGCGCGCGCTGCTCGCGCAGCACGCCGCCGACGACATCGCGAAAGAATGCCGCTTCCGCCGGCAGATATTGCTCGCCCTCGACCTCGCGTCCGATCCAATGGCTCTCGAACTGCGCCAGGATGTCGTTCACGCCGGTGCCCGCGATATCCATCTGGTAGAGCGCCTGCACGGCCGCGAGCCGCGCCGCGCCGCGCCGGTTGGCCTTGCGCACATCTTCCGGCGTGGGTTCACGAGCCATGGCCTTAGCCCGCCGCCAGGCGGCGCTTAAGGCGTACGAGCGCGAGCGCCGCACGGGCGGCATCGCCGCCCTTGTCCGCCTCTTCGACCTTGGCGCGCATCCAGGCCTGCGCGTCGGTGTCGACGGTGAGGATGCCGTTGCCGATCGGCACGCCGCGGGTGCGGGAGATTTCCATCAGCCCGCGCGAGGATTTAAACGACACGATCTCGAAATGGATCGTATCACCCCGGATGACGCAGCCGAGCGCCACCGCACCCTCATAGGGCTTGCCGGCGCGCTCGGCGGCGTCGAGCGCGATCGTGATCGCGGGCGGGATCTCGAGCGAGCCCGGGACTGTGAGGCGGTCGTAGACCGCGCCGGCGGCGTCGAG
Organism: uncultured Alphaproteobacteria bacterium; assembly: GCA_963745515.1. Lineage (GTDB taxonomy): Bacteria > Pseudomonadota > Alphaproteobacteria > Rhizobiales > Xanthobacteraceae > VAZQ01. Next base: position 41,372 of record CAVUXO010000021.1, read on the forward strand.
CACCGCCGTTGCGCCCTTCAGAAGCTCCTCGGCGATATCGTCGTAGAAGCGCGCTTCCACCAGGAGGATGCGCACGCCCTTGAGGTCGCCTGGATCGGCAGTCGTGGTTCGTCGCGGCTCGGCCATCGGACTCTCAACCTTGTTGGCAGGGTCAGTACCAAGCCCAGCCCCTCCGAAGCAAGCCGCGCGGGATCACGATTTGCTGGCGGCCGCGATCAACCGCTTGACAAAGCCGTCCATCGCGCTTCCTTCAATCCAGCGCACCACCGCCACCAAGTCATTGTCGCGGTCGACGTAGACGGCGTTGGTTCCGTTTCCGACGTGCATGAAAGCGCCCGCAGGAGCGCTCGGCAGCAGCTTGTGGTCCGTGTTGAGGTACCAGTTCATATATCCATACGTCGGCTGCACGGGCGTGGGCGTCGTCGCCCGCTCGATCCACTGCGTGGAGAGGAGCTGGCGATCCTTCCATTTACCGCGCTGCAGGCCGAGGTAGCCGAACCGCGCCATGTCGTAGGCGTTGATGATCATGCCGCCGCCCCAGTGTCCGCCGCCGGTCATGGACTGCACCGGAGCGCCATCCATGATCACCCACGAATTCTCATAGCCGTACCAGCGCCAGGTGGTGGAGGCGCCGATCGGGTCCATGATGCCCTCCTTGACCACCTGCGGCAGCGGCCGTCGAAAGACATTGAGCGCCGCAAGCGCCAGCGCATTCACGCGCACGTCGTTATATTTGTAGACGGTGCCGGGCTTGTTGCGCGGCCGCGTCTGCCACATCTTGTAGTCGCCCTCCGGCCGGTCGGCCCAGTCGGGCTTGCCCCACAGCGTGCCTTCCCAATCGCTGACCTGGCGCAGCAGGTGATCCCAGGTGATCGTGCGATTGTGTGGCGTGCCGAACAGGTCGAAGAGATCGCTCGCGCCGACGCGATCGGCCTTGTTGCCGACCGGCGACGGATTGTAGAGCTGGATCGGCGGCACGTAGGTGTACGCGAGATCGTCGACGCTGCGGATCAGGCCCCGGTCGACCGCCAGCCCGACCGTTGACGACAGGAAACTTTTCGTCACGCTGTGGGTCATGTCGACGCGCAGCGGCTCGCCCCATTCGGCGACGACATAGCCGCGACGGATGATCACCCCGGTCGGCTCGCCGCGGTCCTTGATCGGCCCGACGGCGTCTCCAAAGGGCTCTCGGCCGAAACTGCGGTAGTGATTGAGCTTGAGGTCACGGGGATTGTTGACCTCGCTCGCGATCGCAAAGTCCACTGCCTCCTTCAGAAGCTGCGGGTTCATGCCCACATCGGCGGGCTGCTTGCGGTCCCAGACCGCGCCCGGATAGTAGGGCTCGGCACGGCTTGCCTGGGCGAAGGCGAGGCTTGATTGAAGAGAGATAACAAACGTAACCAGCGCGAGGCGGCGAGCGCGCATGATTCATTCCCCCCTGATCCGTTGTCGAGCGTCAGCTCCTCCCCGCAGCGTAGTCATCGGGGGAGGATGCGGCAAGCCGAGCCGGTCGCCAGCCGCGGTCAGGTCGAGCGTTCGAGCAGGCGCGCCGCATAGCGCGCCATCAGGTCGACCTCGAGATTGACGGCGTCGCCGACGGCGAGGCCCCCGAGCGTGGTGACCTTGAGCGTGTGCGGGATGATCAGCACCGAGAATGTATCGCCTTCGACCTCGTTGACGGTGAGCGAGACGCCATCGAGCGCCACCGAGCCCTTGGGGGCGATGAAGCGGGCCAATTCGTGCGGCGCGCGCCACACCATGCGCGCCATCTCGGTGATGGTCCTCGCGCTCGATCAGCGCCGCGAGCCCGTCGACGTGCCCGGCGACGATATGTCCGCCAAGCTCGTCGCCGACCTTGAGCGCCCGCTCGAGATTGATGCGCGTGCCATGGCGCCAGCGGCCGACCGTGGTGATGCCGCAGCGTTTCGGCCGCAGCATCGACCGCGAACCAGGTGCGGCCATCCTCCTGGCCGATGCCGACCACCGTCATGCATACGCCCGAGCAGGCGATCGACGCGCCCTCGACGATCGAGGCGCGCTCGTAGCTGCAGGCGATCTTGAGCCGGTGCAACCCTTCGCCGCGCGGACGCACGGCCAGGATTTCGCCGATGTCGGTCACGATGCCGGTGAACATGAGCGTCACAGCTTTGGCATGAGATGCGCGTTCGCGCAGGAAGTCGATGACCAGGCGGTCGAAGCCCGCCGGATCCTCGATGCAGCAGGCGTGCCCGGTGCCGGGCAGCACCTTGTGCACCGCGCCGGGAATGAGGCTGGCGGTGTGCTGGCCGGCGGGCAGCGAATTGTCGAGCTCGCCGTTGATGACCAGCGTCGGCACCGTCATGGCCGGCAAGCGCTCGGTGGTGTCGGTGTGATTGCCGGCCATGAACACCTGCGCAATCGCTTCGCCCGAAAGCCGCGGCTCGCGCTCGACCCACATGTTGAGCAGATGGCGGCCGAGCCGGCTGTCGGCGAAAGACGGCGCCACGAGCTCGCGCAGATGCTTGATGTGATAGTCGGCGAGGTTCCTTCCGATAGCCGTCGATGCGGCCCTGGTAGCGATCGCTCGAGCCGCTGAATTGCCGCCGACCAGGATGATGGCGCTGAACAGTGCCGGGTGATCGAGGCCGAGCAGGATCGCGATGCCCGAGCCGACGCTGCAGCCGCATGAGCACGGCACGCGCGATCTTGAGATCCTTCATCACGCCGACCACGTCCTCGACCATGTCGATGAGCGCATAGGGCTGCGTCACCTTGGAGGAGCGCCCGTAGCCGCGGATGTCGATCCCGACGACCTTGAACCAGGTCGAGAAATGCGCGGCCTGGTAGATCCAAAGATCGTGGTCGAACGGGTTGGCGTGGACGAGCACCATCGCAGGCCCGTCGCCCTTCACTTCGTACCAGATGTCCACGCCGTTGGCGTGGCTGTAGGGCATCAGACGCTCGCCTTGATGACGGCGGTCGGATGCTCATGCCAGAGCACGTCCGCGCTCGCGAAGCCGGCGACCTTAAGCATGTGCTGATGCAGCGGCACGCCACCGACGCGGTCGAAATGGTCGTAGTCGATGAAGGCACCGCCACTCTTGAGCAGCGAGCGCATGCCGTCGTAGCAGGCGGCGATCACGGCCATGTCGTGCAGATTGTGGATCGCGATGCCGGAGACCGCGAGATCGAATGGCCCGCCGACGCTGCTTCGTCCAGGCCGGATCGCGCAGATCGCTCAGCACGGTAGCGCAGCCGCGCCGAGTGGCGCGACAGGCGCTCGCGGGCGGCCGCGAGCATCGGCGGCGAGAAGTCCTGCACCGTCACGGTGGCATTGCGGAAACGCCTCGAGCACCGCTTCGGCGATCATGCCAGCGCCGCCGCCCACATCAAGCACCTCGATCGCGGCATCGCGGGCAAACGGCACCGCCGCGATCAGGCGCTCGATGATCGGCGCCCGCTCGCCTTGGCGCCCGGCATCGCGTGCGATCCACCCGCGTACATAGTCGGCCGACTCCCAATGATGATGGTGATCGCCATGATGATGATGGTGGTGATCGTGGCCGTGATGGTGATCGTGGCCATGGTCGTGGTGATCATGACCATGATGATGACCGTGGTCATGGTCGTGATGGTGGTGACCGTGGTCGTGCGAATGGTCGTGCGGCTTGTGGGCCATCAGCTGCTCCGTTTGCTGCATTCACCACCGCGGCACGCCGCAGGTCAATCCTCAGCGGCGCTGGTAGCGCTCCATCGTGTCCGCACCAACCGTCTCGGAGCCGGTGAGAACGAGCGCGGCCGAGCGGGTCAGCGCTTCGAGCGGACAGCCCTCCAGGGCATCGATGCCGTCGGCGCCGATCGCGGCCGGCGCGCGCAACAGCACCGCTTCGTCCACGAGGTCAGCCGCAAGGAACGCCGCCGCAAGGATCGGCCCGGCCTCGACCATCAGCCGCGTGATGCCACGCTCTGCGAGGATGCTGCAGCACCGCGCGGAAGATCGAGCCGGCCATCGGACGAAGACACCCGCAGGACCTCGGCGCCACGCTGCTGCAGGGCCTCCTCGCGCTCGTTCGGCGCCGCCTCGCCGGTCACGACCCAGAGCGGCGTCTCGCGGGCCGTCGCGACGAGCCGGCTCTCGAGCGGCAAGCCGCAAGACGCTGTCGAGCACGATCGCGAACCGGCGAGCGCTCCGCCATGCCAGGCAGCCGGCAGGTCAGCAGCGGATCGTCGGCCAGCACGGTGCCGATGCCGGTGAGCACCGCATCGCTGATCGCCCGCAGGTCAGGTGGACGCGCGCGCGCGCGGCCTCGCCGGTGATCGCGGCCGGCCGCCGACCCGCCAAGCCCGGCCTTGCCGTCGGCCGAGACCGCGAGCTTCAGCATGCACGTGCGGACGTCCGTCCCGCACGCGGCGGATGTGACCGGCATGCGCCCGCGCTGCGCCTCCTCGGCGCCGACGCCGACCTCGACCACGACGCCCGCCTCCGCCATCCGCCAGTGGCCGGCGCCGGCGACCTCCGGATTGGGATCGACCATGGCCGACACGACCCGCGCGACCCCGGCCGCCATGATGGCGTCGGCGCAGGGCGGCGTCTTGCCGTGATGCGAGCAAGGCTCGAGCGTGACGTAGAGGGTCGCGCCGCGCGCGGCCTCGCCGGCACGCTGCCAGCGCCTCGGTCTCGGCATGCGGGCGGCCGCCCGGCTGCGTCCAGCCGCGGCCGACGATGACCGGCCCTGCCCCGTCATTGCGCACGATCACCGCACCGACCGCGGGATTGGGCCAGGTGCGGCCGAGCCCGCGCGCGGCCGAGCGCGAGCGCCAGCGCCATGAAGCGGGCATCCTCGGTCGGGGTCATTGCAACCATGCTCGGGCCGAAGTATAGCGGCGTCTTGCAGCGAATCGTGCATAACGGTGCGATCGCCTGCAAGTGAGGCACAATGACCGATCGCCCCAACATCCTGTTCTTCATCACCGACCAGCTGCGCGCCGACCACCTCGGCTGCTACGGCAACCGCACCATCCGCACGCCCGCGATCGACAGCCTGGCGGCGCGCGGCACTCACGTTCGATCGCTTCTATGTGGCGAGCCCGGTCTGCCAGCCCAACCGCGCCACGCTCATGACCGGCCGCATGCCGTCGCTGCACGGCGTGCGCTACAACGGCATCTCGCTGTCGCTCGCCGCCAACACGTTCGTCGACCTGTTCCGCGCCGCCGGCTGGCGTACGGCGCTGATCGGCAAGAGCCACCTGCAGAACATGACCGGCATGCCGACGGTGGTGGAGAAGCCCAAGCTGCCGGATGGCTATCAGCCGCCGCCCGCGGGCTTCGACGAGGCCGAGAAGGACGACTACGACCGGCGAGGCCTACGAGCAGGAGAACGGCCGCGCCTGGGACAAAAACCCGACACGCTACGTTCCGCCTGCCCTATTACGGCTTCGACCATGTCGAGCTGTGCTCAGGCCACGCCGTCGAGGTGCATGGCACCTACACCCGCTGGCTGCGCGAGCGCCGGCCCGACGCCGATTCATTGCGCGGCCCGGAGAAGGCCCTGCCGTCGAACTATGTCGCTGCCGCAGGCCTGGCGCACCAGCCTGCCGGAGGAACTCTATCCGACGAGCTATGTGGTCGACCGCACCATCGCGTATCTCGAGGACGCACGGCGAAACGATAGCGCGCCGTTCTTTCTGCAGTGCTCGTTTCCAGACCCGCATCATCCGTTCACGCCGCCTGGCCGCTACTGGGACCTCTACAAGCCGCAGGACATGGAGCTGCCGCCCTCTTTCCGGATCGGCAACCGCACGCTGCCGCCGCACGCCGCTGGCGCTGCATCGCCGCGCGCGATGACGGCACCCGCAACGGCAACTCGCCCGCCGCTTTTGCCGTGAACGAGCAGGAGACACGCGAGGCCATCGCGCTCACCTTCGGCATGATCGCCATGATCGACGACGGCATGGCGAAGATCCTCAAGCGTCTCGATGAGCTCGGGCTCGCCGACAACACCGTGATCGTGTTCACCAGCGACCACGGCGACCTGATGGGCGACCATCAACTGATGCTCAAAGGCGCCTACGCCTATCAGGGCCTGATCCGGGTGCCGTTCATCTGGGTCGAGCCTGGCGCGCAGGCGCCGCGCCGCAGCGGCGCGCTCTACAGCACGCTCGATCTCGCAGCGACGTTCCTCGATCGCGCGCCGGCTTGCGCCCTACAACGGCATTCAGGGGAAGAGCCTGCTGCCGACGCTCGACGACGACGATGGCGCAGGCCACGACGGCATCCTGATCGAGTACGGCTCACAGCGGCCAGTGCCGGCGCTGCCGCCGGAATTGACCATGCGCACGCTCGTCGACGAGCGCTGGCGCATCAGCGTCTATCGCGACGTGCCGTGGGGCGAGCTTTACGACCTCGCCGCCGACCCACATGAGCTGCATAATCTTATGGGACGAGCCGGCAAGCGCCGGCATCCGGCACGAGCTCACCGAGCGGCTGGTACAGAAGATGATGGACATGGCGGAGCGCAGCCCACGGCCCACGCATACGGCGTAACGAGTCTCCGTTTCGCTCCCGCGCATCATTGGGTTCCCGGTGTCGTCCCCGCGAAAGCGGGGACCCAGTAGACACCGATTGTGCAAATCGACCCGAACTTTACAAATCATGTCCTGGAGTACTGGGTCCCCGCTTTCGCGGGGACGACGACAAGGAGGTGTAGTCTCTCTCTAACGAATATCCACCTCTTCCTCCGGCTCCACGGCAAGCTCGGCGCGGGCCGTGACATCGCTCGCCACATCGATGATCCGCTCATGGCCGATGTAGTTGAAGCCGGATACGAACAGCGTATAGCGGCCCTTCGCCACTTTGACTTTTGCCACGCCGCGCTCGTCCGTTAGCCCTCGATAGGGATGCAGCAGCACGTGCGCACCCTCGATGGGCGCCTGCGTGTCGCCGTCGAAGGCTTCAACCGTCACCTCGTGATCGGGTGGCGCGACGACCCTGACCGAAAAGCCGCATGAGCCGGCCGCATGCGGCACGCTCTGCTCAGATGCAGGGGTCGTAACCTGCCACGTGAAGTCGCCAGGCGTGCGCGGCGCTTGCGCTTCCACTTCGGCGAAATAGAGCGCGCTGGTGCCGGGCCAGACATCGTCGCCTAGCTTTGTGGCTGCGACCTGCCCGCCGTCGTGGTCGGTGATGCTCAGCGCTCGGCCGGCGAGCTTGCAGCCGGCCGAGCATCTGATGCCTATTTTGAAGCTGAAGCGCTCACCCGCCGGGATCGCGGACGGCAGGCCCCAGACATTCACGCTCGCCGCATGAGGCATTGCGGTGAAGGAGAACGCGGTCGCGTTCTCCGCATGCCGCACGCCGTCTTTCTCACATGCGGGAAGCACGGCCTCCCAAATGTGCTCGCCGACTTTGAGCGGCGCTCGCAAGGCGAGCGCCGTCCCGAATGCCCCATCCTCGAGCACTTCAAGCTTTGCGCACGCCAGCTCGGCGTCGTCCCGATCGCGGATCAACACGCGCTGTCCGCTCAGGTCGCAACCGTGCGGGCAAGAGGCGCGCACGGTCACGGTCAGCTCGCCTCCGGCATCAACCTCGCTCGGGGCGACCTCGACCGTGCACGTGCGCTCACCGTGCGTGCTCACTGGCTTTGCGGCCATGGCGACACGCGTGGCCGGTCAGGCCACCGGCTCCTGCGCCGCGTTGGTGCCGGCGATGTAGCCGTGCACGGTGGCACGACCGATGCCATGCTGCGCGCCGCCGCCGCTCGCCTCGCCGCCGGAATAGAGGCCGGGGATGACCTGGCCTTGCGTGTCCAGCACCTGCCCCTTCCCGTTGATGCGCAGCCCGCCGTAGGAATCGTTCACGCGGATCGTCGCCGCGGCGGCATAGAACGGCGGCGTCTCGATCCTGTGCAGGACCGGCTTGTCGAAGTCCTCGTCCTTGCCCCTGCCCGCCAACTCGTTGTAGCGCGCCACGGTCTTCTCGAGATGTTTCAGCGGCATCTTCTGATACGGATGCCCCATGACCTTCTTGGCGAGCTCGGCGAGCGTATCGGCCTTGTGGAAGTAGCCGTCGGGCGGATCGGCAATGTAGGGGTAACGAATCCTCCAGCCGCCGCGCGCAACCGCCGCGGCGTCGAAGATCGCCCAGACCGGACCCGACCCGAAATCGGGCGCGCGCGAGCCCTCATTGATGGCAAGCGCCGCATCGACGGCAGCCGAGCGCCGGTTCTGCGCATTGACTTGCTGCGGGCTGGCGTTGCGCCAATCGAGCGGCACGAACTCCTTGCGAGTGCCGTCGCTGCCGGGCGGATATTTGGCATCGCTGGAGTTGTTGTTGATGGATCGCTCGTTGTAGAAGCGCTGGCCCACCTGGTTGACCGCGATGGCGTGCTCCCATCCGGCGTTGCCGATATTGAATCCCTTGGCGCGCGCGAACAGGAAGGCAGGCGTTCCGGGGTACGTGCTGCCGACCGTATCGCGCGTGCCAAGCACGCTGCTGAGAGTCGGCGAGCCGGAGGAGTGCTGGTAGTTCATCATCATGCCGGCGAGGCAGGCGCCGATCTTCATCCCGGCGCTGATGCCGCTGCCGTCCATGTTGAGCGGTCCAATGAGCGCGCTCGGGCCGTATTCGATCGAGGGCTCGCTCATCCGGGGGTCCATCATCATCCGCATCGCGATGCTGCCCTGCATGCCGCCGGTCGCGATGATGACGGCCTTGCGCGCGCGGATGTAGACCGTCTCGGCGCGCTCGTCGATGTTGCCGTTCTGCCAGAAGCTTTCGAGCCGCGCGCCGGTCTCCGGATGGGTTCGTGGCGTGTAGCGGGCTTTGACCCCGATGACGCGCCCGGAGAACGGCCGCTCCCGGATCAGCTCATCCATGTGGCGATTGAGTATGAAGCGCACGCCCTTCTCGCGCGCCGAGAATTCCATCGGCCGCGCGATCGAGAAGCCGCCCCACACCCATCCGGGCGCGCCGAGCGACTCGGCCGAGACGCCAGGCACCTGGCGCATCGGCGCGAAGTGCGAATGCCGCTCGCCCTGCGGATCGCCGCGATCCTGCGGCGAAACCGTGCCCGCTTTGATGTCGGTCTTGTCGGCAAGCTTCATCATCGCTCGCGCGGCCCGCGCGCGTGTCATCCCGCCGCCCTGGTGGGTGCCGTCGATGCGCGCGAAGCGCACATAGTTGTCCATCATGAACTGCCGGGTCTTGGGCGCATTGTCGGCCCAGGCGCGATGCAGCTCGCGGTCGTTGTAGCGATAGCGGGCGACGCCGGTGGCATCGACGACCGACCAGTCCGTCATGTCCCTGAACAGGCGGTCGGGATCATCCTCCAGCTCCTCGGGCTTGATGAGCGAAGCCTTCAGGCCGAGGCCCTGCGGATCGGTCCCCATACGGTCACGTTCTTGAATCGCATCACCGCCACCGAGCGATGTCCAGCCACCGCTGTGCACGAGCTTGCCGCCGACGTCGAAGTTCTGATCGATCACCAGCACCGAGGCGCCGAGATCGCGCGCCCGCACCGCGGCATGCAGGCCGACGCAGCCCGAGCCGAGGATGACGACATCGGCTTCGTAGTTCCACCGAATGCCTTGCGCCCCGTTCTCCTGCGCCACGGCACCGGTCGACAGCACAGCAGCGCCGACACCGGCAGCCGCGCCGCCACGGAAGAAATCACGCCGATTGAGAGCCTTTTCCTCCGCAAGCTTCTCGTCCTGCCGCTTCTTGTCACGCTTGATTTCACGCTTCTCTTCACGCTTCTTGGCCATGTTCTCTCCTCCCTATGTTTGGCGTCGGCTCGCGTATATGCGGCCAGCGTTTGTTGCAGTGTCGTTGCCGGCGCTAGCCGGTAGTCATTTCTGCGCTTGCGGGAAGTAGCGAAGGTCCGGCGGCGGCTGATCTTTCTTCTGTGGCATCAGGTGGCCGTCGGCGCTCACGTAATAAGTCTCCCCGCTGACAAAGATGTGCTGACTGCTCTCGTTGCAGTACATCTCCAGCCAGTCGCCCGAGCGATCGCGATGATATTTCTTCGTCACGATCCACGGACGCGTGAGCGCATTGTCGATGGTGGTGATCTCGTTGTTGAGGATGTTCGGATCGGCCTTGTCGAGATAGAGCCGCTCCTTGATGATCGAGTGGTTGTCGTCGTGCAGCGGAATGCCGGTCGGCTCGAAATTGCGCGGGCCCTTGAACGAGCGCGTCTCGATCTCCAGCGTGTCGTAACGTCCGTCGTTGTCGGTATCGAGCCAGCGGCCGATCGAGTAGCCGCCAAAGGTCTCCGGGATGTTCTTTGGCCAATCGCGCCCGTCGGTATAGACCCGGCGCGGCTGCCGGTTCTCAAACAGAATGTGGGTGACGTCCGGCAGGACGACGAACTCAATGGCAAAGATAGCGGTCATCAGCCGCGGCATCCCGGTCGGAAAGCACCACGAGCTTGGATCGTTGCCGGGGCCGCCGAGCTTCTGGTCCGCAAGGCTTTCCTCGAAACGCACCTGGTATTCGGGCTTCAGCGGCGCCTGCTGCCCGCGCCCGCCGGGCTTGGTCGGATCCCAGCGGTTGCCGCCGCTGATCCGCCACTGGCCGGCCCAATCGGGGTATTTCGCCGGATCGTGCGCCTGCGCGGCCGTGGCAACGAGACAGACCACGCCCGCAAGCGCCGACAGGACAAACGAGCGAAACAGCAAGCGAAGCATTCCTAACCTCCCTGACGTCCGCCACCGCGCGTTGAGTGCGGTGGATGGGGCGTCCGCCCCGTTCCGGAGCCAACGCATCCTTGCACTGAGGCTACACCAGCGGCGCGCCGGCACGGAAGGGCCGTAGAGCCGCAGGCCGCGCCGGTCAGCGGTCCTCGTCTTCGCCGAACAGCGGGGGTATGTCGCGGTGCGTCTCGGTCAGGCGCACGATCTCCAGCACGCCGCCTTCATAGCGAAAGAAGATGACATAGGCCTTGTGCGGATGGCTGCGCAGATCGGGACGGAGGTCGGCGCGCACGCGTCCCATCTGGATCGGGGCGGCGGCAAGCTGCGCACATTTTGCGCGAAGCTCATGAACAAAGCGCCTTGCAGTTTCGCCGCTACCACTGCGCTTGCGGATATAACGGTAAATCTCACCAAGATCGCTGCGCGCAGTCGCTGTGTAGCGAATGCGCGCCACAATCACTGCTTCTCACGCTCGGCGTCCGAATGGATCTGCTCAATGTATTCGGCGACTTCCTCATCGGTGAAGCTGCCGCCGCGCTCGATCGCGCTATTGATGTCCGCACGCAAGGCCGCGAGCTTGGCCTGATCTTCGGGCGACAATGAGCGGAGAATACGGATTTTCTCTTCGATATCGGAGAGCGCCATGACCGCATCGTCCTGCGCCTCTTGCGGCCAGGTCGGAATACGCTGGAGCAGGGTTTCCAGACGTTTGTTCATGGCCGGCATCCTAGCACAAGCAGAGCTGCATTGCAGCTCACTTCCTCGCTGTCGCAGGCGGCTTGGCGTCGTCCTCGCCCGAGAGCTCGCCCAACAGGGTCTCGAAATCCTTGGCCTCGCGGAAATTGCGATAGACCGAGGCGAAGCGCACATAGGCCACGTCATCGAGAGAGCGCAGCGCCTCCATCACCAGCTCGCCGACGGTCTCGGACGACACCTCGCTCTCGCCCTGGCTCTCGAGCTCGCGCACGATCTTCGACACCGCCTCCTCGATCCGCTCCGCCTCGACCGGCCGCTTGCGCAGCGCGATCTGTACCGAGCGCAAAAGCTTGTCGCGATCGAACGGAACACGGCGACCATTGCGCTTGATCACAGTGAGCTCGCGCAGCTGCACACGCTCGAAGGTGGTAAAGCGGAAATGGCAGGAAAGACACACGCGGCGGCGGCGGATGACGGAGGAGTCCTCGGTCGGCCGCGAGTCCTTCACCTGGGTATCGAGGCTCGCGCAATTCGGACAGCGCATGAGCGCCTCCTAGAGTGAACCACTCCGTTCGTCCCCGCGAAAGCGGGGACCCAGAGAGATTGATCGAATGACCAGTGCAAGTCGCCCCTGGATTCCCGCTTGCGCGGGAATGAACGGAGCGCTGGCATTGAACAAGACATCTGCTAGCCCTGATAAATCGGAAACCGCCCGACCAGCGCCTTGACCCGCTCGCGCACCGCCGCCTCAACCAGCGTATCCTCATCGGTGCCCTTCTGCGCCAGCGCATCGAGCACTTCGGAGATCAGCTCACCGACTTGCCGGAACTCGGCGATGCCGAAGCCGCGCGTGGTGCAGGCTGGCGAGCCAAGCCGGATGCCCGACGTAATGGTGGGCTTCTCGGGGTCGTAGGGAATGCCGTTCTTGTTGCAGGTGATATAGGCGCGCCCGAGCGCTACTTCCGCCACCTTGCCGGTCAGGCGCTTGGGCCGCAGGTCGACCAGCATCAGGTGCGTGTCGGTGCCGCCGGACACGATGTCGAGTCCCTTCGACTTGAGAGTCTCGGCCAGCGCCTTGGCGTTTTCCACGACATTCTTGGCGTAGAGCCTGAACGAGGGCCGCAGTGCCTCGCCGAAGGCGACCGCCTTGGCGGCGATCGTGTGCATGAGCGGGCCACCCTGCGTGCCGGGGAACACGGCCGAGTTGATCTTCTTCGCCAGCGCCTCGTCGTCAGTGAGGATGAAACCCGCACGCGGGCCCCGCAGCGTCTTGTGCGTGGTCGACGTAACGACATGGGCATGCGGGAACGGGCTCGGATGCGCGCCGCCCGCGACGAGGCCCGCGAAGTGCGCCATGTCGACCATCAGGTAGGCGCCGACCTCGTCGGCGATTGCGCGGAAGGCGCGGAAGTCGAAGATGCGCGGATAGGCCGAGCCACCCGCGATGATCACCTTGGGGCGATGCTCGCGTGCGAGCCGTGCCACCTCCTCCATGTCGATGCGGTGGTCGTCGCGCCGCACGCTATAGGGCACCGGCTTGAACCACTTGCCCGACATGTTCACCGGCGAGCCATGGGTGAGGTGCCCACCGGCCGCGAGATTGAGGCCAAGGAAGGTGTCGCCCGGGTTCATCATTGCCACGAAGGCGGCAACGTTGGCGGACGCGCCCGAGTGCGGCTGCACATTGGCGAAGCGGCAGCCGAACAGCCTGGTGACCCGCTCGATCGCCAGGTTTTCCGCGATGTCCACATACTGGCAGCCGCCGTAATAGCGCCGGCCCGGCAGGCCCTCGGCGTATTTGTTGGTGAGGACGGACCCGGCGGCCTCCAGAACGGCACGGCTGACGATGTTTTCCGAGGCGATGAGCTCGATCTCGTCGCGCTGGCGACCGAGCTCGAGCCCGATGGCGTCCGCGACCTCCGGGTCGCTTTCCGCCAGCGAGGCGGTAAACATCGATGAGGTCTGGGCTTTTGAGTCTTGGACTTTTGCGGACGGTTCGGTTGCGGACATGAGCTTCTCCTCGCGCCCCGCCAGGCGGATCGCGGATCAGATCGCCAAAAGGCGCGATACGGGTTACACGGATCGGCTAGCACATCGGCCCGGGACCGCCAAGCGGTAGAGCGGAAGGCTGCATGGCTGCCCAACATCTAGGGGCGGGGGCGACTGGCACCCTACCGCAGCGCTCGCCTACCCCACCAGCTCGTATGGCACCTGGGTGGGCCCGTAGCCTTCGGTCCGAACGTTGGTCTTCGGGTCGTAGCGGCCCTGCAGCACGGTGCCCTGCCCGAGCTTCTGGCTGCGCACGATGATGGCGACCGATCGGGTTGGGCCGCCCTGCTCCGCGTGGATCGCATGGGGCGGCACCAGATCGACCTTGCCCTGCGAGCCGGTGGTGACGGAGGCAAGCTTGATCTCGGCGTAGCCCACGCGGCTGCCATCGTCGAGGCGGTCGTAGCGCTCGAGACTCTCGGTGCCGTCGAGCATGCCGTAGAGCACCCAGGCGTCGGCATGGTCGTGGACGCTGCCGGTACGGCCAGGCATACGCACCACCGCGTTGATCACGAAGTGATGGTCGGGATCGACGTAGAGCAAGAGGTTCTTATGCCCTTCGGTCGAGGGCCAGTCGGCCGAATGCGCCTTCAGGCTCGGCTCCATCACGAACTTCTCGAGCACCGGTTTTGCGCGCTCCATGCGGCGGCCGTTCTCGCTCTCGGCGGCCCAGATCGCCTGCAGCTCGCCGATGAACTCGTCCAGGGCGGGAAGTCGGGTGCTCATGACATCTCCTACTCGTAAGCCGTCTCCTACTCGTAAACCGGCTCGCCCTCGACCGTGCAGCGGCGCAGCAGGCGGCGCTCCTCCTTCGGGAAGTCGGTGCGCGCATGAATGGTGCAGCGATTGTCCCACATCAGGAAATCGCCGAGCTTCCAGACATGCTCGAAGATGAACTCGCGGCACTCGCCGATCTCGTAGAGCTGTTCCAGGATCGCGTCGCTTTCCTCTTGGCTCACGCCCTCGATGCGCGTCGTCATCAGCCGGTCGACGAACAGCGTCTTGCGGCCGGTGTCGGGATGCGTGATGAACACCGGGTGGTAGTAGTGCGGGATGGAACTGATGTCGCCTGAGTGCCCGGCCTGCTTGGCGCGATTGTATTCGTGGATGTGCAGCGCCTTCTTGCCGCGCAGCTTCTCCTTGAGCGCGGCCGGCACCGCCTCGTAGGCTTTGTACATGTTGGAGAACATGGTGTTGCCGCCGGTCGACGGCAGTTCGAGCGCGTAGAGAAACGTGTACTTGTAGGGCTTCGCCGAATAGCCAGAGTCGATGTGGAACCAGAACTCGCCCTCGCCGAACGCTCCGATCGGCACGCCGTCGACTTTGATGTTGCTCACCAAGAGGACCTTCTCATGGTCCTGGGCAATGCCCTCGGCACGGCTGCGCAGCGGCTCCGGCGCCTTCTTGCGGCTGCCGAGATCGCCGAAATAGGCCGCAAAGCGCAACTGGTCGTCCTGGCTGACCTGCTGGCCGCGGAACACCAGCACGAGATGCTTGGCCCAGGCATTCTTGATGGCGTTGACCTGCGCCTCGGTGAGCGGTTTGGTCAGATCGACCCCGCGAATTTCTGCGCCGCAGGCAGGCGAGAGCGGCCTCACCTCGATGTCGAGAACATCCTGCATTGGCGCTACCTCCCGGACGTCGTTATGTGCCTTTCCTATCACAGGAGCCACGGGGGTACCAATTGCGTGGCCGCGCCACAATTGGCGGTTGCCGAGCGGCCATGCCAGGCGTCTAATAACCAAAACAGGTTCATAGGGAGGACACGCAGATGATCGACCGTCGCACATTCTCGACTTTGCTCGCGGGCTCGATGGCAGCCCCTGCGCTTTCATCAAACCTTTGGGCGCAGGCGGGACAGAAAATGGCGCTCTATTCAGGTGTGGGAACCGAGTTCACCCACTACGATGTCGACGTCGAGGGCGCGTCGCTGACCAAGCGCGCCTCGGTGAAGCTTCCCGACGGCACGCAATATGCCTGGCCGCACCCGAGCCGGAAATTCCTGTACGTGACGTCGAGTTCCGGCGGCCCAGGTACGAGCGGCAACAGCCATCACGCGATGGCGTTCCGCGTCGACCCGTCTGGCGTGCTCATGCCACACGGCGAGCCGATCGCGCTGGCGCATCGGCCGATCCACAACAGCGTCGATCGCTCCGGCAATTACCTGCTCATTGCCTACAACAGCCCGAGCAGCGTCAGCGTGCATCGCATCAAGGCGGACGGCATGATTGGCGAGGCGGTGCCGCAGGCAGCCGGGCTCGACTGCGGCATCTATGCGCACCAGATCCTCGCCGCGCCGAACAACCAGTCGGTGCTGCTGGTGACCCGCGGCAACAATGCGACGCCGACGACGCCGGAGGATCCGGGCGGGCTGCGGGTGTTTGGCTTCAAGGACGGCGCGCTCAGCAACAAGGCCGCAGTTCAGCCGGGCAACGGGCTCGGCTTCGGCCCGCGCCATCTCGATTTCCATCCGACGCAGCCGTGGGTTTTCGTGTCGATCGAGCGACAGAACCAGATCTATGTCTATCGGCTGACGCCCGATGGCGGCCTCTCACCGGAGCCTCTTTTCGTCAAGAGCACGATCCTGGGAGCCGACAAGCACACCTCGTCAGCGGGCCCGATCCACGTGCATCCCAACGGGCGCTTTGTCTATCTCACCAATCGTGCCGGCGTGACACCCACAGCCACTCAAGAGCGCTTCGAAGGCAAGCCCGTGTTTGCCTCGAACGACAGCTCGATCGCGGTCTACGCCATCGACCAGCAGACTGGCGAGCCGACCTTGATCGAGACCGCCTATGCGCAGGGTGCGCACACGCGCACGTTCTCGTTTGACGCCAGCGGGCGCATCCTGGTGGCGGGAAGCCTGGTCCCGATCGCGGTGCGCCAGGGCGACAAGGTGAACGTCATTCCGGCTGCCCTCTCGGTGTTCCGGATCGGACAGGACGGCAAGCTCAGCTTCGTGCGCAAATACGACATCGACACCGGCACCAATCTCACCCAGTGGTGGAGCGGCATGGTGCCGATGGCCTAGCCACGCGTCGAGGCGCGTAGGATGGGTTGAGCGACTGCGAAACCCATCATCTGCTGCGGGTGAAGTGATGGGTTTCGCAAGAGCTCAACCCATCCTACGGGCTTGTTCTGTAGCACTGCGGCACACGTTCACGCCTTCTCGGCAATCGCCTTGAGCTTGGCCAGGCCCTTCTCGAACTGGCCGCCCACCATGCGGTCCATGTTGAAGACCGCGTCCATGACCTTGCCGATGAAGGGGCGCTCGCCGGTCATGGCCCAGGTCACGTCGGTGCTCACATCCGTGCCTGAGCCGTTCGGAGCCAGCGTGAACACGACCGTGTGATGGCCCTCCATCGGCTTGAGCGTGTCGAGCTTGAGCGCGACCCGCGATGGCGGCGCCACATCGACGACCTCGATACTGCCCTGCCCCACCTGGCTGTTGCCGGTCCATTGATAGCGCGCGCCCTTGCCGCTTTCCGGGCCGGTATAGGTGATCTTGATTTCAGGATCGGCCTCAGAGAATGGATTCCAGGTATTCATGGCGTGAATATTGTTGATGAGCGGAAAAACCTTCTCAGGCGAAGCATTGATGCGCTGCGTCCGCTGCACCTGAAAGGTGTCAGGGAAGGTCGCGGCGTAGACCAGCAGCGCAATGATCGCAAGCACGCCAACGCCGGCCACAATGCCGATGATCTTAAGCATCGTCGTCTCCTGTCCAGTGTCGCGAAGAATTACTTGCGCCGTGTCAGCACCACGTGGGTCGCGCTCGCCGTCGGCACATGCTCGGTGCATTCGAAGCCAAGCCTTGTGAGATCGATGCTGCCGAGGAGATGCTCACCCGCACCAAGCAGAACCGGCGAGATTGCAAGATGCATCTCGTCGATGAGCCCGGCCTTCAGATATTCCCGGATGGTTGCAACACCGCCACCCAGGCGGATGTCCTTGCCGCCCGCGGCTTCGGTCGCCCGCTCGAGCGCGGCCTCGATGCCGTCGGTCACGAAGTGGAAGGTCGTGCCGCCAGCCATGGTGATCGACGCGCGCGGATGATGGGTGAGCACGAAGACAGGAACGTGATAGGGCGGATTGTCACCCCACCAGCCTTTCCAGCTGTCGTCCGGCCAGGGCCCGCGGACGGGACCGAACATGTTGCGTCCCAGGATCCACGCGCCGAGATTGGCGATGCCACGCGCCGCAAAATCATCATCCGGGCCGGTCGTTCCACCCTCTTTCCCGAACAACATCGTTTGAAGCGTCCGGGTCGGGAAGACCCACTGGTGCAGCGCCATGCCACCCACACCAAGTGGGTTCTCGAGGCTCTGCCCCGGGCCAGCACCGTAGCCATCGAGCGATATGGAAAAACCTTGGACACGCAGCTTAGACATGATGTGAGCTTTCGAATGGATGTGTTTCGTTGAGGGTCAGGTCGTCGGCGTGGTGACGACCATCCAGGACACGCCAAAGCGGTCGCTGACCATTCCGAAGCGCGGCGAGAAGAAGGTCTTGCCGAGCGGCATCTTCACCTCGCCGCCCTTGCTGAATGCATTGAACGCGCGGTCAGCCTCAGACTCGTTATCGACCTGGATTGACAGTGTGACCCCGCTGAACGCGGCGCCGTCCGAGCACATTCCGTCTGATGCCATGACCTCACTTCGGCCGATCTTGAAGCAAGAGTGCATGACCTTGTCGTCCCAGTTGGCCGGGGTCATGCCAGCTGGCGGAGTATTTTCTTTGAAGCGCATCAGCGCCAGCACCTCGGCACCGAGCTCTGACTTATAGAAGTTGATGGCCTCTTCGCAGCGGCCGTTGAACATCAGGTAGGGTTTCACTTCCATGGTCGCTCTCCGTCCTCAACCTTGCGGCTTCGCCAAGCAAGGGTCACGCCTCGACAAATGGCTTGAAGCCACCCCAGAACATGCGTTTGGCATCGAACGGCATCGTCGCCGCATTCATGCCGGCCATTCGCGGATCCTTCATCGCCTTGGCACTGACCTCGTCGCGATGGGCCCGCGACGCGTAGGAGGCGATGCCGACGAACACAGTCTCATCCGGCTTGAGATCGACACTCTGCGGGAATGAGGTGACCTTGCCCATTGGGGCATCGTCGGCCTCGACCTCGAGGAACGACAGCGCACCGTGCTCGCGCCATACCTTGCCGAACAACTCTGCGTTCGCACGATAGTCCTTGATGTTCTTGTTCGGGACCGGAACAACGAAAACATCCACGTAATTACCCATGACTACTCTCCGTTATTGCAATGCTTGTGACAGATCGTGCCGCGCTATGCCGCAGCGTACGCGTCCTTCAATCCTGCGATGTCGATCTTCTTCATCTGCATCATCGCGGCCATCACGCGCTGCGATTTGGCGGGATCCTTGTCCTGCACAAGCTCCATCAGCGCATTGGGCACGATCTGCCAGGACAGCCCATACTTGTCCTTGAGCCAGCCGCATTGCACCTGCTGCCCGCCAGCGGAGAGCTTGTCCCAGTAATGATCGACCTCGGCCTGGGTCTCGCAATGCACCACCAGCGAGATCGCCTCGGTGAACTTGAACATCGGACCGCCGTTGAGCGCCGTAAACGACAGCCCGTCGAGATCGAAGGCAATGGTCATCACGCTGCCCTTGGGGCCGGGCCCGGCTTCGCCATAACGCGAGGTCGAGCCGACCTTCGAGTTGGGAAAGATCGAGACATAGAAATTGGCGGCCTCCTCGGCCTGACCGTCGAACCACAGGAACGGGGTAATTCTTTGCTTGATCGGCATTGCTCGCTCTCCTTACAGAAACCCGGTTACAGGAACCCGAACTTGCCCCAAGGACGAAGAACGCGGCCGGGAGCCGACAGGTCCGAATGTTTTTTTCAGGGATTTTGCCGCGTCAGGGGCGCGCACCGCTCATGGTACCAGACTGAGGTTCCGAGCCGGCGGACAGGCGGTCGATCTGGCGGCGGATGTGGTCGGCTTCCGCCGGCGTGTTGGCAAGCGCAATCGCGCGATCGAAAGCAACCCGAGCCTCTTCCGCGCGGCCGAGCTTCTTCAGAAATGCCCCGCGTGCGCCGTGAAAATAGAAGTAGCCGTTAAGCTTCTGGGCCAAGAGCTCGATCATGGCGAGAGCGGCCTCGGGACCGCGGCTCATGGAGACCGCCACCGCGCGATTGAGCGTGACGACGGGAGACGGCTGCATGCGCTCGAGTGTTCCATAAAGGAGCTCGATCTCGTTCCAATCGGTGTCCTCGAAGCGCGGCGCGCGTGCATGCAGCGCCGCGATTGCAGCCTGCACCTGATAAGGACCGGGCCGGCGATGACGCAGTGCCTTCTCAACCAGCGCCAGACCTTCGGCGATCAGCTTGCGGTTCCAGCGCGAGCGGTCCTGGTCCTCCAGCAACACCACCATGCCGTCGGCGTCGAAGCGGGCATCCGCGCGCGCATGCTGCAGCATCAGGAGCGCAGTGAGCGCCATAATCTCGGGCTCGGTGGGGAAGAGCCGCAGCAGCAAGCGGGAGAGCCTAATCGCCTCCTCGCACAGCGGCGCACGTACGCCCTTCTCGGCCACGTTGGTGGTGTAGCCCTCGTTGAACACGAGGTAGACCATGGCGGCGACGACGCCCAGGCGCTCGGAGCGCTCGATCGGGCCCGGCGCCTCGAACGGAACCTGCCCAGCGGCGATACGCCCTTTGGCGCGCGTGATGCGCTGCTCCATGGCGGCTTCGCTCACCAGAAACGCATTGGCGATCTGCCGGACCGAAAGCCCCGACACGATGCGTAACGCGAGCGCGATCTGCTGCGTCGCCGGCAGCTCCGGATGGCAGCACACGAACAGCAACCGCAGAATGTCGTCGCGATAGTCGGCCTCGTCGACCCGGTCGGCCAGTTCCTCCTCGGCGTCGGACAGGTCCGATATCAACTCGTCGGGCGGCAGCGGCTGCAAGCGGCGCTGCCTGCGCACATGATCGATCGCAGAGTTCTTGCCCACCATGATCAGCCAGGACGCCGCGTCGCGCGGCGGGCCATTGCTGGGCCAAGCCTTGAGCGCGCGCAGGCAGGCCTCCTGGAAGGCTTCCTCCGCGGTGTCGAGATCGCGGAAATAGCGCAGCAGGGCGGCCACCGCCTGCGGACGGGCAGCAGTCAGGACGTTGCTGATCCAGCCAGTGTCGCTCACGCTGCGGTCTTTCCCGGAATGAAAACGCCGACCGGCCGGATCTCATAGGCGCCGCCCGGATTGGCCTGCCCAAGCTCATTCGCAATCTCGAGCACCTCATCGAGCGATTGGCAGTCGACGATGTAGAAGCCCAGGAGCTGCTCCTTGGTCTCGGCGAACGGGCCGTCAATCACGATCGGCTGCTCGCGGTCCTTGCGCAGCGTGGTGGCGGCGGTGGTTGGCAACAGCCGCGCCACCGGGCCAAGCTTGCCCTGCCGGGAAAGCTTGTCCATGACCCCGCCAAGCTTGGCCATGACTGCATCATCCTGCTCCTTGGACCAGGCGCAGGTCACTTTTTCATCGTGGTAGCAAAGGATTGCGTATTGCATGCGGCACTCTCCTCACTGCAAGGACGTGCCAGTATGCCCGACCCCGACAGGGGGGCAAAAATTTAATTGCTCGGCCGAATGGACCGTAACCTATTGCTGCGGCTTGCAAAGCGTCTGCAAGGCAAGCTCGACCCGGATCGCCCGCATGTAGTCGCCAACGCGCAAAATCTCGACGGCGCGCTGGAATTCGGCCCCGACCTCGACGGCGGCCTCCCGCTCCGCTCCCTGTGCGCCTCCGAGCGCACTGAGCTGGTCCACCTGCTGCCGCTCGCGCTGGATGGGATTGCGACCTGTGGTGCCCAACTGCCTGGTTTGACGCGGCCGCGCCGGCCGCACCTCTCGCTCGCGCGTAGGCGCAAAGAGCCTCCTTCTTGCTGGGATCGGCCAGTGTCTTGTCGACGGTCGCCACTGCCGCCTCGACTGCGGGATTGCGCGCTGGCGCCGGTGCTGGAGCTGGCACCTGCGCGTTGGCTGCGGATACGACCAAGTCGGCAGTAACACATGCGACCAGCAGCAGCATGACCGCCATCATCGAGCGCGCAGCACGAGCGGTACCCTTCTCTCGCATGATGTCCTCCAGATAGTTTCCGAGAGCGAAGCTCTTGGTGGACCGATGCCACGAGAATGAGGCTAGCCTGCGCAACCCATCCGGAAAGATTGGCCAGTCTCGGCATTCGCCAACACAAGCAGGGCTGTTCCGCTGCTATCGTAGAAGCGGATCACCAGCGTTCATGCGTCATTCTTGAGGCGTGCGGCGAGTTTCTGAATCGCGAGCCGCTCGAGGTCCGAGCGCGCGGCGCTCGCAGGACCGATGACGCTCACCTCAGTGCCAGACGCGGCGTGAATAGCGGTGACCTTGACGCTGTGCCCAATGGCGACGAATTCGAAATAGACCTCGTCGGAATTTGACAGCTCCCGCATTTGACAGGTCTCGCTTGGGCATTGTGATCCGCATTCCCGCGCTGCGGTAGCATCTTAACAGGATTTAACAGGCCGTCACGTCGCTGTTACAGAACCCCACAATGGTGTCCCTCGTCGTCGACTCCGTCCGCGGGTCGCACGCTCGATCCGAAGCGTAAAGGCGCCATCCCCCTCATCGCCGCTCGTTTTTCACATGGAGGAGCCCCATGGCTAGCTTTACTGTCAATTCCGGCATCACCGACACCACGGCCAAATCAGTCAACACCAACGACGTCGGCACGATTCAAGCTGGCGGCACGCTCTCGGCAGCGACGGCGATCACCTGGACCGGCGGATCGAACGCGCCGGGGGTCGTGATCAACAATTCAGGCGCGATCAACGCCACGACGCGCGCCATCGACACATCAGGCACGTTCTCGACCGGCAGCATCACCGTCAACAACAATGCGGGCGCAACCATCACCTCCGCGAATGACGCTTTCCGCATCAACACCAATGTCAGCAACGGCACGATCGCGCTTAACAATGCCGGCACGGTGACGTCGACCGCCGGACAGGCGCTCGACTTTGCCGCCATCACGGCGTCGACCGCCAACATTGAGATCGCCAACACCGGAACCATTCGCTCGGTCGGCGATGACGCCATCCGGCCGGGCGCCGGCCATATCGATATCGACAACAGCGGCCTCATCCAGTCGGACATTGCGCGCGCCATCAATCTTAACACCACCAACTTGACCAATATCAGCTCCTTCGACCTGACCAACACGGCAGGCGGCACCATCCAAAGCGCGGGCGACGCGATCCGCATCACCGCGACGACGCTCAGCCCGACCGCGACCGGTACGTTCACGATCGACAACGCCGGCGCGATCAAGTCGACCGGTACCGGAGCCAACAACGGCCAGGCGATCGATTTCAATGACCTCGTCTCGCCGCTCGGCCACGTCACGATCACCAATGAGGCCACGGGGCTCATCCAGGCTGCCGATGCCGACGCGATCCGGCCCGGCGCCAACGCCACGATCAACAACCATGGAGCGATCGTCGCGCTCAACGGCACGCCGACCTCGACCGGCAACGACGCTATCGATTTCCAGAGCAACGCCGGCGGCATCGTGAACAATTTTGAAGGCGGCTCGATCACCGGCGCCCGCCACGGCATCACCGGCAATGAGCCGATCACGGTCAACAACGAGGGCACCATTACGGGCCAGAGCGGCGCCGGCATCAACATGGACACCGCCGGCACGACCACCACGATGGTGAACAACTCCGGCACCATCATCGGCATCTCGGTCGAGGGCGTGCAGTCCGGCGACGCGGTCGATGTCGACGGGCTGATCGCGCTCAACAACCACGGATCTATTCAAGCGCTTGGCATCCGTACCGGCGGCCTCTCGGAGGGCGTCACGGTTGGCGGCGGCACGATCAACAACTACACGGACGGGACGATCGTAAGCTCGCAACGCGCGATCACGGTTGATGGCGGCGGCAACCTTGACGGCACCACGAACCCGGCGTTTGCGGCCGCCACCATCTTCAATGAGGGCCTGATCCAGGGCGACAACGGCGAAGCCATCGTCATCGTCGGCGGCTTCGCCGACACCATCACCAATGCCGGGACCATCATCGGCAGCATCGCGACCGATGCCGGCAATGACACGCTCAATCTCCTCACGGGATCGAGCATTTCCGGCCTGATCGACGGCGGTGCCGACACCGACACCATCAATCTCTCCGGCAGCGGCCAGGGCACGGTCGCAAGCTTCGCCAATATCGAGGTCGTGGATCTGATCGGTGGCGACTGGACGCTCGGGAGCGACGGCGTCAACACGCTTAGCTTCGAAGCAGGTGCGCAGACGCTGCGGCTTGTCGCAAGCACGCTCGCGGACGGCGATTTCGACGGCACCATCGACAATTTTGCGCTCGGCGACGTGATCGACCTGCAGGGCATCGGGCTCGCTGCAAGCGCGACGCTTAACGAGAACAACCTGCTGACCATCTCGGGCGGCTCATCCGGGCCTGTCACCCTGCAGCTCGATCCCAGCGAGGATTACACGGGGCTGGGCTTCGCGCTCACATCGGATGGCAACGGCGGCACCACCATCGCGCTCGTGGCCGAGCCCGGACAGGTGCTCAATGGCGGCAACGGCAACAACACGTTGACCGGCGCAGCCGGCAACGACCTGATCTCGGGCGGCAACGGCAACGACATTCTGAACGGTGGCCGCGGCCACGACACTCTCAGCGGCGGCAATGGCAATGACTCGCTCGACGGCGGGATCGGCAACGATGATCTCTCCGGCGGCAATGGTGATGACACGCTGCTCGGCGCGGCGGGCAACGACTCGCTGAGCGGCGGCAATGGCGATGATTGGCTCGATGGCGGCAGCGGCGTCGACACACTCACGGGCGGCAACGGCAATGATCACCTCGCCGCCGGGGCCGGCAACGACCTCCTGTCTGGAGGCAATGGTGATGACTGGCTCGGCGGCGGTGCGGGCGACGACACGCTCACCGGCGGGAACGGCAGCGATACATTCGTGTTCGCCGCCGGATTCGGGCACGATATGGTGACAGACTTCCGCAGCGGCGATCACATCGCGTTCCAGGATGGTGTGTTCAGCGACTTCCAGGCGGTGCTGGCCGCAAGCCAGCAGGTCGGCGCCGATGTCGTGATCACGCTCGATTCCGGCGACGTGGTTACGCTGCAGCACGTGCAGCTCGCGAGCCTGCACGCCAGCGACTTCCTGCTCAGCTGAGCGGGTTGCGTACGACTGTTCGTCCAGCGCAAGAGCTTGTGAAACTTCTTGAACTGTCGTTGGCACGGAACTATCCGCTGTCGTCCCCGCGAAGGCGGGGACCCATAGCCACTGACCTTTCGATTCGCCGCCGGCCACACAACATCGCAACGACACAGCGTATGGGTCCCCGCCTTCGCGGGGACGACAGCGGGAGATGCATTGCTTTACATATTCGCAAGCGGGGACGAGCGAAGTCAGCCAATCAAGCGGTATCACGCCTCGACGACGACGTAATTGTTCTCGACCCGCACCCGAAAGGTCTCGGCCACATGCGGGCCCTCGACCAGCTCGGTGCCGGGCTTCACGCTGACCGGATATTGCCGCACGCGGATGCGGGCCGGATCGCACCACGACTTGCCGGTGCGGATGTCGAACTCCCAACCGTGCCAGGGGCATTTCACCATCTCGCCTGGCCGCGAATAGCAGTACTCGCCCGGCACCTTCGACTCAACCAGCCCGGTCTGGATGCCGTCGGAAAGGCTGCCGCCACGATGCGGGCAGCGATTGTTGAGCGCGAAGAAATCGCCGGAGAGATTGAATACCACGATAGCGCGGCCGTTCACCTCGACGAGCTTGCGGGTGCCCGGCGGGATCTCGTCGACGCTCGCAACCACGTGGCCGGCCATTGGAATCAATCCGGCCGATCAATCGAGCCGGTAGAGCGCGCGCGCGTTCTCGCTCAACACCTTGCTGCGGCGCTCGTGATCGAGCGCCGGCGGCAGCGCCAGCAGGGGGTCGTCGAAATCCCAGTGCGGATAATCGCTCGCGAACATGATGTGGTCGAAGCCGACCCAGGTCATGGTCTCCATCAAATGGTCGGGCTCCTCCGCCTCCTCCATCGGCTGGGTCGAGACCCAGAAATGCTCGCGCAGATATTCCGACGGCGCGCGCTTGAGATGCGGCACCTCGGACTTGAGCGTCTTCCAGTGCTTGTCCATGCGCCAGCCGAGCGGCGGCATCCAGGCAAAGCCCGCCTCGATCATCACGATCTTGAGCTCGGGGTAGCGCTCGAACACGCCTTCGAGAATGAGGCTCACGACCTGGGCCTGGCAGCAGGAGGCGTGCTCGGTCATGTCCTCGATATAGAACGAAGGCCAGCCGGTATTGCTCGCCGGCCGACCGCTGGTACCAAACACGTGGATGCCGACCGGCAGCCCCGCCTCCACCGCCGCCTCGTAGATCGGCCAGTAGCGACGCTTGCCCAGCAGCTCGTTAGTGCGGCTCTTGAGCAGCACATGCGCGAAACGCTTGTCGCCGGCGCGGCGGCGGATTTCGGCGCGCGAGGCTTCAGGGTCCTCGTAGGGCACCACGACGGAGGCGAGCAACCGCGGATCGCGCGCATTCCAGCCGTCGAGCTGGAACTCGTTGGCGGCACTCGCCATGACGGCGCTGAACTCGTCGTTCTGATCGCCCTGCCCGGTCGGCGACAGCGGATTCATGATCGCGTATTCGAGCGGATAAAGATCGAGATACTGCTGCTTCATGAAGTTGAGGTCGCTGCCCGGCAGTCCGCCGCCGGGCGGCCAGCTGTCGCGGCGCGAGGCGATTGGCTGGCTCTTGGGATAGGGAAAGCCCTTCAGGAAGCCCTGGCGCGTGCGCGCTCCGAACGTCGTGTAGTGGTCCCACCAGCGCTTGGCGAGGTAGGGCCGCAAGTCCTCCATCCCGCTCTTGGGATGGATATCGACATCGATGACCTTGAGGCGGGTCTTCTGGCTGACGTCCGGCTGTCGCAGCTCGATGTTCATGACACGGCCTCCTTGAGGCGCGGATAGGTCGCGAGCGGATTCTCCACCAGTATCTTCCGCTGCAGGCCCTCCGGCAAGCCGGGCGGCATGGCGCTTTCGCCATCAAACTGCCAGTGCGGGAAATCCGACGCGTAAAGCAGAAGCTCGTCGGACCGCAGCTGATCGATGATGCGCTCGATGGTGTCCGCATTCTCGGGCGCGTCGAACGGCGTGATGGTCAGCCGCACATGGTCGCGCACGATGTCGGCCGGCGAGCGGTCGACCCAGGGAACCTCCGCGCGCACGCCGCGCCAGAATTTCGAGATCCGCCACAGAAAGCCCGGCAGCCAGGTCACGCCCGATTCGATCAGCACCACCTTGAGGCCGGGGAACTTGGCGAAGGCGCCTTCGCTGATCAGGCTCGTCAGCTGCGACTGGAATGCCTGCGCGTAGGCCACATAGTCCTCGAGATAGAAAGTCGGCCAGCCCAGCGAAGTGAGTGAATGGCGGTAGGTCGAGCCCGGATGAATGCCGATCGGCAACCCGTGGCGCTCCGCGGCAGCATAGATCGGCCACCACTGCCGGCGCCCAAGCGGAGACTCCTGCATCGCCAGCATCATGATCTGCACGAACCGCTTGTCCTTGGCGCAGCGCTCGATCTCGGAGACCGCAAACTCGACGTTTTGCGTGGGCACCACAATCGATGCGCGCAGCCGCGGATCGCGGTCGAGCCACTCCTTGGCGATCCAGTCGTTGACCGCGCGCGCGACCGCCAGCGCCATGTCTTCGCTGAAGATGAGCTCGACACCGTAGAGGCAATTGCAGATCGCAGTCTGCGCCTTGAGGCGATCGAACACCTGCGCCGATAGCCGCGTGACGTCGGTTGCCGGATGGTCTTTGCCTTTGAAGTCTGCGCGCAGGCTTAACGGCGCATGGGGAGGATAGGTGTTGGATTCGAAGCCTGGAATGCCGCGCTCTGTAAATGAGTCACGCCAAAAGGGTTCCAGGTACGGGGACAGCGCCTTCAGGTTGGGCACCTGCGGGTGCACATCGCAGTCGATGGCGGCAGTAGTCAAATCTCGTCCTCCGAGGGCGCTCTGCTCCCACGAGATAAATCCAATCCCGACCGAAAGGAAAGGCCCCGGCGGGGCAGCCGGGGCCAATCTGTCAAAACCATCCTACAGTCTACTGGCTGATTGCCGTCTGGAGTATCTTGGCGACCGCGGGCGAAGGCCGATTGTCGGCACTGCCGGCCCGCCCCAAAGCCGCGTCGAGCGGTGCCACGCCCCGGTCGTCCTTGATGGACACGTTCGCACCGTGATCAATCAAATATTGGACTACGCGAGGCCAAGCCCATTGCACCGCGCCGAATAACGCGCTTTGCCCGCCCCGTTCCGACACCAAGGTGCCACGCCCCCAGCGCGCGGTCCTGCTCGTGACGTCAGTAATCCGCGCATTGATGTCGGCGCCGACCCCCAACAGTATTTCGAGCGTTGCGATCGACCGATCCTGCGCATCGGGGGCGCTGGGATTGAAGCGTGGGCTGGCTCGGCCCATGCCCAGCCCCGCGGCGGCCATGAGCGGCGTCACGCCCATCACGTTGGGGACGTCGACCCGCCCTCCGTATTCCAGCAACAGCTTTATGGCCTCGCTGTCTTGTGACAAGGCAGCGCGCAACATGGGGGTGGCGCCGGTGATCATGATCTCCTCGGCGTAGCGGCCGGAATTGCCACCGCGCCCGGGCCGGTGCATGTTCAGCTGAGTATTGGGATTGACGCCGGCGCCGAGAAACAGCCGCGCGAGCTCGAGCGCGGTGGTCTTCGTCGACACGACGGGCGGTCCGGTGCGTTCTGTGTAAGCATCCAGACTGTACGTATTCATGTCGATCGCCGTGTACAGCGCCGTGCGGCCCCACCAGTCCCACAGATGCGGATTGGCGCCGCGCTCAAACAGGACCTTTGCCGTGTCGAATGCGAAATTGTCGATGGCCACCATCAGCGGCGTCACACCGTCGGGGTTCGGCCGGTTGGGATTCGCGCCGGCGTCCAGCAACGCCTGCACGCAATCCGTACATCCCGAGCGCGCCGCATAGAGCAGCGGTGTCAAGCCGCCGGTCGGGCGATACTGATTGCGCGGCTCGGCGGTCAACTGGCTCGGCCAGTCGTTGGCGAGCGCCCGGGCATTGACGTCCGCCTTATTGTCGATGAGAAACCGCGTCAACTCGGCTGAGCCTGCGTCCGCCGCCCACATCAGCGCCGTCTGGCCGCGCCATTTTTCTTGTGCATTGACATTGGCCCCGTGGCGCACCAGCAGCTTGGCAATGTCCAGAGATCCCGCACGTGCGGCCAGCATCAACGACGTCTGACCCTCTTGGTTCGGCACCTCTGCGTTGCTGCCTGCATCGAGCAACATTTCGACCAGGCGAGCATTGGCAACCTTGACCGCCTCCGCCAAAGGGCTCGAGCCGTAATTGTTCATGACATCGGGTTTCGCCCCGCGCGCGAGCAGCGCGCGGGCAAGATCCGCGTCGACCTTGTAGACGGCCCAGTGCAGCGGCGTTGTGCCGTCTCCCTGGGCTACGTTCACATCGGCGCCCGCGGCAATCATTTTGAGCGCAGCGTCCCGATGACCGGCCTGGATCAGACGAGCGAGGGTGTCATCGGCAGCGCCAGCCGTGCTGGCCGCCGCGAGGCAGAACATGGCTACGAAAATGGCACGTTTCATTGCGGACCCTACTGGCCCATTGCCGTCTGGAGTATCTTGGCGACCGCGGGCGAAGGCCGATTGTCGCTGCTGCCGGCCCGTCCCAAAGCTGCATCGAGCGGTGCCACGCCGCGGTCGTCCTTGACGGACACTTCCGCGCCGTGATCGATCAGATACTGGACCACACGGGGCCAGGCCCATTGCACCGCGCCGTACAACGCGCTCTGCCCGCTCCGCTCCGACAGAAGGCTGCCACGCCCCCAGCGCGCGGTCCTGCTCGTGACGTCAGTAATCCGCGCATTGATGTCGGCGCCGGCCGCCCGCAGTATTTCAAGCGTTGCGATCGACCGATCCTGCGCATCGGGGGCGCTGGGATTGAAGCGCGGGCTGGGCTCCATGCCGAACCCCGCGGCGGTCATCAGCGGCGTCACGCCCATCACGTTGGGCACGTCGACACGCCCTCCGTATTCCAGCAACAGCTTTACGGCCTCGCTGTCTTGTGATGCGGCGGCGCGCAACATGGGCGTAGCGCCGGTGGTTATGATCTCATCAGCGAAGCGACCGGAATTGCCGCCGCGCCCGGGCCGGTGCATGTTCAACTGATGATTGGGGTCGACGCCGGCCTTGAGAAACAGCCGCGCGAGCTCAAGCGCGGTGGTCTTCGTCGTCACGATGGGCGGCCCGGTGCGCTCTGTGTAAGCATCCAGACTGTACGTATTCATGTCAATCGCCGTGTACAGCGCGTTGCGGCCCCACCAGTCCCACAGATGCGGATTGGCGCCGCGGTCAAACAGAAGCTTCGCCGTGTCGTATGCGAAATTGTCGATGGCCACCATCAGCGGCGTCACACCGTCGGGGTTCGGCAGGTTGGGATTCGCGCCGGCGTCCAGCAACGCCTGCACGCAATCCGTACATCCCGAGCGCGCCGCATAGAGCAGCGGTGTCAAGCCGCCGGTCGGGCGATACTGATTGCGCGGCTCGCCGGTCAACTGGCTCGGCCAGTCGGTGGCGAGCGCCCGGGCATTGACGTCCGCCTTATTGTCGATGAGAAACCGCGTCAGCTCGACTGAGCGTGCGTCCGCCGCCCACATCAGTGCCGTCTGGCCGCGCCATTTTTCTTTTGCATTGACATTGGCGCCGTGGCGCACCAGCAGCTTGGCAACGTCCAGAGATCCTGCACGCGCGGCCAACATCAACGACGTCTGACCCTCCTGGTTCGGCACCTCTACATTACTGCCTGCATCGAGCAGCATTTCGACCAGGCGAGCATTGGCAACCTTGACCGCCTCCGCCAAAGGGCTCGAGCCGTAATTGTTCATGACATCGGGTTTCGCCCCACGCGCGAGCAGCGCGCGGGCAATATCTGCGTCTACCTTGTAGACGGCCCAGTGCAGCGGCGTTGTGCCGTCTCCCTGGGCTACGTTCACATCGGCGCCCGCGGCAATCATCTTGAGCGCGGCGTCCCGATGACCGGCCTGGATCAGACCAGCGAGGGTGTCACCGGCAGCGCCAGCCGTGCTGGCCGCCGCGAGGCAGAACATGGCTGCGAAAATCGCACGTTTCATAACGGTCTCCATCAGAGCACATCCGGCCCGAGAGAATTGTGATGCGCCCAATAGCCCTTATGGGCGTCGTAGGCGAACCGGTACGGGTCGCGGAGGGTCCGAGACAGATCCTTCATAACTCCCGCATCGAGCATGTCTTGTGCGCTCATGCCCTTCTTGACGAGAACAAGCATGCGATCGAAGAGCATGCGCATCATGTCGAGCTCGGCCTGTAGCTCGGCGCGGCCCACCACCGGACCATAGCTCGGCACGATCCGCGTCTTCTCATCGACGAGTTTCAAGAGTTTTTCCTGCGAATCGACGCGCCCGCCCAGCCAGCCGCCGCCAAACCAGTCAAGTATGGGGTCCTTCACCGGCGAGATGGCATCACCCACGGCCAGCACATTCGCATCCCGGAAGAATACGTAGATGTCGCCGTCGGTATGAGGCTCGACCAGATGGCCGTATTCGATCCGCTCGCTGCCCGCGAGGGTCTTGTTACCGGAAAAAAGGGTCACGGTCGGATGAGCCGCCTTGTGCAGGGCTTTCTCGTACCGGTCCTCGACCCCCAGGTAATAATCCGTCGCCAGACGCGCCCGGGTCTTTTCGTGAGCAATGATCGTCGCCCCCGATTGCCCGAAGGCGAGGTTTCCGCCCACCTGGTCCCGGTGCCAGTGCGTGTTGAACAGAGTTGTGACGCGGCCTCCACCCGGCAGCTTACTCAGCTGCGCATGCACCGCCTCGGTGAACTCGGCAGCGCCGCTGTCCACCAGCACCTGACCGGTGCTTCCCGTCCGCACCAGGATATTGCCCCCGGCGCCGGTAAGCATCACAAAACCCTCGCTCACCGGGACGACAGCGGGGCTTCCTTGGGAGAAAGCGGAGCGCGCGAAAGGCGGCAGGGTCAGACCCAAGACACCGCCTAAGGCGCCGCCCAACGCACCTTTCACTACTGCCCTGCGATCCACTATTGCACTGCGTTTCATGCTTGCCCCGCAATTCATGGCTGGATGTCCCGAGCGCTCAGACACCGGAGATCTCGCCGGTGCTGTCCGCGAAACTCTTCAACTCCAACCCCGCCTTGTTCAGCAGCGTGAGGTGCAGATTGCAAATCGTCGTGCGCACGGGCAGATCGATATGGCGTCCCCCCTTGAGCGCGCCGTTGCCGCCGCCGACCAGGATGTTCGGCAACGGATAATTGCCGTGCACGTTGCTGTTGCCCATGTTGGAGCCGTAGAGCAACATCGAGTGATCCAGCAGCGTGCCTTCGCCATCGGGGGTGGCGGCGAGTTTCGTGACGAACTCCGCGAACCGCTCCACGTGATAGCGCTAAATCTTGACCAGCTTTTCAAGCCGATCGACATAATCGGCATGATGTGACAGCGGATGGAAGGAATCCGGCACGCCGATGTGATTATAGGTCCGGTTCGTGCCTTCGCCGGTCATGATGTAGGAGGCGACGCGTGTGAGATCGGCCTGATAGGCAATCGCGATCAGATCGAACAACAACTTCACCTGATTGTCGAACGTGCTGTCCTGCTCGCTCAGAGGTAGCTCGGGCGCCTTCACGCCCGAGAGATCGCGGCTCGCTGCAAGCTGAACACGCCGTTCGATCTCGCGCACCGTGTCCAGGTAGCCGTCGAGGCGCACTTTGTCGCCCGCACCCAGATCCAGTTGCAGCGCCCGGGTATTATCGGCGATGTAATCAAGGATGCTGCGTTTCTGCTTGACGATGACCGCGCGCTCTTCCGCCGAGGCGCCTTCACCGAACAACTGTGCGAAAATTTTTCGCGGGTTGGACTCCATCGGCAACGGCGAGTTTGCATTCCGGTACGACAACGTAGCGCTATAGAGACAGCCGAATCCAGCCTCACAGGAGACCGCCTGGGTTTCACTCTCCGAGCGGACTTCCAGCGACGGCAACGCTGTCTCCTGACCGATCCGCCCGGCAATGATCTGGTCGATCGTCGGGGACATGCTGGGACCGGGCGCTTTGAGATCGGGCTTGGTCCCGCTGAGCCAGGTCGCCGGGTTGTATTTGTGCACGGAGGCGACGCTGGCCTTGTTCTCGAGATGGCCGAACGAGGTCATGCGGTGCTTGTGCTTCTCAAGCGGCTCGAGAATGTGGTTAAGCTTGAAATCCGCGCCGGCACCGCTCGGGGTCCAGCGATCCATCTCCGGGCCATGCTTCGTATTCCACATGACCGCACCATGGGGCATATAGAAGAAGCCTGCCCGCAGCTTCGGCGCGGCAGCGGTCTGAGCGAGCGCGGTAGCGGCCGGGATCATCGCGTCGAGCAACGGCAGTCCGACGGACACACCTGCGCCCCTGAGCACGGTCCTGCGAGAAAGATGCTTCTTGGTCAGAATCATGGGCTTCACTCCTCCAGTGCCTGCATGCGGAATGCATCACTCGATACAATCCCTGATACGATCGACGAGAACCGGTAGTCATTCTTGGCCGCATCGCGCACAATCGCGCGGACCTGCGGCATGTCATGAGGCGCGATCTCGCGGCCCAGCGCGTACATCATGAGCTTCACTGTCAGCGCCTGGACGAACTGGCCGGGGCGGCTCAAGAGGACGCGGCGCAGCTCTGCCGGACCTTCGACGTTCCGTGCCGTCTGGCATTGCCACCTTCGAATCGATGGGCTCATTGGCCTGCCAATCGACGTCGCGCCACTGCCCGGTGACGGTGAAGCGCTCCAGCGGCAGTCCGTGGGGCTCGATCACACCGTGGCACATGTTGCAGGTCGGATTTTTGCGATGCTCCTCGAGCATCGCGCGCATGGTCTTCGGCTTCGCGCCCGGCGGCGTGCTCAGATCCGTCTCCACATTCGGCGGCGGCGGCGCCGGCGGCGTGCCGCGGAGCTTGTCGAGAACCCAGGCGCCGCGCACGATCGGCGACGTCCTGTTGCCATAGGACGTATGCAACAGCACGGCGCCCTTCCCGATAAGGCCATAGCGATTCCCGTCCTCAAGATGGACGCGGCGGAACTGCGTGCCGTGCACCGTTTTGATGCCGTAGTGTCGCGCCAGCCTTTCATTGAGGAACGTATAGTCGGCCGCTAACAGCTCCTCCACGTTCTTGTCTTCAAGCAGGATGCTCCGCAGGAAGAGGTCGATTTCGGTCGCGAAATCCTGGCGCAGCTCGGCGTTGAATTCGGGGAAGATCTGCTTATCCCACTCGAATTTATCGACCTCGAGGAGGTCGAGCCAGCGGAGCGCGAAATCCGTCACCAGGCTCTCGGCCTGCGGCGCGGCCAGCATACGACGCACCTGGGCGTCCAGCACGCCGGGACGTCGCAGCTCACCCGCATTGACGACCTTGAGCAACTCATCGTCGGGGCCCCGCCTCCACAAGAAGAAGGACAGCCGCGCGGCCAGCTCCCGATCGCTCAGCGCATGGAATTTCGCGTCTTTCCTGTCCTTCGGCTGGGCGACTCCGCGATAGAGAAACTCCGGGTTCACCAGAACCGCCGTCGCCACCTGTTCGATCCCGGCGTTGAAACCGTCGAATTTATAGCCGGCGTCGTAGAAGGCCATCAGGCCATCCATATCTTTCTTGGTGATGGGCCGGCGGAAGGCACGCCCGGCGAGATCTCGCGTGATGCGTTCGGCGCAGGCCAACTCTTGCGCGGGCCCTTCGGGCCTGCAGATGAGCAGCTTCTCCCGGCTAGGTGTGCGCGTGGGGCCCGCCCCGTGCGGCCCCGCGATCTCGACGGGCCCAATCAGGCGCGGCAGACGCAGATAGCCCTTGAAACCAAACCCATTATACTGGGTGCCGCCTGCGATCAGGTCGTCGGTTGCCACGCGGGAACGCTCGATGAACGTCACGACGACCTCGTGCACACCGGCCGTCACCTGCAGGGGGACATTGGTGAACCGCTGCTGCATGAGCTTGGCCCCAGCCGGTGCACCGCCGCCATGATCCACGAACGCGCGATCCGCTTCGCCGCCGATCTTTTCCCGGAAGACTTCCTTACGGTCAATCAGCACGACCACCGTTGTCTCGTTCTCGATCCCACGCGGGTAGAGTCCGAAGTCGAGGTCCTTGATCGTGAAGCGGTACTCCCCGTCCGCTGGGAATGTGTACTCGAACCTCGTGCCGCCGCGCGTACCGAGCGGCATGCCGTCCACGTAGCCATCCTGGTCGCCGGTGGCGGGGGGCGGGAAGGAGGCTTTGAAGACCTCCGGCATAGGCCTGCCTAATGCAATACGCGCGATGCCCCGCGCGGCATTGATGTACTGCTCCAGGAAGGCGGGTGACACGGTCAAAGCGGCAGCGATGTTGCTGAAGCCTTCGACCGCGATATCCGCCGGCAGGTACTGGTTGGGATCGATCTCCACAGCCAGGAGGTCCTTCACCGCATTGGCATATTCGGTGCGGTTCAAGCGCTGGACGGCAACGTGGCCCGCGAGGTGTTCCTTGCTGCTGTCGTCGAGCGTGCTCTCGAGCCAGCCAATCAGCGCGTCGACTTCCTGCTGCGAGGGCTGGGGCAGCCCGGGCGGCGGCATCTGGCGCCCGCGCAATTTGCGCACAACTTTCTCGAAGATCTCGGGCTGCTCGGGCACGGACTCCGCGCCAAGCTGGTCCAAAAAGAGGTTACCGGCGGCAACGAACTTGTTGTGGCAACCGAAGCAGTAGGTCTGAATGGTGGACCACTGCGATTTGGGATGCTGCGCGACCTGGTTCGCGGTTTGGGAGAAGACCTTGGAGTCAGCCGAGACGATACCAACGGCACAAGAAATGCCGATAAGCCAGCTAGCGAGTTTCATATCAGCCCCTTCCAGGTGGACCATACCGAATGGTGGTCAAAAGCAGGCGCGACGACACCTGCATGGTTCGAATCGTTATCTTTCGCGGGGGCAGCCATGGTGTGCGCAAAAAAAGCGGCAGCACATATCGTGCAGGCCGCAGCGCCAAGAAGGGTTACTGATCGAAGTCGATCCAATTCTCCCTCCCATGTACACGTACTTATTTCGCGTACTTATTGTTTATCGAGCGCACTTATTGAATGCGTTATCATTATAAGGGTACAGCGATCCTCGCCTCGTGGCAACGCGAGTTGTGAATATTTTCGGGGCGGGGAGGTCGAGGAAGATTTCGTCCCTCCACCGTTATCGACCAGCCAATCGCTGCGCCGCAGCACTCCATAGCATGCCAGAGGGCGGCTCTGGGTCACAGGCGACTTTGAGGCTCTCGTCGGGTCGCCGACCCCGCTGTGCTGCTCAGTCGTCCGTTAACAAGCCCACTTGAGCTTGGGACACTGCACGAGCGCCTGTAGGAGTGCTCGGAGGATGAGGCGCAAGAGAAGCTTCAGCCAGGCGAGGATGCGGCGCAAATTCTGACCGACGGCGGGGAGGATGACGTTTGCGGCGTCGCGTGTGGATCGCTTCTCACAAGAGTGGCGAAGACCCGGGATAGTGCTCGATGTGCAACCTGTACTCGATGACGAAGAACGTCGACGCTAGCGTGGGGGATTCCTCCTGCTCGCTCTTGCGATTATCGATCACATCATTGCGGCGTGATCATCGCTTTCTTCTGCACCGGTGATATCGAGCTTAAATGACGCGGTCCGAATGGGAGACGACAACATGACCGACCGCAGCACGCGGAAGGGTTTGCACCGAGACCGATCCTGATGAAATCGATCTCAAAATTCATCGCGGCCCTCCGACGGCCCAATGAACAGGTATAAAAAAGGAACGATTACAGAGGCAGCTAAATATTGCGCTCGGACAGTGCCGCGAGAGCCAAGGACCTCGGGCCGATGGCTTGACCAGGGGAAAAATGCCCCCAGATTGACCGGTGGTGAAGCGCGCTGCTAGACGCGCT
The DNA here is from genome assembly GCA_963745515.1 of uncultured Alphaproteobacteria bacterium. Taxonomy (GTDB): domain Bacteria; phylum Pseudomonadota; class Alphaproteobacteria; order Rhizobiales; family Xanthobacteraceae; genus VAZQ01. The sequence continues at coordinate 77,858 of CAVUXO010000021.1, forward strand.
TGATGCCCGGACCCATTGGGAAATTGGGTCCGTCTGGCGAGTTTCCCGGTTCCGCTTTCACACCGCCCGGCTTACTGAGCGCGCCCCCCGGGTCGGTGGATCGGTGCCATTAAGCCATCTAGCGAGTTTCATATCAGCCCCCACCTAGCGAGTTTCATACCGGGCCACGGATTTATAGTTGATTTACGCCTTCCGGGGCCAAAGCACGCCCTGGTAGCCGCGCGGCACCGTGCCGATGCCCTTGTAGATGAACTTCTGCACGCGCTTACCCTCGTAGGTCTCGGTCGTGTAGACGTTGCCCTTGGAATCCGACGCGAGGCTGTGCACACCGTAGAACTGGCCGGGCTGACGGCCGCCGGCGCCGAAGGCGGTGATCTCTTCCAGCGTCTCACGCACGATGATGCGCACCCGCGAATTCTGGCCATCTGCCAACAGGATGAAGCGCTGGTCCGGGTCCTTGGTGAACACGATGTCCCAAGCCGATCCCGACCCGAGCGTGTTGCGGGCGAAGAACGCTTCCTTCACGAACTTGCCTTCCGGGGTGAAGACCTGCAGCCGGTCGTGCTGGCGGTCACAGACGTAGACGAGGCCATCGTTCGCGCGCTCGATGCAGTGCACCGGATTGCGGAACTGCTGCTGGGGCGGCGCCTTTGGATCGTAGGGGCCCTGCGCAGCGTCGTCCGGCTTGTTGCCGTAGGCGCCCCAGTAGCGCTTCATCTTGCCGGTGTCGGCATCGAGAACCGCAACGCGCTTGTTGCCATAGCCGTCCGCGATATAGGCCTCGTTGGTCTTGGGATCGACCCAGATCTTGGCGACGCGCCCGAAGTTCTCCGGATCGTTGCTGCCCTTGCCCTGGCCGAACTTGCCGACCTGCATCAGGAACTTGCCGTCCTTGGTGAACTTGAGGATATGGGCATCCTTCTCGCCGTTGCCGCCGATCCAGACATTGCCCTTGTAGTCGACGTGGATGCCGTGATTCGACTGCGGCCATTCATAGCCTTCGCCCGGCCCACCCCAGGAGCGCACCAAGCCACCATCCTGATCGTAGACCAGGACCGGCGGGGCTGTGCGGCAGCACTCGGCGATCGGCGGATTGAGCTCGGCGCCGCGCTCGTTGTTGTGCAGGCCGCCGGCACCACGATGGATCACCCAGACGTGATCCTGCTCGTCGACCCATGTGCCGATCGTCCAGCCGAGCAGCCAATTGTTGGGAAGCGGCTTGGGCCAGAGCGGATCAACCTCATACACCGGTGCGGTGACGCTCGATCCTTGCGCATCGGCATGCTGCTGCAGCACCGCCTGCCCAATGCCCAAAGTCGCGATGCCGGCGGCGAGCGCGACGCCGGATATAACCTTCCGCTTCTGGCTGAAGTTCATCACGTCCTCCCCTGATATGGGCGGCAGCGCCGCCCGGAAGCTTGCCGCCGGCGCATTGGCCGGTCGCGCACGCTTCCTCTTTACGTGCATTATACGCCAATCCGGAGGACTTGTAACGGCACTTGAAAGCCCCCTAAGCTTGCGCCCCTCAGGGGAGACTAACAGTGCGCGTCCAGGGGCTTAGTGCGCTCTGGCGGGTAATGTGCCGCCATCTTGCTCATGGCTGCGGTCGGGTCTGGTGCGCTTGCGCATGAGAATTCCCAGCGATGTGAAGCTCAACGTCTTCTTCAAGCCCGCCGGCAACCGCCTCCTGCTGCTCGTGCGCGCGCCGCTCGCCGCCATGAATGAAGCGGAGGTGCCGACGCGCGGCCCCGGCTATATCGATCTCGCCCGTGCCGATGAAGCGCTGCGCGGCGCCGCCAAGGTCTATGCTCACCGACAACATCACGGTGTACCGAGAACGATACGCCGCTCCCGGCGCCGCGTGTGGTCCACGCGCGTATATCGCTGCCGTCCGACAAATCGTTTGCCTCCTACGAGGAGGCGCTGGCGCACCTGGAAGGGGCGCCGCTCGATCCGAGCCTCGAGCTCTACTGGACCCAGCAGCTTCTCGACGTGCTGCTCGAGTATCCGATCCAATCCGATCGCTCCGAGTTCGCGATCGAGTTCAGTGTCGATCAACTCGGCCGCAAGGTGACGACCGCGCTGCGCTTCCTGCCCGTCCGACGGCAACACCCGGGCGTTCGAGTTCCACGGCGACATCGGGCGCGTCTATCTCGATCCGCGCTGGCATCAGGCCGCGCTGCGCTTCGTCGTGTCCGGCTTCTGGCACATCCTCGAAGGCACCGACCATCTCCTGTTCCTGGCGTGCCTGGTCATTCCTTTCCGACGACTGCGTCCGCTGGTGGTGATCGTGACCTCCTTCACGATCGCCCATTCGATCACGCTGATTGCCTCGGCCTTCGGGTTTGCTCCCGACGGACTGTGGTTTCCGCCGCTGATCGAAACGCTGATCGCGATCACCATCGTTGCCATGGCGATCGAGAACATCGTCTACGCGGCGCTCGGCAAGAGTGCAGCGCTTTCACGTCGCTGGATCGTCGCCTTCGCGTTCGGCCTGGTCCACGGCTTCGGCTTCTCGTTCGCACTACGTGAGACGCTGCAATTCGCCGGCGACCACCTGCTGACCTCGCTCCTCTCATTCAACGTCGGCGTCGAGATCGGCCAGCTGGTCGTGCTCCTGGTGCTGATCCCGGCACTCGGGCTCCTGTTCCGCCGCGTTGTCGCCGGAACGGCTCGGCGTCATCATTCTGTCGGTGCTCATTGCGCACACGGCCTGGCACTGGATGATCGAGCGCGGCGGCGAACTCGCCAAGTTCCCATTGCCCAGCCTTGATGCCGCGTTCATCGCGAGCGCGATGCGCGGACTGATGGCCGTGTTGATCCTCATTGCCGGCGTATGGCTGGTGAGCGGCTTGCTGCGGCGCTGGCTGGGAACAGACCTCAGCGTGCCGGCTACGGACGCGGAGCGGAGAAGTCGATGAAGGCAGCATGGTACGACGAACAGGGCGAGCCGGCCAAGGTGTTCAAAGTCGGCGAGCTGCCGGACCAGGAGCCTGGGCCAGGCGACGTGAAGGTTGCGATCCGTGCCTCCGGCGCCAATCCGACCGACACCTACACGCGCAGCGGCGTTCGACGGCGCGGCATGCCGTTCCCGCGCATCGTGCCCCATCAGGACGGCGCGGGCGTGATCGTTGCGGTGGGCGATGGGGTGCCGAAGCGGCGCATCGGCGAGCGCGTGTGGCTGTTCATGGCGCAGTGGCAGCGCCCGCTCGGGACCGCAGCCGAATTCTGCGTGCTGCCATCTGGGCGCGCGGCCAAGCTTCCGGATAACTGCGGCTTCAACGAAGGCGCTTGTCTGGGCGTGCCGTGGCTCACGGCTCATTACGCGGTCTTGTGCGACGGGCCAGTCACCGGCCGCACCGTGCTGGTGGCGGGCGGCACCGGCGCGGTCGGCTACTACGCGGTGCAGATCGCCAAGCACGACGGCGCGCGCGTCATCGCGACCGTGGGAAGCGCCGAGAAGGGCCGCATCGCCCGCGACGCTGGGGCAGATGAAGTGATCGACTTTCGGGCCGACGACGTCGGCGCGCGGATTGCGGAGCTCACGAACGGCAAAGGCGCTGACCGCCTGCTCGAGCCGCACTTTGCGAAGAACGCGCCGCTCTTTCCGAAGATGCTCGCCAAGAAGGGCACCGTGATCGTCTACGGCGCCGGCGGGACAGAGGGTGCGATCCCGGCCGGCTGGGGCATCCAGAACCAGCCGACCATCAAGTTCATCTACATGTACGAGCTGCCCGCGCAGGCCTATGTGAGCTCGGTGGCTGACTTCGAACGCCTGCAATGCGCCGGCAAGCTCAAGCACCTGCCGGTGCGGGAGTTCAGCCTCGACCAGGTTGCACAAGTGCATGAGGCGGTCGAGAAGGGCAACAGCGGGACGCGGATGGTGATCGTGATGGGCGCGGCCTAGTCCGCGCTGATATTCGCAGCCTTCGCGACCTCCGCCCAACGCGCGATCTCGCTGCGCGTCCAGGCATCGAGCTCAGCCGGTGTGTTGCCCTTGGCGTCGATGCCGAGGTGGCGCGCTTTCTCGGCGAACGCGGCTGAGCTCGACCACGGCGCGCATGTCGGCGGAGAGCTTCTCCAGCACAGGCGCCGGTATGCCCGCTGGGCCGTACATGGCGTTGATCGCCGCAACGCTGAAGCCCGGATAGGTCTCAGCAATCGTCGGGACCTGCGGCGCGTCGGCCAGACGCTCGAGACCCGCGCCGGCGATCAGCTTGAGCTCGCCCGCATCGACGTAGCGCTTGGCCGAGTGCCAGATGTCGAACATGAGCGGCACACGCCCGGCAATCACGTCTGTCAACGCCGGCGCACTGCCGTTGTAGTTGATGTGGGTCATGGCGATGCCGGCGCGCTGCTTGAGCATCTCGCCAGCAAGATGACCGACGCCGCGCGGACCCGGCGACGTGATAGTTGATCGGCTCGGCACTGCGCTTTGCCAACGCCACGACGTCGGCAACCGAATTCACCGGCAACGATTTGTTGGCGACCAGCGCGACCGGCTGCGTCGCCACCATGCTGATGCCGACAAATTCCTTGAGCGTGTCGTAAGGCAGCTTCTGTCCGATCGCCGGATTGATCAGGAAGGAATTGGTGCCGATCAGCATGGTGTAGCCATCGGCCGGCGACTTGCCGACCGCCGCAGTCGCCACGATCGTGCCGGCCCCGGGCCGGTTCTCGATCACCACCGACTGACCGTTCCAGCGCGCCGTGAGCAGGTCGGCGAGAATGCGCGCCACCACGTCCGTTGGCCCGCCAGCCGCGAACGGCACCACGATCTTGACCGGCCGTGTCGGAAAATCGACAGGCACCTGCGCGGAAGTGGCAGACGCAATTGCTACCGCCGCCAAGATCGACAACAGCACGGCTCGCATGCGCATCCTCCCTGCCCTGCCAATTGCGTAGCACGAGCGACCAGCCGGGAGAACCGCGGAAACCGACACACAAATGCAAAGCGCCCCGGCCGGAGCCGGGGCGCGATGCAACACTGTAGGTCTTGCCGATTACAGCCGGTAGAGGATCTGGTCGGTCCAGAACCGCTCGAGCCGGTGCAGCGACTTGTTGAGAGTCGAGAACTCCTCGGCGTTGATGCCGCCGACCTGCTCGACCGTGCGAACGTGCTTCTGGTAAAGCCCTTCGACGGTGTCGCGGACCTCGCGGCCCTTGTCGGTCAGACTGATGCGCACGGAGCGGCGATCGACGCGCGAGCGCTGATGATCCAGAAAGCCCATCTCGACCAGTTTCTTGAGATTGTAAGACACGTTGGAGCCGAGATAGTAGCCGCGCGTACGCAGCTCGCCCGCGGTGAGCTCTTTGTCCCCGATATTGTAGAGCAGCAGCGCTTGTACTGAGTTGATGTCAGCGCGGCTGCGGCGATCGAACTCGTCCTTGATCACGTCGAGCAAACGGCGGTGCAGCCGCTCCACGAGTGTCAAGGCCTCGAGATAGAGCGGCCTGACATTATCAAGCCGCGCCTCTCGCTCACCAGCCGGCTCAACCGTCTTGGCAACGGCTTTCATGATGACGCCTCACTGTTGTCGTTGTCGCTGACGAGGCCCTGTTTCCCCGTCGTAACGGCGCCACATTAACGCCCATGGTCTAAATCCGGCTTAAGCAATACGATAAAGATCGGGTTTATTTATCACGGTAAATCGCCAATTGATCATCGAATCCAAGCAATTGTCGTAACACTCTGTTGACGCTGCAAAGCCCCGCCAATCCGCGCGTTCTGCGTTCGTCCGGGCCGTTACTCGTGGTCAAGAAGCTTGATGATGCCGGAGAAGTCCATCCCCGCATTGCCCTGATCGACGAACAGATCGTAAAGCGCCGCCGCCCCCGCAGCCATCGGAGCCTTGGCGCCCGAAGTCTTGGCCGCGGCCTGCGCGAGCTAAGAGATCCTTGAGCATCATGGCGGCGGTAAAACCGGGCTGGTAGCCGCGATTGGCCGGCGACGAAGGCACCGGCCCCGGCACCGGACAGTATTTGGTCATCGCCCAGCATTGTCCGGATGATTGCGATGCAATGTCGAAAAGCTTCTGCGCATCGAGGCCGAGCTTTGCTGCCAGACTGAACGCCTCGCAGACCGCGATCATCGAAACGCCGAGCATCATGTTGTTGCAGATCTTGGCGGCCTGCCCGGCGCCGGCGCTGCCGGCATGCACGATGGTCTTGCCCATCGCGGCGAGGATCGGCTTCGCCTTCTCGAAGGCGATATCGCTGCCACCGACCATGAAGGTGAGCGTTGCCGCCTCGGCGCCCGCAACGCCACCGGACACTGGCGCATCGACCATCCGCAGCTCGTTGACCTGGGCGGCCGCCGCGACCGCGCGCGCGGATTCGACATCGATGGTCGAGCAGTCGATCAGCAGCGCGCCATCAGGCGCCGACGCCAGCACGCCGCCCGAGCCGAGATAGACCTCACGCACCTCCTTGCCCGACGGCAGCATGGTGATCACGACCTCGGCGCCCCCGCAGGCGACATCGATCGCGGTCGCGAAGCTGCCGGAGATCGCGCTCAGGCGCTCAGCCGCCGCACTGTCGACGTCAAAGCCGGTCACCGCATGGCCGGCCTTGATCAGGTTCTGCGCCATCGGGAAGCCCATGCGGCCAAGCCCGATGAAGCCGATCTGGGTCATGTTCCGCCCTCCCGCGTACACGTACGCACGCCGATCCGCCGCTTGAGATCGCCTAACAGCCGCTCGGCGCTTACGCCATCAACCATCGCGCGCGCATCGGGCCCGAGCGCGCGCACGGCCGCCACATAGCCGGCCACTTCGTCGGCATCGCGCACCGCTTGCGGATAATCTGTGGCGAACACGGTCTGCGACAGCGCGACCTCCTGCAGGCCGAAGCGCACCCATTCGGCGCCCCACTCGGCGCAATGGTCGGGACCGGCCCAGCCGGCACAGTCGTAGAACAGGCGCTGCTCGAGGTAATAGTCGAACGGCCGTTGCGGCTGGCGCCCATGCCGCGGAACCGCCGCGGTGCCCCACTTGTCGCGCTGCTGGAAACCGCGGATGCGACCGAGATAGCGGCCGATGCCGCCGGAGAAATGAGAGAACTGGATCTTCAGCGTGGGCAGCTCGTCGAGCAGCCCGCTGTTGATGATGCGGATGGTCGCGACCATCAGCGAGAACTCCCAGCCCATCATGCGGCCGAGATCGTCCGCATAGAGCTGCGGCCAGGCGATCACCTGCGGCAGCGGATGGATGAACACATAGAGTCCGAGATCGGCGGCCGCGCGCCAGAACGGCCGCAGCGCCTCGGCGTCGAGCGGCTGGCCCTGCAGCTCCGAGCCGATGACCACGCCGGGAAATCCGAGCTCGACCGCACAGCGCTTGAGCTCGGCCGCAGCCTCGTCGGCCTTCAATGCGGGCACATGGGCGAGCCCGATGAAGCGGCCCGGATAGTCGATGACCGCCTGCCGCATGCGGTCGTTGATGAGCCGACAGGTGGCGAGATCGGGCTGATCGAAACCTGCGCCGCAGGAGAGCACACCGGCGTCAATGCCGGCGCGGTCCATCATGCGAACGTGCGACGGCGAGATCGGCGAGCAGCGGATTGAGCAGATAGTTCGGGTTGCCGTTCTCGTCGAGCCGCACCGAGACCGCGTTGCGATCGCCCTTGAGAAGCTCGGGCGGCGTGTAATGCTGCTGGAAGTCGATAACCACGTCAGTCTCCAAATCAACAAGACTTGCTCAGATCGGCTGCTCGCGCGCAGCCTTCAGGGCGAGCAACAGATAGGTTCCGAGCAATGCGAACTCGATGATCATCATCAAGATGCGCCCACCATAGATCTGCGGAAACAACATCTCGACCGCAATCATCGATATGACCGACGTGAGCCAGACGACGGCGCCCCAGGGGGCCGCCAGCCAGAGCCCAACGGCGGCAACAAGATCGATCACCGCAAAGAAGACCGTCGCCGACTGATAGGGGGTCGGGTAGTCGGCAAAGCCTCCCGGCGTCGGGGCGTTGATGCCGCAGACCACGGCCCAATGATAGAGCCCCTTGATCATCGACAGACCCGCCATGGCGCGCAGAAACATGACCAGCCGCCGCGCCCAGAGGTCGAGGTGGCTCCTGACCTCCGTCTCGACACTCACCGGCTGAACCGGATCAAGCCCCTGCTGCTGCCTGATCGCGCGCGGGTCGCTCATGGTAAGTCAAGCTCTGGCGGTCAAGCTCTGGCAGGTCGAGCTCTCGGGAAACAGGGTCAAAGTGGCGCTCGACCTCAGCCTCGCTGATGGCAGCCAGAGCGGACGGCCGCCACATCGGCGCCTGGTCCTTGTCGACGATCACTGCCCTGATTCCCTCATAAAAGTCGTGCCCTCGTGCCACGCGGGAAACTACCCGGTATTCGGTGCGCATGCACTCGTCGAAAGCGAGTGTTCGGCCGCGCCGCTGCAAGGCCAATGCGAGCTTGAGGCTCAGCGGCGACTTCTCCCTGATCGCCGAAGCAGCCGTGCGGGCAAGGTCGCCTTCGCGGCCAGGCTGGGCGGCGCTGGTGTCAAGGCTGGCCAGAATCTCTTCTACGTGATTCGCATTGAACCATCGGTCGATCGCCGGCCGCTGGAGCGTAACGGCTCCCGCATCGACCGGCTCCGTGAACGCCGCCAGCACGGCATCGACCGGAACCGCCCCACACAGCGCCTCGACAAGCTCGGCGAACCGCGCCGATCGCACGCGATGCGTGGCAATGCCACAGCCAGGCCCATCAGTGGCGTCGAGGCGATCGCCGGTGAGAGCGCAATACGTGCCAAGCTCACCCGGCAGCCGCGGCAGGAACCATGTCGCCCCCACGTCGGGGAAGAACCCAATCCCGACCTCGGGCATGGCAAACCGGAAGGCATCGCCCGCCACCCGGTGCGAGCCGTTGATCGATATCCCGGCGCCACCTCCCATCACCACGCCGTCAATGAGCGCCACGTAGGGCTTGCGATAGCGCTTGATCAGCGCATTGAGCCGGTACTCATCCCACCAGAATTTCAGCGCGTCGTCGTAGCGCCCGCTGCGTCCGAGCTCATAGATTGCCTTGAGATCGCCGCCGGCGGAGAACGCACGCGTCCCCGCCGCCAGCAGAATAACGCGCGTGACCGCGGCATCATCTGCCCAGGCGACAAGCTGCTCCATCAGCGCACACACCATGGCGTGCGTCACCGCATTGAGCGCGTGCGGGCGGCTGAGAATGACGATGCCAGCCGTACCGCGGCGCTCAAAAAGAATGTCGGCAGAAGAATTCAACGACCTCACGCCTGTGCCGGCCGGGAGGCGTCCGAGTCGACGTCGGTCCGTGGGCACGCCATTTCCGAGCGGCGCTCCATCATCCGAACAACCATGAGGCCGGATCCGCAATCGGCCGGCGCTCGTTGAGCGCCAGCAGACCCTTGATGCAACGTATCAGCGACCAGATGAACCACCACACGAGCACGGCCGCACCGATGACAATCAGCGACAGGACCGTCCCAACAACGATGTAGAGTAGTCCGATCCAGAAGGTCCGAATCTGAAAGCGGTAGTGCGTGGCCAGCATCGGGTCGGCGGTGTCCACCTGGACGTGCGCCATGATGACGCCGATGATCGCGGTAATTCCGGTAAAGTAGCCGAGGAAATAAAGAATATAGACGATGAGCGCGATATCCGTGTTCGGCACAATCGGCTGGGGAGTCGTGTCAGGTCCTGTTGCAGTCATATCTGGCCTCTCAATGACATTCGCCGCGCGCCGCCATAGTGGCATGCCCGTGCACCCGCCGCCAATCCGAGGGCACCAGCGCGATGTGCCAACCGGGGCGATGTGCTAAGCCGTCGCGCGACGCTGGCGGCCTTTCCCTGGAAAAGCTACAAATGCACCACCAAGAGCAGGAGTGCCGCCATGGCGATCAAGTATGGACGCCCGATTGAAGCCCGCCTCGCCCCCGTGGAGGCGAAGGCCAGCCGGCTCGACCTCTCCGTCCGGCCGCGCCGCAATCGCAAGGCCGACTGGACGCGCCGGATGGTGGCGCGAGAACGTGCTCACCGTCGACGACCTGATCTGGCCGCTGTTCCTGGTCGATGGATCAAAGACGCGCGCGGCGGTGCCGTCGATGCCCGGGGTCGAACGGCTCTCGGTCGACGAGGCGGTGCGCGAGGCCGAGCGCGCGGCGAGGCTGCGTATCCCCTGCCTCGCGTTGTTTCCCTACACCGATCCGAATTTGCGCGACGAAGCCGGCACTGAGGCGCTCAACCCGGACAATCTCGTTTGTCGCGCCATCCGGGCCATCAAGAAGGCCGTGCCGGAGGTCGGCATCCTCTGCGACGTCGCGCTCGATCCCTACACCAGTCATGGCCATGACGGGCTGCTGCGTGACGGCGCCATCCTCAACGACGAGACCGTCGCCGTGCTGACGCGCCAGGCGCTGGTCGAAGCCGAGGCCGGCGCCGACATCATCGCGCCCTCCGACATGATGGACGGCCGGGTGGGCGCGATCCGCACGGCCCTCGATGCGGCCGACTTCACCGACGTTTCGATCATGGCCTATGCGGCGAAATATGCGTCCGCCTTCTACGGCCCGTTCCGCGACGCCGTCGGCTCCTCGAAGACCCTGACCGGCGACAAGCGCACCTACCAGATGGATCCCGCCAACACCAACGAGGCGCTGCGCGAGGTCGAGCTCGATATCGCCGAAGGCGCCGACATGGTGATGGTGAAGCCCGGCATGCCTTATCTCGACATCCTGCAGCGCGTCAGCGAGACCTTCGGAATGCCGACCTTTGCCTATCAGGTGTCGGGCGAATACGCGATGATCATGGCGGCTGCGCAGAACGGCTGGCTCGACGGCGAGCGCGCCATGATGGAGAGCCTCTACGCCTTCAAGCGCGCCGGCGCCGCCGGCGTGCTCAGCTATTTCGCGCCGCGGGTTGCGGAGAAGCTGAAAGCCACAGTCTAGAACATTTCATTGGAGCGCCAGGCATTACCGCGCGGTACGCTGCGAGCCAAGCTATTGCTTTGCCCACGCATCCTCCAAGTATCCACCACGCATCCACTACCTCTCTGACCCAAGAGGCTGACCATGACATCGGCTGAAGCTCCGGCAGTGCGCCAACGCAGCGTACTTGGGACCTTGCTTTTGGTCATCGTCCTTGTGCCGCTGGCGATCGTCGTGCTGCTCAGCCCCTTCCTGATCCGCACTTTCCTGTTCCAACCGTTCAATATTCCGGCAGGCTCGATGAAGCCGACATTGTTCGTCGGCGACTACATTTTCGTCTCCAAGTACAGCTATGGCTACAATCGCTACTCCTTCCCGTTCTCACCGCCGCTGGCGCTGATTTCCGGTCGCGTTTTCGCGTCGGAGCCGGAGCGCGGCGACGTCGTCGTGTTCCGGCTGCCGAAAGATCCGTCGATCGACTACGTCAAGCGGGTGATCGGCCTGCCGGGCGATCGCATCCAGATGATCAATGGCGTCCTGCACATCAACGGGACTCCAGTGAAGCGCGAGCAGATCGAGGATTTTGTCGAGAGCCGACGACAATGGTCGCGAGGTCCACATCAAGCAATGGCGCGAGACTTTGCCTAACGGAGTGAGCCACCCGACGCTCGACATGATCGAGAACGGATTCTACGACAACACCAAGGAGTATCGCGTCCCCGCCGGCCACTATTTCATGATGGGCGACAATCGGGACAATTCCAGCGACAGCCGCGTCGAAAATCAGGTGGGATACGTCCCGGCGGAGAACCTCATCGGGCGAGTCCAGATCATGTTCTGGTCGGTCGATGAGAAGGGACACATCCGCTCCGAACGCATTGCCAGCAAGGTGCGGTAACGAGCCTCGGTCCGTAGGTTGGGTTAGGTCCCTGGCTGGGGCAGAATAGCTAACCCAACCTACGACGGCAATCTCCGCCACGCACCGGCGCAGGGCCGCAATCAGCTCCTTGCTCTCGCCGAGATGCTTCTCCTCGGCGTCGAGCACCTGCGTGAAGGCGCGGCGCTTGAGTGCCGCGATATCGATCCTCGCAATACAGTCGGCGCCCGCCGAGTCGCACACGATATCGATGAGCCGATCAACCGCGTGCAGGCGGCCGAGCAGATAGTCGTTCTCGCGGTACCCGCGCGAGAGGAACGCCGCGAAGTGGGCGAAGCCGATGCCCTTGAGGCTGCTGATGCCCTCGAAGCCTTTGAGCGCGCGCGCGTCCTGTGGGCTGATGCGGTCGACCAGGATCTCGTTGAGCTCGCCCATCTCGTGCGCGCTGATCATCGGGAAGGTCAGCACATCCCAGAACGGAAAGCCGAGATAGTTGACCAGCACCTCCCGGCGCGCCTCCGGCTGCCACTGCGCGGGGTCGAGCCCTGCCAACAGCACATCGAGGTCGCGGGTCGAGGACTTGAGATCGATCTCGGCCGCGAGCTGCTCGATCAGGCGATCGAGACGGTTGAAATGGCGATCGGCGAACGACTGCGCATAGGCGTGCAGGTTGCGCATCTCGCCGGGCGAAGGCTCGGTCGGAAAGATCTCCTCGACCAGCTGCTGCGTGTCCTCGCTGTAGAACGATGCGCTGTCGCGACGGCGCAGCGCATCAAGCCGCCCGTAGAACTCGCGCTTGAGATGATCGACCACGGCCGGGGCGAGGCCGGCAAACCGCGCCTCGCCGAGCTTGTCGTAGAGCCGGTTCTGTCCCTCGATCAGGAAATGCAGTCGCCGCTCGCGATACCTGACGTCGAAGGCAAGGAGATAGCCGACCCAGGCCGGAAGGTGATCGGGACTCTTGGCCGTGAACTCGAGCGCCTCGCTGTCGGCGCGCTCGTACACGATGCCCTTGCGCAGCGCCCAGGCATCAATGATGTCGGCGACCACGCGCGAGAGCGGCGACTGCGCCGGAATTCCGCGCAGCTTGACAATCAGCTGTGCTCCGAATGCGCGCACCGATGCGAGCTTGAGCCGCACATAGGCCTGATAGGCAAAGCCCGCGTCGATCGCGACCTGGTCGTTGACCTGCTCGCGCCAGCCGCGCAGCGCGTCCTCGCTGGTGGCGCCGTCGATGCGCTCGGGCACCAGCTTGCCGACAAGCTGACTGATCTGCGGCCGCGCGCTGTCGATGATCGCCCGCAGCCGACGCACGCGATCGTTGAAGTCGACCACCCAGCCAAGCTCATCGGTCACCGGCTGCGAGGCCGGGATATCCGACATCGCACCGCGCAAGGTCGCGAAGAAGCCGGGCGGTCGCTGCCGCGCCGGCATCGCGGGCGGGGCCGGGTGCGGCTCGATATAGACCAGCCGCCGGTCCACCTGGCGATAGGCCGGCCGGCCATGGATCGCCGAGATCGCCAGCTGGAACGGCCGATTGTTGAGCACGGCGCCGTCGATGAACGCCACCGTCGCCGGATCGACGCCGGCGTCCTGGTGATGCCGGAACGATTTTGTCATGAACGCGTCGCGCCGCGGCCAGGTCCCGCCGCGCTGCGCGACGATCTCGTCGATCTCCGCGATCTGGGCTGGCGGAAACGCACCCGGGAATGACGAGGTGGCGCGCGCCGCAAACGCAAGCCCAGGGGCATTGTCGAGATCTAAGTCGCTTTCGACCTCGCCATTGGGCCGCCGCCGATAGGTGAATTGCAGGACGTGATGATGATCGAGCTCGTGGATGAGCGGCGGATCGTGGATCTGCACCAGCTGATGGTAGCCATGATAATCGGTGAGCGTCACGAACAGATCGAGCGTGTGGTCGGAGGGCAGCAGCGAAGCGGTCGCGCTCTTCGGCCGCCCCATCGAGGTGATGGCGTCATACATCAGGCCCGACATGATCCGCCCGCCGAGCGGCGGCCGGAACCAGCGCGAGCGTACGAACAGCGAGAGTTTCTGACGGACCTCGAGATCACGGATTGCGCCCAGCATGCCGGTCGCGGCCGCGCCCCACAGCATCGGCTTGAGAAACCACTTGCTCCAGGCCCCCGCGCGGGTCTCGGGCGACAGCAGCACCGTCACGTCGGCATTGTTGAGCCAGAGGTCGCGGATCGGCAGCATCGGCAGGTCGTGGCTGAGCGCGCGCGCCAGCATGGTGCCGTTGATGCCGCCCGCCGATGCGCCCGCGATGATGTCGACGACCACGCGCAGCTCCATGCTGTGGCCGATCTCGCGCAGCAGCTCGAAATAGGTGTCTTCCGTGTCGAATTCAGGATCATCGCGCTCGGCCTGATCGAAGAAGCTCGACTGCGCGCGGCGGGCGCGGTCGGCAATGCGATGCAGCGCGCTCGAGGCGCGCACGAGCTTCAGGATCTCGTAGCTGATCCCGTGCATGTAGACGGCGAGCGAGACGCCGCCGAAGCAGACGAGCGCAATGCGTAGTTCCTTCTCGCGCAAAGCTTCCCCCTCCCGGCCGCCCGGTGATTCGCTTCGACCTATGGGATCATGTCGGGAGACGGGCGCGACTGAAACACAAAAAACGCGTCATTCCATGGCGACCGCCGCCTCGATCCGCAGCGGTTGGAGGCCTTCGGCCTCGAGCGCGGCCAGGATTTCCTGCACGTGGGCGCGGTCGCGGGTCTCGACCGTAATATCGAGCCTGGCGCCCTTGGCCGGCACATCCAGGAACAGCCGGTGGTGATCGACCTCCAGGATGTTGACGCCGAGCTCTCCGAGCCTGGTCGCGATGTGGCCCAGGACGCCCGGACGATCCGGAATGGTCAGGCGGAACGAGACCATCCGCTCGTCCCGCTCGAGCTCGCGCACCATGATCGAAGCGAGGATGCGCGGATCGATATTGCCGCCACAGAGCACGAGACCGACGTTGCGGCCGCGAAAGCGCTCGGGCTTCGCCAGCATGGCGGCAAGCCCGGCGGCGCCGGCGCCTTCCGCCATGGTCTTCTGCAGCGTGAGATAGGCGTTGACCGCGCGCTCGAGCGACTGCTCGTCGACCAGCACGATCTCCGAGACGAGATCGCGCACGATCGGCAGCGTCAGCGCGCCGACATTCTTCACCGCGATGCCCTCGGCAAGCGTCGCGCCGCCAAGCGGACGGGTCTCGCCGCGCAACGCATTCCAGAACGACGGGTAGAGCGCCGCCTCGGCCCCGACGATCTCGATACCGGGCTTCATGGCGCGCGCCGCCAACGCAATGCCGGAGATGAGCCCGCCGCCTCCGATCGGGACGACGATCAGATCGAGATCGGGCGCATCCTCCAGCATCTCGAGCGCAATGGTGCCCTGCCCGGCAATCACCTTGGGATCGTCATAGGGGTGGACGAAAATGAGGCCGCGCTCGCGCGCGAGCGTCTCGGCACGCAGCTGCGCATCCGCGATGCTCTCGCCGTGCAGCACCACTTCAGCGCCGCAGGCCTTGGTGGCGTGGACCTTCACGAAAGGGGTCGTCACCGGCATCACGATGGTCGCCGGAATGCCGAGCTGCTCCGCATGATACGCCACCGCCTGGGCGTGATTGCCGGCCGACATCGCGATCACGCCACGCTCGCGCTCGACCGTCGGTCAGCGATGCGAGCTTGTTGAGCGCGCCGCGCTCCTTGAACGAGTTGGTGACCTGCAGGTTCTCATACTTGACCTGCACGGACGCCCCGGTCAGCGCGGAGAGCTTCGGTGCCGGCAGCATGGGCGTGCGCAGCACCCGGCCAGCAATCGTCCGGCGGGCCGCCTCGACGTCCCCAAGCGTAATCGCCATCCTCAACCCTCCTCCTGCACCAGCTAGTGGTCCGATTCTAACATTCGCATCCCATTTCCGCGGGCGATTTTGCGAATGTTAGAATTTAAGGACCACTAGCAAGTATAAGCTGCTAGTGGAGTTTGGATTTGACATTCGCGTTGCGTCCTTGCTGCCAGGTGGGTCGCGAATGTCAAATCCACTCCACTAGCCGCTCAAGTCACAGCCCCGCAAATGGCCCGTGCCTCTTGCGTGAAGCCAGTCTACTCTCCATTTGCCGGTGGATTCGAGGAGAGGGAAGCCAGAGAAGCAATGAGCGACAACGGGCCACGACGCATCGGCGTGTCGATCGAGCTCAAGCCGCACGCCTATGATCCCTTCAGCAACCCCGAGCTGTTCGACGGCGTGCTGTCGCGACGCGTGGTCGCGTTCCTGATCGACCTCATCATCATCAGCATCCCGGTGCTGCTCGCCGGCGTTTTCATCTTCATCTTCGGGCTGCTGACGCTCGGATTCGGCTGGGCGCTGTACTGGCTGTTGTCGCCGGCGGCGGTGGTCTGGGCGCTGGTCTACTACGGCATGACGCTCGGAGCTCCGGCCTCGGCCACCATCGGCATGCGCGTCATGGACCTCGAAATGCGGACCTGGTACGGCTCGCCCGCCTATTTCGTGCTCGGCGCCGTGCACGCGCTCGTCTTCTGGATCTCGGTCTCGTTCCTCACACCCCTGATTCTTCTGGTCGGCTTCTTCAACGAGCGGCACCGGTTGCTGCACGACATCCTGATCGGAACGGTGGTTATCAACAACCCGACCCGCGCCCAGGCCCTGCGCAGCCAGAACCCTTACAGCCCCCTCCCCTAGCCGGCACCCAGCCTGCACCCCGGGTTTGCACCCCATGCTCTCTGGGATTTGACTGCCCGCGCCCGCCGGGCGATGCTATCGAGGCAGCATTGGTAGAACCGCCCCGTGACCCAACATTCCCGCAACACGCCGCAATTCTACCTCACCGCCCCGTCGCCGTGCCCCTATCTGCCGGGCCACGAGGAGCGCAAGGTGTTCACCCATCTGGTCGGCGAGCGCGCGGCCGAGCTCAACGATCTCCTGACCCAGGGCGGCTTCCGACGCAGCCAGTCGATCGCCTACCGGCCGGCCTGCGAGCACTGCCGGGCCTGCGTCTCGGTGCGGGTCATGGTCGATGACTTCCGGCCGACGCGCAGCATGCGCCGGATCATGGAGCGCAACGGCGATCTCGTCGGCGACATGCGGGTCGCGGTGCCGACCTCCGAGCAGTATTCGGTGTTCCGCTCCTATCTCGACAGCCGCCACCGCGACGGCGGCATGGCCGACATGACCGTGCTCGACTACGCCATGATGGTCGAGGACAGCCATGTCGAGACCCGCATGATCGAGTATCGCCGGCGCGGCCCCGACAGCAGCATCAACGGCCGCGGCACCGGCGAGCTGCTGGCGGTCGCGCTCACCGACGTGCTCGCCGACGGCCTGTCGATGGTCTACTCGTTCTTCGAGTCCGACCAGGCCGACCGCTCGCTCGGCACCTTCATGATCCTCGACCACATCGCGCGCGCGCGGCGCATGGGGCTGCCCTACGTCTATCTCGGCTACTGGGTCGCATGGCTCGCGCAAGATGGACTACAAGGGCCGCTTCCTGCCGCAGGAGCGCCTCACCGCCGAAGGCTGGCGGCGAGTCGACTAGACCAGTTGGGGTGTGTCCTCATTAACCCGGGCGCTGGTGGAATGTCCGCTCTTGGGACAAGCGGAAGGGGCGGATAGGCAAACCCCGCTACACTCGGTCGAAAATGATCCTAAGCAGAACACGACGAGATCAGCAGGCACGCTCCGCGGCTTTCACCCGCGGAGATCGAGCGCAGAGCGCGTCTAGTTAGCTCGCTTGAAGACTAACTCGAGCTTCAGGCCAGAAGCCGAACCTGGGTTAGTGAGCTTCAACTCGTTTGCAGTAAGAGAAGTGACAATTCTTTTGTTGTCGCTGGTACTGCCGATTTGGTTCGCGAATGTGCTGCCCTGAATATCGATGCTAACGACTTTACTCGCCTCGTCGACTGAGTATTTACCGAAGTACGCAATCGAGCCCGCGATGACAGCCTTGGCTTCTTCCGGAGTTGCTGTTGCACGATTGCTGGATTCCAGCTTGGTCAAGTCGGCACGCGATTGCATGAGCGAAAAATACCCCTCGCTAGTGTAGATTAGGATACCCTTCGGATTTGGACCAAATAGCTGGCGCTTGGTGCCGTCTGGGAAGGTCCCATCGATGGAAACTTGAAGCCAGATTCCGACGAGTTGCTCTTTCAGCGACTTCTCCTGTGCCACGGCGCCTGCCGGCAACAAGGTTACTCCAATGCTCGCGAAAGCTGTTAGGCCAAGAATCCAAATCCGGCGCATTTTATTCCTCGTTGGGCTGCAGTTCGCGAGAAACTAACAAACATCATACACCCCAAAGGCACGAAACATTCGAGCACCGAAAGGGACCCGCAACCGGTTCTGGACAAGATCTATCCCGGACGATAGCGCGAGCCATGTGCGAAAGCCCCTACGAACGAGAAGGCGGTCGTGTTGCAAGACGGGGCAAAGATTTCCGATACCCTCCTGACTGGTCCGCGCCGATTTGATATC
>CAVUXO010000022.1:0-219662 GCA_963745515.1 uncultured Alphaproteobacteria bacterium
GTTCGCCGACATGATGTCGAACTTGATCAATATCGAGCACGACGTCGTCTACTATCACTATTGGCTGCGACCTGCCAGATCGAGCCCGAGGATTCGACGCTGACCTGCGCAAGCTGATCTACGAAGCCGACCGGGCCTTTACGGCAGCCCAGCTGGTCAAAGCCTCGGAGTTGTACGACGAGGGCATGAAGAAGTGGCGCACAGGTTCTGGATGCTTATCCGGCGTCTTCAGAGAGTCGAGCACGACCGATCCGCTGGTGGACTCGATCAATCACTATCGCAGCGTGCTGCACCAGTTGGACGAAAAGTTCCCCAGCCCGTTCATATTGCAGGACGTGCTGGAAGCCGACGCGACGTTCCGCGGGCTGCCGTTGCCGGAGGGTGAAGAGGGCTCGGGAGAAGCCACAAGCGGCGATGAACAAGGCGAGCTCCTGATCCTCTAGCCGTTGATCCGCATGATTGTCTCGAGTCCGGGCCGCCGCCTCGTCCACGAAAGACGACGGCCAGGGCTTACGTTGATCGAGACGCTTGTGGTCCTGGTAATTATTGCGATGCTGCTGGCCCTTCTCTTTCCAGCAATTCAAGCGTCACGAGCAACGGCACGCCGCGCTAGCTGTCAAGCAACCTGCACCAGCTGGCCACTGCGTTTAAGGACATCATCGAGCTTCGGCGAAAGGCGCCGGAGCCAGCTCCCCCAGGGGCCATCGGTGGCTGGACCATCGCCATACTCGACTTTGCGGAAGACAGGAATCTCGCGGCCGGCCTGGCCGGAAATCCCGTGCTCGATCCTGCGGCGTCTGGCGGATCTGCGCAACAAAGGCCGCGGCAGCTCATGACCTGCCCCTCCGGATACATCGGCGACAGCAGCTTTCCGGGGATCCCGGCAAGCCACTATTGGGCAAGCTTCGGATCGTTCCGTGCGGGGAACGAAGGTGCCGTGGCGCATTGGAGAACTGACGCTCGATAGCCGGATTCCTTGGGTGACGAGTCCCGAATCGCAGCCCGGCGATCACCTGGAGCTACTGCCGCACGAAGGCGGCGGGCATTTCGTCGCCGGCCAAGGAGGGCACGCGTTTGGGGTCGAGTTTCATGCGAGCAACCAATAAGAGCTGCTAGGCCAGTCCGTGAATCACCACGGTCTTTAATTCCGTCATTTCTTCCACGGCGTACTTGGGCCCTTCTTTGCCCAGGCCGCTGTCCTTAAGCCGCCGTAGGGCATCAGGTCGGCCGCCAGGCGGCCCCCAATTGATGTGGAGGTTGCCGCTATCGACCTCGCGGGCAAACCGCAGGGCCCAGATGATGTTCTCGGTAAAGATGCCGGCGCTCAGGCCGTAGGGCGTATCGTTCGCAAGGGCGATCGCCTGGTCGATCGGCTTGGCCGCGTGACCGCGACGGCCGGACCGAACAATTCCTCGCAACTGATCCGCATGTTCGGTCGACGTCGGCCACCAGCGTGGGTTCGACCATCGATCCACGGCGTCCGCCGCCGGCCAATACTCGGGCCCCCGAGGCTGCGGCTTCGTCGATCCACTACTCCACCCGCACGGCGTCGGACTCCCGAATCATCGGGCCCATCTTCGTTTTCTCATCGAGTGGATTGCCGGTCGTGATCGCGGCGACTTGCGGCTGCGAGGCGGCGAAGCAGGTCGTCGTAAACGTTGTCGATGGCGATCACGCGTTGCGTCGAGATGCAGACTTGGCCGGCGTTGCCGTAGCCGGTCGCGACGGTTGCGTCGGCCACTTTTTCCAGATCGGCGTCGGGCATCACGATCAGCGGGCTGTTGGAGCCGAGCTCCATGGTCACCTTCTTGAGCCCGGCGACGTTGCAAATGTGTTCGCCCACGTCGCGGCTGCCGGTGAAGGTGATTTTACGGACGCGGGCATCGTGGCAGATGGCATCTCCGACATCGCCGCCCGAACCAGTGAGGCACGAAATGGCCAGCGGCGGCAGGCCGGCTTCGAGCAGCATTTCGACCAGAGCGATCGCCGAGAGTGGCGTATCGCTGGCGGGCTTCAAGATGACCGAATTCCCCCGGCCAGCGCCGGCCCGACTTTATGGCAAACCAGATTCAGCGGAAAGTTGAAGGGAGTGATGGCCGCCACCACGCCGCACGGCACGCGCAACGTGAAGCCGAGCTTGCCCGCGCCGCCCGGCTGCACCATCCAGCGGCAAGAGCTCGCCCGCCAGTCGCTTCGCCTCTTCGGCCGACAGCTCGAGCGTCTCGGGCGCGGGCGACCTCGGCCGTACCTTCGGCCAGGATCTTTCCTTCTTCCGTGCTGATCAATCGGGCCAGGCGGCCGGACTGTTGGCCCATCAGGTCGGCAGCGCGGCGTAAAACTTGCGAGCGATCATATCCGGGCATCGCCGCATGATGCGTGCCCCTTCGACCGCCCCGGCCAGCCCGCTCGATATCGTCGGCATCGACCTTCGGCACGGTGTCGACCACCGAGTTGTCGTAGGGATTGCGAACTTCGATTTTGGCCGACTTATCGATCCACTTTCCGGCTACGAGCGTTTTCACTTGAGCGTCCTCGAGAACATCTGATGGGCCGAACACTCGCTAAGTTAGGGGTGCAATCGCCGGGCCGTCAATTAACCCAGCTCGGCTAGCGTACAAGGGCAGGGACTGCTTGAGCCCATCGGGTAGGCCCGGTAAGCTGCCGACATGGGTCCACGCATTGCCTCGCTGATCTCGAGCGCCACGGAAATCCTGTACCTGCTCGGCCTCGGCGACCAGGTGGTAGGCGTTAGTCATGAATGCGACTACCCGCCTGAAGTGGCCCGAAAGCCGCGCCTGACGCGTTCGCTGGTGCTGGCCAACGCCTCGAGCCGAGAAATTGACGAGCAAGTGCGTTCGTTGGCATCGGGCGAAATGGCTCTGTATGAGATCGATGTCGAGCGGCTGGCAGAGCTTCACCGATTTGATCGTCACACAGGCCCAGTGCGACGTTTGCGCGGTGCGCTACCAGGACGTGGTGGATGCGGTGCGGGCCACTCCGGCATTGGCTGGGAGTGAGGTTCTCGCGCTCAACCCAATGTCGATCCACGACGTGTTTGAGGACATCACGCGGGTCGGAAAAGCCGCGGGTGTTGCCGATCGCGCCGCAAGCGTGCGGGCCGGCCTTGAAGCCCGCTACCGGGGCGTCGTTGAGCGTGGAGTCCAAGTCCCACGGGCGCATCGCTGGCGCACGGCTTGCCTGGAGTGGATCGAGCCGCCGATGGTCGCCGCCAACTGGACGCCCGAGCTCATCGTGGCCGCCGGCGCCCGCTCGGATTTGGCGAGCCCCGGCAAGCACACGGCCTATGCCGATTGGTCGCAGATCGTCGATTACGATCCGGAAGCTATTGTCGTCATGCCGTGTGGCTTCGATTTAGCTCGAGCGATCACCGAATCGCGAACTCTGGCGGGCTTGCCCGGCTGGAGCGATCTGGCCGCAGTGCGGGCGGAGCCGTGTGTTTGCGGTGGACGGAAACGCGTACTTCAATCGCTCTGGCCCGCGGCTGGTTGATAGCGCGGCGATTTTGGGCCATCTGTTCCATCCAGAGTTGTTCGAAGCGCCGCTGCTTCCTCAACCAGCCTGGCAACGCATGATCGTGCGCTCAGGCGAGCTTTTGCCGGAGACACGATGAAAAAGAATAAGTACATCGTCGCGCCCAAGACCCAGATCAAACTTTCGGATTATCCGGCGGAGGACACGGGGCCGTTCAAAAACAAGGAGGAGGCCGCGCAGAAGCTCGACAGTGATATCGCGAAATTGCCGGAGCTGCAGGCCAGGCTCTATGCGCAGGACAACTACGCGCTGCTGATCATCCTGCAAGGCATCGACGCGGCCGGCAAAGATGGCACGATCAAGCACGTCATGTCCGGCGTCAACCCGACCGGCTGCCAGGTGACCAGCTTCAAGAGTCCGTCACAGGGGGAGCTAGATACGACGACTACCTGTGGCGGCACATCAAGGCTCTGCCCGCGCGCACGGCATGATCGGCATCTTCAACCGCTCCTATTACGAAGAAGTGCTGGTGGTGCGCGTGCATCCTGAACTCTTCGCGCACGAAAAAATCCCAAAGCTTCCGAAACCCAAGGAGCTGTGGGAGCGGCGCTATCGCGAGATAAATGACTTCGAGCATTACCTGATCGACAATGGCTGCGAAATCCTCAAATTCTTCCTGCACCTGTCGAAGGATGAGCAGAAACGGCGGTTTTTGAAGCGGCTAGAGGCGGAGGACAAGAACTGGAAGTACTCGCAGGCCGACGTCCAAGAGCGGGCCTATTGGGATGACTATCAGGCGGCCTATGAGGACATGCTCAACAACACCAGCACCGAGCGTGCGCCGTGGCACGTGGTTCCGGCCGACCACAAGTGGTTCACGCACGTGGTGGTGGCCGATGCCGTCGTAAACAAGCTGGAAGAAATGGATCCCCGATATCCAACGGTCGATGACGAGCGGAAAAAAGAGCTTGCCGCCGCCCGCAAGCTGCTCGAAAGCGAGAAGTAGGCCGGCCCTTTGTGGTGTCGGTTTCTTGCGCATCTGGCCGTTCCCTGGCCCTCCCGCCATTGCCTCGCGAACGTTTTTTCCAGCTGCAATTCTGTCAGTTGCAAGCGCGCAAATGCTGGCATAGAGTTTGCTATCAGTGCTAGCTTGCTCCCCAGTGCGCCCGGCGCCTGTGCCGGACTCACGGGCGAGCCCCTCTCAATCGGCGCCAAATCGGGAGATTCACTCGATGCCTCCGCGTTCCAGCTGGAAGGGCCACCTGCGATTCAGCCTCGTCACCTTGCCCGTGCAGGCCTTCAACTCCGCCGGCAGCGATGAAGGTGAAATTCGCTTCCACCAGTTGCATGCCGAGTGCCACAGCCGCATTCGCTATCAAAAGGTCTGCCCGATTCATGGCGAGGTCTCCAATGACGAGATCGTGATGGGCTATGAGTACGCCAAGGGGCAATACGTGATCATCGACGACGAGGAAGTCGACAAGCTGCGCGGAGCCAACGAACGCGCCATCGATATCGATGCCGTCGTCAAGCCCGAGGCCATTGATCCGCTGTACTTCGAAGGGCGCACCTACTATTTGGTGCCTGACGGTCCGATGGCCAACAAGACGTACGCCGTACTGCTCGAAGCGCTCAAGGCCCAGAAAGGCTGGGCGGTGGGCCAGGCCGTGATGTTCGGCCGCGAACATCTGGTTGTGCTGCGGCCGATGGAACAAGTTCTTTGCTTGGAGCTGCTGCACTATGCCGGCTGCGCAAGCCCGAGGCCGTCCTGGAAAACATCAGCTTGCCGCCCGTGAGCAAAGAAGAGCTGCGGTTGGCGACCAAGCTGATCGAAGCTTCGACCAAAAAGCGGTTCGACATCGAGCGCTATGCGGATACCTACAACACCAAGATGCGCGAGTTGATCGCCGCCAAGGTGGAGGGCAAAGAGATCGTCGGCCCACCCGAGCGCGAGGAACCACCGGTCATCAATCTGATGGATGCGCTCAAGCAGAGCCTGGCGCGCGTGAAAGAGCCCAAGAAGACGGCCGCCCCGCGGACTTCAAAACCGGCCGCCAAGCGCAACGCAGCGGGCGGCGCACCGCG
This sequence comes from uncultured Alphaproteobacteria bacterium, assembly GCA_963745515.1. Lineage (GTDB taxonomy): Bacteria > Pseudomonadota > Alphaproteobacteria > Rhizobiales > Xanthobacteraceae > VAZQ01. The sequence goes on from CAVUXO010000022.1 coordinate 5,578, forward strand.
TCGCGCACATTCAGGCGACCCTTTGCCGTTCGGTGCCACTGGCTACGCCCGCGCCGGGCGGATCGCCATTTGCCGGTCGTATCTTCAGACGTCGAGCACCATTTCGGCCAGCCGGGCCCGGTGAAACGCGGCGTCGCCGAACAGGATTTCCGAAGCCTTCGAGTCGCTTGTAGTACAGCTGCAGGTCGTGCTCCCAGGTGAAGCCGATTCCGCCATGCACTTGCACGCCACGGTTGGCCACCTCGCGCGAACCGTCCGAGACATAGGCCTTGGCGATCGAAACAAACCGCGAGCTATTCTCCGGCTCGTGATCGAGCGTCCAGGCGGCGTAGTACACGGCCGACCGAGTGCTCTCGGTCCACAACAGCATGTCGGCGGCCATGTGCTGCACGGCTTGGAACGAGCCGATCACCTTGCCAAACTGCTGCCGCGTTTTGGCATATTCGACTGCGTCTTCCAAAATCCATTGCATGCCGCCCAACATGTCGGCCGCGGCGCACAGCCCGACGATATCGAGCGAGCGGGCAAGTGCCTTGGCGGCGGGTGGCCCAATCGCCAACAGTTCTGCTCCGCCGACGTTCACGTCCTCGAACAGCACGTCGTACAACTTGCCGGCGTGGCGTCGAGGGCGGGGGTCGCGACGATTTTCAGGCCCTTGACTTTGGCAGGCACGGCAAACAGCGCCGGGCCTTCGCCCGCGCGCGACGCACACGATCGTATCTGCCACGCCGGCGTCGGAGACGAACGACTTGCGTCCCGAGAGTTTAAATCCGTCGGCCGAAGATGTGGCGTTGAGGGTCACCTCGGTCGGATTCCAACCGGTTTCGGGTTCGACGAGCGCAACCGCGCCGCGCGTTTCGCCGGCCGCGAGCTTTTCGAGCAGCGGCGACTTGGGATTCGCCTCGGCGATCAATGCGCCGGCCCAAACCGAGCCCAGAAAGGGCCCCGGAAAGCAGGCGCGGCCCATTTCTTCGGCGACGACGGCCAGCTCGACGGCGGTTAGCCCCAGCCCACCGCAGGTCTCGCTCAGGTGCAATCCCAACCAACCCTGTTCGGCGATGGCCGACCATAGCTCGGGATGCAGCGCCGTGTCGGTGGCCATCAACTCACGCACGCGCTTGGCGGGACACTCCCGGGCAAACAATTCGCGGCGCCGACTTCTGCAAAAGCTTTTGGGGCTTTGATAATTCAAATTCCATGACCGTGTATCCCTTTGCCTGGTGGTGCGCTCAATAGCTGCGAGGAAGCCCCAGCACGCGCTGGGCGATGATATTCCGCTGCACTTCGCTGGTGCCGGCCTCGATCGTGTTTCCACGCGAACGCAAGTAGTTGTAAACAAACCGCCCTTCGTCGAACCCGGTTAGCTGGGCGTAGGGACCCAGCACTTCCATCGCGATCTGGGCATTGGCGCTGGTTGAGCTCGCTCCAGTACAGCTTTTGGATCGATCCTTCGGGACCGGGCGGCCCCGGTTTTATTCAGTTGGCTCAAACTGCGGGTCGTGTTCAGCCGGAACACTTCCAGATCGACATAGGCCTGGGCCAGCCGTTGCCGCAGCACGGGATCTTGCCGAGACGGCGCGCCCGCCGCGCTTCAGCTTGCGAGCTTGTTCGATCACCGCGTCGAGATTGCGCTTGAACATTACATATAGTCCGGAGCCGAGGTTGGCCCGCTCGTTGCTCGAGCGCCGTGATGGCGACATTCCAGCCGTCGTTGACTTGCCCCAGCACATTGGCCTTGGGCACACGCACGTTGGTGAAGAACATTTCGTTGAAGCCCGAATCGCCCGACATCATCTTGAGTGGGCGGACCGAGATGCCCGACGTTTTCATGTCGACGAGCAAACAGGTCAGACCTTTGTGCTTTGCCGCCGCTGGATCGGTGCGCACGACCAGCAGGCACTGCTCGGCGATATGGGCGTAGCTGGTCCAGATTTTTTGGCCATTCACGACAAAGTCATCGCCGTCGGCAACGCCTTTGGTTTCGAGCGCGCCAGATCGCTGCCGGCATTCGGCTCGGAGAATCCCTGGCACCAGACTTCTTCACCGGAAAGGATTTGGGGCAGGTAGCGCTTCTCTTGCGGCTTCGGTGCCGACAGCGATAATCGTGGGCCCGACCAGACCTTGGCCGATGGTGCCCATCCGCTCGGGGGCATCGGCCAGGGCCAGCTCTTCCTGAAAGATGGCTTGCTCGATGAACGTGGCGCCTCGACCGCCATATTCTTTGGGCCAGTTGATGCCGGCATAGCTGCCTTCGAACAGCGTGGCGCTGCCAGGTCTTCAGGTACTGGTGATAGGCGGTGGTCGTCTCGACGGTTTTGACCATCTTGGGCGGCAAGTTTTTCGTCAGCCAGGTGCGACAGCTCATCGCGAAACTTGGTTTCGCTGGGTGTCAGGCCTAGTTCCATGGGTGTGCCTTTCGTACAGATGCTTTAATTGGCAATTGGTTGTTCGGTTGTGCCGCGGGATGCCGGTTCGACCGCTTCCCACAACAGCTCGGCAATGTCCATGACCCGCGTCTGTCGGTCACCTTTGCGGGCGTTGATGCCGTCCTCGAGCATGGTCATGCAGAAGGGGCAGCCGACAGCGACCACGTCCGCCCCCGTCTCAAGCGCCTGGCGAGCCCGCTCTTGATTGACGCGTTGATTGGGTGGCTCGTCGATGAAGCTCATGCCACCTCCACCGCCGCAGCAGAAGCTGTTCTCCCGCGTCTCGCTCATTTCGACAGGCGCGGCTCCGGTCGAAAGCTGTACGAGCTGCCGTGGGCGCGTCAAAAACTCCGTTCTGCCGGCCCAAGTAGCAGGGGTCGTGGAACGTGACGCTCTTGTCCGAAGGCATCGCGCCATCGAGCTTGCCTTCGGCCACGAGCTTCGCCAGAAAGGCGCTGTGGTGATGCACTTCATAATGCCCGCCAAATTGCGGGTACTCGTGGCGGAACGTGTTGAAGCAGTGTGGACAGCTGGTCACGATCTGCTTGACTTTGTGCCGTTCGAGCGTCGCAACGTTTTCGCGAGCCAGTGTCTCAAACAGAAACTCGTTGCCGATGCGGCGGGCCGGGTCGCCGGTGCACTTTTCCTCGCGGCCGAGGATGGCGAACTTGACCCCGGCTTTTTTGAGCAGCTGCGCGAAGGCGCGGACCACCTTTTGATTGCGCTCGACCGCGCCCCGCCGCAGCCGACCCACAACAGCACCTCGGCATCGCGCGCCTCTTCAGCGGTCGAGATGTCGAGCCCCTGCGCCCCAATCCACGCGCGAGAAGGCCGTTCCGCGCAGGGGATGCCCACGGGTTTCGAGCGAGTTGATGGCGGCCTGCATGGTCTCGGGAAAATCGGCCTCTTCCATGACCAGGAAGCGCCGCGTATCCACGATCTTGGGCATCTGCTCGATCGAAACTGGGCACGCTTCGACGCAAGCGCCGCAGGTCGTGCACTCCCACATCGACTCGGCCGACAGGGCAGGGGTGGTATTGATGAACGACTCGCCGAACGCACCATTCTCGGCGTGCATTCGCGCTTGCAGATCAAGGATGATGTCGCGCGGCGAGAGCACTTTGCCCACTCGGTTGGCGGGGCAGGCCGCCGTGCAACGGCCGCACTCGGTGCAGGCATCGAAATCCAAAAGATCCTTCCAGGTGAAGCCCGCGAGCGTGTCGATGCCTAACTTGCCTTCGGTTTCGAAGTTGACCGGCTCGAGCAGCGCGCCGATCGGCTTCAGTCGACCGGCGTAGATGTTCAATGTCGAAGTGAGGATGTGGGCCATCTTGGTGTAGGGGGCCCAGGCGATAAACGCGAACACGAGCCCCATGTGGGTCCACCACATCGCGGCATGCGCCTGTTGCATGCGCTCGGGCGTCATCAGGTTCTCTGAAGCGGTCGCGACCAGATTGCCGATGGGCGACCAAGGCGCGCCAGGGATCGCCGGTTGCGCAATGCGCCAGCCTTCCACCAGGAATCCCGTAACCAGCATCAGAAAGATGGCAATCAAGATGGCCGAAGCTTCGAACGTATAGACGAGCTTTTTTGGTCGCACGAACCAGCGTCGCGCGGCGGCCATTAGCGTGCCGACGATGGCGGCGGCCCCGAACAGGTCGACCACCAGCGATTGAAAATACAGATAAAAGCGGCCCTGCAATAACGGGATGCCGAAGTCGTAATCGAGCATCACGACCGTCGTGGCGATCGTCAGCACGATGAAGCCCCAAAAAATCATCGCGTGAAAAGAGCCCGGGTAGAGCCTTCGCCAGGTCCCAGTTGCAGGATGGCGATACTTGGCGACCAGCCCCAGCCGTTCGAGCGGCCGGTCGAGCCGGTTCTTCGATAGCCCGCGCCGCCAATTGCGAACCCGCAAGTAGATGCCGTACCCTGCCACGGCCACGGTCGGCACCAACAGCGCGTACATCAACCATACGTGGTTGATATTCCACAACACTTCACGCGTGGCCAGTTGCGGGTCGTTCATCGGGACTGGCTGATCGCCTCGCGCAAGGGACCGATCACCTTTTGGTAATCTTCCACCAGGCCGAAGCGACAGTGTTTGAAGATGGGCGCATCGGGGTCTCGATTGATCGCGCAGATCACTTTCGAATCGGCAATGCCCATGATGTGCTGGCTAGCGCCGGAAATGGCGATGGCCATATAAAGTTCGGGGGCGACCTTTTTGCCGGTTTGGCCAACCTGCCAGGAGGGCGGCACCCAGCCGGCATCGCAGGCCGCGCGCGAGGCGGCCATCTGCGCGCCCATCGCATCGGCCAGTTCTTGCAATTGCTTGAAGGGCTCGGGTCCGCCGAGACCTCGCCCGCCGGAGACGATGAGCCGCGCTTCTTCGAGCCGCACGCCGGATTTGGCCTCCACGTGCCGATTGAGCAGCTTCACGGCGCGAGCTGGTCGGAACGTCCAGTTGGGCCTGTTCGGGTGTAGCAGTCGGTCCGGCCCGCCGCATCAGCCGGATCCATCGCGCGGGCTCGCATCCACACGACGCCGGGCGGAGGCGCTTGAGGGCGAGCACCGCCACGGCTTTGCCGCCATAAACCCCGCGCGTAACCCGCAGGTTCCCGTCAGCAGTCGCGATGGCCACGGCGTCGCCCGCGGCGCTCCCGCCCAGACAATGCGGCAAGCCGCGGCGTAAGCTCTTGGCTGTAGGAGTCACTTCCCAGCAGCACGGCCGCTGGGGCGATCGGCTTGATTGAGCGCCGCAGCGCACCAAGTACGTTTCGGGGTCATATTCGGCAAGCGGCGTTTGATCGGCCACGAGCACACGGTCAGCGACCGCGGCCGCGCCGGATGTGACTGCCTCGTTCGCCGGACCGAGGACGACGGCCACGAGTTTTCCGCCTTCGCTATCCGCCAGTCGGCGGCCAGCCGCCGAGGATGCCTACGGCTGCCCGATCAAAGCCGGCGGCGGCGAAAAGACAACCCACGACGTCTGCCACGTTGAGCTCGCTCGTTTCAGAGAGTTAGATGGAGCGCATGATCTCGGTCACTCGATGGGCGAATCCGGCGACCTTTTCTTCCAAGGTTTCGCCCGCGACGAATTCGCACTGCGTTTCTTTGCGGGGGATGGAGAGTTCGGCGACTTCGTAGTAGCTGTTCGCTTGCGACGGATCCAGGTCCAGCTCGGCCAGTGTCCACTTGGTGATCGGCTTGCGAAACGACTGCATGACGTCGCGCGTCTTTGGAATGCGCGGCACATTCTTTTCGTGATTCGTGATGGTGGCGACGAGCGGCAGCGTGGCTTCGAACGATTCCCAGCCGCTGTCAGTTTGCCGCTTGACCTTGAGCGTGCCTGGCGAGCCGGGCTCTACATTCTCGACAAAGCTGATCGAAGGGACCCCGAGCTCCTCGGCTAACAGTCCGCCCGTTTGACCTGCACCCCAATCGCCTGCCTCGCGGCCGGTGAACACAAGATCCACGGGGCCCAGTTTGCGGATGGCCGCGGCCAAAGCCCGCGCCACGAACAACGGGTCGGGCACGCCCTGCACCTCGCTGACGACCAGTGCCGCTTCATCGGCTTTGAGCGCGAAGTGCCTTGCGTAGCACTTCCTCCGCAGTTTCGGGACCGCAAGTGATCGCCGTGATTTTTCCGCCGTGTGCCTCGCGAAACTGCAGAGCTGTCTCGATCGCGTTCTCGCAGAAAATGTTGGGCACCAGATTGGCGCTGCCGCGCCTCGGCCTCTTTGCGCGGTATCGATGCGGAAATCGCGGGCAGGCAATTCCGGATCGAGAATCTGCTTCATGCAAACAACGATGTTCATGCGCCGGCGGCCTCGTGAGATCCATTCAGCAGGCCGCGGGTCGCAATCTTGCCGAGCTCGGCGATGATGTCTTCGCTCGTCAGTCGGCCGGCCGGACGAAACCAGCGCGGCAGCCACAATAGCATGCCGAAGATGGCAAACGTCGCGACGGTCGTATTCACGTCGCGAAGCTCGTTCTTCGAGCGCAGCTCTTCCAACGTGCCGCGCACGAAATCGAAATACACGCGCTTGCGATCGAGAATCAGCCGGCGATGCTTGGGTTTGAGCCCCTCGATCTCGTCGGTCAAAATCGTGATCGCCTTATTGCCTTCGGTCAGCAAGCGGCCATGCCGCTCGATAATGCTGCGCAGCCGGGCTTCGGCATCGGCGACCTCGCGCGAGGGCTCGATGACCATGGTTTCGAGCCGTTCCATCGCGTAGTTCATGATCGCGAACAGCAAGTCTTCCTTGCTTTCGATGTAGTAGTACAGGCCGGCCTTGGTGAGATCGACGGCGGCCGCAATGTTGCTCATCGACGTGGCGTCGAATCCCTGCTCGTGGAAGATCTCCGCTGCCTTGGTGTAAATGTCGATCGTGCGGTCACATTCCGGGGCGATGGCGGGTTTCTTGCTGGTCTTCACGTGGGACCCTCGCACGCGGGAAAAAGGTGGCGGGAGGCTCGGGAGAGAATTCTACCGACCGTCCGGTTAGTAAATCTGATGGCCATGCCGCCGTCAAGCACCGGGCCTGGAAAACGGCCTGATCTGGGCGGCGCGGGGGGTGCGGAGCAGCTTGTCGCGGCAAAAAAAGAGCCCGACCGCCGCGAAACCACTCTGGCGACGTTAGAGCCGCGGCTAAGTCGAGCTCGATATCAGAACGCCCGGGCAGGTGCCCGAGCTGATTGAGGCAGGTGATCCGGAAGCGTCGGCAGCGCCAAAGCTTGGGTCAATCACCCAGTGATAGCAAAGCACATGCCTGCCAATACTGTCACCATGGAGTCGGCCGGGCGCGCTCGAAAAACGCGGGTTTTCCGGGCACATTGCGCTAAGTAGTGGCGCCGGCAGCTGAGAACGCGAAATCGACTGGGGTCAGCCGTTATCGCGTTGAATACATCGCGCCCTCAAATCGGAAGCGCGTGTTGGCGGCGCAGCCGGGAAGCCAGACGGCCCTCAGGCCCCTTTGCCGGTCGCGGAGGGTTGAGTGCGCAGCTGCTCGAGCGACCGTCCCAGCCGTTTGCGGTTCGGTTTTTCGGAGGATCGTTCGATCGCCGTCACATGGGTTGCCGGGCTGGCGGTGAGCAACACCGACGCGAGCTGTGGATTGAGCGCACTTCGTCCGGGTCGGCTGTGGTACCCAGTTGTTGGACCGCGTCCGAAAATCCGAGCAATACCGAGCGCCTTGACGCTTTCCCGAATCCAACCGAAGACACCCAGATTATTCATGGCTACGCCTTCTCCCTTGAAACCAGTTGCCGAACGGAACTGCAACTTCGGCGGCATCGGCGGGCGGGAATCGTACGCGCCAGCGATCCTTCGCAAAAGAGCAATTTCAGGCCCGGCACGCTGGCTAGCAAGCAGACGTTTGCGGCCTTTCTCGCGCTGCCATTACGAGCGGGAGGCGAACGCCAGCCGCCGCCCGAGTGTCCTGTATACTTACTGCGATCGAGCAACTCGATGGCCTAGGCCGCGTATCGCATGATCCTGCTGATCGACAACTACGATTCGTTCACTTACAACCTCGTGCAGCGGCTGGGGGAAATCGACGCGCCGATCGACCTGGAGGTTCATCGCAACGATCAGATCACGCTCGACGAAATCGCGGCCAGGCAACCGAGCCACCTGATTGTGTCGCCCGGGCCGTGTACGCCGAGCGAGGCGGGCATTTCGTGCGACGGTGGTCATTCACGCTTCACCGGGCAGCTGCCGATTTTGGGCGTGTGCCTGGGGCATCAATCGATCGGCCAGGCCATGATCTTGTCCAAAGTGGCCATGCCCATAAGGCATCAGATGCAACTCGATCAGTTGAAACGGCGGGAATTCATCCCTCTCCTCGGCTGCGCTGCAGCATGGCCGCTTGTGGTGCGCGCGCAGGAGGCGCGCAGGCTGCCAACGATCGGGTTCCTGGGCACAGACGCTTCAGGCTGGAGGCCATGGACAGCTGCTTTTTTGCAGCGACTGTATGAACTCGGCTGGATCGAGGGTAGCACCATCGCGATCGAATATCGTTGGTCAGAGGGACGCCGTGAGCGCGATGTTGAGATCGCGGCCGAATTTGTCGGGCGGAAGGTCGACGTCATTGTCTCGCAAGGATTCGCCGTTCCCACATTAATGCAGGCCACATCGGACATCCCCATTGTCTTCGCAATTGCGCTCGACCCGATCGGCAGCGGCCTTGTCACAAATCTGGCGCGACCGGGAGGCAACGTCACTGGATTGTCGCGGCAGTCGACCGATCTTGGTGCCAAGCGACTCGAACTGTTGCGCGAGCTTGTTCCCAGACTCCGCCGGTTGGCGATCATGGGAACGCGACTGTTCGGATCCGAGCGGGAGATGGACGAGGTTCAGACCGCGGCTCGTACATTCGGCATCGAAGTCGCGCTACTCGTAATCCGGCGAGCAGAGGATATTGCGCCCGCCTTCGCGGCGCTCAACGCCCAAGCGGACGCACTTTACGTCGTAACCAATGCACTCGTTGGCGCCAACCGCACAAGCATCATCACCTCTGCGCTCGACGCGCGGCTGCCGACGATGTTCAGTACCCGCGAATTTGTCCAAGCCGGGGGTCTTATGTCCTACGGGCCAGACCTCGCGGATTTGTTCCGGCACGCCGCCGAGTTGGTCGACAAGATTCTGCGTGGGACGAAACCCGGCGACATCCCGGTCGCGCAGCCGACCAAATTCGATTTGACCATCAACCTCAGGACAGCCAAGGCGCTTGGTCTCACTGTGCCGAAGATTTTTCGCGCTTACCCCGTCGAGGAGATCGAATGACGGGCCGGATCGATTGTGCTCCGTCGCGACAAAATATGACGTTCCCGGGCAAGCATTAGCGGCGCATCCCCACCAACAATCCGCTTGAGCGCATCCTGCACAACATCAGAAGGCCCGCGCGCGGATCGGAGCGTCGAACCGCGTGCGGGCGCGCAACATGTCGGAGGCGATCAGAATCCCGCCTTCAGGCCCAAAGCACAAATCCAGCTACTTGAGCGGATCCTGGCGGCCCATAAGCCACGTTAGCCCTCTTTTTTCCAAGCGCCCTTCTTGGGTTGCACAATAACCTTTAAGCCGGCGGACTCCTTCGGATCGACGGCTATTATTGCGAGCTCCATAGAACGTTCATCTATAATTCTATTGATCACTTCTTTCAAACGCGCCACTTCAGCGTCGTCTACTTCATCTAGTTTTGTAATAGAAATGAACTCGCATTTACCACCCATGGTCTACCTCGTCTGGTTCAAAGCTGCAGGTCGGTCAGGACGGCAGGGACGATTTATGGCCTCAATCCTTGTCGTTCGCTGATATTGGGATTGCGGAAATTGGACGTTCAGGCACCATTAGCATGCATTCAAAAACCTCCTGGAAATGCCGAAGCAGGCGATCAATCGTCTGAACATTGAAGAGATGGGGGTTGTAAACGCAAGTCCCCACGAGCCCCTGCGCAGTTTCGCGCAGCATTAAAACTAGATCAAAGGTTGTTACGGCAATCATGGCGGGCGGCATGCCCGGATCAACTTCCTCGAAGCTAAACCCAAATCCGTTATTTGCAATAGGCCTCAATGGGGCATTTTGCAACCATATCATGACTTGGGTCAGCCTCCCACGCTCCAGGGCGTTTTCACGCTCAAGGGTGGCAACGACCTCATCGAACGAAATATCCTGGTTCGCGAAAGCTGCGAGGGCCGTCGCGCGAACCCGACGCATTACCTCCCTGGCACTAAGCTCGGACCCGAGGCGCGTACGGAGAATCACGGTGTTGACCAGCGGGCCGATAAGCTCTTCGGTCCGCGGACGATTGCGATTGGCGACGTGTGTTGCCACTCGGATGTCGCTCTCGCCTGTATAGCGATGCAACAGCGCCTTGAAGGCGGCAATAAGCGTCGTGAACAGAGTAACACCTTCGCGTTCGCTAAAGCTTTTGGCAGCCTCCGACAGCTTGGCGGGCCACGCAACCTTGCGCCGCGCCGTTTGGAAATCATTGATTGTCTGCTCCGGACGCACCTTGGCGAGCCCCATTTCGGGTAGCGGACCATGAAGCTGCTCTCGCCAGTAGTCGAGCTGCGCAACGATGTCCGGATACGACCGCCAGCGCCGCTGCCAGTGTGCAAAGTCGGAGAAGTGGATCGGGAGTGGCGCCAGCGGCGATCCCCTTCCGGCCGCGAAAGCGTCGTAGAGGGCGGCAAGTTCGCGGATGAGCACACCGAGAGACCAGCCGTCCTGGATGATCGCGTGCATGGCAATGAGCAAGAGGTGTGTGCGCTCGGTCAAGCGCACGGCGTGTGCTCGAACGAGGGGCCCACGCTCAAGATCGAAGGAGTGGAGCATTTCTTCTTGAATGAGCTTGCGTGTGACACTCTCTTTGCTCGGCTCTTGCAGCTTGTGCAGGTCATCGAATGCCAGAGGTATCGTCAACTGGGGAGCGATGACCTGCATATGTCGACCATCGACCACGGCAAAGGTCGTACGTAGAATTTCGTGGCGCCGCACGATTTCGTTGATGCTCTGCTCCAGGATCGCCACGTCGACTTGCGACGTCAATCGGAGCGCATAAAGAACATTAAGGAAGGGCAAGTCAGGCAGTGCGTGCTGCGCATTCAGCAACCGCTCTTGTGCGAAGGAGGCTGGCGCTACCCCATCTTCGCGGGGCACGCGCTCAATGACTGAGGAAGGTCGCTGCGTCTCCGCAGCCCGCAGCACCAGCTCGAGATGCTGCGCCACCTCAGCAACGGTTGGCGCTTCGAAAAACCTTGCAACCTCGAATTCAACTCGCGTCATCTCGTAGACATGGCAGATAGCATGGCTGGCGAGGAGAGAGTCACCGCCTGATACGAAGAAGTCATCGTGAATACCGATCTGCTCGACCTGGAGAATTTCTGTCCAGTCCTTGGCCAGTGCTACCTCGAGTGGCGTCCTTGGCGCGACAAAGTCCCGCGGCACCGCGCTGCTGGTCGGGAGACCCAGTTTTGCCGCCAAGCCGATACGCTGCACTTTGCCGGTCGGGCCTTTTGGAATTTCCGGGACAATGAGGACTTGGCGCGGAACCTTGAAGTCGGCAATGCGGCCGGTGGCAAACTGACGTATGTCTTTCGGCGTCGCCGCAGCCCCGGGCCGCAACACGATCGCCGCGGCGACGTCCTCACACAGCGTGGCATGGGGGACGGCAAAGGTCACGGCCTCTGCCACAGCTGGATGTTCCAGGAGCACTTCATCGACCTCCCGGGGCGCTATTTTCTCGCCACCGCGATTGATGATCTCCTGGCGACGGCCAGAGATGAACAGGTACCCGTCGTCGTCGAGAAATCCATGATCCCTTGTCTTGAACCAGTCGCCTGCAAACGCATCCTCCGTCGTCGTCGGGTCACGGTCGTAGCCGGCCATGACACTCGCGCCACGGATAACGATCTCGCCTGTTCGGCCGGGGGGGAGCAGGCTTCCTTTTTCGTCCATGATGGCGACGTCCAACTGCACTGGCAGACCGACCGAACCGGGCTTGCGCTGGCGCGGCGGCTGCGGATTGCAGGCGATCGGCGAGGACGTCGATTCTGTCATCGCGTACCATTCGATCACCGGGGTCTCGAAAGCTCTTTCAAGATCGGCGAGGAGGCCGAGCGGCAACGGAGCTGACGAAGAGCGGACGAAACGGAGGCGACACTTTGCCAGCGGCTCGATATTGTGCCGAGCCTGGGTGAGAATTGCCTGGTGCATGGTCGGTACTGCAGAGTACCAGGTCGGTTGAAAGGCGGTTAGCCACGCAGAGAAGCTCTGGCCGTCAAGCCCGGGCGTACATACGACACTTGAGCCGGCCGCCAACGAGGCCACCACGGTGGCATTGAGACCGTGCCCATGGAACAGGGGCAGAACATTCAAGCATCGATCGGTTTCTCTCAGCGCCAGTGCTGCAACGTTCGCGAAAGCCGACGCACAGATGTTGGCGTGCGTCAGCGGGACGATCTTCGGTCGCGCCGTTGTTCCTGACGTGAGCAGCAGCACTGCCACGTCGCCGGGGCCGACCGGCTCGTCGGACGGCGGGCTCGCTTCGTCTCCCGTGAGCGTGAAGAGACCAGCCTCGGCGTCGAGCGTGGCCGACATCTTCAGGACAGGGACACCACGTGAAAGCGCCACACGGCTGGCCGGGGTGTCGATTCCAGCCTGGGTGATCAATGCACGAGGCCGCAGATCAGCAAAATATCTGTCGAGCTCCTCAGTCTCGTAAGCCGGGTTCAGCGGAGCGCACGCCGCGCTCGCCGCCACCGTGAGAATCGCCACTGCCATCTCCGGACCATTCGGCAGGACGACGGCCACCCGGTCCCGACGGCCTATACCCGCGGCCCGGAGCATGCGCCCCATCTCCTGGGTGTGCTGATGAAGACGGGCGTAGGTCAGCGGCGTGCGGCCAGGAGCGAGGATCGCCGGCGCGTCTGGACTACGCTTGGCATAATGTTCCAGCAGGTGAGGAAGGCTCGAAAATGGAACATGATCTCTGGAGCATTCTTCCGGCATGGTTCTTAACTCGTTCAGAGTTACGGGCTTCCGCTATGCCTGAGCCGAGGATTTTGACGGCAGGCCGAATGTTAAATCGCCAAGGCGCCTATTTCGCGCGCTTGAACACGATTTCGGCTCGTCCGCCGTGCCTGTTCGACCAACGACGCGGCTGGCAGCGTGGCAGCGCTCGCGGCCAAACGCACAAATTGTTGACGGGGAAGTTTCATGTCCTCCTCCCAGATCATGTGCAGAACAAATGAGGGCGGCGCTAATCGTGCCACACATCCAAGTGCAATTTTTTTCGCCCGCCGACGGCATGAGCGCTGCCGCAAAAATGGGGACTTCGGCACCCCCCAGTTGGCAGCTCTGTCATCAGGCTACATCAAGTTCGCGCGCGCGCGAAAGGGGGCAATGTCGGTTCATGGCCGATCGCGTCATTTCGCTGCCGCGCAGCAATTGGCGGCGCTTTCAGAGTGAAGCGGACATCAACTCGCGCAGGTCACAGAACCGAATTTATGAGTACCCGCCTAGCCTCTTGCGAAATCCAATAGAAGCTTGAGGTTCAACGCGATGATGATCGCGGCGACGGTGACCGCGCATGCGGTGACCCAGCGCGGCGCGATCAGCTCTCCCATCTTGCGGCGGTCGGCGGTGAACATCACCAGCGGCACGATTGCGAACGGAAGCTGCAGGCTCAGGATCACCTGGCTCAGAATTAAGAGCTGAGCGGTTCCCTTTTCGCCGTACCAGATGGTGACGATTGCGGCCGGCACGATCGCGATTGCGCGCGTGGTCAGTCGCCGTAGCCAGGGCGCGAGCCGGATATCAATGAAGCCTTCCATGACGATCTGGCCAGCCAGCGTGGCGGTGACCGTCGAATTGAGTCCGCAGCACAGGAGCGCGACCGCAAAGAGCGACGGCGCGTACATCGAGCCCAAGAGCGGCGCCAGGAACGAATGCACCTGATCGAGCTCGGTGACATCGGTCTGGCCCCGGCTGTTGAAAGTGGCGGCCGCAAGAATGAGGATCGACGCGTTGATCAGAAGCGCGAACATCAACGCGATGGTCGAATCGATGGTGGCGAGCTTGATCGCCTCGCGCCGGTCCTCGACACTTTCGCCGAAGCGCCGAGTCTGCACCACGCCCGAATGCAGGTAGAGATTGTGCGGCATGACGGTCGCGCCGATGATGCCGAGCGCGAGATAGAGCATCTCCGGATTCTTCACGATCTCGACCGTCGGCGCGAAGCCGAGGATGACGCCGCGCCAGTCCGGATTGGCGAGCGCGATCTGGACCGCGAAGCAGGCAGCGATGATGCCAAGCAGCGCGACGACAAAAATTTCGATCCAGCGGAAGCCGAGACGCTGCATCCAAAGGATCAGGAACACGTCGAGCGCGGTCAGGATGACGCCGATCTCGAGCGGAATGCCGAACAGGAGATTGAGCCCGATCGCGGTGCCGATCACCTCGGCCAGGTCGGTGGCGCAGATCGCGATCTCGGCGAGCACCCACAACGGCCAGGCCACGAAACGCGGAAATGCGTCGCGGCAGGCCTGCGCCAGGTCGCGCCCGGCGCCGATGCCGAGCCGCGCGCACAGCGCCTGCAGCAAGATCGCCATGATGTTGGAAAGCAGCGCAATCGTGAGCAGCGCATAACCGAACTTCGAGCCGCCGGCGAGCGAGGTCGCCCAGTTGCCGGGATCCATGTAGCCGACGGCGACCAGATAGCCGGGGCCCAGAAAGGCAAGGAGCTTCTTGCCCATCGAGCCCTGCGGACGGACCGCGATGGTGCCGAATACTTCCGACAACGAACGATTGGTGCGGACCCGCTTCCAACCATCGTTTGCCGTCGTCGATTCGTGCTGGGAGAGAATGGCCATGGAACCGGGGAGAACTACACTGATCTACGGACCATATGCTACATGCAAATAATTTGCAATTGCATAATTTGGCGACGTCCGAGCTCCATCGCGCACTTATGGCCAGACCACCGAAAAAATGAGATAATCCCGGCAATCAGCGTAACGCACTGAAATTGCGTATTTTATTCATGGTCGTTGTACCGCGGGATGCAACGGATTTTGAGTAGTAAAGGGCAGCCCCAAAAAGGGGCCTGTTGGGGAGGTGAACGTGACTTTCACACTCAATCATCAGCTGGCGTGGCCACAATTCCTTCGATGCCTCTTGGGTTTGGCTGTTCTGCTCGCGATCAACGCCAAATGCGCCGCGCAGGCCCAGCCCGACAGCGGCACCATCTATGGCGTGATGGCACTCGATGTCCCGCCAGGTGCCGCAAATCAGGGCGCTACGCTGCTCAGGCAATACCGTGAAGGGGCCCTCAAGCAGCCCGGAAATATGGGTGTGACGCTGCTGCAGGAGCTCGATTGGCCCAACAGGTTCATTGTCTACGAGGCTTGGCGAGACCAAGCCGCCTTCGACGCCAGCGAGAAGGCCGCGCCGAGCGCAGAACTGGCCGGTAAGCTCAAGGCCATGAGTGCCACGCCCTTTGACCGGCGTGACTATCAGGTCATTTCGGTCGGACCGGCGCGGCCGACGGCAGCCGGCGATGTCATCTACATGCAGCTTCATCTCGACGTTTTCCCGCCCGGCATCGATCCGACCGTGGCGGCCGCAAAAGTGGTGGCGGAGGCAGCGCGCAAAGGTGAAGGCAATCTGCGTTACGACGTCGTCAAGTCGGTCAAGCCGCCGCTCAGCCACATGACCCTGATCGCAGCCTGGCAGAGCCGCAAGGCGTTCGATGCCTACGAGGACTCAGCCTATGCGCGGCAATTCCGCGATGTCGTCGGGCCGCTGCTTGGCTCACCTTACGACGATCGCCTCTACGTGCCGATCAACTAAGGACCGGGAGAACCGTCCCATGCGTTTCATTCGCAACATGCGTTTCATTCGCAATTCGCCGGTCTGGCATCCATGCATTTCGTACGCCCGATGGGTGGCCTGGGTAGCCGCCGTCGTGACCGTTGTCACTGCAGCCATGGTGCCGTCGGCGTCGGCCCAGACCAGCGCCGACGGGTACTATGCCGTAACCTACATCGACGTTGCGACGACGGCAGTGGGGCAAGGCGTCGAGCTCCTCAAAAAATTTCGTGACGCGAGCCGCCGAGAGACCGGAAACCTGGAATTCACCACGCTACAGGAAACGAGCCGTCCCAACCGCTTCGTGATCATGGAAGGCTGGCAAAACCAGGCCGCCTATGAGGCTCATGACAAGGGCGCAACGATGTCGGAATTTCAGGCCGCGCTCAAGCCGATCCGCAATAGCCCGACAAATCCGCACACGCTCCTGCCCTTTGCCAACGCGGGTACGCGCACTATTCCGCTTGGCGCGCTCTATATGGTGGAGCACGTGGATTTCCGTGGCGGCGATCCCGCCGTCGCCGAAGCAGCAGTCGCGTATGTCAAGGCGCTCGCTGAATCCAGCCAGAAGGAGGCCGGCGCTTTGCGCTACGACATTTATCGGCGGCCGGCGCCGCGCATCAATCACTATGAAGTGGTGGCCGCCTGGACTGACTCAAAAGCCTTCGATGCTCACGAAACCGCCGCCCATACGTTGCAATTCCGCAATGCGACCGCACAGGGCGGACGGGTCTGGCGCGTCAACCTTTACGACCAGCGTCTTTACAAGGCGTTTTGAATTCAATCACGGCGAGGTTCGCGGCAGCACGATGAAGGTGACGCCGCTGAGGCGAGAAGTCCGTCAGCTCTCTTCCTCGTTCTTCCGCCCGGACGCCATCGCGCTGAACCGATTGGTGCGCGGGAAGCCCTTGGGAGCGAGCCGCCCGGCATCAGCCCGATTACCGCGCCAGTCGGCGTATTCCTTGCCGGTGAGCGAGAACTCGCGCCCGGCCGTGTCGGTCCAGGTCAAGCCGGTCTCGGCCTTGAAAGTCTTCAGGTCGGACAATCCGCCGTCCTTGAAGCGCTGCAGCCGCACGCCACTGCCGCGCCCCATCTCGGGCACCTGCTCGAGCTTGAAGATCACCATCTTGCGGTTCTCGCCGATCGAGGCCGCTAGCTCCCCCTCGACAACCGCAAGCGCCCGCGCCACGTCCGGCGCTTTGACGTTGAGCACCTGCTTGCCCTTGCGGGTGTTGCCCAGGCACTCGTCCTCGGACACCACGAAGCCGCGCCCTTGCGCACTCCCGATCAGGAACTTTCGCCCACCTTCATGGCGGAACACCGTGACCAGGTCGTGCTCCTGCTCGAGATCGGTGAACAGCCGGACCGGCTCGCCGTGGCCACGCCCGCCCGGCAGCTTGGAGCAGTCGAGGGTGTAGAAGCGCCCGTTGGTCGCAAACACCAGGCATTTTGACGTGGTCTCGGCCGGGAACGCGAACTTCAGGGCGTCGTCGCTCTTGAATGTGATGCCGGAGAGATCGGTGACGGTGCCGCGCAACGCGCGAATCCAACCCTTCTCGGACACCACGACCGTGATCGGTTCGCGCTCGACCAGCGCCTCCTCGATGGCGGCGAGGTCGTGCTCGGGAGCCTCCGCAAAGGTGCTGCGGCGTCGGCCGAGCGAGGTGTCGGGCCCGAACGCGTCGCGCACCTTCCTGATCTCGCCGGCGATCGACTTCCACTGCTCTGCCTCCGAGCCGATCAGCTCGTTGAGCGCCTTGCGCTCGCCGCGCAGATCCTTGTCCTCCTGCCGGATCTCCATCTCCTCGAGCTTGCGCAAGTTGCGCAGCCGCATGTTGAGGATGGCGTCGGCCTGCACGTCGGTCAGATTGAACGTCCGCATCAAGACCGGCTTGGGCTCGTCCTCGGTGCGGATGATCCGGATCACCTCGTCGAGGTTGAGATAGGCGATCAGGTAGCCACCAAGCACTTCGAGCCGATGCTCGATCTGGGCGAGCCGGAACCGCGATCGCCGCAGCAGCACGTCGCGACGGTGTGCGAGCCATTCGGTGAGCGCCTCCGCCAGGCTCACCACCTTGGGGATGCGGCCCTTCACCAGGACGTTCATGTTGAGCGGAATGCGGCTCTCAAGCTCGGTGAGCTTGAACAGCGACTCCATCATGATCTCTGCATCGACCGTACGCGAGCGCGGCTCGAACACGAGACGGATGTCCTCGGCCAATTCATCGCGCATGTCGGCGACGAGCGGCAGCTTCTTCTCGTTGATCAGCTCGGCGATGCGCTCGACCAGCCTCCCCTTCTGCACCATCCAGGGAATCTCGGTGATCACGACCAGATAGGTGCCGCGGCCAGTCTCCTCCTTGTGCCAGCGCGCGCGCACACGGAACGAGCCGCGGCCGGTCGTATAGGCTTCCGCAATCGCCTCGCGTGACTCGACCACAAGCCCGCCGCCTGGAAAGTCCGGGCCGGGAATGAATTTCAGCAGCGTCCTGCTGCGCGCGTTCGGATTGTCGATCAGAAACAGCGCCGCATCGCACAGCTCGGCGGCATTGTGCGGCGGAATGGCAGTCGCCATGCCGACCGCAATGCCCTGCGATCCATTGGCGAGCAGATTCGGGAAAGCGCCGGGAAGGACGATCGGCTCGTCCTCGGAGCCGTCGTAGGTCGGCCGGAAGTCGATGGCATTCTCGTTGATGCCATCGAGCAACAGCCGCGCAACTTCTGTGAGCCGCGCCTCGGTGTAGCGCATGGCGGCGGGGTTATCGCCGTCGACGTTGCCGAAATTGCCCTGCCCGTCGACCAGCGGATAGCGCTGCGCAAAATCCTGTGCCAACCGCACCAGGGCGTCGTAGACCGACTGGTCACCGTGTGGATGGAACTTACCGATCACGTCGCCGACGACGCGCGCGCATTTCTTGAATGCTGCGTCAGGATCGAGTCGCAATTGCTGCATGGCGAACAGTAGCCGCCGATGCACCGGCTTGAGCCCGTCGCGGGCATCCGGCAGCGCGCGGCCCGTGATGGTGGACAACGCATATTGGAGATAGCGCTCCTCCAGCGCGGAACGCAGCGCAACATCCTCGATATCACCGCCCGACGGCGGGGGAATCAGCTCTTTGCCCATAAATCATGGGTACTGCGGCGGGCCGGCAGGAACAAGCCGGAATCATGGCCGGCAGCTAAACCGCAGCTAAATGCGCCAGTCAGGATGCGTTCGGCATCAGGCTGCTAGACCCATGCACAAGGGGCCAGAAATCCCGATGGAGAAAATACCGTGCGAAAAATCCTTCTGACGCTAGCCACCGCTGCAGCGGCGATCTCGACCAGCGCGCTGCCGAGCCGTGCCGTTGAGCAACCGATCATCGACACGATCTACCGGCCCGCGATTGACGGCAGCCCGGTGGTGGACCAGGTGCGGAACGTCTGCAGCCACTTCTACAACGGCCGCTGGCACTATCGTCAGCACTGCTACTGGGTCCCGGATCATCGCCGGAACCATCGCTGGTCGTATTGACCGGAACCCCCACGGCTAGCCTTAGCGCTAGTCGATGGAGCGGGCGGCCTCACGGCCGCCCGCGTTCCGTTTTGCGCGACCCACATCCTGTTTTGCTCGCCCAATGAGTTTCGAAGCCTTCGATTCCGAAACTTACAAATAAAGTTCCGCGGCGGGATGAAAATCGGAACAGATGTGCGGGCGCGATTGCGGTGCACAACACATGCAGTGCGCCAGATGTGAATACGCGATGAATGAGTCAGCCACGAACGGTTGGGTAATCGTTTGTTAGAAATAGAATCAACGTGCGAAGGGGCGATCGCCACGTTCAACAGGAGAACTCCATGAAAACGTTCGCACTCGCCGTTGCAACCGCGGCAGTCGTGGCCATCAGCGCGTTCGCCAATCCGGCTGCAGCGATCACACTCAGTGGCGCTGACGGCCTGCGTCACGCCATTGAAGACACCGACCTCACCGACAAGGTCCATTGCCGGCCGGGACGACCACACCACCTTCGCAGCTGGGGATGGTGGGATGGCTGCTACCGGAACAACTACTTCTACTCTTATCCCCGCTATCACCGCGGGCATCGCGTGCACATCGGTCGCAGCTTTGTGCATAGCCGGTCGCATGTCAGCCGAAGCTTCTCCCGCTCGCATGGCAGCCGGGGCATTGCTCGGTCGCATGGGCGCCGGCGCTGAGCCGCAGCTTGAATGGCCGTTGAATAGCCGAGCGGGTTGGGCGGCCGATGGCCGCCCAACTCCGCTGATTGTGCAATCAGGATGCCGCGCGAATAGTCCGGTAAGTGCTCAGCACCGCCGAGATGAAGCTTGCGCGGGCGTCAGGCAGCGCCAGCCGCCGCGGCTCGAACATGTGGCGGAGCAGAAAGAACCCCGTCACCGCGAACCCGTCGGCGAGATCATCCGCGCTTGGCTCACATTCCGGATCGCCGAGAAAGGCCGGCAGCCGCAGGAGCTTGTCGTGCCAGGGCTCGCCAGCGCCACGCGAGACGGCCCGCCCGCTGCGCGGCGAGACGTATGATAGCTCTGTGGTCAATCCGGTGGCCGCACAGCGCTCAAGATCGAGGCCGAAGCCAAGCTCGCCAAGCAGCATCAGCTCGAATCGCACCAGCGCCGGCCCCGCTCGCTTGGCATCGACAAGGAACGAGAGCACGTGCTCGAGCGCGGCATGCATCTGCGGATGCGGATCGCGCTCGGGCAACAGGCGGCAGAGCGCACCCAGCAGCGTGACACCATAGAGCGCATGCGGCAGTGCCAGGAAGGACGCTGCCGGCAGCTCAAGCCCTTCCACCGTGAAGTTGCCGAGATGCTCGTCGAGCCGCGCGCGCCAGGTGGCGCTCACGCAATTCCCTGGCTGCAGGATCGGACGCAGCCTGGCGCCCGCCCCGCCCCGCACCAGACCGAGATGCCGCCCGCGCTCGCGCGTCATCAGCTCGAGGATGGCGCTCGCCTCCCCGTGCCGCCGCACGCCCAGCACGATGCCTTCATCGGTCCATTGCATCGCTACTCCTTCGGGAACTCCAGCCCCATCTCCCGATAGCGCTCCGGATCGTCGCCCCAGCCTTCACGCACCTTCACGAACAGGAACAGGTGCACCGGCTGCTCGATCACCTCGGCGATCTCGCGTCTCGCCTCGGCGCCGATCGCCTTGATGGTCTGGCCGCCCTTGCCGAGCACGATCTTACGCTGGCTCTCTCGTTCGACGAAGATCGTCTGCTCGATTCGCACCGAGCCGTCCTTGCGCTCCTGCCAGCTCGCGGTCTCGACCGTCGACCGGTACGGCAATTCCTGGTGCAGACGCAAATAGAGCTTCTCGCGCGTGATCTCGGCGGCAAGGTGCCGCAACGGCGCGTCGGTGATCTGGTCCTCGGGATAGTGCCAGGGCCCGGCCGGAACCTCGGCGGCGAGCCAGCGCTTGAGATCCGCGACTCCATCTCCTGTCAGCGCCGAGATCATGAACGTCGTGCGGAAATCCGTGCGCGCGTTCGCTACCTGCGTCAAAGCCAGCAGCGCGGGCTTATCGATGAGGTCGACCTTGTTGATGATGAGCATCTTGGGCTTGCGACACGGCGGCAAGACCGTCGAGCAGCGAGCCGGCCTCGGTCATCGATCCCGCGCTTGGCGTCGATCAGCACACCCACGATGTCGGCGTCGTGCGCGCCCGCCCAGGCGGTCGAGACCATGGCGCGCTCGAGCCGGCGCTTGGGTGCGAAGATGCCCGGCGTGTCGATGAACACGAGCTGCGCATCGCCCTCGATCGCGATCCCGCGCAGAAGCGTGCGCGTGGTCTGCACCTTGTGCGAGACGATCGTGACCTTGGTGCCGACCAGCGCATTGATGAGCGTCGACTTGCCGGCATTGGGCGCGCCAATCAGCGCGATGAAGCCGCAGCGCCGGCCAGTGCCCTGTTTCCCAAGCTCGTGATCCATCTCGGCAACCTCTGACACGAACTTGGGAAACAAAAGGGGGCACTAGTGTCCCGATTCCGACGTTCGCATGGTTCTGCGGCAGCCTCGTTTGCGAACTTCGGAATCCAAGGACACTAGCAACTTATTGATCTAATGTGGCTTTGGTTCAGAAGTCCGCATCTCGGACTCGCGGCAAGAATGGTGCGGACTTCTGAACCGGCACACTAGCTACTCTATGATTCTAGTGCCGCTTTTCGATTTGAAGTTCCTAACTGAGTTTGCCGCAGGTGGTGTAGGAACTTCAAATCGGCGGCACTGGCATCCTGCGCAATGGGGGGGCGTCTCAGCCATCGCGGCGGTCCGACTTGACCCCTTCCTGGGCCAGCATGGCGGCGGCCGCCGCCTGCTCGGCGGCACGCTTCGAGCGCCCGACCCCCTCCGCCGGCGTGCGGTCGGGCAGCTCGACGATAATCCGGAACTCCGGGCTGTGATCCGGGCCCTTGCGCTCGACCTCGCGATAGGCGGGCGTGGGCAGGCCGCGCCCCTGCGCCCATTCCTGCAGAATGGTCTTGGCGTCGCGCAGCGGCCGCACCGGCGAGCGCATCCGCTCCTCCCAGAGCCGTCCGATCATCGCTGCCGCGGCCTCGTAGCCGCCGTCGACATAGACCGCCCCGATCAAGGCCTCGCACACGTCGGCCAGGATGGCGGTGCGATCGCGCCCGCCAGCATTGCTCTCGGAAGCCCCAAGCCTGATCGCCTCGCCGAGCCCAATGGTACGCCCGACATCAGCGCAGGCTTCCTTGCGGACCAGGTCGGCGAGCCGCCGCGACAGCTCGCCCTCGTCCGCCCGCGGAAAGTTCCGGAACAGCATGTCCGACACGATCAGTCCGAGCACGTGGTCGCCAAGGAACTCCAGCCGCTGATAGCTCGACCCGCCGCGCTGAGCGAATCCGCGCCAGCGCCGACACATGGGTCAGCGCCTGCTCGAGCAACGCCGGATCCTTGAAACGATGGCCGATACGCTCCTCGAACTCCCCGGTGTTGCGCCGCCGGCGCCTCGGCTCCTTGGTCGCGGTGGCCGCAGCGGGCCGGGTCCCTTCGCTTTCAGGTTCTGGCGCCAGCGGGGCCTGGACGCCCTTGCTCTTTGGCGTGCGGCTCATTTTTGGCGCGCGGCTCATCGGATGATCGAGAGGAATCGACTCAGGCGCAGCGCCGTCGGCCAGCGCCAGACCTGCCAGGCGGCGGCACCGTCACCAATCGAGAAGTAGATGATCTCGGCGCGGCCGACAATGTTCTCGAACGGGACATACCCAACCTCGTCGAGCACCCGGCTGTCGGTCGAATCGTCCCGGTTGTCGCCCATCATGAAATAGTGGCCGGGCGGCACCTCATAGACTTCTGTATCGTCGAGCGGGCCGTTGTCCATGAGGTCTAGCGTCGTATGGGTGGCGCCGCCGGGCAGCGTCTCCCGCCAACGCCGGTAGCGGCGCGCAGGCACGTCGTCATTGTCGACAAAGTCCTCGATTCGCTCGCGAGGAACCGGCTCGCCATTGATGTGCAGGTGGCCAGCAATCATCTGGATACGGTCGCCGGGCAGACCCACGATCCGCTTGATCAGATCGATCGCTTCATCGTGCGGCGACTGGAAGACCACGACATCGCCCCGCTTGGGGAGCGAGGCGAAGATGCGGCCCGAGAACAGCGGCGGAGAAAACGGCAGCGAATAGCGGCTATAGCCGTAGGAGAATTTCGAGACGAACAGCAAATCGCCGACCAGCAACGTCGCCATCATCGAGCCGGACGGAATGTGAAACGGCTGAAACAGAAAGGTGCGGACAACGAGCACGATGACAATGACGGGCAGCCAGAACCGCAGCGCCGCCACGACGGCGCCGTCCTCCGGCTTGGGCTTGGCTTCCCCATTCATCGACGTTGGTCACGCCGCTCTGGCGGCCGTGTCCCGCTTCCGAAGCTCGTAAGACGTCCCAGCCCCCCCTGACACGAACTCCAGAATCAAAGGGACACGCGCAACTCAAGACAAGCCTGTGTGCGATTGGATCAAGGGTTCCGAGATCATCGCGACACGAAGGCGGCTGCAAACTTCTCCGCCCGCTATCGAACGATCGTGAACAGCCGGCTCCAGCGCACCGTCCAGGGCCAGCGCCAGAATTGCCAAGCCTGCTCGCCCTCGGCAATCGAGAAGAAGATGATCTGGGCGCGGCCCACCAGATTTTCGATGCGGCACGTAGCCGACCGCCGATTCGACGCGACTGTCGGTGGAGTTGTCGCGGTTGTCGCCCATCATGAAGTACTGGCCGGGCGGCACCTCGTACTCCTTGGTGTTGTCGTAGAAGCCGTTGTCGATCAGATCGAGCGTGGTGTAGCTCACGCCATTCGGCAGCGTCTCGCGCCAGCGCTTGATGCGCGTGGTGCGGCTGCCTTCCTCGGTCTCGATGAAGTCGTCGATCCGCTCGCGCTTGACCGCAACGCCATTGATGTGGAGCACGCCTTCGACCATCTGGATGCGGTCGCCGGGCAAGCCGATGACGCGCTTGATGTAGTCGGTCGTGTCATCCTTGGGCAGGCGGAACACCACGATGTCGCCGCGCTCCGGCGTGCCCGACCAGATCCGTCCCGAGAACAGGTTGGGCGACAGCGGCAGCGAATAGTGGCTGTAGCCGTAGGAGTATTTCGAGACGAACAGATAGTCGCCGACGAGCAGCGTCTCCTTCATCGAACCGGAGGGAATGTTGAAGGGCTGGAACAGAAAGGTGCGGATGACGAGCGCAATGATCAGCGCGTGGATGATCACGCGGATGGTTTCGGCAATGCCGCCCTCTTTGCGCTTCGCGCCGGTCGTCACACTCATTGCCTCTGATCCATGCGATTTCTCAGGCCCCGCGCCGTTCTAGCCCTTGGGGCGGCACGGCGCAATGAACGTCACCGAAAATTGCAGACCCGCACACAAGGCGCATTTGGCATGTCTTATCAACACGTTATTTGCGGTCATGCGGGCCCGATCAGACCCTCGCCGGCGCCCCGATGTCCGACCACAACGTCGTGAAGGCGGCCCTTTTGACGCCTCAAGGGGTCACGAGGACCCGAGCGGAACCGCGGAGATGACGACGAACGCCTGCGCGATCGGCCCCTCGTCGGTGATGGTGACATCGATCCGCGCCTCGTAGCCCGCAGGCGTGATCGCCTGGAGCCGCTCGAGCGCGCCGCCGGTGAGCTTCATCGTCGGCCGCCCCGACGGCAGGTTGACCACGCCCATGTCGCGCCAGAACACGCCAGCCCGCAGCCCGGTGCCGAGCGCCTTGGCGCAGGCTTCCTTGGCGGCGAAGCGCTTGGCATAGGTCTCGACGCGGTTGGCACGGCGCTCGGCGCGCGCCCGCTCGGTCTCGGTGAAGATGCGCGCCAGAAAGCGCTCGCCGTGGCGCTCGATCACTCGCTCGATCCGGCGCACGTCGACAGAGGTCGGAGCCGATGCCGATGATCATGCATTAACCCTCGCGAGCCCTTGCCCGCCCGCGATCCATGGCGGCGCGCATCGTCCTGACCGCCTCGCCAAGCCCGACCATGATCGCCTCCCCCACCAGGAAGTGACCGATGTTGAGCTCGACGATTTCGGGCAGCGCCGCAATCGTCTCGGCGGTCTCGTAGTTCAGGCCATGGCCGGCATGGACTTCGAGGCCAAGCCGTGCGGCGAGCTTGGCGCCCTCGCGAATGCGCGCCCATTCCGCCTCCGCAGCGGCCATCCGACCCTCGGCGAGCGCATCGCACCAGGCGCCGGTGTGGATCTCGATCACCGGCGCGCGGAGCCGCGCCGCCATCTCGATCTGATCGCGGGTCGGCGGCAATGAACAGCGACACGCGGATGCCGGCCCCGACGAGCTTCGCGACCACGGGCGCGAGCACATTGTGCTGCCCCACGACATCGAGCCCGCCTTCGGTGGTGCGCTCCGCGCGCCGCTCGGGCACGAGGCAGACGGCATGCGGCTGCGTCTTGAGCGCGATCGCGACCATCTCGTCGGTCGCCGCCATCTCGAAGTTGAGCGGCTTGGCGATCTCGGCCTTGAGGCGCGCGATGTCGTCGTCGCGGATGTGGCGGCGATCCTCGCGCAGATGCGCCGTGATGCCGTCGGCGCCGGCCTCGATCGCGATCTGCGCGGCACGCACCGGATCGGGATAGCGCCCGCCGCGCGCATTGCGGATGGTCGCGACGTGGTCGACGTTGACGCCGAGGCGAAGAGGAGGGAGGGCAGCCACGCTGTTAGCTCGTCATGGTCCGCGAAGCCTCACGCATTCACCCGCTCGGCCTGCGCCACCACGTCCTTGGCGCGCAACTGCGCGATGATCGAGGTGAGGTGCTTGAGGTCGTAGACTTCGAGATCGATCGTCACCGAGGTGAAGTCGGGCGACTGCCGCGTCATGCGGATGTTGTCGATGTTGCCGTCGTGCTCGGCGATCACCTGCGCGACCTGCGCGAGCGTGCCGGGCTCGTTGACGGTCTTGAGCGCGATGCGCGCCGGAAAGCGCTGCGGCGTCACGTCGTCGATGTCCCAGCGCAGGTCGAGCCAGCGCTCGGGCGTGTCCTCGAAGTCCTTCAGCGACGGCGACTGGATCGGATAGATCGTGATGCCCTCGCCCGGCGTCAGGATGCCGACGATGCGGTCGCCCGGCACCGCGCCGCCGTTGGGCGCAAACCGCACCGGCAGGTCGCTGTTGATGCCGCGGATCGGAATCGCCGGCCCGTTGCCAGCGCGGCACCTTGTACTTGACCGCCTTGGCGCGCTTGAGCCCGAACCAGCCGCTCTCCGGCTTCGGCTGCTGCGCGATCGCGGCGGCGCGCTCCTCCTTGTAGTCGGGATACATGGCGCGCGCGACGTCGGCGGCGCGCATCTCGCCGCGGCCGACCGCCGACATCACGTCCTCGATCGAGGCGCGCGCCAGGCGCGGCAGCGCGCCCGCCAGCTTCTCGTCGGAATAGGCGATCTTGGCGCGCTGGCAGAGCCGCTCGACGATGCGGCGGCCGAGCCCGGCATATTGGTTGCGCACCGCCGACGCGGGTGGCGCGCCGGATCGCGGCGCGCGCCTTGCCGGTGGTGACCAGCGATTCCCAGGCCGCCGGCGGCGCGCTCTGCGCCTTCGAGGTGATGATCTCGACCTCGTCGCCGTTCGTGAGCTCCGACACCAGCGGCGCGATCTTGCCGTTGATCTTGCAGCCGACCGCCGTGTTGCCGACGTCGGTGTGCACCGCATAGGCGAAGTCGATGGCGTTGGCGCGGCGCGGCAGCGCGATCAGCTTGCCCTTGGGCGTGAAGCAGAACACCTGGTCGTGGAACAGTTCGAGCTTGGTGTGCTCGAGGAATTCCTCCGGATTGGAGCCTTCGGCCAGCAGCTCGATGGTGCGCCGCAGCCAGGCATAGGCGCTCGATTCGCGCGACAGCATCTCGGTCGGCGAGCCGACGCCGTCCTTGTAGAGCGCGTGCGCCGCGATGCCGTATTCGGCGATCTCGTGCATTTCGCGCGGTGCGGATCTGCAGCTCGACGCGCTGCTTGCCCGGTCCGATCACGGTGGTGTGGATCGAGCGGTAGTCGTTCTGCTTGGGCGTCGAGATGTAGTCCTTGAAGCGGCCCGGCACCATCGGCCAGGTGGTGTGCACGATGCCGAGCGCCTGGTAGCACTCCGCCAGCGTCTTCACGACGACGCGGAAGCCGACGATGTCGGAGAGCTGCTCGAAGCCGACCGACTTGCGCTCCATCTTGCGCCAGATCGAATAGGCGCGCTTGCGCCGGCCGGTCACCTCGGCGGCGATGCCGCGATCGGCGAGCTTCCTGGTGAGCTGCTGCTCGATCTCGGCGACCAGGCCGACGTTGCGCACTTCCAGCGCATCGAGCCGCTCGCCGATCACCTTGTAGGCGTCCGGATTGAGCTCGCGGAACGCCAGGTCCTCGAGCTCCTCGCGCATCTCATGCATGCCCATGCGGCCGGCGAGCGGCGCATAGATGTCGAGCGTCTCCTCGGCGGTGCGCCGGCGGCTCTCCGGCGGCACATGGGAGAGCGTGCGCATGTTGTGCAGGCGGTCGGCGAGCTTGACCAGCAGCACGCGCACGTCGTCGGCGATCGCCAGCAGGAGCTTGCGCAGGTTTTCGGCCTGCTTGGCCTCCTTGGTGACGAGGTCGAGCTTCTTGAGCTTGGTCAGGCCCTCGACCAGCGCGCCGATGTCGGGCCCGAACATCTGGTCGATCTCGGCGCGGGTCGCCGCGGTGTCCTCGATCGTGTCGTGCAGCAGCGCGGCCGCGATCGTGGCATCGTCGAGCTTGAGGTCGGTCAGGATCGCAGCGACTTCGAGCGGATGGGAGAAATAGGGATCGCCGGAGGCGCGCTTCTGCTCGCCATGCGCCTTCATGGCGTAGACGTAGGCGCGGTTGAGCAGCGCCTCGCTGGTGTTCGGATTGTAGCGCTTGACGCGCTCGATCAGGTCGTATTGCCGCATCATCTGCGGCTTGGCGGGCTTCCTGGATTTTGCAAAACGCTTCAATGACTTGCGCGACAGCTCCGAGGCCGCGCTCAAGCGGCGCCCGGGTGCGGGCCTGGTTCTGCATGCGCGGCAGGTCGGTCGAGGAGCGCGCCATTGAATACCCCAGGGCTGGCAACAGGGCTGGCAATTTCGTCGCGGCCAGCATGTTAACCAGGATATCATGACAATTTCCTATCGCCACAAGACGATACCCGCTGCCGCGCGCCGCGGTAACCATGCCGGGGTCCTATAACCATCCTGCAAAGACAAAAGGCCCGGACTAGCCGGGCCTTTCGCACCTGCCGCTGGGCAGAGCTTATTCCTCTTCTTCCGGCTGCTCCTCGGGCGGCGCCAGGCCCTCGAGGCCCTTGAGCAGCTCCTCCTCGGTCATGCGCTCGGGCGTGACCTCGGTGTCGTCGGCATCGACCGTGCCGCCGGCCGCGCCGATGAGCGGAACCGCCGCAGGCTCGGGCTCGTCGACTTCGACGTATTTCTGCAGCGAATGGACCAGCTCTTCCTTGAGGTCGTCCGGCGAAATCGTGGTCTCGGCGATCTCGCGCAGCGCCACGACCGGATTCTTGTCGTTGTCGCGCTCGATCGTGATCGGCGCGCCCGACGAGATCATGCGCGCGCGGTGACTCGCCAGAAGCACGAGGTCGAAACGGTTTTCAACCTTGTCGATGCAGTCTTCAACGGTGACACGGGCCATGTGCGCTCCTGCAATGGTAGTTTGTGGGGGATTATACTGCTTGGTATCGTGCTTTACCCGCCCCAACGCAAGTATGAATTTGCTGTCGCAAATTCTACTTGGCGAGGCGGCAGCCCTCTGTTAGCAACACCTCGGGAACCGCCACAGCCCCTGACTATTATTCCGAGTTGGATTGGTTGTGGTGGCGCGCGTGCCGATTTTGCGGCACGCCGTTATCGTTCCCGACACGACGACCTGGCGCATTCCCATGGCGGCACAAAGTGCGCTCCGACACGTCGGGTCAAGCTATGGCTCATCACGAGACGAGACATGACAGCACCACAGTTGGAAAAAATCGCGCTGTTCATCGACGGCGCCAATCTCTACGCCACCGCCAAGTCGCTCGGCTTCGACATCGACTACAAGCGGCTGCTGCGCGAATTCCAGTCGCGCGGCTATCTGATGCGGGCGTTCTATTACACGGCTGTGATCGAGGATCAGGAATATTCCTCGATCCGGCCGCTGATCGATTGGCTCGACTACAACGGCTACAGCGTCGTCACCAAGGCCACCAAGGAATTCGTCGACCAGACCGGCCGCCGCAAGGTCAAGGGCAACATGGACATCGAGCTTGCGGTCGATGCCATGGAGATCGCCGAGCACATCGACCACATGGTGCTGTTCTCCGGCGACGGCGATTTCCGCTCGCTGGTCGAGGCGATGCAGCGCCGCGGCGTGCGGGTGACGGTGGTGTCGACCATCTCGACGCAGCCGCCGATGGTCGCCGACGAGCTGCGCCGCCAGGCCGACATCTTCCTCGACATCGTCGAACTGCAGCCCAAGATCGGCCGCGACCCGGCCGAGCGCGCGCGCGGAGCGCGCGAGCCACGCGAGCGCCATCCCGCAATTCCTGCAGCGCAGCACGACGCCGCAGCGTGCCCCGCCGGCGCCGGCGTCCGACGACGATTTCGAGGACTAGACGGGTGCAGCGCGCCGATGCCCGGCGCATCGACCAAATCCAGCCGTGCGATCACCAAGTCGGCCACTTCGAAGCCCGGCCGCGACTGCCCGCTCTGCCCGCGCCTGAAGGCATTCCGCGAGGACTGGCGCGGCCGCGAGCCCGACTGGTTCAATGCGCCGGTCCCCTCCTTCGGGCCAGCCAACGCGCGGCTGCTGATCGTCGGCCTGGCGCCCGGCCTGCACGGCGCCAACCGCACCGGCCGGCCGTTCACCGGCGACTATGCCGGCGACCTGCTCTACGAGACGCTTCGCGCAGTTCGGCTTCACCCGCGGCAACTACGGGCCGAGCCCGACGACGGCCTCGAACTCGTCGATGCCCGCATCACCAACGCGGTGCGCTGCGTGCCGCCGGAGAACAAGCCGCAGCCGGCCGAGATCAACACCTGCCGCCAGTTCCTCACCGCGACCATCGCCGAGATGCCGAAGCTTGCGCGCCATCGTCACGCTCGGGCGGATCGCCCACGACAGCACGGTCGCGGCGCTCGGCCAGCGCCGCTCGGCCGTGCCGTTCGGGCACGGCGCAGCAGCGACATCGGCAAGCTCAGCGCTGTTCGCGAGCTATCACTGCTCGCGCTACAACACGAATACCGGCGTGCTGACGCCGGCGATGTTCGCGCGGTGTTCGCGGCCGTGCGCGCCTATCTCGATGCCTGAGCGCAGGGATCGCCTCAGCGCGAGCCCCGCAGCCAGGCGATCACCTCCTCGGCGTTCTTGTCCGGCGGAAACACCGGATAGAACACCTTGGCGATCACGCCATCGTCGATCACCAGCGCCATGCGCTTGAGCAGCGTCATGCCGGCGATCGTGAAGGTCGGCAGCTTGATCGCCTGCGCGAGCGCAAGTGCGGCATCGGACAGGACCGGAAACGGCAGATGCAGCCGCTCGACCGCCTCGCGCTGATAGTCGCTGTCCTGCGTCGACAGGCCGATAGAGCTGCGCGACGCCGAGCCGCTTGAGCTCGGCGAAATGGTCGCGGAACGAGCAGGACTGCGGCGTGCAGCCGCGCGCGCCCGGGATCGCGTCCCAGCCGTCGGGCAACGGCTGCCCCGGCACGCCGGTGCGCGGATAGATGTAGACGACCGTGCGGCCGGCGAGCGTTCGACAGATCGACCTGCGCCCCATCGGTCGCCGGCAAGCGACATCGACGGGAAGCTTGAGGCCCGCGAGATGGCGCGCGGCGCCGTCGTCCTGCGGCACCGGGAGGTCGGTCGGCAGCACGGTCGGATCGTGAGTGGTCGTCATGGATGTCTGCTCCTCGGTCATAGGAAATGAATTCGAGCAGCGAGCCGTCGGGATCGCGGAAGTAGACGCTGGTGCCCGGCCCTTTCGCGCCGAAGCGCTCGATCGGACCGCGATGGATCGCGACCTTGCAGCGCCCGAGATGCGCGACGGCGTCGGCGATCGGGCCTTTCCATTCGAAGCACAGGTCGCTGTTGCCGGGCTGCACCGGCAGCCGCGCCACCTCGGCCGGTGTGAAGCCCGGGCCATGCAGATTGAGCTGCAGTGTCGCCGAAGCGGTAGGCACCATCCCGCGGCCGGCGCACCAGCTCGGCGCCGAGCACGTCGCGATAGAACGCGTTCGAGCGCTCCCAGTCGGAGACGTGAATGACGCAGTGATCGAGCTTGATCGGCAGTGTCATGAGCGTGCCTCAGATATCTGCTTGATCGGATCATACGCGATCAGCCGGAATGAAATCTCCCGCAAAACGCCGCCGGCCCGCGGGACGCATCCCACGGGCCGGACCAGCCAGTCGTATTGCAGCGTGATCAGTCGAGCCAGGCGATGTCGGAGAGCGTGCCAGTGAGGCCCTCGATCTTGCCGGCCATCGTCGCCTTGCCGGTCTTGAGATCGACCGAGTAGAGCGCGCCACCGGTCGCGAGCCAGCCGTCGTTCTTGTCGGGCGCCGAGGCCACGATGTTGAACGCAACCGGTCCGTTGATCGCCATGCCGAGCGAGCCGACCGTGTTGAGGACGCCGTCGTTCGGCGGAGCCTGGGTCACGAGCGCACCGGTCGCGGCGTCGATGTTGAACAGCGTGGTCGCCGCCGTGCCCTTCCAGGAGTTGGTGTAGGCACCTGCCACCACCTTCGGCGTCTTGCCCGCATTGGCGTCGCCGTCCTTGTACTTGTGCGAGCCGTCCACAGTCACCTTGCCGTCGTCGACATTGACGCGCAGGCTGGTGCCGTCGGAGCCCATCAGGCGCATGCGATCGGCCACCGGGTTGAAGTCAACGGTGACGGTCACGCCCGCCTTGAGCGTCTCGGAGAGCTTGCTCTTCATGGTGGCCTGGCCGGATTTCACATCGATGGTGACGATGTTGCCGTCGCTGGCGACGCCGTAGAGCATGCCGTCGGCCGGCCGCACGTCGATGCCGAGGATGGAAGCCGCGCCCTTGATGTCGACCTTGGAGGCAACCTTGCGGCTCATCGGGTCGATGGTCACGATCGACTTGCCGTCGACGAGGCCGACGATCCAGCCAGCGGCCTGGGCCGAGTTGGCAGCCAGTGACGACGCAATCAACGCGCCGGCGATGGTGAGTGTTTTTGCAGTCCTGAACATTTTAGTCGCTCCCTGCTAAGAGATTCGGGTGGGTTGGCGGAGTGGCCGTCTGGCCGTCCCCATGGCCGCAGTTACGGGCAGCCCGGGCGCCGGATGCAGGAGCGGGTCGAATTCTTTGCTGGAAGGCTTCACGCCTTCGTGAGCCGTGTCCCGGGCGCAGCGCAGCGCGGCCGAGGCATTGCTGATGGGCAGAGGATAGGAGCCGCGGCGCGCTGCTGACCCGGACCGTTCCGGTCCGCGGCGGTCCCGGATCAGCGGTGCACCACGAGCGCAGGCTCGCTCGGAGGACCAACTTAGGCGGTCTTCATGCGCTCGCGCTGCACCGCATCCGGGACACACGCGCCTTACAAGCGCTTCAGCCCTTGGCGCGCAGGAGCCTTCCGCGCTCGCGCTCCCAGCTGCGCTTCTTCTCGGTCTGGCGCTTGTCGTGGAGCTTCTTGCCGCGGGCGAGCGCGATCTCGATCTTGGCGCGGCCTTTTTCGTTGAAATAGAGCTTGAGCGGCACGAGCGTCATGCCCTCGCGCTCGACGGCGCCGCATCAGCTTGTTGATCTGGCTTCGGTGCAGCAGCAGCCGGCGCGGGCGCTTCGGCACATGGTTGAACCGGCCAGCTTGCAGATATTCGGGAATGTTGGCGTTGACGAGCCAGATCTCGCCCGCCGCGCGCGTCGGCATACGACTCCGCGATGGTCGCCTTGCCCTGCCGCAGCGACTTCACCTCGCTGCCGGTGAGCGCAATGCCGGCCTCGAACACCTCGCCGATCTCGTAGTTGAAGCGCGCCTTGCGGTTGTCGGCGACGACACGCAATTTGCGGTCTGTTTTCGCCGCCATCAGATCAGTCTCCCGGATTCCGATAGTTTATAGCCGACGCAATGCTGCAGCCGACGGTTCGCTTCCGCAGCTCTCTCTGTTTCGAAGCCCGCAACTAGTTGAGCAGGCCCGCATGAACCATGGCGTCGCGCACGGCCGCCTTGGTTTTCTCTTCGAGCAGCACCAGCGGCAGCCGCACCGAATCCGTGCAACGCCCGAGCACCGAGAGGGCGTATTTCGCCGGCGAGGGATTGGTCTCGATGAACAGGGCCACGTGCAGCGGCATCAGCTTGTCCTTCAGTGCCAACGCAGTTGCGTAGTCACCCCGCAGGCAGGCGCCCTGAAACTCGGCGCACAGTCGAGGCGCCACGTTCGAGGTTACCGAGATGCAGCCGTGGCCGCCATGCGCATTGAAGCCGAGCGCAGTCCCGTCCTCACCCGAGAGCTGGTTGAAATCGGGACCGATCTCCGCGCGCTGCTGGGAGATGCGCACCATGTTGGCGGTCGCATCCTTCACGCCGGCGATGTTCTTGAGCTCGAACAGCCGCTTCATCGTGTCGACCGACATGTCGATCACGGAGCGGCCCGGAATATTGTAGATGAGGATCGGAATGCCGATCGCCTCGTTGATCGCCTTGAAGTGCTGGTAGAGGCCTTCCTGCGTGGGCTTGTTGTAATAGGGCGTGACGACCAGCACGGCGTCGGCACCTGCCTGCTCGGCGTGCCGCGACAGGTCGATCGCCTCCTCGGTGGAATTGGAACCGCTGCCCGCAACCACCGGGACGCGGCCTTTCGCCTCATCCACACACCATTCGACGACGCGCTTGTGCTCGTCATGCGACAAAGTCGGACTTTCGCCGGTCGTCCCGACCGGAACCAAGCCGTTCGTCCCTTCGGCGATCTGCCATCCGACCAGGGCCCGGAACGCCTTTTCATCCAACGCGCCGTTCTTGAATGGGGTGACGAGCGCCGTAAATGACCCCCGAAAGCTCGTCTTGGCCGTCATGATTATAGTCCTTCATTCCTGCATATGGGCGCCCGCCTCGGCGGCACTAGTCGCGACACCCCTACCGAGTTGTGGCCAACCGAGGCAAAGTCGCGGCATCGCCCCCATTTCGCCGCGGTTGGTGGCCAATGAGTCGCCGCGCGGTTAGCTGTTCGTCAATCTTATCAACCCAATAAAGATGAGGAAAGCAGCACACGCAACGATGGGACCGAAACCTTTGACCATCCGCGCCCGAATTGCACTCATGGCGGCCTTGGGGCTGGCGCTGTTCGCGCTTGGGCCAATGGCTGATGCCCAGACCACCTCATCGATCCCGACGGCCCAGAACGCCAAGTCGAAGAGCGACGCGGGCAAAGCGACCGATGCCAAGGATGCCTACGCGAAGGACAGCAAGTCCAAGGATGCCAAATCCAAGGACAAATCGTCCAAGGATCCCAAATCCAAAGACGCAAAGAACAAGGACGCCAAGTCCAAGAACGCCAAGGATGCCAAGTCCGACCCAAAGGCGGGCAAGACCGCCTCGAAGTCATCCGAGACCACAGTTCCGTATAGCGGCCCCGCCTCGGCGGAGGATGTTGCGCGCGTCAAGACCGCGGTCGGGCTGGCGCGCCAGGGCAAGTCCTCCCAGGCGACCGACGAGCAGCGCGCGATCACCGATCCGGCGGCGCGCAAGCTCGTGGAATGGGCGATCCTGCGCAGCGACAACAACAATGCCGACTTTCCCCGCTACGCCGCCTTCATCGCCGCCAATCCGAACTGGCCTAGCGATCGGCGCGCTGCGCCGGCGCGCCGAGGCGATGCTGTGGGTCGAGAACGTGGAACCCGCGACGGTGCGGGCGTTCTTCACCAAGGAGCCGCCGCTGACCGCGCGCGGCCGCTTTGCGCTTGCCCGCGCCCTGATCGCGCAAGGAGACCGCGCCGGGGCGCAAGGATATGTGCGCGAAGCCTGGCGCAACGACTCGTTCGGCTCCGACCTCGAAGACGATGCGATGGAGGCGTTCGGCAATCTGATCACGACTGCCGATCACAAGGCGCGGATGGACATGCGCCTCTATGCCGAGGACGTCGAAGGCGCCATGCGCTCCGCCGGCCGCGCCGGTGGCAATGCGTCCACGATCGCCAAAGCGAGGGTCGCGGTCATCAAGAAGGCGGGCAACGCCAAGGCGCTGCTCGATGCGGTCCCGGCCGAGGCCAAGAATGACGTCGGCTACATCTTCAGCAGCGCGCAATGGCTGCGGCGCGCCGACAAGGCCGGCGAGGCAGCGGCGCTGATCCTCTCGATCCCGCGCGATAACTCGGCTACGGTCGACACCGACCAATGGTGGATCGAGCGCCGGCTGATTGCGCGCAAGCTGCTCGACGACGATGATGCCAAGACCGCTTATCAGGTCGCACGCAACGCTGTGGTCCCGAGCCGGGACAACTATCGGGTCGAGCATCAGTTCACCGCCGGCTGGATCGCGCTGCGGTTTCTCAACGATCCCGCCACCGCGCAAACGCACTTTGCCAAGATTGCGCAGGGTATCTCCAATCCGATCTCGCTTGCGCGCGCGAGCTATTGGCAGGGCCGCGCCGCCGAAGCCATGGGCCGCCAGCAGGAGGCTCGCGCCCATTATCAGGCTGCCGCTCAGTATCCGACCGCCTATTACGGGCAGATCGCCCGCGCCAAGCTTGGGATGAAGGACCTCGTGTTGCGGTCACCGCCCGAGCGCCACGGCACGGCGCAGCACGAGGTGGTGCGCGCAATCGATCTGCTCTATGCGGTCGGCGAGCGCGACCTCGTCGCGGGCATGCTCGCCGATCTCGGGGAGCGCGCACAACAAGATGCGTCCGTGCTCGCCGCGCTGGGCGACGTTGCGACCCGCAACAAGGATGCCCGCGCCACGCTGCTGCTTGGCAAGGGCGCGCTCGGACGGGGATTGCCGCTCGACCACCACGCCTTTCCGATGATCGGCATTCCCGATTACAAGACGGTGGGGCCAGCGGTCGATCCTCCGACCGTCTACGCCATCGCCCGCCAGGAGAGCACGTTCAACCAGCGCACCCTGTCGACCGCGAAGGCGATGGGCCTGATGCAGGTGACGCCCGAGGCCGGCCGCTACGTCGCCAAGAAGTTCAACGTCAGCTTCGACGCCAAGAAGCTCATGGCCGATCCGGTCTACAACGTGCAGCTCGGCGCCGCCGAGCTCGGCGACCTGATCGCGGACTATCGCGGCTCCTACATCCTGTCGTTCGCGGGCTACAATGCGGGCCGCGGCCGCGTGCGCGACTGGGTCGCGCGCTTCGGCGATCCGCGCGATCCCAACGTCGACCCGATCGATTGGGTCGAGCGCATCCCGTTCTCGGAAACACGCAACTACGTGCAGCGCGTGCTCGAGAACCTGCAGGTCTATCGCGTGCGCTTCGGCGGCGGCACCAAGCTTCTGATCGAGGCCGACCTGCGTCGGGGCGGAGCGACGAACTGAGAGATCAGTGCTGCTTCGCCAGCGCACTCAGCTCCAGCCGCACTCGCTCGATCACGCCCACCCAGTCTCCTGGCGCGCTTTGCCGAAACAGCCGTGCGGTCGGATACCAGGAGCTTTGCTCGCGATCGTGCGCAAAGCGCCAGTCGGGCGCAAAGCCGAGCATG
This sequence comes from uncultured Alphaproteobacteria bacterium, assembly GCA_963745515.1. Taxonomy (GTDB): domain Bacteria; phylum Pseudomonadota; class Alphaproteobacteria; order Rhizobiales; family Xanthobacteraceae; genus VAZQ01. The sequence goes on from CAVUXO010000022.1 coordinate 42,536, forward strand.
ATCCAGACCGGCCGCCCCATGGCGCCGACCAGGTGTGCGACCGACGTATCCGAGGTGATGACCAGATCGAGCTGCGCGATCACCGCCGCTGTATCGGCAAAGTCGCGAAGCTCACTCCCGAGATGAAACACATTGGAACGTCCGGCGACCGCGGTCCGCTCGCCCTCACCGATCCCCGGGTTGAGGCTGATAAAGAAAACATCCGCAGTGGCCAGAATTGGCTCGATTTGCGCAAGCTTGAGCGATCGCCGGCGATCCTCCTTGAAAGCCGGGTTGCCACACCACACGATCCCGACCCGCAATGCGGTTGTGTGCGGAAGGCGCGCGCGCCAATGCGATACACGATAAGCAGGCGCCTCAATATAGGGCACCTCCGCCGGAATTGTCGCAGGCTCGGTTTTCATCGCATAAGGCAGGCTCATCACCGGGCATTGGCAATCGAACGCCGGCAGCGGCTCGCCTCTTGCGACCACGAGTGCTGCGCCCTGCAACCCACCGAGCAGCGGCTTGAGCGCAGCATGCACCTGCAACACGACGCGTGCGCCCTGCCGTGCCAGTCGTGGAACATAGCGCACAGCGTAGATGACATCGCCCATGCCCTGCTCGGCATGGATCAGCAACGTCTTGTCCCGCAACGGGCTCTCGCCGAGCCAGATCGGCTCACGGAACGGCTGCACCACGCTCGCGCTGCCAGGGACCCTGCTGCGGCGCCATTCGTATTCGGCAAGGCCCCGCTGAAAGTTGCCCGTGCTCAAGAGCGCCGTCGCGGCGCTGTAGTGGGCATCGGCACGTTGAGGATCAATCGCGAGCACCTGGTCATAGGCCGCGACCGCCTCCGCGAACCGTGTCAGGTTCTGCAGCGCGGCGCCCTTCCCCAGCAGGGCCTCGACGTGGCGCGGATTGATGGCAAGCAGCTTGTCGTACACCGCAAGCGCCTCGCCATCCCGCTCGCTCGCCACCAGCGTAAAGGCAACATTGTAGCGCGCATCCTCGTCGTCCGGACGCTGAGCGAGCACACGCTCGAAGTCTGCGAGGGCCTGCGCAAGGCGTTCAAGCTTCAAGAGCGCAACGCCTCGGGTTCGGGTTGCAAGACCGTGATCCGGCGCCAGCGTCAGCGCGCGATCGAGGGTCTCGACCGCTTCCTCGCAGCGGTCGAGTGCGTTGAGCGCGAGCCCGCGGGCGGCCAGCACATCGACGTGCTGCGGCTCGATCGCAAGAGCGCGGTCATAGGAGGCGAGTGCTTCCTCATGACGGCGCAGATCGAGCAGCACCGCCGCCCGATTGCACCAGTTCGGAAACGACTGCGGCGCCAGCCTCAATGCACGATCGTAGCTCTCGATCGCCTCGCGCGGCCGGCGCAGCTCGACCAGCACATCGGCCCGATTGCCATGAGCATCGGCCAAATCAGGCGCAAGCGCGATCGCGCGATCGAGGCTCGTCAGCGCCTCATGGAGCGCGCCCGACTGCGCCAGTGCCATGCCGAGGAGAAGATGCGTGCGCGAGCGTCCAGCATCGATGGCGAGCGCCTGCCGCGCATACGCGATCCCCTCCCCCAGGCGCCCCACTTGGCAGGCCGCGAGAGCAAGCTTGTGGAGGTCATCAGCCGTTTCCTTCAAGACATGCCTCTGGAATTGGATTCGATTGGATCGAGGGCAAAGCTGCGCGGCCCCGCACCGCTGTGCGCCATCCGAACCATCGTTGTATAAGCCACCTTAAGGTGGCGCGTGAAGCGCTCGGGCTTGACCCCAGAATTTTGGTGCCGGTGCCTTGAGGAATTTCTCAGGCTCCCGGCCAAATTTCAACATTGGTTCGGCGACCAGGAGGCCCTCCGAAACGTCGTGAACGCCCGGCGCGATGCCATCCCGTGGTTGCCCGAGTCGATCTATGCCTGCCTTGCTGACCTTGAGCCGAAGCGGAACACGCGACTCGCATCAAGCTACGCCATTTCAAGGGGCCGGGGCGGAAGCAGATGATGCTGGACTGCGCGAAAATGATTGGCTTTTGGCCGTAACGCGCACGATGAATGACGAGAAAACACCCCCATGAATTACGACAAGAAGTGGTCGAGCATTCTGAGCAGTGCTTCGATCTTGGAATACGAGCCAGAGCCCAAGCGCGATACCTCGCGCTGACGCTCACCGAGCTTGCTGACTACTACAAGTCTGACAAAGACACGATCAAACACCGCTATTGCGAGACCTACGAGCTGTACCTCAGCTCGCTGAAGAATAGGCCAATCAACCTGCTGGAGATCGGAATCGGAAGCGGCTGCTCACTCAAAATGTGGCATGACTATTTTCGGAGCGCGTCCATCCTTGGAATCGACATCCGCCCCGAATGCAGTCAACTCTGCAAGAAATATCCACGCGTTAGCATTATAGCCGGCGACGCCACGAAGATGTCGGTCGAGCGCCCCTTCGATATGATCATCGACGATGGCTCGCACATCTCGCTCGACATCGTCGAAACATTCCTCCTGCACTGGCGACACCTTAGGCCGGGCGGGCTCTATGTCATCGAGGACCAGCGACCGACTTATGACGACTGGATTTGGCCGCACTTTCCACACTACCCAAACGAACATTTCAGCCGATCGCACTTCCTCGCCATGCTCGATGACTTGATGAAGGAAATCGACTTGAGGGATCGAAGGGAGGTCCAGAGCTTCCGTTCATCAGGAAGTCGAACGAGTCGCGTGCGCAACCGGCAGCAGGACAGCAGCGCATATTGCCTTGAACTCTTCTGTCGTTGACCTCGCGATGCTCGCTATGGCTCGATCGGATCGACGCTAAACCCCTTGGGCGCCTCGCCCCGCTGCCAAGTCTCCCACATGGTGGCGTAGGCGGCCTCGATGTGGCGCGTGAAGCGGGCGGTGTCGAACAAAGGGTGCGTCAGCCAATTCTGCGCGAGCCTGCTGACCACAGATTTCAGCAATGCCGGATCGGTCGCAAGCTTCAACGCAAAGGCCTCGTAGTCTTCGAGATTGTCCGTTACGAGCTCAGGCAGGCCGACCGCATGCAGAAGGCTCGCCGCAACTCGGCCCGCGAAGGTCGCCCCGGTACAGGTCACCAGCGGCACCCCGGCCCACAGCGTATCGCTGGCCGTCGTATGGGCGTTGCAGGGAAGCGTATCGAGAACCAGATCGGCAAGCTTGAGCCGGGCCAAATGGGCCGATTGCTCGAGCGGTGAAGCGAATATCAGCCGCTGCGGCTCGACTCCCTGGGCCTGTGCCTCCTTGCGCAGATTTACTGTTGCAAAGTCGTTAGACTGAATCAGCCAAAGAACGCTTCCATCGACGGCACGTAAGAGCCGCATCCAGATATCGAAGATCGGCTTGTTGATCTTCCAAATCTGATTGAAGCAACAGAATACAAAGGCGTTCTCCGGCAGCCCCATCTCGCTCCGAGATGGCACGCGCTCTGCAATCAGTCGCTTCGAGTCATTGACCTGATAGCTGTCTGGGAGACAGACAATTTTCTCAGTGTACGAAGACTGCTCCTTAGGTGGGAGAACGATCCGGTCCGCAATGAGGTAATCGACGAAGTCCACGCCCATCGGTCCTGGGTAGCCGAGAAACGCCACCTGGATGGCCGATGGACGATAGGCCAAGATCCCCGGCCGGGAATTTCTGGTATGACCCTTGAGGTCAACCGCGATGTCGACACCGAGGTGTTGCAACAGCTGGGCGACCTGCCGGTCGCTCATCGAAGCGACGTCGTGGAATTGATCGAAGGCTCCAACGAGGCGCGCGCGCATCTCGCTGTCGTCGTCGTGTCCGAAGGACACGCCGACGATCTCGAACCGAGACCGATCATGCTGCTCGAACAGGCCAGCCGCGAGGTAGGCGGTTGCATGACGTCGAAAATCCGCCGAAAGATAGGCGACGCGAATGCGGCCGTGAGCGGGAGCCGTGCGCTCGCGGGCGAACGGCTCCCGCTTGGGAAGGTTCTGTGCGACGAACCGCATCGTGCATTCCGATAGCGTCGCGGTGCTCAACGGAAGCCCGAGCAGGGCGAAAGGCGGAACGATCAGCGTAGCATCCGCGATCCGCCGTTCGAACTGGTCCGCAATCCGCGCGGCGCGCTGCCAATCGCACATCGAGACATAGCAGTCCGCCAGTTCGCTAAGGACGTGGGTATTGTCTGGGTCGATGGCCAAGACGCGTTCGTAGCCAGCACTCGCCTCGTCGAACCGCGCGAGCCGTGCATACGCATACGCTCGGCGGCTGAGTATGTCCACGTCGTTCGCCCGGATGGACAGCGCCTGTTCGAGGGCCACAAGAGATTCGGCGAACTGCCCAAAGTGCGTGAGGATGCTGGCCTTCCCAACTAGGGCTTCGACTGAATCGGACTTAAGCATCAGCATTCGTTCGTAGCATGCCAATGCGTCGCCAAAGCGCTGAAGACGGGCAAGCACCAAAGCGCATTGATACAGCAGGTCCACATCGTCGCCCCAGGCCGCAAGGGCTTGCTCGCCCCTGACCAGCGCTTCTTCCGAGCGGTCAAGATCATTGAGTGCCATCATAAGATTAATCAGAGCGTCGCGATGATGCGGATCGATCGCAAGCGCCCGCTCATAGCTCTCGATCGCTCCGTCAAGACGACCGAGCCTCGCCAGCGCATGCCCGCGAATCTGGGCCGCATTGGCGTAGTCCGGGTCCAGCGCCAGCGCCTCGTCGGCGCACCGCAATGACTCGTCGTAGTTGCCAAGCGCATGAAACGCAAATGCGCTGTTGACCAGAGCCTCGGGGTTCTCGCGCCGCAACGTGAGCACACGATCGTAGCACTCCAGGGCCTCGGCGGCGCGATCGAGCTGCAGCAATACGTTGCCGCGATTGTTGAGCGCATCGATGTAATTGGGGTCGGCAGCGAGCGCGCGGTCACAGCTTGCAAGCGCCTCGTCGTAGCGGCCAAGCTGACGGAGCGCAGCAGCGCGATTGGTCAGCGCACCGACATGATCAGGCTTGATCGCGAGCACTCGATCGTAGCTGGCCACCGCCTCCGCGTAGCGCTCCAGCTGCGCCAGAACATTGCCTCGATTGTTGAGAGCATCGACATGACCGGGCACGAGTGCGATGACTTGGTCATAGTTGACGAGAGCGCCCGGATACCGGCCAAGACCCGCCAGAATGGTCGCGCGATTGAACAGCGCGGGGGCATGGTTCGGGTTGACCGAGAGGGCGCGGTCGATACTGACCAGCGCCTCGTCCGGCCGCCCGAGTTGCGCCAGCACGGTCCCGCGGCCGAACAGCGCCGAAACTTCTTGCGGCTGAACGCTCAGGATCTTGTCGAAGTTGGCGAGCGCTTCGGCGGGGCGGTTGAGCGCGAGCAGCGCCACGCTCAAATTCGAGAGTACATCCAATGCGTTGGGGCGAACCTCGATGGCCCTTTGCAGGAGCGTCAGGGCATCGCTCACACCACCCTGCTGCAGCTTGAGCACGCCAAGCATGTTGAGCGTATCGAAATCGTGCGGGCTCTCGCGCAGCGCGTCGCGATAGAGCCGCTCGGCGTCGTGCAAACGTCCCTGTCGGTGATATTGAACGGCCTGTTCCAGTGCGCGCTGCACGCCTGCTACTCCTCAATTGCGTTCGCTCATAACACCCGCTCATCGCAAACGGCCGCAGGGGGGTCAAGGCGCGAGCGCCCGTGCCGGCAGCCGGCTCATCATGTCCGCTGCGCGGCCTCGCGCAAGCCGTACAGCATCGTAATGTTGATGCGCCGGTTGAGATAACCTTCTTTGAATGAAACCCGGTCGGTCTCGTGAAACAGATCGGAATCGAAGATCACGGCCCGGTTGGCCCGATGCGGAACGGTAACAGAGCGCGCTCCCGAGCGCGCCAGGAAGTCACGGATATTCTGACCAGCGTTCGGATTGTTGTATTGGGCAAAGCTCCAATCCAGCGGCGCGGGTTTATCCCAAATCACCAGGCCCCCGCTCTCGGGATCGAGGTTGGCTTCGTCGGGCGTAATCCAGAAATTGACGTTGACTGCCGCAAAGTCGGCGTGAATGTTGATGCCTTTCAGGCTGCTGTCGTACTTGAATCCCCACCATTGCAGCAGCGGGTGATCGCCCACGATGGCCGGATAGGTGCTGCGCAGCTCCTCGGCAATCTGCTCCACCAGCGGGCAGGCAAATCCGTGCTCGGGCATCGCGCCGAGATAGCCATTGGGATAGGCCTTGTGCCACATGGTCGAGCGCCAGCAATATTTCCGAAGCTGCTCCAGTCCTTCTTCGGTGAGAAGATTGTCGATGACCGCGATCTGCGGGGAGCTCGAGCGCCAGCGCTGCGCGATCTCGCCTTCAGACGCATCGGGATTGACTGCCTTCCCCGCGACCCGGGCGCCTTCCTCCAGGCGAAACATCGGCGCCGCCGCGCCTGCGACCTGCGTAAGGTATTCGCGCTGCTCCTGATCATGCTTGGCCTTGTGTGGAAGAGCCTGCGAAGCCGCGTCCGGTCTGGCATAAGCCAATTCGGCGTGACGCCTGAACCACGGAAAGCTTTCCGCATAGCGACCGCTATCGACAATGACCAGGCCAAGGTTCTTGAGCGCGTCGGCCATGTCGGGATTCACCGCAAGGGCCCTGCGGTAGGATGCCTCGGCCTCGGCGAGCTTGCCCTGCTCGAACAGGATGTTGCCGAGATTGCTGTGAGCCGGCGCATAGTCCGGCGCAACTGACGCGAGCCGCCGGAACACGGCCTCGGCCTCCGACGACTTGCCCTGCCCCTTGAGGGCAATGCCCAGGCTGTTGTTGACGACCGGATGGTCGGGCAGAAATTGCAGAATGTCGCGATAGAGTTGCTGCGCCTCTGATAGCCGGCCAGCACGATGGTGGCTGACGGCCGTTTGCAGCTTGGCCTCAAGCTCAGCGTCTTGCGCACGAACTGCCATTTTATGCGCTTTCTCCCAAAAATTTTGTGGAATGATAGGTACATAAAGGATGAATTGGAAGTCCGGCGTCACGCCGGCGTAAAAGTTCCTGGAGTGTACGCCTGCGCCAGACCGGATATAACGGGGGGCAGCCGGCGCGCTCGCCTTCGCCGGCGGCCAGGCCGGGTATAGTCGCATGGACATGGCAGTAGCAGCCGACGACACCGCCACAATGCGGCGCCTTTACCTCCAGCAGGATTGGTCGCGGCTGGCACTGGCTGCGGAGCGCAGGGCTCAGCAACAGCCGCAGGACAGCGAGGCTTGGTGCTTCTGGGGCATCAGCGAGTTGATGCAGCTCAAGGGCGGGCCCGACAAGCTTCTGCGCGCGTCACTCCTGGGAAATGCCGATGCCGGCCTCTGGCTTGGCATCCTGCAGGAATTTTCCGCGCATCCGCCCGGCACGGTTCCGGTCTCGGATTTCCCCTCGCAGATCGAGCTCGCGCGGCTGCGGCGCAGTCCCTATCTCGACTATCCGCAGGAAGTCCACATTGAAACACTCGCGATCTGCAACGCCGCCTGCACGTTCTGCCCCTATCCGACGATGGACCGGCAGGGCGACCGGATGTCCGACGAGTTGATCGACAAGATCATCGACGATCTCACCCACATTCCGCGGCAACTGCCGTTCAACATCGCCCCCTTCAAGGTGAACGACCCATTTCTGGACAAGCGGATCTTCGCCGTGTGCGCCAAGCTCAACGAGCGGCTGCCGAATGCGCAACTACGGCTGTTCACCAACGGATCGCCGCTGACAGACGCGATCATCGAAAAAAGCGCCGCGATCAAGAACGTCACGCATCTCTGGATTTCACTCAATGAATATGAGGCCGAAGCCTATCAGACACTGATGAAGCTGCCGCTCGAGCGCACGCTCACGAAGCTTGACCGGCTGCATGAGCTGGTCGCCCAAGGCCGCTATCCGCACCATGTGACGATCTCGCGAGTGACCGACGGCAGCGAGCGCGATCAAGGCTTTCACGCTTTCGTGCGGCAGCGCTACCCTGCCTTCCGGCCCTTCATGATCGGCGAAGGCAACTGGAGCGGCCAGGTGGAGACACGCAGCGAGCGCCGTGTGCCCAGCACCGGCTGCTTCCGCTGGTACGAGCTTTCGATCATGGCGAGTGGCAAGGTCGCACTCTGCTGCATGGACGGTGAGGGCAAGCACGTCATCGGGGACGTGAGAACGCAATCCGTGCTGGAGATCTACAACAGTCCGGGCTACCGCAAGATGCGGCAGTTCACGTTCTCGCGCAAAGCCGCGGCGGCGCCCTGCGACACGTGTGTTTATTTCTAGAGCATGATCCCGAAAAGCTTGCGCCCGGACTTGATAAGGGGTGGAAACCGGTTTTCGGAAAAGATCATGCTCAAACAGGGAAGTTAGACTTTGATCCGATTCAATCTGATCGGATCAAAGTCTAGGTGCCTCGCATCCTTGCAGTTCTGGCGCACCAGTCAGCCGGCGCCAAAACGGTGACCCGCTCCACGAATGTCAAACCCGGTCAGCCACTTCATCACCGCGCAGGACGGACTCAAGCTGCACGTGCGCGCCTATGGCTCGAGCGCCACCTCGGCATTGCCGGTTGTCTGCCTGCCCGGGCTCACCCGCACGGGCGCCGACTTTGACACGCTCGCAAGCGCGCTCGCGGACGACACGGAGCGTCCGCGTTATGTGCTGGCGCTCGATTATCGTGGACGCGGCCTGTCCGACTACGACAGCAATCCTGACAACTACAGTCTGCCCGTCGAGCTCGCCGATGTCTTGTCGGTGCTCACGGCGCTTGAGATCGGCAAGGCCGTTTTTGTTGGAACCTCACGCGGCGGACTGCTCACCATGCTGCTCGGCCAAGCTCGGCCGGCGGCCCTCGCCGGCGTGGTCCTCAACGATATCGGACCCGTGCTCGAGCCGCATGGGCTCGCGCGGATCAAGAGCTATGTCGGCCGTCTGCCGCAACTCAACAGCTTTGGGGAAGCGGCCGAGTCCTTACGCCAGCTTTTCAGCCCGCAGTTTCCTGCGCTCTCAGCCGACGATTGGAGAGAGCTTGCACAGCGCATGTTCCGCGACCGGAACGGCAGTATCGTGCCCGATTACGATCCCAAGCTCGCGCATGCGCTGCGCGATGTCGACATCGAGCGCCCGCCGCCAGCCTTATGGGAGCAGTTCGATTCACTCGCCGATGTGCCCCTGCTGATCATTCGGGGCGCAAATTCGGACCTGCTGTCGGCTGCGACCGTCGAGGCCATGCGGGCACGGCGACGGCAATGCGAAGTGCTGGTCGTGCCGGACCAGGGCCATGCGCCGCTCCTGACCGATGACGAAACGATCGCGCGCATTGGCGCCTTCGTCCGCTCCTGCGAGGAATCCGAAGGCGCAGCGTGACAGGATTAGCGTGACAGGATTCAGGATTAGCATTGACAGGATTTATGCAAAACCCCGGCGGAAGGTCCGCCGGGGCTCGATGGTGAAAAGCTTCTTACGTTGCGTGAACGTCAGTCGCCCGTTGCGAAGGAGCGCTGAGCGCGGAACACCACAGCCAGGATGCCCTGGTCCTTGGCGGTATAGGTACCCGTCGGACGCAAGCCCGTCGTCTTGCTGAGCGTGACCGTCTCACCGTCGAACGCAGTCTCAATGCGCGTGTATTGCACATCAACCGCGAGCCGGAAGCCAGCCACCGGGTACCAGTTGTTGACCATGCCGACGGTCCAGTAGTTGAAGCTGGGATCGCATGCGACTCCGGCCCCGACCCGGATGTTCTGGTTCGCCGCGGGCGCACCGCCCGAAGTACCGCAGAACATGCGACTGTTGACGACGGTGTCGTTGTACTGGACCTGCGTGTAGGTCCCGTACACCGCAGTCGAGACGTTGGGCAGCCAGAAGTGCTCCCAACCCGCGCCTGCCGTCCAGGTCGTCGTCAGCTCGAGCTGACCGCCGTTGACGAACACGCCATCGGTGATCACGCCCAGCGCAACCGTATTGCCGCCGCCGAACAGGCCGGGGCTGTTCAGGTTGCTGCCGCCGGAATAGGCCGACGCGCCAACGCCGTAGTTGAAGTAGCCGCCGAAGTGATCGCCGGGGCCAGCAAAGGGCGCCTTGATGTCGATGCCCGACAGCACCGCCCAGCCCCACTTGTCATCCGGATAGCCACAAGCCGAGGTGCCGGGTTGCGCACCATTGCAGCCGGTGCCCAGAACGGCCGCGACCGCGTTGGTGCCTTGCGTGCTACCGGTATCCAAGGTCGCCGGGATGGCGGCCGCATCGTTGTAGTAGGTTGCGTTGACCTTGTTGAAGATCGCCGATACGCCAAAACGACCCCAGGCTTGGTTGACCGCGAAGTTGATCCACGGCGTCGGATGCTGATACGGGCCGAACGCTGTGGTGGGGTTGGTGCCAACCGTGGTCACGTTGTTCGACAGGTTGGCAATGGCCTTGGTGCGGCGCTCGTCGGCACCGACGTTCAGCGTCATGCCATTGCCGAGCTCCCAGGTATAGGCGATCTGATTGGTGCCGTTGGCACCGGTATCGCTCTGGTTCTGGGTCTGGAACAGCGACTTGAAGGTGTCGTCGCCGGGCGTGCCTGGCGTGTCGGTGAACGACTTGGTGTGGCCGAACGTGAAGCCCGCCCACTGGATGAAGGCGCGGGTCGGGTTGACCGTGACCGTGCCCTGGTTCTCGTTGTCGACGTGCACCGCCACGTAGGTGCGCAGCGTGCCGTAGGCAGTCTGCGTGCGGCTGTCGAAGTTGAAGTGCGCGCGGTGCCGCGTCGAGTACGGGCTTACCGAGCGATCCTGCGCGCCAGGCGCGCCGGTGTACTGCGGCGTGCGAGCGCCGGTGACGTTCCAGCCGTAGTCGGCTCGGACATAACCGCCGATCTTGAGACAAATCTGACTGCCCGGGATGTAGTAGAAGCCCTCGCCGTAGAGGGAACAGATCTTCACGTATTCGACCGGCTTGGCCTTGACGGGAAGATCGGCAGCCTGCGTCCCCGAAACTGCGGCGAGTCCTGCCGCGGAGCCGAGGAGAAGACTTTTCACCATCTTCATTCGAACCTCCAAGTTGCTCTTCATGGGAGGGTTCCGTCTCCGCCGGGTGCGCTCACACCCCATGGAAGGTCCCCTTCAGTCCCCTCGTCCGTTCAGATCCCGGATAAAAACCCCTTCCCCGGAACCCAAACTTGGCGACCTGGGGATGCCCCCCTCCGTCGCAACATCACCTTAGCTGACGATCGGATGCAGACAATAAATAACGAACAAAGCAACAGAGGCATTAACACGATTTTTATGCCACTGTTGCCTAAACGCAACGAGCGTTTCCTCCGCAGAATACCCTGCTTCTTGGCATTTCCGCTTCAACGCGAGCAGTCATCCAGGGAAATTTGCCGCGAGATTCCATGATGTTAATTCTTCATATCCAGTGTCTTTTGCGTAACTTTTGAGATGCCGACGGATATATGCGCCAGTTTTGCATTCCGAACTTGGCGAAAGGCGCGAGCCGAGGAGAAGCAGCTCTAAAGGCGGTATCTGGCGGCCGACTTCAGCTCTAAACGCCTCGAGCCTTCTCAGAATCAATAAAAAGGCCCCGGCGGAAGGTCCGCCGGGGCTTGATGGTGAAACGTCTCTTGTGCTGTGCGCTACGTCAGTCGGCTGTCGCAAACGAACGCTGAGCGCGGAACACCACAGCCAGGATGCCCTGGTCCTTGGCGGTATAGGTGCCGGTCGGACGCAAGCCCGTCGTCTTGCTGAGCGTGACCGTCTGACCTTCGAACGCAGTCTCAATGCGCGTGTATTGCACATCAACCGCGAGCCGGAAGCCAGCCACCGGATACCAGTTCGTCACGGCGCCGACGGTCCAGTAGTTGAAGCTGGGGTCGCATGCGACTCCGGCCCCGACCCGGATGTTCTGGTTCACAGCGGGCGCACCGCCCGAAGTACCGCAGAACATGCGACTGTTGACGACGGTGTCGTTGTAGGTGACCTGCGTGTAGGTCCCGTACACCGCGGTCGAGAAGTTGGGCAGCCAGAAGTGCTCCCAACCCGCGCCTGCCGTCCAGGCCGTCGTCAGCTCGAGCTGACCGCCGTTGACGAACACGCCATCGGTGATCACGCCCAGCGCAACCGTATTGCCGCCGCCGAACAGGCCGGGGCTGTTCAGGTTGCTGCCGCCGGAATAGGCGGCCGCGCCAACGCCGTAGTTGAAGTAGCCGCCGAAGTGATCGCCGGGACCAGCAAAGGGCGCCTTGATGTCGATGCCCGACAGCACCGCCCAGCCCCACTTGTCATCCGGATAGCCACAAGCGAGGTGCCGGGTTGCGCACCATTGCAGCCGGTGCCCGGAACGGCCGCGACCGCGTTGGTGCCTTGCGTGCTACCGGTATCCAAGGTCGCCGGGATGGCGGCCGCATCGTTGTAGTAGGTTGCGTTGACCTTGTTGAAGACCGCCGATACGCCAAACCGACCCCAGGCTTGGTTGACCGCGAAGTTGATCCACGGCGTCGGATGCTGATACGGGCCGAACGCTGTGGTCGGGGTTGGTGCCAACCGTGGTCACGTTGTTCGACAGGTTGGCAATGGCCTTGGTGCGGCGCTCGTCGGCACCGACGTTCAGCGTCATGCCGTTGCCGAGTTCCCAGGTATAGGCGATCTGGTTGGTGCCGTTGGCACCGGTATCGCTCTGGTTCTGGGTCTGGAACAGCGACTTGAAGGTGTCGTCGCCGGGCGTGCCAGGCACGTCGGTGAACGACTTGGTGTGGCCGAACGTGAAGCCCGCCCACTGGATGAAGGCGCGGGTCGGGTTGACCGTGACCGTGCCCTGATCCTGCGTTGTCGACGTGCACCGCCACGTAGGTGCGCAGCGTGCCGTAGGCGGTCTGCGTGCGGCTGTCGAAGTTGAAGTGCGCGCGATGCCGCGTCGAGTACGGGCTCACCGAGCGATCTTGCGCGCCAGGAGCACCCGTATATTGCACCGTGCGAGCGCCGGTGACGTTCCAGCCGTAGTCGGCTCGGACGTAGCCACCAACCTTGAAGCAGATGTCGGTGCCCGGGATGTAGTAGAAGCCCTCGCCGTAGAGGGAACAGATCTTCACGTATTCGACCGGCTTGGCCTTGACGGGAAGATCGGCAGCCTGCGTCCCCGACAACTGCGACGAGACCTGCTGCGGAGCCGAGGAGAAGACTTTTCACCATCTTCATTCGAACCTCCAAGTTGCTCTTCATGGGAGGGTTCCGTCTCCGCCGGGTGCGCTCACACCCCTGGAAGGTCCCCTTCAGTCCCCTCGTCCGTTCAGATCCCGGATAAAAACCCCTTCCCCGGAACCCAAACTTGGCGACCTGGGGATGCCCCCTCCGTCGCAACATCACCTTAGCCAACGACTCTCTATTGGCAACGATTAACCAAGCCGGTTACCAACAACCAACGCAGTTTTCACCAGGGTGTTGCTTGGAAAACACTCATTTTCCGGTCGCAGCCTGTCCTTCTGGCCAGTTTATCGGAAAGTTACGCCCCCTTCTTGCGCATCAGAAACGACCGTGATAATCAAACATTGCTTCCAGACGCTCGATTTTATGTGTTATTTACGAAATTAGACGACTTTTTTACATTACATTTACTTCACTGCCGCCGACCCCGCGAATCGGTTCCCCATTACCTCTTAGAACCGCCACTTGGCCATCATCAACGGATGCTGCCCGCAGCCGATCTGAGATCGGGCGTTACGCCGAGTCTCCGTCACGTCGCTGAAATCGACGGCTCGAACGCCGACAAGAATCCAGACAGTAATTGAGCGTGATTATGACTACCCGCCTTGGCGAGTTGGCAAAGACCGCCAATTCAGCGCTAGACCAGTTCAGCGCTCGACTTGGATCCGACTAGATCGGTCGCCGTCTAACTTTTTGTTTGAGCACGATCTTTTCCGAAAAGCCGGCTTCCGCCATAACAAGGCTGGGGCAGGTTCTTTGGGTCACGCTCCAGATAAACCTGCAATCTTCATTGCCCTCGCGGCGTTGAAAGCCACAATAGCAAGACATAGCCGCAACGAATTTCAATTATAGGCGCATTCAACAATGGCGGAGAGGATGGGATTCGAACCCATGATACGGCTTTAGGCCGTATAACGGTTTAGCAAACCGCCGCCTTCAGCCACTCGGCCACCTCTCCATTGCCGAACCCGTATCGACCGCGTTGACCACGGTCAAGGTGCGACGCTCTTTCGACCAAGCCCCTTTCAATCGAGCACAATATGAGCAGGCGCAAGACCGGCGCAATGCCGCTCCCAGGCGGCGGCCAATGCGCGCTCAAGATCGCGCGTGAATAGTGTGGTGTCGAACAGTGGTCCGCCCGCACGCAAACCTTTTACGCGCGCCCTCAGCCCCGCTAGCGCGCCGGGATCGCCGGCCAGACGCAAGGCCAGGTTGTAGTAGTCGGCAAGCGAGGACGTGATCAGCTCGGGCAGTCCCGCCGCGGTCAGGATGCTGGCCGACACGCGCGAGGCAAATGTGTCGCCGGCCAGAGCGACCAGGGGAACCCCGGCCCACAACGTGTCGCTCGCGGTCGTGTGCGACCCATAGGGAAAGCAGTCGAGCGCGAGATCCGCCCGCGTCAGGCGCGCCAGATGCTCGGCCGGCTCCACCATCGGCGCAAAGATCAGCCGCGCGGGATCGATCCCGCGGCTCGTAGCCTTCGCCACCAGCGCCCGCATGGCGATGTCCTCGGGCTGCAGCAGCCAGAGCACCGAGTGGTCGACCGCCAGCAGAAGCCGCAGCCAGCAATCAAACACCTCGGGCGTGAGCTTGAAGGCTCCATTGAACGAGCAGAACACGATCGCTTCCTCAGGAAGGCCGTAAGCGCTCCGGCTCTGCGTCGTGCCTGCAATCCGCTTGTCGTCGTTCGCCTGATAGGTGTGCGGAAGCCGGATAATCTTTTCAGAAAAGTGAGGCTCGTCCTGCGGCCGGATAAGCACGCGGTCCGCCACAATATAGTCGATCCAGGGCGCTCCCAGCGTGCCGGGAAAGCCGAGCCATTGCATCTGCAATGGTGCCGGCCGTGCCGCCAGCACGGCTGGCCGTGCGCGCTTCGTCCAGCCGGCAAGATCGATCAAGACATCGACCTCGTCGCGCGCGATGCGCTCCGTGGCCTCCTGATCCGACATCCCGCTGATCGGAACCATGAGGTCGAACGCCGCTTCGAACCGTCCGCGATAGTCGTCGTTGGCGGGCGGCGAAAAGTCGTAAGCGATCACATCAAAGCGCGCGCGATCATGCTGCTCGATCACACCGACCATCAGGTGGGGCACCGGGTGACTATAGAAATCGCCTGAAAAATAAGCGATTCTGATGCGCTCGCGCTTGCCCGTGCGTGTGGCATTGGTGTTTGCTGGCCCCGGCAACGCGTCCACGATCCGCTGTGCGCTCCGCTGCGCCGCCGTCAACTGCTGCAATGGGCTCGCGCCCGCGAGAAACAATAGCCGCCAAGGAGCGCTCTCATCGACCGCGTCCTCGATCTCTCCAATCGTGCAAGCCAGCGGCTCCAAACGCGCGGCGAAGTCCCAGTCGCATGCGCGCCGGGCCGTGTAGATTGCCCAGATCGCCCGTCGCGGCTCGCTCCTGAATGCCACCGTCGCCTTGAATAGCGTGAGCGCATCCTCCGTCTCGCCAGCGTCGTCCAGCGCACTGGCGATGAGATCGAGGAGGCTCAGGTTGTCCTCGCACACGACCGTTCCGATTCCACCGATGGCCGCCAGCGCTTCACGTGCCGCCGCCGCGGCCTCGCCAGCACGTCCCTGCGCGCCCAGCACCAGCGCCAGGTTGGCGTGGCTGAACGGCAGCGTGCGATCGAGCGCGATGGCGCGACGAAAGCTCGCTTCCGCATCGCGCAGCGCGCCACGCCGCATGAGCACACGGCCGAGTTCGTTATGAGATGCCGCAACATTGGGCTCCGCCGCGACCGCAAGGCGCAGTTGCTGTTCGGCCGGTCCAATCTGATCAAGCCCGGCCAGCACCTCGCCGAGATGATAGTGCGCGGCTGGATGGCCAGGCGCGAGGTCGAGCGCACGCCCGAGCAGCTCGCTTGCTTCCTCGCTGCGCTTGCACAAGTGCAGCACACGCCCAAGCGCCACCAAGGCACCGATCGAAGCGGGTTGCAGCGCCAGCGACTTGCGCAAGCTCTGTTCAGCCGGCGCATAATCCTTGAGCTCGCATTGGCACAATGCCAGGTTGTCCCAGAATTGCGGGTCCCCCGGGAGATCACGCGCCGCGCGCTCGAAATGCGGCAACGCTTCAGAGAACCGCCGCTGCGACGCCAGCGCGAGACCAAGAAGCTCACGCAGAACCGGCGAGCCGGCAAAGGATTTCAGAACCGACTTGGCGCGCCGCTCCATGTCAGCAAAGCGTCCAAGACCATGTAGCGTCAGCAGCTCGTTGACCGCGTCCTGGAGGCTTGGTGGCATCAGTCGTCCCCGTCCAAACTCCGATCTACCTAAAGCATGATCGCGGCTAGGGGAACTGGCTCAAGGGGAACAGGCTCTTGGGAAATAGCATGATCACACAAAAGGTTAGACCTTGATCCGAGACGGGCTCCGCTCGGATCGCCGCCGATGCCGTCACGCTATTTGGCCACCGACGACGTCGGATGCGCTGCGGATAGAAGTTCGACCGGCGTCGCCCCTGGCTTCTTGATTGCGTTTGAAAATCTGCGCATAGCGCGCTTGCGCGGAATACGGGTGATGGCCGGCTCCTGGGAAACCGCTCGAGCCATAAGGTGCCCAACCGGCACGCGTAACCCTGTCCGCTCGGCCCGAACTCGCAGCAACAATTATGCGGAACCGCAACCCCAGACGCACCAAGGGCGTCGGCGAGAAACCGGAGATTAAAAGCCAGCGACAGGTTAGACCTGCCAACTGCAGGGAGCGGGCGCTGCCCTTTCCCTGATCCACCGCTTTTCACTCTTGCGAGCTTCCAGCAAGTGGCGCTTTAAACCTCTGTCTCGCCGACGCCCTCTGTCGTCGACTGGAACCGGCGCTGTCTGCAACGAGCTACACGGCGTAGGTCGTTACTTGGCAGCCGCCGGTCCGTGTGACGCGGTCACTGACATCAGAGCGATGTCAAAGACCGTGAAGTGGCGGCTGCCTACTTCTTCTTCCGGCGCTTCGTCTTCTTTGCGCCCTTCTTAGCCGCCGCCTTGGCCTTTCTCTTCTTCGCCATGCTGCCCTCCTAGCCGTTGAGTGAGTGGCGATATCGCTACAGCAACCGCGGGGATCGCGGCCGCTGCTCTTCAATTACTACATAGCGAGACAAAAATCAGCGGCCCGTGCTCGATGAAGGGTGGATTTCGCGAGTTGGACACAAGCTGTTGTGGCGCGACACGCACATGCGCGTCACGCCATCGAGCATCGCATGTCGCTTGCGCACGCGCGCCAGACTGTTCGTCCATGAGAATCAAAAAATGCCCATGAAATAAGGATTAGATGCACGACAGAAGCACTCTCACCAACAACACGTGAGCGCCGCATCGATGATCAATTCCTGGTGCCGCAAGATGGCAATGATGCGCCCGTCCACCATCGATTCACCTTGCCAAAATTTTTTTTCGGATTCCGCTCCGCGGAGGTGCTTCCGGCATTCGAACTCGGATCGGAATCGAACGAATCGCGCGCCAAGTGATTCGCGGGCAAGGTCTTTCGGCACGATTTTTTTGGCGCCAGGGGCGCACAACGCGCCGAGTCGAAGCACCTCACGGACATCGGCACGCTCAAGGATCGGTTCCGGACGCTGCGAAACGGTTCTCTGCCGTTGTCAGACGCCGAGTTTGCGCTTGAGCAGGTCGTTCACGGCCTGCGGATTGGCTTTGCCGCCGGATGCCTTCATCACTTGACCGACGAACCAGCCGATCAGCTTGGGATTGCTGCGCGCCTGCTCGACCTTGTCCGGGTTCTTGCCGGCGATGTCGTCGATGACCTTCTCGATCGCCGAAAGGTCGGTGACCTGCTCCATGCCGCGCTCTTTGACAATTGCAGCCGGATTGCCGCCCTCGTTCCAGACAATTTCGAACAAGTCTTTGGCAATTTTGCCGGAAATTGTTTCCGCCGCGATCAGATCGAGGATCACGCCGAGCTGCTGCGCGCTCATTGGCGAGGCGGAAATGTCCTTGCTCTCCTTGTTGAGGCGGCCCGCGAGCTCATTGATCACCCAGTTCGCCGCCACCTTGGCGTCGCGGCCACGCGCAACGTCCTCGAAGAACTCCGCGGTCTCTCGCTCCGACACCAGAACGTCGGCGTCGTAGGCGGAGAGCCCGTGCTCGCGCATGAAGCGCGCCTTCTTAGCGTCCGGAAGCTCCGGCAGATGTGCCGCCAGGTCTTCGACGACACTCGGCGAGAGCTCGAGCGGCAACAGATCCGGATCGGGGAAGTAGCGATAGTCGTGCGCCTCTTCCTTGCTGCGCATCGAGCGTGTCTCGCCTTTGCCTGGGTCGAACAGGCGGGTCTCCTGCACGATCGCGCCGCCGTCCTCCAAAATTTCGATCTGCCGGCGCGCCTCGTGCTCGATCGCCTGGCCAATGAACCGGATCGAGTTCACGTTCTTGATCTCGCAGCGCGTGCCGAGCCGCTCGCCGGGGCGCCGCACCGACACGTTGACGTCCGCCCGCAGGTTGCCCTTCTCCATGTCGCCGTCACAGGTGCCAAGGTAGCGAAGAATGCTGCGCAGCTTGGTGACGTAAGCCTTGGCCTCCTCGGCCGAGCGCAGATCGGGCTTCGACACGATCTCCATCAGGGCGACGCCGGAGCGGTTGAGATCGACAAACGACATGGTCGGGTGCTGATCGTGCAGCGACTTGCCGGCATCCTGCTCAAGATGCAGGCGCTCGATGCCAATTTTAATCGCCTCGCCGTCGGGCAGATCGACGGTGACCTCGCCCTCGCCCACCACGGGCGACTTGTACTGGCTGATCTGGTAGCCCTGCGGCAGATCCGGATAGAAATAGTTCTTCCGGTCGAACACCGACTTGAGATTGATCCTGGCCTTGAGCCCGAGACCGGTGCGGACCGCCTGCTTGATGCATTCCTCGTTGATCACCGGCAGCATGCCAGGCATCGCAGCATCGACCAGCGAGACGTGCGAGTTGGGCTCGCCGCCGAATTCGGTCGAGGCGCCGGAAAAAAGCTTGGAGCGCGAGGTCACCTGGGCGTGGACTTCGAGCCCGATTACGACCTCCCAGTCGCCAGTGGCGCCACGGATGAGCTTTGCGGATTTGGGCTGAACGTTCATTCTTCCGACTACCTATCGCAACCGCCGCGAGCGGCGTAAACTTAGGTCCTCATAGCATAAACGACATCAGGGGAGGTCCAACATGAAGACCGCTTTGTCGATCGCCGCCGCCGTGTTGCTGCTCTCGGGCGCAGCCGGTGCCGCCGAGATCAAGGTTCTGTCCACGCAAGCCACCGAGGAGGCCTACAAGGAGCTGGTGCCGCAATTCGAGAAGGCCTCCGGCCACAAGGTCACGACGGTGTTCACGGGCACGCTCGACGCCTTGAAGCGGCTGTCGAACGGCGAGACGTACGATCTCCTGATCATGGCCCGCCAGCAGATCGACGAGCTTTCCCAAAACGGCAAGGTGGTCGCGGGCAGCCGCACCGACATTGCGAAGTCCGGCGTGGGCGTCGCGGTCGGCAAGGGCAAGCCGAAGCCCGACATCAGCACGGTCGACGCGCTCAGGAAGACGCTGTTGGCGGCAAAGTCGATCGGCTACTCCACTGGCCCGAGCGGCATCTATGTCGTCAGCATGTTCCAGAAGATGGGGGTCGCCGACGAGATCAAGAGCAAGCTCAAGCAGACCCCGACCGGCGTGTTCGTCGGCAGCATCATCGCCAGCGGGGAGGCCGAGATCGGCTTCCAGCAGGTGAGCGAGCTCAGCTTCTTTCCTGGCGTCGACTACGTCGGACCAATTCCCGCCGAAGTTCAGCTGATCACCGTCTTCTCCGCCGGAATTCCGGCCGGGACAAAACAAGCTGATGCCGCCAAGGCGCTGGTGAGCTTCGTCACTGCGCCGGCGGCTGCCGCCGTCTTCAAGAAGCACGCGCTCGATCCCGGCTGATAGGCAGCGCTCCGCGCGGCATAGCGACGCTTGCAAGGGCAAAGCCGATTGTCGCTCCTGAGTTGGCGCGATAGCCTTCATGGCAGCAAGCGCGGCCGCGCGCGGGAGTTCGCGGCACTATCACAGATGCCCACCGGGGGTGCCTGCCAAGGGAGGACGCCAGATGCTGACCCGCCGCTCGATGGCCGGTTTTTGCGCGGCCGCCGCATGCGCGCCAGCTCTCATCGGGCTTGCGCGTGCACAATCCTGGCCCAGCCGTCACGTCCGGCTGATCGTCCCGTTCCCGGCCGGCGGCGGCACCGACATCATCGCGCGCATTCTCGCCAACCGGCTGTCCGAGATCTGGGGCCAGCAGATGGTGATCGAGAACAAGGGCGGCGCCGGCAGCAATATTGGCGCCGAAGCCGTCGCGCGCGCCGAGCCTGATGGCTATACGCTTTTAATCGGCTCGCTGCCGGTCGCTGTTAACCGTTTCCTCTATTCCTCGCTCAACTACGATTCCGTCACCGACTTCGCGCCGGTGACCCAGATCTGCACCTACCCAAATCTCATGGTGGTGCCGAACTCATCGCCGGCGAAGTCGGTCATGGAGTTTGTGGCTCACGCCAAGGCGAACCGCGGCAAGATCACCTTCGCATCCTCCGGCACTGGCACCTCGACGCATCTCTCCGGCGAGCTGTTCAAGCGCATGACCGGCATCGAGATGACGCACGTGCCCTACCGCGGCGTCGCGCCCGCGCTCAACGATGTCATTCCGGGCCGCGTCGATGTCATGTTCAACACCATGGCGGGCGTCCTCCAGCACGCCCGCTCAGGTCAGGTGCGCGGGCTTGCGGTGACCTCGGCCAAGCGCTTCCCGACCGCGCCTGGAGTTCCCGACCGTGGCGGAGTCCGGCGTGCCAGGCTTCGACGTGGCGGCTTGGTACGCGTTCTTTGCTCCCGCCAAAACGCCGCCAGAGATCGTGAACAAGCTGAACGCCGACACGGTCGCAATTCTGCGCGAGCCGGCCGTAATCGCGGCCCTGGAGAAGGCCGGCGTCGCCGTTGTCGGCTCGACACCAGCGGAGCTCGGCCGGATGCTCAAATCCGAGATCGATCTCTGGGGCCCGGTCATCAAGGCGGCTGGCATCAAATCCGAGGAGTAACGATGCTCAATCGTCGACATCTCGTGAGGCATGTCATTGGGCTTATGGGCGCAACCGCGCTTGCGCCACTCGCCGCTCGCAGCGGCCTCGCGCAGGGCAGCGCCGCCTGGCCGAACCGCGTCGTCAAGCTGGTCGTGCCGTTCACGCCCGGCGGCGGCATCGATGCGGTCGGACGCATCATCGGCGCACGGCTTTCGGAAATGTGGGGCCAGCAGGTCGTCGTGGACAACAAGCCGGGCGCCGGTGGCAATATCGCGTCCGAATTCGTCGCCCGTTCCGCCCCCGATGGCTATACGCTCTACATCACGGCCGGCGGTCTCGCGGTCAATCGCTTCCTGTTTCCGTCGATCAACTACGATCCGGTCGCCGACTTTGCGCCGGTGACGCTGATCTGCCTGTTCCCCAATCTCCTGGTGGTGCCGAACGCCTCGCCGTTCCGCTCGGTCGGTGACCTGCTCGCGTATGCGCGGGCCAATCCGGGAAAGGTCACCTTCGCGTCGCCAGGCCACGGCAGCTCGCCGCATATGAGCGCAGAGCTGTTCAAGTACATGGCCAAGGTCGAGATGGTGCACGTGCCCTATCGCGGCGCGGCCCCGGCCGCGACCGACCTGATCGCGGGTCGCGTCGACTGCACCTTCGCGGTCATGGCTTCGGGCCTACCGCTCGTCCAGAACGGCCAGCTGCGCGCACTCGGCGTCAGCACCGCCAATCGCCAGCCGACGGCCGCCGACGTGCCGACCATCGCGGAGGCCGGCGTGCCTGGCTACGACACCTCCTCGTGGTTCGCGTTCTTCCTGCCCGCTAAAACGCCGCCCGAGATCATCCGGAAAATTCAAGCCGACACCGTTGCGGTGATGGCCGAGCCTGCCATCAAAACCAAGCTCGACGCACTCGGCGTCGTGATCGTCGGCTCGACGCCCGAAGCGCTCGCGACCCATCTCAAGGCACGAGATGGACAAGTGGGGTCCGGTCATCAGAGCCGCCAACATCAAGGTCAACGAGTAAAGCCCTGCGCGGCAATAGCGTGGGCGCCCTCAGGTCGTGCACCCATCACGGCTGCCGAGAAAGCCATCGAATTCCTCATGCGGCGTTCCAGCCCAGGTGACATGCGCCAGGATTACGCACACAATATGCCGCGCTCGAGAGGTCGCAATCATCATAATCAGCGCGCGAGCGGCGTGAACGTTTGATCGAACGGGAGAAACGCCATGATCAGCCGCCGCCGCGTTATTGCGCTCTCGGCGCGCCTCGGCGCTCGCGCCGTCGTCAGCCGGGCGCGGGCGCAGACCTCAGGCTGGCCAAACCGGTATGTGCGCCTCGTCGTGCCGTTCCCGCCCGGCGGCGGTACCGATGCCATCGCACGCGTCGTCGCCGGCAAGCTGTCGGAGATCTGGGGCCAGCAGGTCGGTGTCGAGAACCGGGGTGGCGGCGCCACCAATATCGGCACTGAGGCGGTGGTGCGCGCCGAGCCCGACGGCTACACCATGCTGCTGCACTCGATGCCGCTCGCGGTGAACAAGTTCCTGTTTGCCTCGCTCTCCTACGATCCGGTCGCCGACCTCGCACCGGTTTCACTCTTGTGCGACTACCCCAACATCATGGCGGTGCCGAACAACTCGCCAGCGCACTCGGTCACCGAGTTCATCGCCCACGCCAAGGCCAACCGGGGCAAGATCTCGTTTGCCTCCTCCGGCCACGGCACGTCGGTTCATCTCTCCGGCGAGCTGTTCAAGCGCATGGCCGGCATCGAGATGCTGCATGTGCCCTATCGCGGCGCAGGCCCTGCGCTCAACGATCTGATTCCCGGCCGCGTGGATGTCATGTTCAACAATATCGGCGCGGTGCTGCCGCTGATCCAGGGCGGCAAGCTGCGTGGCCTGGCGGTGACCACGGCCAGGCGCACGCCCGCGGCACCGGAGCTGCCACCGATCGCGGAAGCCGGCGTGCCCGGGCTTTGACGTCTCATCCTGGTATGCCTTCCTGCTGCCAGCGAAGACTCCGCCCGAGATCATTCGCAAGATTCACGCCGATACAGTTGCGGCGCTCACCGATCCCGCGACCAGGCAGAAGCTCGAGGCTCTCGGCGTGGTCGTCCGCGGCTCGTCGCCGGACGAGCTTGCCGCCTTCCTCAAGGCCGAGATGGACAAATGGGGACCGCTGATCAAGGAGGCCGGTATCACCGGCACCGAGTGAGCCGCCTGACGGTCGAACACTGGATTTTCGTCAAGGAGTAACACGAATGCGTTGGTCTATCATGGGTGCGCTCGCGATTGGCTTGCTCGTCGGGCTCGCCACGGCAGCGCAGGCGCAGCCTGCCGACACCATCCTGATCAATGGCAAGATCGTCACGGTCGACGACCGCTTCACGCATCGCGGAGGCGCTCGCGATCCGCGGCGGCCGCATCGTCGCCGTCGGCAGCGCTGCCGATATCGAGAAGCTCAAGGGGCCGCAGACGCGGACCATCGATCTCAATCGGCCGCACCGTGATCCCGGGCCTGATCGACAATCATGCCCATTGGGTGCGCGCCGCCGAGCATGACGAGCTGCGCTTCGACGGCGTCACCTCGCGCGCAACGCGCGCTGCAGCTCCTGGCCGAGCGGGTGCGCACCGCCAAGCCGGGCGAATGGATCGCGGTGCTCGGCGGCTGGTCGGAGGAGCAGTTCACCGACGATCCGCGCGGCTTCCCGCTCGACGGAGCTCGACCGCATCGCTCCCAACAATCCGGTGGCGATCCAGGCGGTCTATAACCACACCTATCTCAATAGCGTCGGCCTTGCGGCCGCCAAGATCGACGCTTCGACGCCCAATCCGCCGGGCGGCACGATCGAGAAGGACGCAGGCGGCAAGCCGACCGGGCTCGTGCGCGGCGCCGGCGGCGTCGCCTTCGTGGCGGCAAGGATCCCCCATCGACACCAAGGAGGCTTGGCTCGCCAACACCCGCAAGCTCGTCAGCTATCTCAACTCGCTGGGCCTGACCGCGTGGCTCGACGCCGGCGGGCGCGGCATGGGCGCTCAGCACTACGAGCCCTACAAGCAGCTTGCCGACCGCGGCGAGCTGAACATCCGCGTGTTCTGGACCACGATCCGCCAGCCCGCGACGCCGGCGCAGGTCGACGCGGTGATCGCGGAAATTCCGCAGCAGAAGCCGTTCCAGGGCAATGACTATTTCGACAACGTCGGCTGGGGCGAGTCGGTCTATGCGCCGCGTGACCACGCAGCTCCTGCGCCCCGAGAGCAACACCAAGCCCGAGGACATGGCGCAGATGCGCGCGCGTCGCTGGTCGCGCTCGCCGAGCGCGGCCTTTACGTCAACTCGCATGTCGAGATGCAGCGCCGCGATCGACGCCTTCCTCGACGTCTACGAGAGCATCAACAAGGAACGCCCGATCAAGGGGCTGCGCTGGTCGTTCTCGCATCTCGACCAGGTCACGCGAGGCGCAGCTCGAGCGCATGAAGCGGCTCGGCATGTCGGCGCAGATCCACAGCCGGCCGCTGATCCAGGGCGCGCTGATGCACAAGGCGCACGGCGACAAGGCCTGGGACATGCCGCCGTTCCGCCGCGTGCAGGATTCAGCGGCATCCACTGGGGCCTCGGCTCGGACGCGACCGCGGTGACGACCTCGAACCCGTTCTACACCTTGAGCCTCGCGGTGACCGGCAAGATGATCGGCGGACGCGAGGTCAACCGGCAGACCGTCACGCGCGAGGAGGCGCTGATCGCGCATACGCGCTCGAATGCCTACTTCCTGTTCCAGGAGGGCAATCTCGGCTCGCTCGCGCCGCGGCAAATATGCCGATCTCCTGGTGCTCGACCGCGACTATCTCACGGTGCCGGCCGACGAGATCAAGGACATCAAGCCGCTGATGACCATGGTCGGCGGCAAGGTCGTGTATGACGCGATGGCGAAGTAGCGATCCTCAGAGGCTTTTGAGGAAGGCTGCGTAGGTTGGATTGGCGCGCAGCGCGTCACGGCCGGCGGCAATGACGGTATCGACCGTCTCCTCCGGCAGGCGGAAGCTCGTCGGCACTGCATCGAGCCTCGCCGCACGCTCGGCGCCCAACTGGTCGAAGCCCACGCGGGTGACGAACGCTTTCAAATCGCGGCAGTCCCAGTTGACCGGCGCACCCAGCCGCTGGCGCTCGGCGGCCGAGAGCCCGCAGCGCCAGCGCACCAGCGCCGACTGCCATTCCGCCATGGTGCGGTCGAAGGCGGTGTAGCTCGCGTGCACGCTCGCAACCATTGCGGTATCAGCCGCCGCCACCACGAGCTCCGGTCCCGATGGGCCTTCGACCTGCTGGGTCCAGTTGCCCGACGGACCTCGCCCGGCATCGACGACCATCGTGAGGATACGACGCAGCTTCACCGCCTGCCGCGGCGTGAGCGGGCCATACGGCGTGTTGGACGAGAGCCGTGCGATCGTGAACCCGGAAAGCCCATAGTTGTCGACCAGCCCGCCATCCAAAAGCTTCACGTAGGGCATCGATCCATCATGGTATCTGGCAATCGCGGTCGCGAACGACTTGAGCATCGGGCGAGGCAGCAGGGTCGCTGAGCGAGCGCCCGATCCAGTCCGGCAGCTTGCGATTGCACGTGCCGGAGTAGGTCCGGATCACCACCGGCGCAAACACCACCGGCACCGCCGCCGATGCCGCGACCGCATCCGCGATCGGATAGGACGTCCAGATCGCTGCACATCGCGGAGAACGCGGTCTGGCCGAACACGAACGTGGTGCGATTGTAGATGTCGGCGGCGTTGATCCAGATGCGCGGACGCCGGTCGGCGCGGAATTCCGCGAAGGTCGCGCCCTGAAACAGGTTGTCGTCAAGCCAGCGCGTGAACCCGGTCGCGTCGTTGACGCCGCCGGAGAGGGCACGCTGGATATTGATGAGCGTGAATTTCGTCCGCAGAGCCTCCTCGGCATCGCGCAACAGGAAGCGCTCGCGGAAGTCGGTGAGCGCCGCGCGCTTCTTCAGGCCGTAATAGGCCGCGGTGACGGAGCCGCCCGAGACGCCCGACACGAAGTCGACGCGATCGAGCAGCGACGCGCCGCCGCGGCGCATGCGCGCACCGTCCATCTCGGTCAGCACGCCATGCGAGAACGCGGCCGCCCGCGTGCCGCCGCCGGAGAACGACAGCGCGATCAGCAGATCGTCCTCGTAGTTGATGTTCTCGCGCCCCGCTTCGAGCGGGCCCGCCGAAGCGCTCGCGTCGAGCGGCAGGTTGATCGGATCGTTGTGGATGCTGGCGCAGCCGCTGAGCGCGACCGCAACGAGCACAACGCAAACAACGCGAACGAAAGATCCCGACCGTCTTCATCATCCCCCTGCGGGCACCCGCGACCAGTCCGAGCAAAGGAGGCCAAGACGAGTGGTGTGCGGCAAACTTTGTTAAGGCGTGCCGCCCAGTTGGGAAAGCAAATCTGTCGTAATCGCTGCCCATTCGGTGGGCAAAGGGCCCGAAGCGGCCGGTTTCCCGGCTTGCTTATACCAGTAGCGCGCATTCTCGGGGTCGCCTTCGACGCGATGCAGATAGGCGTGCACCCAGGCGCAGTCCTTGCCGCCCTCGTCCATGACGATCTTGTGTGCCTTGTCCCAGTCATCCTTGCCGGCCCACCAGAGCGCGGTGAGCGCAACGCTCAGGCCCGCGGGCGGGCGCGGCTTCGACTGACTGCGCTTGAATTCGGCGAGCATCATGCCAGCGCCCTCGCGCGAGCCTACCACCACTTCTCCGGTGAAAACCGCCCAGCCGCGTCCTCGATCACCTGACCAAGCGCAAACAGCGTCTCTTCGTCGAAAGGCCGTCCAATCAGCTGCAGAGCAAGCGGCAGCCCCTGCGGCGACAAGTCCGGCCGGCACTGCCATGCCGGGCAGCCCGGCCATGTTCACCGTCACCGTGAACACGTCGTTGAGATACATCTCGATCGGATCGGCCTGCCCCTTCTCGCCGATGCCGAAGGCGGGCGACGGTGTCGCGGGCGTGAGGATTGCGTTGACGCCCTGCGCGAAGCAGTCCTCGAAGTCGCGCTTGATCAGGGTGCGCACTTTCTGCGCCCGCAGATAATACGCGTCGTAATAGCCGGCCGAGAGCACATAGGTGCCGATCATCACGCGCCGGCGCACCTCCTTGCCGAAGCCTTGCAGCGCGCGTCTTCTGGTACATGTCGACGACATCGCGCCCCGGTACGCGCAGCCCGTAGCGCACGCCATCGTAGCGCGCGAGGTTCGAGGAGGCTTCCGCCGGCGCCACGATGTAATAGGCCGGCAGCGCATATTTGGTGTGCGGCAGCGAGACCTCGACGATCTCGGCGCCTGCGGCCTTGAGCCAGCGCACGCCCTGCTCCCACAGCGTCTCGATCTCCGGCGCCATGCCGTCGACGCGGTATTCCTTCGGCACGCCGATCTTGAGGCCCTTGACGGACCTGCCGACCGCCGCCTCGTAGTCCGGCACCGGACGATCGACCGACGTGGTGTCCTTCGGATCGTGACCGGCCATCGAGCGCAGCAGGATCGCGCTGTCGCGCACCGTGCGCGCGATCGGCCCGGCCTGATCGAGCGACGACGCGTACGCGATGATGCCCCAGCGCGAGCAGCGACCGTAGGTGGGCTTGATGCCGACTGTGCCGGTGAACGCAGCGGGCTGGCGGATCGAGCCGCCAGTGTCGGTCGCGGTCGCGCCGAGGCAGAGCCGCGCCGCAACCGCCGCCGCCGAGCCGCCGGACGAGCCGCCCGGCACGAGCCCGTCATTCGAACCGCGCCGCCGCCAGGGATTGACGACCGGACCGAAGCACGAGGTCTCGTTCGACGAGCCCATGGCGAACTCGTCGTTGTTGAGCTTGCCGAGCATCACTGCGCCGTCGCGCCAGAGATTGGCGGTGACGGTCGACTCGTAGGGCGGCACGAAGTTGTCGAGGATGCGCGAGCAGGCGGTGGTGCGCACGTCGCGCGTTGCGAACAGATCCTTGACGCCGAGCGGAATGCCCTCAAGCGGACGGACGTCGCCGGCTGCAGGCGCGCATCCGCCGCGTCGCGCCATGGCGCGCGCCTGCTCCGGCGTCTCCAGCACATAGGCATTGAGCGCGCGCGCCGCTTCGATCGCGGCAAGATGCGCGTCCGCAAGCTCGACGGCCGAGAAGCGCCTGCTGCGGAGCCCGTCGCGCGCCTCGCCGAGCGTCAGCGAAGTCAGCTCCGTCATTCGTTGTCCGGGGTGTCGCAGACGAAGGGGTTCGCGGGCTTGGCGCTTGTTGGCAGTCTTGGCTGACACCTGCGATGGCCAGGCACCGGCAGGCCGGCCGCCTCGAAATCAGCCGCCGTGAAGCCCTCGGGCATCACGCCGCGCGCCACCGCCATCTCGAGCTCATAGCGGTACATCAGATCCTGCTCTTCACACGCCCAGCACATCCGGCCCCATCCCCGTCATGAGGATCAAATGAGGAGTATTATATCACCCCTACTCACATCTAAGGTCATGAAATCGCTTGAGTTTCTCGCTCAGTGGTTTCGTTCTGCCAACCCAGACCCGAATTCTGACCCGCTTGCGACACATATATAGAGGCTGCCGCGGCTCGAGACTGGGATGGCCTTTTCAGCATCAAGCGATTGATTTTCCTTCGCTATTCATTCTCACGTGCCCGTTTGGCAGCCCTGCCCGTCTTGTCTCCGCCGGTGTCGCACCCAGACCTCGGCCAACGCCATTGGCTCATTCACCCAAAGCAAACATAGGACCTCGCCATCGGCTCTGCAAGCCGCCAAGGCTTTCCTACTCGACGACCTTCGGAACCAGGAAGAAATGGCCCTCGGTCGCGGGGGCATTGCGAACGATGTCGTCAGCGATACCGCCGTCGGTGACCTCGTCGGCGCGCTTCTTCATGTCCATGGGCGTCACCGAGGTCATCGGCTCGACACCCTCGACGTTCACCTCCGACAGCTGCTCGACAAAAGCCAGGATCGCGTTGAGCTCGCCCTTGAGGTGCTCGACCTCGTCCTCCGCAACCGCGATGCGGGCGAGATGCGCGATACGGCGGACGGTGTCGGCATCGACGGACATGAGCAGGCCCCTGTTGGCGCCGTCGCATAACACGCCGCACTTTTGCGCCGCAACCACCTCGACGACCCGTATGCGACCGGCACGCAGATGCTATAGTCCGACGATGATGAGCATCGGGCGCCTTGCAGCGGCGGCGGTTGCATCCATCTGCGCCGGCACGCAAGCCCAGGCGCAGACTGTTTCCGATTTCTATCGTGGACGGACCGTCAATCTGGTGATCGGCTATGCGCCGGGCGGCGGCTACGATCTCTATGCCCGCACGCTCGCACGCCACATCAGCCGCCATATCCCCGGCAATCCCACGATCGTGGTGCAGAACATGCCGGGCGCGGGCTCGATCAAGGCGGCGAACTATCTCTACACTATCGCGCCCAAGGACGGCTCGACCTTCGGCGGCTTCTCGCGCGGCGCGTTTCTCGATCCGTTGCTTGGCCGCAGCGAGGGCACGCAGTTCGATGCGCCGAAGTTCGGCTGGCTCGGCAGCATCTCGAACGAGGTCGGTGTCTGCGCCTTCCGCACGGCCGCCGGCATCAAGTCCTGGTCCGACATGCGGACGAAACCATTCATCATCGGCTCGACCGGCGCGGGCGCCGACTCCGACGTGTTCCCGACCGTGCTGCGCAAGATGTTCAAGCTGCCGATGAAGGTCGTCGCCGGCTACGCCAGCGCCGCCGAGGTGGTGGTCGCGATCAAGCGCAACGAGGTCGACGGCCGCTGCGGCTGGTCGTGGTCGAGCCTCATGAGCTGGAACCGCGACATGTACGAAGGCAAGCAGCTCGACGTCGTGCTTCAGCTCGCGGCGCAAAAGCTCGACGAGCTCTCGCACGTGCCGCTGATCACCGACGTGGCCGAGACCGCCGAGCAGCGGACGGCGCTCCGGCTGATCGTGTCGCGCCAGACCATGGCGCGGCCCTACGTGATGCCGCCCGGCGTGCCCGCCGACCGCCTGCAGGCGCTGCGCGCGGCGTTCGATGCGACCATGAAAGACCCGGCTTTCTCGCCGACGCCAAGAAGCAGGATCTTGAGGTGCGGCCAATCCTGGGCGCCGACGCCGACGCGCTGATCCGCGAGGTCTATGCGACGCCGCCCGCGATCGTGAAGCTCGCGGTGGAGTATATGAAGGATTGATCGGCGCGCGACAGCCTACGCGGGCATGCCGTGCTCGGCCAGCTGCCGCGGACGAGACGCAAGTGAGGCCCGCAGCTTCGTCGACAATTCCTGGACATTGATCGGCTTGCGGACGATGTCTCGTTCGCTGATGCCCTTGAAGGCGTCCTGCTCGGCGAAACCGGTCACAAAGAGAATTGGCAGCAGGGCCGGCGGCCGCGCGCTCGACGAGACAGCTCGGCGCCATTCATTCCCGGCATCGCGTAATCGAGCAGCAGCAGATCGACCGCGGCGGACGATCCCAGCACTTCCAAGGCAGCGCCCCCGCTGCCGGCCTCCAGCACCTGGTATCCGAGCTCGCGCAGATAGGTCGCCGTGACATCGCGGACGGCATTGTCGTCGTCGACCAGCAGAATGACTGCGCCCGAGTGCGGAGCGGCGACCAGCATCGTGGCCTCGCTTTGTAGGACACGTGGCAACGCCCTGGGCCGGCGGCAGGTAGATACAAATCGCCGTGCCCTTGCCCTCCTCAGTTTGCACACACACTCCGCCGCCCGACTGTTTGGCAAATCCGAGAACCTGACTGAGGCCAAGCCCCGATCCCTTGCCGACATCCTTGGTCGTAAAAAATGGTTCGAACGCTTTGGCGCGAACCTCTTTGCTCATGCCGTGGCCCGTGTCGGACACGCAGATTTCCACGTACTTTCCCGCCGGCGGCTTCTCGGGCGCGTTGGGAGGGCCGAGCACGACATTACGCGTGGACACGCACAGACTGCCTCCGTTTCCCATGGCATCGCGGGCGTTGATCGCCAGATTGAGGATCGCCAGTTGCAGCTGCGTCTGATCAACCATCGCAAGGCAGGACTCGCCCGATACGAGCGTTTCGACCTTGATCTTCCGGCCGATCGTGCTCTGCAGAAGGTCCTCGACCTTGGACAGCACAGCGTTGAGATCGGTCGCGACCGGCTCGAGATGCTGTCGCCGCGAGAATGTCAGAAGCTGGTCGGTCAGGCGGGCTCCGCGCTGTGCTGCCTCCCGCATATTGGAGAGCCGCTGCACGACCTTGCCGTCAAGGCCTTTGTCGATCAGCGATCTCTCCAGAAACCGTATATTGCCCAGAAGAACCGTCAGAAGATTGTTGAAATCGTGCGCCACTCCTGAGGTGAGCTGCCCCACCGCCTCCAATCGCTGCATTTGCCGCAACGTCGAATTCCACACGTTCGCGTTCTTCGATCTGCGACAGAAGCTCGCGATTGGCTGCCGCAAGCTCCTCGGTGCGCTCCTGCACCCTCGCCTCCAGCTCATCGTTCAGCCGGGAGCATTCGTATTGCCGGCGCCGCCCACGCAATGCGGTCTGCACAACGCTGACCAGCGTTGTGGGATGAAACGGCCGTTCGAGAAACGTGACATTGCCGAAAATCCCCGTCAGCGAGACAGCGGTGGGATTGCGCTCAAGTCCACCACCGTGGCGCGTCAGCAAGACAAAGGGAAAATCCGACCACGTCGGCTGCGAGTCGACCCACTCTCGTAGCGGGCGCGTCTCAAGGTCAGAGACTGACTCTTCGGTCAGAATGGCGACATCCGCACCCGCCGTAAGCTGCTCGAGCAAGCTCGCAAGCTTGGGGCAAACATGCGCATCGATGCGTGCTTCAACGAGGATCTGCGCCGCAATGCGGGCGTCACGCCCATGTGGCGCCAGGATCAACGCACGTTCGGCTGGGTAGGCTTTCTTGATCACGTCTCGCCCACCGCTGCAACTGCCTGGCCGACGAAGGTCGGCACCCCTCGCAGAACGCCCTGGAATTCCTTGAGCGGTTGTCCGAGCACCAGGCCTTTGCTCGTGATCGTGAGCTCCCGAATAGTATCCTCATGCGCGCCGGTGCGCTTCTTCACCACCGAAATTGCACGCCGCACGCGGCCGAACGCCTCAAAATAGCGCATCAGGATCACGGTATCTGCAAGGTAGGTGATATCCACCGGCTGCCGCATGTCACCCATCATCCCACTCTGAGCGATGGACAGGAAGGTCGCTGCGCCACGGCGGTTCAAGTACTGCAACAGTTCATGGATATGCAGCGTAACGAATTGTTCTTCCGACATCGCCGCCTGATAGCCATTCAGGCTGTCGATGGCGACGACCTTCGCATTGTCCCGGTCGACGCAACGCCGCACCCGATGCGAGAATTCTCCCGGCGTAAGTTCGGCCGCATCCATCTGTTCGATGACAAGCTGGTTTGCGTCCAGCATCGCCTGCAGATCGACGCCAACCCCCTTGGCCCGCGCAAGCAAAAGGCCTAGCTCCTCATCAAAGATGAACATTGCGGCTTTCTCGCCACGCTTCACCGCCGCCGCGAGGTACTGCAGAATGAGCAGCGACTTCCCCATACCAGCGGGGCCCAACACCAGCGTGCTTGAGCCAGAGCTAACGCCCCCGCCAAGCAGCTGGTCGAGCTCGGGGACCCCGCTTCGGAGCAACTCGTCGCTGAACGGTTGACGATGCTCGGCGGCGACAAGCCTGGGAAACACTTCAATGCCCCCCTTGGCGATCACGAAGTCATGGTAGCCGCTGCGGAACGATTGACCGCGACATTTGATGACGCGCAGTCGCCGTCGCTCGCCGCCATACAACGGTGCAAGCTGATCGAGATGAACGACGCTATGCGCGATGCTGTGCACCGCCCTGTCGGTGCTTTCGCTCGTGAGATCGTCGAGCATGATGACGGTCGACAGGTGGCGCGCGAAATAGTGCTTCAGCGCCAGAATCTGCCGCCGGTATCGCAGCGAGCTCTGCGCGAGCAATCGTATCTCGGACAGACTGTCGATCACCACGCGCGCGGGCTTGATGCGCTCGATTGTTTCGAGGATACGCGTGATTGTTTCTCCAAGCTCAAGATCGGACGAATAGAGCAGGCTCTGGTGCCGTTCGGGATCGAGCACGCTCTCGGGCGGGACCAGCTCGAAGACAGTGATCTCGTCGGCGAGCTCCCAGCCGTGGGACCGTGCACCCTGCCTGAGCTCTTCTTCGGTTTCAGCGAGGCTGACATAGATCCCCCGCTCCCCCGCCGCCGCGCCGGCCATGAGGAATTGGAGGGCAATCGTTGTTTTGCCGGTGCCGGGAGTGCCTTCCAGGAGGTGCAGGCGATTCCTTGCAAATCCACCTTCAATAACGTTGTCCAGCCCGGGAATGCTGGTGCCGGCGCGAGGGAGCAGTGCGTCCATCATCAAAGTGCCTTACGCTTTGATAGTGAATGATAATTCGGAGCGAGAGGTGGCATCAAAACGTGCCAATTCGGGAAAAGTTCCCTGTTCAGCAGGCTCGGGCACTGCCAGCCGGCATCCTGTGACCGCAATGTCACGCGCCGGCAGTGTGGTTCGCGCTCCGTCCGCAAAGAGCAACCAAAGGCACAATCGCTGGCTGCGCCCGCTGCTGCGATCGCCGTGGCATCGTTCAGGTGGGACAGGAATCGGAAATTGGAATTGTGTGAAATGCTTCGCGAGGCGTGGTCTTATTTCGCCCCGCCCATGCGCTGCAGCAGCGCCACCGCCTCGACTGCCAGCGTGCGCGTGAGCTCCGCAGCCGGCATTGCGCGGCCGAGCGCTGCCGC
Source organism: uncultured Alphaproteobacteria bacterium (assembly GCA_963745515.1). Lineage (GTDB taxonomy): Bacteria > Pseudomonadota > Alphaproteobacteria > Rhizobiales > Xanthobacteraceae > VAZQ01. The sequence goes on from CAVUXO010000022.1 coordinate 76,445, forward strand.
CTGACCAGACCACATCGGTGAGAAGTCGCCCGAGCCTTGCGCCTCGGCCTTGGCACGCAGCGGCGCGAGCGCACCGGCCGCGAGCGGAAACGCAGGCGCGATCTCGTTCACCGGCCCGATCTCGCGCATAACGCGGTTGACGAGGCCACGTGCCGGACGTCCAGTCATCAGGTTGGTGACCGCGGTGCCGTCGTCACGGGCCTCGCTCAGCGCGGCACGGTGAGGCGCGCTGATCTTTGCTTCCGGCGTAAACAGGAAAGCCGTCCCGATCTGGACCGCGGCAGCGCCGAGCGCAAAGGCAGCCGCAATTCCACGCGCATCCATGATGCCGCCGGCCGCGATCACCGGCACCTTCACGGCATCGACGATCTGCGGCACCAGCGCGAAAGTCCCAACCTGCGCCGCGAGATCATCCGAGAGGAACATGCCGCGATGGCCGCCCGCCTCGTAGCCTTGTGCCACGATGGCGTCGACGCCACGCGCTTCAAGCCAGCGCGCTTCGGCCACCGTCGTGGCGGAGGACAGCACAGCGCATCCTGCGGCCTTCACGCGCTTGAGCAAGCCGTCCTCGGGCAGCCCGAAATGAAAGCTCACCACGCCGGGCTTCGTCTCCTCAACCAGGGCACAAAAATCCTCGTTGAAGGGCAGCCGCATGCTGGTTGGGACCGGCGCCGCCGGGTCAATGCCAAGCTCTCGATAATAGGGCGCGAGCCGCTCGCGCCAGCGCGCCTCGCGTGCGTTGCTCAGCTCAGGCGGCGTGTGACAGAAGAAATTGAGATTGACCTTCGCCTGCGAGCAGGCGCGGAACTGCATTATCTGCTCGCGCGCCTTGGCGGCGTCGAGCATCGCACACGGCAATGAGCCAAGCCCGCCTGCCTGCGCGACCGCAACGGCCAGCTCGACATCCATGGAGCCCGCCATCGGGGCAAGCAGGATCGGCAGCTCGATCTGGAACAGATCGATCAGACGACGATCAGCCCACATGACAACTCTCCCGGACTACGCGGCACGCACTCTGGCGCATGACCCGCTCGTCGTCCATTCTTCATACAAGAACGCTGCATTCGGAAAACAGTGAAGGTCGAGAAGCGCACCAGGATGTGCTGGCACGGCATCCCTTACTGTCGTCCCCGCGCAAGCGGGGACCCAGTAGACACAGACCGGCCGATCGCGCTCTGACGTTGCAACAATCGTCCTGGGGTACTGGGTCCCCGCTTTCGCGGAGACGACAACTGATGGGTTGTGCAATTTCGTCTTCGCGGGGACGACAGCCTCCGCAGGGATCGGAAGACCCCACGATTTGACACACCCCCACGCTCTGGTGATGGCCGGCGTGCGCCTTATACTCGCGAGGCTCGAACCTGACCGGAGCCCGACCATGCCTTCCTTGTTGCGGCTCGCTGCCGCCTGCCTCTGCGCAGCAGCCCTTGCCGTCCCTGCGCACGCGCAGGACTGGCCCGCAAAGCCCGTGAAGATCGTGGTGCCGTTCGCGGCCGGCGGCAGCTCGGACCAATTGGCGCGGCTGCTGGCGGCGCGAGCTGAGCGCCACCTTCAAGCAGCAGTTCTTCATCGAGAACCGCGCCGGCAGCGCAGGCGCGCTCGGCTCCGCGCAGGTCGCGCGCGCCGAGCCCGACGGCTACACTTTCGTTAACGCCGGCTCCGGCCCGCACCTGACCGGCCCGGCGATCAACCCCAACATCGGCTACGATCCCGCTCAACGACTTCACCCATATCGCGATGGAGGCCGCCGACAGCTTCGTGTTCGTGGCCGGCAGCGCACTCGGCGTCAAGTCGGTCGCCGACCTGGTCGGCGTTGGCACGCACGAAGCCGTTGACGTCGGCGTCACCGGGGCCTGGCTCGCTCGGCCAGCTCATCCTCGAGCGCTTCAAGCGCCGGGCCGGTGTCGACATCCAGCACGTGCCGGCGCCCAATTCCGGCATGAACGAGGTGCTGGGCAATCACATTTCGCTCACCATGACGACGTTGCTCACCGCCGGCGAGAGATCCGCGCCGGCAAGGTGGTGCCGCTCGCCGTGACCAGCGCGCAGCGCCACCCGGCCTATCCGGACATTCCGACCTTCGCCGAGCAGGGCTTCCCCGACATGCGCGGCGACACCTGGTTCTGGCTCGCCGGTCCGAAGAACCTGCCCGCCGACATCGTGGGCAAGCTCAATGCCGAGATCCGGCGTATCAACAAGACGACGAAGATGCGCGCGCATTTCGACAGGCTTGCGCTCTCGACCCTCGATCTCGATCCGGCGGCGGTCGCGAAATTCGTCGCCGACGAATATGCCTTCTGGGCGCCGCTCGCCAAGGAAGCCGGGCTCGCAGTGCAATGAGGCCGCGCGACGGGAGAACATCCATGCCTACATTCATAAGTTCGATCTGCCGTCTCGCGCCCGCCATGCTCTGCGTGCTTGCAGCACTCCACGAGCCCGCGTCCGCGCAGGACTTCCCGAACCGGACGATCCGCATCGTGGTGCCGTTCCCGGCCGGCGGCCCGACCGACATCCTGTCGCGGATCGTGGCGCAGAAGATGAGCGAAGACTTCGGCCAGCCGGTCGTGGTCGAGAACCGGCCCGGCGCCGACACCGCGATCGGCGCCGTGCAGGTCGCCAGGGCCGCGCCAGACGGCTACACGCTGCTCGCCGCCATGGACACCACGCTGGTGATGAATCCCGCGACCAAGACAAGCCTGCCCTACGATCCGTTCAAGGATTTCGCGGCTATCTCGCTCGGCGCCAAGAATACTTCGCTGTTGACCGTGCGCGCCGAGGACGGGCCGAAGACGATCGGAGAGCTGATCGCGCTCGGCAAGGCGAAGACCGGCGCAAGCATGAACTACGGCGCCGGCATCATCACGACACGGCTGGCGGGCTACATGTTCAACCGCGAGGCCGGCATCAAGGCGCAGCTCATTCCTTACAAGGGCAGCTCCGAGGTGGTGCAGGGGCTGCTCACCGGTGCAGTCGACTACATCGTCGACGGCACCGCCTCGAGCCTGCCGCTGATCACGTCGGGCAAGTTGCGCCCGCTCGCCAAGCTCAACAGCCGCCCACTGCCGCAGCTGCCCGACGTGCCGCCGCTGTCGGTCGCCGCCGGCATGCCCGCGCTCGACGACATGTCGAGCTGGATCGCGTTCGTGGCGCCCGCCGGCACGCCGCGTGCGATCGTCGACAAGCTCCAGGCCGAGATCGTTACGCATTTATGCCGACCCGGCGACCGCCGACAAGCTTGAGAAGTCCGGCATCAATGCGGTATCGAGCACGCCCGAGGAGTTCGACGCCTTCTTCCGCCGCGAAGCGGTACGATGGGAAAAGGCGTTCAAGGAGAGCGGAATTAAGCTAGACTGACTGCCATCCACATCGCCTTCCCCACCTCACGCCTGCCATCACCCGCCGGGCAAGCACCCAAGGAGTATCCATGTCGAAGCCGAAAGTCCTGATCTTTGCCCCGCGCGAGGAGCCGCCGGAGACCATCAAGGCGCTCGAGGGGCTCGGCTGCGAGGTCGTTGTCGGCAACCGCGACTGGCAATTGCCGCGCACCCATTACGAGGACGACGTGGTCGAGGCCGCGCGCGACGCGGTCGCCCTGATGGGCACCTCGATGCGGCACACGCCGATCAGCCGGCGCATCATGCAGGCCTCGCAGCGGCTGCGCGTGGTCGCGAAATACACCGTCGGCGTCGACGACATCGACACCGATGCGGCGACCGAGCTCGGCATCATGGTGTGCCACGCACCGACCGAATCGAACTGCTTCGGCGTCGCCGAGACCACCGTCACCATCATGCTGGCGCTGCTCAAGAAGCTGCGCGAGCGCGACGCCGACGTGCGCGCCGGCAAATGGCGCACGCTCGACAACTACGCCTATTACGTCGGCAGCCGCGCTTCCGACGGATTTCCCGGCCAGACCATCGGGCTCGTCGGCTTCGGCCGCATCGGCACGCGGGTGGCGCAGCTGCTGACGCCCTGGCGCGCCCGCATTATCGCCTACGATCCTTATGTGCAGCCGGCAACTTTCCTGGCGCACGGCGTGCGGCAGGTCGACTACGAGACGCTGCTGCGCGAGTCCGACGTGGTGTCGTTCCACGTCGTGCTCACCAAGGAGACGCGCTACATGTTCGGCGAGAAGGAGCTCGCGCTGATGAAGCCGAACGCGATCGTGCATCAACACCGCGCGCGGCAAGGTTCTCGACGAGAAGGCGCTTGCCAAGGCGATCGACGAGGGCCGCGTGCGCGGCGCCGCCATCGATGCGTTCGAGGAGGAGCCGCTGCCGATCGACTCAGCCGCTGCGCAAGCTCGGCGACCGGGTGCTGCTGTCGCCGCACTCGGCCTCGTATACGGAAGGCGGCGAGCTGCGGCAGGGCGTCGACTGGGCCACGCGCTCGGTCATCACCGCGCTCAAGGGCGGCATCCCGGACAACGTCTACAACAAGGACGTGCTGCCGCGCTGGCGGAGCGGTTCGGCGGTGCCAGCGTGAGCGAGCGGTAGCGACGGAACTCGTATCTTCTTGGCCACCTTGGGAACTCCTAACGGCCCTGCATCGTTCTCATCCTGCACCAGCAGGAGGGTTCCATGCGCAAGCCTTGGTCAATGGGAGCAATAGCGACATTTGCAGTGCTGAGCGGCAGCGCAGCTGTTGCGGCGGGTTCGGAATCCATTCAGCCCCGATACCTGCAATTTGCACAGCTTCCGGGCGATCCGCCTGTCAGCACCAAGCGAAGTGTGAACTTGAACGAAGAGGACCGGCACACGATCCGCGAGATCGTTCTCAAAGACAGAAAGGTCCAAAAGGCTCCCGAGAGTACCAAGGTTGCCATCGGCGAAACCGTGCCGCAGGGCGTGCATCTCCAGCCAGTGCCGGACGACGTGACACGCAAGGTCCCGCAACTTAAGAACAACACCTTTTTCGTCATGGGTGAGGAAGTCGTCATCGTCGAGCCGAAAGACAACACGGTTGCCGAAATCGTCAAGTGATCGGTTCGGGGACTGCAGCGTACGTATTGAGCCGCGTCCACAGAGAAGCCCGCCCCACCCTTCGGGCGAAGCGGGCTCACTCGCATAAGTTCACTCGTTGCATTGCTCACTTCGGACGAACATCCGATTTTCCGCCTGGAGTGCCGGGTGGTGGAATGACCCGCATCGTGCCGGCATCGGGCGCGGGCGTTCGGATCTCCGGATCGACATTGGGAGGGCAGATGACCCCATCGGTCCGCGCCAGCTTGTCGCTCGGCGTATCAACATTGGCGCTCGGCGTCTCGGCCCTTCCCGTCGTGCCGGGCGCTTTTGGCCCGTTGGGACCAGGCTCCAGGCGCTCACCGGGCGCGCACGCCTTTGGATCAGGCTGCGCCGTCTGCGGCGGCGGCGATTGCGCCGACGCAGCCATGACTCCGCACATCAAGCACAAAAAGGCCGCAAACTGAACGTGTCTCGCCATGACCATCCTCCAGCTGACCTGAAGAACAACAGGTTCCGACCCGATGCGTTCCGCGGCATATCGGAAGGACATTTGTCGGCAGGACATTTGTCGCAGCTGCCGCAGACGCGTAAACTTGCGCAATGAAAACCAACCCGATCCACATCATCGGCGGCGGGCTCGCCGGCTGCGAAGCAGCCTGTCAGATCGCGGCGCGTGGCGTGAGCGTCATCCTGCACGAGATGCGCCCACTGCGCGCGACCGCCGCTCACAAGACCGAGAGCCTCGCCGAGCTCGTCTGCTCGAACTCGTTCCGCTCCGATGACCATGAGCACAATGCGGTCGGGCTGCTGCATGCCGAGATGCGCCGGCTCAACTCGCTGATCATGCGCGCGGCGGACGCCAATCAGGTGCCGGCCGGCGGTGCGCTCGCGGTCGATCGCGACGGATTCGCGGCCGCGGTCACCGAGGCGATCAGCGCCAACCCACTGATCGAGGTCCGCCGCGAGGAGATCGCAGGTCTTCCGCCCGACGACTGGGACAGCGTCATTGTGGCGACCGGGCCCCTCACCTCGCGGGCATTGGCGGAGGCGATCTCGACGCTCACAGGCGAGGACGCGCTCGCCTTCTTCGACGCCATCGCGCCCATCATCCATCGCGACTCGATCGACATGTCGGTCGCCTGGTTTCAGTCGCGCTACGACAAGGCTGGTCCTGGCGGCTCCGGCGTCGACTACATCAACTGTCCACTGACGCGTGAGCAGTACGAAGGTTTCGTCGATGCACTGATCGCCGGCGACCAGACCGCCTTCCATGAATGGGAGGGCACGCCGTATTTCGACGGCTGCCTGCCGATCGAGGTGATGGCCGAGCGTGGGCGTGAGACGCTGCGTCACGGGCCGATGAAGCCTTTCGGGCTCACCAACCCGCATCCAGGCACATCGAAAGCTTATGCCGTGGTGCAGCTGCGGCAGGACAACAAGCTCGCCACCTTGTTCAACATGGTCGGCTTCCAGACCAAGCTCAAGCACGGCGAGCAGACGCGCATCTTCCGCACCATCCCGGGATTGGAGCGGGCCGAGTTCGCGCGGCTCGGCGGGCTGCATCGCAACACGTTCCTCAATTCGCCGAAGCTCCTCGATGTCACGCTACGGCTCAAGGCAATGCCGCGGCTACGCTTTGCCGGCCAGATCACCGGCTGCGAGGGCTATGTGGAGTCGGCTGCGGTCGGGCTCATGGCCGGCCGCTTCGCGGCTGCGGAGCGACAGGGGGAGATGCTCGCGCCGCCGCCGCCGACCACCGCACACGGCGCGCTGCTCAATCACATCACCGGCGGCCACATCGAGACGATCGACGCCGGTCCGCGCTCCTACCAGCCGATGAACGTCAACTTCGGATTATTCCCGCCATTCGAGCGCGCACTGCCGCCAGACGAGAACGGCAAGCGGCTACGCGGACCTTCCAAGGCACTGGCTAGGAAGCGGGCGCTCTGCCACCGCGCGCTCGATGACCTTGAGCAGTGGATCGGCGCGGCGCGGATGGCGGCGGAGTAATGATCGCATCGCGCCGCTCGACCGAACATCGATCAGTGCTTGCAACCACCCTTGGGACAGCCGCCCCCCTTTCCAGGGGGCTTAGGAGGACCGGTGAACACCGGACCAGGATAGGTAACAGTCGGATTCCCCTTCACTGAGCGACTGGGCGGAGTGCCCGGCGACGCTGTATTGGCACCACCTTTCAGGCCGCCTGCTTTAGCTTCGTAGGCCATACCGGCCAAGGCCGGCCGCGAGCACCGCCGCAAGGCAGGCAAGACGCAGCGTCGAATGAATCTCCATGACCGTCTCCCATCGTTGCGCTGCGCGGCTCACCAGGATTTGTTGAGGAGCATTTGGCCACGCGGCATGCGCAACGTAGCCGGGACGGCATTCAGCCGATGTGCCGGCCGTCACACTATGGTCGATCTCGACAGCGCGGGGACCTGCGCGACCTCAACGGATCGCCGGCGGGCGGCCCGAGCGCGCGGCGCGCCAGAGCACCCATTGCCGGCGCCAGCGCGGCACCTCGACCTCGGCGAATGGCTCGCTCGCTTCACGACGGAGCGCACGCAGATCGAGCGGCACTGTTGCAACCGGCAGCCACGCCGCGACCGCGTCGTGGCCCTCGCGCTCGATCAGCACCCGCGCCTCCTCGTAGTGGCGAACCGCCACGTCGCGCAGATTGCCGAGCAGTGCGATGATCTGCACGGTCGTTTTTCCCGCCAGGATGTCCTGCGGCAGCACCGAGTTCTGAATCATCAGGTCGGCCGGCGCCGTGACGTGGCCGCGCACTGCGTCGCTCGCGAAGTTGCGTAACAGGCTGACGATGCCCAGGCTGATTCCGGCGGGGCCAGCATAATCCAAGGCGGCGGCACCCACCACGCGCGCAGCAAGCTCGATCAGGCTTGATGAGGTGCCACGCGCATAGCGCTCAAGCTCGTCGACGCTGCCGAACAGCTCGCGGCCAAAATGGGCCCTCCGCGTCTCGATCAAGTCGTCGAACAGCCGGCGCGGCAGACGATATTGATCGATCACCTCGGCAAGCGCATTGGCGATCGGGTGGCCGCGCATCTCCTCGGGCCGCTGGTCGTAGATCGCCTCGCTCCACCATTGCAGCCGCACCTCACCGGCCAGCGGCTCGGTGACCACGTCGGGGATGCGCGCGACCTCGATATGAAACGCATAAAGCGCAAAGAGTGCGCCGCGGTGCTCGGCCGGCGCGAACAGCGCAGACAGGTAGCGATCCTTGTCGGCTGAGCGAACCAGCGCTTCGCAGTGGTCGAACATCTCATGCATGGCTGGCAGCACACCATGCAACGTGCGGAGCGGATGGCGCCGCGCCGGCCACCGACATCACACCTTTACGGCTTCGGCGGCCTCTTCGACGGCGGCACGAGTGGTCCCAACGCCGAGATAGATCAGGATCGGCGCCGCGATGAAGACCGACGTATAGGTGCCGACCAGCACCACGCCGAAGATCATGGTCGACACGAAGCTGTGGATCGCGTGCCCGCCGAAGAACAGGAGCGCGAGCAACGACAGTGTCACGGTCAAGTGGGTGATGATCGAGCGCGACAGCGTCGAGTTGACCGATACGTTGAGCAGGTCCGGCATTGGCATGCGCTTGTAGCGGCGCAGCATCTCGCGAATACGGTCGTAGATGACGACGGTGTCGTTGAGCGAGTAGCCCGAGAATGGTGAGCAGCGCCGCAATGCTGGAGAGATCGAAATCGATCTGCATCAGCGACATGTAGCCCACGGTGAGCACCAGATCGTGCACGTTCGCGATCATGGCGCCGAGCGCGAACTGCCATTCAAACCGGAACCAGAGATAGACCAGAATCGCGAGAATTGCCGCCATCAGGCCGACCGTGCTGGTGGCGAGCATCTCGGTCGAGATGCGCGGCCCCACCACCTCCTCGCGCTCGACCATGACCTCCTCGCCCAGTGACGCCTTGACCTTCGCCGAGGCAGCTCCCTGCGCAGACTTCGCCGCCCGGCTGCTGCGGAATCCGGATCAGCACCCGATCCTGCGAGCCGAACTCCTGCAGCTGGATATCGCCCAATCCGAGTGCGCCCAAGCTCGTGCGCATCTTGGAGAGGTCGGCCGGCTGGCCTGACTGGGTCTTGACCTCCAGCAGCGTGCCGCCGACGAAGTCGATGCCAAAGTGCAGGCCGACGAAGAAGTAGAGGCAGATCGCCGCGATCGAGAGGACCGCCGAGGCCGGAAAGCTGACGCGCCGGAAGCGCATGAAATCGAACTTGGTATCGTCGGGGACGATACGCAGCATCGGAATGGAGGAATGCAAGCGCACGGGACGGGCCTCAAGAAATCGCGAGCTGTTGCGGGCGCACCCACCGAACCCACCAGGCGACCATCAGCCTCGTGACCGTGAATGCAGTGAAGACTGTCGTGATGATCCCGATGCCGAGCGTCACCGCGAAACCGCGGACCGGACCGGTGCCGATGAAGAACAGCACGGCGGCCGCGATAAAGGTCGTGATGTTGGAATCGAGGATGGTGGCAAGCGCCCGCGTGGAGCCCGCGCCGATCGCCGAAAACAAGCTCGGCACGGCCAGCATGCTCACAAGCAGTGCGGTGAGCAGGATGCCCAATGCCTTCAAGCGCGATATGTGCATCATGATCGCGCCCCTGCTTGCCTATGAGATCGCGAGCTTCTGCGGGCGCACCCACCGGACCCACCAGGCGACCATCAGCCTCGTGAGGGTGAATGCGGTGAAGACGGTCGTGATGATGCCGATGCCGAGCGTCACCGCGAAACCACGAACCGCGCCCGTGCCGATGAAGAACAGCACGGCGGCCGCGATGAAGGTCGTGATGTTGGAATCGAGGATGGTGGCAAGCGCCCGCGTGAAGCCGGCATCGATCGCCGTGATCGGGGTGCGGCCGGTGCGCACCTCCTCGCGGATGCGCTCGTAGATGAGCACGTTGCTGTCCACCGCGATGCCGATGGTGAGCACGATGCCGATGATGCCGGGCAGCGTCAGCGTTGCATTGAGCAGTGAGAGGACTCCGAAGATCATGGCCACGTTGATCGCCACCGCGACGCTCGCGAACACCCCGAACAGCCCGTAGACGACCACCATGAACACCACCACGAGGATAGCGCCGTAATACGAAGCTTCCTTGCCCTTGGTGATCGAATCCTGACCGAGGCCCGCACCGACCACTCTCTGCTCGATGATGGTCAATGGCGCCGGCAGCGCGCCCGCGCGCAGCAGGATTGCAAGGTCATTCGCCGACTCCACCGTGAAGCTGCCGGAGATCTGCCCCGAGCCCTGCAGGATCGGCTCGCGAATAACCGGCGCGGTGATCACCTCGTTGTCGAGCACGACGGCAAAGCGCTTGCCGACGTTCTCGGCAGTCGCCTGCGCGAACTTGCGCGCGCCCGCCGAATTGAAGCGGAAATTGACCACCGGCTCGCTGGTGCGCGAATCGAAACCCGGTTGCGCGTCGGTGAGATCGGCGCCCGACACGAGAATGCGCTTTTCGATCACGTAAGGAGAGCGGCCTTCGCGGCTCGGGCCGTAGAGGATTTCCGATTCCGGCGGCGGCCGGTTCTGCAATGCCTGCTCGGGAGTGACGGTCTCATCGACCATGCGGAAGTCGAGCTTGGCGGTTTTGCCGACGAGGTCGATAAGGCGCTTGGGATCGCCAAGGCCCGGAACCTGGACCAGGATACGGTCGGTGCCCTGGCGCTGAATCAGCGGCTCGACCAAGCCGAGCTCATTGATGCGCCGTTCGATGATCTGGACGGCCTGATCGACCGCCTGTCGAATCCGGTCGACAATCGCGGGCTCGGTCATGGTGATCTGGATACGGCCACCACCCTGGTTGGAGATCTCAAGCGTGCGCTGGCCGGCGCCGCCCAAGATGCCGCCGAGCGGCTGCGAGAGGTCTCGCACCTTGGTCAGCGCGGTCTGGAGATCACTCTCGCGGACCACCACCTCGACATTGCTGCCACGCACCACGGGGGCGCTGGAGAGCCCGACGCGCGCCTCGCGCAGGACCCGCCGTACGTCGTCACGCAGCTGCTCGAGCTTCTCCTTGCGCACCGCGCCGGTATCGACCTCGAGCAGGAGATGCGAGCCGCCCTGCAGGTCGAGGCCCAGCACGACGTGCCGCTGCGCCCATTTCGGCCAGCTCTGCACGGTCTTTTCCGGGAAGAAATTCGGCACGGCGAGCATGCACACGAACAACGCCGTGAGCAGGATGCCCAACGCCTTCCAGCGTGAGATGTACATCATGAGCGCAGACCGTCCCGGTTCGTGCCTCGCTGAGGCCTTCTATGGAATCCCTTAAGCCACTCTAGCCCTTGGCGTCGTCCTTGACCGGCTCGCCCTTGGCGCGCACGCCCGTGATCATCGAGCGGACCTGTCGCACGCGCACGCCGTCGGCAATCTCAACCTCGATCTGCTCCTCATCGACTACCTTGGTGACCTTGCCGACCAGCCCCCCGGACGTAACCACGGTATCGCCGCGGCGCAAGTTCTTCACCAGGTCCTGGTGCTCCTTCGCCCGCTTCTGCTGGGGCCGCAGGATCAGGAAATACATCAGGGCGATGATGGGGATCATCACCACCAGCGGCGACGTCAATAAGCTGTCGCCGAGCGGGCTGGCCTGCGCATAAGCGGGCGTCACGAACATCGTCATTCCCCTTGGGGTAAGTGTCGGAAGGTACCGGCGTTTTTCAATTGCCGCTCGATCGCCGGTTGGCGCGGACTATACCGAGCAGCGGCTCAATTGCAACGCTGGTTCAGGCACGTAGCGGCGTGGTTCCACCGCCTGCTCGGGTCGAGCTTGCAGCGCTGCCGCCGCCCCGGTAAGTGTGCACTGCAACCGGTCTCGCCATGCCCAAGCGCCCTCCGCAAAAGCCCTCCGCCAAAGGCAAATCGCCGCAGCAGCACGGCGCCAAAGATGGCGTCAAGGATGGCGTCGTGGATCACGCCATAGATCGCGCCATGGACGGCCCTGCACTTATGGCCCGCATCGCGGATGCGCTGGAGCGGCTTGCGCCGGCTGCCGTCTTCCGAGCCCGACTTTGCGGCGGCCGAGGCCTTCACCTGGCACCCGGCCGGCCGGCGCGTCGTGCCGGTGCCGCGGGTGAGCCGGGTCGGCATGGGGTTGCTCAAGGGCATCGACCGGGTGCGTGACCTCCTGGTCGACAATACCGAGCGGTTTGCGCGCGGGCTGCCGGCCAACAATGCGCTCCTTTGGGGCGCGCGCGGCATGGGCAAGTCGTCCCTGGTCAAGGCCGTGCATGCCGCAGTCAATGCCAGCCACGGCAATGGCGCGCTCAAGCTCGTCGAGATCCATCGCGAGGACGTCGAGAGCTTGCCCGATCTGATGGCGTTGATGCGCGGCGCACCCTACCGCTTCATTCTGTTCTGCGACGACCTCTCGTTCGAGGCGGAGGACACGAGCTACAAGTCACTCAAGGCGGTACTCGAAGGCGGCATCGAAGGCCGGCCTGACAATGTCGTGTTCTATGCCACCTCGAACCGGCGCCACCTGATGGCGCGCGACATGATGGAGAACGAGCGCTCGACCGCGATCAATCCCGGCGAGGCGGTCGAGGAGAAAGTGTCGCTGTCCGATCGCTTCGGACTCTGGCTCGGCTTCCATCGCTGCAGCCAGGACGAATACCTCGCCATGGTGACGGGCTATGTCAGCCACTACCGGATTCCGCTGAGCGGCGAAGAGCTCGAGCGCGAAGCGCTCGAGTGGGCGACAACGCGCGGCGCGCGCTCGGGCCGCGTGGCCTGGCAATACGTGCAGGACTTGGCAGGCCGGCTCGGCGTGAAGCTGACCGAGCTTGAGCACGCCGGTTGCTATCAACACGTGCCGTAGGTTTGTCCCAAACCAACCACGGCAGCAGGGCCGTGGTGTGTCGCGATGTCGACCCTCGAAATCCGTGCTGCCCGCAACCCGACCGAAGTGACTTGGTGCTGGGCCCCCAGCGATTAATACCTGTTGGCGCCGAACCGATAGTTGATGCCGAACTTGACCGTGTGCACCGTTTGTCGAATGTCGGTCGGTCCGTCGGCAAACGCGAAAGTATCCTTGCCGAAGTCAAGGAAATTGTACTCAACCTTGCCGGACCAATTCGGCGCAAACGCGTATTCCACACCGGCGCCCACGGTCGAGCCCCAACTCGTCTTCGAGGCCGAGTTATACGTTCACGCCTTCGAAGCTCTCCGTGTGCTTCTCGTGTGCCCAGGCGCCACCGCCCTTCACGTAGACAAACGCGCGATCAACAGCCCCGCCGAACCGGGCGGTGATCGTCCCGAGCGCGCTCGATCTTGCTCCTGCACTCGAACTCGAGGCAGCCGCTACTTACTTTGATGTCGGCCCAGCTTGCGTCGGCCTCGACCCCGAACACGACCCAGCCTGACTGCCAGTTGTAGCCAATCTGGGCGCCGCCCAGGAAACCGTTCAAGTTGTGGTTCGCGATCCACTCCTCCGTGGACCAGCCCGCGCCGACATGGGCACCAATGTAGAAGCCAGTCCAGTTGAACGGCGCCGCATAGACAGGCGCCACCGGCGCCTTCGTCGGCATGTCCGCCGCGTTTGCTGTTCCAACAGCCGCCGTAACAAGAATAGACGCAAGATATCGCTTCACCACCTGCCCCCTTCGTTTGAGCCGAAGGAGGCACTACCGCAAGCGGTGCGATACGCACGTCCACCAGGCAGTGGATAGGCGCCAAAGAGCGCAACAATCATTCGGTTGTGACATTTTTACCGAGGGTCCGTTCGATTTTACCGACGCGATTGGGGTCCACTAAATAGTGGACCCCCTCAATATCGCAATAATGCATAGTTCAATTCACGTCATAGTTCACTTCCGCTTCAATCCTGCAGTCCCGGAACGCCCGCCTTTTCCCTTGACGGGGTGCCCTATGTCAGATGCTAAGCAACTGTCCGTGCTGATCGGCAATATCTACGACGCCGCACTCGATCGGTCGCTGTGGGTTGATGTGCTCCGCAAGTCGACCCAATTCGTTGGTGGTCAAGCGGCCGGCTTGCTCTCGAAAGACGCCGTGAGCAAGTCCGCCAATCTCCATTGTGGATTTGGCGTCGATCCGCACTACGACCAGCTCTATCTGGAGCAATACGCGAAGCTCGAACCGACCGGGATGACGTTATTCTTTTTCGACGTCGGGCAGGTGTTGAGCACGACGGACTTCATGCCCTACGACGAGTTTCTCGAAACGCGCTACTACAAGGAGTGGGCGAAGCCACAAGGCTGGGTGGACTGCGTCCACGCGATCCTGGACAAGTCGGCAACAAGCTCTGCGCATGTGAGCATTCTTCGGAATGAATCGAGCGGTGTCGCGGACCCTGCGACGCGCGCGCGCATGCAGCTCATCGTTCCGCATCTGCGTCGTGCGATCCTCATCGGCAAGGTGATCGATCTCAAAACAGCCGCATCTGACAGCCTCGCCGACACTGTCGATGGTATCAGCGCCGCCATGTTCCTGGTCGATGAGAGCGCGCGCATCGTCCACGCCAATGCGAGCGGGCATGCGATGCTGGCCCAAGGTTCCATTTTGCGCGCAGTCGGCGGCAAGCTCCTTCCCAGGGATGCAAGCGCAGAGCAGGCCCTGAACGAAGTCTGCGCCATGGCCGAACGCGGCGACGCGGCCGTGGGGGCCAAAGGCATCGCAATTCCGTTGATGGCGGGCGAGGGCACGCGGTACGTGGCCCACGTGCTGCCGCTGACGTGTCGGGTGCACGCCGCCAGGCTGGCGCCACCTACGCGGCTGCCGCCGCCGTGTTCGTGCACAAGGCAGCACTGGACGCCCCATCCCCGCCAGAGGTCATTCGCAAGCTCTACAAGCTGACACCGACAGAGATGCGCGTGCTGCTGGCCATGATGCAGGTTGGCGGCGCGGCCGAGGTCGCGGAGGCACTGGGCATTGCCGAGTCCACCGTGAGGACACATCTGCTTCGCCTGTTCGCAAAGACCGGTGCCAAGCGCCAATCCGACCTCATCAAGCTGGTGGCGCTGTGACATTTTTTGCCGGAGCAAGGAAGCTCTCCACCAAATGATGAAGTCCTCGAACAGGAAAATGGGGAGCTCGGATTTCGTTAGCCGCCTGTGGCATATCGATATTTGCCCGGTCCGGCCGGCATTGGGGATCACCCGGAACTACAGGCACCCCCCGAATGGATGACTTATCACGATCGCAATTGTGCAATGGCGTATCCGCGCCATATTTCCGCTTGGATGATGCAATCCTGCAGGTCGCTTTCTCTCTTAACGGCGGTGCCATGCCAGAAGCTGAGGAACTGTCCGCGCTGATCGGCGACATCTACGACGCGGTGCTCGAACCGACATTATGGCCGCGAGTTCTCCCGAGGTCCGCGCAGTTCGTCGGCGGCCCCGCCGCGTCGCTGTTTTCCAAGGACGCCGCTCGCAAGAGCGGCGACTATGCCTACGACTGCGGTATCGACGCGCACTACCGGCAGCTCTACTTCGAAAAGTACATAAAGCTCGACCCACTCACGATCGGTCATTTCTACGCAGAGGTCGAGGTGCCGGTCGCCGTCGCTGACATCATGTCCTATGCCGAGTTTCTCGAAACACGCGCCTTTCAGGAATGGGGGCGGCCACAGGGTCTGGTGGACGTCTTGAATGTTGCGCTCGACAAGACAGCAACGAGTGCCGCCATGTACTGTGTCTTCCGGCACGAGCGGGATGGTCAGGTTGACGACGAGATGCGCCGGCGCATGCGGCTCATCGTACCGCACTTGCGGCGGGCGGTGCTCATCGGCAGGGTGATCGAGCTGCAAGACAGCCGAAGCCGACGGCCTCGCCGATACCGTCGACGGCATCAGCGCCGGCATGTTTCTGGTCGACGCGAGCGCGCGGATCGTCCACGCCAATGCAAGCGGCCATGCCATGCTGGCCCAGGGTTCGCTTCTGCGCGTTGTGGGCGGCAAGCTCGCTCCCAATGACGACAGCGCACAGCAGGCGCTCAACGAAGTCTACGCTATGGCAGAACGCGGTGATGCTGGCGGTGGGGGTCAAGGGCATCGCACTGCCGATGGCGGCGCTCGACGGCGAGCGCTATGTGGCCAACGTGCTGCCGCTGACGTCGGGTGCGCGCCGCAGGGCTGGCGCCACCTACGCGGCCGCCGCTGCCGTGTTCGTGCACAAGGTAGCACTGTACGTTCCATCGCCCCCAGAGGTCATTGGCAAGCTTTACAAGCTGACACCGACCGAGCTGCGCGTGCTGCTGGCTGTCATGCAGGTTGGCGGCGCGTCCGAGGTCGCGGAGGCACTGGGCATT
Organism: uncultured Alphaproteobacteria bacterium; assembly: GCA_963745515.1. GTDB lineage: Bacteria > Pseudomonadota > Alphaproteobacteria > Rhizobiales > Xanthobacteraceae > VAZQ01. The sequence continues at coordinate 92,719 of CAVUXO010000022.1, forward strand.
GGCCGAGTCCACCGTGAGGACACATCTGCTTCGCCTGTTCGCAAAGACCGGCACCAAGGGTCAAAGCGACCTCATCAAGCTGGTGGCGAGCTATACCAATCCACTCATCAGCTGAGCGTCGCCATTTGCGCCTTACCGTTTCATCCTGTTCTGCGACGACTTCACGGGCGACACGCATCCCCCAAATGGATGACCCATCGCATCCCCGCCATATTTCCGCTCCGATGGTACAGTCCTGGAAGGCTCGCCTCCTTAATTTGACGGCGGTGCCATGTCAGAATCCGAGCAACTGTCCGTACTGATCGGCGATATCTACGACGCGGCGCTCGACCCGACGCTGTGGCCAAAGGTGCTCGCGGAGTCCGCGCGGTTCGTCGATGGCTTCTCGGCGGCGCTCTTATTCAAAGACGCGACCAAAAAGAACGGGAACCTTTACTACGACACTGGCGACATCGCGCCACACTACAAACAGCTCTATTTCGACACTTATGTGAGGCTCGATCCCTCCACGACCAGCCATGTCCTCGCCGAGGTCGGCGAACCGATCGCCACCGCGGATTTCATGCCCTACGACGAATTCCTGGAAACCCGCTTCTACAAGGAATGGGCACGGCCGCAGCAGCTGGCCGACTTCGTGACCGCCGTGCTCGAGAAGTCAGCGACGGGCGCGGGCTTGTTCGGCGTTTTTCGGCACGAGCGACATGGACCGGCTGACGAGGAGATGCGCCGGCGTATGCGGCTCATCATCCCGCATATTCGTCGCGCGGCGTTGATTGGCCGCGTGATCGATCTCAAGACAGCCGAAGCCGACACTCTCGCCGACACCGTCGACGGCGTCAGCGCCGGAATGTTCATGGTCGATGCGAGCGCGCGGATCGTCCACGCCAATGCGAGCGGCCATGCCATGCTGGCCCAAGGTTCGCTCTTGCGTGCAGTGAGTGGCAAGCTCGCTCCCAACGATGCAAGCGCAGAGCAAGGGCTGCACGAAGTCTGCGCCATGGCCGAACGCGGTGATGCGGCGGTCGGGATCAAGGGCATCGCAATTCCGTTGATGGCGCTCGACGGCGAGCACCATGTGGCCCACGTGCTGCCGCTGACGTCAGGTGCGCGCCGCCGGGCGGGCGCCACCTACACGGCGGCCGCCGCCGTGTTCGTGCACAAGGCGGCACTGGACACCCCTTCCCCGCAAGAGGTTATCGGCAAGCTCTACAAGCTGACGCCGACCGAGCTGCGTGTGCTCCTGGGCATCGTGGAGGTTGGTGGCGTGCCCGAGGTCGCGGAGGCGCTGGGCATTGCGGGCTCCACCGTGAAGACGCATCTGGCCCGGCTATTCTCGAAGACCGGCACCAATCGCCAAGTCGACCTCGTCAAGCTGATGGCGAGATATACAAATCCGCTGGTGAGCTAATTCGGGAACTCAAACGCCTCACCCGCCGCTGAGCAACGGCATCGGGTCGAGCGGTGCCGGTCCTTTGCGCACCTCGAAGTGCAGTTGCGGCGTGTCGACGTTGCCGGTCTGGCCCGAGTTGGCGATCACCTGTCCTCGTTTCACTTGATCGCCGCGCTTGACCAGCAGCTCCTTGGCGTGCGCGTAGGCGGTCACGTAGCCATTGGGGTGACGGACCAGCACGAGATTGCCGTAACCCTTGAGCTCGTTGCCCGCATAGGCCACGACGCCGTCCTCGGCCGCCTTCACCGGCGTGCCTTCCGGCACCGCGAGATTGATGCCGTCGTTTTGTTGGCCGTTCGGCTTGGGACCGAAGCCGGCGATGACGCGGCCTTTGACCGGCCAGCGGAAGTCCGGTGAAGCATCTGACTTGATCGGCGTTGGCGTGGGTGTTTCGTCACTCGGCGTGACCACAGCAGCGTGCTCCGGCGGCTGCTCGGGCTGTTTCGGCGGGGGTGTCGCCTTCGCTGGCTGCGCTTTGGGTACTGCAGCCTTGCAGCGGCAGCAGCCTTGGCAGACGCCGCCGCCCTGCCGGCAGCAGCGGCCTTCGCGGATGGCGCCGCCAACGGCTGCGGCGACTTCGGGTGCTTTTAGCGACGTTGTGGGAAGCCCGGCCCGCCAGGAATGACGATACGATCGCCGATCTTCAGCGTCGCGGTCGGCTCGATGTTGTTGGCCTTGGCAAGATCAGCAACCGAGCGACCATAAGTGCGCGATATCTTGTAGAGCGTGTCGCCGGCCGCAACGACGTGCAGGCCGGACGAGCCGGTCGACGGCCGCAGGCTGCGCCGGCGCCGATTGCGGACACGGGCGCGGGAGACGGACGCGGTCCTGCGTTGCTCGCGATTGGCGGCGGTGCAGCAGCAGGTGCACCGCCGGTGTAGCGTGGAATGACCAGCCGCTGGCCCGGCCGAATGGCAGCGCCAAGTGGCAGGCCGTTGGCCTCGACCAGCACGGCGGCCGGCACGTTGTGACGCTGCGCAATGACGTCGATGGTCTCGCCCTGCGCGACGATGATCGCGGTGCCGCCTTCCCAGCTCCACGGGCTCGCGGGCTTTCGCACCGCCGCCGAGCCGGTGATCTCGGGAGGAACCGGTGGTGCCGGCTGATAATTTGGCTGATAGCTCGCCATGCCACGGCCACCACCCGAGTAGCCCGCCTCGGGCGCGACAGACACCGGCCCATACATCGGACCAGGCATCGGACCAGGCATCGGACCAGGCATCGGACCAGACATCGGACCAGACATCGGACCAGACGCCGGCCCAGGTCCACTCATACCTGTTGGCGGCGGCAGTGGTGCCTGCTCGATGCGGCTCGACGGCGGCATCGCGGCCGCGCCCATCGGCTCAGGCTGAGGTGCGGGCCGGGCAACGTAGCGATTGTCGTTGTAACGATTGTCGTAGTGGTTATCGCTGAAGCGCTCGGAGCTGCAGCCGGCGAGCCCAGCCGCGATCGCGGTCAGCACGACCAAGCGTGATCGTGCGCGCTGCAACTCCCAGATCATGGCCTACTCACCCCACGCAACACACAGCGGGTGAGTTAAGCTCGCCGAGGTAAACAAGGTTTTAAGGTTTAAGGCCGCGCAACCTTAACGGAATTTCGCCAAACTCGTTATAATTCACGTGCTTGGCCAGGAATAAGCGGCACGAAGCGCACCGCAAGCAACGTCTCGCGCGCAAGCTTTCCTGCAGTCTTGGTTAATTTGACGAGATGCTGGGTGCCACCGTGTGGCCCGAGCGGTAATATTATGACGCCACCGTCGGCGAGCTGCCCGGTGAGCGCCTTCGGCACCTCCTCGGCCGCCGCCGTCACGATGATCCGGTCGAACGGGGCGCGCTCAGGCACGCCGGCAAATCCGTCACCTACGATCACATCGACGTTCTGGTAGCCGAGCGCAACGAGGCGAGCGCGCGCCGTATCGGCGAGCGTCCGATAGCGCTCGACCGTCACCACCTCGCGGGCCAGCCGCGACAGCACCGCCGCCTGATAGCCCGAGCCGGTGCCGACCTCGAGCACCCGTGCTCCGGCCGCACGCCGAGCTGCTCGGTCATATAGGCCACCACGAACGGCTGGCTGATGGTCTGGCCGCAGGCGATCGGCAGCGCGCGATCCGCATAGGCGTCGTCCGCGAAACGGTCGTCAACGAAGCGCTCGCGCGCCACGTCGTCGAGCGCGCGCAGCACCGCCACGTCGTTGATGCCGCGCCGGCGCAGCTCGAGCAGGAACTGCATGCGGCTGACGCCGTCTTCCTTGTGCGGCTCTTTGGGCACGCCTGATGCCTTCTTTCGCCTTTTTCTGTTCGGATTTTTTGCACTGTAGCCCGCATTGAGCGTCAGCGAAATGCGGGAACGATCTACAGCTGGTAAAGATCGTTCCTGGATTTCGCTGACGCTCAATCCAGGCTACAAGGCCGCCCTACTTATGAAACAGCGCCGCCAGCTTGGTCATGAACGGCTCGTCCGTCATGTCGAGGCGCAGCGGCGTCACCGCGATGCGATTGTCGGCGAGCGCCGAGATGTCGGTGCCGGTCTGCGGCGGCGCGCTGCGCAATGCGCACATAGGCGATCCAGTAATAGGCGTTGCCGCGCCCGTCGTAGCGGGAGTCGATCTGCAGGCGCTCCTGGCGATTGCGCCCCTGGGCCGCGACCGCGATGCCCTTGACCTGATCGGGCGGGCAATTGGGGAAGTTGATGTTGATCAGCACGTCGCGCGGGATGCCGGCGTCGAGCGCACGACGGATGATGTCGGGCCCATTGCGGATCGCGGTCGCCCAGTGCGGCGGCTGATCGCTGCGCGACAGATAGGACTGCGACAGCGCGAATGACGGAATGCCGAGGATCGTGCCCTCGACCGCGCCCGCGACCGTGCCGGAATAGATCACGTCCTCGCCCGCGTTGCGGCCGCGGTTGACGCCCGCAAGCACGAGGTCGGGCGGATGGTCCTTGAGGATGTGCCGCGCGGCCATGATGACACAATCGGTCGGCGTGCCCTTGACCGCAAAGCGGCGCTCGCCCACCGGCCGCAGCCGCAGCGGATCGTTGAGCGAGAGCGAATGCGAGACCCCCGACTGGTCGTATTCCGGCGCCACGATCCAGACGTCGTCGGAGAGCGCGCGCGCGATCTCGGCGCAGGCGTCGAGCCCGTCCGAGTGAATGCCGTCGTCGTTGGTGACCAGGATGCGCATCAGTTGCTTTTTGGCGAGAAGACGTGGATGCCCGGCAGCGCAGACAAGTTTACGCAGTCTGCGCGAGCTTGACTGCGTGCCGGGCATGACGGAGCAAGCGGAACGGCCTCGCTCATGTGGCCCGCTCGATGGTCTTGAGGCCGCCCATGTAGCCCTGCAGCACATCGGGCACCGCGATCGAGCCATCCTGCTGCTGATAGGTCTCCATCACGGCGATCAGCGCGCGGCCGACCGCGACGCCTGAGCCGTTGAGCGTGTGAACGTGGCGCACCTGGCGATCCTTGCGTGCGGTAGCGCGCGTTCATGCGGCGGGCCTGGAAGTCGCCGCACACCGAGCAGGAGGAAATCTCGCGATACATGCCCTGACCCGGGAGCCACACCTCGATGTCGTAGGTCTTCTGCGAGGCGAAGCCCATGTCGCCGGTGCACAGTGTGACGACACGATAGTGCAGGTCGAGCCGGCGCAGCACTTCCTCGGCGCAGGAGAGCATGCGCTCGTGCTCGTCCTTGCTCTGCTCCGGCGTGGTGATCGAGACCAGCTCCACTTTGGTGAACTGGTGCTGTCGGATCATGCCGCGGGTGTCCTTGCCGGCGGCACCCGCCTCCGCGCGGAAGCAGGGCGTGCAGGCGGTGAACCGCAGCGGCAGCGTGGCTTCGTCGACGATCGACTCGCGGACGAGATTGGTGAGCGGGACTTCGGCGGTGGGAATGAGCCACAAGTCTTCCTTGAGTGGCGCACGCTCGAGGATTCGATCGACCAGAGCAGCGAGATCGATTTCGCCGCGCTTGAACTGCTCTGCGTCAGCGGCGCTCGCGTGCTTGAGTGCATCGTGCAGAAGCTCAGTGCGTGTGATTGTGCGCGTAGCCAGGAACTGATCATCCACAAACTTCGGCAATTGCGCCGTGCCGTACATCACGTCGTCGCGCACCAGCAGCGGCGGCGCGACTTCGGTGTAGCCGTGCTCGGTCGTGTGCAGGTCGAGCATGAACTGGCCGAGCGCGCGCTCCAGCCGCGCGAGACCTTTCTTGAGCACCACGAAGCGCGCGCCGGAGAGCTTCGCCGCGGTCTCGAAGTCCATCTGGCCGAGCGCCCTCGCCCAGATCGAAGTGCTGCTTGAGATCGAAGCCGTAGTTGCGCTTGGCCCCGAAATGATGGTGCTCGACATTGCCGGTCTCGTCGGCGCCGTCCGGCACCTCGGCAAGCGGCAGGTTGGGAATTTCCGCAAGCGCCTTGTCGAGCGCGTCGGAAGCCTCCTTCGAGGCTCGCTTCGAGCTTCGGAAGCTCCTCCTTGAGACGCGCCACCTCGGCCAGGAGCTTTTGCGCGGTCTCCTCCTCGTTGCTCTTCTTGGCCGCGCCGATCTCGCGCGAGGCAGCGTTACGGCGCGCCAGTGCGGTTTCCGCCTTCTGAATCGCGGCGCGGCGGCGCTCGTCGAGCTCGTATCAGCCGCTGGGCCTCGCCTTTGAGACCGCGACGCGCGAGCGCGCGGTCGAAGGCCTCGGGGTTGTCGCGGATCCATTTGATGTCGTGCATGGCACAGTCTCTCGGGTCGTCATGGCCGGGCATAGCGCGTCGAAAGACGCGCGTAAACGCGCTTTTGTCCCGGCCATCTACGTCTTTGTCACTGGGCACTCTTAAAGACGTGGATGCCCGGCACAAGGCCGGGCATGACGGAAATTGGTTCGAGTGACAACATCTACAGCAGCCTCACTCCGCCGGCTTGCCGTCAGGCGGGGCCGCAGCGGCGGCGGCCGCCTTCTTCTCCACGAACCGCACCGAGAAGATCGACAGCTCGTAGAGGCCCATCAGCGGCATCGCCAGCGAGAGCTGGCTCAGCACATCGGGCGGCGTAAGGACGGCCGCGATGATGAAGGCGCCGACGATGAAGTAGCGGCGCTTCTCCTTGAGCTGCTGCGACGTGATGATGCCGACGCGGCCGAGCAGCGTGAGGATCACCGGCAGCTGGAACGCGATGCCGAACGCGAAGACCAGCCCCATCATCAGCGACAGATATTCGCCGACCTTGGGCAGAAGCGCGATCTCGGCGCTGCCCTCGCCGGGCATCTGCTGCATGCCGAGCGAGAAGCGCACCAGCATCGGCATCACCAGGAAATAGACCACCATCGAGCCGAGCCCGAAGAAGAACGGGGTCGCGACCAGATACGGCAGGAAGGCCTGGCGCTCGTGGCGATAGAGCCCGGGCGCGACGAACATGTAGATCTGCCCGGCCACGACCGGGAACGAGAGGAACGCCGCGCCGAACATCGCGAGCTTGAGCTGGGTGATGAAGTATTCCAGCAGCGCCGTGTAGATGAACTTCGACTGCTCGGGGCCCGCCACCCACACGAACGGCCAGACCAGCACGTTGTAGATCTGCTTGGCGAAGAAGAAGCAGCCGATGAACATCAGCGAGAAGGCCAGCAGCGCCTTGATGAGCCGCGCGCGCAGCTCGATCAGGTGCTCCATCAAGGGCGCCTTGGTGGCCTCGATGTCCTCGTGGGTCACGCCGCCCTCCCCGCGTCAGGCGTGCTGACCGGAGCAGTGCTCTGCGGAGCCGCAGGCTCGACGGGCGCCGCAGGCTCGGCGGGCACCGCAGCCGGGCGCCTCAGTCGCGGCGGGAGGACGTCGCAGGCGGCGTCGCGGCCGAAGACGTTGAGGCGGGAGCTGGCGGCAACGCGGCCGTGTCCGTCAGCGTATCGAGATCCGGCGGCGGACCTGCCGCCTTCTCGATGTCCTTGCGGATGTCATCGATCGGATCGAAGTGCGCATAGCTCTGCGCCTTCGACGCCATCTCGTCGACCTCCTTCTTGAGGTCGGCAAGCTCGGCTTCGCGCATCGCCTCGTGGAACTGGTTCTGGAACTCCGACGCCATGCGCCGGACCTTGGCCATCCACTGCCCAAGCGTGCGCAACGCGCCCGGCAGCTCCTTCGGACCGATCGCGATCAGCGCGACGATGCCGATGAGCAGGAGTTCGCTCCAGCCAATGTCGAACATCGGGCCTCACTCCCAAGCAGACACCAGTGCTGACACCGGCGCCCCCGCACCGCAGGCCGCCGCGGCTCGTGGAGACGCCGCTGGGGTCAGCCGGCCTTGCGCTGCTCGGCCGACGCGGGAGCGCTGCCAGCAACCGGCGCGCCGGTGGACGACGGCTCGATGGTCTTCATCGGGTCGGTCTTGGCCGGCTCTTCGGGCTTTTCGTCTTCCGCGAGGCCCTTCTTGAACGACTTGATGCCCTTGGCGAAGTCGCCCATCAGATCGGAAATCTTGCCGCGTCCGCCAAACAGCAGAAGGCCGACCGCCAACACGATGATCCAATGCCAAACGCTCATTGAACCCATGCGCACATCCTCCATGATGAGGGGGGTGGGGGCCGCACGGGCACCCGCTGGGCCACACGGGCCCGCCTGACTATTCAGGGTTGATTGTGAAACTAAGCGCTGGGCGCGCAAAAAACAAGGTGCCAAGCCGCGTCGTGGCGGTGCCCTGTTCGGCCACCGCCCCGATAAGTCTTTGCGCTCGCAGCGGTTCTGCTGCTGCAGCGGCGTTAACCGCGACGCGACCTATTCTGAGTTTCGAGTGAATGAAATCGTGGCACGGCTGGGCAGCGGTTGCGGCCGGCTCCCTCTCCCGAAGGGAGAGGGGTTACAAATCATCGATAGGTCCGAACCCCCTCACCCCACCCTCTCCCCGTTGGGGAGAGGGTGTCCCGCCGTGCCGCGATTGGAGTCCGTGCGTACCACCAAGGTCCGCTTCGACAGGGAATGGTCGTGAGCTACTCCTCGGTGCGCTCAGGCCGCGGCGCGAGGCCGAGATCGAGGTCGCCCGGCTCGAGCGGATCCTCGTCCTCGCGCAGCGCCGGATCATCCGACGGCATCGGCACAGCGAAGCCGGCCGGCAGGCGGCCGTCGAGCAGGCCCGAGCCCTTGAGCTCGTCGAGGCCGGGCAGGTCGCCGACCGCGTCGAGCCCGAAGTGCGACAGGAACGCCTCGGTGGTGCCGTAGGTCAACGGACGCCCGGGCGCCTTGCGGCGGCCGCGCGGCTTGATCCAGCCGGTCTCCAGCAGCACATCGATCGAGCCCTTCGAGGTCGACACGCCGCGAATATCCTCGATCTCGGTCCGCGTCACCGGCTGATGATAGGCGATGATGGCGAGCGTCTCGATCGCGGCGCGCGAGAGCTTGCGCGTCTCGACTGTCTCCTTGCTCAACAGCCACGACAGATCGCCGGCGGTGCGGAACGTCCACTTGCCGCCGACGCGCACGAGATTGACGCCGCGCGACGCGTAGTCCTGCTGCAGCCGCTTGAGCGCGTCCGCGACGTCAGTGCCTTGCGGCAGGCGCGCAGCGAGATCCTTCTCGCTCAGCGGCTCGGATGCGGCAAACAGCATGGCTTCGAGCAGGCGCAGCTCCTCCGGCCGCTCCTCTACCCGTTCCTGCACATCCCCCGCATCGTCCTCCGGATCAACATCCGGCCGAATGACTTGCATCTTCGCCAGGCCCATGATGATGGCCTCCCCTTGTACTTCTTGCACTCAGTCCTCCGTCCTGTCGATAGCCGCTCCTTGAGCGGGCTCGCTCACGACCGCCGCCACGGCCATGCGCTTGCGCATATAGATCGGTGCAAATGCCTGATGCTGATGGATCTCCGCCAGACCCTCGCGCACCAGCTCAAGCGCCGACGCAAAGCTTGACGCAAACACCGTGGCGGCAGTTGAAGGCTCCACCACGTACTTGATCAGATACTCGTCGATACGGGTCCAGTCGGTCGACTGACCGATCAGCCGCTCGAGCGCCTCGCGCGCTTCCGCCAGCGACCACACCGCACGCTTGGCCAGCTTGACACGCGAGAGCGCATTCTTCTGGCGCTGATGCGAATAGGCCGAGAGCAGGTCGTAGAGCGTCGCCGTCCACTCGCGGGCGCTTGATGTGCGCGATCGGCTCCGGCTGGCCGCGCGCAAAGATATCGCGCCCAAGCTGCTGGCGCGTGAACATCTCCTCGGCCACAGTCCTGATCGCTTCGAGCCGCTTGAGGCGCAGCGCCAGCGCATTCGCCATGTCCTCGGCGCTCTGCCCTTCCGGCGCGTTCACGTCCGGCAGCAGCATGCGGGATTTGAGATAGGCGAGCCACGCCGCCATCACGAGATAGTCCGCCGCGAGCTCGAGCCGCAGCCTCCGCGCCTCCTCGATGAAAATGAGATACTGGTCGGCCAACGCGAGGATCGAGATCTTGGCGAGGTCGACCTTCTGCTGGCGCGCGAGCGTCAACAGGAGATCGAGCGGTCCTTCGAAGCCTTCCACATCGACCACCAGCGCCTGCTCGCCGGAGGCCAGCTCCGGCGAGAACTCGCTGTCGGCTTTGACGCCTTCGGCGGTCATGATGCCCTCCGCGCGTCAGCCACACGCACGTCGGCGAGCATGGCGGCAAACACGAGTCGCGCGTCGGCCTCGTCGATCGCGTCAGGCGCCACGCGCAACGACAATGCCGCGGCCGCACGGGCAGCCGCCTCCCCTGCCAGCACGGGAGCTGCGCCAGCAACCGCCTCCATCTCGGCGAGCTCGCCGTTGCAGTGCAGGACGATATCGCAGCCCGCCGCGAGCGCAGCGCGCGTGCGCTCCGCCAGCGAGCCTGATAACGCCCCCATCGAAACATCGTCGCTCATCAGCAGTCCTTTGAACCCAATCGAATCACGAATCACGTCTCGCACCATTGTGACCGAAGTCGTCGCCGGATTGACAGGGTCATAGGCGCTAAACACAACATGCGCCGTCATGCCCAAGGGCAGTCCCACGAGTGGCCGGAAGGCCGCAAAGTCGGAGGCTTCGAGCTCGGCGCGAGCGGCTTCAACCACCGGAAGCTTGAGGTGACTGTCGGCCGCTGGCCCGGCCATGGCCGGGCAGATGCTTGAGCACCGGCAGCACACCGCCCGCCATGCAGTCCTTCCGCAGCAGCCTTGGCCAGCGTGGCGACTTTAGCTGGCGTCTCACCATAGGCGCGATCGCCGATCACCGGATCAGCGCCCGCGACCGGCAGATCGGCGAGCGGCAGACAATCGATATCAATACCGAGGCGCTGCAGGTCGTGCGCGATCAAGCGCGCGCCGAGCCGCGCAGCCGCGATGCCCGTCGTCTGGTCACGCTCATAAAGCGCTCCATAGACGGCAGCGGCCGGATAGCTTGGCCAATGCGGCGGGCCGAGACGCTGCACGCGACCGCCTTCCTGATCGACCAGGACCGGCGCTTCGGTGTCCACGATCTCGCGAAAAGAGGCGACGAGCGCGGCCACCTGCGCGGGGGTCTCGATATTGCGCTTGAACAGGATCAGGCCCCAGGGGCGAGCCTCACGCACGAACGCGCGCTCCGCCGCGGTCAGCGCAACGTCACTCACGCCGGTGATGAAAGCGCTCGTCGTCATGGGCGCCCGCTTACACGCCGCCTTGCAGGGGGGTCAAGCGGCCTGGCGCACCGCTTGCGAAGCTCGCGATAGCCGGCATTGCCCTGCCCCCGGCCTCCGAAGCCGGCTGTGCGCTGGCAACTCTATGATTCTAATATTGCTTTTCGAGCGGAGGTCAATGACTGAACGTACGGCCAGCGCCAGTGGAACTTCAAACCCGCGGTATTTTTCTCAGTTGCGCTGGATCAGGCACTGGCCACCCGCCGCCTTCAGCTCCGAGCAGAGCTGGGAGGCCTCGTCGGACGAGGCAAACGGCCCGACCATCGCGCGGTAGTAAACGCCCTTGGAGCCGAGATCGACCCGCCTGATCATCACCGAGCGATCGGAAAGCTGATCGGGGTATTTGGACTGCAACGAGCGATAGGAGGTCTGCGCCTCGGCTTCACTCCGTTGCGAGGAGAGCTGCACCGAGTAGCCGCTGGCAGCCCCTTCCGCGGCAGGTGCACGCGGCGCCGGCGGCTGCAGGCTTTGGGTCGTCGCCGGCGGAGATACGGCCGCGGTCCGTTCGCGTGGTGCCGGCGGCGGCGTGGCCGGCTCCTGCGGATCAAGGGAGATCGGCGCCGTATTGCGCGACGGCGCAGACTTGGGAACCGGCTGCGGTCGTGGCGGCGCCGCGCTCGGCGGCGGATTATTGCTTGCCGTTCGACTTGATGGCTCGCGACTAGACGGCTCGCGACTTGACGGCTCGCGATTTGGCGGCTCGCGACTTGGCGACTCGCCATCGGGCCTGATCGTAAGCGTGCGCACGCGCCTCGACTCGCTCGAATTGGCGTTGCCCGACGGGGGCGCAAACGCAGTCGAGCCGCTGTTCAACCCTCCTGACGCGGAGGACGACGGAAACCCTGATTGCTGCGACCCTGGCACGCGCGAAGGCGTCCTCAATTCCACTGGCTCCTCTTCACGCGGAACGACGCGCTCGGTGTTGTCGCGGACGCGGTCCTGAATGGACTTTCCGGTCGGTCCCTCGGCTGCGGACACGACCTTGGTCGGAGTCGTATCCGCCGAGATCACGGGCGGCACTCGGTTGGAACTCGGCGAGCTGTAATAGGTGCGGTACCCATAGGCGCCGGCCGTGCCGATCATGGCGCAGCCGATCAACGTTACCGCAGTGAGGAGACCGCCGCGACGCCGCGAGCGCGGCGGATCGTCATAATCCTCGTCGTCGTCAGCGCCCATCGGAGCGCCATCTTCAAAATAGGCCGGCTGCGAGCGCTGATCGTGCAAGTCATACGCGCGCTCATCCTGATACGCACGCTCGTCCTGATGCGCACGAGCTTCCTGGCGCGGATCGCCGTAGCCATCGTCCTCGTATTGCGGCTCGCGCCGATATTGGCTCGGCCTTTCCTCGTAACCGGGATCGTAGCGTGGATCGAGGCGCGGATCGCGCGGCTCCTCAGCCGTGCGATAAGGATCGCGGCCGCCAAAGGCTTCGGGAAAACGTGGCTCGCTCCGTGAGGGCGCGCGCGGCGCCTCCTCAGGCGCGTCGTAGGGCGGCATGGACGCCGCCTGCCGGCGCCAGTCGGTTCCGGCCTGTGGCTGTGGCTCACGCGGCGCGGTATTGCGCCCATCCCGCCGCCCATAGTCAGAAAATGGATCGGACTGTCCAATCAGCCGGGCCAATTCGGCAAGCGGATCGCCCGACGCCCCATCGTCCGGCCGGTGCCCCCCGCGTCGCATGGGTTCGCTCGTTCGTTGCGCTCGCAGCCTTTTATCGTCCGCCATACTCATCCCGTTTCCGGTCAACTGGCATCGAGGGAGACCTAACGCATCTCCTCAGGCGCATCGACGCCGAGCGTGGCGAGCCCGGAGGCGAGAACAGTAACAACGCCCTGCACCAAGGCAAGGCGTGCCAAGGTCATTTCTCGATCATTCTGCATAATGAAGCGTAAATGTGGCATGTCCTTCCCGCGGTTCCATTGAGCGTGAAAATCGCTGGCAAGCTCATACAAATAAAAGGCAATTCGATGGGGCTCATGGGCGAGTGCCGCCCCTTCCAGCAACCGGGGATAAAGGGCAAGGCGCCGCATCAGCGCAAGCTCGCCAGGGTCCTCGAGTCGATCGAGAGGCGCATTGGCGAAAGCTTCGACCAGAGCGTGTGGGTCCTCCGGGAGGTCGGGCAGGACCTCCCGCACATTGCGGAACACTGACCGGCCACGGGCATGGCCGTATTGAACGTAGAAAACCGGATTGTCGCGCGACTGCTCGATCACTTTGGCGAGATCGAACTCCAGCGCGGCATCGTTCTTGCGATAGAGCATCATGAAGCGCACGGCGTTGCGGCCGACTTCCTCCACGACCTCGCGCAAGGTCACGAACTCGCCCGCGCGCTTTGACATCTTCACCGGCTGGCCGTCGCGCATGAGCTTGACCATCTGGACGATCTTGACGTCGAGATCGGTCTTGCGGTTGCCGCTCAAGGCCTTCACCGCCGCCTGCATGCGCTTGACATAGCCGCCATGATCGGCGCCCCAGACGTCTATCATCTGGTTGAAGCCACGATCGATCTTGCTCTTGTGATAGGCGATGTCGGAGGCGAAGTAGGTGTAGCTGCCATCCGACTTCATCAGCGGTCGATCGACATCGTCGCCGAACGCCGTGGCGCGGAACAGAGTTTGCTCGCGATCCTCGTAGTCGTCGACCGGCGCGCCCTTCGGCGGCGACAGGCGGCCTTCGAAGATGTAGCCCTGCTTGCGCAAAAACTCGATCGTGCTCGCGACCTGATCGCCCTCCTCGGTCAGCGAGGACTCTGAAAAGAAGACATCCGGCACGACACCGAGCGACCATAGATCGTTGCGAATGTCGGCCATCATAATGTTGATGGCGCGATCGCGCACGATCGGCTTCCACTCGCTCTCGGGCTTCTTCAACAGCTCGTCGCCGTAGTCGGCCTTGAGCTCCTCGCCGACCTGCTTGACGTAGTCGCCGGGATAAAGCCCCTCGGGGATCTCGCCGATATTTTCGCCCAGCGCCTCGCGATAGCGCAGAAAGCCGGTCTGGGTGAGCGCTTCGATCTGCGCGCCGGCGTCGTTGATGTAGTATTCCCGCGTCACCTCGTAGCCGGCCGCGATCAGGAGATTGGCCAGCGCGTCGCCGAACACGGCGCCGCGGCAATGGCCGACATGCATCGGGCCGGTCGGGTTGGCGGACACGTATTCGACATTGACCTTTGTGCCATTGCCGACGGCGCTGTGCCCATATTGCCGTCCCGCATGCAGGACGGTGCGAAGCGCGTCGACCCAGGCGGCCGGCTTGAGCGTCAGATTGATGAAGCCCGGGCCCGCCACCTCGACCTTGTCGATCAGGTCATCGGCCCGCAGGCGGTCGCTGATCGCATCAGCAAGCTCGCGCGGCTTCTTGCCGGCCGCATTAGCCAGCACCATGGCGGCATTGGTCGCCATGTCGCCGCGGTCGGCATCGCGCGGCGGCTCGACCACCACGCGCGACTGGTCGATGCCGGCCGGCAGCATTCCGGCCGCGACCAGGGCGGTGTTGGCGGACCGCACCTTGTTGAGAACAGTGGCGAAAATGTTCTGATCAGTCATAGCTCTGGCCTCGGAATGTTGGCGCGCGCAAGCGAGTGCCGCCGATTTGAAAGCGCGGGTTCCCGCACCCTTTTAGCGTAAAACCCGTTTCCAAAATGCTCTTAGCGCAATTTCGGCGTCCGCTCGAACAGCCGCTCGTGCTCGATCAGAGCGTAGCGGTCGGTCATCCCGGCGATGAAATCGGCGATGGCGCGCAGCCGGGCGGCTTCGTCGCCCGTCACACGACCAGCCCATTCGGCCGGCATCTCGTCGGGGCTGGCCACATAGCGGTTGAACAGGTCGCACACGACACCCTCGGCATCCGTCATGATGCCCATCACGCGCGGGTGCCGGTACATGCGCGGGTTGAGGAAGCCCTTGATGGCGCGATCCGCCTCCACCATCGCGGCGGAAAAGGAGCCAACCTGCCCTTCCGCATTGCGGACATCCGCGGCTGAGCGCGGCGCCAGGGCCGCAAGGCGCGCGCCCGTCTCCGCGATCACGTCCTCTATCATCCGCGTAATCACCCGCCGCACCAGCTCGTGCACGGTGCGGCTGGTATCGAGCCTCGGATGCATCCGCCGGATCTCCCCGATGAGAGCGGCCGCAAGCGGCACCTCGCCGAGATCGTCAAGTGCAAACAGCTCCGCGCGCAAGCCGTCGTCGATGTCGTGGGCGTTGTAGGCGATGTCATCGGCAAGCGCAGCGACCTGCGCTTCGGCACTGGCGAAGCTCCACAGATCGAGCTCCTGCACGCCCTCGTACTCCCTGATCCCGCGTGGCAGGCCGTGCTCGCGATAGCGCCCGATCGGCGCGCCGGCGCGATCGGTGAGCGGACCATTGTGCTTGAGGAGCCCTTCGAGCGTCTCCCAGGTGAGATTGAGGCCGTCGTAGGCCGCATAGCGGCGCTCCAGCGCGGTCACAGTCCGCAGCGTTTGCGCGTTGTGGTCAAAGCCACCGACATTGGCAAGGCAGCGATCGAGCGCGCGCTCGCCGGCATGACCGAATGGCGGATGACCGAGATCGTGCCCAAGCGCGACCGCCTCGGCGAGATCCTCGTCGAGCCCGAGCGCGCGGGCGAGCGAGCGCGCGATCTGAGCGACTTCCAGAGTATGCGTCAGGCGGGTGCGATAGTGGTCGCCCTCGTGGAATACGAAAACCTGGGTCTTGTGGGCGAGCCGACGGAACGCCGCCGAATGGATGATCCGATCACAATCACGCCGGAAATCGTTGCGGGTGGGGCTTGGCGGCTCGGCCCGTCGCCGGCCGCGGCTGTGCGCGGGGTCGGATGCATAGGAAGCGCGCTGCCGTGGCGCCTCGACCACCATGTTCCTCATGCCCCCGCCAATTGACCCAAGCCAATTGACCCGGGCCGATTGACCCGGGCTTTGGCCGCACTTAACTATCGGGGAGGCCATCTGGCAATCGTGCAACAGCCGGCAGAATACCACCGGGCAGGATAACAATGGACGGTTTAACGGTTTCGGCGCGGGCCGCTCAACGGATCGGCGAGATCCTCAAACAGGAGCCGCCGGGCACCATGCTGCGCCTGAGCGTGGAGGGCGGCGGCTGTTCCGGCTTCCAGTACAAGTTCGATATGGATCACAACCAGGCCTCCGACGACACCCTCGTCCGTCGTGATGATGCGATCGTGCTGGTCGACCAGATGTCTTTACAGTTTCTCGCTGGCTCCGAGCTCGACTTCGTCGACGACCTGATCGGCGCCTCATTTCGTGTGAACAATCCGAACGCCAAAGCCTCCTGTGGCTGCGGGACAAGCTTTGCGCTCTGACTGAGCGCGGTCACGGGTCTTCTCTCGAACGAGATTGCGGATGCCCGCCTCTCGCCGTCGGATCGTTGCCGCCCTGGGCGCCGTCTCCGCCGCTGGCCTGCTCGCGCTCACGGGCCGAAACGCCATGGCGCGCTACTACGATGGCCCGGTGTCGGATCATTTCGACGGCAACTCGCTTCTTTGATCCGAAGGGCGCACAGCCGCGCAGCGTCGTCGATCTCATTCGCTGGCGCCTGAGCGGAACGCGAGCGAGCTGGCCCGAGCGCTTGCCCAGCCCCTATGCGGATCGGCCGCCCGCTGAGGTCAACGACACGTCCTGGCGCATCTCGTTTGTCGGGCATGCAAGCCTGCTGTTGCAAACCGCTGGCCTCAATCTCTTGATCGATCCGGTCTGGTCCGAGCGCGTATCGCCGGTGAGCTTCGCAGGTCCCATGCGGGTCAACGATCCGGGCATTGCGTTTGAAGCACTGCCGCCAATCAACGCGGTGCTGGTCTCGCACTCCCACTACGACCACCTCGATCTGCCGACGCTGTCGCGGCTCGCTGCCGCGCATCGGCCGCGCGTGATCACGCCGCTCGGCAACGATGCGATCATGCGCGGCCACGATCCTGCGATCGCCGCCGAAGCGTACGATTGGGGCGATCGCGTCACGCTGCCGGGCGGCGCGAGCGTGAGCCTCGTGCCGGTCCAGCACTGGTCCGCGCGCGGCCTGACCGATCGCAACAAGGCCCTGTGGGCGGGCTTCGTCATCGAGACGCCGGCAGGACGGATCTTTCACGTCGCCGATACAGGCTATGGCGGCGGGCATCATTTCCGCGGCACGAAGGAACGGCACGGCCCGTTCCGGCTCGCAATCCTGCCGATCGGGGCTTACGAGCCGCGCTGGTTCATGCGCGACCAGCACATAAATCCGGCCGAGGCCGTGCAGGGGTTTCGCGACTGCGGCGCCGAGCTGGCGCTCGCGCACCATCACGGAACATTTCAACTGACCGACGAGGCGATCGACGCGCCGCCGCTCGCGCTTGCGCAAGCGATGGCCGCCGAAGGAATCCCTGCGGAGCAATTCCGCGTGTTGCGGCCAGGGCAGGTCTGGCAGATCGATCCGGCCTGAAACAGGCTGTTGATACGGGCTGCAAACTTGTCGGGCGTGGCGAAAGTCGCCACGCCCGCAGCAAACCCTGCTCTGCTGTGGCCTACTCTGCCGCCACCGCCGGCCGCTCCGGACGCGGCAGCTCCTCCACCTCCTCGAGCTGCGGCTCGAGCTCGCGCTTGAGCATGCGGTCGACCTTGTCGAGGTAGATGTAGACGACCGGCGTGATGTAGAGCGTCAGCAGCTGCGACACCACGAGCCCGCCGACCACCGCGACGCCGAGCGGCTGGCGCAGCTCGGCGCCAGCGCCGGCCGCGAGCGCGATCGGCAGCGCGCCGAAGATCGGCCGCGAAGGTCGTCATCATGATCGGCCGGAAGCGCAGCAGGCACGCCTCGCGCATCGCAGCTTCGGCGCCCATGCCGACGCGCCGCCGCTCGATCGCGAAGTCGATCATCATGATGGCGTTCTTCTTGACGATGCCGACCAGCATCACGATGCCGATCATGGCGATCACCGACAGGTCCATCTTGAAGGCGATCAGCGTGATCAGCGCGCCGACGCCCGCCGACGGCAGACCGGAAATGATCGTGATCGGGTGGATGAAGCTCTCGTAGAGAATGCCGAGCAGCACATAGGCGGCGAAGATCGCGGCCAGCACCAGGATGCCCTGTCCTTTGAGCAATTCCTGGAACACCGCCGCCGTGCCCTGGAAGCCGGTCGTGATCGAGGCCGGCAGGCGCGCTTCGCGTTCGACCTTGCGGATCGCATCGACCGCCTGCGCCGAGCGAGAAGCCCGGCGCCAGGTTGAACGAGATCGTGACCGAGGGCTGGTTGCCCTGGTGGTTGACCTGCAGCGGCCCGACCGAGGGCACGATGCTTCGTCACCGCTTCGAGCGGCACCGAGACGCCGCTCGCGGTCTTGAGGTAGATCTTCGAGAGCGCCGAGATGTCGGTCTGGAATTCCGGCTTGGCTCTCCAGGATCACCCAGTAGTCGTTGGTCGGCGTGTAGATCGTCGCGACCTGACGGGTGCCGAAGGCGTTGAACATCTCCTGGCGGACCTGATCGATGGTCACGCCGTAGACCGCCGCCTTCTCGCGGTCGATCTCGACGCCCATCTGCGGATTCGTGATGTAGAGATCGCTGTTGACGTCGCGCACGCCCGTCGATCTTGGCGATCCGTCGCGCATCTCGGGCGCGACCCGGTAGAGCGCCTCGGTGTCGCTCGATTGCAGCGTGTATTGGAACTCGGCCTTGGGTGATGCGCCCATCGAGCTTGGGGATGTTCTGCACGGCCTGGAAGATGACCGAAATGCCCGGAACCGTGTTGGCGGTCACGCGCAGCCGCTGGATCACCTGCGTCGCGCTCTCTTCGCGCTCGGCTCTGCGGCTTGAGCGCAATCGACATGCGCCCGTTGTTCGGTGGTCGGATTGATGCCGCCCGGACCGACGCTCGAATTGATGTAATCGACCGCCTTGTCGGCCCGGACGATCTCCGCCACCTTGGCCTGCAGTTCGATCAATGCCGGGATCGAGATGTCGGTCGCCGCCGTCGGTCGTGGCGTTGATGAAGCCGGTGTCCTCGGTCGGGAACAGGCCCTTGGGGATGACGATAGTAGAGATAGCCGGTCAGAGACCAGCGTCGCGAACGTGATCAGCCAGCGTCACCGACTTGTATTTGAGCACCCTGTCGAGCGACCATTCGTAGGCCCTGAGCCAGCCGTGGAACACCGCCTCGAAGATGCGCAGCAGCAGCATCTGCTTCTTCGCCCTCGTGATGGCTCTTGAGCACGCGCGCGCACAACATCGGCGTCAGCGTCAGCGAGACGAAGCCGGAGATCAGGATCGCAACCGCGATCGTGACCGCGAATTCGCGGAACACGCGGCCCACGATTCCGCCCATCAGCAGCACCGGAATGAACACCGCGATCAGCGAGAACGTGATCGAGATGATGGTGAAGCCGATTTCCTTCGCGCCCTTGAGCGCCGCCTCGAACGGCCGCATGCCGCCCTCGACGTGGCGCACGATGTTTTCCAGCATGACGATGGCGTCGTCGACCACGAAGCCGACCGACAACGTCAGCGCCAGCATCGTCATGTTGTTGATGGAAAATCCGAGCGCATACATCGCCGCGCAGGTGCCGATCAGCGAGACCGGCACCGCCAGCGCCGGAATGATCGGTCGCCGAGACCGAACGCAGGAACAGGAAGATCACCAGGATCACGAGCGCGATCGCGATCACCAGCGTGACCTGGACGTCCTCGACCGAATCGCGGATCGAGATCGAACGATCGAACTGGACCTCCAGATTGACCGCGGCCGGCACCTGCGCCCGGTAGGTCGGCAGCCGCTCGCGTATCGGATCGACCACCTCGACCGTATTGGCGCTGGGCTGCCGCTGGACCGCAAGCATGATCGAGCGATTGTCGTTGAACCAGCTCGCAACCTTGTCGTTCTCGACGCCGTCGATGACGCGCGCGATCTCCTGCAGCTTGACCGGAGCGCCGTTGCGATAGGCGACCACGACATCCTTGTATTCGTCGGCGCTGCCGCATGGCGGAGGTCGCGAGCAGCGTGACGTTCTGTCTGCGGGCCGTAGAGCGTGCCGACCGGCGAATTGGAATTGGTCGAGACGATCACGCGGCGGATGTCGTCGAGCGAGATGTTGCGCGCGGCCGCCGCCACCGGATCGACCTGCACGCGGACGGCGAATTTCTGCGAGCCATAGACGTCGACCAGCGCGACGCCCGGGAATCTGCGACATCTGCTGGGCCAGCACGACCTCGGCATATTCGTCGACCGTCGACAGCGGCAAGGTCGCCGAGATCGCGCTGATGAAGACGACCGGGGACTCGCCCGGATTGACCTTGCGGAAGCTCGGCGGCACCGTCATTTCGATCGGCAGCCGGCGCTGCGCGACCGTCAAGCGCGGTCTGCACGTCGAGCGCGGCGCCGTCGATGTTGCGGTTGAGGTTGAACAGGATGACGATCTGGGTGCGGCCGAGCGTCGACACCGACGTGATCGAATTGATGCCCGAGATCGTCGACATCTGCCGTTCGATCGGCGCGGCCACGGCGACCGCCATGTTCTCGGCGCTGGCGCCCGGCAAGGTGGCGGTGACCGAGATGGTCGGAAAGTCGACCGCCGGCAGCGCCGCGACCGGCGAGCAGCCGATAGGCGAATGCTCCGAAGACGATGAACGTCGCCGTCACCAGCGTGGTGAGCACCGGACGGCGGATGCAAAGTTCGGACAAACCCATGTCAGGACCCCGCCTTCGGCGCTCGCGCGCGGAGACTCGCGACCCGTTCGGTGATCTGCAGATGACCCTCGGTCACGACGTCTCGCCGCCCTCGAGCCCGCTTTCAAGAACGGCTTGCCCGTCGACGACGCGCGCGACCTTGACCGGCTTGCACGTTGGCGACGCCGTCCTTGACGACGAACACGAACGAACCGGTCTGGCTGACCTGGACCGCATTCGGCGGGACCACGACCGCCTCTTCGTCGCGGAAGATCAGCTGCACCGTCACCAGCGTGCCCGGCCACAGCAGCTCGTCGGTGTTCGGCATGGTCGCGCGCACCGGCACCGTGCCGGTGTTCGCGTCGACGGTGTTCTCGATCATCGTCACATGCGCCTTGGCGCGCCGCGGATCGCCCGGAACGATCGCCTCGATGCATGGCGGTCTCGTTGGTCGAGCGCCTGGCGCAGATCGGACAGGTTGCGCTGCGGCAGCGCGAAGGTGACGTAGACCGGCGCCGATCTGGATGATGGTCGCGAGCGGCGTCAGATCGGCCTGGCGCGCGAAGTTGCCGACCTTGACGGCCGCCATGCTCACGCGGCCGGTGATCGGCGCGCGGATCGTGCAGTAGCTCAGCTGCACCTTCAGGTTTTCGATCGATGGCCTTCGTCCGCCTTCACGGCGCCGGTGAAGATGCCGACCTGGGTCTTGGCATTGTCGAGATTGGTGACCGGCGTCGCGCCCTTGGCGACGAGCTCGGTGTAGCGCTCGCACGTCGCGCTCGGCGCCTTCGAGCTGGGCCTTGTCGCGCGCGAGCTGACCTTCGACCTGGCGGATCTGCGCTTCGATGGCGCGGCTGTCCAGGGTGAACAGGAGGTCGCCCTGCTTGCACGGTCGCGCCGTCGCTGAAATGGACGCCGACGATCTCGCTGTCGATGCGGGTCTTGACCGCGACACTCGCGATCGGCGTGACGGTGCCGAGCAGATCGACGCGAACCGGGACTTTCTTTTTGACCGCGAGTCGCGACGTCGACCGGAACCACGCGTGGCGCATTCGGCCTGGGCTCGGCGCCTGCGCCACCGCACCTTCGAATGGCCAATACCCGTACTGTGACAGCGCCGTACGCCCCCAGCGCCAGCGCTGCGGCACACCCAGCTCCAACAATCGACGTTCTTCTTGTTCATGCCATGGTCGGATCTGACCGAAGCGTCCCGGTCCAGGCTCCCTCTCCGGTGTCACTTGCCCCCGCTACGCTCGATTTTTCTGATACTAGCATATTCTTAAACCGCGCTCTTTACCTATAATCATTCCGTAGGATGCATGCAGCCTGTCGCTGGGCGCATGACTGTTCGC
Organism: uncultured Alphaproteobacteria bacterium; assembly: GCA_963745515.1. GTDB lineage: Bacteria > Pseudomonadota > Alphaproteobacteria > Rhizobiales > Xanthobacteraceae > VAZQ01. The sequence continues at coordinate 114,800 of CAVUXO010000022.1, forward strand.
ATCGCCTCTGCAAGTCGACGCCATTCAGCTTTCCTAAGCTGACCCTGAGCGCTAGGCGCCATGGCCATCGCGGCTGCTCAGCCCCTCAACTGCCAACCCTTCGATTGCCATGCGCATCGCCACCTGGAACGTCAATTCCATCAAGCAGCGGCATGGATAATCCTGCGTGGCCTGGCTCGCCGAGCGCCAGCCGGACGTGGTCTGCCTGCAGGAAACCAAGTGCGTCGACGAGGCCTTCCCGCGGGAGCCATTCGAGGCGCTCGGCTACAACGTTGCAGTGCACGGTCAGAAGACCTTCAACGGCGTCGCGATCCTCTCGAAGCTCCCGTTCGACGAGGTTACGCCGCGGTTGCCGGGCGACGCACGAGCGACGACCACGCCCGCTTCCTCGAAGCGGTGATCTCGACCGAGGACGGGTCGGTGCGCGTCGCGTCCATCTACCTGCCCAATGGCAATCCGCCCGACACGGACAAATATACCTACAAGATCAAATGGATGGATCGGCTTATTGACTATGCCGTGAACGGCTGGCGCTGGAGGAGCCGCTCGTCCTGGCGGGCGACTACAATGTCATCCCGACCGCCGCCGACGCCCGCAATCCGGCAGCCTGGGTCGAGCGATGCGCTATTCCTGCCCGCAGACGCGCGAGAGATTTCGCGCGCTGTGCAATCTCGGCCTGACCGACGCCGTGCGCGCCGGCAGCGACGAACCAGGGCCTCTACACGTTCTGGGATTATCAGGCCGGCGCCTGGCAGAAGAACAACGGCATCCGCATCGACCACGTGCTGCTGTCGCCGCAGGCCGCCGACCGGCTGGTCGAGCGCCGCCATCGACCGGCACGTGCGCGCCTGGGAAAAGCCGTCCGACCACGTGCCGGTCGTGGTCGACTCGACTTGAGCGATCGTACTGTAGCGGCGAGCAGCACTCAGCAGCGCGCTCGCGTGCGCTCATTCGCTGGCGCGTGCTGGACCCACTCTTCGAGATAGCGGTAGGCCAGCGCGCGCTCGTCGTCGGTCGCCTGCGCGAAGGCGCTCGTGATAGGTCTCGGTGATCCAAGCGTCGTCGGCCGCGCGTCCTGGCGCGCCGTCCTTGGCGACGGTCAGCCAGAACAAGTCCCATCGCGGCCTGGCGCGCGACGCCCTCGCCCTTGAACAGCATGCTGCCGAGCATCGCCTGGGCGCTGCGCTGGCCCTTGTTGGCCGCAAGCCGCAACCAGCGCGCCGCCTGCACGGCGTCCTTCGGCGTGCCCTTGCCCATGCAGATAGAGCCGGCCGAGATGGTACTGCGCATCCGGATCGCCGAAATAGGACGCCGCGTAGCGGAACATTTCGTGCGCCACCGCCGGATCGGCCTTCACGGCGGTATCGGGAATGCCGTCGAGATAGAAATGCCCGAGCGCCACGAACGCGTTGGCGACGAAAGCGCGCCTGCGGCGTGCCCGGCGGATCGTAGGCATGCGCCTTGGTCAGGTTGCGGAAATATTCGAACGCGCGCAGCTTGTTCTGGTCGACGCCGTCGCCGTCCGCGTACATGCGGCCGAGCTTCCACATCGCGCCCGGCACGCCCTGCTCGGCGGCGTATTCGAGCGCGGTCACCGCCTGATCGGGCTTGCCGTCGCGCAGCGCCTGCGTGCCGGAGCGCAACGCCTCGAATCGGCGTCGACGCGTCCGCGGCGATTCCGGAGCCGGCGGCGCGAACCATGCCGGAGCGGCATGCGCTGAGCGGCGCGGCGCGGCCGATGACGGCTGCCTTGTCGGCGGACGTGACCGGGCGTCTGTCGTCGTGCGCGTGCCGTCGAAGCTCGCCGCCGGCGAAAGGCCGAGCGCAAGGCCGATCAGGCCGAAGCTCACGACAACATCATATGTCCGCATAGCACGCTTTCTCGGCCGCACCGCCCGGATGGGTGACGGCGCCATCGCGCGCCGGCCCCACCTGCTGGGCGTATTTCCACAAATATCCGGACGTGAACTCGGGCTTGCCGCGGCTTCCAGGCCTTCGCCCGCGCGTCGAGCTCGGCCTTGGACAGCTTGACGTCGAGCGATCCCTTCTCGGCGTCGAGCGTGATGATGTCGCCGTCGCGCACGAGCGCGATCGGGCCGCCGACCGCAGCCTCCGGCCCGACATGGCCGACGCAGAAGCCGCGCGTCGCGCCGGAGAAGCGCCCGTCGGTGATCAGCGCGACCTTGCCGCCCATGCCCTGACCGTAGAGCGCAGCGGTGGTCGCCAGCATCTCGCGCATGCCCGGGCCGCCCTTGGGCCCTTCGTAGCGGATCACGAGCACGTCGCCTTCCCTGTACGTCTTGTTCTTCACCGCCTCGAAGCACGCCTCCTCGCCGTCAAAGCAGCGCGCCGGGCCGGTGAATTTCAAGTCCGCCATGCCGGCAACCTTAACGATCGCGCCCTCCGGCGCGAGGTTGCCCTTGAGCCCGACGACGCCGCCGGTGGCGGACAGCGGCTTGTCGGCGGGACGGACCACGTCCTGGTCCTTGTTCCACTTCACCCGCTTGAGGTTCTCGGCAATGGTGCGGCCGGTCACGGTCATGCAATCGCCGTGCAGGAAGCCGTGGTCGAGCAGCGTCTTCATCAGCAGCGGGATGCCGCCAGCTTCGAACATGTCTTTGGCAACATAACGGCCGCCCGGCTTCAAATCCGCGATATATGGTGTCTTTTTGAAGACTTCGGCCACATCGAACAGATCGAACTTGATGCCGCATTCGTGCGCGATCGCCGGCAGATGCAGCGCCGCATTGGTCGAGCCGCCGGAGGCCGCCACCACCGCCGCCGCGTTCTCGAGCGCCTTGCGGGTGACGATGTCGCGCGGCCGGATCCGGCCTTGATCAGGTCCATGATCTGTTCGCCGGCGGTCATGCAGAACGGCGTCGCGGATTTCGTAGGGCGCAGGCGCGCCGGCCGAATACGGCAGCGCGAGCCCGATCGCTTCCGACACCGTCGCCATGGTGTTGGCGGTGAACTGCGCGCCGCAGGCGCCGGCCGACGGACAGGCATTCTGCTCGAGCGTCTCGAGATCGGCGTCGGACATGTCGCCGACCGAATGCTTGCCGACCGCCTCGAACACGTCCTGGACGGTGACCGGCTGGCCCTTGAAGGTGCCGGGCAGGATCGAGCCGCCGTAGATGAAGATCGACGGCACGTTGAGACGGCACATCGCCATCATCATGCCGGGCAGCGACTTGTCGCAGCCGGCAAGCCCGACGAGCGCGTCATAGGCGTGGCCGCGCATGGTCAGCTCGACCGAGTCGGCGATCACCTCGCGCGACGGCAGCGAGGACTTCATGCCCTCGTGCCCCATGGCGATGCCGTCGGTGACGGTGATGGTGCAGAACTCGCGCGGGTGCCGCCGCCGCGGCGACGCCCTTCTTCACCGCCTGCGCCTGCCGCATCAGCGCGATGTTGCAGGGCGCGGCCTCGTTCCAGCAGCTCGCGACGCCGACGAACGGCTGATGGATCTGCTCGCGGGTGAGCCCCATCGCGTAATAGTAGGAGCGATGCGGGCGCGCGCTCGGGACCCTCGGTCACGTGCCGGCTGGGCAGGTTGGCCTTGAGATTGGTCTTGGCGTCCATCGCGGGTTACCACTGGCCCTTCGGGGCTTTAACCGAGCCTGATTTCAGAAACCGCTATGGCTAAAAAGCGGCAGTGATGGCCCTGTTGCAGAAATGTTCTGGTATGTTGCCGGTTGGTCACAGTGAACAATCCAATGGCGGTCACAACGTGGTTTCTCCCTAAACTCGCGGGAAACGGAGCTTTTGCGCGCCGACCAGAATGGCTGATAATTCGAACTGCGCTAGTACCCAGGTGCTTATCCACTGCAACATCCTACCGTCTGTTGCGTAACTGCAACGCTTGGACCGGCGCGTGCGTCAGAAGCCGGACAAAACCGAGGCGAAAAACGACAGAGGGCTTGCAGAAATTTTGCCTGCAACCAACGGCTCGTGAACGATCCCGCTCAAAAGCCAACGGCTCCGCCAGGACTCGATTAAAACTTGGCGGCAATGTCCGTTCCGCTCCACTCGAGCTTCTTCGCCCGCAGCGTCCACGCGGTCGCGCCCGACTGATCGGCGCGACGCTGCTGTTCAATGGCGTCGGCGGCGTCATCGTCGAGGTCGAGGCCTATCACCACACCGAACCCGCGGCGCATAGCTTCGGCGGACGCACCGCGCGCAACGCCGTGATGTTCGGTCCGCCCGGCTATGCCTATGTCTACCGCTCCTACGGCATTCACTGGTGCCTCAATTTCGTCTGCGAGCCGCGAAGGCTCGGCAAGCGCGGTGCTGATCCGCGCGCTCGCGCCGACGCAGGGCCTCGCCGCCATGCGGCGCCGCCGCGGCCTCGCGGACGAGCGGCTGCTGTGCTCCGGCCCGGGGCGGCTGTGCGAGGCGCTCGGCATCACCGACGCGCACAACGGGCTTGCGCTCGACCAGCCGCCGTTTCGAGCTGCTGGCGCGCGCACGGACGACGTCGAGATCGTGAGCGGGCCGCGCATCGGCATCACCAAGGCGATCGAGCATGCCCTGGCGCTACGGCCTCAAGGGCTCGCGTTTCTGAGCAAGCCGTTTCGAAGAGCGACTAGCGATCGGCGAATAACGAATAGGGAATAGGAAAGCAGCAATCCCTGCCCCATCGCTTTTCTGTTCGCCATTCGCGTCTCGCTATTCGCTATTCGCTTCAATGATACGCGACGATGAACTCGCAGCCCGCCGCGGTCGGGAAGGTGCGCGTCACGCGCCCGGTCGCCAGCTCGAACTCGAACACCTCGGCGTCGTCGTGGCAGCACAGATAGGCGTGCGTGCCGTCGGGCGCAAAGCCGAAGCCCATGGGCGACTTCTTGGTCGGAAACGACGCGATCTGCTGCAGGCCGTCGGCCAGATAGATCGCCGCATGGTGATCCTGGTTCGACGACACCACCACGTAGCGGTTGTCGGGCGAGACCCGCACGCGCCGCATCTGCTGCTTCGACGCATCGGCGCCCTCGATCGGCACCGTGCGGCTGCAGCGCATGGCTGCGCGCATCGATGACGTAGAGCTCGGCCGCGCCCTGCGCGCAGCAATAGAGCGTGGCGCCGTCGGGCGCGATCGCGAGCCCCTCGACCACGTGCGGCAGCTTGATGCGATCGATCACCGCGCGGCGGGCGATATCGATCGACCACGACATAGTCCTGCTTGACCGAGACGAACACCTTGCCGGTCGCATGGCTGACCGCGACCCAATGCGCGGTCGAGCCGACGTCGATCGTCTGCACCTTGTCGGTCGCCGGATCGATCGCCAGCACCGCGTTGCCGAGCTCGCCCGACGACCACAGCGTGCCGTGCTCGTCCATCATCACGCCGTGCGGCGCGTAGACGGCGCCGAGATCGATGATGCGCGTGAGCGACTTCGACGGCAGGTCGATCACCACGATGCGCCGGTCGGGATTGACCCGCTTGGCGAACACGCCGTCGCCATAGACCGAGCCGTAGGCGGTGCGGCCGTCGGGCGACGAGCGCGAGCTCGTGGGTCGAGCCCGGCATGTCGATGGTCGACGCCATGGTGAGCGTCGCCGCGTCGAGGAAATGCACCTTGTGGGCGGTCTTGGCGGTGACGATCAGGTTCGGCCCGCCGGGGCGGTTGTTGAGGTCCATGCCAGTCTACCTGTTTGCCGACGTCACGACGGTCGCCGCTTGCACCTGCGCGGTGTCGTAATATTCGTAGAACTCGACTGCCTTACCGTGGGCGAAGCGCCAGGAGTCGACTTTCGGGGTCTTGACGACCTTACCGGTTCGCTTTGTCGCGCCACGAGCATTGTCCGAGCATGACCACGCGATCGTCCTGCGCGACGAAGGGCATCGACCCGGTAGTCGATCATCTCCCAATCGCTTGGCAAGGCCTTCGAAGTAGCGCGCGAGCTCGTCGCGCGCACTGTAGCTCGTCAGATAGGCGATCCTGGGCGCGCCCTGCGCGAGCGAGCCGAATTTGATGTTCTCGTCGCAGATCGACATCCAGTGATCGACGCTGCCGCCGCGGCTGTCCTGCCAGCGCCGATAGGCTTCCTTGAGCATGGACGACATTGGCGGCTTCCGACATCGCGATCCTCCGGCAATTCCTCCGCAATTCGTCCCGGATTCCTCCCGCAATGCGCAAATCGTGACGCATCGTCACGACGGTTGCAATATGGGGAGATGCCAGCAGCGCGCTCACTGTCATTCGACCGCGAGCGGAAACAGCTCCTCCGGCGTGACCACCCGCGGCGCCAGGCCCTGCTCGTGCACGTAGCGGCCGATCGGCTTCCCAGGTCGGCCGGTTCGGCTCGAGGCCATAGGCCCAGAAATCCTTGCCGAACACGCGCCAGGTCTCCTCGACGTGGTCGATCAGCCAAGGCAGCGCGACGCGCAGCGCATCGGTGTCGTAGAGGCCGTCGACCGCGATCGCCTTGGCCTCGCAGAACGCCTTGTAGATGCTCTTCGCGACCCACGGATGCTCGCGATGCACGTCCTCGCGCACCACCACGGTGTGCATGATCGGAAGGATCTTGGTGCGCGCGGTAGTAGTCGTGCTCGACCTCCTTGAAGTTCGGGAACAGCCGCGCGATCGCGGCGAGCCGTCGAGGAAGAGCTTCGGGATGTAGAGCGACAGCAGCGCATCGAGCTCGCCCGCCGCGAACATCGTCTCGAGCGTCTGCCCGCCGGAGAGAAAGTCGAGCTTGATCGCCTTCGGCAGGTTGAGCGGAATGAGCGGCGGCTCGACGAAGCGTGTTGAGCCCGCCCATGAACCAGTGCATGTCCTCGGACTTGACGCCGTAGTCGTGCTGCAGCATGCCGCGCATGAAGCACGAGCCCGGTCGAGCTGTACTGCGAGGTGCCGACGCGCTTGCCCTTGCAGGTCCTGCGGCGTCTTGATGCCGGCGCCGGTGCGCACATAGATGCAGGAGTGGCGGAAGATCTTCGACAGCGCGACCGGCACCGCCACGAACGGGCAGTCGCCGCGCGCCTTCAGCGCCGTGTAGGACGCGAGCGAGAGCTCGGAGACGCTGGAACTCCTGGTTGTCCAGCATGCGCTGGAAGCTCTGGCGCGGCCGCAGGACGCTTGATGTCGAGATCGATGCCGTCGGGCTTGACGCGGCCGTCCATCAGCGGGCGGGTGCGGTCATAGTCCCAGCAGGCGAGCGTGAGCTTGAGATTGGCCATTGGCGTCTATACCACCGCATTCTGGTTTATTCGACGAAACGGAATCAGCAGCGGCATGAACAGCAGCGGCACCGCACTCAGCGCGATCGGCAGGAAGGCAAAGCGGGCGCTCCCAGCGACGTCCCAGGCGGCACCGCTGAGCACCGAGACGATGCAGCGCCTCGCTGTAGCTGATTGTGAACATCGCCGCCGACATCCGCGCCACGTCCGATTGTGCTCCGAGCAACGCCGGGAGGGCAAACCCGAGTGTGAGCACGAAAGCGCCGAGAAATCCAAGCCCGGCGGCGAATACAATAGTCCAGATACTCGCGGTGCTGATCATACCGGCGATGCAGGCGAGCATCAGGGCGCCACAGGCGATGAACGGCCAGGCCCGATTCTCGAGCTTGCCTGCGATTCCGAGCAGCACAAAGGAAGCCGGGAGCTGGCCCAGGTTAAGTGCAGTCAATGTGGCTGCGATCAGGTCGGCTCGGCCGGCGCCGATGAGATAGCCGGGCAGAAACGCATTGCTGCAGAAATATACGCTGTTGACGGCGCCGAAGACGAAGCTGATCTGCCAGATCAGCGGATTGCTCCAGTCGGGCCACCCGCTCATGAGTGCCTGTGTCCTGCTCGATTGGGCGTCCGTCCTCGCCGGTGCGAGAAGCGCGGTCAGCAGCGCGATCATGATCAGTGGCATGCCCCAGATCGCCAACGCCCACCGCCAGGAATTGTCCGCCAAGGGGAGGACGACCGGGATCGTCAACATCACCGCCAAAGTCTCACCGACCAGGAGCCCATTGGTGTAGAGCGCAGTGGCGAAGCTTACTCGTTTGGGCAACCATTGCCGGACCAGCGGCGGCAACGCTGGCTGCATGATGGCAATGCCTGCGCCCATCACGACGGTGGCGGCATAGAGTGCGAACGTGTGCGGCACGGCGCCACGCAAGGCCGATGCAATACCCGCGATCGTTAGCCCTGCGACCAGTATCGCCACAGCACCGAAGCGCGCGATCAGGAGCGAACCCGGCAGCGCGGCTAAACCAAACAGGACGATCGGCAGGCCGGTCAGGACGCCGATCTCAGTGCCTGACAGCTGTAAATCAGCTTGAATGAGCGAGATGACGGGCGGTACCGCCAGGATGGTCAGCCGCAGTCCCACTCCTGCGAGCCAAAGCAAGCTGACAGCAAGCCAAAATTCTCGCATGGGGGCTCCCGACTAACTAGTGCGTCGCCGTCGCGCGATCTCGTTGATGACGGCACTGTTGTCGAGATCGGCCTCTCCCGCGCGCACACAGGCCTCCAGCACGTCGCAATGCACGTCGAGCATGGGCAGAGACTGCCCATGACGCTTGGCCTGTTCCAGCATCAGGTGCACGTCCTTGAGCGTCTGCCGCACACGGCCTTCCGGCGTGAAGTCGCCATTGAGCATCTTTGCACCCTTCACATCCATGATCTGCGAATAGGCGGCGGACGCCTTCGCCACCGGGAGAAACGCCGCAGGATCGAGTTCAAGTCGGGTGGCGAATACCAACCCCTCGGCGAGCGCCATGCGGTTGAGGCCGAGGATAAGATTGACAGCGAGCTTGGTGCGTCCGCCGTCGCCGACCTGGCCGACATGGAAGCGGCGCGGGAACAGGATCGCCAGCACCCGTTCGGCGTCGGACGCGGTATCGCGGTCGCCGCCGATCAGCCCAACGCCATCGCCGCGGCGCACTTGCTCGCTGGTGCCGGAGACAGGCGTCTCCAGGAACCGTATTCCGCGCGGAATCACGCGTTCGCCGAGCGAGGCGATGCGATCGGGATCGCAGGTGCTGGCGCAGAGCACGATCCTGCGCGAGGTTTCGCCCACCGCCGGAAGGATGTGGTTCTCGACCACGTCCTCGACCTGCGACGTATCGAACACCGCCAGCAGGATCGGATCGCAGGCGCGGGCCACCTCCGCGATCGAAGCTGCCGCTCGTCCGCCCATGTCGGCGAGCCGCCCGCCCTTGGCCGCATCGATGTCGTAGCCGACGACGCTTTGACCGCCGTCGATCAGGCGACGTGAAAACACCTCTCCCATCAAGCCGAGGCCGATAACACCGACGGATTTGTTCGCCAAAGACTTTCTCCACTCGTCATTCCGGGACCGCGCTTGTCCCCGCGAAGGCGCGCGAAAGCGGGGACGCGGAGGCCGGAATCTCACGCACTTCCAGAAAACGACAGCCTAATCGATCACATTGTTTGTGATGACCATCACTCATTTCCTGTCAGGAAGACGGTAGACCAACTGTTGCCTGTCACCGACTGGCCGCCAAACACACTATCGGATCAACGATCGACTGGGACTTGCGAGGAAAAAAATGACTATCACCACGGAAAATCAAGCCGTCATCCTTACCCATAAGTGGCAAGGGATTGCCTCATCCATAATCGGGGTAACCTCCATCATTATCACCGTGCTGCTGGTCGGGATTGCAATGAGCGGGACCGAACCACCAAGGCCCATGAATACCGCCTTGTTGGTGCTTTCCAGCGGAATGCTGTGCACCAACCTGATTGGAATCGCGTTGGGCTTTTTTGGCGCCAAAGATCGCTCGTCGAGAAAACTTTACCCGCTATTCGGTCTTACCCTAAACGTCGCCATCCTGATGGCCTTCGTGGCGCTGGCCCTCGTCGGAGTGTTGATGGAAACTCCCTGACGTCGCACAAGCATTGCCAACGTCCGGAAATGGGATGGTCCGGCCGTGCTCCAACCTCGCCAGCAAGAGAGGCTGGGGCCCGAAAGACCGCTTAAGGGTCATTTTCGACCGACAAATCCGAGAGTTGCCTCTGGCCCATTTCCGCTTAGCCCCGAAAGCGGACAAAACCGACGCGACGTGAATGATGTGGTGGACGGCGCCCACTCTGCGGCATCGGAATGCCATAGGGTGGTTGCGTCGAAACAAACCACGTTGAGGGGAGCCGTCCATGGGCGAGGTTAGCACGATCGGTGTCGATATTGCGAAGTCGGTGTTTCAGGTTCACGGCGTTGATGCGGATGGCGCGGTGGTGATCCGCAGGCGTGTTGGTCGAGCGAAGGTTCTCGAATTCTTTGCCGAACTGCCACCTTGCCTTGTTGGCATGGAAGCGTGCGCAACGGCCCACCAGTGGGCACGCGAGCTCAAGAAGCTTGGGCATGACACTCGGCTCATGCCGCCGACCTATGTCAAAGCCTACGTCAAGCGCGGCAAGAACGATGCGGCCGATGCGGCAGCGATCTGCGAGGCCGTCACACGGCCATCGATGCGTTTTGTGCCGATCAAGAGCGTCGAGCAGCAGAGCGCGCTGATGCTGCACCGGACGCGGGATCTGCTGATCCGCCAGCGGACTCAACTGATCAACGCACTTCGTGCCCACCTGGCCGAGCTCGGGCTGGTGGCAGCGAAGGGGCGTGAAGGACTGCAGCAGCTGGTTACGGCCGTGACGGAGAGCAGCGATGAGCGGCTGCCGAGTAACGCACGCTTTGCCTGCCACGCGATCGTCGCGCAACTGCACGCGGTGCAGACCCAGATCAATGGTCTCGACAAGCGCATCACTCAAGCCCATCGCGCCAACGCGGACAGCGAACGACTCGATGCCATTCCAGGCTTCGGCGTGATCCTGTCCACGGCTGTCGTAGCGACGATGACCGATCCAAAGGCGTTCAAGACCGGACGCGAGTTCGCAGCCTGGATCGGATTGGTGCCGCGGCAGAATTCTACAGGCGGAAAGGAACGCCTCGGCTCGATTTCCAAGCAAGGCGATCGCTATCTGCGACGACTACTCGTCGTCGGTGCAATCTCCATCGTCAGAACCGCTCGGATGCGGCCGGACAAGTATCCCTGGGTGATCGAACTGCTGGGTCGTCGGCCGGCCAAGGTGGTCGCGGTGGCGCTGGCCAACAAGATGGCACGGATCGCCTGGGCAGTGCTGGCCAAGGGCGAGACCTATCGGGCACCGACACGCTCAAGCAGCGCCGCCGTCGCAGCAGCCGCCTGAAAGGCCAGGCATTGGGAATCCGAAGCTACGTCGAGGGCGTACAAGAACGTCGAGGGTGATGATGGCTTGATGCGAACCGGTTGGACCGGGGATCGGGAGAACCCGCTACTGGGTCAAGCGCTCTTGAGCGCGAGTGAATGATAGGGACCCGATCTGCGGATTACATCAGGGCCAGCGGCAAGGAGCGCCGCACAAACAGGCCGGACACATGACTTGCACCCGACCGCAAGCAGAAAGCCAAAAAAGTCCCTTGACCCGTGGGCGCCGTCCACACATGACCCCAAGCCGACCTCGCAACGTCACCCCAATCGAGCCACCCAATAGGAACAGAAGGTACATTACGTTTAATTTATCGGAACGGCGGTCGATCTCGGGGGTTGTTCAGCCATCCCCCTGGAATGGAGAATTGGAACATGGATCGCGAACACGTGAAGGGCGCTGCCGATAAAGTGAAGGGCGCCGTCAAGGATGCAGCCGGCAAGATGACCGGCGACAAGAAGCTACAGGCTGAAGGCAAGATCGACAAAGCAAAGGGCGAAGCACATAAGGTGGCCGGTGACGTGAAGGATGCGGCCCGACACGCGACCGACGACAAATGACGGAACCGACAATCTGGAAACGAAGAGCCGCCTCACCATGAGGCGGCTTTTTCATTTTCGTTTTTAGCCCGATTGGGAAACCGCGTCTGTGCCGAAACGTTCCGACTAACACTCGGCCCGGTAGCCGGCATTTTCAACCTAGCTGGTTTTTTCTTCTCCTTGGCCCCGCGCTCTGCTTCCTTCGCCAAGCGAGCCCAATAGGTTGCGAGACCAAAGAAGGTTGCCTTTTCGGTTAGATCGGTCATTTGGCGCGCCAAAGGCCTGTAGTGTTCGGCTTGGCGTTTGCAATGGTCGGCATCCATTGGTGACACTCGGCTACTTATTGCCGAACTATGTCGGATGCCTTCCGTTCCAATTCGCGCGACGATGCAGATATGCGATGGCCCCGGTGGATTTCAAAATCGAGAAGGCTGAAGTCCTAAGAGCTAGTCAGCGTCAACCGCGCGAGATGTCCCGCCAATGGTCAAGCTTCTGGTTGGCAGCACGGGTAAGCGAAGTGCGCGCCTTCCAAACCCGGTATAGGCGCCCATACCAAGTCGGGTGCGAGGTGAGCACTCGCCTGGATCGTTTCGGGACTGGTGTTGATACGACCGCACGCATCATTTCGATACGCGCTTGCGCGTGCGTCACCGCGATGCCTCTCGCGATCATGTCGCGATCGGTAGCGACCTCCCAACGCCAGCCCGCGCCCGCGCTGTAGTTGGCGTGAATGCGATATTCGAGCAGAGCCATGTCGTACCTCCGCACATGTTCGACATCCCCCGGCTGCCCGAACCGTGGCGCCATCAAAGGAAGTGAGTCTGTCCAAGATTGCTCACCGCACCGACCTATCCCCTTCCGCGATCGCGCTGGACGCAAGCGTCGTTCGGGTTGAGGCTTGCAGCGGTTCGGCCGGGGACGCCGCTGTCCCCTAAAAGCCCCGGACCTTCTAAGCGCCCGACGCAGGGCTCGGCCGATGGGAACTTTTAGAGGAATGGGAACTTGGCCTTGGCGGATCGGCCAGACTTGGCCAGAAGAGACCCCGACCGATCCCTGATCGCGACCTTCTGGCCAACCTGATCTGGAAGGGCCCGGCAGCCCGCTCGCAACATCCAACAGGAGGCCGACATGACCCCGCGCATCCCCGAGATTGTTCCAGCTGGGGCTTTCGCCACCATCATGGGCAACACGATGCCACCGCGAGACCCCAACGACGATGATGATGATGATGCCGAGGACGAAGACGGCGACGCCGAACCGGACGACCTCGATCCGGCGGTCGTCAGAGAACCCGACGAATAGCACGATGGACCTGCACCCCACCTTCGTCGGCGTGATGTGTCCGCGTTGCGAACTGCACGTTCATTCGTGCCGCCGGTCGAGTGGGTGAGAGGTGAGTAGTAGCTTCCTCAAGAGCCTTGACGCGGCCTAGTGGAGTTGTGTGGACCGCATCGGTTTCGGGATTGGTGTTGATATGACCGCACGCATCATGTCTTTGCGCGCTTGCGCGTGTGTCACCGCGATGCCTCTTGCGATCATGTTGCGGTCTTGAGCGACCTCCCAATACCAGCCCGCGCTGGCGCCGTCATTGGCGAGAATACGATATTTGAGCACAGCCATGTCGTACACCTCCGTACACGTTCGACATCCCCGGCTGCCGAACTTCTGTCACCGTCAACGGAAGTCAGTCTGTGCAATATTGCTCACCGCGCCGACTTGTCCCCTATCCCCTTCCGCGATCGCGCTGGACGCAAGCGTCGTTCGGGTTGAGGCTTGCAGCGGTTCGGCCGGGGACGCCGCTGTCCCCTAAAAGCCCCGGACCTTCTAAGCGCCCGGCCGGGCCGCCCCTTCCCCTGGGAACCCCCGACAGGTTGTAGGCCCGCCCGCGCGACCCCCTACATCTGACGGTACAGGGGCAAAATCGGCTAGAAACAGGGGTAGGGCTCGATTTTCGGGGCAGCCCGGTGCTGCACCGGCCTAATCGCGTCCTTGAGCCGGGCTCGGCCGAAGGGAACTTTGAGCCGGAAGGGAACTTTGGCCGGGATGGTGGCCATTCGGCCACCACCTTAGCGTCGCCCTCAAAGCGGCTGAGGAGCGCGGCCTGCGGGCCGGTCGGCGGAGGGCCACGTCGTTCCCCTTCGGCGGATTGACTATGCGCTCGACCAGCGTCGCGAGTTGCCGCAAGGCATCGGCTTCTCGTGCTGATAGGATAAGCGGACCCTTGAGCAAGCGAACTCCGCCTGCCACTGGGAGATGCTACTTCGGCGGGTTCACAGTGCGTGGCTGATCGGCCAGAAGCACACTCACCAGAGAATTATGGACTTCCAGATGTCCGTTGTATTTGATGAAACCCAATTGACGGAACTTGTTCATGAAGTGGCTGACGCGCGACCGGGTTGTGCCGATCATCTCGGCGAGTGTCTCCTGACTGATCTTCGCGAGAATGGGCTCCGCTCGGCCTTCCTTTCCAAAATTGGCCAACAGCAGCAACAGCCGCGCCAGCCGTTTTTCGGTTGAGTTGAAGAGCTGATCGGCCAAGTCTTCTTCGACCCGGGCGCTCCTCGCCAAAATATGCGAGACAAACATTTGCGAGAAAGCGGGCTCGTCATCAAGGACCCGTTGGATTTCCGTCTTTGTCACTCGCATCGTCTCGCATTCCGTCATTGCAGAGGCTGTCGCCAAGCGCTTCGGCTGTCCGATCAAGCATCCTTCGCCCACAAATTCGTCTGGCCCCAGCAGCGCGATGACGGCTTCCTTGCCCTCTTTGGATACGATTGCGACTTTGACCTTGCCCTTCCTGATATAGAAAACTGAATCTGCATCCTCGCCCTGGGCAAAGATGACCTCTTTCTTCGAATGCGTGGCAATGACGCGACCCTGGGCCGTCGTCTCTAAAAATACCGCGGGATTAAACAGCGCTTCACCCGCTGCTTTGCGGTTTGTGCGTCGCTTGGCGGGCCTCGATCTGGGTGCATGAGCCATCACGGCTTCCCCTCTATTCAGGCGGGAGCTCGATTGTCTCTCAGCCACCGACGCCTGGCACTGAGCCGATGTAGGGATGCGTAAGTGTACGCTTCCGGACAAGTCCAAGCAAATCCCGGACCGATGATCGACACGGGTTGGTGACGATCGTGTGATAGCCTGCGCAGCAAGCGAAATTGCCGCAGTCACAACGTGATACCCACCCAGCAGCAAAAAATTGCCGAGGTACATGCGGCAAAATGGTCTGTATGGAACAGCCATCTTCCTTTCCAGGCGGCAAGCTGGTCACATCGCCGAAACAGCTTCGGGCCTCGGTGACTGAGAGACCGTATCGCGCTCCCGCCCCTACTTCATGGGAGATGAAGATGAATATCGGTCCTAACCAAGATTTATTCTTTGCCTTTGATGACGCGGCGGTCCGCGCAATGGGGGCCGCGTTCGATCAGGCTTGTCGTTCGCTTCGGCACTTCGCGCATTTCGACAGAGTGCGCGAACTCGTCGCAAAGCGCATCATTGAAGCTGCAAAAAATGGCGAGCGCGATCCGATCCGCCTCCATTGGCAAGCAGTGATGGGGTTTAGCTTGGATGACGTGTCGATGCCTGTTGATAGCGTGCGCCGCAATCTTTCCGTCCCGGTCTACGCGCCGATCGCGCGACTAGGGTGAGCGCCCCAGCGGGGCTCACCATCGCAGTCGAGGGGATGAAGGGCTGTTGCTGCAGCGCATGAGTCCGGAAATGGCCCATCGCGACCTTGCTTCAAGAATTTATGTCCGCAATGCTTCGAAAGCGGGCATTCCGTTTTTGCCACGTTTATGAGTGCACGCCCTAGTCACGACGATGGCGCGAGATCGGCTGCGCCACGCAGCCGCGCCAGGGCCTCCTCGAGCTTCTTGCGCCGGCCCTCGGCCTCCTCGCGCTTCTCGCGCTCGGCCTCGACCACCTCTTCCGGCGCGTTGCGCATGAAGTCTGGATTGGCGAGCTTGGCGTCGACGCGCGCGATGTCGGCTCACCGCGCGCGCGAGCTCCTTCTCGAGCCGCGCCTCCTCGGCCGCGAAGTCGATCACGCCCTCGAGCGGCAGCGCCGCGACCTCGCCGCGCACGACGAGCTGCACCGCGCCAGCCGGCGCCGTCGGCGCCATCGACAGGCGCGACAGCCGCGCCAGCCGCTTGATCACGTCGGCCCAGCGCCCGGCGCGCGCTTCGGTCTCGGCCGACACGCCGACCAGCACCAGCGGCATCTCGGTCGCCATCGTGATGTTCATCTCCGCCCGCACCGAGCGGATCGCGGTGACGAGGTCGATCACCCAGCCGATCTCGGCTTCGGCATCGTCGGCCGACAGCGCGTCATGCGTCGGCCACGACGTCAGCGCCAGCAGCGATGCTCGCGCTTCGGCCCCTCCTCCGCGGTGACGCGCCACAGCTCCTCGGTGATGAACGGCATGAACGGGTGCAGGAGCTTGAGGATCTCGTCGCGCACCCAGGCGATCATCGCCTGCGTCTCCGCGCTTGCACCAGCGCGTCCCCGCCCGTCAGGATGGGCTTGGCGAGCTCGAGATACCAGTCGCAGAAGATGTTCCAGACGAAGCGGTAGACCGCGCCGGCCGCCTCGTTGAAGCGGAAGGCGTCGATCGCCTCGGTGACCTCGCGCGCAGGCCTTCTGCAGTCTCGTGCGCGATCCAGCGGTTGAGCGTCTCCTTGGCGGAGGCCGGATCGAACGCCGGCACGGTCACGCAGTCGTTCATCTCGGCAAAGCGCGCCGCGTTCCAGAGCTTGGTCGCGAAATTGCGATAGCCCTCGATGCGCTGGGTCGAGAGCTTGATGTCGCGGCCCTGCGCCGCCATCGCGGCGAGCGTGAAGCGCAGCGCGTCGGCGCCGTACTCGTCGATCAGGCTCGAGCGGATCGACGACGTTGCCCTTCGACTTCGACATCTTGGCGCCGCGCTCGTCGCGCACCAGCGCGTGGATGTAGACGGTGTGGAACGGCACCTCCTTCATGAAGTGCAGCCCCGATCATCATCATGCGCGCGACCCAGAAGAAGATGATGTCGAAGCCGGTGACCAGCACGTCGGTCGGGTAGTAGCGCTTGAGCTCGGGCGTCTGGTCCGGCCAGCCGAGCGTCGAGAACGGCCAGAGCGCGGAGGAGAACCAGGTGTCGAGCACGTCCTCGTCGCGCCAGACCGGGACTTTTTCGGGCAAGGCTTGCCGGCGCCGAAGACCGACGCAGGCCGAGGCTCTCGTCGAGCGAGCCGACGACAGCTCGACCTCGCGCTTGTAGTAGTCGCGCGCCTGCGCCAGCGCCTCGGCTTCGCTTTCGGCGACGAAGATCTTCATCTTGGCGATCGACAGCTGAGTCGCCGTCGAGCGCCCAGCCGTACCAGGCCGGAATCTGATGGCCCCACCAGAGCTGGCGCGAGATGCACCAGGGCTGGATGTTTTCCATCCAGTCGAAGATAGGTCTCCTCCCAGTGCTTGCGGCACGAACGCGGTGCGGCCCTCGCGCACCGCCGCGATCGCCGGCTGCGCCAGCGTCTTGGCGTCGACGTACCACTGGTCGGTCAGGTAGGGCTCGATCACGACGCCGGAGCGGTCGCCATGCGGCACCATGTTGGTGTGCGGCTCGATCTTGGCGAGCAGACCGAGCGCCTCCATGCGCGCGACGATCTGCTTGCGCGCCACGAAGCGGTCGATGCCGTGCAGCGCCAGCGTCTCGACCAGCTCCGGCGACAGCGGATCGAGGCCCTCGAGGAACGCGTCGTTGTTCTCGAGATTGAGCTTGGCTTCGCGATCGAGCACGTTGATCAGCGGCAGATCGTGCCGGCGGCCGACCTCGAAGTCGTTGAAGTCGTGCGCCGGCGTGATCTTGACCGCGCCGGTGCCCTTCTCCGGATCGGAATACTCGTCGGCGACGATCGGGATGCGGCGGCCGACCAGCGGCAGGATCGCGTAGCCTGCCGACCAGCTTGCCGGTAGCGCGCGTCGTCCGGATGCACCGCGACCGCGGTGTCGCCGAGCATCGTCTCCGGCCGCGTGGTCGCGACCGTGATGAACGTGTCGGGCAGGCCCTCGATCGGATAGCGGAAGTGCCAGAGGTGCCCCTTCACCTCGACCTGCTGCACCTCGAGGTCGGAGATCGCGGTCAGCAGCTTCGGGTCCCAGTTGACCAGCCGCTTGTCCTTGTAGATCAGGCCGGCGCGGTAGAGCTCGACGAACACCTTGAGGACGGCGCGCGACAGCCCCTCGTCCATGGTGAAGCGTTCGCGCGACCAGTCGCAGGACGCGCCGAGCCGCTTGAGCTGGTTGATGATGGTGCCGCCCGACTCCGCCTTCCAGGCCCAGACCTTCTCCAGGAACTTTTCGCGCCCGAGCGCGCGCCGGCCCGGCTCCTGCCGCTCCATCAGCTGGCGCTCGACCACCATCTGGGTGGCGATGCCGGCGTGGTCGGTGCCCGGCTGCCAGAGCACGTCCTTGCCGCGCATGCGCTCGAAGCGGCAGAGGATGTCCTGCAGCGTGTTGTTGAGCGCGTGCCCCATGTGGAGCGAGCCGGTGACGTTGGGCGGCGGGATGACGATGGCAATAGGGCTCGGCCGCCTGCCGCTCGGGCCGGCCGGCGCGGAAGGCGCCCGCCTGCCTCCCAGGCGGCGTAGATGCGGCCCTCGACGTCGGCGGGCTGGTAGGTCTTGTCGATCATTGCGTTTCGGTTTCGGGTTGCTGGCGCGCTAAAAAGCCCGCCACGTTCCGCTCCTGTCAACGCCCGCCGCGCTGCCAGCCGCATCGGCTCGCCGCAACAGAGCACTCGCCCTTCGTGACTGCCCCGCCCCGACACCCGCAAGACCCCGACCCGCTCGATCATCCTGCTGGCGGTCGCGGGCTTCGCGAGCCAGGCGCAGGTGCGGGTGACCGATTCGCTGCTGCCGCAGATCGCCGCCGACTTCGGCACCACCGTCGGCGCGGCCGCGATCGTCGTGACCACCTATGTGGTCGCGCACGGCTCGATCCAGCTCCTGATCGGCCCGGTCGGCGACCGCTTCGGCAAATACCTGACCGTCACGGTCATGTCGCTGGCATCGCTCGATCCTGGTGATGCTCTGCGGGCTTGCCAACTCGCTGCCCGCGCTTGCGGTCGCGCGGCTTCTCGCCGGCGCGGCGCGCCGGCTGGATCATTCCGCTGTCGATGGCCTATGTCGGCGACGTCACGCCCTACGAGCGCCGCCAGCCGGTGCTCGGCCGCTACCTCTCAGGGCCAGATCTTCGGCCAGCTTTTCGGCCAGGCGGCGGGCGGCGTGCTCGGCGACCTGTTCGGCTGGCGCAACGTGTTCTTCGTGCTCGGCGGCCTGTTCGCGCTCGCGACCGCGGGGCTGATCTTCGAGCTCCTGACCAATCCAGCAGACGCGCGCGCCCGACACGACCGGAGGAGACGTCGCGCGGCTTCGTCGCCGACTATGTGGCCGTGCTGTCGAATCGCTTGGCCCGCATCGTCATCCTCGCGGTGCTGATCGAGGCGGCGATCGGCTGGGGCGCCTTCGCCTATGTCGGCGCCGATCTCAACCAGCGCTTCGGACTTGGCTTCACGGCGGTCGGGCTGATCGTCGGCACCTTCGCGCTCGGCGGGCTGATCTACGCCGGCGACGGTGCAGCAGCTCGTCAACCGGCTCGGACAGCGCGGCCTCGCCATTGGCGGCGGGCTCCTGTGCGGCATCGCCTATCTGATGCTCGCGACCGGCGCCGCCTGGTGGCTCGCGCCGATCGCGGTGACGATGATCGGGCTCGGCTTCTATGCGCTGCACAACACGCTGCAGACCAACGCCACGCAGATGACACCGGAAGCGCGCGGAACCGCGGTCGCGATCTTCTCCTCGGCGATCTATCTCGGCCAGACCGGCGGCGTCGCCGTGGGCGCCTTCGTCTTCGACCGCTTCGGCGGCGGTGCCGCTGTTTGCCGTGACCGCGATCGTGCTGCCGGTGCTCGGCGCTCTGGTTCGCCCGCAAGCTCGACAGCAGCGGGCGACGGGAACTACTCGGACGCAACAGAATCGCTCAGATCAGCGATCAGGTTCGCGACCGCGCGAGACGCGCTCGATCTCGGCGCGCACCAGCCGCTCGACCAGGCCCGGCAGATTGTCGTCGAGCCAGGTCTTGAGCAGCGGCCGCAGCATCTCGCGCACCAGATCTTCGAGCGTGCGGGCGTTCTGCACCAGCACGGTCTGGGCAAGCGTATTGAACGCGGAGTCGACCGCCGCGCTGGTCGAGGTCGAGATCAGCGGACGTTGCGTCGGGAGCCGGCTCACTGGTGCAGACTCCGGCATCGTCCGGCATCGGACGTCGGCTGCCGTCGATGGTCGGATCCGGCGTGTTCCGCGCGTCATCGCCTCGGTCAGGTCGAGCACGTCCGCGTCGGACTTCTCCGGCCCCGGCGGCATCCCCCAGCATCGCTTCGAGATCGTCCTGCTGCATGACCGGCTCGACCGGCGGCGGAGTGGCGGCAACCGGACGTGGCGGCGCGGGCCGGCGGCGGCGCCATGGGCGTCGGCGGCGGCGGCATCGGATTCTCGGCCTTCGGCGGGCTTTTGCCGGCGTCGTCGTCGGCGATGATCCGGCGAATGGAGGCGAGAATCTCCTCCATCGACGGTTCTTGCGCCTTTGCAGGCTGCGTCATTGCCGCACCCCCAACTTCGGCCCGCCCGGCCGAAATTCCAATCTCTCACTCGAATCGGATCATACTGGAAGCGAATCAGCCACGCTAGCCAACTCGCGGGCCGAACCAGTATGGCAAGTCGAAGTGTGAACGCAAGGATTTGTGGTGTCTGGCAACAGCCGTTTGCATCAACGCCCGTCAGGCGTACGAACGCCAACCCAACTGTCGCGGACCTGATGATAGTGCGTCACCGGATCGTAGCTCTGGACCTTGAGCCCGAGCACCTGCGGCGAGAATGCGCCGGTCGCCGCCAGCACCGTGTAGGACGCGACGACCCGGTCACGCTGCGCGGTGACGAGCGCGACGCGGGCGTTGACCAGATCCTGCTGCGCATTGAGCACGTCGAGCGTGGTGCGCTGACCGACGCGCGCCTCCTCGCGCACGCCGTTGAGCGCGATCTCGGCCGCGGTGACCTGCGCGGTGGTCGATTCGATCTGCGCCTTGGCGGCCTCAAGCTGGCCCCAGGCCTGGGTGACGTTGGACTGCACCTGGTCGCGCGCGGTGTCGAGATCGAGCCGCCGCTGACCGAGCGTTTCCTTGGCCTGGCGGATGGTCGCGTATTCCTGCCCGCCCTGATAGATCGGCACCGACAGCTGCCCGCCGACCGAGGCCGAGAGGTTCTGCAAGGTGCTGAGGTTGGTGGTCGAGCCGAACGTCTTGTTGACGCTGCCCTGCAGCGTGCACCGTCGGATAGAGCGCGCCTTCCGCGATCTTCACCTGGAAGACCGCGACATCGACGTTGTAATTGGCGGTCGTGATCGTCGGATGCTCGGTGGCCGCGCGCGACCGCGCCGCCGGCGAGCGTGCGCGGCGAGAACCGGTCGACCGGCATCGCCGGCCGTCAGCTTGCCGGCCTCGACGCCGATCACCTGCCGGTAGGTGCGCCTTCGACGTGACGTAGTTCGATTCCGCCGTCGAGCAGCTGCGAGCGGCCGGCCGCCAGCCGCGACTCTGCCTGCGCCACGTCGGTGCGCGTCACCTCGCCGACGCTGAAGCGGTCGCGCGTCTGCCGCAGCGTCGCTTCGAGCACGTTGACGTTGCTGCGCTGGAGCTCGAGCATCGCGGCATCGCGCAGCAGATTCATGTAGGCCGTCACGGCGCTGAGCAGGACGGTCTGCTCGGTGTTGCGCAGCGTTTCGCGCGCCGCAAACACCTGCGACTTCGGCCTGCCGCGTGCGGTTGCCGGTCTGAAAGCCGTTGAACAGCGTCTGCGTGCCGGTCGCACCAACGGTCGTGACCGCATTCTCGCCGGCAGTTCTGGCCGAGGCCGCTGCCGGTCCGCCCTGGCAGACGTTTTCGAGATAGACCTCGGACAAGCTGCCGGTCGCGGTCACGCGCGGACGATAGCCGCCGAGCGCAATGGACACGTTCTCGTCGGTCGCGCGCGCCGCAGCGCGCTGGGCATTGAGCTGCGGATTGTTCTGGTAGGACTGGACCAGAGCTTGTTCGAGCGTGTCGGCGCCGGCCGGCAAGCCTGCCAACAGCAAGCGCCGCCACAGCGACACTCGCTCGCAGTCCAAAGACGATAACGACGCCTGCCCCGCAACATGATGCCCCGCCCCTACGCGACCCCCACTCTCAGTCGCTCAGCGCCCGCGCAATCACGCTAACGGATCGGGCGAGAATCCCACTTATCATTTTCGAGCATATGAATGATTCAGTCAATGTTAAACCCTACGGGCCGCGCATTGCCCCAAAAAGATGGGGAATGGCGCGATTGAGCCACACCCGGCTGTGGATGGTAATATTATACATCAGCGATCGAGCTGCTTTGCGAACCGTGCCTAGAATACAAAGGCCGGGGCTTGGCAAAGCCAGGCAGCGCTGGCGCCGTGGCATCGAAGATCGGCCGGCTGCTGATTCGCCGCCCGTCGAACGGAACAGCATGGCCTTGCTGAGCGGTGCTCGGCCGACCACGCCGACCAGGCGCCCGCCATCCTTCAGCTGGCGAAGCAGGGCCTTGCGGCACTTCCTCGACGGCACCGTCGAGAAGAATCACATCGTAGGGAGCGCCAGCGGGCCAGCCCCCGACCAACGGACCGGTCACCACCGTGGCGTTGCTGCGCCCCGAGCGCCTGCAGATTGTCCTTCGCGAGTCGCGCGAGTGCCTGCGTCCTGCTCGAGCGCGACCACCGAGCGCGGCAAGCCGCGCGATCACCGCCGCGGAATAGCCGGTCGCGCAACCGACGATCGAGCACGCGGTCGCTCTCTCCAATCTCGGCCGCCTGCAGCAGCTTTGCCAGCACCATCGGCTTCAGCAGCCGCCGCCCCGCCTCGACCGGCAGGTCGAGATCGAGATAGGCCAGCTCCGCCGACTGCCTTCGGCGCAAACCGCTCGCGCGGAACCGTCCAGCATCGCGGCGATCAGGCGCAGATCGGTGACGTCGCTGGTGCGAACCTGGCAGTCGACCATCATGCGGCGCGCAGCGGCAAAATCGATCATGGCGAATCCTTGGGCGAATCGAGCGAATCTCGGGCAAATCCTTGGGAAGGCCGAAACCCGTGCGCAGACTCTGTAGCGGCAAGGTCGCGACCGGCGCAAGATATTGCGACGGGTTGGCAGGCGCTGGCACAGGAGCCGTTGCTCCCCAGACTGGCGCTCCTGTATAGCGGCGGGGCGAACCGATGCGCCGCGCGCATACCCGCATCTGCGCTCCCGCATGGCCACGTGGCGGAGTGGTTACGCAACGGTCTGCAAAACCACTTACTTCCCCAGCAATTTCAACGCCTATTCTGAAAAAACTGGCCTCAAACAGAGGCTCGAGAAATCAATAGCCTAGTTACCGTTTCGGAATGACGAACCGGGGCCATTTCCCTATCAACCGAGAGACATGCATACCGCGCACAACAGAGCGAACCACCGAACCTCTGGAGACCGTCAACGCCACCGCAAGCCGGGCGAGTTCCTAGCCGAGCCGTGCAGGGAGGCGGCCGATCGCCTTCGCGAGCTGACCACCCGCTGACCATCTTATGCCACCACTGAAGGGGCCGAAGGCAAGCACACCGCCCGCGGCTGACGGCCATGGCGCGGTGGCTGCTCCAAAACAGCTGGCAAGTAGGCAACGGCCTCGCTCTGGCGAAACGGCCGTCGCTCTGACCAGCGACAAGACTCACCCCTAATCCTACAGTCTACTGGCCGATTGCCGTCTGGAGTATCTTGGCGACCGCGGGCGAGGGCCGATTGTCGGCGCTGCCGGCCCGCCCCAAAGCCGCGTCGAGCGGTGACACGCCGCGGTCGTCCTTGATGGCCACTTCCGCGCCGTGATCGATCAGATACTGGACCACGCGGGGCCAGGCCCATTGCACCGCGCCGAATAACGCGCTCTGCCCGCCCCGCTCCGAAATGAAGCTGCCACGCCCCCAGCGCGCGGTCCTGCTCGTGACGTCGGTGATCCGCGCATTCACGTCGGCGCCGGCCGCCAGCAGTATTTCGAGCGTCGCGATCGACCGATCCTGCGCATCATTGGCGGTGGGATTGAAGCGTGGGCTCGGGCTCCATGCCGAGCCCCGCGGCGGCCATCAGCGGCGTCACGCCCATCACGTTGGGCACGTCGACACGCCCTCCGTATTCCAGCAACAGCCGCACGGCCTCGCTGTCTTGTGACGCGGCGGCGCGCAACATGGGCGTGGCGCCGGTGCTTATGATCTCGTCGGCGTAGCGGCCGGAATTGCCGCCGCGCCCGGGCCGGTGCATGTTCAACTGAGTATTGGGGTTGACGCCGGCGCTCCAGAAACAGTCGTGCGAGCTCGAGCGCGGTGGTCTTCGTCGTCACGATGGGCGGCCCGGTGCGTTCTTCGTAAGCATCCAGACTGTACGTATTCATGTCGATCGCCGCGTACAGCGCGGTGCGACCCCACCAATCCCACAGATGCGGATTGGCGCCGCGCTCAAACAGGAGCTTTGCCGTGTCGTAATGCGAAATTGTCGATGGCCACCATCAGCGGCGTCACGCCGTCGGGGTTCGGCCGGTTGGGATCCGCGCCGGCGTCCAGCAGCGCTTGCACGCAATCCGTACATCCCGAGCGCGCCGCATAGAGCAGCGGTGTCAGGCCGCCGGTCGGGCGATACTGATTGCGCGGCTCGCCGGTCATCTGGCTCGGCCAGTCGTTGGCCAGCGCCCGGGCATTGACGTCCGCCTTATGGTCGATGAGAAACCGCGTCAGCTCGGCTGAGCGTGCGTCCGCCGCCCACATCAGCGCCGTCTGGCCGCGCCATTTTTCTCGTGCATTGACATTGGCGCCGTGGCGCACCAGCAGCTCGGCAACGTCCAAGGATCCCGCGCGCGCGGCCAGCATCAAGGCCGTCTGGCCCTCTTGGTTCGGCACCTCCACGTTGCTGCCTGCATCGAGCAGCATTCCGACCAGGCGCGCATTGGCAACCTTTACCGCCTCCGCCAAAGGGCTCGAGCCGTAATTGTTGATGACATCGGGCTTCGCCCCGCGCTCGAGTAGCGCGCGGGCAAGATCCGCGTCGATCTTGTAGACGGCCCAGTGCAGCGGCGTTGTACCGTCTCCCTGGGCTGCGTTCACATCGGCGCCCGCGGCAATCATCTTGAGCGCGGCGTCCCGATTACCGGCCTGGATCAGACCGGCGAGGGTGTCATCGGCGGCGGCAGCCGTGCTGGCCGCTGCGAGGCAAAAAACGGCTGCGAAAATGGCACGCTTCATAACGGTGTCCATCAGAGCACTTCCGGTGCGAGAGAATTGTGATGCGCCCAATAGCCCTTATGGGCGTCGTAGGCGAACTTGAACGGGTCGCGGAAGGTCCGAGACAGACCCTTCATAAGTCCCTCATCGAGCATGTCTTGTGCGCTCATGCCCTTCTTGACGAGCGCAAGCATGCGATCGAAGAGCTCGCGCGTCATGTCGAACTCAGCCTGCAGCTCGGCGCGGCCCACCACCGGACCGTAGCTCGGCACGATCCGCGTCTTCTCATCGCTGAGTTTCAAGAGTTTTTCCTGCGCGTCGACGCGCCCGCCCAGCCAGCCGCCGCCAAACCAGTCAAGCACGGGATCCTTCAGCGGCGAGATGGCATCACCCGCGGCCAGCACGTTCGCGTCTCGGAAGAATACGTAGATATCGCCGTCGGTGTGGGCCTCGATCAGGTGGCCGTAGTCGATCCGCTCTTCGCCGGCGAGAGTCTTGTCACCGGAAAAAAGGGTCACGGTCGGGTGAGCCGCCTTGGGCAGCGCTTTCTCGTACCGGTCCTCGACCCCCAGGTAATAATCCGTCGCCAGACGCGCCCGGGTCTTTTCGTGAGCAATGATCGTCGCCTCCGACCGCCCGAAGGCGAGGTTTCCGCCCACCTGGTCCCGGTGCCAGTGCGTGTTGAACAGCGTTGTGACATGGCCTCCGCCCGGCAGCTTGCGCAGCTGCGCAAGCACCGCATCGGTGAACTCGGCAGCGCCGCTGTCCACCAGTACCTGATCGGTGCTTGCCGTCCGCACCAGGATATTACCCCCGGCGCCGGTGAGCATCACGAAACCCTCGCTCACCGGAACGACAGCGGGGCTTTCTTGGGAGAAAGCGGAGCGCGCAAAGGGCGGCAGGGGCAGACCCAGGACGTTTAACGCGGCGCCGCCTAACGCACCTTTCACTATTGCCCTGCGATTTATGATTGCTCCGCGACTCATGGCTTTATGTCCCGAGCGCTCAGACACCGGCGATCTCGCCGGTGCTGTCCGCGAAACTCTTCATCTCCAAACCCGCCTTGTTCAGCACCGTGAGGTGCAGATTGCAAATCGTCGTGCGCGCGGGCAGGTCGATATGCCGTCCCCCCTTGAGCGCGCCGTTGCCGCCGCCGACCAGGATGTTCGGCAACGGATAATTGCCGTGCACGTTGCTGTTGCCCATGTTGGAGCCGTAGAGCAACATGGAGTGATCCAGCAGCGTGCCTTCGCCGTCGGGTGTGGCGGCCAGTTTCGTGACGAATTCCGCGAACCGCTCCACGTGATAGCGCTGAATCTTGACCAGCTTTTCAAGCCGATCGACATAATCGGCATGATGTGACAGCGGATGGAAGGAGTTCGGCACGCCGATGTGATTATAGGTCCGGTTCGTGCCTTCGCCGGTCATGATGTAGGAGGCCACGCGCGTGAGATCGGCCTGATAGGCAATCGCGATCAGATCGAACAACAACTTCACCTGATTGTCGAACGTCGTATCCTGCTCGGTCAGAGGTATCTCGGGCGCCTTCACGCCCGAGAGATCGCGGTTCTGCGCAAGCTCGAACGCGCCGTTCGATCTCTCGCACCGTGTCCAGGTAGCCGTCGAGGCGCACTTTATCGCCCGCGCCCAGTTCCAGTTGCAGCGCCCGGGTATTCTCGGCGATGTAATCAAGGATGCTGCGTTTCTGCTTGACGATGGCCATGCGCTCTTGCGCTGTAGCGCCTTCACCGAACAACTGTGCGAAAATTTTCCGCGGGTTGGACTCCATCGGCAAAGGCGAGTTTGCATTCCGGTACGACAACGTGGCGCTGTAGAGGCAGCCGAATCCGGCCTCGCAGGAGACCGCCTGGGTTTCACTCTCCGAGCGGACCTCCAGCGACGGCAGCGCTGTCTCCTGACCGATGCGCCCGGCAATGATCTGGTCGATCGTCGCAGACATGCTGGGACCGGGCGCTTTGAGATCGGGCTTGGTCCCGCTGAGCCAGGTCGCCGGGTTGTATTTGTGCACGGAGGCGACGCTGGCCTTGTTCTCGAGATGGCCGAACGAGGTCATGCGGTGCTTGTGCTTCTCGAGCGGCTCGAGAATGGGGCTGAGCTTGAAATCCGCGCCGGCACCGCTCGGGGTCCAGTGATCCATCTCCTTCCCATGCTTCGTGTTCCACATGACCGCGCCATGGGGAATATAGAAGAAGCCTGCCCGCAGCTTCGGCGCGGCGGCGGTGCTTAGCGAGCGCGGTGGCGGCCGGGATCATGGCGTCGAGCAACGGCAGTCCGACGGCCACACCCGCGCCCCTGAGCACGGTCCTGCGAGAAAGATGCTTCTTGGTCAGAATCATGGACTTCACTCCTCCTGTGCCTGCATGCGGAATGCATCGCTCGATACAATCCCCGCCACGATCGACGAGAACCGGTAGTCATTCTTGGCCGCTGCGCGCACAATCGCCCGGACCTGCGGCATGTCATGAGGCGCGATCTCCCGGCCCAGCGCGTACATCATGAGCTTTACTGTCAGCGCCTGGACGAACTGGCCGGGGCGGCTCAACAGGGCGCGGCGCAGGTCTGCCGGACCATCGATTTCCGCGCCGTCTGGCATTGCCACCTTCGAATCGATGGGCTCATTAGCCTGCCAATCGACATCGCGCCACTGCCCGGTGACGGTGAAGCGCTCCAGCGGCAGTCCGTGGGGCTCGATCACACCGTGGCACATGTTGCAGGTCGGATTTTTGCGATGCTCCTCGAGCATCGCGCGCATGGTCTTCGGCTTCGCGCCCGGCGGCGTGCTCAGATCCGTCTCCACATTCGGCGGCGGCGGCGCTGGCGGCGTGCCGCGGAGCTTGTCGAGAACCCAGGCGCCGCGCACTATCGGCGAGGTCCTGTTGCCATAGGACGTGTGCAACAGCACGGCGCCCTTGCCGAGAAGGCCATAGCGATTCTCGTCCTCAAGGTGGACGCGGCGGAACTGCGCGCCGCGCACCGATGTGATGCCGTAGTGTCGCGCCAGCTTTTCATTGAGGAACGTATAGTCGGCCGTTAACAGCTCCTGCACGTTCTTGTCTTCAAGCAGGATGCTCCGCAGGAAGAGGTCGATTTCGGTCGCGAAATCCTGGCGCAGCTCGGCGTTGAATTCGGGGAAGAGTTGCTTATCCCACTCGAATTTGTCGACCTCAAGGAGGTCGAGCCAGCGGAGCGCGAAATCCGTCACCAGGCTCTCGGCCTGCGGAGCGGCCAGCATACGCCGCACCTGGGCGTCCAGCACGCCGGGACGTCGCAGTTCGCCCGCGTTCGCGAGCTTGACCAACTCATCGTCGGGGCCCCGCCTCCACAAGAAGTAAGACAGACGCGAGGCCAGCTCCCGATCGCTCAGCGCATGGAATTTCGCGTCTTTACTGTCCTTCGGCCGGGCGATTCCGCGATAGAGAAACTCCGGGCTCACCAGAACCGCAGTCACCATCTGTTCGATCCCGGCGTTGAAACCGTCGAATTTATGGCCGGCGTCGTAGAAGGCCATCAGCCCGTCCATATCTTTCTTGGTGATGGGCCGGCGGAAGGCACGCCCGGCGAGATCTCGCGTGATGCGCTCGGCGCAGGCGAGTTCTTGCGCGGGCACTTCGGGCTTGCAGATGAGCAGCTTCTCCCGGCTGGGTGTGCGCGTGGGCCCCGCCGCGTGCGGCCCCGCGATCTCTACGGCCCCAATCAGGCGCGGCAGACGCAGATAGCCCTTGAAACCAAACCCATTATACTGGGTGCCGCCCGCAATCAGGTCGTCGGTTGCCACGCGGGAGCGCTCGATGAACGTCACGACGACTTCGTGCACACCGGCCGTCACCTGCAGGGGAATATCGGTGAACCGCTGCTGCATGAGCTTGGCTCCCGCCGGTGCACCGCCGCCGCGATCCACGAACGCGCGATCCGCTTCACCGCCGACATTTTGCCGGAAGACTTCCTTGCGATCGATCAGCACGACCACCGTTGTCTCGTTCTCGACCCCGCGCGGGTAGAGCCCGAAGTCGAGGTCCTTGATCGTGAAGCGGTACTCCCCGTCCGCCGGGAACGTGTACTCGAACCTCGTGCCGCCCCGCGTACCGAGCGGCATGCCGTCCACATAGCCATCCTGGTCGCCGGTAGCGGGGGGCGGGAAGGAGGCTTTGACGACCTCTGGCACCGGCTTGCCTAATGCCATGCGCGAGACGGCCCGCGCGGCATTGATGTACTGCTCCAGGAAGGCGGGTGACACGGTCAACGCCGCAGCGATGTTGCTGAAGCCTTCGACCGCGATATCGGCCGGCAGGTACTGGTTGGGATCGATCTCCACAGCCAGGAGGTCCTTCACGGCATTGGCATATTCGGTACGGTTCAAGCGCTGGACGGGAACGTGGCCCGCAAGGTGCTCCTTGCCGCTTTCGTCGAGCGTGCTCTCGAGCCAGCCAACCAGCGCGTCGACTTCCTGCTGCGAGGGCTGGGGCAGTGCCGGGCGGCGGCATCTGGCGCCCGCTGCAATTTGCGCACAACTTTCTCGAAGATCTCGGGGTGCTCGGGCACGGACTCGGCGCCAAGCTCTGTCCAAAAAGAGGTTACCGGCGGCAACGAACGTCGTTGTGGCAACCGAAGCAGTAGGTCTGAATGGTGGACCACTGCGATTTGGGATGCTGCGCGACCTGGTT
Organism: uncultured Alphaproteobacteria bacterium; assembly: GCA_963745515.1. Classification (GTDB taxonomy): domain Bacteria; phylum Pseudomonadota; class Alphaproteobacteria; order Rhizobiales; family Xanthobacteraceae; genus VAZQ01. The sequence continues at coordinate 144,543 of CAVUXO010000022.1, forward strand.
CGCGGGTTGGGAGAAGACCTTGGAGTCGGCCGAAACGATACCGACGGCACAAGAAATGCCGATAAGCCATCTAGCGAGTTTCATATCAGCCCCTTCCACGCGGACCATCCCGAATGGTGGTCAAAAGCAGGAACGACGACACCCGCGTGGTTCGAATTGTTATCTTTCGCGGGGGCAGCCATGGTGTGTGCAAAAAAAGCGGCAGCAAAAATCGTGCAGGCCGCAGCGCCAAGAAGGGTTACTGATCGAAGTCGATCCAATTCTCCCTCCCATGTACACGTACTTATTTCGCGTACTTATTGTTTATCGAGCGTATGCGTTATTGCTATCAGGATAAAGCGATCCTCGCCTCGTGGCAACGCGAGTTGTGAATATTTTCGGGGCGGAGAGGTCGAGGAAGATTTCGCAATGTCCTGCACAAATGTCGGCCCTGTATTCTCGTCGCTGGCAGTCGCAATCGCAGGCCAGCCACCGACTGCACGCAGAGCGCCGATCGTCCTGCAATCACCCGCCTGCAACAAACCGGAACCCGCATGGTTCTTAAAAACCGCGGCGTCGCGGACGTAACCTCGCAGAGTGTCCACCGAACGATGGCGGCGCCCTGCCCCTCCTGATCGGTATTGCTGCGGCGGATTTCGGTCTTGCTGCGGCGGGTGGTGATGCTGATCCCGGTTTCGCAGAGCTCCAGGTCCTCAGAGTTGAGGGCAACGAGTTCGGAGCGGCGGAGGGCGCCGTCGAAGCCCAGCAGAAGCAACGCGCGATAACGGAGACCCTTCAAGCTGCGAGCTGACCGATGGTCAGGGCCGCGCGCTCTCCGGGCACCGCACCCAGCGCGCCTACGAGGGCTACGCCAAGCGGACGCCCCAGAGGGCTCTGCCAGGCACCCAGGAAGCGCCAGGCGCACCGGATCGCCACCTCCGCTGCTGAGCAACTGGTCGCCGCTCGGAAGGCCGGGAAACCACGCAGTAGCAGCGTCGGACAAGGCGGGAAGAAACTTTCAGAATGGGGCGCGGGAGGGGTTTCAGAATGATCTTGTCGATAACGGCTAAGTGCCTATAACCACAGCATTGGGGCCACGTGGCGGAGTGGTTACGCAACGGTCTGCAAAACCGTGTACCCCGGTTCAATTCCGGGCGTGGCCTCCAACCCTCCGGGCGCCAAAGGCTTGGGGGGTACAAGGGCTTGGGGAACTCCCGGCTCGGAGGCACCTTTCGGCAGCCCCCAAAGCGACCGCCCTGCCCCCGAGTGATTTCGCACATTCCAACACGAAGCTTTTAAGAAATTACCACTACTTTAGCATGCAGCGCAAAATTGCTGCTATGCAATAAGATACGGTGAAATCTATATAATACCAGACTATATAGGGGGCACGAACGACGACGAATTGAAAGGACCAAGTCATCATGACCACTCTTGCAATCAACCATCTGCTGCGGCAGACCCCGGCAGCCCTTTACCGGCTGGGCGAGCGGATTTCCGAGTTCCTCGATGGGATCGGGGAGGCGCGCGCCATGGCTGAGCGCTTCAAGTCCCTGTCGCGCATGAGCGACGACCAACTCGCCGAGCGCGGCCTGAAGCGCCAGGACATCCCGAAGGCGGTTCTCGCCGCTTTCAGCGACCGGTAAGCGAACTGCCGCCCGGTAGCGATACCGGCTGACCGGACCTGTGCTTTCCTCTCAACGCCGGCCTCGCGAAATTCGCGGGCCGGCGTTGAACTTATCGGCGCCCCGATTTCACGCTTTGCAAGGCGGGACGCCTTTTGTTATAGCCGAGCGCGCGCGATGCGCTGTTCCGCGGTAGCTCAGTGGTAGAGCAGCCGGCTGTTAACCGGCTGGTCGTAGGTTCGAATCCTACCTCCTGAGCCATTTTTCCGCTAAGTCGCTCTTCCCAATTGCGAAAGAGCATCAATTACGAAAGCGCACGAATCTTGGCGCGGCTGGCAACGATTGAGGGCTTTCCTGTCGCCTCGATCTCTCGCCCAGTGGAAAGTATGCCTACCCGCGTCGTGGCGCCCAAATCCTACCATCGAATTCCGGCAGGCTTCCGTTCAGGCCAAACACTGGTCGACAGCGAGCGGCGTCACTATTCCCCACCGAGTGATTTCCCACCGAGCGAACCCCACCAGACCACCACCCAATGAGTTCCATCGAGCCAGCCATGCATTTGGTCAGCACAAATCGCGATGCCCTCCTAGCCGAGCTTGATCGCCACGGCGAGGAAGAGGTCCGTCATCAGCTTGCCCAGAAGGCCTACAGCCAGGAGAAAACAGCACTCGCCCAGGATTGGCTCCGTCACAAGGAGCAGGAGCGAGCCAGAACCTCCGAAACCCGCGAGGAAGCTTTCCGCCTTGAGCAGGCACGCGCCGCTGAGCGGGCTGCGGCGGCAGCCGAGCGGCAGGCGGTCACCGCGGAGAGAGCCAATCGCATCGCGGTGGCGGCGCTCATTTTCGTGGGCGCTTCGTTCCTTCTCAGCGTCGGGGCGATGCTCAAGCGACGCCGGTAGGCGCAGCCGTCAACGTCGCGAGCGGTCACGCTGCGCGTGCTGGCCCCGATCGCAGGCCCGGCTGACGGTGCATCAGCTCGACCAGCACATCAGCACATGGGCAGAACGAAGCGACACTGCTCAAGGGCGCATTCGAACTCGCGCAGCGCTCGACGGCACTTCTCCCTCGAAGTGCAGGTCCTGCAGATGCGGCATGCCACCGCGAAGCTCAGCTCAGTGCGCGGATCAATCATCGCGCCCAAATCAATTCCAGCCCGGCTGGCGACGGACACAAACTCAAGCGCATTGGATTGGTAGTTCGACGGCACAATCATGCTACCAACTCCAGTTGGAACCAACCGTCCCCTCCCCTGCCCCGTTACCGCCATTGTGCCTTACTCCGAATCAGCGCCAAGCCCACAGTCAATGCTTGTTCACAGAAACAAGCCAACTGTGCACAGAAATCGGAAAAGCGCGCCGATCCCATCGCCGGTGCTTATCCGGCATGGTCAATTCTATCCTGCGTGAGGCCCGCAACCTTGACGTCGGTCAATCAGCGCCGTTTGCCCGTCATGCGGGCTACATCGGGCGTCACTTCAACCAGTCTGTCTCTTGCACCTTCTTGATTAAGCTCTGGTTGATGAACGGCAGCACGGTCTTGGAAAAGGCTTGCCGCACCTGCTGATATTCCGCGGCGCAACCGGCTGCGCGCTCCTTGGGCAGCCAGCCCTTGTCGATGAAGTCCTTGAAGTGCTGCGGATCGGCGCCGTAGCCCATGCACAGTACGTTGTAGTAGCGCTGCTGGCTGGCGCCGTGCTCATCCGAATAGTCGGTCCAGTCCTTGGGCTCGCCACCCATGCGCCCGGCCGCCCGCCACAAAAAGGCGAAGCCGCGGGTGACCGTGTGGGCGACCTGCTTGTTGAACTGCACCGCCAGGAAAGCCGCCATCTCGTCGGCGGCATCCTCCTCGCGCCCGAACACCGGCACGTTGAACATGTCGAAAGCCGCATGCCCGACCTCGTGAATGATAACGCCCACGAATGCGCCGACAACGACCTCGTCGCGGGTGAAGCCGTCAACCGGAAGGTTGGGGCGCGGCGCGACCTTCTCGATGAGCTCGATCATCTCGTAGCAGATATCGATGCGCCAGCTGGCCGGGTTGTAGAAGGCGTTCGGCTCCTGACACTCCCGCGCCACCAGATAGAACGCATGCGGAAGCTGCAGCGGCGACAGGAACGCCGCGAGCTTCTCGAGCAGTTGACGGTTCTTCAGCCGCTCCATGATCGGCTGCAGCTTGGGGCTCTCGGGCGGAACGTAGGCGAACGAGATCTTGTCGTTCTTGAGCTCGGGAGGAATTTGCGCGCGCGCAGGCTGCGCCACGAGGCTTGCTGTAGCGAAAGCCGCCGTCAAAGCCACGATCCGGATCATTGAACTCATCTGAGCACCTTTACGTCGAATGAATTGCCATCTCTTGCTGCAGGTCGCGCTGCGACAACGGCTAGACCATGATCCGATCAAGTTGAATCGGGTTCATGATCTAGCTTTCTTTGATCGAGCATGATCCTTTTCCGAAAACCGGTTCCCACTTTTCGGGATCATGCTTTAGCGCCCGTTGATCGGCAGCAGCCACTGGATCGCCCGCACCCTCACCAGGATGTCCGGATCGACATGCGGCATGATCCGCAGATTGAAGGCCATGCGCACCTGCTCGAACTCGCCCTGGCAGCGCTCGGCGCGGCGGTCGGGCAGTAGCTGCTCCTCCTGCTCCTTGGGGTTGACCAAAAAGGCGAATGTCTTCGGCGCGCCGCCGAGCGCGATGCACAGATAGTTGAAGAACCGCTGCGCCTCCGGCGAATTCACCTCGGCGAACTCGCTGCCAGTCCAGGTGCGTCCCGACAGGCGGAAGAAATCGGCGGTGCCGAGGATCGTCTGCATTGCCACGTCCTCACCGAAATTCACCATGATGAACGCGGCGAGCCGGTCCGCAGCGTCGTTGGCGCGGCCCCAGACTGGAATTTGCAGGATGTCGAACACCGCGTGCGCGGTCTCATGGAAGGCGGCCTGAATGAAGGCGCCGACCAGCACGCGCTCGCGCACATTCGCGTCCGCCTTGGCGGCGATCTTCTCGATCTGGTCGATGACCTCGTAGCAGATGACGACCGGGCCCTGCGGCTGGTACTCGCGCATCGGCGCGCCGCACTCATCGACATTGACCGTCAGCTTGCGCGGCAGCCGCAACGGCGCCATGAACACCCGGAGCTGCTCGAGCGCCCGGCGCTGCTTCACGCGCTCGGCGATCGGCTTGAAGGCAGCCGTGCGCGGCTCCTTGTACACGATCTCCACGTTGGGATTCTGCAGGTCGGCAGGGAGCTGCTGGGCCGACGCCGGCGACACCACAAGCAAGCCGATCAGCGCGACTATCGCCGCAGCCATCATGTAAATTCTCGACATCACTGATTACCCTTTGCTGATCTCGTGCTTGATCTATCTCTTGATCTATCTAGGGCCGGGTCGACCATGGTTACCGCTAAAGCGGAGCACCAATGCGGCTGGATGCTAGTTTTTGCCCGGTCCTGAGGCAAGCGGCTTGCGCGCTCTGATGGATAGCGCCCAGGTACCGGCCTCCGCGCTTTACTATTGTAGAATGAAACGTAGAATAACTGCATTGAAACGAAAACAGTTACAGCAGAGCGTCGCTGGACAATTGACATGAGGTGCCTGAGAGGCTGGGCGAAAGCTCGGACACTCCTTGAGCTACTCATTCTTGAATGGGCGCAATTCGTTTCTGTATCAGTCATAGATAGTAGGTGAGGCATGAACAAATCGATTAACGTTGCCGTGGCATTAGCAACCTTCGCTTCGACCTGGGGCTTCGGGATCAGATCAGCACATGTGGAGCCCGCATCAACCGGCAATGTCGTGCAGAAATATGCGGAACAAGGTTGGACGGCCGCTGACCGTGACGCATTTTACACAACGAGCCAAGGCTCGGTCATCATGCCGTACACTTGGTTCCGCGCTCTGCGCCGGGTTGATGTCGACGAGCCATTCGCAGGCGATCAATCCAACGCTACGGGTATCTTCCCAACGCGAGATCGAGGAGCAACCCCGAGGCGCTACCCGTTGGTTTCGTCATCGCGGGGGACACGGCCACCGGCGACATCGGCATGACTTGCGCAGCATGCCACACCGCACAGCTCGAGTACAAAAAGGATGACGTGACTTATGCGTTGCGCCTTGACGGCGCTCCCACGAATGCCGACTTTCAATCGTTCCTTTCCGATCTCACGGCTGCGGCACGCGCCACTGTGGCTGACACAGGTCGTTTTTCCGTCTTTGCGAGAGCCGCCCTCGGTGGCCGATATTCGACATCCAGGGCTGCCCAGCTCAAGATCGATTTTGGCGCGTGGACCAAACAGTTCGGCGCCTTTATGGATGCGAGCTTGCCGTCCTCACCCTGGGGCCCGGGCCGCCTCGATGCATTCGGCATGATTTTCAATCGCGTTGCCGGGCTTGACCTTGGCCTTTCCCATAATGTCAAAGCCGCCGACGCGCCGGTGAGCTATCCATTCCTTTGGAACGCATCACAGCAGGACCATACCCAGTGGAACGGTGGCGTCCCCAACGGGCTTTACATCCAAGCGCTGGGCCGCAACACGCAAAGACCTGGCGCGCCTCAATCAGCCCATCAACATCCTTCGAATCAAAGAAGTCACGGACTTCATTTTTGACAAACTCTCCGGTCTGTTCCGACCTCCAGCACCAGCAACAGCGGGTGCTGCCTACGAATCACGTGCGCTGCACGGAATTTGGGCAACGGCCCCCTATCTGCATAACGGCTCGGTCCCAAATTTGTGGGAATTGCTGACACCTGCGCGCGATCGGAAACAGACGTTCATGGTCGGCAGTCGCCTTTTTGATCCAAAGAACGTTGGCTACGTAACCGATCAATCGCCTTTCCAAAATGCCACCTTTGTTGCTGACCCCGCGAATGCCAATGGGAACGGAAATGGAGGACACGAATACGGCACCAGCCTGACCGCCGAGGACCGCTGGGCGATTATCGAGTATCTGAAGATCCATTAGCTAGGTCTTGGTCCGCTCCCCAGCGCGCGGCCCGACGGAACCAGCCGACCGCTCGTCGGCCGTAATCGCGCCGTCGATGAGCTGAATACGGCGGTGCATGCGATCGGCAAGCCCAAGGTCGTGCGTGACCGCGACGACCGTCTTACCGCGGTCGTCCACGACATCGCGCAGGATCTGGAACACCTGCTCACTCGATTTCGAATCAAGCGAGCCGGTCGGCTCGTCAGCGAGGATGAGCGGCGGGTCATTGGCAAGCGCGCGCGCGACCGCGACGCGTTGACGCTGCCCACCGGAGAGCTGGTCGGGCCGTTTCTGGATATGCTCGCCAAGGCCGAGTGCGTTGAGCAGCAACGCCGCGCGCTCGCGCATGGCCTCCTCGCTCACCGCTGCGAGCGCCCGCATCGGCAGCATGACATTGTGAAGGATGGTGAACTCGGGCAGCAGGAAGTGGAACTGGAACACAAAGCCGAGTGTAGACAGCCGCACCTCGCCGCGCTCGGCATCACTCATGCTCGAGGTGGCGCGTCCGCGGATCATCACCTCTCCGCTGGTCGGCAGATCAAGCAGACCCAGCAGATAGAGCAGCGACGACTTGCCGGACCCCGACGGACCAGTGATGGCAACGAACTCCCGCTCGCCGATCGTGAGACTCACATCGCGCACCAGAGTGGTAGGTACGATCCCCGGCAGGATGCGCGTCACCGCCCGCGTCTCGATCAGCGGCACGCTAAATTTAGTCATGTCGCGCCCCGGATGATCTCGACCGGATGCAGGCGGGCGGCCCTGCGCGCCGGCACATAGCCGGCCGCGAACGACGAGGTCATCGCAACGCAGAGCGCAATCGCGTAATGCCAGGGACTGTAGGCGAGCGGAATCCGGGTCGCATCCACGAACGGGCTCTTGATCTCGATCGAGCCCAGCGCCAGGCACAGCACATAGCCCAGCGCGAAGCCGATCAGGCCGCCGACGAGGCCGATAATCTGTCCTTCGAGCACGAAGATCGTGCGCACCGTAGCTTCGCTCAGGCCGAGCGATTTCATGATGGCGATGTCGCGCGCCTTCTCGTGGGTGATGGTCGAGATGATGTTGTAGGTGCCGAAGCTCGCCACCAGGAGGATCGCGCCGACGATCGTGTACATGATGATGTTGCGGATGACGAAGGTGTTGAGCAGATCCTCATGCGCCTCCTGCCAGGAGACGGACTTGTAGCCGGTCTCCCGCTCGATCCGCGACGACACCTCGCGCGCCGCCATCGAGATCGGTGACGCGAACCCGGATCTCGTTTACGAGCCCGGTCTGCTGCGCGAGAATTTGACCTGTGCGCGCCAGCGTGTACGAGGTGCTCTCGTCGATCGAGCGCACGCCGGAATGGAAGAAGCCGACCACCTGGGCATTGATGCGCGCGCCCTCGCTGGTCTGCACGGTGATATGGGCGCCGACGCGCGCGCCGATCTTCTCGCCCAGCCGGTCGCCGAGAATGATGGCGTTGGTGGCGCGATAGAGCGAGGCGAGCGTTCCCTCGCGCATCTGATTGACGAGATCGGACACGCGCGGCTCGCGCGGCGGATCGATCCCGAGGATGCTCGTGCCCACATCACGCGAGGCATAGCGGATGATCGCCTGCACCTTGACCGAGGGCGCAACTGCGCCAGGCACCCAGCCCTCCAGCGCCGCCATGGTGGCGAGCGGGTTCTTGATGCCGCGCCGGCGGCTCTCCGGCGTGAGCCCATAGATGCGCGCGGCGGCGTATTCGGTCTCCGCCGGCTGGAGTGGCGGATCGCGCCGCTCGTCCGTGACGGTGATGTGCGGCAGCGCATTGACAAGCTGGCGGATGAAATCGTCCTGCGACCCCTGCATCAGGGCCGCCATCATGATCGAGAAGCCGACCCCGGTCGAGACGCCTGCGATCGCCACCAGCGTCTGCCGCGCCCGGCTGCGGACATGGGTCAAGGCGATGTCGAGAATGAGGTTCATGGCGCCGCCTCAGGCTTGGCCGGCTCAGGCTTGGCCGGCTCAGGCTTGGCCAATTCAGGCTTGGCAATTCAGGCTTGGCGGTGACGCGGACGCGGCGGCCATCGGCCAGTGTCGTCGGCGCGGGCGAGGCAACCTGCTCATTCGCGGCCAGCCCGGAGAGCATTTCGGTGGCGCGCGTGCCGCGAATGCCGAGCTCGATCGTGCGTTTGCGCACGCGCTGGCCCTCGATAACAAACACGCTTCCGCCTTGCACCGCGTCGGAGGGAATCAGCAGCGCCTCCGGCTTCTCGCGCGTGACGACGTTCGCCTCCACGCTCATGCCGGGCATGAGCGGCGTATCATCCGGCAGCGCCGACCTTGATGCGGTACGTCTTGGCGACGGATCGCCGATCGACGTCATCTCCCGCACCTTGCCGTCAAGCCGTCGGTCCATGAAGGCATCCGTGCGCAACAGCACGATCTGCCCGACCACAACGCGCGGGATGTCCTCCTCGTTCACCTCCGCGACCACCTGCAGCGGCTTGGCACGCCGATGCGGAACAGGATCTGGCCAGCCTCGACGATCTCGCCGATTTCACCGTCGCGGCGCAGCACGACCCCGTCGATCGGCGCGCTGATCATATAGTCGGCGAGCTTCTCAGTCTGCACCGAGATCAGTCCCTGGATCGCGCGCAGGTCCATCGAGGCACGCTCGTAGGCCTGGGTCGTCGTCGAGCCACGACCGATAAGTTCGGTCTCGCGATTGAGCTCACGTGTGGCGAACTCTTCGCGCGCGCGCAGTTCCTGTAGCTGCGCGCGGACATCCCGGTCATCGAGGCGGCCCAGCACGTCGCCCTTGGCAACCGATTTGCCCTCGCAGTCGCAGATCTCGATGATGCGATTGCGGATGAGACTCGCGACTTTCGCCCAGCGGATCGGCTCGACCGCGCCGGTCGCGTAGACAATCTCGACCGCGGTGCCGCGCACCGGCGTCACGACGGTCACCATCGGCACCGAGCCCACGAGCCACCACCAAGCGGCGGCCGCGACCACGACAATGCCCACCAGGGACCACGCCAGACGCTTGAAACGCTTCACAATTCCCCCGGATGCATGCGGACGGTCCTCATATAGGTGTCAATTCTTACAATTCCGAGGCTGTTATCCAGCCAACTTATGGGGAAAGAGCAAGGTGCTGATCGGCAAAGCCTCCCCTTCTGGCGGCTTGGTCCGCCGGTGTAGTCTCAACATCCATCAGGGTGCGATGCGAGCGCCTCAGTCGAGCGCGTCAGCTTTGGGGATGGGGGGGGATAGCTATGCCAAGGTCGATTGCTGCTGCCGTGCTGAGCATCGGCTTGCTCATGGCATCGCTCGCGCAAGCGCACGACGCGAGCAAATTTCCCGACTGGTCGGGCCAATGGGACCGAATCGGCGGCGGCTCGTTCGATCCCAGCAAGCGCCCGGGCCGGGCGCAGCAGCCCCCGCTCACGCCGGAATATCAGGCAATCTGGGAAGCCAACATGGCCGATGAGGCCGCCGGCGGACAATCCTACAACACCCAGGTGCATTGCCTGCCGGGCGGCATGCCGCGCATGATGATCGCTTATCAGCCGATGGAAGCCATCATCACCGCGGAGCTGACCTACATCCACATCGGCTTCTTCGGCGAATATCGCCGCATCTACACCGACGGGCGCAGCTTCCCCGCGAGCATCAAGCCGACCTTCTCCGGTTATTCAATCGGGCGCTGGATCGCCCAGGACGGCGAAGGCCGTTTCGGTGCGCTTGAAGTCGAGACCCGCGGCATGAAAGGCCCGCGTCTGTTCGATCCGAGCGGCATTCCGCTGCACAAGGACAATGAGACAGTCGTGAAGGAGCGGCTCGCGCTCGACAAAGCCGATCCGGACATGCTGCGCGACGAGATCACAACCTTCGACCACGCCTTGACACGCCCGTGGACGATCACCCGAAGCTATCGCCGCATTCGCAATCCGACGTGGATCGAGGACGTCTGCGCCGAGAACAACGGCTATGTCTTCATCGGCAAGGAGACCTATCTGCGCAGCGCAGGTGGACACTTGATGCCGACCAAGAAGGACCAGCCACCGCCGGACCTGCGACGCTTCGAATCCGGCGCGCCCGTGACGCCGATCAAGGCGCCGGGCGACCTTTTCGGCCATCCGCGCGGGCTGGCGGTGCTGTTCGCGACCGAGACGTGGGAGCGCTTCTCCTATTTCGGCAACAGCGCGCTCGTCGTTCTCTACATGGTGCAGCATCTGCTGTCAGCCTGGACAGGGTCGAAGACCGTGATCGGCTATGGCGCAGTTAGGCGTGCGCTCGAATCCCTGTTCGGGCCGCTCGACGTGCAGCCCTTCGCCTCGCAGCTGTTCTGGCGTCGAACCGGGCTTGCCTGGTCACGCCGATTGGGCGGCGCTGATCGTCGATCACGGCGCCGGGCGCAGCGCCGCACCGTCGTCATCGGTGGCGGGCTATGGCTTGCGGCCACTTCATGATGGCGACATCCTGGCCGGCTGCTTCCGGCGGCGTTCTGATGCTCGATCTCGGCAGTCGGCGCTTCAAGCCGAACATCTCGACGCAGGTCGGCGAGCTCTAGCGCGGGCGATCGCGCCGCGGTCGCGCCTGAGTTCGATTTTTACGTCGGCATCAATATCGGCGGGTTCCTGGCGCCGTCGATTGAATGCGGAACACAGTCCATCCGTGCGGCTGGCACGCGGACCCGCGCAAGCGCGGATCGTTTTCAATGTGCATCAGCACGGCATCGGGTACCCTTGGAGGTTCCGCGGTGACCAAGCTGGTTCGGCTCGCGAGCGCTCGCTTGCACGTGCGAGCACCGAAACCTCAGGGAGACGGCCATGATCCGGCGGACGCCGCCTAGACCAGTCAACGCTAGGTGCTGCCATGACATTGCAAGCGCCGCGAGAACCCAATCCTGGACCAGCACGCTCGACCAGCTAGGGCAACATGATTTTTTTCTTCGCCGTGGTCGCGCTCGATCGTCGATCGATCGCGTCCATCGGCAGGGTCAGCACCCGCGTCCTAACGCGCCTGGCGCACAACCCAGCAGACGATCGTCAGTGCGACGCCGGCCGTTCGAGATAGCAGCGGACCTGGTCCAATCGGCACCGCGGCAGCGAGCCTGTCCTTGGATCCAAGATGGCATCCGAGTGCGCGTTGCGTCGCGCACGCGAACCGGGCTGGTGGAACTGCGCGCCGCAATGAGCGTTGTTCGATAGACAACTGGAAGGACGGAGCGCAGCGATGGCTGTCGGATCCACTCAATCCGCTCCACCACGTCCATCGGCGAGATCGATCCGCTGCCAACGCGGCGGCCTGGCGTCAAATCCACCCCGATATCAGAATGTCGACAGTCCCTGGAAGACCGGCACTATTACCTCGGCTGTCATTGCAGTTGCTGGTCGTGGTCGTCCTTATCGTGTGGGCCGCCAGCACGCACGAGCAGCAGACCACTTCGAACCCGCCGCCGCAAACCACGGGCCAAAGCACAAAGTAGCACTCATTGATCGCCGCCATGGCAGCGTGTGGCCGCAATGCGGGGACCCATAACCACTACGGTTCGGTTATCGCTTGCCTAACGCGTCTTCGCCTCGATCGGCTGGATGCGGCTGCCGTTCGTCACTTCGTCGGGCACGTTGATCGCGATCTTCTCGCCCGGCTTCAGCCCTTCGGCGAGGCTGACGATGGCGCCGTCGGTCGAGGCGACCTTGACCGGCCGGAAGCGGACGACATCGTTCTCGAGCACCGCGACGATGCTCTCGTTGCCGCGGGTGAGCAGCGCCGTCACCGGAATCTGCGGATAGCTCTCGATCGGCACGTTCAGCGTCACATAGGCGAAGCTGCCGGGCACGAAGAAGTTGTCCTGGTTGTCGAGATGGACCTCGATCAGCATGGTGCGGGTCTTCGCGTCGAGCTCGCCGGTCATGCGGGTGACCGTCGCCATCTTCTTGCGGTCGGGATTGCTCGCATCCGACACCTCGGCCGACATCGCCGACGTGCACGAACGGAACATCGGCCTGCTGCAGATAGGCGTAGACGCGCACCTTGGTGTCGTCGGAAATCGTCAGCATCGGCTGCGCGCTGACGTAGTTGGTCTGCGCATTGCCGATGAGCGCGCCGGGATCGGCAAAGCGGGCCGTCACGCGGCCGGCGAAGGGCGCCCGCACGGTCTGATACGACTTGTTGGTCGCCAGCACGGCGACGTTGTTCTCTGCCACCGTCGCGTCGGTCTCCGCCTGTAGCATCGCGACCTGCGTCGAGTTGCCCTTCTCGTAGAGCCCCTTGATGCGCGCCAGGTTGCGCCGCTTGTTGACGAGGTCGGCCGACGGCGCCGGCGTATTGCTGATCGAGCTCGGGCGACTCGATCTCGGCCACGATCTGCCCGGCCTCGACCTTGTCGCCCTTGTCGACGTGCATCGTCTTCAGATAGCCGGCCACCTTCGAGTAGAGCGTCGTCGTCGCGCCGGAGCGCACGTCGCCGAGCAGCTTGATGGTGCGCGTCGTCGGTCCGGCCGTCGTCGTCACCACCTCGATGCGCGGGCCGCGGTCGGCGACCGCCGCCCTCGCCTCGCGCACCGCCGCGATCTCCTGATTGCGCGACAAAGTGGAAGTAGATACACCGCCACTGCCGCGACCGCGATGATCGCGCGATGCCAGAACACGTAGAACTTGGGCGAGCGCGCGTCTTGCGTACTAGCCATGAGCGAGACCTCCAGTCGATGCGCCGGCTGCTTCGGCGGCAAATCGTTGATCGAGCGTGTGCAGCGCCGGCAGCTTGCTGCCGCAGCAGCGTGTAGAAGATCGGAACCAGGAACAGCGTCGCGAAGGTCGCGACCACAAGCCCGCCGATGACGGCGCGGCCGAGCGGCGCGTTCTGCTCGCCGGCCTCGCCGAGGCCGAGCGCCATCGGGATCATGCCGATGATCATCGCGAGCGCCGTCATCAGGATCGGGCGCAGCCGGGTCTTGCCGGCCTCGATCGACGGCCTGCATCGGCGTGAGGCTCTCGTCGCGGGCGCGCAGGTCGTTGGCGAAGCTCACCACCAGGATCGAGTTCGAGACCGAGATGCCGATCGTCATGATCGCGCCCATCAGCGACACGACGTTGATCGTGGTGCCGGTGAGACCGAGCATCCAGATGATGCCGATGCAGCGCGCCCGGAACGGCCATCATGATGATGAACGGATCGACCCAGGACTGGAACAGGATCACCAGCACCGCATAGACCAGGATGATCGCCAGGATCAGACCGAAGCCGAGCAGGCGGAACGAGTTCTCCATCACTTCGTTCTGGCCGCGCAGGAAGATCTTCGAGGTCGACGGCAGGTCCTTCTGCACCTCGGCGATCGCCTGCTTGATCTCGGCCGCGGTCGAGCCGAGATCGCGGCCCTCGACATTGGCGGCGACGTCGATGACGCGCTGGATGGTGTAGTGGTTGATCGAGTTCATGGTCGAGCCCGGCCGCACGGTCGCGATATCGCCGAGCCGGGTGACCTGCGCGGTCGGCACCGTCATCGGCGTCACCACCGCGGGCAGCGGCGAAATGTTGTTGATCGGCGGATTGGCCGGGAAGCTGAGAATGTCGTTGACGGTCTGCGAGCTTCTCCAGCGGCGTGCTCACCGCGACCTGGTAGTTCACGCCGTTTTGCGGATTGAGGTAATAGGTCGGGCTGACCAGCGTGCTGCCCGCCAGCGAGGTCAGCATGTTGTTGGCGACGTCGCGTTGCGCGACGCCGAGCTTCGCGGCGCGCTGGCGGTCGACGTCGATCTGCAGGGTCGGGAAATCCAGCACCTGCGGTGATGTGCGGGTCGACCACGCCGGGGATGCGCTTGATCATCTGCAGCAGCTTCTGGCCGGCCGCATAGCCGCGCTTGAGGTTCTGATCCTGGATCTGGATGTCGATCGGCGCCGACAGGCCGAAATTCAGCACCTGGCTCACGATGTCGGCGGTCTGGAAATAGAAGATCGTGCCCGGGAAATCCTCCGCCAGCTTCTCGCGGATGATCCTGCGATAGTACTCCGACGGCTTGTGCGGCTCGTTGAGCGAGATCAGCATCTCGCCGTCGGCGCCGCTGACGTTGTCGCTCGGCACGAAGGCGAGGTTGAGCGCCGCCCGGCACGCCGATCGTGTCGTTGATGGTGCGCAGTTCCTTCGGCGGAATGATCTCGCGGATGCGGTCCTCGACCGCGGCCATGATCTGCTCGGTGCCCTCGAGGCGATTGCCGCGCGGCGCGCGCACGTGCAGCTTGATGATGCCGACGTCGGCGGCCGGGAAGAAGTCGGTGCCGACCACCGGCACCAGCGCGCCGGTGACCGCGATCAGGACCGCGACAGCAGCCGAGGACGAACTTCCGGCGCAGCAGCACGGTCTCCAGCGCGCGGCCATAGGCGTCGCGGAAACGGTCGAAGCCGCGATCGAAGGCGCCGGCCAGCCGCGCGCCCCAGCCCTTGGCTGGCGCGTCCTCGGTCGTCGATGATGCTCGTCCTTGAGGAGCTGGCGGGCAAAGGCCGGAACCACCGTGAACGACAGCACGTAGGACGCCAGCATCGACAGCACGACGGTGATGGCGAGCGGAATGAACAGGAAGCGCGCCGGCCCGGTCAGGAACACGACCGGGAAGAACACGATGCAGATGCACAAGCGTCGCGACCGTCAGCGGCTGGATCACCTCGGCCGAGCCGTCGAGGATCGCGACCGTCAGCGGCTTGCCGAGCGTCTGGTTGCGGTGGATGTTCTCCATCACGACGGTCGCGTTGTCGACCAGCATGCCGATCGCGAGCGCGAGCCCGCCGAGCGTCATCAGGTTGATGGTCTGGCCGGTCAGGAACAGACCGACGACGCCGGCAAAGATCGACAGCGGGATCGACATCGCGACCACCACCGTGTTCCGCCAGCTGCCGAGGAACACCAGGATCATCAGCGAGACCAGGATCGACGAAAGGATCGCCTCCTTGACGACGTTCTCGACCGCGGCGCGCACGAACACCGACTGGTCGAAATCCATCTTCAGTTCCATGCCCTCGGGCGCCGTGGCCTGGATGTCCGGCAGCATCGCCTTGCACGGCGTCGACGACCGCGATCGTGGAGGCGGTCGAGTTCTTGAGGATCGGCAGGAAGCTCGCGCGCTGGCCGTTGATGCGCACGATGTTGGTCTGCTGCGCAAAGCTGTCGCTGACCTTGGCGATGTCGCCGAGCAGGACCGGAACGCCTTCGCGGACGCCGACCGGCAGGTCGTTGAACTGCTCGACCAGCCGCGGGCTGGAATTGAGCTGGATGTTGTATTCCTTCGGCCCGAGGCGCGCGATGCCGGCCGGCACGATCACGTTCGCTGAGCCCAGCGCGTTGACGACGTCCATCTGCGAGAGGCCCTTGGAGCTGGCCTTGGCGGGATCGACCTCGACGATGATCTGGCGCTGCTTGCCGCCGAAGGCGCCCGGGATCGACAGGCCCGGGAATCGTGAACAGCCGCAGCCGCAGGAACTGGTTGGCATAGTCGGACAGCATCTGCTCGGGCAGCGTCTTGGTGTTGAGCGTGACCTGCACCACCGGCACGTTCGACGCGTTGAACTGGATGATGTTCGGCGGCTGCATGCCCGGCGGCGCGATGCGCAGCACCGCGTTGCTCTGCGCCGAGATCTGCGCGATGGCGCCGCCGATATCGGTGCCCGGCTGGAAGTAGATCTTGAGGATGCCCTGGCCGGGGATCGACAGCGACTCGATGTGATCGATGCCGTTGACCGTGGTCGAATAGGCGCGCTCGCTGACCAGCACGACGCGCCGCTCCATGTCCTCGGCATTGAGGCCGTTGAAGCTCCAGGCGACGTAGACGACCGGGATGTCGATGTTCGGGAAGATGTCGACGATCATGCGGCGTGACGGAGATGAAGCCCATCAGCATGATGAGCATCGCCGCGATCGCCATCGTGTAAGGCCGCCGCAGCGCAATCTTCACGAGATTGATCATGCTCGAATCTCTCCTGCCTGCGACCGCCGCTCGCACCTGCTGGCTTGCCAGCTTTCAGTCGTCGGCCGCGAGGCGGCGCAGAATCGACGTTATCGCTTCTGTTCATGACCCTGCTCGGATCAATTCATCCGAAGAATTTGCAGCATTGCAAGTAGTGCGAGTTCACAGATCTGTCAGCGCAGCAGCGCGACATAAATTTCTCATAAACACGCATGTCGTGCGCCCGCTCGCCGATTGGTGCCGCGCATCGGGCGCTCGCTGACGCGCGCAGCGATTACTCGGCCTTGGCGCCGGACACCTTCACCACGTGCGCCCATTTCTCGATGTCGGCGCGCAGATATTTGTCGAACTCGCCGGGCTCATCGGCATCGGGACGGCGCCCTGCTTGGCCCAGGCTCTCCTTCACGTCGGCGCGGTTCATGATCTTGAGGATCTCGGCATTGAGCTTGTCGACGATCGGCTTCGGCGTGCCGGTCGGCGCCATGAGGCCGAGCCAGATCGTGGCCTCGTAGCCGGGCACGCCGGCTTCGGCGACGGTCGGCACCTCCGGCATCACCGCGGAGCGCTTGCTTGCCGGTCGTGCCGAGCGCCGACCAGCTGGCCGGATCGGACGCCCTCCGCCATCACCGTGATGGCGTCGAACATCATCTGCACGTGGCCGCCGATCACGCTGATGCGCATGTCGCCGGAGCTCTTGTGCGGCACGTGCACGATGTCGGTGCCGGTCATCGCTTTGAACAGTTCGCCCGCCATGTGATAGGGCGTGCCCGGCCCGGACGAGGCGTAGTTGAGCTGCACCGGGCTTCGATTTGGCGAGCGCGATGAACTCCTTGAGGTTCTTCACGCCGGTCGAGGGATGCGCCACCATCAGCAGGTCGGAATAGTTGATCGGCGAGATCGGCACGAAATCGCGCATCAGCTGGAACGGCTTGTTCGGGATCAGCGACTCGTTGGTGGTGTGGGTGTTCGACATCAGCAGCAGCGTGTAGCCGTCGGGCGCGGACTTCGCGACCGCGTCGGTGCCGATGATGGCGCCGGCGCCGGGGCGGTTCTCGATCACGAAGCTCTGCTTGAGCTGCCTCGGTCAGATGCTGCGCGATCACGCGCGCGAACACGTCGGCCGGTCCGCCGGCGCCGAACGGCACGATGATCCGCACCGGCTTCGACGGATAGGTCTGCGCGGCGAGCTTGCGCATGGGCTGAGCGGGAAGCGAAGCCAGGCAAACTGCGGCAGCGGCAAACAGGGCCCGGGTGCTCATGAATGATCCTCCCATGAATGCAGCAGGATAGTCGGGGCGCCCGCAGCCATCAATGCAGCGTTCGGTCGATCATGTCGCAGCCTTGCGCACAGCCTCCTGCGGCGGTTTGATGTTCCTATCAACATCGCCGCGCGGCCTTCATAGGAACGCTAGCGCGCTCAGCGCCACAGTTCCTTGCTCGCGAGCCGCGCGCCCTCGGCCAGCGCTTCGAGCTTCGCCCACATGATCGAGGGGTGGACCCGGCGGTGGAACGGGCCCTGCGCGAAGCCGCAGTCGGTGCCGGCGATCACGTTCTCGCGGCCGACGAGCTGCGCGAGCCGCACGATGCGCTCGGCGACCAGCTCCGGATGCTCGACCACGTTGGTGGCGTGGCTGATGACGCCCGGGATGAGCACCTTGCCTTCCGGCAGCTTGACGTCCTTCCACACCTTCCATTCGTGCTCGTGGCGCGGATTGGCGCCTTCGATCACGTAGGCGCCGACCTTCACGCTGCAGGATCAGGTCGACGATGTCCTTGAGCGGCACGTCGGTGACGTGCGGGCCCGGCCAGCTGCCCCAGCACACGTGATAGCGGATGCGCTCCGGCGGCAGGCCCTGCGATCGCGTGGTTGAGCACCTCCATGTGCAGCGCCACCCACTTGCGATAGTCCTCGAAGCTCGCCGGCGGCACCATGCGGTCGTAGGTGGTGGCGGCGCGCGCGTCGTCGAGCTGCAGGATGAAGCCGGCATCGACGATCATCTTGTATTCGGTGCGCATCGCCTCGCCGATGGCGCGGATCAGCTCCTCCTCGCTCTTGTAGTATTCGTTCTTGCGGTCCGGGATGACGCTCGCCGGCGCCGCGACCGGCATGAACGCCTCGGTCGACCTTGGCGCTCTTCGAGCGCGGCCTTGAAGTTGTCGATGTCGCGCTGGAGCTGCGGCCTGGCCGGTATAGGTGATCGGCCCGACGCAGACCGAATCCATGCGTCGTCGCGACGCCCTCGCGCGCGTCGAGCTCGGCGTAGAACTCGGCAAAGCGCGTGCGGTCGGCGCCGCGCTGGAACGTGTTGCGCGCCCGGCTTGAACGGCCGGCGCTCGAAGCCGCGACAGGCGTTCGAGCACGTATTGCGACCAGCTGATCGATTTGCCGAACTCGCCGTCGCTGACCACGTCGATGCCGGCCTCGGCCTGCTGCCGCACCACGTCGGCGACCGAGTCGGTCAGGCACTGATCGTAGGCCTTGCTGATCGAAGCCCTCGCCCTTCTGCCTCGCGCGCAGGAACTCCTGCAGCTCCGGCGGCCGGATCAGGCTGCCGACGTGGGTGGTGAGGATGCGATCGGTGCTGCGCTTCATGGTGCTTCTGATGCTGCTGGCAATTGAGTCCGTGCGGTGCGGGCTTGTATCAGCGACTCGGCTCCGACAACTGCCGGTCGCGCCAAGGCCTGCGCCACGTCTGCCCGATTGCAAACGGCTTGCCCACTCCTAGGCTGGGCGTCAGACCGCCCGCCTGTCAGGATGACCATGCCGCGATCGTTTGAGCCCGCGCCTTCGAAACCGCCCTGCAGGCCGCGTCGACGCCATGCTCGACGCCTGCACCAGCTGCGGCAAGTGCTTCGAGGCCTGTCCGATCACCGGCGCCGGCCGGCATCGCCGACGCCGATCCGCAGGCGGCGATCGCGGGCGTGCTCGACATCGTGCGCATGGGCGACGGGCCCGGAGGCCTCGCGCAAATGGGCGAGCTCCTGCGTGCTCTCGGGCGAGTGCATCAAGGTCTGCGACTACGGCGTCAACCCGCGCTTCCTGCTCAACATGGCGCGCGTCGCCATGGCGCGCGCCAAGAACGAGCCGCGCGCAGCAGCGCAAGCTCGGCGTCGACGGCTTCCGCCTGGTCGCGCGCGACGTCGACGCAGCTCTCGCGCATGCAGCTTGACCGACGCGCAGCTTGCGCGCCTCGGCCAGAACCCGAGCGCGGAGCGCGACCGGCGGCGAGCCGCCGGACGTCGTGTTCTACACCGGCTGCAACGTGCTCAAGACGCCGCACATCGCGCTGCTCGCGCTCGACATCATGGACGCGATCGACGTGAGCTATCACGTCATGGGCGGCCCGAGCCATTGCTGCGGCGTCGTGCAGATGCGCACCGGCGACGTCGACACCTCCGGCCGCTTCGGCGAGAACACGATGGACAAGCTCGCCAGCAGCAAGACCGGCCAGGTGCTGGCGTGGTGCCCGAGCTGCTTCGTGCAGTTCACCGAGATCACGCTGCCGACGGTCGAGCGCACGCGCGGCGCAAAGCCGTTCGAGATGACGCCGTTCGTGCTGTTCCTGCGCTCGCAGCTCGACGCGGCTGCGGCCGCTGCTGCGCCAGCGCGTGCCGATGCGGATCGCGCTCCATCGCCACACCGGCGCGCCCGGCGTGATGGAGGCGGCGGCGGAGCATTCTGAGCGCCGTGCCCGGCATCGAGCTGGTCGATCTCGGCCAGCCCTCGCCCGGCCTGATGAGCAACTATCTGCGCGCGCTGCCGGCCTACAAGCGCGAGCTGCAGCTCAACGAGCTCAAAGCCGCGCGCGACGCCGGCGTCGACGCGCTGGTCGCGGTCTATCACGCCGATCATCGCGAACTGTGCGCGCACGAGCGCGACTGGCCGTTCGAGGTCGCTCAACGCGCTGGAGATCGTCGGCGCCAGCATGGGTCTGCACCATGACGACAACTACAAGCGGCTCAAGATCATGCAGGACGTCGACGCCATCCTCGCCGACTGCGCCGACCTCGCCGCGCAGCACCGCCTCGATCCGGCGACCGCGCGGCTCGCCGTCCAGGCGATGCTCGACGATCAGCCGCTGCCGCTCGTCAGCGAGGCCGGTACGACGGCGCCTTAGCAGGCGGCTACCGTTTCCTCACGCAACCGTTCCTGGTGCCCGACCGCGCTGCCGGGCTATCGTGGGTTGATAAACACCCAAGAACGCTTTCGGGAGGATCACACCATGACCACCTACAATCGTCGTACTTTGCTTCGAGGCGTCACCGCCACGACCGCCGGCGTGCTCGGCAGCCGCCTGATGGCGCCCAGCGTCGCGCGAGCGCAAGGCGCTGCGCTCGGCGACAGCGTGAAGGCTTTGGTGTTCGACGTGTTCGGCACCGTGGTCGACTGGCGCAATGGCGTGGCGCGCGAGGCGCGCACGATCCTTTCGCCACTCGGCTATATCACTCGACTGGCTCGCCTTCGCGGATGCCTGGCGCGCGCAATATCAGCCCGGCATGGACGAGGTGCGCAGCGGCAAGATTCCGTTCGTCAAGCTCGACATCATTCATCGGCGCATGCTCGATCGCATCCTGCCGAAGTTCGGACTCGAAAAAGTCGACGGCAAAGTGCTCGACGAGCTCAATCTCGCCTGGCATCGGCTCGATGCCTGGCCGGATGTTGGCCCTGGCTTCACCCGCCTGCGCAAGCGCTTCATGATGGCGCCCTGCTCCAACGGCAACATCGCGATCATGGTCGACATCGCGCGCCGCAATGACATTCGCTGGGATGCGATCCTCGGCTCCGAGATCGCCGGCGACTTCAAGCCGAAGCCGCGCGTCTATCTCGCCGCCGCCGAGGCGCTCAACATCAAGCCGTCGGAATGCATGATGACGGCGGCGCACAGCAACGATCTCAAGTCGGCGGCGGAGAATGGCCTGCGCACCGGCCATGTCGGACGGCCGGGCGAGAACGGGCCCGGCACCGGCGAAAGCGCGCCGAAGGTGCCGGTCGATGTCGCCGCAACGAGCTTCACGGAGCTCGCGGACAAGCTCGGCGCCTAGCTCCCGCCAAAGTGCCCAAACAGCGCCCGATATGCGCTGATATGTCATCGCCGGTCGCCTGCTCCGGCAGTGATAAATTTGGCCGTTCGCGCGCAGGAGCAGCTTGTTGTCGAATATCGGAGACATCGGACCCTCCCGGGCTCACGTCGTAACCCACAGCGTGCCGGGCGCCGCACTCGTTGCAAGCGCCCCGCGCCTGCTGCTCGGAGCGGCCTTTCTTGCCGCCTATCTCCTGCTCGAGTGGCTGAGCTTCATCCACGAGTACAAGGGCGTCCCGGTCACGCCCTGGAACCCAGGGCTCGGCGCCGTCTTTGCCCTCATGCTGTTCGCGGGCGCGCGCTATGGCGTCGTGCTGTTCGTCGGCGTGGTCATTGCCGAAATCGCGGTCTTGCGCAGCAGCCTGTCGTGGCCGATCATCATCGGCATCGCCGGCATCATTGCAATCGGCTACGCCGGCATGACCGTGATCGCGCGACGCGTACTGGCATTCGATGCCGGCCTTGGGTCTCTGCGCGATGTGCTGCTGCTGCTCATCGGCGGCGGCCTGGGCGCGACCACCGTGGCCGTGCTCGTATCGCTGCTCCTGGTCGCCGATGCACAGCTCGATCTCGGCGACCTCCCGTTCGCTGCGCTGCCGTTGCTGGTCGGCGACCTGATCGGGATTGCCGTGGTGACGCCGCTGACGCTCCGCCTGGTCCTGCACACGCCGCATCTCTCTGTGCGTGCGCTGCGCGCGCTGGCGCCCGAGATCGTTCTCTATGTTGCACTCGTGACCTTGTTGCTATGGTTCATTCTCGGAACCGAGAGCGCGGCAGGCTTCAAATATTTCTATCTGTTCTTCCTGCCGGTCGTGGTGGCGGCGGTGCGCCATGGTGTCGACGGCGCCTGCCTTGGGCTCGCGCTGACGCAGCTCTGCCTCGTAGGATTGCTGCAGCACCATGGCTACGACGCCAATGTGTTCACTGAGTTCCAAGCGCTCATGCTGATCCTGACCGCGACCGGCTTGACGGTTGGCGTGGTCGTGACCGAGCGCCGCCAGGCCGCCCGCGCCATGCGGGAGGTCGAGGCGCGACTGCGGGCAAGAGAGTTGGAGGCCGCACAGGCCGCCCGCTTCACGCTCGTGAGCGGCATGGCCTCCGCGCTCGCGCACGAGATCAACCAGCCGATGACGGCCGCGCGCGCGCTTGCACGCGCTATCCAGGAGCTCCTGCGCGCGCCGAGCATCGATCATGCGCGCACCGACGGCAATCTTACCAACCTGGTTGCGCAGATCGATCACGCCGCCGGCGTCGTGCGGCGCATGCGCGACTTCCTGCGCCGCGGCCATCCGCATGTGAGCACGATCGACGCCCTCAGCATGCTGGACGATGCCCTGATCCTGGTGCGGGCGGAAGCCAGAGCCAAAGCGATCAAGATCGTGCTCGACGTGCCGCCTGAGCTGCCGCCGCTGCATGGCGACCGGGTCCAGCTCCAGCAGGTGATCCTCAATCTCGTGCGCAACGCGATGGAAGCGCTCACCGGGCGCAAGGATGGAATTGCGCGTATCGCCGTGTGCCGCTTTGACGATCACGTCGAGGTTCGCGTCGCCGACAACGGCCCCGGCATCGAGGCTTCGCTTGCAGCCCGCCTGTTCGAGCCCCTCACCACCTCGAAGCCGGATGGCCTTGGCCTCGGGCTCTCGATCTGCGCATCGATCGTGCAATTGCACGGCGGCCGCATCTGGCTGCATTCGGGCGAGCCCGGTGCGACCGAGTTCCGCTTCTCGCTGCCGCTACAGCCAGCGCTAAGATGACCGCAATGACCACCGTGTTCGTCATCGATGACCAGCAGTCGGTTCGGCACGCGCTCGCCGAGATGCTCGGCGTGTTCGGCTTCACGGTCGAGACCTTCGACTCCGCGATCAGCTTCCTCGCGGCGTTCGACCGCCCGCGGCCGGGCTGCGTTGTGGCCGACGTGCGAATGCCCGGCATGGACGGGATCGAGCTCGTGCGCGAGCTGGCGAGGCGTGGAGCGGACATCCCGGTCGTGCTCATCTCCGGCCATGCCGACGTGCCGATGGCGGTCGCCGGCATCAAGGCCGGCGCGGAAGACTTCATCGAGAAGCCGGTCGACGACAGCGCGCTGGTCGCCGCCATCAATCGCGGGCTCACCCGCACCTTCGCGCAGCAGGTCCGCCAGCAGTCGAGCGAGACCCTGACCCGCCAGTTCGCCGGGCTGACGCCGCGCCAGATCGAAATCTTCGATCTGGTCGCGGCCGGCTTCACCAGTCATGCCATCGCGGCCAAGCTCGAGCTCAGTTCCCGCACCGTCGAAAGCTATCGCGCCCAGATCATGGAGAAGATGCAGGCCGAAAGCGTCGCCGTGCTGGTCCGGCAGGCCATCAAACTCGGGCGCATCGCACCGTAGAACTACGACCGGATCATTGCGGATACAGCTCGCCCCCGCAGTCATTAGATTTGCTTCATCGCCATCGATGGAGCGCCAAGATGACTCACTGGCAATCCGCTCGTCCCTATCGGCCTGCCCAGGCCGCTCTCAACCCCGTCGTCCTCCTGACCTCGCTCGGCGATTGCGGCAGCAGTACCCCTCCTGCTGCTCGCATCGTTCGTCCCCCGGCCGCTGGTGCTGCCGGTGCTCAGCCTTACGGCGCTCGGCTGCGCCGCGGTGC
This sequence comes from uncultured Alphaproteobacteria bacterium, assembly GCA_963745515.1. Classification (GTDB taxonomy): domain Bacteria; phylum Pseudomonadota; class Alphaproteobacteria; order Rhizobiales; family Xanthobacteraceae; genus VAZQ01. The sequence continues at coordinate 168,776 of CAVUXO010000022.1, forward strand.
TGGCGCTGGCGGCCTACTGGTTCCGCGCACCGCGCCACGTCGAGAGCATTACGCTCTGGGACCTCGCGGGCGGCGCCGCACTGATCGGCTTTGCGGCCGGCATGCTCACCGGGCCCGAGCAGATCCTCTACTTCGTGGATCCCACCTTGATGAAGTAACAGCGACAACCGCCAGGCCGGGCCCCTCTGGCAGCTCCTAGTCCAATCGGTTCAAGGTCAGCTGCGATGTCGGACTGGAACAGCAGCGGAAAGGCTTAAGGCCTGATCCGCGTTTCAGCGACAGGACGCTCGGCCATGGAGCACTTTGTTACACCCGAAGTTTTAACTGCATTCGCTCAGGTCATCCTGATCGACCTCGTTCTCGCCGGCGACAACGCGATCGTGATCGGGCTCGCTGCCGCGGGACTGCCAGCGGACCAACGCAACAAGGCCATCCTGGTCGGCGTGGTGGCGGCCACGGTGCTGCGCATTGCGTTTGCTGGCGTGACCACCCAGCTCCTGCAGGTCGTGGGCCTGCTGTTTGCCGGCGGCCTCCTCCTGCTTTGGGTGTGCTGGAAGATGTGGCGCGAGCTGCGCACCTCCCATGACACCGAGAACGACGGCGTCGAGGCCTTCTCCGACTACGACATCAATGCCGACGGCACCATCGCGGGCCGCGCGCCCCGCAAGACGTTTGCGGCGGCGGCCTGGCAGATCGTCGTCGCCGACGTCACCATGTCGCTCGACAATGTGCTGGCGGTCGCCGGCGCCGCGCGCGAGCATCCGATGGTGCTGGTGTTCGGGCTGGCGCTCTCGATCGCCCTCATGGGATTGGCGGCGACCATGATCGCGCGGCTTCTGCAGCGGCACCGCTGGATCGCCTATCTCGGCCTCGCGGTGATCCTCTATGTCGCGGTCGACATGATGGTGCGCGGCGCGCACGAGCTGCGGCCCGTCGTGCAGGCCGCACTCGCTGCGCTCTAGGTCGAGTACTCATGAATTGGCTTAGTCTGATCTAATTGATCAACGTGCGCCATTCACCCAACAGCGGCAAAAAAGCGGACATCCTTTTAGGGCCGCCTCGGGCCACGAGGCGAGGCGCTGGACGTCTATTGGGTTCCTTGATCGCCAAGAGCTGACCAGTGGGCATCCGGCACCTTCGAGAGATTCACGCGGAGGTTGGACGCCGCCAAAGCCCTGATTGGCGTTGTGAGCTTCCTCCGCTCAAGCCCTTGTTTTGCCCCTGCGCCCGGCGGGCGGTGCAGGAGACGAAGTCCAGCGGAGCTGCGGCGAGAAGCTCGAGTTCCGCCCGCTCCAGAGGGCTCAGCGCCGATGCGAAGCCGGGATCGGTGAGCCGCTGGCGCAGCAGGGCAATAGCGGTTTGGTGCTCGGGACCGGCGTACCGCGCCGCCGCAACCTGCAGGCCGGGATCGCCGAAGAAGCGATGAATGACCTCGCCCATCGTCTTGCGGACTTTGAAATAGTCGAGAAGACGGGCGTCGCGCTCGGCAGGCGAAGCCTCCGTCACGCTCCGCGCGGCCGCGTCGCTGTAAGCCAGGTAGCGGGGGAGAGAGATGTGTCACCTGCCTCGGCTGCTCCGTCACCGAGTGCAGACCGCGGTCGCCCACGGAGTAACTGTCGGTCTGGAAGCAGCGCGCCGCGCTGGATCTCGGCCAGCTGGACGTCCGGCGGCGCAACGTTGGTGAAGGTCCCGGCGGGACACGACGTACATGCCTTCGGCCGGCTCCGTCATGCTCTTCGCTATCTTCCCGATCAGCCCGTCGTCGCCGCTATGCGCCGCGAGCATCTTGTCCAAGTCGCTGCAATCGGTCGGTTCCGCCGCCAGTCCGATCAGCCCAGCCGATGCCCTGCCTCAGGCATCGCGCTTGTTCCCCGCCCATCGCGAACAGCGTCCGCACGGGAGCGGGGTCGAGGGCCTCGACGAGCGCCGCCGGGTTGCGGAGATCGGCGCTGTGCGCCCACAGGAACACGCCGATGGCGGCGACGGCTCCCACCGTCAGCTCGGGCGTCAGCCCGAGCCTGTTGAACTCGCCCGAGGAGACGCGCGCGAGCGCGGCACTCGCACCCTGCCGCGCGCGACGCAAGAATGCTGCTTCGAGGGCCGGCGCCACGTCGGCGGCCGAAGCCTTCTCTGGCGCTCAGCTCGGGTGGCCGTGTGTCGCGGCGGGCCGGTGCGATCAGAGCCATCGAGCCGGTGACGGAGATGATCGCCGCGACCCGCTCGGCGATCGTCGGGTGCGTCGCGAACGCGCCCTCATGCGCGCCGTCGATCATCATGGCGTCCTGCCCGGCGGCGAGGCCCGGGATGACGCTGCGCCCCTCGATGCGGCGAAGCGCCGAGACGAGCGCGGCCGGGTTCTGGGTCAGCCGCACGGCTTCTGCGTCGGCGATGAACTCGCGCGCAGAGGCGATCAGCAGCCGCGCGAGGTGGCTGCCGTCGACGGCGAGCCGGCGCAGAAACATCATGACGAGGATGAGCACGACCATCATGGGCAGCAGCGAAGGCCAGGATCGGGAGGCGTGCAGGCCGCCTGGATCCGCTTCAGGCGCTGCGTGCTGGGCCGCGGCTGCAGCAGTTTCAGCGTGTCGAGGCAAACATTGGTGGCCGCGATCAGGCGGATGTCGCCGTTCACGATATGGACGATTTCGTGCGCTGCGACGGCCGCCAGCTCGTCGTCGTCCAGTCCGTCGATCAGCCCGCGCGTGAAGACGAGAACGGCGTCCTTCTGCCGAATGCCGCAGGCGAATGCGTTGAGCGCCGGACTGTCGATGACGCCGACATACGGGGTCGGCAGGCCTGCCGCGATTGCCAGCGGCTCGACGATACGGCAGAGCCGCGGCTCGTCCTGATCGTCGACGAAGCGGAAATCCGTCCTGCGGCGAACGGTGCGGACGTGCCACGCCATCTGCACGGCGAACAGCAGGGCGCCGATGACGGTGACGATCGGCACCCAACGGACGAGGTATCCCGTCCACCCGTAGAGCGGCGCATGGTCGGGATCGAACATGGCGAGCGGCACAATGAGCGCCAGCATGGCGAGCAGATGAAACGCCGCGACGAACCCCGCGAATAGCGCGAGCGAACGCGCGTCATTGCTGCGGACGTGTCCGTAGAGCCCGTTCACCCGCATGGCGCAGCCTCTACTCGTCCGATCAGAACTTGATCGCGAGCGGCTCGTCGATCAGCACGCGCTCGATGCCGAGATCGAACCGCATCCGCATGTTCATCTTGAACAGGCGGCCGATCGTGCTGCCGGGGAACTGGCGCAGCGTCGTATCGTATTCTTCGACCGCCAGATTGTAGAAGCGGCGCGAGGCGGTGATGCGGTTCTCGGCGTCGACGAGTTCCCGTCGCAGGTCGCTGAAATGCGTCGAGGCCTTGAGTTCGGGATAGCGCTCGGCCATGCCGATCAGGGCATTGATGTTCTGCGTCAGATTCTTGCTCGGCGCTGAGCCGCATTTCAGGCGAGGCCGCCTGCAGCGCCTCGGCGCGCGCCTGGGTGACGCCCAGCAGTATGTCGCTCTCGTGCTTGGCGAAGCCGCGCACCGTTTCGACGAGCGGCGGGATCAGGTTATGGCGGTGCTTCAGATGGACGTCGATGTCGCCGAACGCCGTTTCGCAGCGTTGATCGAGCGCGACCAGACGATTGTGTGTTGCGAAGGCGATATAAGCCGGCACGGCAATCAGCAACGCCAGAGCCGCCACGCATACGAGAACCAACGTCAACAGCATCGCCCGCTCTCCCTTGAGATTGCGCTCAAAGTATCGCCGACACGGTTGCCGATTTGTTGACGACAAGAGCTGGAGATTCGAGAACGGCTTAACGGCACCTTAAATCAACTCTGCGCCTATGCGGCGCAAATCGTCCTACAGGGAGCTTGTCATGGCTGAATCAATCTTCGCTCGTGTGTCCCGTCTGCTCTCGGCGACCGTCGAGGACACGGTGGATCGCATGGAGCAGGCCGGCGGCGACGCCGTGATGCGCGAGGCTATCCGCGAGGCGGACCGCGCCATCGACCAGGTGAAGGCGGAGCTCCAATCGACGATGGCGCGCCGGCTGCAGGCCGCCCGTCAGCAGAAGATGCTCACCGAGCGCGCCGAAGAGCTCACCACGAAAGCCAAGTTCGCCCTGGGCCAAGGACGCGAGGATCTCGCCGAGGCCGCGCTGTCCCGCCAGGTTGATTTCGAGGCGCAGGCCAAAGAGCTCGATGCCGTCCAGCAGCAGGCGCGCGAAGAGGAGCAGCGGCTTGAGGACGGCCTGGCCGCGCTCAGCGCCCGCAAGCGCCAGATGGAAGACGCGCTGCAGGCCTACCTGATCTCGCGGCGGGAGGCTGCGGTCGGAGGTGACGGTCCGACGCGCCCGGATCGCTCGGCCGAAAAGAAGGTCGACGCGGCCGAACAGGCTTTTGATCGCGCCATGGCCGGGGCTGGCGGAGTTGGCTTCGCCCGCGCCGACGCGGACACGATCAACCGCGTCGCCGAGATCGATGGCATGCAGAAGAGCGCCACCGTCGCCGAGCGGCTGGCCGCGCTGAAAGCTCAGCAGGCCGCCTGATGATCCGCAAACCGCCCGCGGACTGGCAGCAGCTGAACGAAGGCGCGGCGGTCCGAACGGTCCGAACCGCCGCCGCCGTCGCCAAGGGCAGCGCCAACGTGGCGCGACGTGGCGGGCACGCCGTGCGCGGCCTGGTCTGCTACTTCTTTGCGGTCCTCTGGGGCTTCGCCGCAATCGCCAGCGGCCTTGGCGGAAGTCTGCCAAGCCTCATCGGCATCGGGGCGATGGCGGCCTTCATGGTCTGGGCCGGCAACCGGGCCTTCGCGAAGGCGCGCGCGACGTCGGGTTAACGGATCGGGCCAAACTCCGGCCCGTCGGCTCACCGGCAGTTTCCGGATCGTCCGCTCAGAGTGAGCACGATGAGTTCGCGTTCGGGCGGATAGCGACCGAGGATGCTCGGGAGCGTCGACGGAGCGCCTATTTGCTCGCCGCCAGCAGCGAGCGGATCTGCTTGACGGCAAGATCGACTTTCAAATCGAGATAGATCTTGCCGAGCTCCGCCGAGGCATGCTGCGGATGGCCGCGCACGCCGTTCTTGGCGTCCGCGAGCGCGATCTTGTCCTTGCGCACCCATTGCCCCTGCGCTTCGAGATAGAGCAGCGAAGAGGTGTCCGGGATGCCGGCGTGATCCTCATCGATCGGCAAGCCGCGCTTGGCGAGAATGTCACGCATCTGGACGCGCGATTTCGCATAGAGGTCCCCGATGAACAGAACGCGCGTGCCGCTTGCGCGCACTTCCCCATCCAGTTGCTTGGCCGCCAACGCAAGCTCGTCCTGGCCGCCGCCATGGTCGCCCATCAGCGCCACGACCTTGAACCCCGCCGTCAGGGCGCTCTGGGCAACGCCTCTCACCACGCCGAAGAACGCTTCCGGCGGCAGCGATACTGATCCGGGAAAGCGCATGTGCCCGGTGCGCGTGATTGCGTTGCCGGTGATGGCGTAGGGAAGCACCGGATAGACCAGCGCATCGCCCAGCTCCTCGGCGATCCGCTGCGCCAGCGCCCGTGCGATGAAATTGTGCTTCCCGATCACCATGTGCGGGCCGTTCTGCTCGCTGCTGCCGGCATAGATGATCGCGGTGCGTTTGCCGGCAGCGATCGCGTCCTGCACCTCGGGCCAGGTGAGGTCGTCGATCCAGACCGACGATCCTTGAGACGATCCTTGGCCATATACCGGCCCGGTGATGAAGAGCAGCACGACGAGCAGACAGAGTCGCTTCATGACAGCCTCCCGATCTCGTTCTGGTGACGATGTCGCGCGGCGGTGAATGTCCGCCGTCTTCGCCACGAGGCTACTTCAGTCCAGCGATGTCCGAAAGCGGGCTGCTTTAATTCTGTCAGCCGCCGCTCACCACCACCCCGCGCGCTTGCGCAGCGCCGCGTTGGCGGCGCTCGCCTCGCCGACGATCTGCGCAACGTTCAGCGCCGCGAGCTTGCCGCCGCGCTTGAGGATGCGGCCGTCGATCACCACGGTGTCGACGTTTGACGGCTGCGCCGCGGTCACGATCATGTGCGCCGGATCGCTGAAGACGCCGAGATTGACGTCGCGCGTCGACACCATGATCAGGTCGGCGCGCTTGCCGGGCTTGAGCGAGCCGACCTTGTCGGCGATCCCCATCGAGCGCGCGCCCTCGATGGTGCCGAGCTCGAGCACGCGCCGCGCCGTGAGCTTGAACTCGTTCTCGGCTTTGCCGTTCTCGACGTTCTGCACGACCTTCATGATCCCGAACATGTCGGCATTGCCGGAGAGCTCGACGGTGTCGACCGAGAGCCCGACCGGGATGCCGGCAGCGAGGAAGTTCGCCGGTCTGCGGCATGCCGAAACCGATGCGCAACTCGCTGAACGGCGAGATGCTGATCGAGGCGCCGGCGGCCGCTGACCGCCGCGATCTCGTCCGGTAATCGCGAAGTGGCGTGGATGAACTGCATGTCCTTGCGCGAGCAGACCGGCCTTGTACGATCGTGTTCGATCTGCCCGGTGGCCGGCCGCGAGCCCGAGGCGTGCACCGAAATCGGCAGGCCGAGCTTGCGGGCGGCCTCGATCTCGCGCCGGTAGATCTCAGGCGGGATCGCGGTCGCGGGATTGTTGCCGCCCATGCCGCGCCAGGCGAGCCCGAGCGTGATCAGGCCGTCGTTGCTGAATAGTTCGCCCATTCGCGATGCAGCCGCTCGAGATCGCCGAGATTGATCGCCGCCGAGTTCGGCATGCCCTGCGCGCCGCCATAGGAGAAGCGCGCCGCGGATCCCGGTCTCGCGCAGCGCCCGCAGATCGGCCTCCGCATAGTCGAAGCCGCGGATGTTGTGGCACCAGTCGTGCACGAAGGTGATGCCGGTGTTGATCGCCTCGGCCGCCGCCAGCCGCGTGCCCTGGTACATGTCGCCAGGCTCGCATTTCTGGCCGAGCGCCGCCGTGGTGCGGAAATAGCCGTGCTCCGGCTTGTCGCCCGACATGCTGCGCAGGAGCGTGTTCCACATGTGCCAGTGGGTCTCGACGAGACCCGGCAGCACGATCATGCCGTCGCCGTTGATGGTCGCGCGCGCCCGGCGCATTGAGCTTTGGTCCGACCGCGACGATCGCGCCGTCGCTCACCTGCACGTCGCCGTCCGCGATGTCGCCGGTGTCGCGCTCCATCGTCATGACGAAGGCGTTGCGGATGACGAAGTGCCCGCGCTGCGGCAGGCGCTGAGCGGGCCCGGCCAGCGATTGACCCGACTGCGGCAAGCGCCGCGAGCGAAGCGGTGCCGCGCAGGATGCCGCGGCGGCTGAAGTGATGAGCGATCATGGGTGGCCTCTCCCTATGTGGTCGAAGGATTGTCACACCGCTTACGGAATGGAAAGCCCGTCGCGCCCCGAGCCGGAAGCGGCCCCAGTACGCAAGAGCCTCGTCCGCAGCCGCTACTCGACGATCATCTCGATCACGTCGTAGCCGAGCGCCGCGTTGAAGCCCTGCGGCACCTGATAGGTGGCGGTGACCTTCATGCCGATCTTGAGCTGCGAGCGGTCGGTGGCGGCGCCGTCGATGTCGGTGTCGGACGCGATGCGCAGCCGCACGTCCGCGCCCGCTGCCGGCTTGACCAGAAGCCGGCGGCCCTCCTCCTCGAGCCGCGCGATCGTGCCCTTCACCTTCTGCTCGACGATCTGGGACGATCTGCGGCCCCTGCCCTGCAGCTCGCGATAGAGCGTCTCGGCGAGCCACTCGAAATGGTTCTCGCGGTCCCAGCCCTTGTATTCGTTCATGTTGAATTCTTTGATGATGGCGGCGAGCGGCATGCCCTTCGCCATCATGGTGCGCACCTTCTGCCGCGCCAGCAGCAGATAGTCGGTGAGCGCTGCGAGGTCCTTCACGTCGCCGAGCGGACCGTGCGCCGGGACCATCACCTTCGGCTTGAGCGCGCTCAGCACTTCGAGCTGCTTGAGCATGCCCCAGGTGGTGCCGTGGCTGTAGTCGGGCCGGATGTCGGGATGGCGATCGACGTAGCCGACGAAGCCCGCATGCATCACGCCGCTCTGCGGCAGCCAGACCGCGATGTCGCCCGGGATTGTAGGGGTCGTCGACGTAGATCAGCTCGATGGTCTTGCCGCCGAGGTGCAGCGTCATGCTGTCCTTGAAGCTCAGCACGGTGTCGATCGGCTTGACGTCCTTGAGCGCGTCGGTGCGCTCGCGAAAGCGCTTGCGCCAGGCCTTGATCTGGTAGGGCTTCCAGGACGCCCAGTCCTTGGCGACGCGCTCCTGCACGATCACGTTCGCGGGCGGCGAGAACAGCGGCGTGCCGCCGGGGTGGTCGCCGTGGTTCTGGCTGATGATGACGTAGCGGACCGGCTGGTTGGTCACCGACTTGATGAAGTTCTGCAGGATGCGCGTCTCCGGCGGATTGTTGCCGGTATCGACCACCACGACGCCCTGCGTCGGTCACGACCACCAGCGCATTGGCATCGTTGAGCTTGCCGACGAAGGCGTAGACGTCGTCGCGCGACCTTCTTGAACTCGGCCTTCTCGCCGGTGATGGCGTGCGCCGCGTGCGCGATCACAGTGAACGTCAGCAATAGAGAACGCTCAGCGAACAGCTCATGACCGGCTCCTTCACGGCGGCACTACTACAACGATCAACCGCACAAATGCGGATCGCCGCAAGCCGGGCAGCTCGGCTTGCGGCTTGATCAAACGCCGTTAAGCCGATCGACGAGCGTTACCGCGCCAGCGGATCGGGCCGCATCTGGAACTTCACGACCTTCGGCGTCGTGCCCTTGCCGCCTTCCATGTGGAACGGCGTGCGGTTGCCGGTGTTCGACCACACGCCGCGGCCCTTCCAGCCGGCGTTCGGGATCGTCGATGCGGCCGTCGAGGCCCTTGGCCCAGAAGCCCATCGGATAGGGCACGACCATGTTGATCGTCTTGCCGTCCTTGAGCGCGATCAGCGAGTCGTTCTGGTTGCCGGTGGCGATCGGCACGTCCTTGCCGAGCCCGAGCGTGTCGTGCTGGTCGACCCAGGCGTAGTACGGCGTCTCGCCGCTGCCGTTGTCGGTGACGCCGCCGAGCTGCGGGCCCGGCAGCGGATAGAGCGTCCAGCCCTCGGGGCAGTGCTTGCCGGTCGCGGTCGGGCCGTTGAGCGGGCCCTTGCACTTGCGGCGGTCGAAGGCGCCGAGATGGCCGCTCGCGAGCGCCGCCCACATCGACGCCCTGGCTGTCGATGTCGCCACCGCGCGGCGAGTAGCCCGGCAGCGGCACTTCGTAGATTTCCGCCAGCGCCGTCTCGGACGGGTTCGAGCCGGGATTCACGCGCACCACCGAGCCGGGATAGCCGGTCACGGTGCCCCAGATCGAGCCGTCGACCGGCGACGGCGAGATCGAGTAGAAGCCGACGCGGATGCGCTTGTCCTTGGTCGGGATCGACCGGCTGGTTGGGCTCGACGTAGCCTTCGTCGCGCTTGCCGTTGCCGTTGGTGTCGAGGATGAACGGCGTCCAGCCCTGCGACTTCACCTCGTCGCCGGTCTCTTCCAGCATCTTGGTGTTGACCCAGCCGAGCACTTCGGCGCCGGCGCCGCCCGAGCTCGCCCAGAGCGTGCGGTTGGCGTCGAAGCCGAACTGCACGTGGTGGGTCGGGAAGCAGGTGCTCACCAGCGTGAACTTCTTGGTCTCCGGATCGAGCATGATGACGTGGCGGTTCGATGCGTTGATCGGGAACATCTTCGCCGACGGATGGTCCGATCCCTTCTTGCAGACAGTCGGGATTGGCCGCCGGACGAATGCGGGCCGCGAACCAGACCCGCGCCTTCTCGTCCAGCATCAGGCTGTGCGGGATGGTCTGGGCGTTCCAGAGCTTCTCGTCGCCCCAATAGGCCGACGGCGCGAACATCGGGGTGTTGATCGCCGACGGCGTCTTCGGATCGCGCACCGGAAGCTTGATCGTGGTGGCGGTGTTCGTGACCGGATCGAGGATCGGCATGAAGTCGGTGCTGTTCTCGGTCGCCCCGTAGAGCGGGCCGTTGGCGTTGACCGTGGGATTGCGCTTGTCGGTCGCGATCTCGTCGTGGAGATAGGTCTTGGGGCCCGACCAGTCCCACACCGTGATGACGACATTGCGCTCGGCGCCTTGCGGGCGCGGCGGCTTGGTCGCCGGCAGTTTCGCCCGCGGCGATCCGGTCGGTCCAGTCCGCCAAGCATCTTCAGGCCGCGCTCGGTGCCGAAGCGCTCGATGGTCTCGACCATGTCCTTGCTGGCCTGGCCGGACTGGATGCGCCGCGTCCAGGCCTCATAGTCGGTGTTGAACTTGCCGAACGCCTCCGGGATCGTGCGCGTCGCCTTGCTGCCGACGGCGTGACAGTGGAAGCAGCCGTCGGTCTTGAACTCGCGCAGGAACTGCGGCTGGCTGTTGAGCTTCTCGTTGATGCCGTTGCCGTCGTGGCCGGTGCCGGGGAATTCGCTCTTGTCCGGCATCTTGGCCATCGAGAGCCAGTAGATCGGCGGATAATATTCGGCGGCGGCCGTTCTCATTCGGCGCCGGCACCGCGGTCAGGTTGACGATCTTGCCGGGCGTCGGTCTGCACCTTGGGCGAATCGACCAGCCCGTAGCCGCGCACCCACACGTTGTAATTGGCCTTCGGCAGATCGGGCAGCACGTAGCGGCCCTGATCGTCGGTGACCACGATCTTGGCCATCTTGGTCGGAAGGTCGGTCGTTTCCGCGATCACCCAGACGCCGGCTTCCGGCCCATTCGGCCCGGTGACGACGCCGCCGAGATCGGTATTGCCGATGCTGACCGGCGCGCCTGCTGCGCATCGAGTCGCGCCGGCGCGCCGGCCAGGAATGCCGCAATCGCGATCGCCGCAACGCTCAAATACAAGCTCTTTCGGTTCTGTCATTATCCTTGCTCCTCGCCGTTTTCTCCCAGGACGCGCTACGTCCCTGTCTTTAGCAATCAAGACTAGCACAGGCCGCACCGCCATGGCGATCCGGCATTGCGGCCATCCCGCCAATTGGCCGGCAGGACGTACGGGCTAACCGTCTGCCGCCAGGTCGCGACGTGACTACCATGCAGGCCCAGAGCGGCATCGCGTCGATGCCAGCCGGATCAAACCGAGGAGGAAACCATGTCACATCGTCTCGACCATTGTCGCTTCTGACACGCTTGCGGCTGCCGCTGCTGGCCTTGAGCCTTGCGACCGCGGCGCAGGCCGTCGAGCTCGACCCCGCCGGCGGTCGCCTATCAAGACGCCCGATCAGTTCAAATGGCGCGATCCGACCGACCAGGCCGCCACCAACTCGACCATCCTCGCAGGGCGACCCGACCAAGCCCGGCAGCCTCTACATCCACATCAACAAGTTCAAGCCCGGCCGCTTCGGCAACGCGCACTATCATCCCAACGACCGCTACATCACCGTGATCGACGGCGCCGCCTGGCGCGGCACCGGCACGGTCGTCGATCCGGCGCATGCCACGCGCGTGCCGAAGGGCACGTTCATGATCGACCACGCCAACAAGGTGCATTGGGACGGCACCAAGGAGGAAAGCGGCGCCTATCTGATCACCGGCATCGGCCCCGCCACCAACATCGAAGATCCCGAAAGTCGACCGGCCCGTGGGCGGGCGGCGATCCGTCAGCCGCGACCATCATGCTGCCCGACCAGATCCAGTGGAAGGACAACGGCGGCAACCAGACCGCGAACCTCGCCGGCGATCCGACAAAGCCGGGCCTGTATGTGCAGATGCTCACCTGGAAGAAGGGCAACTTCAGCCGTCCGCACTTCCATCCCGAACGACCGCTACATCTATGTGCTCGACGGCACCTGGTGGGTCGGCACCGGCAACAAGTTCGATCCCGGACAACCTGACCGTCCCGATGAAGGCCGGCACCTTCGTCACGCACTTCGCCAAGGGCGTGCACTGGGACGGCGCCAAGGCGACGAGGATGCGACCATCCTGATCATCGGCGAAGGGCCGGCGACCAACACGCGGGTCGAGGAAGCGAAGTAGCGCGCAACCCCTATCGCGATCCCTGGTCGCGATCTGTCGTTGCGATCCTTGATCGCGATCCGTGGTCGATCTGAGAACCTAAAGGAGGCTGCCGTGCAGCAGGCAAAGCGCTTGTCCATTCTCCTCGTTGCGGCCGTGCTGGCGCTTGCCATCGGCGCCTCCGAGACCAAGGCCCAGACCGCCACGCTGTTCGAAGGCGCCCGGCTGATCACCGGTGACGGCGGCACGCCGATCGAAGACTCCGCCTTCGTGATCGAGGCCGGCCGCATCACTGCGGTCGGCCGCCGCGGCGAGGTGCGGGCGCCCGCGGGCGCGCAGCGCGTCGATCTTACCGGCAAGACCGTCATTCCGGCGCTGGTCGATGCGCACTCGCATATCGGCTACATGCGCAACCTGACCAGCGGGCCGCAGAACTACACGCGCGAGAACATTCTCGATCACATGCAGAAGTTCGCCTATTTCGGCGTCGCCGCCAGCATGGCGATCGGCTCCGACTTCGGCGACATGCCCTTCGAGCTGCGCGACGAGATCTTAGCCGGCAAGCACCCGACGCCGCCCGCTTCGTGACCGCCGGCCGCGGCATTGCTCCGCTCGCAGGAAAATCCGCGACATGCGGCATTCAGCGTCATCGGATCACGACCGAGGAGGAAGCGCGCGCGGCGGTGCGCGAGCTTGCGGCCCGCAAGGCTACGATCGTGAAGACCTGGGTGGACAGCCGCGGCGGCACCATCCCGAAGCTCGAGCCAGTGCTCTATGCGGCGATCATCGACGAGGCGCACAAGAACAATCTGCGCGTCACCGTGCACGCCACTGCGCTTGTCCGACGTCAAGGCGCTGGTCCGCGCCAACGTCGACGGGCTCGCCCACATGGTCGGCAATGTCGATGACGAGCTCGTCGACCTGCTCAAGTCGCATCCGAATGTCTATTTCACGCTGGCGCTCGGCGGCTTGCGCCGCCAGCTCTATGCGCCGTGGCTCAATCCGCCGCATCACCTGATCAGCGAAACGGTGTCGCCCGAGCAGATTAAGCGGCTGCAGGATCGGATGGCCAAAGGTCCGACCGGCGAATGCTCAGCAGAGCTGGGAGCGGCTCTCCGCCGGCGTCACGCGGCTCGCGGCGGCCGGCGTGCAGATCGGCGTCGGCACTGACGGCGGCGGTCAGCAGGGCGACCAGTTCATCGGCTGGACCATGCATGCGGAGCTCGAGAACATGGTCGCCGCCGGCATGACGCCGGCGCAGGTGCTGGTGGCGGCGACGAAAACGTCCGCCGGCATCGTCAAGCTCGACGAGCTTGGCGCGGTGGCGCCCGGCAAGAGCGCCGACTTCGTGGTGCTCGACGCCAATCCGCTCGACGACATCACCAACACGCGGCGGATCGCCAAGGTCTATCTGCGCGGACAGGAGCTGCCGCGCGCCGCCATGGCCGCCAAGTGGCAGGCCGAGTTCGGCCAGACTGCGTCGGCGCGATAGCGCGATGCTCAGGCCGGCCGGCCTCTGGGCCATTGAGTGGTCGCGCTTCGCACACACTACTTTTACAGAGACCTTCAAGTTACGACTTGTGTACCGAGCCAGCTAGACTTTGATCCGTTCAGATTGAATCGGATCAAGGTCTAACTTCCTTGTTTGAGCATGATCTTTTCCGAAAACCGGTTTCCACTTTTCGGGATCATGCTAGCAAGCGATTACACTGGTGATTGAGCCATCTGATCCAGATTGCACAATAGGGCACGGATTGGCCTCAGAACCAATTCGAGGGCCACGACTATTGGCGCGCGTACCTCGACCTTCAGTGGTTGCAGGATTGCTCGCTGCACTTTTGCGCACCTCATTGACCTGCTTTTCCATCTCAAGGCACGTGAGCCACTCGACGTAGCTTGGCATGTATCCCGTCGTATTCACGCAGCGTTGTCGGGCTCCAGCCGCAAAACTTGACCAGTTCTTGACGATCTGCGCACGGGCATCTTTTTCCGATGTCATACAGCTGTCAAATGTCTGCTGATACGAGGCGCCAAATATGGCAATGAGGGCTTTTTCCGACGTCCGGCAAGTAATCGCGATATCGACGCTTGGCACCCCACTTGACGCAGCACTCGCAACGCTCGGCGTTGCCAGGCTCAAACAGAACAGACCTGTCGCGAGAAGCTTTCGCTTGGTTGTCCATGACAGCGTTGGGCCTCCTAGCGTTACGCCTAGCTTTGGCTTCATCGTCCGTCTCCTCGGATATGGTGACCTCCACGCCAAGTGCATGAATCCTGAGATGGAGGCATCGCGTGCGACCGAACGCCGAACGCCGGTGGAATGGTTCGCCTGGAAGCCTCTTTAATCAATGGTGCGAAGGCTATCGCCCCTAAACCTAGGGACAATATCACTGACCCAAAGGACAATACTCAAAGCCACTCCGCAGCCCGGGGTCCCATTCAGAGAGGGTCGACTGCGAGACAGTGTCGGAAGTGTCGGCGAAGTAACGGAGCTGGCCGGCTAACTCGGGTTGGCTGGGAGGGTTCCAAAAGGGCTGGAAGTCCGTCAGGCTGGCGCAATCCTCAAGGGCGACGCAGTGTCCGCAAACGCCCGCCGCATGTGCTCAGCCACTGCCCTCACCTTCTCTGGAGCAAGATTACAGAGCACGGGCGGCAAACTCCTCGCCCCCGAGCCGGCCCGGGAGATCGGTCTGACGAGCGGCCCGCCGCGTCACCCCTCTCGTGGTGGTGGCAACGATCCGCAACACCCGGTCGTCGACGGCGTGGCCGAAGCGGTACCTCGCACCCTGATTATTGCTCCTTTAGGTGATATTCTGTAACTGCATTATGATGTAAAATGAATCAGCGGCGCACACGTTCATATCGTGGGGGCACGCGCCGCCATACAAGAGTACTTGGCAGCTCACGGCGTACATCCCCCCGATGTGCCGTTCTGGCCTGATCTTACCAGCGCCATCACAGCAGCCCGTAGGAACGCGACGCATTGATTGGCGGAATCTGAAGCGATCATCTGGCCGAGATGGTCAAGTGCCCCGCGCAGCAATTGAGTCGCTTTCGGAATAAAGCGGACATCAACTCGGGCAGGTCACAGAGCCGGATTCATGCCTACGCGCCCGAGCGCCATCGGGAGCGCGACGCGCTGGCGATCGCGTGTGCCGTCATAAACCGCGACCTCGACGCGGTTACGCCCGTGTTCCTTGGCGCAGTAGAGTTCGTGATCGGCCTGCACCAGGAGATCGAGCACATCGACTGGCGCACCTTGGTGCAGCACGACGCCGATCGAAAGCGTTGCACCAACTTCGCAGCCGTCGACATCGCGCGTTGCCTCCGCAAACGCCCGCCGAATGTGCTCAGCCACTGCCGTCACCTTCTCTGGAGCAAGATTACAGAGCACGGCGGCAAACTCCTCACCCCCGAGCCTGCCGAGGAGATCGGCCTGCCCCATTACTCCCTTCGTGGTGGTGGCAAAGATCTGCAGCACACGATCGCCGACGGCGTGGCCGAAGCGGTCGTTGATCGACTTGAAATGATCAAGGTCAATCACAAGCACGGCGACCGGACGCGCCCCCGCCACCACCTTGCGCACCAGCTCGCCGGCGTCGATGAGAAAGGCGCGCCGGTTGGCGATGCCGGTGAGCGGATCGACCATCGCGGCTGTGCGGTGGCGATACTCGGTCCGCTCCTTCGCCATTGCGAGCAGAATGAAGGCGACCGCGATCGTGAACAGCAGCGCCTCGAAGCTCAGCACGGTGAGCCAGATATTGTCGACCACCTCGCTCACCGGCGACCACGGCAGCAACGCCGCCAGCGGCGTGCGCAGCATGAAGAGCGTGCCGTGCGCGACCAGCATGAAGATTGCGGGCCAGCGCGACACCAACGGCTCGCCGCGCCCGCGCCAGAACTCGAAGGCGGTGAGCCAAGTGTACGCCGCGATGATGCCGGACGAGAGCACGATGCGCTGATCCGCAGACGTGATCACCGCCGGGATGTGGCTCAGCACAAGCCACAGTGCCGGACCGGCCGCGATCCACAGCGGCAGAGGCTTGCGCCCATCGAACACGCGCGCCCCGGTCCAGGTGATGGCGTAGGCCAGGAACAGGAGGCTCGCCGCAAGGTCGGCCGACGCGTTGCCAACCGCGAAACCGGCCACGCCGAACAGCACGACCGAGGTCGCGCGCACCAGATGCGCGCAGCCCCACCAGGCCACGGCCCGGATGCCGGCATTCTGGATCCACGCAAACAACAGCAGTAATCCGAGAATTGCCTCGACATAGATCGTGATGAAAAAAAGCGTGTTGATGTCAAGATTCATCGCACAACCATCATTCAATGAAACAAGAAACGCGCTAGGGCTTTGATTTATCTGTGCTCCGGCAAACAATGCCTGAATGCACGTGCGCTCCGAAGCGCATTAGCGGGCAATGGTTTCGGCACTCTTGCCTGCTTGCCTCGCATTCGAATGAGATGGCGGCCGATTTGGCGGCCCACTTGGCGACAGAACGCTAGGTGGCGACACCATTGGCGCGTACCCTGGCGCGTCGCGCAAATGAGTGGTTCTATTTTACCGATAGGCTCCGCTGATTATGCCTGTCGGCGCGGCGCACAACGAAGGAGGCTCAAATGCGACCCAGAATTTTCGCGCTAGGGATGTTTGTGCTCAGTCTTGCAGCTTGTGACGTGACCAGCACGGTGACAGAGGGCTTCAAGCAGGCGCGAGCGGTCGAGAGCGCGCTCGAGACCTCGACCGGCGTCAAGCCGAATGTCAGCTTCAACTGGCAGAATGGACAGCTGACCTCGGTCACCATCATCTTTCCCGCCATCCCCGAAACGAAACCATTGCGCGAGCTGGCCGATGAGGTGCGCGCCACAGTGGGCAAGGAATTCAAGGAAGGGGCGAACAACGTCGTTTTGGCTTTCTCGCTCGGCAAGGCCGTGCCAAGCACGAAGGCGGACGCACCCGCGACGGCACGCCTGGCAGGCTTGACGCGCTGAGCGGCAGGCCGAACGCAGGGAGGATGAAACACAAATGCCGGAAGTGTTCGTCGAAAAAATAAAGGACTTCGCCGAAGGCGACCGCCGCATCGTGTTTCACGACGGGCTCGAGATCGGCGTGTTCCACTGGCAGGGCAAGTTCTACGCCTACGAGAATCTCTGCCTGCATCAGGGCGGTCCCTGCTGCGAGGGCGTCATCATGCACAAGGTCGAGGATGTGCTCGGCTCCGGACAAGACCTGGCTCGGCCAAAAATTCTCCGCCGACGAGGCGCATTTCGTGTGCCCCTGGCACGGCTACGAATACGACATCAAGACCGGCGAATGCGCCGGCAACCGCAGCTTGCGCCTGAAGTCCTATCAGGTCGTGCGCCGCGGCGCGGATCTCTACGTCGTCACGCCGGACGCGGAGCGGCGACCGCGACAGCAGGCCAACGACAAGGAAACACAAATGGAGCTGCAGCCCAACGACTTCCGCCGCATGTCGGTCGAGGAGTTCGACACCACCAAGCTGCTCGCGCACGCCTCCAAGCAGGCGAAGGAGCGCGGCTACGACAAGTTCCCGATCGTCGACGTCGACTCGCATCATTACGAGAACGAGTCGATGCCGGAGATCCTCGAATATCTCGACGATCCGGTGCTCAAGCAGCTCGCGCTCGCGAGCGCCAAGGCCTAATGCCAAGAACGCGCGCATCCTCAACACCATGGTCGGCTACCAGGACATGGGCGGCCGCATCCCGCGCTACGGGCTGCGCAACCTCGAGAAGACGCCGCCCGGCAAGGACCAGCGCGACGCTGCGCTGACCAAGCGCTGGATGGATGCGGTCGGCGTCGACGTCGCCGTGCTGTTCCCGACCCCGATGCTGGCGCTCGGCGTGCATCCGCAGGTCGAGGTCGAGATCGCGCTCTCGCGCGCCTACAACCGCTGGCTCTGCGAGCGCGTGCTCGCGCACGAGCCGCGGCTTCGTCTCGATGCTCTATCTGCCGTTCAACGATCCCGACGCGACCTATCAGTTCGTGAAGGAGTTCGGCGAGAAGAAGGGCGTGGTCGGCTTCCTCATCACCTCGACGCGCTACCGGCCGGTGCACGCCAACCAATACATGAAGACCTATGCGCTGCTCGAGGAGATGGGGCTGCCGATCGCCTTTCACGGCTCCTATCACTGGCACGACCAGGCGCAGGGCATGCTCAATCGCTTCATCTCGGTGCATGCGCTCGGCTTCGTCTGGTACAACATGTGCCATCTCGCCAACTGGATCATCAACGGCATTCCCGAACGCTTCCCGAAGCTCAAGGTGATGTGGCTCGAAAGCGGGCTCGCCTGGATCCCGTTCATGATGCAGCGCTTCGACAACGAATACATGATGCGCACGTCGGAGGCGCCCGCGCTCAAGAAGCTGCCGACCGACTACATGCGCGACATGTATTTCGCCTCGCAGCCGATGGAGATCACCGACCTCGGGTTGCTCGAGCAGACGCATGCGCGTCATCAATGCCGAGACGCAGCTTGTCTATTCCTCGGACTATCCGCACTGGGATTTCGACCTGCCGTCGACGATCTACGACCTGCCGTTCCTGAGCGAGACCGCCAAGCGCAACATTCTGGGCGGCAACGCCATCCGGCTGTTCAACCTCAAGCTCGGTGCCGAGAAGCTCGCGCGCGTGGCGTAACCGGAGGCGATGCAATGCGTCCGCTCGCCGGACTGATCGGACTTTGGGTCGGCCGTGGCGGCCTCGCCATCGCTGCTCTGCGCCCAGACGGCGTCCGAGTTCTACAGCGGCAAGACCGTCGAGGTTTACATCGGCACCAGCGTCGGCGGCGGCTACGACGCCTATGCGCGCATGCTGCGCGCCACATGGGCAAGCTATATTCCCGGCAATCCGATCTTCGTGCCCAAGAACATGGAGGGCGGCGGCGGCATGCGGCTCGCCAACTTCCTCTACAATGCCGCACCCAAGGACGGCACCGCCTTCGGCACCTTCAATCGCGGCACCGGCTTCGATCCGCTGCTCGGCAACAAGCGCGCCCAGTTCGACGCCACCAAGTTCAACTGGATCGGCATCGACCAACAACGAGGTCAGCGTCTGCGTCGCCTGGCACACGACCGGCGTCACCAGCTACGCAGCAGCGTGCTCGAGCGCGAGCTGGTCGTCGGCGCGAGCGGTCCGGCCGCGGACACCTACCAGTTCCCCAAGATCGCCAACGGCGTGCTCGGCACCAAGTTCAAGATCGTCACCGGCTATCCGGGCGGCAACGACATCGATCTCGCGATGGAGCGCGGCGAGGTGCAGGGCCGCTGCGGCTGGTCGTGGACCAGCGTCAAGGCCACGCACCAGCCCTGGCTCGACCGCAGAAGAGGATCAACATCCTGTTCCAGATGGGGCTCGATCCAAGCATCCCGACCTGCCGGACGTGCCGCTGATCATGGACCTCGCCCGGACCGACGAGGAGCGCGCGATCTTCAAGCTGATCTTCGCGCCGACAGGTGATGGCCTGGCCGTTTGCCGCGCCGCCCGGCGTGCCGGCGGAGCGCGTCGCGCTGCTGCGCAAGGCCTTCATGGAGACCATGAAGGACAAGGATTTTCTGGCCGACGCCGCCAAGGGCAATTTCGAGATCAGGCCGGTCGCCGGCGAGGACATCCAGAAGCTGGTCGCAGGAGATCTACGCCACGCCCGCCCGCGATCGTGCAGAAGACGATGCGGCTGCTGCAGTAGCAGCCTGCTCATGGCCGCGCTTGCGCGGACCTTGCTCGGGGCCCGTGGCGGCCCGTCATCTAGGTTCGCGCCGCCTCGCCAGCCGGACCAGAGCGCCCATGGCCATCCGCGACGGAATTGTCGACGCCATCGGCAACACGCCGCTGATCAAGCTCAGGCGCGCGTCGGAGGCGACCGGCTGCACCATCCTCGGCAAGGCCGAGTTCATGAACCCGGGCCAGTCGGTGAAGGACCGCCCGGCGCGGCAGATGATCCTGGAGGCGGAGAGGCGCGGCGAGCTCAAGCCCGGCGGGCTCGTGGTCGAGGCCACCGCCGGCAATACCGGCATCGGGCTTGCGCTCGTCGCCAACGCGCGCGGCTATCGCACGCTGATCGTCATTCCGGACACGCAGAGCCAGGAGAAGAAGGACATGCTGCGGCTCTGCGGCGCCGAGCTGGTCGAGGTGCCGGCGGTGCCCTACGCCAATCCCGAACAACTATCAGCATGTCGGCCGCCGGCTCGCCGACGAGCTGCGCAAGAGCGAGCCGAACGGCGTGCTGTTCGCCGACCAGTGGAACAATCTCGACAACCGCAAGGCGCATTACGTCTCGACCGGCCCGGAAATCTGGGCAGCAGACCGACGGCAAGGTCGACGGCTTCATCTGCTCGATCGGCACCGGCGGCACGCTCGCCGGCGTCGTCGACCTTTCTGCGCGAGAAGAAGACGCGACATCGTCATCGGCGTCGCCGATCCGAAGGGCGCGGCGATGTACAACTGTTCGCCCATGGCGAGGCCAAGGCGACGGAGGGCGGCTCGATCACCGAGGGCATCGGGCTCGGCCGCGTCACGCCCGATCATCGAGGACATCAAGGTCGACAAGCCCTATCTCATCCCCGACGAGGAGGCGGTGCCGGTCATCTTCGACCTGCTGCGAGCACGAAGGCCTGTGCCTGGGCGGCTCGACCGGCATCAACGTCGCGGGCGCGATCCGGCTCGCGCAGCGAGCTCGGCCCCGGCCACACCATCGTCACGATCCTCGCCGACTACGGCACGCGCTATCAGTCGAAGCTGTTCAACCCGGAATTCCTGCGCTCGAAGGGACTGCCGGTGCCGGCATGGCTGGAGCAGCGCTCGAACGTCCAGGTGCCATATGTATAGGGTGCACGCGATGACTAACGCCATGACAGCTCCGGCCAGCCGCTGGCTCGTCACCACCGACTGGCTCGCCGCGCAGCTCGGCGCTCCCGACCTCGTCGTCGTCGATGGCTCGTTCTATCTGCCGGCGCAGAAGCGCGACGCCGCGGCCGAATATCTCGCCGGCCATATCCCGGGCGCGGTGCGCTTCGACCTCGACGCGATCTCCGACCATGCCAATCCGCTGCCGCACATGCTGCCGCGCGCGGAGCAGTTCGCGCGCGACGTCGGCGCGCTCGGCATCGCCGAGACCGACACCATCGTGGTCTATGACGGCGCCGGCATGTTCTCCTCGCCGCGGGTGTGGTGGACGTTCCGGCTGTTCGGCGCGCAGAACGTGTTCGTGCTCGAAGGCGGGCTGCCGAAATGGAAGGCCGAAGGCCGTCCGCTCGAGACCGGCGCCGGTCAAGCGCGCGCCACGCACGTTCCGCGCCGGCAAGCCGCCCGACGTCGTCGCCGTCGCTTGCCGACGTGCAGGCGGCGCTCGCCGAGCAAGACCGCGCAGGTGGTCGACTCGCGGCCCGGCCGAGCGCTTCCGCGGCGAGGCGCCGGAGCCGCGACCGGGCGTGCGGCCCGGCCACATCCCGGGCTCGCTCAGCGTGCCGTCGACGCACCTGCGTCGAGAACGGCACGGCTGCTGCCGCCCGATCAGCTCACGGCGGCGTTCGCGGCCGGCGGCGTCGACCTCGACAAGCCGGTGATCACGAGCTGCGGCTCGGGCGTCGCCGCCGCGACCGCTCTGGCTCGCGCTCGACGCGCTCGGCAAGGCGCCGCAAGGCGCTCTACGACGGCTCCTGGTCGGAATGGGGCTCGCGCAACGATCTGCCGGCGGCGACCGGCAAGGACTGACCGGCCAAGGACGTCAGCAATCCAGCTCCGCCGTCGCGCCAGCGTCATCCCGTCGCCGATCGGCACCAGCACGCGGTCGACGCGTTCGTCGGCGGCGATCTTGCTGTTGAGGTCGCGCACCACATTGGTGCGAAAGTCGTTGTTGTCAGGGTCGATGATCCGCCCGCCCTGGAACATGTTGTCGAGGACGACGAGGCCACCGGGCCGCACCAGCCGCAGCGCGGCTTCGTAATAGCCGTCCATGTTCTCCTTGTCGGCGTCGATGAACGCGAGATCGAAGCTGCCGGCGGCACCGTCACGCTCGAGCAGCTGCAAGGTCTCGATGGCCGGCCCGATGCGAACCTCGATCTTGTCGGCGACGCCGGCACGCTGCCAGAACGGGCGGCCGATGCTCACCCACTCCTCGCTGATGTCGCAGGCCACAATGCGCCCATCGGCCGGCAGCGCCAGCGCCATCGCGAGCGCGCTGTAGCCCGTGAAGGTGCCGACCTCGAGCGTCCGGCGTGCTCCGATCAGGCGCGCCAGAAGGGTGAGGAAATGCCCCTGCTCGGGCGCGATCTGCATGCGTCCGCGCGGCAGGGTGCGCGTCACCTCGCGCAGCTTGGTGAGCTCCGGATGCTCAGGCGGCTCTTTCGACTGCAGGTAGGCATAAAGCGCCTCGTCGTTGAGCGCCCGCGCGCGCGTCGTTCGTGTAGCCATGTTCCAGACCCGATTTGAAATCGCAAGAGCCCATATGCAGAAGCACTTTGCGCTAACGCAACATATCCTGCTCTTCTGCGTCTCATTCTATTGCGCCGCAGCCCACCCGATGACAACAGCCATGGCCAATTCGAAAGCGAAAGTCGCACTCATCACCGGCGCCGCTCACGGCATCGGCCGCGCCATTGCGCGCCACCTTCTCGACAATGACTGGCGCGTCGGCGTGGTCGACCTGCCGGGCGCCGGCTTCAAGCGCGCCTATGCGGGCGACGCCCGCCGGGTCTGCCTGATCGAAGGCGATGTAGCGGAGGAAAAGACGGCGCACGACGCGGTCGCGGCCGTCACCGAGACATTCGGGCGGCTCGACGCCCTCGTTTCCAACGCAGGCATTGTCCACGAGAAGCCGCTGCGGCAACTGACCTATGACGAATGGCGCCGCATCATCGACGTCAACCTGTCGGCTGCCTATCTGTTCGCGCGCGCCACCGACAAGCCGCTGCGCGACGCGCATGGCGCCATCGTGCTCATTGCATCGACGCGCGCGATCATGTCCGAGCCCGGCAACGAAGCCTATGCGGCCACCAAGGGCGGACTTGTCGCGCTCGCGCATGCGCTCGCCATGAGCCTCGGTCCCGATGTGCGGGTCAATTGCGTCAGTCCCGGCTGGATCATGACCGGCGACTATGCGAGCCTGCGCCGCAAGGACCACACCCAACACCCGGTCGGCCGCGTCGGAAAGCCGCAGGATATCGCCGAGATGGTCGCCTTCCTGCTCGACCGCGATCGTGCAGGCTTTATCACCGGCGCGAACTTCATTGTCGACGGTGGTATGACCCGGAAAATGATATACGAGAGATAGCCAATTTTCGTCTGTCGAAAAGTTGCAAGAGGAACTATAATTCTCGACTGCGGCATAAATATTTTCAGGTACTCTTTAAAAGGGCCCGATATGATCTTTCGTCAGCTCTTCGACAGCGTATCCGGCACCTACACTTATCTTCTCGCCAGCCGGCGCGGCGGCGAGGCGTTGATCATCGATCCGGTGCTCGAGAAAGGTCAACGTTATATACAGCTCATCAAAGAGCTCGACCTCAAGTTGGTAAAGGCCGTCGACACGCATCTGCATGCCGACCACATCACCGGGCTCGGCGCGCTGCGCGACCACACCCATTGCATCACGGTGATGGGCGAGATGAGCAAAGCCGACGTCGTATCCATGCGGCTGTCCGACGGCGACAAGCTCACCATCGAAGGCATCGCGCTCGACGCCATCTACACGCCCGGCCACACCGACGATTCCTACTGCTTCGTGATGAACGACCGGGTCTTCACCGGCGACACGCTGCTGATCCGCGGCACCGGCCGCACCGATTTCCAGAACGGCGATGCGCGCGCGCAGTACGACTCGATCTTCAACAGGCTCCTGAAGCTGCCGGAGGAGACGCTCGTCTACCCGGCGCACGACTACAAGGGCGAGACCGTCTCCACCATCGGCGAGGAAAAGGCGTTCAATCCGCGCCTGCAGGTCAAGTCGGTCGACGAATATGTCGAGCTGATGAACAATCTCAACCTGCCCAACCCGAAGATGATGGACGTGGCGGTGCCCGCCAACATGAAGGTCGGCTTTGCGCAGGAGACGATCGCACAGCGCGGCTGGGCGGTGACCGCCAAGGCTGCCATCGGCCTCGTCGGCCGTCCCGATATGGCGCTGGTCGACCTGCGCGAAAAGCTCGAGCGCGAAAAGGGCGGCGTCATCCCGGGCTCGCTGCACGCGCCCTACGCCGAGCTCGCCACCCATGTGCGCCCTGGCGGCATGCTGCACGAGCTGGCGTCCGCAACCGGCAAGCGCCTGCTGTTCTACTGCGCCTTCGGGGAGCGATCCGCCATGGCGGTGCAGGCCGCGCAGGACGCCGGCATCGTCACGTCCTGCCATATCCACGGCGGCATCGACGCCTGGAAGAAGGCGCAGGGGCCGCTGGTGCGCTAGCGATGAAGCATCTGGCTTGAATTACGATCCCGCGGCACTCAGCATTTGCAGACGCCCGTCGATTGCTCAGGCGCGGTCAGAACGCGTCCGCGACTTGCTGCCAGTTCTTGAACTCGCGGATAGCAGGCGCTTTCCAGGCGCGGATCGTCGCGTGCACCATCGCGGCTACGGTTCGGCCCGGTCACTGCGATTTCTCAGGCTGGACTTGCTGCTGCTTGCCCTGCGGGCCACTTCCCTTCGGCCCACTCCGCCAGCTCCATCCACATCATTGCGGTATCGACCGTCCGCGCCCGCTCTTCAGGGTTGGCGGTTTGACGTGCCACCAAAAGACAACGCCCCGCCCTGCGACGGTATTCGTCCGCATTCATCGGCAACTCCCCATGCCCCATCGTGTGCATGCGCAACACCGATGGGGCATAAGCGTTCCCTCAATCGGCGACGCTTTGGATTTTTGGTAAATTAAGACCGCCGCGGACGCTTTCGAGGATCTTATTGCAAAGAGGGATCCGATCGCCCCGACTTCGCTATCGCTTCGTAGGCGGCGCTGACCTCAAGCCACCGCGCAGCCAGCTCCAAGTACATGTTCTTAATGTCAGGATCGGCGATCTCGGCTGCCCTTTTGCGAAACTCAGCAGCCTTCGCTTTGCACATCTCGGCATCAGTGGGCACCGCGCTCTCCAGAGCAGCCAGGGGGTGCCTCGGCACTAGCCGGAACTTCAGAGAGCGGTCTGTCCACAAGTGAACACAAGAGTTCCAACCTAATACTGCGCTGCCTGACCGCTGGCAGAGCCGATTTGGCATCAATGCAAAATCTGGCTCAGGAACAGCTTGGTGCGCTCGTGCTGCGGGTGCTCGAAGAACGCCTCCGGCTCGTTGATCTCGACGATCTGGCCGGCATCCATCAGCACCATGCGGCTCGCGACCTGGCGGGCGAAGCCCATCTCGTGGCTCACCACCAGCATGGTCATGCCGTCCATGGCGAGCCCGACCATGGTGTCGAGCACCTCCTTGACCATTTCGGGATCGAGCGCCGAGGTCGGCTCGTCGAACAGCATGATCTTCGGCTGCATGCAGAGCGCGCGCGCGATCGCGACGCGCTGCTGCTGGCCGCCGGAAAGCTGCGCCGGATATTTGTCGGCCTGCTCGGGAATGCGCACGCGCGCGAGATAATGCCGCGCCAGCTCCTCGGCCGTCCTTGCGCGGCATGTGGCGCACCCAGATCGGCGCCAGCGTGCAGTTCTCCAGCACGGTCAGGTGCGGAAACAGGTTGAACTGCTGGAACACCATGCCGACCTCGCGGCGCACCTCGTCGATCGTCTTGAGGTCGTCGGTCAGTTCGACGCCGTCGACGATCACGCGGCCCTGCTGCCAGTTCTCGATCCGGTTGATGCAGCGCAAGCAGCGTCGACTTGCCGCTGCCGGACGGACCGCAGATCACGATGCGCTCGCCGCGCATGACCTTCAGGTTCACGTCGCGCAGCACGTGGAAGGCGCCGAACCATTTGTTGAGCGCCATGATCTCGACCGCGACCTCGTTGCGCGGTCGTGCGCATCTCAGGCGTCGCGCGCTCTGCGCCAGCGGCCACCGGCTTCGCATTGTCGGTCCATCGCGGTCACCGCCTTGCACCGGTGTCAAGCCGCCGCTCCGTGTACAGCGCATAGCGCGACATGGCGAAGGAGAACACGAAATAGATGATCCCGGCAAAGGCAAAGCCGGTGAACAGCGTCACCGGCGTCGCCCAGTTCGGATCGGCGAAGGCGGCGCGCAACTGGCCGAGCAGGTCGAAGATCGCGACGATCAGCACCAGCGTGGTGTCCTTGAACAGCGCGATGAAGGAATTGACGATGCCGGGAATGACGAGCTTGAGCGCCTGCGGCAGGATGACGAGGCCCATCATCCGCCAGTAGCCGAGCCCGAGCGCGGTCGCGCCTTCGAACTGGCCGCGCGGGATCGCCTGCAGGCCGCCGCGCACCACCTCGGCCATGTAGGCGGCCGCGAACAGCACGACGCCGATCAGCACGCGCAGCAGCGGGTCGATCTTCCAGTTGCCCGGCAGGAACAGCGGCAGCATGTAGGTCGCGAAGAACAGCACCGTGATCAGCGGCACGCCGCGCCAGAACTCGATGAAGATGATGCGAGAGCATGCGCACGAGCGGCAGCTCCGAGCGCGCGCCCGAGCGCCAGCAGGATGCCGAGCGGCAGCGAGCCGATGATGCCGGTGAACGAGATCACCAGCGTCACCAGCAGGCCGCCCCAGAGCCGGGTCTCGACATGCGGCAAGCCCGAACACGCCGCCGACCAGCAGGACGAACGCGACGACCGGAAAGACGCCAAAGAACAGCAATCGCGTTGCATGCCTTGTAGGGCACGCGCGGGATCAGCAGCGGCACCAGCAGCATGCACGCCGAGCGCATAGGTCAGATTGACCCGCCACTGCTCGGTCCTCCGGATAGAAGCCGTACATGAACTGGCGGAACTTGGCCGCGATGAACGGCCAGCAGGCGCCGACCGGGCGGCCCAGCGTTCTCGGCCAGGCAGTCGGTGCGGCTGGTGCCGGTCCAGACCGCATCGATGAGCAGGAAACGTACGAGCGTCGGCCAGATCAGCGATCACGAGCAGGATCGCGCTCAGCACCGTCAGGACGACGTTGAAGACGCTGCCGAACAGCCGCTGCCGCAGCCAGCCGAGCATGCCGCTCGTCGCCAGCGGCGGCGGCTCAGCGGCGCGATCAGCTCCTGGCGGACAAAGGTCTGCCATGCGGCGGTCCATGCGGCCTCAGCGCTCGCTGCCAGCCGGATGCGGGCGTTGTACCAGTTCATCAGCAGGCTCGTGACCAGCGAGATCGACGAGATAGACCGCCATGGTGATGGCGATGATCTCGATCGCCTGATCGGTCTGGTTGAGCGTGGTGCCGGCAAAGACCGCGAACAGGTCGGGATAGCCGATCGCGACCGCGAGCGAGGAGTTCTTGGTCAGGTTGAGATACTGGTTGGTCAGCGGCGGCATGATCACGCGCAGCGCCTGCGGCACGACGACCAGCCGCAGCATCTGCCCGCGCCGCAGCCCGAGCGCCAGCGCCGCCTCGGTCTGCCCGCGCGGCACCGCCAGGATGCCGGCGCGCACGACCTCGGCGATGAAGGCCGCCGTGTAGGTCGACGAGCGCGATCAGCAGCGCCACGAATTCCGGGATGAGCCGCATGCCGCCGACGAAATTGAAGCCGCGCAGCTCGCGGATGCTCGAACCCGATCGGCAAGCCACGCGCGAGCAAGCGCGACAAGCGGCAGGCCGACGATCAGCGCGAACGCTCGTCCACAGCACCGGAAATGTCGCCGGTCGCCTCTGCCGGCGTCGCGCCCAGACCGCAGCGCGATCGCCAGCACGCGAGCCGAGCGCGATCGCACGCATCGAAGCCGTCGCCCAGCAGCGGACGCGGCACGATCACGCCGCGATTGTTGAGATAAACGTCGGCGGTCCGACCAGTCGGCAGACGCGGCAGGCATCGGCACGACAGGCCGAGCGCTGCGATACATCGCCGATCCCGCAAGGAGCGGCTGGAGGCCAAGGCCGATGCTCTGGCGCGGCCCCGGCAGCGTGCCGAGCACCGCGAGGTACCAGAACAGGATCTGGAACAGCAGCGGCAGGTTGCGGATGAGTCTCGACATAGCCGCCGCGCAAGCCGCGCCACCAGCCAGTTGGGCGACAGCCGCGCGATGCCGACGATGAAGCCGAGGATGGTCGCGAACACGATGCCGAGACCGGCGACCAGCAGCGTGTTGAGCAGCCCGACCAGGAAGACGCGGCCGTAGGTGTCGGTCTCGCTATAGGCGATCAGCGACTGGTTGATGCCGAAGCCCGGCGGTATTGTCGAGGAAGCCGAAGCCGCTCGCGAAGCCCTGCGCGCCGAGATTGGCCTGGCGTTGAGCGCGAACTCGTAGCCGCAGCCGAGCAACAGCCGACCAAGCAGGACGAGCTGGTAGACCGCGCTGCGGACCTTCGGGTTGTTGTGGAAGCCGCGCACGCCGCGGCGGTCGCACGCGTCGGCCAGCAGCCTCGTTGCGCTCACCGGATCGGCGGCGCGTACTGGATGCCGCCCTTGGTCCACAGCCGGTTGAGGCCGCGGCTGATGCCGAGCTTCGAGCCGGTGCCCGACATTGCGCTCGAAGACCTCGCCGTAGTTGCCGACGTGCTTGACGATGCGCACGACCCAGTCCTTGGTCAGGCCGAGCTGCTCGCCGAAATTGCCTTCGGTGCCGAGCAGCCGCTTGATCTCCGGCATGTTCGACTTCAGCGCCTCGTCGACGTTCTTCGGCGAGACGCCGAGCTCCTCGGCATTGAGCATCGCGAAGTGCACCCACTTGACGATGTCGAACCACTGGTCGTCGCCGTGGCGCACGACCGGGCCGAGCGGCTCCTTGGAGATGATCTCGGGCAGGATCACGTGGTCGTCGGCGTTGGCGAGCTTGAGCTTCTCGGCATAGAGCTGCGAGACGTCGGTGGTGAAGACGTCGCAGCGGCCGGCCTCGTAGGCCTTGACGGTCTCGTCGGCGGTCGCGAACGCGATCACCTCGTACTTCATGTTGTTGGCGCGGAAATAGTCGGCGAGGTTGAGCTCGGTCGTGGTGCCGGTCTGCGTGCAGACCGAGGCGCCGTTGAGCTCGAGCGCCGAATTGACCTTGAGCGCCTTGCGCACCATGAAGCCCTGGCCGTCGTAATAGTTGACGCCGGCGAAATTGATACGAGGCATCGCGCGACAGCGTCCAGGTCGTGTTGCGCGACGAGCACGTCGATCTCGCCGGACTTGAGCGCCGTGAAGCGGTCCTTGGCCGAGAGCGGCGTGAACTTGACCTTGCTCGGATCGTTGAAGATCGCCGCCGCGATCGCGCGGCAGAAATCGACGTCGAGCCCGGTCCAGTTGCCCTTGTCGTCGGGATTGGAGAAGCCCGGCAGTCCCTGGCTCACGCCGCAGATCAGCGAGCCGCGATCCTTCACCGTCTTGAGCGTCTGGGCGGTGGCCGCGCGCGACCGACAGGCCGAGCGCGAACGCCACGCCAAGCGTGAATATCGCGTTTCATGGTGCAGCCTCTATCACTGGTTGTGTTCCGATGTCGTGACTGTCTGGGTGATCGCTAGGCTACTGCGTTTCGCATGCCGTCTATTCGCCGCCAGCAAGCGCGACCCCTTGGCCCCGCGCTCTGCCCGCATCTCAGAACGATCGCGCATCGCGGTCAAGGGGTTGACGATCGGTCGCGCGATGCCGCCGTAAATGATGTGGCGTGCGTGCGGCATGCCCAGATCTGCGAAGCTGCACAATCCTGAGCAGGCGCAAGCGCACGAATGACGGCAATGACAAGTCGATGACGCAAGAAGACCGAAGCGCTCCGCCGCATCCGCGCAAGCCTGCGACGCGCTTGGTCACCGGCGGCCGCGATCCGTTCGCCCACCACGGCTTCGTCAATCCGCCGGTCTATCACGCCTCGACCGTGCTTTATCCGAACGGCCGAGGACTATCTCGCCCACCGCGGCCGCTATCACTATGGCCGGCGCGGCACGCCGACGTCGGAGGCGCTCGCCGGCGCGCTCGCGGAGCTCGAAGGCCCGCACTGCGCCGGCGTCGCGCTGCTGCCGTCGGGGCTTGCGGCGGCCTCGCTCGCGCTGCTGTCGGTGCTCAAGGCCGGCGACCATGTGCTGGTCACCGACAGCGTCTATCTGCCGACGCGGAAATTCTGCGACGGCGTGCTGCAAGCGCTACGGCGTCACGACCACCTATTACGATCCGCTGATCGGCGGCGGCATCGCCGCGCTGATGCAGCCGAACACGCGCGCGGTCTATCTCGAGTCGCCGGGCTCGCTGTCGTTCGAGATGCAGGACGTGCCGGCGATCGCGGCGGCGGCGCATGCCCACGGCGCGGTCGTGCTGATGGACAATACCTGGGCGAGCCCGCTCTATTTCCGCGCCCTCGACAAGGGCGTCGATCTCTCGATCCAGTCCGGCACCAAATATATCGGCGGCCATTCCGACGTGATGCTCGGCACCGTCTCGGCCAACGCGACGGCCTGGCCGCGGCTCAACGACACCGTGTTCACGCATGGGCCTGTGCGTCGGCCCCGACGACATGTATCTCGGCGCTGCGCGGCCTGCGCACCATGGGCGTGCGGCTCGCGCAGCACTACGCCGCGGGCCTGCAAGGTCGCGCGCTGGCTCGAAGCGCGGCCGGAGGTGCTGCGCGTGCTGCATCCGGCGCTCGAAAGCCATCCCGGCATGCGATCTGGAAGCGCGACTTCACCGGCGCCTGCGGCCTGTTCAGCGATCGTGTTCAAGCCGGTGCCGGCAGGCGCGGTGCACGCCTTCGTCGACGCGCTGACGCTGTTCGGCATCGGCGCGTCCTGGGGCGGCTACGAGAGCCTCGCGATTCCGTTCGACTGCACGCCGATGCGCACCGCCACGCCGTGGGCGCCGGGCGGCCCGACGGTGCGCTTCCACATCGGGCTCGAAGATGTCGACGATCTGATCGCCGATCTCGAGCGCGGCTTTGCGGCGCTGGCGGCGGCTGCGTTAAGCAGCGGACGTACGCTTAGCGCCGTCGCCGCGCTGCGCTCTGCGCTCGCGCGACGATCAACATGATGTTGCGCACATAGATCGAACGACGCCGAAGCCCTGGCCGACGATGAACACCGGGTCGCGCTTGACGATGCCGTAGACCGAGCAGCATCAGGCCGCCGCCGATCGAGAAGAACCAGAACGCGATCGGCATCACGCTCTTGCCGGCGCGCTCGCGACGATCCATTGCACGACGAAGCGCATGGTGAACATGAGCTGCGCGACGAAGCCGAACGCCACCCACCAGTCGAACTTTTGCGATGAAGACGTCGTGCAGATAGGCGCTCGACCGCGTGCGACAGCTCAATGAGCATCGTCGAACCTCCGAAACCTCCGGCACGCGCCGCTTGCGGCGGATGAGCCACCACACGCCGGCGAGATCGAGGATGCCGACCCAGAGCCGGTCCCACATGCCGTAATTCGAGACGCCGGCGCCGGCGCGGCCGGTCGACCACGTCGACATAGCCGATCTCGTAGCCCTCGCGCCGGACCAGCGCCGGCAGGAAGCGGTGCAGCCCGTCGAAATAGGGCAGCGCCAGGAACACGTCGCGGCGAAACGCCTTCAGCCCGCAGCCGGTGTCGCGGGTGCCGTCGCGCAGCACCGCGCCGCGCACGCCGTTGGCGATGCGCGACTGGAATTTCTTGAAGCCGGTATCCTTGCGCCCGACGCGCTGGCCGGCGACGAGCCCGATGCGCGGCGCGCCGGCTTCGAGCGCCGCGAGCAGCGCGGGAATGAAGGCCGGATCGTTCTGGCCGTCGCCGTCGAGCGTCACGACGACCGGGGCGCGCGCATGCGCGACGCCGGTGCGCACCGCCGCCGATTGGCCGCACGACGCCGCATGCTTGATCTGGCGCAGCCAGGGCCGGCTCGCCATCAAGGCGGCGCAGCTCCGCTTCGGTGCCGTCGGTCGAGCCGTCGTTGACGTAGATGATCTCGAAGCGTGCGCGCGCGCCGAGCGCAGCCGCGATCTCGTCGACCAGCGGCGCGATATTGCCGGCCTCGTTGCGGACCGGAACGACCACGGAAACGGCCGGCGCGCTTCGTTTTCGCGCATGTCGCTCATGGTCGGTTCAGCCCGATATCGCCCGCGCCGCCGCGCATGCGAAATGGCGCGAGCTTCTTATGGGGCGAGCAGGCTGCGGGCAACCCTCTTGATGCGCGCCCAGCGAGGGCCCGGGCAGCGCGTGCACGCTGCCGTCGCGCGTCGATCGACGAAGCCGAGCCGGCGCGCCGCGAACCAGTCGCGCACCAGCAGCGCCCCGCACGCGCCGACCACGGCGCCGGCCAGCACGTCGCTCGGGTAATGCGCGGCGAGCACGACCCGGCTCACCGCGATGACCAGCGCATAGACCACATCAGCGCACGCAGCCGCGGCCAGAGCAGCCCGATCGCGACCGCCGCCGCAAACGCGGTCGTGGCATGGCCGGACGGCATGCTCGCATAGTCCGGCCGCCAGACGCATCGGCGCATAGAGGAACGGATCGGATCGGTCGCCGACGAACGGCCGCGCCCGCCCGATCAGGCGCTTGATGATCGGTGACGAACAGGCTCGGCACCGCGATCGCCAGCGAACAGAAACGCCAGCCGCACCGTCAACGCTCGCCAGCACGAGCTGGCTGACGCGCGCCAGCGCCGGCGATGCGAACGCCGCGATCGCGACGAGCACGATGCCAGATCGGCACCAGGAACCAGCCCGACTTGCCGAAATCGGTCATGCTCGCAAAGACTCGCAGGACCCAGCCCGGCACGCTGCTTGACGCCGCGGCGATCGCGCAGGCGTCGACAAACACCATCGCCAGCGCGATCGACGGCCAATGCGATCGCAGCCCCGCGGCCAGGACGCGCGTCGGCGCGCCAGCGCGGCCGCGCCTGCACGCGCGGCGCGCGCGGCACAGGCGACCGCCATCGCAGCGACATTGGCTGCGCGACCCAGCGCGGCCAGGATGGCCGCATGCTGCGCCGGTCGCCGCGCCGCCGGTCAGGCTCATGGCGCCGCCCCCGAGCGGATAGACCGCGATGCGTGATCGGCCGGCCGCTGACCGATGTTGAAGGCCTCGATGCGGCGCACCGGGCGCATAGCGCAGGCCGATGCGCCTCGGCGCGCTGCGCGAAAGCTGCGCTCCTGGCGCGCCTCGATGAAGGCGAAGCGGCAGTCACCGCCGCGCAGGAAGTCGGCGGCGCCGGCCGCATCGGTCAGCCGGGTCGCGGTGCCGGCGAGGAAGACGAGGCTCGGCTCGTGATAGCCGGCCGAGGCCGCGACCGGCTCGCGTGCAGCCGCTCTCGCGCATGATGCTTCGCCAGCGTCGCGCTCGGAAACAACGGCGGCGAGCGCCGGCACGATCAAGCCCGAACAGCGCAACCGAGAGTCAAGATCGCGGACGCCAGCGCGCGCGCAGCAGCGAATGCTCGGCGCCATCGGCTTCGTAGAGCCGCCAGGCCAGCAGGCCCATCACCGCCGCGCCGCCGATCACCGGCCAGACCAGGAGGCCGAACTGCCGGCCGATCGACGAGCAGTGCGACGATGCCGGCGATGCCCGCCGAGCAGCGGAAGCAGGAACCACCAGATCGTCCGCGTCGCGAGCCAGCGCCTGTGCGACAGCATGCGCGCGTCCACGATGCCCGGCGATGCAGGATCGCGATCGCCGGATAGAGCGGCAGCACGTAGTGCGGCAGCTTGGTCGATCACGAGCTCGAACACGATCCAGGACGGCACCAGCCAGGCCAGCAGGAATTTCGCGCCGGGCTCGCGCCGCGCCGCCCAGATCGCCGGCGCGGCCAGCGCCGGCCAGCATCGCGCCCGGCCAGAACGTCGACCCAGAACAGCAGCAGATAATAGCCGGGCGGCGCGCCGTGGGATTCCTGCCCGCTGACCATCTTGGCGAGCAGGTCGTGGCCGATCGACTCGGCAAAGAAGCTCTCGCCGGCGCGCACGATGATGGCGAGGAACCAGGGCAGCACCAGCGAGCGCGAACCAGACGATGCCCGACGAGCGGCCGCAGCGCCAGCAGCCAGCGCGCCGAGCGGTCGACGATCGACCAGCGCGACCGCCGCAAGCGCCGACGACCATCAGGATCACCGGCCCCTTGAGCAGCACGCCGGCCGCGAGCGCGGTCCAGAAGATCGCCGGCAGCAGTCCAGGATGCCGTCGCGCGTCGATGCTGCGCGCGCTGCTCCGGCAGATAGAGCGCGCGCCAGCGCGCCCATGGCGGCGACGACGGTGGCGAGCAGCATGGCGTCGGTCTTGGCGATCCGTCCCTCGACGCTGAGCAGCAGGCAGGTCGCCATCATCAGGCCGGCGAGCACGGCGGCGCGGCGCGACACGAAGGCGAGCGCCGCCCAGTAGGTGAGCAGCACCGCGCCGAGCGCGCCGAGCAGCGACGGAATGCGATAGAGCCAGATCGTGGTGAGCGCCTGCGCGAACGCCGAGCGCCTGCCCGGCCTTCACCGCGCCCGCCTGCAGCCAATAGATGCCGACCGGCTTCTTGTAGCGCACCTCGTCCTGGAAGCGGATGTCGACGTAGTCGCCGGTCTCGATCATCTGCTTGGTGGCCTGCGCGAAGCGCGCCTCGTCGCGATCGATCGGCGGGATCGTGAAGAAGCCGGGCAGGATGTTGAGCAGCGCCACCACCAGCGAGCACCAGCAGCGCGCGCGCATGCGAGCGCGTCGCGAAGTCGACGACCATCGTCGAGGCTCTGCGCGCAGGACCGCGCTCTGCCGCCGCTCGCTGCCGGTCGTGACCGCCATGTCCTGGATCCCTGGCTAAGGTTCGCCGGACAATAGAGAATTCGCCGCGTGCGGGGAAAGGACGGCGCGCGGCCGCCATGCGCGTACTGCAGCCGGTCAGCCTATTGCAGCCGCACCATCGACGCTGTCGGTCGCGCCCTTGCGCGTCCATCACGGTGAGCCGCACGAAACCCGGGCCCTTCGGGCTCGAAGAACAGCGTGCGGCGGCCGGCCGCGGCCGGCAGCGGCACGCCGTTGACCAGCACGGTCAGCGCGCCCGGTGCCGCCCGCGACCTTGAGCGCGATCGGCTCGGGCTTGCCGTCCTCGCCGCTCGCGAGTTCGAGCCGCGCGCCGTTCGGCGGGAACATGATGCGCAGCGGCGGCTCGGTGCCCTCGCCCGGCAAGCGGCCGGGCCGGAAGCGCTGCAGCGGCGGCGGCAGCTTGGCGTTGGCGCGCGATCAGCGCGCCCTTGGGCGCGCGGCGGCAGCGCCGCCGGCAGCTTGCCGGTGCGCGCAAAGGCGTCGAACAGGATCGGCGCCGCGGCGGCGCGCCCGACCAGGCCCGGCACCGGCGCGCCGTCGGGCCGGCCGACCCAGACGCCGATGGTGCGCTTGCCGTCGAAGCCGACCGACCAGGCGTCGCGATAGCCGTAGGAGGTGCCGGTCTTGAAGGCGATGCGGCCGCCGGCGGCGTTCTCCGGCGGCGGCGTGCCGAGCAGCACGTTGCCGACGTACCAGGCGGCGACCGGATCGATCAGCCGGCGCGGCGCTGCGGCGCTCGCTTGCCAGTCGCGACACGCTCGATCAGCGGCACCGTGGTGCCGAGCCGCGCGAGCGCCGGCATAGAGCATCACGAGATCGGTGAGCCTGCACGCCGACGCCGCCGAGCCCCATCGCGAGGCCCGGCGCCTCGCCCTTCGGCAGCACCAGCGCGCCGCCCGCCTGCGCGAGGCGCGCGGTGAAGCGGCTGGCGCCGACCTTGTCGAGCACCGCCACCGCCGGCACGTTGAGCGACATCTGCAGCGCCTGCGCACCGTCACGGTGCCCTGGAAGGTCAGATCGAAATTCTCCGGCGCATAGCTGCCGTAGCGCACCGGCCGGTCCTCGATCAGCGTTTCGGGATGGATGAGCCCGTCCTCGAAGCCGAGGCCATAGATGAACGGCTTGAGCGTCGAGCCGGGCGAGCGCAGCGCCTGCGTCATGTCGACCTGGCCGGCGCGCGCTCGCGTCGAAATAATCGGCCGAGGCGACGCGCGCCAGGACCTCGCCGGTCGCGTTGTCGACCGCGACGATCGCGACCGAGATGTTGGGCCCGAGCGCGCGGGCGCGCTCGCGCGCGAGGTCTTCGAGGCTCTTCTGCAGCGTGGCGTCGATGGTCAGGCGATGGATGCTGCGCTCGGGCGCGGCGGCGACCACCGCATCGGCCGCATGCGGCGCCAGCATCGGCATCGGCTTGCGGCCGTCCGGCACCGGCTCGAGCTTGGCGCGCGCGATCTCGTCGGCCGGCACGAGGCCCGCGGCCGCGATGCGATCGAGCACGCGGTCGCGCGCGTTGCGCGCGGCCTCGACCGAGCGATCGGGACGGCGCATGCTCCGGCGATTGCGGCAGCGCCACCAGCAGCGCCGATTCGGCGAGCGTCAGCCGGCGCGGCTCCTTGCCGAAATAGGCGAGCGAGGCGGCGCGGATGCCTTCGAGATTGCCGCCATAGGGCGCGAGGCTGAGATAGAGCGCGAGGATCTCGTCCTTGCCGAGCTGCGCGCTCGATCTCGATCGCGCGCACGATCTGGCGCAGCTTGGCCGCGAACGTGCGCTCGTGCGCGGCTCGAGCAGGCGCGCGACCTGCATGGTGAGCGTCGAGGCGCCCGAGACGATGCGGCCGTTGAGCACGAGCTGCGACGACCGCGCGCCCGAGCGCCAGCAGATCGACGCCGTGATGGCTGCGGAAACGCTTGTCCTCGTAGGCGAACAGCATGTCGAGGAAACGCGGATCGACATCCTCGCGCGTCGCCGGCAGCCGCCAGCGGCCTTCCGGCGTGGTGTAGGGCCGCAGCAGCCGGCCGTCGCGATCGACCACCAGCGTGGAGTAGGTCAGCCCCTCCCCGAGCGGCGCCGGGCCGAGCGAGGCGATCCACCACGCACGGCGCGCGCCAACGTGCGCAACGATGCACGGCCGACGCGAACGCAGCGAACGCTCAGTGCGCAGGCCACGCCGACGCCGAGCGCCAGGCCTCCCGCGTGGGCGAGGCAGACGCGTGTGCAGATCGCTCGCGCCTCATCTGCGCCGCCGTGACCTCGACGTGCCGGTGCCGGTGCGGCCGAAGCGGTCGGGCCGGTACATGTCCTCGACGTAGGCCTGCGGCAGCACGTAGCGGCCGGGCGAGACCGCCCGCACCACGTAGGCGACCGTGAACACCGACGGGTCGCCGCCCTTGCGGTCGAACGCCGCGCTGAAGCGGTCGTCGCGGAATTCGGCATTGACCGGCTCCTCCGCGTCCTCGATCCAGGCGAGCGTGCCGGTCTCGCCCGAGGACACCAGCCGCGGATTGTCGATCTCGAAGCCGGCCGGCAGATAGTCGGCGACGATGACGCGGCCGAACTGCGGCTGCGGCTCGGTGATCTTGAGCACCACCGCGAAGCGGTCGTTCTGCTTGGCCTTGGCCGGATCGGCGGGCTTGCCGTCGAGCGTGTAGTAGAGCCGCTCGATCTTGAAGCCCTTGCTCGGCCGCGGGCTCCGGCACGAGCGGCGCGCCGCTCACCGTCACCACCGCCTGCACCGGTCCGTCGCCGGTGTTGGTCACCGTCACGGCGCCGCCGAGCGTCGCCGCCGGAAGCTGCGGTTGAGCGTGCCTTGCCCGTCTCGCCCACCGCGCCCGCAACGTCGAGCGAGATGCCGGTCGCGTCCTTGGCGAGCGCGCGCGCCGCCAGCACCATCCAGGCCTTCTCCTGCGTCGAGGTGTAGGGCGTGAGGTCGCGCGCCGCCTCGACGCGCTCGACCGCGTTGACGATGGTCGGCACGCGGCGCGCCGCCTTCCGACGGCGAGCGTCACCAGGGCGGCCGCGTCGCGCAGGATCGAGCCGTAGTCGGTGCGGCCATATTCGAGCACGGGCTGCGGCGCGAGCGAGCGCAGCGCCGCCGCGAAGACGCGCTCGGCGCGCGCGCGGTCGCCGAGCATGCCGAGCGCGGCGGCGATCTGCGCCTTGGCGATCGGGGTCGCGAAGTCGTCGAGCTTGGTGTCGGCGAAGTAGCGCAGGTCGCCGACCGGCGCCGCGCCGTTGCGCGCCAGCACGTAGAGCGCATAGGCGAGCGCGCGGCCGCCGTTCTTGCTCGGCTCCTCCGCGTTGCCGACGAAGTTGCGCAGCCGATCGAGCGCGAGCTTGAAGGCGACATCGGGCACCGCGAAGCCGCGTTCGCGCGCGCGCGTGAGGAAGTCGGTGACATAGGCGTCGAGCCAGACATCGTCGCCGCCCGACGACCACAGCCCGAACGAGCCGTTCGAGCCCTGGCGCGCCAGCAGCCGGTCGATCGCGTCGCGGATGCGCTGGTCGATCGCGGTGTCGAGCGCGAGATGCGACTTCGCTCGCGAGATCGTTGACGTAGAGCAGCGGCAGCGCGCGGCTGGTGATCTGCTCGGAGCAGCCGAACGGATAGCGGTCGAGCGCCGCCAGCAGCGCCGCCGCGTCGAGCGCGGTCGAGAGACCGACCGAGAGCGCCACGCTGCCGGTTCCCGGCACCAGATCGGCGAACAGGTCGTTCGACAGCGTGAGGCTCTCGCCGCTTGGCGATCGGCCGCACCGTGCGGCGCGCGAGCACTTGCGTCGCCGGCTTCACGCCGAGCGCATAGCTGCGCTCGAGCGCGAAGCCGATCGGCCCGCTCACGCGCACCGTGACATTGGCGACGCCGGCGCCGGCCGCGGTGAGCGGCAGCGGTCACGGCGCTGCGCTGCTTGGCGTTGAGCTGCAGCGTCTGCGGCGCGGCATTGCCGACGACGTTGACGCCTTCGCTGCTGCACGTCGATGCGGTAGTCGCCGGCTGCGCCTTCGACGTTGTCGAGGTCGAGGTGCATGGTGCCGCGATCGCCGTTGAGCAGGAAGCGCGGCAGCGTCGCGGTCAGCACCACCGGATCGCGGATGATGACGTCGCCCACGGCGCGGCCGACCTTGTCCTTGGACCAGGCCACCGCCATCACGCGCGCGGTGCCGGCGAAGTCCGGGATGTCGAACGTCGACCTCGGCGGTGCCGTCGGCACGGACCGTGACGATGCCGGAATAGAGCGCGAGCGGCTTCTGCGTCGGCGGGCTGCCTTGCAGCTCGGCCGCCGCGGTGTCGCCGCCCGACCTGATCTGGCCGCGCGTGCCCTGCATGCCGTCGATGAGCTGGCCGTAGAGATCGCGGAGGTCGGCGGTGAGCCGGCGCTGGCCGAGGTAGTAGTCGTCCGGCGCCGGCGGCTTGTAGTTGGTGAGGTTGAGGATGCCGACATCGACCGCGGCAACGACGATGCGCGCCTCCTCGCCGGCGGCAAGCCCGCCGATCTTCACCGGCATGCGCAGCGTCGAGTTCGGGCGCTGCAGCTGCGGCAGCGTCATGTTCGACCGCAAGCGTGCGCGCCTGCGGTCGACCCCGAACCACTGCACGCCGATGGCGCGGCCGGGCATGCGCTCGGCGCGCGTATCGAGCGGACGGCGCAGCGTCGCCACCACATAGGCGCCGGTGCCCCAGTCGTTGCCGACCGGAACGCGTGAGCGTGCGGTGCCGGCCTGCACGTCCTGGCGTCGCGGTGGTGATCAGCCGGTCGCCGATGACGTTGAGCGTGACCTTGCCGGCGGTGCGCGCCGTGACCGCGACCGTCATGGTGTCGCCGGCCGCATATTCGGGCTTGTCGAGCGCGATCTCGAGCATGTCCGGCGTGTCGGCGCTCGCTTCCGCATAGAAGCCGGCATCGAAGCCGACCGACGTGACCGGCCGTTGCGATCGCTGCTCGACACTTCGAGGCGATAGCGGCCCCACTGCACCGGCATCGAGATGCGCGCCGGCGTGTCGGCAGCCACATTGAATGGTGCCGTCGGCGACGCGGCGGGTGGTCTTGATCGGCTCGAAGTCCCAGTAGCCGTCGCGCCGATACCACTGATAGCGGGTCTCGATCTTGAGCAGCTCGTAGCGCAGTCCGCTGCGCGCGAGCGAGGCGCCGTCAGGCGCCGCGACGATGACGTCGAAGGTCGCGTTCTCGCCTTCGCCGAGCGAGCGGCCGGAGAACAGCGGCTTGACGCCGATCATCGGGCCTGACGGGCGTCACCGGCAGCGACGAGCTTGCGCTCGACCGCGCGACCGCCCGCCTCCGCCATGCGCACGGTGAGCTGCGCTTCGAGCGGACGGGTCGCCTCCGGCTGCTTGTCGAGCGTGAGAGTGAACTTGGCCTTGCCGTTGCGTTGTCCGTGGTCGGCAGGCCGTCGAGCGGCTGCCGGGTCTTCTCGATCTTCTCGTCGCCGAGGCCGAACTGGTAGCGCGGGAAGCCCGCGCGCTCGCTCGGCCGGCCCGATCACGACCTCGCCTTCGAGGTCGAGGCCGGCGGCCGGCGCGCCGTAGAGATAGCGGCCGTCGAGCGTGATCTCGGCCGGAGCCGCCGTCGACACGCTCTTGGCCGTCGTTGCAAGGCTCGAACTCGAGCCGATCGGGGACATAGTCCTCGACCATGAAGGTCGTTTCGCCGACCGCCGGACGCTTGGGATCGGTGAAGGCGCGCACGCGCCAGGTTCCGGTCGGCGACGATGCGACCAGCGGCACGTCGAGCGAGCGGCCGCCGAGGCCCTGGTCGGCCACGACCGTGCGGCGATATTCGACGCCATCGGGGCGCTCGACCACCAGCGTGAGCGGCGTGCCCACCGCCGCAACGCCCTGCGCGTCGCGCAACAGCGCCGTGAGATGCACGGTTTCGCCGGAGCGATAGACGCCGCGCTCGGCATAGACGAAGGCATCGAGCCCGGCCGGCACCACGCGGCCGGCGACGCCGCGGTCGGTGAGATCGAAGGCCGGCGTCTTGAGGCTCAGGAACGCGTAGTCGCCGCGCGCATCGGCGGCGATGATGAGGGCCGGCGCCAGCGCGCCCTCGCCGCGCGTGAGATCGGCCTCGAACTGCGACATGGCCGGCGTCGTCGGTGCGCTTGGTCGAGAGCACCTCGTTGTTGCGCGACAGCAGGCGCACCTCGACCGCGCCGCGCGGCTGCGTCGATCTCGAGCGAATTCACGAAGGCATGCACGCCATCATTGCCGGAGAAGGCGGTCAGGCCGAGGTCGGAGACGATGAACCATTGGGTCGCCAGTCTGGTCGTATTCATTGCCGACCGAACCCGCGGCATTCGCCACCATCACATAGACGCCGGGCGCCGCAGTTGCCGATCGCCTCGCCGACTGGAAACGCCGTGGTCACGTCGGCATTGAGCGTCTGCTCGACCTTCATGCTCGCCTTTCCAGACCTGCGAGCCGCGCTCCTCGGTGAGGCGTCCGATGTCGAAGCGATCGAGCGCGCGCTGGAAGTCGCTGCCGATCACGGTGTTGAGGAGGTTGCGGTCGCCGATGCGATAGATCTCGATCGCCAGCCGCCTTGGTGTTGACGCTCACCACCGGAATGCCACGCTGGCCGGTGCGCGGCAGCACATAGGCGCTTGCTCGAAAAGCGCACCGACGGCTTGCGGTCGCGCACATAGATGTTGAACTCGGCGCTCTTCGACAGCGTCTCGTTCACGGTCGAGGGGATGCCGGCGCGCAGCGTGATGTTGTAGCGCTCGCCGTGCTTGAGGCCTTCGACGCAGATCTGCCGCTTGTCGACCGAGACCGCGGGCCGGTCCTGGCCGGCGACTGCGACGAACGGCGAGAGGTCGGTGCGTCGCCCGGGCAGATCTTCGGAGAACTGGAAGCAGGCGCGCGGCGACGCCGCGTCCGCATCGACGGCGTAGTCGAGCAGCCGGAAGCCATGGTCCTCGCGCATGCGCTCGTATTGCAGGCGCACGTCCGCAACCTCGCGCAGGTCGAGCGAGATGCGCATCGCATCGAGCGCCGGGCGCCAGAGCTGACGGTCGGCATAGCTGCGCGAGATCACGAGCAGCGCTTCGGCCTCCTCGGCAGGCTGGCGCGTGCGCTGATAGGCGATATAGGCGGCGGTCGCCGCGCGCTCGAGCAGCGTGGTGCGCTCGCGATCGTTGCCGGGCCGGATCTGCAGCACCGTCTTGGCGAGCCGCAGCCAGTTGCCGCCATCCTCGGGCGCAACGATCGCGATCTGGCCAAGGAGCTGCAGCCCGGTGCGGAAATCGTTGCGTCCGAATGCGGCGTCGGCCTCGCGCCGAAGCTGCGCGACGGGCTTCGTGACGGCGCCGGCTTCCGACTTGATCTGCGCTTCGAGCTTGATCGCCGCATCCGCCAGGTCGTCACGCTGGAACGTCTTCTGGGCGGACGCCGCGACCGTGAGCGACAGCGACAATAGGGCAACGAGCGCGGCGACGATGCCGGCGCGGACGAACGCAATCATGATTGAACCTCCTTGCCCGCCGGCCCGACCGCCACGCGGGATAATTGCCATGCTGAACCCGCAATCGTGTCGAGGTAATGACTTCCGGAGGGCGATGCATCAGCGCAAAGGCTCCTCGGGCGGACCTGTCCACAGCCGCGGCGATTGGCCTGGCCTATCCGCCTCTTCGGGCGCTAGCGCATTGAAATAACATCATTTTTTTGCGTTGCCATCGCCAGGCCGCGTCCGGCCGGTGAAGCCGCTGGCTGCCATTGCGGCTCGTCACGACGGCGTCGCGGTTAATCCTTTCAAATGTCCGCAAATCTCCGCATGTCTTTTCAAATGCCCTCACGTCTTTTCAAATCCCCCTTTACCGGCTTGGTGCGATGATGGGCCGAGCGGAGCAACCAGCGAGAGGAGCAACCATGGCCAATCTTCTCCGACGCGTGCCCGCTGCCATCTTCTATGGCGCCTCGATTGTTGCGATTGTCGCCTTCGTTGCCACCGCACAGACCCAGACCATGCCCCCTCTCACTCCAACCTTGAGCGGTGGAGCGCCGCTCGTGATCGGCCACCGTGGAGCGGCTGGCCATCGGCCTGAGCACACGCTCGCGTCCTACAGCCTTGCAATCGACTACGGGGTCGATTTCATCGAGCCTGATCTGGTGTCGACCAAGGATGGCGTGTTGATCGCGCGCCATGAGAACGACATTTCCGGCACCACCGACGTGGCGCAGAAGTTTCCCGGCCGGCGCACCAGGAAGGCGATCGAGGGCAAACTCCTCGAAGGCTACTTCACCGAGGACTTCACGCTCGCAGAGATCAAGACGCTGCGCGCCAAGGAGCGGCTCGCCTTCCGCAACCAGGGCTGGAACGGCATCTACGAGATTCCGACGCTGCAGGAGGT
Source organism: uncultured Alphaproteobacteria bacterium (assembly GCA_963745515.1). Taxonomy (GTDB): domain Bacteria; phylum Pseudomonadota; class Alphaproteobacteria; order Rhizobiales; family Xanthobacteraceae; genus VAZQ01. The sequence goes on from CAVUXO010000022.1 coordinate 211,930, forward strand.
GATCGAGCTCGCCAAGCGCAGGAGCCTCGAAACCGGCCGCGCGATCGGGATCTATCCCGAGACCAAGCACCCGAGCTACTTCCGCTCGATCGGGCTCGCGCTCGAGCCGCCGCTGGTCAAGACGCTGACGGAGAATGGCTACACCGACGCCAATGCGCCGGTCTTCATTCAGTCCTTCGAGGTCCAGAACCTCAAGGACCTGAGCAAGCTCACCAAGGTGCGGCTGGTGCAGCTCATGGAGGATAATAGGGCCAAGCCCTACGACTTCGTCGCGGCGGGCGACCGCCGCAGCTATGGCGATCTCATGACGCCAGAAGGCCTCGCCGCGATCGCGACCTACGCCAGCGGCATCGGCCCGTTCAAGCGCAGCATCGTGCCGCAGGGCGCAAACGGGGCGCTGCTGCCGCCCACGAGCCTCGTCGCCGACGCCCACAAGGCCGGGCTGGTTGTGCATCCTTATACGTTCCGCGACGAGCCCGAGTTCCTGGCGCGCGACTATGGCCTCGACCCGGTGAAAGAGTATCTCCAGTTTTTCCGGCTTGGCGTCGACGGCGTGTTCTCCGATTTCGGAGACACCGCGGTGCGGGCAAAGAGACTGATGTGGCCGTGATGCGAACTATTCGGCCGCGACGGACATTGGCGTGCGACGGAGCTCTTCGGCCGCCTGACGAGCCACGACCGCGGCGCCTTGCAGCGCCAGCGCCGCCATGATGGCCGCGACGATGACGTCGGGCCATCCCGTGCCGGTACCAAACACACCCACGGCAGCGAGCAACACGGCGATGTTGCCCAGCACGTCGTTGCGCGTGCAAATCCATGCCGAGCGCATGTTGGCGTCACCGCTGCGATAGGCCCACAGCAAGCCAAACGAGGCGGCGTTGGCGACGAGCGCGGCCAATCCGACCGTGCCCATGGTGAAGGCGCTGGGCAGAGTGCCGTGCATGGCGTGCCAGACGACTGTCCCGATCACCCACAATCCGAACACGCCCATGGTGGCGCCTTTGAGCAGCGCGGCCGTCGCGCGATACCGGAGCGCCATGCCAACCACAAACAAGCTGATCGCATAGTTCGCGGCGTCGCCAAGGAAATCGAGAGCGTCCGCCTGCAGCGAAGCCGATCCGGCCGCGAGGCCGGCGCCGATCTCAACCAGGAACATCACCGCGTTGATGGCCAGGACAGCCCAAAGCACGCGGCGATAGGCTTGGTTCCCGCGATGGAAGTCCAAATTCAGGGGCGGCGGGCAGCAGCATTCGGCCATACTGAATTGATAATATCGTCCTCAGGCTCAAACAAGACTGCGGAATGGCGCAGTCCCGGTGTTTCGCGACGCCTGGTATGCCTGCGCACCTTGGCCGTTGCGCCCGTTTTCGCGTCGTATCACGTCGGGTTCCCCGGCTTGCGGGGTGGCCACACCCCCCATATGCTGATAATTGGCGTTCCCGCACCGAGTTCGCCGTCCTCCGCGCGCATCGCGGGCAAGACGACCCAAAAACGCCCGGCACAAAGTCCACGTAGCTCAGCCGGAAGAGCAGCGGATTTCTAATTCGATTATGCCGGGTTTGTTCTGTCCATCGGGTCCCGTCAAGTCCTGGATTTGCAGGCTAAACTCGCCCTGACATGACGTCGCGTCCGGCCCGTCCTACGTCGTGTTACTGAGTTCTGTAGCATTTCCGTAGCAAGACGTTCCTGGGATGTTCGTCAGGCCGCCTTGCGTCCCGCGCACAGCCCGGCTGCTCTGGCCAGTGACGGATTGAGCCGCAACAGATCGGCCATCACCTCCGCGCGCTCGAGCACGGCGAAGAATGCGCTGCCGTGGTGTCCTGGTCGATGCTGGGCTTCAGTGCCTCGCCGACGATCGCCATGCGTGGTGTTGTCGGACGGCCCGATCGCCACCACCACATCCGGGCCGTACTGGTCGCGGCAGTCTGCGAGGTGTTCGAGGTGGTGCAGCCGATCTGCAACGGTAATCTTGCTCTCCAACCATCGCTTGGTGAGCGACGCCATCAGCAACTCGATCATCCATGCGGACGGAACACCGATCATGGGCCGCCCTCCACCGGATTGGCGACGAGCTCGATCTGCTTGATCGGGTCAAGCCCGGCCGCGAGCGATAGTTCGCGGATCCGCTCGAGCACCGCCTCGGTGACGATCACGCCGTTCGTGCGATCGCTCGACCGTGACGGTGTGGGTCGTCTCGATCGGGAAGCCGCGATCCATCAACGCGAGATTGGCGCGCAGGCAGTCGCGGTGCTTTAGATCGTTCGCGATCTCGATCGTGTTGCGGATCGACTGAAAACTTGCGGCCCGGATGATGCGGTGCCCTACCTCGCGCAGGGCAGCCTGCACCTTCGCGTTGTGCAGCGTCTGGTGCGCCATGACCTTGCATCGACGCGTCAGAGCTCGTCGGTGAGCCGTACCCGGCTGCGCGTGCCGCCTTGATCTCGCTGCCATAGCCGGCCGGCCCGTTTCGCAGCTCCAGGACAAACCGGCGTTGTTTTGGGGTGCATGCGAGCATGCACGGGCCAAGGTCTTCCTCGTCCGGCACGATGACGGTCGGCTCGGCCGAATATTTCGGCCGGCGGTGGCGCTTCGGCCTCGCCGGTATCGGCTCGCTGGTGGCGGTGGCGGTCGTCATGCAGGCGCGCCGCTCGAGACGATGCTCATCAGCACCACTCGCGCTTTGCGGTCGCGTCGCCAGCCAATACTTTTGTGCGCCACTCGGGTCGCTCATCCTCTGGCCATGGAGATCCCGAATGGCCGCGATCGCCTCTGGCGTCTCGGGCCTGCCCGTCAGTGCCTGCTCGATCGCGCCGTCATTCATGCCGGCATCGCGAAGCATTTCACGGTCTCGTTCAGGACTTATCGGCGGGCTGGTCCTCACTCGAGAAATCGAGCGCGCCGCCAGCCGGTGCCGTGCCGGTGAGCGCCCCGATAGTCGGATCTCCGGCTGCGATCTTCTCCTGCAGTGCGCGAAATTCCGTCCGCGCTGCTAGGTCGCCACTGAGATATCGGGCGCCCCACTCGCGGTCCTTGGTGAGCACGTCAAGCCGGCGCTCGCATCGCTGGCGTCGCGGGTTCGATCGGTGGTGCCGGCGGTGCCATGCGGCCGACATCTCGGCCAACTTTGCGGTGGCCGCCTCGCGCGCCATCGTGAAGTCCATGAGTGTCGGCGGTGTGATCTCGTTCCAGTTGTCCATCGGCAGTCACTCCCTTCTTCTGATCGTGCTTGACGTCCGCCAGCAATTCCTTGGCTTGGTTAAATCGTTTAAGTGCCGCGGGATTGTTCTCTCGCGTGAGTGCAAGCCACCCTTGGCAGGGCTGGCGCAGTAAGGCTGGCCGCTGATGATGCAGTGCCCGCCCGCAGTGGCCGTGAGCTGAGACCATTCCGCCCGGATCGCGGGATTGAGCTCGCTGATGCGATCGAGCCATTCCGTGTCACCCTCCATGACCAACTCGCTACGCCTGAAATCTGACTGGCTCGCGCTTGTACAGCACGCCAAGCTCGTTGATGCGCCTCTGCGCGGCGGGCGCGGCCTTGAAGTTCTCGTAACACTCGTCGCAACATTCGGTAGCGGTCAGCCCTTCAAACTCAGATGCCGTCTTGGTTGATGTCATGGGTCAGATCCTCATGCGCTCATGCGCTTGGCCAACGTGATCTCGGCTTCGAGAAATTTGGCGTCGTCGGCCCATCGGCCCCGTTTTCGCGCCAGGATCCCGGCCAGCCGAGCCTCGGCGGCCGCGATCCCCTTCGGCCGTGTGTGGCACGGGCACATGAACCGGGAACGGTGGAGGTGGGGCTGGCAGTTGCTGAGCCGCTTCAAGGCGGGCTGCCTCCTCGACCACCTTGCGCGCGGCCTCGGCTACCAGGCGACGAACGACCGCAGCCTCAGACGTGCTCTCTGCCTCGGCGACGTGCTTCACAAACTGGCGCTGCGCCTGGGTCAAAGGGACCGTTAACATTTCGTTTTTGGCCATGAGGTCCTCCGTTGCGGAGAACCATGAGCACTTCCGGACAATTCGGCGACGCACCGCCCGCAAAGAGAAAGCCCGGCGGGGATGAGCCGCCGGGCCTCAGTGGTCAAGGACTTGACGGTCAGCCGACGGCCGCAATCGCAATCAATGCGAAGAACCCCACACCGATGCCTAGACACACGAAGCGGGACATTGCGTCCGACACTCGGCCGCGCCGCTCGTCCCGCGCGCACGCCCTGAGCCTGCCCGCTTCGGTGTGAAGCCGAGCCCATTCCTTGATGTCGTGCCTCAGCGCAGTCAGGTCGACAGGCGCAGGGGGGTGCGCAGGGGTGCGCCCTTGCTGATCTTGCTCGACAATCTTGATTGCCGGCTCCCAGCCATTTTTGAGCCTGCGCGCAACAGTGCGCCTATGGACGCCGTGGCTGCGCGCAAGAGCGGATATGCTCGGACGTGAATTGCTGGTAATTTCGATGCTAGCCTGTGACATTGGGTACCCTCCATGTTGCAGGTTAGAGCCGATGCGAGTGGTCACACACTTGCGTCGGCTCGCTGTCGTCATTATGCGGCGCTGAACTCTCCGTCGAATTCACTTTTGGGGTAAGCCACGCCCGTCATTGCTTGCGGTTTGGTCCATGAACCAGGACCACCGCCAGGCAGATCAAGTCTGTCGTGCTGAGCCCGGCAATCGCCGCGACCAATTGCGTGCGATAGCCGTCAATGATTAATTGCGCACGTCGCGGGTTAACATCCATCTTGCTGTCGATGAATGTCTCGCTCAGTGCGACGACATCTTCCATGATGCTCATGACCGCACCTTGGGGCCAAGCCGCTTGATGGCCTGGTCGAGCGAGCGGGAGTAATCCACCATCTCGTCTGCGTTTTGAAAGTAATGGTCGCTGTAGAACGCGGTCCGCTCCGCAACGAACGAGATCAGCGCCGCAAACCCCGGCCACGTGGTCGGCACGACCTGCGCCAGCGCTGCGCGGGCGGCCAGCGCCTCGCTGGCCTCAGCGTCGATGTCATCCTCGGGATCCGTCTGAGCGGCTGCCGCCTCGTCACAGGCAGCCTCCATACGTTGGCAGCGCTCGAGCGCGGCAAAGATGGGGTCAGGTTGAATTGTCCCGGCGCCGGGACAAATGGTCGGAACCGACGCGGTGGAAGCCGATGCGATGGCGGCGCCCATGACAATGGTGCGGCAACTCATGGTAATTCTGGTGTCAGCCTGTGACATGGATCATGCTCCGTGTTGCGGGTCAGAGGCGGGCGGGAAGTTGACGCTTCCCCTCGCCTCGCTTTTCCGTTATACGTATATGATGGTCAAGTCAATATCCGTTAAACGTAAAAAGCGCAGCCAGCCGCAACGGGCACTGATCCACTGGTTGGGGTTCGCTTGCCTCCCGACATGATCGCCGCAGTCGACGCCTGGGCAGTCAAGCACGACATCTCGCGCTCAGAAGCGATCCGCGGGTTTATCGATCGGGGATTGAAGCGGGGCAATTGACGGCGCCGTGCCATCACGGAGGTGATGAGGTGATATGATTTGGATTACCAACGTGAAAGAGGACGAGCAATCGTTCGAGAGATTGAGAGTTCGACCGATCGCGCGGCGGCCATTGTGTCGTGTGCATTGATAGAAGACCGCTTGAGAGAACGACTGAAGGCGTCGCTGCGCAAAGGAAGCACCACAGAACGCCTGTTGAGTGAGAACGGCTTCGCGGGATCGCTCGCCAACATGAATACATTGGCTTACGCAATGAAACTTTACGAGAAAGACTTTTTTGCAGAACATCGAAATCATCGCCAAGGTGCGAAACAGATTTGCGCATCGCGCGCCCGTCAACAGTTTTGATGCGCCCGATATTCGAGACCTTTGCGGACAACTGAAGAGCGACCTACCAAGCCTTATGGCCGTAGTCATTAATGCCGGCGGATTCATACCCGTTCCGGAACCCCGACAGCACTTCTTACACGTAGTCAAAAATATTCTGCGGGATCTGATCTGGGTTGGGCCTGAAGTGGCGCCAAAGATGCTTTTTGTGCACCCGGTAGGGCCGGCACTGAAGAATGTTCAAGTAATGCAGTACCCCGAAAAGAAGCCGGAAGAGCCCCGCTGATGTAAGTCGGCTTGTTCACGTGGCCGCCAGCGTAACTACTGCCGCGCCCGCTCCATGCGCTCGATCTGTTCGGCCGACGCGTTACCGTAAAATTCGCGCAAAGCCCTGCCGCTTACGCGCGTACTGGGATCGATCGTTGTTCGGATAAGGAACCTTTGAAAACCTGGCTCGACTTGCAGTTCGCGCATCTTCTGCATTGCGCCGCCAATATCGCCACGCAGGATCTGCCGCCGGATATCGGGCAACGCCAGGTTTATTTTGACCTCACGGCGTTGGCGAAAGTCCTGAAGAAAACCACCCGGCCGGGCCACCAGGAAAGCCGCGCGAGAATGTCAGGCTGGCGCCATGGACGGCATCAGCCGGCGCAAAGGCGGCGCCAGCCAGCATGTCAAGCACATCGCAATCGGTTGCGGCGTCGTCCCGCTCCGGCTCGATCTTTTGGCCGATCTCGTCAGGCCACCATTTTACAATCCGCAATTCAATTCCGGTGCGCGTGATGACTGTTTGTTCCACGAAACCGCCGACGACATGGTATCCGAGCGACCGATCGCGGCGCTGGCATTCCATCAGCTGCAGGCCATCGCGCTCGACGTCCAGATCATCCCGTGCCGGCATGTCCCATTTCATCTGTTCGGCAATTTCCGGAAAAGGATTCGGTAACGTGTAGTTGCCCGACACTTTTATCAGCCTAAATGCCGGAAACTCGACGGATTCATTGTACCCAGGCACGAAGTAGATTTCAAAAGCATCGCGAGCGCGCGAATAACCGGCAATCACGAGACTGAATTCCCCACGCTCACGCCAATGCGGTGCCGCCTCCCCAGCGGCGGTCAGCAACTCGTCGAAGGTGGAGCACTGGAAAGCCATCCCGTATAATTTGGGGAGCAGGTCAACCGGGCCGCACAAACCGACCACGGCCGGCATGTGAGCGATGCTCAACAGCTTCGACACGAAGCCCTTGACCACGCCGGCATCGTCGTAGCATGCGCCATCAGACAGGATCGTCAAGGCGTCTGTGCTGCGAATGATATTCAACGCGCTCATTGCAGTGTTCCTTTCATGATCAGAAGAAGTCCCGCGCGCACCAGCGACACCGTTTCACACCTTGCCGGTGCGCGCGGCTCCCCACGCTACCGAGCGGCTTGGCCTGCTGAGCCGCCGCCCGGCAACGTTTCTCACACGCCGTCCGCGCGCAAGGTCCGCAACGCGTTGATGAAGGCGCCGGACTGGACGCCGTTCGCAATCGCGCTGGCGAGACACGCCTGGTAATGGGCGATCTCAAGTGTGCGGATCGTGGCCGCATTCCCGATCGCGGCTGCCACCGCGGACTGGCGCGTCATCTCGCTGGCGTTGCACGTGTTGTCGTGCGTGACGTTGCCGGATTTTGTGATGCTCATATTTTGCCCTGCCCACCATCGATGCGACACGGCCATACCGCCACAGTTGGCGAGCCGAGTGGACGCACTCAATCATGGCAGTGGTATCGGCGGGTTCGGTGTTGGCCATGGCGCACACGTTTCGCGTGCGCTATGGTCCCGGAGCGCTATTTAAGAGAGGGCCGCAAATGGACGGCGCCGATCGCTTCTGCATTCTTCCGTGGACACATTTCTACACACGCCCTGACGGAACCGCGATGGTGTGCTGCAT
>CAVUXO010000023.1:0-105595 GCA_963745515.1 uncultured Alphaproteobacteria bacterium
AGGATGCGGCGGCTCGGCGCGATTGCTGTGTTGCGCAGGCGACGATGCAGGATCAGCCACAGCGCGATGTTGGCGCTTGAGACGGCGATCAAAAGCTCCACCAGATCGCCACTGGGTTTGACCAGGACAGCCAGTCGAGATTCATGACAAGGGGTCCACTTCCAAAAATTTCATTCAAGCTACATCGATCTGTAATAAATCTGACATCGATTGCAAGCGAAAGCGATTCGTTCCTGCATGCAAATTTATGACAGTTATATGACAGCTCGCGTGCTCGCGCCGCCCAATCCCGACAAGTTTTGGCGCGCGTTCAGGGTTTCGATCTCGATCAGCAAAATTATGTCAGGCCGCGCGGATGCGGGGGTTCGCGCCAAAGAGCCGAGTTAGCGAGTGCTCTCGCTTTTCCCGACGCGAATCTCGGCGGCGGTTCCCGGTCTCGCGAATGCTCAGCCGCCGAGCGAGAGCACGACACGCAGGCCGCTGTTATAGAAATGCTTCGTCGTCCGTGACGGAGAACGGATGGCTGATCGGACCCGCCGAGATCCCGCCGCAAAGCTGCCGCCGCGAATGACGCCGGTCTCGCAACTCCCGGGGCGCGAGAACGCCGACCCGTCAACTGGCATCTGCTGCGGATTGGGCGTCCAGCAATCCTCGACCCACTCCCATGCGTTGCCGTGCATGTCGAAGAGTCCCCAAGGGTTGGGCTTGAGCGATCCGACCGGAGCGGTTCCATAAGTGGCCACGTTGTTGCGACAGCCATCACCCCAGCCGAATTGCGAGCCGAGATCGGCGAAACGTGCATAGCCACAGAGCGATGTCTCGTCGTTGCCAAAGCTGTAGCGCGTTGAGGTGCCGGCGCGTGCAGCGTATTCCCACTCCGCCTCCGTGGGCAGGCGGTAAGGCTTGCCGGTCCGCCGTTGCAGCCAGGCCACATAGGATTGCGCTTCATGCCAGCTGATGCAGACGGCCGGATGCGATGGCGTGATGGCGAAGCCGGGAGCCAGCATCGAGGCCGTCGGCTCGCCCCAGACAGCAACCGTGCGGCTCGGATCAGAGATCAGGTGACAGGAACCGCCAACATTCATCCCGGTTTCTGCGATGAAGGCGGACATCTGCTCGACCGTAACCTCGAATTTTCCGATCGCGATCTGCTTCGAGATGGTGACGCGTCGCGGCAGGCCTTCCACGTCGGCGTGACCGTTCTCGCTGGGCGGCGAGCCCATCATGAACTCGCCGGCGGGCAGCACGATCATGTCCGGACACAAGCTGCAGTCCTTGAAGCTCGGCAGGCTGCCAACGTGCGGCGCCGTCGAAGGTGCTGTGCCGCCAAGCAGGTAGGTCGCTCCCCACACCACGCTGATGAAGACCGTTACGAAAGCAGCTGACATGCGCGGCCCATAGATCGGGCTCGCGTTGCCGTGCTCGAGAGGCGGAATGAGCAGGAGGAAGCGCGGCTATGCCCGTGGTCCCTTTGTCGATTGAGCTTGGAGGCGCCCCTGGCATCACGACGGTGTCCAGCAGATATCCTCGGCGCGATACTGTCTTGATCAGGCTGTGATTGTCGTCGCCGAGCCGCAGCCGCAACTCCCGGACGCATTGAGCGATCGAGTTGTCGGACACAATGACATTGGGCCAGACCGCGTCATAGAGTTCCTGCTTGGCGACCAGGCGGCCCGCATTAGCGGCGAGGAATTTAAGAACCTCAAACGTCTTTGGTCGCAGCTCGATATCTTGATCGCCTGTTCGCACGCACCCGCGCGCGAGGTCGAGCGAGAACTTGTCGAAATACAGGACGCGAGGGGCGGCCATGTCCAGCATTCAGCATCCTCCTCTGAGGATTACCCGAAAATTCAGAAGTCCTTCATCGTCGGTCAGGACCTGACCGTACATGATGAGGCGCTCTTGGTTCGGCGGAACTTGGACTTGACGGAACTTGGACGTGACGGAACTTGGACTTGACGGACAAAGGTTCACCCGTTCGGGCTCGAAGATAGGGCGCCGCCTCGATGGTTATCGGCACGTCCACACATGGTCAGTCGCCGATCGTGAGTGCCACGCGCAGGCCGACATTGAACATGTGCTGTGCGGTCCGCATCGGCGAGCGGATCGCCGATCGAACCATCAGGGAGCTTGAGGAGAAGCTGCCTCCGCGCATGACTCCCATCTCGCAATTTCCGGGGCGTGAGAAGGCAGATCCATCGACTCGGAATCTCCAGAGGATTGGGGGTCCAGCAGTCCTCGACCCATTCCCAGACGTTGCCGTGCATATCGAAGATACCCCAGGGGTTGGGCTTCAGGCTTCCAACCGGGGCGGCTCCGTAGGCGACCAGCTCACTGTGGCAGGCGTCGTGCCAGCCGAATTGCGAGCTGAGGTCGGCGAAACGCGCATAGACGCAGAGCGTGTTCTCGTTGTTGCCGAAACTGTAGCGGGTGGCAGCGCCAGCGCGTGCGGCATATTCCCATTCAGCTTCGGTGGGCAGCCGATAGGGTTTGCCAGTGCGCCGCTGTAGCCATGCAACATACGATTGGGCCTCATGCCAACTGACGCAGACGGCGGGATGTGAGCCAGTGACCTCGAATTCAGGATGCTCAAATGAGGCTTCCGGCCCGCTCCAAGTGGGCGGAGAGCGCTCCGGGTTTACAAGCCGACGACAGGAGCCGCCGATCGTCATGCCGGTCTCTGTCATGAAGATGGACATCTGTTCGACCGTGACCTCGAACTTCCCGATCGCAATTCGTTTTGGGATGACCACGCGCCGCGGCAATCCTTCGACGTCTACGCGACCGACCTCGCTCGCGGGCGAGCCCATCATGAATTCGCCTGCCGGCAGCACGACCATCTCAGGGCACGTCTCGCAGTCCTGGAAGTCGGCCTGCTGCTCGCCAAGGCCCTGATGTAGGCCAGTCAGCGAGCCGCCGCCAAGGAGAAAGGTCGCGCCCCAAACGGCGCTAACGGCGCTGAAGAAAAGGTGAGGATTGCAGCCCAGGCGCGCGGTGCATGGATGGGGCCTGGATGAGCGACCCGCGTCGCGCGCTCGGCCCGGCCTTCGTGTGCCATTGCGGCTGCCATAACTGGCATTTGTTGGGGGCCGCTCGTCTGTTGCGGCGCGCTCGTTGTGACTGTGGCATCGAGCAGATACCCGCGGCGCGATACTGTCTTGATCAGGTTGTGATCGTCGTCCGCAAGTTTGCCGCGCAACTCCCGAATGCACTGAGCAATGGAATCGTCAGACACAATGACATTGGGCCAGACCGCGTCATAGAGTTCCTGCTTAGCGACCAAGCGGCCCGCATTAGTGGCGAGGTATTTAAGAACCTCAAAGGCCTTCGGCCGCAGCTCGATATCTTGATCGCCTGCTCGCAAGCAGCCACGCGCGAGGTCGAGCGAGAACTTGTCGAAATACAAGACCCGAGGGGTGGCAATGTCTAACATTCAACGACTCCTGGCGCCAATCACCGCTGAATCAAGAACTTTACCCTAGAAATCAGAATTCCTTCATCGCTCGATCAGGACTTGGAAGGCTATTTCGCCTAGCAGAGCCGCTACGTGAAGCTTGTTGGGCAAGCTTACTGCAAACCCTTAGGGCCAAACTTGGGCTCGGCGGGTGCAGTCGGCTGGTCCGGTTCAGAGGGGGCGCGGAGTTAGGGGGCGCAGAGTGATGGAGGAGCGGCGCCATGTCCGTCGCATCCAAGCGCCTCAATCGGCACCGCAGTGCTGGTGTTGGCACCGGCCGTGCGCCGCCAAGCCAATGCACAGCAAGCGCTCCTTGCTTTGTACATAAAAAATTACCCGCTGCAGTCCCCATCTTTCGAGATCGCACCAGAATGTCTGAATTACAACGTGTTCCTTCGCTCATCGGTGATATCTACGAGTTAATCCTCGACAGTTCCGTGTGGAACGGCGTTTTCGGCGATTTGGTGGAGTTTGTCGGCGCGCAAGCCGGGGCGCTACTGTGGAAGAGCCACAGCCGATCCACCGACGTTGTCCATATATCCGGGATCAAGTCTCCTGGTCTAGAACTGTACAAAGAGCGTTACGCAGAGCTCGACCCTGCGACAGAGCCGCTGTTGCTGCGCGAGGTTGGCGAGGTCGCTAGCACGACCGAGCTCGTCTCGTACAGCGAGTATGTAAAGAGCCGTTTCTATAAGGAGTGGGTCAAGCCGCAAGGCTTTGTCGACTCCTGGCAAGCGAGCCTGGAAAAATCGGCGACGACCTTCGTTCACCTGATTTTCTGGCGCAATGGCAAAACCGATAGCGATGCGACACGGGATCGCATGCGGTTCATTGTCCCGCATCTGCGACGGGCGGTGCTGATCAGCAATTTGGTCGATCACGGTAAGGCCGAAGCCGCCTTGTTCGGTGATACGCTCGACGGGATCGCTGCCGGTCTCTTTCTTGTCGATGCGAGCGGGCGGATCCTGCACGCCAACGCCAGCGGCCACGCCTTGCTGGCGCGAGGTGTGGTGCTGCGCGCCTATGGGGGCAAGCTGGTGTCCAACGACGCGAGCGCTGAGCAGGAGCTTTACCGAGTCCTTGATGCGGTCGGCGGGGGAGTGGCGGTCCCCGAGGAGGATACCGTCGCGGTACCGCTGACGACGCGTCACGGCGACCACTATGTCGCTCATGTGCTGCCGCTGACGTCGGGCGTACGCCGCCGCGCTGGCACAGGCTACGCGGCTGCGGCCGCAGTGTTCGTGCAAAAGGCGTCGCTCGACGTGCCGTCGCCGCAGGGGGCGATCGCCAAGCTCCACAAGCTGACTCCGATGGAGCTGCGCGTTCTGTTCGCCATTGTGCAAGTGGGTGGCGTACCTGAGGTCGCCGCCATGATGGGCAGCTCTAGCAGCACGATCAGGACACATTTGCGCAGACTGTTCTCCAAGACCGGCACCGATCGCCAAGCCGACCTGGTGAAGTTGGTGGCCGGCTACACCAATCCGCTCCTGCCGCATGCACGCGTCTTTGAGCAGCCTCATACAATCGGGGGACGCGGCCTAACCGCTCCAAAGGTAGAGTTCAGCGCCCTGGATGGGCGCTCGCGTGACGTGGCATGTCTTTAAGGCGTTTCAAGGATCAATAGGGCGTTTCAAGGATCAACCGTCTATCATCTGAAGCGTCAGATGCGTCAGACACCAAAGGACGAAGAGCGCCATGTCCATCCTCCGATCTCTCTTGACCGTGTTGATGTGCTGTCTTGCAGTCCCCGCGATGGCGGAAACCATTGACGTGTACGACAACCACGGCGGCAGTGTGTTCCAATATAATACACGCTGGGCTGGTCTCGCGGCCCGTGGTGTCGACGTCCGCATTGTCGGGCCCTGCCAATCGGCATGCACAATCCTGCTCGGCCATATTCCGCGCAGCAAGATCTGCGTTACGCCCGCCGCCCGGTTCGGATTCCATCTCGCCAACCGGCAGGATGCCACGCAAATGCTCTGGAGCGCGTATCAGGCCGACATCCGCTCATGGATCGACGCCCATGGCGGCCTGAAGAAGGATTTCATCTGGATGGGTGCTCCGGACGTGTATCGATATTTCAAAAGATGCTGAAGCGCGATCGCGAGCACTTCCAAAAGCCAGGTTCCTAGCTTGTGAACGAATTTCAAATTGCCCGTATCACTTAAACCCCTGAGGGTACGGGTGAGCGCCGCCGGAGAACAGGCCACTGGAGTTGCCTGCTTGGAGGCCAATTACGGTAGGCGGTGAAGGCTCTGCTGTTCTCCGGCGGTTTCACACTCCATTCAGCGCGTTGGTGCACAGCACCGGCGCGATGTTGCCGCGCATGGCATTTTCATCCGATCGGGGGACGAAATTGAATTTCGCCTCGTGCAATAGACGGGCGTAAATGGAGTGCGCTTTGGGCGCCTGCCGCAAAAAGATCATACCGGCGACGACATTGATTATTACGCTCAAGCCGATTTGCCTGTGCGATAAAAATAAAATCAGCCATCTCGCGATTTATCTGAAATAGAGCGAGAACGAGAGTTTGGCGTCGGCCGTTGCTGCCCGCCGTTGCTGGCCTTGGGGAGCGTGCTTTTGAGTAGCGTGTTCTTGTCGGCGAATGGTGCCCACGTCGTCGGAACATGCGCTGGCGCCGTCGCGTTGACCGCTGTGGGCCCGCCTCCATGCCCAGAACCCCCGTGGTCACGCGACGGCGCGCAATTCTGATGCCGCCCGATCTGAAGTTCCGACAGCACCTGCAGCAACCACAGTTAGGAACTTCAAATCGAAAAGCGGCACTAGAATCTATAATAGAGTTGCGAGCGCCCCTTCGTTTCCGAAGTTCGTGTCAGAGTGTGCTGAGGTGTATCACGAACTTCGGAAACGGGGCACTAGTATCAGTGCGTTGCGCAGAGCAGGGTGCGAACGCAGATCACTTCAATCATTCAGTCCAGTTATTCATTGGAGATCGTCATCCTCGGGCCGCAAGATCATCCGCGCCAGGGATTGCGCACCGTTGGCATAAGGCGAGAAGCGGATGACCGTGCCGTCAGCGTCGGCAACCCATACGGCCTGCGTCAGCGGGTTCATGCCGCCCGTTACGATGTCGGAAAATCGCAACGTCTTGGCGCCAAAAAGCAGCCTGCGTTGCTCGATCGAGCGATCGTTCCAGCGCAACTCGCACGCAAATGACGTGAAGAAGACGATTCCCGTGCCGGCCGCAAACGCGGCGATGAGGCATTTCAGGATGAGCATCTGGGTTGCCGCGTCGGCGCGCGCGGAGCCCACGAAGTGATAGACCCAAAGCATCAGCGCCGTAATGGCGAAGGAGCCGATGAGCGCGAACCATTCCATCGCGCTCGGTGTCGGGTACATGCGCAGCCCTCACGCACGCGCGCGTCCGGCTTCTGCAGAGCGGTCAATGTGACGACAGCCAGCAAGGCGACTGCGGCGCTGAGGAAGGGTCTCACGCTGTCGACGCCGCCGCCGGTCACCACCACGAGGACCACGACCAGAATGACAAGCCCCAGCAGGGGCCAAGCCAGGTTCCGCAAGGCTCGGCGCAGGTCTGGCAGCATCACTCACCCGGGCTGACGTCGGCGGATGCGCGAGGTTAATTGGCGAGGATTGACGATTGGTGCACGCAATCAGTGCATTTTTCTCGATTTTCTTTTCTCGATTTCCTGGGGCGCCACCGCGACCTAACGCGCCTGTTGCGCCGCCTGCAGGAACTCCTGCAGCGGTGCCTTCCAGAACTTCGCCTGCCGGTGGTGCCGTGACCGCGGGTCTCGTCGCTCGCCGGGATCAGGAAGACGCGGCCGTTCTTCACGCGCTTGATCTCGCGCTCGAGGAGCCCGGTCTCGGGCGGATTGCGCTCGTCGTCGGCGGAATTGATCGCCAGCAGCGGCGCCTGGATGCGCTCGAGCCCGGCGACGGGTTGTAGTCGCGCGAGGAATCCCACTGGTAGAGGATGTCGTTGGCGTCGGCCGGGAACGGCGCCGCCAGGCGCTGCGTCGAGCAGCGCGTCGGCCTTCTCGCGCGTCGGCGCCGCCTTGTAGAGCGCCTGGTTGCCGCCGCTGGTGGCGATCGCCGAAGAAGACGGAGGCGAACTGCAGCGCTGCGCGGCTGCTTCGTGTAGTTGCCGTTCTTCCAGTCCGGGTCGTTGCGGATCGAGTCGATGATCAGGCGGCGCAGCATCCAGTTGCGGCTCGACATCTCGGTCGGCAGGGAGGCCATCGGCACCAGCGACGTCCATGAAGTCCGGATACTTCGCGCCCCAGATCCAGGTCTGCATGCCGCCCATCGAGTTGCCGATGACCAGGCGCAGGTGCTTGACGCCCAGGTGCTCGGTCACGCAGCCGGTACTGCGCCTCCACCATGTCGTCGTAGTTGTACTTCGGGAATTTCGCGCGCAGGCCGTCGGAGGGCTTGGTCGACTTGCCGGGCCGAGCGCGTCGGGCAGGATGATGAAGTAGCGGTTCGCGTCGAGCGGCTGCCCGGGGCCGAAGAGTTCGCCGGCGAAGCCGGGCGTGAGCATGCTCGCGCCCGAGCCCGCTGGTGCCGTGCAGGATCAGCACCGGCTCGCCGGTCGGCGCGCCGACGGTGCTGTAGTGCAGCCGCAGCTCGGGCAGCACTTCGCCGGTGTGGAAGCGGAAGTCGCGCACGACCCAGCTGCCTTCCTTCGGCGCCGGATAGTCGGCGGCCGAAGCCGGCAGCGCGATCAACGCGACGGCGATCGCTGCGAATAGTTGCAAGAGCTTCATTGAATCCCCCCAAAATATGTTCATTGCCCGGCTAGGCCTTGTCTGCAGGCAGACTAGCCGATCGCGCGCAACATTTGGAGGGGGGTGGGCGGCGCCCGCTGTGGGCGCTGCGCCGCCTACTTCACCAGCTTCACGCCGGTCACCGCTTCGAGGTTCTTGTAGTCGATCTTCTCGCGGTCGGCCTTCGGAGATGTTGAGCGAGTCGAGGATCTTCAGCGTCTCGCGCGGATACATCGTGCCGCCTCTCCGGATCGAACGGGCAGTCGGAGGCGAACACGACCTTCTCGAGCGGGATAGAACTCCAGGCCGCACTTGGTCGCCGGCACGGCCGCTGAACACCGCGGTGTCGGCCCAGAAGTCCTGCTTGAAGTAGTCGAGCGGGCGCTTCTTGAGGCTCTTGCGCAGCGCCGACGTAGTCCTCGTCGGTGGTGCGCGAGCCCATCACGTCCAGCCCGGTCCGAGGCGGCCTTCGAGCATCGGCACGATGCCGCCGAAATGGTGCATGATGATCTTCAGGTTCGGGATGGTTGTCCATGATCTTGGAGTAGACGAGCCGCGCCATCGCGCAGCGCGGTCTCGTAGGACCAGCCGAGCGTCCACCAGAT
Source organism: uncultured Alphaproteobacteria bacterium (assembly GCA_963745515.1). Lineage (GTDB taxonomy): Bacteria > Pseudomonadota > Alphaproteobacteria > Rhizobiales > Xanthobacteraceae > VAZQ01. The sequence continues at coordinate 8,808 of CAVUXO010000023.1, forward strand.
TTCGTAGAGCGACTTCTTCTCGTCGAGCGGATAGTCCGGCGTCTCGGCGCCGCGCGCCGGATGCATCCAGATCGGCTTGCCGAGCTCGTTCATCTTCTTCCAGAACGGCTCGTATTCCGGCTGGTCGATCGGCTTGCCGGCGACGTTGGTGTAGATCTGCACGCCGAGCGCGCCGTTCTTGATCGCGCGCTCCGCTTCGGCGGCGCCGGCGTCGGGCGCGCCGAGCGAGACCTGCGCCGACCCAGCCCGGGAAGTGGTCCTTCTCCTTGGCGCACAGTTCGGCGAAGCCGTCGTTGATGATGCGGCATCAGCTCGTCGATCTGCTGCGGCGTCTTGGCGAAGCGTCTCGATCGGCGGCTGCGGATAGGACAGGATCTGCTGGTAGTCCTTGTGACCGTCGACGATCTTCTTGCGCACGTCGAGATCGTAGAGCGCCGGCAGCGAGCGCACGCGCTTGCCCATGTCCTTGTAGTCGCCGGCGATCTCCATCATGCTTGTCGAAGAATTTCTTCGGGAAAGAAATGCGTGTAGGCGTCGATGCGCATGGGCGGTGTCTCCGGTTGTTCGGCGGCGCTTGGTGTCGGCAGGCGCCGTTGCGAGTGCCGGCCGGGAGGCGATCGGCGGTGGGTCGCGGCGGTTGTTACGCTGTCGGGCGCGCGGCAGTCCATCGCAGCGGCGCGCTGGCCGTCGCCGGTCCATGCGGCGGCGTGCGACGCTTTCGCCGGCACGAGCGCTGCGTCTAAGCTGGGCGTAACGCTTGCGCCGCGAGAACGGCGCGATGTCCGCCGGGAGGACTATCATGCAACGGCTTCGGCATGGCGCTTCGGCGCGCTCGCGCCGGGCTTCTGGCTCGCGTTCGCTCGCGTCGGCGCCGCGCGGCACAGGCGCAGACCTGGCCGCAGCGCCCGGTCCGCTTCATCGTGTCGCTCGGGCCGGGCAGCGGCGCCGACATCGGCGCGCGGCTGTTCGCGGACCGGCTGTCGGCGCGCTGGGGCCAGCCGGTCGTGGTCGAGAACCGCCCGGCGGCGACGCCGTCGTCGCGATCAACGCCTTCATCGGCGCGCACGACGACCACGTGCTGCTCTATCACGCCGACCTCGTCGTTCACGGCGCATCCGCTATCAGCACGACAAGATGCCCTACGATCCGGCGCGAGCTCTCGCCGGTCGCGCGCGTCTCCAACACGCTGCGTGGGTTTCGTCGTGCCGCCGTCGCTCGAAGATCGACGTCGGTCACCGATCTGATCGCGATGGTCACGGCGCAGCCCGGCAAGCTGAACTACACGACCGCGACCGGCATGACCGACTTCATCTACGACGGCTATTTCAAGAGCGACGGGCTCGCGATCACGCGCGTGCCCTATCGCGACGTGGTGCGCGCCGCTCACCGATCTCGGCGAAGGGCCGCATCCAGGCCTATGTCGGCGCGCTCGCGATCGTGCAGCCGCACGTCCAGGCCGGCCGGGCGAAGCTGATCGCGGTCACCAACAGCGAGCGCGCGCCCGAGCTAGCCGGACGTGCCGACGGTCGCGCAGGCCGGCTTTCCCGGCACTGACGTTCGACGGCCTGACCGGCCTGTTCGGACCGCGCGACATGCCGGCGGCGCTGCGCGACCGCATCGCCGCCGACGTGCAAGGCGGTCGCTGGCCGACCCGACGATCGTCGTCGCGCCTCACCGCCACCGGCCAGGTCGTCAGCCCCGGCACGGCGGCCGAATTCGCCGCCTCGATCGAGGCAGCAGCGCAAGGCTCGCGCGATCGCCAAGGAGCTCGGCATCAAGGCGGCGCAGTAGCTGCGTCTGAACCGTGCCGACCACGTCGTCCGGCATCGGCTGCGCCTTGAAGCGGCCGGGCCGCGTCGGGATCGCGCACCACCCAGACCCGGGTCTCGAAGCCTTCGACCGCCAGCGCGCCGTCCTTGCATGCAGCCGGTGCTGGATGCGGAAGCTCGAGCGGCGCACCTCGGTGAACGCTGGTCTCGATCTCCACGTCGTCGCCGTAGCGCGTCGGAATCAGGAAGCGCGCCCGCGTCTCGACCACCGGATAGCCGTCGAAGTCGTAGGCTTCGTAGAGCTGCATGCTTGCTCATGCCGAGCGCGCGCTCGATCAGCAGCACGGTCGAATGGTCGAACATCGCGAAATAGCGCGGATAGAACACGATGCCGGCCGGGTCGCAGTCGCCCCATTCGATGCGGACCGTGCGGCGGTTGGTGAACATGCGTCTGTTCCGGCTTGTCCGACGGTAGTGGCTATTTGACCCTGCCGACCGTCGCCCCGTAAATAACCATCCGAGCGTTCGATATGGGACCCGTCCGATGCCGCGTTTTCTGTCCCTCGCCGAGGCGGTGGAAGACGACCATCCGCGACGGCGACACGCGTCGCGATGGAGGGCTTCACCCATCTCATCCCGTATGCCGCCGGCCACGAGGTGATCCGCCAGCGCCGGCAGCGACCTGACGCTGATCCGCATGACGCCGGACCTGATCTACGACCAGCTGATCGGCATGGGCTGCGCGCGAGAAGCTGATCTTCTCCTGGGGCGGCAATCCCGGCGTCGGCTCGCTGCACCGCTTGCGCGACGCGGTCGAGAACGGCTGGCCGCAGCCGCTCGCGATCGAGGAGCACTCGCCACGCCGCGATGGCGAACGCCTACGAGGCCGGCGCCGCCGGCCTGCCCTTCGCGGTCTTCCGCGGCTACATCGGCGCCGACCTGCCGAAGGTCAATCCGAACATCAAGTCGCGTCACCTGTCCGTTCACCGGCGAGGAGCTGGCCGCCGTGCCGGCGCATCCGGCCCGACGTCGCCGATCATCCACGCGCAGCAAGGCCGACCGCGCCGGCAACGTGCTGCTCGAAGGCATCGTCGGCGTGCAGAAGGAGGCGGTGCTGGCCGCCAAGCGCTCGATCGTCACGGTCGAGGAGATCGTCGACGATTTCGGGCCGCGCAGCCCCAACGCGGTGATCCTGCCGGCCTGGACCGTCGGCGCCATCGCGCATGGTGCCGGGCGGCGCGTATCCGTCCTACGCGCACGGCTACTACAAGCGCGACAACGCCTTCTACATCGCCTGGGACGCGATCGCGCGCGACCGCGACAGCTTCCTCGCCTGGATGAAGACGAACGTGCTCGAGCAAGGGCCGGAGGTGTTCGCCGCGCACGTGCGCCGCGCTCGAGCGAAGGCGGCGTGAGGAGCGATGACCGACTACACGCCGACCGAGATGATGACGATCGCCGCGGCGCGCGCGCTGCGCAACGAGCGACGTCTGCTTCGTCGGCATCGGCGCGCCGTCGGCGGCCTGCAATCTGGCGCGGCTGACGCACGCGCCCGACATCACGCTGATCTACGAGTCCGGCACGATCGGCACCAAGCCCGACGTGCTGCCGCTCTCGATCGGCGACGGCGAACTGTGCGAGACCGCGCTCACCACGGTGTCGGTGCCGGAGATGTTCCGCTACTGGCTGCAGGGCGGCCGCATCACCGTCGGCTTCCTCGGCGGCGCGCAGATCGACCGCTTCGCCAATCTCAACACCACGGTGGTCGGCGCCTACGACAAGCCGAAGGTGCGGCTGCCCGGCGGCGGCGGCGCGCCGGAGATCGCCAGCTCGCTGCGGCGAGATCTTCATCATCATGGCGCAGACGCAAGCGCAGCTTCGTCGAGAAGCTCGATTTCGTCACCTCGTTCGGCCACGGCGAGGGCGGCGACCACCGCGCGCGGCTCGGCATCAAGACCAAGGGGCCGACCAAGCTGATCACCGATCTCTGCGATCTTCGAGCCCGACCCGGAGACCAAGGAAATGACGGTCGTCGTCGCTCCATCCCGGCGTCACGCGCGAGCAGATCGCAGGCGAACTACCGGCTGGCCGGTGCGCTTCGCCGCCAAGGTCGCGCGAGACGCCGCGCGCCGACCGCGCACGAACTGCAAGTCCTGCGCGACCTGCACGCGCGCACCGCCGCGCGCGCACGGCGAAGCGGCATAAGGAGACTCATACGATGCCCGAAGCCTTCATCTGCGACGCCATCCGCACGCCGATCGGCCGCTACGGCGGCGCGCTCGCCAAGGTGCGCACCGACGATCTCGCCGCCGTGCCGCTCAAGGCGCTGATGGCGCGCAACCCGAAGGTCGACTGGGACGCGGCTCGACGAGGTCGATCTTCGGCTGCGCCAACCAGGCCGGCGAGGACAACCGCAACGTCGCGCGCATGGCGCTGCTGCTCGCCGGCCTGCCCGACAGCGTCCCGGGCGTCACGCGTGAACCGGCTGTGCGCCTCCGGCCTCAATGCGGTCGGCGCCGCCGCGCGCGCGATCCGCGCCGGCGAGATCGAGTTCGCCATCGCCGGCGGCGTCGAGTCGATGACGCGCGCGCCGTTCGTCATGGGCAAGGCCGAGGAGGCGTTCTCGCGCACCGCCGAGATCTACGACACCACCATCGGCTGGCGCTTCATCAATCCGCTGATGAAGGAGCAATACGGCGTCGATTCGATGCCGGAGACCGGCGAGAACGTCGCCGAGGAATTCCAGGTCTCGCGCGCCGACCAGGACGCCTTCGCCTGCGCTCGCAGCAGCGCGCCGGCAAGGCGCATGGCGGCGGGCTACTTCGCCGAGGAGATCGTGCCGGTCGAGGTGCCGGGCGGCAAGGCCGGCCCGATCGTCGTCGACAAGGACGAGCATCCGCGCCCCGACACGACGCTCGAAGGCGCTCGCCAAGCTGCAAGCCGTTCGTGCGCAATCCCGGCACGGTCACCGCCGGCAATGCCTCCGGCGTCAACGACGGCGCCGCCGCGCATGATCATCGCCTCGGAGGCGGCGGCGAAGGCGCACGGCCTGCACGCCGCGCGCCCGCATCCTCGGCATGGCGTCGGCCGGCGTGCCGCCGCGCATCATGGGCATCGGCCCGGTGCCGTCGACCCGCAAGCTGATGGAGCGGCTCGGCCTCAAGATCGGCGATTTCGACGTGATCGAGCTGAACGAGGCCTTCGCCTCGCAGGCGCTCGCCTGCCTGCGCCAGCTCGGCCTCGCCGACGACGCCGAGCACGTCAACCCGAATGGCGGCGCCATCGCGCTCGGCCATCCGCTCGGCATGTCGGGCGCGCGGCTCGCGCTCACCGCGGCGCATCAGCTGGCGAAGCGCGGCGGCAAGCGCGCGCTCGCCACCATGTGCGTCGGCGTCGGCCAGGGCGTCTCGCTGGCGATCGAGCGGGTCTAGAACTGTCGAGCACGCGCGCAGCGTCGGCCCGGACCAAGCGTGCGCCAGTTCGAGACGGCCGGGCTCGCCCGCCTCGCGGGATGACGACGAATGGAGATCTCCCGTGCCGATGAGTGCCGGCTACATTCCGTTCCATCCCAATCCGTCGAAGCCGAAATACAAGCCGCCGGCGGGCGCGGTCGATGCGCATTGCCACGTGTTCGGGCCGGAGGCGAAATTTCCGTTCGCGCCGAAGCGCAAATACACGCCGTGCGACGCGCCGAAGGAGAAGCTGTTCGCGCTGCGCGACTTCCTCGGCTTCGACAAGAACGTGATCGTGCAGGCGACCTGCCACGACACCGACAACCGCGCGCTGGTCGATGCGCTCGAGAGCTCCAACGGCAAGGCCAAGGGCGTCGCCTTCGTCGGCGAGGAGATCACCGACGCCGAACTGCAAGGCGCTGGACCACGCCGGCGTGCGCGGCGTGCGCTTCAACTTCATCAAGCGGCTGGTCGATTCCACGCCGCGGACGTGATGCAGCGCATCGCCACGCGCATCGCCAAGCTCGGCTGGCACATCGTGATCTATTTCGAGCATGCCGATCTCGACGAGATGGGGCCGTTCTTCACATCGCTGCCGACCACGCTCGTGTTCGACCACATGGCCTGCCCGAACGTGAAGGAGGGCGTCGACGGCAAGCATTTCCAGAACTGGCTCAAGGCGCTCGACGCCAACAAGACCTGGATCACCAAGGTCACCTGCCCGGAGCGCTTCACCGTCGCCGGCCCGCCCTATGACGACGTGGTGCCGTTCGCGCGCGCCATCGTCGAGCGCTTCCCCGACCGCGTGCTCTGGGGCACCGACTGGCCGCATCCCAACATGAAGAAGGAGGCGCCCGACGACGGCGTGCTGGTCGACATGATCCCGAAGATCGCGCCGACGCGCGGCGCTGCAGCAGGCGCTGCTGGTCGACAATCCGATGCGGCTTTATTGGAGCTAGTTCGAGCCATCGACGTGCGTTCCGAGCGCGAAGCGCGCATAGCGCCGCGTCGCCATGAGCGCCTGGCGCTCGACGCTATGCGGACTATGCGGCATCGCTGCGCACGCATCTGGCGCGCCGAAGTGCGCCGGCTTACGTTGCAAGCCGCTGCGCTATACATGCGGACGCTGCAGGGAGAAACGCCGATGGCCACGCGAAGCCAGCAACGACTACGACGACATCCCCGGCACCTTCGTGTTCGACGCCGAGCGCTCGCGCCAGGGCTACGGCATCAACATGTTCTGCATGTCGCTGATGAAGGACGAGAACCGCAAGGCCTTCAAGGCGAACGAGGCCGAGTACCTCAAGCAGTTCCAGCTGACGCCGGAGCAGACGCGAGGCGATCCTCAAGCGCGACTACAACCGCATGCTGGAGCTCGGCGGCAACATCTATTTCACCGCCAAGCTCGGCGCGACCGACGGCCATTCGTTCCGGCATCTCGCCGCGGTGATGACCGGCTCGACCCAGGAGGACTACGCCGACATGATGCTCGAGCGGCGGCCGCTCGGTCGAAGGCAACCGCAGCAAGTCGGGCGCAGCGACGAGCACGCTGGTCGAGCGAAGCCGGCGAAGCCGAAGCCAAGCAGCCAAGCGCGAAACCGCAAGTCGAAATCCAAATCGCAAAGCAAAGCGAGGTCGAACACGTGGCTAGGATCATCGCAGGCGTCGCGTCGTCGCACGTGCCGGCCATCGGCGCGGCGATCGACAACAAGCAGACCGAGGAGCCGTACTGGAAGCGGGTGTTCTCCGGCTTCGAGAAATCCAAGGAATGGATGGCGAAGGCCAAGCCCGACGTCGCCATCGTGGTCTACAACGACCACGCCTCGGCCTTCTCGGTCGAGATCATGCCGACCTTCGCGCTCGGCTGCGCGGCGGAATTTCCGCCCGCCGACGAAGGCTGGGGCCCGCGCCCGGTGCCGGTGGTGCAAGGGCCATCCGGAGCTCGCCTCGCACATCGCGCAGTCGGTCATCCTCGACGAGTTCGACCTCACCATCGTGCAACAAGATGGAAGTCGATCACGGCCTGACCGTGCCGATGAACCTGCTGTTCGGCTCGCCGAAGGAATGGCCGTGCCCGGTCATCCCGCTCGCCGTCAACGTCGTGCTCTATCCGCCGCCGACCGGCGCATCGCTGCTACATGCTCGGCAAGGCGATCCGCAAGGCGGTCGAGTCCTATCCCGGAGGACCTGCGCGTCGTGATCTTCGGCACCGGCGGCATGTCGCACCAGATCTCGCGGGCCGCGCGCCGGCCTGATCAACTCGAAGTTCGACAAGGCCTTCCTCGACAACCTGACCAAGGACCCGAAGAAGCTCACGCGCATCCCGCATCTCGAATACATGCGCGAGGCCGGCGCCGAAGGCATCGAGATGGTGATGTGGCTGATCATGCGCGGCGCGCTCGACGACAAGGTCGAGGAGGTCTATCGCTTCTACACCGTGCCGGCCTCGAACACGGCGGTCGGGCACATCATCCTGGAGAACCGGCGCAAGGCGCGGCCGAGCACGCGCAAGCGCCGCGCGCGCAAGAGCAGCGCGCGCAAGCCGCATTGCAGAGCGCAGCGACGAAGCAAGCGCCGCGCGCCGGATGCTGCGCACGTCGCAATGACGATCGATTCGCAGGAGGCAAGTCGATGAAGATTTGCGTCGCCGGCCAGGGCGCCTTCGGCCAGAAGCATCTCGACGCGCTCAAGCGCATTCCGGACGTCGAAGTCACCTCGCTGGTCGGCGGCAATCAGGACGCCACCGCCGCAGGTCGCCAAGAAATACGGCATCCCGCACTACACCGGCGATCTCTCCGAAGGCATCAAGCGCGCCGACGCGGTGATCCTCACCACGCCGACCAAGATGCACTTCCGCCAGGGCGAGCAGGTGATGCGCGCCGGCAAGCATGTGCTGGTCGAAATCCCGGTCACCGACAGCGTCGAGGACGCCGAGAACCTGGTGAAGATCGCCAAGGAAACCGGCGTCATCGCCATGGGCGGCCATGTGCGGCGCTTCAATCCGAGCCATCAGTACGTCCACAAGAAGATCGTGAAGGGCGAGCTGAAGATCCAGCAGATGGACGTGCAGACCTATTTCTTCCGGCGCAAGAACATCAACGCGGCCGGCAATCCGCGCAGCTGGACCGACCATCTGCTCTGGCACCACGCCGCGCACACGATCGACCTGTTCCAGTACCAGGCCGGCGAGAACATCTCCGACTGCTACGCGGTGCAGGGCCCGATCCATCCGCAGCTCAACATCGCGATGGACATGGGCATCGTCGCGCGCGCGCCGTCGGGCGCGATGCTGACGCTGTCGCTGTCGTTCAACAACGACGGGCCGCTCGGCTCGTTCTTCCGCTACATCTGCGACAACGGCACCTACAAGGCGTTCTACGACGACCTCTCCGACGGCAAGGACAACAAGATCGACGTCTCCAAGGTCGACGTGTCGATGGACGGCATCGAGCTGGAGGACCGCGAGTTCATCGCCGCCATCAAGGAGAAGCGCGAGCCGAACGCCAGCCTCGCGCAGGTGCTGCCCTGCATGCACGTGCTCGGCAAGCTCGAGAAGATCATCGACCCGCAGCGCAAGGCGCACGCGTAGTGCGTCGCTCGACCGTCGTCCCCGCGCAAGCGGGGACCCAGTCGCGCCGACGCATGCTTGTCTTGAACGAACTGGGTCCCCGGCTTGCGCGGGGACGACGTGAGATCTTGGGCGATGCGCCCAATCCGGCTCGTCCCTACGCTTTCCTCCCGCCCCGTTCCGCGCTACCGAAGGCGCAAAGCACCCGCCGGAGGAGACGCCATGCAGCGCACCAAGCCCCCATTCCGCGCCGATCATGTCGGCTCGATCCTGCGCTCGCGCCGCCGATCAAGGAGGCGCGCGCCAAGCGCGAGAAGGGCGAGATCACCGCCGCCGAGCTCAAGGCGGTCGAGGATCGCGAGATCGAGAAGATCATCAAGCAAGCAGGAGGAGATCGGCCTGCAAGCTCGCGACCGACGGCGAATACCGCCGCTCCTGGTGGCACCTCGATTTCTTCTGGGGGCTGACCGGCTGCGAGAAGATCACGCTGCCGCACGGCATCCAGTTCCACGGCGTGCGAGACGCGGCCCGAAGGCTATCAGCATCACCGGCAAGCTCGATTTCCCCGCCGACCATCCGATGCTCGAACACTTCAGGTTCCTGAAGGCGCACACCAAGGTGACGCCGAAGATGTGCATCCCGGCGCCGACGGTGATGCATTTCCGCCTGCCCAAGGACGGCATCCCGAAGACCGTCTATCCGGACATCGACGGCTTCTTCGCCGATCTCGGCACAGACCTACAAGAAGGCCGTGAAGGCGTTCTACGACGCCGGCTGCCGCTATCTGCAGTTCGACGACACCGTGTGGTCCTATCTGTGCTCGCCGGACGAGATGGCAGGCCGCGCGCGAGCGCATGCCGATGGCCGACAACCTGCCGCAGATCTATCAGGACATGATCAACACGGCGCTCACGGCCAAGCCCGCCGACATGATCGATCACCACGCATGTGTGCCGCGGCAATTTCCGCTCGACCTGGGTGGCGGAGGGCGGCTACGAGCCGGTCGCCGAGCGGCTGCTCGGCGCGCGTCAACTTCGACGGCTATTTCCTCGAATACGACACCGACCGCGCCGGCGGCTTCGAGCCGCTGCGCTTCCTGCCGAAGGGCAACAAGATCGTCGTGCTCGGCCTCGTCACGTCGAAGAGCGGCACGCTCGAGAAGAAGGACGACATCAAGCGCCGCATCGACGAGGCGGCGAAGTTCGCGCCGCTCGAGCAGTTCTGCCTCTCGCCGCAATGCGGCTTCGCCTCGACCGAGGAGGGCAACATCCTCGCCGAGGAGGAGCAGTGGGCGAAGTTGCGGATGATCGTCGAAGCTGCCGAAGAGGTGTGGGGCGTTGCCCCGTGTCGTCCCCGCTGGCAGCACTGACAGTCGAGACAGCATGCTGCTTCCCACCACGCTGGTCGGCTCCTACCCGCAGCCGGACTGGCTGATCGACCGGGCAAGTCTCGCCAAGCAGATGCCGCCGCGGGTGCGCGCGCGCGAGCTGTGGCGGGTCGCGCCCGAGCAGCTCGAAGCGGCGCAGGACGACGCCACGCTGCTCGCGATTCGCGACCAGGAGCGCGCCGGGCTCGACATCATCACCGACGGCGAGCAGCGCCGCGAGAGCTATTCCAACCGCTTCGCCACCGCGCTCGACGGCGTCGACATCGACAATCCCGGCAAGACGCCGAACCGCACCGGCGGCTTCGCGATCGTGCCGCGCATCGTCGGGCCGATCCGGCGCCGGCATCCGGTCGAGGTGCGCGACGTCGCAGTTCCTGCGCGCCAACACCGACCGCACGATCAAGATGACGGTGCCGGGCCCGTTCACCATGGCGCAGCAGTGCGAGGACGAGTATTACAGCGACGAGGAGGCGCTGGCGCTCGACTACGCGGCGGCGCGTCAACGCCGAGATCAAGGACCTGTTCGCGGCCGGCGCCGACGTCGTGCAGCTCGACGATCCCTGGATGCAGGCGCGGCCGGAGAAGGCGCAGCGCATACGGCCTCAAGGCGCTCGATCGCGCGCTCGAGGGCGTCACCGGCACGACCGCGGTGCATCTGTGCTTCGGCTATGCGCAGATGGTGAAGGCCAAGCCCTCGGGCTATTCGTTCCTGCCGGAGCTCGAGCGCTCGGCGGCGCAGCAGATTTCGATCGAGGCGGCGCAGCCGAAGCTCGATCTCGCGGTGCTCAAGGAGCTGCCGTCGAAGACCATCATCCTCGGCGTGATCGATCTGTCCGACCACGACGTCGAGACGCCCGAGACGGTCGCCGCGCGCATCCGCGCGGCGCTGCCGTACGTTCCGCGCCGAGCGGATCGTCGTTGCGCCCGATTGCGGCATGAAATATCTCCCGCGCGAGGTCGCCTTCGGCAAGATGCAGGCGATGGTGGAAGGCGCCGCGATCGTGCGGCGAGCGAACTGAGCTCATGCGCGAGCTTGAGCTGAGACGACCCGATGCGAGCCGTATGCAACGAACCAAGCCGCCGTTCCGCGCCGATCATGTCGGCAGCCTGCTGCGCTCCGCGGCGCTCAAGGAGGCGCGCGCGCAAGCGCGAGCAGGGCGAGATCACGCGCCGACGCAGCTGAAGGCGATCGAGGATCGCGAGATCGAGGCGCTGATCAAGAAGCAGGAGGCGGTCGGGCTCAAGTCGATCACCGACGGCGAGTATCGCCGCGCGTCCTGGCAGACTCGATTTCCTGGTCGCGCTCGACGGCGTCGAGTCCTATCGTCGGCGAGCGCAAGTTCAAGTTCCAGGGCCCGCAGCCGCAGCCGATCCTGCTGCGCATCAACAAGCAAGCTCGGCGGCTACGCGCCGCATCCGATGATCGAGCATTTCAAGTTCGTGCAGGCGCACACCAAGCAGACGCCGAAGATGACGATCCCGTCGCCCTCGACGCTGCATTTCCGCTATGGCCGCGAGGCGGTGCCGGAGACGATCTATCCGTCGATGGACGACTTCTATCGCGATCTCGGCACGACGCTATCGCAAGGCGGTGCGCGCCTTCGCCGACGCCGGCTGCCGCTATCTGCAGCTCGACGAGGTCAACCTCACCTATCTCTGCGATCCCGAGCTGCGCGCGCAGGTCAGCCGCGCGCGGCGACGATCCCGACAAGCTGCCGCACATCTATGCCGACATGATCAATGCCGCGATCTCCGACATTCCCGCCGACATGACCATCACGATGCATCTGTGCCGCGGCAATTTCCGCTCGACCTTCGTGGCGCTCGGGCGGCTACGAGCCGGTCGCCGAGATCCTGTTCAACACCATCAAGGTCCACGGCTATTTCATGGAGTACGACACCGAGCGCGCCGGCGGCTTCGAGCCGCTGCGCTTCGTGCCGAAGGGCAAGACCGTCGTGCTCGGCCTCGTCACCTCCAAGAGCGGCGCAGCTCGAAAGCCGCGACGAGCTCAAGCGCCGCATCGAGGAGGCGGCGAAGTATCGTCGACATCGACCAGCTCTGCCTGTCGCCGCAATGCGGCTTCGCCTCGACCGAGGAGGGCAATATCCTGGCCGAGGAGGAGCAGTGGGCGAAGCTGCGCATGATCGTGGAGCTTGGCGGACGAGGTTTGGGGACGCTGAGCGTAGCTCTCCCCGTCGTCCTCGCGACAGCGGCGAGCCCAGTAATCGCAGGACGTGCGTAAACAGGCCGGTGTTCACTGGATCCGACTCGCATCGCCATAGCGCGTCGCTGACGCGCTTGATCGCGCTTGCGGCTCGCTCGGCGGTGACGGTCAGCGATGGGAGGACACTGCAAATGCCAGGCATCGTTTCCGGCAAGGTCGCCATCGTCACCGGCGGCGGGCGCGGCATCGGGCGCGCGATCGCGCTCGGGCTGGCGCGGGAGGGCGCGCGCGTCGTCGTCTGCGACATCGGCGCGAGCCTGCAGGGCGCCGGCACCGATGCCGGGCCGGCGCAGGCAGGTCGTCGACGAGATCAAGCAGGCCGGCGGCGAGGCGATCGCCTCGACGCTGTCGATCACCGAGCCGAAGAACGCCGACGAGATCGTCAAGGCCGCGCTCGAGGCGTTCGGCCGCGTCGACATCCTGGTCAACAACGCCGGCATCCTGCGCGACGTGATCTTCCACAAGATGAGCTGGTCGGACTGGTCGGACGTGCTCGCGGTCCATCTCAACGGCTCGTTCAACATGAGCCGCGCCTGCGCCGACGCATTTCCGCGAGCAGAATTCCGGCGCCTATCGTGCACATGACCTCGACCTCGGGCGCTGATCGGCAATTTCGGGCAGGCCAACTACATGGCGGCGAAGCTCGGCATCATGGGCCTGTCGCGCGCGATCGCGCTCGACATGGCGCGCTTCAAGGTGCGCTCGAACTGCATCGCGCCGTTCGCCTGGACGCGCATGATCGATTCGATCCCGGCGCAGACCGAGGAAGAGAAGCGCCGCGTCGAGCGCTTCCAGCAGATGACGCCGGAGAAGATCGCGCCGCTTGTCGTCTATCTCGCCTCCGATCGCGCCGAAGGCATCACCGGGCAGATCTTCGGCGTGCGCAACAACGAGGTGTTCCTGTTCAACCAGCCGCGCCCGATCCGCTCGATCCATCGCTCCGACGGCTGGACGCCGGAGAAGCTCGACGAGCAGCTCAAGGGCGCGTTCGGGCCGTCGTTGACGCCGCTCGAGCGCTCCGGCGATGTGTTCTCGTGGGATCCGGTGTGATGCTGCTGAGCCCGCAATGCGCTATGCCCGTCAGTGTGCGACCTCGCCTGTGGAGTCGGACTCGTACGATGACCTAGCCGTCACCTCGAACGCGGTTCCCGCCTCGCGGGGACGACAATGCTGCGAGCTACGCGAGCGATCACATGACTATCGTCTACGACAAGCTGCTCGCGCTGAAATTCCCGACGTCGAGCAGACCTACGGACCGAAGGATGCATGCTCTACGCGCTCGGCGTCGGGCTCGGGCACGATCCGCTCGAACGACGACGAGCTCGCCGTTCGTCTACGAGAAGAATCTCAAGGTGCTGCCGACCATGGCGGTGGTGCTCGGCTATCCGGGCTTCTGGGCGCAGCGATCTCGACACCGGCATCGACTGGGTGAAGCTGGTGGCCGGCGAGTAGGGGCTCGAGCTGCACCGCCCGCTCGCGCCCGCGCGGCACCGTGGTCGGCCGGACGCGCGTCACCGAGATCGTCGACAAGGGCGCCGGCAAGGGCGCGCTGGTCTATTCCGAGCGCACGATCGTCGACAAGGCGACCGGCGAGCGGATCGCGACCGTCGATGCAGACCACGTTCTGCCGCGGCGACGGCGGCTTCGGCGGGCCGCCGCGCGAGCAGCGCGCCGGTGCATCCGATCCCCGAGCGCGCGCCCGATCTCGTCTGCGATCTGCCGACGCGGCCCGAGATGGCGCTGATCTACCGGCTGAGCGCCGATCCCAATCCGCTGCATGTCGATCCCGCGGTCGCCAAGGCGGCGGGCTTCCCGCGCCCGATCCTGCATGGGCTCTGCGACCTTCGGCGTCGCCGGCCACGCCATTCTCAAGACGCTGTGCGGCTACGATCCGGCGCGGCTCACGGCGATCGCCGGCCGCTTCTCGGCGCCGGTGTTCCCGGGCGAGACCATCCGCACCGAGATGTGGCGCGACGGATCGGTGGTGAGCTTCCGCGCCCGCGTGCTCGAGCGCGACGTGGTCGCGATCAACAACGGCCGGGCGGAAATCGTTCGCTATGATGCGCATCATGCGCGTCAGCAGACGGGACCGATGCGATGGCAACAGCCGACGACAACCTCGCGGAGATCCGCGCCTCGGTGCGCGCGCTCTGCGCGCCGTTTCCGGGCGAGTACTGGCGCAAGCTCGATCGCGAGCGCGACTATCCGACCGAGTTCGTGGCGGCGCTGACCGAGGCCGGCTTTCTCGCGGCGCTGATCCCGGAGCAATACGGCGGCAGCGGGCTGACGCTGCTCGAGGCCGCCGCCATCATGGAGGAGATCCACGCCTGCGGCTGCAACGGCGCGGCCTGCCACGCGCAGATGTACACGATGGGCACGCTGCTGCGGCACGGCAGCGACGCGCAGAAGCAGCGCTGGCTGCCCGCGATCGCGAGCGGCGAATTGCGGCTGCAGGCGTTCGGCGTGACGGAGCCGACCTCGGGCACCGATACGCTCGCGCTGCGCACCACCGCCGTGCGCGAGGGCGATCACTACATCATCAACGGCCAGAAGATCTGGACCTCGCGCGCGGAGCATTCCGACCTGCATGCTGCTGCTCGCGCGCACGACGCCGCGCGAGCAGGCGAAGATCCGCACCGGCGGGCTCTCGGTCTTTCTGGTCGACATGCGGCTCGCGCAGGGCGCCAGCATCAGGATCAACCCGATCCGCACCATGATGAACCACGCCACCACCGAGGTCTTCTTCGACGACCTGCGCGTGCCCGCGGAGAACCTGATCGGCGAGGAAGGCGAGGGCTTCCGCTACATCCTCTCCGGCATGAATGCCGAGCGCATTCTCATCGGCGCCGGAGTGCATCGGCGATGCCAAATGGTTCATCGCCAAGGCCACGGCCTATGCCAAGGAGCGCGAGGTGTTCGGCCGGCCGATCGGGCAGAACCAGGGCGTGCAGTTTCCGATCGCGCGCGCCTATGCGCAGATGCGCGCGGCCGAACTGATGGTGCGCGACGCTGCCGCGCGCTATCAGGCCGGGCAGCGATTGCGGCGCCGAGGCCAACATGGCCAAGCTGCTCGCCGCCGATGCCTCCTGGGCGGCGGCCGAGATGTGCGTGCAGACCCACGGCGGCTTCGGCTTCGCCGAGGAATTCGACATCGAGCGCAAGTTCCGCGAGACGCGGCTCTATCAGGTGGCGCCGATCTCGACCAACCTGATCCTCTCTTATCTCGCCGAGCACGTGCTCGGGCTGCCGCGTTCGTATTAGATCACCCATGACCGATCCCGCTGCAAAACCCACCGTCCTCCTCGCCGACATTGGCGGCACCAACAGCCGCTTCGCGCTTGCAGGCGCCGACGGGCGGCCGGCGCACACGCTGATCATCGAGAACGATTCAGTCGCCGAATCTCGAAGGCGCGATCGCGCACTATCTCGCCGAGACCGGCGCGCGGCCGAGCGCGGCGGTGCTCGCGGTCGCAGGCGCCGCTCGAAGGCGAAGAGGTCGCGCTGACCAATCGGGCTTGGCGGTTCCGGCCGCGGCGAGCTGGCGCGGCGTTTCGGTTTTGCCAAGCTCCGGCTGGTGAACGATTTCGAGGCGATCGCCTGGGCGCTGACGCGCCTCACGGCGCCGATGCGCATCCGCTCGGTCCGCCGCTGCCGGCGCGTCCCGGCGTGCGAGGCTGTGCTTGGTCCCGGCACCGGGCTCGGCGTCGCGGCGCTGGTGCCAGTCGATGGCCGCTGGCACGTGCTGGCGAGCGAGGGCGGCCATGCCTCGTTCGGTCCGCAGACGCCGGACGAGTTCGAGATGTTCGCGGCGCTCCTGCACGAGCATGGCAGCGTCAGCGCCGAGACGATCCTGTCCGGCCCCGGCCTGCCGCGGCTGCTGCGCGCTGTCGATCCGCGATCGCAGGCCTCGACGCCCGAAGCCGTCGTCGCCAATGCGCTCGCGGGCGAGCCGTCGGCGCTGGTGACGGTGCAGTTGTTCGTGCAGCTGTTGGGCCGCTTCGCCGGCGGGCTGGCGCTGACCTTCAAGGCGGTCGGCGGCGTCTACATCGCGGGCGGCGTCGCCTCGCGGTTCGGAACGCTCTTCGACGCGGAGGCGTTCCGCGCGGCCTTCGATGCGCATCCGCCCTATCAGTCCCTGCTGGCCTCGATCCCGATATGGATGATGACCCGCAGCGAGCCCGGGCTGCTCGGCTGCGCGGTGCTGGCGGATGAGCTCGTGAAGGATTGATATTAAATCCGCAAGATTTTCTGCTCGTTATGCCCGGCCTTGTGCCGGGCATCCACGTCTTGAGATACTCAAAACGTCAAAGACGTGGATGGCCGGGACGAGCCCGGCCATGACGTTGAGAGTTTGTTGATCACAACGAAAGACGGTGTGACCGTTTGCTGGCGAAAACTGATGGTTCGGCGCAGCCCCTACCGTGTCGCTGCCGCCGGCCCGAGCGTCTCCATGAAGGCGACGAGGTCGCGCCGCTCCTGATCATTCAGGCTGATCGGCTGCAGCAGCGGCGAGCGGCTGGGGCGGTCGATCCCACCCTTCTCGTAGTGGCGCACCACGTCCTCGAGCGTGGCGGCGCTACCGTTGTTCATGTAGGGCGGACGCTGCGCGACTGAGCGAAGCGTCGGCGTCTTGAACGCGAACTGCGTCTGCGGATCGTCTTTGAGTGTCACGCCACGTCCGCGGTCGGTGGTCGTGGTCCCGATGTCGTGAAACTTGTCGTCTGTGAAGCGCCAGCCGCCGTGACACGCGAAGCACAACCCCTTGCCGTTGAAGAGCTCGAACCCGCGCTTGGCCGACACCGAAATCGCAGCCTCGTCGCCCGCGACCCAGCGGTCGAACGGAGCCTGCTCGGGCTCGATCGTGCGCTCGAACGCCGCGACCGCCTGCACGATCGTGTCGATGTTGATCGGCGTGCCGGGCAGTGCGGCGTTGAACTTGGCCACGTAGGTTGGATTTGAGCGGAAGCGCTGCTCGATCACCTCGACTGCGACCGGCGTCGGCGTCTCGCGCATCGACATCGAGCCGGTCGCGACCGAACTCTTGGCCTGCGCCTCAAGCGTCGGATTGCGCCCATCCCAGCCGTTGATTGGTGAGGCCGCATGGCCGATGCCGATCAGCGTCTGCGGCTTGCGCGACGTCAGCTTGCCGGAATTGTTAGTGCTGCGCGCATCGAGCACCGACCATGCCGACCTGCGGCAGATGGCAGGTGAGGCATGCAGTCTTTCCCGAGGCTGACAGCTGCGGGTCGGTAGAACAGATCGCGCCCAAGCTCCACCAGCGCCTTGTTCTCGATCGGCCGGGCCGGGGCGCGCCGGTACTGGTCCTTCAATCCCTGGGCGATGGTTGGAGGGGTCTGCGCACGGGCCACGTCAGCTCGGCCAACCGCGCCGAGAACGATCAGAGCCGCAAGAACGCTAGTGCTATGAGTCGATCGCATCATTGCCTCCTAAAAAATAGCGTTTGCAAATCCGGTCCCCGCGACGGCGACTTACCACAAAGCCTCGCTCAGGTCCTCCCCCAAACGGGATCAGGAGGTACTTATGCCAGTCCGATGGCCTCAAACGTATCACGATGGTGGATCGCCGACTCCTCCGAGAAACAGCAGAACACCACCTGCGACATCCCGCGTGGGGCGGCCGCGATCTCCGACGCCACGGTTCCGACTGCGACGCGGGCGGCGCGGTCGGCCGGAAAACGATAGATGCCGGTCGAGATCGCCGGATAGGCGATCGAGGCTAAGGCGGTGCTCGGCCGCAAGCGCGAGCGCCGTGCGATAGCAGGACGCGAGCAGATCGTCCTCGCCTTTGCCGCCGCCGCTCCACACCGGGCCGACCGCGTGGATCACGTGCTTGGCCTTGAGCTTATAGCCGCGCGTGATCTTGGCCGAGCCGGTGTCGCAGCCGCCAAGCGTGCGGCACTCGGCCAGCAGTTCCGGCCCGGCGGCGCGATGGATGGCGCCGTCGACGCCGCCGCCGCCGAGTAGCGATCGGTTCGCGGCGTTGACGATTGCATCGACCGTTAGCGTCGTGATGTCCGCAATTCGGACTTCAATCAAAGTCGTCCCGATGCTGACGGTCACAAACGGCTCGGTCATGGTCAGGCCCAGTTGGCGCGGCGCTTGAGCGCCGCGAGCGACGCCGTCGCATTGGCGACGATCTCGCCGGGATCGAGCGCCGTCAGGCGGCCAGCCTGCTTGAGGATGCGACCGTCGACCACCACGGTGTCGACATTATAGGGTTGCGCGCTGCGCACGATCGCGGTGACCGGGTCGCCGAGTGGCGCCATGTTGAGGTCGGTTGTACGCACCAGGATCAGATCGGCGCGCTTGCCCGGCGTGAGCGAGCCGGTGCGGTCCGCGATGCCGAGGTCGATGGCGCCGTTGATCGTCGCCATCTCCAGCACCTGGCGCGCCGTGATGCTCATCGGGTCGCGCGTGCGGACGAACTGGGTGTCCATCATCAGGCGCATGGCCTGAGAACATGTCGCCGCTGCCGGCGACCGGCGCCGTGTCCATGGCAAGGCTGACCTTGAAGCCGAGCTTGAGCAGTTCCACGAGCTGCGGCAGCGCATAGGAATAGCGCATCTCCGAATGCGGCGTAATGCTGACATGCGCGCCTGCTTTCACGATGCGAGCGCGGTCGGCGTCGTCCCAGCTGCTGGTGTTGATGAGCTGCACGTCTGAGCCGAGCAGCCGTTCGCGCTCCAGCAACTCCAGGATGCCGGGCCCACCGGTGTGCAGCGTGATTGGCAGCTTCAGCGCGCGGGCTGCCGCCCAGTCGCGGTGGATCGCCTGCATGCTGACCGCGCCGCGCGCTGACGTGCTCACGCTGCGCGAGGCCATGCCGAGGCTGAGCAGGCCCTCGTTGGCGAACGCGCTCCAGTCGCGATACATGCGCTCGAGGTCGGCGATGTCCATCGTATCGTCGGGCGTCGGACCGCCCTGGAATGTGCCGTAGGAGAAGCGCCCACGGATGCCGCAATCGATGAGCGCGCGCACGTCGGCGTCGGCATGCGCGGGGCTGCGGATGTTGTGCGCCCAGTCGTGCACGCGTGGTGACGCCCGAATAGATGAGCTCGGCGCAGGCGAGCCGCACGCCGTGATAGGTGTCCTCAGGCGTATATTGCTTGCCGAGCGCGAGCACGGTCGGGAAGTAGCCGTGTTGCGGGCCTTCCATGCACCGCGCTGCGGCAGGTCGCGTTCCAGAGATGATTGTGAGTGTCGATGAGCCCGGGCAGCGCGATCATGCCGCGGCCGTCAATCGTGCGGGCATTCGGCGCCGGAAGATCGGCGCCGACCGCGACGATCTCGCCGTCGCGCACATGCACGTCGCCGCGCGCAAGGTCCCCGATTGCGGCGTCCATCGTCAGCACATGCGCGTTGCGCACGACGAACTCGCCGCGCTGCGGAGATCGGCAGCGGCGGCAGGACCCGCAGCGACGCTGCTTGCGCCAGCGGCGATGGCGGTGCCAAGGAGCTGCCGGCGTGTCAGGCGGGGCTCGGGTGCTGGCGCGTTTGTTGTGGTTGTTGCGACTGTTGTCATGACCGCGCTCCCCGGGTTCGAGCCGATCACGCAATTATAGACCGTCGATCGAGGCGCGGGGAGGCTTCTGATCTCCTCGCCTGAAGTGAATCACCCCAGCTCGGCGTGGCTCTCGGCCGCGAGGTCGACAGTGCTGCGCACGCCGATGTC
The DNA here is from genome assembly GCA_963745515.1 of uncultured Alphaproteobacteria bacterium. Lineage (GTDB taxonomy): Bacteria > Pseudomonadota > Alphaproteobacteria > Rhizobiales > Xanthobacteraceae > VAZQ01. Next base: position 28,901 of record CAVUXO010000023.1, read on the forward strand.
GTCGAAATGCTCGCTGCAGAAACGCGTGCGCGGCGCGCTGGCCGCCGTCGCGCAGCTTCTCGAAGAAGTCGTAGTCGGAATCGAGCTTGGAGCTGGCGGTGAGCTTGTCGAACACGCTGTCGAGCGCGATGCGATGCACGTTGATGCGGCGGTATTGGCCGGGCCCCTTGCCGCGCGGCAGCGCGCCCTGGTCGATCAGCCGGGTCACGAAATCGATCGCGCGGAATTCCGCCATCAGCGACGAGTTGAACGTGATTTCGTTGATCCGGTTCAGGATCTCGTTCTGCGAGCGCGGCGTCATGCGGCGCTCGATCGGGTTGATCTGGACCAGCAGGACGTCCTCGGTCTCGGTGGCGTCGAAGAACGGAAAGATCGCCGGATTGCCGAGATAGCCGCCGTCCCAGTAGGGCACGCCGTCGATCTCGACGGCGCGGAACAGCAGTCGGCAGGCAGGCCGACGCCATCACCACGTCGGCGGTGATCTTGTCGCGCGGAAAGACGCGCAGGCGGCCGGTGTGGACATTGGTCGCCGACGACGAACAGCGGCGGCCCAGGAAATGTGCGCACCGCGTCGAAATCGACGAAGCGCTCGATCACGTCCTTGAGCGGATTGATGTTGAGCGGGTTGAGGTCATAGGGCGACCAGAAGCGCGACAGCGCGTCGAACCAGCTCTGCACCGGCGAGCCTTCGATCGGCAGGAACGAGAACAGCCGATCGATGACGGCGCGCTGCATCTCGGGCAGCTCGCCGTCGAGGCTCGCGGCGCGCCAGAAATCGGCGAGGCGCTTGCAGGCCTCCTGTGGGCCGCCGCGCGCGAGCCCGTCCGCCACCATGACGGCGTTGATGGCGCCGGCCGAGGTGCCGGAGATGCCTTCGATCTCGATGCGGCCGTCCTCGATGCAGGCCGTCGAGCACGCCCCAGGTGAAGGCGCCGTGCGCGCCGCCGCCCTGCAGCGCGAGGTTGATCTTCTTGCGCGCGGATGAGGCCACTGGCCTACTGCGCCGTCCAGCCGCCGTCGATCGACAGGTTGGCGCCGGTGATCTGCGCGGCGGCATCCGAGCACAGATAGAGCGCGAGCGAGGCGACCTGCTCGACGGTGACGAACTCCTTGGTCGGCTGCGCGGCCAGCAGCACGTCGCGCTTGACCTGCTCCTCGGTCATGTTGCGCGCCTTCATGGTGTCGGGGATCTGCTTCTCGACCAGCGGCGTCCAGACGTAGCCGGGGCTGATGCAGTTGGCGGTGACGCCGAAGGTCGCAAGCTCGAGCGCGACCGTCTTGGTGAGGCCGGTGAGGCCGTGCTTGGCGGTGACGTAGGCGGCCTTGAACGGCGAGGCGACCAGCGAATGCGCCGAGGCGGTGTTGATGATGCGGCCCCATTTGCGCGCCTTCATGCCGGGCACCGCGGCGCGGATGGCGTGGAAGGCGGCCGAGAGATTGATCGCGATGATCGCGTCCCACTTCTCGATCGGGAACTCCTCGATCGGCGCCACGTGCTGGATGCCGGCATTGTTGACGAGCACGTCGACGCGTGCCGAACGTCTTCTCGGCGGTGCCGATCATCTCGGCGATCTCGGCCGGCTTGGTCATGTCGGCGGGCGAATAGACCGCCTTGACCGAGAATTCCTTCTCGATGCCGGCGCGCTCCTTCTCGATCGCGGCCTTGTCGCCGAAGCCGTTGATCATCGACGTTGGCGCCTTCGCGCGGCGAGGCGCGCGCGATGGCGAGCCCGATCCCGGAGGTCGAGCCGGTGACGACGGCGGTTTTTCCTTTCAGCATGACAGCTCACCTGTCTGTTCGTGGGCTCGCCCGAGAAGGATTTAGGCGGCCGAACGCGCGGCCGCATCAGCGGTCTGGCTATATATTCGTGTGTAACGATCCGGCGTCCGCACGGCGAGCATCGTCTCATGCCGGTGCAGTCTCCGCTGGCAGCATGAGATCGATCGTGCTGCGCCGGCCGATGTCGTCGAAATGGGCATCGAGGAAGCGCCGCGCCGCGCGCTGGCCGAGCTTGCGCAACGATCGGAAGAACTCGAAGTCGACTGTTGAGCTTGCTGCGCGGCGTCGAAGGCCGCGATCGTCCATGACGATACGATGCAGCCGCGCGCGATGTGCGCCGGATGAGTTCGAGCGCCCGCAGCTCCGCGATCAGTGGCGCGTTGAAGGTGATCTCGTTCATGCGGGCCATGATCTCGCGCGCGGTGGTCGGCACCTTGCGGCGCTCGCGCGGATTGATCTGCACGATCAGGACGTCGGCGGTTGCGTCCGAGTGCAGGAACGGCAGCACCACGGGATTGCCGCTGTAGCCGCCGTCCCAATAGGGCACGCCGTCGATCTCGACCGCGCGGAACAGGAGCGGCAGGCAGGCCGACGCCATCACGACTTCGGCGCGTGATCTCGTCGCGGGCGAACACGCGCGGCTCGCCGGTCAGCACATTGGTGGCCGAGACGAACAGCGTCGCGCTCGCCGGCGCGGATGCGCTCGAAATCGACGAAGCGCTCGATCAGATCCTTGAGCGGATTGATGTTGAGCGGGTTGAGATCGTAGGGCGAGAAAAAGCGCGAGAGCGTCACCGAACCACGGCAGCGGCGCGCGTTGCGGCAGCAGCGGGAACAGCCGCTCGACCACGCGCGCGCTGCAGCTCGGGCAGGCTGCCGCCGAGGCTGGCGGCGCGCCAGAACTCGGCGAGCCGCTGGCGCGCTCCATCGGGGCCGCCGCGCGCCAGCCCGTCGGCCAGCATCACGGCGTTGACGGCGCCGGCCGAGGTGCCGGACATGCCCGTCGATGGCAATCCGGCCGTCCTCCAGCAACTGGTCGAGCACCCCCCAGGTGAAGGCGCCATGCGCGCCGCCGCCCTGCAGCGCCAGATTGATCGGCTTGCCGGCGGCCCTGCGCGGGGCCGCCGGAAGCCCCCGACAAGCAGCTTGTTCAATCAGCGAGGCAAACATCACATCTCATTGAGATTGGCGGAGAGGCGCCCGAATCGGCCCCATGGAACCTGCGAATGTGGGGGGTTAACTATTGCAATGCAATAGTAAAATGCTGCATTGCAGCAATGTCCCCTCGCCGTCACAAAAAAGGTAAAGTCGCCTCATGGCCAGAGCCACGACCATCGCGTGAACAGGCGGTCTTTCCCGGCCCCGGCCACGACCACGCCCGCTGCTCGACCGATGCCATGGCGCTCGCGGAGGCGCGCTGCATCGAGCGCGGCCAGCGCCTGACCCCGATGCGCCGTGACGTGCTGGCGGCGCTCCTGGCGAGCCACCAGCCGCTCGGCGCCTACGAGATCATGGAGCGGCTTGCCCCGAGCGGACCCGCGGCCGGCGCCGATCACGGTCTATCGCGCGCTCGATTTCCTGCGCGAGAACGGCCTCGTTCACCGGATCGAGAGCCGCAACGCCTTCGTGGCCTGCGTGCATGCCCATGCGGCCGGCGATCTCGTGGTGTTCCTGCATCTGCGAGCGCTGCGGCGCGGTCGGCGAGGCCTCCTCCGCGGAGGTCGCGGCGACACTCAAGTCGGCGGCGCGCTCTGCCGGCTTCACGCCGAAGTCGCCGGTGATCGAGATCAGCGGCATCTGCTCCCATTGCGGCGGTAATGCGTGACGCGCTGGCATGAAACGGTTCATCACGTTGACGCCGCCCAGGGGGCTCTGGCACTTCGTGGCGCAGGAGATCGAGCATGATTGAAGCGGGTCCGCAGGAACGGCGCACGTCGGTGGCAGTCGATGTCGGCGGCGTCACGGTCGGCGGCGGCGCGCCGGTCGTCGTGCAGTCGATGACCAACACCGACACCGCCGATGTCGCCGGGACCGCCGCGCAGGTCGCGGCGCTGGCGCGCGCCGGCTCCGAGCTCGTGCGCATCACGGTCGACCGCGACGAGGCGGCGGCCGCGGTGCCGCACATCAAGGAGCGGCTCGCTCAAGCATGGGCGTCACCGTGCCGATCGTCGGCGACTTCCACTATATCGGCCACAAGCTCCTCGCCGATCATCCGGCCTGCGCCGAGGCGCTCGACAAGTACCGCATCAATCCCGGCAATGTCGGCTTCAAGGACAAGAAGGACCGCCAGTTCGGCGCCATCGTCGAGACCGCGATCAAGCACGGCAAGCCGGTGCGCATCGGCGCCAACTGGGGCTCGCTCGACCAGGAGCTGCTCACGCATCTGATGGACGAGAACGCGCGCTCGAACGCGCCCAAGGACGCGCGCGAGGTGACGCGCGAGGCGATGGTGCAGTCGGCGCTGCTCTCGGCGCAGCGCGCCGAGGAGATCGGGCTGCCGCGCGACCGCATCATCCTGTCGGCCAAGGTCTCGGCGGTGCAGGATCTGATCGCGGTCTATACCGATCTCGCGCAGCGCTCCGACTATGCGCTGCATCTCGGCCTCACCGAGGCCGGCATGGGCTCGAAGGGCATCGTCGCGTCGTCCGCCGCGCATGGGCATGCTGCTGCAGCAGGGCATCGGCGACACCATCCGCATCTCGCTCACGCCCGAGCCCGGCGGCGACCGCACGCTCGAGGTGAAGGTCGCGCAGGAACTGCTGCAGACCATGGGCTTCCGCACCTTCGTGCCGCTGGTCGCGGCCTGCCCGGGCTGCGGGCGCACCACCTCGACCACGTTCCAGGAGCTGGCGCGCGACATCCAGAGCTTCATCCATCAACTCGATGCCGGAGTGGAAGAAGCGCTATCCCGGCGTCGAGACGCTCAACGTCGCGGTGATGGGCTGCATCGTCAACGGCCCGGGCGAGAGCAAGCACGCCGATATCGGCATCTCGCTGCCCGGCACCGGCGAGACGCCGGCGGCGCCGGTCTTCATCGACGGCAAGAAGTCGGTGACGCTGCGCGGCCCGACGGTCGCGGCCGATTTCAAGCAGATGGTGATCGACTACATCGAGCGCCGTTTCGGCCACGGCGGCGCGGGGCGCACGGCGGCGGAGTAGGGACGGCACGGTGAGCGGGCGGGTGCGGCCGCGGCGCCATTGCGTTTCCCCATCCCCGCCCTACATGCTCCGGCATGACCAGTTCCGACCAGGGACCGCCGGATCGCCCGCGATCCGAGCCCGAGATCATACCGCCGGAGCGCGCCGATCGGCGCGACGGTTCAAAGCCTCACGTCTGGGTGTGGGTTGCTGACCGCGAGGGCATGCGGCAGGCCAACGTGACGCTGCCCGGGCCGTTCACGATTTTCCTTGCGCTGGCGCTGGTCACACTCGTGGTCGGCGGGATCCTGGTCCTGGTGCTTGGCGCCGTGCTGATCTGGATCCCGATATTCGTGCTGGCGGTCGGCGCGCTGCTCATCGCGGCGGCTGCGCGCCAGTACTGGTGGCGCTTCCGGCGCTGGCTGTCGCAGCATTGATGTTTGGCAAAACGAAACCAAAAGCACACTTTGGCAGAACGAAACCAAAAGGCGCGTTCCAGCATATAGACCAGCGCGACTTGCGTTGACGCTGATGGTGGGCACGGCGCACGCGGGACTTTGCCGTATGGAACAGCGGCGCCAGCGCCTTTGCCCACCCTACAAGCGCGCTACTTGTCGTCTTCCTTGCAGGCGATCATCGCCTCCTCGAGATCGAGCTCGCGCTCGATCTTGCGGCGGGTCTCGTCGTTGATCTTGCCGTCGCGCAGCAGCTGATAGATGTACTCGCGCTCGGCCGTGATCAGGTCCATGCGCACGCGGGCGCCGAGCGCGGCGGCATCCCAGCCTTCGTCCACGCTCTTCGGAAACTGCTGGCTGCGCGCCTCGTGACGCGCGCGCGCCGAGCGCCAGCGACGTCGTCCGATAGTCCGCGGGCGCGCGGCGTCCTCTTCGACCTGGCGCAGCGCCGCCTCCATGGCCTCGTGCCGGGCGGCGAGCTCGGCGTCGCGTATTCGCGCTGCTTCCTCGGTCTCGCGGTCGTGGCCGAGCCGAGCCAGCGGATCACCAGCGGCAGCAGCAGGCCGAGCCCGACCAGCGTCACGAGGATGACGCCGAAGGTGATGAACAGGATCAGGTCGCGATGCGGAAACGGCTGCGCCGTTCGCGAGCGTGAGCGGGATCGCGAGCGCGGCCGCGAGCGACACGACGCCGCGCACGCCGGTGAAGGCGAGCACGAAGGTCCAGGTCCAGGGCGGCGACGGGTCGCGCTTGCGCAGCGACGGCGACAGCCAGCGCGGCAGATAGGTCGCGGGATAGACCCAGACGAAGCGCGCCACGATGACGATCGCGGTCGGTGACCGCGATCGCGACGAGCAAGCTCGCGCAGCGAGAACGTCTGCGCCTTCTCCGATCAGCGTGCGCGCCTGCAGGCCGGTGATCAGGAATACGAAGCCTTCGATCACGATAGATGATCAGGTCCCAGAAGAACACGCCCTGCAGGCGCGTCGCCGACGAGATGAGCAGCGGCCCGTTCCAGCTCACATAGAGCCCGGTCGCGACGGTCGCGAGCACGCCCGAGCCGCCGAGATGCTCGGGCACCCAGTAGGCGAGGTAGGGCGTCATCAGCGAGAGCACGATCTCGACGCGCGGATCGCGCGCCAGCCGCCGCAGCGCGCAGGCTGAGCCAGCCGATGCCGATGCCCCAGGCGATCTCGCCGACCACGATGGCCGCGAAGGTGCCGGCGGCCTGCGCGAAGCGAAAATGTGCCGGTCGAGATCGCGACGACCGCGAAGCGGTAGAGGATCAGCGCGGTCGCGTCGTTGGCGAGCCCTTCGCCTTCGAGCACGACCAGCAGCCGGCGCGGCAGGCCGAGCGGGCGCGCGATCGCCAGCGGCGCCACCACGTCGGGCGGCGCCACGATCGCGCCGAGCAGGAAGCCGACCGCCCACGGCAGGCCGAGCACGATAATGCGCGGCGGCGGCGACCGCGCAGGTGGTGAACACCACGCAGCCGAAGGCGAGCAGCGAGATCGGCCGCAGGTTGAAGCGGAACTCGCGCCAGCTCATGGCGACGCCGGCCGAATAGATCAGCGGCGGCAGGATCACCAGCAGCACGAATTCGGGCGCGAGCTCGATGCGCGGCAGGCCGGGAATCGAGCGCGAGCGCGACGCCGGCGATGCACCAGCACGATCGACGGCGCGGTGTCGAGCCGGCGCGCGATCACGGCGGCGGCGACCAGCACCGCGAGCAGGACAAGCAGGATCTGGATGGTGGCGGTCATCGCGGACCGCATACAAACGGCATCACGGGCGGCGGATCAAGCCTGTCGGCTTACCGGCGGCGCCTATATTGGGATTTAGGTCAGGCGTTACGATCTCTCGCGATCGATCGTACCCGGAGCGGTCGCGGGATCGGCGGCGAGATTCGCGAGCAGCAGGATCGTGCTGACGATCAGACAAAGCAGAATGGTCTTTTCCATCGCCGAATTCCTGCCGAGACGCGTTCCAAGCTCTTCGCGGAGTAGGAACGCGCTCGGCGGGACAAAGTTCCGTCGATCAGAGTTCTTTCAGTGGCGCATGGTCTTTGTCGGCGAACCGGTGCCCACTTCGCCGGACCATGCGCAGTCGCTCCCGAACTGCGCCGCCAGATAGGTCGCGATCGTGCTGGCCTCCTCGGGCGTCGCGGTCGCGCCGCGCGCCACCATGTTGGCGACGATCGCGGGCCAGTCGCTGGCTGCGGCCGCTTGACCACCGCGACCCGCTCGAGGTCGTGGCAGACGGTGCAGCGGGTCTCGACCAGCTCCTTGCCGGCGCCGGCCGGCAGCGTGACCGCGACCTTGCCGGGCGGCGCCGCGCCCGGGCCGAAATTCGCCGTCAGATAGTGGATCACGGTCTCGGCTTCGGCGGGCGATCAGCTGCGCGCCGCGCATCACCATGTTGTGGACATGCTGCCGCCAGCCGCCGGCTCCCTCGCGGCCGGTCACGAATGGGCGTGAGCGCGTGGCACTGCGTGCAGGCGACGGCGACGAGGTCGCGGCCTTCGCCGTGCGGCAACGCGGCGCCCTGGGCGTTGAGCGGCGTCGCCGGCGGCGAGCGCAAGCGCCGCCGACGCGCCAAAGAATGTCGAAGACGCTGTCATGGCACACCTTCCGCGTGCGCACGTCGGCGACCGAGATAGGCGGATGCCAGGTCGAGGCCGCGCCGATGCCGTCGCGCTAGGTGTCGACGTCGAGCAGATAGGGCCGCCCGTCCGCGACCGCCTTCTGGGCGCGCGCGATCGCGCCCTTGAGCTGCGCCGGCTCCTTGACGGTCTCGCCCTCGACCCCGAAGGCCGCCGCGGCCTTGGCGTAATCGACGTCGGGATTGCCGAGTAGCAGGTCATGTCGCGGCCGGTCTTGAACTGCCGTCCGCCATAGTGCCAGATGCGGTTGCGCTCGTTGTTGTAGCTCTTGTTGTTGAGCACGATGTTCATGATCGGCGCCTGGTAGCGCGCCTGCGTCCACAGCGGCTGCGGCGCCGCTGAAGCAGGAAGCTGCCGTCGCCGACGACCGAGACCACCGGCTGGTTCGGCCGCGCGAGCTTGACGCCGAAGGCCGCCGCCATGCCCCAGCCGAGCACGTTCGGGCCGGTGCCGAAATATTGCTTGCCGTCGCCGCCGAACGACATCACGGTTTCCATGGTGCGGCCGGAGTCGACGTCGCCGACGAAGCAGGTGTCCTGGTCGAGCGCGGCTTCGAGCTCGAGCCCGATGCGCTCGAGGCTCACCGGCGAGCGGTCGGCATTCTCCTGCGACGATCTTCATGCGGAACTCGCGCATCTCCTTGGTGTAGGCGGCGGTGCGCGCATGACGCTCGGCCGCGATCTCCTTGAGCTTCGCCTCGGTCGCCATGCTGCGGACCGCCGCGATGAGGTCGGCGATCGCGAGCCGCAGATCGGCGACCATGCCGAGGTCGACCGGCGCGCTGCGGGCGAGGCTCGCCGGATCGAGCCGGATCGAGATCAGCCGCGTGCCAGGCGAGGCGCGCTCGCCGTACTTGTTGCCGAGGTTGAGCAGCACGTCGGGCTTGCCCGGGATAGCGCATGTCGCGCAGCAGCGGCCCGACGTAGAGCGGATGCTGGGTCGGGAACGGCCGCGACCAGTAGCCGAGCGCCAGCGCATTGGCCGGCGACCGGCAGGCCGAGCAGTTCGGCGAGCTCGAGCAGCTCCTTGCTCGGCGCGGCACCAGGCGATCTCGTCGCCGACGCTGATGAGCGGGTTGCTTGCGCCTCGATCAGCGCGCGCGCGGCCTTCTCGACGTCGTCCTTGTCGGGACGGATGCGCATCGGCACGTCGAACTTGGCCTGGTCCCAGATCTGCGGCCTTGGCCTGACCGCGCAGCGCGTTGGTCGGCAGCGAGAGGAACACCGGGCCGCAGGGCGGGGTCGAGGCGAACTTCATGCCGCGCCGAGTCGTCTCCGGGATCGCCTCCGTCGTCTTCGCCTGCCAGTGCCACTTGGTGATCGGCTGCGTCATGCACCTCGACGTGGTCGGATCTCCTGCGTCAGGTCGCGGCCGAGCGCGTCCTGCTCGACCGAGGCGACCGCGACCAGGATCGGGATCTGGTCCTTCCAGCTGTTGACCATCTGGGTCATGGCGTTGGGCAGGCCGATATTGGCGACGATGACGACGCCGGTCTTGCCGGAGGCGCGCGCATAGCCGTCCGCCATGGCGACGACGGCGCCTTCCTGGACGCCCTTGATGAGCTGGATGCTGGGCTCGTCGACGAGCGCGTCGAAGATCGGGAAGTCGCCGGTCGAGGGATTGAAGAAGATGTATTCGACGCCGGCCGCCTTGAGCTGCTGCACGAACAGCGCGCCGCCGGTGCCTTGCACCTCGCGCATCGCGGACGCCGGCGCGCCGCCCGGCCGAAGGTTTCGAGCGACTGCGCCATCGCCTTGGCGGCGACCGAGCTCATCCCGAGCGCGGAGAGGCCGGTCATGAGCTTGCGGCGCGAAATGCCGTTGTCGAGATACTGCTTGATCAGGTCCTTCATCAAATCATCCTCCCCAAGGCGGGTTTTGCGGCGTTTGTCCGCTTGACCAGACAGCCAGCGTATCACCGTCCCTCCGCCAGCAAAAGCCGACAAAGGCCGGCGGACGATGCTCAGATCGCGCTCGCCGCGATGTTCACGGTCAGCGCGAGCAGCGCGGCGTTGAAGATGAACGAGATGACGCTGTGGCCGAACACGGTGCGGCGGATCGGCTTGCAGCTCGACGGTCACGTCGGACACCTGCGCGCACATGCCGATCACGAACGAGAAATACATGAAATCCCAATAGTCCGGCTCGCGCTCGCCGCCGGGAAATTCCATGCCGCCGCCCTTGCCGTCGTTCTCGTCGTAGATATTCGTGCGCGTAGTGCAGCGCGAAGATCGTGTGCGTGAACGCCCACGACAGCAGGATCGTGATGGTGGCGAGGAAGAGGTCGGCGGGCTGCGCGTGCCGGCCGTGCGAGGTGCCGAGCAGCGCGAAGATGGCGACCGAGGCTCGCGAGCGCCGCGACCGCGGTCAGGATCAGGATGCTGAACTGGCCCTCGTCCTGCAGCCGCGCCTGCCGGCGCATGTGGTGCACGTCGGCCTCCGACATCAGCGCGGAAGGCAAGGGCGAGATAGAGCGCGACGCAGACGTCCCAGCCGACCAGCAGCGCGGAGGCGAGCCGCCATTGCGTCGATGACGGCGAGGACGACGGCGACCACGACGCCGATCGCGATCGAGATGAACAGCCGCGGGCGCGCCTTGACGATGCGGATCGAGCTTCGGCGGGCGGCGGTGGCGCCGGACTTCTCGGCTTGGTTGTCATCGATCCATGCGTGATCATCGGACGGGCCGTTCGAACGCGCCATCGATCTAGCGCGACCGTGAACGTCTCCTGGAACAGCTTCGTCCACTTGTCGCCCTCGTCGAGGAAGCGCGGAAGATCGACGAAGATCAAGCCGTCGGGCGCAGCCTTCACCTTCGGGATTGGTCGGCACGGCTTCGCGCTCGGCCAGGATCTTCTGGCCGTCGGTCAGGATGAAGTCCTCGAACAGCAGCGCGGCGTGCGGATGCGGCGCGCTGCCTGAACATGCCGACGCCGGTCGGGAAGCGCGACCGACCGGCGGCAGGTAGACGATCTCGACCGGCGCGCCCTCGTTCTTGAGCTGCTCGACGCGATAGCTGTAGGCCGTGAGCGCGAGCGGCACCTCGCCGGTCGGCACGAGGTTCGCCAGCAGCGTGTGGCCCTTGCGGATCGACATGCCGTTGCGTGGCGACGATGTCGCTGGAACAGCTTGAGGCCCTTCTCCTCGCCCATGTGACAGCACGACCGACATGAACCAGTTGGCGTCCTCCGCCTCGATGCCGAGCTTGCCCTTGAAGCTGCGGATTGAGCAGGTCCTCGTAGGTCTTCGGCGCGTCCGCCGCGCTTGATGATGTTGGTGTTGTAGGCGGCGGCGAAGACCGATAAGCCGCGTCGCGATCCATTGGCCGTGCGCGAAGGTCGCCTGCGGGATCAGCTCCTTGGACACCGGCGTCGCGACCTTCTGCAGCAGCTGCTCGCGCACCATGGCTTCCATGTCGGGCCCGGCGGTCTCGGCGACGTCGGCGTCGTAGCGGCCGGCGGCATATTCGCGTGCGACGCGATTGCGGATGTCTTCGGAGCTGCCGCGCCAGTGCTGCGCCTTGACGCCGTATTTGGCCTGGAACGCGTTGATCAGCGCGCCCATGTCGGCGACCGTCATGGACGAGTAGATCGTGAGCGCGCCTTCCTTCTTGGCGCCGTCGATCAGCCGCTGGGTGCGGTCGGCGCCGCTATAGGCGGCGAGCTCGGCGATCGTCTGGGCCTGCGCCGGGCGAGCCGATCGCGAGCATGACCGCCAGCAACGGCAAGCACGGACAGACGGATGCATCGCATCCGTCGCCGACGGTGCAGTTCCATGCAGTCCTGCGTTCGGCCTGCGGGATGCGCCTGCTTCGTTCGCCGCCTCAGGCCACCTTGCGGCGGCAGGTTCGGCAGCTCGGCCTCGTAGACCGCGTCCATGCGCGGCGTCGAGGCCGTGCTTGGCGAGCGCGTCGGCGAACAGCTGGCGCACCAGCGGCTTCTCGTCGGCGTAGTCGATCTGGTTGCCGCCGAGCCGCCGGCTGATCCACGACATCGGCACGCCCTGGCTGTTGCGCGGCGACGAATGCTTGAAGGCGAGATAGCGCGCCGGCATCGGGCCGGAATTGAAATGCTGGTGGAACCAGGCATTGGGCGGCACGATCAGCGTGCCGTACTTCCAGTCGTAGCGCTTGCGGCTCCTCGCCTTCCGGCCACATCAGCGAATAGCCTTCGCCGGTGAGCACGATGACGTGGGCGCCGGGCCCGTGCGCGTGCGCCTTCTTGTAGGTGCCGACCGGGAACTGCGAGATGTGGCTCGCGATCGAGCCCTTGGCCATGTTGAAGCGGATGTGGCCGCCGCCGGCGCCGCGCTCCTTGGCGGTGATCAGCGGCAGGTTGATGGCGTCGGCGACGAAATTGGTGTGCAGCAGGAAGCCGTTCTGCTCGCCCTTGGCGCTGAAATAGTCGGGCTCGCCGGAGAAGCGGTTCTTGAAGTCGTACTCGAAGTTGAAGACGAAATCGGGCTCGTCGTAGAGGTTGATCACCGAGGGGAAGTTGGTCACGCCGACGAAGCGCACGACCTCCTGGCCCGGAGCCGTTGAAGTGCTGGTACCAGCAATTGAGCGGAATGGCGAAGATCGAGCCCGCCTTCCATTCGAAGGTGATGCGCGCGCCGGCGTTGTTCCAGACCGTGGTCGAGCCGCGGCCGGCGAGGATCATGATCATCTCCTCGTAGAGATGGTGCTGCGGCTCGAGCTTCTTGCCGGGCGCGATCTCGCAGACGTAGCAGTCGTTGGAGGTGCGCGAGGCCTCGTGGTTGATGAAGACGCCCTTGGCGCCTTCGCCGCGGCGCGCCCACGGCTTGAGCTCGACGGTGCGCAGATCGGGAACGTATTGCGCGCTGATGATGTCGAGACCTTCGCCGCGCACGAACCGCAGATAGGGCGTGTCCTTCTCGGTCTTGAACTTGTTCGCCATTTCCTCGGAAACGAGCACGTCCTTGGCCACCTGTAATCCTCCTTGCTGCGCCGCTCCAGCTCCGGATGCGGCTCGAATACGCGCTTCAGATTTAGCAGTGACGCGGCGTCTCGCCGCAATGCCGTCGCGGGCGCGTGTTAGGTTGTCGCGCACGATCGGTTGCCGTCACGATGAGCGCAGAGACACAGCGACGCAGCCCGCGCCGTCACGCCCGTGTGGCGCCTGGTGCGACTGGTGGCCGTAGCGTTGGCCGTCCTGGTCGTCTGCTGCTGCCCTATCTGATCGTGCCGCTCTATCGGGTCGTCGATCCGGTCTCGACCCTGATGCTGTGGCGCTGGGCGACCGGCGCGCGGGTGGTGCGCATCGATGGTGCCGCTCGACCGGATCGCGCCGGTCCTGCCGGCGACCGTCATCGCGTCGGAGGATGCGCGCTTCTGCACCCATCACGGCGTCGACTGGCAGCGAGATTCGCGAGGCCCTCGAGGAAGCCGACGACCTCAGCGAGGCGCGCGGCGGCTCGACCATCACCCAGCAGCTCGCCAAGAATCTGTTCCTCTGGGCGGGCCGCAGCTTCGTGCGCAAGGCGCTCGAACTGCCGCTCGCGCTGTGGATCGACCTCGTGCTGCCCAAGCGGCGCGTCCTGGAAATCTATCTCAACATCGCCGAATGGGGTCCGAACGGCGAGTTCGGCGCCGAGGCGCGGCGCGCGCTACGCCTTCGGCAAGTCGGCGCGCGACCTCGAGCGCGCGCGAGGCCGCGCTGCTGGCCGCGATCCTGCCCAATCCGCACCGGCGCAGCGCCCGAATCGCCCGGACCGGCCGTGCGCCGGCTCGCCGGCATCTACGAGGCCCGCGCCCGCAGCGCCGATGTTTCGTGTCTGCGCGCTCGGTAAGGCGCGAGGAAATGCGGCCGGGCAACGTGAAATCGAAAGCGGCACTAAAATCATGGCTGCGGGTGCTCTGGCGTCCCGATCGTGGGCAGGGGCTCGATCGATCACTAGCCTTCAAAGGCTGGGCACTAGCGCTTCCCGCGCCGATCCTCTATAAGCCCGGCCTTCCGAAACACTTGCGTTGGCCCTGCTACTAAGGAGTGCGTCCATGGCCGTCCCCAAAAGAAAAACCTCGCCGTCGCGGCGCGGGATGCGCCGGTCCGCCGATGCGCTCAAGCGGCCGACCTATGTCGAGGACAAGGATTCCGGCGAGCTGCGCCGCCCGCACCACATCGATCTCAAGACCGGCATGTACAGGGGCCGGCAGGTGCTTAAATCCAAAGCGGAGGCATAATTTCGTCGGCAAGATGAGATCAGCTTGATTTATCCATAGTGGGGGAGCCGTCATATGCCACAGGCTGCACGCAGAGTCGAGTGCTCTGATGTACGTGTTTGCCTTCCCCATGCTGATCGTGCCGTTCGCGATCTACAATATGATCGCCTACCTCATGAACATGGACTTCCATCAGACCGTGTTCAGCGTGCCGCTGATTTCCGGCCATCAGATGCAGGTCAGCACCGGCGACATCCTGGTGCTGCTTGGCGTGATTCTGCTCTACGTCGAGATTCTCAAGTCCACTCGCTTCTCGACCAAGGCGATCGTGGATCACGTCCTGTCGATCATCCTGTTCATCGCCATGATGGTGGAATTCATCGTGGCGGAGAAGGCGGCGACCTCGACCTTCCTGATCCTGACTGCCCTGAGCTTCGTCGACGTGATCGGTGGCTTCACCATCACGATCAGGACCGCTCAGCGCGACGTCACGTTCGAGGGGGAAGGCCGAACGGCCAGCTGAGAGCGGCCGTTCCTTCTACACCGACCAATCCCAAGTTTGGGCTCGGAGCGCTCGCGCTGACCGCGCTGGTGTAGTGGGCGATCGCGTCCGCTGGCGCGATGCGGCCAGCGCGCCCGCGTCTGCGGCGCATGCTGGGCGGTGGCGATGAGTTGCGCCAGGAAGGCGGGTGACGGCCGCGCGGAGCGGCGGTGGCTGCCCTCTCGCGTGGGCGCGACCGGAACGAGCCCGTGCCCGCTCGTCTGCGCGGCTGCTGGTCAGGCTTCTGTGCCGGTGCGGTGCGCCCCTCGCGGATGGCACCCAGGGCGGAAACCTTGCTGATGTCCATATCGACGCCTTACGTGTCCCGGAACGGGACACCGAGGTCCCGCACACGCTCCGCGTCGCAAGGGCTGTGCCGTCCGCCCCTCACGCTCGCTGCCAAGTGCTGATCAAGCCCCGATGGTGTGATTTTCCATTAATTTAGGGATTTCCGATAGCTTGATGCGGAAGGTCACTCGGCGTTTTCCCGCCATCGCCGCGATATGGCCTCCTGCGGAGTTATCGTGGCCACTTCGGATCGAGACCGACGGCATGCGCCGCTATGTCGACGGGCAGGAACCCTGCGTCGTGCGGCGAGCCGTCCCCGTCCGCTCCGGTCGCCATCGATCATGGCGCCATCTTCACGTCCGTCGGCGAGGTTGCCTACGAATGGCGGCTCGATACCGACGCGATCGTCTGGGGCGCCAATGTCGGCGACGTGCTGCCGCTCGGTGACCTGCGACGCGATCGCGACCGGGCGCGGCTTTGCGCAACTGGTCGAGCCGAACAGCGGGCGCTCGCGCGCCGACGCGGTGATGCGCGCGAGCTGCGGTCGATCGAGGGACGCGGCGTGCCCTATCAGCTGCAATATGCGCTGCGGCTGCCGGGCGCATCCGCGCCTCGTGGGTCGAGGATATCGGTCGCTGGTTCGCGGGCGCCGACGGCACGCCCGCTGCGCGCGCACGGCGTCGTGCGCGTCATCAACGAGCGCCACGAGCGCGAGGAGCGGCTCGCCTATCTCTCGCACTTCGATGCGCTGACCGGCGAGATGAATCGCTGGCATCTGACCGAGCTGCTCGAGGCGAGCATCGAGGAAGCGATCAAGCTGCGCTCGTCCTGCGGCTTCCTGCTGGCCGCGATCGACAATCTCGGCCGCATCAACGAGCCTACGGCTATCGACGTCGCCGACGAGGTGATCGCGGCGGTCGCCAAGCGCATTCGTTCGCCAGCTGCGCGGCAAGGATCATCTCGGCCGCTACTGCCGGCAACAAGTTCGGGCTGATCCTGAACAATTGCACGACCGACGACATGCTGATCGCCGCCGACCGCCTGCTGGCCAGCGTGCGCGACGAGGTCGTGAGCACCAGCGCCGGGCCGGTCGCCGTGACCGTCACGATCGGCGGCATCACGGCGCCGCGCCACGCCCGCACCGTGCGCGAGGTGCTCACGCGCGCGCAGGATGCGCTCGATGCCGCGAAGGCGAGGCGGCGCGGCTCGTTCCAGGCCTACCGGCCCAATCCCGAGCGCGAGGCGCAGCGCCAGGAGAACGTGCGCGCGACCGACGCGATCATCACCGCGCTCAACGACCGGCGCATCTTTCTGGCCTACGAGCCGGTCGTCGCCGATCGACTCGCGCCAGCCGGCCTTCTACGAATGCCTCATGCGGGTGCAGCGCGCCGACGGCAGTCGATGCTGCCGGTCAACGACGTGGTGCCGCTCGCCGAGCGGCTCGGCCTGGTGCGGCTGCTCGATCATCGCGTGCTCGAGCTCGCTGCTGGCTGAGCTGGTCGCGGCGCCGGAGCTCAAGGCGAGCCTCAACGTGTCGGCGGCGTCGACCGTCGATCCCGACTGGTGGGCGGCGCTCGGTGCGATGCTGAACGCGCACAACGGGCGTCGCCGAGCGGCTCACCGTCGAGATCACCGAGACGGCCGCGATCCACGACATCGACGAGACGCGCGGCTTCGTCGCGCGCGTCGAAGGACCTCGGCTGCCGCATCGCGATCGACGATTTCGGCGCCGGCTATACGTCGTTCCGCAACCTGCGCAAGCTCGGCGTCGACATGGTCAAGATCGACGGCGCCTTCGTGCAGAACCTGACGCGCTCGGAGGACGACCGCGCCTTCGTGCACACGCTGATCGACCTCGCGCGCCGGCTCGGCCTCGAGACGGTCGCCGAATGGGTGCAGGACGAAGAGGCGGCCGCGATCCTCGCCGACTGGGGCTGCGACTATCTGCAGGGCGCGCTGGTCGGGCTCGCTTCGACCGAGCGGCCGTGGCGGAAAACGCAAAACGCTTGCGGCGGCGAGCTGAGGCGCCTCGGATCACTGCAGCTCGGGAACTAAACTAGCTTCGTTCCTTGTCGCTCAGCCGGTCGAGCCGCTTCTGCATCTCTTCCATCTGCCGCTTGAGATCGTCGATCTCGTCGCCGCCGCTCGCCGCCGCTGCTCGCCTGGGTGCGGCTTGTCGGCCTCGGGCGGCCTGCCCTTCGCGCCGCGCGAACGGCGCGAACATCGCAAACGTGCGCTCGAACATTTCCATGTTCCGCCGCACCTGCTCCTCGAGCGCGCCGAACGGCGCTGCCGCCGAAGGCCTGCGCCATCTGCTGGCGGAACTTCTCCTGCTCGCGGGTGAGCGAGTCGATCGACACTTCGAGATAGCGCGGCACCAGCATCTGCATGGAGTCGCCGTAGAAGCGGATGAGCTGGCGCAGGAAGTTGATCGGCAGCAGGTTCTGCCCTTCCTTGTTCTCCTGCTCGAAGATGATCTGGGCCAGCACCGAGCGGGTGATGTCCTCGCCGGTCTTGGCGTCGAAGACGACGAAATCCTCGCCGGCCTTCACCATGATGGCGAGGTCCTCCAGCGTCACGTAGGTGCTGGTGCCGGTGTTGTAGAGCCGGCGGTTGGCGTATTTCTTGATCGTGACCGGTTCGTCCTTAGCCATGGCGCACATGCTGCGAGTGATCTGCTGCAGCACCGAACGCGTGATCTGAGCGGCAGTCTCGGTGCTAAAGGTTGCCAATACCACATCGGCAGGACCTTCGCCCGTCACGGAAGTTCGGGTCCGGTATCGCAAAGCCGCCGGCTGGCGAAGCGCCTGATCGCTTTGGGTCTGTGGACGCACGCCATGTGGATTGAGTTCCGCCTCCCGATGGCGGCCAGCATAGCCCTTTTCGAGGCGCGAGCCACCGTTTTGTCATGTTGATCCCATGGCATCGTGACCATGGCATCGTATCCAGGTCATCGAACGTCCTGACGCCGCCATTGAGGCAGATCTGCCCGTCTCTTGGTCTCATTGACATGCCAGCCACCTGCGGGCCATGGGTAAGCCAGATGCCAGATTGCATGGACATCAGGCTCGCGGGAAAGCCAAATGAACCACATATGTAGGCTGTCCCGCTCGGTCTGATCACTTGGTCCGATTGATCCTGGTCCGATTGATCCTGGTCCGATCAATCTTGGTCCGATCACACCCGGACCGATCAAAGGAGCCTGAAGATGAAAGACGATATCGTCATCGTCAGCGCGGCCCGCACGCCGGTCGGCGCCTTCAATGGCGCATTGCGCAGCTTGCCGGCCCACGACCTCGGCAAGGTCGCGATCGCGGAAGCGCTCAAGCGCGCGGGCGTCGCTGGCGCCGAGGTGTCCGAGGTGATCCTGGGCCAGATCCTGACCGCCGGGCAGGGGCAGAACCCGGCCCGGCAGGCCTCGATCGCGGCCGGCATCCCGGTCGAAAGCCCGGCCTGGGGCGTCAATCAGCTCTGCGGCTCGGGGCTGCGCGCGGTCGCGCTCGGCTATCAGGCGATCCTCAACGGCGACAGCGAGATCGTGGTCGCGGGCGGCCAGGAATCGATGAGCATGGCGCCGCACTGCGCAGCATCTGCGCAACGGCGTGAAGATGGGCAACTTCGAGATGGTCGACACCATGATCAAGGACGGCCTGTGGGACGCCTTCAACGGCTATCACATGGGCAACACCGCCGAGAACGTCGCGCGGCAGTGGCAGATCACCCGCGCGCAGCAGGACGAGTTCGCGGTCGCCTCGCAGAACAAGGCCGAGGCCGCGCAGAAGGCCGGCAAGTTCAAGGACGAGATCGTGCCGGTGACGGTGAAGACCCGCAAGGGCGACGTGGTGGTCGACGCCGACGAATATCCCAAGCACGGCACGACGCTCGAGACGGTCGCAAGCTGCGCCCGGCCTTCGCCAAGGACGGCACCGTGACGGCCGCCAATGCCTCGGGCATCAACGACGGCGCGGCCGCGCTGGTGCTGATGACGCGCGAGCGAGGCGCAAAAGCGCGGCAAGACTCCGCTGGCGCGCATCGTCTCCTGGGCCCATGCCGGCGTCGACCCGTCGATCATGGGCACCGGCCCGATCCCGGCCTCGCGCGCGGCGCTCAAGAAGGCCGGCTGGAAGATCGACGATCTCGATCTGGTCGAGGCCAACGAGGCCTTTGCGGCGCAGGCCTGCGCGGTCAACAAGGACCTCGGCTGGGACACCTCGAAGGTCAACGTCAACGGCGGCGCCATCGCGATCGGCCATCCGATCGGCGCGTCGGGCGCGCGCGTCCTGGTGACGCTGCTGCACGAGATGCAGCGGCGCAACGCCAAGAAGGGCCTCGCCACGCTGTGCATCGGCGGCGGCATGGGCATCGCGATGTGCGTGGAGCGATAGTCACGCGTGCACGAGGGGGCGATCGTGTGCCAGGGCACGCCCCCGGTGGGATGAAAAGGGAAACGCCGGAGGGGTCGTGCGATGGCTCGCGTTGCGGTGGTGACGGGTGGTACGCGCGGGATCGGTGAGGCAATCTCCAAAGCGCTCAAGGCGGCGGGCTACAAGGTGGCGGCCAATTACGGCGGCAACGACGAGGCAGCCCAGAAGTTCAAGGCCGAGACCGGCATTCCGGTCTTCAAATGGGACGTCTCGTCCTACGAGTCCTGCGTCGAGGGCTTCAAGAAGGTCGAGGCCGAGGTCGGCCCGGTCGACGTGCTGGTCAACAATGCCGGCATCACGCGCGACACCATGTTCCACCGCATGACGCCTGAGCAGTGGAGCGCGGTCATCAACACCAATCTCAACTCGCTGTTCAACATGTGCCGCCCGGTCATCGAGGGCATGCGCGAGCGCAAGTTCGGCCGCATCATCAATATCTCCTCGATCAACGGCCAGAAGGGACAGATGGGCCAGAGCCAACTACTCCGCCGCCAAGGCGGGCGAGCTCGGCTTCACCAAGGCGCTGGCGCAGGAGAGCGCGCGTGCCGGCATCACCGTGAATGCGATCTGCCCGGGCTATATCGCGACCGAGATGGTCAAGGCGGTGCCCAAGGATGTGCTGGAGAAGAACATCCTGCCGCTGATTCCGCTCGGCCGGCTGGGCGAGCCTGAGGAGATCGCGCGCTGCGTGGTGTTCCTCGCCTCCGACGACGCCGGGTTGATCACCGGCTCGACGCTGACGGCCAATGGCGGCCAGGTGATGGTGTAAGTTTTTCAAAACCAGCGAGCGTGTCGTGTCGGTTCCCGAAAGCGCTGATATAGCCCGCTCGCCGACCGACATGAGCGTCGACTGGATCAGGGCCAATGCGGTTGCGGCGCTTGCATCATTTGTTCTGGGCGTCGCGACCTTCGGCCTGCGTCAGATGCTGGGCTTGCCCGACCCCGACGCCGGCGCATTCGCCTGGGGTTTGCAGGGTCTTGCCGAGTTGACCGCTGCAATCGTCGGGTTTGCGATTTATGGGGTGCGTACCGGCGCGGTGCTCCAGCGCAAGCTGCCGAGCTTTCCGCCGCTGACCTGGCAGGCTCTGCACGTTCTGATGGGATTGGGTGTTGGCATCGTGGTGGCCTCGCTCGAGCTGCAGGCGGGCTCCGCTCCACGCGAGAATCTCGACGCCCTCCTCGATCCTGAGCGTCGCGGTGGGCGGCACGATGATCGGTGCATTCATGGGAGCCGCTGCGGGAGCGCTGCAGGCGCTGGTTCTGCGCAAGGCGGCGCGCGAGGTCGGCGATTGGATCAGATGGTCCGCGCTCGCCGGCACGACGCTCGGGGGCTACGCGCTTGCGCTCGGCATCGGCTCCGATCAGCCATTGCGCGACGAGGTTCTGACACAGCTCCTCGGCTTTGCGATTGCGGTTGCCGCCGGCATCGTGATGTTGCCGGCGCTGCTTCGCCTGCGGCCACGCTAGAGCGCAAGTCTAGACGACCAGATGGCGACGCGCGCAACGCTCATCGGCCTCACCGCCGTTCTGATGTGGTCATTCCTGTCGCTCCTGACCGTAGTGAGTGGCGAGGTCCCGCCGTTTCAGCTTGCCGCCATGGCATTTGCGATCGGTGGTGCGCTTGGAGCGCTTCCGCTCGTGCGCGGAAATACCAAAGTGCTGCGGCAGCCCGTGGCAGTTTGGACGCTTGGGGTCGTCGGCTTGTTCGGCTATCACGCGCTCTATTTCCTGGCGCTACGGCTCGCGCCGCCGGCGGAAGCTCAGCTCGTCAATTATTTGTGGCCGTTGCTGATCGTGCTGTTCGCAGCGCTGTTGCCCGGCGAGCGGCTGCGCCCGCACCATGTCGCGGGCGCCCTGCTCGGACTCGCCGGCACCGTGCTGCTGTTCATCGATCGCGGAGGCACCACGTTTGCGCTCGCCTATCTGCCCGGCTTCGCGGCAGCGATCGGGGCCGCGATCGCCTGGGCCACCTATTCGGTGCTGTCGCGACTGTTTGCGGCGGTGCCGACGGCTGCCGTGGCTGGCTTCTGCCTGGCAACGGCGGCGCTGTCGGGCGTCTGTCATCTCCTTTTCGAGGACACCCGATGGCCTGTAGGCGCTGTGCAATGGCTCGCCGTGGTCGCGCTCGGCATCGGTCCGGTGGGCGCCGCGTTCTATGCCTGGGACATCGGCGTCAAGCACGGCGACATCCGGGTGCTGGGTGCGGCCTCCTATGCGGCGCCGTTGCTCTCGACCGGCTATCTGGTGCTGGCGGGCTATGCCACCGCCAGCTTGGCGCTCGCGGGAGCTGCTCTCCTGGTCTCGGCCGGTGGCCTTCTGGCAGCCAAGGACATGTTCGTGTCGGGGCGCCGTTCTTAATCCGGCGCCCAATCCTTGGGAGCAAGCTCAAAGCCGGAGAACTCGAAACCCGGCGCGACCGTGCAGCCGCAGAGCGTCCACTCGCCAAGGCTTGCGGCGGCTTGCCAGGCGCCGGCGCTAACGACCGCCTGCGGCCGTTCGCCTGCCGCGAGATCAGGCCCGAGCGGGACGCGCTTGATTGGCGCCCCTTCCTGCTCGGCGATCTCGAGCAGCAGCGGCGCGCCCGCATAGTAGTGCCAGACCTCGGCTGCATCGACCCGATGCCAGTGCGAGCGCTCGTCGCGCGCCAGCAGAAAATAGATCGCCGTCGACGCCGCGCGGCCGCCCGCTACGGCGCGGTCGTCACGAAACGTTTCGCGAAAATGCCCGCCCTCCGGATGCGGCTTGAGTGCAAGCAGGTTGATCACGTCAGTGGCGGAAAGGGCCGGCATGGTTCTTGTCCACGTGTTGGTGCGGAAGATCGATGATCGATAGAACGCCGGCATTGCCGCGGCCATGGCGGGCGAATAGCTTGCGCGGCGACAGTGCTCCGGCCAAAAGGGGGGCAGGGCACATCGTACACAAATAGGACTCCAAACAGGACCTCATGAGCTGGCTCGTCTTTGCATTCTCCGGTCCGATCTTGTGGGCCATCTCGACACATTTGGACAAGTACTTGGTCGAGCGCTTCTTCAAGGACACCGACGTTGCCGTCCTTGTCGTGTTCACGGCGCTGATGGGGCTCGTGTTGATGCCGGTGATTGCGGCATTCGACCCGTCTGTCCTGACACGCGATGCGAGCAGCATCGCACTGATGGGACTCTCCGGCATTCTCTACATGGGCGCGATCCTGTTCTATCTGCGGGCACTGCAGGACCATGAGGCCTCGGTGGTGGCGCCGTTCTTCCAAGCTTCGCCGCTCTTTGGTTATGCACTGGCTTACCTTGTGCTGGGCGAGACGCTGACCGGCAGGCAGCTCATCGGCGGCGGGCTCATACTCGCGGGCGTTCTGTTCGTGTCGGTGCGCAGCGGGCCGCGGCGCGAGCAATTCCGTTGGGGGCTCGCGCTGCCCATGCTCGCCTGCGGTTTCGTGCTCTCGCTCTCTACCCTGATCTTCAAGATCTTCGCGGTGCGTGACGAGTTCTGGGCCACCACGTTCTGGATGTTCGCGGGCGAAGCATTGTTCGGGGCCGGATTTCTCTGCCTTTCACGCTATCGCACGCAGTTCGTGCGGCTCCTGCGCTCGAACACGGCGGCGCTGCTCGCCATCAACGGCTCGAACGAGCTGATCAACCTTGGTGGCGGTCTTGGCAACCGTTACGCGCTGGTGTTCGCACCGCTCTCGATCGTGCAGGCGATCGGCTCGACCACGACGCTGTTTGTCTTTGCGCTCGGAATCGTATTGGCCCTGCTTTTTCCGCGTGTTGGTCGCGAAGACTTATCCGCACGCGAGCTTGTAGTGAAAGGCGTGGCGGCCGTTCTGGTGGCAGCCGGTGTTGCACTGGTCACACAGTGACGGACGAACATCGCAGGCGCACAAGTGTGGCTGCTTCGTGAGCAATGTGTTCATCACCTAGTCAGGTTGCTCCCGCTACCCTGTGGGCGTGGACGGGGGCTTTTCCTACAGGAGGATGGAGAGAATGGTCTGCAAATCCGCAATTGTGGCCGGCGCGTTGCTTGTGATTGCTGCTGCGGCGAGCCCCGCATCGGCGATCACGGTTGGGCCGCACAGCAAGGCTCCGATCGCGATCGAAGATTCGCTCGCGCAGCCGGTCCAATACGGCTATTGCCGCCGCGAGCGGCTCATCTGCGCTGATCGCTGGGGCTGGAGAACGCCTGGATTCTACCGGTGCCTCGCGCGCCGCGGCTGCAACTGAGGCGACGGTTACCATGCGATCAGGTCGGCCCCGGACTCGTGCCGGGGCCTTTCTTGGGCCCAACGGCCTGACGCCGCTTGATTGGCCGATCATCTTGCCACAATGTTACAAATCGATCGTGGCCCGCCTGCCGGTGGGCCACGATTTTGCACGTGTTTGAGAGACCAGCCAAATCTGTTGTTGTCGATGGATGAACGAGGCGCCATGCAACGACGCACCATGCAACGACGCACCTTTCTCACGTTGTCGGCGGCGGCCGCCGCCAGCGCGGCTGTGCCCTTCGAGGCCGGTGCCGCTGTCCTAAAGCCTTACAGCTTCGACGCTGTTCCGCCGATGGACAACATCAACTCCTATGTTCGCTGGATGCAGGAGAATCGGGGCGAGGATCCCCGATATCTGCGCGCGCGCTTCGAGCGTTTCCAGAACATGGTCGGCAATCGCGATGTGTGGGATGCGCGCGATAAGCGGGCGTTCCTGCTGACGCCGCGCGATGAGTTCTGCCTGCCGGAGAGCCGCTCCATCATCTATGACGTGAACTATCACGACATCGGCTTCGGCGTGACCATCACGGGCCCGCGTGTGGTTGGGCGGATGACCAGCTCTATCGAGGTCAAGATGGGAGAGAAGGTGCTCGAGGTTGGCACCGGCTCCGGTTATCAGTCCGCCTATCTCTCGAACCTGACCGACAAGGTGTGGACGATCGAGATCATCAAGCCGCTCGCGGAACGCACGCGCGGACGCTACGACGCGCTCATCCGAAATGGCTATACCGAGTTTCAGGCGATCAATACCAAGCAGGCCGACGGCTATGACGGCTGGGAAGAGGCCGCTCCCTTCGACAAGATCATCGTCACCTGCGGCATCGATCACATTCCTCCGCCGCTACTTCAGCAGCTCAAGACCGGCGGCATCATGGTGATTCCGGTTGGACCGCCGGGGGCTCAGCACATTCTCAAGGTGGTCAAGGACGAAGGCGCCGATGGTCAGATCGGCGTGAGACGCTCCGACATCTACAATGGCCGTCCGGTGCCATTCGTGCCGTTCACCAAGCTTGAGGGCGAAGCGGTCAAGGGCACGCACAACAAGCGATAGGCGCAAGTCTCAGAAGCGACAAGTCTCAGAAGCGACAAGTCTTAGAAGCGACAAGTCTCAGAAGCAATTCTTGCGCTCGCGGATCTCGGCGAACACTTGCCAGGCCGGCTTACCGGTGAGCCCAAGAGACTGCGCTACTTCGGGCAGATCGGCGCGCAGGAACGGGTTTGCGGCTTTCTCCTCGCCCATGAAGGTCGGAATCGTCGGCTTGTTCTCCGCGACCAGGCGCTTTGCTTCCTGCTCGCGCGCTGCCAGCGTGGCATTTGTGGGCTCGATCGTCTTCGCAAACGCGATGTTCGCCATCGTGTACTCGTGACCGCAGAAGATGCGCGTGTCGTCGGGCAACGCGCGTAGCTTCAGGAGCGAGTTCCACATCATCTCGGGATTGCCTTCGATCACGCGGCCGCAGCCGATCGAAAACAACGTATCGCCCACGAATGCGAGCTTGTCGGCGGGCAGGAAATAGCTGATGTGCCCCGCGGTGTGGCCAGGCGTTTCAATCACCTGCGCCTCGAGCGAGCCGACGCGCACGCGATCGCCTTCGCGCACGGTCTCGTCGACCGCCGGAATGCCGCTCGCTTCGGCGGCAGGCGCGACGACGCGGCAGCGATGGCGCGACTTCAGCGCCTCGATACCGCCCGTGTGATCGTGATGGTGATGGGTCACGAGAATATCGGTGAGCTGCCATCCGGTGCGCTTGAGCGCGGCTTCGACCGGAGCGTCCTCCGGCGCGTCGATGGCAGCGGTGGCCATGGTTTCTGGGTCGTGCACCAGAACGCCAAAATTGTCCTTGAGGCAGAGGAACAGGCAGGATTGAGCGGGCATGGCTATCACTCCGTTCCGGTTTCGGGGCTGGTACCGGATTTGCAACCGATTTCATGGTATTTTGGCGTCATGTCAAACGACGTTGTCGACTTGCGGAACTTCTACGCCCAGCGCCTGGGCGTGGCGGCAAGGCGGTTCATCGGACGCGGTGTCCGCGCGCGCTTTGCCGATACGCGCGGCATGCGGGTTTTGGGCATCGGCTACGCAACCCCTTACCTCGGATTGTTTCGAGAGGAGGCGGAGCGCTGCCTTGCCTTCATGCCGGCGGCGCAAGGCGTGCTGAAGTGGCCTTCGATGCGACCGACGCTGGCGGCGCTCGTCGACGAGCTTGATCTGCCGTTGCCGGATGCCGCGGTCGATCGCGTCCTGCTCGTGCATGCGCTCGAGATGACGCATGATCCGGGCGCGCTGTTGCGTGAGGTGTGGCGGGTGCTGGCGGCCGGCGGCCGGGTATTGGCCGTGGTTCCCAATCGGCGCGGGGTGTGGGCGCGCATGGATACGACGCCGTTCGGCCACGGCCGACCTTACTCGCGCTCGCAGATCTCGCAGCTTCTGCGCGACACCTGGTTCACGCCAGTCGGATGGTCGGAGGCGCTTTACATGCCACCGGTCGCGCGCGGCTGGTTCATCCGCTCGGCGGTTGCCTGGGAGCGGGCAGGGGCGACCATTTCGGCACCGTTCGCGGGCGTGCATATCGTCGAAGCGACCAAGCAGGTCTATCGCGCTGTTCCGACCCGGCGCGAGAAGAGCCGCTTGGTGCCCTCACTTTCGCCGGCGCTTGCGCCGTCGCCGGGCGGATAGAGCATGTCCCTAAAAGCCTGCTCCGGGCTTGACCCGGGGTGGAAACCGGCTTTCGGAAAAGATCATGCTCAAAGTCTAGCACATCGCGGCGAAGGGACGCCGCTCCGCCGATCAGGATCTCCGCCGCACCGAGAAGCGGGGGCCCAAAAATGCCGATGCCCCGCATGTGCGGGGCATCGTTGATCTCTTGCGACATTACTCGCCGGGCTGGCTCTCTTCGCGATCGTCGCCGCGCGGCCCGCCCTGAAAATCGCGCGTGCCGCGGTGCCGGCGCCGCCGCCGATGCAGCGGGAATCGGTCGGCTTGGTTGTCGTGGCCGTTCTGATTGGGGCCCTGATGGCCCTGCTGCGGCGCCGGCGCTTGCTGCGCGCTACCAGTAATAAACGACGGCAGCCGATCGATGTCGCTGCCAGCGTCGTGCGCGGCCTGTTGGCTTGGGCGCTGGACGTGGACTTGGCTTTGCGGCTGGTGGTTCTGCTGCTGCGGAAACGGTTGTGCGTCAGGCGGCAGGTAAGGCTGCGGCTCGCGCATGCCGAACGGCGTATCGCCGCCTACCGTCTGCTGCTGATCACCATCTTCCTCGTCAAATGCCTCGTCACGCGCGCCAGCGGGGTTGTCGTTTTCAACGCGCGGGAGATGCGGGTTGTTCTGCCGGAATTGCTCCTGCGCCGCGGCGATGAGACGGTAGTAGTGCTCCGCGTGCTGGTAGTAATTCTCCGCTGAAATCGGATCGCCGGAGGCCTGCGCGTCGCGCGCGAGCTGAATGTATTTCTCAGCGATGTGGGCCGGGTTGCCCCGAATTTTGACATCGGGTCCATTCGATTCGAAAACACGCGACATCGGATTTTGGGTTTTGCGGTGACCGCCGCTATGCCCGTGATTGTGACCGTGGCCATGACCGGTGTGACCGCCGTGACCGCCGTGATTGCGGCCGCGCATACGTTTGTTCTGACCGTTTCTCATGTTTCGCCCGTTCGCTGATCCTCTTCTTGTGGCGGCCGAATGCCGCCCTCGCCCTCAAGCCCTTCCCCTCACGCTCTTCGCCTTCACCGCGCGTTTCCCCATCTCACGCCAGCGCCACGGCCAAACAAACCGCGTTCCTCGTGAGAGCAGGAGTACAGTCAACCTGCGGCAAAGCGCCGCCAAGTTCAATGTCCTGTCGCGAAGCAGTAGCCCCTTGGCTGGTCAGATATGGCGTAGCCCACCTCTTGTCACGCGCGGCCACCTCGATGATCGATCGCGGACGGCGCCTAACCGATGAAGCATTTCGAACCCGAATCGGGAAACTGTCGGCCGGCTCATCCGGCTGTTTGTTTCACGTCTTCGCGCCGGCACTCCGGAGCTTTGCTGCGGGCCTCAAATCGGCGCGGCCGAGCGTCTCGGGTCGATTCCTAAACGGGACCCTAATCGGTCTTGGGCCACAATCCAAGTCATTTTTTGCGTGCCTGAATTGTGTGAAGACTCATGACAGAGCCCTTGCCAGGAGCGCGCGCGGTGTACCTGAGAGATCGGGACGTGGGCTCTCGACCGCAAGCCCAGCCGCTGAAAAAAGCGCTGCAACGGCGCTCGCTTGGCCGGTGCCGAGCTCCACAACAATCAGGCCGTTCGCGGCGAGCAGCCGGCCCGCATCGGCTGCAATCATGCGGTAACCATGAAGGCCGTCGTCTCCGCCGTCGAGCGCGCGTGCCGGGTCGAACAGGCGCACCTCGGGCTGCAGGGTTGCGATATCGCGGCGGCGCACATAGGGCGGATTGGAGAGCACGAGATCGAACGAACCCTTGAGCGCCGCGCCGTAGTTGCAGACCGTAAAAGCGGTGCGCTCATGCAGTTGAAGCGCGCCGGCGTTGCAGCGTGCGCAAGCAACGGCCTTCGTGCTCAGGTCGGTGCCGATGCCAACGGCCGTGGAACATTCGCTGAGCAAAGCGAGGAGCAGCGCGCCCGAGCCGGTGCCGAGATCGGCGATGCGCAGTGCGTGTTGGCGCCGCGGTCCCAGCGCCGCCAGCGCTTCCTCCACCACGGTCTCGGTTTCAGGACGTGGCACCAGAGTCTCTTCATTAAGCCTGAATGGCAGTCCCCAGAACTCTTTGACACCGAGAATGCGCGCAACGGGCTCGTGCGCCAGGCGCCGCTGTGCCAGCGCCGCAATGGCTGCGCGCTCGGATGACGTCACCTGGCGCGCTCCCTGGCTGACGATGCCGGCCGCATCAAGACCGAGCGCATGGCCAACGAGAATGCGGGCGTCGAGCTCCGGGCTGTCGAGCGCTGCCGCCGTGAAAGCGCGCGCCAACGTTCGCCGCGCTGACGCAATGGTCTCGGCTGTCGTCAATTCCAGATCCGACAAGCCTTGTCTCCTGGTGCGCGGCGCGATCAGGCTAGTGTCCCGATTCCGAAGTTCGCATGATTCCGCGGCACCCCTCGTTTGCGAACTTCGGAATCCAAAGACACTAGCAATTTGTTGATCTAGTGTGGCTTTGGTTCAGAAGTCCGCATCTCGGACTTCGGCAAGTACAATGCGGACTTCTGAACCGCCACACTAGTGGTCCGATTCTAACATTCGCATCACATTTCCGCGGGCGATCTTGCGAATGTTAGAATCCAAGGACCATTAGCAAGTATAAGCTGCTAGTGGAGTTTGGATTTGAGATTCGCGTCGCGACCTTGCTGCCAGGTGGGTCGCGAATGTCAAATCCGCTCCACTAGCTGGTTTCCGCCGCCAATAGCTCCGCCTGATGCTCGGTCACCAGCGCGTCGATGATCTCACCCAGCGCCTCGCCCTCGACGATCTGCGGCAGCTTGTAGAGCGTGAGGTTGATGCGATGGTCGCTGACGCGGCCCTGCGGAAAATTGTAGGTGCGGATGCGCTCGGAGCGATCGCCGGAGCCGACCTGGCCGCGCCGCTCGGCGGCGCGGGCGGCGTCTTGCTTCTGGCGCTGGTGGTCATAGAGCCGCGCGCGTAGCACCGCCATGGCCTTGGCGCGGTTGCGGTGCTGCGAGCGGTCCTCCTGCATCATCACCACGATGCCGGTCGGGAGGTGGGTCACGCGCACCGCCGACTCGGTCTTGTTGACGTGCTGGCCGCCGGCGCCGCCTGCCCGCAGCGTGTCGATCTTGAGGTCGGCCTCGTTGATTGCGATGTCGACATCCTCGGCCTCGGGCAGCACCGCCACGGTCGCGGTCGAGGTGTGAATGCGGCCCGAGCCCTCGGTGTCGGGGACGCGCTGCACGCGATGGACGCCCGATTCGAATTTAAGCTTGGCGAAGGCGCCGCGGCCGCGAATTTCGGCGATCACTTCCTTGTAGCCACCCATCGAGCCTTCGCTGGCCGAAACCAGCTCGACCTTCCAGCCCTGCTTGGCGGCGAAGCGCTCGTACATGCGGAACAGATTGCCCGCAAACAGCGATGCCTCGTCGCCGCCGGTGCCGGCACGAATTTCGACGATCACGTTGCGCTCATCCATGGCGTCCTTGGGCAGGAGCGCAAGCTTGATCCGCTGCTCCAGCGCGGCCCGCCGCTCCTCGAGCGCAGGCTTCTCGCCGCTCGCCATAGCGCGCATCTCGGCGTCGGTCGAGGGATCGGCGATCAACGCGTTGAGGTCGTCGATCTCGGCGGCGACGCCGCGATAGGCGTTGATCGCCTCGATGATCGGGCCAAGCTCGGCGAATTCGCGCGAGAGCTTGACATAAGTGTCGGGCGACACTTGCGTCGAAAGCTCCGTCTCCACCGCATGATGGCGGGCGATCAGGGCGTCCAGTTTCTGTTCCGGCAGCATGAGGGCTTTCGGTTGCTCGTCGTGACGTTGCTCGTCGTGACTATGGAATCGGGCCAAGTCGCGGTGTATGTCAATGGCACTCAAGCCGAACTCTCGGCAACAAGGGAGTGAAATATGCCCAAGATCAGGCACCTGGCCCTCATCTGCATGGACCCCGAGAAGCTCGCCAAATTCTATTGCGACGTGTTCGAGATGAAGGTGGTGGCGCGCAGCGAGAGCCGCAAGAACGTGTTTCTGACCGATGGCTACATGAACCTCGCGCTGCTTAGCCAGAAGGCCGAGGGCAAGCAGAACGGGCTCAATCATTTCGGCTTCCATGTCGAGGACGCGGATCTCATTGCCGAACGCCTCAAGGAGTGGGACGTGGTTGGCCCGACCGATCGCCCACCCGACCGGGTCTATGCGGAACAGCGCGCGACCGACCCCGAGGGCAACATGTACGACATCGCCGAGGGCGGCTTCGACCGCGATCTCGCGACCCCGAAGAAGACCCGGAAAGCGCCGGTCGAGGCTTGAGCCACACCTATCGGTGATCGCATGCACCGGCTGCTTATTGCACTCGCCGTCGCGGCGCTCTTCACCGGCACTCTGCCGGGTCACGGCCAATCTGCTGCCGATTTTTTCCGCGGCAAGCAGATCAGGTTCGTGCTCGGCGCAGCGCCCGGTCAGGACTACGATGTGTGGGCGCGGTTCCTCGCCCGCCATCTTCCGCGCCACGTTCCCGGTTCGCCAAGCTTCGTGGTCCAGAATATGCCGGGCGCGGGCCACATGCTTGCGACCAACTGGCTCTACAACATCGCGCCGCGCGACGGGACCGTTTGGGGCAGCGTGAGCCGCAACATTCCGAGTGCCGGCATCCTGCAGCTGCCCGGCGCGCGCTACGATCCGGTCAAGTTCAATTGGCTCGGCAGCCCGGAGATCACCAACCGCGGCTGTTACGCCATGGCGCGCTCGCGCGTGAAGACCGGCGAAGACCTGCTCGAGCACGAACTGGTGGTCGGCGGCACCGGTGCCGGGTCCACGGTGACCGAGACGCCGAAACTTCTGCGCGGCTTGCTTGGCATGAAATTCAAGGTGGTGGAGGGCTACGTCAAGCCGCAGGATGCCCAGTTTGCGATGGAAAGCGGCGAGCTCGACGGGCTTTGCACTACCGCGCAGTCCTTCCGGAATTTTCGCCCCGACTGGATCAAATCGGGCGTCGTGCGGGTGCTGTTCACCTTGGAGAGGGAGCCGGTTTCCTGGCTAGACGCCCCGACGGTCTACAAGTTCGTCAAGACGCAAGAGCAGCGCCTGACGCTGGACTTCTTCTCCTCCAGCATCGAGCTCGGCCGCCCGCTGCTGCTGCCGCCGGAGGTGCCGCCTGAGCGAGTCGAGGCGCTGCGCCGCGCCTTCGACGCGACCGTCAACGATCCGCAGTTTCGGGAGGAGGCGAGGCGCATGGGCCTGGAGATCACGCCTCGCAGCGGCGAGACGCTGCAGGCCTTGATCCAGGCGGCCAAGGATACGCCACCCGAGATTATCGAACGGGTCGCCAAGATCATCCAGGCTCAGGCGAACTAGGCCGTTGTCACTCGGACTTGGTGCGTTGGGCGCGTCGGAGACGCATGTCCTGCACGGGCAGACCACCCCAACCCCAGCCGTCCAACTCAATCTCTTGGATTGTAACGAAGGTCGAATCGATGGGCTTGTTAAGGACCTCAAGCAAAAGGTCGCTGACGCCCTTGATCAGTCGGGCCTTCTCTTCGGCCGTGACGGACGCGTTGCCTGGCTTTGAGCCTTCACGGGTCACCAAAATGTTTACGATCGGCATGGTTGATCTCCTTTTCATTGAGTTGGAAGTTGACGGCGCCGCCGTCGCGCCCTTGTCGTGATGGCCGTATCGCATTGCAGGTTCGCCTCCTGGAGGACGAACCTGCATGCCGGTCTCAAGCTCGCCGCTTTGAGCAAGTCGGCCACGGCGTTCTCCTTTCAGCGACTACCAGTGACCCGCCGCCTGTCCGCCGTCGACATGGAGGATCTCACCAGTGATGAACGACGAATTCTCAAGAAACAGCACGGCCTCGACGGTGTCGCGAACTTCACCCATGTGCCCCACGGGATGGAGGCCACCGAGCGTTTTGTGATTTTCCGGTGCATGCATCGGGGTCTTGATCAGGCCCGGCGCCACAGCATTGATACGGATGCCGCGTGCCGCGTACTCGATGGCAAGCGACTTGGTCGCCGCGTTAAGCCCGCCCTTGGTCAACGATGTCAGAACGGAGGGAACGCCGTTGATCGGCTGATCGACCAGGCTGGTGGTAATTTGGACGATGTGTCCCGACCCCTGAGCCTCCATCTTCTTGAGGATCCGTTGGCTGATATGGAAAAAGCCAGCGAGATTTGTCGCGATGTTCCACGCCCAGTCTTCCATAGTGAATTGCGTGAACGGCTTGGCGATGAAAATGCCGGCGTTGTTGACCAATGCGTCCACACGACCGAACCGGTCGACGCCCTCACTGATGATCCGGTCTGACGTCGCCGGATCAGCGATGTCGCCGGCGATTGCGATGACGTCGGGATCGTTGCTGGATCTTATCGAGCGCGAAGTGGCGACGACGCGATAGTTGGCGTTGCGGTAGCCCTGCACGAGGCCAGCGCCAATGCCCTGGGACGCGCCGGTGATGACGGCGACTTTCTGTTGATTGCTCATCGTGGTTCCTTGCTAGTTGGATCGATGCCAAATGCCTTCGGCGAAAGCGCTGATCCAGATGTTGCGCCCACAGCCCACTCCTCATGGCAGGCTGCACCACCATCAGATAGCTGCCGCGTCCTCATTGCTCCAATCGCATTAATATGGTTCTGATATTGCCGTGAGCGATATCAGGAAAATTGATCTGAACTTGCTGGTCGTGCTGGATGCACTGCTTGACGAGCGCAATGTCACGCGGGCCGCTGGGCGTCTGGGCTACACTCAGCCGACAATCAGCGGGATGCTGACGCGCCTGCGCGACCTCTTTGGCGATCCCCTGTTTGTGCGCTCACAGAGGGGCATGCTGCCGACGCGGCGCGCGCTGGATCTGGTCGCGCCGTTGAAGCAGATACTTGCAGACAGCCGGCATCTGATTTCGCGTGAAGAATTCGACCCGGCAAGAGCTCAGTTGACCTTTGCCATATCGAGCAACGATTATATGCAGAACGCTCTGCTGGTGCCATTTGTGAAGGTGCTGCGGGACGAGGCAAATCAGATCCGGTTGGCCATCACTCCACCCATCACCGCAGGGCTTAGCGACGCCCTCGCTCGCGGGCAAATCGACCTGGCCGTTTCCACCCCCGAGCTCGCAATGTCCGACCTGCCATCGCGATTGCTCTATCGCGAGCGCTACGTTGTGGCTGTTCGCTCTCAGCATCCGCTTGCACGGCGCGGGGGTATGACCATCAATAGCTTCTGCGGCTATGATCACATTGTCGTATCGCCAACAAGCGGCTCCTTTGATGGTCCGACCGATCAGGCGCTCGCGCGGCTGCGACGGCGGCGCACCGTTCGGTATTCCGTGCCGAGCTTCCTACTCATACCTGATCTGCTGATGACGGACGACCTTGTCGCGCTCGTGCCATCTCGCCTCCTTCGCAGGAACAACAAGCAGCTGTCCTTGCTCAGGCCTCCCGTCGATGTGCCCGGCTTTGATGTGATTGCTGTGTGGCATCCACGCGTCGAAAGAGATGCGGCACACCGGTGGCTGCGTAGTCGCCTGGCGGCAACAGCTAAATCTCTGTGAGATGAGGCAATGCACCCACACTGGCCCCGATCAACTGCACGAACGGCACACCTTAGACCTGCAGTCCCTGCTCGGCCGCGAACGCCTTGAGCTTCTCGCGAATCGACCCCGTGCCGGCCGGGCTGTCGAGCAGCGGATTGAGCAGGCCAGCCGCCTTGCCGGCATTGAGCTCGAGCAGCATCGCCTTCACCGGTCCGACCGCGGTCGGCGCGAGCGACAGCGAGCGGTAGCCGATCGCGATAAGGGCCAGCGCGGACAACGGCTGCGAGGCCATCTCGCCACAGAGCGTCACCGGTTTGCCGTGCGCGGCCGCTTTGCGGGTGATCTCGCGCAACGCCCGCAGGATTGGTACTGACAGGACGTCAAAACGGTCGGCGACGCGCTTGTTGCTGCGATCGGCGGCGTAGAAGAACTGCATCAGGTCGTTCGAGCCGACGGAGAGGAAATCGACGCGCTCGAGCAATTCGTCGAGCTGGTAGAGCAGCGAGGGCACCTCCACCATGGTGCCGACGTCGACCCGCTCGGGGAGCTTGTGGCCGTGGCGGCGCAGATGGGTGAGCTCGCGCTCGACCAGCGACTTCGCCTCGTCGAATTCCTCGACGGTCGCGACCATCGGAAACATCAGGCGCAGATTGCGTCCGCCGCCCGCGCGCAGCATCGCACGCACCTGGGCGCGCAACAGGCCCGGCCGGTCGAGCCCGAGCCTGATCGCGCGCCAGCCGAGCGCCGGGTTCTCCTCCTCGACATTGCGCATGTAGGGGAGAACCTTGTCGCCGCCGATATCGAGCGTGCGAAACGTCACCGGCTTTTCGCCGGCGGCATCGAGCACGGCGCGATAGAGCCCGAACTGCTCGGCCGTGCGCGGGAAGCTCGCCGCCACCATGAACTGCAGCTCGGTGCGGAACAGGCCGATGCCGGCGGCGCCGGTTTCCTCGATATGCGGCAGGTCGACCGCGAGCCCGGCATTGATGTGGAGCGCGATCGGCACGCCGTCCTTGGTCGCGCAAGGCTTCTCGCGCAGCGCCAGATATTGCAGCTGCCGGCGCGCGCGCAGCCGCACGCGTTCGATATAGGCGGCCTCCATGTCGGGCGAAGGCCGCACATGCACATCGCCGGTCGAGCCATCGACGATGATGGCGTCGCCCGGAGTCCGCAAGGCCGGTGGCGTTCTCGATCTCGCCGACGGTTGCGATGCCGAGCGCGCGCGCCACGATCGCGACATGCGAGGTCGGCCCGCCTTCTTCCAGCACGACGCCGCGCAGCCGCTTACGGTCGTATTCGAGCAGCGCCGCAGGACCCATCGTGCGCGCCACGATGATCGCGTGCTCGGGCAGCCGGTCGCGCGGCGGCGTATAGTCCTTACCGAGCAGCTGGTGCATCAGGCGGTTCGACAACTCGTCGAGGTCGTGCAGGCGCTCGCGCAGATAGGGGTCGGTCGCGCGCAGCATGCGGGCGCGCGTATCGGACTGCACGCGCTCGACCGCGGCCTCGGCGGTGAGGCCGGTGCGGACCGCCTCGTCGAGCCGATGCACCCAGCCGCGGTCATAGGCGAACATGCGGTAGGCTTCGAGCACGTCGCGGTGCTCACCGCCGTCCGCGACCTCGCCGCGCTCCAGCAGCAGGTCGAGGCCGGTGCGCATCGCCTCGATCGCGGCCTCGAGCCGCTTGATCTCCTTGGGCACGTCGTCGGCGATGAAGTTGGTGATGACCACGCGCGGCTCGTGCAGCACCACATGCCCGAGCGCGATGCCCTCGTTGAGCGGCGCGCCGGTGAGATGGACCGGGCGGCGGGCGGCGGGCTCGGGCGTGCCGGGGCGCGCGATCGAGGAGAGCTCGCCCGAGGCGATCATCTCGGCGAGCACCATCGCGGTGGTCTGCAGCGCCTCTTCTTCTTCCTCCGAATAGGTGCGCCGCGCCCGGTTCTGCACCACCAGCACGCCGAGCGTGTTGCCGGCCCGCAGGACCGGCACGCCCAGGAACGAGTGATAGTTTTCCTCGCCGGTCTCCGGCCGGTAGGAGAAGGCCGGGTGGTCCTGGGCCTGCGAGAGGTTGATCGGGTTCGCCTCGCTGGCGACGAGGCCGACGAGGCCCTCGTCCTGGCGCAGCACGGTCTGGTGCACCGCCTCCTTCTTGAGGCCCTCGGTGGCGTAAAGCTCGAGCGTGCCGTCCACGCGCAACACGTAGACAGAGCAGACCTCCGCCACCATGTTGGCGGCGATCAGCACCACGATCTTGTCCAGGCGATCCTGCGCGCTGACCGGCTCCGCCATCACCTCGCGAAGCCGGCGCAACAGCACGCGTGGACCGCCGAGCGCGCCACGCATCGGCGTGATCCCTCGGGCTCTCTTCGGCCGGAGCCTTGAGGCCCCGGCACTCACTCAATCAGGATGGCGCGACCGCAGGCGCCGGCTGCCCGCCGCGGCTACACCATAGCGCCGTATAGCCAATGGGCCCCCTCAGCCGCAAGGGAAAGGGGGCCTATGAATCCTGGAAACCCCACAAAAGGACACAACCGTTTCCTAAAGATTGCGAGAAATTGAACAACGAATCACTCAGGCACACAGGGGAACGCCATGAGGGTTTGCCGCAGCCCTGCTGATCGCGGTCTTGACTGTCGTTATGCCGCTTTGCTGCCAGCGCCCAGTTCGGAGGCATGGCAGCGCGAGCTTACCTGGCGGGCCTCCTGGTGGAGCGTCGGGCGTGGCGGCTCGGGGCGCGCCTCCCAGCTCAGGTCCGCCGCCCGCGTGCCAGCGAGCTTCTGGCGATGCGCGACGAGAGTCGAGAAACATGGCACGGCCATCCAGACGGCCAACGAACGCAAGGCGACCGTTCAAGGAAGCCTGCCGAGCTGTATAGAGACGATCCTCGGCACGGAGACCAAGTTCATCAAGAGTCCTCGGAGGACAACGACCCGGACTTGCGGCGTGCCGGGCGAACGCGATCAAGCAGGCCAAGGAGGGCCACGCCAAGGCTTCGCAGGTTGGCCAGGCAGGTCTGCGATGCGGCGGCCCGGGTCCTAGACCCGCAGGTCCGAATCCGTGGGATGCTCTACAGGAGCTGTCGGAACCCAGGCGGTTCGCGACCTATGAGGATAACTGCAGAGATTGCGGCAAGACGGGCGACTTCTGGTGGGCGATCCACTGCACCAGGCGCTGATAGTAGAGCGATTCAGCGCAATGACCGCTCAGCCCTTATCCAGATTGTACAGGCTGTGCAGCGTGCGCACCGCCAGCTCGGTATATTCCGCGTCGATCAGCAGCGAGAACTTGATCTCCGAGGTGGTGATGGCGCGGATGTTGATCTTGCGGTCGGCGAGCGCCTTGAAGGCGGTGGCGGCAACGCCCGCATGGCTGCGCATGCCGATGCCGATCACCGACACCTTGGCGACGTCGGTCGAGCCGTCGAGGTGGTCGTAGCCGATCGCGGTGCGCTCCTTGGCCAGCACGTCGGCGGCGCGCTCGTAGTCGGAGGCCGGCACCGTAAAGGTGAGGTCGGTGGTCTTGCCGTCGGCCGACACGCTCTGCACGATCATGTCGACATTGATGTTGTTGTCCGCGAGCGGGCCGAAGATCGCGGCCGCGACACCCGGCTTGTCCTGCAGGCGCCGGACCGAGATCTGCGCCTCGTCCTTGGAGAAGGCGATGCCGGTCACGACCTGCTGTTCCATGATCTCCTCCTCGCCGCAGATGAGGGTTCCGGGCGGCGTCCCGTGCGGATTGATATCTTCTGGCTTGTCGAAGCTCGAGCGCACGAAGATGCGCACGTTGTGAACCATGCCGAGCTCCACCGAGCGCACCTGCATGACCTTGGCGCCGAGGGATGCAAGCTCCAGCATCTCCTCGTAGGCGATCTTGGGCATGCGGCGCGCGCGCGGCACCACGCGCGGATCGGTGGTGTAGATACCGTCGACGTCGGTATAGATGTCGCAGCGCTCGGCCTGGATCGCAGCCGCGATCGCGACCGCAGAGGTGTCGGAGCCGCCGCGGCCGAGCGTGGTGATGCGGCCGGTCTCCTTGTGCATGCCCTGGAAGCCGGCGATCACCGCGACCTCCTTGCGCTCCTTGAAGCGCTTGACCAGCTCGGCGCCGTTGATGTCGAGGATACGGGCGGAACCATGCGCGTTGGAGGTCAGGATCGGCAGCTGCCAGCCCTGCCAGGAGCGCGCGTTGATCCCCATGCCCTCAAGCGTCATCGCGAGCAGCCCAGCGGTGACCAGCTCGCCAGAAGACACTACGGCGTCGTATTCGCGGGCGTCGTGCAGCGGCGCCGCGGCGCGGCACCAAGCAACCAGCTCGTTGGTCTTGCCCGACATGGCGGAGACGACGACCGCGACCTCATGGCCGGCGTCGACCTCCCGCTTGACGTGGCGGGCGACGTTCTTGATGCGGTCGATGTCGGCGACAGAGGTGCCGCCAAATTTCATTACCAGACGGGCCATGCGGGATAGTCTCTGACGCGGCGCCCGATGGGGGCAGGCTCCGGCTTGAAAAGGCGAGTATACATAACGGCGGGATTTGGCGGCTGCAACCGCGCCCCGAGGAGGTTTGCCGATGGGACCTGGCGGCTCGACGATCGACGCGGCCGAAGTCGCGCGCTTTGCGGCGCTGGCCGACACCTGGTGGGACCCGGCCGGCAAGATGGGCATGCTGCACAAGTTCAACCCGGTGCGGCTCGGCTTCATCAAGGAGGCCGCCTGCCGGCGGTTCAGCCGTGACCCCAAGCGGCTCGACAGCCTGGCGGGCCTGCGCGTGCTCGATATCGGCTGCGGCGGGGGCATCCTGAGCGAGCCGATCGCCCGGCTCGGAGCCGCGGTGGTGGGCGCCGATCCGGCCGGCGGCCAACGTCGAGGCCGCCAAGCTGCACGCCGGCCGCGAAGGCCTTGCGATCGACTACCGCGCCACCACGGCGGAGGCGCTGGCGGACGCCGGCGAGCGGTTCGACGTGGTGCTGGCCATGGAGGTGGTCGAGCACGTCGCCGACCTCACGCTGTTCGTTAACCGCTGCGCCGAAATGGTTAAGCCCGGCGGCCTGATGGTGGTCGCGACGCTTCAACCGCACCATCAAGAGCTTCGCGCTCGCGATCGTGGGCGCCGAATACGTCTTGCGCTGGCTGCCGCGCGGCACGCACCAGTGGGACAAGTTCGTCACCCCGAACGAGCTTGAGATTGCGATCGAAAAGAGCGGCATGACCATGACGCAGGAAACTGGCGTCATCTACAATCTGCTCGCCGACCGCTGGCAGCTCTCGACCGACATGGACGTGAACTACATGGTCGCGGCCCAGAAGGCGGCGTGATGCTCGACGCAAGCTGGCTCTGGGCGCTGTTCACGGTGATCGCGGCGGCGAGCCAGACCGTGCGCAACGCCACGCAGCGCGAGCTGACCACGACGCTCGGCACGGCCGGCGCGACGCACGTGCGTTTCCTGTTCGGCCTTCCATTCGCGGCGCTGTTTCTTGTCGTGGTCGTGATCGCGAGCGGGCAGGCGCTGCCGCGGCCGCCGATGAGCTTCTGGCCATGGGTTCTTGCCGGCGCGTTGGCGCAGATCGCCGCGACCGCGCTGATGCTTGCCGCGATGAACGACCGCTCGTTCGTGGTGGTCTACGCCTACATCAAGACCGAGCCGGTGCAGGCCGCATTGTTCGGGCTTGTCTTCCTTGGCGATACCGTGACGCTGCCGATGGCCGCGGCGATCCTGATCGCGACCGTCGGCGTCGTCGTGATGGCGCTCAAGCCCGGCGCGACGCTGGGGCTGCGTGCGACGTTGCTCGGACTCGCGGCGGGATCAATGTTCGCGCTCTCCGCGGTCGGCTATCGCGGCGCGATCCTGAGCCTCGGTCTGCCGAACTATCTGATGGCGGCGACCTATACGATGGTGGTCGGGCTCATCGTCCAAGTGGCGCTGCTGTCGCTTTATCTGTGGCTGCGCGATCCAGGCGTGGTCCGCGCCATTTTGCAGCATTGGCGGCCTTCGATGCTGGCGGGTTTCCTCGGCGCACTGGCGTCGCAGTTCTGGTTTCTCGCCTTCGCGTTGGCCACGGCCGCCAGCGTGCGCACGCTGGCGCTTGTCGAGGTGCTGTTCGCGCAGGCGATCTCGACATTCGTGTTCAAACAGCCGACCACCCAGCGGGAAGCGCTGGGCATCGTGCTGATCGTGGTCGGTGTGTTGATGCTCGTTTGGGCGTATTGAGCGTAGAGCTGTCGTCCCCGCGCAAGCGGGGACCCAGTAAACACGGACCGCGCGATCGCTCCGACGCTGCAAGAAATGCTCTGGCATACTGGGTCCCCGCTTGCGCGGGGACGACAACGGAGAGCGCTATTCGCCGCGACGACAATCGAGAGGTCTATGACCAGTACCGCTTGATGAATTCAATTCCGCTCGTCGGGCAGCGTCGGCAGCGGATGGAGCTCGATGCCCTCGTCGTGCAGCTCCTTGGCGTCCTTGAGCGACGCCTCGCCGTAGATCGAGCGCGGATCGGTCTCGCCATAGTGCATCTTGCGGGCTTCCTCGGGAAACTTGGTCCCGACGTAGTCGGCATTCTGGGTCAGATGCTCGCGCAGCTCTTTGAGCTTCTGGCGCAGCTCGTGCTCCTGCGGCGACATCATCGCGACCGGTGCCGTAGTGGCTGTGTTGGCCGCAGGCGCATCCGATGCCGCAACCGGCGTCGATGCCTTGCCGCGCTTCCTGGTGCCTGACAGCTTCGGCGCCATGATCGCCTTCTCGACCTTGCTGTCGCCGCACACCGGGCACGTCACCAGGCCGCGTTTGGCCTGCTTGTCGTAGGCCGCGGAATTCGGAAACCAGCTTTCGAAGGAATGGCCCTTCGCGCAGGCAAGCGCGTATCGGATCATCGCTCTCCTCCGGCGGCCTTGAACGGAACAGGTTCCGCCAAAGGCTCCACGATCTCGAAGCGGCGGCCATGCCGGAGCGAAGGGACGCGTCCACGCGCGGCCGCAACTTCGGCGGGATCGATCTTGGCGATCACGATCCCCGGTTCAGTATCACCTTCGGCCAGGATACGGCCCCAAGGGTCAACGACCAGTGAATGGCCGAAGGTCGAGCGCCCGTTCTCGTGCGGACCGCCCTGGGCGGCGGCAAATACATAACAGCCGTTCTCGATGGCGCGTGCCCGGATCAGGATGTGCCAGTGGGCCTCGCCGGTCTGCTTGGTAAACGCCGCCGGGATGGCAATGAAGGAGGTCCCAGCCTCCGCGAGCGCGCGATAGAGCGCAGGGAAACGCAGGTCGTAGCAGATCGTGAGGCCGAGCCGGCCCCAGGGCAGATCGGCCGCCACCGCGGACTCGCCGGCCTTGAAGCTGTTCGATTCGCGATAGCTCTCGCCGCCGGCGAGGTCGACGTCGAACATGTGAATCTTGTCGTAGCGCGCAACGATCTCGCCCGCGGGGTCGATCAGGAACGAGCGGTTGGCGGCGCGATCGGGCGAGACCTTGATCGCAAGCGAGCCGACATGCAGCCAGATCGACAGCGAACGTGCGAGCTCGCGCAGCCGCGCGAGGCTTACATCGTTCTCTTCCGGCACGACGGTGGCCAGCATGCGCTCGCGCCGGATGTCCATGATGTTGGTCATCTCCGGCGTCTGCACATAGTCGGCGCCGGCCGCTTTGGCGTCGCCGATCAGCTTGACGGCGGTATCGAGATTGGCCGCAGGCGTGAGGCCGGAGCGCATCTGCACGAGGCCGACGGTGAAGGTTGCAGGTGTGCTCATCTGCGTGCTCATGTGGATCCCCCTTGCGTGATGCCTTCGGCGGCAAGCAGCGGATCGAGCCCGCCGGACCGATGCAGTGCATACAGATCGTCGCAGCCACCAATATGGGTTGAGCCGACGAAAATCTGCGGCACGGTGGTGCGCCCATTGGCGCGTTCGATCATCTTGCTGCGCTCCTCCGGATCGCCGCTCACGTCGATCTCCAGAGAACTTGATCCCCTTGCGGGTGAGAAGCGCCTTGGCGGAATGGCAAAAGCCGCAAAAGCGGGTGGTATAGATTTCGACCTGTGCCATCGCCGCGCGCGTCGTCAAATCCGGTCTGTTGGAGGGGCGTTGGCCCAAGTCCATTCAACGAGTACTTTCAGAGTCCAGTTATATGGGAGGGCGAGCCGCCGCCACAACCCGGGCAAAGGCCAGCACGTTAACCTCCGCGGCGCCAGCGCGCAGGAGTGCTCGCGCGCAGGCATCGACGGTTGCGCCGGTGGTGATCACGTCGTCGACCAGGATCAGGCGGCGGCCCGCGACGGCGGCCTTGCCGGGCGGGCCCACCCGGAAGGCGCCTTGCACGTTAAGCGCGCGCGCCGACTGCGAGAGGCCGACCTGCTGGGGCGTTGCCTTCACGCGCTTGAGCGCGCCGAGGACGAGCGGCACCCGGGACGCCTTGGCGATCGCCTCGGCCAGCAGTGCCGACTGGTTGAAGCGGCGCGCCCAATAGCGGCGCCAGTGCAGCGGCACCGGGATGATGGCGTCGGCCTCGGCGGTCAGCGAGCGGCCGGCGGTCGCCATCCAGCGCCCCATCATGGGCGCGAGGTCGAGGCGATCGCCATACTTGAGCGCGTGCACGAGCGTGCGGGCCACGTCGTCAAAGCGCACAGCGGCACGGGCGTGGCGGTAGGCGGGCGGGTCGGCGATTGCCTCCATCGAGAGAACGCCGGGACCTGGATCGTACGCGAACGGGATGCCGAGCCGCTCGCAATAGGGCGGCGCGATGAACGAGAGCTTCGACCAGCACACGGGGCAAAGGCCGTCGCTGCCCACCGGCTCGCGGCAGGAGGCGCACAATTGCGGCAGCCCCACGTCGACCGCGACGCGAAAGATGGCGCGCACGCCGCCGGCAAGGCGTGCGAGCCGGCTCGGCGGTGCTGTCGCAAGCGCTGCATCCTGCATGGCGCAACCGTATCGCGCTCCCGCATGGCTCTCAACTTGTCCGGTGAAGAGGGCTATGTAGGTTCAATGGCTCACAGCCCCATACTGTTCGATCGTGCGCTCCTGCGCAGCCGAAGGCGGCGGGCGCTCGCGCTTGCGCCGTCGGACTTTCTGCTCGACCGGGTGGCGGAGGACGCAGCCGACCGGATCGCCACGGTGCTGCGGCGGTTCGAGCTTGCGCTTGATCTCGGGACGCCGGGCGATGCGCTTCGGCGTGCGCTGATTGCGAGCGGCAGGGTCGGGACCGTTATCGCGGCCGATGCACTGATCGATCGTGTTGCGCGCGATGACAGCGCGTCGGTGCTTAAGCTGGTGTGCGACGAGGAGGCACTGCCGTTTGACGACGCCTCGCTCGACCTCGTCACGTCAGGCCTGTCACTGCAGTTCGTCAACGACCTTCCCGGTACGCTGGTGCAGATCAGGCGCGCGCTCAAGCCAGACGGGTTATTCCTTGCGGCGCTGATCGGCGGCGATACGCTCAGCGAACTGCGGCAGGCTTTTGCTACGGCGGAAGCCGAGATCGAAAATGGCGTCTCGCCGCGCGTTGCGCCGTTCGCCGATGTGCGCGATCTCGGCTCGCTCCTGCAGCGCGCAGGCTTCGCACTGCCGGTCACTGACGTGGACCGCTTCACGGTGCGCTATGCCTCGCCGCTCGCGCTGATGCACGACCTGCGCCGCATGGGCGCCACCAATGCACTGGTCGAGCGCAGCCGCCGGCCGCTCAAGCGGGCGGTGCTGGCGCGGACGATGGAAGACTATGGCGCGCGCTTTGCGGACGCGGATGGCCGCATCCGGGCGACGTTCGAGATCATGTGGCTGTCCGGCTGGGCGCCGCATGAAAGTCAGCAGCAGCCGCTCAAGCCGGGCTCCGCGAAGACACGGCTCGCGGACGCGCTCGGCA
This sequence comes from uncultured Alphaproteobacteria bacterium, assembly GCA_963745515.1. Classification (GTDB taxonomy): domain Bacteria; phylum Pseudomonadota; class Alphaproteobacteria; order Rhizobiales; family Xanthobacteraceae; genus VAZQ01. Next base: position 72,656 of record CAVUXO010000023.1, read on the forward strand.
CGCAGGAGCTTTCGGCAGGGGAAAAGGCGGGGCCCGAGAACGGATGATGCGGCGGCTTTTGACCTTTACGTTCCGGCGCGCTTCTCCATCACAGCAATGACGTCAAATGCGGGATGAGCGGCAGATCGGCCGGCGGCATCGGATAGTCGCGTAGCTTGTTCGCACGGACCCAGGCAATCCGCTGGCTCTCCTGCGGCGTCACGTTTCCCTCCCAGCGCCGGCAGACATAGAGCGGCATCAGCAGATGGAAATCGTCATAGGTGTGGCTCGCGAAGGTGAGCGGCGCCAGGCACGCTTCCTTGACGTCGATACCAAGCTCCTCCTTCAGCTCGCGGATCAACGTTGCTTCGGGTGTCTCGCCTGTTTCGACCTTGCCGCCGGGGAATTCCCACAAGCCGGCCATTGATCGTCCGGCGGGTCGCTCAGCGATGAGGACGCGCCCATCCACATCGATGAGTGCGCACGCAGTAACCAGCACGAGTTTGACGCTCACGATCGGGTATCCGGATTAGGGAAGGGTGCCTCTGGAAAAAGCGAGCCTCATCAAATGCCAAGGATGGAAATGCGAGGCAATGCGTTTGTCCACGTCAACGCTTGGCCTTGCTCGTTTCGAGTACGCCATGATACTCACAATGCAAAATTGCGTATGAAGTCTATCACAATTGGGGGACGTGAAATGATTGCAAGGAGTTTGGGGCTTATCATCCTATTGGCTGTCTGCTCCGCAGAAGCGTCGGCACGCTGCTCTGTGCCGCGCTTCACACTTTCAACAATCAGGCAGTCGACGGGCACATGACCGTCAATAGCGGTGCACGCTGCTCGATCAAGCTCAAGCACTCGGCCGGGCCGACTTACGGCGCCCATATCGTGCAGTGCGCTTCGAACGGCACGGTCACCGTCGATGGCCGCAATCGTATCGTTTACCGCTCGCGCGCCGGCTATGTCGGCAGCGATTCATTCACCTACGCACGCACCGGCGAAAGCAGGGTGGGCGAAGCGGTGGCGCGCACCGTGCGCATCAGCGTGACCGTCACGCCGTAGCGGCGCCACGGGATTACAGCGGCAGAACTTTTGCGATGGGTGGGGAGGAAAGCCGATGAAGAAGGTGCTGGGTCTTGCTTGTCTGATGCTGGTCGCTTGCTGCGCTGAAGCGGCTGCCCGATGTTCGGGGGCAGGCATTTACCCATTCGACAACCAGACGGTGATCGGGCGCGTGTCGATGAAATCTGGCTCGACCTGCCGAATCCGGTTCGTCTGGTCAAGCGGGCCCGTGCACAGCACTGAGATCGTGCAGCGCCCAAGCCACGGCACGGTGCAGGTCGGCGAGTTCCAAAGCATCAACTATGTGTCGCGCCGCGGTTTTGTCGGCAGCGATACATTCACCTATGCTCGCCACGGTTTCACCCCGGGCGGGACGCCTACGACGCGCACGATCCGTGTGCTGGTGACTGTGAGGCCATAGCATCTCAGCTCCGATAATCGCCGTTGATCGCCACGTATTCCTTGGTGAGATCGCAGGTCAGCACGCGGTCGCGGCCGCGGCCGAGCCCGAGCGCGACCTTGAGCGATATCGTCTGCTCTTTCATGGCGGCCGAGACCTTGGCCTCGTCATAGCCAGGGTCACGCATGCCCTTATGTGCAACCCTGATGCCGCCGAACCAGATCGCAAGCTTGTCGCGATCGGCGGGCTCGCCCGCCTTGCCGACTGCCATCACGACACGGCCCCAGTTGGCGTCCTCGCCGGCGATCGCAGTCTTGACCAGCGGCGAATTCGCGATCGACATCGCGATCCGGCGTGCCGAGGCCTTCGAGACCGCGCCCTCGACCTTGATCTCAACGAGCTTGCGCGCGCCTTCGCCGTCGCGCGCGACCTGCTCGGCGAGATTGGCAAGCACCATCGTGAACGCGCGCCGGAAATCCTTGAGGCGAGGATCGCCGGCCTTGCTGATGCGCGGCGCGCCGCGCGCTGCGGCCTGGCCGGTCGCAAACGCCAGCAGGGTGTCGGAGGTTGAGGTGTCGCCGTCGATGGTCACCGCGTTGAAGGTGTCGGCGACCGCCTCGCTGAGCAGGCGCTGCAGCGCCGCGGCTGCGATCGGCGCATCGGTGAACACGAAAGACAGCATGGTGGCCATGTCGGGCGCGATCATGCCGGCACCTTTGGCGATGCCGTTGATCGTGACCGTGGTCTTGCCGATGCGCGCCTGACCGGTGGCGACCTTGGGGAAGGTGTCGGTGGTCATGATCGCCTTGGCGGCGTCGAGCCAGCCCTCGTTATTGCCGTTGGCGACGAGGCCGTCCATCACGCCATCAAATGCGCTGGCGTTGAGCGGCTCGCCGATGACGCCAGTCGAGGCGAGGAACACATCGCCCGGCCGGCAGCCTACGGCTTTGGCGGCAATGCGCGCGGTGAACTGGCAGGCCTCGCGACCGGTCTTGCCGGTAAAGGCGTTGGCATTGCCGGAATTGACCACGAGCACGCGGGCGGCGCGGGATTTCAGATTTTGCCGGCACCAGTCGACCGGCGCGGAGGCGCACTTCGATTGGGTAAAGACGCCCGCAACCGCGGTACCGGGCTCAAGCTGCACCAGCAGCACGTCGGTACGGTCCCGATAGCGGATGCCGGCGGCGGCGGTCGAGAGGCGCACGCCATCGATGGCGGGCATATCGGGAACGGATTTCGGCGCGAGCGGGGAGACGGTGGTGGCCATGGTTGCGATCGGTGTGCGGTGAGTTTGGACCTGCGCATAGCACAATGGCCGGGCATAGCGCGTCGAAGACGCGCGTGGACGCGCTGGTGTCCCGGCCATCGGCTCAGCGTGCGGATATTTAGAAGAGGTGGCGTTCTGCCGACAAGCGCCGCGGCGCCTCTTGAGTCTACTTCTTCCCTGGTGCAGGAGCGCCGCCCGGAGCTGCCGCTCCCGGAGCCGGAGTTGCCGGCGTGGCAGGCTTGTCGAGCCGCTCGATCTTCGCGGTCTCGCGCAGCTGCGTCACCAGCTCGGTCTGCGCCTTGCGCATCACAAAGGCCTCGATGCGGTCCTTGAGCTGCTCGAAGGTCGGCGGCTGGCGGTTGCGCTTCTCTTCCAGCTTGATGATGTGCCAGCCGAACTGCGTCTTGACCGGATTGGAGGTCTGGCCCGGATACATCTTGAAGGCGACCTCGGCGAACTCCGGCACCAGCTCGGACTTGCCCATGAAGTCGAGGTCGCCGCCGTTCTGTGCCGATCCCGGGTCCTTGGATTTTTCCTTGGCCACCGTCGCGAAGTCGGCGCCGCCCTTGAGCTGCTCGACGATCGCCTTGGCCTCGTCCTCGGTCTCAACCAGGATGTGACGCGCCCGCACTTCCTCCTCGGCGGTCGCCTGTTTCATCGCCTCGTCATAGACCTTGCGCATCTCCTCCTCGGTGGTGGCCTCCTTGGACCGCTGCTGCAGGAGGGCTCCCATGAGGAGCTTGTTGCGCAGGAACGCCTGCCGCCGCTTGAACTCGGCGGTGTCGCCCATGTTCTTCTTCTCGGCCGCCTGCGAGACCAGGATCACGTCCGTGAGATAGGCGATCAGCTGCTCACGCTTGACGTCGGGCGGGGCGCCGCGCAGCTCGTTCGAGAAATCCTCTTCCGCAAAGGCAAGGTCGCTTTGCCGGATCTCAACGCCGTTCACGCGTGCGATCACGGTGTCGGTCGGATCCGCTGCGGCTGGCTGCGAGGATGACTCCTTCGTGCATCCGATCACCGCGGGCAGGACCAGAAGCGCAAGCGCGGCGATGGCGGCCACGCTCGTCCGGGGCTGGCGGGCCGGCGCCGGCCTGGTGCGCGGCGAGGAGAGAAGGTTCGAGATGGTCATATCGGGTCCTTGGGTCTAGGCGATCGCCCGGCGGCACAATGCCCGGACAGTCGCGCAATCGCTCCCCCATTGCAATGGCCGTGATAGCGGCGGACTTTGGCTATAACGTGGGAGTGATCGCCTAATTGACAAGGATGTGACCCCCTCCTATCTGTCCGGAAAGGCTGGCCGTTCCGGCCACGGGCCGGCTGATTGCACGACCGAAACTCAAATAAGGACGCGGTATTTCGTATCGCGACCCGGAAATGACCGTGCGTAGGCGCCACCGCGAAGAACATTGGCATAAATTCGCCGCAAGCGTGCCAGCGCAGGCGAAGTCTGCTAGGTTAGCGGCTCGGCCTCCAGCAAAAGGACGTTTGGGATGATTGGCGCGCTCGCCCGCAAGCTATTCGGCTCTTCCAACGAGCGCCGCATGAAAAACTATATGCCGCGCGTGGCCGAGATCAACGCGCTGGAGAAGGAGCTTGAGAGCCTGTCGGACGAGGCTTTGCGCGCCCGCTCGGAGGACTTCAAGAAGCAGCTCGCCGAAGGCAAGACGCTGGACGATATCCTGGTTCCCGCCTTCGCGACCTGCCGCGAAGCTTCCAAGCGCACGCTCGGCCAGCGCCATTTCGACGTGCAGCTGATCGGCGGCATGATCCTGCACGAGGGCCGTATCGCCGAGATGAAGACCGGCGAAGGCAAGACGCTGGTCGCGACGCTGCCGGTCTATCTCAACGCGCTGTCCGGGCGGGGTGTCCACGTCGTCACCGTCAACGACTATCTGGCCAAGCGCGACGCTGAGTGGATGGGCCAGATCTACAATTTCCTCGGCCTCTCGGTCGGCGTCATCGTGCACGGCCTCGACGACGAGCAGCGCAAGAAGGAGTACGACTCCGACGTCACCTACGGCACCAACAACGAGCTCGGCTTCGACTATCTGCGCGACAATATGAAGTACCGCATGGAGGACATGGTCCAGCGCGGGCACATCTTCGCCATCGTGGACGAGGTCGACTTCATCCTGATCGACGAGGCGCGCACGCCGCTGATCATCTCCGGCCCGCTCGACGACCGCTCCGAGTTCTACAACACCATCGACACCTATATCCCCAAGCTCGCCAAGACCGACTTCGAGGTCGACGAGAAGCAGCGCACCGTCGTCTTGAGCGAAGCCGGGATGGAAAACTTGGAGCAGATGCTGCGCAACGACGGCCTGCTCAAGGGCGAGCACCTCTACGACGTCGAGAATGTCTCGACGGTCCACCATGTGAACCAGGGTCTGCGCGCCCACAAGCTGTTCCATCGTGACAAGGACTACATCGTCCGCAACGGCGAGGTCGTCATCATCGATGAGTTCACCGGCCGCATGATGCCGGGCCGCCGCTATTCGGAAGGGCTGCACCAGGCGCTCGAGGCCAAGGAGCATCAGCCGATTCAGCCGGAGAACCAGACGCTCGCCTCGATCACGTTCCAGAACTACTTCCGCATGTACGAGAAGCTTGCCGGCATGACCGGCACGGCGCTGACCGAGGCGGACGAGTTCATCGACATCTACAATCTCGAGGTGCTGGAAGTCCCCACCAACATGACGATGGTCCGCATCGACGACGACGATGAGGTCTATCGCACGGCGGCCGAGAAATACCGCGCCATCCTGACGCTGCTCGACGACTGCAAGCAGCGCGGCCAGCCGATGCTGGTTGGCACCACCTCGATCGAGAAATCGGAGCAGCTTGCGGAAATGCTGCGCAAGAAGGGCTGGGAGCAGCACGACTTCTCGGATCCGAACGCGTTTGCGGCACTCTACTCCGGCGACGAGGGTGCCACCAAGGTCAAGGTCTTTGCCATCCTGAACGCGCGCTACCACGAGCAGGAGGCCTACATCATCTCACAGGCCGGCGTGCCCGGCGCGATCACCATTGCCACCAACATGGCCGGCCGCGGCACCGACATCCAGCTCGGCGGCAACGTCGACATGCGGGTGCGGCAGGAGCTCAAGGACGTGCCGGAGGGCGGCGAGCGCGATGCGCGCATCGCCGACATCCGCGCGCAGGTTTCCCGCCTCAAGGAAAAGGCGCTCGCGGCCGGCGGGCTCTTCGTGCTCGGCACCGAGCGGCACGAGAGCCGGCGTATCGACAACCAGCTGCGCGGCCGCTCCGGCCGCCAGGGCGATCCCGGCCATTCCAAGTTCTTCCTGTCGCTCGAAGACGACCTGATGCGCATCTTCGGCTCCGACCGGCTCGACAGCATGCTGCAGCGGTTCGGACTGAAGGAGGACGAGGCGATCGTTCATTCCTGGGTCAATAAGGCGCTGGAGAAGGCGCAGCAGAAGGTCGAGGCGCGCAACTTCGACATCCGCAAGAACCTGCTCAAGTTCGACAACGTGATGAACGACCAGCGCAAGGTCATCTTCGACCAGCGCATCGAGTGGATGCGCGCGGAGACCTCGGCCGAGATCGTCACCGACATGCGCCATGCTGTGATCGATGACCTCGTTGCCAAGCACGTTCCGGAGAACGCCTATCCGGAGCAGTGGGACACGGCGGGATTGAAGGAGGAGCTCAATCGCGTCCTCAGCCTCGATCTGCCAGTCGATCAATGGGCGAAGGAAGAAGGGATCGCCGACGAGGAGCTGATCACGCGCATCGAGCGGCGTGGCGACGAGCACATGGCCAGCAAGGTTGCCCAGTGGGGCGCCGAGCTCATGCGCCAGGTCGAGAAGACAGTGCTGCTGCAGCTGCTCGACCATCTCTGGCGCGAGCATCTCGTGATGCTCGACCACCTGCGTCAGGTGATCGGACTGCGCGGCTACGGCCAGCGTGATCCGCTCAACGAGTACAAGGCCGAATCGTACAATCTGTTCGAGGCGATGAGCCAGAACTTGCGCGAGGCCGTCACCGGACAATTGATGCGCATCGAGATCGTGACGCAGCCGCCGCCCGAAGAGTTGCCGTACATGGAGGCGCACAAGGTCGATCCGAGCACCGGCGAGGACGAGCTGGCGTACGCGAACGCGCCGCTGCAGCCGGCTTTCGCCGGCAACGGAAACGGCAACGGTGGCGGCGCCGAGCGCAACCCGCGCGATCCTACAAGCTGGGGCAAGGTCGGACGCAACGAAGTCTGCCCGTGCGGGTCGGGCAAGAAGTACAAGCACTGCCACGGGCGCTTCGCGTAGTCGCGAGGCGGCCCGCGAACCTTGATGCTCTTAACTCACTGACTGGTGACACGCGCGGTCATAGCCAGCATGCATGGCTGCGCAGTCGCGTTTGCGAAGGATCCAAGGCGTTCGTCTATGCTTTGAAGAAGCGTCGCAGCCATGCGACGCCCGCCCGCTCGCTGCAGGTTAGAAGCCCCAGCGGCTGCTGAACGAGCCGGTCGAACCGGGCGGCTGTGCGCCATTGAGAAGGCCCGCGTTGCTAGACGGCCTGGGCTCCGCCGCCACCTTGGGTTCCTGGCCGGCGTCTGGCTTCGTCTCGGGCTTGAACTCTGGCGTTGGCGCCTTGGGCGCTGCCGGGCGGATCGCGCCGGCATTCGTTGTTGTCGCGGTGCTCGCGCTGCTCGTCGCAGTGGCTTTGGGAGCCGGCGCCTTCGGTGTGGTCGCCGCGGTCTGCGTCGCCTTCGGCTGTGACTTCTTCTTCTGCTGCGCGGGGGTGGGCTCCGCCGACGCTGGATCGGAACCCTTCCAGCCGACAAATCGTGACACGCGATCGAACATGCCATCGGAGCTCGACGGCTCCGTGTTGTTCGATGCGAACAGGCCTCCAAACAGATTGCCCGACGAGCCGGTATCGCCTGCCGACGCAACGACGGCTGAGCCAGTGCTTCCGGTCGCTCCAGCGTCAGGGGCGCGCGGCGGCACGGCATGCGCCGGAATCGTACCGGGCGTTGACACGCCCGGAGTGCGGATCACGCCGGACGCGTCCGAGTAGGGCTTCTGGAAAGCGGCCTGGAAGGTTGGATGCATGCCGCCATCAGTGCGCGTGACGCACTGCCACGGTCGGCGTGCCCTTGCTGATGTACTCCGCCATCTGCCGCTCGTCGCGCTTTTGCTTCTCGGCGACTGCGGCGGCGAGCTCCTGGCTTACCTGATAGGGCGGGCAAGCGCCTGCGGGCGAGAACTTGCCGTTCGTCTCGGCATCAAACACATAACGCTTGTCGCACACCGTCGACTTTCGGCTCGCGCCGCGAGACCTCGAAGTGATCGTTGCCCTGCTTGAGCATCTTCCAGAACGCCATGTGCGGCGAGTTGCGGTGCTTCGCCATGTTGAGCGGCGTCATCCGGAACGGATAGGCCTGGATCTGGAAGGAGCGCTGACCGCCGAAGAACGACTCGCGCGCGAGCGCGTAGATCTCCGCGATCTGCTCGTCGGTCATGGCGTAGCAGCCGCGCTGAGGAGCAGTCGCCATGGATCATCAGGAACTGCGCCGGTGCGTCCGTTCGCACGATCGTAGGCGTTCGGGAAGCCGATGTTGATCGCGAGGTAGTAGCTCGAGTTCGGGTTCATCAGGCCCGGCGTGATCGTATAGAAGCCTTCCGGGGCCTGGCGGTCGCCCTGCTTGATCTTCGGCCCGAGCTCACCCGACCAGCGGCAGATCGGATAGGTCTTGAGCAGCTGGAAGTGGCCGTCGCGATCTTCCTTCCAGACCTCGAGCTCCGACTCCTCCTTGTAGAGCCGCACCAGGATGGGCGACTCCTTACTCATGTTCTTTTGCTCGATATCGCCGAGCATCTGCGAGGAGAGCGGCTGCAGCGAGCGCAGGCTCGCGCCGGACGGGTTGTCCGTATCGCAACCGGCAAGCAGCAGCGTGGCCGCAATCGCGGCGGACGCCAGCAGCGGGCGGATTAATGGACGACGATTCAACCCGAAACTCCCCCGACCAAAGCCTTCCCAGGGCCTTCATAACTCAATCGTAATCCTGATGGGGTCCAAACTGCAAGTCGACAGACCCCTCCGACCGCCGTTTGAGCATGCGATAAGTGAACGAAAGGTAAATTCGCTTAACTCTACCCCTAAACGCTAGATTGGCCGCACCCTACCCCTACCGGAGGAGGGAAAACGCAGCCCATTCCACGCTCAAATCCGAAGCTAGACCAAGACTTTGGAAACATCTGGGCAGCGGTGGATAACTCATCAGCGCCGTGCCGCCGGTCTCCAGGCTCCGATATGACGCCGCCAGACACCTCCGGTGGTGTTTGTCACGAACTTTCGCGCAACGCCCATTGCCGCATTGCTTTCGTAAACGGGCTGTGCACGATACGGCAAAACCTTGCGGGATGGGCACGAATACGTGTGCTCGCTGAGCTCACCCCGAGGGTTTCTGGGGAAGAGACGATAAAGGGACCTAACGGAGGAACTGGTTATGCATTCATCAAAACAGATTTTGGCTGAGCACTGTGGCTGCGATCGGCTTTGCCGCTCTGGTCGCAGCTCCGGCTCAGCTGACTGCTCAGACCACAGTTGCCATCGACAACGACGACATCGGCGGCGTGGTCACCGGCCCGAGCGGTCCGGAAGCCGGCGTCTGGGTGATCGCCGAGACCAAGGACCTGCCCACCCGCTACGCCAAGATGGTCGTCACCGACGATCAGGGCCGCTACGTCGTGCCCGATCTGCCGAAGGCCAAGTACAAGGTCTGGGTGCGCGGCTATGGCCTCGTCGATTCGCCGAAGGTCGACGGCGAGCCCGGCCAGCAGCTCAACCTGCACGCCGTGACGGCGCCGAACGAGAAGGCGGCGGCCGCCGTACTACCCGGCGATCTACTGGTACTCGATGCTGAAGATCCCGGAGGCGGACCAGTTCGGCACCGCGCAAGCGGCGACATTCCGCAGAATGTCAAGCAGATCGACTAGATCAACCTGATGAAGAACAACGGCTGCGTCGGCTGCCATCAGCTCGGCACGCTGTCGACCCGCACGATCCCGGCGTTCTTCGGCAAGTCGCTCCAAGGAAGCTTGGATGAAGCGCATCCGGCCGGCCAGGCCGGCGAGCTGATGGTCAACATCATGCCGGACCAGCTTGGCGCCGCGCCGATCGCCTACCTCACGGATTGGACCGACCGCATCGCCAAGGGCGAGCTGCCGGCGACCAAGCCGCAGCGCCCGCAGGGCCTCGAGCGCAACATCGTCGTCACGACCTGGGACTGGTCGGACGAGAAGCACTACCTGCACGACCTGATCTCGACCGACCGGCGCAATCCGACCGTCAACGCGCGACGGTCCGGTCTACGGCCAGCCCGAATACAGCATGGGCTACATCCCGATCGCTCGATCCGAAGACCAACACCGCGACCACGTTCAAGGCGCCGATCCGCGACCCGGACATGCACGAGAATCTCGGTCCGGGCCATGCCGCCGATGGAACGCCACTCGGCCCGTCGGCCTACTGGGGCGACGAGAAGATCTGGGAGGCCTACTTCAACAACCACAACTCGATGCTCGACGAGAAGGGCCGGGTCTGGATGACGGCCTCGTTCCGCGACGAGAAGAACCAGCCGGCCTTCTGCAAGAAGGATCCGAACCATCCGTCCGCCAAGCTTGTCCCGCTCGACGCAGAGCGGCCGCCAGCTCACGATCTACGATCCCAAGACCCAGAAGTACGACTTCGTCGATACCTGCTTCACGACCCACCACCTGAACTTCGCCTACGACGCCAACAACACGCTGTGGACGTCGAGCGGCGGCGGCGGCGGCGTGGTCGGCTGGGTCAACATCAAGAAGTGGGACGAGACCCACGACGCCGGCGAAGTCGCAGGGCTGGACCGCGCTGATCGTCGACACCAGCGGCGACGGCAAGCGCGGCGAATACACCGAGCCGAACCAGCCGCTCGAGCCGGGCAAGGACATGCGCCTCGGCCAGGTGATTCTATGCCGTGACGGTGAACCCGAAGGACGGCACGGTCTGGGGCACGATCCGCACCAATCCCGGCTCGATCGTGCGCATCAATCCGGGCTCGAACCCGCCCGAGACCACGCTCCCGGAAGTCTACAACGTCCCGCTGCCGGGCTTCGGTCCGCGCGGCGGCGACATCGACTCGCAAGGGCGTGTACTGGGTGTCGCTCGGCGAGCGGCCATATCGGCAGCTTCGACCGCACGCAAGTGCAAGGGCCCGCTCAACGGTCCGACCGCGACCGGCAATCATTGCCCGGAAGGCTGGACGTTCCACAAGTATCCGGGCCCGGGCTTCGCGGGCATCGGCGATAACAGCGCCGAGTCGAGCTACTACTCGTGGGTCGACCAGCACAACACGTTCGGCCTCGGCAAGGACGTGCCGGTGTCGACCGCCAACCTGATGGACGGCCTGGTCGCGCTCGGCAAGGACGGCAAGATGGTCTCGCTGCGCGTGCCGTACCCGATGGGCTTCTTCGCCAAGGGGCTCGACGGCCGCATCGACGATCCGAACGCCGGCTGGAAAGGCCGCGGCCTGTGGACCTCGAGCGGCGACCGCGCGCCGTGGCAGGTGGAAGGCGGCAAGGGCATGAAGCCCATGGCCGTGCACTTCCAGATGCGTCCCGATCCGCTCGCCAAGTAGGACTCGCCAAGTGAGAATTGGACTGGGTCCAGTAAACGGAACGTGACGCCCTAGAGCCGCAGACAGCGGCAGCAAAATGGTGCATAAGAGCGGGACCTGCCCACCGGGCGGGTCCCGCTTCATGTTTGCGGACAGGCCGTGTGCGGCAATGCGCGCGAAGCCACGAAATAGAGTTCAAGCGAGGAAACCGAAGAGGAGCATCCGATGAGAATTGCGAGAGAGCTGGTACCTCGGCGTGGCCGCGGTCGGCTTGCCGCCGCCCTGGCGATGGCGCCGGCGCAGCTCAGCGCCCAGAACACGGTCGCCATCGACGCCGACGACATCGGCGGCGTGGTGACCGGCCCGAGCCGGCCCGGAAGCCGGCGTGTGGGTGATCGCCGAGACCACCGATCTCGGCACCAAGATGGCCAAGATGGTCGTCACCGACGATCAGGGCCGCTACGTGCATCCCCGATCTGCCGAAGGCGAAGTACAAGGTGTGGGTGCGCGGCTATGGCCTCGTCGATTCGCCGAAGGTCGACAGCGAGCCCGGCAAGCAGCTCAACCTGACCGCCGTGAAGGCGCCGAACGAGAAGGCGGCCGCCGAATATTATCCGGCGATCTACTGGTACTCGATGATCAAGGTCCCGGCGCAGACTCAGTTCCCCGGCACCGGCCCGACCGGCAACGGCATCAATCCGAACATGAAGAGCGCAGGGCCAGTACCTGGACATCGTCAAGACCAACGGCTGCGTCACCTGCCATCAGCTCGGCAACAAGGCGACGCGCACGATCCCGGCCGCGCTCGGCAAGTTCGCGAACGGCTATGAGGCCTGGACGCGCCGCATCCAGTCCGGCCAGGCCGTCGACCAACATGGTCAACAACATCGACCGCATGGGCACCCAGGCCGCGCTGAAGATGTTCGGCGACTGGACCGACCGCGTCGCCGCCGGCGAGCTGCCGGCGTCGAAGCCGCAGCGGCCGCAGGGCATCGAGCGCAACGCCGTCGATCACGGTGTGGGACTGGTCGAATCCGAAGGCCTACCTGCATGACGCGACGGTGAGCGACAAGCGCAACCCGACCGTCAACGCCAATGGCCTCGATCTTCGGCGCGACCGAGAACTCGACCGACATGGTGCCGGTGTTCGATCCGGTGAAGAACATCGCCTACGAGGTGAAGCTGCAGGTGCGCGATCCGAAGACGCCGTCGGAGAGCCGAAGCTGCCGATGTTCGCGGCCTCGCCCTATTTCGGCGACGAGAAGATCTGGGACGCGCAGACCAGCCCGCACAGCCTCTACTACGACGAGCAAGGGCCGGGTGATGTTCACCGCCCGCATCCGTCCGGCCGGCCAATCCGGACTTCTGCAAGGCGGGCTCCGATCATCCGTCGGCGAAGGTGTTCCCGATCGCGACGTCGGGCCGCCAGCTCGAAATGTACGATCCGAAGACGCAGAAGTTCACGCTGATCAACACCTGCTTCCCGACCCATCACGTGCAGTTCGGCTTCGACAAGGACAACACGGCGTGGGTGAGCGCGGGCGGCCCGGCCGAGCGGCGTGGCCGGCTGGGTCAACATGCGAGATGCTCGAGGAGACCGGCGACGAGCAGAAGGCGCAGGGCTGGACGCCGTTCATCCTCGACACCAACGGCGACGGCAAGCGCGGCGAATACACCGAGCCGAACCAGCCGTTCGATCCCGAACAAGGACCGCCGCATCAACGTGGCGTTCTACGGCGCGTCGCCGGCCACGACGGCACGGTGTGGGGCTCCTCGCTCGGCTTCCCGGGCTACGTCGTGCGGCTCGACCCGACCAAGCCGAATCCGTCAACGACGGCGCTCGCGGAAATCTACGAGGTCCCGGCCCCGGGCTATGGCCCGCGCGGCTTCGACATCGACACCAAGGGCGTGGCCTGGGTGCCGCTGTCGAGCGGCCACATGGCGAGCTTCGACCGCAGCAAGTGCAAGGTCCTCAACGGGCCGACCATCCGCGACGGCAAGCATTGCCCCGAGGGCTGGACGCTCTATCCGTTCCCGGGCCCGAAGCTGTCCGGCGACCCGGGCACCGGCTCGGCCGAAGCGAGCTACTACACCTGGGTCGACCAGCACGACATTCTGGGCCTCGGCAAGGACATGCCGTTCGCCACCGGCAACCAGAACGAGTCGCTGATCGCGCTCAAGGACGGCAAGATGATCAACATCGTCGTGCCGTATCCGATGGGCTTCTACGCCAAGACGTTCGACGGCCGCATCGACGACGCGAACGCCGGCTGGAAGGGCCGCGGCATCTGGGCGCTCGGCGGGCAACCGCACGCCGTTCCACGTCGAAGGCAACGGCAAGGGCGACGTGCCGAAGCTGATGAAGTTCCAGCTTCGTCCGGATCCGCTCGCGCACTAAGTCGGCGACGCAAGCAGTTGAGAGAAAAGCCCGCCCGGCTCGCAAGAGCCGGGCGGGTTTGTTTTGATCAGCCGACCAAGACACTCTTTAGATGCAGCGCTGTGCTCTCGCCCCAACGTGCACGTCGGGCACGCGCTCAGCTTTTCGCGCGCCGGGCGTGTCGCGGTGTTCGGTATTGCCAGGCGCTTGAAGCGGTGAGCGGATCCCCGCCGGGGACATGTTCTTGACGGTCGATCGTACTACCGCTCAAAGTTGTTGAGTTATGATTTTGCCATTGAAATTCGGCAACAAATCAGATTGGCGGTGCCGCAATGAAGCTGACTTTCACCTCCCCCTATCTTTCCATAAAGCAATTTCCGACAACTGAAATTCCAGACTTTACGGTCATCACGGGGGTTAATGGCGCTGGCAAGACACATCTCCTTCAGGCCATTGCGGCAGGCAATATATCCATAGATCGTGCACCGGACCCGAAGAATGACGTTCGTTTCTTCGATTGGACGACGATGGTCCCCAGAGATGTTGGCATGTTCGACGGCCACACGCTTCTTGTCGAACGTGGGAACCTTAGCAACGCTGTTCTAGAGTTCGCGAAAGCGCAGGAAGGGCGTGTGGTCGCTGCGGCCAGACAAAACGGAATACCGGCGGAATACGTTGCTGACCCCGCTGAGCTTGCGATGCTCGACCGTGAAAGACTCTGCGCAATCTTAGGTAATCCCGCTGCGGCGAACGCTGCCCATGTTGCAATCGCAGAGGCTGTCAGAGTTGCTTCGCTAAAAATCAAAGGGCGGGTCAATGACGAAAATCAACGAGCGGAACTTGAGACCATTGCGGCTCATGCGAGGCGCCCGATCTTTGCACTTCGACGGCGGGATTTCTCCGACAACGTCCCCAGCTGGGGGACGGCCGACCTTTTCCAGCAGTCCTTCGGGCGCCTGTTCGTGGCGTACCGGGACCTTTGGCTCGCAAATCAGATAAGAAAGCTCCAACGGCAGGAAGGTGACGAGGACGCGAATCCACTGTCCGATGCGCAGTTCATTGAGCGACACATGATTGCTCCTTGGATCTTCGTAAATGATGCATTGAAAGCTGCCGGTCTAGACTTTGAAATTGACCGACCCGACCAATTCACCCTCGCGCCATATACGCCGCGGCTGAGAAAGCTTTCAACGCAAGCGGAAGTTAGATTTTCTGAACTTTCTTCCGGTGAAAAAGTCTTAATGTCCTTTGCTTTGTGTTTGTACTACGCGCAAGATACTCGACAGCTTGGAAATTATCCCAAGCTTCTTCTTCTCGATGAGATAGATGCTCCGCTGCACCCATCGATGTCGCGCAATCTGCTTCGCATTATCACGCAAACGTTGGTCGAAAAGCACGATATCGGAGTTATTGCTGCGACCCATGCGGCATCCACGGTAGCATTGTCGCCAGAAGATTCAATTCACGTAATGCTCCCTAATCAGCCTGGGCTTCACAAGATAGCCAAAGCCGAGGCTCTGAACATTCTAACTGTGGGGGTTCCAACGCTTGCCATTTCGTATGAGGGGCGGCGACAAGTGTTTGTTGAGAGCGAGAACGACGCGGAACTGTATAGTGCCGCCTATCAATGTCGCAAGCCGATCTTGGCCTCAGAACGCTCTCTCGAGTTCATCGGTACGGGAATTAAGTCGATCCAGGGGCAGCACTTGCACACTGGTTCGGCAATTGTCCGAAAGCTAGTTCAAGAACTCGGCTCTGGAGGCAACAGCTCAGTCTTTGGTCTTATGGATTGGGATGGAGAGAACCAGCCCACCTCTCGAATGGCAATTCTTGCGTGTGGTCGCAGGAATGGACTAGAGAACTTACTTCTTGATCCCCTTTTCATTGCAGCTGCGTTATTTCGTGAGGCCAAGCGTGCGTTGCCGCGGATCGGAATTAACAACGCTACGAGCTATTCAGAGTTTCTTCTATTACCCGTCGATAAATTGCAGGCGATCGTGGATTGCGTTCAGACAGTCACGCTCAGCGAAAAATCCGCTCTTCCGATTGAGAGTGAATACGTCGGTGGCTTCAGCTCAAACTTCATGATCAATGGCTAAAAATCGATGATCATAAGCTTCAGGAAGTTATCTGCGCCGCTTTTCCTGAGCTAGGAAGCATCAGCAAAAAGCGCCCGGACGCTTTGATGTCTTACATTGTCAACAACATCATCCCCGACAAGCCCGATTTTGTGCCTGTTGAACTCCGAGACGTATTTCTTGAGCTATTGAGCAAGGATGCCCATGGATTGTGAAAGACCATCCGATGAAGGCGGACGCCTCCGGATGCCCATAGCGCCCGCCTGGCTCGAGAGCGCCGGGCAGCTTATGCGCCGCTATTTTGCTGCCGCAACTTACCCTCACTTCCCCGATAACTGCCTTACGGCGCCCAGCCAGTCTTCGACATGATATGAGCGCACGAGCTTGCCGCCCTCGATCGTGTGCACATCGATCGACATCAGCTTGAACGACTTGCCGCCATGCGGCACGCCCATGAACTCGCCGGCCGGCGTGCCGGTGGCCTCGCCGCGCACCGTGACGCGATTGCCTGAGACCAGCACCTCCTTGATCTCCCACTTGAGGTCGGGGATGGCCTTGTGGCGCCCGGCGATCGCGGCAATGACCTGCTCGCGCGCGCCGCAAACGTCATTGGCTCCGCAGGACACCCACTCGGGCGCGGTCGCTTGCCGCAGCACAGCCGCAACATCCTTGCCGGGCGCGGCGTTGAGACCGTCGTAGAAGGGCGCGACCACGGCCAGCGCAGCTTGCTCGGGGGTCTCCGCCGCGGCGCATTGAGTCGCGAGAGACAGCGCGGTGAGGGCGGCGGCAGCGAAAACAATTGCTTTCACGATCAACTCCATTGGTTTAGGGCGGTTTGACTGAACACGCCGCCGCGGATATGACGGTCTCGATCATCAATCAAATGAATAATCATAATATGCCATGAATGAAATCGATCTTCGCCGCTTCGACCTCAACCTGCTGGTCGTGTTCGAGGTCCTCATGGCCGAATTGAGCGTCACGCGCGCGGCCGAGCGGCTCGGCCGCACGCAATCGGCCGTCAGCCATTCGCTGGCGCGGCTGCGCGCTGAGCTTGGCGATCCGCTGTTGATCAAGGGCGGCGCGCGCATGCAACCGACACCCTTCGCGCTCGAGCTTCTGGAGCAGGCGCGGCCGATCCTGCGCAGCATTCAGCGGGCGCTCTCGCCGCGGCAGGCGTTCGATCCGGCCACCTCGCGGCGGCTGTTTCGATTTGCGGCGCCGGATTTCGCGCGTGCGCTGTTCACGTCGCTTGCTGGCCCGCGTGCGCTGCCGAGGCGCCCGGCGCTTGCGTCGAATGGACCGGTGCACGCGATCCGATGCTTTTGGAAATCGCCGAGGGTCAGCTCGACGTCGCGATCGCGCCGGCGGGACTGCGTCTGCCCGCAGGCGTTACTGCCGAGCCGATCGGCGCGCTGACGTGGGGGTGTTTCGCGCGCCGCGGCCATCCGGCCTTTCGCCAGTGGGGGCGGAAAGCATGGTCGCGCTGGCCGCATGTGGCGGTGCGGGTCGGCGACAGCCTGGCGAGCCCGGTGAACGCCGCCGCGGCTGCGGCCGGCCTCGACCGAACCATCGCCGGCTGGGTCCCGCATTTCTCGGCTATAGCGCCGGTGCTGGCCGACTCCGACCTCATCGCCACGCTGCCGGCGGTCGCTATGACCGACACGCTGCGTCCCTACGGCCTCGACTTCCGGCCGGTGCCGTTTCCCATCGATCCACTGCCGCACGCGATGCTGTGGAGCGCGCAGCGCGGCCGCGATCCCGAGATCGCCTGGCTGCGCGGCCACCTCCGGCCGATCGTGAAAAGCAAATTCGCCGGTGTCTCTTCGTCAAGCAGATGAGGTCACTCGCGCCGGTCCCACCACCAGCAGATCAGGAGGCAAAGCACCTGCAGCGTTGAGAACACGAGCAGGCGCTCGGACAAGGGGCGCACTTGGTCCTGCGGATACCAGGACGAGGTCTGTGCCAGATAGGCGAGCGCACAGGCCGGCAGGATCGCGATCACATACCAGAGCGGCAGTCGGCGGAAGAAGGCGCGGCCGAGCACAGCCAGGAGCGCGCCGACCGCCAGCGGCAGAAAATTGAGGCCCATGCCGATGATGACGCCGTAGATCGGCGACGCGGCTCCGTAGAACAGCGCGTCACCGCATGTTTGGGTCGGATCGTCGTGCAGGCATTGCAGCCAGACCATGCTGCCGATCAAAAAGATGCTGATGGCCGCGGCGGTCAGCAACAGCCCGCCGGCGAAGAAAATCAGAAACGTTCGGATCAGCGCAGGTCCGTGCATGCGACGATGCTCGCGTAGCCGTGCTCGGATAGCCGTATGCGCCAAGTGCCGCCGCTTTGTCTACAGAACGCAGAACTTGTGGCGGTCAAGATCGCGTTGCCATGGCGGACGCGGTCGGATCTGTCTCGACGTTCAACGCCAGCTGCAGCAGCGGGCTGATCATGCTGAGCAGGAGCAATATCAAGCCCGCTCAGCCACGCCATCGTTCAATCGAGGGAGGCACGATATATACACAGCGGGCGTCCCGGAGGCGGCCGTCCGATACCGACCCGTGGTGCAACGAGGAAGTCGGTGGTGCGTTCAGTAGCGCGCGGCAACCGGGTTACCGGGGCCGCCAAACTTGTAGCTCACGCGGCCGAGAATCGACCACATCGTCACATCGACATCGTGATCAGGGAAATTCGCGATCCCGCTGTTCGTTTTCAAAAAGTCGAAGCCGTAGAGGTTTCCTTCGACACCAAAGATCCAGTTGCTGGCCAGCAGCAGTTCGCCACCGAAGCCGACAGTCCAGCCAACCTTGGTGCCGGATGTGTCGAAGGACACGGGACCGATGTCGCTATCGAGATGGTGGTCAATCTCCGCAAATGCCACGCCGCCCTTCAGATACCACATCCAGTTGTTGACGGTGAAACCGATGCGTGGCGTCACTGTTGCGAGCCATTTCACTTCGGTCGTCCACCGATCATTCGGAAAGATGTTGAACGGACCAAAGAACGTCTTCTTGACGCCCGACCATGTACCGCTGGCCTCGACACCAATGAGCCAGCTGTAGCCCATCTGCCAATTATAGCCGATGTGACCGCCGAAGAGCCCACCGTCCATGGTGTGATTGTCAAGATCGAAAGCGGTCTTGATGAAATCAACGTCGCCAAAACCCCAGCCACCATGGACGCCAATATAAAATCCGCTCCACGAAAAGACCGGCACAGGAATCACCGTCAATTCCCTCAAGACCGGCATATCGGCAGCGAGAACGGAGCCACTGATCATGGTGCACGTGACGGCGCCGACGACGGAGGCTGCGCGCGAAAACTTTTTCATTGAACGGGCCCCCATTTGCCACCTGGAGTGCACATACCTCTTAGCGCACGTCATGGGATTCGGCTGCCGTGATGTTGCGGCAATCCCCAAAAATTCGTGTAAACGGAAGATGGTACCTGAGCAGGCAGCGAGTGGTAGCGCGGTGTTTGTTTGCTGCGCTCTTGTTGCTGTCCATCCCCCCGGGATTTTCACGCCGGCACGAGCTCCGACCGAAACACCGATAGCGCCTTTGGATCGCCAGCCTCGCCGCCGATGCGCAGGTCGAGCACGACTTCCTTGTCCGGCGTCACCTCGATAAGCTGTGCACGGACGTCGAGCGCGTCGCGATGCTCGGCCTCGCCGGGCTCGAAGCGGTCGGGCCCGCTCGCGGGCCTGTCCGTCGATCGAGCAGATGCCACCATAGGTGATAAAGGTGTTGCCGTTCGGCAGCCGCATCGCGCCGCCCTGGAAGCCCGCGAAACGCCGTTCGCCGTCCGCCTCGCCATAGCTCCACACCTGCCGCACCGTGCCGTTCGCCTCATCGACCGCGAACTCGACCGCGCGGCTGAAGTTTTGCGCAGCGAGCACAGGCTTCGCGAACGGTGCCGCGCGGTGATTGCCGTTGTCGAAGCAGAGAATGGTGCCAGCGGGCGTGATCGAGCAGTCGTGCTGATGGAATTGCCAGGCGACCGAGGCGTCGGGCTTGAGCAGCTTGTCCGACCACGGCTCTCGCCAGTTGGCGTGCGTGCCGAGGATCCATCGCAAGCGCCCGCTCTTGCGGTCCAGTTTGATGATCGCGTCCTGCGTGCGCAGCGACACCAGGATGGCGTCGTCGCGCGCGTCATAGGCGGTGCCGTTGGCGTGGCACCAATCCATCGTGCCGTGATAGCCGCGCACGGCCCAATAGTTGGCGCGGCTGCCATATGTGACGCGATAGGGGTCGATGAGATCGAGCAGCCGCCATTCGTTCACCTTGCTGCCGTCGGGGCGAACCTCCATCACGATGTCGCCGACCAGTTTCGCGCGCTCGTGCGGCGCGCTCGGATCGGTGACGCTGCCAGGCCAGTTGTCGTACTCGCGGATCTCCATGCTGAGCAGCAGCATCGAGCCGTCCGGCCCGAGGTTGACGCCGTGATGGAAGGTCTCGGCCTCGACCGGGATGGCGTCCTTCGGCGGCGCGCGGTCGCGATAGCGGCCGGTCGCGTACCACTGGCGCAGGATGCGGCCGTCGAGCGTCATCTCGAGCAGCAGCCCGTCGACGATGGTAACGAGGAGATGGCCGTCAGGCTTGAGCCGCACGCCCTGCACCGGCCGGTCTGATCGGTGGACGCAGCTGATGCGCGCCGGATTGATCGACGCCCAGGAGCCAGCCGCGGTGCGCCGGCCCTTCGCTCGCCCGGCTGTCGCCGCGCACGTTGAACAGCATGAGGCCAGGCTCGCGGCGCGCCGCATCGCAGCGCACGATGCGGATCGGCGGCAGCTCGCCAGCGGCCGGCGCGCGTGTCACGTGATCGTGCGCCCGATCGCCAGAAACTTGTCGCGCCGCTGCTGGCGGATGGCGTCGCGGTCGAGCACCTTGAGCTCGTCGAGCGCATTCGCGATCGCCTCGCCGGTCGATGCGATCGTGGCGGCCGGGTCGCGATGCGCGCCGCCGACCGGCTCGGTCACGATCTGGTCGATGACGCCGAAGCGCGCGAGGTCCTGCGCGGTGATCTTCATGCTGGTCGCCGCCTCCTGCGCCTTGGCGGTGTCGCGCCACAGGATCGAGGCGGCGCCTTCCGGCGAGATCACGCTGTAGAAGGCGTGCTCCAGCATCAGCACGCGGCTTGCGGTCGCGACCGCGATCGCGCCGCCGGAGCCGCCGACCCCGATGATCACCGCGATGTTGGGCACGCCGAGCGCGAGGCAGGCCTCGGTCGAGCGCGCGATCGCCTCGGCCTGGCCGCGCTCCTCGGCGCCGATGCCCGGATAGGCGCCCTCGGTGTCGACCAGCGACAGGATCGGGATGCCGAAGCGGTCGGCCATCTCCATCAGCCGCACCGCCTTGCGGTAGCCCTCCGGCCGCGCCATGCCGAAATTGTGCTTGAGCCGCTCCTCGGTGGTCGAGCCCTTCTCGTGGCCGAGCACGCAGATGCTCTCGCCGCGGAAGCGGCCGAAGCCGCCGACGATCGCCTCGTCCTCGCCGAACTTGCGGTCGCCGGCGAGCGGCACGAAGTCGGTGATCGAGGGTGCTGCACGTAGTCGAGGCAGCGCGGCCGCTCGTGGTGGCGCGCCACCAGGGTCTTCTGCCAGGGGGTGAGATTGGCGTAGAGGTCCTTGAGCGTCTGGGCAGCCTTGGCCTCCAGCCGGGTGATCTCCTCGCCGGATGGCGGCGCGCTCTCGGGCGTGTCGACGCCGCGCAGTTCCTCGAGCTTGGCCTCGATCTCGGCGACCGGCTTTTCAAAGTCGAGGTAGCTGCGCATGGGCCTCTATTTAGCATGCGGGCGCGCCGCTTGCGCCCGCCGCAAAGAGCCTCTAAGGGGCGCGCAAGTCAAGGGATGGGGAGGGGTCGCCTGCGGCTTTCCTCTCGATCTTTGCTGGCAGGGAGATGATCGATGCAGCCGACCGAGGCGGAGCTGAAGGCCGCCGTAGACCCGCAAATCCTCACCGATCTCGTGCTCGCCAACCGCATCCTTTATGCGCTTGGCGTGGTCGATGCCTATGGCCATGTGTCAGCGCGCGATCCGAAGCGGCCGGATCACTACTTTCTTTCGCGCGCGCTCGCGCCCGCGCTGGTGAAGGCCGAGGACATCATGGCCTACGATCTCGATTCGCGTCCGGTCGCTGATCGCGGCTGCGAGCTCTATTCCGAGCGCTTCATCCACGGTGAAGTCTATCGGGCGCGGCCGGATGTGTATGCCGTCGTGCACAGCCATTCGCCGACCGTGATCCCGTTCAGCATCAGCAAGACACCGCTCGCTCCGGTCTATCACATGGCCTCATTCATACCGCCCGTGGTGCCGGTGTTCGAGATCCGCGAGGTCGCCGGCATGACCGACCTGCTCGTGCGCAACAAAGACCTCGGGCAGGCGTTGGCCCGCACGCTCGGGGCAAATCCGGTCGCGCTGATGCGCGGCCACGGCAATGTGGTGGTCGGGCCGAATCTGAAATACGCGGTGTCGCGCGCCTACTACACCGAGGTGAATGCACGCCTGCAGCTACAGGCGCGCACGCTCGAGGGGCCTCTGACCTTCCTCGATCCGCAGGAGTCGGCGAAGTTCAACGGCGGCAAGGGCGTCAATCCCGAGCGTGCCTGGGACATGTGGGTGCGGACGGTGTCAGTGGAGTGAAGAGGGCGGGAGGCGCGGCCGAGTATTTCCTTTCTGTCGTCCCCGCGAACGCGGGGACCCAGTACTCCGAAGTGCTTGTTATAAGTCCGAAGTCCATTTGCGCGCTCGGCGTTTACTGGGTCCTTGCGCGGGGAGGACGCCGAGCCAGCAATGCAACGCCATCACACATCCGGTCGCTTGTAGTTGAGATTGGCGCCGCCCTTCTGCGACTTGAGATAGCCCTCGACGTCTCCGAGCGGGTCCATGACGCGGCGCAGCCGCTGTCCGACAAGCTGGTCGAGCTGGATCGCCTGCGAGAGCGAGAGGTCGCGCCCCATCTGCACGGTGATCTTGTGATGCTCGAGCGGCGCGAGGTGGCGCGTCGCGAGATCGCGCGCGAACGCGATCGTGTGCGCCTCGAGCTCGGCGGCGGGAACTGCCTGGCTGATGATGCCGAGCGCGTCGGCCTCCTTGCCGGACACGTTCTTGCCGCCGAGCGCAATCAGCGAAAGCTTCTTCACCGGCAGGCCGGAATGCATGCAGCGTCGCGGTGACGAGCTGCCCGAACGAGCCGCGCAAGACCTCCGGCATGCCGAGCTGCGCATCCTCGGCCGCGAACACGATGTCGTGGCAGTTCATGATGCCGAGCGCGCCGCCGAGGCAATAGCCGTGCACCTGCGCGATCATGATGCGCGGGAAGGCACGGATGTCCTCGGCGATCTGGATAGTGAGGTTGGGGCGGTCCCAGTCGAGCATCGGGCCGTTCGACACCTCACGCAGGAAGGTGAGATCAAGCCCCGAGGAATAGAGCGGACCGGCGCCCCGCGTGATGACGACCTTGAGCTCCTTGTCGGCGCGGATGATGTCGAGCGATTCGAGGAAGGCGTGGCACAGCGCCCGGTTCCAGGAATTGCGCTTCTCGGGCCGGTTGAGGGTGATGCGGGCGACGCCCGCGTCCTCGAGCCGGTCGAGAATGAGCTCGGGCCATTCCTTGAGGATATTCCATTGGTCTGACATGCGTTTCCTCCGCGCTGGATTTGCCCCTTATTGCGCGGTGTTTGAAGCGATGTCCAGGGTGGGATGATGCTCGGGAACGGATTGAGATTGGTGACTTTTTGAGCGGAATCGCATATATTTGAAACATGGCCAAAGTCAAAGATCATCTCTCTCCCGAACAGGTAGCGGCGGCGCGTGAGCGGCGCCTTGAGGCCATGCACCTTCAGGAGATCGAGGGCAACCCGCTCGATGGCGAAGACATCGCCATGTTCGAAATGTTCGAGCGCGAGGGGTGGGATCACGAACGCCGCCGCGCTTATATTCTAGCGCAGGCTCGTGCAACCGCCGCCGCCAAGTGAACGACGACGTCGACCCTTACCTCATTCCCGGCACCAACGTCCTTCGCAATCGCCTTGGCATTTCAGATGCGCGAAGGCTTGCTCGGATCGAGCGCCGCCTGGTGGCTGACAGAATCGCGGAAGGCGCACCTATCGGGACAGTTGACTCATCTCCGTGCCATTCACCGCCACCTGTTTCAGGACGTGTACGATTGGGCGGGCGAACTGCGCACGGTCGAAATCAACAAGGGTGGCCATCAATTCCAGTTTCGCCGCTACATCCAAACAGGGATGGCCGATGTTCATCGCCGCCTGACCCAATCCGAGATTCTTGAAAGGCCTGAATTCAGATGACTTCGCACGACATGCCGGTGTCATCATTGGCGATGTGAACTACATCCATCCCTTTCGCGAGGGCAATGGCCGAGCGCAGGCGCAATATCTCAAGCAACTGGCAGCGCAGGCGGGCCATGATCTCGATCTCAGGAGAATCGATCCGGCGCTCTGGATGGAGGCATCAAAGATGAGCCACGGAGCTGACTATGAGCTGATGGTCCGGGTTATCCGACAGGCTCTCGCTGGCCGTTCGAAACGTTGACGCGTCTGAGGATCGGTTATTCCTCCCCCAGCGGATGCAGATCGCGCACCAGGCTCTTGAGCCGGTCCTCCAGCACGTGTGTGTAGATCTGCGTGGTCGAGATGTCGGCGTGGCCGAGCAGCGTCTGCACCACGCGCAGGTCGGCGCCGTTGTGCAGCAGGTGGCTCGCGAATGCGTGGCGCAGCACATGCGGGCTCACCTTGCCGGGGCGCAGTCCCGCCCCCTCCGCAAGCTCCTTGAGCTCGCGTGCGAAGTGCTGGCGCGTCAGGTGGCCGCTTTCGCCGAAGGAAGGGAACAACCACTTCCCCTGCATGTCATGGCCGGCTTCCATCATGCGGGCGCGATAGTCGGTCATGGCTTGCTTGGCCGCATCGTTGAGCGGCACCAGCCGCTCCTTGTCGCCTTTGCCTCGCACGATCAGCATGCGGGCGCTGCGCGCAGCCGCCGAGGCTGGCAGCGACACGAGCTCGGAGACGCGCAGCCCGGTCGCATAGACGAGCTCGAGAAGGCAGTAGAGCCGCGCTGTGCGCGCCCGCTCGCCGGCCGTCTGATTGGGCTTGGGATTGTCGCGGGCAGTGGCGAGCAGGCGGTCGACCTCTTCGATGCTGAGCACCCGTGGCAATTTGCGTCCGCGCTTGGGCCCCTCGACGATCGCGGCCGGATCGTCGCCGCGCCGCCCTTCCGCGTAGAGGAAGCGATAGAGCTGGCGGATCGCCGAAAGCCTGCGCGCGACCGAGCTCGCCGCGAATTCGCGCTTGGCGAGATGACGCAGATAGCCGCGCACATGGTCGGTTGTCGCATCCGCGATGGTGCACTTCTTGGTGACCAGATAGTCCGAGAAATCCTCAAGATCGCGGGTATAGGCCGTGAGCGTGTTGGGGCCGGCGCCGCGCTCGGCCGCGAGCATGTCGAGGAACAGCTCGATGTCGGTTGTGCGGGTCGATCGGGTCTGGCGCGCCATCGCGGCCGGCTAGCGCTGTTTCGAGAATTTTTCAGGCGGAACTGACACGGTGATCTCGCGCGGCTTGGGATCGACCCAGTAGGCGAGCGCCAGCATCCCACCGTAGACCAAGCCAGCCACAATGCCCACCGTTGCCAGGAATCGGAATAGACTTGGCATCACCTGAGCCCAATTTCGAAGCCGATTCGCATGCAAGAGTGGAGAAACTACGACCACGTTCCGACTACCGAGGCAAGGGCTAACCAGTTGTTTCCGCATCACGTTTATGAAACGTTGTCCGGGTCCTTTGGAGTTTCATGAATGTCCGAGCGGGTCATGCAGCAAGTCGCCGGTCCGGCGACCCCGGAGGCCGCCATCGTGGCGGCGCTCAAGGGGCGTGCGATCGTGCTCGTCGGCATGATGGGCGCCGGCAAATCCTCGATCGGGCGCCGCCTGGCCCAGCGTCTCGACATCCCGTTCGTCGATGCCGACGGCGAGATCGAGATTGCGGCCGGCATGTCGATCGAGGACATTTTCGCCACCCGCGGCGAGCCTGAGTTCCGCGCCGGCGAGGCGCGCGTGATTGCCCGCCTGCTCGAGGGTGGAACGCAGGTGATCGCGACTGGCGGCGGCGCATTCATGAACGCGGACACGCGCGCTACCATCAACGCCAAGGGAATCTCGGTCTGGCTCAAGGCCGACTTTGACGTGCTGATGCGGCGCATCAAGCGCCGCAACGACCGGCCGCTGCTCAAGATCGACGACCCGGAGGCGAAGTTGCGGGAGCTGATCGATCTGCGCTATCCGACCTATGCGCTCGCTGACCTGACCGTTCAGTCGCGCGACGTCGTACACGAGAAGATCGTCGACGAGATGGTCGGTGTGCTGGCGAGGCATCTTGGGTTCGAGCCGGCAACCGCAGGAGGAGATTGCGCATCATGACCGCGCCATTGCGGGCCGGCGAGCCCATCATCGTCAATGTCGCACTTGGGGCGCGCAGCTACGACATCGTGATCGGACGCGGCGTGCTGGCTTCGCTCGGCGAGCGCATCAAGGCGCTGCGCCCGGGTGCCAGGGTCGCAATCGTCAGCGACGAGACGGTCGCCCGCCATTGTCTTGCGGCCGCACAGCAGGCGCTCGCTGGCATCGCGGCTGCTGCGCCGGTGGTGGTGCCGCCCGGCGAAAGGTCGAAGAGCTTTCCGGTGCTCGAGCGGGTGTGCGAGGCGCTGATCGGGGCCCGCATCGAGCGTGGCGATCTTGTGCTGGCGCTCGGCGGCGGCGTGGTGGGCGACCTTGCAGGCTTTGCGGCCGCGGTGGTCCGTCGCGGCCTTGATTATGTGCAGGTGCCAACGACGCTGCTGTCGCAGGTCGAATTCCTCGGTCGGTGGCAAGACCGCGATCGATTCCAGCCACGGCAAAAACCTCGTGGGTGCGTTCCACCAGCCGGTGCTGGTCGTGGCCGATACGGCGCTGCTCGACACGCTGCCGCCGCGCGAGTTTCGGGCAGGTTACGCCGAGGTCGCCAAATACGGTCTGATCAGCGATGCGGCCTTCTTCGCCTGGCTCGACTCCAACTGGCGCGAAATTTTCTCAGGCGGGCCCGCCCGCGAGCACGCGGTTGCGGTGAGCTGCCGCGCAAAGGCGCTGACGGTCGCACGCGACGAGCGCGAGACCGGCGAGCGGGCGCTGCTCAATCTTGGTCATACCTTCGGCCACGCCTTCGAGGCCGCCGCCGGCTTCTCGGATCGGCTGCTGCACGGGGAAGCAATTTCCCTCGGCATGGTCTGCGCGTACGACTTCTCGGTCCGGCGTGGGCTTGCGCCGGCGGCTGATGCCGAGCGCGTCCGGCAGCATCTTGCGGCGGTAGGCCTGCCTACTCATCTATCAGAGGTGGCCGGGGGATTGCCTGATGCCGACCAGTTGATGGACCTGATCAGCCAGGACAAGAAGGTCAAGCGGGGCAACCTGACCTTCATCCTGGTTCGTGGCATTGGTGGTGCCTTCATCGCGCCTGACGTCGAGGCTGCCGAGGTGCGATCCTTCATTCAGGAAAAGCTCGCAGAGAAATGTTGACCGAAGACTGGATTTCTCTCGCTGTCGTCGTTCTTTGCCTGGCGCTGTCGTTCTTTTTTTCCGCCAGCGAGACCGCGCTCACCGGCTTTTCGCGTGCGCGAATGCTGCAGCTTGAGAAGAACGGGAACGCCCGTGCCCGTCTCGTCAACCGCCTCATCGAGACGCGCGAGCGGATGATCGGCGCGATCCTCGCGGGCAACAACGTCGCCAACATCGCGGCCTCTGCTCTGACTACCGGGGTGCTGTACGCCTGGTTCGGCGATGTCGGTGTGCTGTACGCAACCGCCATCATGACGGTCGTAATCGTGGTGTTCATCGAGGTATTGCCGAAAACGATCTCGATCAATACGCCCGATCGCGTTGCGCTCCTGGTGGCGCGCCCGGTCCTGTGGCTGGTGCGGCTGATGGGGCCGATTCTCGTCGGCATCGAGGCGCTGGTGCGCTGGATACTACGTCTGTTCGGCGCCCGCTTTGGCACCGATCAGGCTTTTTTGTCCGCGCATGAGGAGCTGCGTGGCACCGTCGATCTCCTGCATCGCGAGGGCAGCGTCGAGAAGCAAGACCGTGACATGTTCGGCGGCTTGCTCGACCTGCGCGATCTGGTCGTGTCCGATGTCATGATCCACCGCACCGAGATGATCTCGGTCTGCGCCGACCTGCCACCCAGGGACGTCACCATGGCCGTTCTCGCCGAGCCGGTCACCCGCGTTCCGCTCTGGAGCGGCAAGCCCGACAACATCATCGGCATCCTGCACGCCAAGGACCTGCTGCGTGCGATCCGCGACGCTGATGGCGACCTGTCCAAGGTCGACGTCAAGGCGATCGCGCGCCCGCCCTGGTTCGTGCCCGACGTGCGCCCCCTGTCCGAGCAGATCAAGGCGTTTCGCCGGCGCAAGACGCCATTTGCGCTGGTGGTCGACGAATACGGCGAGCTGATGGGGCTCGTTACGCTCGAGGACATTCTCGAGGAGATCGTGGGCGACATCACCGACGAGCACGACGTGGTAGTGCCTGGCGTGCGCCTGCAACCCGACGGCTCGGTCAATGTCGACGGCGGGGTGCCGATCCGCGACCTCAACCGGGCAATGGACTGGAGCCTGCCCGACACCGAGGCGACCACGGTTGCAGGCCTGGTCATTCACGAGGCGCGCTCGATCCCGGAGGCTGGGCAGACCTTTACCTTTCATGGTTTCCGCTTTCGCGTTCTGCGGCGCGAGAAGAACCGGATTGCGGCGCTGCGCATTACACCGCTTGTGCGAAAGCCGCCGATTGCCGCCTAGATTTTGATCCCATTAGATTGAATAGGATCAAAGCCGATCTCTATGTTTGAGCATGATCTTTTCCGAAAACCGGGTTCCACCCCGGATCAAGCCCGGGGACGGCCTTTTCGGGATCATTCTCCAGGGGGTTGTGCAAGCCTGCGGCGCAGGTTTACGCATTCCTAACCCGCGAAATGTAAGATAATTGAGTGCTAAAAGTAGCCGGAAGGTCCGCCTCTCCGGCCCGCAAGGCATGTGGTCACAGTTGCGTTTGCCCAGAAGGGGGCACCATGGGAACGAGTTCGTCGCTCATCTCTGAGTTGGATGCGGCGATCCAGTCGAGCTCCAGCGACAAGCGAATTGCCACGCTGCGACGCGTGACCGACCTGTTCCTGAGCCACGCCGGCCAGTACGACCCCGAGCAGATGAAGCTGTTCGACGGCGTGCTGATGCGCATGATCGGGCACATCGAGACCCGCGCATTGGCCGAGCTTGGCGAGCGGCTCGCCCCGGTTGACGGCGCTCCAGTCGACGTCATCCGCCATCTCGCCAACCACGACGAGATCGTCGTTGCCGGCCCGGTGCTCAAGGATTCCAAGCAGCTCACCTCCGACGACCTCGTCGACATCGCGCGCCGGAAAAGCCAGGATCATCTTCTGGCGATATCGGGACGGTCCGAGATCGATGAAGCTGTCACTGACGTCCTGGTCGACCGCGGCAATGCCGAGGTCGCCCGCAAGGTTGCTGTCAATGCCGGTGCACGCTTCTCGCAGAACGGCTTTGCAACGCTGGTCAAACGCGCCGAGAAGGATGATGTGCTGGCGGAGGCAACCGGCCAGCGCGCCGACATTCCGCCTGCGCTGTTCGAGCAATTGGTCGCCAAGGCGACCGAGACCGTGAAAGCCAGGCTCCTGGCGGCGCGGCCCGATGCGGCCGGCGATCTGACGCAGGCGCTCAACAAGGTGGCGCGCGAGCTGCAGGCCGAGCGGCCTATGCGCGACTACAGCGAGGCGCAGCATCTGGTGGGATTGCTCAACCGCGAGGGCAAGCTGAGCGAAGCAGCGATATTGGAGTTCGCGCGGGCGAACAAGTTCGAGGAGACGATTGCCGCGCTCGCGATGCGCTGCTCGGCGCCGATCGACATCATCGACCGCCTCATGCAAGGCGCCCGCATCGACGCGCTGCTGATCCCCTGCAAGGCCGCAGGCCTGGCTTGGCCGACCACGCGCGCGATCATTCGCCTCAATCCGGCGCACAGCATCACGTCGGACGACGACTTCGAGATCGCCAAGCAGGATTTCCAGAAGCTGTCGATCGCGGCCGCGCAGCGGATCATGCGATTCTGGCAGGTGCGCTCGACCGTGACCATGGCCGGAATGCCTCCGCTGCCGCCCGAGCTGGCTGCCCCCGCGAAGCCGACCTCGCGCTAACTGTCGATGGCGGCGCAGCGCCGGCTTGAACAGGATGCGGCAAGGCGGAGCCCAACGCTGTTTCCGTGCTTTGCGTAAGGCGAGCATCCCCGGGAAGGCGTGCGTCAGGAAACGGCATCCGTAGTCGGCGAAAAAGCCACCAAGATTTACGCGCCGCTAATCTCACAACCGTAGGCTGACCGGGTCGCGGCAGCGGAAGCCACGCCTATCGTAATCGCATGCGCCTGTTGTTTTTTGTCGCGTTTGCCCAAGGGGGGCCGTCCTATGGGAATAACTTACTCCCTCATCGCCGAATTGGATGAGGCGATGCAATCCGGTTCGAGCGACCGGCGAATGGCGACGCTGCGTCGCGTCACCGACCTCTTCCTGAGCCAGGCAGGCCTCTACGAATCCGAGCAGATCGAACTGTTCGATGACGTGCTCCTGCGCTTGGTCGAGCATATCGAGACGAGGGCCCTCGCCGAGCTTGGCGAGCGGCTGGCGCCGGTCGAGAACGCCCCGGCCGGGGTCATTCGGCATCTCGCAAACCACGACGAGATTGTCGTCGCTGGACCGGTGCTGAAGGATTTAAAGCGATTGTTGCCGCTAGACCTGGTCGAGATCGCAAGCGTGAAGAGCCAGGATCACCTCTTGGCCATATCGCAGAGGGCCGAGATCGATGAGACGGTGACCGACGTGCTGGTCGATCGTGGCAGCCGTGAGGTCGCTCGCACTGTTGCGGTCAACTCGGGCGCGCGCTTCTCACAAACCGGCTTTGCAACGCTCATCAAGAGGGCCGAGCAAGACGACGTGCTGGCTGAGCTGGCGGGGCAGCGCGCCGACTTGCCGCCGCAGCTGTTAGGACAGCTGCTTGCCAAAGCGACTGAAACCGTGAAGGTCAAGCTGATGGCCTCGCTGCGGCCGGAGGCAGCCGACGACGTGGCGCGCACCCTCAATAAGGTCGCGCGCGAACTGCAGGCCCAGTGTCCTGTGCGCGACTACGCCGAGGCACTCGGTCGCGTGAAACTCCTGCAGGCGGATGGCAGGCTGGATGAATTCATCGTTCTCGAATCTGCGAAAGCGAGCCAATTCGAAGAGACCGCTGCCGCCCTGGCGCTCCTGTGTGCAGTGCCGGTCGAGCTCATCGACCGGCTGATGCAAGGCAATCGCATCGATGCCTTGCTGATCCCGTGTAAGGCTAGCGGGCTCGGCTGGCCGGCCACGAAGGCGGTCATTCGTCTCACTCCAGCCCAAGGCGCGACGTCGGAGCCTGCCTTCGAGATCGCCAAGAAGGACTACGCGAATTTGTCGGTGGTGGCGGCGAAGCGGATCATGCGATTCTGGCAGGTGCGCGCGAGCGTGACTACCGGCGCGATGCCGCTCCCGACGCTGTCCTGAGCGCGATGGGGATGCCGGCGCATGTCGGATCAATTGGGCATGCGCACGAATGACCGCATTCGCGGTCTAAGCGACGTTCTCCCCCGGCGCCGAGGCGTGAATGGCAAGCGCATGCACGCCGCCCTTGAGCTCAGCCGCAAGCGTTTCGTTCACCATGCGGTGGCGCTCGATCCGGCTCTTCCCCCGGAAGGCGTCCGACACAATATAAACCCTGTAGTGCGTCTCGCCGCCCTCCCGATGACCGGCGTGGCCGGCGTGTTGGTGGGACTCGTCGACCACGTCGAGCCTCGAAGGGGCGAAGGCGCGAGACAGCTTCTCCAGGATGGCGTCGCGGGTATTCATGGGCTGGCGGCTTAGTCGCGAGTGGGCCCTAGGTCAATGCGGCTGTTCAAATCGGGCCCCTGGGAGATATTCGACTTTGTCAAGACTTGAAGGTTCCTGCTCCACGTCTGCATAATGTTCGGTCATGTCCAACGACTCACCTCTGTTCGACCGCATAAGGGTCAAGCCCGACCGGGATCGTCGGCTGCGCGCCGAGCACCCGTGCTGCGAATGGCCGGGCTGCAACGGGGCTGCAACCCATCGCGCTCCCAAGGGCCGCGACCGCGAGAAGGAGTATTGGCGCTTCTGTCTCGGCCATGTGCGCGAGTACAATCATTCGTACAACTTCTTCGCCGGGATGAGCAACGACGACATCGCCCGCTACCAGAAGGATGCCGTTGTCGGCCACCGCCCGACCTGGAAAATGGGCATGAACGGCGGCCGTCCGGCGACCCGGTCCCATTCGGCGCGGTTTCAGCCCAATCTCGATGGCGCCGATGACCCGCTAGACCTGTCTCGTCATTTCGGGGCGGCCGGCGTCGACGGCGAACGCGTGCGCCGGCGCGAAACCCGCGTGATCCACAATGCCGAACGCCGGGCGCTCGATGCCCTCGGGCTCGAGTCGGGCGCCACCACGGCCGAGATCAAGCTGCGCTTCAAGATGCTGGTGAAGCGCCACCACCCGGATTCCAATGGCGGCGACCGCTCGACCGAGGATCGGCTGCGGGAGATCATTCAGGCCTACAAATATCTCAAGTCGGTGGGCGTCCGATAAGCGGCGATCCCGCCCGAGCCCCTGTTTAGCATGGCTGCCTTGTAGGTCGCCCGATTGCAATCAAGCTCCTGAAATTTCATATAGATCGCGTCGTAGCACGGGGGTTTCGCGGCCTGTGCGGTTTCTGGTAAGGTCACCCCCGCTTCCCGAGCCGCATTACTCGAACCGAATTTCGGGTCTCGCGCGTTCCGAGACCACGGAGGATCAATGACCGTCGCTACAGAAGAAATGACCGGCCTGCCCGACATGAAGGTGTCGGTTAGGCAGGGTCTCGGCATCGACAGTGACATGGAAGTGCCTGCCTACTCGAAATCCGATTCGCATGTGCCGGACGTCGATCCCGACTACCGCTTCGACCGTCCGACGACGCTCGCGATCCTCGCAGGTTTTGCCCACAATCGCCGCGTCATCATCTCGGGCTATCACGGCAAGGAC
>CAVUXO010000024.1:0-48874 GCA_963745515.1 uncultured Alphaproteobacteria bacterium
GACAATGTCCGAACTGTCTCAAATGAACCGGTTGGCGACGGCAGGTGAACTCTCCGCTTCGATTGCGCACGAGGTCAATCAACCTCTGACGGGCATTGTGACCAAGGCAAATGCGGCCTTGCGCTGGCTTGCGGCGGACAAGCCCGATCTTGAAAGAGCGCAAGCAGCTTTGACTCAAATTGTGAGCGCGGGTCATCGCGCAGGCAGCATCATTGCGGGCGTCAGATCGATGTTGCGAAAGGATTCGGAGACAAGGTCATTAATCGACATCAACAAGCTGATCTGGACGGTTCTAGGGCTGGTCTGGATCGACCTGCGAAAAAATGCAATCGAGCTTGATACCAAGCTCAACGAGCAGTTGCCGCCCGTTGACGGCAATCAAGTCCAGTTACAACAAACGCTCTTGAATCTGATCACCAATGCCATTGAGTCGATGCATTCGGTCGACCGTCGCGTATTGCGCGTAAGATCCGAGTCGGACGGCTCAGGTGGAGTGCATGTGTCGATCGAAGATACAGGAACCGGAATCGATCAATCCAATCTCGACAGTATCTTCAAGCCAATGTTCACGACCAAGGCGGCCGGAATGGGTATGGGCCTCGCCATCTGTCGCTCAATTGTTGAGAGTCACGGCGGTCGTATTTGGATATCGCCTGGCTTCGAAAGAGGATCGGTCTTTCACTTCACGATACCTGTGCAGCATTAAGGTTTATATTGTGCCTCTTAGGGTTATTATGATCTTCTAACCTTTATACTCTCCGGTTTTCCCCAATTCATGGCTAGTATCTCGGCAACCGTCGAGCGATTGGCCATGCCGGATCAATCTCAGAGCAATCCGATTATTTACATCGTGGATGACGATGCGGATGTTCGTGAGGGATTGCAGAGCCTTCTTCAGTCGGTTGGCCTGAAAAGCAAAACTTTTAGTTCAACGACGGCGCTGTTGACGAACAAGCTGGCCGACCAGGCGAGCTGCCTTATTCTAGACGTTCGGTTGCCAGGCATGAGCGGGCTCGACTTTCAAGCCGAGGTCGCCAAGGAACAAATCACCGTTCCGATCATTTTCATATCTGGCCATGCCGACGTTCCCATGTCGGTAAAAGCGATGAAAGCGGGGGCGGTTGAGTTCCTTACCAAGCCGGTGCGCGAACAAGACCTGTTGGACGCTGTTCAAGTAGCGCTGGACCGCGACCGAACCCGCCGCCAACATGAACAGAACATGCAGGTACTACGCGGCAAGTACTATTCTCTGAGCGATCGCGAGCGCCAGGTGATGTGCTTGGTAGTCGCCGGCTTGATGAACAAACAAGCCGCGGCCGAGATTGGCATCAGTGAGGTCACCCTGAAGGTCCATCGCCACAATATCATGAAGAAACTTCACGCCCGGTCACTGGCAGATCTCGTGCGAATGGCTGACAGTCTTGGAATTCCCCCTTGGAAATCAAGGCACTAAACGTGAGCATATTCTGCGAGCCATTTATTTTCTTGCTACAGACGGCCCGCCCCCTTAGAAAGCAGAGTGGCTAAGGGGGGAAGTTGTTTTGTTGAGCGATCCAGTGATCTCAATCATCGACGATGATCCTCTCGTCAGAGATGGGATCGACGATCTGGTATCGTCCCTGGGATACAGATCCCTCACCTTCGCATCTTCGGAGGAATTCCTGGAATCGGGTCAGGTAAGGAACACTGCTTGCGTGATCACCGATTTGCATATGCCCGGATTGAACGGGCTTGGTTTACAACAGTATCTGCTGACAAAGGGATATACCACACCGGTCATTTTCGTAACGGCTTTCCCCGACGGCGAGGCTCGTGAGCGCGCATTGAAGGCTGGAGCAGTAGCATTTTTGAGCAAGCCATTTGAGGAAAAGTCGTTGATTAGCGCAGTCGGCTCTGCCCTAAAGGCGTCATAGGCCAATACGCTGGGTTGCAGGCTCCGCCGGGCGCTTGAAAGGCGATCCAGAGTTCAATTGGTCCCCCAGAATTTACGTTCGAGAATAGCCTCCCCAGCCTGGAGGCACACATCCGGGCCTCCATCATATGAGTTCCAGATTATAAATCACCCCTAGGATAGCGACGACCATTAACTTATACCGCCAGTAAGCATATTTTACCACAGCATTTATACCTTGGGCGATAAACCAAAATATGCGTCATCGATATGTTTCGACAATGGCGCGATCCCTAAGCGTTGGGTCTCATTAGCATTCGCGCGTCTCCAACGAATTCCCTCGATCTCTGACATGGGCGGCCAACGATCAGCATGGAACCCGCATTGCACAGCCAACACGACGACGAACCCATCGTCCTAGTGATTGACGATGATCCCGACGTTCGCGACGGCCTGAGGGCGCTTCTCCATTCCGTCAATTTGGAAAGCAAGGTCTACAGATCTGCTCCGGAATTCCTTCGAAGCAAGCTGCCTGATCAAGTCAGTTGCTTGATACTGGACGTCCGACTGCCCGGCTTGAGCGGGCTCGATTTCCAAGCGGAGCTTGCCAAGGTGAACATCAACATCCCAATCATTTTCATTACCGGCTATGGCGATATCCCAATGTCCGTTAAAGCCATGAAGGCCGGCGCGGTCGAATTTTTGACCAAGCCGGTCCGAG
Organism: uncultured Alphaproteobacteria bacterium; assembly: GCA_963745515.1. GTDB lineage: Bacteria > Pseudomonadota > Alphaproteobacteria > Rhizobiales > Xanthobacteraceae > VAZQ01. Next base: position 2,613 of record CAVUXO010000024.1, read on the forward strand.
AACAGGATCTTCTGGATGCAGTTCGGGCGGCACTCAACCAAGACCGCGAGCGGCGGAAATCCGAGGAGAGGATGCATGATTTGCACGCCCGCTTCGAGGCGCTCAGCCAGCGTGAACAGGAGGTGATGGGATTGGTCGCGGCCGGCTTGATGAACAAGCAAGTTGCAGCCGAAATTGGAATTGTCGAGGTCACCGTAAAGGTTCATCGGCATAATATTATGAAAAAGCTCGGCGCCAAGTCTCTGGCCGATCTCGTGAGAATGTCAGACGCCCTTGGACTTCAACGCCGAATAACAAGACCGGCAGAAAACAACAAACACTAGACCGAGTGGAATTCCGGCTCCTGATGCCAGCAGCGTTGACGCAGCCTGATCACAATATCGGCCTCCGTAAGCAGCGTCCGGCTCACGGCTGCGTCGAAGTACCGATCACTGCCGCTCGCGACTTCAATCGCCGCAGCCCATGTCGCTCCGCCCAACAAGGCCCCCAGAAATGCAAATCCGCCTGCCGACAGCCGCCACACCGCGGCTCCTCTGAAGCACCCTGCAACCAACGCACTTTCAGCGCCCCAATGCTCCAAGGCACACTCATCGTCGGTTTGATTCAATTCCCAGATCGTTACGACTGGAAAGCGCGACCTGATCAACGAGACCGAAGGGTGAAACTCAAAGCGCATGGTGTCGATTGGATCCCCGAGCGCAGACGAAAGCCGCGAAAGCGAAAGGGAGGGAATTCCCGTAAACCGAATAGCCTTAGCCCGCGCTTTCTCCAGCTCGGCAATATCCGCCAAATACTCGATAGAGGCCCCACGCCCAAAAGCTCTTAGAAATCGCGGAAACTCCTCATCGAGCCACGGCAATGCCGATATCGCCTGGCCAGCGCCAACGAACTGCGATGCGAGCGCCGCGAACAACTCTTTACCAAGAAGCTTCCGAACGACCGGAAACAGACTGCTGAGCACATCGACCTGTGCCAAGCTCCCTGCGCTACAACGGGCGGAAGGCTCACTGACCGTCCTCAATCTCATCGCCGCTGCTGCCGGCGTGAGGGCAGTCCTTCGAAACTCAATACCCGTTCTACCAGCGTCTGTTTGCATCTCCGCTTCCCGATGTGCGCCCGCGCATAAGCGGCTTTGCTCGCTTGTATCTTCTGTGTCCGATCGCTGGCCGTCCACTAAACCAAGATATATCGGCCTGCTATGTTCAGGCAGAGATGGATTACCTGCGTACAATGGAAATGGTGGCACTTATCATCATTAATCCCGCAATCATGGGTTTCGGGCGCGGGAGATGGGAATGCATAGTAAGCAGGTGCCAGGGAACGATTCATGGAATTTGACCAAAAGAGAGCCAGACGCCTCGTTCCTCTTGCTGATCGCACAAGGCGACAGACAGGCTATGCAAGTGCTGTTCGATCGATACAAGCCCCGGGTCTATCGATATGCACTGCGCCTCACCAACAACAATGCGGTTGCGGAAGAGGTTGTGAATGAGGTTTTCCTGACCGTCTGGCGACAATCTGCAAAGTTCGAAGGTCGTTCCAAGGTCTCGACTTGGCTGCTTGCAATCGCGGGGAACATGGCTGCGACGCTACGAAGCCGTCGCCCTCTCGAAAGCCTCGACCAAGGAATGGCAGATTCCATTCCGGACCTTGCAGACGACCCGGAAGTGGCAACCGGAAAGCTGCAGGAAAAGACAATTCTAGCCACTTGCCTCAGCAAACTCTCGCCACCGCATCGGGAAATCATTGATCTTATCTACTATCGCGAGAAGACAGTTGCTGAGGCCGCTGAGATCATCGGCGTTCCGACGAGCACCGTAAAAACCCGAATGTTCTACGCACGCAACGCAGTCGCACATCTTCTCAAACAGCGCGGTATCGACCGGGCTAGCCACACGATGACGTCGAGGGCCCCATGTCTCGCCTAGCAACAGTCTGACCACCTACTCCGCCATCGCGGGCGTGCGGAGCCACGTCGTCGTATTCTCGTAAATCAGGTCCCTCCAACGACTCGCGGCGTTGGCGCTTTTGAGTGATAGACCGCAAGCACAGAACGCATCAATCTGGAACAATAGGCCATGACGCGCACAGCTCCCATCACCTCGCCGCAGACGGAGAACCTCCTTCGGATCGGCGCAAATCGATTTGAGTCACTGATGGCAGTGCATAAGCGATTGCTCGACACTTTCGAGCAGGTCCAGCGAGATCGGCTCACTCGCACCATGGAAGAGACAAAGCTTGCTTCCGAGTTCGCCGCCAAGGTCGCAAGCGCGCGCTCCATTCCCGATGTCATGGCTCTCTATCAGCAATGGATCATGAAGTGTGAGGAAATGATGGCAGAAGACGGCCGCAAGTTCCTGGACGATAGCCAGAAGGTAGCGAATGCCGCATTAAGTCTGCTGTCGAACGGCGAGGACCGCACCTAGCCGGACGGCCACCGATGCGGACCGTATCACCTCTGAGTAGCAACACGCGACACAAACGGGAGGGTAGTATGAAAGGACCTCAACTTAAACACCGACTCTTGGACATTACCCCGGAGCAAAAGGCGGCGCGCGAAGTCGTCAAGCTCATCCGGAAGTTACGCTGGATCGGTATGGAACGAGAGGCGGAGCAATTACAGACCGCACTCGGCGGATTCCCACCTGACGAACGCGCGAGCCTGCTCGCTGGTCCCCACAGCACCGATTAGCCGCAGGAGCATCAATGCTGTTGGCTGGCAAATCGGCCGTGGTCACCGGATCGACCAGCGGGATTGGTCTTGGAATTGCCCGCGCCCTCGCAGAGGCTGGCGCCGATATCGTCCTGAATGGCTTCGGCGAAGCGGCGGCTATTGAGAAACTGCGCTCAGGACTCGCAACGGAATTCGGGGTCCGCGTCACTTTCAGCAAGGCCGACATCGCCTACGCTGATGAAGTCGCTGACATGATCGACACAGCAGAAGTCCGAATTTGGCCATGTCGATATCCTGGTGAACAATGCCGGCATTCAACACACGGCTTCAATCGAGGCATTTCCCACCGATCAATGGAACCTGATCATCGCGATTAATTTGTCATCGAACTTTCATGCCATTCGCGCTGTGCTGCCAAGTATGCGCCAACGAAAATGGGGGCGCATTATCAATATCGCATCGACCCACGGTCTGGTGGCCTCTACCGGCAAAGGCGCCTACGTGGCCGCAAAACATGGAGTGATCGGGCTGACCAAAGTGGTCGCCCTCGAGACAGCGTCAACTGCAATCACCTGCAACGCGATTTGCCCGGGCTGGGTTTTGACGCCGCTCGTACAAAAGCAGATCAATGAACGCGCCGAGCGCGAGAAGATCTCGGTGGATGTGGCCAAGGCCGATTTGTTGTCTGAAAAGCAGCCGTCGCGTCAATTCGCGACTCCAGAGCAGATTGGCGCGGTGGTGGTTTTCCTCTGCTCGGAAGCCGCTGCTCAGATCCGGGGAGCCGCGCTGCCCGTTGATGGCGGATGGACTGCACAATAGACCCCGCTCGGGAGCCAACATCGATGCAGACAGTTTCGCTCGATCAATCGGTTCGCATGATCCCCGATGGCGCAAGCCTGATGATCGGGGGGTTTCTGGGCGTGGGCACACCCGAGCGCATCATTGATGAGATTATTCGACAGAACAAACGTGATCTGACCGTCATCGCCAACGATACGGCGACGCTGGACAAAGGGATTGGCAAGCTTGTTCGAGCCAGGCTCCTCCGCAAGGCCATTGTGAGCCACATCGGTCTTAACGCCGAGACACAGCGGCAGATGATGAACGGTGAACTGGAAGTCGAGCTCGTCCCGCAAGGGACGCTCATTGAGCGCATTCGCGCTGGTGGATATGGACTGGGCGGTGTTCTGACCCAGACCGGCATTGGAACTCCGGTCGAGGTCGGCAAACAGCAAGTTGAGGTCGGAGGAAAGTTTTATCTGCTTGAGATCGCGCTGCGCGCGGACTTCGCCTTGGTCCAGGCGTTCATCGCCGACTATCTGGGAAACCTCGGCTATGCGCTGACCGCACGCAACTTCAACCCGGTGATCGCTATGGCCGCCGGGACCGTCATCGCCAGTGCCGACAATATCGTACCCGTGGGCGTGATCTCGCCCGACCATGTCGTGACGCCCGCACCGATCGTAGACTATCTCGTCGCCAACGGGTGAGCTGCAATGGAGCCGCATACGATCATTGCGCGCCGCATTGCCAGGGAGCTTTCGCCCGGCATGCTCGTCAACCTGGGCATTGGAATTCCCACGCGTGTCGCAAACTTTCTTCCGGCGGGCATGCTCGTATTCTTTCAGTCCGAAAATGGCTTGATTGGCACCGGTTCGGTGCCCGCGGAAGGGATGGCACATCCAACCCTCACGGACGCTGCCGGCCATCCCGTCACCGCCCTACCCGGCGCTAGCACATTCGATAGCGCCATGTCGTTCGGTCTCATTCGTGGCGGTCATCTTGACCTTACCGTTCTTGGCGGTTTGCAGGTCGATCAGACGGGACGACTGGCCAATTGGACCATTCCCAACAAAATGGTTCCGGGAATGGGAGGCGCCATGGACCTGGTCTGCGGTGCCAAACGCGTCATCGTGGCCATGCAACACGCCGCCAAGGGTGCATCAAAGATCGTCAAGAAATGCACGCTGCCGGTCACAGCGACACGTCCAGTGGATTTGGTGGTCACTGAATTGGCGGTGATTGCGTTTCGCGATGGCCGGGCGACCCTGCTGGAGACTGCTCCAGGAATTTCCCCAGCACAGGTGGTGGCTGCCACCGAAGCCGAGCTCGTTATGCCGAACAACATTCCGGAAATGTCGCTATGACCATTCACCCAACCATCAGCGCAGCCCACAGCACGCGAGCTCGAGGCTGCGTTTGACCTCAAGTGCACTCAACCGCGCGAGGTTCTCTAAATGATACCGACCGCAAAGGCAAAATTGCTGGAGCCCAAGAAGGGCCTCATCGTCGGCATTGCCAACGATCAATCGATCGCCTGGGGCTGCGCCAAGGCCTTCCGCGCGCTGGGTGCCGAGCTCGCGGTAACCTACCTTAACGACAAAGCAAAGAAATACGTCGAACCATTGGCGCGCGAGCTCGAAGCGCCGATCTTGATGCCTATGGATGTGAGTACCCCCGGCCAGATGGAGGCCGTGTTCGAGCGCATCGAGAAGGATTGGGGCGAGCTCGATTTTCTCCTCCACGCCATTGCTTTCTCGCCAAGGGAAGCGCTGCACGGCCGGGTCGTAGACGTGCCCCGCGAGGGCTTCCTGACCACGATGGATATCTCCTGCTGGTCGTTCATCCGCATGGCCCATCTCGCCGAACCGTTGATGAAGAATGGCGGCACACTCTTCACCATGAGCTACTACGGCAGCCAGATGGTTGTGAAGAATTACAACATCATGGGCGTAGCCAAAGCCGCGCTCGAGAGCGCAGTGCGATATATAGCAGCCGAGCTGGGGCCAAAAGGGATCCGCGTTCACGCGATCTCTCCTGGTCCGCTGGCCACGCGTGCCTCTTCAGGAATTCCCGAATTCGATGAGCTGCTCGAAAAGGCCAAGGGCAAGGCCCCTGCCCGCAGCCTGGTCAGCATCGATGATGTGGGCATTGCAACTGCGTTTCTTGCCCACGACGCCGCGCGGCTCATCACCGGCGAAACACTTTATGTCGACGGAGGCTACCACATCATCGATTAGGCGCGGCGGCTGAAGCCGCAATCTTTACCGAATATCGGCACCACGCAGCCCCGATACAGCACAATCTTCCGAGAATGCGAAGTTGGCAGAGCTACTTCGGAAGGTCACTAATCGAGATGCCCGGCTGGCGAGAATGCTACAGCAACGCCTCCATCGGGTCACAGAGCAGTCACAATGCATCTCTGGCTTCTTCCGATAAGCTATGTTGCGATGAGCGTCCTCGCGGCATTCACATTTCCCAGGATTGAACACGCGTATCTGGGATCATACAAACTTGGCTTATCGGTATCGTCGGTGCAGGCCTATTTGTCTGCTGCAGCGTCCGGCATGATGGCATTGACAGCGATTGTCTTTTCCATCGCGTTCGTCATGGTGCAATTCAGCGCTATTGCCTACTCGCCGCGGTTGGCTCTCCTGTTTGTCCGTGACCGAACGCTTTTTCACACACTTGGGATCTTTGTGGCAACTTTCGTCTATTCCCTTGCACTACTTGCATGGATTGACCGCAACGGATCCGGTTATGTTCCGATGTTTTCGACCCTGCTTGTCGCAATGATGGTCATTGTCAGCGTGATACTCTTTTCACTTCTCGTTCAACGGCTCAATGAGCTGCAAATTTCGAATGTACTTCACGTCATCGGCGACAGGGGTCGCCAGGTGATTCACGCGATGTACCCGCGTCGTGATGACAAGACGGTAGATGTGCAGAAAGCCAGGCGTGATATCGCCGGTTCCATCCTCTTGGGGCCGGTCACACAGACCCTGACATACTCCGGCAAGCCACGCACCATAGCGAGCTACGATATCGGCGTGCTGGTTCGGGAGGCGCAGAAGGCCGACGCCGTGATTGTGATGGCAAGCGCGGTTGGCGACACGCTTGTTGAAACCGCTGTTATTCTTCGCGTCTACCGCGCCAGGACGATGCTTCCGGACGATCGATTGATGCGCGGGCTTCACCTAGCCACAGAACGTACGTTCGATCAGGACCCCAAATTTGCGCTTCGCCTGCTCGTCGATATTGCCATTAAGGCCCTTTCTCCGGCCATCAACGATCCGACCACGGCCGTACAAACGATCGATCAAATCGAGGATCTTCTGCATCGCCTGGGGCAGCGCGAATTGGATGCCGGCCAGATCAGAGACAATAAGGGACATCTGCGTTTGGTATTTCCTGCCCCGACCTGGGATGACTATCTTGCGCTTGCTTTTGATGAAATTCGACAATTTGGCGCAAATTCAGTGCAAGTCATGCGGCGCCTGCGGTCGGCATTGATCGCTGTCGCCGAGCCGTTGACAAACTCGGGTCAAGCCGACGCCGTCCTTCAATATCTGAAGCACCTCGACTTGGTCATCGACCACTCGTCATTTGATCCGGAGGACCGCATTGCCGCTCGCCAAGAGGATCGGCAGGGTCTCGGCTTGTCCCGCTTCCATACGGAACCGAAAGGCCTCGTCAGCGGCCGATAGCGGATACACGGGGCGCAATGCGAATTCCATTTCCATGAATTCTGGCTCGAGGCTGGCGAGCGGCCCTAAACTTTAGTCAGTTTCACTGAACCAAAGGGCAATTTGTCTTCAGGACCAATCGGGGCAATTTAGATCTGGCAGCTTGCAATTGCCAAGACGCGCTTGCCGTGGGCGGCAACCGGCCGCGCGCCGTTAGGCATTGGCACCGAGTGTCGCCCGTTTTGGGATGAAAAGCGGTACAGGAGGCGGCAATGAACTACAGCCTGCCCACTCACGAATTCCATCCGGAGCTTGGCTATCTCTGCCCGTCCCGTCAGCTTCGACAAAACGTGCGTGTCGGACTCGCTGCAGCTGCATTCGGTATCATCACAGGCTTGGCTGCCGCCGCGGTTCTGCTTCCGAGGCACGGCCCCGATCCCGCACGGAGCGAACCTCTGCTGGCCGGAGCGCCCTCTGGCGCAGCCGGCGATCTTGCGCCACTTCCTGCACCGAGCCCGTCGGTCGCGCTCGCTGGAGCGCCTGCTGGTGCAGCAGCGCGGGTCTCCACTGGTGCCTCCCACAAACAGCTGGCTCCGGCCGCGCCCGTAACGCCGGCGGCTGGCGCAGGGGACGAATTATCCGCCGCCGTTCAGGCGCCGGATCGGGCCACTCCTGTGCCTACTACCGATCGCGGCGCAGCAGCGGTCAGCGGGCACGAGCACGTTCGGGCAGAGGCAATTAAGAGAACGAAAAGAACGAAGGCGAGCGCGCGTCCGCGCGCGCGGGAGCCCTATCCCACAGCCGCTTTCGCTGCCAGCCCCTTTAGCTTCGAGACCCGCCGTTTTTCCGATGACACACGCTCTGCGCGGCGCAGAGATTGGGGTACTGGCTGGTCCTGGTGAGGTCGGCGGCCGACACTCGACGAGCGGAGCCCCAGATCCGGCACTGCAAGCTCGCGGGCGCGCAACCCGCATTGCCGGCACCTTCACTAACTGCGAGCTCATGGTTGTTGCGAAAACGAATGACGTCCTCGGCATTGTCCGATCTGCTCGTCTCGAAGCTAAACCTTCAGATAATTGTTCTGAACATTGTTTTGGATAAGTTTCTCACCGCAGCAGTACACCACTCTCTCCTTGACCCGGTTGGCCCCCCCGGCCGGGACTCCTGCGGGAGGCCGGCGGGAACTATAACGACCATCCCCACCGCCGGCCCTCCCAACGGACTTTTTTCGGTCGGTTCTCCCACTCTGTTGGAAGCAATTTCAGCGAGGGCGGACATGAGCGATGGCGACGCAGTGCATTTCATGCTTGGCTTTGCTGCAGGTGCAGCACTGCTCTGGGTGATAACCGAGACGATTTGGATGCGACTGTAACAGTCACTATGTCGTATGCACGACGCGCCACTCCTGATCTTGAGGCCTCGTGACAGCCTCGCGGGATCTGGCTCTCTCCGATTCCCGACAGGTTGTCGCAATATCGACGGTCGGAACGCCGGCCGACGTATCGCTGGCAGCGTTTGGTGACGCCACTCAAGCAAAACACAATTACCGCGCGCGACCGGCTCTCTTTCGTGGCCACGCGTCCAATCAATCCCGTGAGCTCGTGAGCACCTGCTCAGGCCCCCACCAAGATCCGCTCGCCCTCACTCTTCCTCTTCTTTCGGATTCCATTCGACGATCTTCCGCGCGATCTCTCAATTCCCGAAGCACAGAGATTGTAAGGTAGCCGAGGTTCCGCTTCTGGACGGGTGTGAGGGTCTGATAGAGCGGCTGCCAAGCAGCGGCGAGCTTCTTCAGGTCGGCTGATCGTTGAGCCAACACATCGGCGCGCCGGTCCAGAAACTCGGCCGGGCTTCGGTCCCGCAAGACTTCGACAAGACCACGGTCAGCTCGCTCAGCCGCTCCTGTGGTCAGGCTTTCCAGGCGGCTCTGTCGGCTCTTGGCCCTGGCGCGAATAGCCTCCTCGATAGGCGGCCAGTATTTCTCTTGGTCAGCCGTGAGCTGCAAGAAGCGTTTCAAAGCGCGGGCAGCCCCAGCCCTGGCTTGCGGACCGGCCGTTATCTTGGCCGCAACGTCGGCCGCGCCATCAGTCCGAGCCGCGTTCTTGGTCCGGCGCCACCCGCGCTGTGCGGCTGCTCAGCCACGTTATTCCGGTCTGAACCAGGAGAGGATGGAACCCGTTACAAACTGGCCTAGATCTTTGGCGCCGAGGTTTTTGGCCAGAACTCATTGATCAGCCGCCTTATCGTCTAACTCGTACACCTCAAGCTCATTGTCCTGCATGAGGACGCAGGCTAGAGTTCCGCGACTGGGCAATCCGGGAACTTTTGGGCTATCATATCACTGTGGGCGTTGCTCCGGCCTAATTGAGCGTTGGAGTGCTCTCGAAACAATTGCTTTGCCAAAAAAACAATCGCTTTGCCAAAAAAACTCCGTGATCGGGTACAACATGCAGCTATGACTTACCAGGCAATCGACCGAATATTCTATCTTCTGACCGGTCTGTCCTTCGCGTTGGGAATAGCATTGGCGTTGAGCTTTTTGCTTGGTTGAAGTGGCCATACGCGGCGGTGTCTCCCGCCAGGTTGACCGAATTCCGTGCTGCGCGCCAAGTTCATTGCGGTGCATTTCATCGGTCGAGCACTTCACAGGCTTGAGCACTTCATAGGCTTGAGCGCTTCATAGGCTTGAGCGCTTCGCGAACTAAAGCACGAAGGAGCCAACTCTCTCCCTTTCGTCGCATTCGCTCGGGTGACCATCAACAGAGTTGCATCACTCTCGACAAGCTCATCACATGTCAACGTGGTGGTCTCAACGCCTCGCAGACTGTATCCTTTCGCTAATCGGGAGCGGATGCCATCTGCGTCGACGCTAAACCTTCAGATAGTTGCTCTGAACAAAGTCATTCTATTCCAGTACAAAACACATTCCTTCGACGATCGTCCGCCTGGAGGCCGGTGGAAGCCCGGCGCAATCTGCAAAGTAACAGTGAGTAACTCCTCTTCCGTCATCGCATACCGCCGCGCACAACCTGGATGACGTACGATCGCGTCACTTGGCCCCGCTATGTGAGTGTATTGAGGCTGGGGATCCTGATGGAAATTCACTAGACGGGTGGGCGCCATGAGGCGCAGCGTGGCTGCATTCGTGCTTAGCGCGATAACAACTTCAGCGATAGCAGCAGATATTCCGCGCTAAAGTCCGTTCAGCACGAACCGGGTATTTGGCGTTCAGGGCATGATCGACGTGGGGACATCAATCGTAGCCGTGTCCTTGATTGCGAGTTCACCTTTCAGGGCTGTTCATTGACCCAACCGATAACGGTCAAAACAACAAGGATCGATCCCCAGCACTGTCAAAACGACGTTGGCGACGGCATAGGGCACAGCCGATGGGCGAGGAGGCTTTCAATGTCGAAGGCTTATCTGCTGACAAGATGTATGATCGGTTTGGCGGTCTTCGTGCCGGCGTTACCGTGCCAAGCCCAGGGCAACATCGACCGGGGAAAAACTCCTGCGCAAGCTTTCGCCGAAACCTGCTCAGCCTGCCATCGCGGCCCGCGCGCGCTCAAACGCACCAGTGCCGCATTCCTCCGCGAACACTATTCGGTGAGCTCCGCAGAGGCTTCGGCCATGGCGGCTTACTTGGCTGGTTTCCCAAGTGAGCCTGCACAGCAATCTAAGCGTTCCCCGGCCACCGAAGCTGAGCCGCGGGCAGAAGCACCGAAGCAGCAAACGAAGCGGCAGCCTATAACCGGGACAGCCGAAAGGTCCCAGACCGTCGCGCCGCAGCCAGGCGGCGAACGTTCAGCCGATATCACCGAAGTGAGCGCCGCCCCGCCGGTCGCAGATCCTTCCGTTGCGCTCGCGCCTCCACCGAAGGCGGTTCTGGAGGCCTTCGAGGAGTAGAGAACGTCATTTCGCGTCAGGCCCTTCATGTTGCCAACGGGTCACCACGCCGGCAAAGGCTGCACCAAGGATAGGCGCAAGCCAAAACAGCCAGAGCTGCGCGATATAGGCGCCGCCCGCAAACAGCGCCGGTCCGGTGCTGCGCGCCGGATTCACCGAGGCATTCGTGACCGGGATGAGGAAAAGGTGAATGAGTGTCAGACAGAGGCCGATCGGTATGCCGGCAAACCCCACGGCCGCGCCCTTGGATGTGGTGCCTATGATCACGTACAAAAAGAAAAACGTGGCGATGACTTCGGCCAGGAAACAAGACATCAAACTATATTTGCCAGGGCTGAGGTCGCCGTAACCATTGGAGGCAAATCCGGCGGGCACCCAGTCAGGCTTCCCTGAGGCGATCGCATAGAGCAGCGCCGCAGCCAGGATGGCACCGGCCACCTGCGCGATCACATATGGAACGACATCGCTCGACTTAAATCGACCGCCGGCCCACAGCCCGATCGTTACCGCGCAGTTGAAGTGGCCGCCGGAGATGTGGCCGACCGCATAGGCCATCGTCAGCACGGTCAGCCCGAAGGCAAAGCTTACCCCCAGAAATCCGATGCCCAAGTCCGGAAAACCGGCAGCGAGTACAGCACTCCCGCAGCCGGCAAAGGTCAGCCAGAAAGTCCCTAACAGTTCGGCACCGAGGCGTCGCGACATATCCATGATAGCTCCTGCTTCCAGCGTTCAGGCCTGTTCCAAATGACTCCTGGCAAGCACCGGTCAGCAACCGGATCGCATCCGGAAAGCAATAGGCACACCCCGCAAGCTAGCTCAGCTTCCAAAGGCTGATCATGTGTCCAATGGTTTAGACTTTCAACTCGTTTTGCGCGATTGCGCACGAGCCCACCCCCCCCCGACAACAAACAACTCATTTAAGTGCTCCTCGTCATGAAGGAACAACTCTTCTATTTCTCTTCGCTATGGAAGCGGCAACTCTTTTATTTTCTGATTCGCAATGAAAGCGGTGATCGACAAACAACACTTTACGATATTCACAAGATATCAGCGCGTTGAAGAGATCGCCTTCCTTCGCGTACCGCCGCGCCACAAAGCGAACGGACTACGTTCGCGCCACTTGGCGTAGCGCCAGGAAATCAAAAGGGTGGAGGGTTCCATGAAGCGTGGCATTATTGCGCTCGCGTTTGTCGCGGCGCTGGGAAATTCAGCAATAGCAGCTGACATGCCGGTGAAGGCGCGGCCTGCTCCGCCGCCGCCGCCTCCACTCTATCTGTGGACCGGCTGCTATATCGGCGGCAACCTTGGCTGGGCCGAGATATCGGCACACCTCGATAACACGATATACGGCGACGACGGCCATCTTTCAAAAAGCGGCTTCGCCGGAGGCGGCCAGATCGGTTGCGATTATCAGTTCGCCCCGAACTGGGTCTTCGGCATTCAAGGCATGTTCGACGGTACCGACATCAGCCGTAGCCGCGAGAGCCTCATCTTTGAGGACGTTACGTTTCACAATAACGTGCGCTCGTTCGGAACCGTCACGGCCCGTCTCGGCTACTTGATCACACCGCAGTTCCTGTTCTACGCCAAGGGAGGATGGGGCACTGTCAGACAGCATTTCTCGGTGACCGACACCTTTGACGGTTTCGTATTCAGGTCAGTGAATACAAACTCCAGTGGCGCCGACGTGGGTGTCGGCTTTGAGTATATGTTCATTCCCAACTGGACGTTCTTTGTCGAGTGGGATCACATCTTCCTCAACAACAGATCGGTCGATTTCGTGCTGGACAACAGGGACATCGGCCCCCGGTTTACCGACAACATCCACCGCGACTTCGACAAGGTTCTGTTCGGCATCAATTGGCGCTTTGGCGGCGTAAACGCCCCCGTCGCGGCGCGCTACTGAGCAAGCATTCACGACAAGCGGCCCTGGGCAATCCTGGGGCTGCATGCCGTAGTCATATCGACCTGCAGACGCAAACGGCGGGGGCGGCGCAGTGTCCAAGTCTGCGCCGCCCTAACCGCATCACTGCAGGCGTGTTAGTAACTCCAACGTCTGGCGACAGCGCTTCCCTGGCTCACTGCGGACATTGAATCCGCTGGCCGTTGTACGCGAGATAAGTCTGGCTCGCCGGATCGTAGGAGCGGAAGCGCCGAGCGCACTCTGCGACAGCGTCTGAATCGCCATAAGCGGCCCCATATGAAGAGGCCCATAGGCGCCGGGCGCATATCCGTATGATGCGTATCCACCATTGCAATAGGGATCGTAATTCGGGTCACAGTAGTTGTTGGCTGCTCCATACGCCAAGCCCGCTCCTACCGCTGCTGCACCCCAACCCCAGCCAGAGCCCTGCCAATAGCCGCCGTCCCAGCCTCCGCCCCCGCCCCAGCCGGGCCTGTTGCCGGGCCTGCCAGGCAAGCCAACGTCGGGCCTGCCAGGTCGGCCGATATCAGGCCTGCCTGGCCGGCCAATGTCTGCCGCACGGATCGGATTGGAGACACGGTTGAAGGAGCCGCCATTCCCAATCCGGTTCCCTGCCAATGCACCGCCCCTGTTGAGGCCACCTCCACCACGGATAGCACCGCCCCCACCAAAGCCACCTCCGCCTGCTCGCATGCCGCCCCCGCCAAAGCCGCCGCCGCCTGCTCGTGCACCGCCACCTCCCCCGCCTCCGCGGCGAGCGTCAGCAGTGTCCACCACAATCGCGGTCGCGATGACGGACGCTATGAGAGCAGTGCCTAAGAGCTTGAGTTTGAGCATCGAAACCTCCTTTTTGTCGTGCCTGACAAAAGACCAACGCATCTCGGGTAACGATCCGAGAAGGTAGTCTCACGACGCGCGTCTTATGCGCCGCCTGTGTTAGGTCGCTAACATGTTCGAACGCCCCGCGTGATTAGATTTAGGTTTACGTATTAAGGAATGGGAACGCCTCCCGCGCACCTTGCCAAAGAACGACATCGCTGAGGGCCGCACACTCGGGAGCGGATGTCGCGCGCAACATGCGTCGATCTCATAAACTTATGGATACGTGACCGCTCGTCGGAAGCTGAGGTAGCCTCACCAATCACCCGTCCCCCACGGGTGCTGCGACCCGGCCGCTGATCGGTACTTGCATGGTTACCCTTCTTGGCGGCCGGGCTTCTTCGACAGCGAATTCCAGGTCCTATTGCAAAACAAATATGAGGCAGGCGACGTGAGTGTACAATCCAGTCTTCATATCATGACTTCGCACACAACCGGCCGGGCTCTTGTGCCACGCGTTATCACCGCACTTCTCATGTTTCTACTCTCGGTGATTGCCGCGCGCGCCGACTTGCGCATCGTATCGAGTCCAGGCGGCGAGGTTGGCTCGTATCTGCAGCTGTTTGAAAGTATCCGCCAATCTGGCGACCGGGTTATCATCGACGGGCCCTGCCTCTCGGCCTGCACACTGGTGCTGAGCATGATTCCAGAGGACCGCATCTGTGTCACGCGACGTGCCCTCCTCGGCTTCCATGCTGCGCGATGGGTCGATGAGCGAGGTCAACAATATGCGGCCCGTGGCGAGACGCTCCTCCTGGCCGCAACCTATCCGGCCCCAGTACGCGGTTGGATCGAGCGCAACGGCGGCCTGACGGAAAAGCCGATCTTCCTGCGCTCACGCCAGCTTGCGGCGCTCTATCCGCGTTGCCGGTAGCCTGCCAGGACCGGAGAGCTGGCGCGCCATTCGCGAAGCCGTCGCCTCATGGCTCGTCGCGGATCGCAACGAGCCGGTCCGCCGCGCTCCCCCGCAAAGACGCCGACGCTAACCTGTTTGGAACACCAGCACCACACGCGCGGCGCTGTTGCCATCGCCGTGCATGCCACTAGGATGCTCCCAAGGCCAAAGAGAAAGCCGTAGGGAGGTTGCTGATGAAGTCCAACACCACGATTCCGCTCGCGCGCGCAAAATCCAGAGTTTTCCCACTCGTCGCAGCCATCGTGCTGGCCGGACTGGCCTCGACGGCGTCGGCGCAGCAGCAGGCACGGCCAGCAGCCCGCGCGGGCCGAGCCGGCGCGCGCCCGCCAAGGACTACAATCAGCGCGCGCTCGAAATCTACGAGTTCCGCAAGGCCGCGCAGAGCGGTCCGGCCCGCGGCCAGGAAATCTACTTCTACAAATGCTGGATGTGCCACAACGAGCTGGCGCAGGGCGGCGCGCCCAAGCTCGTCGGCCTGTTCAAGCGCCCGACGCTGGTCAGCGGCGATCCGGTCAACGACGACACCGTCAAGAACCAGATCCTCAACGGCAGCGCCAACATGCCGGCCTACAAGCACGTCCTCGAACGAGGCCGACCTGGCCGATCTCATGAGCTGGCTGCACGACGAGAAGTGCTGCTGGAACTCCGACGCCCCGCCGCTCAACCCGCGCTACAAGGGCGCGACCGCGCCGGCGCGCGACGACGCTCTACGGATCGCTGACCGGCGGGCCGAAGGGCCTCGTCAAGAATGCCCGCGGCGAGCCGATCGAAGGCATCATGGTGCAGCTGATCGCGGACGAGACCGCGATCCGCACCACCGTCTACAGCCGCGACGACGGGCGCTACGAATTCCCCAAGGTCGTGGCCGGCTCCTATACGCTGCGCATCGCCAAGCCGACGCGAGTTCTATCCGTTCTCCAAGACCAAGGTGGAGATCAAGGGCGCCGAAACGCTCGACGACATCACGCTGCTGCGCGTGACGCCGGGCGAGTTCCTGCCGCCGTTCCCGGAGATCGCGGCGCAGCTCACCGGCTCGGAATGGCTGCAGAACCTGCCCGGCACCGGCGAGGAGAAGAAGACGCTGACGGTCTACTGCAACTTCTGCCACGAATATCAGCAGATCTTCCGCAACCGCTATGACGAGAGCCGGCTGGGCCAAGATCATCTTCCGCATGACCCACGGCGCCGGCTCGCCGCTGATCAACATCCGCAATCCCGGGCGCCTGACGCCCGAGGAGGAAGCCAAGTTCGCGCACTGGCTCGCCTCGGTCGCGCGGACCCGATTCGAAGGATCCGAATTTCGTCGTGCAGCCGCGGCCGCAGGGACGGCAGACCAAGGTGGTCATCACCGAATACGAGTTGCCGCGGCTCGACATCTCCGGCCACGATACCGGCGGCGATGCCCAGGGCCAGGTCTGGTACTCGACCCACCGCAGCTCCTATGTCGGCCGGCTCAATCCCGCCAACGGGCATGTCGAGGAATTCCACGTGCCGCTGCCGCCGCAGGCGAATGCGCTGCCCGGCACGCACTGGATCTTCGTCGATCCGAAAGGCACGATCTGGGGCTCGGAGAACTGGGCGCACAACATCTGGACGCTCGATCCCAACATGAAGGACTTCAAGCGCGTGCACTGGAACGTCCAGGAGCCGGTCAACTCGCCGATGGGCGGCAACTACAGCGCTCGACGACGAAGGCAACATCTGGCGCTGCCGCGAGGGCGAGGTCGTCGCGCATCAACGGCGTCGACGGCAGCAAGATGGAGGCGATCAAGACCAAGAAATTCGCCTCCACCTATGGCAGCGCGATGAGCTGGGACTACCGCTATTTCGGCGGCGGCGCCTGGCCGCGAGACGGCGTCGTGATCTACGACCGCAAGACCGGCGAACTGTACGAGGCCGAGACCAGCCCGAATTCGGGCCCGGCGCGCGGCGAGTTCGATCCGCGAAGGCAATTACTGGGCGGCCGGCCGCGGCGGCTCGCTGATCAAGTTCGACATCAAGACCAAGCGCGTCCACGAATATCCGCTGCCCACGCCCTATACCTCGCTCTACACCGCCAAGGCCGACAAGAACGGCGAGGTCTGGGCCGGCGAGCTCAATGGCGGGCGCTATCTGCGCTTCGATCCGAAGACCGAGCAGTTCACCGCCTACACGCTGCCCGAGCCGTTCAGCATGGACCGCGAATCCTGGATCGACAATTCCACCAACCCGGTCTCGGTCTGGTACGTCGACCACGATGGCTGGCTGGTGCACATCCAGCCGCTGGATTGATCGGGCGGCTGAAGCGGCAAAGAATACAAAAAAGACCCCGGCTGGAGTGTCATCAAGCCGAGGTCACCCGCGCCAAGCCCGAGGGTAGAGAGGGGGCAGAGACTCGGCGCTAAGGCAGGACGGCAACTGCCTCTGGATATCTATTGTTCCCGTGCGTGTGACCATTCGGCACGCCAGCGGATCGGCAGGGCTTTGAGCACTGCTTCCGACGCCCATTGCGCCTTGTTCCTTCCGGAACCTCTCATCTCGCGTTGCGTTGGGTACCAGACCCCTCGGGCGAACAACTCGCCGTGGGACCAAACAACGACGAAGAGAGGAACCATGGCTAACGCAACTGTGCATCCCAATCATGCGCTGATCTCCAGCGAGGACGTGGAGGGAGCCGATGTCTATGATCCGAAGGGAAAAAAGATCGGCGATATCGATCATCTCATGATCGACAAAATGTCGGGCCGGGTGAGCTATGCCGTGATGAGCTTCGGCGGCTTTCTCGGGCTGGGTCACAGCCACTACCCGGTGCCGTGGGCCACGCTGAAATACGATACCTCGCTCGAAGGCTATGTGACCGGCATTACCGAAGCCCAGCTTCGCGATGCACCGGAGTTCAGCGACGATTCCTGGGGGGACCGAACCTGGGAAACGCAGCTGCATAAACATTATGGCGCAGCCACCTATTGGCAGTGAGATGCCATGCCGGCAAAATCCAAAGCGCAACAGAAGGCGGCGGGCGCAGCGCTCGCCGCCAAACGCGGCGAGCAGCCGAAGTCAAAGCTCATCGGCGCATCAAAGGAGATGTACCGCTCGATGAGCGAGACACAGCTTGAAGAGCTTGCCGGCACGCGGCGCAAGGGTAAGCCCGAGCATGTGAGCCGGCGCGCCTAGACTAACTGGACGCAAGTTGCAGTAGCGACCCTGAGCAAAGCGCGCCTTGCATCACGCAAGGCGCGCTTTTGCTATTCAACTCCCTTTCATGTTCCTCCTTCCCGGCTGGCCGATCGAGGCTTCGGCTCGCACCCGCCGTGTGGCACGTTCGTGCTTGACAGTCGCTCACGCCGCAAGACAACTGCGGTCGCGCATCGGCGCGATGCAATGCGTGTCGATCCATCCAGGGGAAGGCCCAATGCGTCACAGCACCGAGCGAATTCTCACCAGCCACGTGGGCAGCCTTCCACGCTCTCCCGAGCTCTACGCCAGGCTGCAGGCCAAGGAGGCGGGCGAGGCCCCCGATCCCACACTCGCAGCCGACATCGCCGCATCCGTCACTGACGTTGTTACGCATCAGCTCGACCTTGGCATCGACGTCATCGACGATGGTGAGCACAGCAAGTCGAGCTGGAATAACTATGCGGCAAGCCGCCTCTCCGGCTTCGCTCCGATCGAGGCGACCTTCGGACATACCGGCCCGACCCGCGACAAGCTCGCCTTCCCGGCGGTCTACGACGAGAACCGCACCATGTATGCGGCGCGCCCCCTGCAGCTCGCCATGCCGCGCAAGCGGCGCGTCTTCGCGTGCACCAGCCCGGTCCGGTACACAGGGCACGCCGAGGTCGCCCGCGACATCGCCAATCTCAAGGCCGCCATCGGCAGCCGTCCGGTCGCCGACGTCTTCATGACGGCGCTCAGTCCGAGCAACGTCGCGCTCTACTATCCGAACCAGCACTACGCGACCGATCAGGACTATTACGTTGCGCTCGCCGAGGCGATGCATGAGGAATACAAGACAATCGTCGATGCGGGCCTGCTCGTGCAAATCGACGACCCGCGGCTGGCGACACATTACGATCGTCACCCCGATCTCGGCATCGAGGACTGCCGGCGTTTCATTCAGGCCCAGGTCGAGATCATCAATCACGCACTGCGCGGCCTTCCAATGGACCGCGTGCGCTTTCACACCTGCTACAGCACCAATGTGGCGCCGCGCGTCCATGACCTCGAGCTGCGGCACTTCGTCGACCTGCTCTTGAAGCTCAACGTTTGCGGCTACTCCTTCGAAGCTGCCAATCCGCGCCACGAGCATGAGTGGCAGCTCTGGCAGGAGGTGAAGCTCCCCGACGACAAACTCCTCATTCCGGGCGTGGTCTCGCATTGCGTCAGCCTGGTCGAGCATCCCGAGCTGGTGGCGCAGCGCATCGAGCGCTTTGCCAGTGTGGTTGGCCGTGAGCGCGTCATTGCGTCGAACGATTGCGGCTTCGCCTCCTCGGGGGCGGGCGACGAGGTGCACCCCTCCGTCGCCTGGGCCAAGCTCGCGGCGCTGGTGGACGGAGCTAAGCGGGCAAGTCGGAGATTGTGGGCGTGAAGGGATGACAGGGCCGCGCCAGCGGGCCTAGATGCTCAGCCCTGGAAAACGGATGCCGGCGCATCGCCGCGCCAAGCCCGCCTGATCAGCTCGCGCACCGCTTCGGCTTCGATGGGCAGCGGATTCCAAGGAGCATTGCGAAGCGACAGCGTCACGGCCTGATCGATGCCGCTCTCCGGCATTCCGAGGTCGCGCAGCGCACGCGGACAGCCAAGCCGTCCCGAAAGCTCATAAAGGCCAAGTGCTGCGTCAGGAGCATTCAGCGCTCGCGCAAGCCGCACCATGGCGTCCGGCGCAGCAGCCGCGTTGAAGGCGGTCGCATGCGGCAGGATCACGGTGTGCGTCTGCGCATGCGGCAGGTTGAACAGGCCGCCGATGACGTGACACAGCTTGTGATGGATCGCCATGCTGGCTGAGCCGAGACACACTCCGCACAACCATGCGCCATAAAGCGCCTCGGCGCGGGCTTCACGGTCAACCGGGTCAGCCGCGATGCGAGGGAGCGCTTGGGCGAACGCGCGCACGCCCTCCTCCGCCATGAGCATGACCACTGGATTGCGATCACGCGCATAGAGCGCCTCGACCGCATGCGCGATCGCATTCATTCCGGACGTCGCCGAAAGCGAGACGGGCAGGCTCAGCGTCCGTTCGACATCGTAGATGACGACCTCTGGAAGAATGCGCGGTGAGCGCTGGGTGGTTTTGACGCCATCCTTGGTCTCGCCGACGGTCGGCGTCATCTCGGAGCCGGCGTATGTGGTGGGAATGATGATCTGCGGCAGGTCGGTTCGCAGCGCAATGGACTTGCTCAACCCTGTGGTCGATCCACCGCCAACGGCGACCAGCCCGTCGGCGCCAAGCTTCTCCACCACCGCCAACGCCGCCTCGGTGATAGTGGCGGGCGTGTGCATCACCGCCGTAGCCAGGACACCGGCCGAGCGTGCACCCAAAGCCGTCGACAGGCGCTCAGCATCCGGCTTCCGTGACGGTGTCGCGAGCACCAGAGCGCGTTGCAGACCAAGCCGCTCGACCTCTTCCGGCAGGCGAGCGCTTGTGCCGTGGCCAAAGATGACGCGCGATGGAAGGGTCGTGCAGACGAATTCCAACAACGTCGGATCCCCCTCGCTCACAGAGTCTCAGCCCGCCAGATGCTTATCGAGCTTGAACAGCTCGACCGCGTTGGTGCGACCAATCCTCAGACGATCCGCTGGCGCGATCGGGGTCCGATCGAACCAATCGGCCGCGTGATCGATGTTCTCAAACGGCCAGTCCGTCGCGAACATGATGCGGTCCGCACCGACGACGCTCATGCTGGCCAGCAGCGCCTGGGTGGAGAAATTTCCTGAAACCGTGATGTGGAAGTTCTCGTTGAAGTAGTCCGCAATCGCGCGCTCGCCCCGGTGCGTGCGCGGCCCCTTGACCCAGGCATTGCGGTTGTCCACGCGCCAGAGATTGAAAGGGATCCCCTCGCCCATGTGTCCGATCACGATCTTCAGCCTGGGATGTCGATCAAACAGACCAGATCCCATCAGCCGCAGCGCATGCACCGCGGTTTCCTGAGCGAAGGCCCAGGTCGGCCCGATCAGCCATTCGGCGCCTTGATAGATGCGGGCATCCTGCGGCAACGGATTGCGCGGATGCAGATAGAACGGGACGTCCAGCCGCTCGAGCTGCGCCCAGAACGGCCAATATTGCGGCAGGTCGTAGTAGAGAAGCGCATCCGGATCGGAGCATTGCGAGAAGCCGTTGGCGAGAACGCCGACAAAGCCCAGCTCCTTCACGCATCGGACCAGCTCACGGATGGCGAGCTCCGGATCCTGCAGCGGCAGCGCAGCCAATCCCTGAAAGCGGTGTGGGCGCTTGGCAACCTGCTCGGCCAACACGTCATTGGCGCGCTGCGCCATCTCGACCGCGTGTCGCGTCTCCGTGACCGCCTGAACAGTCGGGGCGTTGAGGGACAGGAGCATCATTTCGATGCCGTGCTGGTCCATCAATCGCAGCCGCCTGTCCTGGATGTCGGTGAGCCGGTGCTCGAGCTCGGGCCAATGGTCGGCCGGCACGAACGGCTTCGACTCCATCACTGTCTCCGCAATCGCGAAGTGCTCCTCAAGAGCGATCTTGCCTTGCATACCTGCCCCATTGTGCGCCCAGCTCATCCTAGCATGAGGTTGAACCGCATTGGCGTTTTAGGAGCGGCGGCAGCGGCGCCAAGCGCGCCTCGCACGAACCGAGGGCGCGCTTCATAGGGTGGGCCTATGGCAAACAGCCTTCACTCCGCGGCAACCGGCATCCGCTCGGCAGGAGGCCGCCGCAGGTGCACGAAGTTGCCAGTTTTCACATACTCGGCTTCCTCCGGCGTAGAGGCGCGCCCCAGAATGTCATTGCGATGGGGATAGCGTCCGAAACGAGCGATCAAGTCTCGATTGGCCCGCGCCTGGCTCAGCGAGAACTGGTAGTACATCCTGAAGCGCTCCGGCGCGTCGAGCGTCACGTTCTCCGCCAGCGCCACAACGCGATCGAGGCGATGCAGATGACCAGGCCCTTCGGTGTGCGCCAGGGGCAGGAAGAAGAATGTCTTCTCCCAGGGCTGCGTCAGCGCATCATAGTGGCCATTCCACAATCCCTCTTCGGCGATCCGTAGCGCCTGCGGGTCTGACGCATAAGCGTCCGCCTTGCTGGCGAACAGGCCGCGCGGAAACTGGTCGAGCACGATGATCAGCGCGAGCCGGCCACGTGGCGTCGCGAGCCAATGGTCGAGCCGTCCCAATCTGGCGGCCATGAGAGTGTGCGTGAAGGGCGGCAGCTCGGCATTCGCGCCGCCCGCAAACCACCACTCGATCCTGCGACGAAATGTTTCCCGGTCTGCATTCTCGAGACCAGGTGGAAACCAGAAATCGTAGACCTGCTTGTCGTACATTCGTAACTCTCCTGAGGATGCATTTGTTGCAGACGGGCCCGACGACATCAGCGCTCCGAACGGCGCGAGACCAAAAAGCAGCAGGATCACGTGCAGCGGCGGCACACGCTCCGGCGTTCTCCGCGGCACGCCAGGTTGGTCGCGGAGCATTGACCTCGCTCGGTCGTCCGTGACGCACCGCAAAGTCGATGTCGCCGCGCTTGATGCCCATGTCGGCAAGCGTGCGGCTGTCGAATGAGCGCAGCATGCGCATGGCGCGGCGCTCTCCCGAAGCGGCCGCGAGCGCGAGAACGCCGTCGCCGGAGCGAGCCGAAAGCGTGCTTGAAAATTCCCATGATTTCTCCGAGGTCGGTTGGCATTGCCCCGCGCCAGTGCGCAAAGACCGCAACGCGGCGGTTCTGCGGACCGGCGATCCCCCGGGAACGCTGGCTAGATAGCGGTTATCGGCCTAGGATGAAGGGCCAAGATTTGCGAAATCGACTAGGCCAAGAATTGAACCCATGAACCGGCAACACGACACCGCCTCGCCGCGCCCGGACCATTCGCTCTATCGCGATGTCTATCAGCGGCTACGCTCGGAAATCCTCGACGGGCGGCTTGCCGCCGGCGCCCGCCTGCCCTCCTCCCGCACGCTCGCAAGCCAATTGGGCGTCGCGCGCGGCACGGTCGAGGTCGCCTACCAGATGCTCGCCGGCGAGGGCTACACGATCGCGGCCGGCGCACGCGGCACCATGGTCAATCCGGCATTGTCGCTGCGGCGCCGCGCGCGGCCGACCGCGAAAGCCGGAAAGCCGCGCGCAGCGGCTGCGCTTTCCGCCCGGGCCGCTCTTGTTCCAGATGGGGCTGCCCGCGCTCGATGTTTTTCCGCGCAAGCAGTGGTCGCAGATCGCAACACGCGTGGTGCGCAGCGTCGACGTCGAGCAGCTCGCGCATCCGCACGACATCCTGGGCTATGAGCCGCTGCGGCAGGCGATCGCGAGCTATCTGCGGATCGCGCGCGACATTGCCTGCACCGCCGACCAGATCATGATCACTGCGGGCTTCCAGGGCGCACTCGGCTTCATTATCCAGGCACTGCTTGCACCGCGTGACGAGGTCTGGGTGGATGACCCCGGCTACTTCTTTGCGCACGAGCTTCTGCGCGGGGCGAATCTGCGGCTCGCCCCGATCCCCGTCGACGACGAGGGGCTCGACGTTGCGGCCGGCACGCGGATCGCGCCCGACGCGACGCTCGCCGTGGTCACGCCGACGCATCAGTTTCCGCTCGGCATGACGCTGCCGGTCGATCGCCGCCTTGCGTTGCTCGACTGGGCCGACCGCAAGCGCGCCTTCATCGTGGAGGACGACTACGATTGCGAATTCCACCACCGCGGCTTGCCGCCGCCGGCGCTCAAGAGCCTCGATCGCTCCGGTCGCGTTCTCTATGCCGGGTCGTTCAGCAAGGTGCTCTTTCCGGGGTTGCGGCTTGGCTATCTGGTCGTGCCCGATGCAATCATCGATCGCTTCATTCACCTGGGACGGGCCACTCATCCGGCGCCGGCCTTGATGGTGCAGAAGCTCGTCGAGGCATTCATGTCGCAAGGCCACTTCTCCCGCCACCTGAGCCGGATGCGCAGCCTCTACACCGAGCGCCGCAAGGCGCTCGCGACCGCGCTCAAGGCCGCGATGCCCCGGCAACTCGACATCAGGCTGCAGGACGGCGGCATGCATTTCGTGGCGCATCTGCGCGGGCGCACGGACGACATGGAGCTGGTCGAGCGATTGCGCCGCAAGGGCATCGGGCCGGGGCCACTCTCGCTCCACGCCATAAGGCGCAATGCCCCGAACGGGCTGATGATCGGCTATCCCAATGTCCCCAGCGCTGAGGCGCATGCTGCCGCGCAACGCATGCTGGCGGCGATGCGGTGATCGCCCGCCCAGACGTGCTTTCTTCTTGCCCCCGCCGTGCTAGAAGCCCAGCGAGCTTTGCCCCTGAAGAGGATCCCAATGGCGTCGACGAGCGATACCCAAGTCACCATCCCGGCGTTGCAGCAGATGAAGCGCGACGGCAAGAAGAGCGTCGGCGTGGTCGCCTGGGACTACCAGATCGCCCGGATTGCCGAGCGCGCCGGGGTCGATTTCGTCTCGGTCGGCGATTCCGTCGGGGTCAATCTCTGGGGCCATTCCAATCCGCTCGAGGTCACGCTCGAGGAGATCCTCGTCTGCTGCAAGGCGGTCCGGCGCGGCGTTACGCGCGCGCTGGTGAGCTGCGACGTGCCGTTCGGCCCGGTGCAGGAAGGCGTCGATGCCGCGCTGCGCGCCGCCATCCGCCTCGTCAAGGAAGGCGGCGCCGACATGGTCAAGGTCGATGCCGCCGCCGATTTCCCGGAGGCCGTGAAGGCGCTCACCCGCGCCGGCATTCCCGTGTTCGCGCAGTTCGGGCTCACGCCGCAGACCGCGCTCAAATACGGCATTCCTTATAGTTCACAGAATTCCTCGGGCGCGCAGGCGACCGCGGAAGCGGCCGCCAAGCTCGTCGAGGAAGCCAAGATGCTGGAAGATGCCGGCGCGGTCGCGCTCGACTTCACCAACTCCGGGCCGGTCGCCGGCGCCGCGGTGGTCAAGGCGGTGAAGATCCCGGTGATCGGCGGCTTCGGCGGCGGCCCCTGGCTCGACGGCCGCGTGCGCATGGCGCATACCGCGATCGGCTATGCCGAGCGCTGGATCGACTCCAAGACCGACACCTATTTCAACGGCGCCAAGGCCACGCTCGCAGCCTTCACGGCGCTGATCGATGACGCCCGCGCGGGCCGCCAGATCAAGGGCTGACGCCGTGGCCGACCGCTATCATCGACGGCATCAACACGCGCTACGAGGTGATGGGCTCAGGCCCTCCGCTCCTGATGTACGCGCCCGCGGGCTTCGACGCGACGCTCGAGAAGTGGCGCACGCAGGGCGTCTACGCCAAGATCAAGCTCCTCGATCACCTGCCGAAGCACTACACCTGCATCGTGTTCGACCGGCGCGAATGCGGGCAATCGGGCGGGCGCGTCGAGCACCTGACCTGGGCGCATTACGTCGCGCAAGGCAAGGGCCTCATCGAGCATCTCGGCTTCAAGCGCGCGCACATCATGGGCGGCTGCATGGGCTGCTGTCCGGTGGCGGCGTTTGGCGTGATGCACCCCGAGATGGTGCAGAGCATGATCCTCTATTGGCCGGTGGGCGGCGCCAAGTATCGGCTCTCAAGCCACCAGCGCTTCGCCGAGCATCTCGCCTTCGTGCAGCAGAATGGGCTCGGGGCGGTAGTCGCGCTTGTTACGAAGGACGGCAAGGCGTTCGGCGCCGATCCGCGCGGCGGCCCGTGGGCCTCGGTGATCAAGAGCGATCCGGCGTTTGCGGCAAGCTACGCCAAGCAGAATGTCGATCGCTACAAGCTGATCGTGAATGCCACCATGCGCACCTTGTTCGATCGCGATACGGCGCCCGGCGCCGAGCCCGAGGACCTGATGCGCGTCGACATCCCGGCACTGATCGTGCCCGGTCGCGATGCGGCGCATGCGACGTCGGCCGCACGCTATCTCGAGGAATGCCTGCCGCGCGCGGAATACTGGGACGTGCCGGTCGACGGCCAGACCGAGGAGCCGACGGTTGCGAGAATGATGGAGTTTCTGGCGAAGGCCGCGAGCTAAGTTGCTGTCGTCACCGCTTTCGCGGGGACGACGCTGAGCGTGCAGCAAACGTGTTGCCTCGCTGCCACGGTTCGCAGCAATCGCGCAACACGTGGAACCGGATGCATGGCTGATCGTTGTCGAGCGCGGAAATGGACCGGCAGGCATTTCTTGTGCGCGCCGGTCTCAGCCAGGGAGAGAGAAATGACTCGAACGGCCAAAACATTGGGTGCGGCTGCAATCCTTGCAGCGATAGCATCGATCGCGAGTGCTGCCCCCGCGACGATGGGTCATGTGCCTGATGGCCTGAGTAACGGACTGATCCAAGTTCACGGTGAGCACCGATCCTGCCGGCGTGATGGTGGTGGTTGGCATCGTCACAATCGGCTTGGCGAACGTCGCGCAATGCCGCGAATGGGATGGACGAGGCCGCCGTCCTGACGCCTGCGTCAGGGTTGGGCCGATTTACTACTGCGACTACTGATCCTCATCCTGCTCCTTCCAAATCCCAAATACAGTGGCAATCACTTGGGCACGGTGCCGTGCGGTAGCCGACGAAACGGCTACTGCACGGCGCTCGGGTTGCATGTCTGACGACCGCTCCCGGTCAATTCGACCGCCTGCTTTACACCTTCCCCATCAGCACCCTCTGTAAGAGATGCCGATGGCAATGCGGCTCGTCCTCGGCGCAGTGGCACATGAGCGTGATGGTGCCGGTGCGCGCTAGCGTCTGCAGCAGCCGCAGCGTGAATTTCTGCCCGTGATTCTTGATCGTGCGGTTGCGCGCGTCGACGCCGCCGCTCTCCAGGAGCTCCTTCTTGTAGCGGCGCGAGAATTCGGCCCAGCTCACGCGTTGCCCAAGGATATCGCGCAACAAGACCTCGCTCGGCCCGAGATTGGCCATCCAGATATCGTAACGGTTCGACGGCAGGCCGCGCCCCCGTAGTCTGGTCGCAAGTATTCGCAGCCCGTCATCCGGATCGATCGGCGAATGCACTGACTTGGTCTTGATCATGACGGCACCATCATGACAGCTCCTGGCGACCCTCGCGAAACGGCGGTGGACGCGGCGCGCCCTGCTCTCCATATTTAAGCACTCGACCACCCCGGAGGCAGAGCATGGTCAGCCCGGTTGCGCAACTCACCACCCGCCTCGCCTATGGGGCCACGCAGCTTTCGCGCGTCGCCTGGTACGTCGGTCATGGCGAGATCATGCGGCGGCTGTCGCGGAGGGCGCGCGAGCGCGACGGCGATACGGCACGACCGAAGCCGCAGACCGATCGGCCCGTGCCCGAGCGTCGCCGGCTGTTCGCTGACATGGCGAAGCTGTTCCAGCAGGACCTCGCCAATGTCGAGGCCGGAATCTATCCGTTGCCCGCCGATCACGACGGCTCGTTGCTCAAGCTCCTGCGCCGCTCGCGGCTCTTTTTCGAGGACTTGCCCGATGTCCATCGCCGCCGCGAGAGCGGCGAGAAGCGCCAGGTGTTCACGGAGGAGACGCGCGGCAAACGGCCCGGCGTACTATCTGCAGAATTTTCATTTCCAGTCGGGCGGCTGGCTCACCGACGATTCCGCCCAGCGCTACGACACCCAGGTCGAGGTGTTGTTCAACGGCTCAGCCAACACGATCCGTCGCCAGGCGCTCGTTCCGCTGCATGAGGTCTTCGCCGGCCGCGACCAGCGGCAGCTCAAGCTTCTTGACATCGGCTGTGGCACCGGGCGCCTCATCGACTTCATCAAGCAGGCTTGGCCGCGCCTCCCTGTCGTCGGTCTTGACATGTCGGACAGCTATCTGACGGAGGCCCGACGCCATCTCAAGCGCTGGGGCTGGCTCAATCTCGTGGTCGCCAAAGCCGAGGCCATTCCGCTGCCGGACGCGAGCCAGGATGCAATCACCTGCGTGTTTCTGTTTCACGAGCTGCCGCCCAAGGTGCGGCGGCAGGCGCTCGCCGAGTTCGCGCGCGTGCTCAAGCCGGGCGGCCGCCTCGTGCTCCTTGACTCGCTGCAATACGGCGACGAGCCGGACTATGACGGGATGCTGGAGCTGTTCCCGCAGAACTTCCACGAGCCCTACTACGCCGGCTACCTGACGGAGGATTTTCCCGCGCTGGCAGCGGAGCACGGCCTCGCGCATGTGCGCGACGTCAATGCCTTCACCAGCAAAGTGATGGTGTTCGACAGGCGTTAGGATTGCGGCAACTGCAGCGCCGCGAGCGCCGCCTTCGCCACCATCACGTCCTGCTCGATCGAGGCGCCGCCGGCCGCGACCGCGCCGATCACCTCGCCGTCGACCTTGATCGGAAAGCCGCCGGGCACGTTAGTGAAATCGCCCATGCGCACCGTCATGCTGATGGCGTTCTCCTCTGGAGCATAGCCGGTCGGCATACGCTGCGAGGCCGAGGTGATCGCCTTCCTCTGCGTGGTGATGATCGAGAAGTGGCGCGCGCCATCCATCATCAGGAAGCCGATCAGCCGGCAGCTCTGGTCGACGACAGCGAGGCTCACCTTGCAATTGAGCTCGTTCGCCTTGGCAACGCCGGCCGAGAGCATCTTGAGGCTCGCCTCGTGCGTCAGCCGATGGGTGGAAACGATGTCGGCCATGATGCGCAATCCTATTCGCTGCCGTCGACCTATCCGATGTCGCTGCCCTATCCGATGTCGTCCCCGCGAAGGCGGGGACCCATAACCCCGGTGTTAGAGAGGTCAGAAGGTCTCGTAACTCGTGCCCCGTGGCGGGGACACAGAGTATGGGTCCCTTGAAATCGAATACTTCGCGCTGTCGCAGTAGGATGGGTCCCGCCTTCGCGGGGACGACAGCAACTGAGTTCTATCCTACCAATGCACGCGTCGACGGCACGAACAGCTCGTCGACCGAGACCGGCTTACTGATGATGCCCTGCTTCACCGCATGCCCAACGAGCTCATCGAGCACCCGGCGGTTGGGCGCGATGCCGTAAGGCAGCGGCTCGCCGGTGACCTCCATCACCCTCTGATGCACCTTGTCGACTGCCGGTCGGCTTCTCGATCTTGCCGGCCTTGAGCCGCTCGACATAGAGGCGCTTCGACTCGGCGAAGGCGTTGAACACGTCGGCGGCGAGGTCGGGATACTTGGCGATCAGCTCGTCCTTGATCACCACCGCGTGGTTGATCGGATAGTGGCCGTTGCGGCGCAGCGCCGCGATCCCGGCGTCAAGCGGATTGGGAATGAGCGGCTTCACGTCGGGATGATCGACCTCGACGCCGATCGCGGCCACCAGCTCACCCGAGATGAGCATGGCGTTCATGTCCTTGCCCTTCTCGATCGGCACCACGTTCGGCGGCGCCTTGTACTCGGCGACGTGCTCGTCGCCCGACAGCACCCAGGTGACCTTGCGAAAGGTCGACGCCGTGCTCGTCCTGCAGCACGCCGCGCGCCCACACCCCGGTCGTGACCGTGTAGCCGCGGTTGACGCCGACGCGCTTGCCTTCGAGGTCCTTCGGCTTGCTGATGCCCGGCCTTGGTGTTCACCAGCGTGGCGCCGTGGTGGAAGGCGCGCACCAGGAACACCGGGACCGCAGTCATCGGCTTGCCGTGCGCTCGCGCGCAGATGTAGGTCGTGATCGCCATCTCGCAGATGTCGAACTCGTTGCCGCGCACCATGCGGCGGAACGCGGCGATGATCGGATCGACCTCCTCGAACTCGGGCTCGAAGGTCTTGGGCTTGACGGTGCCGTCCTTGAGCGCCTGGTTGTTGCCTTGCGTGCGGGTGACGGTATTCAGCTTGGGTCCGGCCATGGCGACGTTTCGCTCCGAGTGGATGGGATGTTCAGCAGGGCCAATAACACACGCGCGCGAACCCCATCTAGCAGCACTCGAGGCCGCTCTCCTCGTCCACGACCAGCGCGGACTTCATCCAGGAGGGCGGCAGGTCGTCCTCGACCACCTCCGCGACCGGCTTGAACAGCTTGAACTGGTGACGGGTCGGCCCCTCGGTCCAGAACGCCACTGCGGTTTCGAGCGGCGGGCAGCCCGGCAGGCTGCAGGCCACCTGCGCGACCAGGATGGCGGCGTCCTCCGGCAGCGCAAAGCGCGTGCGCGTCCAGACCCGCACCCGTTCAAGAGCGGCGCTGCGCTCGGGGTCAGGCTTGAGCGCCGGCCCGATCCGGAACGCCTCCGGCATGGCGCGTTGCCGTTGCGGCCCGACTGCCACGCCTCGCAAGGCGCGCCTGTACTCGCTCGTGTTGGTTCTTCGGCCGACGACATCGACGCGCAGCATGAGCACACCGCTGCCCGGCCCAACCGGGCTTGACGCGCGCGGGCGCCGGTCCTATGGTGCCGGCCACAATTCATAAGCGCATAGATGGAGCTTCTCGCAGTGGCGGAAAAAGTGCTGGCGGCGGTGCGGACGGGGCCGAGCAAGACCGAAATTCGTGAATACCCGATGCCGGACGTTCCGGAGGACGCGGCACTGATGAAGATGGAGGTCGCCGGCATCTGCGGCACCGACGTCAAGCTCTACGCCCACCCGCCGAACGACAAGCCCACCATCATGGGGCACGAGAACATCGGCTTCATCTGCAAGGCCGGCCGCGAGTTCACCCGCCGCAAGGGCTTCAAGGAAGGCGACCTCGTCTTCGTCGAGCACTATGTGATGTGCGGCAAGTGCGAGTGGTGCCATCTCGGCCAGTACCGCCATTGCGAGAACACCAACTGGCGCACCAACCCGGACGCCATCCGCTATGGCTACACGTCGGACGAAAAGCCGCCGCACCTGTGGGGCGGCTTCGCCCAGTATGTCTATCTGCCCTGGAACGCGGTCGTGCACCATGTGCCGAAGGGCGTGACGCCCGAGCTTGCCGGCCTGGTGACCCCGATGGCGAACGGCGTCGAATGGTCGCTGTTCGACGGCGAGGTCGGCTACAACTCGACGGTGCTGATCCAGGGCCCCGGCCAGCAGGGCCTGTCGCAGACCGTGATCTGCAAGCAGGCCGGCGCGTCGCTGATCATCGTCACCGGCACCTCCAAGGACGGCGCCCGCATGGAGGTCGCCAAGAAGCTCGGCGCCGACTACGTCATCGACGTGCAGAAGGAAGACCCGCTCGCCCGCATCATGGAGATCACCGGCGGCAAGGGCGTCGATGTCGCGCTCGACTGCACCGCCGGCGCCGGCACCATCCCGATCCTGCTCGGCATCGAGGCGCTCAAGCGCAAGGGCGGCATCATCGTGGCGCAGGGCGAGCTGGCGGCGTTCCCGAACTTCCCGCTCGAGAAATTCACGGTGAAATTCATCACCATGAAGAGCGCGCGCGGCCACAGCTACAAGGCGTGCGAGCTTGCGCTCGAGCAGCTCGCGTCCAAGCGCTTCCCGCTCGAGCTCGTGACCACGCACAAGTTCGGGCTCAAGGACGTCGACCTCGCGATCCGCTCGGTCGGCGGCAAGGGCGTGCCGGATGTGATCCACGCCTCGCTGATGCCGTGGTTGTAGGGAAAAACATTACCGCGTGAGCCATGCAGCCCGTGCTATCATGGCGCACGAAAGGTCTGCCATAAATCATATTTCACCTCGCCTCGCCCGCGTGCTGAAGACCGTGGAAGCTTGGCCAGCCGACCGGCAGGACGCCGCCGCCGAGCTGCTTGAGCGCATGCACGTGCTGGCGACCACGCCTTATAAGCTCACTGAGGAAGAACGAGCCGACATCGAGGATGCGCTGGCGGAAGCCGAGCGCGGCGAGTTTGCGACTGATGCCGAGGTTGCCGCGATGTACAAGCGGCACGGGTTGTGAAGATTGTCTATACGCGCAAGGCGCTGGCCCAGATCGATCGAATTTGCAGCTATATCGAAGCCCGCGATTCTGCTGCCGCTCTGAAGGTCAAGACACGTATCAAACGCTCAATTGACCGTCTTGCCCATCGTCCCTACTCCGCTCGACCATCCGACCGGCCGGGCGTCCGCGTGCTGACAGTGACTCGCTATCCCTATATCGTGCTCTACACGTCGACGAGGTTGCGCAGCAGGTGCGAATCCTCCGGGTGCGGTACACGGCGCAGAACCCTGCACACCACCACGACTAGCTGAGAGAACCAGTGGCCGGCGTCTGAACTACTGCACCACCTCGGCGAAGCGCCGCTTGATGCGCGTGCTCTCGGCCTCGATGTAGTCGTAGTCGACCGCATGCATCTTGATCGAGGCGAGCGGCGGATAGCCGTCCGGGCCCGCGACGTCGGTGCGCGCCGAATAGAGATGCTCCTGCGGGAACAGCTCCTGCACCGCCCGGCTCAGCATGAACTCGGCGAACGCCTTGGCGGCGTTCGGATTGGGCGAGCCCTTCACCACCGAGCTCGGCGAGGGAATGATGAAGGTGCCGTCCTCCTGGATAGAGCGTCGAGAGCGGCATGCCTTCCTTCCTGCTCTCGCCCACGTAGGCGGCGTCGGCGCCGACCGCGATCACGCGCTCGCCGCGCTTGATCATGTCGGAGACCTGCTGATTGCTCTGCACCAGCATGATGTCGTTCGCGCGCAGCTTCTCGAAATATTGCCAGCCGTGCTCCTTCGCGAGCGTGCCCACGATGGTGACGAGCAGCGATGAGAACGACGGATCGGCCATCACCATCTTGCCCTTGTATTTCGGGCTGCACGAGGTCGGTCCAGGTCTTCGGCCGGTCGGCGGCCGGCAGCTTGTCGTCGCGCACGTACATCGCCATCACGTTGAGGCGCTGCGCGACGTGATAGCCGTCCGGGTCCTTGACCTCGGCCGGCACCTTGTCGAAGTCGGTCGGCCTTGAACGGCACGAACAGGCCCTTCTTGGTCATCATGCGCGGCGGCGGCCGGCTCCGAATGGGTGAGCACGTCGACGAACACCTTGCCGCCGTCGGCCTCCTGCTGGAAGCGGCGCAGGATGTTGGAGCCGCCGGAGCGGAACAGCTCGACCTTGATGCCGGTCTGCTGCTCGAACAGGTTGGAGATCTTCTGCGCGGTCTCGATCGGCACCGAGCAGTACCAGACGACCTTGCCTTCCCTCTTGGCGGCCGCCATGTCGACCGGCTGCGCGAGCGCCGGCGCCGGCCGCCGGCGAGGAGCAGCGCCGCGCCTGCAAGAAGGCTGCGGCGGCTGAGCGTTTCCATGGCGATCTCCGTTTCTTCCGGCTTGTTCGTGGCTTGCCGGCAATCTAGCCGCCCGCAGCCACGTGGCGCAACGTGGCATAGGCGCACGCCGATCGCACTGCAGTGCGGCGCAGGCGCCCTTGCCCTGCGGCGAAAATGCCTTCAAGAGTAGGCGCACAACGCAGGCCACAGCCAGTGGCTAAGGTCGGCAGTTAACCGAGGATGCAGCAATGAAATATCGGCAGCTTGGGACAGGACTTCCGCGTATCGGCGATCGGGCTCGGCTGCTCCGGCATGAGCGCCGATTACGGCGTGCCCGACGACGTCGAGTCGATCGCGACCATCCACCGCGCCATCGAGCTCGGCATCACCATGCTCGACACCTCCGACGCCTATGCGGCCGGCGTCAACGAGGAGCTGGTCGGCCAGGCGGTCAAGGGCAAGCGCGACAAGTTCCTCATCGCCGCAAGTTCGGCAACATCCGCGGGCCGGGCGGCCAGCGCGGCGGCGTCAACGGCAAGCCCGACTATGTGCCGGTCGCCTGCGAGGCGAGCCTCAAGCGCATGGGGATCGACACCATCGATCTCTATTACATCCATCGCATCGATCCCAACGTGCCGATCGAGGACACGGTCGGCGCCATGGCGCGGCTCGATCGAGCAAGGCAAGGTGCGCCATCTCGGCCTGTGCGAGGCCGGCCCCAACACCATCCGCCGCGCCCACAAGACCCATCCGCTCACCGCGATCGAGACCGAATATTCGCTGTGGACGCGCGACGTCGAGGCCGAGATCCTGCCGACGCTGCAAGCGAGCTCGGCATCGGCCTCGTCCCCTACTCTCCGCTCGGCCGCGGCTTCCTGAGCGGCAGCTTTCGCCAAGCGTGACGATCTCATCGCGAGCGACCGCCGCCACGCCCATCCGCGCTTCCAGGAAGGCAACTTCGAGAAGAACCTCGACGCTGCTCGGCGCCGCTCAAGACGGCAGCGCGAGAAGCGCGGCGTGCACCATGGCGCAGGTCGCGCTCGCCTGGCTGCTGGCGCGCGGCGACAACATCGTGCCGATCCCGGGCACCAAGCGGCGCAAATATCTCGAGGAGAACGCCGCCGCGGTCGACATCACGTTGACCGACGCCGAGGTCGAAAGCGCTCGAGCAGGCGTTCCCGCCGCAGGCCGCCGCGGGGCTGCGCTATCCGGAGTTCCAGCTCAAGATGATGGGGATTTGATTTCAGCCTCACTTCTCCGACAGCGCTCCGATCTCATCCTGAGGAGCGCCCCGACGGCGCGCGTCTCGAAGGCTGGGGTCGTGCCACATGCGTCGAGACGCTCATCTCGCCCTCTCCGCGAAGGCGAGCTGCTCAGCAGAGGCCGATCAAGTCTTCCAGCGTCTGCGAGCATCCGACCGCTACTGAAAAATCTCCGCGAACTTCGCCTTGAGCTGACGGGTGTTCGCTTCGATGTAGTCGTAGTCGACCGGATAGATTGCGATCTCGTCGAGCCGCGGCAGCCCTTCCGGCGGCGGCACATCGGTGCGGGCCGACGGCCGGCCGTCTTCGGACAGCTTGCTCTGCACCTCGACCGACATGTTGAACTGCGCGAACAGCTTGGCCGCGTTGGGATGGGGCGAGCCCTTGACCACCGCGGTCGGCGACGGCACCACGATCGTGCCGTCCGGCGAAACGATCGTCCGCATGTTGGACGGCGGCTTGCCGTCGTTGTAGATCCGCGGATCAGCCGACTTCGGCGGCGATCACGCGCTCGCCGCGCTTGACCATGTCGTAGACTTGTTCATGACCCTGCACGATCAGCGTGTCGTTCTTGCGTAGGCCCTCGTAAAACTGCCAGCCGAACTTTCGCGACAGCGTGGCGACCACCATGAGCTGGATCGCCGTGAACGAGGGATCGGCCATGACCAGCTGCCCTTGTATTTCGGCGACGTCAGGTCGGTCCATTGCTTCGGCATGTCGGCCGCGGCCACCTTGTCGGTGCGCGCCACCATGCCGACCAGAGTGAGCCGCTGCGCAACGTAGTTGCCGTTGGGGTCCTTGGCGCTGGGGATCACCTTGTCAAAGCCTGCCGGCTTGAACGGCACGAACAGGCCGCGGCGTGTCATCGCATTGGCGGCCGACATGTCCGACATCGTGATCACATCGACGTTGACGCGGCCACCATCGGCCTCCTGCATAAAGCGGCGGATCACGTTCTGCCCGCCGGTGCGCAGCATCTCGACCTTGATGCCGGTGCGCTTCTCGAACTCGTTGGCGATGTACTGCCCGGCGGCAACCGGCGTCGACGTATACCAGGTGACCTTGCCTTCGCGCTTGGCGGCCGCCTCATCGACCGGATCGGGCTTGAACTCCTGCGCAGACGCTGCGCCCACCCAGAGGCTGGCGATCAGTGCGGCCGAGAACCGTGTCACGATCCGTGTCATGGCATCCTCCCTGACGAAATTGTTTCTCAACCATAGCGGATGTTGACACGGGCGAACAGGACGACGAGCCTATGTGCCAGTCAACCAGAGGTCATACCGATGAGAGCCGACATCGTCGCAGGAGTTGCCGCGGTCATGCTCGCGACCGCAACCGGCGTCCACGCGGACGACCTCACGATCCTGAGCGCGGCCGCGGTCCGGCCGGCCCTGATCGAGGTGCCGCCGATCTATGCCAAGACCAGTGGCCATCGGGTGACGGTGAGCTTCGGCAATGCCACCGCAATTCAGAGCAAGGTCACCGCGGGCGAGCCGGTCGACATCGTGATCCTGCCGCCCGCGCAGCTCGATCCGCTGGTGCGCCAGAGTTTCGTCGGCGTTGCTCGCCCGTTCGGGGTGGTGCGGCTTGGCGTCGCGGGACGCGCAGGCGGGCCGCAGCCGCCCGTCACCACGCCCGACGAGTTCAAGCGCGCGCTCCTCGCTGCAGCCTCGTTTGGCATGCCCGACCCGGCCGACGGTTCGACTTCGTCGACCTATCTCGTCAAGCTGCATGAACGAGCTCGGCATCGCTGACGCGATGCGCCCAAAGATCAAGCTCTTTCCCGATGGCACCAAGGCGCTCGAAGCGATCGCGCGGGGCGAGATCGCGCTGACGATCGCGCCGATCACCTCGATCCGCGTTGTTGGCGGCGTGAGCCTGGTCGGTCCTCTGCCGGAAGAGACTCCAACTCAAGACCGTCTATGCGGCCGCGCTGGCCACAAAATCAGCAGGCTCGGCGGCTGCGAACGGCCTCATGACGACATTGTTCTCATCCGAGGTCGCCACGGTCCTGAGCGCAGAAGGGCATCGATCGGCCCTGAACGCATTGACAGAACAATCATCGTTGAGACACTGAGATGTTCAGCAAGCAAGAAAATCAAACCCATCGATCGCAGGGATGCGGCTGTTGCGCACCGCGGCGGACCATACTCACGGGCTTCGCGGCCATGGCGGCGAGCTCGCTGCTGCCCGCGCCGGCTCGCGCGCAAACGCCTGCCCGCAAGCTCACCCGCATCGACGTCCATCGCCATTTCGTGCCGCCGGGCTACGTGGTCGACCGCACGCGCACCTGGCTCAACGACCGCTCGACCATCGCGCAGCAGCTCGAGGACATGGACAAGAGCGGAGTTGCGCTCGCGGTCATCTCGATCTCGGTGCCCGACCTTGAAGTGCGCGACAACGCCGAGGCGCGGCGCTTCGCCCGGCTCGCCAATGAATTCTCAGCCAAGCTCATCGCCGATCATCCTGGCCGCTTCGGCAGCTTCGCCTACCTGCCGTTTCCCGATGTCGACGGCACGCTCAAGGAGATCGAGTACGCGCTCGACACGCTCAAGGCCGACGGCGTCTATCTGCGCACCAACTACGACGACAAGTTCCTCGGCGATCCGGTCTTCGCGCCGGTGTTCGAGGAGCTCAACCGCCGCGGCGCGGTGCTCTACACTCACCCGACGAGCCATCCCTGCTGCGTGCGCATCGTGCCGGGCCTGCGCGACGCCGACATCGAGTACGGCACCAACACGACGCGCGCCATCGCCAAGATGGTGTTCTCGGGTGCCTCGCGGCGCTATCCGAACATGAAAGTGATCTGGTCGCACGCCGGCGGAACCATGCCGTTTCTGGTGCGCCGTTTCATCAAGCGCGTGCACGAGAGCCCGGAATATCAGCCGATCCTGCCGGAAGGCTTTCTCCCGGAGGCGCGCAAGTTCTATTACGACTGCGCGCAGGCGCCCGGACGCGCCCGCGATGGCGTCGCTCAAGGCCGTCGTGCCGGTCTCGCAGATCCTGTTCGGCACCGACTGGCCGCATCTGACGACCGAGGAGCACGTCACCGGCCTGCAGAAATCCGGCGTGTTCACCGAGGCCGAGCTCAAGATGATCGACCGCGACAATGCGCTGCGGCTGATGCCGACGCTGCGGCCGGTTTAGCGCCAAGCATTGACGCTGTCGTCCCCGCGAAGAGCGGGCGACATCCGATACGCCGTGTTGTAGCGATGAGGCGCGACCTCGCATCACCTAGCCGTCGGTGGTATGCGGTCCCCGCCTCACAGGTCAGGCCCTCGGGCGCGCCTCCTCGATCAGCTGCCACACCCGCGGCGGCGTGAGCGGCAGCTCGCGCGGCTCGACGCCGAGCGACTCGAAGCGCGGACGCGACCGCATTCGCGAGCGCGCCGCCGACCGGGATGATGCCGCCCTCGCCCGCCCCCTTGGCGCCGAGCGGATTGTTCGGCGACGGGTGCTGCTTCGAGCGAGATCGCCGTGACATGCGGATAGTCGGTCGCGACCGGGATCATGATAGTCGGCGAGCGAGCCGACCAGCGAGCTGGCCGTTCTCGTCGTAGACGATCTCCTCGCTGAACACGCTGCCGAGCCCCTGCACGGCCGCGCCGATCACCTGCCCGTGCAGCGTGAGCGGATTGATCGATGCGGCCGACGTCGTCGACGGTGACATAGTCGAGGACCTCGACCTGCCCGGTCGCCGGATCGACCGCGACATGCGCGATGGCCGTGCCGTAGGTGTAGGTCGCCTTCGAATTGCGGAACTTGCCGTCCGCGCGAGAGGCCCGGCGAATTCGGCAAGCGCAAGCTTGCGGCCGTCGGGCGCACCGCGACACCTTCGACGACGCTCGACGCTCGGCGGCCGCGACGCCGAATCGTTCGCGCCGCGGCGGCGCGAAATTTCTCGATCAGCGCATCGGCGGCGAGCACGATCGCGCGAGCCGCCCATCACGGTCGAGCGCGAGCCGTAGGCGCCGACAGCCTTCCGGCAGATAGGTGGTCGAGCCGTGAAAGACCTTGACGCGCTCGAGCGGCAGTTCGAGCGCATCGGCCGCGATCTGCGCCATGATGGTCTCGATCCCCTGCCCGACCGCCGACGACCCGACATAGACCGAGATCGTGCCGTCGCGCTTCGACCGCCATGCGCGCGTTCTCGCGCGGGCCGGAGCCGCCGCCTTCGATGAAGCAGGCGATGCCGAGCCCGTGATAGCGGCCGTCGATCAGCTTGCCGTGCGAGACTGCGTCTTCTCGGCCCAGCGCGCCTCCGCAACGCAGCGATCGAACGTGCTCGCGTAGTCGCCGCTGTCGCAGGCGGTCTCGCCGAAGCCGTCGTTCGGCTCGACGCTCGCCAGCGGATAAGGCATCTCGTCGAGCGCGATGAGATTGCGCCGGCGGATGTCGAGCCGGTCGAGCCCAAGATCGCGCGCCGCCATGTCGAGCAGCCGCTCCATGAAGAAGCAGCCCTCGAACCGGCCCGGCCCGCGATAGGTGCCGGACGGCGTCTTGTTGGTCACCATCGCATGCGCGTTGAGGCGCGATGTTGCGGACGCGATAGGGCCCGGAGGTGAACTGCGCGACATTGCGCACCGGCGTCATGCCGTTCGGCCGCACATAGGCGCCGATGTCGCACCAGATGTCGCCGCGCAGGCCGAGGATCGTGCCGTCGCGGTCGAGCGCGATCTCGAGGTCGCATCTCGGTCTCGCGCGAATGCGCGATCGCCATGAAATGCTCGCGCCGGTCCTCCACCCATTTGACCGGATGGCCGAACTTGCGCGCCGCGAACGCGACCAGGAAATCCTCCGGATAGAACTCGCCGCGCGCGCCGAAGCCGCCGCCGACGTCGTATTCGATGTAGTCGACCGCCTCCTCGGGCAGCCCCATCATCGACGCCATGGCGCGCCGGTTGAAGAACGGCAGCTTGGCGGCGCCCGACACGCGTGAGCTTCCGGCCGCCGCGTCCCATTCGGCCAGCAGCCCGCGCGTCTCCATCGGCATCGCGGTCATCCGCTGCACGCGGAACTGCTCGCGCCGCGTATAGGGCGCGTCGCGGAAGGCCTGCGTCGACGTCGCCCGTGCACGGCCGTGAACACGCTCGCGCAATTGCTGGCCGTGCCCGCGAACAGCAGCACGTCGCCCTTGCGCGGACGCGCGATGATCGTCACCGGCGGCAGGTGCTCGATGTCGAGCGCCACCGCCTGCACGGCATCTTCGGCGAGCTCCGCGCTGTCGGCGAGCACCATCGCCACCGGCTCGCCCACGTAGCGCACCACCTCGTCGCGCGATCACCGGCTGCGCATAGGGCGCGATGGTCGGGTTCGGGCGGCGGAACGGAATGGTCGGGATCGTGCGGCCCGATATCGCGCGCGGTGAGCACCGCCTGCACGCCCGGCATCGCGAGCGCCGCGCCGCATCGATCGACGCGGATGCGGCCATGGGCGACCGGGCTGCGCACGATCGCGGCGTGCCACTGGCCCGGCGCGGTCGAGATCGTCGACGATATTGCCCGCGCCCGCGCAGGAAGCGCAGGTCCTCGACGCGCTCGATCGGGCTGCCGATGCAGGTATTGACGCGCCGCATCGGCTCACCGCTCTCGCTCTTGCA
Source organism: uncultured Alphaproteobacteria bacterium (assembly GCA_963745515.1). GTDB lineage: Bacteria > Pseudomonadota > Alphaproteobacteria > Rhizobiales > Xanthobacteraceae > VAZQ01. Next base: position 42,434 of record CAVUXO010000024.1, read on the forward strand.
CGTCAATCATGGATTTTGCACCGCGATCTTGGCGTCGCGCACCACCTTGGCCCAGCGGGAAAGCTCTTGCCTGATTCGCGTAGCGGAGTCGGCAGGCGTGCTCGCCAGCGGCTCGAAGCCGAGCGTGTCCAGCCGCTGCTTGCGTTTCGGGCAGCGCGATGATCCTGGCGATCTCGCGATGAAGCAGCGCGACGATCGTCCTTGGGCGTCGCCGCAGGGCACCAGGATGATCAGCATGGTCTCGGCTTCCTGGTCCGGCACGCCTGCTTCCGCCATCGTGGGCAGGTCCGGCAGCGCGGCGAGCCGCTCGTGCGCTGGTGACCGCAAGCGCGCGCAGGCTGCCGGCCTTGACCAGCGGCACCGCCGGCGGAAAGCCCGTGAACGCAATCGGCGTGTGGCCGGCGATCGCCGATTGCAGCGCAGGCCCGGCGCCGTCGAACGGGACATGCACCATGTCGAGATCGAGCGACAGGCGAAACAGCTCGCCGGAGAGATGCGGCGTCGTGGCGACGCCGCCGAGGCAAAGCTGGCCTTGCCGCTCTGGCGCACATGGGCGATCAGCTCGGCGATCGTGCGCACCGGCAGGCTCGGGTTGACGGTCACGATGTTGGGCGACACCGCCGAGATCGTGACCGGAACGAGATCCTTCTCCGGGTCATAGGGAATCTTGGCGTGAATGGCTGGATTGATGACGTAGCTCGAGCTGGTCAGCACCAGCGTGTAGCCGTCCGCCGGCGCGGACGCCGCCACGCCGGTGCCGATATTGCCGCCGGCACCGGCGCGATTGTCGACGAAGAACTCCTTGCCGAGGTTTTCCGAGAGCTTCTGGGCAAGGAGCCGCGCCATCACGTCGGTGACGCCGCCCGGCGCGAACGGCACGACGATCCGCGACCGGCCGGTTGGGATAACCCTGCGCCTGCGAGCGTCCTGGCTGGTCAGGCCGGCCGGGAACAAGATGAGAAACACGGCCATGAGCCACACGAAGGATGCATCGCATTAAAGAAGCCTCGCTTGCATTTTCACCCACATTAGGGGCCGAGCCGGCTGGTTTCCAACCAGCGTGCCCCGCGACCCCGTTGCGCGGGCGGGTGGCTTGCCAGGGCCACCAAGAGGACTAAGCTTCGGACTGCTTCGGACAAAAAGACTCGCGGGAGGGGTGCTGAATGAAGGGTTTCGTTGCCGTGCTGCTGGTGGCAGCCACGCCCGCGCTTGCCGCCGAGGTTGAGCTCAACGACCAGCAGAAGCTCGGCTGGCGGCTGTTCGAGACCGTCCTGCGGCGTCTGCCACACCCGGCCGACGCTGGTCGCCGGCCTGTACGGGCCCGAGCTCAACAAGGACAGCGCCGGCGGCCGCGAGGAGACGATCCGCGACGTCGTCACCAACGGCACGCCGCGCATGCCGGGCTTCAAGTACACCTACAACCCCGATCAGATCGCAGCGATCGCGGCCTACGTGAAGACCCTGCCGGTCGGCAACCAGGCCCTCACGGTTCCGCCGGCCACGCGCCGTCAGTAAGACGATTCGACGAAAAACCACCTCGGAGAAACGCCATGAAGACGCACGACAGTTTCACGGGTGCCAGCGTGATCGCCATTGCGGCGGCCGTCGCTTGGGCAGCTTTGCGTCCCGAGCGCCGCGCTCGCCGATGCGCTGCTGACCGGCACGATCACCTCGGCGCGGGCGAGAAGATGGGCGGCGTCACCGTCTCGGCCAAGGCCGAGGGCTCGACCATCACCACCTCGGTCTATACCGACGAGGCCGGCGGCTACTATTTCCCGCCGCTGCCGGACGGCAAATACCGGGTCTGGGCGCAGGCGCTGACCTTCCAGACCGCCAAGGGCAACGTCGACCTCACCAAGACGACGCACCAGGATTTCTCGCTGCAGCCGATGACCAACCAGGAGGACTGGGTCCGCCAGTTGCCGGGCGACGAGTTCCTGGCCGCGCTGCCCGGCGACACGCCCGAGGACTACCGCATGAAGACGCAGGTGCGCAAGAACTGCACCGGCTGCCACACCGCGAGCTATCCGCTGCAGCACCGCTTCGACGAGGACGGCTGGAACAAGGTCCTCGACCTGATGAAGCAGGTGAACGTGCTCGGCGTCTATCCGCGCCCGGACGACAAGCCGACCGGCAATATCGAATTCCATCAGAAGGAGCTCGCCGACTATCTCGCGCGCGCCCGCGGTCCGGGCGAAACCTCGATGAAGTTCAAGCTGCGGCCGCGCCCGTCCGGCGAAGCCGCGCGCGTCGTCGTTCAAGGAATACGACTTCCCGATGGAAGGCGGCCACCACCGCGCCAACGACGGCAGCGACTGGTCGCTCGGCACGCCGTCCGAGCATGCACCACGTCGTCCGGCGTGCACGACGCGCAGATGGATTTCAACGGCAACATCTGGTTCACCTACGGCCATACCAGCCTCGACACCACGGTCGCCAAGATCGACGGCAAGACCGGCGCGGTGAAGAACTTCAAGCTCGACGACCAGCGCGGCATCGCGACCGGCACCCACGGCATCACCCGCGACGAGAACGGCGTGATGTGGTTCAACACGCGCTCGAACGTCGCGCGCGCGCCATGGCGGTCTCGGCCGCGTCGATCCCAAGGACGACAAGGTCACGGTCTATCTGCCGCCGCGCTCGACGACCGGCACCGCCGGCACGATCGACGCCGACCTCAACGGCAATATCTGGGTGACCTCGCCCGACGGCGCGCTGCGCTTCGACATCAAGGAGGAGAAGTTCACCGAGTTCAAGTCGGTGACCTACAAGAGCCAGCACGGCACCGCGACGGTCTACGGCCTCGCCGCCGACCGCATCGGCAACGGCTGGTGGCTGCTGATGACGCGAGGACCTGATCGACTACGGCGACATCAAGACCGGCAAGACCGCGCGAATTCAGGCTGCCGCCCGAGAAGGCCGCGCATGGACAGCCTCATCGCCCGAGCAGCGCAAGTTCTACGAGACCTTCCAGCCGCCGGACTTCAACGCGCCGTATCGCCTGGGCGCAGGCGCCGCGCCGCATGGGCGCCGACAAGAACGGCGACTTCGTCTAGATCGGCAATTCCTTCGGCGGCACGCTCGCCAAGATCAACATCCACACCAAGGAGACGACGCTCGTTCCGCTGCCGAATCCGGAATCGCATCAGCCCTATCAGGTCGCGGTCGACAACGAGCCACAACGTCTGGACCAACCTGTGGAGCACCGACAAGGTCGCGCAAGTACGATCCGGCGCACGAACAAGTGGACGCTGTTCGACCTGCCGACGCGCGGCACCGAGTCGCGCTACATCTCGCTCCTGGAGCGCGACGGGCCAGCCGATGCAGGTCGTCGTGCCCTATTCGCGCGGCCGCAAGGTCGCGCGTGATGACGCCGCGCACCGAGGCGGAGATCGCGGCGCTCAAGACGCAGGCGGGCCGCTGACGCTGATCTGAGCGACGCGCTCGGCAGCGCATGCGCTCGATCCCGCGAAGCGGGTGATCCAGCGCAAGGCTGACGAGCACCGTCCGCAGGAAGTGAGGCGCGATCAGCTGCGCGAGAAACGCTGTCGCGAGCACATCGCGCATCACATCAGGAGATCCAGTACATGGGAGGATCGTACATGCGTACCGTCGCTGCTTCGCGTCAGCCGCTCATGCTTGCACTTGAGCTTGCGCGTCCAGCCGCCGCGCAAGACTGGCAGATGCCGCCCGAGAACCAGCGCTGTCCGTCGAAATGGGGCGCCGACGACCAGCGCGGCTCCGCCAACATGATGAAGCCGCGAGTCGGTGCTGCGCGGCAGCGAAGCTGATCAAGACCGGCGAGGTGTTCGAGCTCGGCGCGCTGCTGTCGCCCGACCCGAAGGAATCCTTCATCAACGAGGGCCGCCAGTTCAACATCTACACCAAGTCGTCGCCGCCGATGCCCAATGCGCGCCAGATCCAGGAGGAACTCGTCGTCACCGAGCTCGGCCAGATCGGCACCCAGATCGACGCCTTCGCGCACCAGATGTGGGGCGACAGCTTCTACAATTGCTTCAAGCTCGGCGACATCGGCACGCGCAACGGCTTCAAGAAGCTCGGCGTCGAGCACATCGGCAGCCTGATCACCCGCGGCGTGCTGATCGACGTGGCCGGCCTCAAGGGCGTCGACATGCTGCCGACCTCCTACAACATCACGCCCGACGACCTGCAGCAGGCGCTCGCCAAGCAGGCCAGAAGCTGCAGCCCGGCGACACGGTCATCATCCGCACCGGCTGGTCGAAGCTGATGGGCAAGGACAACCAGCGCTACGGCTCGCGCAATCGCGGGCATCGGCATCGCGGCGGCGCAGTGGCTGCTCACGCAGAACCCGCTGATGATCGCGGCCGACAATTGCTGCGTCGAGGTGCGGCCGTCGGAGCCCGGCCACAGCCTGCCGGTCCACGCCATGATGATCATCCAGCACGGCATCTATCTGCTGGAGAACCTGGAGCTCGAAAAGCTCGCCGCCGCGGGCGCCACCGAGTTCGCCTTCATCGTGCAGCCGCTGAAGATCAAGGGCGGCACCGGCTCGGCGGTCGCGCCGATCGCGGTGCGGTGAGTCATGCTGCACGCGCAGTGCCATTCGAAGCGAAGCGCAGCGACTCCAGCTCGCGCGTGAACAGTCTGCGGATCGCTTCGCTCGCGCCTTGCGGAGCTCCTCGCATGACGACGAGCGGAACTTCGAGTGGAGGCACATGCTCAATCGACGAGGATTCCTGCGCCACGCCGCGGCTCGCGCCGGCGCGTCTGCGTCGGCTGCGGAATGCGGCACGCCTTCGCGCAGGCGCGCCGCGCCGCGAGGTCACGGTCGGCGGCCGCCGCGTGCGGACCGTCGACGTGCACGCCCATGCCGCGGTGCCGGCCGTGCTCGACGTGGTCAACGGCACGCCGTTCGAGCGCCCGGCCCGGCGCCAGCTCGAGGGCAATCTCGGCTTCCCGGTCGCGGCCGCGCGCATCGCCGACATGGACAGGGACGGCATCGACGTGCAGGTGCTCAGCATCAATGCGTTCTGGTACGGCGCCGACCGCGACCTCGCGCGCCGCATCTACGACGTGCAGGCCGCCAGAGCTCGCGCAGATGTGCAAGGCTTCCCGCCGGCCGCTTCATGGGCTACGCGCCGGTCGCGCTGCAATTTCCCGAGATCGCCGCCGAGCAGCTCGAACACGGCATGAAGGAGCTCGGCTTTGTCGGCGCCGGCATCGGCGGCAGCGTCGAGCGGCGAGGAGATCGCCGTCGCCCAAATTCGATCCGTTCTGGAAGAAGGCCGAGGAGTTGCAGGCGCTCATCTTCATCCATCCGCCAACGGCGCGCCGCAATCGACCGGCATCGCCAAGCGCGTGCAGGGCTCGGGCGCGCTCGGCAACGTGATCGGCAATCCGCTGGAGACGACGCATCGCGCTCGCGCACCTGATCTTCGAGGGCACGCTCGACAAGTTCCCGAACCTGAAAATCTGCGCGCGCATGGCGGCGGCTTCCTGCCCTCCTACGCGGCGCGCATGGACCACGGCTGCTCGGTGTTCCCCGACCAGTGCAAGGGCCCGACGCTCAAGAAGAAGCCGAGCGAATATCTCAAGCAGCTCTATTTCGACTCGCTCGTCTTCACCGGCGAGGCGCTGCGCCATCTCGTCGCCGAGCACGGCGCGAGCCAGATCATGATCGGCACCGACTACGCGGTGCCGTGGGTGAAGGGCCCGGTCGACCACGTGCTCAACACGCCGGCCTCACGCGACGACGACAAGCATCGCCATCCTCGGCGGCAACGCCGCGAAGCTGATCAAGCTGCCGGCGTAGCGCCATCTTTCGGTTCGAAGGGCCCACGATCCTGGCATTCACTACAGATCAGCGGCTCGCGGGCTGCTGGCGCCATCTCAGAAAATCGTTGAACAGCTGATTGCGCTCTTGCTCGGTCGTTGGGAGCTTGCCGGAGCGCCGCGCGATAAACTGATCGAACTGTCCTCGCATTCCCGCCAGGGTTTGCTCGCGATAGCTGGCCAGCAGCTCCTCGGCGCCTTCGAAGCGCTTCCAGCCAGGCAAGGTCGCAGCGAGATTGGCCTCGCGCCAATTGGGGTTGCGCGGCGGCTTCTGCAATTCCGTGAATTTCGCGAAGAGAGCTTTGACAAACTTGTCGACCCGCCGATAGCGATCGCTGTTCTTGGGCCAGTTGTAGGCGAACAGAACGCTGCTGGCTGCAATCGTGTCAACGGTTTCACCCTTGGCGATGAGATTGGGATAGTCCTCGTGCGTCAGGGTTGAGGACAGATAGTCGGCGCTCAAGGACTTCGCGTACGGAACGGGCAGCAAGCGATATCCCTCGCTCGCCTTGAGCGGAGCAATCGCTGCAGCCGGTTTCCCGGACGTCAGAACGGTGGCGGCGATCTCCCCGTCTGCAAGCTTGGCGAACGCGTCAGCCGGTCCCAAGTTGACCTCCTCGACGTCAA
>CAVUXO010000025.1:0-229208 GCA_963745515.1 uncultured Alphaproteobacteria bacterium
GACCTGGATCCCAGAATTGCAGAGGATGTTCGCGGCTCCAGTCGGGGATCTCAGCACTTACCGCTCTGTGGCCTGAATCATCATTTTGTTGAGCCATTCATCCAGTCCGATATGGCACGCGTTTGATCCGCTGTTGAATGTGACTACGCGCTTCACTGGAAAGATTGAGCAGTGGGAGGATGATCATCGATCAGCCGCATCAAATAGCGTCCATAAGCGGTCTTTTCGTAGCGGACTGCCAAGCTACGCAAATCGTTCGGCGAGATGAAGCCCTTTGCATACGCAATCTCCTCCAGGCATCCGATCAAAAGGCCTTGTCGTTGCTGAATTGAGCGAACGAACTCCGAGGCTTCCAAGCAGGTTGTCGTGAGTGCCGGTATCGAGCCAGGCATATCCGCGTCCGAGCTTGACGACACGGAGCTTTCCCAATTCGAGATAGCGCCGATTGACGTCGGTGATTTCCAGCTCGCCACGTGCAGACGGACGCAGGCTCGCCGCAATGTCGAGCACGGCGTTGTCGTAAAAGTAGAGCCCGGTCACCGCCCAGTTGGAGAAGAACTGCGTTGGCTTTTCGATGATGTCGATCGGCTTCCCAGCATCGTCGAATTTGACGACGCCATATTGGCTCGGCTCGTTGACGTAGTACGCAAAGATTGTCGCGCCGTCCGTCCGCGTTGTGGCGTCCGCAAGCTCGTCACTCAAGCCATGGCCATAAAAAACGTTGTCGCCGAGGATCAGTGCCACGCGATCGCCGCCGACGAAGTCGCGCCCGAGAATGAACGCGTGCGCCAGCCCGACCGGCTGCTCCTGGATCACGTAGCTGAGCTTGATGCCCCAGGTCGAGCCGTCGCCGAGGAGACGCTGATAGAACGGCAGGTGCTCGGGCGTCGAGATCAGCAAGATGTCGCGGATGCCGGCCAGCATCAGGACCGACAGCGGATAGTAGACCATCGGCTTGTCGTAGACCGGCAGAAGCTGCTTGTTGATGGCGAGCGTCGCGGGGTAGAGCCGGGTCCCGGAACCGCCCGCGAGAATGATGCCCTTCATGGCGCGGCCTTGGTGGCTAACAAACGATCGAGCGTGTCCTCGAGCGCTTCGCGCCAAGGCCGCGGCTTGATGCGGAAATCGCGATCGAGCGCCCCGCAATCAAGCCTGCTGTCGGCGGGTCTCTTGGCGGGCGTGGGGTAGTCCTCTGTGCGGATCGGCACCACCTCGATCGAGCGAGGAAGGCGGGCGAGCTCGACGATCGCCTTGGCAAATTCGTGCCAGGTGGCTTCGCCGCCGCCCGCAAAATGATAGAGACCATAGGGACCGCTCTCCGGGTTCGAGGCGCAGCGCAGCGCAAGGAGAGACAGGCGCTGGCAACATCGCTGCGCCGCGGTCGGGCAACCGCGCTGATCGGCCACGATGGTGAGGCGGTCGCGCTCGCTCGCCAGCCGCAGGATCGTGCGTACGAAGTTGCGCCGGTAGGGGCTGTACACCCAGGATGTGCGCACGATGAGATGCCGGGGATTGCCGGCGGCGACGCCTCGCTCGCCGGCGAGCTTGGTGCGGCCATAGGCATTGAGCGGCGCAGGGGGTGTCGGACTCGACATAAGGGGCGCCCTTGCGGCCATCGAACACGTAGTCGGTCGAGATGTGAACAAGCGGGATGCCGAGGCGGCTCGGTGGCGGCGGCAAGCCGGGCGGGCGCCTCGCCGTTGACGGCCAACGCCTTCGCTTCCTCGCTTTCGGCGCGGTCGACGTCGGTATAGGCCGCGGCGTTGATCACCGCGCTCCAGGAGCCCTCGGCAATCACGCTGTCGAGCGCGTCATGATCAGTGAGGTCAAGCGCCCCCTCATCGGGCGCCACGACCTCAACGCCACGAGGCAGCGGCAGGGCTTGAAACTCCGTGCCGACCTGGCCATTCCCGCCCAGCAAAAGAAACCGCATCACGCCCCTCAGGTTCGCAGGTCGACAGGCCCCTGCGGGCGGCGGCTTGATGGGTCGACATGAGCGGCTCCCACCAGGCGCGGTTGTCCATGTACCACCTCACGGTCGAACTCGAGGCCTTGCTCGAAGGAATGTTTGGGCGACCAGCCGAGCTCGCTGTTGAGCTTGGCAAAATCGATGGCATAGCGAAAGTCATGCCCCGGTCGGTCGGAGACAAACGTGATCAGCTCGCGATGCGATGGGCGCGTCGGGCATCGCGCGAGACGATCCATGACCTCGCAGATCGTGCCGACCACGTCAATGTTGCGGCGCTCGCGCCCGGCCGCCGATGTTGTAGGTCTCGCCGACGCGTCCCTGCTCGAGCACTTGCGTCAGAGCCTGCGCGTGGTCGTCGACGTAGAGCCAGTCGCGGACGTTGAGGCCTTGCCCATAGACCGGCATCGTCTTCGCCAGCGAGCCCCTTGATGATGGTCAGCGGGATCAGCTTTTCGGGGAATTGATACGGGCCATAGTTGTTCGAGCAGTTGGTGATGAGGATCGGGCAGGCCATAGGTGTGCCCCCAGGCGCGCACGAGGTGATCGGAGGCCGCCTTGCTGGCCGAGTAGGGCGAGCGCGGGTCGTAGCGCGTCTCCTCTGTGAAGTGGCCCTCGTCGGTGAGCGCGCCGAAGACCTCGTCGGTCGAGATGTGGTGGAAGCGGAACTGGCGCTCGCCCGCGTTTGCGCCAATGTGCCAGCGCGGCCTCGAGCAAAACGTAGGTGCCGACCACATTGGTGTTGATGAACTCGGCCGGGCCATCGATCGAGCGGTCGACGTGGCTTTCGGCGGCCAGATGCATGACGGCATCGGGATCGAAGCTTGCGAAAGCATCGGCAATCGCGGCCCGGTCGCAGATGTCGATGCGACTGAATCTGTAGCGGCGATGCCCGTGAACCGACGCGAGCGAGGCGAGATTGCCGGCATAGGTCAGTTTGTCGAGGACCAGCACCTCGTGCGCCGTGTGAGCGATGAGGTGCCGGACGACGGCTGAGCCGATGAAGCCCGCTCCTCCGGTGACGATGATTTTCATGCGTCAGGACCTCAAGCGTCACTGGCGCTCTCGGCATCGCTCGTGAGCGACACGAGCGGATGACCGTCATAGGCAAAAGGACTATCAAATTCCGCCAGACGCGGAAGCCGGCTGTCCTTCTCGGAAATGATGAGATCGGTCGTGCTCATCGGCCAGGGAATGGCAATGTCCGGATCATCCCACCGTATTCCGCTGTCGCAGGCGGGCGCATAGTAGTCGGAGACCTTGTACATCACGAGCACGTCGTCGGTGAGGGTGAGGAAGCCATGTGCAAAGCCGACCGGAATATAGACTTGTTGGCCGGCGTCTGCCGATATTTCGACCGATACGTGATCGGCCATAGGTGGAGGAGCCGCGCCGCACGTCGACGACGACATCCAGGATGCGCCCCCGCAGGACCATGATCAGCTTGGCCTGCGCGTGCGGTGGTAGCTGAAAGTGCAGACCGCGCAGCGTGCCGGCGCGAGCCGAATAAGACTGATTATCCTGGACAAAGCGACAACGGATGCCGAGATCATCCAAACGCTGCTGATGAAAGGTTTCGCTGAACCAGCCGCGCGGATCGACGATGGCGCTTGGGCGTGATGACCCGGGGCAGGTCGGGCGCATTCAGCGGAAGGGGAACTCATGATCGGAACATTGACTGGATCGGTGCAGGGAAGTTACCCGCTCATGATCGCAAGACAAAGGTCCTTCTCGGCGCGACTGGGAGCGAGAGCAGCGCTACGCTCCATCGGCAGGCTCGGACCTTGCGGAAGGGGCGACTTTGCTATCACTCTGAGACCGGTTGGAAATTCGACTAGAGACTGCGAGTTCTAGCGGATAGCTCGGTTCACAGGACAGTTTGCGTGATGGTGCTGGCCATTTCATGGGTGTTGGCTGCCTTGGCGAGTGTTCTTGCCGTTTTGGTGGCGGTCTTTCTCATTGAAATTGTGGCCGCCGTTCTTCTCCCCAGGGGCAGGGCGTCAAGACCGGGAGGCGATCAAGCCGTTCGTCAGAGCGTTGCTGTCCTCGTGCCTGCGCATAACGAAAGAATTGGCATTGGGGCAACAGTCAATGACATCAAGGCCCAGCTCATCGCCGGCGACCGTCTTGTGGTTATTGCGGACAATTGCTCCGACGACACGACGTCGGTCGCGAAAGCGGCTGGCGCCGAAGTGATCGTACGCAATGACCTGACAAAGATCGGCAAGGGCTTTGCTCTCGCTTTCGGGTTGGAGCATCTGCGCGCGTCGCCGCCTCAGGTTGTCATGATTATTGATGCTGATTGTCGCCTGTCAGAGGGTGCCATCGATCGATTGGCCAGGCTCTGCGTCGCGACCAACCGACCCGTTCAGGCGCTGGATCTCATGGTTTCGCCGGATAGCGCTCCGATCAATTTTCGGGTCGCAGAGTTCGCCTGGCGAGTGAGGAACTGGGTCCGTCCATTGGGATTGAGCGCGCTGGGTCTGCCATGCCGCTTGATGGGAACCGGAATGGCCTTCCCTTGGCCGGTGGTTCGCTCCGTCGAATTCGCGAGCGCGGAGCTTGCCGAGGACCAGAAGCTCGGGCCGGATCTGACTGTCGCTGGTCATGCGCCGCTGTTTTGTCAGGACGCCAGCGTGACCAGCCAGTTTCCGACCTCGGTCGAAGGAGCGAAAACTCAGCGGCAACGCTGGGAGCATGGTCACCTCGGCTTGATCGTCACATTGGTGCCGCGGCTGATCGGGCAGGCGATCATGCGCCGCCATGCCGGCCTGTTCGGGCTTGCGCTCGACCTCGCGATTCCACCTCTCGCGTTGCTCGGGCTGCTCCTCGCGGGTGCGCTGCTGGCAACCGGCATAGCGTGGTCAGCGGGTCTCTCAAACGTGCCCTTCATCATCAGCGCCTCGGCGCTTGTCGCGTTTGTGTTCGCCGTCCTGCTGTGCTGGGTCACACACGGGCGCGATCTCTTGCCGCCGGCCGCGTTGCTATCGGTGGTGCCTTATGTGCTCGGCAAGCTCGGCCTGTACGGGCGCTTTCTGGTGCGGAAACGGGCGTCGCGATGGATCAGAACCGACCGCGGCTAACATGATCTACAAGACGTTAACGTCGGGAATCTCCCATGCGGCGGGCGGCCAGAGCTTGCCTCTTAAGCCGCTTGTTGACGTGAAATAAACCATTTTACGGCTCTTGCCCGTGAAACAAACGTATCTTTGCAGCTTTTCGCTGATGCTCCCGAGCAGTCCCTTGGGAGCGTTCTATGTCGGCCAAGTCCCTTACCTGGCGCGAGATGGCGTCGTTGGCGCAACGAAGCGCCGGCGTCCGTATCGCCTTGATCATGGTGCCGATCTTTTGGCTGATCTATTTCTTGGGCCTGTCACTCGAGCAGCGCCGGGCGATTGCGCAGGGAGAATTGCATCTCTCCAATGTCGTGCGAATATTTCAGGAGAACAGTGAAAGAAGTCTTTCTCGGCGTCGACAGAACCGTGCTTATGCTTCGTCGACTCTATGAGAGCAATCCTGCCGAATTCAATCTCAAATATTGGGTGGAAAAAGCCTCGTTGAACTCGTCGAGCCTGATCCAAATCAGCTTGATTGGATCGGATGGCTACATGACGGACACAACCACGGACTATGAAGGTCCGCGGTTGTACCTCGGCGATCGTGACCATTTCACTCACCTTGCCAATCGAAAAAGCGACGCGATGTATGTCGCGCCTCCGGTCTTGGGACGTGCATCCGGCAAATGGTCCATTCAGCTCGCCCGGCCCTTGCGCGGCAAGGATGAAAGTTTTGCGGGTGTTATCGTCGCTTCAATCGATCCCGAGCAGCTCGGGGCGTTCATCGAAACCGCGCAGCTCGGAGAACATGGAAGCCTTATTCTGCGCAACGCTGACAATGTTGTGCTCGTCTCGCGCGGAACGTCGACCCCCGCAATTGGAAAGAAGATCAACTCGCCGCCGCTCGACGCCGGGCTGGCGCAGTCACCGTATGGGACCTACTGGGGCGGTGGTGTTGTCGATGGAATCAACCGGCTAGTTGCCTATCGCAAGTCCGATATCCTTCCACTCGTCTTCACGGCGGGCCTCGCCGAAGACCGGGTCTTTTCGGAGTATCGGCGTCATCAAACCATCTATCTTCTCTTGGCGACGGCACTGTCATTGATTCTGCTCATCGCCGGATGCGCCGACTACCGCCATCTGTCGTGGCTCACTCAAACGCAGCAAGAGCTGAAAAGCATGGCCATTCGCTTCAAGTCTGCGACCGAGAACATGTCGCAGGGCTTGAGCATGTACGATGCAGACGGAACGCTTGTCGCTTACAATTCAAGATACCTGCAGATGCATGGCGTGTCGCCCGCGCATATCAAGCTCGGCACCAGCTTTAAGGACGTTCTCGACGCGAGACAGGTAGCAGGGACGTTTACGGGAAGCAGCGAGCGCTATGCCAAGGAGCTCATGGCGCTGCTCTCGCTGGGCCGGGTCGAAAGCACAATGACCTTGGTCAACGGACGGATCGTGCACACCATCCACTGTCCAAAAGATGACGGTGGGTGGGTTTCAACTCATGAGGACGTGACGGAACAGAAGCGTGCGGAGACTGAGCTGACCAACGTCAAGTCTTTCCTGGACACCGTCATCCAAAGCATTCCGATGCCGATTGTCATCAAAGACCCGGATTCCAGGAAGTTCATCTTCGTGAACCGTGCTTACGAAGCATTCATGCGAATCCCGCGCGAAAAGGTTATCGGCAAGACCGTTGACGAATTTCTTCCCAAAGATGTCGCCGCGTTGATCGAAGACTACGATACCCGGGCGCTCAACTCGTTTGATGAACTTGTCAGCGGCGAGTTCCCCATCACCACGGGAGCCGGCGACCGTCGTTTCGTTACGATAAGCAGGGCCGTTGTCCGAGACAGCGACCAGAAGGCGCAATATCTGGTTTCTCTCATCGACGACATCACGGAGCGGAAGAATTCGCAGGCCAAGATCGAGCGTCTCGCTCTTTATGATGCGCTGACGGATCTGGCCAACAGAAACCTGTTCAGAGAAAAGGTCGAGGAAAGCCTGGCGCGGCTGCGGCGCATAGGGAACGAGTTTGCGATCTTTCAGCTCGATCTCGACAACTTCAAGACCGTGAACGACACCTATGGGCATCACACCGGCGACATGCTGCTCAAAGAGGTGGCAAGCCGGATCAAGTCGACTATTCGTGAAGTCGACGTGGCTGCCCGTCTGGGCGGCGACGAGTTTGCCTTGCTCATTCTGCTTGGACGGGAGGTGGAAAAAGGGGGAACCGAAAGGCTGGCAGCGCGGCTGGTCGAGGTGCTCGGCGCGCCATATCGGATCGAAGGTCAGACGGTTGCTATTGGATGCAGCATCGGCATTGCGTTCGCGCCCAGGCATGGCGACCGTGGCGATGAAATCCTGAAGAATGCCGATCTTGCGCTCTATAAGGCCAAGAATGAGGGGCGCAACTGCTTCCGCGTTTACGACGAGAAGCTCAAGAGCGAGGCGGATAGCCGCAATGCCTTGGAGAACGATCTTCGCCAAGCGGTCTGGCGCGACGAGTTTGATCTCCTTTATCAACCGATCGTCGAGAACAAGACGGGGCGTATCAGAGCCGTCGAGGCCTTGGTGCGCTGGCGGCATCCGACCAAGGGCGTGGTACCTCCTGCGGACTTCATCCCACTGGCCGAAGAGACTGGCTTGATCATCCAGCTTGGCGAGTGGGTCATGGCAAAGGCGTGTCACGATGCGATGAAAATGCCCGATGAGATCAAGGTCGCCATCAACCTTTCGTCGGTTCAGTTCGCCAAATCGAATATCGTGGACGCGGTGATTTGCGCACTTGTCGACTTGCAGCTGCCGCCGGAGCGCCTTGAGATCGAAATCACCGAAAACGTTCTGCTGAGGGAGACCGAGCCCAATCTGGCGGCGCTGCATCAATTGAAGAATCTCGGCATATCGATCTCGCTCGACGATTTTGGCGTGGGTTATTCCTCGCTCAGCTATCTCACGTCCTTTCCATTCGAGAAGGTCAAGGTCGACAGGTCGTTTGTCGAAAAGCTTGATCGGCCGGAAGCCAAGGCCGTCGTCGCGTCAATCGTCCAGCTGTCGCGGGCATTGAAGCTCACGAGCTGCGCTGAAGGCATTGAAACCGAAACGCAGCTCCGAGAGGTGACTTCGCTCGGAATCGAGCTTGGCCAGGGGTATCTCTTTGGCGAGGCCAAGGTGCTCGGCGATATCGATTTTTCAATCATTCACGCGAAAGATGATGCGACCAAGGCGGCCTAGCGGTGTGATGGCAATCCGGTGATGTGCAATGAAGAATAGCGTACAAGGATCATCGACGGAAACGCTCGCCACCCTGGTTGATTCCTCCGCTGCACTGGCCGACAGCCTGTCAGGCCGCAGTATCCGGGAGCGCGGCCGCGTGCTCCGGCGCACGGCGGATCTATTTCTGAGCAATCTGGCCAGCTATTCGGATCAGCAAGTCGAGTTGTTCGATACGGTGATGTTGAAATTGCTCGACCACGTCGACCGGGAGGTGCGAGAGTATCTGGCAAACAGATTGGCGTCCCTCGACGACGGCCCGCGACGTGTCATCAGGCATCTGGCAAACGACGACGCTATCGAGGTTGCCGGCTCCGTCTTGCAGCAGTCCCCCTGCCTGGATGATGAGTTTCTGGTGGGCTGCGCAAGAAGCAAGAGTCAGGATCACCTGGGCGCCATTTCGCTGCGGTCGACGATCAGCCATGAACTGAGCGATGTCCTCATCGAGAGGGGCAATGAGCAGGTCATGCTGAACTTGGCAAAGAACGGCGGTGCCCAACTGTCCGACCATGGATTTTCCCTGATGGTGGATCGTGCCCGCGACAGCCGACAATTGGCATGCGCCGTTTTCAACAGGGCGGATATCCCGCGTCAGCACATGCTCGCACTTTTTGAGAAGGCATCCGCCGCGGTGCGGAGCGAGCTCGAGGAGGAGGCGGGGAGGAAAGCCGGGGAAGTCGCCGAAGTCTTGAGGCTTGCAAGCCAAAGACTGCAGGAAGCGTCACAGGAGGACTCAAGCCGTTATGGAAGCGCACGGCTGCGTGTCGCGGCGTTGCAGGAAGCGGGCGCTCTCTCCGAAAATGATCTCTTGGCGTTTGCGCGCCAAGGAGAATTCGAGGAGGTTGTGATCGCAATTTCGGAATTGTGTCGCCTGCCGGCAGCTCAGATCGAGCGATTGATGGTTGAGGCGACCTGCGATCGGCTGTTCATTGTATCAAGAGCAATCGGTCTCTCCTGGCCGTGTGTGCGACAACTGCTGCTGATGAGTTCAACCAAGCCAAGGTCTTCGGAGCAGCTGGAGCAGTTGATGGCGACGTACAACTCGATACCGCGAGGATCCGCGGTAAAGACCTTGCAGGTTCATCAGCTGCGCGAGAAGGCCCGGGGAGGGGTGTCGCACGCGTCGCGTTCGCTCTGTTGATCGGCCTCGGTCGGCGCTGCTTATCTGATCTCGCCCGGCGATTCTGCTGTCTGGCCGCTCCTTGCGAGTTGCGCATCGCAACGCAGGAGCAACTCGCTCGTGCTGTTTTGAGTTCTCCGCGATTGTCGCAAGGACAATTCGCGGGCCATCCACAGTGATTTTATTCCAGACTTCCATACCGTCGGAAAACGTGCTTAGCATCCGGGTAGGGGCTGGGGGCCTCTGGGACATCGCTGTTTGTGCAGAGCGCGGTTACGTCAGTAACTGTGGTGGATGAGAGTTTGCGCGATGGGGAGAGGTTACGTATCCGCGGGATTGGCTCTTGCCATTCTTACGCTTTGTGGCTGTTCGAACTCGGTTCAACGCCTGGATCTCGGCGAGTGGCACAAATACATGCCACAAGAACCATTTACGGGCGATGAGATCTCCCGCAGCCTCAAAATGTCGAAATCCACACCACGAGCGCCAGTCGCCCGCGATCTCATCAATCGAGCGGAGCGAGAGGCGGCGGTCGCGTCGCGTTCTGAGTTCAGGCCGTGGGCCAGGGTTGATGCGAAAAACAACGAGCCGCTCGAGGCTGATGACGACGTGCAAGACCGCAAGCAGGAAGAGGCAAGCCGCAAGAGTTGCCGGGGGTGCTGAGCGATTGGAGCAGAAAAGGCTGGTGCTGCTTGCCTTAAGCCCAGTCGGTGATGTCCATCCTTCAAATGATTAGATATTGGGGCGCGGGCGGCGAGCGAGTCGGCATGCGCGCATCTCGCAGATGATATTTGTGACGATCAAATGCCCGATCGGCAAATGAATTGGAATTTTTGTGGCCGTCTGAAATATTTCGATAAGTGCTGGCACGACGATCACCAGAAAAATTGATCACTGTGATCTGCGCGTAACAGGTACGCCCTAACCGACAGATTGAACTGATGTTTCTCGCGTTTTGTGCGCGCTACAAGACGTCTACTCATTGCGCATACTTCTGTCGTCGCAGCTCCAACCGGTAAGATCGTGCTTGACCGGTGCGGCCTCATTAGCCAATCGTATGGTCAATAAAAAATAACCTCAACGAACCATCATGTGCGCGGGAGCGCGTTTGAGGGCGGCGTGAAGCATCGGAGACCTTAGGTGAAACACACAAAGTCAATGTTGCCGAACGCTGCCATCGCCGGTGCGATCGCGCTGATTTGGTTCAATACGTCCGCTGGCGCAGTCACATATACAACTACGACCTGTCCGCTGTGTGTCGATGGTGCGGTGAATGCGAAGGCGGATTTCACCTTGGGCAATGGTACTGTTGCCGTCACACTCACAGATCTCCTTGCAAATCCTAAGTCCGCCGGGCAGCTCGTGAGCGGAATCAAGTTTGATGTGAGTGGGGCCAGTGGATCGGGATCGTTGTCGCGCACTGTTTCCAACAGTTTCGTAACCACGGTCGATATCGGCAACGACACATTCTCGGCTCCTGTGACTGATCCCCTCACAAGGTGGAAGGCGTCCGAAACAGGCATCACCATCACGTTGACGACGCTCAGTGGCGGGAACCCGGATCGCTTGATTATCGGTCCTCCCAACGGCAGCAATAAATACACCAATGCGAATAACTCGATCAGTGGTGACAACCCCAACGTGGTGGGCTCGCCCATATTCACGATCACGATTCCGGGCGTAAAGGACACGAGCACGCTTAATAACATCGTCTTTTTGTTCGGCACAACTCCGCGCTATGGCGATGGGACATGTACGAACTGCGGCACAAACGCCGGCGATCCGCCGCCCGTTCCTACGCCAATTCCGGCGGCCTTATGGCTCTTCGGTTCGGTGCTTGCTGGGACCGTAGGCGTAGGTAAGTGGCGCAGAAGGCAGAAGAAAGCTGCTGGGCCATCGCAGCGGCCCATAGAATTGACCTAGGCAATCGCCGCGAGTTGGTCTCTCGCGTTGCCTTCATTCGGCTGCGATCACGCCTGAGACGCTGAGCGACGGCTGCTGGCGACAGTGGCGAGTGGCTTGCCAGCAACACAGACTTTCCCTTCGAAGATCCCAGCGTCGTTGCGCAGACAAAATCTCGCAACGATCACAAACGCATCGCGAGATGAATCGGGACTTTTTGCGGCCGATCAAAAATTTTGTGGATAACTTCGGCGCCTCTTCAGAAGAAAACCGAGCGCTGTGTCACTCGCGTAACACGATACCGCAACGCCTTATAACTTAACGAAAATTTTCAAAGCGCGGAACCGCTTCGCGTCCTGCAAGCGGTCAAGTGCGCGATCTCGACGGTAAGATCATGCTTGACCGCCGCGACCTCAGCGGCCAATCGTATGAAAGATAACTGAGAGCAATCGCTACGCACACACCATGTGTTTGGGGAATTGATCACGAGGCCATCGTCGTTCTTGAGACGTGAACCGTCATAGCGCGCATGCGGGCGCGCTGAGATCCGACTTTTCTGTTGGCTGCGTAACTGGGGACTGGACAGGATGTCCGCTCGGGCTGGCACGCTTGCGCCTGAAATCCTTGCGCCTGAAACCAATGCCCTGCTGGGGCATGGCAAGGTTTTTTTGGAGCGCCACGAGGCGACCGATGAGGCTCGCCATCCCGCTGCCGCGCTTTCAGCGCCGGCTTACGAGCTTTCGCGTGAGGTCTACTGTCTGCAGGGCATTCCGGTCGACGCCGTCGACATGCCCGAGGTCGTGCGGCGGATCGAAACGGCTGCAGCCACGAGATCGCCGTTTCTCATCTCGACGCCCAATGTCAATTTTCTCATCGGCAGTCGTAACGACGAGACTTTCAGGGAATCGCTTCTGTGCAGCGATCTCTGCCCGGCCGACGGCATGCCGCTGGTTTGGATCGCGAAGCTCACGGGCGTCCCGATCAAGAAGCGCGTCGCCGGCTCCGATATTTTCGAGGTGCTGAAGGCCGTCCATGACCCTGCGAATCGCCTCAAGCTCTATCTCTTCGGAGGCGGCGAAGGCGCCGCGACGGCGGCCGCGCAGGCGTTGAACGCCAAGCACTGCGGCTGGAACTGTGTTGGCCGAATGAATCCTGGCTTTGGTCCCGTCGAAAGCATGAGCAGCAAGGAGATCATCGACGAGATCAACGCGAGCGACGCAGATTTCCTCGCGGTCGCCTTGGGCGCCACGAAAGGCCAGACTTGGCTCCTGAAGAATCATCATCGGCTGCAGGTTCCAATCCGGGCTCACCTGGGCGCGACGGTCAATTTTCTCAGCGGCAGGGTCCGACGTGCGCCCCGCTGGATGCGTGTGGCCGGCCTTGAATGGCTGTGGCGCATCAAGGAGGAACCGCATCTTTGGAAGCGCTATGGCAAGGACGGGCTCGAGCTCCTTAGCCTGATGGTTTCGCAGGTGCTGCCGCTTGCCATCCTGACCCAGTGGGAATGGTTTTGCCGAAGCGGCGAGCGGCAGGCTCTCGCGACCGAGGTGTTGTGGCGTGATCGGGACGTGACGCTGCGTTTGTCAGGTGCCGCGACCGAAAAACACGTCAAGCAGGCGATCTCGAGTTTTGTTCGCGTCGTGAGCCTGAACCCGAGCGCTGTCACGATTGACGTGTCGAAGGTGACGACCGTTGATGCCCGGTTCCTGGGGCTGCTCCTGGTGCTGTGGAAGCTTTTGAGAGTTCAAAATATCCCTCTCACGATGCATGGAGCAACGCGACGGCTGCGAACGCTGTTTCGCCTGCAGGGTGTTGGATATCTGCTTTCGAGCCAGAATGTTTAATGTTGCTGAGTCAGGGTGCGTAATGTCTGCCCAAGCCATTCGTGTCGATCGTGCAATTTATTCCGGCTTCGTCGCGCTTGCCGCCGTGGTTGCTGCCGGCGGGGTTTTTTACGGCGCGCTTGCTGAGCTCGTGCGGCGTTGGATCGCGCAGGACGAATACAGCCACGGCTTCTTCATCCCCGCGATCGTGCTGTGGCTCCTTTGGATGCGGCGCGATGCGCTCGTTGCGAGCCTTGGGCGGCCATCCTGGTTTGGACTTTCGCTCATCCTCATTGCCATGCTCATGCATGTGGCCGGCGAGTTGAGCGCGTTCTTCCTGCTCTCGCAGCTCGGGTTCATTGTTGCGCTCCTTGGGATCGTGCTGGGGCTCGGTGGGTTCTCGCTGCTCAGGGTCACGGTGGTTCCGATCATCTTCCTGGTGTTTGCCATCCCGCTGCCCTATTTCATCGACTCGGTTCTCTCCTGGCGGCTGCAACTCATCTCCTCCGAGCTTGGCGTCTGGTTCATTCGCCTCCTGCAGGTGCCGGTCTATCTCGAAGGCAATGTCATCGATCTCGGCCAATACAAGCTGCAGGTGGTCGAGGCCTGCAGCGGGCTGCGCTATCTCTATCCGCTGCTGAGCCTCGGTTTTCTCGCGGCCTATTTCTTCCGCGCCCCGCTCTGGCAGCGTGCATTCGTTCTCTTGTCCACGGTGCCGATCACCATCGTGATGAACAGCTTCCGCATCGGCATGGTCGGCGTGCTGGTCGATCGCTGGGGCACCGAGCAGGCTGAAGGCCTGCTGCATTTCTTTGAAGGCTGGATCATCTTTCTTGCTTGCGCGGGCCTGCTTGCTGCGGAAATTCTCCTGTTCGCGCGCCTTTGCGCCGGCAAGGGCTTCTTCGAGGTCTTTCAGCTCCCACAGGTGAACCCGAGCCTGTCGTCAACTTGCGAGACGCCAGCGCCGCGACGTGCTCCGCTCGCGGCCTCGTTCCTGCTTCTGTGCGCCGCCGGCGTTGGCATCGTCTTCGTCGCCGAACGTCAGGAGATCGTGCCGGATCGAACGCGCTTTGTTGCCTTCCCCAATATGCTCGGTCAGTGGCAAGGCCGGCCATCGATGCTCGAGCCGCAGGTTGAGCACGCGCTTGGTCTTGAGGACTATATCCTTGCCGACTACAGCAGACCTGCCGTCGGCGCCATCAACTTCTACGTCGCCTACTATGCGTCCCAGCGCAAAGGGAATTCGCCGCATTCGCCGATCGTCTGCATGCCGGGCGGCGGCTGGCTGATCACCAAGTTCGATCGTACGACTTTCAAGGACGACGAATCGAACATTGCCTTTCCGTTCAACCGCGCCGTCATCGAGCACGATTCCAAGAAGCAGCTTGTCTACTATTGGTTCGTCCAGCGCGGCCGGCGAGTGGCGAACGAATACTGGTCGAAATGGTACCTGTTCACGGATGCCCTTCTGAAGAACCGGACCGACGGCGCGCTGATCCGTCTCACCACGCCGATCGGCCGCGCCGAGACCGAGCGCGAGGCCGATTTGCGACTGCAATCCTTCATCCGGGAGCTCGAGCCAAGGCTGAGCCAGTATCTGCCGCCCGAAAACATTCTCGACCACAAGTCTGCGCTGTCCCGTCCCTTCGAACGTCGATCATAGAGGTCATCATGCCAGTATCGAGTCATCCGTCACGCCTTCGTGCCCACCGGGCGCTCCTGCTTTGTGCGGCGCTTGCGTTGGCGGGCTGCGCTTCGGCCGAAGATCGCGCCCAGAGCCACTATCAGCGCGGCCTCCAGTTCGTTGAGCAGAAAGAATACGTGAAGGCGGGTCTCGAGTTCCGCAATGCGGTCAAGCTCAAGAAAGATCTCATCCCGGCTTGGCGCGAGCTGTCGCAGATCGAGGAGCGCAACCAGAACTGGGATGCGACTGCCGGCATCCTGCGCACGATCGTGCAGCTTGACCCCGCCGATATCGAGACCAGGCTGCGGCTCGGCCGGCTGATGCTTCTTGGCAATGCGGTCGATGATGCGCTCAAGCTCGTCGATGCAGCGGGTGATGTCGTCAATCAGAACGCCGGCGCGCTCGCTTTCCGGTCGGCTGTCGCGCTCAAGCTCAACGACACGGCCGGCGCAGTGCGAGATGCGCGCGCGGCGCTCGAGCTCGACCCGGCCAATGCCGAGGCCGTCATCGTCCTTGCCGCCGAGCGGCTTGCGCGCGGCGATTCGGAAGGCGCGCTTCTGCTGCTCGACCGCAAGGAAGTGGCCGATGTGAAAAACATGGGCATCCAGGTCTTCAAGCTGGTCATCTTCGAGCGCATGGGCGAGCTCAAGCAAGCCGAGGCGCTCCTGCACAAGCTCGTCGAGGTCTATCCGCAGGAGGTGGGGCTGCGGCGGCAGCTGGTGAAGTTCTACGTCGACCAGAAGCGGCCCGATGATGCCGAGCGTGAGCTCCGCGCGCTCGCGCAGGCGCGGCCGAACGACACCGAAGCCGCGCTCGACGTGGCACGCTACGTCAACATGGTCAAAGGGGCCGCCGCGGCCCGCCAGGAGCTGCAGACTCGGATCAACGCAGGTGGCCAGGTCTTCCCGTTCCAAATTGCGCTCGCCGAGCTGCACTTCGCGGAAGGAAACTATAAAGACGCCGTGCAGCTCCTTGAGACGCTTGCCGGCAGCGGCGGGCCGCGCCCGCAAGCGCTTGCGGCGCAGGTCAAGCTGGCCGAGATGCACCTGGCCCGCAAGAAGACCGATGCGGCGGAGGAGCTGGTCTCCAAGACCCTCAAAGAGGACAGCCGCAACATCAGTGCTCTGAAACTGCGTGCGACGATCCGCCTGGAACGCGGCGATCTCGATGCGGCAGTGTCTGATCTGCGCCAGGCGCTCAACGACCAGCCGCGCGCGAGCGACCTGCTGCTGCTGCTGGCGGTCGCCTACGAACGTGGCGGCAAGATCGAGCTCGCCGACAAGCAGTTCGCCGACGCCACCAAGGTCTCGAATTTCGATCCCGTGGTTGGCCTTGGCTATGTCGGGTTCTTGCAGCGTCGCGGCAGCAGTGCACGCGCTGAAGACGTGCTGACCGAGCTTGCCGGCCGTCAGCCCAACGATCTGCGTGTGCTCACCGCGCTCGCGAATGCGCGGCTGGCGCGACAGAACTGGACCGGTGCGCAGGAGATTGCCGAATCGATCCGTCGTATTAGCGGCGACGAGACAGTCGCGAACCAGATTCTGGCGGCGTCGCTGAGCGGCCGCTCGCGCTATGACGAAAGCATTGGCATCCTGCAGAACGCTTACGCGGCGACGCCGAACTCGGTTCAGCCATTGCTGGCCCTGGTCAATACCTATGTGCGCGCCGACAAAGCCGATCGGGCGGTCGCTTTCCTGCAGAGCGTCCTGCAGAAGAATCCGACCAATGCCGAAGCGCGTGTGTTGCTGGGCTCTACCCAGCTGTTCAAGAATGAGCCAGACCAGGCCCTGGTCAGCTTCAAGGCCGCGGTCGATCAGCAGCCTAAGAGCGAGGTGGGCTACACTGCGCTTGCGAGCTTCCAAATCCGGCAGAACAACTTTGCGGAGGCGTCCAACACCATTCAGGCGGGGCTGCGTGAGCAGCCCGACAGCTTTACGCTGCGGCTTGCCTTGGCGGGCCTCCACGAGCTGAAGGGAGATTACGACTCGGCTATCAACGAGTACGACCAGCTGCTCAAGCAGCAGCCGGGTTCGCTCCTTGTCGCCAACAATCTTGCGAGCCTGCTGTCGGACAACCGAACCGATGCGGCGAGCCTCGACCGGGCTTATGCGGTGGCCGCCGGTCTGCGCAAAGCGCAGGTCCCGCAATTCAAGGACACGCTCGGCTGGGTGCATCATCAGCGCGGCGAGCACAAGGTGGCGCTGCCTCTGCTCGAGGAAGCCGTGACGGAGCTGCCGAACATCGCGCTCGTCCGATACCACCTCGGGATGACCTATGCGTCGCTTGGCGATACCGGGAAAGCGGCGGAGCAGCTCAAGAAGGCGCTCGAGCTCGCGGCAAGTGACAATCAGCTCGGCGAGAAGGTTAAGGCCGCGTTGAAAAAGATGGGCAGCTGATCTCCAAACTGAGTCGTGACGATGTGGTGGCCGGGCCTGTCCCGGCCATCAGCTTTTTTGGTAGACGTCGAGAGGTGCGTCTGAGCCAGGCTGTATTTGGTTGATGTGGAGCATCGTCCATCCTGCTGGAATGGACTTTCGCAGCGACAGATTCAAATGGCTGTCAATACGCGTTCCGCCCGGTCAGGCAGATCAGCACCGTTCTGATCAGAATTTTCAGATCGAGCAGCGGCGACCAGTTGTCGACATAATAAATGTCGTGTCGCACCCGCGCTTCGATGTCCTCGAGCGTTTTGGTCTCGCCACGATAGCCGTTGACCTGCGCCCAGCCAGTAATGCCAGGCTTGACCCGGTGGCGGATGAAATAGCCCAGCACGAGCTGAGAGTAGATCTCGTTGTGATCGTTCGCATGCGGGCGCGGGCCAACGAGTGACATTGTGCCATTGAGGACATTGAACAGCTGCGGCAGCTCATCGAGGCTTGTACGCCGCAGAAAACGGCCGAGTCGCGTCACCCGTGGATCGTCGCGCGTTGCCTGCTTTGTCTTCTCTTCCGTTACGTCGCTGTGCCGCATGGTGCGGAACTTGTTGATGAGGAAGATGCGATTGACGAAACCATAGCGACTCTGCCGGAACAGTATGGGGCCCCGGCTGTCGAGCTTGATGGCGAGTGCGATGATGGCCATCATGGGCGCCAGGATAATTGTGAGAATGATTCCGAGGCCATAGTCGAGCGCTGCCTTCTGGACCGAGCCCCAGCCGGCGAGCGGATGGCCCATGACCTCGACCAGCGGCATTCCGCCGAAGTGATCGGGTGCAGCGCGGAACGGCAGGCGGAAGCCAACCAGGTCTGAGCCGAGATAGACGTGCACCGGCAATTCACGCAGCATGCCGACAAGCGCGGAGATCTGCTCGTCCGCCGACCAGGGCAGCGCAATCACCACGTCGTCAACCTTGTGATGGCGTGCAAACGAGACCAGCTCGTCAAACGTGCCAAGAACCGGATAGCGATTGGATGAGGGCGAGTTTGCGCCTTTGTCCTGCGCAAAGATGCCGAGCACCGATACGAACTGGGGCGGATTGGCGTCGATATGAGCGAGAAGCCTCTTGGCCTGCTCGCCGGCGCCCACGATGACAACGTGCCGGGTGAATACGCGCTTGTCTGCGAGTCGGCGCAGCACGATTGACGCAATAATTCTTACGACGAGCGTGGCGGAGCAGGCGCCCGCAGTGAAGGCTGCCATCCATAGTCGGGAGAAGTCGGCGGATACTTTGAGCGCAAAGACTGCCGCAAGGAGAAACAGAACCGTGGTCGCGAACGCGACAAGAAATTTGTCCACGAAGCCGAGCGGCCGCATGATCGGCTCGAGCTGATAGAGCCCTGCAAAGTGCATGAGCATCAACGTCACGAGCCAAACGAAGCAGATGGCGGTAATGTAGTGCTCCGCCTCGTCCAGGTAGCCTCCGACGAGAGCCGCAAAGGAAATCAGCGCCACCGACCAGATTGCAAGAGTGTCGAGCGCCGCCATCAGGCCGGGCAGCACCTGCGACGAGATCGAGAAGCCCGCAGATGTGGCGGGATCGTGCGCAGCTGCCAGGCGCTGTTCAGTCATTGCGCTCACCCCTTCTGGTGCGTTCCTAGAGCATGATCGGACGGAATTGAACCGGTATTGTGACCTTGGCATCTCGGTCAGTCGGAGCGCTTGAGATTGCTTCGGGAACAAAGGCTTTTCCTTACCGGCAATCTTCAAAGGCGTTTTCGCTCCTCGACGCGAAGCATCGCGTCGCTGATGTCATCGGCGAGGCCCTTCAGGCCCACAAGTGTGGCGATACAGAAGTCCGCGTCATTCTCTATTTTTTTGCCGCGAGCCCGGGATGCGAGCTTCTCAACCAAAGCTGTGCCGGACGTCCTTCATCCGGAAATTCGCAAACGAAGGCCGTCGCAGAATCATGCAAGTTACGGACTTGGGATGCTGGTTTGGGCGTGCCTCACTGGATTTCGGCGGGAGCCGAATCTCCGACGACGCGCAAATCTTTTCAACTGCACCACAGGCGCGCGAGCTTTGCGGTGGTCGGAATATTGGTGGTAGTTTTTTAAGACATGAATCCCGCTATGCGTGTAAGGTAGCCAATTGGGGCTTGATTCCAGATGGCTTTATTAGTGCGATATTCCGGCAACAATCAGGCTGAATCGTGTGCTCAAAAACGTATCACATTGAAATAACTGGAATTTCTAGACGACAAGATGGTGGATCAATGGTTAATAAATCTTGCCTCCGGTACCTCGGTCTGGCATCCTCGCGGTTGAAGGTTCTGGGTGGATGGATTTCAACCTGAGGATGAAAGAGGGAGTGCTAAAGATGTTTTCACGAATGCTTCGATGGTGTGCGGCGTTGGCTGTCGGTGTCTTTGTAACCGGAGCCGCGAACGCAACATCGCTGGTTCTAATATCGCCCGCACCCAGCGGTCCCTATCTTCTTGCGCCTGATACTGAATATCTTGCTATCGCAGCGCATCCTGGCGCCGTGGCGACCTTCGGCACGGACACGTATAATTTCTTGTACGCGCCCCCGCCGGTGCTGACGGCGTTGAACTCAACGACAAATCTGACCATTGGTCCGAACGGATTCTCCTCCCTGTCGGTGACCTGGATCGGCCCAGGCGGCAGCGGGATCTTCCAGACGACCAGTGCGCTGGCCGGCTTCATCGATTGGCCGCTCCCAATTACTCTGGCTGGCATCTATCAGTTGGTGTTGGATTGGACGTTGCCGAACAAGAAAGCGAACGGCTCGTACAGCACCAGCGTGCTAACCCCGGACGTTGATCGCCAGAATCCAGTTCCGCTGCCGCCAGCGCTGCTGCTGTTCGGCTCGGCCCTGGTTGGCCTGGGTGTGCTGGGACGCCGCAAGCGTCAAGGTGCTGCTGCAGGCTGAGACAACGGTTTGGTCGTGATTTAAGAAGGTCCTCGTCTGCCTGGTGATCCGATCCTCGGCGAGTTGCTCTGTAGGATCGTGATCACTGGCAGGCGCGAATCAATAACTCGGTCTTGGGGAAGACACGGGTGCCTCGCTCTGGAACAGGCGGGGTGTGTGCCGAATGTGGGGCGCATGCGGGTGAATTCAGTTCAACGCGTACATAGCATGGTCGCCAATGCTCCAGAGCGCGCCTCAACAAACGTCTCGATCTCAGCTTGAATCCCGCTACGAGAGCCCTGATCAGGGTCTCGATGTGTGGAGTTACGTCGCTGTTTTGAAGCGGCGCAAGCTCCTGCTCATTCTGCCGTTCATCCTTGTGCTCTCCGTCGGCTTCGTTGTGACGATGGCGCTGCCGCCGATCTTCCGGTCGGAAGCGCGTATTCTCGTCGAATCGCAGCAGATCCCGACTGAGCTGGTGCGTCCCACCGTCACGGCGGGCGCCAAGGAGCGCATTCAGGTGATCGAGCAGCGCGTCATGACGCGCGAGAATCTGCTCAACATCGTTGAGAAGTTCCGGCTCTTCCCCGACAAGCGTCAGACCTTGTCGGGTACAGAACTGTTGGACCTCATGAAGGCGCGCACGAGTCTGATGCCGCTGGAGCTCGAATCGCGCCGGCGCAACGATTTGACCATCGCGCTGACGGTGAGCTTCGAATATGAAGTCCCGCCGATCGCGCGCAGCGTCGCCAATGAGCTTGTAACGCTGATTCTCAGCGAGGATGCCCGCAACCGCACCAGCCGTGCGTCGGAAACGACGCGATTTTTGAGCCGTGAGGCCAAGAAGCTCGAAACCGATCTCGGCACCGTCGAGGGCCAGATCGCCGAGCTCAGGCGCAAGTTCGATGCCGTTCCCGAGCGTGTTGTCCAACAGCTGACGACGCTGCGGGCCGAGCTGGGCGAAAAGTCGGGCCTCTACTCCAATGCGCACCCCGAATTGATTCGCATTAAGCGCCAGATCGCCGCGCTCGAAGAGGCAACCGCCAGGGTCGGGGGCGACAGCGGCCTCGAGGCTCTGCAGAATCAGCGCGCGGCCATCCAGAAAAGCCTCGAGGTCGCCAATCAGAAGCTTGACGCGGCGAAACTCGGCGAAAGCCTCGAGCGCGATCAGTTCTCCGAGCGGCTCGAGATTCTCGAGCAGGCGGTGATGCCCACGAAGCCGGTCAAGCCCAACCGGCCGAAGATGCTCGCGATGGTGCTGGCGCTCGCCTTGGTGGCGGGCATGGGAAGCGTGGTCGCTGCCGAGGTGCTCAACGGCTCGGTGCGCGCAAGCCGGGATCTCTATAGCCTTGCCGATCCGACCTTGGTCACCTCGGTGCCTTACATTGCCACCAGGGCCGAGCTCGCACGGCAAAAGGCTGTGCTGCGGTTGGGCATCATCGCCTCAGTGCCGACCATCTTGCTCGGCCTTGTTGCGGTGCACCTCCTTGTCAAGCCGCTCGACGAGCTGTGGTCCGCTTTCATGGCACGCCTGCTTGGCTAGTTGCCATTTTCCCTGTTGTCGCGAGCCGTTCACATTTTGAGGACACGAACTCATGGAATTCATCCGACAAGCGTTCAATCGGGTCAAAGACACGCTCGTGCCTGACGCGGTCGTTGCTAGTCCGGGCCGCGTGCGCATGCCTTTGAGCGCCAGCACGGACAAGGCTTCCTCGAATCGCCATCGCGTCGGCGAGCTCGCACTCGATCCGCGGCACCTCGAATCACGCCGGGTCGTCGCCCATGACGTGCACGATCCCCGCGCGAAGTCCTTCGACATCCTGCGCACGCAAGTCCTGCGTACAATGGATACGAGTCACTGGCAGATGCTCGCGGTCACCTCGCCGACACCGGGCTGCGGCAAGACGCTGACCTCGGTCAATCTCGCGCTCTCGATCGCGCGTCAGTCCGATCGCGCCGTGCTGCTCGTTGACCTCGATCTGCAGAAGCCGCAGGTGGCCGCCTGTCTTGGGCTGACTTGCAGCACCGGTGTGCTCAGCGTGGTCGAAGGTTCGACGCGCCTGCAGGATGCTCTGATCTCGGCGCGCATTGCCGGCAGTCGCATCGCCGTGCTGCCGACCGAGCATCCTGTCACGGGCTCCTCGGAGTGGATGACGTCGGCCGGCATGCGCGCCATGCTGCAGGCGATCCGCACCGACTTCCAGTCCTGGACCGTGATCGTCGACATGCCGCCAGTGCTCGTCAGCGACGATGTCATCGCTGTGCTTCCACAGATTGACTGTGCGCTGCTGGTGGCGGCCGCGGGAAAATCCCTGCGCAGCGACATCGAGGAATCGGCGCGCCATCTCGCAGCGACCGACGTGATTCGACTGGTGCTCAACAAAGTTCCGGAGGATGTGACTCGTTACTATTGAGCGTCGCGGGTCCGGCGATTGCACCGGGCGTGAACGTAAAAATGTTGCGGATTTGCAATGGTTTTCGGAGATTGTGGTGTTCGGGTATAGAAAGACTTTGACTGCGCGGGGTGAGCAGTAGGAGATGCAAGCGTTGTTCGTTTGATGATCATGAGGCGGGGATAGAGCTCATGCGTCTTTGGAACTCGCTACATTCGATAGGTGCTTCGGTCGCGCTGCTGGTCGGCGGCCTTACTTCATCGGCGATCGCCGTCACGACAATCCCATGGACCGGGGATAACAACTTCAACGATGAAGCCATTTACTTCAAGACCTTCAAGGCCAATGAGCTGACCGATATCACCGGTTATGGCCTGTACGAGGGCTGCTGCACAAACAAGACAACGGCCTTCTCGATGTATTTGCTGGTCAGTGACGGCAAGGACAAATATGGACACTGGAACTGGCATTGGCAGATGATCAGCCTGCCGTGGGGCAATCCCGGCGATGAAAAGCCTCTGACGATGGATTCATTGGCCCCCAAGGCCATCAAGTTCTCTGAAAATCCGCTCTATGTATCTGGCATCTATTTGAAGTCCGATCCCAACGGCTACACGGAAAAATCGAAGAACGGAAAAGACTATAACTTCACCAATTTCAATTACCTCACATATATGAGCCGCGACGAGTACTACGAGAAGAACAAGTCGAAATACAAGAGCCGAAGAGATTATGACGAGTGCGATGACTACGAGCAGTATATTCGAAAGCTCACGAACTTCGTGTTCGATACGTCCACCGGCGACACAACCGGAAACACTCCTCTTCCAACCCCGCTGCCTGCGGCCTTGCCTTTGATGGGTAGCGTTCTTGGTGGCTTCGGCATTGCGATGTGGCGCCGCCGGCGCAAGCAGAAGAGCGACTGAGCTGCCACTTGCAGGCGCTGGAGGCCATCCCGCGCTCCCTTGCATACGCGCCCGTGTTTCATCGATCCTTGTTGCCACACAGGCGCAGGTGTGTATCTCGATGTCGGCCGCAGCGTCGGCCAGATTGCCACGTATTAGTTGATCGATCCGCGGCGCCAAGGCGCGATGATCGCATCGCTTGACTATCCGGCGCGATGGCGGGCGGCGATCTTTTGAGCTGGGTCGCCGGACAAGGCAACTGACAGCATAGCAACGGCCCGCAATTCGATCGCACCATCAAGCGCCAGCACCTGGACACTGGCGCGGCAGTTCACGCGTAAGTCGTTGCTGTCCAGATGTTGCATGCGTCGCGCAATTGATTCGAGACGCCAACTGATCTCACGCGACGGGTGTAAGTCTTTCTCTACACGCCAGAGTTCTAATCTTGATACTTCATCACCAGGACCTATGCAGCTCCCGCTACCGGCAGTCCTGAAAACACAAACTGCTTGATTTTCAATCTTATTTTCTCGGTACGCGACGCTTTTGGCGCCTTGTGACACGAGCAGTCGCGGGACATCCGGCTGATTCACGAGTGTGCCTTTCACGGCTTAAATGCGCTCACACACCGGATGAGGTGTGACAACAACAGCCAGCCAGCAGGAGACGTGACCATGTTCATCAAGACCGCACTCGCGCTCGCGCTCGTCGTCGGCACCGTCGCCGGCGCAGTCGCCGCGCCGAAGAACTACAGCACCAATCCCGCGAATGACGTGTACGACGTCCGCGGCAAGTATGTCGGCTCGGATCCCGATCCGACGATCCGTTCGATGCTCTTGCGTGATGTGGGCAATTGATTGCTCATGACTTGCGCAACCGGCGGCCAGCCATGCGGCTGGCCGCCTAAGCCGCTCAAACGAAAATCGGAACTCCGCTTGATCTTGGATACTTACGGAGGCTGTCATGAACAGGACATTCCGCAACCGACTGGGCTCATGCATTCTTGCCGCCTTCGGCGTCGGCATGATGCTTGATGGAGCAACCGCTGGCTCGTTCACGCGTGGATGCGCGGCGCGCGATCTGCAAATCCTTTTTCTCATCGAAGAGCAGGAGGGTGCCGGATCAGTCCCCTCCGAAAGGCTCAGCGACGCTCTGATTGAGATGATGCACGCCCGCATCGTCTGCCACGAGGGCCGGGTGCTTGATGCGTTGGCAATCTATGACGCGGTCGCCGAGACCCTTCGTCCGATCCGCTCCGGCCGCGCTCGCGTCGATGGCATCCGGTGATGGCCCGCAGGCGCTAGATCAATTTTGGTGAGATTGGCGTAATTCGCGATGCTTGTGCCGTTGTTCGCCGAATCACCGGTGCTGCCGTCTGATGCGATGCAAGCTCGCTTTACGCCAATCTCGGAGCTCACGGCGGCAGCCGTTTTCGCTCGAAAATGATAGTCGAAGTCGAGCCATCCCATTAAGGGCCGATCAATCACTTCGGCTCGTCTCACGCAATTCACGCCGTTTCAGCGGAAACCTGTCAAAATTTAGGAGCCGGCTTAAGCGCCGGTGAGAGGTTTCGCTGGCATGCCTCCCCGCGATGGCAAAGTAGGCCGAGCGAGGGGAGGAGCCCCATGTGCGTACTGTGCCAGCAGTTGGGCATCGATCTCCATAAGCTCGACGCTGGCGGATTTGACGGGGCAGCCGATGGAGCGTCGGCGTCTTGGGCGGCCCTGCCAGGCAACCCAGGCGCAGATGCGGAAAGCTCCGGATCAGACACGGTTCCTGGCTCGACTGGCACGTCCTCGACGTTGTCTGGCGGCACCTCCGCGCGCGGATTTATCAACGCGATGGGCGACCAGGACTGGTACGCGGTCACGCTTACCGCCGGGCAGACCTATACGTTTGCGCTGTCAGGCTTCGGCGTTGGCGCGCTCAGCGACGCCTATTTGCGGCTGCTCGATGCCTCGGGCGTGCAAGTCGCCTTCGATGACGATAGCGGCCCGCTCGCCAACTCGAAGATCACATTCACGGCGAGTGCGTCCGGCAACTATTTCATCTCTGCACAAGGCTACGGCGGCACGACGACCGGCCAATATCTCCTCACCATGGCGACCGGCACCACGCCCTATACGCCGGCTGTCACTGTCAGCGATGTCGCCGACTACCTGACCAATACGTATTGGGAGAGCAACAACTCGGTTGCCCACCATTGGGCCGTCAGCACGATCTCCTACAACGTCCAGGGGTTGTCGCCAGAGCGGGCGGCGCTGGCGCGAGTCGCGTTCCAGCTTTGGTCTGAGGTCGCCAATCTCACGTTCGTTGAGACGAGCGGCACAGCTCTGATGACGCTTGACGACACCCAGGCCGGCGCATTCACGTCGGCAAGCTACGGTGGCAACGGCATCGTCACGTCGGCGACCATCAACGTCGATCCGACCTGGTACGGCAGCAGCAGCGCAATCGACAGCTACACGCTGCAGACATTCATCCACGAGATCGGCCACGCGCTCGGGCTCGGCCATGGAGGTCCCTACAACGGCTCGGCAACCTATGGTGTCGACAACATCTACGCCAACGACACCTGGCAATACACGATCATGTCGTATATGGCCGAGAGCAATTTCGGCGGGGCGACCTATCGGTTCACGATGACGCCGATGATGGCCGACATCCTGGCCATCCAGAACTCTCTACGGCACGACAACCACGCGCGCGGGCGACACGGTCTATGGCTTTGGCTCGACCGCCGGCTCGATGTACGATTTCTCCACCTATGGGCAGGCGCCGGCGCTGACCATTTACGATTCCGGCGGCATCGATACGCTCAATGCGTCCGGCTACAGCCAGAACCAGGTCATCAACCTGGCCGGCGGCAGCTTCTCCAATATCGGCGGACTCGTCGGCAACGTCGGCATCTACACAACCTCGGTGATCGAGAACGCCATCGGCGGCTCGGGCGCGGACACGATCACGGGCAACAGCGTTGCGAACGTGCTCACCGGCGGGGGCGGGAACGACACCCTGGCTGGCCTCGCAGGCGACGACACTCTTATTGGCGGCACCGGCAACGACTCCATGGCGGGCGGGACCGGCAACGACATCTACTACGTCGACAGCCTGAGCGATGTCGTCACCGAGAGCAGCGGCGAGGGGACCGATACGGTCTATGCGTCGATCAGCGGCTATACGCTCGCCGCGAACGTCGAGATTGGCAGGGTCGCGCTCACGAGCGGCGCTACGCTCACCGGCAATGCGCTGGACAACACCCTTTATGGCAACAGCGGCAACGACACGCTCGATGGTGGCGCCGGCACCGACACGGTGGTCTATTCGGGGCTGGCCTCCAACTACCAGCTCGTCCACAACGCCAACGGCACCTGGACCATTACGGATCTTCGCACCGGCAGCCCGGATGGTACCGACACTCTCACGAATATCGAGCAGATCCAGTTCAGCGACACCCTGTTGTCGCTGAATACGGTGCTCTCGGCCCCGACCATCAGCTCATTTTCGAACGATAGCGGCATCGCCGGGGACAACATCACCAACGACAATACGTTGACGCTGACCGGGTCGGCGGCGGCGGGCAACACCGTGAGCATCTACGATGGTGCAACGCTGCTCGGCACCGCGGTTGCGGATGGCAGCGGCGCTTGGACTTTCACCACCGGCGCGCTGACGGATGCGACCCACAGCTTCACCGCGACCGCAAACGACGGCCTCGGCCACATCAGCGCCGCCTCAACGGTCCTCGCCGTTACGGTCGACACGGTTGCGCCGAGCGCGCCGACGATCAGCTCGTACTCGACGGACAGCGGCACGGTCGGCGATGGCGTCACCAACGACAACACGCTGACCTTTACCGGGACGGCAGCGGCCGGCGCCACTGTCAGCGTCTACGATGGCGCGACGCTCCTGGGCAGCGCGACCGCCAACGGAAGCGGGGCCTGGACATTCACGACCGGCACCCTGACGGACGCCACCCACAGCTTCACCGCAACGGCAAGCGATGCGGCCGGCAATACCAGCGCGGCCTCGAGCGTCCTCGCCGTTACGGTCGACACCGTCGCGCCAAGCGCGC
Organism: uncultured Alphaproteobacteria bacterium; assembly: GCA_963745515.1. Classification (GTDB taxonomy): domain Bacteria; phylum Pseudomonadota; class Alphaproteobacteria; order Rhizobiales; family Xanthobacteraceae; genus VAZQ01. The sequence continues at coordinate 27,508 of CAVUXO010000025.1, forward strand.
CGACCATCAGCTCATACTCGACCGACAGCGGCACGGTCGGCGATGGCGTCACCAACGACAACACGCTGACCTTCACCGGGACTGCAGCTGCCGGGGCCACCGTCAGCGTCTACGACGGCGCGACGCTCCTGGGCACCGCGACCGCCAACGGGAGCGGGGCCTGGACATTCACGACCGGCACCCTGACGGACGCCACCCACAGCTTCACCGCGACGGCAAGCGATGCGGCCGGCAATGTCAGCGCGGCCTCAAGCGTCCTCGCCGTTACGGTCGACACCGTCGCGCCGAGCGCGCCGACGATCAGCTCATACTCGACCGACAGCGGCACGGTCGGCGACGGCGTCACCAGCGACAACACGCTGACCTTCACCGGGACGGCAGCTGCCGGGGCCACCGTCAGCGTCTACGACGGCGCGACGCTCCTGGGCACCGCGACCGCCAACGGAAGCGGGGCCTGGACATTCACGACCGGCACTCTGACGGACGCCACCCACAGCTTCACCGCGACGGCGAGCGATGCGGCCGGCAATGTCGAGCGCGGCCTCAAGCGTGCTCGCCGTTACGGTCGACACCGTCGCGCCGAGCGCGCCGACGATCAGCTCCTACTCGACCGACAGCGGCACAGCCGGCGACGGCGTCACCAACGACAACACGCTGACCTTCACCGGGACAGCAGCTGCCGGCGCCACCGTCAGCGTCTACGACGGCGCGACGCCCCTGGGCACCGCGACCGCCAACGGCAGTGGGGCCTGGACATTCACCACGGGCACTCTGACGGACGCTACCCACAGCTTCACCGCAACGGCGAGCGACGCGGCCGGCAATGTCAGCGCGGCCTCAAGCGTGCTGGCCGTTACGGTCGACACGGTTGCGCCGAGCGCGCCCGCGATCAGCTCGTACTCGACGGATAGTGGCACAGCCGGCGATGGCGTCACCAACGACAACACGCTGACCTTCACCGGGACAGCAGCTGCCGGGGCCACCGTCAGCGTCTACGATGGCGCGACGCTTCTGGGCAGCGCGACCGCCAACGGCAGCGGGGCCTGGACCTTCACGACCGGCACCCTGACGGACGCCACCCACAGCTTCACCGCAACGGCAAGCGACGCGGCCGGCAATGTCAGCGCGGCCTCAAGCGTCCTCGCCGTTACGGTCGACACCGTTGCGCCGAGCGCGCCGACGATCAGCTCATACTCAACGGACAGCGGCACGGTCGGCGACGGCGTCACCAACGACAACACGCTGACCTTCACCGGGACTGCAGCTGCCGGGGCCACCGTCAGCGTCTACGACGGCGCGACGCTTCTGGGCACCGCCACCGCCAACGGGAGCGGGGCCTGGACATTCACCACGGGCACTCTGGCAGACGCTACCCACAGCTTCACCGCAACGGCGAGCGACGCGGCCGGCAATGTCAGCGCGGCTTCCACGGCTCTCGGCGTCATGGTCGACACGGTCGCGCCAAGCGCGCCCGCGATCAGCTCATATTCAAGCGATAGCGGAATCGCCGGTGACGGCATTACCAATGACAATACACTCACGCTGATCGGCACGGCGGCGGCGGGAAGCACTGTCAGCGTCTACGATGGCGCGACGCTCTTGGGCGCCGCCACTGCCAACGGAAGCGGGGCGTGGTCGTTCACCACCGGCGCACTGGCGGATGCAACTCATAGCCTCACCGCCCGGGCGTCTGATGCCGCGGGTAACGCGAGTGCTGCCTCGGCAGCGCTGATTGTGACGATCGACACGGCGGCCCCTGGAGCACCTACGATCGCGTCGTTTTCGACCGACAGCGGGGTGGTTGGAGACCATATCACCAACGACAATACGTTGACGTTGACCGGCACCGCGACTGCGAGCAGCACGGTCAGCATTTATGACGGGGCGACGCTTCTTGGTACCACGACACGCAATGGCGCGGGCGCCTGGAGCTTCACGACCGGCACTCTGTCCGATGCAACGCATAGCTTGACGGCGACCGCCACCGACAGCGCGGCCAATGTGAGCGCAGCCTCGGCTGCCCTGACGGTCACGATCGACACGGTCGCGCCAAGCGCTCCAACGATCAGCTCATACTCGACGGACAGCGGTGTTGTCGGTGACGGGATCACGAACGACAATACCCTGACATTGGTCGGGACCGCAGCGGCCGGGAGCACAATCAGCGTCTATGACGGCGCGACGCTGCTCGGCACGGGCGCGGCGAATGGCGCGGGCGCCTGGACGTTCACGACTGCGGCGCTTGCCGATGGTGGCCATAGCCTGACGGCGACGGCAAGCGATGTGGCGGGCAATGTGAGCGCGGCCTCGGGTGCTCTGGCCGTCACGGTCGACACCGTCGCGCCAGGGGCGCCCACCATTGCGTCGTTCTCGACGGACAGCGGCACGGTTGGCGACAACATCACCAATGACAATACCTTGACGCTGACGGGCGCCGCCGCCGCGGGCAGCACGGTGAGCATCTACGATGGGGCCACGCTCTTGGGCAACGCCACGGCTAACGGCGCGGGCGCCTGGAGCTTCACCACGGGTACGTTGGCGGACGCGACCCATGCACTGACCGCCAGGGCGAGCGATGCGGCCGGCAATGTGAGCGCGGCTTCGGCTGCTCTCAACGTGACGATTGATACGGCTGCGCCCATGGCGCCGGCCATCGGGGCCGCCACGATCAATTCGTTCGGCGTCTCGGGCACCTCGGCGACGCTGACCGGCACGGCCGAGGCTGGCGGCATCGTCAGCGTTTACGGCATGGACCTTGTGAAGGGGAGTGGGGCGACGTTGCTTGGTACGGTGACGGCCGCGCCCGACGGCGCCTGGAGCTTCGCCACTGGGTCTCTCTCCGGCACGGTGCTGCGCTTCACCGCGACCGCTTCTGACGCCGCGGGCAACCTGAGCTCCAGCTCAGCCATCTTCAACCTGATGGTGATCAACTCCTCGCCGACGGGCGGCTCTGGCGACGCAGTGGCAAACTTCGCTCCCGCCGATCAATCGTTCTCGTTCGTCAGCGATACGGGATGGAGTGAGATCGGCAAGACCGAGCCGGCCTACAATGGGCACGATGTCAACGTCGATGAGCTCCATCAGGCCAGTCTCGTGCCTAACAGCGCCTTCCTGCTCGTTTGACGTGGGGCACTAGCTCGCGCGCGCTGCCCGCCGCCGCCTGCGCATGGCCAACAGGGTGATCACGCCGAGCCCGGTCGCATAGAGTGGTAGCGCGCCGGGCAGTGGGGTGGTGATTGGGGCCTCGGCGGTCAGGAACGCGTTGCCGTTCAACGTGAAGTTCTCGCTGTCGCTGAATGTCTTCCAGCCGAAGACGGAGATCAGCTGCGTCGTATAACTAATGCAGGGCGGGCACTTGGTTGAGCGCACGAGACTGGTCTGGGGATAGTCGTAGAGATGGACGTACTGATCGTATTGTTGCGTGAACTGCCCCGTGAGCATGAAGCTCGGCTTGAAGCTTCCCGGTGTGGTGTAGTCGAACGCATAGGTGAAGTCGCGCGTCGTTCCGCCTACGCCGAGCTGGAATGAGGTCAGCGCTCCGTTGCCCGAATAGAATGTCAGGAGGCCGCCTGCGAACTGGGCGTTGTAGTTGCCCGGATCCGCTGAGAGATTGAGATGAAGGTTGAAAACACCCTTCTCGCCGGTCGTGATGGTGTCGGACTCGGTTGTGAAAATCGGTACGACCGCCGCTGAGCCGGTGGATGCCGGGAAAAGACCGTGGACCGCCGCGAGCGCCACAGCAATTCGCAACTTACGCAGCACGCTTACTACTGACATTGACGCCCCCGCGAAATAATCCGCGTTAACAAACTGTGTCGGTAATTAGATGGCGTGTCAACGCGATTTTCGCCGCTCGTTACCGAATTGCACTTGCTAGCGATTGTCGTGCCAGAGCGTCACGTCGTGCTTGACCGACACGAGGACGGCATTCGAGTTCGCGTGGTTGGTCTCGGCTTGCCGGTGTGTGAAGCGGTAGGTGAGCTGGGCGGTCCAGTCGCGCGCCAGCTGTAGCTGTAGCCGAGTGAGGCGGTGTAGACATCGACTGCATTGCCGACAAAGGCCGGCTGGTCAAGCAGGATGCCGTTGGAGCCTGGTGGCGCCGTGATATGCGAAAATCCGCCTGTCAGCGTAAAGCTCGAGATTGGATTGATGGCCTGCCGATAGCTGATGAGAGACCGTGCTGCGCTCCTGCAGGTCGCCGAGCGCGCTGGGAGCAACGCTGCGGCCGGCGAAGATCGAGAACTCGGTCGTCTTGAGCTTGTAGACGAGCAGTGCGTCACCAAGCCAGCCGAGTTTCGTGCCGGACGGCAAGGGCATGGTTGCAGGTGGAATAGGCGTCATCACGTCCTGTCGGGTGGTGGTGATCGCCGCGCCGCCGCAGACCTTCAAGGTCAGCTGCTTGGTCAGCCGGTGCTGCACGCGACCGTCGGGCGCCAGATGAAGTTGTTGGTGCCCGTACGCGTTGTCGAGGCTCTGCCACTCGAACTGCACCGCAGTCGTCACGTCGGTGAGGGGGCTGAGCTGGCGCCGCCAATCGGCGGTGTTGACGATACTGCGCGAGTCCGGTGCCTGCGAGCCCACGCGTTGCGAGGAGAACTGAATTGCGGTGACGCGGCTCGCCCATCCGATCAATTCCTGCGGGCTCAGCTCCCGTCGCGACGCCCCCTTCGGCCACGTAAGTATCGACATAGCCATGCACGGTGGCGAAGCCGATGTCCTCGATCTGCACCGACGAGGCGTCGCGCCGCGACCACGACCCGCCGAGATTGTAGGTCGTGAGCCTTTCTCTGCCTTCGACGCTCGCCCGCACACCGTGGTTGAGCGCATCCGTCAAAAGCTCGGCGCCAGGGCCGGTGAAGGTGAGGTAGCTGAGGTCGACGGTCGCGGCAAACTTCATGGTCGGCGTGCGCACGACCGCGTCGAACATGAGCGAGCTGAGGAACGAGTAGGTCTCACCCTTGGACTTCGGTGAAAGATCGCGATTGTCGTTGAACTCGACGCTCTGCCCCATCTGCGATTTCAGGACAAGATCGACCGCCCGCGCCCCTGACACCGACGCGTCAAGGCTCAGCACGGCGAGGCCGGCAATGGCGAGTGCAATCGCTCTCTGCAAAATGAGGAACCGTTCCAATGCTTAGAGGGCCAAGACGACGCAAATCACTAACGACCAGGCACCAAGCATCACTCGAACAGACGCCGTTCGGGAACGATGATCACGTCGTTCGCCCGCAACTCGACATTGTTCTCAAGATTCGTACCGGCTTCGAACGCGCGATAGTCAAACGTGATCACGAACTCGGCACCGCTGACCTCGCGCCGAATCTGGATGCGCCCCTTGGCCGCGAACGGCCCAAGTCCGCCCGCCATCGCGATCGCCTGCAGCACCGTGGTGCGCGTGCGAATGACGTAGGGGCCCGGCCGAGGCACTTCGCCGGTGACGAAGAAACGTGGCTTGAGGTCGTCCTCCACCCTGCCGGTTGTCACCAGCGTGACTGTGATGTCGAGGTCGGCGGTATATTTGTCCCGCAGCCGCGCCTTGAGCAGCTTCTCCAGGCGCTCGGGGGTCAGCCCCCCCGCGCGGATCTGGCCCGCGAGTGGAAATGAGATCAAGCCGGTCGGCCCGACCACGACTTGGCGGTCGAGCTTGAAATCCTGGTAGACCGAAATTCCAATCGTGTCGCCCGCCTGAAGCTCCTGGGCAAAGGCGCCGGTACATACCGCCAATATTAAGGATAACGCCACAAGGATACGCATTGGGTGTGATCCCCCTGATGAGAATCCGATTCAAATGGCTGCGGTAACTGAAGTCAACGGCGCCGGTATTATGTTGTTTGGCTGTGGCCTATTGGCCACGCTCCAATACCTCCCGGTCTGCATCCATATCTGGCTGAAATACAACGCCATTTCGGCACAGCAGGGGCGACCAGCGAGGCAGCGGACAGTGTGCCCGCGCCGATAGGGGGACTATGGTTGTACCGGTTCTTGCAGCTTAGCCGAGACGGTACTATCAGGGGTGGGTCGTAGAGGGGAGTTAGTAATGCGTAACCTTAATTCTCGTGGTATTGACGTATCGCCAGCCGCTGCTCCGGGCGTTGCGGCGTCGCGGCGGCATTTCATTTCTGCCGTCTCGATTTTTGGGGGCCTCTTGGCAATGGTGGCACCCGCCCGGGCGTTGGGGCGATACGATAGTGACCGTCATGGCGGTGGCGGGTCCCATTGCTTTCTGAAGGGCACGCAGATCCTGACCGCTGAAGGCGAACGACCGATCGAGGACTTGCAGATCGGCGAGATGGTCTTGACAGTTTCGGGCGAGGCCAAGCCGATCAAGTGGATCGGGCATATGCGCTTTGAGCGGGATGGACAGGCGTCATGGGATGATGAAGTCGCCCCGGTCAAAATCGCGCGCGGCGCTTTCAATGGCGATCTGCCCCACAGCGATCTCTTCGTGTCTGGCCGTCACCGCGTTTTTATAAACGGCCTCCTGATACCAGGGCGCGATCTGATCAATGGAAGCAGCATCACTCAGGTTGAGCTCGATGGAGACGGATGTTCTCGAATATCTGCATATCGAGCTTGAGGGCCACGATGTCATTCTTGCGAATGGCGCTCCAGCCGAGACCCTTGAGGGCAATGCCGATCGGGCCGACTTCGACAATTTCGATGAGTACGTCGCCCTCTACGGGGCAACATTGACGAACCAGACACTCTACGCGCCGGTCGCGGCTCGCAATGGTCGTCGGCAAGCCTTGCAGTCTCATCTGCGCGGCATGTTCGCGCCTATCTGTGACCGCCGGCAGCCTCTCGAGATCATTCAGGATGAGCTTGCAAGACAGGCTCATCGCGGATTTGCTGCCTGACGATTGGAACCGGCTTCGCGGGCCGGTTGCAATCTCAATCTTGTCGTGCAGATCGAGTGCGTGCGTCAGCGCATCCTATCGATTGGCTGTTGACACTCCGGTCATTGGGCGGCATCCGAGCGAGCCTGTCTGCGCGCGCCACCTGCACCCGCCGGGGGGCTATTCAGCTTGGGATGTTTCGACTTTGGATTTTTCCTTTACGAGGCGGGCTGCGAGGGGCGGGGGCTGGCTTCTTCTCGCGGTCATCGCGGTCTTGTCGTTGAGCTCCCCGTCCTACAGGCCGGTCACAGCGCTCGGCCACAGCCTGGAACACTTCCTCATTCACCTTCTGCTCGGCGTCGCGTTCGGCGTCGGGTATGCCGGGCGGTGGTGGCTGCTGGCTCTGGTTCTCGTCGGGTTCCTGGGCGCAATCGAGTTCGCACAACTCTTCGTTCCTGGCCGTCACGCCAGGCTTGAGGATCTGCTGATCGACGCGGGGGCAGCCTGCCTGGGCATTGGGCTGGCTTGGCTTGGAAAGGTCGTTACATCGGGCTTCTCGGGGCCGTCGCGTCCTTGATTGCACCCTGGCCCAGACGATGCGGCCCTGCCGGATCAGAGCTGCTGTCCACCGGGCATCGCATTGGGCGCAATACGAAAATTGGAGCAATTCCTTGCCCGTGCTCGCCCCTTGCCGGCGCAAGTTGCCGCGAGCGGCCAATTCATATGGGAGATTGATTCTTCCGGATGATATGCAGCTCCGCGCAGACGGGCTATCAATGGCGCCGATTAATGCTTAATCTTGCCCGATTAACTTGACCGACACGACCGCGTGCGGGGCGCAGTGGTAGGATATTGAATGAGCCACCATTTCTGGCTATCGTAAGCTTTGAGGGCGCAAAGTACCCGAAGAAAAAACCTGCATACTATCCAGTAGAGTGTAAGGGGCGAGGAGAGCGTGGCCGAGCTCGGATTCGGTTTTTCGCCTTGCCCCGAGTGGAGATAGCGTAAATGAATGCCAGAGATAACGATGTTCCTCCTCTGTTGGAGGGGGGTTATCCATCAAACGCAACTCCTGCATTCAGTATTCCTGACATCTTTGCAACGTTGCGTCGAGGGTGGTATTTTCTCGCGCTTGGATGCTTCGTCGGGCTCGCGTTGGCGATCTCCTATCTCGTATTCGCACCCACGCTGTACAAGAGCAGCGCTCGTCTTCTGATTGATCTCAGCGTAAACCGATATTTGCAGATTAATAAGATCGTCGACGAGCCGACTTTCCATCAGGTGGAGATTGGGAGCCAAGTCTACATCTTGTCGTCGGAAAGCGTTGTCGTTCCCGTAATTCGAGCAATGGATCTGACTCACGACAGTGAATTCGTTGGTGTGCAGAATGCGGCGGACGGCAAGATCGCCGGGCTCAAAAAGTTCATCAAAGAACTCATCGGTTGGAATGTCGAGGGCGATGCCGGGATCGATCCGGAAGCCGCTCTCGAGCGAACAGCGGTCGAAGCCTTTCTGACTCGTCTGCAAGTTTATCGGGAGGATGCCGGCAACGTCATCAATGTGACCTTCGGGTCGTCGGATCCGAAGAAGGCGGCCAACATCGCCAATGCAGTGGCCGACACTTATATCTCCACCACCCTGGAGGCCAAATATAAGTCAACCAAGACAATGAGCCAGTGGCTGCAGGACCGATTGAAGGATTTGAAGGAGCAAGCGATTGATGCCGATCGGGCGTTGCAGGATTACAAGATCGCCAACAATCTGGTGAGTACCGGCAAGGCTCTGGGCGCGGAAGAATTGGCGCGCCTGAACCTTCAATTGACGGATGCCCGCGTCGCGATGGCCGAGGCCAAGGCGCGGCTCGACCGCATCGAGCAGATCAGCAGCGAAGGAATATTGGCTAGCCTCGACACCGAGGTTCGAATGCGCGAGTCGCGCAAGACTGCCTCAGGATCGCTGGGCTATGCCTTGAACAATACCGATCTGGCGAGACTTCGCGCACAATACCGGGACTTGGTTGCCAGGCTCAACGAGGTGGAGTCCCGCGTAGGGCCCCAGCACGAGGTTGTCGTCAAGCTTCAGAGGAAGATGGAGGAGCTGCTCTCGGCAATCAGAGAGGAGGAGCTGCGAATAACTAACTCCTACGCCAACGAATATGAGCTCGCGAAGGCGCGCGAGAAGCAGCTGGTGGCGAGCCTTGCCCAATTGGTCGGACAAACCGAGACCGGCAGCCAGGCTCAGGTCAAGATGCGTGAGCTCGAAAGCTCGGCTGATACGGTACGCAGCCTGTACAACAGCTTCCTGCAGAAATTCAACGAGATCAGCACGATCCAGAGTCAGAACGTCCCGGTGCAGGATGCCCGCATTGTCACGCGGGCGGCGCCGCAGCTGCAAACCAGCAAGAAGTCGGTAGCAGCGCTGGCTGGAGGTCTTATTTTCGGCCTTCTTATGGGTGCCGGAGCAGCCATGGCGCGAGAATGGGCCGCTGACGTGTTTCGGACACCCAAGAAGGTCGAGCAAGTCACCAACAAGGCCTGCGTTATCTTGCCGATGGTGCGGCCGAAGCGGGCGTCTGGGGGATTCTGGGGCAGCACCAAATCGCAGCCAATCGAAGAGTTCATTCTTGATGCACCGTACTCGCGTTTCACGGAGTCGCTGCGTAACATTAAAGCCCTGATCGATATCGGCCCGCGTGTGGAAGGCGCCAAGGTGATCGGGATCGTGTCCTCGCTCGCCAAGGAAGGCAAGACGACGATCGCCGCAAATTTGGCGGCTCTTATGATCGCGTCATCGGGTGCCCGTACGCTGATCATCGATGCTGATCTTCATCGGCGGCTGCTGACCGCCGCATTGGCGCCCGAAGCCGATCGCGGATTGATCGAGGCGCTCGACGATCCGTCGGAGCTTGCCTCATATATCTACACACGGGAGCGCTCGGGACTGCATGTTTTGCCTTGCGCTCTCGCGACTCGCGTACCCAATGCGGCCGAACTGCTCGGCTCGGCGAAGATGGAGCAGCTGTTGGAAGTTGCGCGCAAGGCCTATGACTACATCATCATCGAGGTCGCGCCTATCATGTCGGTCGTTGACGTCAAAATGATCGAGCGCTTCATTGATAGCTTCATCTTTGTCGTGGAGTGGGGACATACCAAGCAAAGCCTCGTGCTGGAGGCGCTTTCCGAAGCGCCCAACGTGGGCGAGCGCGTCAGCGGCATCGTCCTCAACAAGGCGGCCCCCTCGGCGCTAAAGAGAATCGAAGCCTACAAAGGGGAAAGGTTCAGGAACTACTATGAAGAATGACCGGCGCGCGCTGTGTGTCGCAGCCGACCTGAGGCCTAGGCAGCGGAACCGATTGCAGCCCCTCGCTGAGTACGGCCAGCGCCGCTCTTGAGCGAATTCGCGGGCCCGCCCACATTGTCCGACAGCAACACCATACCCGACAGCAACACCATGAATGATGAATTCAGCCGCGTGTCGGCAGCTTTGAAGATGTCTGATTCCTGAATTCAGGCGGCACACCCCACGAACGACGGAAGGCGTGTACTCGTGCAAGGTCAGGTTTTGCTGTTATCGCAGCGCAGGATTTCCGACCTCGTCGCGTATTGCCTCGCTTACGAATTCGAAGACGTTTTCGGGGCTGTCACGAATGCCCAGCGAATCGACACGACCGACCGGCCGGGTCTGGAGTTCTCCCGGCGCGCCTATAAGCTCGTGCGCTTGGCGTCCGGGTCGCCTCGGCTTGCGCGCCAACTGGCGCCTTATCCGCGAAGCAAGGTGATCTTGGAGCGTGACTTCGAGCTCTTCTTCCCGGTCTTCAGCCACATCTACGAGCTGTATTCGCTCGAGACAATTCCGAACTGGCGTCAACGCTGCCGCAAGGCGGCCTGCTTCATCACCGAAGTGTGGTCGGATCTGCTACCCGATTATCTGCTCGAGCTTTTATCGAACTTTGATCATGTGTTTATTGGAACGCGTCACTGCGTCCAGGATGTGGCGCGGATGACCGGTCGACCGTGCAGCTATCTGCCGTTCGCCGTTGATGTGGTGCGCTTCGCGGCGGGATCGCTTGATCAGCCGCGCCCAATCGATGTCTGCAATATCGGTCGGCGCTCGTCGGTCACTCACCAGGCGCTGCTCGAGGATGCGCAGCGGCAACAAAGCTTTTATTATTACGACACCGTAGCCGCGACGGGCGCCGACCGTACGTTCCGCGTCGACAGCCCGCACGAGCATCGCATGATGTTCGCGACTTTCCTCAAACATAGCCGCTACTTCATCGCCAACCGAAGCTATGTCAATAGACCGGAGTTCTCCGCGGGACGCGATGAGATCTCCGCGCGGTTCTACGAGGGCGCTGCGGCGGGGACGGTGATGATTGGAGAGGCGCCGCGCACCGAAGAGTTCAAACGCCAATTCGATTGGCCGGATGCGGTCATTCACCTGCCATTCGATTCTCCCGATGTCGCCAGTGTCCTGGCAGATCTGAATCGGCAGCCCGAACGGCTGCGGGCGGTTCAGCGCAAGAATGCCCGAGAGGCCGCGCTCAGGCACGATTGGTTGCATCGAATACAGATGGTGTGCGACGCCGTCGGACTGGCGCCGACCGAAGGAATGCAGGCTCGCGCGCGGCGGCTCGATCAGATCGCGTCACGAGTGCTGGCAACGTAATTTAATTTTCGTGGAGCCGCAGAAGCAAGCCGACCTGCAAACCACCCAAGAGACGCCTGACTCCTCAGGCGCTTAAACCAAATCAAAATCGGGTCAACTCAAATCAACGACTGGAAAGCGCCACGTTGGGGCGATTCCCTCCAGTCCCTGTACGAGAGAGGGGCCTGCCTCACGGTCCCGTAGAACCCGGCACGAGAATTGCCCCTCCGATGCCTTGGGCTGTGTTTTTCAACAGATAGACACTCGTTGCGGCGTCGACCGGGTCCTTCGCGGTCGAGATGATCAGCTTCAGATAGGTGAGGAACTTCGATGCATCGACGGTCGGCGCATTGGAGATGTAGAGGACATCCTTGTTCCTGACCTCGAACTTGGTGGCCAGGAAAAAGCCCGCCGGATCGCGGAGATTGATATTGTAGATGATCGGGATGATCGGGCCCGTGAACGGGGTGCAATCGACGCCGAGTGCCATTGCGACTTCGCGAGTCTCGCCCCGGTAAAGGAAGACCGCGCCGGGATCGGCTTGCGTGTCGGCGAGGCCGGCGGCCTTTGCGGCTGCTTCGGCGAGCGAGATTCGCCAGGCATCAAACGCGAACTGGCCCTGCCGACCGGTGGCGCCAAAAGCGACGAAGGTCAGGGGATCCTTATAGATAAAGATCGTGTCCTGGGCGCGCACGTAGATATTGTTTGACGGCTCATAGATGAGCGCTCCGAACGGTACCGTTTCCCGGCGTCCGCCACGCTCCAGCATGACCCAAAGATCATGCCCGGGGGCTCTAAGCCCTGCGCGCGTAATCGCATCGAGAACTCGCTCTCCGCTCGCGCTCGCGGGGAAGCGTATCGATCCGACCGATTTGCCAAGTACGTTGATCGATGAGGCGCGTTGGTCTGCCCAGGACACAATAGCCTGCGGCTCCAATGCTCGATCCTTCAGCGCAGCAACAATGTTGTTCTGAATCTCGGCTGCGGTTTTGCCCTTAGCCCGGATCGCTCCTGCATAGGGAACGAAGATGTTGCCCTTGTTGTCAACGGATTGGGGTGGAAGGGTGACGAAATTGCCCGCGCGCGCGCCTGCTTCCGCAGGGATAAAGAGACCGCCCGAGGCGGACTCGTACAGGGTGATGGTGACGACATCTCCGATGCCAAACCGGAGTTCGTCGGGCCCGCGCCTGTCTTTGAACGTCGTAGAAAATCTTGGGGTATTGCGGCCGAGCACTTCCAGAACAGCCGGCGTCACGCGCACGAAGGCATAAGGAAGGCTCTCGGCATCCCGCTGGCCTTGCCGAACGTCTGTGCTCTGCGGGCCTGATGTCGGCACAAGGGTAGCGCAGCCACCCAACGCAACGGCTGCGCCGAGAACAATAAGGCCTGCGAGGACTCGAAATTCGTGCACTCAACCCACTCCGTGCTTATGTTCAATTAACCACGCAAGCAGGTGAGCGATAAGATCCTCGATGCGCTCTGACTGTTAATTTCTTCCGATTTTTCAATGGTGTTGCCAGTGTGCCACAGGTTGGACATAGATGTGGTGAGATTTAGTCAATGGCCTGATTCTTAACGTTTTCTCAACCCTCCGCAGACACCACACCTAGGTGCCCTGTTGATACCGACGACTAGTCCGAGAATAAGCTGACAGAGAGGTAATTGGATGGGGCCGATCGTGCAGTCGGGGTGCTGCACGAGCCAGCGGAAGGGCTGGGCTCGTTGAGTGCCACGCGCGCCGTCAGGTGAACGAAGGCCGTCACGGCATTATGGATTGTTGCTTGCCGAGATAGCGATCGATCCCCGAAGGGCTCGCTGACCGTTATCGTTGGGATGCAGCCAGAAAATTTGCTTACTGAATTTACCCTATTGTCTAATTGTCGATATTGTGCAGCAAGTTACGCGCAGTTTTGTGCGATATCTTCCAGACGAAGAAGCGGGGGCTTTCCAAACACCCTTGACTGACCGGCAAGGAGCGTCCGCGGAGGGGTTCCCACCACGAATTTGCGCGGACCACAACTCGCGTTATCCATGCAGACCAAGACGCGCAAGTTTCTTAGATGGCTACGCCACCTGACGATCTTGATCTTCGTCGGGGGCGTGCTCATTGCGGCGCTGGGTGCGGCGGTGCTGTTCTGGCGGCCGAGCTATTTGTCCGGCGTCGTCGATGCAGAAGCGCCGTCAGCAGAGAGGATTTGGCACGGCGTCACGTGTCGGGCAGGTTTGTTCCTGCAGAAGGCCAAGGGAGACATCCCCGATCTGAGCTGGACCGAGCTTTGGGCGTTGTTGCGACCTGCGCTTGGATACCACTGTATGGATGGAGTCAGCCTGGAGGCTGGTTTCCAATTCAGCTCAGTCGCAAGCGACGAGGACCGCAAGGAGGGCGCGCGCATATTCGGCGAACGGTGCGGGGCATGCCACGGCAGTAATGGTTCAGGCGGCCCCCACGCGCCCTCATTGACTCGCCCGGCTTATAACCATGGCGATAGCGACCTCACCATCTACAAGCTGCTGAGGGACGGTATTCCCGGTACGTCGATGCCGAGCGCCGGCCTTCCGCTTCGGCAACTCCTGCAGGTGACTGCCTATGTGAAAATGCTGCAGGCGAATGCGCAGGATGTTCAGCGCGCCGAAACTCCGCGCGTTGCAGTTCAGGTGAACAGCGAGCGCCTGAAAGCTGCCGGAACCAAGCCAGACGAATGGCTGATGTATTCTGGCTCTTATAACGGCTGGCGTCACGCACCGCTCACACAGATCACGCCTGAAAACGTCGCGTCGTTGCGTACCCGGTGGGTAAGGCAGTTCGACAGCAACGATCCTTTCATTGAAGCCACACCGCTGGTGATAGGCGGGGTGATCTTCATGGTTGCGCCAGCGTCAACTGTCGCGGCCTTGGATGCCAAGACCGGCGAGGTGATCTGGGAATACAAGCGGGCTATTTCGCCTGAGTTGCCACTGTGCTGCGGACGCAACAACCGCGGTCTAGCGGTCTATGAGCATACGCTATTCCAGGGCACGCTCGATGGCTATCTGGTTGCGCTCGATGCGAGCGACGGGAAGCTTGTCTGGCAGACACAGGTTGCGAAGTCTTCCGAGGGATACTCGATTACGGGGGCGCCGCTTGTCGTCAATGGCCTGGTGGTGATCGGGATCGCGGGTGGAGAATATGGCACCCGCGGCTTTCTGGCGGCCTTTGATGCGTCGACGGGGCAACAGCAATGGAAATTTTCCACGATTCCCGGTCCCGGCGAAGTCGGCCACGAGACGTGGCTGAACGATGCCTGGCGGACGGGCGGTGGTCCGACCTGGAATACGGGCAGCTACGACGCCGAGAGCGATTTGCTCTATTGGGGCGTCGGAAATCCCAGCCCGCTCTACTCTGGCGATGTGCGACCAGGAGACAACCTCTTTACCGATAGTGTGATTGCTTTGCATGCCAAAACGGGAAAGCTGGCATGGCATTTTCAATTCACACCCCACGACGAGCACGACTGGGATTCGACACAGACACCGGTTCTCGCCGACCTTTCGGTCAACGGCGTAGTTCGCAAGGTGATCTGCTGGCCTAATAGGAATGGATTCTACTATGTCCTCGATCGGATCTCCGGAGAGTTCTTGGCCGGCGTGCCGTTCGTCGAGATCGATTGGGCGAGCGGCCTCACTGCCGCAGGACGGCCGATCTTGACCGATATCGGCAGGGTATCGGGGAGCGGGCGCAGGGTTAAGCCAGGCGCTGATGGTGGCACCAACTGGCAAAATCCGGCCTTCGACCCAAACCGGAAGTTGATATTCGTCCCCGCGTCCGAAAGCAGCTCAGTCTATACAAAGTCTCCTCCCAACAGAGTGGTGCGCAGGCAGGGCGGGCTCTATTTCGGTAGCGGCTGGAGTCAACCAGAGGCTCCGATTCGTGTAATTCGCGCGCTCAATGCCGCAACCGGACTGCGACAGTGGGAGTACTTTCCATCGACGTCGAAGCGTGAATACGGTGGTTTGCTCTCGACGCAGGGTGGGCTGGTGTTCGGGACGTCGGGCGGAGTTTTCTTTGCTTTGGATGCCGACTCTGGTCGTGAAGTTTGGCGCCTTCCACTTGGTGGGAATACAATGGCCGCTCCGATCTCTTTTGCTCTCGATGGGCAACAGTTGATCGCCGTGGCTGCTGGAAAGGCGCTATTCGTGTTCGGGTTGTAGGCGATGTGTGTCATTTCTGCAGGGCGGTCCCTTGTCGGTGCGACGTCACTTAGCGGTAATGATCTGCAAGAAGTATGGTGCCACTAATGCTGTGTGGGTTGGCCAATGCCGTCAATTGATCGTGCGGGTCTCTTTGCGCCCCGGCCATTGATCTACACATTGGTTGTTCTTGTGGCTGTTCTCGCAGGCCTCACGTACCAGGTCCGCTCTCGAACCATCTTTGCCTGCAAGGCCGATGGTTACAACGCTGATCAATATATCGCTTATTGTAACGCTTCCGGTTACGCCGACTACGAGCACGGCGCCTTCTGGTTCGACTTGGAACCTGCGGCCAAGGATTTTGCCAGGAAGGCAGACGTCGTGTTTCTCGGCAACAGCCGCATGCAGGTCGCGCTCTCTGCTGAGGCGACGGGCAACTGGTTCTCGGCCATTTCGGCCCGATACTACCTGTTGGGCTTCAGCTACGGTGAAAATGTGGTCATGACAGAGGAGCTTCTGCGCAAGCTCCAGCCCAGGGCCAAAGTCTACGTGATCAACGTGGACGATTTTTTTGAAAGAATTGAAACGGCGCCGATGAAAACGATCTTGCACGAGGCTGACGCCCGAGATCGATATGAGACGAAGCGTCGCTGGCAGCACATCCATGAGCGGATTTGCACAAAGCTGTCAGCACTATGCAGAAGTGACTACGTCATCTTCCGTTCCCGCGAGACCGGTGCGTATACGAAGAAGACGGACAGAGATCAGATAACCCCAGTCTCTGATGATTGGGTTGTCGACCAGAATCTCGTCAAGAGCAGCACGTCCGTCGCAAAAGATTTCTTGGCGAAACTGACTGTTCCGCGAGAATGCGTGATCCTGACGATGGTCCCCACGGTCGGAACAAGAATTGGAAATGTGACTGCTATTGCGGAGGCGCTCGGTGTCCCTTTGATGACGCCTGAGCTTTCGCAGGACCTTCTGACGTTTGACGGATCTCACTTGGACAAGGCGAGCGCTGAACGTTGGTCTCAGGCCTTTTTTCAGATGGCCAGCTCCAAAATTCGATCATGCCTTTAGGCACGGTGTATCGGTCGGATGATCTCATCAAGCCACATGTTCCGCGTTACGGTAGGTCCTGATGCAAAACGCCACGCCTAGCGTCCCTGGAATGAGCTGGCTGCCGACGGCGCCCGATTTCCGCGCCAGGTTGCGCGCCGCCCTGGATACTGCCAATCCGGGGGATCGCCTGCAAAACTTCGTTTCCCTGGCAGGCTGTCATCTTGGATTCCTGGAAACGATCCAGCTTGATCGTGCATGTGCGCAATTGGCGTTGAAGGAAGCTCCCGGCTTTGCACCGGTTCGGCTGGCTGTTCTAGCTTCTTCGACCGTCGATCATCTGTTGCCCGCGATCCGGGTCGCCGGCCTCCGTCGACGACTGTTGATCGACGCCTATTGCGGTGCGTACGGTCAATATCGACAAGATCTTCTCGATCCGGCCTCCTCCCTTCAGAAATTTGCTCCGCAGACCGTCTTGTTCTCGTTGACCGCCCGGGAGGCGTTTGCCGGTCTCCCACTGACAGCGTCCGCCGCAGACGTTGAGGCAGCCGTCATGAGGTTCATCGACGACTTGCGTTTCCTTTGGCGAAAGGCGCGGGACAGCTTTAATTCCTCGATCATTCAACAAACCTTTATGGACGTGACGGAGCCATTGTTTGGCAGCTACGATCGCTTCGTTCCAGGAGTGCCGTTCCGGGTCGTGGCACGGCTTAACGACCGGCTTGAAGAGGCCGCCGCGCAGGACGGAGTGCTGCTCCTCGATGTGGCTCGCGCCAGCGAGCGTGACGGAATCGACGCATGGTTTGACACGGGGCGTTGGCTGCAAGGAAAGTTGGAAATCGCTCCCCAAGCTGCTCCCAAGTATGGCGATCTTCTCGCTCGTATCCTGGCGGCCCAGCGCGGCCTTTCAAAGAAGTGCCTCGTGCTTGACCTGGACAACACTCTTTGGGGTGGCGTGATCGGCGACGACGGAATGGAGGGGATTGTCCTCGGCGAAGGAAGCGCAGTTGGCGAAGCACACTTGGCCTTGCAGCATTACGCCAAACAGCTCACGCAGCGTGGGATCATTCTCGCCGTATGCTCCAAGAACGACACCAGGGTCGCGGAGGAGGTGTTCGACAAACATCCCGAAATGGTTCTGAGTTCGATCCGACATCGCCGCGTTCGTGGCAAATTGGAATGATAAGGCGGAAAACCTCAAGACCATTGCCACGCGGCTGAACATCGGCATTGATAGCTTGGTCTTTGTTGATGACAACCCGGTGGAACGGGCTCGCATCCGCGAGAGCCTGCCGATGATCGCAGTGCCAGAGCTTCCCGAGGATGCGGCGCAATATGTGCGCTGCCTCGCCGATGCGGGCTATTTTGAAGCGGTTGCATTTACGTCAGAGGATCAGCAGCGCGCGCAGCAATATGCCTCTAATGCTGAACGCGATGCGCTGCTCGAGTCTGCGCAAAGCATGGATGACTTCCTGCGCGGGCTCAGAATGTCGGTTGTTTCCGGGCCATTCACCGCCGTCGATCACGTCCGCATTGTTCAATTGATCAACAAGACAAATCAATTCAATACGACCACCCGGCGATACACATCCGAAGAAATAACTGAGTTGACCAACCAACCCAGCGCTCTAACATTGCAATTCCGACTGCTGGATCGAATTGGCGACAATGGTCTCGTCAGTACTATGATCATGCGACCCACATCCGACCGGGAAGACGTGCTCGAGATTGAGAATTGGGTGATGAGTTGCCGTGTATTCGGACGGCAGCTGGAGTTCGAAGCTATGAATATCGCGGCTGAAGCTGCTCGCCAGCGTGGCGTAAGGGCGATCATAGCCGATTACATTGCCACCTCTAAGAACGACGTGATCAGTTCGCTCTATCCGAGTCTCGGCTTCTCAGAACTCGACAATGCGGGATCCAACACGGGGGCGCAGCGCTGGTTCCTTAACCTTGAAAATTATGTGATGCGCGACACCCATATCGCTAGCGCTGGAGCAGCCGGATGAGCGCTGAAGAAATCCTGACCGCGCTGACGCGGATCCTTCGCGATCTGTTGCTCAACGACTCTATCGTGCTGACGATGGAAACCCGGCGTGAAGACGTGCCCGGCTGGGATTCGTTCAACTACATCAACTTCATCGTCGCGGTTGAGCTTGAGTTTGGCGTGAAGTTCAAGGTGGCTGACATTGAGTCTTTTGCGAACGTTGGTGCAATTGTGACAGAAATAATGAAAAAGCGCGGCCGGTGATTGATTGGTCCAGCTCATTCGATCGATCGGGGTTGATCGACGCCATTGCGGATCAATCGATCAATCCCAATCAGTTCGTATCGTAGAAGGCTTGGCAAGAGTGTGAGCGGCGCCGCTTGGCGCTGCTTTCCACCTAGAACTGCCAGTACAAGAACTCACTTGGCCCACCTAGCGACCCGATTGCGATCGCCGCAATAATCGAAACTGCAATGGCCCAAGGAAGCGAAGCGTTCCATCGGGTCAATTCACCAATTGCGCTCTCAGGTTTCTTTGGCTTTACACCGAGTGCGGGCTCGTAGCGGTCCAGGATTTGAAGGGTGTTCGGGCAGGCGAGGGCGATGAACATCAGGAGTGCAATCCAAAATCCTGTCCTCATGAAGATGCGGACGGTCATTGGATCTGACATCACTCCGATGGAGCGCAACGCGCTGGCTACACGCCCTGGGCCCTCAAGAAGGGCCTCCGGAATCGCGATGCCGTTCAGGCCGGCCATGCCCTTGATCAGGTCCATGGCTGTCGTCAGCGTTGGAGATCGGAAGAAAACCATCGCAACTGCAACACACGCAAAGGTGAGTGCTACGCTTGCGTAGGTTGAAAGCGAGCTGCTCGTCCTGCCGGGCCATAGGCGCGCTTTGATCAAGCGCCAGCCATGATTGACCGTGAGATAGAAGCCGTGCAGTAAGCCCCAAACAATGAAGCCATATCCGGCACCATGCCAAATTCCGGAGATGAGCATTGTCATGGTCGTCGGAAACATCAAGAGAGAAATGAAAGCTCCAACGGTTGTCGTGCGACCTCCGAATGCTGTCTTGCCCTTTGTCAATCGACGTCTCGTGAGCCACAGCACCAAGGGATTGTAGAGATATCCAGTCAGGAACCGCGTCAGTGTCATGTGCCAGCGCAGCCAGAAGTCGACAATGTTTGAGGCGCGAAGAGGCAAGTCGAAGTTCTGTGGTAGACGAATTCCGAAGAATCGAGCCAAGCCAAGGGCCATATCGGAATAGCCGGAAAAGTCGAAGTAGATCTGCAACGTGAATCCGATGGCGGCCATCCAAGCCATCAGAAATGAGGTTCCGTTTCCGGCCTGCTCATAAAGCGGGGTAACAAGCAGGGCGATGTTGTCGGCAAGGACGACCTTTTTGAACAGACCAAATGACAGCAGCGTCAGGCCGACAGTCAGGTTCTCCTTGTCAAAACGACAAGGCGCCGCCTGAAATTGCGGCATCATCTCCCGATAGTGAACGATTGGACCTGCGATCAGCTGAGGAAAGAACAGAACAAAGATACAATAGTCTTCGAATCGAAATGATTTTACTCGTCCGGCCTGCACATCTATCAGGAATGCGATCTTTTGAAACGTAATAAAGGAAATTCCTAGAGGCAGGATGATGTGCGTCAGCACAAGGTTCGCAGCAAACACATCATTGATCGTGCTATACAGGAAATCCAAATACTTAAAGTATCCTAGAAATGCGATATTGAACAAAATTCCCAGCACAAGCAGGACCTGAGATGCACGAGGCGAGGTGCCGCTCTCGTTCAATCTCAGAAGCTTGCGCGCCAATACGTAGTTGATGACGATCGAGGGGGCTATGATCAACACGTTGATCGGCCGCCACCAAGCGTAAAATGCTAGCGAAACGAGAATAAGCCAAAAGATCGCGGCCCTGCGAGAGGTGGGGCCAAGCAGATAGAATACGACTAGAGTGACCGGCAGAATCCCAACAGGAATTCATTCGAATTGAACAGCATTGCTAAGTCTCGGTGAGGCCTTCAAGGATCTGGACGGCGCGTTACTGGGCTAGATTCGTCAAATAGTATTGCGGCTTAGCTCTCTGCCGAGCATCCCGGTGCTCGCACTATCGCAACGTAGAAGACATGCGTCGCGGGCGTCAAGTTTTGCGACTGCCGCGGATGCAAGTCATTAATGCAAGCCATCGATGCAAGCCATTGCGCAGGCAGGAGGAGCATGGAAAAGCATCACCTGGATGCCAACCAATCATCGGTGCAACTATTGGCGTTTAACACTAACGGCAGGAATTTCGCCACGTTTCTTTCGCCCAAAAAGCGTGCCGCCCGGGAGCTGCTGCCTGGGGCTGAGGGTCCGAATGCGGCGGGAGCGAAAATCAGACGAATGTCTTGGCTAATCGCGCAGGAGTATCTACGACATTCGGACCGTCCGGGGACCGGAGGGGAGGCTATCCTTGCCGGCCCGACAGGCGATTCAGCCTTTTAAGCGCCAATCAGTCTTCTTAAACGCCAAAACTTCGAAGCGTGGAACCGTTGGCCTCGCCGGATTTTCGATCTTCGCTCGCCGAGAGCGGGGGTGTGCCGGCCCCTGCTGCATTTGTGGGTCCGTTATTGGGCGAGTTGCGAAACCAGCGGGATTAACCTTCGCGATCATCGCTTAGCGACGCGCCACGTTTGCGTGATCGCAAATTGCGGGCTAGTGTTGTAATATTTCTAGCCCTTCTGACCCATGATATTGAGTGCAGGGCGACACTCGCAGCGAACAGCAATAAAGGACGAGAATGTCCAAAGCCTCAATGCCTGTTTCCGGGTTGGGTCAGGATAGATCGTCCAGGTCGAAATTTGACGCATGTACGATCTTGCCGATCTTGGCATGTCTTTTTGCCACCGTCGTGGCTCCCGTGATTCTTTTCGCTACTGTGCCTGTGACCAGTACGCTGCAGACCATAATGGAGAGCCGATGGGATACCAGAATTTTCTGGCCTCTGGTGGCTGCGATCTCCCTCATTTTGGTCGTATGGCATCTTGACCGCCTCCGTAAATTGACATGGCCTCCCCATATCATCTGCCTTTTCGTCTATCTGGCGTTTGCCGGCCTAAGCGTCGGGTGGGCTTTCAAGCCCGAGCTCTCACTTATCAGGTACCTGCAACAAGTGATGGTTCAGGCCGCCATTATTCTTCCGGCCATGCTCGCGGTTCGAAGATCGGATATGATGTATGGCGTTTTTTTGTGCTACGCTTTGGGCGCGATCCTGAATGTTTTTTTCGTGCTTAATAACGACCCGGCCCGGGTATACCTTTTGAATGGTTATCCGGGATATTTCATGGGCAAGAATTATTTGGGAGAATTTGCAGCGGTCGTTTTCATACTGGCGCTGCACGAGGCTGTCCATCGAGGATTTCGGCGAGTATTCGGCATCATCGTTGTGATGATCGCCGTTTGGCTTCTCGTCATGGCCAATTCCAAGACAGCGCTCGGTCTGGCATTTGTTGTTCCATGCTTGGCTGGAATTTTTCTCGTTGTTGCCAGGACGACGCGTATCTCACCGGCAGTCCTTATAATGTCCATACCGGTTTGCTACGCCATTCTGGCCAGCATAACCGGGTTCAATATGAACCGCTTGTCGTACATGCTGTATGGCGACCCGACGTTCACGGGTCGTACAATCATTTGGGATTTCGCAAACTATGAGATTTCACGCAGACCGCTTTTTGGCTGGGGATACCAATCGTTTTGGCTGGTAGGACCCGACGCGCCCAGCATCGTTGACGCTCCAGGCTTTGTTAAGGCCATGCCGAACGCCCATAACGGCTACAAGGATACGATGCTGGAGCTGGGGTACGTTGGCCTTGCTTTGCTCTTGACCTTTATCACCGCAACCCTCCACGCGATTGGGCGCGTCGCAAAGCGCGACCTCACTCGGGCGTGGCTTTTGCTCTCGCTTGCTCTGTACGTCATCATTTACAACTTCCTGGAAAGCCTCTGGATGCGAGGCTTCGAAGTCTTGTGGGTGTTGTTTTTGATCGTCGCAGTCGAAGCCGCGCGATACTGGCAGCCTTCTCCTTCGGTTAAGGCATCGTATGGATCGAGGGCCCCAAGCCCGGGGAATCGGGCACCCGCACGAGGCGCGCTGAGGCCCAGGTGACAACAATGAAGAAGATCGATTGAAGGGCGGAGTTCTGGCCTTCGAAGTCTCTAGGGCGAACTTGTAATTTATGCGTGCCGCGTGCCGTTTGGTGCTCATGCCATAGGTGGAACTCCACGGCTTACATTGGTTCATGCTCCGCCGCTGCGAGATGAGAGAAGATCGTTGGAGATTGTTCATGCATGGTGTCAACAGGCGCGTCATTTCGATCACAGGCCGGGCCACTGAGGCTCCGACTTCGTCCTCTCGCTTGTTGGTGTTCAAAGTCAAACCGGACTTTGCCGGCGAGAGCAACGAGGCCCGTGGCACAGCGATATTCCCGTCGTGTGAGCGTTTCTCGGCTCGCGGAGGGTGCCAAGCACTCATGAGCGCTTTCTTGGCCTGTCAGGTGCTTTGGGCCTCCACGGCAGTCGCAGTCAGCGAAGACATCAAGAGCACGCTGACTGTTCTGACGGCTGACCGGCGCACGTCATGGAACCCCGGGATGATGGCGGCGGGCGGGGTTCCGGAACGGACGACGATATGCGCCAGAGTGGATGCGTCCACCTACGGTAACGGATCGATGGAATCCTCCACGGGGATACAGGCGGCCATCAACAGTTGTCCGGCAGATCAAGTGGTCCAGCTCTCGGCTGGTACATTCCTCGCGAACAAGCACGTAATGATCGCAAAAGGGATCACTCTGCGCGGTGCGGGAGCCGGTGTGACGATCCTGCGCAAGGCGAACGGGGCAAAGATGAACCTGGAGTACCCACCCAACTCGGACCCGAACATCATTATCGCTCCGAACCGCTGGCCAGGGCCGGACAACGGCACGTCGCGAAACCTGACCGCCGATGGAGCCAAGGGCGCCTACTCGGTGACGGTGGCAAACGCGAGCGGATTTGTGGCAGGGCAGATAGTCTTGCTGGATGAGTTGTCCGGAGCGTCCTGGCAACCCGACCGGCTCGGCCGTGGGCAGATCTGGGCGTCTCCTGACTATCGGGTGGTGTGGCAGCTCCATAATCCTCGTCAGCGTTCTGACGACCCGTTGGTGGCCTCGAACCCCACAGGTGGCCCCGCCGCGAGCTGGTTTTCCCGGACGGGCCGGGTGATCACCGAGATGAAGGAAGTTGCCTCGGTGAGCGGAAACACGATCACCTTCACCACGCCGTTGCACATCAGCTACCGCGCTTCACTTGCTGCCCAGCTCACCCGATATGCCGGGATCAACGCGCATGTGAAGAACGCCGGCGTGGAAGATCTCACGGTGATCGGCGGCTCGAACGGTGCCATTCACTTCGATGCCGCCGCCTATTCCTGGGCAAAGGGGGTGGAGGTCACGGTCTGGCATGGAGCGGGGGTCACGGTGAACAACGCGTTCCGCGTCGAGGTCCGGGACTCCTACGTTCATGACGCGGCCTGGGCGCAGCCCGGGGGGGCAGGCTACGCGATCAGCTTGGCCAAGGGATCAGCGGAGGTGCTCTTCGAGAACAACATCATCATGGCAGCAAACAAGGTCATGGTGGCGCGCAGCTCGGGAGCAGGCTCCGTTTTCGGCTACAACTACGTTGACAACGGATACATCAATACCACTGAGAGCTGGATCGAGGTCGGACTCAACGCCTCGCATATGGTCGGACCCCATCATGTCCTTTTCGAAGGCAACTACGGCTTCAACTGGGATTCCGATCTTACTCACGGCAATGCCATTTATCACACCGCCTTCCGCAATCATTTGAGGTGCATTCGCAGCCCCTTCATCAACCCGCTCAGCGGAAGAAAGATCGATGACGCGACGCAGACCAGGAACGGGCCGAAGCGGTGCATCGGGTCGACCGCCTACTCCTATTGGATGAGCTTTATTGGAAATGTGCTCGGGGCCTCGGGCCAGATGAGTGGCTGGACCTACGACGTCACTGGCCCTAAGGGCACGGCAACCCCTGCCATTTGGCTGCTCGGCTGGGACGATCAAAGTCCCCAGCCCTACGATCCGGCGACCGCCGCGACGACCGTCCGGCATGGCAATTTCGACTATCTCACCAACACGGTCCACTGGGATCCGAACTCTGCCGATCACGCGCTCCCGGACTCGCTTTATCTCTCCAGGAAGCCCGACTTCTTTAACGCGGGCAGTGGTTACACTTGGCCGTGGGTCGATCCGGTCGGCAACACGAAGCTCTACACGCTGCCCGCCAAGGCGCGATATGATGCAGGCACTCCGTTCGTGCAGCCGTGAGCGGACGTTGCGGCGAGTAAAGCCTCTAGCTTCGGAAATTCAGGGCAATGAGCCGCGAAGCCGGCGGCCCCAGTTCGGGTGGCCAAGTCGCTACGAGGTCAAGTTGCCCTGAAGGCCAATTTACCTGACTTTTCCCAGGGTAAATAATGACGGCTCGAGAAGGGGCCGGGGACGGTCCAGGCATGCCATTCGAACTATGGGTTCCCCAAAAGAAACCACTACCATGTAACCACCGCAATGCCGACAGTAATGCGTATGTCGAATGCTCGACCCTACTATGTAACCTCCGATCTCAACACTTGTATAGTTCTGGACGTCTGGCGGCTTTAATCTTACAATCTTACGTTGATAACTTTGGACGGCAGTGTCATAAAGCGTAAATATTAATGATCTATTGATCCTGAGCGAGTCATTTGGGTAGAATTGTATATAGAAGGCATGAGAGCACCGCTCGGCATCGCAGTGCCTGATGTATGGAGTGCTATTCCACCCGCTGGTCCTGCGTTTCAGTTGGTAGTTGCGTATTTGGTGTTGCGTTATGGTACCTCCGGAAGCCATTGCTGCTGACCGCATTGGCACAAACTCATCGATAAGAGCGCGCCGAGTTCCGTCTTGGCCGATCTCCTATACATCGATCGAAATCACTGTCTGTGTCCTCGACATCCTGTTCATCGTTGCCGCGAGCGTCGCGGGGGGCGCGATCTATAGCCGCTTGTTTCATCTCAACGACATCGAGCTCAGCCGGCACATCGCGACTGCTGCTGTCGTCTGCGCAGTCTTCGTGCCGCTGTTCCGTAACCGTGGCCTCTATGACCCAAGTGCGCTGGTGAATTGGGGTCTGCAGGCGCGCAAGATCGTCGTTCTGTGGATCACCACGCTGCTCATTTTTGCGAGCGCGACATTCGCGCTCAAGATCGGTCCGGATTTTTCCCGCGGTGCCGTGATCACGTTTGGTGTCGTCGGGCTTGTAGGGCTGCTCGCTCACCATGCGTTCTGGCGCGCGGTCATCGAAAAGGGCCTTCGTACCGGCAATCTTCGAGGTCGCGAGAGCATCCTGTTGTGCATGGACGATGGTCCCGAACGAATCGCATTTGCGCAAAATCACGCGCGCGATCTCGAGCGCCACGGTTTCAAAATCGAGAACGTCTTTTTTCTCACCGCTGACCTTTCGGCAGAAGAATTGGTCGAGCGGGCCATCTCATTTGCGCGCGGGTCCGAGATCAAGGAAATCTTCGTGGCGGCCGACCTGCAGCGCTGGTCGACGATCCGTGATCTGATCCAACGTCTTTGCGACCTGCCGCTCCCGCTGACGCTCCTGCCCGACGAGAACATTGCGACTTTGTTCCGACGCACGTCGCGGCGGTTCGGCTCGACGGTGGGGATCGAGTTTCAGCGGGCGCCTCTCAGCATTGCCGAACGGATCGCAAAACGGATCTTGGACCTGGTGATCACCATCGGAAGCATTGTGCTGCTGGCGCCGATGTTTCTCATCATTGCACTCGCGATCAGGCTCGACTCGCCGGGGCCTGCGCTCTTCATGCAAACGAGACACGGCTTCAACAGCAAGAAATTCAAGATCTTCAAGTTCCGCACCATGACCGTTCTCGACGATGGTGCCGCAATCAAGCAAGCCGTGCGCGGCGACGCCCGCATCACGCGGATTGGCGCATGGTTGCGCAAGACGAGCATCGATGAGCTGCCGCAACTCTTCAATGTGCTGAAGGGTGAGATGTCGATTGTGGGACCGCGCCCGCACGCGGCGGCCCATGACGACCATTACTCCGAGCTGATCAGCTGCTACGCCTTCCGCCACCACATGAAGCCGGGCATTACCGGCTGGGCGCAGGCTAACGGTTATCGCGGCGAGACGCCGACACTGGAATGCATGAAAGAACGCGTCGAACACGACATCTGGTACGTGGACAACTGGAACCTTCTGCTCGACGTCAAGATCATTTTTCGAACGGCACTAGAGCTGTTCCGAAGTCGCAATGCTTACTAGGGGCGCAATAGGGGATCGGCATCGATGAATCGAAGGGAGGATTGATGACCGTGGCGCCACAAGATCGTAAACCGGTGAAGGCCGGCCCTTTGGCACGGATTGTGCTGCACTTTAAGGCAATGAGGTGCAGCGATGGGCTTACAGCCACAAAACGTGAAGGGCGTGTCTCAAACAGCGACAGTCGACGCCCGCGTCGTATCGGTCAGAGACACCCTGGGCTATTCGCGGCTCTCCGGCCGGGCTTTGGGCTCTCTCCTGGCCTCGCTGTGGCCATTGATGGTTATCGCAGTCGCAGCGTTGTCGTCAGTGCTATGGACAGCGCTCCTGCTTTGGCTGGTCGGCCGCGTCTTCTGGTAACCTCGCCTGTGCCTGCGTCTGACGAGGAGTCAACGAAGCGTACGGACCGGGCCGAGCTCCTGGGCCTTGCGTTTGACCTCGTGACCATGGACATGGCCGTGGCGCGATGCCTTGACATGTGCCGTGCCCCACGCACCTCTCACTTGGTTATCACGGCCAATGCCTCCCATCTGTGCATGATGCGCCATGACCCGGAGCTGGCGATGGCCTGCCGCGCAGGCAGCCTCACCGTTGCCGACGGGATGTCGGTGGTCTGGGCGCTGCGAGCCCTGGGGCAGCCGGTGCCGGAGCGGGTGGCGGGCATCGACCTGATGGCGCGCCTTCTGGCGACGGCCGGGCAACATCGGCTACGTGTCTATTTTCTTGGCGCGAAGCGCGAGGTGGTCGAGGCGCTGGCTGAGCATTGCCGGGCCGAATATCCTGGTCTCGAGATCGCCGGCTTCCGCGATGGCTACTTCGGTCCGGCCGATCACGCGGGGATCGTCGAGGAGATCCGGGCGAGCGGCGCCCACATGCTGTTCGTCGGCATGCCGTCGCCCTTCAAGGAGACCTGGTGCGAGCGCCACAGCGAGCGCTTGAATGTCCCAGTCATTATGGGTGTGGGCGGCAGCTTTGACGTCTTGGCCGGCTACATCCGGCGGGCGCCGCGCTGGATGCAGTCGCTGGGCCTCGAGTGGCTCTGGCGGCTGCTGATGGAGCCGCGTAAGCTACTGAAGCGCTATCTGACCA
The DNA here is from genome assembly GCA_963745515.1 of uncultured Alphaproteobacteria bacterium. Taxonomy (GTDB): domain Bacteria; phylum Pseudomonadota; class Alphaproteobacteria; order Rhizobiales; family Xanthobacteraceae; genus VAZQ01. The sequence goes on from CAVUXO010000025.1 coordinate 55,670, forward strand.
CCAACTGCGAGTTTGTCTGGCTTGCCGGTCGCGAGATTGTCGCGCGGCGCTTTGGGTCTGACGCCGGCCGCCCAGGGCCAGAAGTAAAGTGTGAGTGAAGTGAGTAGTGTGAGACGGGCATGACGGCCACGCGTAATATTCTGGTTTTCATGGGCACCCGCCCCGAGGCGGTCAAGCTCGCACCGGTCGTGGCGGCGTTGCGCGGCAGCAGCGACTTCCGCTGCACCGTGGTGGCCACAGGCCAGCATAAAGAGATGTTCACCCAGGTCGCCGAGACCTTCGGCTTCGCGGTCGACGCCAACCTCGATGTGATGCGCCCCAATCAAACTCTGGCGGGCCTCACGGCGCGGCTGATGGAGGGGATCGACAGCTTTCTTGGATCGACGCAGCCCGACATGGCGCTGGTGCAGGGCGACACCACGACGGTGTTGGTGGCATCGCTTGCCTGCTTCTATCGACGCATCCCCATCGGCCATGTCGAAGCTGGGTTGCGCACGGGCAACATCTGGTCGCCGTTCCCGGAGGAAGTGAATCGAAAGCTTGCGACACCATTGGTGACGCTTCACTTCGCGCCGACGGCGGCAGCTCGGGATGCTCTCCTGCGCGAGTCGGTGCCGGAGGACACCATCTCGGTCACCGGGAACACCGTGATCGATGCCTTGCGCATCGAGGTGGCCACGCAGGCGAGAGACGCGACACTACGCGCGCGCATTGACGAGGAGCTGAGCCAGCTCCTGGGCGCCGAGTGGGAGCGCACGCCCATGGTCCTCATCACCGGGCATCGCCGTGAGAACTTCGGCGACGGCATCGAGCAGATCTGCCTCGCGATTGCGACGCTGGCCGAGAGCTTCCCGGACTATCGCTTTGTCTATCCGGTTCACCTCAATCCGAATGTGCTGCTACATGTCAATCGGCTGCTCGGCGGGCTGCCCAATGTCACGCTCATTCCTCCGCAAGGCTACCGGAATTTCGTGGCGCTCATGGCGCGTTGCCGGCTGGTGCTGACCGACTCCGGCGGAGTTCAAGAGGAGGCGCCCTCGCTCGGCAAGCCGGTCCTGGTGATGCGCGACACGACCGAGCGTCCCGAGGGCGTGGCCGCCGGCACCGCGCTTCTGACCGGCCCGAACGCGTCCCCCATCGTGGCGCATGCCACACGGCTGCTCACGGATGAGGCTGCCTACCGATCAATGGCCACCGCCAGAAATCCTTACGGCGACGGCTACGCCGCCGAACGGATCGTTGAGCGGATCTGCCGCTACTTCAATCTGCAGACGGAGCCTTTGGCGCCCTCGGTTTCTCCTTGGCAGTTGGACCGCAAGGGAGCCGGAAAGGTCATCGGTGTGCGGGCCCTCGAAGAGCCGACGCCGTCCGTTTGATGGGCTAGTGATCCGATTCTAACATTCGCATCCCTTCTCGGCGGGCTCTCTTGCGAATGTTAGAATCAAGGGACCACTAGCAAATATAGGTTTCTAGTGGAGCTTTGGATTTGACATTCGCTTCGCGAGCCCGCGGCTGGGTGGGTAGCGAATGTCAGATCCGCTCCACTAGCGCGTTGCGCGCGCGTCCTTGGCCCACTGACGCGCGAAGTAGAGATTGTAGAGCGTGACGGCCTGCCAATCGATGTCCAGCTCGTTGGTGGACCAGCTGTCATTGTCGGTGTAGCGCCCCTCGAGTGGCGTTGAAGCATCCCTTGGCATAGCGGGATCGCCCCAGTAGCCCCAGACCGGGATCGGGCGGCCATAGGGCACGGAGATGTCGGCCGGCACCGGCGCCGCCATCGGGCCGCCGGCGACCAGCCCGGGAAACAAGTATGGTTTGGCGTCAAGCGTCGCCAGCCAGTGATGAAAGGCATGGCGCCGCCCGCGGGTGACACCGGGCAAGCCGCTCACATAGGCTATCCGCTGATAGTTGCGGCCGAACGCATGGTGCACATTGGCCAGCACCTGTTCGCAGTCGGCCGCTGCCGCGGCCGGATCGTTGAGACAGAGCTGGGCGCTGAAGCCTCCGGTCCGGTGGAAGCCCGCAGCGATCGAGCCCCAGAATGTGCGGCCGGCCCACTGGAACGGGTGGCGATCGGCGTCGAGCCGGACTTCCTCGGCACGGCTCTGGAGCTCTTGACGAATGGCCTGCTGACGCTCCGGATCCGCAGCCGAAGCGCGCAGATACAGGAGCGCCGCAAAGACATTGCTGCGGTAGCCGCTCGCGTCGTTCTGCAGCGGCTGATAGCTCTCTTCGAAGTCGGCATGAAAGCGGCGCTCGCCTGTTGCCAGCAGCATGCCCGCCGCGGCGTACATGCGCACGCCTTGACCCACGCTTGCGTCGCCGTCCTGCCGCATGGCCGGGCAGGTGGGGCCGTCGCTGTGCTCGTCTGGCCGGTCGCGAAGGAAGCGGTAGCCGGCATGGGCCGCGTTCAGCAGCTGCTCGGCGAAGCCGGCATCGTAGCGGCGATAGATCACCGAGGCGAAAGCCAGCGTCCCCACCGCGCGGCCGGTCGCAATCGTACCCACTTCGCCGGCGCGATAGGGCGGCATGCGCTCGGGCCAGTTGGTTCCATAGGGGCCGTAATGCTCCTGGCAAGTGGTGTTGCGGAAGCCACCGCTTGGATCCTGCATTGACAACAGCCACTCGAGCCCCCACCGCGCCTCGTCCAACAGGTCGGGTACACCATTTCCGGACTCCGGGATGTTGGTGTCGTCGTCCTGCGGTGAGAAATCGGCGAAGGCAGAGAGCAGCCAGAACAGCGACGAGTTGGTCGAGGTGCTGTAGATCGAAAAATCACCGGCATCGTGCCAGCCCTTCTTGACGCCGGGCGGCGCCAGGGGCGCATCGCTGGCGTGGGTCCAGGGGCCTTGTGCATGTTTGGCATCGATCTCCGTGAAGGCTCGCTGGTAGTAAAAGGCGCGCTGTACAGCACGTACGGCCGGGTCGAATACGTCATGCGCGATGTTGAAGGGGTAACTGGTCGTTCCGTCGTCGGTCACGATGCGGTAGCGGCCAGGAGCCTGGAGAGGAGTGAAGTCGCCCACCCATACGGCGCGGATGGCACCAAGCGCGTCGGTAGAGATCTCTCTGGTCGGCACTCCCCCCTGGAAGGCCACCTCGCCGGTGGCGCTTACCACCTGGAAGGACGTGAAGCGCTTCGGCGATGAGAACTGCTTCACCATGGAGGGCCCATAGCCGAGTTGTGATGCCGCCAGCCCGCTGAAGGCCGGCTCTTCAGGCGCCAGCGCAGTGCGCCGAAGCCAGGCCGGGTAGCCGCGCAGCTGGTTGAGCGCTTGCTTGAGATGTGGCGCGGGGCCAAACGCGAATACCAAAGAGATGGCGAGCGCTGCGAACGCTACAGTCAACCCGAGTGCCCAGCGCAACCTCACCGATTGCCCTATCTGAAGACGCGATTGCGGTGGCACCATCGGATGAACACGTAAATCGACCAAACACGCGACCAATACATGCCCGGTGCTCCGTCGAGGAAGGCGCGCCAGAGCCGCTCGACTGCAGTTGGATCAAGGCCGACCGGAGCAATCGCCTGCGGGTCGCGCAGGGTCTGGTCCATGGCGTTTCTCAGGCCGCGCCTGATCCAGCGATCGAACGGCAGCACGAATCCGCTCTTAGGCCGCTCGAACAGCGCTGGATCAAGCCCGCGCAGGCCGATACGCCGCAGCACGTCCTTTCGCCCAAGCGGCTGGTAGCGCGCCTGATCCGGCAGGCGATCAACGCTTTCGAACAGGACCTGGTCCACCAGCGGCACGCGCTGCTCAAGCGATGACGCCATGCTGGCGACGTCGTTGTCGCGCAGCAGCCGCTCACCCAGGAACATTCGCTGCTCCATCACGCTGATGGCAGAGAGTGGGGTGCGGCCACGCGTTTCGGCGGTCAGCCGTTGGCGCATCGCGAGCGGCAGCCCATCGGCAAGCGGGCCGGCAAAGTCCGCCGCCATCAGCTCATGCTGAAATCCGGGAAGAAATAGCGAATAGGCGAGCTGATACAGCGCCAGCAGATTGTCGCCGTGGCGGACCATGTCGGGGAGCTTGGCCCAGCGGGTTTGCGGCGGCACCGCCCCGCCGGAGCGTCGCAGCGGCCAAGTCGCCAGCGTGGCTGCGGCGACCTGTAGGTCGCGCGGCACAAAGGCGGCGCGCCGGGACCACCGCTGCAATACCGGGAGGTCGCGATAAGACGTGTAGCCCCCGAACAGCTCGTCGCCGCCGGTGCCCGACAGCGCTACAGTGAAGCCGGCGCTGCGAATGGCCCGCGACATGTAGTAGGCGTTGAGCCCGTCCACAGTCGGCTGGTCCAGGCTGTCGAGCGCCGTCTCCAGGTTTTCGACGAAATGTCCCTCGGTCAGCACCACCTCGTGATGCTCGGTCCCGATCGCGGCGGCGATCTGCTTGGCGATCGGGCCCTCGTTGAGCTCCTGCTCCTCGAAGGCGAGGGTGAAGGTGTGGATCGGGGTCTTGGCGGCCCGCTGAGCCAGGTTTGCCATGACCGACGAGTCGATGCCGCCCGACAGGAACACGGCCAGTGGCACGTCGCTCGCCAGATGGAGCCTTAGCCCCTCTTCGAGGATGGCGGCGAGGCCTTCCTCGTCCATGGTCGGCGCTGGGGCATGCTCGGGGATTTGCCAGAAGTCCTCCCGGCGCACCTCCTTGCCATTGCCGTCAAGCTCCACCAGCTCTCCCGGCCAGAGCAGATCGATGCCTTTGACCGCGCTTCCTGGGCCGACCACGAAGCCATTCCACACACTGCTCGCCACCGCCTCCGGATCGAGGCGAGGGGTGTTGATGAGCCCCGAGGCCAGCAGCGCACGCAGCTCCGACGCGAAGGCGATCGACCAGCCCGCGTCAGGGTTGGGCGATCGCGCCACGTACAAGGGCTTGATGCCAAGCGGATCCCTAGCCAGCAACAGTCGGCGCTGCTTCGGGTCCCAGCAGGCGAACGCGAACATGCCGCGCAGCCAGCTCACTGCGGCAGGCCCATGCAAGCCGAGCGCACGCAACATGACGGCCGTGTCGCCGGAGGATTGGAATTCCTGTCCCTCGGCAAGGAGGCGTTGCCGCAGGTCGGCAAAATTGTAGATCTCGCCGTTGAAAACCACGACGTGCCCGGTCACCGGATCGATCATGGGTTGGGCACCGGCAGGCGAGAGGTCGAGGATGGATAGCCGGCGATGCGCCAGGAGCGCACCCCAGCCGCGGCTGTCCGCTTCGGACTCCCACGTTCCGCCCGCGTCCGGGCCGCGATGGAGCATGGCATCGTTCATCCGCGCCAGCGCAGTGCGGTTGGGCTCGTCCAGCCGTCCGATGATCCCGGCGATGCCACACATCGACTACACCTCGAGAGACACTGACCGCTCAGGTCGCGCGTTGCCGAACTTGACCAGCAGTCACAGCGCGGCCCCGGCGCGGCATGAGTGGAATGGGCGTTCCCACTAGTGCTCCGTTTCCGAAGTTCGCCTGACACTGCAGCACGCTCAATGCGAACTTCGGAAACAAAGGAGCACTAGCGACTTTATGATTCTAGTGCGGCTTTGAATTTGAAGTTCCTGAACGAGCCTGCGGCAACTGCTGCAGGAACTTCAAATTCGCCGCACTAGTCCAGCAAATTCTACGCCGTCGTGCCTTCCATGTGCTGGCCAGCTCCCGTTAAGCTTATCCTCTGTGCCATCGCTCGTTCACAATTGTCATTCACGATGCCGGCATTCTTTCACGCCCCGCATAGGGCCAATACTTGACATAGTGCGCTGTGGCCGCCGAGAACCGCAAGGATCTGTGCGCCGAGCCGACCCGGCGACAAACTCAACCAGATCCGGATCGATGAGCCCAGAGCGCCTCAGTATCCTTAACGTCTCCCAGATGCCGGCGAGCCCTCCGCGCTGTGGCGCCCAGGCTCGGATGCACGGGCTGATGACCCAGTTGGCGCGACGCCACGAGTTGACGGCGGTTACGCTGGTCGACAACGAATTCGACTTGGAGGAGTGCCGCGAGGCCATGCAGGCCTATTGCCGTGAGGTGGTGCTGGTCCGCAACCCCCACGGCGAAAAAGGCCTTAGCAAGCGGCTGCTGCAGCTCCGGTCCCTGGCCTCAATGCGGACCTTCGAGAGGCTGCGGGTCACGGTCCAGGCATTTCAGCAGGCATTGGATCGGGTGATGCGTGCCAAGCGGTTTGACGTCGTTAACCTTGAATTCCCATACCTTGGCCACTGCAACCTTCGGCAGGCGCCGCCGGGCGAAAAGCTGCCGGTCCTGGTCGTGGACTCGCACGAGATTGCCCATGATTTGGTCCGGCAGTTCGCCCGTTCTGGCGATAGCATGGGCCGTCGCCTGTATGCCGAAGCCAACTGGCGCAAGCTGCGGAGGGAGGAACTGGGGATCTACCGTAAGGCGGACGGGGTCTATCTATGCAGTGCGCTGGACGAGCAGCGACTGCTTGATCAAGTGCCTGGCGCGTGCACGGCTGTCATCCCCAACGCAGCGGACGTCGAGTTCTACCAGCCAATGCCCACGGACCCGCCGCCCGATGGCCGCACCGTGGTCTACTTCGGGCTCCTCTCCACCGCCCCGAATATCGACGGTGTGATCCACTTCGTTCAGAACATCTGGCCCCGCATCGTCGAGACGCATCCCGAGGCGCGCTGCAAGATCATCGGCGGCCGGCCCCCGCCCTCACTGCTCGCGCTGGCTGGGCCCAGTGTCGAGCTGACTGGCTTCGTGCCGGACCTGCGGCCACACTTGGCGGCGGCCGCGGCTGTGGTGGTGCCGCTGCGGCAGGGCGGCGGCACTCGTCTCAAGATCGTGGAGGCCATGGCGATGGGGAAGGCCATTGTCTCGACCACGCTTGGCGCCGAAGGCATTGAGGCTGTTCCTGGGCGTGACCTTCTGATCGAGGATGATCCGCGGGCCTTCGCGGATGCGGTGAACCGCCTGCTGGCCGAGCCCGATCTCGCAACGAGCATTGGCCAGTCGGGGAGGAAGCTCGCGGTAGAGCGCTATGCCTGGAGCGCGGCGGCTCAGGCGCTCGAGGATTTTTATCGCCGGAATCTGGAGATCGGCTCGTGAAGGCAGCTCTGATCGGAGCCGGACAGATCGCCCGCCAGCACCTCAGCTGCCTGAAGGCTTTGCCCGGTGTGGAGCTCGCCGCAGTCTGCGACCTGTCGCCAGCGACGGCGGAGGCCGCGGCGGAGCGGTATGGCGCTCGGAGCTGGTTCACCGATCATCGAGCCATGCTGGAGAAGGCCAGGCCCGATGTGGTCCACATCACCACGCCACCGACCTCTCACTTCGCGTTGGCCATGGACTCGTTCGATGCCGGCAGCCACGTGATCGTGGAGAAGCCCGCCACCTCGACCTTTGAGGAGCTGGAGAGGTTGGTCCGGCGCGCCCAAGAGGGCGGGCGCCACCTCATCGAAGACCACAATTACGTCTTCAACCATGCTCCTCAGGAGATACTGCGACGCATCGGCGCGGGCGAGTTTGGAGCAGTGACACACGTCGAGGTGCTCATTTGTCTCGACATTCTCGGACCCAATGGATTCGCCGATCCCAATTCGCCGCACCCGGCGCTCGCGCTGGCTGGCGGCGCCATCGCCGACTTCCTCCCTCATTTGGCGTCGCTGGCGCGCGCTTTCGTAGGTCCACATCGGTCCGCTCAGACAGTCTGGACCAAGCGCAAGCCGTCGCCTCTGCCGTTCGACGAATTCCGCGCCTTGGTGGACGCTGAGCGTGGCACAGCGGCGCTCGGCTTCAGTGCCAGCTCTCAGCCGGACGCTTTTTGGCTGCGGGTCTATGGAGAGCGGATGCAGGCCAGCGCCAACCTGTTCGAAACGCGGCTCACCTTCGATGGTCCCCGCAACGTACCCAAGCCACTGCGCCCCTTCTTCAGCGGGTTGGAGGAGGGCAAGACCATCCGCCGCGCGGCGCTCAAAACGCTGCTCGGTAAGTTCAAAGGCCCCGGGGCGTACCAGGGTCTGTGGGAGCTCCTGGCTCGCACGTACCAGGCGCTGGCCGACGGGTCGCCCCCGCCGGTTACTGAGAGCCACGTGCTTGAGGTGAACCGGATGGTCGAAGCCCTCAAGCCAAGGCAGCAGTCATGAAAGCCCTCGTTACCGGCGCCAATGGATTTCTCGGTCGCCATGTGGTCGGTGCGCTGCTCGCCCGGGGCGTTGAAGTCCGTGCGTTGGTTCGCCCTGCCGGGCGATTGGAAGAGCTCGGCTGGCCCTCTTCGGTTGAAGTCTTCCGGGCCGACCTGCGTACCTCGCGCGAGCTGCGGGGCGCATTCGAGGGCGTTGACGTGCTGGTTCATTTGGCGGCGGTGGTCTCAGGCGGGGAGGACGTGCAATTTGCGGGGACCGTGGCCGGTACCGAGCGCCTGCTGGAAGCGATGGCAGCCAGTGCCTGCCGCCGCCTCATTCTGTGCGGCACCTTCTCGGTCTACGATTTCAGCTCAACCCGTCAAATCCTCGATGAGAGCTCACCGCGGCACCAAGTGCCAGACCTGTATAGCCGCGACGGCTACACAATTGCGAAGTGGTGGCAGGAGCGCGTGAGCCGGCGATTTGCCGAGCGGCACGGCTGGGACCTCACCGTGCTCCGGCCCGGCTTCATCTGGGGACGCGATCACGCTTTCCTTTCCGCCCTGGGCCTGCAGTTCGGACGGCACTATTTGGTCATCGGCCCAATGACGCGCATGCCGATGACTCACGTGGAGAACTGCGCTGACGTCTTCGCGCTGGCGGCGCTCGATCCCCGCGCCCGGGGGCAGACGTTGAACGTGGTTGACGACCATGGTGAGCGCATCTGGAGATATCTGGCCGACTACATGCGTGGCGTTGGCCAGTCGGGCTGGCGCCTGCCGATCCCCTACTGGCTCGCGATCTCGGTGGTGCGATTGGCCTATGCCACGGTCTTCAGGCGCGCCACCAAGGTGCCCCTCATCCTCATCCCGCGCGCAATGGAATCCCGGCTAAAGCCGCTCAGGTTCGAGAACCAGAAGCTGCGGACGACGCTGGGCTGGACCCCGCCGCTCAATTACGAGCAGTGCCTGGCACGGACCTATGGTCCTATGGTGGCATCGCGCACAGCCTAGCGCTGAGGCAAGGGTCGGTTGAGCAAACGACAGAGCTGTAGTTGAGCGAACAGCGGCAGTCGGAAAGCATGTAAGGGCAAGATGCCTTCAATTGCCCCCTACGGTCGGATGACTGGCATGCCAAATGTGAGCCCGTTCAGCGTCGACTTGCGACGTGGCGGCATGTTTGCCCATGCGCAGGCAGGCGCGCTGATAGGAGCGGAGAAAGCGCCTGAACTCGAGGTCGTCGTAGCGTGGCAGGCCCCTGAGCCAGCTCCTGAAATAGCCCCACAGCATGGCGACGCTACCGACCAACACCGGATGCGCTGGTAGCCGGTATGCAGATACTACGAACCAGTAGAGGGGCGACGTGCCCATGAAGTACTGCCCGAATCCGGCCCGCAGACGTCCGGTCCAGATGCCCTTCTGGCTCGCGCCTTGCGGGCGCAAGTGAACGAAGCGGAGAGGCTCAAGATCGACGCTCTCGGCAATCCAGCCGAGCATGCGGGCCCGGTGGCAGTCGATGCCGTCCCACATGACCTGGCGCACGAAGCCACCGATCTCCTTGAAGCAGGTGACGCGGTAGAACTTCGTCATGCCCACTGACATCTCGTCGCCGCTGCCCTCAGGCACCAGCGTGCCGCGCTGTGGGTCGAAGAACCACGGCTTGCCTGACACGGTGCCCAGCCGCGGATTCGCTTTCATCATTCCGAGGAGGATCTCGAAATAGCGGGGCGGGAGGTCGAGGTCGAGGTCGAGCTTACACAGAAAAGGAAAGTCATCGAGGTTGATCGTGTCCAGACCGGCGTAAAACGCTTCGACAACGCCCGGTCCGACGCTTCGCTGACCGCGGTCGACGCGCCGCACAACCTTGAGGTAGGGCAGCTTGCTGGCGTACTCGTCGAGAATGGCCGGCGTCGCATCGGTCGAGCCATCGTCCACGACAATCCACAGGGCAGGGGGAACTGTCTGCGCTGCGACGCTGTCGAGCGTCCTGCGCATGTGCTCCGACTCGTCGCGGCAAGGCGACACCAATACGTAGCGCAGCTCCGAGGGACTGGGATCAGGGGGCACTGATCGCGTGCTTGCGCTGGTTTGTGCGGCGTAGTGGATCATATGGTCTTGCCGAATACGATCAGGTGCTGCCTTCAGTGGGCCTTGTCAGCCAGCGGACAGTTCATGAGGAAGCCCACGAGTTGGGCCGTTCAGCGCTGCTTTCTTGGAGAGCAGTGCATCGATGAAGAACTTGGTGGCCCAGTTTGGATATTGCAGCGGAGCATAGCGGCCATAGATGGGGAGCGAACCCTTGATGCCGCCGTAGTAGGGCGCCGCGGTCGACGTCACGTCCTGTGTCATGGCAACGTCATCGAGCAGATTGAGCCCTGCGTTGAGATAACGCTTGTCACCTTCGAGGCCATAGAGCCTGAAGAACACAATCGCCAGCTGCGCATATCCCGTCAGGCATCGATGGCTGGAGAGAAATTCCCAGTTTTCGCCAATCTCTGACGCCAGATGGTGCTTGGCATCGTAGACCGCAACGATGCGCTCGGCGGCGCGGCGAACGGCTTCGAGGTAGGATTCGCGCCCGGAGATGCAGTGGATCTCGATCAGTCCTTGCAACACGTAGGCGATGCCATGAGTATTGGCATTCCAGCCCGGCTGAAAGATGTTGTTGCGGAAGAATCCGTTGCCGGCCTGCTGCGCCACCGTCCAGTCGGCATTGGCAAGCGCGACGTTCTCAAACGTCTTCTCGCCGAGCAGCCTGCCCAAGGTCAGCAGGGCCCAGGCGCTTCGCACGTTGTAGGCGTGCGCCATGTCGTAATGCTCGTTGCGCACGAACGATCCGGTTTCGTCGGCCGATGAAACGAGGAAATCGCCCGCCCGCCGTGCGTGGGGAACGAGATCTTGCCGTCCCCGTCGCAAAATCAGTGCGTTGAATCCGTGAAGGATCTGGCCGGTGTTGAAGACGACCGGCTTGGTGTCCTGCCGGAGGTCATGCTCAATGAAACCGCCACTCGGCTCTTGTATTTCCGCAAGCCATTCGCCTAACCGCTCCGCGCTCGAGGCCAAGCTGGGCCGGTTAAGGTGCTCGGCCAGATCGAGCAGCGTCGGGATGATGTAGCCTGTCGTCTCTCGATACGGAGGCATCCACCCCTTGCCAACCTTATATCCCTTCGAGGACGCGCGCCCGTTGCCCTGCTCGATGGATCGCGTGATGAACGTGACCGCCGCATCGAGGTGAACTTTATCATCCGTCAGTCGGTCTGACGTCTTCTGGGTTGGGAACGTAACGCGGAAGAAGTCGCGAACGCTCTCGACGGCAAAATGAGCCAGCATCAGCTTCAATTATCTCCGCCACTCGCGAGTTACTGACCTGCAAACTGCACAGTGAAAGTCTATACTGCCTATATTACGCTCTGATAATAGTCGACGTTAACTGATTTGTTCAAATTAGATTAATTAACTGTCGTATCATGCGATAACACGCGCCGAACCCGCCGTCTAAGCCGCTGGTGGAATTTAGATCAGCCAGTTCCCAGCGGCAAATCGGCGGACTACAAGTCGCGGTGTGGATGTCCGGGCCGATTGCGCGTCGGCAATGCACGAGGTTGGAAGATGGATCTTGAGGAAAGAGTACTGAAGATTTTCAAGCAGGAACTTGAGATCAATGGCGACGTGGACACGAGTTCTTTGAGGTATAATGAAACCCCCAACTGGGGGTCATTGGCTCACATATCAATGGTATCGGCGCTCGAGGGCGAATTCGATATCATGCTTGAGCCAGACGATATTCTTGCGATGAGCAGCTTCGACAAAGCCGTCAGCATCGTTCGAAAAGCTTCCAATGCTGGTTGATCTTTCCGACAGGGTTGCAATCGTTACGGGCTCGGCGCGGGGTATCGGTCTTGCGACCGCCAAACGCCTCGCCCTCGCGGGCGCACACGTCGTGATCAATTCGCGGCAGGACGATGCGCACTTGGCTGAGGCGGCTGAGTTGCTCCGGGCCGGCGCAAAGTCACAGATATTGCCGATTGCCGCTGATGTCGGAACGGCTCAAGGTGCCGCATCGCTTGTCAAAGCCACTTTCGACACGTTTCGCCGGATCGATGTTCTCGTCAACAACGCGGGGATTCTAAAGGAAGCGCCGATTGGAATGATCGGAAGCGATGATATCAAGTCGTTGATCGATGCCAACCTGGGCAGCGTGCTCAACATGACCCAGGCGGTCAGCAGGGTGATGGCCCGGCGCAAAGCGGGTGCTATCGTCAATTTGACATCGATTATGGGGCGTCGCGGACGTGCCGGGCAATTCGTCTATAGCGCGACGAAAGCCGGAGTGATCGGTGCCACTTTGGCGGCTGCGAAGGAATTGTCCAAGTCGGGAATTCGCGTCAACGCCGTTGCGCCCGGCTATATTGAGACAAGCATGACCCAGCATGTTACGGAGTCCCAAAAAGCAGCATTGATGAGCAACATCCCCGCGGGACGAGCTGGAACGCCCGATGATGTAGCCGCCGCGATCTGTTTCCTGGTCTCAGATTTTGCGCAGTACATCACCGGCCAAGTTCTCGGGGTCGATGGTGGAATGATTGCGTGATGCTCTCGGACACCGCGCTGCGAGATGAATTGCTGGTTGGTCCTGCGGCGGACGATCGTCCTTGTATCAAAGACGATCGTTCCGGCTGGATTGCCCGTTCAGCCCTGGTGCAGGCCGCTGACGAGCTCGGTTTGCGGATATCGCAAGCCGGCCCTGGGCTCGTTTTCCTTTTCGCCTCAAATGACGTATCGACGGTGGTGGGACTACTGGCAGCATGGTCGATGCGAATGCCGGTCGCGCTGCTCGATCCTCGCTTGTCGGCTGAATCCGTCGAGAGATTGATCGGGGCCTATCGACCCGAAGTCGTTCTGGGTCGCGAGCTTGCCGACGAAGACTCGCGTTACCATTCCGTCTCCATCCAGCATGCGCTTGGCGCCAATGTCGTCAATCTTGCTCGCACCCCCTGTCGCAGCACGATCAACCCGGATCTTGCGCTTCTCCTGTCGACCTCGGGGAGCACGGGCTCGCCAAAGTTCGTTCGATTGGCCCGTGACGCTGTCATCGCCAATGCCAGACAGATTGCCCGGGCACTCTCAATCGATGCGACTGACGTCGGCATTGGGCATCTGCCGCTGCATTATTCCTATGGTCTCTCGGTTGTCACGTCGCACCTCTTTGCTGGTGCATCGATCTCGCTGACCACTGCGCAGGTGACTGAGCCTGCTTTGTGGAGGAGGATAGGGGAGGATTCCGGGACTTATTTTCCGGGAGTTCCGTTCCATTACAGTGTGCTCGATCGCCTCGGCGTCAAGCGCATGGTTCCCGCCTCGGTGCGCACCTTCACCCAAGCGGGGGGACATCTTGACCAAAACACCCGGCTGCGGTGCTACCAGGCAATTTCGGAGAGGGGCGGCCGATTTTACGTGATGTATGGACAGACAGAGGCTGGCCCGCGAATTACGACCTTGCAGAGCGATGATTTTCCAAAATACAGCGCGAGCGTCGGACTGGCACTGGAGGGAGGCGCACTTTCGATCATCGATGACAATGGCGTTCCTCAGCCAGCAAATGCCGAGGGCAATGTCGTCTACCAGGGCCCAAACGTGATGATGGGTTATGCGACGGATCGAGAGCAGCTCGCGCTTCCGGATACCCAGGGTGGCCGGCTCGAGACCGGCGACCGAGGCGTGCTGTCCGAAAACGGCTTCTTGACGCTCACGGGACGCACCCAACGTTTTGCAAAGATCGCCGGGCTTCGTATTGCCCTCGACGAGATTGAGGCTTCTCTGGGTTCCAGCGGTTCCGTCGCGGCGCTCGCTCCAAAGGACAAGATCGTTCTCTATGTTCACAAATCGGTGGCGCCAGAGGTGAAGACCATGGCGGCCCAACTTGCCCAACGGATGCGCCTGCCGAGCACCGTTTTTGTGACAAAACCCGTTGATTTAATCCCGCTCAAGTCGAGCGGAAAAATCGACTACAAGGCGCTGGAGATGCTGGAGTGATTTTCGAGGAGCTCGTTTCACGACCGGCATTCACGGTCCCTGATCATGAGAAAGAGCCACTCCTGCTGCGTGGCCTGGCGGAGCTGACGCGTCACCATCATGGCAGTTGCGTTGGGTATCGGAACATCCTTGAGGCCGCATATGCAGGTCGTCAGTCCTTTGAACGCATAGACGAAATTCCCTACTTGCCGGCTGCGCTGTTCAAGAGGATCGAGCTGTCGTCGACAGCGAAGCCGACCCTCACCCTGCAGTCCAGCGGAACGACAGGTCAACAACCGAGCAGGATTGTCGTGGACGCCGAGACCTCCGAGCGACAATCTCGAGGTCTCCTTTCGGTATTCCGTCCGGTGTTGGGCGCCCATCGTCTGCCGCTGCTTGTCATCGATACTCGCAAGGTCATCACGGACCCCCGGATGCTAACGGCGCGCGGCGCGGGCGTGCTGGGAATGATGAAGTTCGGAGCCAAGGCCACTTTCGCACTGGATCCGGACTTGAACGTTATCGAAGCGGACGTGTTGAGCTTCGTCGAAAGGCATGGGAAACAGCCGTTCTTGATTTTTGGCTTCACGTTTCTCGTATGGCTGAAGTTGTTCAAGACCTTTGAGCATCGTGGACTCGATCTCTCGAACGCCATCATCATACATTCGGGTGGCTGGAAGAAGATGGAGGAGATGCGTGTCTCCAACAATGCGTTTCGAGAGCAGTTCAATGCCAGGTTCGGCATCCGCCACATCCACAATTTCTATGGCTTCGTCGAGCAGCTCGGCTCGATTTTCGTCGAAGCCGATGATGGACTTCTCTACGCGCCCAACTACGCGGACGTCATCGTTCGCGATCCCGCCACCCTGCAGCCCCTGCCTGTAGGCGAAACCGGCTTGCTGCAAGTGGTGTCTCTGCTCCCCAAATCTTATCCCGGCCATTCAATCTTGACCGAGGACCTCGGAATTGTCGAGCGCGTCGACAATGCCTCGATCGGACGCATGGGCAAGGGAATCCGCGTCCTGGGACGGCTGCCAGCCTCGGAGCTCCGGGGATGCAGCGACGTCATAGCGGCGGCGGCCTAGAGGCGCCCATGACGAGTGTGCAGATATACCGTGGTGAAGGAGAGTTCGAGCCCGTTGAGCTGAATGATTTGCTGGCTCAGCTCGACGCGAGCCGGTCAGCCGTCGCCGTTCCCTTTGCTCCGAAGAGGGTTGAGCTCATAGGCGAATTGTCGGCTCGCCTTCTTGCTGATCGAAGAATTGTCGAGCAGCCTGCGCTCGCATATTTTGCACACTGGACTCGTCGAGCCGCGCTGCGCGATTTGGCCGCTCGCTTCAATGCGACGATTCCCACGGGCGCCATCGCGGCGCCCCGCGGCGTTGCCCTTCATTTCCCTCCAAGGAACGTGGAGACGATTCTTCTTTTCTCCTGGGTCATGTCGTATCTCGTTGGCAATACCAACGTCGTGCGGTTGCCGAGCGAGCGCGGTGCAGCCGTCAGAAAGGCGATTGACCTGCTGGTTGCCGCTCTGAGGGAGGCTGAGGGCGCCGATCTCTTCATTCAATACCCTGCCGATGATCGGGTCAGCGAAGCTCTGTCCCGCTGCTCGGACGTTCGGATCGTCTGGGGCGGGGACGGCAAGATTTGAGCATTTGAATCCCTGCCGCTGCGCAATGGTGGAAAATCGATCTGGTTCGGAGATCGATACTCCTATGCGGTCATTTCAGGGCAGGCGCTCGTGAGCGCAACCGCGGCTGAAATGACGGAGCTTGCGCGCAATCTGGCCCTGGACATTTTCACATTCGATCAGATGGGGTGTTCGTCTCCCCACAAGGTCTACATCGCGGGCAATTCGGATGCGCACGGCCATGCGGTCGCCGCGCTCATCGACGCGGTGGGCGATGCGGCGCGGCGTCGCGGTACGGCGATTCCGCCGTCCCATTCGGTCGTTAAATTGACCGAGGCTATGGCTCTGGCGGGCGCCGAACCCGGCGCCCTCGTTCCAAAGCTGTCAGGCGAGCTGATGTCGGTCGTGGTTCCCGGCATTCGAGACGCAGAGGATCGTGTCGGCGGCGGCTTCATCGTCGTCGAGTTCATCACGGACATTGCCACCCTGATCGGGCGCGTGCGACCGGCTCACCAGACCCTGACATACTACGGCTTTACGACGGCCGAGCTGACCGACTTTGCAAGGGCGGCTACACTTGCAGGATTGTCACGCATCGTCCCGATCGGTCAGGCGCTTAGTTTCGACGCCATTTGGGACGGGTATGAGCTGTTTCGAGAGCTGACGCGGACTGTACGCATCATTTGAGCGCCGCGATGAGCGTCAAGCACCACTATGCCAATGCCAGGAGATCGTTGTGTCGGACTCCGTATCGGGCGTAAACGTCGGCCATCGGGCCGAGTTTTCGAAGACACTCAGTGCCGACGACATCCGCAAGTTCGCCGAGGTCAGCGGCGACACTAATCCGCTGCATTGCGACCCGGAGTACGCGCGGAGAACTCGCTTTGGCGAGTGCATCGTTCACGGCATGTTGGGCGCGGGTTTCATCTCGGCCGCTATCGGCACGCTGGCCCCGTACGCCGCCGCCGTCTACCTCACGCAGACATTGCGCTTCCTGCGCCCTATCAATGTAGGCGACACGATACGCGCCGTGGCGGAGGTGAAGAAAATCGACGCGGAAACGCGCCAGGCAACAGTGAGCACGGTCTGTTACAATCAGCGCAATGAGCAGGTCTTGACGGGAAACGCTCTTATCCTTCTGGAGCCGCTGACGTAACGATCGGTGCTTAGGATCGATGCCGGGCGCGGCAAGGATGGCGACGAAGGCCCCCTCAATTTGGTTAGGAGCAAATTTTCAGGTCGAGCTGGCCGGCAACGCGGCTGGCAGTACGGCCGCCGGTGGTGCCTTGCTTTCGAGCCGCATCAAGAAGCCGCGCAGATACCCGGTTGCACTCGTCCAATGGTAGTAGTCCCTGCCGCGCGAAACACGCGCGAGGAAATAGTCGACCATGGGTGTGACGTCGACGAGGACGAACGGGATATATCCCCGCAGATAGACCCGCTTCACGATGCCAAGGCGTTCCATCTCCGGGTAATAGTGGCGCGGGTCGATCTGGGCGCTGAACACCGGGTTGTGCAAGAACACGCTTACTCTGCGCTGCTGACCGCTCCAGTCCACGACTTGCATGTCGACAGGCCGTTCGAGATAGGCCTTGGCCGGGAACCGGTCGCGCAGAATGCCCTCGACGGTGTGCATCTCGGTCAGATGCCAGCCATCCAGCTCCATGAACAGGACCTTCCCGCCGTGGCGATAGAGGCGGCCGTAGGGACCGTTCAGGTGAAAAGGCACGGGGTCGTGTCGTGTCCGGCGGCCCACTCTTCGGCCTTGTTTCCCCACAACGCGACCGCATGGGTAGGGTGCACGCTACGCGTCGTGCCGCGGCCGCGTCGAAACAGCTCCGTGATCAATCCCATCTGCGATGGCGTTCGGCGGACGTCGAAGACGGGATCCTTGCTTGCATACTCCCACATTGCGCCGCGGAACGGCGAGTTGGTCATCCAGAGCAGCCCGTTGGGCGTCACTCGTTCCTTGAGGTGATCGAGTAGCACCAGTAATGCCGCCCTCGACCTGGGCGAGAACCGCGCTGTGCGAGTGGATGCTCAAGTGATCGCCGCTGCCGATCCCGAGTTGGTCGAGCACGGCTGCGACCTCTTCCATCTTGAGCGGGCGACCTGCCACCACCTCCTGCCGGAAGCGTCGTTCGTGCTTGCTTCGGTGATACTGATAGACGCGACGCGCCTGATCGAACAACGATGTTATCATATTCATCGTCTCCTACAGTGTCGGCCGGGCACGTACGCGAGGCGCGTCCCATATCCGGGCGTCATAGGTTCATGGCGCACTAGAGCACGCTCCCTGATTTTGGTCTCAAGGTCCCGGCTATGGGTCCGATCAAGTCCATTGGATTGCACATTGATCAGAAATAACTTGCCAAGAGCATACTGCTCACGGCTGAGGAATCTCACGACCAACGGTTGCGAATTCTTAACAAACGCGATGTCCTATCCAAATCCCTCCCAAGTTGGCAAAGCGCACCGTCGCCAGGCCGGCATAGAAGGCCTTGGTTCGTTTCGTTTGGTTAAAGCCGTCGTTCAACTCCACTGAGGGCGCGCTGCGGAACTACTGCGCGCGCAGCCTTTGTTTCGGCTCCTGAGTGGAGGTAATATTATACACCGTCCGACTAAGGGACGCCGTTCATGCTGTCCCTGAACTGCAGAGATTCGGCCGGCTATGTCTATTTTTTCGTCATACACCATGACTGGCGGAACCCGCTGTTAAGGCTTGAAAACTTCCTGTCCGCGGGCAATAACACCGTTCATCACGAACCTTGATGAGTGCGGTTCGAGTAGCTGATCGATCCGGCACGACCTGCCTGGCGGTGACCTTTGTTCCCGGTTGAGCCCATAGGCGTAGACAAGTCCTCAGTGTCTTAGAATTCGCAATCTGAGAAATAGCTTTGGCGCAGGCCCAGCCAGATTTTTTTGCTCGGTCTCAGTTCGCGGCTGCGGGCCGAAAAGCTGATTTTGTTAACCTTGAACAAGTTGTTGGCGTTGCCGCATCCATCGCTCTTGAGTTGTTACGGATGCGTCACCTTCTGAGCTTACTCCTCGGGGGCGCCAAGCCAGAGGCGGGGCATGCATGAAAAAAGTGCTGTTAACAGGTGCATCTGGGTTCATAGGCCGCCACAGCATCGCTCCCCTTGAGGCACGGGGATATGAGGTACACGCCATCTCGTCGCGCAGCACCGCGAACGGTGCGCCGGGCGTGATTTGGCACCAGGCTGATCTGCACGATTTTTCGCAGATGTCCGCATTGGTCGACAAGCTAGCCGCTTCGCACTTGGTGCATCTTGCCTGGTCGGTTGGCCAGGGCGGGGCAGACGGCGCAAAAAAAGGTGCTTGCCCGGAAGGATACCGGTGGACTGTTGCGACTTTGAATCTCGTTCGGCGCTTCGTTGAGGCCGGCGGCCGACGCGCTCTGGTTGCGGGGAGCAGCTTCGAGTACGACTGGACTGGTGGCATGTGCGCCGAGCTCACGACGCCGCGGCGGCCGACCAGTTATTACGGCACCTGCAAAAGTGCCCTCTTTGACCTTCTCACCGGATATGCGGAGGCGGTCGAACTCTCGATGGCTTGGGCGCGGATCTTTTTTCTCTTCGGCCCGCACGAGCCTCCGGCTCGGCTCATCGCGTCCGTCATCCGCAACTTGCTCAACAACGAGCCAGCACTCTGCAGTCAGGGCACACAGATACGCGATTACATGTATGTCGAAGATGTTGCCGACGCTCTGGCCGCGATCTTGGACAGCGACGTTCGTGGTCCCGTGAATGTTGGCACGCAGCAACCGATAGCGCTGCGCGACCTGATCGCTCAAGCCGCCGACCGGATCGGCCGGCGCGACCTTGTGCGGTTGGGGGCGCTGCCAACCAGGCCAACGGATGCTCCGCTGGTCCTAGCCGACACGACCCGCCTGCGCACTGAAGTCGGCTGGCAGCCCGGCATCGGCGTGCCCGAGGGCATGGACCGCACGATCGCCTGGTGGAAGGCTGAATTGAAGCGTGTCAGCGGCAACTGAGTTTTCCCAAACACTCGACAGGTCTCACAAAACTATGACGCAATCACGCATCTGCATCATCGGCTCGGGCATGGCTGGCTTTGGCGCAGCTCATCGCTTTCACGAGGCCGGCTTGTCCACTCTCTTGTTCGAGAAGCATCCCCATTACGGCGGGCATACTGCTTCCTACACATTTCCCGAAGGATTCGTATTCGACGAGGGACCGCACATCTCCTTCACCAAGGATGAACGCTTGAAAGCGCTGTTTGCCGAGAGCGTGAACGGCGAATACGAGTTGCTGCAGACGAATGTCAACAACTATTGGCGCGGCCATTGGATCAAGCATCCTGCACAGATCAATCTCTATGGGCTGCCGCCCGACTTGGTGATTTCGATCGTCAAGGATTACGTCAAGGCCCATCAAAGCCCGCCACCGGAAATCCGCAACTATGCCGACTGGTTGGTGGCCGCGTATGGCGAAACGTTCGCCCGCACGTTTCCCATGGAATATACGATCAAGTATCACACGACCACCGCCGACAACATGCACACCGACTGGATCGGGCCGCGTATGTATCCGGCGTCGCTCGATGAGGTGCTCCGCGGGGCGCTTGTACCGTCGACCTCAGAAGTGCACTACATCACGAATTTCCGTTACCCGAAGCACGGTGGCTTCGTGCAGTTTCTCAACAAATTCGTCAAAGAGACAGAAGTCCGCTGCGGTCACGAATTGATCCGTATCGACCCGAAAGCGCGAACGCTCCATTTCAAGAATGGTCACGTACAACCCTACGATCAGCTGGTGTCGTCAGTCCCGCTGCCTGAGCTCATTCCGATGATCGACGGGGCGCCGCGCGATGTGCTCGAAGCGGCCGCGAAGCTGGCCTGCACCGAGCTCGTTCTGGTAAGCTTGGGCCTGAACAAGCCGGATGTTATCGATGCGACCTGGACGTACTTCTACGATCGAGATTTCTTCTTGACCCGGCTGAGCACGCCGCACCTGCAATCACGCAATAACGTGCCGCCCGGATGCTGCAGCATCCAGGCCGAGTGCTATTTTTCAGACAAGTACCGGCCGCTCGACCGGCGGCCTGAGGATTGCATCGCACCCGTGATCGAGGATCTAATTCGGTGCGGATTGATTGCTGGGGAGCACGAGGTCATCTTCAGGAATGTTATGCATATCAAGTATGCGAACGTAATCTTCGATCTTGAAAGCGCGCCGGCGACAGCCACCGTGCACGGCTATTTGGATGACATCGGCATCCAATATTGCGGCCGCTACGGCGATTGGGCCTACATCTGGACCGATGAATTTTTCATCAGCGGGGAGAGGGCGGCATCCAAGGCAATCGATGCCTTGGGTCGCAAATCGTAAGGCAAGCGATCCGCCGCGTGATTATTCCAAGGAAACGATGGGTCGCCTAAAGTCCGATACCCTCGTAGCGGGCCAGGCTGTTCTTATCGAACGCTCGGCGGCCATCCACGAGCACCGGCTGCGGATCGCGGCCTTTCAGGAGCGCCGGCACGTCGCGAAACTCGCTCCAGGGGGTGACGACCACGACGGCGTCAACCTCAGCCAGCGCTGAATCAAGATCCTCGCTATAGCTCACGCCGGGCTCGCTGAAGACCTTTCGGGCCTCGTCCATGGCGACCGGATCATAGGCTTTGAGCACCGCTCCCAGCCGCAGGAGCTCGCGCATGATCGGAAAGGCGGGACTTTCGCGAACGTCGTTCGTGCCGGGTTTGAACGAAAGGCCAAGCACCGCCACATTCAGGCCCTTGAAACTGGTCCAGTGCTTTTCCAGAAGTGCCACGACCCGTTTTGGCTGCTCTTCGTTGACGCGAATGACCGCCTCGAGCAGAGGCATGGCCCGGCCCCCAGCCTCACCATGTGCAATGAGCGCTTTGACATCTTTCGGCAGACAACTGCCGCCAAAGCCACACCCTGCTTGAAGAAAGGAGACAATCGGGGGCAACCCTTCCGCGTTGCGGCCTCGGAAATACTGACTCATGTGCACGCCGCGCATGACGTCGACAGCGTCGATATTGCCAATCTCGGCGCCAAGGTTGGCGATCTCATTCGAGAAAGAGATCAGATTTGCAAGCAGAGCATTCGACGCATACTTGATGAGCTCGGCAGTACGGGTCGTCGTGCGGATGCGTGGCACATTCGGGAAGGGGCTGTATACTTCGTCGATTGCGTCGAGCGCTCGCTCATCGATCGCTCCCAGTACGATGCGGTCCGGGAACATGAAGTCATGCACGGCCTCGCCTTCGGACAGGAATTCAGGATTCATTCCCACGCCGAAGTCGGGGCCGGCCTTGCGCCCAGATGCCGCTTCCAGCGCAGGTAGAACATGCCGATCCGTTGTGCCCGGCACGACCGTGCTCTTAACGACCACGACGTGGTACCCGGGTTTGCGCTTGAGCGCTTCTCCGATCTGTCTGGAGGCTTCCAGCACAGCCGTCAGGTCGATGGTCTTGCCGTTGAAAGGCGTTCCCACGGCGATCAGCGTCAAGTCCGAGTTCGAGAACAGCCGCCGGCAAGTCGCCGGTCGCCTTCAGTCTCTTGCCGACGTTCCTGGCAAGAAGCTGATCCAGATCCTGCTCAAATATCGGCGATTCCGCGCGGTTCAGCATCGCCACGCGCTTGGGATCGATATCGACGCAGGTTACGTCATGCCCCTTATCGGCGAGGCAGGCGCCCGTCACCAATCCCACATATCCAGTTCCGACGATCGACAGTTTCATCAGGCGTCCGAAGCTTCACGATTGATGGAGTACCAAAGCAGCGAACGACGCAAGCCCTCGTCCACGGACACCTGCGGATCATAACCAAGCTCGCTGCGCGCCTTGGCAATGACCGGGCAGCGACGATTTGGATTGTCGATGAGGTAGTCGCTGTCCTCGCTTGGCCGGTGAACGACCTTGCCCTTGTAGCCGAAAAGCTCGCGGCCCAACGCCACCACCTTCTCGGCGAGCTCTTTCATCGAAATTTCCGGGGTCTCGACGCCGATATTGTAAGCCTCGCCGGGTCGTCCCTTCACGAGGATCTTGTAGTAGCCGGCCACTGCATCGGCGACGTAGCAGAAGGTTCGCTTGGCGCTGCCATCCGACAGCATGACAATGTCGCGCTCGGCAAGAATGTCGCGCGCGAAGTCCGGGATGACCCGACGGTCCGAGATCTTCAGCCCTGGACCAAAGTTGTTGAATGGTCGAGCCACCTTGATCGGAACGCCATGCTGACGGGCAAAGTTGACGCAAAGGGTCTCGCCGTAGCGCTTCGACTCGTCGTAGCAGGCGCGCGGCCCAGTGCATGATACGTTGCCGCGGTAGGTCTCCGGCGTCGGAATAGTGTCCAGCGTCGGATCGCCGTAGATCTCACTGCTCGAATAGAACAGCACGCCCTCGACGGGGCGGTCCGTAGCACTTTGCGCGCGACTATAATCGAGAATGAAGCGCAGACCATTGATGTTGGCGTCCATGGTCTCGATGGGGTACTTGCGATAGTAGGTGGGAGACGCAATCGAAGCGGCATGAACGATGTACTGCTGGTTTCCCAGGTCAGCCGGCAGAGGCTGTGTGATGTCGTGTTTGAGCAGTCGAACGCTCCCTGCCAACGCGGTCAGCCAATCGGGAACGCCACGCATAAAATTGTCAAGCACCGTCACATTAATGGGCGGTGCACTCGGATTCAGCTTGTTCCAGTGCAGGGCAGTCTGCACCAGATAGTAACCAAGGAAGCCGGCGCCACCGGCGATCAGCAAGTTGCGACCGGAGAGCTTAGGCAGTTCCCCAGTAAGTTGCTTGACGATGAGATCGAGATCGGCTGCCTTAACCTGTTCCGCGTTCATTATATATTGCCATGATGATATTTTTGCGAATGGCACTGTGGGGTTTATGCCTTATCTGTCAAGGCATTTGCCAGTGAGAGACGCCAGACTTGGCCGCAATGCTTAACTTCCATCCGCATGCCTACACACCGGCCGGAGTGAGCCTCCGGCGAGCTGTACGTACACTCGGCGGGGACGGTAACTTTCTTTAGGGATTGCCAAGCCGGCTGTGTTCGCCCCATCAAAGATTTGACTAGAATGCCAAGGCGGTGCTTGCAAGCGCGGCAACGACATGACGCAACGATGGTCACGGGCGGCCCATAAAGATTATAGTCGAGAAAGGCGGTAGACCTGTGCAGACAGGCATGCGTCGCCCGGAGAAAGTAGGCTCATGAGAACATTGCAGTTCGGCGCGCCCGGCGACCGTCTGTCGGTCCTCTGCCTGGGCGCCCACTCGGACGACATTGAGATTGGCGTTGGCGGCACATTGCTGACCTGGCTGGCGCAGGGTCGCAAGCTGGATGTCTTTTGGTGCGTCCTGAGTGGTGGCCAGGATGTCCGGGAAGCCGAAGCCCGGGCGTCGGCAAGTGACTTCCTGCAAGGTGCGGCTAGTGCGCAGGTCAAAGTCATGCCGTTCAAGAACAGCTTCTTTCCTTCGCAGGAGCACGAGATCAAGCCCTGGTTCGAATCCCTCAAGTCCTGGGCAAACCCGGATCTCATTTTCACCCACCGCCGCGACGACCTGCATCAGGACCACAGGGAGGTCTGCCGCCATACCTGGGCGACGTTTCGCGACCACGTCATTCTCGAATATGAGATTCCCAAATGGGATGGCGACCTCGGTCAGCCCAATTTCTATGTCCCTCTGACGGCCGAGGTTCTGCAGCGCAAGATCGACCTTCTCGTCGCACATTTCGGCACACAGCGAGGGAAGGACTGGTTCGATGACGAGACATTTCGCGGACTTGCCCGGCTGCGCGGCATGGAGAGCCGGGCGCCAGAGCACTACGCGGAAGCTTTCTTCGCGCGAAAGCTCGTTCTTGGCTGATCCTTGGCTGATCAGATGCTCACGCGGTAACGCCGGCGCTCATTCTCCGTTTCAGCTCGCTCTCAATCTGATCGAGCAGTGGGAATTTCTGATCTTTCTCCGAGATCATCGCGATCGGCAGGGGCCAGCTCAGCCCGAGGCGCGGATCATCTTGCCTTAGACCGCCTTCCGCCTCGGGGGTGTAGAATTCGCCCGCTTGATAGCTCGCATCGCTGTTGTCGTGCAGCGTCTGATAGCCATGGGCGAAGCGTTCGGGAACATAGAGCGCGCGCTGGTTCTCTTCGTTGAGCTCAACCGCCACATGCTGCAGATAGGTGGCACTTTCGGGGCGCAGATCCACAATGACGTCGAGGATCGCGCCCCGCGTGCAGCGCACGAGCTTGGTTTCAGCTGCCGGCGGGTACTGAAAATGCATGCCGCGCACTGTCCCTTTTTTTGGGTTGGATGCGAAATTGACCTGCGCAACGACCGGCTTCAGTCCGTGTGCCGTGAATTCGTTCTGGCAAAAAGCCCGCGCAAAAAAACCTCGCGCGTCCTGTCTGCGCTCCAAATCGATCACAAAGGCGCCTTTGAGTGCGGTCTCGCTGAAAATCACAATTCATCTCCCGATACGGACATCGTGTCATGCGCGAAAATGAAGCAATGCTCGACTACGCGCAACAACGCCAAGCTCCGCAGGGTGACTTCCGAAGCAGCCTTATGACATCGAATTGAAGCGTCGTGAAACTATAGTGCGGTTCTTGCGCAGGAAACCACTGGCGGTATACTTGGATTGGCGACCTGCAACCCTTTCTTACGACCATTGGATATTTACCCTACTATGGACTAGCGGCGGTTGTACCGGTCGCAATCCATAGAAGTTTGTTGAATTCAGTGCGATTGATATGAGAAAGATAGCAGGTCCCGAACCCCGGGGCCAATGATCGTTAATCAAATTGTCATAGACCTCGTTCGATCGCAGTCACGGTCGGAGGTCATGTGCGTGAGTGCGCAAATGAAAGTCGTACTTTTCTGCGGTGGCCTTGGGACGCGGATCCGCGAGTATTCGGAGAATGTACCCAAGCCGATGATCCCGGTCGGCGCGCAGCCGATCCTCTGGCATGTCATGCAATATTACCGGCACTACGGACATCGGGACTTCATCCTTTGCCTCGGCTACAAGGCCAATGTGATCAAAGACTACTTTCTGAACTACAAGGCATCGGCCGAGAGTGATTGCGTCGTCTCGGAGTTCGGCAGCAAGATTGAAATACTGGGCGAACAGCCGCCCGATTGGCGGGTCACGTTGGTGGACACTGGCGTGTGGCGCAACATTGGTGAGCGCCTTTTCGCTGTCAAAGATCACCTGCGGGGCGAAGACGTGTTCCTCGCGAACTACAGCGACGGCCTTACCGACGTACCATTGCCAGAGATGATCGAATTCTTCAAGAAGAGCGGCAAGATCGGCTGTTTCGTTGCGGTGCGCGCTCCATTCAACTTTCATCTGGCCGAATTCGAGGGGGACGGTTTGGTCCGCCGATTCCGTTCGAATAAGGAATTGGAAGTTTGGATCAACGGCGGCTATTTCATCTTCCGCAAGGAAATCTTTGACTATATGCGCGATGGCGAGGAACTGGTGCTGGAACCGTTTGAGCGGCTCATTAAGGCACGCGAGCTCATCGCCTATCGGTACGAAGGGTTTTGGCGCGCGATGGATACACTGAGAGACAGGCAGGTCCTCGAAGAAATGGTGGAGCAGGGGAAAGTGCTGTGGCGCCCTGGCGGGGACCACCTATCGCCAAAGTAGAACATGAAGGCTGGCAGTTGGTCGCTGGATCGTTGTCGGTTCTCTGCCCTGTGGCCCGGACTTCGTGTTCAGGACGTGGTGCCCAGCACTTCGCTGAATGGAAGCTGCCATGACTGACAAGTCTACGATGCCTTCGCCTCGGTTCCGCGCCGGTGAATGGGTGCAGGTCCGAACCAAGGAAGAAATTCTTAGCTACGTTGGACGCCAACGGCCGGCTCGACGCGCTGCCGTTCATGCCGGAGATGCTCCGATATTGCGGGAAGAAAATGCAGGTCGGCAAGCGGGCTCACAAGACCTGCGATCCTGCGGTCGGGATCGGCGGCCGCAAGATGGCGAGTACGGTCCATCTGGAGAACATTCGCTGCGATGGATCGGCCCATGACGGCTGCGAAGCCGGGTGCCTGATCTTCTGGAAGGAGGCGTGGCTCAAGCGCACTCGACGGCGAGGCGTCCCGCGTGCCTCCGCCAGTGGCGCTCGTCGCAGCCGCGCCCAATGTACCGAGGATGCCCTCCGCTCTGCGTCAAGATCCCGACGGCCCCCGGCGAAACCGAACCGACCTATGTGTGCCAGAACACGCAGATCAAGTTCGCGACGCAACCGCTGCGCTGGTGGGACGTGCGCCAGTACGTCGAGGATTACACGTCGGGCAACGTCAGCCTGTCGCAGCTGGCCATCGGCCTGCTGTACTCAACTTGGCGAACCGTCGCCGAAGCCGGCATCGGCGTCGGCTCTGCGATGCGCTGGATCTACGACCAGTTCCAGCGCGCTGATCGGCGGCACGCCATATCCGTTGCGGCCGTTCGGCGTGCCCAAGGGCACCCCGACGCCGAAGGCGCAGCTCGATCTGCAAGACAGGCGAGCGGGTTCGCGTCAAGCCGTACAGGAGATTCTGAAGACGCTGGATTCCAACTATCGCAATCGCGGATTGTATTTCGACGCCGAGATGGTGCCGTTCACCGAGCGCGAGTATGACGTCGAGCGTCGGCA
The DNA here is from genome assembly GCA_963745515.1 of uncultured Alphaproteobacteria bacterium. Taxonomy (GTDB): domain Bacteria; phylum Pseudomonadota; class Alphaproteobacteria; order Rhizobiales; family Xanthobacteraceae; genus VAZQ01. The sequence continues at coordinate 83,028 of CAVUXO010000025.1, forward strand.
GAAGCAGATCATCGACGAAGAGACCGGCAAGATGATCCGGTTCAAGACCGATGCAATCATGCTCAAGGACGTCGTCTGCGAGGCGCGTTATGCTATTTGCCGCCGCTTCTGCCCGCGCGCGATCTACTCCCTACTGGCGCGAGATCTGGCTGGAGCGTGTTCCAGCAGGCGGAGTCAAGACAAGACTGAGCGTTCGAAGCAGCCGCAAGGAAAGAGCGTTCGCCTTTGACACGAGACGTCCGACAAATATTTCGAGGAGAACAAGCCCTATTGCGGGCCTTGGCCGCGCGTCGTTGCGCAGTGGCGTGATCTTCGTCGCCGCGCGCGGCGTGAACATCATTCGTCCAACTGGCGTCGACGATCCTGCTGGCGCGCCTGCTCAGTCCTCATGACTTCGGTCTTGTCGCCATGGTGCTGGCGCTGGTCGGCTTCGCGCCGATGCTGATCGATCTCGGCACCACCGATGCGTCGACCCAGAAGACGCACATCACCGAAGCCGAAATCAGCACCCTGTTCTGGCTCAACATCGCGATCGGCGCTGCGTCTTGACCGTTCTGCTTGCCAGCAGCAGCGGCGTTGATTGCGCGCATCTTTGGCGAGCCCTCTCTGACCGGCATCGCGCTGGTGTTGTCGCTCACCTTTGTCACTGACGGCGCTATCGACCCAGCACTACGCGCTGATGCGCCGGGCCATGCAGTTCCGTCGCATCGCGATGATCGATATTTCTGCGAATGTGATCGGCAGCATCGTCAGCGTTGCCATGGCGTTTACAGGATGGGGTTATTGGTCGCTGGTCGCAAAGCCGATCGTGACGTCGGGCTTGACAGCCGTCGGCGTCTGGATGAGTTGCCGATGGGTGCCGGGGCGGCCGCGGCTTACGTCGGACGTGAAGGAACTGGTCGGCTTCGGTCTGGGCGTCACCGGCTTCACCATGACGGATTATCTCGACGAAATCGGCAGACCGAATTGCGATCGGCTATTTCTACGGGGCAGGGCCCGCTCGGCTATTTCCAGAATGCGTTCACGATCTACAGCAACGTGCTCGAGCATTCTCACCGAGCCGCTGCACAACATCGCGGTAGTCCGGTCTGAGCAAGCTCAGGAACGACGTCGAGGAGCTCAAGCGATCGTGGGCCATCGGCACTGTCGTCGCTGAGCTTTCGTCACTTCCGGACTATTTGCGGTGCTCGCCGTCACCGGACAGGATTTCGTGGTGCTGTTGCTCGGGCAGAAATGGGCGCCCGCGGGTCCGCTGTTGTGCATCTTTGCCGTAAGAGGCATCGCCCACAGCGTCGAACGCTCGCATGGGGTGGCTCCACGTCGCAGCTGGACGGTCCGATCGCTGGATGCGATGGGGATCTTTAGCGCCGGTGTCCAACTCGTGGCATTGGTTGCCGGCCTTCCGTTCGGGCCTATTGGTGTCGCGACAACATATACGATCGCCATGTTTGGTTTGTTCGTGCCGGCTTTGGTTTATGCCGGACGTCCATTCGGAATTGGAGTCAAGGATGTGCTGGCCGCATCGGGCCCACAGACGGCTTCAGGACTCATCACTGTCGCGGCGGGGTTTGCGGTACAACACTTTTTCCTCGCCGACTTCTCACTGCCAGGCAGATTTTTTACCTCCGCACTTGTCTGTCTGGTGACATATCTCGCGCTTGCGGTAGGGATCTTCAGGGTAACCGGTCCATTGCGGCTAGCGCTGTCGTTGCTGCGTGACTTCCGGCCAAAGCGATCGCCGGGAAGCACTTGAACCTGCAAGAGCGAGAACATGAAACATCTTGAGCGCATTTTCATCAGCGTTGACACCTGGCCATGGAGTGTCATTTCACGCGTGGCGCTCGGACTGCTAATCCCTCCGGTGTTTCGCGCGCTGTCCGGAGGTTCCGACGCGGTTTGGATCCCTTTGATCTTGTTCGTCGGGTTGTTGGTTGCGCTGCGCGTCGGTCCCGCGGTGCTGCGACATGTTCTGCCATTTTCTGCCGACGCAAAGGAAATCTGGGCAGTTCGGCGTAATATTGCCAAGCTGCATGATTCCTACCAGTGGCAGAAACTATTCTGGATCGGTCTCGGCCTGCTGCCCTATGCTGTCATCGGGAATGGGCTGAGCAATGGCGAGCTTGTGGTGATGCTGTTTTGCCTGATCGGCGGCAGCTTGGGACTTCTGTTCTGGTATAGGGTCGATGCCAAGCCGGCGACCCAATAATGGCCTGCCAGAATTTGTGGCGTGGCGGGACTGTTCTTCTGGCGCAGGTCAATGCTGCGGTAACCATCCGATGAACACCGCGCATTGGGCAGTGTGACGGCGCTTTGCAGTAGATCTGCCGCCACGCTAGGCAAATTTGGCGACGTATCGACGACAAAAGGATGAAATCGTTAGCATGCCATTCATTGAATTAGACTGCTGATCTCACCATTAATCATGAAGGCGAAGCCATATGTTTTCAGGTGGACACTGGAGATCGGCGCCAATAGCATTACCGTCACGTTGAATTGATAAGTCTACAAGTTAAAGAGCGATCGTCCAAAATGTCTTACAAGGTTCATCCCCGACCTGCGAGCTCCGCGCCTGCCGCCGCGACGAGATGCGGGGCTCTTGGTGTTCACACCCCCGCAGGGACCCGTTAGCCGTGGCGCTTGCAACGAGCCTTGAAATGCTGACTCCAGCCATCGATGCGCAGTCGGAGCGCGTGAAGCTCAGCATAGTCATCCCTTGCTACAATGAGGAGAGGACTCTTGAAGCTTGCGTGGATAGCGTGCTCGAGATCCAGAGCGAAACGCTGGAACTCGAGCTGATCATCGTCGACGACTGCTCGACGGATGCGAGCCTGAGCGTTGCGCGCCGTCTCGCGGAGCGCGTTCCGGGCATGATCCTCCGTCACCATGAGAAGAACCAGGGCAAGGGCGCGGCTCTCCGCACGGGCATCGCCTCGGCCACGGGGGACTTCGTGGCAATTCAGGATGCCGACCGGGAGTACGACCCGCGCGACTTGGTGCGGCTGCTCATCCCGCTCCGTGCTGGAGAAGCGGACGTCGTGCTGGGGTCGCGTTTTCTTTCATACGGCTATCACCGCGTTCTTTATTACTGGCACTCGTTGGGCAACCGCGTCTTGACGACGCTCTCCAATATGCTCACCGATCTCAATCTCACGGACATGGAGACTTGCTACAAAGTCTTCCGTCGCGAGGTCATCCAGAGCATCACCATCGAGGAGAACCGGTTTGGGTTTGAACCGGAGGTCGTCGCCAAGGTGGCTCAGATGCGGCTCCGCGTGTACGAAATGGGTATTTCGTACCGCGGTCGCACCTATGCGGAAGGCAAGAAGATCGGGGTGCGAGACGGCTGGCGCGCCCTCTACTGCATCCTCAAATACAACCTTCCCAAGGTTCCGGTCGCGATTCAGTTCCTGTTCTACCTGCTCGTCGGCGGCTTTTCGGCCATCGTCAATCTGCTGGTGTTTGTCGCTGCGCACAGCGCTGGTCTCAGCGTCTCCGTGGCCGCGGTGACGGCGTTCTTCATCGCCGCGCTGGTCAACTACTTCCTGTCGATCAAGCTGATCTTTCGACACAATGCCAAATGGCGGACGTCCTCCGAGCTCCTGGTGTATTTCTTCGTGGTGTCCGTGATCGGCATCATCGACATGTACACCACCGTCGGGTTCGTTTCACTCGGCACCCCGCCCTGGCTGGCCAAAGTCAGTGCCACGGCGATTGGACTGGTGCTGAATTTCGCAGCTCGACGCTTCATCGTGTTTCCAGAAGCACCAAGGCCCGATTGGAAACCTCAAGACCCCAAATAGGCCGAAGGACGGAGCGCGTACGAGCGAGGCGGCAAGTCGACCGCTTGAAACTCAGCCTCCGGTTGGCTCGATGAGAACGGCATTGCCGCGCAGCGTGTCGCGTCCACGCCGCAGCGCTTTCTGGGCTTCTTGGTAGTCCGCGGGATTCTCGATCAATAGCTCGACCGCGTAGACCTGATTAACGAACTCCCATTTCGTAAGCAGAATGCGCCGATGCAGTTGGTGGTCGACGTTGAGTCCGTCGAGGGCAGCGCGTAGGAGCTCATTTCTTATTTCCTGGCGATCGGGCGCGAGCACCCAGACGATCAGCGCCGGAAACCTGGCTGGTGGGTGATCGTCACGAACCGCACGTACTGCCGCGGGGCTAACCTCCAACACGCGGTCTGACAACTTGACCTTGGGCCAGCTTTCGTCGCCAGCCCAGCTTGTGGAGCGAGGATCGCCGGGGGTGACAAGGAAAGCGAGGTGCGTCGCAGTGGCGATGCGATCGAGGCCGTCGAAAACGATGAGGTCCCACCGCGGAACATGGACAAGACGCGACCAGCCTTGCTCCTGATCGAAGGATGTAATGTAGGGGCGGTCGTTCACGAACTGGTGCTGAAGTCCCCGCTTGTATTCCACGAGTTCGGATACGGCACTTCGCAGGCTCGCGTGCTGAACCATCACCAGTAGGCCAGCGCCGGCGACGGCCGCCCCGATAATAATTGGCTGAAGCCGATCAGCGATACGCCGCAGCCCGAGTTCGGCCAGGTGTGTAGCTCCCAGGGTGACCAGGGGCAGAAAGTAGCCGCAGGTTCGTCCGTACGGCAGCTTCTGCGCTACCACGAAGTGGGCAAGGCTGATGACAGCCGTGAGGATGCAAACCGCCCCGAGGTGACGCGTTCGGGTATCGCGCCACATGAAGAACCACCCGATAACACCCGCAGCGCCGAGGAGTCCCCAGACCGGATTCGGGAACAGGTATAGAAGCACGTCCAATAGGCGAGGGAAGAAGTCGAGTCCGTGCGCGGGGATGCCGAACTCCTGCATCGAAACCAAGACGTAGGGAAGGAAATGAATAAAGAAGAGCACGACGAAAAAGCCGAGGACGATGCCCTGCACGAAGAGGTTTTGACGATAGGCGCGCAGGTCCTCAGGGCTCAGCTCTTTCCAGACTGATCCCGCTGCCTCCTGTATGCGCGGTGGAAAGAGCCATAGTGCGAGGTAGAGTGGAGCGAGCCAATCCACGATGAGATTGACCATGTTTGAGAACGACAGAATTGCCACCAAACCGCAGAGCGCGCCCCAGACAATGGACGACGGTCGACGAGGCAAGGCATCGGCCAAGAGCAGCAGCAGCACGGCCTGCAAGGCAAGCATCCAGGAATAGCCGCGCGCCTGCAGGCTGTAGATGTGGACGTAGGGCCAGCTTGCGCCGACCAGCAGCGCCAACGGCCAAGCCAGTCGATGGCCGCTGCGCCACGCCAGCCACGCCAGTGCCGCGGCGAACATGAGCGCCCCGGCCCATGCAGGAAAGCGCACCGCCGCTTCGCCGCCCGGAGACAGCGCCGTACTCAAGTTGACAAGCACCGAATGCACGATGTGATCATTTGGCTCCCGCCAGACGGAGATCGCCCGGTACACGCCCGCAATGAGCTGCATCGCATTCGGTCGCTGGACGGGCAGCATGTCCTCCGCCCGGTCAGCGTGGGTTGGAAGCCCGTTGGTCTGGAACGTCGCCCACGAGTAGTTCTCGAGGTTGAGCATCTCATCCCAGGTGAGCGGCTCGCGCATTTGTGCGCCCGCCATACGATCGACGAACAACCAGAGAGTGAGCGCGATCGCCACCGCGGCCGGAACGGCCATGAGCGCCCATCTCAGCCTGGTCGATCGATCGCTGATCGGCTTTGAGGACGAGACTGCTTGCATTGCCTTCTATTCGCCCGCTGGTGAGACCGACAGCCCGCTGGGCGGGCCGAGCAGCCGCACCGAATGCCGTGGGATCGGGGCAAGCCGTCGAAAGGATGTGGCCCACGTTCGCAAAGTGTAGCCCAGGCAGCGCCGGAGGCCTAGCCTCCCGATGATATCGGATGAGCCACACAACGTGTTCTGCATTACGGAAATAAGACTGGATCCATCATGGCGCCCCGCACAAGGTTAACGTTAATCAGGCCGTGCCCTGATGGCGACGAATGGAGCGCATGACGTTGCCGCGCAAGCGGCTTCCCAATCGCACAAGATTCCTCGATCCCGCCGTCGTGATCTTGTTGGGATCCAAGACGCGTTGAGCCCTCGATCTGCAAATGGCGCGAGGTTGATGCTTTGCGGAGCCACTTGGCGCAATGGCCAAGCAATGTGGCTAACCGTGCAGTTGATGCCTCGTTCTCGATGGACCGAAATTCAAATTCACCTTCACAGAAATCTCTTACACAAAACATTCCCGACGCATCAGCAAAGCGGACATAGCTCGCCAGAAGGCCGGGCTTGGTCTCCGAGGGCTGCCTTCGGACGCTGCACCTACTTCAGTCGGATGCGCGCAAGAGCTTCGCAATTCAAGAGCTTCGCAATGAAGATTGAGAGCCCTCGACTGCAGCGGAACGCTGTCGGCTGGGACGGCCGGGTCATTCTGGGGAGATCACGAGGACGGCGATTCGCCGGATTGATGGGTATCTGCCGGGAGATGCATTGAGCGCGCCAACAAGATGCTTAGAACAAGCAAACTCGGCGTGAATGCCACCATCATCCCCAGGAAAAACCAATGATATGATTCCATTTCGATACCGCCGAACGCGTTGTTTCTGTTCTTGATTCCCCCTATCGAAGGGAAACTTTAGCCTCAAGGTGAAGCAACTTTGAGGCAGTCAAGACGCATCGTGCGACCCAATCCACAGGAATATTAGGGCGCCTCTGGTTGACAAAGAATTACCCAGACACCTGCGATCTGGGCAGATGGGTGAGGAGTTCTACTCGGATACTCATATGCGGTACTCTTGTGGGGGCCGGAGCCCCTGCACCCTCTGTCCCCGCGGAACTCTATGCGGGTTTGTTCAAACGATTATCCGAAGGTTTGGTTCCCGAATTAATGGATGCGGTGGCACTATGGCGGGTGCGCGGTGGTATGAGGCGTGGACTTTAGGCGCTGGAATCGACCCCGGCCGAGCTGTTTTTGAAGGGGCCTATGGCGAGGCGGGGCCTATGGCGAGGCGGTCACGCCGGCGCCATTTGGGCCTCGATTTCGCGGCTCGATCAGCGCCGGCGATGCTGGCCAACCCGCTCGATTTCGGATGCGCCACTCACCCCCAGTCGGCTCGTGACTGAGCGGGCTTTTCAGCCCAGGCTTTCCGTTCGCCGACCCGCAGCAAGCGGACCTTCACTGCAGGATGACGTTTCCGTTGCGAGGTCGTCCCCGCATAATTGCCGCGGTGATCAGGAGAGAGCCTTCTCAATGTATGATATTGCTAAGGCTGCCTTGCTCTCATAAGACCAATCTCTGCCCTCGAGGGCAGAGATAATGAACCGCGAGATCTGCCGATCATGATGACCCGATTTGATGCTTTAAATGCTGCGCCGGAGAGCCGCCCATGTTGACTGAACGCCGTATTCTGGTCACCGGCGGAGCCGGCTTCATCGGGTCGCATCTCTGCGATCGGCTGCTGGCGCGTGGCGATGAAGTCTTGTGCGTGGACAATTTCTATACCGGGACGCGGCGCAATGTGCACCATCTCCTGAGCAATCCCCGCTTTGAGCTCACGCGTCACGACATTTGTTTTCCGCTCTACGTCGAGGTCGATCAGATCTTCAACCTCGCCTGTCCGGCCTCGCCGGTGCACTACCAGTTCGACCCGGTGCAAACCACCAAGGTCAGCGTGCATGGCGCGATTCAACATGCTGGGCCTCGCCAAACGCGTGAAGGCGAAGATCCTGCAGGCGTCGACATCGGAGGTCTACGGCGATCCCTCGATGCACCCGCAACGGGAGGACTATTGGGGCAACGTCAATCCGATCGGGCCGCGCTCCTGCTACGATGAAGGCAAGCGCTGCGCGGAGACGCTTTTTTTCGACTATCGGCGCCAGCATAATCTGCCGATCAAGGTTGCCCGCATCTTCAACACCTATGGACCGGGCATGCATCCGGCCGACGGGCGCGTGGTATCCAATTTTGTGATCCAGGCGCTGCGCAACGAGAACATCACGGTCTATGGCGAGGGGCGGCAGACCCGCTCCTTCTGCTATGTCAACGATCTCGTTGAAGGGCTCATCCGGCTGATCGAAACGCCGGATGATGTCACCGGTCCGGTCAATCTTGGCAATCCGGTCGAGTTCACGATCCGGCAGCTTGCCGAGCTCGTGATTGAGCTCACGGGCTCGTCGTCGAAGTTGGTTTTTAATCCGCTGCCGCAGGACGATCCCAAACAGCGCTGTCCCGACATCAGCCTTGCCAAGTCGGTGCTCGGATGGCAGCCGCAGATTCAGCTTCGCGAAGGTCTCAAGAGAACGATTGACTATTTCGATCTGCTCTTACGTGAGAAGAAGGCGTAGCGCATGTCCCGGAGAATACCTGCCCCGGACTTGATCCGGGTGGGAACCGGTTTCCGATAAGGACATGCGCCAATCGAGGCGATCGGCACAGCCCATCGCGCGTTGACGCAATTCTCTGGCTCACGCCGGCAACTCAGCGGACGACCGCCCCGCTTGCGTGGTCGGGACATAGACCACCGCGGGCTGGAAGGCTGACGAACGCCCCACGCAGGTATAGGCAAATCCCTGCCGCTGCATGTCTTCCGGACGATAGATGTTGCGCAGGTCCACGATCACCGGGCAGGCCATCAGATCCTTGAGCCGATCGAAATCGAGCGCGCGGAACTGCTCCCATTCCGTCACGATGACAGCCGCATCGGCCTCCTCGACGCAGTCATACGGCCCGTCGCAATAGGTCACCTCGGTGAGCACCTGCCGCGCCTGATGCATGCCCTCGGGGTCGTGGACGCGCACTTTAGCACCCATGTCCTGCAGCGCGACGATGAGGGGGATCGAGGGTGCTTCGCGCATGTCATCGGTGTTGGGCTTGAAGGTCAGGCCCAGCACTGCGACCGTCTTGCCGCGCAGCACGCCCGAAAAGGCCGCCGCCACCTTGCGCGCCATGGCACGCTTGCGCGTGTCGTTGACGCTCTCGACCGCCTCGAGAATGCGCATCGGCACATCGTAGTCCTGTGCGGTCTTGATGAGCGCTCGCACGTCCTTGGGAAAGCATGAGCCGCCATAGCCCGGCCCGGCATGCAGAAATTTCGAGCCGATGCGATTGTCGAGACCGATGCCGCGTGCGACCTCCTGCACGTCGGCGCCGACCCGCTCGCACAAATCCGCAATCTCGTTGATGAAGGTGATCTTGGTCGCCAGGAACGCGTTGGCGGCATACTTGATCAGCTCGGCCGTCCGGCGCCCCGTGTACAGGATCGGTGCCTGGTTGAGAAAGAGCGGGCGATAGATCCCGGTCATGACGTCCTTCGCACGCTCGTCCTCCAGTCCGATGACAATGCGGTCGGGATGCTTGAAATCGTGGATGGCGGCGCCTTCCCGCAGGAACTCCGGATTGGAAACGACGGCGAACTGGCTGTCGGGGCGCAGGTCGCGAATGATGCGCTCGACCTCGTCGCCGGTGCCGACCGGCACGGTCGACTTGGTGATGATGACCGTGAAGCCCTTCAGCCCCGCGGCGATCTCGCGCGCCACGCCATAGACGTAGGACAGATCGGCATGACCATCTCCGCGCCGTGAGGGGGTGCCAACCGCGATGAAGATTGCGGCTGCGCCGTCCAATCCCTCCGCCAGGTTCGTGGTAAACGACAGTCGGCCTTGCCGCACGTTCGCGGCGACCAGCTCCTTGAGGCCGGGCTCGAAGATCGGGATCTCGCCCGCATTCAGGGCGTCGATCTTGCTGGCGTCCTTGTCGACGCAGGTCACCTGATGGCCGAAGTCGGCAACGCAGGCGCCTGAGACGAGGCCCACGTAGCCTGTTCCAATCATGGCAATCTTCATTTGCGCTGCTCCAACAAGGCGCCGGCCCGAACGGCCAATTGGGTACGTCTCGCACCGCCACTGAGCAAGTCCAAGCCGTGGGGTCAATCGCACAGCCCAGGGAAGGTGAACGTGGCGCCTTTCCCTTATCCCCTGGCCGCCACGCGGGCTCCGGGGGCGCTCCTGGCTGCGGGGGGGCACCTGGATCGACGGCCCGGTCAGTCCCAGGTTGCGAAGAAGGGGGAGCGGGGTCACTGTGATGGACAATGGTGGCCGCTCATGGAGGGTATAATAATACCTGTCACAAAACAGTGGCTCCCCTGCCACATCGCTGGCGCAAATTAACGATGGTATTAGGATACGCAGCGTGGCGTGCCACAGGCGTTAAGATGGTCGAATTGCGTGAGTTGGAGCTGACAATGAGGTGAGCGTAATCCCGATTCCTCCAAGAAGGTCATCCCGTTCTCACCGTCCAAGACATTTCGTCCTGACGTGCGGGACCAGGGCGACCCTCTCGATCGCTCGGGACAGGCCATTGTCGAGTTGCTGCAGCAGGCCGCCGAAACTGCGAACAGCAATTGTGATCGCGCCATGGAGCTCGCGCACAAGCTGTCATTGCAACTTCGCGCCGCCGAGGAGCGCATCCGGGAACTCGAGTCGGATACCAACCACTTTCACGATCGTGCGCAGCGCGCCGAGAAATGGCTGGCGCGAATCTACAAGGACATTGAAGAGAAGTTTTTCAATCCGCAGTCCGGCCGCGAGCAGCGCTAAAGCTGCTGGCTGATTCATCACCGTTCGGTTTTGCTCGGTTCGGCGCACGCGTGACGTGCTTCGGCGTGATGCACCGCTATTCGCCGAAGCGCTGGCGTGACTGCTTCTGCTTCTCGCCGGTCTCGTAGTGGCGGCCCTGCACGGCGAGGTCGGCCTCCTGCTCCTCCTCCTCGGTCCAGTGGCCGAGCGAATAGCCCCACCACGGCGTCTTTGAGGTTGAGCGCAGGGCAGCTGCAGGCCCTGCCAGATCTCGATCGCGCGCTCCATGAACTCGCGCTTCGGCAGCGACAGCGGCGGATAGGCCCACGGCATGGTGGCGTCGATGAGCAGCGCGGTCGAGCGCGGCGGCTTGTCGCGCGTGACCAGCCCGCGCGATGCGCCGGGCGGCACCGCCGCCGGATCGAGCGTGAACGGCGGCGCTTCCACCACTTCCGTGTCCTTGTAGGGCTGCGCCCGGTAGGCGATCGCCCACAGCACGTTCTCGGCGTCGCGCGATGTCGATGTCCTCGTCGACCGCGACCAGCATCTTGCCCATGAACTTCTCGGCGAGCAGGCGCAGCGCCTTCTTGCCGTCGTCGGGATCGCGCTTCTTGAGCTTCACCACGGCGACCGCGTTCGAGCCGGCGCATTCGAGATATTCGACCTGCGATCACGTTATCGAAGCCGGCGGCGCGCAGGAGCCGGATGCCGGCCGCGGCGCGGCCGATGTTGCGCATCTTGCTGAGCTCTCGCTCGGCGGCATCTGGCTCAGGATCGAGAGATAGATCGGCTTCTTGCGCATCGTGATCGCGGTGACGTCCATGAAGAAGCTGTAGTCGCGCTGCGCCATGTAGCCGGGGAATTCGCCGAACGCGCCTTCCATCTCGACCACGTCGGTCGGCACCGTGCCCTCGATGACGATCTCGGCTTCGGCCGGCACCAGCAGATCCTGCGTGACGCAGCGCACCACCTCGACCGGCCGGCCGGATCATGCCGCCGGCGACGTCGTATTCGCACATGTCGTTCGGGATGCGCGTCACCGCCGTGTAGGTGACGTGCGGCGGCGCGCCGATCACGATCGCGGCCGGCACGCGCTTGGCGCCCGCGCTCGCGCCAGCGGTCGATGTGATAGCGCATGCCCCAGTTGAGCCGGCCGAGCAGCACGCCGATGCGGTCCTCCGCCTTCACCATGCCGCGGTAGTTGCCGAGATTGTGCATCCCGGTTTCCGGGTCCTTCGTCACCCAATGGCCGGCGGTCGTGTAGGGCGCGTTGTCGAAGCCCGGCGTCGAGATCGGGATCGGCAGCCGCCCGAGCCCGCCGCCCGTCGCGCGTCGAGCTCGTCGCCGGTGATCACGACCTCCTGGCACGGCGCCTTCGTCGACCTCGACCGGCGGAACCTGGCTTGGCGAGCGCGTCGCTGCCAGACGTTCTCGATCTCGTCGAGCTTGCACTGCATGCCGAGCGCGTAGATTTCCGCCGAGCCGGCCAGCGCGCCGACCAGCACCGGGATGTCGTACTTGCGGCCGCGCGCATCGGTGACGTTCTCGAACAGGAACGCCTTGCGCTGGCTCTCCGGCAGGCCGCGGAACTGCAGGCGCACCAGCGGATGCAGCTCGGTGTCCTTGTTGATCGGCGTCGTGACGCGCACGAGCTTGCCGGCTTTGTCGAGCCCTTCGACATATTTGCCCAGCGTCGGCCAGTACGATGCCATTACGTGTCTCCGCGATTTGCTATTCCCGTCGAGCGGCGTGGTCGACGTCTAGTTGTGCCGTTGCCAAGATTTCGATGTCCACCCGGTGCGCCTATCCTTGACGGACTGCGATGCAGGCGGCAAGTGCTCCGGTACGGGCCAAAATACGGGCCAAGCCCGTGGTGCGGGCGAGTGGCCGAGAAAACGGTCGAATGATCTTGTGATAGGATGCTCACCACTGCGAGGAGGCATCATGATCATGTTCCGGATTCTGATGGCCGGGCTCTTGGCGGCTGGCTTGGCCGTTGGTGTGGTGGGAACAGTTCCGGCGGCGCCGTCCGGCCGCCTCATGGTCTACACGTCGCAGCCCAGCGATCAGATCGCCAAGGTGGTCGAGGCCTTCCGCAAGACTCATCCCGACATCAGGATCGAGCTGTTCCGCTCCGGCACGACCGAGGTCATGAACAAGCTGCAGGCCGAGTTCGCGGCCGGGCGCCCGCAGGCCGATGTCGTGCTGATCGCCGATGCCGTCGCGATGACGCAACTCAAGAATGACAGCCGGCTGCTGAGCTACCCGGACGCGCCCATCGACAAGGTGCCGGCGGCGCTGATCGATCCCGACCGGACCTTTTTCGGCACCAAGCTGATCACGACCGGCATCGTCATCAACACCAACCTGGTGAAGAGCGCGCCGAAATCCTGGAAGGACCTGCTGCCGGCCGCGGCCGCCGGCAAGACCATCCTCGCGCACCCGCTTTATTCCGGCGCTGCCGTCATCCATATCGGCACGATGGTGCAGCAAAGCGAGTTCGGCTGGCGCTATTTCGAGACGCTGGCCAGGAACGGCGCGATCGCGGCGAGAGGCAATGGCGCCGTGATCGAGGCGGTGGCGCGCGGCGAGAAGGCCTACGGCGTCATCATCGAATACATGGCGTTCAACGCCAAGGCGAAGGGCTCGCCGGTGGACTTCGTGTTTCCGCAGGAGGGCGTCTCCGCCATCACGCAGCCGGTTGCCATTCTCAAGACGAGCCGCAATATCGAGGCCGCCAAGGCCTTCGTTGACTGGCAGCTGTCGGTCGAGGCGCAGCGTCAGTCGGTCGCGCAGGGCTATTTCCCGATCTTCCCCGACATCGTGCCGCCGAAGGGCTATCCGCCTGTCTCGTCGCTGAAGATCATGCCGAGCGATTTCGACGCCATGCTCGCAAACGACGAGAGCAACAAGCGACGGTTCACGGAGCTGTTCGGTGGCTGACGCCCATGCAGCGGGCGCCGGTCTCCTTCGAGCTTCGGGCTTCGGTCATCCGGCGGCGAGCGATCGTCGTGGGACTCAGAAGGGTCCTGATGATCGCGCTCGCGGTCTATATCGTGGTGCTCGGCGTGTTGGCCGCTGACGCGCCTGTTCGTCGAGGCGCTCCTGCCGGGCCGGACGGCGAGATGCTCGGCGTGCTGCTGCAGCAGTGGCGCACGCCGGCAACGCAGACCGCGCTGCTCAATACGCTCGAGGCGAGCGCGCTGGCGACGCTGGTGTCGGTGGTGATCGGCGTCGTCGGTCGCCTTTCTCCTGACGCTGACCGACATCCGCGACAAGGCGGCGCTCACGTTTCGTCGCGCTGCTGCCGCTGCTGGTGCCCTCGCAGATCACCGCGCTCGCCTGGATCGAGCTCACCGGCGCGTCGTCCCCGATCCTCGCGCCGCTGGGTCTCGCGCCGCAGCCGGGCGCGACCAATCCGCTCTATTCCAAGTGGGGCATCGTGCTGGTGATGGGCATCGAGCATTCGACGCTGGTGTTCCTCGCGGTGCGGGCCGGGCTGCGCAATCTGCCGCGCGATCTCGTCGAGGCGGCGCGGCTCGGCGGCGCCCATCCGCTGCGGGTGACGCTCGCTCGGTGATCCTGCCGCTGGCGCTGCCGGCGATCCTGGCCGGCGCCGCGCTCGCCTTCGTGACCTCGATCGGCAATTTCGGCATCCCGGCGCTGCTCGGCATTCCCGGCCGCTACACCATGCTGACGACGCTGATCTACCAGCGGCTGCAGGGCTTCGGGCCGCGCGTGCTGGGCGAGGTGGCGGCGCTCGCGTTGATCCTGGCCGCGCTGGCGGTGGTCGGGTCTGCTGTTGCGTGCGCGGCTCGTGCGGCGCGGCGTTTGCGATCCGAGGCCGGAAGCGCGCCGCTCGAGCCGTTCCGCGCTCGGGCGCGGCCGCACCTGGGCGGAGACGCTGCTGTGGATCGCTGCTCGCTCGCGATCGCGGTGCTGCCGCTGCGTCGCGCTCCTCGCCGCGTCGCTCGCGCCCGCGCTCGGCGTGCCGCTGCGGTTCGACACCGCGACGCTCGACAATTACCGCTTCGCGCTGCTGGAGCAGGATGCCACGCTGCGGGCGTTCGCGCAACAGCTTCCTGCTGGCGTTCACGACGGCGCTCGTCAGCGCCGCGGTTGCCGTGCCGCTCGCCTATCTCGCGACGCTGCGGCAGAACCGCATCGCGCGCGTGCTCGATGCGGTCGCCGACGCGCCTTATGCGGTGCCCGGGCACCGTGCTCGCGATCGCGATCATCCTGGTGTTCCTGCCGCCGTTGCCGCTCCTCGATGTCAGTCTCTACGGCACGATCGGCATCATCCTCGTGGCCTATCTGGCGCGCTTTCTGCGCTCTGGCGCTGCGGCCGACCATGGCCGGCATGGAGCTGGTCAACAGGAATCTCGACGAGGCGGCGCAGATCGCCGGCGCCCGGCGTCTTGCTGCGGCTGCGCGCCGTCATCCTGCCGGTCGGTCGCGCCGTCGGTGGCGGCCGGCGCGCTGCTGATCTTCATGACCGCGTTCAACGAGCTCACGGTCTCGGCGCTGCTGTGGTCGACCGGCCGCGAGACGCTCGGCGTGGTGGTGTTCTCTCTGCATTACGAGGGCAACTCGCCGGCTGCAGCGGCGGTCGCGACGATCTCGGTCGCGGTGACGCTCGGGCTTGCCATGCTTGCGAGCGATGCTCGGCCGCAAGCTGCCGGAGGGAGTGGTGCCGTGGCGAGCGTGAGCTTGGAAGGCGTGTCGAAGCGGTTCGGCGCGACGCGCGCCGTCGAGAATATCGTCAGCCTCAACGGTCGCGGACGGCGAGTTCTTCGCGCTGCTCGGACCGTCCGGCTGCGGCAAGACCACGCTGCTGCGGCTGGTCGCGGGCTTCGAGGCGCCCGATGCCGGCGCGGTGAAGCTCGGCGAACGAGATCGTCGGCACGCGCTGGCTGGGCACTGCCGCCGGAGCGGCGGCGCATCGGCATGGTGTTCCAGTCCTATGCGCTGTGGCCGCACATGAACGTCGCCGAGAACGTCGCGTTTGCGCTGCGCGTGCGACGCGTCCCGTCGGCCGAGCGCAAGCGGCGCGTGACGAATGCGCTCGCCATGGTCGGTCTCGAGGCGATGGCGAAGCGACGGCCGCACGAATTGTCCGGCGGCCAGCGCCAGCGCGTCGCGCTCGCGCGCTGCCTCGCGATGCGGCCGGCGGTCGTGCTGCTCGACGAGCCGCTCGCCAATCTCGACGTGCATCTGCGCGAGGCGATGCAGCAGGAGTTCGCCCGCTTCCATCGCGAGATCGGCGCGACCTTCATCTACGTCACCCACGACCAGGCCGAGGCGATGGCGCTCGCCGACCGCGTCGCGGTGATGGACGACGGGCGCGTCGAGCAGGCGGCGCCGCCGCGGGTGCTCTATCGTGAGCCGGCGACCGAGATGGTGGCGCGCTTCGTCGGCCACGGCATGGTGGTGCCGGTCGAGGTGCGTCGGCCGCGAGGGTGCCGCGCATGATGGTCGATCTCTGGGGTGCGCGCATCGCGGTGCGCGGCGAGGGCAACGCCGGCGAGCGGCGCAGCCTGTGCCTGCACGCCGAGGATCTGGTGCTGACGAGCCGTCACGCAGCGGCGCCATCCGCGGCCGCGTCGTCGCTGCGGCCTATCAAGGGCGCCGCGACGCTGCTGACGATCCAGCCCGATGCCGCCGACGCGCCGCAGCTGCGGGTCGAGCATGCAGGCGCTCCGCCGGCCGTCGGCGCCGCGGTCGCGGTCGCGGTGCGCGACGGCTGGATCATCCGCGGCGAGCGGACGGGAGTCGACCGATGAACGCGCGCTCTCGATCGCGGTGTCGGGGCTCGGGCCGAAGGAACCGGCCGCCTTCGTGGTCGAAGCGGACGGGCGCAGGCTTCTGCTCGACTGCGGCGAGGGACCCGAGCCCGGCCGGCGGCCGGATTTCGACGCGATCGGACGCGTCGATGCGGTCGTGCTGAGCCATGGCCACCACGATCATGCCGGCGTCGTTGCGGTTCCTCGATCGGATCGGACCGCCGCCGGTCTATGCGCACCGCGCCGGTGCTCTCGCGCCTGACAAGGCGTCGCTGGGCACGCCATTCCGATCCGCGGCCGACGCGAGGTTGCTCGGCATCGCGGTCGAGACCGGCGCCAATGGCCACGCGCCCGGCGGCGTGTGGCTGCGCCTCGCGGTCGGCGACGGGTTTCTCTACATGGGCGACTATTCGTTCGAGTCGCAGCTCTATGCGTTCGATGCTGCCGCCGCCGACGCCGACCATGATCATCGACGACTCCTACGGCGATGCCGAGGAGACGATCGAGCCGCAGCGCAGCGCATGCTCGACATCGTGGCGAAGGGCCCGGCGCTGCTGCCGGTGCCCGCCCGATGGCCGCGCGCCCGACATCGCGATGTTTCTGCTCGAGGCGGGCTTCGACGTCGCGATCGACGATGAGGTGCGCTCGGTCGCGACCATGCTGACGCAGGCTGCGCGCGAATCGGCGCGGCCCGAGAGCATCCCGCGCGCTCGAGCGGCTGATCCGAGACGCCCGCGGCTCGATGGCGAGGCGCCGAGCCGCAGGGCGTCATGGTGGCGCACGGCGGCTCCGGCGACACCGGTGTCGCCGGCGCGCTGATCAAGCGCTGGGACAGGACCAGCGCGACCCAATGATTCTGTTCACCGGCCACGTCGCGGCCGGCACGACCGGGCGCAAGCTCGTCGATCGGGCCGCGCGCTGTTTCGAGCGCTGGAACGTGCATCCGCGGTGTCCGACAATCTTGCGCTGGTCGACAGCGTCAAGCCGCAACGCGTCATCCCGGCCTTTGGTGAGGGAAAATTTGCTGCGTTCTGGCAAGCCCGTATGGCGCAGCGCCAGGGGTGCGAGGTTCTGACCACGACGCCGATTATTCTATAGGGTGTGTGCTGTTTCTGTTGGTATCGCGGGACGCCGTTCTCCGAGAGCGTCTGCGTGTCGCTCACGAAGAATATTTTCAGGCGCTTTGAACCATAGTCGTCGCTGCTGCGACGAAGAGCGTCAAAGTGCCCCTCGGTGAACCAGCCTTTAGGCTACAAAGGCGTTGATCCGGCGAGATTTTATGCATTTTGAGCGCCGCCCCGCGCCGGCGTAGTGACCAACATTGCAATGTTAATTGACCCCGGAGGAAACGACGATGTCGGATACTTACACCGAAACCACCAGCACGGACTGGACCACACGGATCGCGGCCTCGATCAAGGGCATTGGCGCCGGCATCATCCTGGCTGGCCTCGCCGGCTATGGCCTGTTCTGGAACGAAGGCAGCGCGGTGCAGACCGCAAAATCGATAACGGAGGGTGCCGGGCTGGTGATCAATATTGATGCCGCTAGCGTCGATCCCGCCAACGAAGGCAAGCTCGTTCACCTCACCGGTGAGATCAAGGCCGGCGCCAGACCGAATGACGCCGAGTTCGGTGTTGCGGTCGACGGCTTGCGGCTCGTGCGCACGGTGGAAATGTATCAATGGCGGGAGGACAAGAAGGTCGAGACCGGCAAGAGCGTTGGTGGCTCGGAGGAAGCCGTGACCACGTATTCCTACAAGCGGGTCTGGTCGTCGTCGCCAATCAACTCGCAAGAGTTCAAGATTGGGGACGGCCATGCCAACCCGGAGATGCGCTACAGTGGCGCGACGTTCAATGGTGGCGATATCACGCTCGGCGCCTTCCGCCCCGGAGAGCAGGTCATCCGGATGCTGCCAGACAACCAGGACATGCCCGTCGAAGCCGCCATGGCTGATGCGTTGCGCACGCGTGTGCACGGTCCGGTGCAGGCGATCGACGGCCGGTTTTATCTCGGCGACAATCCCTCGCAGCCGCGCGTCGGCGATATCCGGGTCAGCTATCATTTCGCGCCGGCGGGACCGGTCAGCATCATCGGCCAGCAATCGGGCAGCGACTTCACGCTTTATCAGACCAAGGCCGGCAATCGCATCCTGATGGTGAGGCCTGGAACGACCTCGGCGGTGGATATGTTCGACGATGCCCAGCGCGACAACGTGATGTGGACCTGGATCGCCCGCTTCTTCTGCGCGTTCGTCATGTTCGTCGGCTTCAAATTGATCCTCGACCCGATCGTGGTCATTGCCGATGTCGTGCCCTTCATCGGCAATCTGATGGGGGCCGGCGCCGCGCTGGTGTCGTTCATTGTGACGGCTGTCGTCGCCCCGTTGGTGATCGCAGTGGCCTGGCTTTGGTACCGGCCGATTGTGTCCATCATCGTGATCGCGGTCGGCGCGGGACTGGCGTTGGGACTGCGCATGTTTGCCGGGCGCAGAACGCTAACGCAGCAGGCGGCGCCCGCCACAGCATAAGAGGCGTTCGCGTACGCGTTGCTGGTCTGCGCCGACGCGGTGACGCGCTGGCGCAGATAATTGTACATAAGGGAGGATTTCATGAAGGCTTTTGTCCTGCTCACGCTTGGATTGCTGCAATCCACGGCCTGCCTGGCCCAGCAACGCGAGCATGTTCGCCCGCACACGCTATTGCCGCCCACAGTGAGCCTGAACGCTGCCGATGGAAAGGCACTGCGGCCGCAGGCTGAGGTCCCTATTATCACACAGGATCCGAAGGCATTCGTGGCCGCGGCCGAAGCCGAATTGGCCAAGGCCGATGAATACGCCGATCGCTCGTCCTGGGCTAAGGTCACCAACATCACGTTCGACACGGAATGGCTCGAAGCCCGCGCCAATGCGGCGCGTTCGGGCGTGCTCCTTGGTTTGGTGAAGGGGGCGGCGCGCTATAACGGCGCTGCGGTCGATCCGGAGACGCGTCGCAAGCTCGATCTGCTCAAGCTTGCCACCGCAATGCCGCCGCCCGATCTGGCTGGTGGTCTTGAGGAGCTGGCGAGCCTGACGAGCAAGCTCAATTCGCTTCATTCGACACACACCGTTCCATACGCAGGCCGCACACTGACGCGCGCTGAAGCGGCCGACTTGATGCATGGCTCGCAGGATCTCGTCGAGCTCAAGGCGTTGTGGGAAGCTATTCGCGCCAATCTGCCGGCTCTCCATACGCCCTACGCGCGCAGCGTCGTGCTTGCCAACGAGGGCGCGCGCGGGCTCGGCTTCAACGACGTCGGCGAGATGTGGCGCTCCGGCTACGACATGTCTCCCGATGCATTTGCGGCGCAGGTCGATCGGCTGTGGGCGCAGGTCCAGCCGCTCTACGAGAGCCTGATCTGCTTTATGCGCGCGCGTCTGAGCGAGCGGTACGGCGCCGCGGAGCAGCCCCGGACCGGACCGATCCGGCATCATCTCGTGGGGACCAGCTGGGATAACGTTGCAGGCACCTACTTTGACAAGACCGAAGGTGACTTCGACCTGACGAAGCTCCTGATCCAGAAAGGCTATGATCCGATCAAGCTGGTCAAGACCGCGGAGAATTACTACGTCTCGCTCGGCTTTGAGCCGATGCCACAGACCTTCTGGCAGCGTTCGATGTTTACGCGACCGAAGGACCGCGATGTCGGTTGCTGGCCTAACGCCTGGACGCTCGACGGCAAGGACGACGTGCGGCTGCAGAGCTGCCTTAGCGTCGATGCCGAGGATTTCCATACGGTGCATCACGAGCTCGGACATGCAGTCTATTTCCGTGCCTACAAGGAGCAGCCGCGACTCTTCAGAGCCGGCGCTAATGAGGGATTCCATGAAGCGCTCGGTGATTTCATCGCACTGTCGGCGCAGACACCAACCTATCTGCATCAGCTCGGCTTGCTCGAACAGGTGCCGGGAGTTGAGTCCGACATCCCCTTCCTGATCAGAATGCTGGACCAGCATGCGGGCGCGTTCGCGAGCGATCTCGCCATCGACAAGTGGCGCTGGGACGTGTTCGCCGGGAAGGTCGCGCCGGAACAATACAACGAGGCCTGGTGGCAGACGCAGCAGCGCTATCGCGGCTTTGCCGCGCCGGTTGGGCGGCCCGCCGACGCTTTCGATGCTGGCCTGATCTGGCACGTGGCCACCCACACCTCGACCATCCGCTATGCGCTCGCGCAGGTCTATCAGTTCCAGTTCCACCGCGCGGCTTGCCGCATCGCGGGCTGGACTGGTCCGCTGCATCGCTGCTCGATCTACGGCAACAAGGAAGTTGGTGCCCGCCTGAAAGCCATGCTCGCCATGGGCGCGTCACGGCCTTGGCCCGAGGCGCTCGCGGCCTTCACCGGCGAGCGCGAGCTCGATGCGAGCGCCATGATCGAGTATTTCTCGCCCCTGCAGCGCTGGCTCGCTGAAAAGAACAAAGGCGAGCAGTGCGGGTGGTGAGCCTGGGTCCCTGCTGATGAGGCGGTGCGAGGCTATATGCCCGTCATTTACGATGCCTTCATCTCCTACAGTCATGCGCGGGACAAGCCGATTGCCGCCGCGCTGCAGTCGGTGGTGCAGCGGCTGGGCAAGGCCTGGCACCAGCGCAGGGTGTTGCGCGTGTTCCGCGACGACACCAGTCTTTCGGCGACGCCGGGCCTGTGGCCCGCGATTGAGCAGGCGCTCGACCGGTCGCAATACCTGATCCTGCTCACCTCGCCCGAGGCCGCGTCCTCGCGATGGGTCAACAAGGAGGTCGCCTACTGGCTCGAGCACAAAGGCGCTGACACGCTCTTGATTGGGTTGACGGACGGCGCTCTCGCCTGGGATGACGAGCAGGGTGGGTTCGCTCGTGATGCGCCTTTGCCACCGGCGCTGGCCGGCCGTTTTCGTGCTGAGCCCAAGTGGGTTGATCTCACCAGCTTCCGTGATCCGGCGGCGCTTGGGAGTGCGCGATTCACCGAGCTGGCGGCCGACCTGGCAGCGGCCGTGCGTGGAGTTCCGAAAGAGGACTTGCTGTCGCAGGAGCTGCGCCAGCAGCGGCGCGCCTTGCGGCTCGCCTGGCTTGCAGCCTCCGCCTTGCTGGTGTTTGCGGTCGCGGCTGCGTGGCAGTGGAGCGCCGCGGTCGAGCAGCGCAGAATTGCGCAGGAGCAGCGCGATCGCGCGGAGCGAAGCCTTGCGATTGCAACCGACACGGCCAATACGCTGGTGTTCGACCTTGCGCAGGAGCTGCGCGACCGCGCCGGCATGCCGATCGCGCTGGTGCGCAAAATTCTCGATCGCGCCGAGGCGCTGCAGCGGCAGCTTGCCGACTCGCGGGAGACGACGCCTGATCTGCGCCGCAGCGAATCCGTCGCGCTCAATGAGCTCACCGAAGCCTTCGTGGCCCAGGGCGATGTTGCGCGTGCGCTTGCCGCCGCCGAGCGGTCGCGCGCCATCATGACGGAGCTCGTTGCCTCCAATCCGGACAACACCAAATGGCAACGCGATCTGTCAGTCAGCCATGATCGGCTCGGCGAGGTCTTGTTGCTGGCTGGCTGGCGCGAGGATGCGCTCGCGGCGCATCGCAAGAGCTTCGCCATTCGCGAGCGGCTGACGCTGGCCGATCCGGGCAATACCGATTGGCAGCGCGATCTTGCGATCAGTCACGACAATATCGGATCGGTCCTGCTGACAACCGGCAGCGGTGAGGATGCGCTCGCGTCCTATCGCAAAGGCCTCGCGATCAAACAGGCGCTGGCGAGCCGCGATCCGGCCAACGGCCAGTGGCAACGCGATCTGGCGAAGAGCCATGAGTTCGTCGGCGAGGTTCTGATCACGCTCGGCCGGCGCGAGGAAGGGCTGGCGGCGTATCAGGAAAGCCTTGCTGTCGGCGAGAAGCTTGTCGGGCTCGATCCGGACAATGTGCGCTGGCAGCAGGATCTCTCGATCACCCACAACAAGATCGCGGATGTGCTGATCGTGACCGGTCGGCGGCCTGAGGCGATTGAACATTTCCGCAAAAGCCTCGCCATCCGGCAGAGGCTGGTCGCGCTCGATCCGAGCAATACGCGGCAGCAGAGCGATCTCGCGCTGAGCTTTGAGAAGATCGGCAATGTACTGATGCTCACCGGCGAGCGCGAGCAGGCGTTCGAGCACTATCGACAAAGTCTCACAATCCGCGAACGATTGGCGGCGATTGATCCTGGCAACACCGAATGGCAGCGGAACCTTGCGGTCAGCTACTACAATCTTGGCGATGCGCTGACCGCCGCCGGGCAGCTTGAGGAAGCGCTGGCGTACTATCGCAAGGATGTCGGAATCGCCGAGCAGCTTGCGCGCACGGATCCCGGCAATGCGCATTGGCAGCGCGATCTCTCGGTCAGCTATGATCGGCTCGGTGCGGCGCTCGTCGAAGCGGGTCACAAAGAGGAGGGGCTCAAGGCCCACCGGGCGAGCCTCGCGATCCGTGAGACGCTCGCCGCCGCCGAGCCCGCTAACCTCGAGCGCCAGCGCGACCTTTCGATCAGCTACGACAATGTCGGCAGTCTGCTCGGAGCGGGACGCGAGGAGGAGGCGCTCGCGACCTATCGCAGGAGCCTGCACATTCGCGAGCGGCTCGTGGCCGCCGATCCCGGCAATACCCAGTGGCAGCGTGATCTGTCGATCAGCCACGAGCGAATCGGCACAACGCTTGCCGGGGTGGGCCGGCGCGAGGAGGCGCTCGCAGCGTTCCGCCGGTGCCTCGTTATGCGCGAGGCGTTGGCACGGCTCGATCCAGGCAATGCCGATTGGCAGATCGACCTGGTGATTGTTCTGTTCAAGCTGGCCGAGGTTGGCGACGAGGCCCGGTCGCGGCTCGCGCTCGCCTTGCAAATCCTGCGGCAGCTCGCCTCCGAAAGGAAATTGCCGCCGGTCCAGCAGGCGTGGATTGGCTTGATTGAGCGGGCGCTTGCCAATCTTCCGGGCTGAACCATCGGCGGGTTGGGGCGAGTGGGCAGCGCCGCAGCACGACGTGGCCACCTGATTGCGATCCCACCAGGGTCGCCCGGGCGTCCTTGCCTGTGCGGCTTGTCCTGATGGTCAGGCTCGCCTTATAGTGACGGTCACTGAGGCCCAAGGACAACGAGCATGAACAAAGTCGTGACGACGCCAAGCCCCGAATCGACCGTCAGTATTGCCGGCGCAACCGAGGAAGAGATCACAGTTCTCAATCCGGTTGGGTTCCCGCCCAAGGTCAGCAAGAAGACCGCGGCGG
This sequence comes from uncultured Alphaproteobacteria bacterium, assembly GCA_963745515.1. Lineage (GTDB taxonomy): Bacteria > Pseudomonadota > Alphaproteobacteria > Rhizobiales > Xanthobacteraceae > VAZQ01. The sequence goes on from CAVUXO010000025.1 coordinate 106,611, forward strand.
CGCGGCCCGAGAGCCTCAACGGCAAGACGGTCTATCTGGTGGATTGCCGGTTTGACGACTCGATCGAGCTTCTCAAGCAGGTGCAGGGCTGGTTCGCCGAGCACATGCCGGCGGTGAAGACCAAGATTGTCTCGCTGTCGACGACCTATCAGCACGACGATCCCAAGACCTGGGACGAGATCAAGGCGAACGGTGACGCTGCAATCGTGGGCGTCGGCCACTGCAGCACCTGCGCGCCGGGTGTCGCCACCCACGCCATCACGCTCGAGACCCGATACGGCGTGCCCACGGTCGCCATCCACACCGACAAGTTCGATCGCGTGGTGGCCTCCGTCACCAAGGTGGCCGGGCTGCCGGAGGCACGGCGCGCATTCGTGCCGCAGCCTGTCATGGGCAAGAGCGCGGATGAGCTCAAGGCCTATGTCTACGGCAAGGATCCGCTCACCGGCGTTCCGGTCATGCAGGAGGTCATCGCGGGGCTTACGACCGCGCTGAGCGCGTGAGCATGGCGGAGTTTGATCGTTCGTCGCCGCGTCTGCTCGAGCCGGATACCGAGGACAATCTCCAGCGACAGTTTCTTGAGAACAACTGGACCGACGGGCTTCCGATCGTCTTGCCGACCGAGAAGCGCGTTGCTGCCATGCTGGGAGCGACCAGCCGCAAGCCGGACGAGGTGGTCGGCCACATGCAGGCGACCGAGTTTCGCGGCCACTGGGAATACACGGTCGAGAGAGTCGCGGTAAATGCCGTGATGGCAGGCGCGCGGCCCGAATATTTCCCGGTCATCCTCGCGCTCGCGGCTTCGGAGGTTAGTGCGCGCGGATCGACGTCGAGCTCCTCCTCCGCAATGGTGGTCGTGAACGGTCCGGTCCGCAACGAGATCAAGATGAACTGCGGCACCGGCGCGATGGGGCCCTACAATCACGCCAACGCCACCATCGGGCGCGCCTACGGCCTGCTGTCGCAGAACCTGCAGGGCGGCTCCGAGCCGGGCGTCACCTTCATGGGCTCGCAGGGCAACAGCTACACCTACAACAACGTCACCTTCGCGGAAAATGAGGAGCGCAGCCCCTGGGAGCCGCTGCATGTGCAGAAGGGCTTCAAGCCGACCGACAGCACGGTGAGCGTTTTCTATGGCTGCCGCGCAACCACGTTCTGCCTGGGCCTGCGCGAGAAGCACTGGCGCGAGCATGTGCGCGACATGCTGACCGGCATCGACGGCAACTCCGCGCCTTGCCTGCTGCTCGATCCGCTCACGGCGCGACAGTTCATCGATCGCGGTGCCTTCGACACCAAGGCCAAGCTCATTCGCTGGGTGCATGAGACCGCGCAGATGCCGGCCGGCCGCTATTGGGATCTGCAGCTCGTGCAGAACTACGTCTATCCCTGGGCGACGTTCGGCAAGGAGCCGATGGCGACCTGGCTCAAGGCCAAGGACGACGAGCTGATCAATCATTTTCCGGAGAGCGAGATCAACGTGGTCGTGGTCGGTGGCGAGACCAACGGCTACTGGCGGATCATGGGGACGCGATATCGCAAGACCGTGTCGGTCGACGCGTGGCGGTAGCCAGACGATGGGCGCTTGCGGCGACCTCGGTCATAGAATGTCGGCTGCAAAAAAAAGAGCCCCGCCGAGGCGGGGCGTGCCGGATGAAAAAGGGGGTAGCGGGGAGCTTTTTCATCCAGCAGTTACTGCAGCGCGAGACCTGCAACGCCAGTTTTCACGCGCCAAATTACTGACAATCATTCACGCCGCTGAGCGCCGGTGAGCATCGCGCAGCTCTTCGAGCTTGCTCTCGAGCCCTTCCCGCAGCTCACGCAGTTCGCGCAACCTGCGCGCCTCGCCCGGCTCACGCCCCTCGCGGTCAAGCTCGGGCGGGCGCCTTGGCAGAACCGGCTTGCGCACGGGAGCCTTCGGCCGCGGAGTCGGATCGACATAGGCGAGCGGCAGACGGCGCCATCGGGAGACGGGCGGCGGTTTCGGTCGTGATGTCCCATCGGGGGCTCTGGCGCTGCTGTTGCCTGCGGCCGAAGCGGATCGAGCCAAGACGATAGACCAGCGCCATCAGGATGCCAGCAACAGCCAGCGCGCCAGCAAGAATGGCGAGCATGTGCTGCGACTTGAGCGCGGATGTCTGCACAGATGTCTGCGCGGGTACGGCCGTGGGCGCCGCCGCGGCCTGTTTCTCCGCCTCTGTCAGGACCGGCCAAACCAGCGGCATCTCGTCCTGCGCATCGGTTTGACCCTGCTCTTGCGCGTAATTGCTGGTGACCGTCGATGGGGCCGGCCGGCTGGCATCGGCGGCGAGTGCAAGCTTTGGCTCTTCGGTAGGCGCGATCCGTGGCGGCTCGGCACCAGAGAACAGGCTCGCCCAGTATTGCGAGAAAAAGCTTGCGACGGTTTTAGTCTCAGAGATCGCCAGTGGTGCAGAGGAACGGACCGCGGGCTCTGGTGCGCTTGTTTGTGGTGTGCTTGTTTGCGCTTGCTGCGAATGCTGCGCCACACGCTTGCGAGTTTGCTGCGATGTTCGTTCGGACACAGAGCGCACCCTCTGGCCTTCTGCGCCGAGATACCAGCAATGCCGTCCCGTTGAGCGATCGACGCGATAGTACCAGTGACTGCCCGTCGGGGCTGTGCCCTTCGGACCGCTTAGACATTCGTCCGCTGCGTCGCCGGTCGTTGCGCTGAGAGAGATGGCGACAACTGATGCCGCGAGGACGACTGGCATGGCCAATGTCAAACGTCTCGACATCTACTCACCCCTTCTTCATTCCCGTGCGCTTTCGGTGCCGCCCAGCACCGGAAGCAAAATGCCCCGTATCAACATCTTTGAGTTGCGAATCTCATTGTCAATTCGGGCCTCAATGGGTCATCACTGCGATTACACACAGCCTAGTGCGTTTAGCGCATGTGGCTACCGTCGTGTGCGATGATCGTAGTTAATGCGGCGTTATGTTACCTGCGCGCATACGCAGGATTGTGATCCGTGGTCCTGCTCGGTGACCGAGCCGGTATTTTGTAACCTCGTCACGTCAATGAACTTGTTGGATGCTTGCCTCAGTCAAGGCAGGATCACGGCGCGTCTGCATCGATCGCGGCATCGCTGCACGCCCTCACACGCCTGCAATCGCTTCGCTGCAAGAATGCGATCAGCCGGCGCCCTGAATGACAAAGCAAGACTGAAACAGCGGAGCACGTTCCCTCGGATTGGTTGAAGAGGCCCAACCTATGCCAATCACTGGTGAGTTCATCGACGAGCCTGCACGCAGCGTCCCTGTTCACGGCGACTACGAGGTTGTTGTTCTTGGCGGCGGACCTGCCGGTATCGCTGCCGCCGCCTCGGCGGCCGCGCAGGGTCGCAAGACCATTCTGGTTGAACGGTATGGATTTCTCGGTGGAGCGGGGACCGCCTCCGGCGTCACCACGTTCTGCGGCCTGTTCGCCAACGTTCATGGCGATATCCGCATGATCGTGCACGGCGTGGCCGACGATCTCCTGGCACGCATCGACCGGCTCGGCGGTCTCAATGCACCGCATCTCGTCCTCGGCAAGACCAAGGGGCTCGCTTACGACACCACCGCCTACAAAGCGGCCGCCGACGATCTGCTCATGGGGCGCGGCGTCGATCTGTTCTTTCACGCCTTTGGCGTTGGCGTCGTGGCGGAGTCTGATGAGCTCACTGCGCTGATCGTGGAAACCAAGTCAGGCCGCCGCGCCATCCGTGGCCGGATGTTCATCGACTGCTCCGGCGACGGTGATCTCGCCGCCTGGGCGGGCGCTCCATTCGAGCTCGGCGATGCCGCCGGCAATCTGATGTACCCGACCATGATGTTCCGGGTGAACGGCGTTGATCCGGCGCTTGCGGGTGAGGCATGGACGACGATTCCCGAATTGATGCGCAAAGCAGAAAAGGGCGGAACGCGCTTCGCGCGCCAGGGCGTGATCGTTCGCCCGCAGCGCAATCCCGTCGAATGGCGCGTCAATGCCACCCAGGTCGCGAGCCGCAATGGCCGCGCGCTCGATGGCACCGATGCGGCGGAGCTGAGCTACGGCGAGATTGAAGGACGCCGGCAGGCTCAGACGTTTATGAGTTTCCTGCGCTCAAGCGTTCCGGGATTTGCTCAGGCTTATATCGTCGACACGCCGCCACAGCTCGGTATTCGCGAGACGCGGCGGATCATCGGCGCCTATCAGCTCAGCGGCGAGGACGTACTGAACTGCGCGAGCTTCGAGGATGCCATCGGCGTCAATGCCTGGCCGCTGGAGCAGCACGTTGCCGGCAATGTCGAATGGTCATGGCCGCCGATTCCGCAATCGCGTGGTTTCAACCAGCTGCCTTATCGCATGATGCTGCCGCAGCGGCCGGGCAATCTGCTGGTCGCCGGCCGCTGTGCGTCGATGACGCGTGAGGGCCATTCGGCGGCGCGCGTGAGCGGTGGTTGTTTCGTCATGGGGGAGGCGGCGGGGGCCGCCGCGCATCTGGCACTGGCAGGCAAAACGACGGTTGCGGAGGTTGATGTTGCCAAGCTACAGGGCTTGCTGGAAGCTCAAGGCGCCTATCTCGGACGTGACGTCACCTGACCACCGGAGATCCACCGCGATGAAGACCCTGCTGCTGTCACTGCTGGTGGCGACGCTCGCCGGCATCGAGCCTGGCGCGGCGCAAGTGTGGCCCCTAAAGCCGGTGCGGATTGTCGTTCCATTCGGGCCCGGCGCGACGCCCGACATCGTGGCGCGTCTCCTGGCCGAGCGCCTGCAGGCGAAGCTCAACCAGACTTTCGTGATCGAGAACAAGCCGGGCGCAAGCGGCAACCTCGGCACCGAGGCGGTCGTGCGCGCGGAGCCGGATGGCGCAACGATCGGCGTGAGCATTGTCGGGCCGCTAGCGCTCAATACGCTGTTGTTCTCGAAGCTCTCCTACGATCCGTTCAGCGAATTAGCCCTGATCAGCCGCATTGTCGACCAGCCGAGCGTACTCGTGGTCAATGCCGATGTGCCGGCCCGCAGCACGGCCGAGCTGATTGCGCTCATCAAGCGCCAGTCCGACAAGCTCAATTACGGATCGATCGGCAATGGCTCGCTGTCGCATCTCGCCATGGAGGCGATTGTGATGGTGAGCGGCACCACGATCGTGCATATTCCGTTCCCGGGCTCGCCGCAGGCGATGACCGCGCTCATTCGCGGTGACGTGCAGATCGCCTGCCTGCCGGCCGCGGCCGTCGCGTCGCAGATGTCAGCCGGCCGCATTCGAATGCTCGCCGTCACCTCGCAGCAGCGCTCGGCGCTGTTGCCCGATCTGCCGACGCTGAAGGAAGCCGGCGTCGATGTCGAGGCCAATGCCTGGATCGGCCTGATTGCGCCGGTGAAGACGCCGGAGCCGGTCGTGGCCGCCGTATCTCGCGAGGTCGCCGAGGCGCTGCGTAATCCCGCGATCGGCGAGAAGCTCAAGGCGCTCTACATGGAACCGCTCGGCACGTCACCGGCGGAATTCAGGGCGCATGTGGACGCCGAGATGAAACGCTGGGCGCCGGTGATCAAAGCGCGCGAGATCAAGATCAACTGAAGGCAAGCCGCACTGAATGCAAGTCACTTGGCAAGCGCAAATCAATGCGCCCTGTCCCTTGCGGAAGAGTTTGGAATAGATGTACGCTTGCGTACCATCGACCGCGGACCTGATCCAGGCGCCGATGGCTGAGAGACCAATCGCGCTCCCGCCTGTACGGCGTAGGAGAACTGGTCATGCCGATTGATCGCTTGCTCGAAAATGCATCGTTTGGGCTCGCCGAGGCGGAAGCGATGGCTCAAGCTTTTGCGGCAATCTGCCACCTCAAATTAGAATGCCGGACCTGCGCAAACTCGTAGCCCGCAAGGTCGTCAACTGTGCCAAACCCGGCACGCTCAACTGACAGGACAAAACGGTCCTGTCAGACCAAAAGGCACCCCGCCAAGGCCCGGTGTATGTGGAGGTATCGTGAAAGAAGCAGTGGTCAAGAGGATCGCCAACCCCGTTGACAAACACGTGGGCAGCCGGATCCGCATGCGCCGGTTGATGCTCGGAATGAGCCAAGAGAAGCTCGGCGACGGGCTCGGGCTCACGTTCCAACAGGTGCAGAAATATGAGAAAGGAACGAACCGCGTCGGGGCGAGCCGCTTGCAGCACATCTCGCAGCTTCTGCAGGTCCCAGTGCCGTTCTTTTTCGAGGGCGCGCCGCACCTGCCGGGGGAGCCCAGTGGAATTGGACCGGCGCCTTCACCGGCCTACGTTTTCAATTTCCTCGCCACCACCGACGGGCTCGCGCTCACCAAGGCGTTCATGCAGATAAAGCAGACAAGCATGCGGCGACGTATCGTCCATCTTGTCGAGGAGATTGCGGGCGACGACTTGAGTTGAACCGAGCGACTGCGCAGGAGAGGGGACGGCGATCAGGGGCGGTGAGAAGTGCCCGTTCCTGATGACCCTGCAGGGTCTGCACGAATGGGTCATTCGCCTCGGGGGAGTGAGAGGGTGGTTCGCCCCTACACCGCCTACCAGGCGGTCATTTCCCCGTGTCGCCGGAGAGGCGGCTAAAGTCGTCGAGAACAGCTTTGATCAATGTCTGCCGGCGCGGATCCTGTCCGCTCGGAGTTGCCCCAAGCACAGATAGGAGATAGCGAACTTTGTCTGCGACCTCTTCCCAGGTCGTTGCTGGGGCCGCTATCAACTGAGCTTCCAACTGATCCTGCGCCACGCGCAGTGCCTGTTGATTGGTGGCGACCTCTGTTAGCAGCCGGCGAAGGTCAGTCGCCTTCTGTGCGGCCATTCCGCGATGGTGGTCGAGATCGACGGGTTTGTCTTTCATTGTGCAGCATCTCGATCATGGCGATAGACTGGAAAGGAAAGTTTCTCCGTTAGTTCCTCATCGATCACGACCCGATAGTCTCCCGCCGGAAGTACCCTACCGATTCCTTGCAGCAAGAACGGTTTGTTGAACAAGACGATCTTGCTGAGCGGTCGTCCGATCATCCTTCGCTCGCTTCCGAGAACTCTCTCGATAGCGCCAAAATCTGATTCCTGGCCGCCTGTTCTCTGTCCTCGTCCGACCGCTTGTCCGGGGGCCCTTCAACTCCCACCGTTACGCGACCAGAAATCTCTCCGCGCTTTGACGAAAATGCAAACCGGTATGAGCCCGGGCCGTCCTCTATAAGCGCAATTTTTGTTCCCATGAGCGGGCTACTTGTTCTTGCGCGAAACTGAGCGCTGACGGTCGCCGCGCATCCATTCTTCTTCGAGCGCCAGCGCCTTGTAGGACGCAGCAGTATCGAAGTGACTGTCGCGGTCGCTGGCTAGCCTTGCATTGCGACCGTTGCGCAGCGCGTCGGCGGCCCGCTTTCGGAATTCAGCTGTTCGGCTCGGCATGGCGTGAGCCTCTTTGGTACGCGTTTGCAAAAATGCGCGGCGATCAGATGGCTTACTATCGGCAGAATTTGATCGTGGCTTGTACTGCCTCAGCGGGAGCGCCGCTTCCAGCGTCTCGGCCCTCTGCACCAGCTTCGCGGTGTCTATTGCAGGTTGGGCGCTGGAAAGAAACAACATGCGCCTCAAAACCAGCTATGAGGGAATATAGCAGCGAAACATCCCACATAGTCAATAAATATCGCCGATGCCCCCATTGTATTTCTCGATATAGTCGCCAATTCAAGTGTGGGTGTGGAAATATTTCCGGACTGAAATTTGAAAGATTATCCTATGACCGATGTCACGATTACTGCAAATGATCCGCAACAGAACCAACAGCCTGGCCAGAACCAACAGCCCGGCCAGCAGAATCAGCAGCCGGGCCCGCAGAATCCTCAGCAGGATGGACAGCCCAGCAAGGACAAGCCTCCGCAGCAGAAGTAGTCGCGCGGTATTCGAAAGGCCCGGCTTTGCCAGGCCTTTCGTCATCAGAAGGAGATGCCTTGCACTACAATCCGAAGCAATTGCGCTGCCCACGCCGATCCAGACCGTGACCTCCGGAACGAGGACGCCAATGCTCGATCGATCGCTGAAAGCCGAGTTCGAAGACTATCGAAAGACGCTTCCCACTGACGAGGTCAGACAAGCGTTCGACGCTCGCATTGAGCATCTCCTGAGTCAGCACGGCGTTGATTACGTGCGCGGATATGTGGGCGGTCTCAAAGACGCGGTTGGCTATCGCTCCTTAGTGCGGAATTAGACCAAATCACTCCTGGGATGCCTTCCCTCTGCCGCAAGCGGAGAGGGTGCAACACGAGGCGCCCCGATCCCAACCCTTCACATCTGCCCGGCCGCTTTGGCGCCCGCAATCAGTTCAACCAGCTTCTGCGGCGGCACTGGTGTCTGCGCAATACGCACGTTGAACGGCGAGAGCGCGTCCTCGATTGCGGAGATCACGGCGGCTGCGGTCGGGATGGTGCTCACTTCGCCCGCGCCCTTGACGCCGAGCGGGTTGAGCGGAGAGGGCGTCTCCTTGAACAAGGTCTCCATCATTGGGATCTCGGTCGAGGTCGGGAGCAGGTAGTCCGCGAAATTGGTGGTGACCGGCTGGGCGTCGTCATCGTAGCCCATCCACTCATAGAGCGCGTTGCCGATGCCATGCGCGACGCCGCCCTGGATCTGCCCGGTCACGATCATCGGATTGATCAGTATGCCGGAGTCCTGCAGCGCATAATACTTCAAGATATGCACGCCGCCGGTCTCGATATCGACTTCGACCTCGGCGACATGGCAGGCGTTGGCATAGGTGAGCGAGTTGGTGCGCCAGTTGACGCTGGCGTCGAGCCCGGGCTCGACGCCAGGCGGAAAGCCGTAGCCGGGCGCGCCCTTGAGTATGCGCGAGAGCTCGGCGAGCTTGACCGAAAGCTGCGGCGCGCCAACGACGCGCACTTCGCCATCCTTGAGCTCGAGGTCGTGCTCGGCGGCCTCCAGCATGTGGCTCGCGAGCTTCTTGGCCTTGCCGGCGACCACACGCGCGGCAAGCAGCACGGAGGTCCCGGCGGTCACCATCTGGCGGCTGGCAAACGCACCAAGCCCGAGCGCGACGCCTGCGGTGTCGCCCGGCACGACGCTGATCTCATGGGCGCGCAGCCCCAGCTCGTCGGCGGTGATCTGCGCGAGCGCGGTCTGCAGGCCCTGGCCAATCGCGGCCGCGCCCGTGAAGACGGTGACACGGCCGGTGTTCGACACCCGCACGACGCCCGACTCGAACGGGCCACGGCCGGTGCCCTTGATGCCGTGCGCAAGCCCGATGCCGATGTAGCGCCCGTCGCGGCGCGCGGCCGTCTGCCGTGCCGGAAAATCGTTCCATTGCGCGGCGTCGAGCACCATCGCCTGGCAGGCCGGGTAGTCGCCGCTGTCGTACTGCATGGCGGCGCCCGAGCGCGCCTTGAGCGGCTTGGTGTAGGGCATCTTCTCGGCCGGGATCAGATTGCGCCGCCGCAGCTCCGCGCGCTCGAGCTTAAGCTCGCGCGCCAGGCGATCCATCATCCGCTCCATCGCGAACGCGGCCTGCGGATAGCCGGCGCCACGGATCGAGGAGACCGGCGTCTTGTTGGTGGCGGCGACCGTCACGTCCATCGACAGCGACGGCACGATATAAGGGCCGCTCATCATCGAGGCGGAGTTGAAGGGAATGTTCACGTCCTGCAGCGCGTAGGCGCCGACGTCGTGAACGAGCGTGCCGCGCAGGCCCAGGACCTTGCCCTCGGCCGAGGCCGCGATGTCGATCGACCAGTACTGGTCACGCTCCTGCGCCGCGTTGGTGAAGTGCTCGCGCCGATCCTCGATCCACTTGATCGAGCGCCGCATCTGCCTTGCGGCGGCGACGACCGCGATGTCCTCGGAATAGACGCAGAGCTTGGGACCGAAGCCGCCGCCGATATCGGGCGCCTTGACGCGCAGCCGCGACTCCTCGAGATCGAGCAGCGCTATGAGCGATTGGAACAGATCGTGCGATTTCTGGGTCGAGGCCCAGACCGTGATGGATTCGTCGGCGTGGATCTCGGCCAGGATGCCGCGGCCCTCGATCGGGTGGCCGGCGCCGCGGTGCTGCCAGAGGTTCTCATGGAAGACATGCGCGGCCTTCTCGAAGGCGGCTGCGGCATCGCCGAAATTGACCTTGTAGGTCGCAACGACGTTGGAGTTGAGCTCGCGCCGCACCGCCGGTGCGCCCGCCTCGACCGCCTTGCGGCAGTCGGACACGACAGGCAGGAGATCGTAGTCGACCTCGACCAGCGCGGCTGCGTCCTCGGCGAGGTAGCGGTTGTCGGCGAGTACGATTGCGACACACTCGCCAACGTAGGACACCTCGCCGTCGGCGAGCGCAAAACACCACATCCGGTCGAGCGGGGTGCCAGAATTCGAGTGCCGCATCATGCGGCGCTTGGCGAGCACCGGTGCAAGATCATCAAGCGTGAGCACCGCATGCACGCCGGGCAGCGCGAGCGCCGCCGACTTGTCGACGCCGCGGATCGCGGCGTGCGGGTGCGGGCTGCGCACGAAGGCGGCATGCAGCAGGCCAGGCACGACGATGTCGTCGATGTAGCGGCCCTTGCCGCGCAGGAACGGCTCGTCTTCGATGCGGAGAGTGCGCGAACCGATCAGCGCGGGCATCTGCAGTCCCCATGCCGGAGAATTAGAACGACACGCTCACCGCTTGCTCCGTCATGCCCGGCCTTGTGCCGGGCATCCACGTCTTTCTTTTCTGATGTCAGCAAGCAAGACGTGGATGGCCGGGACAAGCCCGGCCATGACGATTGAGGCACGGCACGACCAGTTACAGCGCAAGCAATTTGATGCACGGCAGTCCTTACTTCGACGTCGCCAGCGCGGCTTTTTCGAGCACGGCCTTCGGGGTGGCGTAGAGCTCGGCCAGTATGTCGTCGACGCCTTTGGCGCTCAGCGGGTTGACGTCCATGTTGAGCTTCTGGGCCTCGGCCAGGAACTCGGGATCCTTCATGGTGGCGTCGAAGGCCGCGATGCAGCGCGGCCTTGCGGTCGGCCGGGAATGTCGGGCGGCGCCGCGAACGGGCGCGCGGTTTCCTGGCTCGCCAGGAACAGCTTGAGGATCTGCAGCTTCTCGCGATCCTGCGTCAGATCGCTGGCGAGCGGCACATCGGCAAGCTCGGGCTGCTTGCGCAGCGCCGCCTGGATGATGATGTTGATCTTCTTCTCGTTCATCCATTGCAGGTGGCGCGCCTTGAGCGTGCTCCAGGACAGCCCGCACAGGCCGTCGACCTCGCCGCGCTCCATCGCGAGCGTGACGTCGTTGGTGCCGTGATAGCCGGTGACGAGCTTCATCTTGGCGCCGAACACGTTCTTGTAGAGCAGCGCGTAGACGTCGGGATCGGCGCCCGGGCCTTCGCCGCCCATGGCGACTTCCTTCGTCAGGATGTCGTTCCAGGTCTTGACCGGCGAGGTGTGCCAGGTCACGCAGGTCGAGACCTCGTTGGTGACGCTGCCGAGCCAGGTGAATTTGGTGCCGTCGAACTGCGCGGTCGCAGGCGTCAGCAGCGGCGTGGTCGCGATGGTGCGGCCGAAGGTGCCGAACGCGGTGCCGTCCTTGGGCGCGACCGAATAGAGATATTGCGCGGCGCGCAGGCTGCCGGCGCCGGTCATGTTCTGCGGCACGATCGCGGGCCGGCCCGGGATGTGCTTGCCGATGTGGCGCGACACGAGCCGGCCGTAGAGGTCGTAGCCGCCACCGACGCTGTAGCCGATGATCAGGTTGACGGTCTTGCCGCGGTAGAAGTCCTCGACGCTCTGGGCGCATGACGCGGGGCAGGACATGCAGAAGCTGCCGACTGCGGCTGCGAACGCCGCGACTTAACTCGCGTTCTGATGGATCATCGCTTGTGCGCCATTGTCTGGGTCGCGCAAGCTTGCGCGCATCACTTTGGAAACGGCTTGCGCGGCCTTTTCGAGCACGGCTCTTGGGCGTCGCGTAGAGCTCGCCAGCAGGCTTGCGATGGTCGTGCCGCGAGCGGGTTGACGTCGAGGTTGAGCTTCTTGGCCTCGGCGAGGAACTCGGGTCCTTCATGGTGGCGTCGAAGGCCGCGCGCAGCGCAGCGACGCGGTCGGCTGGCACGCCCGGCGGCGCCGCGAACGGACGCGCGGTCTCCTGGCTGGTGAGGATGAGCTTGAGGATCTGGCGCTGCTCCTCGGTTTTCGCCAGATCGAGCGCGAGCGGCACGTCGGCGATCTCGGCGTCCTTCTTGCAGCGCCGGCCTGCACCAGGATGTTGATCTTCTTCTCCTTGAGCCAAGGCTGATGCTTGCTCTTGATGGTGCTCCACGAATAGCCGCAGAGCCCGTCGACCTCGCCGCGCTCCATCGCCAGGATGATCGGCGTGGTGCCGTGATAGCCGCTGACCAGCTTGATCTTGGCGTCGAACACGTTGCTTGTAGAGGAGCGCGAACACATCGGGATCGGCGCCCGGGCCGTCGCCGCCGAGCGTGATCGGCTTCTCCAGCATGTCGGCCCAGGTCTTCACCGGCGACGGTGTGCCAGGCGACGCAGGTCGAGACCTCGTTGGTGATGCTGCCGATCCAGTTGAACTTGGTGCCGTCGAATTGCGCGCTCGGTGCCTGAGCAGCGGCGCGATGCCCATCTGCCGCCCGAAGGTGCCGAGCGCGGTGCCGTCCTTGGGCGCGACCGAGATACAGGTACTGCGCGGCGCGCAGGCTGCCGGCGCCCGGCATGTTTTGCACGATGATCGCAGGATGGCCAGGAATGTGCTTGCTCAGGTGGCGCGACAGCAGGCGCCCGTAGATGTCGTAGCCGCCACCGGTGTCGAAGCCGATCGCGAGGGTGATGGTCTTGCCTTTGTAGAACTCCTCGACGCTCTGCGCGCTGGCGGGCGCCGAGAACGGGACGGCTACGAGGAGCGCGGCAGGAACCAACCGACGTCCTGAGCTTCGGATCATGGCATGTCCTTCGGAGGTCGCATCGCATCTCAGGGATTTCATCGCGCAATCGCAGCCCGCGCCTTCACGAGGACGCTTTCCGGCGTCGTGTAGAGCTCGGCCAGCATCTGGGCGAGCTTCTTGCCGCTGACCGGAGCGACCTCCATCTGATGCTGCGCGGTTTCGGCGAGGAACGCCGGATCCTTCGTCGTCGCCTCGAACGCTGCGATCAGCGCGGCTGGCGCGGTCGGCCGGGATGTCGGGCGGCGCCGCATAGGGCCGTGGCGAATTCATGCGCCGACACGAACAGCTTGAGGATTTGCAGCTTCTCGGGGTCGTTCGTCAGCTCCATGATCAGCGGAACATTCGGCAGGTCGGGCTCTTTGTGGAACGCGGCCTGGGCGATGACGTTGATGCTCTTGTCGGCGATCCAGCGGGCGCGCTGCGCCTTGATGGTGGTCCAGTCGATGCCGCAGACGCCGTCAAGCTCGCCGCGCTCCATCGCAAGCATGATCTCGGCGGTGCCGGGATATCCGGACACGAGCTTCACGTTGGCGTTGAAGACGTTCTTGTAGAGGTTGGTGAAGATATCGAGCTCGCCGCCCGGCCCGGTGCCGCCGAGCGTCACCGGCTTCTCGAGGAAGTCCTTCCAGGTCTTGACCGGCGAGGTGTGCCAGGTGAGGCACACGCTGACCGCGTCGGTGATGGCGCCGAGCCAGGTGAACTTTGCGCTGTCGTACTTCTGGGTGGGATCGAACAGCGGCGCGATGCCGGCCATGCGGGTGAAGGTGCCGAAGGTCAGTCCGTCGCTTGGGCGCGGCCTGCGAGAAATACTGCGCGACGCGCAAGCCGCCGGCGCCCGGCATGTTCTGCGGCACGATCGCCGGATTGCCGGCCATGTGCTTGCCCATGTGGCGCGCGAGCGTGCGGGCATAGAGATCGTAGCCGCCGCCGGGGCTGAAGCTGATCGCCAGCGCGACATTCTTGCCGCGGTAGAAGTCGGCGACGCTTTGGGCAGCGGCAGGTCGAACGAGCACAGCCGACGAGAGAAGGCACCAGCCCATCAGCGTCATGGCCGGGCTTGTCCCGGCCATCCACGACTTTCTTCCATGATGCGAGAAAGGAAGTCGTGGATGCCCGGCACAAGGCCGGGCATGACGTGCGAGAGGTGCGGGACTCCAATCATCGCTCACTTCACATCGGCGGGAAGATGTGCGGGAACTTCGCCCGCAGCTTCGCGCGCAGATCGTCGCTGACGTCGACCGTGACCGGGAACGTGCCCTTGAGCTTCATGTCGTAGGGGATGCAGGCGTCGATCAGGATGCGGTTGTTGAAGTTGCCGGGCAGGAACAGCGGATCGCGCTTGGAGGCCCAGGCCTTCTGGATGATGTCGATGTCGACGTTCGGATCGAAGCGCGTGCACATCGCCCACAGCACCTGGTCGAGCTCGCCGGCGTCGATGTCCTCGTCGACCACCACGGTCCATTTGCCCGCATAGGCGCCGCCCTGGCAGGCCGCCGCGACATGCAGCGCCTGGCGCGCGTGGCCGGGATAGCGCTGGCGGATCTGGATCACGGTGAAGCGCGTCGCCGGGCCGGCCTCGTGGTTCCAGACGCCGAGCACCTCCGGCACGCCGCAGGCATCGAGCGCGTTCCAGATTTGCGCCGCGCCGGCGATGCCCTTGAGCAGGCCGGTCTCGTCGACCGGCTTGTGCTGCGGCGCGCAGCACAGGATCGGATCGTTGCGATAGAGGATCGTCTTCACGTTGACGTAGGGCCGCGGCTGGGTGTCGTCGGAGTAGTAGCCCATCCACTCGCCGAACGGCCCCTCGGGCCGCACCTGGCCCGGCACGGTCTCGCCTTCGAGCACGATCTCGGCGTCGGCCGGAATCGGAAAGCCGGTATAGGGCCCGCGGATCACGTCGATCGGCTCGCCGCGCAAGCCGCCGGCGATGTCGAGCTCGCTGATCGCCGGCAGCGGGCTCGACGACAGCATGAACAGCAGCGGGTCCTGGCCGCACACGATCGCGACCTTCATCGGCTTGCCGCGCTCGAAGTTCTTGTCGCGATGGATGCGGCCGTGCTTGCCCTCGGTGATCTGGCAGCCGACGGTGTTGCGGTCATAGACCTGCGCCCGGTAGGCGCCGAGATTGAACCAGCCGTCGTCGGGGTCCTGCGTCATCACGCAGCAGGCGGTGCCGATGTAGCGCGCCTTGTCCTGCTCGTGATGCAGCGGCACCGGAAATTTCAGCACGTCGACCGCGTCGCCTTCGAGCACGTTCTGCAGCACGGGCCCGTCCTTGACGAAGCGCGGCGGCAGCGTCTTCAGGTTCTGCATGCGCTGGTGATAGCGCTGCACGATGTCGACCTTGCGGTCCTGCTGGAGCGGCAGCCCGAGCGTCAGCGCGACGCGCTTGATCGAGGAGAAGTGGCCGTAGAGCGTGCGGAAGCCCTTGCGCATAGCCCGGCACCTCGTCGAACAGGATCGCGGGCGCGGTGCCGTTCGATTTCTCGGTCAGCATCTGGGTGATGCTGCCCATCTCGGTGTCCCAATGGGCGCCGTTGACGCACAGGAGCTCGCCCATGCCCTGCACCTTGTCGAGCCAGTCGCGCAGGCCGCGGTAGTGAACATCAGATTGCGACTTGGTGTCGGCGAGGGTCATGCTGCTCTCCTTGCGCGCTGGCGCGGACGCGCAAAAGCGCCCGCAGGCAGAGCGATATGATGCGTTAGCCGGGAAGCTGGCCAAATTGTATTCTTTTGTATACAGATGTAAATAGTGGGCGTCTCAGTGTCACAGAGCCGGGCCGGAGCACGGGTATGACCACGAGCACGTTGATTGCCATCGACGCCGAAGCCTTGCGCACGCGCTCGCGCGCGGACTTCGTCTACGAGACGCCTGCGCGACGCCATCTGGGATGGGCGCATCGCGATTGGCGAACGGGTGCGCGAGGAAGAGATCGCCCGCAATCTCGGCGTGAGCCGCACGCCCGTGCGCGAGGCGCTGCAGCGGCTGCAACAGCGTGGGCTTTTGGTCTTCGGCGCCGGTCGTGGCCTGATAGTCGCGTCGCTCAGCCAGCATCAGGTGCTGCAGCTTTACGCAATGCGGGAAATCCTCGAAGGCTCGGCGGCGCGCTTTGCAGCCGAGCATGCGAACAGCGCCCGAGATCGCGGTCCTGTGGCGGCTGCAGAAGGAACTCTGCAAGCCCGACCACGACACGATGGCGCTGGTGACGCTCAATCGCCGCCTGCATCAGGCGATCTACGAGGCCGCGCACAATCAGTATCTGCTGCAGACGCTCGGCGTCCTGCACGATTCGCTCGCGCTCCTGCACAGCACGACCTTTCGGGTGCCGAGCCGTCGTTTGGAGTCGGACGAGGAGCATCGGCAGATCGTCGAGGCGATCGAGCACCACAATCCCGACCGGGCCGAGCAGGCGGCGCGCGACCACATCCGCCAGGCGCAGCGCACGCGGTTCGAGAACGCCGCGGTCGGGATGTAGTGCATGTCCCGGAAAAGTGGGAACCGGTTTTCCGAAAAGGACATGCGCCACTCAAAGTGCTTACCTGACGTTGAGGATCATCCGGGCAAGCGCCATGCGCAGCACCTCGACTGCGCCCTCGGTGATCATCATGCTGCGCTGGTCGCGGAAGAAGCGCTCGATCGGCAGCTCCTTCGAGAGCCCCATGCCGCCATGGATCTGCATGCAGCGATCAGCGGCCCAGAACGAGCGCTCGTCGCCGAAAATCTTGACCATGAACGCCTCCTCGCGGCAGTCCTCGCCGCGGTCGGAGCGCCAGGCGGCGTGGTAGAGCATCAGCCGCAGCTTGTGCACATCCATGTAGATCTCGGTGAGCGGCCATTGCACCGACTGGCGCTCGGCGAGATAGGCGCCGAAGGTCTTGCGCTGCTTGGCGTAGGCCGTGCCGAGCTCGAAGCAGCGCTCCATCACGCCGAGGCTGCGCGCGCCGTGGCGGATGCGACCGGAATTGATCCACGATTGTGCGTGCTTGAAACCTTCGCCCTCATTGCCGATGCGCTTCCAGACCGGCACCCGCACGTTGTCGAACACGATCTCGCAGGGCTTGTCGTCGACCATGAGATCATAGGAGGCCGCAAGCTTGACGCCGGGCGTATCCATGTCGACCAGGAAGCCGGTGATGCCGCCACGTGCGCGCTTCTGCGGATCAGTGACCGCGAACACCTGGGCGAAGTCGGCATCGCCCGCACCGGTGATGAAGCGCTTGACGCCGTTGATCACGTAGTGGTCGCCATCACGCACCGCGGTCGTGCGCATCGCGGCGGGATCGGAGCCGGCATCGGCCTCGGTCTGGGCAAAGCAGCTGGTCTTCTCGCCGCGGATCACCGGCATGAGGTAATGCTCGCGCGCTTCTCCTTCCAAGGTGTAGAGGATCGGGCTGACCGGGAAGCCGAACAGGCTGAGATGACGAGCCGGGAGCGCGGTGGTGCGCGAGACCTCGCTCCAGACGATGACTTTCGCCAGCATGCCGAGCCCGAGCCCGCCGAATTCCTCCGGCACGTCGTATTGCCAGATTCCGAGCTGCTCGACCTTGGGGCGCAGCTGCTTCTGCAGCTCCTTCTGCTGCGCGATATCGTTGACCACCGCGCGCTCGAGCGGGATCAACTCGCGGTCGACGAACTTGCGCAGATTGTCTTTGAGAAGTCGCAGCTCCTCGGGCAGCTCGAAATCCATTCCGTCCTCGCTGGAGAGACCCGGATTGATCCGGGCGATGATCGCGCCGCTATGGGCGCTGACGTGGGATGCTGATCTTACCGGGTCGTTTGCGTCCCTGCATACGGCCGACGAGGGTGGGGAGGACTACCCTTCCGTGCAGCTGTGGGTGTAGCCTACCCCTGAGAAGCCAGCCAAGGCTCTCCAATGCGGCTCGGCCGCCAAGATATCAAAGGGGAGGAACGATCATGTCGTATCGACGATCGATCAGCGCGTTTGCGCTCTGCGCTACGCTCTGCATCACAGTTGCCGACAGCCAGGCATGGGATGACAAGCTCTATCCGGATTTCAGTGGGCAGTGGCGCGCAATCGGCGGGCCGGGCCGGTTCGACATCAGCAAACCTCCAGGGAAGGGACAGCAGGCGCCGCTGACACCGGAATATCAAGCGATCTTCGAGGCCGACGCGCATGAAGGCGGGCAAAGCGAGTTCAACCAGACCTATCGCTGCTGGTCGCCGGGCATGCCGCGCGTCACCAATTTCTATGGCGAGATCGAGTTTGTGGTGACGCCGAAGACGACCCATATCCTGGCCGACCACGTCTACGACAATCGCCGTATCTTCACCGACGGGAGGACCTGGCCCAAGGAGATCACGCCGACGCTGCTCGGCTTCTCGATCGGCAAGTGGGTCGATACCGACGGCGACGGCCGCTACGATGTGCTCGAGGTCGAGACGCGCGGCTTGCGTGGCCCGCGTGCCTTCGATGCGAGTGGGTTGCCGCTGCATCGCGACAACCAGACCGTCATCAAGGAGAGGATCTTCATCGACAAAGCCGATCCCAATGTCATCCACGATGAGGTCACGGTTATCGACAACGCGCTGACGCGGCCGTGGACGGTGATGAAGAACCTCCGGCGCGGCACAGAGCCTTATCCGACCTGGAACGAAGAAAACTGTCCCGAGACCAACAATCACGTTGTCGTGGGCAAGGAAGATTACATGGTGAGCTGGGACGGCTATCTGATGCCCACCAAGAAAGGCCAGCAGGCTCCAGACCTGCGATATTTCAAATAGTGGGACGGCCTTGATCGCACGAATGGACTTGCGGCACTACTCCCGCAAGGCCTGTTCGCGCGTCGAGCGGATTGCGGGCGCTGCAACCACGATCAGCAGCAATGTCGCCGCGATCAGGAAGGCAAGGCTGATCGGCTCGGTCACGAACACGCTCAGGTCGCCGCGCGAGATCAGGAGCGTCCGCCGCAGGTTCTCCTCCATCATCGGCCCGAGCACAAAGCCGAGGATCAGCGGCGCCGGCTCGCAATCGAGCTTGAGGCAGAGGTAGCCG
This sequence comes from uncultured Alphaproteobacteria bacterium, assembly GCA_963745515.1. GTDB lineage: Bacteria > Pseudomonadota > Alphaproteobacteria > Rhizobiales > Xanthobacteraceae > VAZQ01. Next base: position 125,550 of record CAVUXO010000025.1, read on the forward strand.
AAGATCGCGAAGAAGGCCATCACGAACACGTCGAAGACGTTGCTGTTGATGGTGTAGGTGCCGATGCAGCAGAACACGATGATCGAGGGGAACAGCAGCCGATAAGGGATGCGCAGGAAGCGCACCCAGATTCCGACCAACGGCAGGTTGAGCACGACCAGCATCAGGTTGCCGATCCACATCGAGGCAACGACGCCCCAGAACAGGTCCGGCCGATCGGTCATGACGCGCGGGCCGGGCGCGATGCCGTGGATCATCATGGCGCCGATCATCATCGCCATGGTGGGGTTCGAGGGCAGTCCGAGCGTCAGCATCGGAATGAACGAGGTCTGCGCGCCCGCGTTGTTGGCGGACTCCGGCGCCGCCACGCCGCGGATGTCGCCGTGGCCGAAGCTGCGCGGCGGCTTGGCGACGCGCTTCTCCAGCGTATAGGCGCCGAAGGCCGCGATCAGCGCGCCGCCGCCTGGCAATACGCCGAGCAGCGAGCCGAGCGTGGTTCCGCGCAGGATCGCGGGCAGGCAGTAGCGAATGTCGGCGGCCGTCGGCCATACGCGGCCGATGGCGCTGGTCACGACCGCGGACTTCTGACTTCTGCTCGAGATTGTGGGCGACCTCGGCGATGCCATAGATCGCCATCGACAGCGCCACGAACTCGATGCCGTCGGCGAGGCCCTGGAAGCCGAAGTCGAAGCGCCTGATGCCCGAGTTCACGTCGGTGCCGGCGAGGCCTAGCAACAGGCCGAGGATCACCATACCGACCGCCTTGACGACCGAGCCGCGCGCCAGCACGACCGCCGCGATCAGCCCGCACACCATCAGCGAGAAATACTCAGCCGGTCCGAACTGCAGTGCTATCGCGGCCAGCGGCGGCGCCGCCAGCGCGATGGCGAGGGTGGCGGCACAGCCGGCGAAGAATGAGCCGATCGCCGCGATGCCGAGCGCCGGCCCGGCGCGTCCTTGCAGCGCCATCTGATGACCGTCGATGGTGGTGACGACCGAGGAGGCCTCGCCCGGAATGTTGACCAGGATCGCGGTGGTCGAGCCGCCGTATTGCGCGCCGTAATAGATGCCCGCGAGCAGGATGAGCGCGGAGACCGGCGGCAGCGTGAACGAGATCGGCAGCAGCATCGCGACCGTGGTGACCGGGCCGATACCGGGCAGGACTCCAACCAGCGTGCCAAGGAGCACGCCGGCGAAGCAATAGGCGATGTTCTCGAGCGTGAGCGCGACCCCGAAACCGAGCGCGAGATTGGAGAAGATGTCCACCCGCCGCTCCTAGAGTGCCGGCCAGATCGGCAAGGGCAGGCGCAATGCGTAGACGAAGACGCCGATCGAGAAGGCGGCGAGCACCAGCGCCAGGGCGGTCACCTCAAGCGGGCGCGATTCACGACTTGCGAACGCTGTCACGGCCGTTGCCGCAATCAGCGCGATCAGAAGCCCGAGCCGCTCGATCGCAAGCCCGAACAGGCAGACGCCGAGCGCGATGACGAGCGAGCGGAAGGAGGCGAAGCCGGCCGATCGTCTCGCCCTCGATCACGAGTGAGCGCGCCACCAGGATGAGCGCCGAGCAGCTCCAAGCGCAGCGCCGAGCAGCATCGGGAAATAGCCGGGCCCCATCCGTCCCGCGCTGCCCAGCGAATAGCCGCGCGCCGTGAGCATCGCCACCACCGCGAATGCGATGAACATGATGCCGGACCAGAAGTCCTTCGGGGCGCGGATGTTCATGTCTCCTGTGCGCTTGTTGATGCGCCCTCTCCCCGCATAGCCCGTCGAAGACGGGCGTGAACGCCCTTATGCTGGGGAGAGGGCATGTTTGACAGTTCCACGGAAAGAACCGGGTGAGGGGCAGGCCGCGCCCCCTCACCCGACCGTGTTTGTTGAACAATCAGCACTGCCCTCTCCCCGCATGCGGGGAGAGGGCGCACCAACAACTGCCGCCGCACCGACATTGACCTCAATTCTCCAGCTTGATCTTGCCTTCGGTGATCACGGTCTTCCACTTTTCGAACTCGGCTTTGAGGATGTCGGCGCTCTCCGGCACGGTCGTGCCGCGCGGCTCGACACCGACCTTGGCGAGCGCTGTCTTCACCTCCGCGTTCTGCAGCGTCGTGCGCAGGGCGCTGTTGAGCTTGCTCAACGCGTCGGCAGGAACGCCGGCCGGCGCGAAGATGCCGAGCCAGAGGTCGACCTCGAAGCCCTTGAGGCCGGCCTCGTCGACCGTCGGCAGATCGGGATAGACCGGCGAGCGCTTGGTGCCGGTGGTCGCGATCGCCCGCACGCGGTTGTCGGTCGTGAACGGCAGCGCGCCCGCGATGCTCGAGAACGCGAACTGCACCTTGTTCGCCATCATGTCCGGATAGGATTGTCCGATGCTGCGATAGGGCACATGCGTGGCGTCGATGCCGGTGCGCTGCTTGTAGAGCTCGCCGGCGAGATGCGGCGTCGTGCCGACGCCGGCGGATGCGAAATTGAGCTTGCCGGGATTGGCCTTGCCGTAGGCGGTGAGCTCCGCGATGGTCTTCACCGGCAGTTGCGGCGCGACGACGACCACCTCCGGCGAGGAGCTGACGATCGAGACGGTCGCAAGCTGCTTGAACAGGTCATACGGCATGCTCGGCTGCAGCGTCGGATTGATCACGATCGCCGGATCCATGATCACGATGGAGTAGCCGTCGGGCGCGGAGCGCGCGACCGCGTCGGTGCCGGCGATGCCGCCGGCGCCCGGGCGATTCTCGGCGACGACCTGCTGTCCGAGCGGGCCGCTCATATGGGTGGCAAGCGTGCGGCCGACATAGTCGACGATGCCGCCGGGCGAATAGGGAAGCACGAGGCGCACCGGCTTGTTGGGATATTGCGCTTGCGCAGCCGTGGCGCTCAGCGCCGTCACGAGGGCGAGCGCAAGCCATTGCATCGGTTTCGTCACGGCAGCCTCCGTTGGTTCGCGCGATGGCCCATCGTGGTTCAGGGGCCGGGTGGTGGAATCTGGATGAGGGTCGCAAGCTCGGCATCGGTGAGCGGGTTGGCGAGCACCTTGTAGGTGATCGCGTCCGCAGTGATCGCTGCAATGCCCGACACGCGATCAGGCTGCAGCGCCGCCTTGGGCAGGAACTCGTCGCGGATGCGCCCGGCCAGCGCCTCACTCACTTTGCCGTATTGGGCGTAGAGCTTGATGCCGTCGGGATTGGAATAGAGATACTCGTAGCTCTCCCGATAGGCGCGCATGAAGCGGTCGAAGACGTCCTTGCGCTGCGCGAGCGCATTGGCGTTGACGATATGAACACGCACAGTCTGGTCGCGCGTTGAGGGCGCGTCGCTGCCGCGTGCGATGATCCGGATCTGCCCTTGGTCGAGCTGTGTGATGCCGAACGGCGGCGAGGCCCAGCCGACGTCGATCTGGCCCGACATCGCCTGCGTGAGCGTCACTGCCGCCGCGCCAGTCGCGACCGGCTTGGCGCTGACGCCGAAATGTTTGATGAGCGCGAGCGCAGTCGAGTGAGTGGAGGCGCCCGTGGTCGAGTAGGCGACGGTCTTGCCGTCGGTGTCCTTGAAGCTTTTGATCGGAGAGGCCGCCGGCACGTACCAATAGAGATCACCGGTTCCGGTCGTTCCGGCTGCCAGGATGCGCACCGGCGCGCCCTTGGCGAAGGCACCCATCACGGCGGCGGTGCCGGCCGCGATCCCGATCTGCACGCTGCCGGAGATGACGGCCTGCATGGTCTCGCCGCCGCCTTGCGTATAGAGGAGCTCGAGTGCGAGGCCGTACTTCTTGAAGATGCCGGCGCGGTGGCCGACCTCCGGGATGCAGGTGTCCCAGTTTCCGGGCGCCCCAACCGCGAGCTTGAGTACGTCCTGCGCAAGGGCCGACGCCGGCAAGAACGCAGTCATCGCTACTGCGGCGAGCCAAGGCAGGATTTGCAACCGTCGCATGTCTTTGCTCCGCGGGGACTATCGAGGACGCTCATCCCGGCTGATGCAAGCTTAGTGCCGACTGTCCCAAATTCAAGATTTTTGCCAATTTCGGTACGGTGGCAAATCCGCACAAGATCAGGCCGATGCTCGTGCTCAATTCCGCAGCAGCGCCCGCAACCTGGCCGGCGTCACCGGCAGCTGCGTCACTGCGCCCGGCCGCCCGATGGCGTCGTCGATCGCGGCCGCGATCGCAGCGCCGACCGCGTTGACGCCGCCTTCGCCGGCGCCCTTGAGGCCGAGCGGGTTGCGCGGGCGCGGGCGCGTCCTCGGTGAGCAGCACGTCGACTGCCGGCACTTCGCGCGCGGTGAGCACCAGATAATCCGCAAACGTGGTCGAGAGCGGCTCGCCGCGGTCGTCGTAGACGAATTCTTCCGACAGCGCGCCGCCGAGCCCCTGCGCCAGGCCGCCGACCAGCTGGCCTTCGACCAGCATCGGGATTGACGGCGCGGCCGACATCGTAGGCGATCAGGTAGCGCTCGACCTCGACACGTCCGGTGTCGCGATCGATGGCGACGACGGCGATGTGGACGCCGTAGGGGTAGGTCATGTGCTCGGTGGTGAAACCAGCCTTCGGCCGTCGAGGCCGTTGAGTCTGGCCGCGCAAGCATCGCCGAGCGTCGAGCGAGGGCCCCGCCGGGCGTCATCCTTGCGCTGCACGCAGCCCCGCAACAATTGTGAGCGCGTCGGCCGGCGTCTGCAGCAGCTGCGCGGCCACCTCGAGCGCGAGCGCGCGCAGCTTGGTGGCCGCGACGTGCGTCGCCGAGCCGGTCATCACGGTCGCGCGCGTCGCATGCGCGCCGATGCCGTGCTCGATGCGGTTGGTCTGGCCATGCACGACGCGCACGCGCCGATAGTCGACGCCGAGCGCGTCGGCGCAGATCTGCGCCATCACGGTCTCGAAACCCTGGCCGAGCGAGGCGCCACCGGTGACAACCTCGACTTCGCCCGACGGCTCGACCGCGATGCGCACGCCGTCGCGTCGGGCCGAGCCCGCTCTTTTCGACGAACATCGCAAGGCCGGCGCCGACCGCTTCGCCGGCGCGGCGGCGCGCGGCAAGGCGCGCGGTGCAGCTTCGGCCAGTCGAAGCGCGTCGAGCGCCTTGTCGAGCAGGCCCGCATAGTCGCCGGAATCGAGCACGACCTCGTCGCCGAGCGCGTGCAGCGGCCGCTCGAACGGCATTTCGGATCTTGTCGATCAGGTTGCGGCGGCGCACCTCGATCGCGGTCGATGCCGAGGCGCTGCGCGATCGCGTCGATCAGGCGCTCGCGCACGAACGTGCTTTCGTAGCGGCCCGGCGAGCGATAGGTCGCGGCCGGCGTCTTGTTGGTCAGCCGATAGTGCCCGGCCGCGCGATAGCTCGGCACGCGGTAGGGACCGGGCAGCATGCCGGCGGTGAGATCGACCACGCGCGCGCCGTGGGTGCGCACATAGGCGCCCTGGTCGTGGAAGAAGATGTCCTCGATGCCGAGGATGCGGCCGTCGGCGTCGACCGCCGCGCGCACTGATGGCGCTGCTGGCGCGAATGGTTGGTGGCGACGAAATGCTCGTGGCGGTCCTCGATCCATTTGACGGGCCGGCCGCAGCCGCAGCGCGCGCCAGGCAGACCAGCACGTCCTCGGGATAGAGCTCGCCGCGCACGCCGAAGCCGCCGCCGACATGGCCCTCGAACAGATGCACGGAGGCGAGCGGCCGCGACAGGATCTTGGCGATCTGCTCGCGGTTGCGATGCGGCACCTTGGCGGCGCCGTGCAGCTCGAGGATGTCGCGCTCGGCGTCGTAGCGCGCGATCGCGCCGCGCGTCTCCAGCGGCACGCCGGAATGGCGGCCGATCGACAGGTCGAGCGCGACGATCGCATGGGCGGCGCGAAACGCGCCCTCGATGTCGCCGTAGGCCTTCTCGATGATCATCGGCTCGGTCGAGAGCCCGCGTCGAATTCGCCCGGCGCGTCGTCGGTCGACAGCACCGGCGGCAAGCTCCTCGATCTCGAGCGTGACCTGCTCGGCGGCGTCCTCGGCCTGATAGGGATCGTCCGCGAACACGACCGCGACCGGCTCGCCGACATAGCGCACGCGCGTCGCGCGCCAGCAGCGGCTGCCGATAGGGCACGAGCGGCTCGACGCGGTCGTCGCGAAAGTCGATCGGCGGCAGATCGGCGATGTCGTCGATGGTCCAGACCGCGACCACGCCCGGCGCTGCAGCGCGCCGCGGACGTGTCGACCGCGACGATCCGTCCGTGCGCGACCGGCGAGCGCACGACGCGCATGTGAAGCTGTCGGGAAATGAGACATCGGCCGCGAACAGGCCGCGGCCGAGCACCAGCGGAACGTCCTCGAGGCGCGTCACTGATGCGCCGACGACCGGCGATCGCTGCGAGTCGTCGTGCGCCATCGTTCCCTTTCGATCTTGGTGGTCTGCCTTACTCCGCCGCCACGTGCGCGTGCGTCTGCACGTTCATGTTGACGAGCTGCGAGCGGCGACTCGGTCTCGTCCAGCATGCCCCAGCTCTTCACCCAGTCGTAGGTGCGCTGCAGCTCGTCGGCCGGGATCGGCGCCGGATCGACCACCACGATGCGGCCTTCGCGCAGGTCCTCGGGCTTGAGCGTGCCGATCTCGGGATCCTTGGCCTTGTGATAGTCGATGAAGTAGTGCAGATAGGCGCCCTTGTTGGCGTTGATGCGGCGCACCGCCTCGCGCACCGCGCGGTTGAAGGCCGCATAGGTTTCGGCATCGACCCGGTCGGAGGCGACTTCGGTGCCGTGATAGAAGGCCGAGCAGATGACGCGGCAGCCCTTCTTCTCGGCCAGCGTGATGTAGGGCTCGGTCAGCGTGGTCGCCTCGATCTCGCCCTTCATCATCAGGTTGAAGCGGTTGCGCGAGCCGGTCGGCGCGCGGCAGACCTTGATCTGGTCGCGCGGCAGGAAGCCTTCCAGCATGTGCAGCGCGAGATAGTGCGTGCCGGCATAGAACGGCACGCCGACGCGTGCGGCCGGCCAGCTGCTGCGGCGTGTAGACCGGCGAATCCGGCCGCACCACGATCGCCGCGTAGGTGACGATGCGCGCGGCGGCCGACCTGCCGGCTGCCGACGCCGGTGCGCGCCGGCGCGGCAGTAGTTGCCCCATTCGCAGGCGTTGTACATGTCGGCCTTGCCCTGCTCGAGCAGCGTGCCGTGGCTGACGAACGGATCGGCGCCCTTCACGTCGGTGAGCGAGGTGTCGGCGGTCTTGACGCCGGCCTCGTCGCGGTCGGCCCATTCGATCTCGATGCCTTCCTTCGCGAACAGGCCCTCGTCATAGGCGACGAGTTCGGGCAGTCCCTGGAACGGCGAGGTGGTTTCCAGGACGAGTTTTTTCATGGCCTGTCTCTCCTGCAGCTGATCGATTCGCATGCGCCGAACAGCATGCGATGTTCGGGCTGCGCAAGAATATCGTTGAAATCGTCAGATTATCGATTTTATGCTGCCTCAGTCGATTTGTCAACCGAGGGCGGCCGTCTGCGTCATGACCAAAGCTCACGCTCTGGCGACTGTGCGGACGCACGAGACCGCCGCCGGGCAGCCAGATCGAGGGCGCCTATTGGCGGCTGCGCGACGACATCATCGGCGGCACGCTGGCGCCGTCGGAGAAGCTGCGGATCGAGCACCTGCGCAAGACCTACGGCTTCGGCGCAAGCGCGCTGCGCGAGGCGCTGTCGCGGCTCGTCTCCGACGGCCTGGTCGAGTGCGAGGCGCAGCGCGGCTATTGGGTCTCGCCGATCAGCCGCGAGGAGCTCGACGACATCACCACGGCGCGCAAGGTCATCGAGGTCGAGGCGCTGCGGCAGTCGATCGAACTCGGCACGCTCGAATGGGAGGGGCGCGTCGTCGCCGCCACGCCACAGTCTCGAACGCGTCGAGACCTCGATGATCGAGGCGACGCCCGAGGTGATCATGGGCTGGGAGCGGGCGAACCGGCACTTCCACATGGCGCTGATTTCCGGCTGCCCGTCGCGCTGGCTGCTGCGCTTCACCGAGCTTGCTCTACGACCAGTCGCAGCGCTATCGCCACCGCACCGTGCTGCGGCGCCCGATCCCGCGCGCGCGGCCTGAGTGCCGAGCACAAGGAGATCGTCGAGGCGACGCTCGCGCGCGACGCCGAGCGCGCCTGCGCGCGCTGTCTCAGCACATCGAGAACACCGCACGCGCTGTCGACACGGCGATCTTCGGCGTCGATGTGCCGGCGCGGAAGGCGCGCCGCGCTCGTGGTGCGTCGACGTAGATTTTGTTGGGCTGACACAACAGCGCCCGCATTGAGCGTTAGCCAACATGCGGGAGTGGCTTTGGCTGCGGCGCGGGCTCCGCCGAATTCGCTGGCACTCAAGTCCAGTGCAGATTTTGGCAGAACGAAACCAAATCGGCTGCCTCGCTCACCGCCAGCGCGGCAGCAGCGTCAGCGCGTTGTCGCGCTCGATCCTGCGCAGGTCGGCGTCGCTGAAGCCGAATTCGCCCAGGCCCTTGTTGTATTCCCAGCCGAAGCGGAACGGGAAATCGGTGCCCCACAGGATCTGCGAGATCGGCACCATCTTGGTGAGCGCGGCGAGGCCCGGCGGATGCGCGATCTGCGCCACGTCGTAGTAGAAGCGCAGCAGCTCGTGCATCACGCCGTTCGGCACATGCGGCTTGTTCTGCGGCAGCCGGCCGGCGCGCACGAAGCGCTCGTAGAGCATCGGCAGCACGCCGCCGCCATGCGAGAAGATCCAGCGGATGTCGGGATAGCGGCTCGCGGTGCCGGTGAACAGCAGGCGCGCGATCGCGCGCGCGGTGTCGGTGCCGTATTCGATCACGGCCTCGTTGATGCCGGGGATCAGTCCGCGGCAGCACACCGGCGCTTCGGGGTGGGTGTAGACCAGCGGCCTTGCGCCGGTTGAGCTCCGCCATCACCGGCTCGAACGCCGGATCGCCGAGCCACTTGTCGCGGTAGCTCGTGAACAGGCAGATGCCGTCGGCCTTGAGCACGTCGAGCCCGTGCTCGATCTCGCGCAGGCTCGCCTTCGACGTCGGGCAGCGGCAGCGCCGCGAACATGCCGAAGCGGCCCGGATAGTCGACGACCAGGCGCGCCGCATAGTCGTTGCATTCGCGCGCGACCCGGCGGCCCTGCGCGTTGTCGCCGATCCAGACGCCGGGCGTGGTGATCGAGGTGATCGAGGTGGCGACGCCGGCCTTGTCCATGTCCTCGAGCGACTTCTCGATCGTCCAGGCGATGGTCGGCGGCTGCAGCAGCGCGCGCATCTCGTCGATGAATTTCGGCGGCGCGATGTGGTGATGGGTGTCGATGCGGTGCGGCTTGGCGGCGGTCGCGGTGCCGGAGCCGCTCTGCGGCGAGCGACGACGGTCGGCCTCCGGCCCGCAGCCGCCGCGAACACGCGACCGGCGCTGCCGCCGCCGGCGTGCGTGCGCCGGGGCTAGCAGCGCCGCTGCGGCGGCGCAATGAGTGGCGGCGCGACGCAGCAGTGCAGCCGCGAAATGTCAGCCGGCGTGCTTGTTGTCTCATGGGTGCCTCCCTGCATATCTTGCACATGCCGACCACAGCACGTCGTTGCCGTCGTCGCGAACCGCGATCATCGCCGACACGATGGCGTGCTTTCGCCGGTGCCGTCGGTGAGGCCGATCTTGACCGAATAGATTTCGCCCGGCTCGAACGTCGTGCCACGATCGGTGTACGGCGGCTCGTCGAGCGCGAGCCCGATCGCGTTGGCGAGCGCGCGTTCGCGTCACCGGATGGCGGCGGTAGGGCCGCGATCGCCGGCGTCGATCAGCTTCGCAACATCGCGCGGCAATGCGTGCCGGCCTTGATCGCGGCGAGCGCCAGCCGCAGCAGCTCATTGGCTTTCGCGACGCGCCGGCAGGCGGCGTGTCCGAGAGCGCGGCGAATCCCTCCGCCCAGTAGTTGAAGCGCCGCACCGCGACGTAGACCTGCAGCGGATCGGCATCCTGCGTCGATCAAGCGCGTCACGAACGGCTGCAGCGTGCGCCCGCCGTTGAGGCTGAACAGCGTGCGCACGTCCTGCGCGCCGGCCACGTTGGCCGCGCGCTCGCCCGCGAGGATCGCCGCGGTGACGCCGGCGCCCGCGCGCTTGGCATCGGCGATCGCCGTCGATCGCGCGCGCAGGATGAGCGCAGGCTTCGCGGATGGCGAGATGCTCATACGACGACTTGCGGCGCATCAGCGCCCAGAGCATGCGGCGTCGCGTCGCCGCGCGGTGCTCGCCGATGGCCTCGTCCGATGTCTTGCGCGGAACGCGGTCGTCATGTAGCCGCAGCCGATCATCACGGGGACGGACCGGCCAATCCCCGTGCTCGCCGACCGCCCACTGTCCGATCGCCTGGCCGCGTCGCGCAGCGGCGCGAGGTCCGCGATGAAGGTCAGCGGCTTGCGGCGCCCATCATGTTCGGGCCGCCGCCGACGAGCATCTCGGTGCTCGCCGCGTGCGCGAGAGGAGCGCGACGCGCGGCCTCGAGCTTCGGCACGAGGTTGGTGAGATAGGCGAGCTCGGCGTGATGGGCGGCGTCTGCCGTAGACGATCGCGCGCGACGCTTCCGGGCATGCGCGCCACAGCGCGTCGATGCGCCGGGCGAATTCCTCCTGCGGCATGCGGTCGGCCTGCCAGTCGGACGGGCCGATCAGCAGGGTCGGATGGACGGTCAGCACGGTGTCGCGTTCCGATCAGCCCGCGACCGTCGCGAGCGCGGCCTTCTGCGCGCGTCAGCGGCTCGGCGCCCTTGTCGGTCAGCAGCACCGGCTCGCCGCAGAGCAGATAGCCGGTCTCCGGCAGATACTGGTTCGGGATGGATCATGAACACCATGTCGGGCTCGAGCACGGTGTCGTTGTCGAGCGCGACGTCGCCCGGCCGCACCGAGCGCGAAGCCGAGCCCATGGCCGCGCCGGCGGATGTGCGGCGGATGGCAGTATTCGCCGTAGCCTTCGGCCTCCAGCACCGTGTTGATGGCGCGGCAGACCTCGGACATCGGCGACGCCGGGCACGGCGGCGGCGATGCCCTGGTCCATCGCGTGCACCACCAGCGCGTACTTGTCGGCAAGCTCTGTCGACGGCTCGCCGATCACGACGGTGCGGCAGATCTGCGCGAGCTGGCCGCGTACGCTCGGCGTGATCTCGGCCAGGATGATGTCGCCCTGCTGCGAGCTTGCGGCCGGTCGAGGGCTGCACCGCGCGGTTATGCGGGCCGGCGCACAGCATCAGGAAATTGTCCTCGGCGCCGAGCGTCTTCATGTACCACTTGAGCTCGACCGCAAGCTCGTCCTCGCTCATGCCCGGGCCGCGCGATCTCGATCAGCTGCCGATAGCCGAGCTCGGCGATGCGGGCCGCCTCGCGCGCGTTGGCGATCTCGTGCGTCGGTCTTGGTGCGCGCGGCGTCGAACACCAGCTTGTCGGCGGATCGCGCGCCGGGCAGCGCGGCCGTGACGCGGCTCTGCGATCTCGGAGCGGCAGGAAACGCAGGCCGGCGATGCCGATCGCGCGTGCGCGTCGCGGTTCCCGTCGGACCTGCGCCGAGCAGCGCCGTCGACGACATCGTCGGCACCGACCACGCGCGCATGCGGGGCAGCTTCGGCCGCGCGCTCGGCGTCCCAGTGCGGCGTCACGATCAACGTCATGCGCGCCGTCCGGCGCGCAGCAGGACCGCCGCCGGCGCCGAGCGACTTGAAGCCGCGACAGCACCATCACCGGGTTCGGCTTCTCGATGAAATGCGCGCCGTCGTGCAGCGCCGACGAGAAGATCGAGCTTCTCCTCCCGCATGCGGCGCGCAGATGTCGGCGAGGCGCTCCTGGAAGTTCATGGGGCGCTGCTTTGCTTGCGCGACGACATTCGGGGGAACGGATTGATTGTGGCGGCACGCTAGACTTCCTCCAGCCCGGCCGGAATCGCCGAGATCGGTGTCCGTCGAACAGCTCCTCGAGCGGCCGCAGCTTGCTGATCATGCCCTGCTGGTGCACGTAGCGCTGGATGGTTTCGAGGTTCTTGCGGTTGGCCGGCGTGAGGCCGTATTGCCACGGATCGCGCCCGAGGACGTCCTCCTGCTCCTCGACCGCGGTGCGCACCCAGGCGAGCGGCACCATGCGCGGGTTCTGCACCCGCCGGTAGGCCAGCTGCTTCGACGCCTCGAACGCCTTGACCAGGTTGGTCGTCACCCAGGGATATTTGTCGACGATCTCCTGCTGGATGGTGGTCACGTGCATGATCGGGAAGATGCCGGTCGATCGGAAATAGTCGATCTCGATCTGCTTGTAGTCGGGAAACAGCCGCGCGATGCGCTTGTCGCCCAGCGTGAACGGTCGCGGGATCGTGGGCGAGATCATCGCCGGGATGTCGCCGTCGGCCAGCATGTCGCTCAGCGACTTCGGACTCTGTCTTCATCTCGATGCTTGCAGGTCGGACGGCGCGTCGAAGGCGATGTCCTCGCTGCGGTCGACGACCCAGGTGATCTGTGCGGTGCGGCACGCCGTAGTGCTCTTCCAGGATGCCGCGCATCCAGATGTTGCCGGCCGGCATGAAATTGGTGCCGCCGATCGGCTTGCCGATCAGGTCCTTCGGCGTCTTGATGCCGGCCGCGGTGTTGACGAACACGAAGCCGTGGCGGAAGCGGCGATGCAGGAACACCGGGATGGCGGTGATCGGGTGGTCCTGGTCGCGGGCGATGAAATAGGCGCCGACGTTCTCCTCGCAGACGTCGAACTCGGTCTTGCGCGCGAGCCGCCAGTGCCGCTCGCGCGGGCCCATGTCGGTGAGGAAGATGAGCTCGAGCCCGGCGGCCTCGACCAGCCCTTCCTTGAGCGGGCGGACGATGTCGTAGTCGCCGGAGGCGACGGTCAGTCTCAGCTTGGCCATTCTGTAGTTCCTACGAGCGGTGTTGCGGAGCAGGCGCTCAATCCGAGCGCCAGCGGCTGTAGTGGAGCTCGCGCCGGCGCACGATCTCGTTGAGCAGCGATCGCCATGGCGGCGAGCACCGAGATCAGGCCGAGGAGCTTGGTCGGGTTGAAGCTCTGCGTGAACAGCGTGGTGAAATAGCCGATGCCGGCGGTCGACACGTAGAGCTCGGCCAGCAGCACGCCGAGCAGCACGCCGGTCATGCCGAGCCGCATGCCGGCGAAGAAGCTCGGGATCATGTGCGGGAAGATCACCCAGCGGAAGATGTGCCAGCGGCTCGCGCCCATGGATTTCGCGCTGGTGAGCAGGATCGGCTTGATGTTCTGCACGCCGGCGACGACCGTCACGATGATCGGGAAGATGCCGTGGCTCACGCCGAACGCGATCTTGGAGGCCGGGCCGATGCCGAAATAGAGGATGAACAGCGGCAGGATGGTGATCTGCGGCGTGCCGTAGAGCAGCAGGATGATCGGCATGAAGCTGCGGTGGGTGAAGCGGTGCAGCCCGACCGCAAGCCCGACCGCGAGCCCGATCACGACCGACATGACGAACGCGACGACGATCTCGCAGGCCGAGATCCGCAAGCGCGTCCGGCACGCCGTTGGTCTCGAACACCGTGTGAAGCTGCGTGAACACGAGCGACGGCGGGCTCAGGAAGATCTTGTCGACGAAGAAGCGCGCCGCGATCTCCCAGACGATGAACAGCAGCGCGATGACGCCGAGCCGCGCCACGCCCGGGCCGCGCCAGCATCCAGCGCTTGAAGCGGCGCCCGAGCGGGATCGGCGTTGCGCGGCTGTGTGGCATAGTCGGTGCTGCGTCATCTAGCGCCGCCTCGCTCGCGCCTCGAGCGTCGAGGTCACGGTGTTGAGGAAGAGCGCGATCGCGACCGCAAACGCGATGTAGGCGAACATGCGCGCCATATCCATGCCCTCGGCGAGATGCACGATGCGGTGGCCGAGGCCGGCGAGCGAGGCGATCGTCTCGCTGCCGAGGATCGACAGCAGCGCGACCGTGAAGCCGATGCGCAGCCCGGTCAGGATGACCGGGAAGGCCGCCGGCAGCAGCACCCAGCGGAAGAGCTGATAGTCGGAGGCGCCCATCGAGCGCGCCGACAGGACGAAGATGCGGTCGACATAGCCGAAGCCCGCGATGGTGTTGAGGACGATCGGAAAGAAGCTGATGGTCACGCCGAGCGCGATCTTCGAGGCCGGGCCGAGCCCGAAGAACAGGATGTAGAGCGGCAGGAACAGGATGATCGGGACCGAATAGATGCCGGCGAACAGCGGCTCGAACACGCGGATCGAATATTGCGAGCGGCTGATCAGATAGCCGAGCGTGATGCCGCGCGTCGACGGAGATCGCAAACGCGATCGCGAGCTCGGTCAGCGTGACGCGCAGGTCGCCGACGAACTCGACCGTCGCGCAGCACGTCGACGAGTTCGTGATAGACGTTGACCGGATTGGGCAGCAGGATCGGGCTGATCTGCCCAAGGTCGTGCCGAGATACCAGAGCGCCGACAAGCACGATGACGAAGGCGGCCTGCACGAGGCGGCTCGCGAGCTTGCTGCGGTCGCGCTTGCGGCTTTGATCGCGCCTGGCGCGTGTCGTTGCGCGGTCCGGCGCTCATGCTTGCCGCCTTGCGCCGGCCGCGCGTTCGCTCGCGGCCGACTGCTCCATGGCCTTGCGGATTTCCTCGTGCAGCAGCGAGAACAGCGTGTTGCGCAGGTCGGTGAACTTCTCCGAGGTCATGAAGGCGGGCTTGCGCGGATGCGGCTCGTCGATCTCGATGATCTCCTTGATGGTGCCGGGACGCGCCGAGAACACCGCGACGCGGTCGGCGAGGAACACGGCCTCGCCCAGGCTGTGGGTCACGAACACGATGGTCTTGCCGGTGCGCGAGAGCAGCACCGAGAGGTCCTCGCCCAGCACCATGCGGGTCTGCTCGTCGAGCGCGCCGAACGGCTCGTCCATCAGCAGGATGCCGGTCTCGAGGCTGAGCGCGCGCGCGAGCGCCGCGCGCTGGCGCATGCCGCCGGAGAGCTGGCCCGGATAGTGATTGGCGAAGTCGGACAGGCCCGACCGCTTCGAGCGATTTGCGCGCGCGCGCCTCGCGCTCGGCCTTCGGCACGCCCTGGAACATCATGCCGAGCTTGACGTTCTCGATCACCGTGCACCAGGGGAACAGCGCGTTCTCCTGGAACACGTAGGCGATCTCTTGCGGCAGCGGGCCGCGCACCTCGGTGTCGCCGACCAGCACCGTGCCGGTCGTCGGCGTCGAGCAGCCCGCCGATGACGTTGAGCAAGCGTGCTCTTGCCGCAGCCGCTCGGGCCGATCAGGCACAGCAGTTCGCCGCGCGCGATGTCGAGCGATGTGTCCAGCAGCGCGCGCACGAATGGCGTGCTCGCCCTCCTCGCCGAACTGGTGGGAGACGTTCGCGCGACGCGGATCGCGACGTCGTTCGGCTGTCCATCGGTCTCCGCGTCGTTCGATCTGTCAGTTATTTCGGCAGGAACGCCTCGGTGTAGAGCTTCGACATGTCGGGCTCGCTCGGCAGCAGCTTGAGCTCGACATAGGACTTGCTCAGCGTCGCCAGCGCGCCTTGGGTCGAACCGGCCGGTGTCGGAGAACATCGGCATCAGCTCGTCGTAGACGCGGCCGGTGATCTCCTCATCCTTCTCCATCACCTCCATGGCGATCTTGACGGTCTCGGCCTTGTTGCTTGCGCATGAAGGCGATGGTCTCGAACCAGCCCTTGAGGAAGTTGCGCACGACGCTCGGGCTTGCTGGCGATCGCCTTGTCGGTCGCGAAGATGACGTGGATGTGGAAGTCCTTGATGTCGGTGAAGCGGACCAGGATGCGGCCTTCGCCGCTCTTCTCCAGGTCGAAGGCGTTGCCGATGTCCATGATGGTGCCGTCGATGTCGCCGCGCTTGAGCGCGGCGATCTGGCCCGGCATGGCGCCCATCGGCGCGATGTTGATGCCGTTCGGGCCCCAGCCCTGCCGGCGCGCGGTCTCGCTGACCAGCCAGTAGGTGAGCGAGCCGGCGGTCGAGACGCTCACCGTCTTGCCCTTGAGATCGGCGACGGTCTTCGGGCCGTCCGGCCGCACCACGATCGCGAGCAGGAGCGGCGGGCCGGCCATGGCGGCGACGCCCTTGATCGGCGCGCCCTTGACGATGAACGCCATCGCCGGGACCGGAGCCGAGCAGGATGTCGATCGAGTCGGCGGCCGCCGCCTGCTGCATGCGCGCGTCGCCGGCGAAGGCGATCGACTCCACCTCGACATTGTTCTTCTGGAAGATGCCGTTGCGCATGCCGACATCGGGCGGCACGAACGAGAACGCCTCGGCGACGGCCTTGCCGACGCGCAGCTTGTCGGCGGCCGCAGCCGGCGTGGTCAGCGGCGAGCGGTGGCCAGCGCGGCGAGGATGAGCGCAAAGCGCGAGAGTGAATCGCATCAGTGATTCGCATCAATGCCTCGCTGCGTCATTGTCTTCGGCAGAAACTGCTTCGGTGTAGAGCTTGACTCATGTCGGGCTCGGCCGGCAGCGTCTTCATCTCGACGAACGAGCGGGCGAGCACCGCCAGCGCCTTCGGATTGAAATGGCCGTCGTCGGAGAACATCGGCATCAGCTCGTCGTAGATCGCGGCCGGTGGTCGCGTCGTCGGTCTGCATGATCGTCCTTGGCGATCGTCGACCGTCTCGGCCTTGTTCGCGCGCATGAAGGCGATGGTGTCGAACCAGCCCGCCAGGAAGGCGCGCGAGCGCGTCGGGCTTGGCCGCGATCGCCTTGTCGGTCGCGAAGATCACGTGGACGTGGAAGTCCTTCAACAGCTCGTTGAAGCGCAGCAGGATGCGGCCTTCGCCGCGCTGCACGTAGTTGAGCGCGACCGCGAGGTTGACGATCGCGGCGTCGAGCGCCTTGGTCTTGAGCGCGGCGATGCGGCTGGCGTCGTCGCCGATCGGCACCTGGGCGATGCCGTCGAAGCCCCAGCCCTTCTGGCGCGACACTTCGCTGACGATCCAGCTCGTCACCGAGCCGACGGTCGAGACGCCGACCTTGCGGCCCTTGAGGTCGTCGGGCGTCTTGACCGCGTCGTCGGCGCGCACGACCAGCGCGAACAGCAGCGGCGGCCCGGCCATCGCGGCGATGCCCTTGACCGGCGAGCCCTTGACGATGAAGGCCAGGCCCGGGCCCGGAGCCGAGCGCGATGTCGATGCGCGTCGGCCGCCATCGCCTGCTGCACGCGGGCGTCGCCGCCGAAGCTCGAGATCTCGAGGTCGAGGCCGTGCTTCTTGAAGATGCCGGTGCGCGCGCCGACGTCGGCCGGCACGAACGAGAACGCCTCGCGGCCGGCCTTGCCGACGCGCAGCGTCTCGGCGGCGGTCGCAGGGGCGATGGCGCCAGCAGTGCGGCGAGCAGAGCTGAAGCGACCGCGAGCCCTGCTCAGTCGCCCCGCGAAAGCGGTGACTCAGATTCGCAATGCCGTGGCTATGGTCCCTGCCTTCGCGGGGACGACAGCGGATGGGTCGCGTTCGCATGGACGTTCGGCTCATTCCCGCAGCACTGCTCGTCACGCGGTCGCGGCGCTTAGCCTTCCGCCCCGATCTTAGCCGTTCTCGCCGCTGTTGTGTCGCGGTCTCGTCGAGCGTCAAATCGTCCCGGAGCACGACGCCATAGTGCTCGAGCGCGGCCTCCCGCGAGACCAGCTCCTCCAGCACGTCGTCGCGCACCAGCGCCGGATCGCGCTCGAGCGGATCGCCCCAGCCGCCGCCGCCGCCGGTGCGCACGATCGCCTCGGCGTTGAGCGGCACCGGGATGTGCGCGCCCACCATCGGCTTGAAGTCGTTCTCGCCCGGCAGCCGCAGCAGATAGCCGCCGGCTTCGCCCGGCTTGCCGCCCCACAGGCCCCAGGGCGGGCAGTTGCGCGCGGCGCGCCTGCTCGAAATTCCAGCGGCCCTCGACCAGGTTGCGCACGTGCATGTCGATGCCGAGCCCGCCGCGATACTTGCCGGCGCCGCAGGAATCGCGCCGCAGCGCGCGGCCTTCGACCAGCACCGGGCATTTGAGCTCGATGCCCTCGATCGAGCCGTTGCGCACGTCGCCCTGGCAGACCGAGACGGTCGCGGACTCGCCGTCCTCGATAGGGCCGTCCGCCCCAGCCGCCGCCCTCGATGCTCTGCACCACGAAGCGGCGCTTGGTCTTGGGATGCACGCCGAAGAACACGACCGCGCCGCCGAGCAGCCCGTGATGCCCGGCCGGCACCCGGTCGCGCATCGCCGGCGCCAGCGCCTTGACGATGGTGTCGACCACCGTCGGCACGATGATGCTCCAGCCCGCCATCGGCGCCGGGAAGCGCGCCATCATGATGTTGCCTTCCGGGATGATCACCTTGAGCGCGCGGAACGAGCCTTCGTTGACCGGCTCGAGCGGCCCGGTCAGCGCCTTGTAGGCGACGCGCGCGCCCGCGAGCGTGCGCGAGTTGATGCCGGCGCTGCGCTCCGCCGAGCAGCCGGACAGGTCGATCGTCATGTCGCCCTTGGCGATCGTGACCTTGACGTGGATCGGCACCGGCTCGCCCTTGAGCACGCCGTCGTCGTCCATCGCGGCCTCGGCCTCGTAGACGCCGTCGGGAAGCTGCGCGACGACGTTGCGGCACTTGCGTCTCGGTCTCGTCGAAGATGCGGTCGATGGCGGCGAGGATGGTCGCCTTGCCGTACTTGTCGAACAGCTCGTCCATGCGCCGCGCCGCGAGCCGGCAGGCCGCCATCTGCGATTTCATGTCGCCGAGCGAGGATTCCGGAAAGCGGATGTTGTCCTTGAGCACGCGGTAGAGCGTCTCGTTGAGCTTGCCCTTCTCGTAGATCTTGAGCTGGTCGAGCTGCAGCCCTTCGAGCCAGGGATCGGCGACCTGCGGCGCCGGCGCCGAAGCCGGTCGAGCATGCCGCCGACGTCGATCCAGTGCGCGCGCACCATCGCGAACATCAGAAGCTCGCCCTTGTAGAAATAGGGCATGTAGATGACGACGTTGTTGAGGTGCTGGCCGGCGACCGCCTGGTGGTTGGTGATGATCACGTCGCCCGGCGTGAAGCCCTCGCTTGCCGTAGCGCTTCATGCCGTCGACGATGATGACGCCGAGATCGGCGACGAAGTGCGACACGCCGCCGACGTTCTGCGAGATCAGCTGGCCCTTCGGTGTCGATCAGCGCGGTGCAGAAGTCGCGCACCTCGTAGATCATCATGTTGTAGGAGGTGCGCTGCAGGTCGGCCGCCATCTCGTTGGCGACCGCCGGCAAGCGCGTTGCGGATCACTTCGAGCGTGACGGGATCGAGGGCCGGCGACGCTTGCCTGTTGCCGGCGCTGCGCTTGCGCGTCGGCTTGCTCGCCTTTGCCATCACGCGCCTCCCACCTTGATGATCAGCTCGCCGGACGGCGCGACCCGGCAGTCGTCGCCCTTGAACAGCACCGTCGTGGTGCCGAGCTCCTGCACGATCGCCGGACCGGCGATCGCGCGCGCCGGCCGCGAGCGCGTCGCGCTCATAGACCGGGCAGCGCACCGGCTTCTTGGCGTCGGTGAAATAGACGTCGCGATGGCGCGCGGCTTCGCCGGCGCGCCCTTGCCGAGCGCGGGAAGCGCAAGCTTCGCGCGCTTGCCGATCGACGCCGAGCCGCATGTTGACCATCTCGACCGGCTCGTCCGGCGAATGATGCGCGTAGCGGTGCTCGTAGAGCGCATCGAAGGCCTCGCGGATCGCCTTGCGGTTGCCGGCCTTGAGCTGCGCGAGCGTGACCGGCACCGACAAGCGTGAACTCCTGCCCGACATAGCGCAGATCGAGCTGCGATCTGCTCCTCGGCACCGCGGGTGTGGCGCAGGCTCGCGCGCGCCTGGCTCGCGCATCTCTTCGTAGACCTTCACCAGCTCGGCGAAATCGACGCTGGCGAGATCGGAATAGAAGGTGCGGATGAAATCGTGGCGCTCGTCGGCGAGCAGCATGCCGAGCGCGGAGAAATGCGACGGGAACAGCGGCACGATCACGGTCGGGATGTGCAGCTCGCGCGCGATCGCGATCACGTGCAGCGGGCCGGCGCCGCCGGAGGCGACCAGCGCGAAGTCGCGCGGATCGTAGCCCTTCTCGACCGACACCTCGCGCACCGCGAGCGACATCTTCGAGATCGCGATCTCGACGATCGCCTGCGCGGCCGCGACCGTGTCCATCTTCAGCGGCTTGGCGATCTTCTCGGCGATGCCGCGCGCCGCGCCCTCGGCGTCGAGCTTCATCGCGCCGCCGAGGAAATTGTCGGGGTCGAGCCGGCCGAGCACGACGTTGGCGTCGGTGATGGTCGGCTCGGTGCCGCCGCCCAGTAGCAGATCGGGCCGGGATCGGCGCCGGCGCTCTGCGGGCCGACCTTGAGCGCGCCGATGTCGTCGATCCAGGCGATCGAGCCGCCGCCGGCGCCGACCTCGACCACGTCGATCATCGGCAGCATCACCGGATGGCCGCTGGCATAGCCGCCGACGTAGTAGCCGGGCGCGAGCGTCGGCTCGCCGTCGCGGACCAGGCTCGCCTTGGCGGTGGTGCCGCCCATGTCGAACGAGATCACGTTCTGGATAGCCGAGCGCGAGGCCGACCTGCGCCGAGGCGATGATGCCGCCGACCGGGCCGGACTCCATCATGGCGACCGGCCGCTCGGTCGCGACCTCCGGCGTCATCACGCCGCCGTTCGAGCGCATGATCGAGAGATTGCCGCGAAAGCCGATCTCGCCGAGGCTCGACTTGAGGCTCTTCGACGTAGCCGCCGACCTTCGGGCCGATATAGGCGTTCACCACCGTCGTCGACATGCGCTCGAACTCGCGGTACTCGCGCAGGATGTCGTGCGAGAGCGAGAGATAGGCGTCCGGCAGCGCCTCGCGCATCGTCTCGCCGGCGGCGCGCTCGTGCTCGGGGTTGACGTAGGAGTGCAGGAAGCAGACCGCGACCGCCTCGACGCCGTCCGCCGCGAGCACTTCGGCAGGCTTCCTCGACGCTCGCGCGATCGAGCCGCACATGCACCTCGCCGGAGGCGAGCATGCGCTCGTCGACCTCGCGCGTGAGCTGGCGCGACACCAGCGGGCGATGCTTGTGGAAGAGGAGGTTGTAGGCCTCCGGCCGGTTGCCGCGGCCGATGATGTAGACGTCGCGGGTGCCGCGCGTGACGAGCAGGCCGGTCTTGGCGCCCTTGCGCTCGATCAGCGTGTTGATCGCGATGGTCGAGCCGTGGATCAGCTCGTCGATCGCCGACGCTCTCGATGCCGCTCTTGTCGCAGGCAGTCGATGATGCCCTGCACGAGCTGGGCCGGCGTGGTCAGGCTCTTGGCCTGAATGAAGCGTCTGCGTCTTCTCATCGAAGCCGATGAGGTCGGTGAAGGTTCCGCCGATGTCGATGGCGACGACAAGCACGTAGGGCGCCCTCCAAATATTGTTCGGGCGGCAGATTGGGTCGCCCGGCCTAGCCAAGCAACCGGATTTGCGGCTATAAACATAAAGGCTTTTGGCTATAAGTTTCTGCCGCTAGCGACCGCGCGGATGAAGCGATGATCTCGGCAAGCCCCGGCGCCTCAGCGTCTTCAAGAGCGTGGTTGACCTCGGCGGGTTCAACCTGGCGGCGGCGCGGCTCGGCATCGCGCAGCCTTCGGTTGGCGCCCACATCAAGGCGCTCGAGCAGCAGATCGGGCAGCCGCTGTTCCACCGTCACCGCGGCAGCAAGCCCAAGCTCACCAAGGCCGGGGAGGCGGTCTATGCCTTTGCGGTCGAGATCCTGCAGAAGTCGGCAGAGACGACCCAGGCGCTCGCCACCATGCGCAAGGCCGACGCGCAGGAGATCGCGATCGCGGTGCACCGCGACATCGCCACCCAGTTCCTGCCGGAACGTCTCGCTGCGTTCACCCGCAAGCATCCGGGCGTGCGCGTGGTGACGCGCATCGGCACGATCGACGAGGTGATCGAGCTCGTACGCGCGGATGCGGTCCACCTCGGCCTGTTCCTCGCGTCGGGACCGGTGAGCGGCATCCGCTCCGAGGTGCTGGCGCACGAGCCGCTGACGCTGGTGGTGTCGCCGAAACATCCGCTGGCAGTGCGCAAGACAGTGTCGCCTGCGGACATCAGCCGTCACTCGTTCGTCACCGGCTTGCGTGGATCGCGCTATTTCGAGCTGGTGCAGGCGGCGCTCAAGTCGCTGGGCATCGAGCGCTTCGAGGTGGCGATGGAGATGCAGGAATCCGCCGCCGTGAAAGAGATGGTGCGCCACGGCGCCGGCATTGCCTGCCTGCCGCGCTGTACGATCGCGGCGGAGTTGGCGGCAGGCGCGCTCGTCGAGCTCAAGCTCACGGTGGCGCATGCCGGATCTGCAGATACGCTGCGGCTATCGCGCGCCGCTGTCTGCAGCAGGACGGCAGTTCATGCAGGCGGTTCGGGGACAATCGATGATGCGCCGGTGTTGGCGTGGGGTTGCCTAAACCCTGCCTCGTGCACACGGTAGGCAGTCGGATTCATTGAAGAGAGGGAGTTGTCGTGTTTCCTGCCTATTTCAAGGGAGAACCCAGCGTTCATGTCATTCGTTATCGGCGCGGTGGCGTGGTCGCGCAGGGGCCGGGGCTCGCGTTCTGGTACCTGCGCTACAACACCTCGATCGCGATGGTGCCGATCGTGGCGCAGGACGCGCCGTTCATTTTCAACGAGGCCACCCGCGACTTTCAGGTGGTGGCGATCCAAGGGAGCCTACTCTATCGCATCACGGCGCCGCTCGAAGCCGCGCGAGCGGTGAACTATGCGATCGATCCCAGGACCGGCCGCTACCGCAGCGACGATCCGGCCAAGCTCGGGCAGCGGCTGGTCAACATCGTGCAAGGCCATACCCGTTCGCAGGTGATCGACCTGCCGCTGGAGCAGGCCATGACCAAGGTGAAGGACCTCGCGGCCGATGTGCTGGCGCGCATTCAGGGCGAGCCGCTGCTGGCGTCGCTTGGTGTCGCGGTCGAGGGATTGCACTTCGCCGGCGTGTCGGCCACGCCGGAGATGAGAAAGGCGCTCGAGGCCGATTATCGGGAGGCGCTGCAGCAGCGCGCCGACCAGGCGATCTATGCGCGGCGCGCCAAGGCGATCGAGGAGGAGCGCCGCATCAAGCAGCGCGAGATGGACACCGAAGTCGAGCTCGAGAACCAGAAGAAGGCGCTGGTCGAGATGCAGGCCAACAATCGCGTCACGCTCGCGCAAGCCGAAGCGAAGGCCGAGGAGCTCAAGCTCGGCGCCTACGCGCAGCTCGCGCCGCAGCAGCTTATGGGCCTGGCGTTTAAGGAGTGGGCGGCGGGCGGCGGCAAGATCGGCAATGTGACGGTGACGCCTGACATGCTCGGCCAGATCGGCAACTGGATGGCAGGAGCCAAGAAATGACCGCGGTGGCGGCCAAGAAAACGGCCAAGACATGAGGAAGGCGCCGCGCGAGAAGGTCGTCATCGTGACGCGCGCCAGCGCGCTCGATGAGCTTGTCGCCAAGTTCAATACGGTCGGGCAAACGAAGTTCTATCTTGAGCATGCCGGACAGGAGTTCGCGCCGATCGAGCGCCGGCACCGCCGCTATCACTCGGCGCTTGACGACGTCCGCGGTATGGTCCCCTCGGGTGTGAAGGTCCAGGTCATCGATCGCAGCTTCCTGCCGCAGTTCACCTTCGACGATGGCGATATCGTCGTCACGGTGGGACCCGATGGTCTCGTCGTCAACACCGCAAAATATCTCAACGGTCAGCCGATCCTGGCGGTCAATCCCGACCCGGAGCAGGTCGAGGGCGTGCTGCTGCCGTTCACGATCGAGGAGTATCCACGCGCGCTTGAGGCCGCGCTGCAGGGTGATGTCCGTGTGCAGCAGATCACCATGGCGGAAGCGGTGCTCAGCGACGGCCAGCGGCTCGTCGCCTTCAACGACCTCTTCATCGGCGTGCGCTCGCATGTGTCGGCGCGCTATCGCATCAGTCACGGGGCGCGCGCGGAGGAGCACTCATCGAGCGGGATCGTGGTCTCGACCGGTGCCGGCTCGACCGGCTGGCTGCGCTCGGTCTATGCCGGAGCGGCCGGCGTCGCGGAGGGGGTCGGCACGCATATCGAGCCGCGGGCCGGGCGCTTTGCCTGGGATGCGTCGGAGCTCGTCTTCGTGGTACGCGAGCCGTGGCCGAGCAAGACCACGGGCGCTTCGATCGTTTACGGAACCGTCACCCGCGAGGCGCCGCTCATGATCGAATCCCGGATGGCGGAAGGCGGTGTGATCTTCAGCGACGGTATCGAGACCGACTACCTGGCCTTCACGGCCGGGCTGACCGCAACCGTTGGCATCTCCGACAAGACCGCAAGCCTGATCATGCCGGGTTAACCCCTTCGTGGCCTGAGACAGCCCGGCCCTGGACCGCCTGCCCAATTCCCTTGATAATCCGCCGACAAATCGCGGAGGAGACGATGCATCAGGCGCGTATCGGGAGCACATTGGGTGCGGCTGTTGCAGTCTGCCTCGCGCTGGCGCTGCCGGGAGCGGCACAAGTCCTCGCCCCGCGGGTCGAGAATGTGCAGATTCCCACGAACGTCGATCCCTTCAACCTCTCGTTCGAGGACTTCAAGAAATACTCGTCCGCCAGGAATTTTGAGCTGCTCGGCCAGAGCTACTTCAAGATTCCCGAGCGCACGCCCTGGGCCAAAGGGCAGGGACGGCCGGGCGGTGAGGTCGGCTCGGGCTTCAACACGCGTGCGTGTCTACGACGGCATTGCGTACCTCGGCGGCTACAACTCGCCGCCGACGCTGTTCGGCATCGTGATCGCCGACGTGCGCGATCCGCAGAACATCAAGCCGCTCAGCTTCATTCCCTGCAATCCGGGCACGCGCTGCAATTATCTGCGCGTCAACAAGGAGAAGAAGATCCTGATCTTCAGCCACGACTATGACGCGCGCGGCAATCCGAACAAGCAGCCCGCCGGCGAGAAGACCAGATCGGGCGTGTCGTTCTACGACGTGTCGGATCCGGCGAAGCCGAAGGAGCTTGCCTTCGTCCCGATCGCGCCTGACGGCAAGGCGCACGGGCTCGATGCCGACGACCGCTACGTCTATTCCTGCTCGCAGTTCTCGACCGAGCTGAATCGCGAAGGCCTGCAGATCATCGACTACGGCGATCCGAAAGCGACCAAAGAGGTCGGCACCTGGCACGTCACCGGCCAGAAGAAAGGCGAGCAGTTCGGCCCGCTCAATCGCAACGGCCCCGACGGCAAGCAGCAGATCATCCAGTGCCACGAGATCGTCTATTACAACGACCGCGTCTATGCGGCCTGGCGCGATGCCGGCATGGTGATCCTCGACGTCAAGGATCGCAGCAAGCCGAAGCTGCTCGCGACCTACGACTACAATCCCGCCGTTCCATGGCGGCAATCTCGGCGCGGCGCACACCTCGGCGCCGGTGGTCGTGCGCAGCGGGCGAGCATCCCGACCTGGTCGTGCACACCGATGAAATCTTCGACTGCCCGCCCGGCTTCGGCCGCATCCTCGACGTATCCGATCTCAAGAACCCGGAGGTGGTGAAGGGCGAGCGGCCGGCCAATGTGGTGCTGCTCTCGACCTTCCGGTTCGACTACGTGTCGGACAAGTTCGATCACGCAGAGGAAGTCGTTCGTCTGCGACGGCGACGGTCCCGGCGGCCGCTCCGGCACGACCACGCATCTGCCGTGGTTCGACCAGCGCTCGCCGAGCCTCGTCTACATCACCTGGTACGACGAGGGCGTGCGCGCGATGGACATTTCCAATCCGTTCGCGCCGGTCTTCGTCGGTCACTTCCTGTCGCCGCGCTCCGGCGCGCCCGGCCGGCAACGACCGCGCAGATCGACACGCGCGAAATCTTCCAGGACCCGGATACGGGCCTGCTCTACCTCACCGACGGCAACGGCGGCGGACTGATGGTGTTGCGCTATACCGGGCCGATCCCCGACAAGGCTCCGATCCCGGGCGGACGATGAAAGTGCGTCGCTGTTGCGTTCGGAGTTCTGCTTGCGCATCGCCGCGCTTGGCTGGGCGGTCGCCTCGCCGCGCATGAGCCGGGCGACCTCCAGTATCTGCCGCAGCTCGATCGTTTCGCGCTCGCTGAAGCCTATCCGCCGCGGCGGCGAGGTCGAGCGCGCCGCACTCGAGGCCGAGCTGACGCCGATCCCCGGCGCCGACGAGAATGCGGTCGAGCTCGGGCGCGATCTCGACGGCGACGGCGATCCGGACGAGATCCATTTCCATCTCGAGGTGGTCGAGATCCAGGAGGAGGTCTATCCCGGCGAGTACGTCACCTTCTGGGTGTTCGCGCCGCTCGGCAGCGCGATGGAGCCGGCCGGCGCGGCTGCCGTAGCCCGACGCTGCGGGTGGAGGAGGGCGATCACGTCGCGATCACGCTCTACAACACGCACTATCTGCCGCACACGATCCATCTGCACGGCACCAGCCAGCCCAACAACATGGACGGCGTGCCGCACATGACCCAGCACGAGGTGCTGCCCGGAAAGTCGTTCACCTATCGCTTCACCGCCGGCGCGCCCGGGCACCTATCTGGTATCACTGCCACGTGCAGGACCACATCCATCCGCTGATGGGCCTCGCCGGCATGTTCATCATCGAGCCCAACCGGCCGAACAATCATTTCGCGCATCTCGATTCCGGGCGCCGGCCGCATCGACGCTCGATGGCGAAGGCGACGCGCGAGCAGTATCAGGGCGAATATTCGCTCGTGTACATGGACATCGACGATCGGCTCAACCGCATCCCGGCGGCCTACAGCGATCCGCGCGAGATCGAGAAGCGCATGCATCGCGACTACGACTCGACGCAGCGCAAGCCCAACATCTTCATGCTCAACGGCCGCTCGTTCCCGTTCACGATGCGCGACACGCCGATCGTGGTGAAGCCCGACGAGACCACGAAGCTGCGCGTGCTCAATGTCGGCGCCGGCATCCGCTCACCTGCACACCCACGGCCATCATCCGACGCTGACCGATCTCGACGGCCGCGCCGGTTCCGAAGGAGGCGCAGATCACCCGCGACACCTTCGATGTCGGCCCGGCGCAGCGCGTCGATCTCGCGTTGCGCACCGGCAGCGACGGCTATTACGCCGCCGGCCCCGGCGTGTGGCTGATGCACGACCACACCCAGCCGGCGGCCTCCAACAAGGGCATCAATCCGGGCGGCGACCACACCGTGATCGTCTACGAGGATTTCCTGGGCGACGACGGCCTGCCGATCGACCAGCTCGGCGGCCACTCGGCGCACGCGGTCTATTTCAATCCGGAATACTACCAGGGCAAGATGCCGGTGTTCGATCCGAAGATTTTCAACACCACGAGCGCAGACCTACGAGAAGGGCTGGCCGACGACGCCGCCCGCCGGCGGCACGTTCGACTATCCCAGGCGCGAGGCACTGGCGGCGCTGCCGCGGCTCGATCTGATCGACGCCGAGCGCCATCGCCCGGTCGCCGACTCGTGCGCGGAGCGCCCACGCGGTGCGCCGCATCGTGGTGAAGGCCGGCCGGCAATATGCGCGCGAGGGCGAGGTGTTCGCGTTCGAGCCGCGCGAGATCCACGCCGAGCGCTGCGAGGAGGTCGAGATCGTGCTCGAGAACAACGACGAGGTTCGCCACGACCTGATGATCCCCGGGCTCAATCCGATCTTCGCGCTCAACGTGGTCGGGCCGGACACCGACATCGGCGCGCTTCGTCACGCCCGACGAGGACGTCACGCTGTTCCTGCACTGCCACGTCCCGATCCACGACAAGGTCGGCATGATCGGCAAGCTCATCGTCGGCAAGGGCGGCGAGCCGAAGGTGCTGGCGCAGGCGCCCGCGCCGGCCGCAGAGCGAAGACCTATCAAGGGCATCGGCATGGTGATCGCGACCGTCCCGCGCATGGCCGGCTGATCGTGAACCACGAGGAGATCAAGGGCTTCATGGCGGCGATGGAGATGAGCTATCCGGTCGACGCCGCCCGACCTGCTCAACGGCCTCAATCCCGGCGACAAGATCGGCTTCACCATCGACGCCGGCAAGATCCACCATCGTTGCGATCGAGGTGATCGAGGCGGCGAAATAGGTTCACATCGACAACGCCAATTGCTACTCCGTCATGCCCGGCTTTATGCCGGGCATCCACGTCTTACTTACCTTGTGCAGTGAAGACGTGGATGGCCGGGACATAAGCGCGTTTACGCGCGTCTTCGGACGCGCTATGCCCGGCCATGACGACGCCGAGAGGGCCCGCCTAATCTCATGAAGTCCGCAAAGTCTTCTCCCCACATCCGCCTGGCCGCCGACATCGGCGGCACCTTCACCGACATCGCGGTGTTCGACGAGCGCGCCGGCGCGCTTACCTTCGGCAAGGTCGCTCTCGACGCCGCAGCGGCTGGTCGACGGCATCAACAAGGGCGTCGAGAAGGCCGGCAGCGACTATCCGCTCGGCGCGGGCTGTTCCTGCATGGCTCGACGGTCGCGATCAACACCATCCTGGAGCGCACCGGCGCCAGGACCGCGCTGCTGATCACCGAGGGCTTCCGCGACATCTACGAGATCGGCCGCATCAACCGGCCGGACGCCTACAATCTCTTCTTCCGCAAGCACGTGCCGCTGGTCGAGCGGGCGCTGCGCTTCGAGGTGCAAGGAGCGCGTGCTCGCCGACGGCGAGATCGAGCGGCCGCTCGACGAGGACGAGATCGTGGCGCTCGGCAGCGAACTCGAGAGCGCTCGGCATCGAGGCCTGCGCGATCCTGTTTCTCAACTGCTACGCCCGCGCCGAGCACGAGGCGCGCGCCAAGGCAATCCTTGAGAAACGCCATCCCGACGATGTTCGTCTCCGCCTCGCATGAGCTGTCGCAGGAATATCGCGAGTTCGAGCGCTGCTCGACCGTCGTCGCCAACGCCTATGTCGGTCCGAAGGTGCGCCGCTATGTCGGCGAGATCGACGAGCACATCCGGCAGGCGGGCTTCGCCGGCTCGTTCCTGATCGTGCAGTCGACCGGCGGGCTTTACGAGGTCGCGCAGGCGCAGAGCCAGTGCGTGCGCATGCTGGAGTCGGGGCCGGCCGCGGGCGTGATCGGCACGCAGGCGCTCTGCCGCACGCTCGGCATCGACAACGCCATCGCGTTCGACATGGGCGGCACCACCGCCAAGGCCGGCGTCATCTACAAGGGCGAGGCGCTGACCACCGGCGCGGCGCTGATCGGCGGCTACGACCAGGCGCTGCCGGTGCAGATCGCCATGATGGACATTTTCGAGGTCGGCACCGGCGGCGGCTCGATCGCGCGCGTGGTGGAAGGCGGGCTGCGGGTCGGGCCGCAGAGCGCGGGCGCCGCGCCTGGCCCAGCCTGCTATGGCCTCGGCGGCACCGAGCCGACCGTCACCGACGCCAATCTCGTGCTCGGCCGGCTCGGCGCCGATCGCTTCCTCGGCGGCGAGATGCCGCTCGACGTCAAGGCCGCGGAGGCAGCGCTCGCGCGCGTCGCGAAGCCGCTCGGCATGGACGCGACGGCGGCGGCCGACGGCATCCTGCGCATCGCCGCGACCACGATGTCCTACGCGGTCAAGGGCGTCACCACCGAGCGCGGCTTTGATGCCGGTGATTTCGTGCTCGTCGCCTATGGCGGTGCGGGGCCGCTGCATGCGGTCGAGGTCGCGCGCGAGATCGGCATGCGCAAGGTGATCATCCCGGGTGCGCCTGGCGTGTTCTCGGCCTTCGGCATGCTGTTCTCGGACCTGCGCTACGACTACGTGCGCACTTGCCCGACGCGGCTCGAGGAGGCGCCGTTCGACAAGATCGAAGCGCTCTATCGCGACGCTCGAGGACGCAAGGCCGCGGCGCGATCGCGAACGCGTCGGTGAAGCCGCAGAAGGTCACGATCAGGCGCGCCGCCGACATGCGCTATGTCGGGCAGGAGCACGCTGTCACGGTCGATCTGCCGCTGGCCGTGTTCACGAAGCGCGACCGCGACGCGATCAAGCGGCTGTTCGATGCTATGCACGAACTGCGCTACGGCACCTCGGCGCCGCAAGAGCGCGCCGAGATCGTCAGCCTGCGCAGCGACCGTCACCGGCGTCATGCGCAAGCCCCCGCAGGCGAAGATTGCGCGCAGGACAACGCAAGTCGCCGGCGGCAGCGTTCACCGGCAAGCGGCCGGTGTTCTTCGGAACGAGCAGCTTCGAGCCGACGCCCGACCTATCGGCGCACGGCGCTCCTCGCCGGCAACCGGATCAAGGGGCCGGCGCTGATCGAGGAGCACGCCTCGACCACGGTGCTGATGCCGGGCGACGCCTGCGAGGTCGATGCCTATGGCAATCTCGTGATCGCGGTCGGCGGCGCGCGCTAGTGTTGCCTTGCCAGGGTACTGGACTCGGAAAACAATCCGCGGGCTGGAGCGGGACCATGATGACATACAAGCGATTGTGTTCGGTTGTTTCGGCGACGTGCCTCGCGCTGCTTGTCTGTCAGCAGGCTTTTGCGCAGGAGAAGTTGCGTGTCGGCAAGGCGGTGGCTGAGTCATTTGCGTTCGTGCCGCTCGATGTCGGCGTGCGCCAGGGCATCTTCAAGCGCCACGGGCTCGACGTCGAGATCACCTCCTTCGGGGGCGGCGCACGGCTGCAGCAGGCGCTGGCGGCCGACAGCATCGACATCGGCGTGAGCGCGGGCCCTGAGCTTGCGCTGCTGGAGACGGGGCGCGCCGGTGAAGGGCGTTGCGATGCCGTTCGGCCCGCCGGTCTATCTCATGCTGCTGGTGCGCGCCGATGGCGCCGGTCAAGACGGCGGCCGACCTCAAGGGCCGCAAGATCGGTGTCTCCTCGGCCCGCTCGCTCACCGGCTGGCTCGCGGTCGAGCTGTCGCGTCAGCAGGGCTGGGGCGCGCGCGGCATCGAGCTCGTCGGCTCTCCGCCACGAACGTCACTCGCCTCGATCAAGACCGGGCAGATCGACGGCATGGTGACCGACATCACCTTTGCGCTGCGGGCCGAACAGGCAGGCGAGGGCAGGATCCTCCTTGGCTTCGGCGACCTGGTGCGCGATTTCCACACCCACATCATCTACGCGGCGAACAAGCTGATCACGACCAAGCCCGATACGGTGCGCCGCTTCAACGCCGCCTGGTTCGACACCATCGCGTTCATGCGCGCGAACAAGGCCGAGACCGTGAAGGTCGCCATGGCAGTGCTGGAGCTGCCGGAGGAGATCGCGAGCCCGACCTACGACAAGCTGATGCCGGTGTTCTCGACCGACGGCAGGTTCGACGACAAGGCGCTGGCGACGCTCGGCCGCTCCTTCGTCGACCTTGAGCTGTTGCCGACCGAGCCGAAGGATATGAGGCGGCATATCACGGAAGAGTTTCTGCCGAAGTGACTTTGCGGCTCGATCTACACATTAGGCGTCGTCCCCGCGAAAGCGGGGACCCAGTAACCACAGACATCGCAGTTTGTGTTTTGCACGCCGCGCTCTGGAATACTGGGTCCCCGCTTTCGCGGGGACGACGGTGGAGAGGGCGGTAACGCTAGATTTCTACTTCCGCCGCTTCAGCTTCGCCGTGAATGACATGCCGCCGGCGCCGCAGCACGGGCAGCTCATGGCGACGAGGACGTTCTGCTTCTGCTCCTCGTCGAGATCGGTGCGGTCGAGCATCGTGCGCGCCTGCTGCGCGAACAGGTCGTGCAGCGAGAAGCCGCTCGTTTTGACTGATCGTCCGATGACGGTCCAGGCGAGCTGCCAAACGCCTCGGGCGGTGGCGGCGGCGCGAATGTCTTGGACCCTTTGCTCGGACGCTTGTCGGTGCGCTTGGCTTGCGTCTTGGCGCGGGCCATGACGGCAAGCTTACGACCTGCGCACGAGATTCACCATATCGTCGACGTCGCCGCGCAGGAAGCAGGCCATGTTGTGCTCGATCGTCGGCAGCGCGCGCTCGGCATAGACGTCGCAGAAGCCGCCGAGGTGCGGCGTGATGATCACGTTCTTGGTGGTCCACAGCGGGTGTTCCGGCGGCAGCGGCTCCTCCTGGAACACGTCGAGCGCGGCGCCCGCGATCTTGCCCGTTTCGAGCGCCTCGATCAGCGCGTCCTCGTCGACGATGCCGCCGCGGGCGAGGTTGATGAGATAGCTCGACGGCTTCATGGCGGCGAAGACGCGCGCGTCGATGCAGTGGTGGGTGTCCTCCGAATAGGGCACGAGCAGCACCAGATAGTCGAGCTCGCCCGCGTACTTGAGGAGCTCGCTGCGCAGATGCATGCGGTCGAAGCCCGGCAGCTCGCGCTTGGTCGAGGTGAAGCCGATCACCGTCATGCCGAGCGCCTCGCAGCGCGGCGCCAGCGCCTCCGCGATCAGGCCGACGCCGTAGATGCCGACGGTCTTGCGGTCGACCAGCCGCGGCGGCCAGCGCGTCCAGCTGTGCTTGTCCTGGTAGCGCACGCTGTCGGGCAGCCGGCGGCTGAGCGCCAGCATCGCCATGATGGCGGCTTCCGACACCGGCTCGCCGTGGATGCCGCGGATGTTGGTGATGATCACGTCCTTGCGCAGCGACGGCTGGTCGATGACGCCGTCGACGCCGGTGCCGAGCGCCTGCACCCATTTGAGCTTGCCGGCGGACGCGCAGCACCTCGTCCTTCATCATCGGGCCGAAGGTGATCAGGATGTCGGCTTCGCGGCATGAACGGCGCGCGCCTTGGAGAAATGATCGACAACGTCGATCTGCAGCTGCGGGAAAGCGCTGGCGCAGCCGCGCGGCGTAGAAGTCGCGCACGTCCTTGCGGCAGCGTCAGCAGGATGAGCAGGCGGGGCATGATGCGTTCTGATCGCGATGAATACGAGATCATCGTTGATGTGCCTATCGGCGCTCATTGCGACTTGCGATGGTTCGAGACGCGCCGTATGGGCGCTGCCTCGCAGGGACGACAGAGGCTTTGGAACTAAACCTCGAACACCTTCTTCTCGGTCTTGTGCAGGCACGGGCCGACGCCGTTCGCTTCCGACCATGTAATTGTCGCAGATCGTCGTCCACATCGTGGCGGTATCGTAGCCCGGGTGGACCGCGAAGTTCATGTTGGCCTCGATCGGCATGGTCTCGTCGGCGCGGATCATCGGGCGCTCGACCATGTCGTAGCCCTGGCTGTGGGCATAGAGGCGGATCTCCGGCGGGAAGCCGCGCTGCTTCATGTAGGCGTCGTGCGCGTTGGCGATGTCGCGGCAGGAGCGCGCCGGGCTTCATCAGCGAGAGCGTGTAGTCCTGCGCCTCCCTCATCGCCTCGAAGCCGTCGATCAGCTCGTTCGAGGCCTTGCCGAGCACGAGGGTGCGCGCGATCTCGGCGAAGAAGCCGCCGGGGCCGTTGTTCTCGATCAGCAGCACCAGATGGTCGCCGGCCTTGAGCGTGCGGCCCTGGAAGTGGCGCGGCGCGAACCGGCGCCGGCTGGCCGACCGGCGCGGAGGAGCCGAGGAAGATGCCCTGCTCGCTGCCGAGCACCTGGCCCTCGTGCTGCGCGAGCGCGGTCACGTCGATGTCGCGCATGCCGGGTTTGATCGATGCTCGCCACCTTGGCGAAGATCGCGTCCTGCATCTCGCAGCAGCGCTTGATCAGGCCGATCTCCTCCGCGCTCTTGATCGCCTTGAGGCGGTCGACGAACTCGGTCGCGTCGACGAACGTCGTGCCCGGCAAGCCCTTCCTTGAGCCGCGTGACGAACGCATGCGGCATGCTGCCGGGACCGACCAGGCCGATGGTGCGATAGCCGCGCTTCTTGAGCACGTCGAGCGCGCAGTCGGCGTGGTAGTTGTCGGTGTAGTTGACGGCCAGGAACGACGGCGAGCCGATCACCTCGTCGATGCCGCGATGGATCGGGTCCTTGCCCTTGAGCTTGCGCACCGCGCCGAAGCCGCCCATCTCGATCAGCGTCATCGGATCGCCGGCGTGGAAGATCACGGTCTTGGGATAGCCGTTGGTCGCCGGGATGTCGGTGAACCATTTGACGTAGCCGCCGAGCCAGTCGTTGGCGTTCTGCATCACCAGCGCGTCGATCTTGCGCTCGCTCATCTCCTTGCGCGCGGCCTGCCCAGCGGCGCTCGAGCTCCTGGTCCGAAATCGCGGTGGTGATGCGTTCCGACGCGGTGCTCATGATGACTCTTCCTTGTGGGTGCGCAAGCCGAACAACCTGGCGGCGTTGTTGAAGCAGATGTCGTCGCGCACATCGTCGGCGAGCGGCACGCCGTCGATGAACTCGGCTGCCTCCTCGCGCCGATTCGAACGGGATAGTCGGCCGCAAACATCACGTGCTCGTGCCCGAGCGCGCTGATCGTGCAGGCGAGCGGCTCGGCCGAGCACATGCCCGACGTCGTCACCACGATGTTGTCCTTGATGTATTGCGACGGCGGCTTCGGCGAGCTTGACGCCGTAGAGCTTGGCGCGGCTGTCGAAGCGCCAGAGCAGGAACGGCAGCGTCTCGCCCATGTGGCCGAGCACGAGCGTCGCGCGCGGGAAGCGATCGAAGATGCCGCCGAAGACGAGCCGCAGCGCGTGCGAGCCGGTTTCGAAGGTCCATTCCCAGGTGGCGCGGCGCAGCCCCTGGTGGCCCTCCAGCACCGGCGCCGGCGTGACCGGATCGGCCGGATGCAGATAGATCAGCGCGTTCAGCGCCTCGGCCCGCTCCCAGAACGGATAGCAGCGACGGGTGGTCGAGATACTGCCCGTTGGTGTGGCCGTTGATCATGACGCCGCAGAAGTCGAGCTCGCGCACGCAGCGCTCGAGCTCGTCGGCGGCGGCCGCCGGGTCCTGCATCGGCAGATGCGCCGAAGCCGGAATAGCGGTCCGGCCGCTTGCTGGATCTCGCGGCCAGGAAATCGTTGCACTCGCGCGCCTTGCGGCAGGCGGTCGCGGTGTCGCGCTCGATCTGCACGCCGGGGCCGGCAAGCGAGAGGACCGCGCGCTCGATCCCGGCCGCGATCCATCGTCGCCAAGGCGCGTGCTCGCCGAAGTCGCGCAGCCGCGCGACATGACCTGCCGGTAGATGGCCGGGTCGACATCGCCGACTGTGGTCTTCCAGTAGTCCTCGAAGCCGGGACACAGGAAGTGCTCTTCCAGGGCGATTTTTTGGACCATGGATCTCAGGGGTCACTAGGGCGATCACTTGGGCGTTGCGGCTCACCGCGCTCTGTACCCTATATCCGATATTGGATACAAACGGATATCAGCAACGCCCGGCAGGTCCGGGCATGTCTTGACAGACAACGCGGTTGAAAGGAGAGCCTTCGGTGGCGAAGAAAATTCGCGGCGTGACGTTCGAGGAAAACCACAACAACAGCATGGGGCTTGAGTTCTACAACCTGTCCCATCGGTTCGGCTACCAGTCTCCGAACTGGCCCTATTTCGAGGACGTCAAGATCGAGCGCATCCACTACCACGCCAAGTCCGGCGTGCTGTCGCAGCGCATCACCACCTCGATGCACAACACCACCCATATCGACGCGCCCGCCCACGTGGTCCAGGGCACGCCGTTCATCGACGAGGTGCCGCTGCCGCATTTCTTCGGCTCCGGCATCGTGGTGTCGATCCCGAAGAAGAAGTGGGAGCAGATCACCTACGACGATCTCGAAAAGGCCGCCGGCAAGGTGGTGCGTCCGCGCGACGTCGTGATCGTCAATACCGGCTGGCACAAGCTCTACGAGGACAGCGAGGATTATTTCTGCCGCGCGCCGGGCTTCGTGTCGTCGGCCGGCGAATGGTTCGTCGAGAAGAAGGTCAAGGTCGTCGGCCACGATACGCAGGCCAACGATCATCCGCTGGCGACCGCGATCGGGCCGCAGCGCAATGGCCCGCTGCATCCGCATCTGGCCGACGAGTACAAGAAGTGGTCGGGCGGCCGCGACTGGAAGGACGATTTTCCGGAATGGGAGCCGGTGCACCGCATCCTGTTCAAGAACGGCATTCTCGGCATCGAGAATATCGGTGGCGAGCTCGACAAGGTCACCGGCAGGCGCTGCACCTTCGCGTTCTTCCCGTGGAACTGGGAGCGCGGCGACGGCTGCATCGTGCGGCTGGTCGCGATCGTCGACCCGAAGGGCGAGTTCCGCATCGAGAAGGGGGAGAAGTTCTGATGCAGGTCGAAGCGCTTTTCCGAGGCCAAGCCCTATGAGGCGCCCAATCATCGCGACTACACGTCGCTGCGGCTGTTCGGCGCCGAGGCGGGCGGCACGCAGACGCTGATCGTCGGCATCTCGCATTTCCTGCCGGGCGGCGGCGCGGGCCCTGACGCTTCGCCGCCGGAGAAGGTCTATATCGTGCTGGAGGGCGAACTGACCGTGATCGTCGGCGGCAAGGAGACGGTGCTGAAGAAGCACGACTCGTGCGTCATCGGCCCGAACGAGATCACGCGAGATCATCAACCGCGGCAACGAGGTCTGCACGATCGCGGTCGCGGTCGCGCCGGTGAAGTGACGCCGAGGCGCACCACACACTCCGTCATGCCCGCGCTCGTCGCGGGCATCCACGTCTTCCTTGTTGGCTAGATAAGAAAGACGTGGATGGCCGGGACAAGCCCGGCCATGACGGCGGAGAGGTTCAAACTTGTTTCGTGAGTCTGTCATGTCCGAAGATTTCCTGAAAAATCCGCTCTCCCTGTTCGACGTGCGCGGCAAGACCGCGATCGTGACCGGCGCCACCGGCGCGTTCGGTGCGCTCGCCGCCAAGGTGCTCGCCGGCGCCGGCTGCAACCTGGTGCTTGCCGCCGGCGGCGCCGATGCGCTCAAGACGGTCGCCGCCGAATGCGAAGGCGCTTGGCGCCAAGACCGAAGCCGTGAACGTGCGGCCGAACTCGGCGGCGAACTGCGACAAGATCGTCGAGGCCGCGGTGAAGCGGTTCGGCGGCGTCGACATTCTGGTGCTGGCCGTCAGGCATCAACAAGGTGTCGAAGATCGTCGATCAGGCGCCCGAGACCTTCATCGAGGTCATGGACGTCAACGTCACCCAGTCGTGGCTGATGGCGCGCGCCGCCGGCAAGCAGATGCTGGCGCAGGGGCGAGGCGGCAAGGTCGTGTTCATGTCGTCGGCGCGCGGGTTGCTCGGCCATCCGGCCGGCTACACGGCCTATTGCGCCTCGAAGTCGGCGATCGACGGCATCACCAAGGCGCTCGGCTGCGAATGGGGCGACACCGGCATCACCGTCAACGCCATCGCGCCCACCGTCTTCCGCTCGCCGCTGACCGCCTGGATGTACGAGGACAACGAGCGCTCGACGACGGTGCGCAAGGGCTTCATCGCGCGCGTGCCGAAAGGCCGGCTCGGCGAGCCCTCCGACCTCGCGGGGCCGCTCTTGTTCCTCGCGTCGAAGGCGTCGGACTTCTACACCGGCCACATCCTCTACGCCGACGGCGGCTATACGGCGGGCTGACCTTGCTCCTTAGTCCTTCATCCGCTTGCGCGGAGGAAGTAGGGGCATGCGGCAAAGGCTGACGTGAGATAGTGACATGAGCAAAGCCAAGATCGCCGTGATCGGCGCCGGCCTGATGGGCCACGGCATCGCGCAGGTGTTCGCGCTCGCCGGCCATGAGGTGACGATCACCGACGCGCTTGCGGCGAGCCTCGATACGGTGAAAGGCCGCATCAGCACCAACCTGCGCGACCTCGGCGACGACCCAAGAGCGGTCGAGCGCGTGCGGCCCATCGCCGACCTCGCCGAAGCCGTGCGCGGCGCGGACTACGTGGTCGAGGCGGTGTCCGAGGACTTGACGCTCAAGCAGAAGCTGTTCGCTGAGATCGAGCAGCACGTGCGGCCGAACACGATCCTGGCCAGCAACACCTCGGTCATCCCGATCACCGCGATCATGAGCGGGCTGACCCATCGCGAGCGCGCGCTCGGAACGCATTGGTGGAATCCGCCGTTCCTCGTGCCGCT
This sequence comes from uncultured Alphaproteobacteria bacterium, assembly GCA_963745515.1. Lineage (GTDB taxonomy): Bacteria > Pseudomonadota > Alphaproteobacteria > Rhizobiales > Xanthobacteraceae > VAZQ01. The sequence continues at coordinate 163,392 of CAVUXO010000025.1, forward strand.
GGTCGAAGTGATCGGCACGCAATGGACCTCGGAGCACACCATCGAGTGGACCATGACGCTGCATCGCGACGGCGGGCAAGAAGCCGGCGCATGTGAAGAAGGATGTGCCGGGCTTCATCGGCAACCGGCTGCAGCACGCGCTCTGGCGCGAGGCGGTGTCGCTGGTCGAGCGCGGCATCTGCGACGCCGAGACGGTCGACACCGTGATCAAGGCCGCGTTCGGCCGACGCCTTGCGGTGCTCGGCCCGCTCGAGAACGCCGATCTCGTCGGCACCGATCTGACGCTCGCGATCCACAAGACCGTGCTGCCCGACATCGACAGCCGCCCAGGGCCGTCGCCGTATCTTGAAAAGCTGGTGGCTGACGGCAAGCTCGGCTTCAAGACCGGCGAGGGGTTCCGCCGGTGGACCCATGAGGATCAGGTCGCGCTGCGCGCCAAGGTTCTCGCGCACCTCAAGAAGGCACGCGAGAGCGATTAGCGCGATCCCTGGCGTTGAGAATCGCAGAGGCGCGGCGCCCAGCCAGCTATTGCTGCGACTGAATCTTCCGCGAAAGCGCAGAGGGCAAGGTTTCGTTGTTGAGGAGAAGGTTCTGAAACCGTGCGTTATTGACTGCTACTCCGGTTCCAACGCCTGCACTGTTTGCAAAGGATATTGTGATCTTGTGGGTGTCATTGCGCTGAGTGGAAAACAGCTTCCCGGGTCCCTTGAAGTTCACCAGGGTAAAGGTCGGTCCCGCCGCGGTGATGGCCCCAAGGAGGTTGAACTCAAGGGAGGTACCAAACGCGCCCTTCGACCCGCCGCCTTTGCGCGAATTCGAATCCGCCGCGTCGTTCGCTGCGGGCAAATCGATCCCTTGATCGTCAGGATCGATCGAGCCAAAGGCCATATCGATAACCTCTTCGATACCTAGCTTTCCATTAAGTGAAATCCCTCTCCGAAGCTGTTCGCAACTGTTCTTGTCGTCCGACATTCTGGAGATAGTGAACGTGATTGACTCGCTGTAGGCCCGGTGAGACTGGGTATCGAGCTTTACTCCCCAATCGAAGGCACGTGTGAAGGTCTTGGAAACGACATCGGTGTGCGTAAAGGACGGAACCAGTGTCGCTTGCTCATCGACCTGAAGCGTGAGCTCCGCGGCGGCCACATACGTCGTCAGGTCCCGGATTACATAGTTCTTGGGCAACAGGCCCATTCTCTGGAGGCGTCTCTCTTTGACTCTCCTGAGAGCGTTCTTTTTCTTGGCCGCAATGATCTCGCACTCGAGTACGTCGACAATGGTCTTGGGTGTAACACCGGTGATTTTTTCGAAGTTCGGTGTTGTGGCGCACGCCGATGTCACGAGCGACGCGCAAAGAATCAATATCACTCGACGCATGGCCGCTCCCCGCAACAAGGGAGCATGCTTACCATCGATGAACCGCGATCGCTGTGTCGCGAGCGCAACAGATGAGGAATTTCAACGCTTAAACTTGTTAGTGTTCCAGTTGCGCCGGTGCAACACAAAGAGGGCGCGCGACGTCATTCGATTGGCGTACAGGAGGCGCGGCGGGAAATCAGGCCGTCTGAAAATGTTGTTGCAGCACAAGGCCTTCGGCGAACCGCACCACCGCATACCAAGATGTTCGCCACATTTCGTATTGTCTAATTGCTCTATCGCGGTGCCATACGCAATGCGCCATCCAATCGAATGACCTCACCATTGAGATAGCGGTTGCGCACTAGGTGCAGCACCAGCTCGGCGAACTCGTCAGGCTCACCGAGGCGCTTGGGAAACGGCACCGACGCGCCCAGGCTGTCCTGCGCCTCTTGTGGCAGCGCATGCATCATCGGAGTTCGGAAGATGCCGGGCGCAATCGCGAGCACGCGGATGCCAAATTGCGCGAACTCCCGCGCCGCCGGCATCGTGAGCGCGGCGACGCCGCCTTTTGACGCTGAATAGGCCGCCTGACCGATCTGTCCCTCGAACGCGGCGACAGATGCGGTTGAGATGATGACGCCGCGCTCGCCGTCGGCGATTGCCTCAAGCCCCTGCATCGCAGCCGCGGCGAGCCGCAAGCAATTGTATGTGCCTATGAGATTGACACGAATGACGCGCTCGAACTCGCTGAGCGGAGCAGGGCCGTCACGGCCGACAATGCGCTTTGCCGGTCCGATGCCGGCACAATTGACCAGAATCCGCGCCGGACCATGGACGCTTGCCGCGGACTTCAGCGCGGCCGCCACCTCCTCCGACGAGGCAACGTCGCACGGCGCTGCGAGCCCCCCGATTGCATTGGCGACGTTCAGGGCTGCTTGCTCGTTCACATCGAGCACGGCCACCTTGGCGCCGGCCGCTGCCAGGGCGCGCGCGGTGGCGGCGCCCAACCCCGATGCGGCTCCGGTGACAATGGCTGCCTGCCCGTTGATGTCCATTGCTCAGCTCTTGTCTGTCGTACCTGGGTTCTCGATCAGCAGCGCGATCCCTTGGCCGCCGCCGATGCAGGCGGATGCGATGCCGTAGCGTCTGCCACACCGTTTGAGCTCGCGCGCCAGCGTCAGCGCCAGGCGGACACCGGTGGCGCCGAGCGGATGCCCGATCGCGATGGCACCTCCATTGACGTTGAGCTTGTTCTCATCAAGCCCGAGCGCGCGGGCGCATGCTATCACCTGCGCGCCGAAGGCCTCGTTGATCTCGAAGCGGTCGATATCGGACAGCTTGAGGCCAGCAAGGTCAAGCGCCGCGCGGACCGCCGGCACCGGACCGATGCCCATGACCTCGGGTGGAACCCCAATGGCGGCACCGGCCAGGATGCGCGCCAGAGTGGGCTTTTGGTGGCGCCTCGCGTAGTCCGCGGAGCCGACCAGCACGGCTGCGGCGCCATCAACGATGGCGGAGGAGTTTCCGCCGGTCTGGACGCCGCCAAAGGCGGGCTTTAGCGTGGCCAGCACCTCGACCGATGAAGCACGCACATGGGTGTCGGCCGCGAGCTCGGCATCCTTCAGCCTGATGCTGCGCCTGTTGAGTCCATCCGCCGTAAACGATTCCGACTTCACCGGCGTGATCTCGCCGGCCAGGAAGCCGCTCGTCTGTGCTGCGAGCGCTCGCTCGAAGCTCCTTGATGCGTAGGCATCCACCTCCGCTCGCGTGATCTGGTACTCTTTGGCGAGTTTCTCCGCTGTGTCGCCCATGCTCATGGCAGGTGCAGGATCGATCAGCGCTTCCCACAGAAAATCCTTGAACTCGACCTGGCCCATGCGAAAGCCGCCGCGATGCGTATAGGCGACAACCGGATTGCGGCTCATGGATTCGGTGCCGACACAGAGCGCAAGCTCGCTGCGGCCGAGCGAGACAGTGTCAGCAGCCTGCATGATCACCTCGATGCCGGTGCCGCAGACGCGCTGAACCTGATAGGCCGGCACCTCAATCGGCACGCCCGCGTAGAGGCCGATGTGGCGCGGCAGCATGTAGGCGTCGAAGCTCGCCTGCGCCATCGAGCCTGCGATCACGGTTTCCACGTCGCGCGGGGAGGTGGCGGTCTGCGCCAGCAGGTCGCGGGCAACCTTGATGCCGAGGTCGATCGGAGAGACATGCGCGAGCGCACCGTTGTAGTCGACGAACGGCGTGCGCACGCCGGCGATGAGCCAAGCGTCGTTGAAGGTAATGCCGATCCGGGCTTTCGCTCTCTCGGTCAAGCGCGCTCCTCAATCGCGATGACGCGCGCGGATGGCGTCGGACAATAAAGCTCGTCAACGAGCGCGGCGCGGCGGTTGAGCACCGCACGCTGATTGATCGAGCCTTTGTCGGTCATCTCGCCGGCGTCGATCGAAGGCGGCTCGGCCAGCAGCACGATGCGGCAGACGCGCATGGAGCTGCCGGCGCTCGTCGCCGCAAGCCTTGCCAGCAACGTCGAGAAGTGCTGCTCGATCCGCGCGTCGGCGATGATCGCCTCTGGCTTGGCATCCGAGGGCAGATCGCCGCAGAGCGACCGACAGGCTCGCGAGCTCGGGAAACACCAGCGCGCTGACGTCGTCGCGGTCGGCACCAGCGAGCACCACGTCGCGAACGTAGGGCGAGAAATGATCGATGAAGCGCGCGCGCAGCGGGCCGACGCTGACCCAGGTTCCGGTTGCGAGCTTGAAGTCCTCGGCGAGCCGGCCGTCGAACAGATAGCCTTGCGAAGGATCGTCGGGATCGACCGGCTTCACGGCATCGCCGAGCTTGTAATATCCCTCCTCGTCGAACGCCTCACCGGTGAGGTGATCCTGCCGCCAATAGCCAGGCGTGATGTTCGGCCCACGCAGCCGCGCCTCGAGCTTGCCTTCGGTCCTGACCAGCTTGAGCGTGACGCCGGGAGCAGGCACGCCGATGTTGCCCGGCCGCGGGAAATCCCAGGTGCAGCACAGCGCAAGCGGCGAGGTCTCGGTCGAGCCCAGGCTCGAGAGAAACACGACGCGCTCGCCGCAGGCTTCGACCGAAAGCTCCCGCAGCGCATCCCAGGTCGGCTGGTTTAGGCTCGCGCCCGCGTAGCACAGCACTTTCACGCGGCTGAAGAAGGTGTCGCGCAACACCTTGTCGGCGCGCAGATGCGGCACCAGCGCCTCATAGCCCTTCGGGACGTTGTAGTAGATGGTCGGCGCGATCTCACGTAGATTGCGCACGGTCTTCGGCACGCCTAGCGGCGTGGGATTGCCATCGTCGATATGGATGGTGCCGCCGTGCATCAGCACCATGTTGAAGTTGTGATTGCCCCCGAAGGTGTGGTTCCAGGGCAGCCAGTCGACGATCACCGGCGGCTCGTCCTCGAGAAAGCGGTAGGCCGCCGTCAGCATGGCCTGGTTGGAGCAGAGCATGCGGTGAGTGTTGATGACCGCCTTCGGGATGCCGGTCGATCCCGACGTGAACAGGAATTTGGCGATCGTATCGGGGCCGGTGTCTGCATGCGCCGGTGTCTACGCGGGCATCCGGCTCCGCGCGCGCGTCCGCGAACAACGTTGCGGGCCGGTTGGCCGGCTTGTTGCGCGAGACCATGACCTCGACGTCGCGCGGGACCACGGCCTCGATCGCACGGCCGAACGGCGTGCCATCATTGGCGAAGACTAACCCCGGCGTGACGAGGCTCATGATGCTCCGCAGCTTGCCGAAGTCACTCGACAAGAGCGAGTAGGCCGGAGAGATCGGCGCATAGGGAATGCCGACATACATGGCCGCAAGCGCCAGCAACGCATGATCGATATCGTTGCCCGAGAGGATTGCCACAGGACGGTCCGGCGACAGATCGCGCCGGAGGAGCGCGGCTCCGATCCGGCGGACCTCGCGCAGGACCTCTGCATAGGTGAGAGGGCGCCAGGCGCCGGCCGCATCGCGCTCGACCAGGAACGCACGATCGGGTGCTTTCTGCGCCCAGTGATCAAGCCACGCGGTGATTGTCTTGGGATAGGGGTCGAGCGTATTGGTCGGACGGACCAGCAGCGCTCCGTCGGATCGGCGCTCCACCGCGATGTCAAACTGTCCCAGTCGCACCGCACGCAAGGGAGCCTGCGCGGCGGCCTGGAGCGGAGCAGAGACTCGACACCGACATGGCGTCCACCCATACCGGCCCAGCGCCGGCTGTTAGAGCTTCTTCACCTTGGGGCCGCGCTTCTCGAGAAAGTCATTCAGCCGCGCCTTCGCCTCATCATCCGCCTGCGCGATCGCGGCCATCAATGCCTCGGTCGCAAAGCCTGAGGCCCGATCGCCTTCGGCGATCCGCGGCAACATGTGCACGGCCGCGAAGTTGGTGAGCGGTGCGTTGGTTGCGATGCGCTGGGCGAGTTCCAGCGCTGTCGCGAGGCCTTTGCCATCGTCCACCAGATAAGTCGAAAGGCCGATCGTCTGGCCTTCCTCGGCTGCGTAGGTTCGCCCCGTCAGGATCATGTCCATGACCCGGGCGACGCCGATCAGGCGCGGGAGCCGCACCGAGCCTCCGCCGCCGACGAAGATGCCGCGGCTTGCCTCCGGGAGCGCATAATAGGCTGAGCGCTCAGCGACACGCACGTGAGCGGCCGCCGCAAGCTCGAGCCCGCCGCCGATGACGGCGCCTTTCATGACCGCGACCACCGGCACCTTGCCAAACTGGATGCGCTCGAAGGCACGGTGCCACAGTCTCGAATGCTCGATGCCCTCGCTGATTCCTCGCTCCTTGATCTCGCCGAGATCAAGCCCGGCGGAAAAATCCCCGCCCTCGGCGGCGAGCACCACGACCTTGATGTCGTCGGCGACGGACGCGAAATAGGTCTCGATGCCGAGGATCGTGCGATCGTCGAGCGCATTGCGCTTTTCGCTGCGCGCGAGCCACAGCGTGCCTACCGCGCCCTGCCGTGTGGCCTTGAGCGAGGCGGGCAAGCCCGGAACCGATGGATCGGACGACATTCTGGAAGCGGCTTCTGCCAACGATTTGATCCTCAGTTTGCCTTCGCGACCAGCGGGCAGCCGCCATCCTTGAGCGGCCGAAACGCCTGCTCCGCCTCGATGGTCGCGACCACCTTGAACACGTCCCATTCACTCTTGGATTCTGCAGGCGACTTCACCTGCAGCAGGTACATGGGATGAACTTTGCGGCCATCCTCTCGGATCGTGCCGCTGCCGTACAGGGGATCGTCGGTCCGCGTCGACTTCATGGCCGCGACGATCGCGCGGCCATCGGCCGGCGAGCCGACTTTCTCGACCGCCTTGAGATAGTGCAGCGTGCCCGAATAGACGCCGGCATGCATGTGGTTGGGCATCATTTTCTTGGCGTGCCGCTCCTGGAAGCGGCGCGACCAGGCGCGGGTCCCCTCATTCATGTCCCAGTACCACGCGTTGATGGCTTCGAGCCCCTGTGCGGTCTTCAAGCCGAGAGCGGGCACGCTCTGCAAGTCGAAGATGAGGGCGACCACCTTCTGCTTCTGGCCAAGGTTGAACTCGGAGGCCTGTTTGATCGAATTGACGGTGTCGCCACCAGCATTCGCGAGCGCAATCACCTCCGCGCCGGACGCCTGCGCCCGCAAAAGCAGCGAAGAGAAATCGTTGGCGCCGATCGGATGCCGGGCGCTGCCCAACACCCGTCCGCCGCTCGCCACGACTTCATCAGTCGCCTGCTTTTCGAGGTCGTGCCCGAAGGCATAGTCCGCGGTGATGAAGAACCATGTGCGTCCGCCCTGCCGCATGACGGTGCGGGCGAGACCGTGGCCCATGGCCCAGGTGTCGTAGACCCAGTGGACCGTGTTGGGCGAGCACCTCTCGCCGGTCAGCAGCGCGGTTCCGGCGCCCGAGCCGATCACGACCTTGTTCTGCTCGCGCACGATGTCGGCGACGCCAAGCGCGACCGCCGAGTTTGGCAGGTCGATGATCATGTCAACGCCTTCGATGTCGAGCCACCGGCGCGCGATGGCCGATCCGACATCGGGCTTGTTGAGGTGGTCGCCGGCCAGAACCTCGATCTTGCGCCTCGATTGCTTGGTGAAGTCTTCCGCTGCGAGCTGCGCCGCCAGTACCGATCCGGCACCCTGGAAATCCGAATAGACGCCCGACATGTCGTTCATCACACCGACGCGCAGCACGCCATCCTTCTCTGCGAGAGCAGGGGCACATGCGAGCGTGGTAAGGACGCAGGTCAAAGTGGCTAGGCGAAGCATGGTGTCCTCCCTGGGCAGACCTAGCCGCGGATTGTTCTTATTGTTCTTGAATCTTGCGGCTTGAGGCCAATGAATTTGCCATACCGCAGCAAAGCGAAATGTTGTCATTGACAACAATCACTGTCAAGGCTGACTTTACTGGCGGCGTGTTCTGGGCCAGGAACGAGGCGAATCGGAGCATTCGATGGACACTCGCCTGAAGCGACAACGCGCCGCGGACCACCGTGTCGCCGACTGTCGTGCCGCTGAGCGGGAATCGGCCGTTGCGCTTGACCAGACGGACCGGCTGAAGCTCGGCACGTTGGATGGACACCTCGGCTATTTTCTGCGCCGCCTGCAGATTGCGGTCTTCAAGGATTTCATCCGCACGCTGGCGCCAATGGACGTGCGCCCGGCGCAATATTCTGTGATGCTGCTGATCGAGGCCAATCCGGGCCGATCGCAAGCCACGATCGGTCAGGCGCTCGACATCGAGCGCGCGCGGCTTGCGCGGCTGTTGCACGTCCTCGAGGGGCGTGGATGGATCGAGCGGCGAGCGGCCAATGGCGATGGCCGCTCGCACTCGCTTTACCTAACCCGCGGGGGCGAGAAAGCGCTGGTGCGGATCAAGGCCTTGGCGGCACGGCATGAAGCCTGGCTCGCGGAGTTTGTGGGGTCAAAGCGCCGCACCGCGTTGGTAGATCTGCTGAAGGATTTTGGCTGAGCCGCGGGCGCCAGCGGCGCCCTCATATGATAGACTCGTTGTGCGACTTGCGGGATCATTCGACTGTTCGACCCTAGGGGAACTGCCATGAGTACGGACACGCGCACGGATCAGACCAGCAATCGTAGTTTGAACCGCCGCAGCCTCATCAAGACCGGCGTTGGTGCGCTCGCGGCGCCGGCGATCCTCAACGTCATTCCGGTCAACGCGCAGTCGCGCGTGATCAAGATCGGTCATGTGAGCCCGCGCACCGGCCCGATCGCGCCCTTCGGCGAAGCCGACCCATACATCCTCGACCAAATTCAGAAGCTGGTCGAGAAGGGCATCAGCAATGGTGGGCGCACCTATCCGGTGCAGATCATTTCCAAGGACAGCCAGTCGAGCACGTCGCGCGCGTCCGAGGTCGCCGCCGAGTTGATCCTGCGCGACAAGGTCGACCTGATCGTGGCGGCGAGCACGCCCGACACCACCAACCCGGTTGCTGATCAGGCCGAGGTAAACGAGATCCCGTGCGTCACGACTGACTGCCCGTGGCAGCCTTACTTTTTCGGCCGCAAGGGCGATCCCGCCAAGGGCTTCAACTGGACCTATCATTTCTTCTGGGGCCTCGAGGACGTGATCGGGGCGTTTCTGGCGCTGTGGAACAGCGCGCCGACCAACAAGGTCGTGGGCGGGCTATTCCCGAACGACGCCGATGGCAATGCCTGGGGCGATGCCGAGCGTGGCCTGCCCAAGCCACTTGCCGCGGCCGGCTACAAGCTGATCGATCCCGGCCGCTACCAGCCGGTCAACAACGACTTCACCTCGCAGATTTCCGCTTTCAAGACGGCGGGCGCCGAGATCGTCACCGGCAACATGATCCCGCCCGACTTTGCGACCTTCTGGTCGCAGGCGGCGCAGCAGGGCTTCAAGCCGAAGATCGTCACCATCGGTAAGGCGCTGCTGTTTCCCTCCGTCATCAACTCGCTCGGCGCCCGCGGCAACGGCCTCACCACCGAGATCTGGTGGACGCCCAACCATCCGTTCAAGTCGGGGCTCACCGGCCAAAGCGCGCGCGAGTTGACGGACGCCTATACGCGCGCCACGCAGCGGCCATGGACGCAGCCGATCGGCTTCAAGCATGCGCTGTTCGAGGTCGCGGTCGACGTGCTCAAGCGGGCTCGCAATCTCGGCGATCCGAAGTCGATCCTCGAGGCGATCACGGCAACGAACTACAATTCGATTGTCGGGCCGGTGCGCTGGAGCGGTGGTCCGGTCAAGAATGTGTCGAAGACGCCGCTCGTTTCTGGCCAGTGGCAGCGCAAAGGCAATGCGTTCGATCTCGTCATCACCCAGAACGAGACCGCGAAGAACATCCCGGTCGGCGGGAAGCTGGAGCTGTTGTCGTAGCGCTGAGCGTTGCTTGCTGTCGTCCCCGCGCAAGCGGGGACCCAGTATCCCAGGGCAGTGCTTTGGTAACTCGGAGGTTTATTCGCGTGGTCCGTGTTTACTGGGTCCCCGCTTGCGCGGGGACGACGCCCTGAGATGTGGCCATGCCCCCCATCCTCGCCCTCGAAAAAATCTCCAAGCGCTTCGGCGCCATCGTGATCGCTGATGGGCTCGATCTCGCGCTCACGGAAGGTGAGGCGCTGGGCATCATCGGGCCTAACGGCGCGGGCAAGACCACGCTGTTCGGCATCATGACCGGCACGGTCGCAGCCGATGCCGGCCGCGTGCTGCTCGATGGCGGCGACATCACCCGCCTGCCGCCGCCCCGGCGCTGTACCATGGGCATCGCGCGCTCGTTCCAGATCCCGCAGCCGTTCGGCGGCATGACGGTGTTCGAGAATCTCGTCGTTGCGGCGGCCTTCGGCGGAAAAAGCCGCCAGCATAGGCAGACAAGTTTACATAGTCCGCGCGAGCGAGACGCTTACGCCCGCTGCATGGAGCTGCTCGATCAGTGCGGCCTTGCAGAGAAGGCCAACCGCTACGCAGGCTTGCTCACGCTTATCGATCGCAAGCGGCTCGAGCTGGCGCGCGCGCTTGCGACCTCGCCGCGCGTGCTTCTCCTCGACGAGGTTGCGGGCGGGCTGACCGAACATGAATGTGTCGCACTCGTCGATCTCATCAAGGCAGTGCGAAAGGACGGCGTGTCGATCATCTGGATCGAGCACGTCGTGCATGCGCTGCTCGCCGTCGTCGATCGTCTCGTGGTGCTGCATAACGGCGGCTTCATCGCGCAAGGCGAGCCGCAGGCCGTGATCCGGAGCGTTGCGGTGACCGACATCTACATGGGAATGCCAGCCGATGCCTGATCAGCTCCTTACTGTGCGCGCACTCGATGCGCATTACGGCGACTTCCAGGCGCTGTTTGGCGTATCGATCGCGGTCGCGCGTGGGCAGGCGGTTGCCGTCATCGGGGCGAATGGCGCCGGCAAGAGCACGCTGCTCAAGTGCATCGCCGGACTGATGCGCTCGCGGCCTGATGCAATTGTGTTCGACGGCGCGCCGATCGGCGACCTGCCAGCGCATGCGGTGGCGCGGCGCGGCATTGCGCTCGTGCCGGAGGGCCGGCGGCTCTTTCCCTCGCTCACGGTCGAAGAGAATCTCCTGATCGGCGGGCAGGCCGGACGGCCGGGGCCATGGACGCTTGCGCGCATCTATGAGCTCTTTCCGGTGCTAGCGGAGCGCCGGCACATGCCGAGCACTGCGCTCTCGGGCGGCCAGCAGCAGATGGCCGCGATCGGCCGGGCGCTGATGTCGAACCCGACGCTCCTCCTCTGCGATGAGGTGAGCCTCGGGCTTGCGCCGATCGTGGTGCGCGAGATCTATGCGCGGCTGCCGTCGCTCTTGGCCGAGGGGCTGTCGCTCATCATCGTCGAGCAGGACATCGTGCAGGCGCTCAAGGCTGCCTCGCATGTCTATTGCCTGCAGGAGGGCCGCGTCGCGCTCGAAGGCGCGGCGTCGGGCCTTACGCGCCAGGCGATCTCGGCGGCGTATTTCGGAGTGTGAGGGGATGAACAACCTATCGATTGTCGTCCCCGCGCAGGCGGGGACCCATAACCCCGGGCATTTCAACTGTCTATCGGACGTGCCACATCGCTTCGACACGGCGTATGGGTCCCCGCCTGCGCGGGGACGACACCGGAGAGGTTGGAGAGTGCGATCCGGAGAGGCGTGGCGCCCATGACCGACTGGATCAACGTCATCGTCCAGGGCGTGCTGGTCGGCGGGCTCTACGCCATGTTCGCGGCCGGGCTGTCGCTGATCTTCGGCGTGATGCGGCTGGTCAATATCGCGCATGGCGATCTCATCGTGCTTGCCGCCTACCTCGCGCTGGTCACGACGCAGACGCTCGGGCTCGATCCGCTGACCGCGATGCTCATCGTGGTCCCGCTGATGGCGACGATCGGCTATGCGCTGCAGTGGTTCGTGCTCAACCGCACGCTCGGCGATGATCTCTTGCCGCCGTTGCTGGTGACCTTCGGGCTGTCTGTGATCATCCAGAACACGCTGCAGGAGCTGTTCACCGCCGATCCTCAGAAGCTGCAGGCGGGCGCAATCGAGGTCGCGAGCCTTCGTGTTGTCGAAGGAATTAATATCGGCGTGCTGCCGCTCTTGCAGTTCGCGCTCGCCGTCATCGTGATCGCGGTCTTGCAGATCATCTTCTATCGCACCGCTCTTGGCCGCGCTTTCCGAGCGACGGCGGATGATGCGTCAGTGGCGCAGCTGATGGGGCTCGACAACCGACACGTCTTTGCGCTCGCGATGGCGCTGTCGCTCGCGGTCGTTGCGATCGCGGGCGTGCTGCTCGCGGTGCGCGCCAGTTTCGACCCGACCATCGGGCCGGCGCGGCTGATCTTCGGCTTCGAAGCGGTGATCATCGGCGGGCTCGGCAGCCTGTGGGGTACGCTCGCCGGCGGAATCATGCTCGGGGTTGCGCAGGCGATCGGCGCCAAGCTCGATCCCGGCTGGCAGATTCTCGCCGGCCATCTCACGTTTCTCGTCGTGCTCGCGATCCGCCCGCAGGGTCTGTTCCCGAAGGTGCAAGGATGAACGTGCGCGTTCTCCGATCGCCCGGCCCGGGTCACGCTTGCGATCGTGGCGGTTGCCCTGATCGTGCTCGCGGCGGCGCCGTGGTGGGGCGGACGCGACGACCTGCGGCTCCTGGCCGAGATCTACGCCTATGTGGCGCTCGCGAGCCTGTGGAACCTGCTCGCCGGCTATGCCGGCCTCGTGAGCGGTCGGCCAGCAGGCTTACGTCGGGCTCGGCGCTTATCTATTGTTCGCGCTCACGATCCTTCTCGGCGTGCCGCCGCTCATCGCAATCCCGCTCGCCGGGGTGGTCGCGGCCTTGCTGTCGCTGCCGGTCGCGGCGCTGATCTTCCGCCTGCGCGGACATTATTTCGCGATCGGCACCTGGATCGTTGCCGAGGTGTTTCGGCTGCTGGCATCGCAGGTGTCGGTGCTGGGCGGCGGCTCTGGCACGAGCCTGCCGGTCGGGATCGTCACCTCGATCGCGTCGAGCCGTCAGATGCGCGAGTTCCTGATCTACTGGATCGCACTCGCGCTGATGGTCGGGATCCTCATCGCGATCATTCTTCTTCTGCGCTCACGCTACGGCCTGGCGCTGCGGGCGATCCGCGACAACGAGCTCGCTGCCCAAAGCAACGGCGTCAACGTCACGCGCGTCAAGCTCATCGTCTACGTCATCACCGCGCTCGGCACCGCCATGGTGGGCGCGCTCATCTTTCTGCAGAAGCTGAGGATCTCGCCCGATGCGGCTTTCAGCGTTAACGACTGGACCGCCTTCGTGATCTTCATCACCGTGATCGGCGGCATCGGGCGCATCGAGGGGCCGATCGTCGGCACGCTCGTGTTCTTCCTGCTGCGCCAGTTTCTGGCCGACCTGGGTACCATCTACCTGATCATGCTGGGCGCTGGTCGCGATCGTGGTCATGCTGAAGGCGCCAAAGGGGCTCTGGGGCCTCGTAGTCGAGCGCTTTGGCTTTCAGTTTTTCCCCCTTGAACGGCGCGTCGTCCTCGCAGATCGTGTCGCCCCGCCGCCTGCGCAGTAGAATGGCTTGAACAAGGAGACGCCAATGCCCCAGCTCGCCAACAAGGTCGTCATCACCTGCGCCATCACCGGCTCGATCCATACGCCGACCATGTCGGATGCGCTGCCGATCACGCCCGACCAGATCGCGACGCAGTCGATCGACGCCGCCAAGGCCGGCGCCACGATCCTGCATCTGCATGCGCGTGATCCCAAGGACGGCCGTCCATCGCCCGACCCGAACGTGTTCCGGCAGTTCCTGCCGCGCATCAAGCAGAGCTGCGACGCCATCATCAACATCACGACCGGCGGCAGCGTGACGATGACGTTGGAAGACCGGCTCGCGGCGGCGGAGACCTTCTCGCCCGAGATGTGCTCGCTCAACATGGGCTCGATGAACTTCGCGCTCTACCCGATGGCAAAGCGCTACAAGAATTGGAAATACGACTGGGAGGAAAGCTATCTTCTCAACTCCGACCAGAACATTTTCCGCAACACCTTCCGCGATATCGAGCGCATCGCCAAGTTGCTGGGCGAAGGCCATGGTGTGAAATTCGAGCACGAGTGTTACGACACTGGACACCTTTATAATCTTGCCCATTGCATCGATCGCGGCCTGTTCAAGCCGCCAGTGTTCCTGCAGCTCATCTATGGCATTCTCGGCGGCATCGGTCCCGACATGGACAATCTCATGTTCATGAAGCGCACTGCCGACCGACTGTTCGGAAACGATTATCTGTGGTCGGTGCTGGCCGGCGGCCGCCATCAGTTCAATTTCTGCAGCACGGCTTCGATGCTGGGCGGCAATGTGCGCGTGGGGCTTGAGGACTCGCTCGTATATCGGTCCCGGCAAGCTTGCCGCGAGCAACGCGGAGCAGGTGGCGAAGATCCGCCGCATCGTCGAGGAGCTAGGCTATCAGATCGCGACGCCGGCGGAAGCACGGCAGATGCTGGGCTTGAAGGGTGCGGATCGCGTGAAGTTTTGAGAGGTCGAGCGCGCCTATCACTCGTTCGGCGTCGTCCCCGCGAAGGCGGGGACCCAGTAAACACCGAGTAGTCGGGTTTGCTCCGACACTGCAACAAGCGTCCTGGAATACTGGGTCCCCGCCTTCGCGGGGACGACAGTCTCTAACGCAGAGCGCCCTTACGCCAACCCGCCCTTCAGCCTTTCCGGTGTGAATGGCGCCTGACGCAACCTGATCCCGGTCGCATCAAAGATCGCGTTGGCGATCGCGCCCGCAGTCGGTCGCGTGGCGCCTTCGCCGGCACCGGTCGGCGTGCGCTCAGGTTGATTGATCAGCACGATGTCGATCGTTTCCGGCGCCTCGGTCATGTCGAGGATCGGATAGGTCTGCCAGTCGACGCTGGTGACACGCTGGCTGTCGAACTTCACCTCTTCCCAGAGTGCGCGGCTCGCGCTCTGCACGATGTTGGCCTCGATGCATTGCCGCAGCAGGTCGGGCGCGATGATCTGCCCGCAGTCGTGCGCCACCACGAAGCGGCGCGCCCACACCTTGCCGGTCGTGCGGTTGACCTCGACGTCGGCCACGATGGCGACGCGGGTGCCGGCGCGGGTGGCGTAGCCGATGCCCTGGCCGACGAGCACGTCGCCGACGATCTGCTTGCGCGCGCCGACATGCGGCTTCCAGCCGGCTTTCTCGGCGGCCGCCTTGATCACCGCGATGTCGCGCGCGTCCTTCAGGTAGCGCAGGCGGAATTCGACCGGATCGGTGTTGGTCGCGAGCGCCAGCTCGTCCATGAACAATTCGACCGCGAACGTCGTCTGCGGTCCGCCCGGGTCGCGCATGTGCGAGGTGCGCAGCGGCGAGCCACGATCGAGCAGCGGCGCGATCGTCTCCGAGGCCTTGCGCTTGGCGTCGAACACATAAGCCTCGCCAGGCGCCCCGAAGATCGCCGTGTGCTTGAGCGGCACGCCCAGGAGCTGGCCCGCCAGCGTGTGCGCCGGATCGCCTTCGTTGGTGAACAGATCGCGCTTGGAAAAGCCCTTGGTTTCGAACTGCCAGGCGATGATCTTGCCGTCCTGGTCGAGCGCCGCGCGCGCGACATGGACCGAGGCCGGCGCCTTCGGGTCCCAGCCATGGCCCTCGTAGCGCATGCCCTGCACACGCACCGGCTTGCCGACCGCCTGCGAAAGCACGGCGGCGTCCATAGTGGCATCGCCGGCGTCGTTGCGGCCATATGACCCCGGCCCGGTCATCGCGACGCATTTCACCTTGTCAGCCGGCAGGTTGAGCATCCTGGCGACGCCCTGCGCCGCGTAGTGCGGCTTCTGGGTGCCCGACCAGATCGTCGCCTCGCCATTGCGCACATCGGCAACGCCGCATGCGGGCGCCATGCCGGCATGCGACTGGAACGGCCATTCGTAGGTCTGCTCAACCACACGTGCGGCCTTGGCGAAAACGGCGTCGACGTCGCCGACGGTCTGCTCGACGTCGCGATGCACCACCTCGGCCTTGCGGATATGCTCGTAGATTGCAGTCTGGCTCGGAAACGGCGGCTTGGTGTCCGACCAGGTGATCTTGAGTTTTTCGGAGGCCCGGATCGCGTCCCATTCTCTGGGTGCGACCACACCGATGAAGCCCTGCTTCCAGATCACCTTGACGCCTGGAATGTCCTGCACCGAGGCCTCGTCGACGGCAGTCGGCACCGCACCTGCGACCGGCGGACGGATCATGCGCCCGTGCAGCATGCCGGGCACCTTCACGTCGACCATGTACTCGAGCGCGCCAAGCACCTTGAGCGGCACGTCGCGGCGGCGCACGCCGCCTTTGCCGACCAGCTTGTACTCGGCGGGCAGTTTTGGCTTGGCCTTGCCGTTGATGGCGAGATCGTTGCCGAATTGCTTGTTCCATTCGAGCGTGACGTCGAAATGTTGGCCGCCGATCAGCTCGCCGTAGGAGACTTTCCTGGCAGCGCTGTTCTTGTCGCTGACGACGCCGTTCACGACGGCGAGGCGATCGACCGGCACGCGAAGCCGCTCGGATGCCATCTCAACAAGCACGCGGCGCGCTTCCGCCGCTGCATTGCGGAGCGCCGTGCCTCCCTTCCAGATGCCGGTCGAGCCCGAGGCGCCGCCCTGGTTGATGGTCACATCACTGTGGCCCTGCACAATGCTGACGCGATCAGGCGTGAGGTCGAGCTCCTCGGCCACCATGATGGTCCAGCCGATGTCGGTGCCCTGGCCCATGTCGACCTTGCCGATCCACGCGACCGCGCTGCCGTCGGCGTTCACGCTGATATAGGTCGCGAGCTGATCGGGCTTGAGCGGCAGACGCGAGGCGCGGGTGGCGGCCGGCGCAATGCCCGGCAGCGCGACCGACACCACAAGGGTGCCGGCGCCGGCGAGGGCTTCGCGGCGGTTGATGGTCATCATGGCAGCACTCCTCAGGCCATGCCGGCCTTCAGCCGCTCCGGCGTGAACGGCGCCCGGCGCAGCCTGATGCCGGTTGCGTCGAAGATCGCGTTGGCGATGGCGGCGGCGGTCGGCCGGCAGGTTGCTTCGCCGGCGCCGACCGGCGGCAGCTCGGGCCGGTCGATCAGCACGATCTCGATCGACTCCGGCGCGTCCTTGATGTCGAGGATCGGATAGGAGGTCCAATCCACGCTGGTGACGCCCTTGTTGTCGAACATCACCTCCTCGTGCAGCGCGCGGCTCGCGGTCTGCACGATCTGGCCCTCGAGCGTCTGCCGCAACAGATCAGGCGCGATCACCTGGCCGCAGTCGTGCGCCACATAGAAGCGGCGCGCCCAGGTCTTGCCGGTGGTGCGGTTGACCTCGACTTCGGCGATGACGGCGACGCGGGTCTGCCCGCGCACCGAATAGGCGATGCCGCGGCCGGTGAGCACGTCGCCGTTGAGCTCCTTGCGTGGGCCGACATGCGGCTTCCAGGCGGCCTTCTCGGCCACAGCCTTGACCACCGCGAGGTCGCGCGGGTGCTTGAGGTAGCGCAGGCGGAACTCCACCGTGTCGGTGTTGGTGGCGTGCGCCAGCTCATCGATGAACGACTCGACGCCGAAGTGAATCTGCGGCCCGAGCGGATCACGGAAATGCGAGGTGCGCAGCGGCGAAGCGCGATCAAGCAGCGGCGCGATCGCCTCGGAGGCAAGCCGCCGCGACTCGAAGGAATAGGATTCGCTCGGCGGTCCGATCAGCCACACCGGCTTGAGCGGCCAATCCATCAGCTGGCCCGCCAGCGTGCGCTCGGGCGAGCCTTCGTCGCGGAAGAACTCGCGCCGCGAGAAGCCTTTGGTTTCGTAGTGCCACGCCGTGACCTTGCCGTCCTTGTCGATCGCGGCGCGCGCTTTGTGGATCGGTCGCCGGCGCCTTCGGGTCCCAGCCGTGGCCATCGTGGCGCATGTACTGCACGCGCACCGGCTTGCCGACCGCCTTCGAGAGCACGGCGGCATCCATGGTGGCGTCGCCGGAGTCGTTGCGGCCGTAGGAGCCGGGGCCGACCATGGCGACGACTTTGACCTTCTCCTCGGGCAAGCTCGAACATCACGGCGATGCCCTCGCGGCAGTGATGCGGCTTCTGCCCGCCGGTCCAGATCGTGGCTTCGCCGTCGCGCATGTCGGCGACGCCGCAGGCGGGTGCCATGCAGGCATGCGAGTTGAACGGCCACTCGTAGGTGGCCTCGACGATCCTGGCCGCATTGGCAAACGCCTTGTCGACATCGCCGACATTCTCCTCGTCGTCGCGATGCACCGGCTTGGCGTTGCGGATGTGATTGAACAGGTCTTTCTGGTCGGGGAAGGGCGGCTTCACGTCCGACCACGTGACCTTGAGCTTCTGGGCGGCCCGGATCGCGTCCCACTCCTTGGGCGCGACGAGGCCGATGAAACCCTTCTGCCGGACCACCTGCACGCCCGGAATGTCTTTCACCGAGGATTCGTCGACCGCGACCGGCACCGCGCCGGCGACCGGCGGACGGATCACGCGTCCGTGCAGCATGCCGGGAACTTTCACGTCCACCATGTAGTCGAGCGTGCCGAGCACCTTCGGCGCGATGTCGCGCCGCGCGCGTGCCGGGCTTGCCGATGATCTTGTATTCGCGCGGCGACTTCGGCTTGGCCTTGCCGGTGACGAGCAGCTCGTTGCCGAAATGCTTGTTCCATTCGAGCGTCACGTCGAAGTGACGGCCGCCGATGAGCTCGCCGTAGGAGACCTTCTTGCTGGGGTCGTTCTTGTCGCTGACGACGCCGTCGGTGACGGTCAGGCGGTCGACCGGCACGCCGAGCTTCTCCGACGCCATCTCGACGAGCACGCGCCGCGCCTCGGCCGCGGCGTTGCGCAGCGCCGCGCCGCGCGCGCCAGATGCCGGTCGAGCCGGAGGCGCCGCCCTGATCGACGGTGAGGTCGGTGTGGCCCTGCACCATGCTGACGCGTCGGGCGGCAGGTCGAGCTCCTCGGCGATCATCATGAGCCAGCCGATTTCGGTGCCCTGGCCCATGTCGACCTTGCCGACCCAGCCGACGGCGCTGCCGTCCTGGTTGATGCTGATGTAGGTCGCGAGCTGCTCGGGCTTGAGCGCGAGACGCGAGGCCTGCGTCGCGATCGCGGCGTTTGCCTTCACGCCCGGCAGCAGTGACCGACACCACGAGCGCGCCGGCGCCGGCGAGTGCTTCACGACGGTTGAGATGAATGGTCATGGCGGCCTCCCTCAAGCCTGCGCCGCGCGCTTGACGGCGCGCAGGATGCTGACATGGGTGCCGCAGCGGCACTTGAGGCCGGTGAGCGCCTCGCGGATCTGCGCGTCGTTCGGGCGCGGATTCTTCTCGAGCAGCGCCACCGAGGTCATGATCCAGCCGTTGAGGCAGTAGCCGCATTGCGGCACCTGCTCCTCGATGAAGGCGGCCTGCACCTTGTGCGGCTTGTCGGCGTTGCCGATGCCGGTGAGCGTGGTGATGGATTTGCCGCCGAGCGAATCGACCGGGGTGACGCAGGAGCGGGTCGGCTCGCCGTTCACCAGCACGGTGCAGGCGCCGCATTGCGCGAGGCCGCAGCCGAAGCGCGGATCCTTCATGCCGAGGTCGTCGCGCAAGGCGTAGAGCAGCGGCATGTCCGGCTCCGCCTCGATGGTGTGCGTCTTACCGTTGACGTTGAGCTCGATGCGCTTGGCCACGGCGTACCTCCCTTGATTGGCGCGGGATATCAAAGCCCCACGCGAGCCTTGTTGCGAATTGGAATAATCATGCGCTCCCGTCCCCCATGCCGCAAGGGAGGGGTGGGCGGGTTGCACGGGCACGCTGACGCAGGCCGGTTACGCTGGTACGACCGCGACGCCCTGGATCTCGAGCAGCGCGTTCGGGCTCGCCAGATGCGAAATGGCGATCGAGGCGCTGGCCGGAAAGTCCTTGCCGAAGATCTCGCGGCGGATCGCCGTCATGCGCGGGTGGTTGCGCGGATCGGTGATGAACACCGTCATGGTCACCATGTCGGAGAGCTTGCCGCCGGCTTCCTCCAGCGTTGCTCCGAGGTTCGCGAACACCTGTCGCACCTGGGCGTCGAAATCGCCGGCCAGCGACTTGCCGGAGGAGTCCGTCGCAGCCGTCTGCCCGGCGAGCCAGATGGTCTTGCCCGCGCCCTCGGTGATCACCGCGAGCGAATAGCCGGACTGCTCGGGCCGCTCGCGCTTGATGAAGCGTTTGCGCAGCGTCTGCGCCTTGGCGCTCGTCGTTGCCATGAGCGTCGAAAGGCCGCCCAGCGCGGCGAGCCTGCCGAAGATGTCGCGTCGTGATGCCATCGGTTTCCTCCGTTGTTAATTAGGCTTCTGCCGCGCTACACCGTAGCAACAGGACGATCGTCAGCAAGGGGGGATCAGGAATGGGTTCGGCAAAAGGTATCCGCGAGGTTGGCCACGTCGACTGCGCGGGCGGCGGCCAGATCGTGGTCGAGAGGGGCATCGCCTATGTGGGCCATATGGAAAGCCCGCACGGCACCTCGATCTTCGACGTGCGCGATCCGAAGAACCCGAAGCGCCTCGCCGAACTGGCGATGCCGCCTGGCACCCACTCGCATAAGGCGCGGGTCGCAAACGGCCTGATGGTGGTGAACCACGAGGCCATGGGCGAGCCGCCGGCCGGCTGGCGCGGCGGCTTCGGGGTCTATGACGTGAGCGATCCGTCAAAGCCGCGCGAGATCACGCGCTGGCAGACGAGCGGCACCGGCATGCACCGGTTCGACTTCGACGGCCGCTATCTCTACGGCTCGCCGACCTTCGAGGGTTATGTCGGCAACGTCATGGGCATCTTCGACCTGAAGGACCCGGCACAGCCCGCAGGAGGTCGGGCGCTGGTGGATGCCGGGGCAATGGATGGCGGGCGGCGAGACGCCGACCTGGAAGGGCACCGATGCACCGCTGCCATCATCCGCTGCGCTTCGGCAATCGGCTCTACACCAGCTACTGGCAGGGCGGCTTCGTCATCCTCGACATCGACGACATGGCCAAGCCCAAGCTCGTGTCCGGCCTCGACTGGAGCCCGCCGTTCCCGTGCCCGACCCACAGCGCGGTGCCGGTGCCGTTCGAGATCAACGGCCGCAAGGTCCTGGTGGTGGCGGACGAGGACGTGTTCCATCTGTTTCCCGGGCCGCCCGCCTTCCTCTGGATCGTCGACGTCACCATGGAGGAGCGGCCGGTGCCGATCGCGACCTTCCAGATCGAGGCGCTCGACGGCACGCCGCAACCTAAGGCCACCGCCTGCCATCAGCCGGTCGAGAAGATCACCGGCACGCGAGGTCCCGGCGGCTTGGTTCGCCCATGGCATGCGCATCATCGATATCGGCCGCCCGCAGGCGCCGCGCGAGGTCGCGCATTTCGTGCCCGATCCGGCACCGGGCGCCGACCGGCCGGCGAGCAACGACGTGTTCGTCGACGAGCGCGGGCTGATCTTCCTGCTCGACCGCGTGCGCGGCTTCCACATCCTGGAGCGGGTGTAATCATCTCGTGTTCCGGACGGCGCCAACGGGTCCGCGCGTAGCGCGGCCCGATGACAGGCTCCGCGCCGAGCCGGGACCCAAATTAGGCGCCTCGTCCCTCGACTCTAGGTCCCGGGTCTCTCTCGCATTCGCTCGGTCGCCCGGGACACGCCGGGCGCGGCTTGCCAAGCTTGGCGGGCGGGCTTACGAGCTAGGCTGGAACACGATAGAGAGTGGCGTTTCCCAAGGAGAACAGGATGAAGCTTTGTCGTTTTGATGAGGACCGGCTTGGCGTTGTGGTCGGCAACATGGTTCACGACGTGACCGCCGCCCAGGACGAGATCAGGAAGAGCGCCCGCTACGACATGAAGGGCGACGCCGTGATCGCCGCGCTGCCGACCTGGCGCCCGCGCATCGAGGAGATGGCGAAGAAGGTCGCCGGCAAGCCGCTCTCGTCGGTCAAGCTGCTCTCGCCGATCGCGCGGCCGTCGAAGACCATGGCGGCGCCGACGAACTACAAGAAGCACATCGAGGAGATGCGCTCGCGCACTGATCTGCCGCGCGAGGCGACGCAGCGCCAGCCCCCGGACATCGGCAAGGCCGGCATCTTCCTCAAGTCGAATTCCTCGATCGTCGGCCCCTCGGAGGGCATTCCGCTGCGCTTCCTCGACCGCACCAACGAGCACGAGATCGAGCTCGTCGCCGTCATCGGCAAGCAGGGCACCAACATTCCGAAGGACAAGGCGAAGGAATACATCGCCGGCTATACGCTCGGCCTCGACATGACCTGCCGCGGCGGCGAGGACAGAAGCTTCCGCAAGTCGATCGACGGCTATTCGGTGCTCGGCCCCTGGTTCGTGACCGCCGATGAGATCCCCAATCCGGATGACGTCACGGTGACGCTCACCGTCAATGGCGTGCTCAAGCAGACCGCCGACACCAAGGACCTGATCTACGACATCGGCCGCCTGATCGAGTTCGCGTCGTCGTTCTACACGCTCTATCCGGGCGACGTGTACTACACCGGCACGCCGCAGGGCGTGAGCCCGGTCAAGCCGGGCGACGTGCTCCGCGGGAAGTGCGACCAGGTCGGCGAGTTCGAGATCGCGGTCCGGGCGCACCAGGCGTAAGGGATGCACGATACTGCGTGAGGAACGCACGACACTGATTGCTGTCGTCCCCGCGAAAGCGGGGACCCAGTATTCGTAGGCGTTAGCTGTGATGCCGGAGCTTATCTAAATGGTTCGTGTTTACTGGGTCCCCGCTTTCGCGGGGACGACAGCGGAGAGTGACGGGCCAACGACACGAACAGGATTTCTGCTGAGGAGACTTCGGTCATGATCAAAGTCAAACGGCTCGGGCACGCCACCATCGCGACACCGGATCTGGAAGCGCAGGTCGACTATTACGGCCGCCTGCTCGGCCTCTCCGTCATCGAGCGCAGCAAGGATCGGGTTTTTCTTGGTAGCAAGCAGGGGCTCGAGGCGATCGAGCTGGTGAAGGGCAAGCCCAACGATCTGAAGCGCGTATCATTCCAGATCGCGCCCGGCACCGATCTCGGCGATGTCGTCAAGGAGCTCGGCAAGATGGGTATCAAGGCCGAGCGCCGGAAGGACGTGTCACCCGGCGTCGCTGATGCGGTCACGCTCGAGGATCCCAAGGGCACGCCGATCGATCTCTATGCCGAATACAAGTTCGCCAAGCGCGACGACACGCCGAATATCTTCAACATCCTCAAACTCGGCCACGTCGCTTACCGCGTGCTTGACGTGCAGCAGATCGTCAAGTTCTACAGCGAGGTGCTCGGCTTCCGGGTGTCGGACTGGCGCGGCGATTTCTTCGTGTTCATGCGCTGCAACACCGATCACCACACGCTCAACTTCATCATCGACGAGAAGCCGCAGCTGCATCACATCGCGTTCGAGGTGCTCGACTGGGCCGAGATCCACAAGGCGGTCGACTATCTCGCTCACAACAAGGTGCATCTGGTCTGGGGCCCGGGCCGCCATGTCATCGGTCACAACGTCGCGACCTATCACCGCAACGTGGATCTGGTGCGAGTCGAGATCTTCACCGAGATGGACCAGATGAAGGATGAGGATCTGGGCTACTTCGATCCGCGCCCGTGGCACCAGGAATTTCCGCTCTATCCCAAGATGCACGGCCCCGAGACGCTGCGGAACTACTGGGGCTTTGGCTCCGAGCGCGTGATCCAGGGCTACCAGACCAACGAGCTGCCGAAGTACGAGGCGATCAGGGGGTAGGCTAGCTCGCCGTGTGTTGTTGTCATTCCGGCCGAGTAAGCGAAGCGAACGAGAGCCGGAATCCAGTAAACACGGCCGTCGTGTTATCGCTGGACTGTGCCCGTCAAATTATCCGTGAGTACTGGGTCCCTGCTTTTGCGGGGACGACGCCAATGGGTGTGGCTGCTCGGCCCCGTTTTAGAACCGTGTGGTCAGCTCGGTCAGCCAGGCCGGTGACAGATCGACCAGCACGGTTTCGATCTTCTTGTCCAGTCCGCTGATCACCAGGAAGCCCACGCCAACAAGAATGACGCCCATGGCGATCTTGCCGGTCCTGCCGGCGGCGTAGAGCCGCTCGCGCCAGCGCAGCAGCGTCTCGCGCGAAAGGAGGCCGAGCAGCAGGAGCGGCAGCGCCGCGCCGAGCCCGAACATCAGCATGGTGATGGCGACATAGCCGAGGTTCTCGCCCTGCGCGGCAAGGAGCGAGGCGGCGCCGAGAGTCGGACCGACGCATGGGCTCCAGATCGCGCCAAGCAGGAGGCCGACGCCGAATTGACCACCGAGACCATTGCCAGAAAATCCGCCGAAGCGCTGCTCGGTCCATTGGCTCACCGGGCCAGCCGCCAACGCGAATTGGGCCTGGAAGCGCGGCACCAGCAGCACGAGCCCGATCACTATCAACAGCGTTGCCGCGACCGTTCGGAAGACGCCGGCATCAAGCCCGATCGAGAACCCGATCGTGGCGATGAACAGGCCGACGATGACGAACGAGAGCGCGAGCCCCGCAGCAAGCGCCACGGGACCGGCCCGATGGGCGCTCACTGCGGTACCGAGCACGATCGGCAACAGCGGCAGCACGCAGGGCGACAGCGTCGAAAGGACGCCCGCCAGAAAGGCAAGCGCGATGCTGCCCATGTCTGCGTTAGATCGACTTCTCGAGCAGCCGCTCGATCGAGTCGGGGTTGGTATCTCCGCTGGAGCGGCCAACCTCCTGCTTGCCCTTGAAGGCGATCATGGTGCTCTGCACTCGCACATTGAATTGGCGCAGCAGATCCTTCTGCGTGTCGAAATCGATGTTGAAGCGCACCATGTCCTTGAACTTGGGCGTGCCTGAAAGTCTGGCCAGGATCGGCGCCTGCGCCTTGCAGGTCGGGCACCAGGGTGCCGTGACCTCGACCAGGATCGGCTTGCCGGCCGCCTGCGCATCCTCGAACGCCTTGGCGTCGAACGGAGCCTTCTCAAGCGCTGCGACGGGCGCAACGGCCGCCATGAATGGTGCAGTGCCAAGTGTCAGGGCAAATCCTGCCAGCAGATGACGTTTGTTCAGCATGACCTCATTCTCCCGTTCTCGGCCTCTCGGGTGCCAGCTGAAGGCCAAAATATCCCGGTGTTTCGGTGGCCGGGACTTCCACCATCCGTTATTCGCAGCGCGATCCGCGGTTGTTACGCTCGCTCTCGTCAAAATTGCAGGCCGAAAAACGGCAACTCCTTACCGCAAGGTCGGATCGAGCACGATCTTGCCGGTCACCTCGCCCAATTCCATCAGCCGATGCGCCTCCGCGGCTTGCGTTAGCGGCATGATGCGCTCGATCTGTGGCTTGATCTTGCCCTCGATCGCTGCCGCGAAGCACTTCGGCAGATCGGCCGGTTGATTGCCGGGCCGGCCGATGATGGTGATCTGGCTGTGATAGAGGTGCGCGAAATTGATGGTCACGTTCGGTCCGCCGTGGGCGCCGGCGGTCACCAGCCGTCCGCGGAAGCCGAGCGCCATGAAGGCCTGCGGCAGCACTTTCGGGTTGGCGATATTATCGTAAAGTACGTTGACGCCCTTGCCGTCGGTGAGCCGCATCACCTCTGCGTAAATATCCTGCGTGTTGTAGTTGATGCCGTAGTCGGCGCCGAGCGCCAGGCCCTGCTTGACGCGTTCGTCGCTGCCGGCTGTCGCGATGACCTTGGCGCCGATCACGTTCCTGGCGATCTGAATGCCGGTCATCCCGAGATTGCCGCCGGCGCCCATGATCAGCACGCTCTCGCCGCGTTGGAGCTTGGCGGTGTTGACCAGAAGGTTCCAGGCGGTGGGGCAATGACGCATCACCACGGCGGCGTCATGGAAGTTGATGCCGTCAGGCAGCGGGACGATCACGCAGGCTGGCACGCAGACCAGCTCGGCGAAACCGCCCGGCCGTTTGATGCCCATCATGCCTTGCGGCCCGTCATAGTTCTCGCAGTCCTCCGGCACGGGTTGCAGCGGCATGCCACCGGCCGCGGCCACATGCTGCCCGACTGTCCAGCGTGTGACGCCCGGCCCGAGCGCGTCGACCGTGCCGGCACAGTCGACGCCTGGAATGAGCGGCAGCTCGGGGGCGCGGCGGGTCTCCTTGCCGGCGCGCAGGCTCACATCAAGCACGCGGTTGACGGTCGCCGCGTGGACCCTGATCCGGATCTCGCCCGCTCGGGGCTGCGGGTCTGGCACGTCCTCGTATTTGAGGACATCCGGCGGGCCAAACTCGTGGATCACGATCGCCTTCATGCGGCTCCTTGTTTTTGCCAGGGGATGTGGGGGGAGGGGATGTTTCGATGCGCGACTTCTAGCCCGGCGTCGCGGCATGCGAAAGGGAGGGGTGTGGCCGCTCAACTCGCTTCGCTCTATTCCCTTTATTCCCTTTGGCTCTGTTGCAGTCCGTCACGCAGTCTGCCTAAAGTCCGGCCGGAAAAACGCCGAGAGGCAAGCCCGAGGAAAGACTAATGACCATCTCGATGTACAAGGTGTCGGTGCCGATTTTCGTCCAGTACCTGACCGCCCAGTCGGCCGTCATCGACAAGCTGGCGGCGCATATCGACGCCAAGAAGTACGACGCCAACTACTATTTCAACCTGCGGTTCTTCGCCGATATGTACCCTTACGCGCGTCAGGTGCAGCAGGCTTCGACGCACGCCGCACGCTGCTGCAGCGCGCTCGCCGGCGTGCCGATGCCGGATCTGCCCAATACCGAGAAGACCTTGGCGGAGCTCAAGGCCCGTCTCGCCAAGACGATCGACTTCTGCAAGAGCATCAAGCCTGAGCAAGTCGACGGCACCGAGGACAAGGAGATCGTCCTCAAGCTTGGCGACAACGAGCGCAAGTTTACCGGCCAGGCGCTGTTGCTCAACTTCATCCTGCCGAACTTCTACTTCCACTGCACCACCGCTTACGACCTTCTGCGCCATGCCGGCATCGAGCTCGCCAAGCGCGACTTCATGGGCACGCCGCCGTCACTGTGACAGCATGAACCAGTGTGAGTGCGAGAAGGCCGGGGACCTGCCCCGGCCTTTTTTATAGTCTGCGCGCAGCACGCCATAAGAGTATCACCCGCTAAGCTGACAAACTGTGTCCGCCGTCACAGTT
The DNA here is from genome assembly GCA_963745515.1 of uncultured Alphaproteobacteria bacterium. Classification (GTDB taxonomy): domain Bacteria; phylum Pseudomonadota; class Alphaproteobacteria; order Rhizobiales; family Xanthobacteraceae; genus VAZQ01. The sequence goes on from CAVUXO010000025.1 coordinate 190,329, forward strand.
ATCGGCCTGGTTCCGTGCTTGAATTCGGTTGAGGTGCCGTGATGGACCGCATGTCCGCACGGCGCAGGTGATACAAGCAACAAGATACAACGAGAGGACCCCATGACCTCCCGACCAACACTTCATCGCCATCGCTCAAATCGAGCCGCGAGTATGTGGCTTCGACATCGAGCGGCTATTCCATGCTGCTGCTTCTCCTCATCCTGGCGGCAGCCATCGGCGTGACCGCATTCTCGGCGCTCGGACCGGGGCTTGTAACGACCATCGTGACCGTCTGCTCGGTGGCGTTCATTCTGGTCCTGAAGGGATTCTATGTGCTGCAGCCCAATCAGGCCGCGGTGATCACGCTGTTCGGGAGCTACAAGGGCACCGATCGCGCGACCGGCCTGCGCTGGGTGTGGCCCTGGATGAGCAAGACCAAGCTTTCGGTCCGCGCCAACAACGTCATTTCGGAGACGATCAAGGTCAACGATCTGCGCGGCAATCCCATCGAGATGGCGGCGCAGGTGGTCTGGCGTGTGACCGACACCGCGCAGGCGCTGTTTGACGTCGATGACTACAAGGCGTTCGTCAAGGTTCAGATCGAGGCGGCGGTGCGCACCATCGGCTCGCGCTACCCCTATGACGATTTCGAGCATCAGGAAGTGACGCTGCGTGGCAACAACGACCAGGTCAAGGCTGAGTTGCGCGCGGAACTGATCAACCGGCTCCATGTTGCTGGCATCACCGTCGACGAGTGCGGCTTCACCCACCTGGCTTACGCGTCCGAGATTGCAGGTGCGATGCTTCGTCGCCAGCAGGCTCAGGCCGTTGTGGCGGCGCGCAAGACGCTGGTCGAGGGCGCGGTCGGAATGGTGGAGATGGCGCTCGACATGCTGTCAGGAAAGAAGATCGCCGAGCTCAACGTCGATCGCCGTGCCGCGCTGGTCTCCAACCTGATGGTTGTGTTGTGCAGCGAGCGCGATACCCAACCTGTTGTCAACGCCGGTATGTCGCAGTAGTGGCATAGCCACGACGGGGGCTTTATCCTTAGCGGAGCCGCCCCGCTGTCATGCTTGACCCGCGCATCCATCCTCCTGCACGGAGAATGGACTGCCGGGTCAAGTCTACCCTCAACCCCCAACTTCAACCTCAAGCGAGAACGTCCCGTGCGCCGTGCCGCAACCGGATCACTTGGTTGCGCGGCACCGGTTGGGCCCACAGCTTGGGCCGGGAGCGTGTTGCTCAGCGAGCCGCCGAACATGACGGCCGGATGGTCGGCGCGAGGGTAATTATTGCTTCCGTCCACGTTGCCGGGATCGGTCGACGGATGCGGATCTTCCCCCTTCTTCGCCTTGGCGGCGTCGCAGGAATTGGCGCAGAAGTATCCGTTAACGACCGATACGGCCATGCAGGCTCCCCTGCGGCAAGCGTAGGGCTATCCGGTCAATGAAGCCCTTTGGTCGCACCTCGTCCGGTGGCATCGAGATCACGCTTTGGTTATCAAGATGAATACGGAATTGGCTATCAAACCGAAGCGAAGGTCGGCTATTGCAGCCGGAACTCAGAATCTCAGGGGGAGAGTGCACATGACTGGCTGGCTTCCGAGACTTGGTCTGCTGGCCGCCGCTTCATGGCTCGCACTCGCGCCCGCCTCAGCCCAGACGGTCGAGCAGTTCTACCGCGGCAAGATGATGACCATCATGCTCGGCCATCCGCCGGGCGGCTCCTACGATCTCTATGCGCGCCTCGCCGCCAATCACATGAAGCGCTACATCCCCGGCAATCCCAACATTATCATCGAGCACCGGCCGGGCGGCGGCGGCATCCGGGCCGTCACCCAGTTCTACGCGCAGTCGCCGCGCGACGGCACCGTCATGGGCCTGTTTCCGGAAAGCATTGCGCATTCGCAGATCATGCAGCCCGAGTTGAGCAAGTGGAATCTCGCCGAGATGGCCTATGTGGGCTCGATTGCGAGCGTCAACCCGGCGCTGGTGCGCCGCAAGGATGCGCCGGCCAAGACCATCGAGGAGATGAAGCGCATCTCTTCGAACGTCGCCTGCAGCGGACGCACCTCGCAGAGCTATCAGATCCCGGCAATTCTACGAAATCTCGGCGGCTTCCAGTTCAAGATCGTGTGCGGCTATCCGGGCTCGGCCGAATACGTGATCGCGCTCAATCGCGGCGAGATCGACATGGTGTCGAGCGCGTGGAATCAGTGGCGCAGCACGCACGCGGGGGAGATCAGGGACGGCGTGTTCGTGCCGGTGATCCAGTCCGGCCTGCGCCGCAACCACGAGATTCCGGACGTTCCGCTCATGCAGGATGTCGTGGACGATCCGACCGCGAAGACGATCATCGAGTTCTATTCGGCGGCCTCGGCCATCGGCCGCGCCTTGATCACGCCGCCCAACATTCCGGCCGATCGCCTGGCGGCGCTGCGTGCAGCCTTTGACAAGCTCGTGGTCGATCCCGACTTCCTGCGCGAGGCCGAGCGGGCCAAGGCTGAGGTCGATCCAACGCCGGGCGCTGATCTGCAGAAATTCGTGAATACGATTCTGACCACGCCCAAGGACATCATCGACCGCGCCAACAAGGCGATGGAGTGAGGCACCGTACTCGCCTCATATTCTGCGTCGTCCCCGCGAAAGCGGGGACCTAGTAATTGTTGAATGATGTTGCGCGGCATAACCGTGCAAAAACAGGTGTGCCTGCGTTTACTGGATTCCGGCTCTCGCTCGCTTCGCTCTCTCGGCCGGAATGACAGCGGGGCGCGTGTGTTAACCTAACTACTGCATTCCCGCGGCCTTGAGATACTGCAGATCCACGAACCGCTCCGCCGCAGGCAGCGGCGTCTTGAGCTCGCCGGTCTCGCCGAGGAGCTCGATTACCTTGGTCATGCCGGCCATGCTGATCTCGGCCTGTTTCGGCATCACGCCACGATCGGGCTCGTAGTAGAACGCCAGCATCGAGCGCGCGACGTCCAGAGGCGCGCCGGTCGTTTCGACGATCGCGCGTGCGACCTCGTCGCGGTTTTGCGGATCGCGCATGAACTTGTAGGCGTTGCCGAAGGCGCGCGCGAAGCCCGTCGCCGTCGCCTTATTCTTCTCCGCCCAGTCGCGGCGCGCCGCGATCACGTTGAACTGCAGCACCGGGATTACTTCGAGGGAGTCGCCGAGCTTGGTGAATCCCTTCTGCGCGAACACGATGTCGTCGGGTTGTCCGAGCGGCACCGCGTCGCATTCGCCGTCCGTGAGGCACTTGGCGCGAATGGGCGTGCCGACAAGCTCCTTGGTGCGGAAGGCCGGCTCCTTGAGCCCGTGCTTGGCCAGCAGCATGCGGCTCGCGATCGAGATGGTGTCAACCGGCAAGGACATTCCGATCAGCTTGCCCTTGAGGTCGTCATAGCTCTTGATCTCCGGCTTTGCCATCACGCTGAAGATCGTGTTGGCGGGGCCACCCACGATCCCGACCGAGGGCGAGCCCTTCAGCACAAGTTGGATGAGATAGGGCGTCGCGGTGTGGCTCACGTCCACGGTGCCCTTGTCGAGCTCTTCGATCTGGTACTGAACGCCGCGGAGGCCAACGACTTCGAGCTCGATGTTCTCACGCGCCAGGAAGCCCTTACGCTGCGCGATGTTGAGTGCGAGCGACGACACGCTGCGGGCCGAGGCCGCGATCTGGCCGTAGCGCAGCTTGACCTTGTCCTGGGCGAGCGCAGGGGAGGCGAGTAGTGCAACTGCAACGGCAGCGAGCAATAACTTACGACGCATCGTTCCTCTCATTCTGTTTCGATTAGCGTTTCCGTTCGTCCCCGCGAAAGCGGGGACCCAGAGTCTTTGCGAAGATTGCTGGATTCCCGCTTGCGCGGAAATGAACGGAGAATGTCTCGTTGGTGCGTGCACTGCGGCTTTCACTTGTCCGCGCCGACATAGCGCTTGGCCTGGTCGACCAGCTCCTTGGGCGTTGCGGCCGAGGCCGCCACAATTCTCTGGACCTCCTCGCCGCTCAGGGGCTCGATGGTGAGATTGCGTTTTTTTATCTCGGCGATGAGCTCAGGATCCTGCATCGTCGCCATGAATGCCTGGCGCAGCGCCGCTGCGCGCTCGGGCGGAATGCCGGGCTCGGCCACGAGCGAGCGACCGATGTCGGGGCCGCTGCCGAGCAGCCCGAGAATCCGGCGCGAGCGCTCGTCGGTCGCGAAGTCGAGCAGCGCCGGATCGTTCGGCAGCTCCTTGATGCGTTGCGCGCCCTGCGTATAGAGAATCCTGATCTTCTTCTCGGTGATCCATTCCTGGTGATTGGTCTGGATCGCTTCCCAGCTCATGCCGCCGATCGCATGTGTCTCGCCGCGCATCATCGCGAGCGCCTGGTCGGGCGAGCCGCGGAAGCCCATGATCACCTTGATCTTGGTGCCGATCAGATCATTGAGCGCAGCCGGGATGAAATTCGAGGTGTTCGAGGCCACCGTGCCGGCCATCAGGATTTCACGCTTCTTGGCCTCGTCGATCGTCTGCACGGGTGAGGTGTGCCACACCACGGAGACGGTGGCGGTCGACACGATGCGGCCGATCCAGGTGAGCTTGACCGGGTCGAAGTCGCCATGACCGCCCAGGACTTTGCCGAGGGGCAGCGAATCGAGAAACAGGCCGAGCGAGGTGCCGTCCTGCGGCGTGATATTGGTCATGTAGCCGGCGGCCTGAATGCCCGAGCCGCCCAGCATGGTCTTGATCACAATCGGTGGATTGCCGGGAATGTGGCGGGAAAAGTGCGGCGCGAACACGCGCGCATAGAGATCGTAGCCGCCGCCCGGCGGGAAGCCGACATAGAGGCTGATGGTCTTGCCGCGATAGAAGTCGGCAACGGGCTCTGCCTTGCGCGGTCTGCGTGACCAGCGCCACAAAGGCTGCGGCGACGCCCATCATTGGCGCCCATCGACTTGGCATCGGGATCGTCTCCGCCCTCTCTTGGTGTCCTTATACTATGGTCGTGCGTCCGCCGAAATGCGGCTTTCCGGCACTTAGCTGCGGTTGAAAGCAGCATCGTGTGACGGCGGTCACATCGGGCCGGGCCCGTTAGCCTTACACGTAGAGCACGAACGGAGCGCGGCTTGCCCGCGGCTCCTCACCCAATGTCGGAGGGTCACATGCTCAATCGTCGGGCCTTGTTGCTGGGCGCCAGCGCGCTGGTGGGCGCAGCGGGTGTCGCAGGGGCCGCGCTGGCCATTCGTGCCAAGTGGCCCGGCCATCCCAGCAATGCCGTCATCGGCTGGCTCAAGGCCAATGCGCTTCCGCTCGCCAGCGCCGAGCCTGGTACCGGACTTCAAGGATCTCGAGCAGCTGCGCCCTCTGATCGGTGACGCGCGGATCGTCTCGCTCGGTGAGGCGACCCACGGCACCCGCGAGTTCTTCCAGCTCAAGCATCGGATGATCGAGTACTGCGTGTCGCAGCTCGGCTTCACCATGATCGGCTTCGAGGCCGAGCATGGCGCGACACTGGCGGTCAACGACTATGTGCTCAACGGCAAGGGCAATGCGCTCGACGTCGTCGCCGGCATGGGCTTCTGGACGTGGGACACCGAGGAGGTGGTCGAGCTGGTCGAATGGGTGCGCGCCTGGAATATCGCGAGCACGCGCAAGGTGAAGTTCTACGGCTTCGACATGCAGAGCAGCCCGGCCTCGGGAATGCATCTTCTCGCTTATCTGGAACGGGTCGCACCGCACCTGGCGGCAGTGTGCGAGCAGAATATCGCGCCGCTCGCCTCTGCCTATGCGGCCGACGACCTGCGCCTCATGCCGACGATCGTGCGCGACCAGGCCGCGTCGCAGCTCGCGACCGTTATTGACGCCTTTGCGACCCAACGCGCCGACTGGATCAGCCGCACCAGCGAGACCGAATGGCAGCTGGCGCGCCAGAGCGCGATCGTGCTCGATCAGTTTGTGCGCATCAACGCGATGGACAACGAAAGCCTGAGCTGGGCCAAGAGCTGGCGCTTCCGCGATCGGTGCATGGCAGCCAATGTGCGCTCGCTGCTCGACGCGGAAGGTCCTGGCGCGAAGGCCGTGCTTTGGGCCCACAACGGGCATGTGCAGCGCTCACCGTCGGTCTTCTTCAAGATGATCGAGCTGACCAACATGGGCAGCCATCTGCACACCATGTTCGGGAACGAGATGGTGGTCTTCGGCTTTGCCTTCAATCAGGGTAGCTTTCAGGCTACCGACGAGACCGGCAAGCTGCGTGACCACACGGTGCCACCGGCGCCGGAGGGCTTTATCGACGCGGCACTCGCCGCGACCGGACTGCCGCTCCTGGCGCTCGATCTCGCCAATATCCCACCCGATGGCCCGCTGGCAAAGTGGCTGGCCGCAAAGCCCTCGCAGCGCTCGATCGGGGCGGTGTTCCACGGCGATCACACCAACTACTCGGAAGTCGCAAATCCTCGCGACAAGTACGACGTCTTGCTCTTCGTTGAGCGGACCAACGCGGCGCGCGGCAATCCGAGAGTGTCCCGTGTTGCATCGGAGGCCGGCTCGAACGGCGAGCCGACCAATCTGCAGCTTGCGGGCAGCGCTGCTCTCCCGGACGGATGGGGTGCGATCAGCTACAGCCGCCATCCATACTCGCTGTCGGTAGCCGAGGACGAAACGCTCGAAGCGGGTCGTGCAGTGCGCATCGCACGCAGCAACGACACACTTATCTGGGGCGACGGCGGGATCACGCAGACTTTTCCGATTGGGCACTTCCGGGGCCGGCGCCTTGTCTTCAGCGCAGCCATGCGTGCGGAAGCGGCGCAGATCGGAACCGGCGCCCAGCTCGTCGTCCGGTTTCTGCCGAAAAGCGGAGACGCCGTGCAGGTGGTGCAGTCGGGCGCGCCGGTGCGCTCCTCGCACTGGATGCGGCATTCGATTGCGGCCGATGTCCCGCGCAATGCCGAGCGAATCCAGATCTGCCTGGTTGTGACGGGCGCTGCGGCTGGCTGGTTCGGCGATCTCGACCTGGAGGTCAAACCTGCCGAGGGCGCGGTGGCAGTCAGCGATGCCGACGAGAGTCGCCCGAAGCGCAAGCGCCCGCCGCGCCCGTGGGACGTGCCGCCGGAGTCGGTCCCGGTCGCCAGCCACCTGCGAGTCGGCGTGCGCTAGCAGTGTTGCCAGTCAGCTGTTGTCAGTCAGTTCCGGTGAGGGGGGCCGCCCCTCACATGGTGAGCACGATCTTGCCGAAGTGCTGGTTGGCCTTCATCATCGCCAGCGCTTCGGCGACCTTCTCGAGCGGGAAGGTCTTGTCGATCGGCAGCGACAGCTTGCCGGCCTCGACCGCCGGCCACAGGTCGGCGCGCATCAGCTGCACGATCTCGCGCACCTCCTCGGGCGTGCGGGTGCGGAAGGTGACGCCGATATAGTCGATGCGCTTGAGCGCGTGCAGGTCGAAGTTGAATTCGCCCTTCTGCCGCCGAGCCGGCCGACATTGACGATGCGGCCGAGGATCGCACGCGGCCTCGAGGTTCTGGTTGGCGACGGCGCCGACACCATGTCGACGATCAGGTCGACGCCCTTGCCGCCGGTGGCCTTCTTCACCTCTTCCGGCCATTTCGGATCGCTGGAGTCGATCGCGAGGTCGCAGCCGAACTCCTTGAGCCGCGCGCGCCGTGCCGGCATTGGTCGAGGTGCCCATCACGATCGAGGCGCCCATCAACTTGCCGATCTGCATGCCCATCAGGCCGACGCCAGAGCTTGCGCCCTGGATCAGCAAGCGTCTCGCCGCGCTTGAGGCGGCCCGCGGTGACGATCGCGTTGTGCATGGTCTGCAGCGCGACCGGAAGGCAGGCGGCCTGCTCGTAGGTCATGTTGTTGGCCGGAATGCGATGGACGCGGCCCGCATCGGTGACGGCATATTCGGCATAGCCGCCGGGCGCCGAGGCCATCACGCGGTCGCCGGGCTTGAAGTCCGTTCACCTCGCTGCCGACCGCCTCGACCTCGCCCGAGCATTCGAGCCCGATGCGCGCCCCGACGCCGCCGACGCGGCCGTGCTGATGGCCCGCCGCGACGCCAACATCGGCGCGGTTGAGGCTCGAGGCGCGCACGCGGATCAGCACCTCGTTCGGTGCGGGCTCGGGCTTCGGCAGCTCGCGGATTTCGACGCCATTTTCGCCGACGACAGCGGCTTTCATGATGGTTCCTCCTAGAGTTTCAGCAGCATCTTGGCGGTGCCGCCAAGCACCTTGGCCTTGTCGGCGGGATTGAGCTCGACCTGATCGATCAGGTCGCGCCCGCGCTTCTTGAGCGCGATCATCATCGGCGAATCGGTGCCGAAGATCAAACGGTCGGCGCCTACGGTCTTGATCGCGCATTCGACCGCGGGCGCGTGATAGCTCACGGTGTCGAAATAGATCATGCGCAGATAGTCGCTCGGCTTGCGCGTGATGTAGATCGGCGGCCCGTAGGGGCCGAGGATCAGCGGGTTGTCGCGCAGCTCGTAGGCGTAGTCCATGCGCCCGATGATCTCGCAGATGCCGCCGCCGAGGTGGCTCGCCACGAACTTGAGCTTGGGCAGCTCCTCGAACACGCCGCGCACGATCAGCCGCGCCAGCGCCAGGCACGAGTCGAACGGGCGGCCGACGCTCGAGGCCAGGCGGAATTCCTTCATGCGCTCCTCGCCGAAGCCGACCGAGGGCGGATGCATGAACACCGGGATGTCGAGGTCGCAGGCGAGGCGGAAGAACGGCCGCGCGTCGTCGTCGTCCGGATAGGCGCGCCGGTGGCTCGAACTGATCAGCACGCCGCGCAGGTCGTCCTGCTTCACCGCGCGCTCGAGCTCGCTGCAGGTGCTCGTCGCCGCCGCCCGGGATCGCGACCGCGAGCGCGACCACGCGGTCCTTGTGCTGGTCGCGCAGCGCGGCGAGATACTGGTTGGCCTCGCGGATCGCCGGCAACGCCTCGTCGCGGGTGTATTCCTTCAGATAGTGGCCGGAGTTCGAGATCACGCTGATGTCGAGGCCGACCTCGTCGTGCAGGCGCAGCACGTTCTCGATCGTCGCAGGACATTGCCCGCGCCAGAACGGCGCGCCTGCTCGCGCGGGGAGTGGACGTGGGTATGCCAGTCGATGATCATGTTGGCTATGTTGCAGTTCGCTGTCGTCCCGATCGAGCGAAGCGAGGGCCGGGACCCATAGCTCACAGCGACAACAGATGGGCACGGAGTATGGGTCCCCGCTTCCGCGGGGACGACACCGAGAATGGTGCACGTCCATTGCTCATATCTTCGCCGCATGCGCGCGCAGCTCGTCCTCGTTCACGTCGGTGCCCCAGCCGGGGCCGGTCGGCAGCACGAACTCGCCGTTCTCGATCACCGGCGGATGGGTGAGGAGCTTCGGCTTCCACGGCACCTCGTCGACGTCGTATTCCGAAATGCGCAGGTTGGGAATGACGGCGGCGAAGTGCGCGCAGATGATCGCCGACAAGGGCCCGCTGAAATAGTGCGACGCGACATTCACCTCGTAGGCGTCGCACATCGCAGCCATGCGGATCGATTCCGGCACGCCGTTATATTGCGGATCGATGATCGCAACGTCGGCGCAATGCGCTTCGAGGTAGGGCTTGAGCGCGCGCCGGCCGAGGATCGTCTCGAGCGACGCGATCGGGGTCGTGGTCGATTGCCGGATGGAGGCGAGCGCCTGCGGCTCGTACATGTCCATCTCGAGCCACATCAGGTCGAACGGCTCGACCTTCCTGGCGATGCGGCGAAAGCCCTCGGCCTTGTAGTTGAAATTGACGTCGACCGCGATGCGGACCTTGGGGCCGGCACCCTCACGCAGCGCTGTGAGTTGTGCGATCAGCGCGTCGAGCATGTCCTCGGGCAGGTTGAGCTCGGGATGGCCAGGCCCGCGCGAGGAGCCCGGCGTATACTGGCGCCCACCATTCTTGTCGAACACCAGGAGATTCACTTTGATTGCCTTGTAGCCGCGCTCGCGCGCCTCGCGGGCGGCCGCCGTGAGGTCGTCGACCGTGCGCACGGCCGGAGCGTCGATCACCTTGCCGTCGAAATACTCCGCACAGCGCGCCCGGATCACTCCGCAGCGCGACCAGTAGACCGGGATGCGCTCGCGCACCGCGCCGCCAAACAGCTCGTAGACCGGCACGCCCAGCGCCTTGCCCTTGATGTCGAGGCAGGCGTTAAGAATTGCGCCGGCGGCGTTCTGGTTGAGCCCGCCCGGGACGCTGCGGGTGAACGAATAGAGCGCAGCCTCGAGGCGGCCGATCGCGCGCGGGTCCTGGCCCACCAGCAATTCGCCCATGCCATGAATTGCAGCCGCGATGCCGGGGCGGCGGTGCTCCCTGAACTCAGACCAGCCGGTAACCCCTTCGTCGGTGCTGATCTTCAGAAACGAATAGATCTCCCAGCCGCAATCGACATGAAAGTGCTCGAACTTTGTAATCTTCATTCCCCACCCCGGCTTCAGCGCGTCCGCTTTTGCACTTTAGCGCACAAATCATCCGGCCGGGGAAGGGCGGCGAGGCGCTGCGCGAACGGTCGCATTGCTTTTGCGAGCCATGCGGCCTAGTTTTGTATGAGCGCGGCTGGACACGCCGGAGGATGCGATGAACAGCCATCGACGCCTGCATAATCTTCTGGCTATGCTTACAGTGCTGCTCTCAACGGCGCTCTTGGGTGTGATGTCGCCTGGCGGCTCGACCGCGCTGGCGCAGACGCCGCAAACCGCCGCTCCAACCCTATCGGACATCGCGAGCTACGAAGGGCCCGACCGCGAGAAGCGGTTGATCGAGGGCGCCAAGAAGGAAGGCGAGCTGATGTTCTATTCCTCGATCCCGGTCGAGGACATCGCGGCGCTGACGGCGGCTTTCGACAAGAAGTATGGCGTGAAGGTGAAGGTCTGGCGCGCCGACTCTGAAGGCTTGCTCGCAGCGCATCGTCAATGAGGCCAAGGCGCGCCGCTACGAGGTTGACGTGATGGCGGGCTCGAGCTCGGCGCTCGAGCCGCTCTACCGCGAACGGCTGCTGCAGGCCGTGAAGTCGCCCCATCTCGACGACCTGATCCCGGAATCGATCGCGCAAGCATCGCGAATGGGCGTCGGTTTATCTCAACACCTTCGTGCAGGCGTTCAACACCAACCTGGTGAAGAAGGAAGGCCTGCCCACGACCTATCAGGATTTGCTCAAGCCGCAATGGCAAGGCAAGCTCGCCATCGAGGCGGAGGACTACGACTGGTTCGCGCAGGTCGTGCTCGGCCTCGGTGAGGCGCAGGGCCTCAAGCTGTTCCGCGACATCGTCGCCACCAATGGGTTGTCGGTGCGCAAAGGGCACACGCTGCTTGCCAACCTGGTGGCGGCAGGCGAGGTGCCGCTGGCGCTTACGGTCTATGGCTTCTCGGCCGAGCAGATCAAGCAGAAGGGCGCGCCGCTCGACTGGTTCATCATTCCGCCCCTGATCGCACGTCCGACTGCGGCCGGAGTGGCGCGCAACGCACCGCATCCTCATGCCGCCGTGCTGTTCTATGACTTCCTGATCAGCGATGCACAGCCGATGCTCGCGAGCCGCAACTTCGTGTCGCCGAGCCGCAAGGTCGATTCACCCTTCACCAAGGGTCCGTTGCAGCTCATCGACTCCGAGCGTGATGCTCGACCAGTCGCAGAAGTGGCAGGACCTCTTCCAGAAGACGATCATCGCGCCGTCGCGATGAAGCATGTGGGCGCCTCTCGGCGTCAAGCCCGGCCTTGTGCCGGGCGTCTACCTCTTTAAGGTGTCGCCCAAGACGTTGATGGCCGGCGCATAAGCGCGTTCACGCGCGTCCATAGCCTGTCGAAGACGGGCATTGACGCCCTTAGGGACGCGCTATGGCCGGACTGACGCATTGGAGAGGGAGAACGAAACGCCTATGATCATCGACTTCCACGTGCATGTCCTGCCGCCCGAGGACATGGCCGCGTTCACCGGCACGCAGTTCCACAAGAACATCGGGGCGCGCCACAAGGCAGCTCGCCGACCACGATCGAGAACGCGCTCGAAGCCGCCAAGATCGGCGGCGTCGACATCACGGTGATCTCGAACCCGATCCACAACCTGCGCGACATGGACCCGCCAGCAGCAGTTCGAGCGCTGCCAGCGCCAGAACCGCTTCAACGCCGAATGCCAGAACAAGTATCACGGCTCGATCGTCGGCATGGCATCGACAGTGCCCTATGGCGGCGACAAGTTCCTGCGCGAGTTCGAGCGCGCGATCAAGGAGGACGGGCTCAAGGGCGCCTGGATCACGTCGAGCCTGCAGGGCAACTATCCCGACGACGACGAGGCGATGCCGTTCTTCCAGCTCGCGCAGGAGCTCGACGTGCCGGTGGTGATCCATCCGCCGTCGGTCGGCTTCGGCGAGGAGCGCATGCGCGACTATCGGCTCGCCTCCAGCATCGGACGCCCGATGGACGGCGCGCTTGCGATCGCGCGGCTGATCGTGCGCGGCGTGTTCGAGAAATTCCCGAAGCTCAAGCTCGTCGGCACCCACCTCGGCGGCGGCATCTGCGAGATGATCGGGCGCATGAACTACGCCTACCGGCTGCAGGAGGAGGCGTTCTTCCTCGGCTCCTACGAGCCGATGCTGATCAAGCACGAGCCGCTGCATTACCTGAAGATGATGTATCTCGAATCGACCTGCTACCATCCGCCGGGCGCGCGATGCGCGATCGACACGGTCGGCGTCGATCATTTCCTCTTCGGGACCGACTCGCCGCCGCTGTTCGTGCTCAAGCGCGAAGGCGTCGATCTCATCAACAAGCTCGGACTGACGCCTGAGGAGAAGAACAAGGTCTATTACGAGAACGCCAAGAAGCTGTTGAAGCTGTGAGGCGTGATGCTGTGATGCACCGGCACTCAACACACTCCGCCGTCGTCCCCGCGCAAGCGGGGACCCAGTAAACGCCGGGCCGGCGGCATGCGCTCGGCTTTACAAGTTACGCTCGTGAGATACTGGGTCCCCGCGTTCGCGGGGACGACAACGGAGCGCGTGGCAACGATAAGGCTTCTCCGAAACATTGGTCGCTTCTGTTCTTGCGTTGACAGCCGCGCTTGCGTCGCCCGCCACCGCGCAGGACATCTTCCGCGGCAAGGACGATCAACCTCTACGTCGGCTCCGGCGCGGGCGGCCCTTACGACGCCTATGCGCGTCTCGTTGGCCGCCATCTCGGCAAGCATCTACCCGGCCATCCGAGCGTCGTGGTGCAGAACATGCCGGGCGCGAGCGGCCGCCGCCTGATGAACTACATGATCAACGTCGCGCCCAAGGACGGCACCGCGATCGCGCACCGTCCAGCGCGGCGTTGCCGTTCGAGCCGCTGATGGGCGACGAGGCCAGCTTCGACGTCGAGCAAGATCGCCTGGCTCGGCAGTGCCAACAACGAGACCAATGTCTGCATGGCGTGGCACACCTCGCCGGTGCGCAGCATCGATGACGTGCGCACGCGCAGCATGGTGGTGGGCTCGAGCGGCCCGGCCTCGACCGACTCGATCTATCCCAACGTGCTCAATGCGCTGCACGGCATGAAGTTCAAGGTGGTCGAGGGCTACAAGTCGGCGACCGAGACCCATATCGCCATGGAGCGCGGCGAGGTCGACGGCCGCTGCGGCATCAGCTGCGACACGCTGCAGGCGCTCAACGCCGAATGGCTGCGCGACAAGAAGGTGCGCATCCTGGTGCAGATCGGGCTCGACAAGGTGCCGGAGCTTGCCGGCGTGCCCTCGGTGTTCGATCTCTCGCAAGACGAGGAGGAGCGCCAGATCTGGGCGCTGTGGGCGGCGCCGCTCAAGATGGGACGGCCGTTCTTTGCGCCGCCCGGGATGGCGGCCGAGCGCGTCGACCTACTGCGCCGCGCCTTCGATGCCACCATGGCGGATCCCGAGCTGCGCGCAGAAGCCGCGAAGATGAATCTGGCAGTCGAGCCCTCGACCGGCGAGCAGGTCGCGGCGTTGCTGCGCGCAGATCTACGCAACGCCCAAGGCCGTGGTCGAGAAGGCCGCGGCCGCCAGCAAGGGGCGCTGATCCGAGCCGTGATCGTGCGCGACGGGACTTTTTTCTAGGCCTTGACCTCTTCCTCGAACAGCAGCCCGGCCTGGCCTGAGAACAGAATGAAATCGCCGGTGTTGTGAAGCCGCTCGCAAATCACTTGATGGTCATTCATCAGCACGAGATCGCGATCGCTGCCGAGAAGCTCAAAGCGGGCCTTGCTGCCTTGGCAGGGTGCGCCGTATTCGGCCGCGATCTCCTGGCTTTCGAGCGCGATATGGGGCTCGTCGCTGTAGTAGATGCTCAGCTCGACACCATTCTGCGACACACAGACGCGATGTCCCCTTGGAAAAGCCGGCTTGCGGGTCACGGTCGTGCCGCCGCCTTCGGCAACCTCGCGCGCCAACCGCTCGATCCAATCGAGATTGTAGCGTGCGGACGCGCTCGGACGGATCATCGCCAACGTGTCGTAGGTATCGATGCTCATGGCGTGCTCCCATCCCGTGATCGCACGCTTATCCTGCCGCTGACTTTGGCCGCTGCATGACGGTTTCTGGGCTTTAGGCGCGCCTCTGCCTTATTCACCGACAGGTTTCAAATCACGCCGCACAAACGAAACCGCGGGCTCACATATGAGCCCGCGGTGAGAGCGAGATGTTTTGCTAATTTTCAGCGCTCGGCGCGCTGGTCGCCCTTGATCAGTCAGCTTCTGCACGCGCCAGTTCAGGATTTCGGCGACATAGACTTCGTTCTCGGACGGGCAGGCGATCTGGTGGATCCAGCCGAACTGCTTGAGCTGCTTGCCCGACTTGCCCATCCAGCCGAGCACCTTGCCGTCGAGCGAGAGCTTGTAGAGGCGGCCCGGGAAGGCGTCGGCGATGAACATCACCTGGTTCGGTCCGGGCGTGATGCAGATCGCCCAGGGCGCGCCCGGCGTCTGCGTGCCGCCGGTGGTGAGATAGTTGGTGAGGTTCGGCATGTTGCCGATCGCCGGCTTCGCGTCGGCGGGCGGCGGGATGTCGATCGAGAACTTGCTCTTGAAGTTGCCCTCGGTGTCGAACACCTGGACGCGGCGGTTGCCGCGGTCGCCGACGTAGATGTTGTCGTTGTTGTCGGAGGCGATCGAGTGCAGCGTGTCGAACTGGCCGTCGCGCCTTGCCCTTGGTGCCCCAGGACTTGAGCCAGTCGCCGTCCTTGCTGACCTTGGCGACGCGCGAGTTGATGTAGCCGTCGCTGATGTAGGCGTTGCCGGCGCGGTCCCAGGCCACGTCGGTCGGCTGGCGGAAGCGGCCGTCGACCGCGGGCAGCGGCGGGTTCGGCCGCTCGTGCGCATGCGCCTCGCCGTCGGAGGCTTCGGACTTGCGCCCGAACACCATCTGCACGCGGCCGGCGGGGTTCATCTTGACGATCATGTCCGAGCCCTTGTCGGTGGCCCAGATGTTGTCTTCCTTGTCGATGCGCACCGTGTGCGCGAACGCCCAGGCGTAGAGGTTCTTGCCGACCTCGCGGATGAAGCCGCCGTCGCGATCGAACTCGAGGATCTGCGAGGCGGTGGCGCCGAAGGCGTTGGCGACGGTGCCGCCGCGCGAATAGACGTAGATGTTGCCCTTGGAGTTCACCGCGACGCCCGAGGCCTCGCCCAGATGCATGTCCGGCGGCAGCTTGATGAAATTCGGAACCGAGTCGAAGTTGCAGCTCGGGCGCAGACGTCGACTGCGCGAATGCGGACGGGCTCATCAGCACGAAAAGCCCGGCTAGCCATCGTTTCATGACAACCTCCCTTGGTGGCGGGTCCGGCGGTGTTGTGGTTGGACGCTGGAACGCCCCGCCGATGGCCTCAGTATACAAACGGGCGCCGTTGCAACACAATCGATAGTTGGCGACCGATGGGAGGACGGAGATGCTTGAACAGGGCCGCAGTGCTGGCCGCGCTGATGCTCGCGACGCAGGCCGCGCGCGCCGATCCGGTCGCGGACTTCTACAGCGGCCGGCAGGTCAACCTGATCGTCGGCTATGGAACCGGCGGCGGCTACGACGTCTACGGCCGGCTGATGGCGCGCCATCTCGGCCGCCACATCCCGGGCAGTCCGAACGTCGTGGTGCAGAACATGCCGGGCGCCGGCAGCCTGCGTGCCGTCAATTACCTTTATAACACCGCGCCCAAGGACGGCACCGCGATCGCGACCTTCGGGCGCGACATGCCGCTGATCGGCATCATCGGCCACAATACCGAACGTGCGCTTCGATGCCGCGCAAGCTCACCTGGCTCGGCTCGTCGTCGAGCTATGCCAACGATGCCTACTTGCTGTTCGTGCGCAAGGATGCAGCGGTCAACTCGATCGCGGATGCGCGCCGCGCCGGGCGGTCCGCCGCTCGTTCTCGGCGGCACCGGCGAGGGCTCGACCGGCAACGACGTGCCCATCCTGTTGCGCGATGCGCTCGGCCTCAACATCAAGCTGATCGCCGGCTATCCCGACAGCAACTGCGATCTTCCTCGCGGTCGATCGCAAGGAGCTCGACGGCCGTCTGATCGGGCTATCGGCCACGCAGTCGTCGCACGCCGATTGGCTCAAGCCGGACAGCGGCATGCGCATCCTGCTGCAGTTCGCGCGCGTCACGCGCCATCCGCAATTGCCCGACGTGCCGACCGCGCGCGAGCTCGCGCCCGACGAACGCGCACGCGCGCTGATCGAGCTTGCCGAATTGCCCTATCGGCTGTCGCGCCCGTTCGCGGCGCCGCCCGGTATTCCGGCGGATCGCGCGCGAGGCCCTGCAGGCGGCGTTCATGGCGGTGCAGCGCGACCCGCTTTATCTCGACGACGCGGCGCGGCTCAAGGTCGACGTGAGCCCGATCGGGGCCGACGACGTGGTGCGCGCGATCGATGAGATTGCGGCCGCGCCGCCTGATCTGCTCGATTACATGAGGAAGCTGCTCGCGGATAAGAAGGGCGGCGGGTGATTCGCAAGAGCATCAGGAGTCATGTTGCGCTGCGGTGCGTGCTGTTGAACGCTAGACGCTATACGCATAAACTGCCGGCAAAAGGTGCGCGGGAGTTGGAGCAGCACGATGCGCAAGGGAGTGGCGGCAGCGGCGCTGATGCTGGCAGCGCTGGCCGCTTCGCAGGTGCGGGCCGATACGGTCGCTGATTTCTACCGAGGCAAGCAGATCAACCTGATCGTCGGCTACGGGCCCGGCGGCGGCTATGACGTGTACGCTCGGCTCGTTGGCCGCCATCTCGGCCGCCACATGCCCGGCCAACCCACCGTGGTGGTGCAGAACATGCCGGGCGCCGGCTCGATGCGCGCCGTGAACTATCTCTACAATGTGGCGGCGCGCGACGGCACGACGCTCGCGCACTTCGCCCGCAACATGCCGCTCATCGGCCTGCTCGGCAGCAACCCCAACGCGCAGTTCGATCCGCGCCGCCTTGTCTGGCTCGGTTCTTCATCGCGCTTTGCCAACGACGCCTACATTTTGATCGTGCGCACCGACGCGCCGGTCAAGACCATCGAGGAGGCGCGCCGGCCTGGCGGCGGCCACCTGGTGCTCGGCGGCACCGCGGAGGGCGCGACCGGCAACGACGTGCCCATCATCCTGCGTGACACAATCGGCCTCAACGTCAAGCGCGTCGTCGGCTATCCTGACAGTGGCGCGCTGTTCCTGGCGATGGAGCGCGGCGAGGTGCACGGCCGCACCACAGATCTGTCCTCGGTCAAGACCATCAAGCCCGACTGGCTTAAGCCGGGAAGTGGGTTCCATGTGCTGGTGCAGTTTGCGCGCGAGACGCGCCATCCGGACTTTCCTGATGTGCCGACAGCGCGTGAGCTTGCACGCAACGAGGCGGCACGCGATCTGATCGAGCTTACCGAGCTGCCGTACCGGCTTTCGCGCCCGTTTGCGGCGCCGCCGGGCCTGCCCCCGGAGCGCGCCAAGGCGCTGCAGGAGGCCTTCGCCGCCACGCATCGGGATCCGCTCTATCTCGAAGAGGCCGCGCGGCTTAATATCGATGTCAGTCCCATGAGCGCCGACGAGGTGGTGGGCGCGCTCGAACGGATCGAGAAAGCGCCGCCACAGCTTCTCGACTATCTCAGGAAGCTGTTCGCCGAGAGCAGAGGTTAAGGGGGGTTAGCATGCGCAGAATGTTCGATGCGTCGGTCATGGTTGCAGGACTGCTGGCTGTCGTCGTACTAGCTATCCCGAAGGCACAGGCCGATGACGTTGCCGATTTCTATCGTGGCAAGCGGGTCAATCTGATCGTGAGCTACGGAACCGGCGGCGGCTACGATGTCTATGCGCGAGTGCTCGCTAAGTACATGAGCAAGCACATTCCCGGCAACCCGAACATCATCATCCAGAACATGCCGGGCGCCGGATCGCTGCGCGGCGCGAACTACATCTACAATGTCGCTGCGCGCGACGGCACGGTGTTCGGCACCTTCGCACGCAATATCGCCCTGATCGGCCAGCTCAAGACCAATCAGAACGTCCAATACGATCCGGCCAAGTTCACCTGGCTCGGTTCCTCCTCAAGCCTCGCCAACGATGCCTACATTCTGCTTGTGCGCCGTGACGCCAAAGTCAAATCGATCGAGGACGTGCGCCGCGCCGATGGCCCGCCGCTCATTCTCGGCAGCACCGCGGAGGGCGCCTCCAGTGACGCCATGGGCGTGCTGCTGCGCGAGTGGCTCGGCTTCAATCTCAAGGTCATTCCCGGCTACACCGACTTAGGCGTTCTGTTTCTGGCGATTGAGCGCAATGAGGTCGAAGGCCGCACCGTCGGCTTGTCGTCGGTGCGCGCCAACAAGCCGGATTGGCTCAAGCCAAACGGGCTTGGGCGCGTCATGGTCGTGTTTGGCCGTTCGACGCGCTTTCCGGACTATCCGGATGTTCCAATGGCGCGCGAGCTCGCCAAGAGCCCGGATGATCGCAACCTGATCGAGATCCTCGAAATTCCCTATGCGTTGTCGCGGCCCTATGCGGCACCGCCGGATATCCCACCCGATCGCGCCAAGGCGCTGCAGGACGCCTTCATGGCAACCCACAAGGATCCCGCCTATCTTGCAGAGGCCCAAAAGGTTGGCATCGAGGTGAGCCCAATCAGCGGCGACAACATTCGCCAGCTGATCGACAAGATCGCCAAGACGCCCGCCGATCAGCTCAAGCGGATCGAGAAGCTGATCGCGGAAGGCGGCGGGTGAGGGGCGTTCCCGTTCTGAGGCCCCGGATCCGCGGTATCGGAGAATCGTGTGATCGATCTATCGACAGCCGGCATTCGGCTGCTGCTCACGTTCGCCATTGCGCTTCCAATCCTCCCTGCGGACCTCGCGCAGGCGCAGCAGACGCAGACGCAACAGACAATCGTCGGAACATGGGCGATCAGGTCACGATGCACCGTTCCTTTGTCGACGATCGTGATCGAGCCGTTGGCGCTGTCGGGTGAAGATTTCTATTGCAAGTTCGACAGAGTGACGCGCAATGGCGACACCGTGCGGTGGACCGGGCGCTGCAATTTCAGCGAGAACGGCTATGAGCCGAGCACGGTCACGGCGCAGCTGCGCGGCCGCAGGCTCTACTATCATTTCCAAGGTATGGGCTGGAACGGTCCGTTCAATCGCTGCAGATAGAAGTGTCAGCCTGTCCCCGTTCGTCCCCGCGCAAGCGGGGACCCAGATTACACTTGCTGGATTTCCGCTTGCGCGGGAATGACCGGAGCGTGTGGCATCGCCTTAAGAGAACATCATCTAGTTCGTTGCGGTGAGACTCTTGCCGGCGCGCTCGACCGGCTTTGCCGCGACCAGCACGAAGGCAACGACGCAGGGCACGGTGCCGCGGTTCACCCAGTTGTGGATGGTGCCGCGCTGAACCAGCACGTCGCCAGCCTTGAGATGAACCACAGTGCCATCGAGGTCCATGTCGATCTCACCGGATATGACGACCGCGTAGTCGATCGACTCGGTGCGGTGGTTGCGCGGCGACACGCCTGGCCCATACTCGACCAGTCGGAACACGGTGCCATTGGGATCGACGGTTGCGACCGGCCGTGTGCCGCCGTCGGCGTCGCCGCCGTTGTCGGTTGGAAATTCACCGCTCGACCAAACAACGCAACTCGAATGTGACGGCCGCCGCGAGATCACGTTCTTGCAGATTTCGTCAATGCTGACGGTTGCGCGGCCATTCTGGTCGTGGCCGGTGACGACGCGGCGGATTTGCAGGGCCATCGTAACTCCTTCTCTTGGATGGAAATTGCGCTCAAAAGCTTGGCAACCGGGCAGCAGACTGTCAAATGAGCAGTGGGGGACAGACTTGCAGCCCATGGCAGGCGGCGGTAAGCCATAAAGCGACTGATTGAACGCACAAGATAAGGGGAAACACCCATGGACCTCCTTGCCGATCGCGGCCGCCGGGTCTCGCTCGAAGAGCTCAATACCAGCCGGTTGCTTGCCCACGCGCGCAAGCAGGCCGTGCAGCGCCATCTCGACGACCTCTTGATTGTCGACATCGACGGGCACCACTACGAGAACGAGTGCTACGACGACTTCCTGCCGCTGATCGAGAACGAGGTGCTCCGGCAACTCATCCTTTCGGGCCGCGCCAAGGGGCGGCAGACCCTGATGCCGAGTCAGGTCAGCTTCCAGGACATGGGCGGCCGCATCACCCGCTATCCCATGCGCTCGTCGGAGAAGACGGGCCCCGGCAAGCTTCGCGATGTCGAGCTCGGCCATCGCTGGATGGACGCGATGAGCATCGACTATTCCTGCCTGTTCCCGACCATGCTGCTCGCGGTCGGCATGCATCCCTCGGTCGAAATGGAGATCGAGCTGTGCTGGGCCTACAACCGCTGGCTCACCGAGCGAATGCTGCCGGAGGCAGACGGGCGCCTCTACTCGATGCTTTCGTTGCCGCTCTCGGACACCGACGAGGCGTTGCGTCAGGTCGAGACCTTCGGTGACCGCAAGCACGTGACCGGCTTCATGGTGTCGTCGGTGCGTTCGATGCCGGTGCACCACAATTCATGCATGAAAGTCTATCGCGCGATCGAGGAGCGCGGGCTTTCGCTCGCGTTCCATTCGGCCGTCAATGTCGGCGAGCCCGTGTTCAAGAGCCTCAACCGTTTCGCCTCGGTGCACGCGCTTGGCTTCCCGATCTATAACATCATCCATCTCACCAACTGGGTGACCAACGGGCTCGGCGAGCGCTTCCCGAAGCTGCCGGTGATCTGGATCGAAGGCGGGCTTGCGTGGGTTCCGTTCCTGATGCAGCGGCTCGATCATGAATACCGCCTGCGCATCTCGGAATATCCGCTGCTGAAGAAGAAGCCGAGCGACTATATGCGCGACATGTATTACGCGTCGCAGCCGATGGAGCGCGAGGACATGACGGCGCTCGAATGCACCTTCCGTATGATCAATGCGGAGACCCAGCTCCTCTACGCATCCGACTATCCGCACTGGGACTTCGATCTGCCGTCGACGGTGTGGGACCTGCCGTTCCTGTCGGAGAAGGCCAAGCACAATATTCTGGGCGGCAGCGCAGCGCGGCTGTTCAAGTTGCCGCCGCGCAACGAGAAGCAGAAAGAGAACCTGAAACGGTTCGGCAATCTGGCCGCCTGAGAGTCAGCCCGTCAAAGTTCGAGGTTCCCATGCACGACACGCCCGATCAGGTCCATTGGCACGAGCCGAAGGCCGGCGAGAACGCAGGCTTCGGCAAGTTCCTGCGCAAGCCGATGCCCTACGACAGCTTCATGGAGGCGGAGGGCGTTCCGATCTATCGCGGCATCGGCGTGCGGCGCGTGCAGGATTTGCCGCTCGCGCCCTGGAAGCGGCAGGGCGGGCGCGGCAGCTACATCCAGCTCTTCGGCACCGAAGGCCTGTGGGGCATGTATGTGGTCGAGGTGCCGGGCGCGGGCGCGCTCAACATCGAGCGGCATCTCTACGAGAAGGTCTGTCTGGTCGTCGAAGGCCGCGGCACCACCGAAGTCTGGCAGGAGGGCCAGACCAGGCGCCACACCTTCGAATGGCAGAAGGGCTCGCTGTTCGCGATTCCGCTCAACGCGTTCCATCGCTTCATCAACGCGGCGAGCTCGCCGGCGCTGCTACTGTGCGGCACGTCGGCGCCGAACGTGATGAACCTGCTCGACAATCCGCAGATTCATCTTCAATTGCCCGCACAGCCTTCAGCGAGCGGTTCTCCGGCGCCGACGATTTCTTCAAGCCGAACGACGATGTCGAGCCCGATCCGATCCGCGGGCTCGCCATGCGGCGCACCAATTTCATGCCCGACATCGTCAACACCGAGCTGCCGCTCGACAACCGCCGCTCGCCCGGCTATCGCCGCGTCGAGCCGCAGATGGCCGGCAACCGCTTCTACGTCTGGATCGGCCAGCACGAGACCGGCCGCTACTCCAAGGCACACAAGCACCAGTCGGCCGCCGTGCTCGTCTGCGTCAAGGGCAAGGGCTACACCTATACGTGGCCGGAGGCGCTCGGCACCACGCCGTGGAAGGACGGCAAGGCCGACAAGATTCTGCGCCAGGACTACGAGCCGGTCGGCCTCGTCTCGGCGGCGCCGATGGCGGGCGACTGGTTCCACCAGCATTTCGGCGTCGGCAAGGAAGGGCTTGCGCGTCTCGGCCTGGCACGGCCCGAACAATCAGCGCGCGCCGCAAGGCCGGCCGCCCGGGCGAGCAGCTGATGGACTACGGCGCCATCGACCTGAACAAGGGCGGCAGCGCGATCCCCTATCACCAGGAGGATCCGGCTATCCGCAAGGAGTTCACCGAGGCGCTCAAGCGCGAAGGCGTCGACAGCCGGATGAACCCGGAATTCTACGAGCGCCCGCCGGCCGAGGGCGAAGATGGTGATGGGCGACGTGATGTGAGGTTCGCGCGACGTTCCGCGACCCGATGCGTCGAGCTTGAGCGAGAAAAAGCAAACGCCGCAAGCCGGGTGCACCGACTTGCGGCGTTACGCTAAGAGCGACGTGATCGATCTCAGTTGCGGTAGTTGCCCGCCAGCAGTGCCCCGATCGGCCGCACTGCGACCCGGCGGTTGAGCCGGTTGGGGTCCTGCGTCGGGATCTTCAGATACTGCTCGCCATAGCCCTGGGTCACCAGATTTTCCGCCGGAATGCCGAACTGCTCGATGAGGACGCTGGCCACCGTCTCGGCGCGCCGGTCAGAAAGTGACAGGTTGTCTTCGTCGTTGCCGACGGCGTCGGTATGACCCTCGATCATGACCACCTCGTCGGGCCGGCGTTGCAGCAGGCGCCCGATCGCCTCGGCGATGCCGGCGAGCCGGTCGTACTGGTCGGGCGTGACAGTCCACGAGCCTGTTTCGAAGGTGATCGTATTGATGTCGATGCGGCGCATGCGATCGCGCAGCTCGACATTGTAGCGGATCTCATCAAGCGTATAGGGGCGCTCGATCGCCATCAGCGGTGCCGCTGCCAGCGTCTCGTAGAGCAGGTCGGGCGGCGCGACATCGAGATCGACGATGTAACGTTCACGCGGGATGGTGATGACCGGTGGCGGCAGGTTGAGCGCCACGATGGCACCGACACCGACACCGACCGCGAGGCCAACCGCAAGCCCGGTTCCGAAGCCAGGACCACGCCGGTTCTCGATCAGCACGAACCTCGCGGCCATCGGGACCGCGGCGCACGCGCCGAAGCAGACGGCCGTTGTTGTCGGTTATGTTGATGATCTGCACGTTGCCCGGCCGCTCGTAGACCGCGAACCGCTCGTTGCCGCGCACCTCCACTTTGGCATTGGGCGCGAAGCGGCGGAAGCGCTCGTTCTCGTCGGTTTGGATGACGACCTTCCCGCCAGTGCGCACGATCGTGCGGTCACCCTCCTTGATGACGGTGTTGCCGCTCTGGTCCGTGGTCCTCTGCCGCTGCGAGCGCAACTGGTCGATGCTGGCAGCGCCCTGCGGGCCCGGTGCTCCCGCGCCCTGCGGACCGGTGACGGGGCCTTGCTTGCCGAATTGCTTCGGCCCGCCTTGCTGACCGGGCAGACCTTGCGGTCCCGCTCCGCCTTGCTGCGGAAGGCCTTGTTGTCCAGGAAGACCCTGCTGTCCCGGCCCGCCAGGGCCCTGCTTGCCGAATTGCTTTTGTTGGCCCGGCAGACCTTGTTGGCCTTGTCCAGGTTGTCCTGGTCCGCCCTGCGGTCCGGTACCGCCTTGGTTGCCCTGCTGAATTTGTGGTGCGCCGCCAGGAGGCTGCTTGCCGAATTGCTTCTGCTGGCCGGGTAAGCCTTGCTGACCCGGTCCGGTTTGTCCTGGTCCGCCCTGCGGTCCGGTTCCGCCTTGGTTGCCCTGCTGAATCTGTGGTGAGCCGCCAGGAGCCTGCTTTCCGAATTGCTTTTGCTGCTGTCCGGGTAAGCCTTGCTGACCCTGTCCAGTTTGTCCCGGTCCGCCTTGTGGTCCTTGTGGTCCAGTTCCGCCTTGGCCGCCCTGCTGGAACTGCGGTGAGCCGCCGGGGCCCTGCTTGCCGAATTGCTTCTGCTGGCCCGGCAGACCTTGCTGGCCCTGTCCAGGTTGCCCGCCTGGCTGTCCGCCACCTTGGCCGCCCTGCTGCAACTGCGGCGAGCCACCAGGACCCTGCTTCCCGAACTGCTTCTGTTGGCCTTGACCACCTTGTTGGCCCTGACCACCTTGCTGGCCGGGTTGGCCACCTGGGCCTTTTGGTTGTCCGCCTTGACCGCCCTGTTGTCCGCCCGGCTGGCCTTTGTTCTGCTGTTTGCCCTTGTCCTTGTCCTTGGGATCTTCACGCTGTGCAACGATCAGACGGCCATCCGTTCCGCGGACGCCCTCAAGCGCGACGCTCAATTGTGGAACCGCAACCGTCGACATTAGGGTGCCGGCGAGCAGGACGTAGCGAAGCTCTTGCAGCTTCCTGACAGGTTTGAATGGCAAGGTGCCCTCCTGAGAATCTTGAATGGCGCATCAATTTGATGCGCGGCTGCCGCCCCGATCCGTGGCACCGTTTAGGGCCCCATTGCGGCCGGACTTTGGTACGCAAACTCAACGAGTTCCGATGAACGGTTCTTCAGGCTTGCGAGGCGCACCGATTAACCAAATCGGCCGTAACGGTGCGATTCGGTTGCGCGCGAGCACAGCAGTGAGGCGCTCATCATGATCGCTGGCATCGGCAACGTCTGCGGGAATGATCATCGCTGCGATGCGTGGTTGCATTTTCGTGTGCAAACCGGTTTCCACTTTCTCCGAAAATGCTCTATCGATTTGCCAAAAGCCTGCCCTGCGGAGAGCGCTTGATGGAGCTGACCGAAGACGACGTGCTCGAAATCCTCAAGCTGTTCGAGCAATCGAAGTTCGATTTCCTTCAGCTGGAGCACGGCGAGCGCAAGATCACGGTCAGCAAGGGCGGCTATGTGCCGACCGCAACCGGCGGCACGCGCGCGACATCCTCATCCAGTAGCGCCACGGCAGTCGCCAGCGCCGCGCAGGCCGGCTGCGTCCGCTCCTCTGCCCGAGGCGAAGCCTGCACCTAGCAGCATCCCGCCGGCCTCGTGCCGGTGACAGCGCCGATGGTGGGCAAGTTCTATTCGGCACCGGCGCCGTCCGATCCGCCTTATGTCGAGGTCGGCAGCAAGGTTGCGGTAGGCGCGACCGTCGGTCTGATCGAGGTGATGAAAGTGTTCGCCAGCATCAAGACCGAAACGGCCGGCGTGATCGAGCGCATCCTGGTATCGAGCGGCGAGTTCGTCGAATTCGGCCAGCCGTTGTTTCTGCTGCGGCCGAATTAGGCGCGAAGGGATCGCCCATGGAACACGTTCACTTCGTCGACACCACCATCCGCGACGGCCATCAGAGTCTGTGGGCTGAGCGGATGTCGACCGGCATGATGCTGCCGATCGCCAAGAACCTGAACGAGGCCGGCTTCGAGGCGATCGAGCTGCTCTCGGGCTCGCACATCAAGAAGGCCGTGCGCGAGCTGCGCGAGGATCCCGTGGGAGCGCATCAAGCGCATCTGCGCGCTCTGTCCCGACACGCCGATGCGGTTGATCGCCGGACGCGTCAACACCTTCGCGTTCGATCCGCCCTGCATGTACGAGTTGTTCATCGGCCGCATGGCCGCGAACGGCATCCGGCAGGCGCGCATCTCCGAGCCCTGGAACGATCTGCCAGGCTGGACCTATCGGGTGAAGGTCGCGCGCCAGTTCGGGGTCGATCCGATCGTCAACCTGATCTATTCGGTCTCGCCCGTTCACACCGACGAATATTACGCGGAGCGCTGCCGGCAGGCGGTGACGCTCAAGCCGTTCCGGCTTTGCCTCAAGGACCCGGGCGGCCTGCTCACGCCCGAACGCGTGCGCACGTTGGTGCCGGTCGTGCTCAAGAACGCCGGCGGCATTCCGGTCGAGCTGCACAGCCATTGCACCACGGGCCTGGGGCCGCTGGTCGCGCTCGAAGCGGTGCGACTCGGCATCCGGATCGTGAACACCGGCGTGCCGCCGCTTGCCGACGGCTCGGCGCTGCCGTCGATCTTCAACGTCGCGCACAATCTGCGCGCGCTCGGCTACAAGCCGGTCATCAACGAAGAGGTGCTGCGCCCGGTCAGCGAGCACTTCACCGTCATCGCCAAGCGCGAGGGCTTTCCGATCGGCGCGCCGGCCGAATACGACTACGAGACCTATCTGCATCAGGTGCCGGGCGGCATGATCTCCAATCTCGGCCACCAGCTTCGGCAGGTCGGCAAGGAGTCGCAGCTCCAGGAGGCGCTCGAGGAGACGAGCCGCGTGCGCGTCGAGTTCGGCTATCCGATCATGGTGACGCCGCTCTCGCAGTTCGTCGGCAGCCAGGCCGCGATCAACGTCATCGTGGGCGAGCGCTACAAGGAGGTGACCGATCAGGTCATCCGCTACGCGCTCGGCCATTTCGGCGAGGAGGCGGTCACCGCCATGGATCAGGAGGTGCGCGGCACGCATTCTCGATCGCCCGCGCGCCAAGGAGATCAAGGCGCAGACGCGCGAGCATCCGACCATCGCGGACATGCGGCGCGATCTCGATGCCGCGACCGTGTCCGAGGAGGAGCTGCTGCTGCGCTGGCTTCTCAGCAAGGAGGACATCGCGGCGATGCGCGCCGCGGGCCCGGCCAAGCCCTACGTCACGACGCGCCACCCGCTGGTGAAGCTGATGGCAGAGCTGGTGCAGCGATCCGACTGCAATCTCATTCACGTCAGCAAGCCGGGCTTCTCGCTCAAGCTGGAACGTACCGGCGCCGGGCGATAAATTCGCGTAGCAAGCTCAAGGGGCCGTGCCTCGGACGGCCCATGCCGTGGCGGCGAGCGATCGCGGTCCGTCAGGTGCGCCGGAGCAATAGGCGTCGCGCACCGCCTCTCGGATCCGCGCGCTCTGGTCGGGCGTCAGATTCGAGAAATAAACTCCTACCGGTCCTTGTCCGGTTTGGAACGAATCCCAGTAGTCGTCGAAGCTTTCATAGTCCATGCGGATGGTGATGGACTCGGTCTCGACGTTCTCAATGCCGGCATCGCGGAAGAAGCCGGCAAGTCCGCCCGGGATCGCGACCGGGTTGGCAAAAAGGCTGTCGCGCGCGAGGCGGGCATTCGGATCGATTGCGACGGCGGTGTCCCACATCATGCGTTGAAACACCAGGCCGCCGCGCGAATCCCACACCGCCGCCGCCACAGTCGCGCCGGGTCGTGCGACGCGCGCCATCTCGCGCAGCGCCACCACCGGCTTTGGAATGAAGAGAAAAAGGAGTTGCGCTGCCACGCCGGAAAATCGCCCGTCCTGATAGGTGAGCGCGCAGGCGTCGCCAGTCTCGAAGGTCGGCTGGTCGCCGGTTCGGCGCGACTGCGCGTAGGATATGTATTTGGACGACTGATCGACCCCGATCACTCGCTGCCCGGGCCAGCGCTTGGCCATTGCCATGGTGAGCGAGCCGGTGCCGCAGCCGACGTCGAGCAACTCGCCGTCGTCGGGGAATTTCACGAAGTCGAGGAATGTGTTGGCAAGCCGGCTCGACCAACGGCCGAGCCAGTGCTCGTATGCAGCTCCGTCGCTGGCGTGAAACACCGATGAAGCCTCCTTCAGCATGGTCGGTCCTTTCCGGGGAAGCTTTCAGTCAAAACATGAAGAAGCCAGCCGTGTTTCGAGCGATTGGCTTCTTCGCGCCGGTTGGCGCACTCCCCATGCTTGGGGCGCTTCCCCCACCTTATTCCCGTCATTCAAGTGACGTGCACGACTTGGTTCGTGTTTGCGCGAGCGCGCGGTTTGTTAGTTTCTACGGCTCTTCTGTTGCTGCTGCTGTTGTTGCTGTTGCCGCTTCTGACGCCACTCCAGGAATTCATCGAACAGGGGTGATTTCTCCAATGCGGACGCATCGGCGCGTGCGGGGGCTGCCGCAGGTGGTTCGTTTGAATTCGCCTGCCGCCCGGTTCCACCATCCTTTGACGCCGCGAGTGCCTCTTCCGCCGCCGGATAGCGGTTCCATCCCGGAACGCGAGCCGCCAGATTGATTTCCTTCCACTTCGGATGGAAGGAAGGCTCCTTGAGCTTGTCGAAGCGCTCGAAATAGTACTGCACGAAGCGCTCGACGCGCCGGTAGCGATCGCTGTTCTTCGGCCAGTTGTAGACTGCCAGCACGACCGGGACCGCGAGTGTATCGATGGTTCCGCCTGGAGGGATCAGGTTTGGATAGTCGTCATGCGTGAGGGTCGCGGGCAGATAGTAGTCCGAGAATTTCGGCCCCCAATTGATTGCAAGAAAATGCATCCCGAGCTCTGGCTTGAGCTTGGCCAGGAGGTCATTGGGCTTGGCGCCGAGCTGGAAGATTGCGGAAATCTCACCGGTGCGCATCTTTTCGATTGCGAACGTGTGGTTGATGAAGACCGGCTCGACCTTGATGCCCAGCCGCTCGAAGATCATCGGGCCGGTGACGCTTGGACCTGATCCCTTGACGTGAAATCCCACTTTCTTGCCGGCGAGGTCCTCCATGCGCGCGATATCGGCGCGCGCCATCACGTAGAACTCAGTGTTGTGCATCTGGGAGATATAGTTGACCCGTTGCTCGATGTTTCTCACGTCGCCGGCCTTCTTGTAGAAGTCGAAGACGTCGGCATGCGTGATCGCGATGTCCACCCCTCGCAGATAGAGCAGATCGGAGATGTTCTCGGAAGCGCCGTAGGTGACGATCGGCAGGATGCGCAGGTTGTCGCCGTCATCGAGCGCCTTGCCGAGCTCAGCGGCAAAACGAATGAAACTGCCCTCCAGGAGGCCGGCCGCGATCGCGATGGTCCAGTTGTTGATCCGCGCAACCTTGGTGCCTTCGCCGCTCGCGATGGCGCTCGGTGCGCCACGCCCCGCGGGATTCTGCTGAGCTTGGGCAGGCCCGGAGATCAGGACCGCAAGTAATGGGGCAAGGAAAGCAATGAATCGAGATCGGCACGTGAGCATCACACTACTCCTCACTCTATCTTCTTTATCTTCTTTGCTCTTTGAACTTTCTGACTCTTCACTTCGCTCAGGCATTGCTTGGGAGTGACCAGGAGCGATCGCGGCTGCGCGCATGCCACTTATTCACGTACGCGAGCGAGGCGTTCCAGCCGCTCCCTGGCCAGGGGCGAGCCGAGAGCACGTGCTTTCTCATACCAGGTGTTGGCCAGTGAGACGTCCGATGTAATCCCGCCAATGGCACCCAGTTGCTTGAGCACCGATGGGTCGTAGGTTTCGGCGAGCGCAAATGCGGCGACTGCATCACCGGATTCGGCCGCCGGCCGGAACATCATTCGGGCTGCCGCGATGTTTCCATTCCCCATGAATTCCAGCCCGCTCTTGACCATCAGCTCAATCTCGGCCGCCTCGATCTGGCGTGGCGGGAAAGCCGCCGTAGCCACGGCGCTGTTGTGCGACCATTCGAGCAGCAAGCCCTTGCGATCGACCATGCTGTCGTTGGCGAGGCGCAGCTCCAGAATCAGGTCCATGACGCCGACGAAGCCGCGCGGCGGCAGGATCATGACGCTGTTGAGATCTTTGGCCGACAGGCGCCATCCATTTGGACCGGTCGGCTTTCCGAGCGACAGCACTGTGCCGGTCGCAAGGCCACTGATGACCACGTCGACATCGGCGGGGGCATCCGCGGCCGAGACGATCAAACGTGCGGGCGCATCGACCTGCCACAGGCGCGCCGCCTTGATGGTCAATTGCCGCGCGCGCTCCCGCAAGCGCGCTTCGTCAGACTGTGAGACAAGTGGTCGCCGATCAGGATCCGGCGGTAGTGCAGGCGGCTCTGCCACGGCGCCTGTCCCCGACGCCGGCTGTCGACCTGGGCTAGGTGGCACGCTCGGTTGAGCCGGAGCCGAAACCAGAGCCACTCGGTCAGGAGGATTGCTCCCTTGGTGCGAGCTCCAAAGGTACGCGACAGTGCCCGCCGCTGCCGCCGTGGCGACGACGATCGCGGAGAACATCGGGCCACTCATCTGACGTGTCTGCGCGTCGTCTGTTTGGGTCGCTGGGCCGTCGTCCCATTTGTGCACCGGCTGCGAGGTGGAGTGCACACTTCCTATCGTCGCGTCGCCAGGAAACGTGCGCTGCCGCTCCCAGGGCGGCCGCGATTGATCTGTTGCCTCTACGCGCGTGTTTGCTGGCGCGCTTTCGACATTCGGACTGGTGAGAATGGGGTTTGGCTTTAGGTGCTGCCCTGCTTTCGGCGCGTAAGCCGCCGGGCTTTCATTCGAGGGTGCCTCCTCAATCGGAGAATACTCACGGGCGGCATCCTCAGGGAGGGCGTCCTCTGTCGGGCTGTCGCTGGTTGAACCGGGATCGACTGGATCTTTTGCAGATGCGCTCATCTTTGCCCCTCACGCCACCTGCACCTCGTCTCGCGACCCGATCACCTCCAGTGATAATCGATATCAAAATGTAGTTGAAGAAACTGCGTGTTACAATTAACGCATACATCGTGTGATTGTTTGTCGGAATTATGTTCGTGGACCACGCCGAGTCGGCAGCGCGTGTGCCGATCCCGACGCTCGTATCGTTTTGCGACGACTTCGTTTGCAAGATGCGAAATCGAGGGACAGTGACAACTCATTGATCTCGTATGGCTTTGGTAGTTGGACACGAGCAGCAGGAATGACACGGAGTTCCTGGCGTTGCAGAAGCGCACAGCTGTTGAGTATCAGCCGCAACACTCGCTACGGTCATTCACGCGCGTTATGTCTTGTTACGTCTTGCGTGGGGCGAGCCTCGATACGAGAGTGCTGATCGTCCGGGAGAAATTTCATGATCAAGCATCTGCTCTTTGCTGCCTGCGCTGCCATCGTCGCGTCGCCTGCGCAGGCGCAGGACGTCGCCGCCTTCTATCGCGGCAAGCAGCTCCGCCTGGTGGTTGGATCGGCAGTGGGTGGGGCCTATGACCTCTATGCGCGCGCGCTGGCGCGTCAGATCGTGCACCACATCCCGGGCAATCCCACCGCTATCGTGCAGAACCAGCCGGCGGCCGGCGGCATGGTGATGACCAATCAGATCTACAATCAGGGTCCCAAGGACGGCACCGTGATCGGCGTGCCGCTCAACGGCATTCCGACGGCGCCGATGCTGCAGGCCGGCGCGCAGTTCGATGCCGGCAAGCTCAATTGGATCGGCAGCGCCAACCGCGAAGCTTACGTCGGCTTCGTCTGGCACACGGCCCCGGTACGCAGCATCGCGGACGCTGCCAATCGCGAGGTGCTGGTCGGCTCCACCACGGTGGGCACGACCATGAACGACTTTCCGCTGCTGCTCAACGATCTCTTCGGTTACAAGTTCAAGATCGTGCGCGGCTATCAGGGCACGCCGCAGATCAATCTCGCAATCGAGCGCGGCGAGATCCAGGGCAATGCCGGCGTCGGCTGGGCCTCGGTCAAGGCGCTGACGCAAAACTGGATCGACGAGAAGAAGATCAAGATCCTGGTGCAGTACAATGTCGAGCCGTATCTGGAGCTGCCGGGCGTGCCGTTGGTGATGAGCCTCGCCAAGACTGACGCCGAGCGACAGGCGATGCGGCTCTTGTTCGCACGCACCGAATATGCGCGGCCGTTCTTTCTGCCGCCCGACGTGCCGGCCGAGCGCGTCGAGGCGCTGCGGCGTGCGTTCGACGCCACCATGAAGGACAAGACCTTCCTGGAGGAGGCTGCCAAGCTTCAGCTCGAAGTGACGCCGATGACCGGGGAAGCCGTGCAGACGCTGGTCGGAGAGCTCGCCCGCACGCCGCCCGCGGTTGCGACGCGAGTGCGTACCGCGCTTGAGGCGGCGAAGTAGGCAGCCGGCGGGATTCCGCGCTGACGCGCGCGCTCCAGGCATTGATGCGTCTTCGTGCTGGCGCAGCGTGGCTGCCATAGCGGTCAGCTATGGACTTGATATCGGCTTGGCATTTCCGCCCGAGCGGGCCCTGCCCCACAGTCCGCGCATCCCATCCACGCGGATGGGTCACCACGCATCGCAGACCATCTGCGAACCACCTTCCAAGGGAGAACCCAAATGCGCGCAGTAATTCTTGCCGTCACCGCCCTCGCCACCGTCAGCATCGCCGGCGATGCCTTCGCGCAGCGGAGCGCCAGGGAGATGATGGACGACATGAAAGCCAAGTATCCCCGCAGCTTCGCGGCCTGTCAGTCGCTGGCATCCTCGCGCGGCTATCGCCTGTCTGACGGCGAATACGAAGCCAAGGCCGTGATGATGTTCATCGAAGGCTGCATCATGGGACGCCAGCGCTAATCCGCCGCGCGTTTCAAAACCTGCTACCCGGGCGGAGCGGGAACGCTCTGTCCGGGCTTGCCTATGCAAGGCCTACTTCGTGAGGCTCAATCTGCGAGTTTCAAGTGGCTGTTCTCCTTGAACACCTTGGCCCAGCGCTCGCTCTCGCTGCGGACGAAGGCGTCGAATTCCGCCGGCGTCGAGCTGACCGGCGGTGATGCCGGCTTTTTCGAGCCGGTCCGCTGATCACCGGATCGGCATAGATGCTCGCGACCTTGCGGCTGAGCTTGTCGACGATCGCGGCCGGCATGCCGGCGGGGCCGGTGAGCCCGATCCAGGTCGAGCTTTCGGCGAGTCGGGCAGGCCGGCGGCGTCGTTGATGCTCGGCAGGTCGGGCAATTGCGGCAGCGGCCGCGTCGAATATTTGGCGAGCACGCGATACTGACCGCCCTGGATCAGCGGCAGCGCCGGTGCCGGTCGAGTCGAGCGCGAAATCGACCGTGCCGGAGAGCACGCCTGGCCGATCTCGGCGCGAGCCCTTGAACGGTACGAGCTGCACGTCGAAGCCGGCCTTCTTGGCGAACAGGAGTGCGCCGAGCCGCGACGTGATGGTGCCGGCGCCCATGTTGAGCTTGCCGGGATTGGCCTTCGCCTTGGCGATCAGCTCCTTGATGCGTCCTCGGCCCGTCGCTCGCGCGCACCACGATCAGCGACATATTCTTGGTCAGCAGCGAGATCAGCGAGAAATCCTTGAGCGGGTCGTAGGGCAGGTTGGTCATCACCAACGGGTTCATCACCATGGTGGTGTCCATCGGCGTGAACAGCGTGTAGCCGTCGGGCGCCGCACGCGCGACCGCTTGCGCGGCGGGCGCGGTGTTGCCGCCGGCGCGGTTCTCGATCACGACCGGCTGGCCGAAGTCCTCGCTCATCTTCTGCCCGACGAAGCGCGCGATCAGGTCGGCCGGGCCGCCGGGCGGGAACGGCACGATGATGCGGATCGTGCGGTTCGGATAGTCGCCGCGCCGTCTGCGCGACAGCGGGCGCCACGTGGCGAGCGTGAGGACGGCAAGAGCAGCGCTGCGCAGTCATGAGCATCTCGCCAAGCAGGCGAGCATTCGAAGGCTCGTCAGGCCCGCCTCCCGAGCAATTACGTCGCCGCCGCGCAGCCGCTGCAGCAGCTCCGGCGTCGGCCAGGAATCGGCCGGCATGCCGAGCTTGATCTGGATCTCGCGGACCGCGGAGCGGCTCTTGAGTCCGAGCACGCCGTCGATGCGGCCGACGTCGTAGCCGCGCTGCTGCAGGAGCTGCTGCAGTTCGCGGTTCTCGTCGATGGTGAGCTTGGGAATGTTCGGACGCCGCGGTTCATCGCCGGCGCGCCGTCGAGCCGGGTGGCGTAATAGGCCGCAGTCAGCGAATACATCAGCGACGCGTTCCACTTCAGATAGGCCTGGAAGTTATCGTAGGCGAGGAACGCCGGTCCGAGGCGCCCCATCGGCAGCACCAGCGACGCCTTCAGGTTGTCGGACTGCAACGGCGCCGTTGGCGCGGGTCACGCCCCAGGCGCGCCCATTGCGAGCGCGGATGCTGGATCGTCAGGTCGGCCTCCTGCCATTTCAGGTTCTGCGGAACGCGCACCTCCTGCAGCCAGGGCTCGCCGCGCTTCCAGCCGAGATGGACGAGATATTTGCCGGTCGAGCCGATCACGTCCGGCACGCTCTTGATCAGGTTGCGGTGGCCGTCGCCGTCATAGTCGACGGCGTGCGCCATGTATTCCGACGGCATGAACTGGGTCTGCCCGAGCTCGCCCGCCCAGGAGCCGATCATCTCCTCGGGCCTGCAGGTCGCCGCGCTCGACGATCCGCAGCGAGTCGAACAGATGGGCCCGGAACATGTCGGAGCGGCGGCAGTCATAGGCGAGCGTGGCAATCGACTTGATCGAGTGGTCCTTGCCCTGGCCTGCACCGAAGTCGCTCTCGAGACCCCAGAACGCGGTGATCACCGGCGCCGGTACGCCGAATTCCTTCTCCTCGCGATCGAACAGGGCCCGGTGCTGCTTGATCTTGGCCGCGCCGCCCGTGAGCCGCCCGCCCGGCAGCATCTTTTCGGACATCTCCAGGAAGGTCTGCGCGAAGAAGCGCTGGCCCCGGTCGATGTTGATGATGCGCTGGTCGAGCACCAGGTAGGGCGCGGAGGCCTCCCAAGCGCGCGGCGAGATGCCCTGCGCCAGCGCTTCACGCTTGAAGTCGGCGAGCCAGCGGCCGAAGTCGGTGGTATTGCGGCAGTTGGGTTGAGCCAAGGCCGGCGCGCTCGAAATCAGCGCTGCCACGATCGCCAGTCCTAGTCGTCGCATGGTCAGGGTCCGTTGTTGTCGAGACATTGTCGGTCGAGGGCCGGTGTGGCTGCAAGCGGCTCGGCGGGTTTGTCCCAAGGCAGGGGATGGCGCTCCTTGCTGGACTTGTGGCATCTCGCCTATTCTGGCCACTGGTTCGTTAGTGCCCGCTCCCGAAGTTCGTGATACCTCCCAACCCATTGCACGAACTTCGCACGCAGGCACTGGCAAATCCATGCTTCCAATGTGCTTTCGGTTTGAAGTGCTTAACCGAGTTTGCGGCAAGTGTTGTAGGAACTTCAATCGGCGACACTGGGAGCGGGAAGCACCCACGGTAAGCGGTGCATCCGGCAGCGGATTTTCGACAACATGATGACGCCCGGCCACAGCGCCGATCATGAGGAGTCTTGACGATGCGGACACGCGCTTGGATCATTTCGGCCGTTGCGGCTGCTTCTTTGGTAGGCGCGAGCGCGCACGCCCAGCCGCCCTTGCAGTCGCCAGATTATGGAGCGCCGATCAGCATCGAGCAGGCCAGGGAGGCTGCTGCCGCGGCTCAGGCGGAGGCCCGGCGGAACGGCTGGCGCATGGCGGTCGCGGTGGTCGATCCGGGCGGCTTTCTGGTCTATTTCGAGCGCGCCGACGGCACCCAGAATGCGTCCGTCCAGCTGGCGCAGGCGAAGGCCCGCACCTCTGCGCTGTTTCGCCGCCCCACCAAAGTGTTCGCCGACCAGTTTGCGGCCGGTAATACCGGCTTCATGAGCTTTCCGGATGATGCACGTCCGATCGCCTCGGAGGGCGGCATGCCGATCATCGTCAATGGCCGGCTGATCGGCGCGATCGGGATGAGCGGTGGCACCGGCCAGCAGGACGGCGTTGCCTCTGCGGCCGGAGCCAACGCGGTGAGGTAGTGGGCTCTTGTAGCTCTTGGGGCATGCTGGCCTGCTGTCACTGCCCGCAAGTCATCGGATCGGTGAGGTTAATCGTGGGGCCGTAGGCCCCACGCACGGCTGTGCAAGGCCTTGCGCGCACCAAAGCGCGCACAAAAATGTGCACGGCCAAAGAAACCTCGGTTCCCTCCGCTGCGTATAATGAGGGAACCGGACACGCCTTTACACCGTTCTTCGTCCTCACCCTGAAACGCAACCCCGCAAAGCCTGGGATTGGGGCATGGCACCTGCATCATCATCCTCCCCCGTTGTTCGTCATCTGCATGATGGCAGCGCCACGCCGATCCGGGCTGTTGAGCCGCCACCTGGGGCGCGCTCGGCCTGGGCCGCAATGTTCCGCGGCGTGCGCGGCGAGACCGAGCTACGCGCGTCGCCGCTCGGGCCTGAGGACCAGGTCGTTCAGTCGATGCCGGACGCGAGCCCAACCAAGTGGCATCGCGCGCATACGACATGGTTCTTCGAGCAATTCCTCTTGCTGCCGTATCTGCCCGGCTATCAGGTGTTCGATGCGGAATTCGCCTACCTGTTCAACTCCTATTACGTCGCCGCCGGGCCGCGCCACGCGCGGCCGCGCCGCGGCATGCTAACGCGGCCCGAGCTCGGTCGCGTGGCGGCCTACCGCAGCTATGTCGATGAGGCGGTCGAGCAGCTGATCGCCTGCGTCGAGGGGGCAGCACTTCGGGAAGTGCTGCGCATCCTCGAGATTGGCCTGCATCACGAGCAGCAGCACCAGGAGCTTCTGCTCACCGACATCCTGCACGCCTTCGCGCAGAACCCGACCACGCCCGCCTACGACGAGGGCTGGAGACTGCCCCAAAAGCAGCACAAAACCGCGCGCGGTTTTGTTGAAGTGCCCGCGGGACTGCACACCATCGGCCACGAGGGCGATGGCTATAGCTTCGACAACGAAAGCCCAGCGCATCAAGTCTATCTGCGCCCGGTGCGAATGGCCCGCAGTCTTGTCACCAACGCACAATGGCTCGATTTCATCGCGGACGGCGGCTACGCGACGCCGTCGCTCTGGCTGTCCGATGGCTGGGCGACGGTCGAAGCCGAAGGCTGGAATGCGCCCGGCTACTGGCGCAAGGTCGATGGCGTCTGGCTGCAGTTAACGCTCGCGGGCCTCAAGCCGGTCGAGCCCGACGCGCCGGTCTGCCACGTGAGCTACTACGAGGCCGAGGCGTTCGCGCGCTGGGCCGGCAAGGATCTGCCGAGCGAAGCCGAATGGGAAGTCGCGGCGCGTGCGCGTCTCCTCGACGACGCCTTCGGGATCGTGTGGCAATGGACGCGCAGTGCCTATTCGCCCTATCCGGGCTTCCGCGCCGCCTCAGGCGCGCTCGGCGAATACAACGGCAAGTTCATGATCAACCAGATGGTGCTGCGCGGCAGCTCGCACGCCACGCCTGCGGGCCATGCGCGTGCGAGCTATCGCAACTTCTTCTATCCGCCGGCGCGCTGGCAGTTCAGCGGCGTGCGGCTCGCTGACTACACCAACTGAGACGCCAAAGGGGCTGATCATGACCACCAAGACCAACGTGGCGCGAGCGCGGCCGCTGGCGGACAGTGGATTTGCAAGCGATGTGCTGTCGGGACTTTCCGCGCCCCGAAAGTGGCTGGCGCCGAAGTATTTCTATGACGAGCGCGGTTCGCAGCTGTTTGAAGCGATCACCGAGCTCAAAGAGTACTACCCGACGCGTTGTGAGCTCGCGATCCTGCGCGACCACAAGGCCGAGATCGCGCGCGTGTTCGGCCCGAAGACCGCGCTGGTCGAGTTCGGCACTGGCTCGACACGCAAGGTGCGCATCCTTTTGGACGCCGCCACCACGGTCGAGGCCTATGTGCCGGTCGACATCTCGGCCGAAATGTTGTGGCAGGAGGCGCGGCAGCTGCAGCATGACTATCCACGCTTGCGCGTGCTGCCGGTGGCGGCGGACTTCACGCAGCCGTTCCGGCTGCCGAGCGCAATCGTGGGGTTGGCACGGGCGGGCTTCTTCCCGGGCTCGACCATCGGCAACTTCGAGCCGCAGGATGCGGCGGCGTTCCTGCGCCACGCCGGGCGCATTCTCGGTGCACGCGCGACCTTTGTCGTCGGCGTGGACCTCGTCAAGGACGCCAGCATTCTCAACGCCGCCTATGACGATGCCGCCGGGGTGACCGCGCAGTTCAACCTCAATCTGCTCACGCGCATCAATCGCGAGCTTTCCGCCGACTTCGATGTCGACGCGTTCAGCCATCGGGCGTTCTATAACAGCGAGCGCCGCCGCATCGAGATGCATCTTGTGAGCGGGCGGCGGCAAACGGTTAACATTGCCGGTCATGTGATCGAGTTCGCGGCCGGCGAGACCATCCATACCGAGAACAGCTACAAGTACACGATCGAGTCGTTCGGCCTCCTGGCGCAGAGTGCGGGCTGGACACCGATCACGGCCTGGACCGACGGCTATTTCTCAGTGCACGCGCTCGCCAAGGCGTAGGGCGGATGCCCACGCGAGGCATCGCCAAAACGATTGCCAAGTTGCTGGCCGGCTGACCCGCCGGCCGCTGTGCCCTCATCGTCTCAGCATCCTCTCAAGCGTGTTGATTGCGCCGTCGATTTGATGGACCATGAGTCCAGCCCCACGTCAGGGCGACAACAAATCGATGGGAGGACTGTCATGTGGCGCAGCATGAGCTTGGCGTTCGGCGTTGCCTTCGTTGGGGTGCTGGCGATTGCGGGTGACCGCGGCCATTCCCAGGGAGGCCTCGCGTATGGTCCCAACGAGGCGCCCAATACCTACAAGTTCACTTATGGCTGGGCCCAGCTTCCGGACCGGCGCAAATGGGGCGCGGTCGTCAGCGTTGATATCGATCGTGACGGCAAGAGCATCTGGGTGTTCGACCGTTGCGAGGACGCACGATCGT
>CAVUXO010000026.1:0-58337 GCA_963745515.1 uncultured Alphaproteobacteria bacterium
CGCAGGCGGGGACCCATACGCCGTGAGTAAGCGACGGAACAATGCCGTGCACGATATGATCGTCGGTGGTTATGGGTCCCCGCCGGCGCGGGGACGACACTGAGGTTTGCTGAAGCGCCCTTCCGTCTCACTCCGGCCCCGTGCTTTGCTGGCGATGTACTGCGCAGACACATACTCGGCGTCGTCCCCGCGCAAGCGGGACCCAGTATCCCATGGCATTTGTTGCGATCTGAGACACATCAGCGCAGTCAGCGTTTACTGGGTCCCCGCGTTCGCGGGGACGACGGCAGAGATTGCTGCGCGACCTCGTCACTCACTCCGGCTCGATGCCGGCGTCCTTCACCACCTGCGCCCATTTGGTGATCTCGGCCGGGATGAACGCCGCGAGCTCGTCGGGCGTCGATGGTCAGCGGGTCGATGGCGAACGCCTGCATCTTGTCGCTGACGTCGGGGCGCTTGAGATAGTCCATCAGGATGCCGTTGAGGCGGTCGACGATCGGGCGCGGCGTGCCGGCGCGCGCCACCACCGAGAACCAGCCGCGCGCCGCATAGCCCGGCAGGCCGGCCTCGGCGATGGTCGGAAGCTCCGGCATGGACTTGACGCGCGTCGGCGAGGTGACGCCGTAGGCCATCACCTTGCCCTCCTTGATCATGCGGGATCGCGACCGCGAGGTCGACCATCATCATCTGGATTTCGCCCGGTCACCACGTCGGTGAGCGCCGGCGCGCTGCCGCGATAGGGCACGTGCTGCGCCTTGCCGCCGATCATCTTGAGGAACATCTCCATGAACAGATGATGCGGCGTGGAGGCGCCCGAGGTGCCGTAGCTCAGCTCGCCGGGCCTGCTCTTGATGATCGCGATCAGCTCGGGCAGCGTGTTGGCGCCAAGCGACGGGATTGGCGACCAGCGCGAACTGCGCGGAGCCGACGAGCCCGATCGGCGCGAAGTCCTTCACCGTGTCGTAGGGCAGGCTCTTGTAGACGCTCGGCCCGATCGCGAGCGTCGTCACCGGCGCGAGCAGGAGCGTGTAGCCGTCGGGCGCCGAGCGCGCGACCGCCTGCGCCGCGATCACGGTGCCGGCGCCGACGCGGTTCTCGACGATCACCGTCTGCTTGAGCTTGTCCTGCAGTTCCTGCGCCAGCATGCGGGCGAGGATGTCGGTGCCGCCGCCGGCCGGGAACGGACAGATGAAGGTGATGGTGCGGGTCGGATAGTCCTGCGCCGCGAGCGGGAGGCGCGGCGAGACTGAGCGAAGAGGCAAAGCAGGAGCGATCGAAGCATGGTTCTCACCTCCCGACATGCTTGCGACATCGTGGCACAGCGGCCATATGGAGCCACGGTGCTGGTGCCGCAGCTGCGGCGCCTCTGTGCAGGTCGCGGGATCCGCTGTGCAATGGCGAGGGACGGTGGCGAAATTGACCTCGCGTCATGACGGCCGACGCTATCCTGTCGCGTGCGATTCGCGAGGGCGGCGATGCCGAAGACAGCCGAGCAGAGCAAGGCGCGCCGCAGCCGCGCGCCGGCCCGAAGCGCGGCGACGCGCGCCGCAGCGCCGGTCGGCCGAGCCGGTCGAGCGCGTCGAGGCGCCGCCAGCGGCCGGCGCGCGCGCGGGCGATGCAGCTCGCCGCCGAGGTCGAGCGGCTCGAGCGCGAGCTTGCCGCCGCGCGCGCGCAGATGGCCGCGCTCGCGGCGCGCGCCGAGATCGATCCGCTCACCGACATGCTCAACCGGCGCGGCTTCGAGCGCGAGCTCAAGCGCTCGCTGCGCCTATGTGAAGCGCTATGGCACGAGCGCGGCGCTGATCTATCTCGATCTCGACGGCTTCAAGCGCATCAACGACCGCCACGGCCATGCCGCCGGCGACGCGGTGCTCAAGGCGGTGGCGATGGTGCTCGACCGCCACGTGCGCGCGTCCGATCTGGTGGCGCGGCTCGGCGGCGACGAATTCGCGCTGCTGCTGTGGAACTGCGCCGAGGCGGATGCGCACGCCAAGGCGCAGGCGCATCGAAGCGGCGATCGCGCGCACCACCGCGACCCATGCCGGCGCGACGCTGTCGGTCGGCGCCTCGGCGGGCGCGACGATGCTGCTGCCGCTCGATCAGCCGGCGGACGCTGCTCGAGCGCGCCGACCGCGCCATGTATGCCCGCAAGGCGTGCGCAACGCGCCATGCGCCGCGCTGTCCGAACTCTAGCCGCGGCTCCCCGCCGATTTACCGCCACTGGCACAATGTGCCACATTCGCAATGAGCCCGAATGTGGACTATCTGCGAGGCATGAGCTGCTTCCGATGGAGGATCTCTGATGTTGAGATCGTCTGGCCCTGATCGCGGCGGCGCATCGCTGCTGCTGTCGCCAGCGGCCGCCCAGGACGCCGCGGCCGACTATCCCAACAAGCCGGTCAAGATCATCGTGACGGTGCCGGCCGGCGGCGGCGTCGATACGGTGACGCGCATCTTTGCGGAGCGGCTGCAGCAGAAGCTCGGCCAGCCGTTCGTGATCGAGAACCGCGGCGGCGCCGGCGGCAATGTCGCGGCCGAGGCGGTCTTCGTCGCGCCGCCCGATGGCTACACGCTGATGGCGTCGCAGCCGGCGCCGATCACCACCAACGTCGCGCTCTACAAGAAGCTCAATTTCGATCCGGCCAAGTTCGAGCCGGTCGGCGGTCATGTCGAAGTTTCCGAACGTGCTGCTGGTGCGGCAAGATTTCCCGGCCAAGACCGCGCAGGAATTCATCGCCTACGCGAAGGCCAATCCGGGCAAGCTCAACTTCGCCTCGCAGGGCGTCGGCACGACCTCGCATCTGACCGCCGAGCTGTTCATGACGCTGACCGGCACCAAGATGACGCATGTGCCCTATCGCGGCACCGGCCCGGCGCTCAACGACATCGTCGCCGGCCACGTCGACCTGATCTTCATGGAGCTGTCGTCGGCCTTCAAGCTGCATGAGGCCGGCAAGGCGCGCATCCTGGCGGTCGCGACCGACAAGCGGCTCGAGATGCTCAAGGACATGCCGACCATGATCGAGGTCGGCGTGCCGGATTTCATCTCCGACACCTGGAACGCGATCAGCGCGCCGCCGCAAGACGCCGGCGCCGATCGTCGCCAAGCTCAACCGCGCGATGAACGACATCATCAAGGAGGCCGAGACCAAGAAGCGCTTCGCACGAGCTCAACCTGCATTGCCGGTCGGCGGCAGCCCCGCCGACATGCGCAAGCTGGTCGCAGGACGAGACCCGCCGCTGGGGCGACGTGATCAAGAAGGCGGGAATCCAGCCGGAGTAGACTCACGCGCCTCACGCGATGATGTCCGGCGTGAGCTGGTCCTCGATGTGCGAGATGCGGTCGCGCAGATAGAGCTTGCGCTTCTTGAGGCGCTGCACCTGCAGGATGTCGGAGCCCGGCGCGGTCTCGCAGGGCCGAAATGGCGGCATCGAGGTCGCGGTGCTCCTGCTGGAGCCGCGCCAGTTGCTCCCGCAACTCGCGTTCTTCCTCTTTGGTCATCGCCACCGCTGGTTCGGCCTCGAAGGGCCGCATCGCGCGGCGCCTTTGGAGCGGCCGAGCACCCTATGGTGAAATTATCCCGTCCTATGGCTGAACGTCACGCAGGAGCTTCAAGCTCGGTGATTTTCAAGGCGTTCGCATCTCGTCGGCAATCCGCGGTCGGTATGCAATCGGGGATTGCTGCACTGCACAACCAAACGAGCGTCGACATTCGGCCGGTGCTTGGTGTAGACTTCGCGCGTCAGGCACCAATCTGACACAAGGAGACATGCCACATGTCCATTCAAGCGCATCTTGCGGAACTCGAACGACGGCACCAGGCGCTCGAAGACGAAATCAACGAAGCGCTCGCGCATCCGTCGACCGACGATCTGAAGATCGCCGAATTGAAGCGCCGCAAGTTGCAAGTGAAGGACGAGATCGCGCGTCTGCGGCAGGACGCCAGCGTTCATTAGGCGCGCGGGCCGATTATTGAGTTGCTGATGTTCACGGCTCGCGCTGCCGGAGTGCGGGCGGCCGGGATAAGATGGCTTATTTATTCGGACGTCTGGCGCACATCGATGAGCCGGGAGGGAGCGTATGCGCAAGCTGGCTGATCGTGCGGCGCTGCTCGGCCGTCTGGCCGTCGTTTGGCCGCCGCCGATGGGCCGGCGCATGCGCAGACCTATCCGAGCCGCACCGATCACGCTGGTGGTGCCGTTCCCGCCGGGCGGCGGTGTCGATGCGCTCGCGCGCATCGTCGCGGAGAAGCTCGTCGGTCGCGCTCAAGCACAGCGTCGTGGTCGAGAACCGCGCCGGCGGCGGCGGCAATCGTCGGCACCCGCGCGGTCGCCAAGGCCGAGCCCGACGGCTACACGCTGCATGCTCGCGCACACCGGCACGATCTCGATCAATCCGAGCCTCTACGCCAACGCCGGCTACGATCCGCGCAAGGATTTCGCGCCGATCGGCCTGATCGCCTCGATGCCGGTCGCGCTGATCGCGCATCCGTCGTTTCCGGCCAAGACCGTCGCCGACGTGATCGCGATCGCCAAGCAGGAGCCCGGCAAGCTCAATTTCGGCACCTCGGCGGTCGGCACCGGCGGCTATCTCACGGCGGAATATTTCAAGTCGGTCGCCGGCCTCGACATGCAGATCGTTCCCTATCGCGGCACCGCGCCGCTGATGAACGATCTGATCGGCGGGCATGTGCCGGTGTCGTTCGGCGTGCTGCCGCCGGCGATCGGCAACATCCAGGCCGGCACGCTGCGCGCGATCGCGGTGACCGGAACGCAGCGCTTCAGCCTGCTGCCCGATGTGCCGACCGCCGCCGAATCCGGCCTGCCGGGTTTCGATGCCGTGCTGCACTACGGGCTGATCGCGCCCGCCGGCACGCCGCGTCCGATCGTCGAGCGGCTCAACAAGGAATTGCGCACGCTGGTGGAGAGCGACGCGGTCAAGCAGCGCATCCAGGCCGAAGGCGGCGACGCCATGACGTCGACGCCCGAGGAATACGCCACGGACATCGACCAGGAAGAGACCAAGTGGTCGACGCTGATCAGGAAGCTCAATCTGAAGGTGGAGTAGCGGCGTTAGCCGCCGTTCGTCCCCGCGAAAGCGGGGACCCAGTAACACAAAATAAGAGAAGTCTGGATGCCCGCCTGCGCGGGCATGAAGGGAGAATGCGGCTACGAGCGGTGAACTGCGAGGAGGTCACCATTCACTACTCACTGCCCTCACGGCTTGATCACCACCTTGGCGCGCTCGACGAATTCCTTCGGCGTTGAATAGAGCCGTGCGATCAGATCCTGCACCTTGCCGCCGGCGAGCGGCGTGATCGAGATCTTCATCTTCTCGGCGTCGGCCAGGAACGCCGGGTCCTTCATGGTCGCGTCGAACGCCGTGCGCAGGATGTCGATCGGCTCGGCTGGCGTCTCCGGGCGGCAGCGATATAGGAGCGCTGGAA
Organism: uncultured Alphaproteobacteria bacterium; assembly: GCA_963745515.1. Taxonomy (GTDB): domain Bacteria; phylum Pseudomonadota; class Alphaproteobacteria; order Rhizobiales; family Xanthobacteraceae; genus VAZQ01. The sequence continues at coordinate 5,448 of CAVUXO010000026.1, forward strand.
CACCTGCTGGCTCACCACCAGCTCGGCGACCTTGCGATCGTCCTCCTTCGGCACGAACTTCCAGATCTGCGGCACGCCGTGCTCGGTCAGCTCGTCTAGCGGCTCCAGGCTGACCTGGACCAGCACGTTCACCTTCTTTTCGCGATCCAGTCGCTCTTCTGCGACTTCACGCTCGACCAGTCCCAGCCGCACATGCCGTCGACCTCGCCGCGCTCCATCGCGAGCGCAACATCGACCGTGCCCTTATAGCCCGACACGACCTCGAACTTGCGTGCCGGCAGTGTGGTTGTGCATGTAGGCATAGTCGCGCGTCGCACCGCCGGCGGAGCTCGCGCCCAGTATCGTCTTCTGCTTTTGCGCATCCTCGAATGTCTTGATCTTCGAGGTGCCGTAGGTTGCGCAGACGCGCACGCCGAAGTCGGCCGTGCCGACATAGATGACCTTGGTCGGATCGAACTGAAGATTGGGCTTGTCGTCGAGCAGCGGCCCGATGATGGCGCCCGGCATCATGGCGCCGATCGAGGTTCCGTCCTTGGGCGCGACCGAGCTGATGTAGATGCCGGCACGGGTCGAGCCCGCGCCCGGCATGTTCTTGACCACGATCGTCGGATTGCCCGGAATGTGACCGGCGAGATGGCGCGCGACCGCGCGGGCATAGATGTCGTAGCCGCCGCCGGCGTCGCCGCCGACGACAAGCTCGATGGTCTTGCCGGCATAGTAGTCGGCGGCTGTCGCGGGCACTGCGGCAAGCGTGGCGCTTGCGATTGCGGTGAGCAGTTGGGCTGTTCGTGTCATGTTGGGCATGTTGGACATCTGATCCGTTATGGTCTGATCGCCTGCTTGGCGCGCTCGACGATGTCTTTCGGCGTCGAATAAAGCTTCTCCACCAGCGCCTGCACCCTGGCGCCCGGCAGCGGCGAGACGTCGACGCCGGTCTTCTGAGCGTCGGCCAGGAATTGCGGGTCGCTCATGGTGGCGTCGAAGGCCGTGCGCAGAATGCTCGCCAGCTCCGGCGGCGTGCCGTGCGCCACAAAGTAAGGCCGCTCGAAGGACTGCTGGCTGACCACGAGCTCGGCCACCTTGCGATCGTCCGCGTCCTTGATGTAGGGCCAGATTTCTGGCGCACCGAGCTGGGTGAGCTCTGCGTTCGGCTGCAGGCTGATCTGCGCGAGATAGTTGAGCTTGTGGTCCCGGACCCAGTCGGGCTTCTGCGATTTCGCGCTCGACCAGTTCCATCCGCAGGTGCCATCGAGCTCGCGGCGCTCGATCGCCAGCGTGACTTCCAAGGTCCCCTTGTAGCCGGAGATGAGATTGAGCTGCGCCCCGGTCGTCCGCTTCAGCAGATTGGCGATGTCGTTGATGGAGTTGCCGGCGGCGACGCCACCCATGACAGTCTTCTGGCTCAGCGCCTGGTCGAACGTCTTGATCTTGGAATGGTCAAGCGTGACGCAGACATAGGTCCCGCTGTTAGCCGTGCCGACATAGAGCACCTTGCTCGGATCGAACGAGGTGTCGGGCTTGTCGTCGAGCAGCGGTCCCATGACGGTGCCCGGCATGATCGCGCCGATCGTCAGTCCGTCGGCGGGCGCGACCGTGTTCACCTGGTAGCCGGCCCGTGCGCCGCCGGCGCCCGGCATGTTCTTCACCACGATCACCGGCTGGCCCGGGATGTGCCGATACATATGCCGCGCAATGGTGCGCGCATAGATGTCGAAGCCGCCGCCGGGTGCATTGCTGACTATAAGATCGATGGTCTTGCCGGCGTAGAAGTCGGCGGCGCGCGCACAGGTTTCTGAGAGTGCAGTGTTTGCAAGGGTGGCGGTTGCAAGAATTATGCAAAACTTGAGTGCATTTGAGGTCATGGAATTTCCTTGGTCGCGCTACGGCCTGATCGCGGCGCGCGCCTGCTCGACGATCGCTTTCGGCGTGGCGTAGAGCTTGCCGACCAGCTCCTGCACCGTGGCGCCCGGTAAGGGCGAGACATCGATGCGCATCTTATCAGCATCCGCAAGGAATTGCGGATCGCGCATGGTGGCGTCGAATGCGGTGCGGAGCGTGCTCACCAGCTCGGGCGGCGTGCCGGCCGCAATGAAATAGGGGCGCGTAAATGCCTGCTGGCTGACCACCATCGCGTGAACCTGGCGGGCCGCATCGTCGCGCATGTAGCTCCAGATCTGCGGAGCGCCCATCCGGGTCAATTCCGTATTCTCGCCCGGGCCGAGCTGAGCGAGAAGGTTGAGCTTGCGATCGCGGATCCATTCGGGTTTCTGCGATTTGGCGCTCGACCAGTCCCAGCCACAAGCGCCGTCAACCTCGCCGCGTTCCATGGCGAGTGCCAGATCGAGAGTTCCCTTGTAGCCGGCAATGACGTCGATCTGCGCGTTGGTGGTTCGCTTGATCAGATAGGCGTAGTCATGCACGGCGTCGCCCGGCGATACGCCACCGAGCCGGCCTTTCTGGGCCAGCAGGTCCGTGAAGCTCTTGACCTTGCTGGTGGCATAGGTCGCGCAGATGCGCGCGCCTGAGTTGGACGTGCCCAGATAGGTGACCCGTATCGGATCGAAAATGGCTTCCGGCTTCTCGTCGAGCAGCGGCCCGATGATGGCGCCAGGCGTCACAGCACCGATCGTCAGGCCGTCCTTGGGCGCGATGTTCTGGATGTGATGGCCGGCCTTGGCGCTGCCAGCGCCCGGCATGTTCTTCACCACGACCGTCGGCTGACCGGGGATGTTGCGGCCGAGATGCCGTCCGAGCGCGCGCGCGTAAATGTCGAAGCCGCCGCCCGGATAGTTGCCCACCACGAGATCGATCGTCTTGCCGGCAAAATACTCAGCCGCCGACGAGGGGGTTGCCAGAAGCAGCGCCGCGGTCAGGACGCCGGCAGGCGGCAACGTTCGCTGGCAAGGCATCCTTGTTCCTCCGGGGCCCGACGTTGCCCGAAGGCTAGGGTATTCGCATCCACCAGACAACCAGCCAGGGGGTTGCCCCATTGCGGCGCCAAGTCGCGGCTTCAAGGCGCGGTTGCGGGACTAAGTGGCGCTGACGCTGGTCTGAAAGTTCTTGTGGTGCAACGGCAGCGTGCCGCTGCCGCTCGTGAACGCGCGGTGATCGAGCGCAGGCAGCACCATGTCGAAGAGCAGAGGCTTCGGCGGCTTTTGCCGCAGCCGGTTAAGGAAGCCGAAGCCTTCCTCGAGCGTCGTCTGCATCGTCAGCATGAACTGGTAGGGGCCTTCCTTGTCGACGATCTGCATCACCGGCTCATCGCGCCGGGCATGGAACAGGATCGTCTCGGTGTGGCTGGTGCGGCCGGCCAGCACGATCGGAGCAAACGGGCGGAAATCGCCGGTGCGGTTCTTTTCGATGCTCCATTGCCCGATGTCTGCGCTGTAGAAGCGCTTGATCACGTTGCGCTCGGGCGCCCTGACCTGCAGGTCCATGGACACGATGATCCCAGGCCGGGCGCCCTCGTTGGTGAGGGTCAGGGGCACCGCGAAGGCCTCGAAGTTGCTGTTCTGATAGGGCGAGGCATAGCGAATGACCGGCGATACGAATACCTTGATGCCCGCACGCTTGAGCGTGGTCTGGTACAGGCTGTAGGCGGAGACCACGAACGCCGCGGCGGATCCAACGTCAGACAAAACGCTCATAGGCCTGCCCCCAGTTGCGAGGCTGCCTATAAAGCGGCCGACTGTGGCAAGGGCGTGGATCGGCTGTGCGTATCGTTCCCGGCGAAGTTGGATCGCGGCAATTCCACTCGTGCTCGCGGAAGTGCCAGGGGAAATAGAAATCTCCGGAAGTCTATCCGCGGACACCTTGCATGAGTTGCGAAGGTGCGTGCCCCACGGTTCCCTCCCCCCTTGTGGGGGAGGGACAGGGAGAGGGGTGGCGACGAAGCGAAGCACTGAGCGCGAGGCTTGTCTCGTCTACAGACTCGCGATGGTCGGCTGCCTGCATTGTTGGATCGGAGATACGAGACAAAGGTAGTGCGTGTTGTACCCCTCTCCCTGTCCCTCCCCCACAAGGGGGGAGGGAACGATGTGGCACCGCTCTGCCCAACTGCATGCAGCATCTGCGTACATGCTTGCAGATTTGTGTCTGCCCTCTCGCGAAGGCGAGGATACGCGGAAATGAGCGGGGTTAGTGGCTCGTCTCTGCCCTACGGCCTGATCGCGGCGCGCGCCTTCTCGACGATGTCCTTCGGCGTGGCGTGCAGCTTGGTCACGATCTCCTGCACCTTCGCGCCCGGCAAGGGCGAAATGTCGATCCGCATCTTGTCGGCGTCCGACTGGAACTGCGGGTCTCTCATGGTGGCATCGAAGCTGGTGCGCAGGATGGTGAGCGCCTCGGGCGTGACGCCGGGCGGCGCGATGTAGGAGCGCTGAAACACCTGCTGGCCGATGACCATCTCGACGATCTTTCGGTTCTCCTCGGTCTTCACGAAGCTCCAGATGTGCGGCACGCCCATCTTGGTCAGCTCCTCGTTGGGCTCGAGCGCGACCTGCAGCAGGATGTTCACCTTGTTGTCGCGCAGCCAGTCCGGCCGCTGCGACTTGAAGCTCGCCCAGTCCCAGCCGCAGGCGCCGTCGATCTCGCCGCGCTCCATCGCAAGCCCGATATCGTTGGTGCCGCTGTAGCCGGCGATGACGTCGTAGAGCGCGCCCGACGTGTGCTTGTGCATGTAGCCGTAGTCGCGGGTGGAATCGTTGGCCGACACGCCGCCGAAGACCGCCTTCTGGGTCAGCGCGTCCGCGAAGGTCTTGATCTTGGAATCCTTGCGCGATACGCAAACGCGCGTGCCGTTGTTGGCGGTCCCGAGATATTGCACCTTGGTCGGGTCGAACAGCACCTCGGCTTTCTCATCGAGGAGCGGCCCCATGACGGCGCCCGGCATGATCGCGGCGATCACGGTGCCGTCCTTGGGCGCGATGGTGGAAAGGAAGCCGGCGGCGCGGCCGCTCGCCGCCCCGGGCATGTTCTTCGCAATGATGTTGGGCTTGCCCGGGATGTACTGCCCATAGTGGCGGGCGAGCGTGCGGGCGTAGATGTCATAGCCGCCGGCCGGTGGCGCCCCGATCAGAAGGTCGATCGACTTGCCGGCAAAGTAGTCGGCGGCTGAGGCGGCGGACGTCACTGCTCCCGCGATCGCGGCGACCGTCGCGAACAGGCCTGCTTGCAACATCGACGCCATCGAAGTCTCTCCTTGTCTGGGCACGAGAAGGCTAGGTCATCCGCGGGCAGGGAACAACCCGCCTGCGGTTGCGGCGCGGTGTCGCCTGTTTGGTGGCTCGCCCAATGGCGTCACGCCCAGGCGCCTGTCTTTTCCCTTTGCTGGCCTATGTCGACGGGCCAACGGCTTTTCACCAGGTGCTGAACTGCGACCGAAACACAGCCTTGATGTGCGCGAGGCGCTCTTCCAGTCGCGCCACGGCGTCGGCCTTGCCAAGGCTGCGTGCCAACCCTATGGCGTCGTAGAGCGCCTCCTTGGCATCGCTGTAGTGCGCCGCCGCCCCCGTCGCATCGCGAGCGTCATACATTTTGGAATAGGCCGCCTCCGCCTGCGCCTCGAGGTCTTGCAATTGGTCTGCGTCGGTCATGGATGCGGCTGTTACACGTCCTTGGCGAGCTCTCGCAGCTTGAACTTCTGGATCTTGCCGGTCGAGGTCTTCGGCAATTCGGTGAACACGACATGGCGCGGGCACTTGAAGCTCGCGAGGTTCTGCCGGCACCAGGCGACAAGCTCATCGGCGCTCGCCTCGCGCCCGGGCTTGAGCTCGACGAAGGCGCACGGCGTCTCGCCCCATTTCGCGTCGGGCTTCGCCACCACGGCGGCGGCCGCCACCGCCGGATGCTTGTAGAGCGCGTCCTCGACCTCGATCGAGGAGATGTTCTCGCCGCCCGAGATGATGATGTCCTTGGAGCGGTCCTTGATCTGGACATAGCCGTCGGGGTGCATCACGCCGAGGTCACCGGAGTGAAACCAGCCGCCCGCGAACGCTTTCTCGCTCGCCTGCTTGTTCTTGAGATAGCCTTTCATCACCACGTTGCCGCGGAACATCACCTCGCCAATGGTGGCGCCGTCGCGCGGCACCGGCTGCATGGTGTCGGGATCGATCACGTCGAGTCCTTCGAGCATGGGATAGCGCACGCCCTGGCGCGCCTTCATGGCGGCCTGCTCGGAAGCGCCGAGCGCATTCCATGCGGCATGCCAGTCGTTGACGACCGCCGGACCATAGGTCTCGGTGAGCCCGTAGAGATGCGTGACGTTGAAGCCAGCCTCTTTCATGGCGGCGAGCACGGCCTCGGGCGGCGGCGCGGCGGCAGTGAAGAACTCGACCGTGTGCGGCAGCGGCTTCTTCTCGGCCGCGGGCGCGCCCAGCAAGGTCGCCATCACGATCGGCGCGCCGCACAGATGCGTGACCTTATGCGTTGCGATCGCGTCGTACATCGCGGCCGCCCGCACCTGGCGCAGGCACACATGCGTGCCCGCCAGCACCGAGATCGACCAGGTGAAGCACCAGCCGTTGCAGTGGAACATCGGCAACGTCCACAGATAGACCGGATGCTTGGCCATGCTGCAGGTCACCACGTTGCCGGCTGCGAGCAGGAAAGCGCCGCGGTGATGATAGACCACGCCTTTGGGATCGCCCGTGGTGCCCGACGTGTAGTTGAGCGAGATCGCGTCCCACTCGTCGCCTGGCATGGCCCAGGCGTAGGCGGGATCGCCCTCGTTGAGAAAGTCCTCGTACTCGATCGACCCGATGCGCTCGCCGGCGCCGGAGAATTCCGGATCGTCGTAGTCGATGACGAGCGGCTTCACCTTCGTGTGCGCCAACGCATCCTTCATGGTGCGCGCGAACTCGCGATCGACGATCACGACCTTGGCGTCGGCATGGTCGAGCGAGAACGCGATGATCGCCGCATCAAGCCTCGTATTGAGCGTGTTGAGCACGCCGCCGCACATCGGCACGCCGTAGTGCGCTTCGAGCATCGCGGGCGTATTGGCCAGGAACACCGAGACCGTGTCGCCCCGCCCGATGCCGCGACGCGCGAGCGCCGAGGCCAGCCGGCGCGTGCGGGCGTAGAGCTCGGCATAGCTGCGTCTGAGCTTGCCGTGGATGACAGCAGTGTGGCCAGGATAGACAGCGGCGGCGCGCTCGAGGAACGTCAGCGGCGTGAGCGGCTGGAAGTTCGCCGGATTGCGGTCAAGGTCGGTGTCGTACGGGGTTGGCGCCATGGCTCGCTCGTTGGCTCCCTCGCCGGTTGAGGCAAGCTTAGCGAACTGACTGGTCGAGGATCAATCGCTGCTTTGGCGCTGGCGGCCGCGATCGTGGCGCTTTCCGTCACCCACGGACAATGCCCATCACGCCGCTGCGCATCAGCTCGGCTGAGATCACGAACATCAGCCAATAGGCGATCTTGTAGAACAGCTCGGTCGGCGTGCGGCGCACCAGCCAGATCCCGAGGAAATTGGTGGCGACCGCGAACGGCAACAGCAGCACCGAGGTGGCGAGATTCTCGCTGCTGAACTGGCCAAGCGCAAAGAACGGCAAGACCTTCATCCAGTTCACCAGCGCGAAGAAGATCATGTTGGTGCCGACGAGGGTCAGCTTGTGGAGCTTTTGCGGCAGCATGTGCACCTGGAACGGCGGCGCGCCGGCCTGCGCCAGCATCGAGGTGAAGCCCGACATCGCGCCCCAGAATATGCCGCTGGCAGCGCTCGGCCGGCGCGCCTGCGTGGGCACGCGGCCGAACCAGGCGAACAGCACGAAGGAGACGCCGATCAGCCCCACCAGCAGCCGCACATGCGCGTCGGAGACGCGGGACGCAAGCAGCGCCGCAATGCCGACGCCGAAGACCGAGCCGATCAGCAGCACCTTGAGGTTCCAGGCGTCCCAGTCGCGCCGGTAGACCCAGACCGAGATAACGTCCTGCACGATCAGGATCGGCAGGATGATGGCGGCCGCCTGCAACGGCGGCAGCGCCAGCGCAAGCAACGGGGTCGCGATCATGCCAACGCCCGCGAAGCCGCCTTTGCCAAGGCCAAGCAGCGTCACCGCCGGAATGGCGAGCAGATAAAACAGAGGATCGGTGACGATGGTCATGCGGGGTGAGCTTGCGAGGCCGCCGGATAGCGCAGGCGCGGCGGCAGCGCCAGACCTCTTTCCGCATGGCCGCAATTCGGGAGAGACAGTCAGAGTGTAGCCCGCCGCGCGACTAAGGCCCGCAAGCGAGATGGCACATTCGCGACGCGCACAGCAAACTGCCGTTCCGCGCGGCAGCTAACCTATAGGTCAATGAAGCGGCACTAAAGCACAATAGATTCATGGTAGCGCCGGGCGCAAAAAATTTCTGAGGCGGTTCTATCCCCCATGCCCCCATCCCGAGTGGAACCGCCGAAAACTGTCCCAGGTAGGACATCCAGGGAGGACATCCAATGAAATCCAAATTCGTTTGGACTATGCCGGTGGTTGCCCTGGCCCTTATCGGGAGTAGGAGCATCGCGTTGGCCGATACCAGCGACGTCAAGGGCCCAGCCCCGTTGATCGTGGCAAAGTCAGGCAAGCACTGCAAAGATGACCCAAACTGCTTCAACCGGATTCATCACGCGATCAAGCCAGTCGCCCGTGTAAAGCCTGGGCAGCAATTCGTACTCGAGACGCGCGATGGGCTCGACTCTGACCTCGATTTCAATTCGACGGCTGAGGATGTGGCGGCCGTCAACTTGAACCGCTGCCATCCGCTGACAGGACCCGTCTACATCGAAGGGGCAAATCGCGGCGATGCCATCGCGGTGACCGTCGTGGACATCGCGCCCGATGATTTTGGCTCCACCACGATCGTGCCAGGATTTGGATTCTTACGAGATCTATTTCCCGATCCCTACATCGTCCGCTGGCAGCTGAACCGCCTCGAAGCGCGTTCGAAGGACATGCCGGGAATCGCGGTTCCCGTGAATGCTTTCATGGGCACCGTTGGTGTGCTCCCGGACAAGCCGGAACTCGACAAGTGGCTGAAGCGGGAGAAGACGCTGGCTGATGCGGGCGGTGCGGTGCTGGGGCCTCAACCGGTCGACGCCCTGCCGTCGGATCTCTGCGGCGTCGATGGCACAGCGAAGGGCGAATGCGTGCGGACCATCCCGCCGCGCGAGAACGGCGGCAACGTTGACGCCAAGGAGACCGTCGTTGGCACCACGCTGCTGTTCCCTTGCTTCATCGACGGCTGCGGGCTCTTCGCCGGTGATGTCCACTTCGCCATGGGCGGCGGCGAGGTGGCCGGCACCGCCATCGAGATGGGCGCCAAGGTGACGCTTCAGGCCAAAGTGATCCCCGGCGGGGCTTCGCGGCTTTCGACAATGCACTTCGAAGGCGGCTCGCAGCTCAAGAAACTCGCCCCGTCGAGCTTCTACGCGGTCACGGGGCTTCCGCTTAAGCCCGAAGGCGAGGTCCCGGTGTTTGCCACCTACCTTGGTGGCCAGAAAATTGCTCCGCTCGCCAACCTCTCCGAGGATCTCACCCTGGCAGCGCGAAACGCCACGCTCAATATGATCGACTTTTTGGTCAAGACGAAGGGGCTCACCCGCGAGCAGGCTTACGTACTGGTCAGTGTGGCCGTCGATCTCGTCATCGCGCAAGTCGTCGATATGCCGAACGTGGGTGTTACGGCGATCTTGAACCGCGACGTCTTCAAGGAAGAATAAACTATGAAGCGGCGCGCATTGCTGACGGCGGGGGCGGGTATGGTGGCGTTTGTGCTCGTCGGGCACAGACCGGCCGTCGCCGATTTGGAACCGGACCGTATGTGGCCGATCTACCGGCGCTACCGCCTTCGGATCGTCGGCCAGCGCGATGACGAAATAGCGAGCGCTTTCGCCGGGGCGGTGGTTGATGTGCTGGCGCGCTTTCTGCCCACCTCGCGCGCCCAGCTGGCCCGCGCAGCGGACACCCGGCGCGTCGGCGTGCTCATTGGCACGGAACAACAGGACGTCGCAATCATGGCGGCCGAGAGTGCCGAGGCCCTCTTTCTCGCCAAGCCGCCCTTCGACGATATCCGCAACTTGCCGTTAAGGCTCATTGTCTCATTCGGGAGCCACGTCCTGGTGTGCCGGCCGGATTTCATGGCGCGCCACGCTTATCTCTTGGCGCAGACATTGGCTGAGCACAAAGACGCGTTACCCACACCTGCCGGTGCCCCTAAGGGAGTTGTCCCGGCGCACCGAGGATCGCACGCTTTTTTCGCCGGCGAAAAAGGGCCCAATGATTGACGACTTGGCCCATCGCGGACGCCATCGTTGGGCTGCGCTGCCGGTCGACGCTATGGCCGCCCGCGATCGAAGTTTCGCAGGTCCGGAGGCTTCTGGTCCTTCCGGACAGGCATCAGCAAGCCATCCGCGCTCAGGAAATAGTCCTCCTTGCCGATGACGACGTGCTGGTTGTTGGCGGCGCAGACGTACTCGCTCCATCGATAGTCGCGCTCGCGACGATAGCTGCGGGTCACGGTCCAGGGCCGCGTCAGCGCGTTGTCGATGGTGGTGATCTCGCTGCGCAGCATGTTGGGATTGCTCTTGTCGAGGCGGATGCGCTCCTTGACGATGGCGCGCTCGTCCGGGTGGAACGGCATGCCGCTCGAATCGTAGACGTGCGGATGTTTGAGGCCGCGGGTCTCGGCCTCGAGCGTGTCGTAGCGGCCGTCGCCGTCCTCATCGATCCATTTGCCGATCGAGTAGCCGAGTGACGAAGGCTTCAGTTGTGCGGGCCAGTCGCGTCCGTCGGTATAGATGCGGCGAACCTGGCTCAGCCGCTCGAGCATGACATAGGTGGTCTCCGGCATGATCACGAAACCGATCGGAACGTTCGCGATCATGACGCGCGGCATGCCATGCGAGGCGCAGCGATAGCCAGGGTTTTCGCCCTGGCCGCCATTGTCCTGATCGGCGATGCTCGCCTCCAGGATTTTCTGAAACTCCGGTGTCAGGGGAGCCTGCTGGCCAAGGCCTGCGGGCTTCGACGCATCATATCGGCCGCCGGTGCCAAACCAGGCACCCTTCCAATCCGGATAGGCCGCGTCATCGAAGGCCTGGACGCCCTCTACCATCATGCACAATGCCGCTGTCAGCACGATTGAATGGAACGAGTTTCGACGAAGCATGGGCATGGCCTCCCGCCGTTTTCATTCTTCCTTTGCCGGCCCCTGGTTCGGGGCGATGGGCTGAAACGACATCCGCGTTCGCAGGTTGCGGGCAACTTCCTGCAGCGGCTCAGTCAATTCGGATTCGATCTCCTTGGCGCACACTTGACCGGCCACGTTCGAGCGGAACTCGCGCCGGATCGTCAACGTCCGGCCACTGATCGCGTAGTGTGATTGATAGCTGAAATATTTGCTGTCGATGTTGCGTCCTCTGATCGGGCGCGGCATGGGAAGATCGTCTGCGAATGTCAGCTCGATCTCCTCCACATGCTTGCCGGGAAAACAAATGAAATCAGTCGTGCGACCGGCGATCCGTTGGCCCAACAGTCCAATGCCGGGTCGCCGATGGATCGGCATCCCGAACGGGATCGGGCGCAAGCCATTGAACGGAATCTCCAGTTTCTTGTTCAGGGAGAACGCTCCCTGAATCACATAGGGTTCCGCAAAATCGAATGGTGTGGCGGCCTCGAACAAGCCCGTCCCGGGCTCGCCGTGGCTGCGCAGCACGGTCTCGGCATATTTCTCGCGGCCCTGCGTCTGGATTTGCATGGCCGTAGCGCGGGCGGAAATTGCAAATATGCCGGTCGCCGTCTGCCGTGTCGTTCCTTTGATTGCGCCATCGGCCCCAACGGATGCCGTTGTCTTGGCAATGGTGACGTGATCTTCCGCCTTCGCGGGCGGTGTCCGCGCCGGTCGGCCGCCGGCACTCGAAATATGAAGCACCGGCTTGTCGTAGGAACCCTCTGGCAGCGTCGCGAACGACGCGTACGATGCCGTAGGATCGGTGTAGAGACCGATATCGGGAAGATAGAGCATCACGTGATTGAAGGATGGAGCCGGTAGCTCAGGCAGCCGATAGATGTTGCCGAGATTGATAAGGACCTGCTCGCTGGCAATTCCCTTGGCTCTAAGTAGCGCTCCCATGAGCGCAACATGATCCTTGCAGTCGCCGAACTTGTTCTTCAGGACCGTCAGTGGCGGGTTGGGAGTGATGCCGCCCGATCCCAGGAACACCAGGACATATCGGATGTTCTTCTTCACCCAGTGATCGATTGCGGCGGCCTGGGCGCGCTTGCCTTCAATGCCTTTGGTGATGTCGTCGGCCAGCGTCTGGATCTCAGGATCAATAACATCCCGGTCTTTCATGCTGGACCAGTAGCTGGCGCCGAGCTCGGTCATATCCTTGAACGTGGTGAGCACGATTTGAGGATCGCGATCCCAGAACGAGACGGCTCCTGGCTCTTCCAGCGCCCAGCCGGTGGGGCGAAAAGTGAATTCACGGTGCCGGTCTTCGCCCACTTCCGCGACAGTGTGGGAAAAGCCTTCGCCGCTGACGGCAGCCCTCAGTCCGAGCGACTTCGGCTCGTCCACTGTCAGGCGATACGTGTCATAGGGCACTGATCTCGGTAAGATAGCTTGAAAGGACAAATGTCCGGGAAAGCGCCTGTCGATCCGATTGACCTTCAAGACATAGACCAGCGTGTCGCCAACCTCGATATCCGGAAAGATGATCGTCTTGACCTTGGCGTCGCGCTGATAGACGGCATTGAGCCCGGTTGCGGCATCGCGGGTAAGAATATTGGCCGGGTCAACCGATAGCTTTCTCCCATCCGGCTTTTCCGTGTAGGCCTCGACAACCTCGAGGGGATTGAGGCTCTCGACGAACGGCACGGTCTGCTGCCCGAGCGCGCGGATCGCGCTCTCGCGGAGAATTTTGTACCGCGCCGTGCTGTTGACCGTGGAGGTCAGGTCCGGCCGAACAATCATGTGTATGTCGAGGGAAAAGTTATGGGCCGGCGAATTGCGGTCGGGGTCATTTGCGTTTGGCGTTGGCGTCGCCGGACCAGGCTGCGCCATTGCGGATGCCACAAGCAGAGTGAATGCGGCAACCGCGCTCATCACTGGCCCAATCCTCCGCATTGAGATCGAGTCCATGACACACCTCCCTTGCAGGATTTTCTTTGGTGCTAAAACTAAATCTGAAACCTGGAATGTTTGATGGTGTGAGTATTGCGATACTCAAAGCTCACGCAGGAGTATATCAAGCCGCAAGTCATCGTCACAGGGCCTTCTTCGGGACCGAACCGACGACCTTGCAAAAGCAGCGCCAGCGCTCACAATCACGCAACGACGAGACGCAAGGATACGCCATGCACGCCTCCACGAGCCGCTACCACGAGGTCTATGCGCGCTGGCAGCGCGATCCCTTGGAGTTCTGGGGCGAGGCGGCGCGCGAGATCGACTGGTACGAGGCCCCCAAGACCGTGTTCGATCCGAAGGCGGGCGTCTATGGCCGCTGGTTTCCCGACGGCGTCGTCAATACCTGCTGGAACGCGGTCGATCGCCATGTGATGCGTGGGCGCGCCGCACAGCCGGCGCTGGTCTACGACTCCCCGCTCGCCGGCAGCAAGCGTGTCATTGCCTATGACCGGCTGTGGACCGAGGTGCAGATCCTGGGCGCGATCCTGCGCGACCTCGGCGTCGAGAAGGGCGACCGCGTCATCATCTATATGCCGATGGTGCCGGAGGCCGTGTTCGCGATGCTCGCCTGTGCGCGGATCGGGGCGGTGCACTCGGTCGTGTTCGGCGGCTTCGCGGCGCGCGAGCTTGCGACCCGCGTCGACGATGCCAAACCGAAGGTCATTCTCTCGGCCAGCTGCGGGCTCGAGCCCGGCCGCCTCGTGGCCTACAAGCCGCTGCTCGACGAGGCAATTGCGATCGCGCAGCACAAGCCGAAAGCCTGCATGATCCTGCAGCGGCCGCAGCTCGAAGCCAGCCTGGTCCAAGGCCGCGACCATGACTGGAAGACGCTGTGGGACGAGGCGATGAACTATGCCAAGACCTCCGACTGCGTTCCGCTGGCGGCCACCGATCCGCTCTACATTCTTTACACTTCCGGCACCACCGGACGCCCCAAGGGCGTGGTGCGCGACAATGGCGGGCATCTCGTCGCGCTGAAGTGGTCGATGCAAAATTTCTACGGCGTCAGTCCGGGCGAGGTGTACTGGGCGGCGTCCGACATCGGCTGGGTGGTCGGCCACAGCTACATCGTCTATGCGCCGCTGTTCCACGGCTGCACCACGATCCTCTACGAAGGCAAGCCGGTCGGCACGCCCGATGCCGGCGCGTTCTGGCGTGTTGTCAGCGAGCATCGCTGCTCGACTTTGTTCACCGCGCCGACCGCATTCCGCGCGATCAAGAAGGAAGACCCGCAGGGCAAGCTCATCGGACAATATGACCTCTCGCATTTCCGTGCGCTGTTCCTTGCCGGCGAGCGCGCCGATCCCGACACGGTGATGTGGGCGGAGAACCTGCTCAAGGTACCGGTGATCGATCACTGGTGGCAGACCGAGACCGGCTGGGCGATCGCCGGCAATCCGCTCGGCCTGGGGTTACTCCCGGTCAAGCACGGCTCGCCCACGGTGGCGATGCCGGGCTACGACGTGCGCGTCGTCGACGAGCAATGTCAGGAAATGGCGCCGCGAAAAATGGGCTCTATCGTCGTCAAGCTGCCGCTGCCGCCATCGTGCCTGCCGACGCTGTGGCAGCAGGATGAGCGTTTCCACGAGAGCTATCTCGCGGAGTTTCCCGGCTACTACAAGACCGCCGACGCCGGTTTCAAGGATGAGGATGGCTATCTCTACGTGATGAGTCGCACCGACGACATCATCAATGTCGCAGGCCACAGACTCTCGACCGGAGGCATGGAGGAAGTGCTCGCCGGCCACCAGGACGTCGCCGAGTGTGCGGTCGTCGGCGTCAAAGACGCGCTCAAGGGCGAGGTGCCGGCGGGTTTCCTGGTGCTCAAGGCCGGCGTGAACCGGCCGGCGGCCGAGATAGAGCAGGAATGCTGCGCCCTGGTGCGCGAGAAGATCGGCCCGGTCGCCTCGTTCAAGCTTGCGATCACGGTGGCGCGGCTGCCGAAGACACGCTCTGGCAAGATCCTGCGCGGCACCATCAAGAAGATCGCCGACGGCGACGCGTGGGCGATGCCGGCGACGATCGATGATCCTGTGATTCTCGACGAGATCGGCACCGCGCTGAAAGGGCGCGGAATGGGGGGTTAGCCTTTGGTCCGATCAGCCTGAATGGGATCCATGCTCTACGCCCACGGCTTCTCCACCGGGCGATTGCTCAGGAAGGCCAGCGGAATAAGGCCGCCGAGTGCGCCTCCGATCGCCGAGAGGATCGCGCCAGCGAGCACCAGCAGGAGGTTCGGAGCGTCCTTCTTGCGATGCCAGATGAGCAACGTGCCTAGCAGAATGTTGAAGGGGACGGCGGAGAACTGTCCCGCCAGGCGGCCGATATTGAATCCCTCGTCCTCTTTGACAAAGAGGCCGACCAGGTAACCGGAGACAGCGCCGATGACGAGCCCGACCAGCAGGTACATGAGATACCAGCCGAACGCCTGCTTGGCGGATCGCTGGTAGTTGAAATTCATGATCTCGGCGAACATCCGCCGCTTGCCGGCGGGTTCAGCGGTGGCGGCGGAGTACGGGATGGCGCCCGCGGTGCCAGCCGACGAGGTAGCGTAGGCGGGCGCGCCAACACCCGGTGCCGTGAACGGGGCAGTGCCGGCGAGAGGCGACGGCGCGCGGGCCTGCAGCAGCCCCTTGAGCGAGTCCGCAAGCTTGAGGAGATGGTTCTCGAACGGCGGCGTCATAGCGTCGAGCCAATGCACCGTGCCCATGAAGTAGGCGAGCGACTCGGTCGGCACTACATCCTCGATCCGTACCGGAACAAGCGGAATGCCGACAGTGATAGCGCGCTCGACCTCGCGGCGGATCTGCCTTGAATTGTTGGCGTTCTGGGAAAAGATCAGGACCATGGCGCGGCACTGATCGATCGCCTTGATGATGGCGGCGCTCCATTCGTCGCCCGGCGTGATGTCGCGCGGTGCGATCCAGCACCGGACTCCGGCGCGCTCGAGCGTCGCGCAGGCGGCGTCGGCTGCCGCCTTATCGACGTGCGAATAGCTGATGTAGACGTCGTGGGCCATGCGGGAGGTCCTTGCCGACGGCCGCGGGGTCGACTCGGGAGTTGCGGCGTCCGGCGGAATCTGCCCTGCCAGTGCGGAGTCTGCAACAAACTCGCTCGACATGGTCATGTGCGTCTCCTGAGAGCTCGGGATGGCAGACCGCGCGTCCGCCATTAGGCGCGAGCATGTCCGAGCCGGGAGGTACGGTCTGTGATCGCGGTCACACCTTGAGCGAATGGGTCTGGAGCGAACGGACGAACCGTGAACGGCAGGCAAATCCGCGCGCCAGGTGATATGGATCGAGGCCGAAAACCGCCAAGAAGCACGAGGGGTCACCCGGGAGGACATCATGGTCTCACGCCGCCGCTTTCTCACTGGTGCCGCCAGCGCGGGCCTCACGCTCGCGACGGCCGCATTCAAGCCCGCCATTGCCCAGGCGCGCCGGCTGATCGTGGATGCGCAGATCCACATGTGGCCGCCCAATCGGCCAGACCGGCCGTGGGTGGCGGGCGCGCAGCCGCAGATTCCCGAGCCCTTTACCATCGAGCGGGTGGTGCCGCTGATCGACGAGGCCGGCGTCTCGCGCGTCGTGATCGTGCCGCCGACGCTTGAAGGCGAGCGCATCGACTACGCCCAGGAGGCGGCGCGTCGTTATCCGGGCCGCTTCGGCATCATGGCGCGGATCGCGCTTGAGAAGCCGGATCGCGCTGCGCAACTGGCGACCTGGCGCCAGCAGCAAGGTGTGCTCGGCGTGCGGCTGAACATCACGGCCGAGCAGGCCCATTGGCTCACCGACGGCACCGCCGACTGGTTCTGGCCTGCGGCTGAGAAGGCGCAGATTCCGATCATGTTTCTCACCGCCGGCCAGACGGCTGAATTCGGCCGTATCGCGGAGCGACATCCGCAACTCATGCTCATCATCGACCACATGGGCGTGTCGACTGCGACGCTGCGCGCCGGAAAAATGCCCGAGGCCGTCGCGCAGTCGGCTGCGCTCGCCAAATATCCCAACGTATCGGTCAAGCTGTCGTCGGTGCCGCTGTTCTCCTCCGAGCCTTATCCGTGGAGCGATGTGACGCCGCATCTCAAGCGGCTCTACGATGCGTTCGGCCCGCGCCGCTGCCATTGGGGCACCGACGTCACCAACTCCTACGCCAAGGCGACGTACCGCCAGCGCGTCGCTCACTTCACCGAGGAGCTCGCGTTCCTGTCCGAGGAGGACAAGGACTGGATCATGGGCAAATCGATCGTCGAGCGGCTTGCGCTGGACGTAGGGTCACGTCTGCAACGATTATCATTTCGCAGTTCAGTGACAGATGTCGGCGCCGCCGGTGCGGCGCTGCGCATTGTGAGCTGAGCTCTCGCAGGCGTAGCATCGCTACGCTTCAAACAAGGGAGGGCCAGCATGGAACGCTTCATTGCTGATCTCGTCAGAAACTTTGAGAGCGGCCGGATCAACCGCCGCCAATTCTGTGAGGCCGTTACGCTCGCCGCCACCGTCTATGCGGCGGGCGATGCCGCCAAGGCGCAGCCGTCGCGCGGCCTCAAGATGCTCGGCATCAATCACATCTCCTACAGCTGCGCCGACTACACGAAGATGCGTGACTTCTGCGTCACCCATCTCGGGATGGAGAGCACCCCGGGCAAAGACAACGGCAGCCGCGCCAACCTGATGTTCGGCCCGGAGCCAGGCAAAGGCGGCCAGTTCCTGGTCGCACGCAATGCCCGGGCGCCGGCCAATCCAAGGCCGCCGGCGGCAGGCTTCATCGATCACGTCTGCTACACCATCTCGAATTGGGATGAGGCGCGCGTGACGGCCGGCCTGAAAGAAACCGGCCGGTCGTTCGTACAACGACCCGGAAACGTGAACGTGCTCGACCCGTTCAACTATCCGACGCAACTCGCCAACAGCGAAGAAGAAAACGCGTGGAAGTAGGGAGGTCATCATGGACGGTTTCGTCGCGACGAAGCTCGACGAGTTCGAGCGCGGCAAGATCAGCCGTCGCCGGCTGATCGAGACACTGACATTGGCCGCCACCACGGCCTATGCCGCCGATAGCGCGAGCGCGCAAAAGGCGGATCCCAAGCTCAAGATCGCGCTGATCAACCACATCTCCTACACCGTGCCGAATTTTCAGCAGGCCGGCGATTGGTTCTCCAAGGTGTTCAATCTTGAGCAGGCGAATGTCAAAGGCAACGAGCTGGCGTTGCCGTTCGGCAAGATGGGCGAGCAGCCCTATGGTGTCACCGCGAAGGATGTGCCGGTGACATTCATCATCTGCCGCACCCGGACGCAGGTTAATCCGCGCTATGTAGACCGGCCGAAGCCCGAGGCGGTGATCGACCATGTTGCCTTCACGGTCGCGGACTTCAATCGCGAGCGGGCGAAGGCCGACTTGATTGCGATGGGCGTGAAGAACGTGCGCGACGGCGGGCCCTACAGCCTGCACATGGATGACGCGTTCGGCTACGACATCCAGATCAGCGGCCTGGAGAACAACGCACTGACAGACGGCTGATCGGCGCACGCGATGCGGGACGCAGCCGGCTTTGCGGTTGCGTCCCGGGGTCCTCCAGAAGGCATACGCTCACTAATAGGCAGAGGCCCGCTTTCGAGGTAACGCGGACGATCATCGATGTATGGAGTTGACCGATCCAGTCGTGAATAACCCGAACCGGTCATCCGTCATTCATTCGGGATTCCCGAGAAGCGGGCTTGGAGCGCGCACATTGTGAAGGCCAAGCCACAGCGGGACCGCGGCGACTTTCAACGCTTGGCTTGTAGACTTAGTGCTGGCTCGCAATGCTAAGCGCGAGCGAGGAAGTGCCCACCAGAATGAGGCTGACGGCCCATGTCGCATCTAGATTGAACCAGCTCCGCGACACGAACTTGAGACCCAGGTAGCGGTAGACCAGCCACGCCAAGAGTTCCGCCGGCTGCGATCATCGCGACAGAGTGGACGACGGAGACCAGGACGGCCATGCCCAGATTGGCAGTTATGAGCGCGCCCGCCGCCTCGTGGCCCTTGTCGAGGTCGGCGGCCCGACAGAGCCCAAGATAGATCGGCACGAGCATCAGTCCCGCGCCATGCGCGATCGCCACGACAAAGGACCAGAGCCCCAGTTGCGTCGGTCGTATCCGCGCCAGCCCCCGAGGATGGCGCGGGTTGGCGAGCCGGAAAGTGCCGAACCCGATGACCAAGAGACTGGCGCCGATCTGGATTTGTTGCTGCCATTCGACGAGGGCGACCAGGAGCGCGAAGGGAAGGATCACCACGAACATTGCCAGGAGATGGCCGACCGTTAGCGCCCAAAGTGCCGCAACAAGGGTGCGTGAACTCCTTTCTATTAGCCCGGCTGAAACCGCGAGCGGCCACCCCATTCCCGGGTTCAACCCGTGATAGAGGCCGCTCGCGACGACAGCCAGCCAAAGCCCGGCAGGGGTCCAATCCGCTGCGGTCACATTCAAACCGATGGATAGCAGAACGAATCCGTCGAGCAATCGCCGCCCTCGAGCCGGATCTGATGCGCCCGGTATCCGTCAGGGAAGCTCACCCAGTAGTCCTTTGCGAGCTCAAGGCCGCCGCTCGCGTTCGCATTGGCCATGACCTCAGCGCCCGGCACTCCGTCCGGATAGAACTGGTTGTCCCACGTCGAGTAGAGCGAGTTGGTCCAGTAGACCCGCTTACCGTCACGGCTAATCTCGACCATCTGCGGACCACCTGCATACATCTTGCCGCTCGGGTGCGTCGTCCGGCGAGCGATGCCGCCAATATGGACTGAGCCCGCGAGCTTCGGCTTCCTCGGGTCGGTGACGTCGTATTGACGCATCTCGCCGGTTCCCCAGCAGGCGACGTACAGGAATTTGTCGTCCATGGAGAGATCGATGTCGGTGACCAGTGGCGGCACGGCACCGAACCCCCGCAGCAGGGGTGGCAGCTGGTCCTTGGACGCCGGCTCGGGCGGGATCGTCGCCGTCTTCTCGACGTGGAATTTGCCGCCTTCGCGCCACCAGGTCCAGATCGAGCCTTCGAGGTTCGTGGTGTCGACCACGACACCCAGGAAACCGTACTCGCGAACCGGATCGTGCGCGGGTCTCACCTCCAGCCCCATCTGATGGTTGGCACCAAGATCGATCGTCTGGACGTTGCGCCGCGCCCGGAGATCCCAGAAGTGGATGCGATGGCCGTACTTGTTCGCGAGCAGGTCGTCGGCCACGATTCCATTCTCGAACTGCGGCGGCAGCCCCCACTCGCTTGTCACCATGTAGTCGCGCGGCAGGTTCCACCAGAAATCGTAGTGCAGGTTCTGGGGTCCGCGATCAATCTCCCAGCGTCCGAGGATGTCAAACGTTCTCGCAGTCCATGATGAAGATGCCGGGCGGTCCATCGGTGCCGTCCTTACCGCCGCCGCCGAGCGTGCTGACGTAGATGCCTTCCGGACCGCAATGGACAGTGTGAGGCCGCGAGTAGCCGGTCTTCTTGAACACCTCCTCGGGCTCGATGATCTTGTGAATTTTTGCCTTGGTGGGATCGGGCTTCGTGTCCACGACATAAATGCGCGAGGAGCGGAGCCCGGGGATGATCAGGTAGCGCCGCTCGAGGAATGCGTGGCCGGTGAGTGGCGACAAGGACGACGAGCAGGCATTCCAACCGAAATGGTGAAACTCGTCGCCCTTGTTGGGCATCGTCACCGTGTGGACGATCTGGCTAAATGTGGGCGAGCCAGGCTTTACATCCACCACCGCGAGCGCGTCGGGCTTCGAGAAGTCCGGGCTGAGCAGCAAGGTGTAGGCGAAGTTTTCAGGCGCAGCTTCCATCGCAAGCTTCGGGGATGCGTGGAAGGTCGGATCAGGCCTCATCGTCATTAGAGTTCCTCCCTGTTGCTTCGAGGCGCATGACAGCCTCTTGTCAGGTGGGCTCGTGACATCGCAAAGCCTAGGAAGCCGATCCGCGCCATGCCATTCGGCGCGCGCGCGGGGGCAGCGACTGGCCACGCCAACGCCGTGACGGCAAGAAATGTGATGAACTTCCGTCGCCGCATCGTGACCGCCTAGATGCGCACGGTGGGCCCAATCAGATACTTTTCAAGTCCGGTACTGAGTGCCGAAAATCGGGCATTTGGATGGTGCGCTGGCGTGATCCGACCTAAACCTAAGCATCGGCTCTCCCTCTTTAGGTCGATTGGGGTGACAGAACGGACGCAACAACCCAAAACCAAACAGGTCCGTATCGGGCTCAAAAAGTCGTGGACTACATCAGCGGCAGCGGATCGCCTAACAATCGCAATTCATGACTACACATCCCAATATTCTCCGTAACGCGACCGACGAGTCCGCCGCCGATCACGCCTCCTCGGCCCGCACCATGTCGTCGAGCATGCGGCGCGCCTGCATCTGCGCCGCGTCGGCGGTGATGTGGATGAGGCCGTCGAGCGCGCCGCCCTTGAGGTTCTTCTGCTGCGCCTCCAGCATCGCCTTGTCTTCCAGGAAGGTGGCGTACGAGCCTTCGTAGAGCATCTTCGACATCTCGGCGTCGTCGAGCTGGAAGTTGCGTGCGAAGCCGAAGTGATAGTGGCAGGAGGTCTCGGTTTCCGGCGTCACCAGATGCGTCGACCAGATCGAGATGCCGTGGCTGCGATTGCCTTCGGGCGCGCCGGTGCCGGTCTTGGCGCAGCCGACGTCCATGTAGACGATCGACGGCGGCCGCCACGTTGCGTGCTGCCAGCGGTCGACATTGCCGTCGAAGCCGCCGGCCTTGGCGAACAGCGGCGGCGGCTTGAAGTCGATCATCCAGCGCCCGACCCGCACGCCGTCGTTGAGGCGCTCGGTTCTGGTCGGCGTCGTGGCTTCGCGCGGATCGCCCGCGATGGTGGCGCGATGCAGGTGCGCAACATGCGTATAGTCGAGCAGGTTGTCGACCAGGAGCTGCGCGTTGGCGTCGATGCGCAGATAGCCGGGCGTCGCGGTCCAGCCTGGATCGGCGAGCCACGGCAGCTCGACGATCTTGCTGTCATCCGCACGCGCGGGGTCGCCCATCCAGATCCAGACGACGTTCCAGCGCTCGGCGACCGGATAGGCGCGCACGCGCGCGCCCGACGGCACAGTCGCCTGACTCGGGATTGCGACGCAGGCGCCGTCGGCGTCGAAGGTCAGCCCATGATAGCCGCAGCGCAGATTGTCGCCCTTCGACCTCGCCGAGCGACAGCGGCGCCGCGCGATGGCAGCAGCGATCTTCGAGCGCGGCCGCCTTGCCGCTCTCGCCGCGAAACAGCACCACCGCCTCGCCCAGAAACGTGCGCGCGACCGGCTTGTCGGCCAGGTCCTTCGACCAGATCGCGGCGTACCAGGTGTTCTTGGGAAACTGCACGCGCGGCTCCCGATGTGACTGACGAAAAGGATAGGCAGAACGCTGGAAACTGGCAATGCGTGCGATGGATCGTGAGGCGTGGCTTGAACCGTATGCCCCGGCTGTGGGACGCTTGCACACCTGCAACGGGGGGCAGGCACGGATGTCGTTTGCGTCCTCGCCTGAGCTGCGCGCCGAGGTGCTCACCGCCTGCCGGGTGCTCACGCATTTCCGCATCGTGGAAGGCTTCGGCCATGTCAGCGCCCGCATCGCGGGCGCCGAGCGCATTCTGATCACGCCCAGGAAAGCGCTTGGCCTTGTCGGCGAGGAGGAACTGGTCGAGCTCGATCCGGATGGCCGGCAAGTCGCAGGCGAGGGCAGTCCGCCGCTCGAGGCCGCGATGCATCTTGCGGTCTATGGCGGCCGCGCCGACGTGATGGCGATCGCGCGCGGGCATCCGCGCCATGTCGCGGCCTATGCCTGCGCGGATGAGCCGTTGCGGATCGCGCACGGCTTCGGCGCCAATCTTGGGGCTGTCGTGCCGGTGTTCGGCGAGCCCGTGCTGGTTACGAGTCTGGAGCGCGCATCTGGCCTGATCGAGACGCTCGGCGAGGCCGGCGCCGTCATCCTGCGCGCCAACGGAATGCTCGCGGTCGGGCAGTCGATCGAGCATGCCTGCGTGCAGGCGCTGTTTCTGGAGGAGACGGCGGAGCTTCAGCTTCTGGCTGCGAGCGCGGGCCTCACGCCGCGCTTCTATTCGGCGGCAGGCGCCGCGTGCCGCCATGGCGACGACCGCGTGCACGAGCCGTTGCGCGCCTGGGAATATTACGTCGCCGTGGCCGAAGGACGGATCCGCACGGCGATGTAGGTCATTTGGTAGGATGGGTTTGAACGCAGCGAAACCCATCGTCTCGATCACTCTTCGAACTTGGCCGTAGGATCCCTCGAGCAGAGGCCCGTTGCGGTGTTTCGCGCAGGTGATGGGTTTCGCTGCGCTCAACCCATCCTACAAGCGACGTCATCCTGCAAGCGACGATGACACCTCACGAGCAGAACACCCGCGGCCGGCGCGCCTGCGCCGGGATGACGCGCTGCTCGGGCTGCCGGCCGGCAATCTCGAGCACGAGCTTCTGGCGCGTCGCTTCCTTGAATTGCGCGCGCTCCTTGATCGGAATGACGAACGAGCCCGGCCCGCCGATGACGCAATCCTCGTAGTAGATGTCGAGATTCTCGAACTGCATCTCCCACATGCCATAGCCGACCTGCCGCTTGAGCATGATCGGCAGGCCGTTGATGGAGATGCCGGCGGCGAGCACCTCGTCGCGCATCAGCGTGACCGGCGGGCCCATATTGTTGACGCCGTCGCCCGAGACGTCGATCACACGGCGCAGGCCATTGTAGCCGGACGAATCGAACAGTGGCTTGGCGAATTGCAGCGCGCCGAAGATCGAGGTGCGCGGTGCCCGCCGATAGGCCGCGCGCGCGATCTCATTCGCGACCGCGTCCGCCGATTCCGGTCCGTCGATCATCCGCCAGGGCATGAGGATCTTCTGGTCGTAGAGGCCGGCCCATTCGACATATGTGATTGCGACCTTGCCATGGGATCCGCCGCGTACTGCCGACATGAACTCGCGCGAGGTGAGGCCGGTGATATAGCCCTCCCGTTGCAGCTCCTGCTCCTCGGGATCCATGGAGTTCGAGACATCGACCGCGATCACCAGCTCGGTATCGACCGGAATGGCGTTCGGTCCCTTGTCGGCGAACCGCAGCGTTGGTGCCGCCACGCCCGCGGCAAGCGCCAGCGCCATGACGGTACCGGCTGCGAGGAACGACATCAGCGAGGTCTGCGCACGCATGCCTGCCTCCCTTTGGACTTTCACCATGGTGCCACGAGAGTATGGCCGCGGATAGGCCGAAACTGCGGCTGTGCAGACCTTGTCCGCCGCCGCGCGATCACGCATCGTTGCAGGCGTTTGGCCGTTGCCGGCCTCAGGAGGTGCCGATGTCTGAGCAGATACACAACATGGCTTCTCGCTGGGGCGGCGCGGGTGGCTCGATGGGTGGTTCGATCGGTACCTTGGCGGTCCTGGCGGCGCTGCAGTGCACGTTTGCGGCCGATGCCCGCGCTCAAACCGATGCAGTCGCAGCCTTCTATCGCGGCCGCACCGTACAGGCGGTTGTAGGCTACACGCCCGGCTCGACCTTCGAGCTCTACCTGCGCATGCTCACGCGCCATCTCGGCCGGCATATCCCGGGCAATCCGGCGATCGTGATCCAGCACATGCCGGGCGCGGGCTCGCTCAATGCCACCGCGCATCTCGCGGCTGCTGCGGCCAAGGACGGCTCGGTGATCGGCATGATCAACCCGGTCAACACCACCGAGCCCTTGATCGATCCGGGCAAGACCCGGTTCGACGCGCGGGCCTTTCAATGGCTCGGCAGCCTCAACTCGGAGATTTCCACTTGCGGCTTCTGGAACAGGGAGCTCAAGACGCTCGCGGACTTGAAGCGTCGTGAGATCGTGGTCGGCTCGACCGGGCCGTCATCGGGCTCGACGGTTGATGCGAAGGTGCTGGGCCCGCTGGCCGGCATCAATTTCAAGGTGGTGACCGGCTATCCTGGGCTCACCGAGGTGCGGCTTGCGGCCGAGCGCGGCGAGGTCGACGGGCATTGCGGTCTCCTCGTCTCCGCGCTCAAGACCGACGTGTGGGATGCCTATAATGCCGGCCGCCTCGCGGTGCCGGTACAGATGGGCCTGCAGAAGCATCCCGAGCTGGCTGACGTGCCGAACGCGTACGATCTCGCGACGAAGGATGACGACCGCGCTCTGTTCCGGCTGATCTTCGGGCCGTGGGCTTATGGCCGCCCGATGCTGGCGCCGCCCGGAACGCCGCCCGAGCGTGTGGCCGCGTTGCGTGCAGCGCTCAAGGCGACGTTGACTGATACGCAGTTCGTGGCCGACACCAGCCGCATCAACATGGAGATTCAATTCACCGAGCCTGACGCCATTACGACTTTGGTTAGTGACATCCTGCGCACGCCGATCCCGGTGGTCGAGCGTGCGCGCGTCTTGCTTGGTGTTCAGAATAGATAGAGCATGATCCCGAAAAGTGGCAACCGGTTTTCGGAAAAGATCATGCTCAAACAAGAAATCTTAGGTGTTCTCAGGGAAGCCGGGCAAAGGCGTCGTTGGAGACGTCCGTCATGATCCAGACAAAGCCGCGCGAGAACACGCCGGCGATCAACACCACCGCCACGATGCCGAACGCAGCCATCGCCATGGTCCAGAACGCCTGTGCGATGTTGCGGAAAGCGGCCATGCTGCGCGAGAAGAGCATGACTACGAATGCGGCCAGCACAATGATCGCGACCACCCCGATCAGGACCTTCCAGGCCGGCAGGCTGTCCCACGAGACGTTGAAGGCGGATTGAATCTGGGCCCAAGACCAGACCCACAGCTTCTCGAGCGTACGCAAAACCCAGGTTATGCCTTGCGATATGAGGTTAAATAGTTGATGGACCGCATCATTCATGGTGCCCTCCTGCGCGGGACGCGCGCGAAATCAGTTTCACTACGCTCAACAACAGGGTGAGGGCCCGGAAGGTTCCGAGGTATTGCGACAGATCGAGGCAGCGGCCACTGAACAGGAACTGAGATTCGGTGACATGCGTCGTTGACGCCTAACGCATTGCGAATAGAGTCGTTTTTGGCTCGCAACGGAGCCAAACACCGGCTTGCTGCCGTACTGGAGGAGTGTCATGAGCGTCGCCCGCCATCCGCGTCCGCCCGAGCTCGAAGGCGTTCCGATCGAGACCATCATGGCGCGATATGTCGGGCGCTTTCGCGAGAAGAAGCCCGATTGGGCCGCGTTCGAGGACGCCAAGATCGAAGGCTACAAGCGCGCGCAGCATCGCTTCATCGGCGCCGGCGGTTCCGGCAAGCACAACGATCCGACTGTGATCCCGGCCGGAAACTTTACGCTCTCGATCATGTTCGTGCCGCCCGGCCAGGGCAACGCGGCGCACACGCACGAGGTCGAGGAGTGCTTCTTCGTGCTGCAGGGCTATCTCGACGTGTTCGTGGAAGATGAAAGCGGCAAGCGCATCACTACGCGGCTCGGGCCGTGGGAATGCATCTCATGCCCGGCCGGCGTCATTCACGGCTATCAGAACAACTCGCTTGAGCCCGTGTACTTCCAGGTGATGCTCGGCCGCGGCAAACCGGAGACCATGGGTTACGCCGACGACGACCTCTACAAGCACCGCGACGCGCATCTCAAGGCAGTGTGAGCAAGCGCAAGGTGTGAGGCCAACGCAAAGTGCCAGCTTTCATCTGCACCGCGTGCGGCACGCAATATGCGCCGACTGATGCGCCGCCGGCGCAATGCATCATCTGCGAGGAGGAGCGGCAATACGTGCCGCCGTCGGGCCAGAGCTGGATCACGCCCGAGCGGCTGGCGGCGCGTCACGCCAATTCGTTTTGCCAGCATGAGCCAGGCCTGATCGGCATTGGCTCGCTGCCGACGTTCGCGATCGGCCAGCGTGCGATTCTCGTCGTCACGCCCTCAGGCAATGTGCTGTGGGACTGCATTTCGCTCATTGATGACGCCACCATCGCGCTGATCATTGGGCTTGGCGGGCTCAAGGCGATCGCGATCTCGCATCCGCATTTCTACACCACGATGGTGGACTGGGCGCGCGCGTTCGACTGCCCGGTGCATCTGCATGCTCTCGACCGCAAATGGGTGATGCGGCCCGATCCCGCGCTCACGTTCTGGGAGGGCGATACGCACAAGCTGCTGCCGGGCGTGACGCTCATTCGGGGCGGCGGTCACTTTCCCGGCGGCACGATGCTGCATTGGGCAGATGGCGCGGAAGGCCGCGGTGCGTTGCTCTCAGCTGACATCGCGACGGTCACCACCGACCGCAAGTTCTTGAGCTTCATGCGCAGCTATCCGAATCTGATCCCGCTCTCCGCGCGCGAGGTCGAAGGCATCGCGGCCGCGGTTGCGCCATTTCAGTTCGATACGATCTACGGTCACTTCTTCGATCGCGTGATTGCGACCGGCGCCAAGGATGTGATGGCGAGATCGGTCGCGCGCTATCTCGCCGCGATTGCCGGCACCGCGCGCAGCCCGATGGAGTAGTTTGAATACGCGATCCGTTCAGATCGTGCCGCATCCTCCGCTCATTCCCGCGCAAGCGGGAATCCAGAGCTACCCGCACCGATGTTTCGGTTTGTTCTTGCGCTGGGTCCCCGCTTGCGCGGGGACGAACGGAGAGCGACGTCGTATCAATCGTCCGACGACTTGCCGCCGCCGATTTGCTTGAGCTTGGCAAACACGGCATCGACGTTGAGCTCGTCGCTCGGCTTCTTCTCCTCCTCCGGCTCCGGCTCGCGCGGCCGGATCGTGGTCTCGGAGGCGGGAAGCAGCGTCGCGCCCTGCGCGGTGTGATCGATCGGCTTCTCCTTGGCGGCGCGATGCACTTCAAGGTCGAGATCGATCTGCGAGCAGAGCCCGAGCGTGACCGGGTCCATCGGCTGCAGGTTGGCGGCGTTCCAGTGGGTGCGCTCGCGGATCGAATCGATCGTCGACTTGGTGGTGCCAACGAGCCGCATGATCTGCGCGTCTTTCAGCTCAGGATGATTGCGCACCAGCCAGAGGATCGCGTTCGGGCGATCCTGGCGGCGCGAGACCGGAGTGTAGCGCGGCCCCTTCTTGCTCTTGGGCTGCGGCAGCCGGACCTTGGGTTCGGAGACCTTCAGCTTCATATCGGGCGCCGATTTCGGCCTGGGCGATCTGCTCGCGGGTGAGCTGGCCGGTCACGACCGGGTCGAGGCCCTTGATTCCCTGCGCGGCATCGCCGTCGGCGATCGCCTTCACCTCCAGGGGGTGCAGATTGCAGAACTGGGCGATCTGATCGAATGACAGGGCGGTATTCTCGACCAGCCAAACGGCGGTCGCTTTCGGCATCAGTGGTGCGGTGTTCATGGCCAAATCTCCATGGCAAGTTTCCTCGGCGCTTCGCCCGCCCATCCGGCGAAGCCTGTCGTCATCCACGAATAAAACTGGGATCGCCCGCAATATAGGCAAGCCCGCGAGCCTGTTCAATGACTTGTTTCTTTATAATATTCAGTCTCTTGACGGGATGGGCCGAAGCGCGTTAGCGGCGCTGGTCAAAGGGGCACTACGGAACACCAGCAAAATTCGCCGCACGAGGGCCGCCGATTTCAAGTTCCTACACCACCTGCAGCAAACTCGGTTAGGAACTTCAAATCGATAAGCGGCACTAGAATCACGGGGCTGCTAGTGCCCGGAGCAGATGATGGCCGTCTATACTGACGTTGCGGCGGAAGAGCTCGCCCAGTTCCTCGCTGGATACGATATCGGCACGCTGTTGTCCTACAAGGGCATCGCAGAAGGGGTCGAGAACTCGAATTTCCTGGTCCATACCAGTCACGGCAATTTCATTCTCACGCTTTATGAGAAGCGGGTGGCCGCCAAGGACCTGCCGTTCTTCCTCGGCCTGATGGAGCATCTCGCGAGCCGCGGCCTCACCTGTCCGCAGCCGGTCAAGAACCGCCAGGGCGAGATGCTCGGCACGATCGCGGGCCGGCCGGCCGCGATCATCACGTTTCTCGAAGGCCTGTGGATCCGCCGGCCATCGGCCACGCACTGCGCGAGGCTCGGCACGGCGCTGGCGCGACTGCACCTTGCGGGTCTCGATTTTCCGCTTCGGCGCGCCAACGCGCTTTCGGTCGCCGGCTGGCGGCAGCTCTACGATCATTGCGCGGCGCGCGCCAACGAGGTGCAGCCCGATCTCGAGGGCTTCCTGGCCAGGGAGCTCGCCGAGCATGAGCGGAACTGGCCGCGCGGCCTGCCGGAAGGCGTGATCCATGCCGACCTGTTTCCCGACAACGTGTTCTTCCTCGGTGACACGCTCTCGGGCCTGATCGACTTCTACTTCGCCTGCACCGACGCGCTCGCCTATGACGTCGCCGTCTGCCTGAATGCTTGGTGCTTCGAGTCCGACCATTCCTATAACGTGACCAAAGGCCAGAGCCTGCTGGCCGCCTATGCGGCCGTGCGGCCTTTGTCCGCGCAGGAGCGCACGCTGCTGCCGATGCTGGCGCGCGGCGCGGCGTTGCGTTTCCTGCTCACCCGGCTGACCGATTGGTTCAACGTGCCGCCTGGCGCGCTGGTGCGCCCGAAGGACCCGGTGGAGTATTTCCGCAAGCTGCGTTTCCACCAGCAGGTCAAATCCGTTCGCGATTATGGGATCGACGCATGAGCGAGTCGCACGTTGTCATCCATACCGACGGTGCTTGCTCCGGCAATCCGGGGCCGGGGGGCTGGGGGGCGATCCTCGCCTTCGGGGACCACAAGAAGGAGCTCAAGGGCGGCGAGCCGCACACCACCAACAACCGCATGGAGCTGATGGCTGCGATCGCGGCGCTATCGGCGCTCAAGCAGGCCGTGCCTGGTCGACCTCCACACCGACAGCCAATATATGCGCGACGGCATCATGAAGTGGATCCACGGCTGGAAGCGCAACGGCTGGCGTACCGCCGACAAGAAGCCGGTCAAGAACGTCGATCTCTGGAAGGAGCTCGATGCCGCCATCTCGGCGCACCAGGTGCGCTGGCACTGGGTGCGTGGCCATGCCGGCAACGCCATGAATGAGCGCGCGGACGAGCTTGCACGCGAAGGCATCGCGGCGGTCCGCGCGGGCGCCACTGGCGCGCTGTCGGATGTCGACTCTGCGCCCAAGGCCCTCACCAAGGCGGTCAGGAAGTCCAAACCCGGCGGCTAACTGTCTCAGAGGGTAGCTTTTTCTAGGCCGGCGGCGGCGTCCTGCCACGGCTGCGGAGTTTGTTGGCAAATTTTCGGGCGATTGGCCTGTTCCAACGTCGATTTTGCTTCGCACCATACTTTCGCCCGCCGCGCCTGTGCCATATTGTGAAGCGATTGACACAGAGCGGCGTGCGCCATGGCGAAAGACCTCGATCCTCACAAGCTCTCAACGCCCCGGATCTTCCTGGTCCGGATGACCGTGTTCTTGATTCTATGCGCGCTTATCGTGGTCGTCCTCTACAAGCAGATCCTGGTCGCGTTCATGGCCAATCCCGGCCTCAACGCCCTGATCCTCGGCGTGATGCTGATCGGCGTCGCCTTGGCCTTCCGACAGGTGGGCCGGCTGTTCCGAGAGATCAACTGGGTCAATGGCTTCCGCCTGGCCGACCCGGGGCTTGCGGTCGACCGTCCGCCGGTTCTGCTGGCGCCCATGGCCTCCCTCCTCGGCGACCGGATCGGGCGGATGGCGATCTCCTCGCCGGTCATGCGGGGCATTCTCAATTCAATCGCGGCGCGGCTTGACGAGGCGCGTGATCTGTCGCGCTACTTGACCGGCCTGCTGATCTTCCTCGGCCTGCTCGGCACCTTCTGGGGCCTGATCGATACCGTCTCATCGGTCGGTAAGGTCTTGGAAGGACTCAAGGTCGGGGGTGACGCCGCTGGCATCTTCGATGCCCTCAAGGAGGGCCTTGCCGCTCCGCTCGCCGGCATGGGCATTTCGTTCTCGTCCTCGCTGTTCGGTCTTGCAGGCTCGCTGATGCTTGGCTTCCTCGATCTGCAGACCAGCCAGGCGCAGAACCGGTTCTACACCGAGCTCGAGGACTGGCTGTCGACCACGGTGCGGGACCTCGGGACCACCGGCGATGGCGGGGCGATTACGGCGGCGACGGCCGGGCTTCCGACCGAGCTGCGCGGCGCGATCGAGCGGCTCAAGGAAGCGGTCAGCGAAGGCGGCTCGAGCCGGGCGGCGACTGCCGCCATGGCCAACCTGGCCGAAGCTATTCAGGGGCTGGTCCACCACATGCGCACCGAGCAGCAGATGATCCGCGACTGGGTCGACTCCCAGGCCGAACAGCATCGCGACATCCGCCGCCTGCTTGAGATTCTGGTGCGTGAAAGCGCCAAATAGGCGCCACTAGAAGGTGCCAGGTTAGAGGGCGCCAAGTAGCCAAGTAAGGACCTCCTATGGCCATCGCACGCGCGCGCCGCGACAGCGGTTTGAACTACTGGCCGGGCTTCGTCGACGCGCTGTCGACGCTGGTGCTCGGCATCATTTTTCTGCTCACGGTGTTCATGGTGGTTCAATTTTACCTGACCCAGGAGGTCACCGGTAAGGACACGGTGTTGGCGCGCCTGAACGCGCAGCTCGCGCAGCTTACCGACCTCCTGTCCCTGGAAAAGACCGGCAAGCTCAGCCTGGAGGAAGAGATCGCCCAGATGCGCTCGAGCCTGATGGCGATCGAGACCGAGCGGGACCGCTACCGCAGCCTCTACGAGGGAGTGGGCGCCGGTGCAGCCGATGCGCAGGGCAAAGCCGCCGAGCTCACGGGCCAGCTCGAGGCCGAGCGGCGGCTCACCACCCGTGCGCTGGCGCAGGTCGAGGTGCTCAACCAGCAGATCGCGGCGCTGCGACGTCAACTCGCGGCGCTCGAGACGGCGCTGGAAGCAAGCGAGAGCAAGGACAGGGAATCGCAGGCCCGCCTTGCCGACCTCGGTCAGCGATTGAATATCGCGTTGGCGCAACGGGTGCAGGAGCTTTCGCGTTATCGCTCCGACTTCTTCGGCCGGCTACGCACCATCCTGGGCAATCGCCCCGATGTGCGCATTGTGGGTGATCGCTTTGTCTTCCAGTCGGAAGTGTTCTTCGACACCGGGCAGGCGATACTGCGTCCGGAGGGCCGGGCCGAGCTGGACAAGCTCGCGGGCGCGCTCACGGAGCTTGATAAACAGATCCCGAGCGAGATCGCCTGGGTGCTGCGGGTCGACGGCCACACCGACATCCGTCCCACCACTGGCGCCACCTTCCGCACCAACTGGGACCTTTCTGCCGCGCGCGCCATCTCGGTCGTGCAATACCTGATCGGGCGGGGCGTTTCGCCGCAGCGCCTGGTCGCCGCCGGCTTCGGGGAGTTCCAGCCGATCGATCCCGATCGCACCGAAGAGGCGTTCAGCCGCAACCGCCGTATCGAGCTGAAGCTGACGGAGCGGTGAGCGGCGTAAGGCTAACGCTCCGCGCCTATCGTGCGACCGACGAGGACGCCACCATCGCGCTGTGGCAGCGGACTTGGCAGCAGCATTATCCGCAGATCGATTTTGCCGCGCGCGTTGCGTGGTGGCGCGAGCGCTGGCGCAACGAGCTCGTGCCGGTCGCCACCATCACAGTGGCCGAGCGCGACGGCGCGCTGGCGGGCTTCGTCACGGTCGATCCCAAGACGCGCTATCTCGACCAGATCGTGGTCGCGCCCGAGGCCTGGGGCTCGGAGGTCGCGGCTGCTCTGGTCGCGGAAGCGCGGCGGATATCGCCCGATGGTCTCGATCTCAAGGTCAATGCCGACAACGCGCGTGCGATCCGGTTCTATGAAAAGCATGGCTTCGTGATCAGCGGTCAAGAGGTGAATGAGCGCTCGGGCACCCCGATCCATGTGATGAGGTGGCGGCCGTGAGCAAAGCCTGCACGTGTTAGACTTTGATCGATCAGATTGACCAGATCAAAGTCTAGTTTTTGTTTGAGCATGATCTTTTCCGAAAACCGGTTCCCACGTTTCGCGATCATGCTCTAAGGCGCTGCGCTCCACGTCTCCACCGAAGCGGTCACGCCGGGTAGGCAGCTCTTGGCTGAGCGGGCCGCCTCTTCGGCGGAGGCACGGGCGGCATACAGGGCTCCGACGATGGCTTTCCCGCTGGCGCCAGCACGAAAGCGGCTGGCGTCCAGAATCCAATAGGGTGTCAGGCAATAGGCATTCGCGGACCGCGCCAGCCGCGCTTGCGCGGCGGTGTCGTGCGTTCCGAGATTGAGAAGATAGAGCGGCATTGCGCGGTCGGGTAAAGCGGTCTCATGCAAGCGCGCGGACAGCGTATGAAAGCTCAGGCGGACCGCATCGAAACGCTCGGCGGCGTCCTCGTCGGGATCGAAAAAGCCGCGGAAATAGACAATCTCCCGGCGGTCAGGGCTGCCAAGGATCTGCGTGGCGCTCCAGGTGGGCCCCGATCCTTCTTCCGCCTTCCAGACGATGTGGAGCTTGCCGGCGCGCGGCAGGATCAGGAGATGATTGCGCTTGAGATGCTCGAAACCGTAGCGCTGGCTCACCAGCAGCGCTGTCGTGCGCGGCGCCAGCCGCAGTGAGCGGGCAGCCGTCGATACGTAGTCATTCTCTTCGCCGATCGCCCACGCCCTGCGACCCGCATCGGCGCCCCAAAGTGTATCGGTGGTCTCGGCCGTGGCACGTTGTGAGCCTGCGGCAACCGGCAGCGTGACACGATCCATGACGCGCCCGGCTACGCGCAACCGGACCTGGATTGGACACTCGGATGAACGGCAGTCCGCAATGGCAAGGTCGAGGACAAACCGGCCGGCGTGGAATGTCTGCAGAACGCGATTGGCAGATGCTGCCGGGACAGGAATGAGCGTCAGCCCGACTGCGAGCAAGCTGACAAGGCTTACGATGCTGCAACGCTGCGCCGCGGCCATTGCGGCGGTTCCCTTGCTGGCTGCTCCCTCCGCCTGGTGGGCGGAGGGAGCAAAGCGCTGCTGTTGCGTTACTTCGCGAGATAGTTCCGGTGCACGAAGCCTTTGGTGCTGGCGGTCTCGAACAGATAGGCCTTCTCGCCTTCGCGCGTCTCCTGGCGCAAGCCGGCGGTCAGCTCCTTCTCGTTCTTGGTGCCCTGCTCGGCGCCGGCGAGGAAGCCGTTAACGGCTTCTACGGTCGGCGGAGCCGCAGCAGTCGTCTCACTGCGGTGGCCGATCGCCTCGGTCGCGCCGGCGTTGAGCAGCTTGGCCCACATCTTGCGGAACAGCGCATTCGACGGATAGACGTCGCCGCTGCTGATCTGGCCATTGATCGCGAACACATAGCCGACCACATCGTCCGATGCTTCGCCCGCTTTCCTGAGCGCCTCCACATAGGCCTTCTGCTCGGTCACGAGCTTCTTGTTCTCGAGCGCCAATTGCAGGCTCGAGGCCGATTCCGGCGCGGCAACCGGCGCGCCGACCTTGTCGGCAAGGTTCTTCTGCAAACGCGAGACGCCGTCCCACACGGCTCGCTGCTTCCGGCTGGTCTCGTCGCCCGCCCGCGGCGCAACGTTCTGCCCGCGCCGGGACGGATCGATGGCGGCGTTGGTCACAGGGTCCGCGGCCTTGGCGGGCGCCTGCATGGCGATCTTCATGTCGCGCGAGGGAACGTGGCCCGAAGAGCTCGCGAATGTCTTCACGTCTTCCTTGCCGCGTGCCGACCAGCGGCCTTGCTCGACGCAGAACGAGTCGATCGGGATGCGGCCGGATTTTGGTGGCAGCAGCAGGCTCACCATCAAGGTGCGATCCTGCTGGCCGCCCTTCACGATGTCACCCGCTTGGATGAAAACCGGCTCGTTGCCACTGTTCTCGATCTCGAGCTGGTTGACGTTGCCGGTCTCGCGCACCTCAACTGTGCGTTTGGCCAATGCCTCTTCAAGTGTCAGCGGCGCTTTGCCAGGTGCTGATGTTCCATGGATGAAAAAGACGGTGAGATTCTCATGGATCACCGGTCCCGAGATGCGAACCGGGTCCGATGACGGAGCTGCCGCAAAAGCGGCGAGCGCGGACAGAACGAATGGAGAAGCAGAAAGGGCAGCGAGCAACGACCAGCGCATATGGGAGTCTCCCGTGGCGTCGCCCCCGACGCGCGGGAAAGTTCCATCGCTTGATGGCCGGCATGGGGACGGCTGGTGGCCGAAATTCGACATGCGCGGGGAAAAGTGGGGTCGATGCGGGAGACACAAACAAAATGTCGCGGCACTGCTCGCATGAACTAAAATTAATGTGTAGGCGCAAGCGAAGCCACGTTCTCCGCTCATTCCTGCGCAAGCGAGCGGCGTAGCGGGAAAGCCGCTACCCGTTCTGGAACTGCAGTTTCGCCAGCCGTGCATAGAGCCCGCCGGTGGCGGCGAGCGTCGCGTGCGTGCCTTCCTCGACGATGTGGCCCTCGTCCATCACCAGGATGCGATCGCAGGAGAGGACGGTCGCGAGCCGATGCGCGATCACCAGCGTGGTGCGCTCGGCCATCAGCCGCTCGAGCGCGGTCTGCACGAATTTCTCGACTCCGCATCGAGCGAGGAGGTGGCCTCGTCGAGCAGCAGGAGCGGCGCGTCGCGCAGGATCGCGCGCGCGATTGCGATGCGCTGGCGCTGACCGCCCGAAAGGGTCACGCCGCGCTCGCCGATCAGGGTCGCGAAGCCCTCCGGCAGGCGCCCGGTGAACTCGGACGCGAGCGCAAGCTCGGCCGCGCGCGCGACCTCCGCATCGCTCGCATCCGGCCGCCCGAAACGGATGTTGTCGGCCACCGAGGCTGCGAAAATCGCGGTGTCCT
The DNA here is from genome assembly GCA_963745515.1 of uncultured Alphaproteobacteria bacterium. Lineage (GTDB taxonomy): Bacteria > Pseudomonadota > Alphaproteobacteria > Rhizobiales > Xanthobacteraceae > VAZQ01. Next base: position 41,374 of record CAVUXO010000026.1, read on the forward strand.
GCGGGACCAGCGCGACCCTCCGGCGCAGCGCCGCGGGGTCGACGTCGCGCAGCGGCACGCCGTCGAAGGTGATCGTGCCGGCATTCGGATCGTAGAAGCGAAGGATTAGGTGGAAGATCGTGCTCTTGCCGGCGCCCGAGGGCCCGACGATCGCGACCTTTTCGCCGCGCCGAACCCGCAGCGTGACGCCATCGAGTACGGGGCTCTGCGGCCGCGCCGGATAGGCGAAGCGAACGCCGTCAAAAGCGATCTCGCCGCGCGCGGGTTCCGGCAGTGCGACGGGCTGCGCCGGCGCCTCGATCTGCGGCCGCACATTCATGAGCTCGAACAGCCGCTCGGCCGCGCCCGAGGCCTGCGACAGCTCGCCCCAGACCTCCGAAAGCTGGCCAAGCCCACTCGCCGCGAACACCGCGTAGAGCACAAACTGCGACAGCCGGCCTGGTGTGATCTCGCCGTCGATGACGGCCTGGGCGCCCACCCACAGGACCACGATGACGCTCGAAAACACCAGAAAGATCGCGACCGCAGTCAGCACGGCACGGGCCTTGATCGAGTTGCGGGCGGCTCCGAAGGCGCGTTCCACTGCCTGGGCGAAGCGGCTGGTCGTGTCCCGTTCGTTGGTGAAGGCCTGCAGAGTACGGACTGCCCCGATCATTTCGGCCGCATAGGCGGAAGCATCAGCCAGCGTGTCCTGCGCGGCGCGCGAGCGCCGCCGCACCGAGCGGCCGAACCCGTAAAGCGGGAGCACGATCACCGGGATGGCGCCGAGCACGAAGGCGGAGAGCCATGGGCTCGTCACCACCATCATGGTGGTTGCGCCGATGAACAGCACAATGTTGCGCAACGCCACCGATATCGAGGAGCCGACCGCAGCCTTGATCTGAGTGGTGTCGGCGGTGAGCCGCGACACCATCTCGCCGGTCTTGGCCTGGTCGAAGAACGCGATCGAGAGCGCGGTCAGATGGCTGAACAGGTCGCTGCGCAGATCGGCGACGATGCGCTCGCCCAGCGTGGTCACGAGGTAGTAGCGCGCGGCGCTCGCCAGCGCGAGCACGGCCGCAACCGCGATCATCACGCTGAAATAGCTGTCGATCAGGCCCAGGCCTTCGCCGGTGAAGCCGAAATCGATCATCCGGCGCACCGCGAGCGGAACCGCGAGCGTGGCCAGGGCCGCGACGACGAGTGCGCACAAGGCGGCGATCGCCCGGCCGCGATAGTGCCGGACGTAGGGAATGAGGGAGGCCAATGGCCGCAGCTTGGCCTCGCGGGCGGGCGCGGTCTCGGGTGTGCCTGCGGCGGTCTCTGGCCTGCCTGCGGCGCCCTCTGGCTTGCCGGTGGCGCCTTGGGGCTCAGGCGGGGCTGCCACGGTCTGGGCGGTGCGCGGAGGCGTGCGCTCGACGATGTTCATTGGACGCAGGAACCTCCCGTTCAGGGGCTTTGTTGCGGGCCATAAGCCCTAATTACGGCCAGAATGCCCCGGCGGTTGCCGGGTGGCAATTGCGAACCGCCTTGTTTGGCGCGTCGCGGTCAGCTATAGAGCCGCAGCCGCGCAAGGCCCGTCAACCTTTGCGGATAATGGAACCCTTTGCGAGATTAAGAAGCGGCCCGTGCCGCGAGGATTCACCATGAAGTCCGATATTCATCCCGAATACCACACCGTCAAGGTAATCATGACCGACGGCACCGAGTTCACCACCCGCACCACCTGGGGCAAGGAGGGTGACACGCTGCGCCTCGACATCGACCCGAAGTCGCACCCGGCCTGGACCGGCGGCCAGCAGCAACTCATGGATCGCGCGGGGCGGGTCTCCCGCTTCGAGAAGAGGTTCGCCGGCCTCGGCCTCAAGAAGAAATAGCGAGCCCACCCCGCGAGCAGCAAAAAACCCCCGGCCTGAGCGGGGGTTTTGTCGTTGGTGCTGTGATGGTCGCCAGGCTTGGCAGCCTGCGCGCGGTCAGTTGTGGCCCGGTCAGTTGTGGCCGTTGCCATAACGGCTGAACGGCAGATTGGGCGCCTGCGTCAGCGGCTGACGCGCCTCGACGCTGGCGGTCGGATTGATCGTCACCCAGCTTGATCCGTTTCCAATTCTGGCCTCGAACGCCTGTGCGGCGCTCGAGAGGGCGACGGCGATGCCGCCGACGATCAGGGCAATCTTCAGTTTGGACATCTGGCTTCTCCTGCTGTTCTCCATCCGGGTTGGATGGTCGACGCCATCGATGCCAGACGCCTCGCGGCGGCTGAAATATCGCCTCGATATCGAAATGATAGCGCGCGCCTATCCGGCCTAGCCGTACTGCCGCTGCGTTGAGCACGCCGACAAAGCAGGCGCCTGCTGACCTGATCGGCGCCTGCAAGACAATTGCGAATGAGGAACGTTTGGGCGCTGGCGCTGCGCCTAGACTTTGATCCGACCCGGATCAAAGTCTAACTATTTGAGCATGATCTTTGCCGAAAACCGGCTTCCACCCCCGATCAAGTCCGGGGCAAGCTTTTCGGGATATTGCTCAGGCGTCGTGCTCGAAGGCGGCCTTGAGCAGGCCGAGCTGGCGCTCGACCGGATTGCCTGGCGCAATCTGCGCCGGATCAGGTCTCGCGTGCATGGTGGAATCGAGCCTGCGCACGGAGGCTTGCAGCGATTTGGAGCGATTGATCAGCACGCGCAGGCGCTCAGGCACGATCTTGACGTTCTGCTCCTCGCCCGGCTCGTGGCCGGCAAGCTTCACCTTGGCTTTTTCCTTGCTGGCTTGCGCGAGCGACATCTCGCCTTCCTTCACAGCGCGATGCAGCAGCAGCCAGGATGCAAGCTGCATCAAGCGTGTCGTCAGCCGCATGCTTTCGGTCGCGTAGGCGAGCGCTGCACCGCGCTCAAGCTTCTTGGATTCCTGCCGCCCCGGACCGTCGAGATAGCTCGCGGTCTCTTCAACGAGCGTCATCCCTTCGCGAAATAAATCGGAGAAGTGCTGAGAAGCAGCAAGTCGCTCGCCGAATGATACGGTGTCAGTCTCGTTTACCGTTGGCTCAGCCATTGATACGCGCCCCACGCTACGCCACTCGTCCACTTTTCTTGTTGTTGTTGCGCCCCTCTAGCGACGACGACAGCATTGCCTTGTGAACGAGCGACTGTCCAGGCGTCCGAAGTGCGAACATTTCAAAATAGTTTGCAACGCAAGGCGAATTGTTGAGGATCAGCACGCCGCCTTCGTTCGTGCATGCCTTTGATGTTGCGATAAATGTTGCGGTATTCGAGTCTTGTTTGCGGAAAAATCTTGTCGTGCGTTCACATATGAAATCTTTAATGTGTGGTTAATCGACAACGCTGTTGCGAGCCAACATGGCAAACGAGCGCGAGCAAGAATGCGGAAAGGTTAAAAAAGGAGCCGCCGTTGCCGGCGGCTCAAGGGATTACAGGGAGGCGTCAAACAGAGTGGACAGGAGCCACTCAGTGTCCAGAAAGCTGGACACGCGCCAGTAATGAACCCGAAAGCCTAATAACTTGTTAAGGTGCGGTACTTTTTTACGCCCGAGCCGCTGCACGGACTGCAAGTGCCTGTCTGGTCTCGCAGAAATCACTTCTTGAAAAAGGTGTCGGCGACGTTGCGCGAGGCCTGCTTGCTCGCGATGGACACTTCCATGCGGGCGATCTCCTCCTTGAGGAGCGCGATCCGATCCCGCAACTCGTTGACCGACAAGAGTGCGAGATCCTGACCGATCTCGTGCACGATCTTCTTCTTCGGACGATCGTCGTCGTCGTCTTTCGCCATTGCTTGCCTCCGCTCATGCGAAGCGGCTTGCGCGTTAAGCTTCTTGCGCGAATTGCGGCTGGCGCTCGCGCAATCCGAGTCTGGCGAGCCGCGGCAGCACCTCCTCGCAGAAGAACGGCAGCTCGTCCAGGTAGTTGATCAGCGACATGCCGATCCCGGTCACGCCCGCATGACTCAAATCGGCGAGCGTCTTGGCGACATCATCGGCGTCGCCGATGATTGGCAGGCCACCCATGCCGTTGGCATAGAAGCGGCGCTGCCGCTCGAACTCCTCGTGCCCTTTCGTCTCGGGCGTGATGTTCTTCATCGCCAGGATGCTGTCGATGGCGGTGAAGTCCGCATTGTCGAGAATGACATGGCGGTAGTACTCCTCGGCCTCCTGGCGGGTGCGCCGGCAGGTGATCACGCCGACGGTGTAGACTCCGATCTCGCGCCCGTGCGCACGCGCGAGCTCCTTGGCCTTGGTGACGAAGCCGGCGGTCTCTTGCGTTGAGACGCGCGAGGCCTGCAGGAAGAACGCATCGCAGTTCCTGACCGCGAAAGCGCGCCCGGTGTCGGAGGCGCCCGCATTCATGATCAGCGGGCGCGTGCCACCGACCGGCTTAGGCTTGCCGCGTATGCCCCTGAGCTTGAAATAGCGGCCATCGAAATCGAAATCCTCTTTTGGCGACCAGATCGTCTTCATGACGTCGAGCCATTCCTGCGCGTACTCGTAGCGTGCCTCATGCTCGCGCTGCTCGACTCCGAACATCTCGAACTCGCCCTCGTTCCAGCCGACGACGAGATTGAGGCCAAAGCGGCCGCCGCCGATGTGGTCTGCGGTCACGATCTCCTTGGCGGCGATCACGGGGTTGAACAATGGCGCATGCACGGTGCCGAACACGGTGATGCGCCTGGTCGAGGCCAACAGGCCCGACGCCCAGGTGAGCGTCTCCAGGGTGGCGCCCTGGTAATCGGTATCGCCGCCATAGCCCTTCCAGCGCGCGATCGGCAGCAGGAAATCGAGGCCGGCGTCGTCCGCCATGCGGGCGAGCTTGAGATTGTCCGCCCAGCTTCCCGACCAGCGCTCCGGCACCATGGTCACGGCTCGGCCGGACGAGCAATTTGAACCGAACAGCCCGATCTTCAGGCGGTTTCCGTTGTACATGGCGGCGCGTTCGGGCGTGGTGGCGTCGAGAGTCATCTGTTTAGAGTTCCTAGCTCGGTCGTCCTGGCGGTAGGCCGGTTATTGTTACTGGCACGCTAGCATGGTCGTGGTGGCCGTTGTAGAAGCCGCGATCCTTGAGGTAGGACAAACGCATGAGCAGCATCCCGAGCAGCATGACCGTGATTGCCATCCGTTCGCCAGGCGGGCCGGAGATGCTCGTGCCCGAGCAGCGCCCGGTGACGCCGCCGGGCGAGGGCGAGGTGCTGGTGAAGGTCGCGGCCGCCGGGGTCAATCGGCCGGACGTGATGCAGCGCATGGGTCTCTATCCGCCGCCCAAAGGCGCGACCGACATTCCGGGGCTCGAGATCGCCGGCGAGGTGGTGGCGCTGGGAGCGGGCGCAACGCGCTTCAGGCTGGGCGACCAGGTGATGGCGCTCGTGGTCGGCGGCGGCTATGCCGAATATTGCCCGGCGCTATGAAAGCCACTGTCTGCCGGTGCCGGCGGGCCTGCCGATCACCGAAGCGGCCGCCGTGCCGGAGACGTTCTTCACGGTCTGGTACAACACCTTCGAGCGCGGCGGCCTGAAGGCCGGCGAGACGCTGCTGGTGCATGGCGGCTCGTCCGGCATCGGCACCGCCGCGATCCAACTGGCCAAGGCGTTCGGCGCCAAGGTGATCATGACCGCGGGCTCGCAGGAGAAATGCGACGCCTGCCGCAAGCTCGGCGCTGACGTGGCGATCAACTACAAGACCGAGGATTTCGTCGCCGCCACCAAGGCCGCGACCGGCGGCAAGGGCGTCGAGCGTGATCCTCGACATGGTCGGCGGCGACTACATCGAGCGCAATTACGAGGCGGCGGCGGTCGACGGCCGGGTGGTGCAGATCGCATTCCAGGGCTCGCCCAAGGCCACGGTCGATTTTCGCCGCATCATGCTCAAGCGATTGACCCACACCGGCTCGACGCTGCGCGCCCGCTCGGTCGCCGACAAGGGCGCGATCGCGCGCGCGGTCGAGAAGCAACGTGCTGCCGCTGCTCGCGGCCGGGCAAGGTGCAAGCCGGTGATGGACAGCGACCTTTCGCGCTGCGCAAGGCAGCCGCTGCGCACGCGCGCATGGAGACGAGTGCGCATATTGGCAAGATTGTGCTGACGATCTGAGCGGCGCGATCACAAAGCTGCCACGTCTGATCGTGACCTCTGCGGCGCATGTCCGTGCCTAAGAGGATTAACCCGTGCGCTCGCGCGTCGCTGCGGGTTGCCGTTTTGCTCGTCCTGCTTCCGTATGCGCTCGATTGGCGCTCGCCATTCCTGGCGAGCATCCGCGTGCTGGGCGTTGCATCGGGCTGCATCGCCATCCCGTTGCGCGATCGTGGTCATGGAAGTGCGGACACTGCGGCGGGCCGCCGGTCGCTTCGATCGTGCGTTGTCGTCGGCATCGCTGGCGCTCGCCGTGCTGTGCCTCGTCTGCGTGCCTTGGTGGGAGGCGCAATTCTGGTGGAAGCGCTACGAGGTGCTGCGGGCCGATCCGGCCTTGCTCGATCGTCTCGGGCGCCACATCGTGGTCGGCTATCGCGACCTCGACGAGCTCAACGCTCTCATCGAGCGGCGCGCCATCACGGGCGTGTTTCTGACCACGCGCAACGTGCGCGGCCGCGATGCCGCCGCGATCCGGCAGGAGATCGCCGCCATGCAGGCGGCGCGGCGGCGGCAGGGCCTGCCCGAGCTTCTGGTCACGACCGATCAGGAAGGTGGCGTGGTGTCGCGGCTGTCGCCGCCGCTCGAACGCATGCCGCCGCTATCCGAGATCGTGGCGCGTCATCCGGCCGGTGCTGAGCGTCGCAAGGCCGTGCGCGACTATGCGGCCGCGCAGGCGCGCGACCTTGCCGACCTCGGGGTCAACGTCAATCTCGCGCCGGTCGTGGATCTCGATCACGGCGTCGTCAATCCGGGCGATCGACTCACCCGCATCTCGACCCGCGCGATTTCGGCTGATCCGCAGATCGTCGCCGAGGTGGCGGAGGACTATTGTGCGCAGCTGTCACAGCAACGGTGTGCGCTGCACGCTCAAGCATTTTCCCGGGCTCGGCCGCGTCGTCGCTGATACTCATCTTGAGTCCGCCGATCTGGCGCTGCCGCCGGGCGAGCTCGCGAGCGCGGATTGGCTGCCGTTCCGGTCCTTGATGCGCCGCCTCGACATCATCGTCATGCTCAGCCATGCTCGCCTCACCGCGGTTGATCGCCACGCGGCCGGTGTCGTTCTCGCAGCCGGTCGTGCACGGCCTGTTGCGCACGGATTGGGGCTACGATGGCCTGCTGATGACCGACGACTTCAGCATGGGCGCGGTGACCTACAGCCCCGAAGGGATCGGCGGCGGCAGCGTCGCGGCGTTGAACGCCGGTGTCGACCTCATTCTGGTGAGCTACGACCCGGATCAGTTCTACTTGGTCATGTACGCGCTGATCGGCGCCGCGCGCGCTGGCGTGCTGCATGCGGATGCGCTCGGCCAGAGCGACCAGCGCCTGTTCAAGGTGTGGAGTCGTTAAGAGCTTGGACTCCGTTAAGCCCCTTGGGGTGGTTAAGCTTCGAGTCGTTAAAGTCTTGCAGCTGTTGATATTCTTATTGCGCTGCCCGATTGATGTGGCGTCATTGTGTTCACGGTATTGATTAACATCGGAACTCTTGCCGATGCCTTTCTACCCAAGTACTCATCTGTAGGGTGATTGGCGCGGGGTTGCGAATCCGGAGGTCTCAGTTTTGCGCCTTTTGCGCGCCATCCTCGTTGCGGCAGGTCTCCTGGCAGCTTGCTCGGGCGCGCCTCCCGCCGGTGCTGTCGAGGCCGTCAATGTGCGCACCGACGCCTCCGCGATCGATCTGACCGCGGCGGTCGAGCTGCAGCGCACGGAGACCGACCGCATCCTGGTCTCGACCGCGCCGGGCGCCGACGGCATCGTGCATCGCATCGAGTTTCGCGCGCGCGAGGGCAACACCAACTGGGCGGTATTCGCGCTCGCGAATTCCGGCAACGAGCAGATCGACCGCCTGATCGTGGTTCCGCACTATCGCCTGGTTGGCTCCGGGCTGCTGTGGCCCGACCTCGGGCTATCCCGCGTCGTCGTCATCACGTCGAGCGGCGAGCGGCCCGAGCGAGTGGAGAGCCCGACCGCCGACGTCTTCCGCGTCACGCTCGATCCCGGCGCCGTCATCACCTACGTGGCGGAGCTGCGCACCGACAAGCTGCTCGCAGATCTATCTGTGGGAGCCGGACGCCTACAAGGACAAGATCAACAGCATCACGCTCTACTACGGCATCGTGATCGGGATCGCGGGCCTGCTTGGCGCTGTTCCTGACCATCCTGTTCGTCGTGAAGGGCAGCGTGATGTTCCCGGCCGCCGCCGCGCTCGGCTGGGCGGTGCTCGTCTATATCGGCATCGATTTCGGCTTCTGGGGCAAGGTCTTCGACATGTCGGCGGGGGCCGAGCGCGTCTGGCGCGCCTCCGGCGAGGCGATCCTCGCCGCGACGCTCCTGGTGTTCCTGTTCGCCTATCTCAATCTCAACCGCTGGCACGTTCGCTATGCGCATATCACGGTCGGCTGGCTCGCCTTCCTGGTGCCCTGATCGCGGTCGCGCTGGTCGATCCGTCGGTCGCCTCCGGCATCGCGCGGCTCTCGCTCGTGCGGCGTGGCGGTGCTCGGCTTCGGCCTGGTGATCTATCTCTCGTTTCACGGCTTACGACCGCGCCGTCCTGCTGATCCCGACCTGGCTGCTGCTGGTCGTGTGGGTGATCGCGGCCGGCCTTGCCGTCATGGGCGGCGTGACCAACGACATCGTCGGGCCGGCGCTGCTCGGCGGCCTCGTGCTGATCGTCATGCTGATCGGCTTCACCGTGATGCAGCATGCCTTCGCGGGCGGCGTGACGCACGGCATCGTCAGCGACGTCGAGCGCCGCGCGCTCGCGCTCACCGGCGCGGGCGACATGATCTGGGACTGGGACGTGTCCGGCCGACAAGGTGTTCACCAGCCCCGAGACCGAGACGCTGCTCGGCCTGCGGCGCGGCACGCTCGAAGGGCCGGCCGCGCGCTGGCTCGACGTGCTGCATCCGCTCGACCGCGACCGCTTCCGCGCCGCGCTCGACAACGTGCTCGAGCAGCGCCGCGGCCGGCTGGTGCAGGATTTCCGCCTGCGCACCCCCGACGGCCACTATCCTCTGGTTCGCGCTCAAGGCGCGCCCGGTGGTCGGCTCGGACGGCGAGGTGGTGCGGCTCGTCGGCACGCTCACCGACGTGACCGAGTTCAAGAACGCGGAGGAGCGGCTCCTGCACGACGCCGTGCACGACAATCTGACCGGCCTGCCGAACCGCGAGCTGTTCGTCGACCGCTCGAGTCGGTGCTCGCCCTCGCCAAGGCCGACGAGGCGATCAAGCCCGACCGATCATCGTCATCGATCTCGACCGCTTCAAGCAGGTCAACGACTCGGTCGGCATCGCGGTCGGCGACTCGATCCTGCTGACGCTGGCGCGCCGGCTCGCCCGCCTGCTCAAGCCGCAGGACACGCTGGCGCGGCTCGCCGGCGACCAGTTCGCGCTGATCCTGCTGTCCGAGAAGGAAGCGGATCGCATCATCGCCTTCGCCGAAACGCTGCGGCGCGCGCTGCGGGCGCCGATCACCTTCAACGACCGCGAGATCTTCCTCACCGCCTCGATCGGCATCGCGCTCAGCGACGGCCAGCCGCACCGCACCGAGGAAGTGCTCAAGGACGCCGAGCTGGCGATGTATCACGCCAAGCGCATCGGCGGCGATCGCATCGAGGTGTTCAAGCCGTCGATGCGCGCGCGCAAGACCGACCGCCTGACGCTCGAATCCGACCTGCGGCGCGCGCTCGAGCGCGAGGAGATCACCATCCTCTACCAGCCGATCGTGCGGCTCGACGACCGCTCGGTGGCAGGCTTCGAGGCGCTGGCGCGCTGGGACCATCCCAAGATGGGCCGGATGTCGCCGTCGGATTTCATCGCTATCGCCGAGGAGATCGGGCTGATCGTCGATCTCGGCCTGTTCGTGCTGGAGCGCACCGCCCGCCAGCTCGGCAACTGGCAGCGCGCTCTCGCGCAATCGCGAGCCGATCTTCTGCCAGCGTGAACGTCTCGTCGCGGCAGCTGCTTGCGGCAGGACCTGATCCATGACCTGCGCACGGTGCATTGCGCGCTCCGGGCTCGCGCGCGGCTCGCTCAAGCTCGAATTGACCGAGTCGCTGGTGATGGAGAATCCCGAGCACGCCGCCCAGATGCTCACGCGCATCAAGCGAGCTCGGCGCCGGCCTTGCGCTCGACGATTTCGGCACCGGCCATTCCTCGCTGTCCTATCTGCAGCGCTTCCCGTTCGACACCATCAAGATCGACCAGTCGTTCGTGCGCGCCTCGTCCAAGGGCGCAGCGGCCGGTGATCCTGCGCTCGATCATCGCGCTCGCGCACGATCTCGGCATGGAGGTGGTGGCGGAAGGCGCGGAGACCGATTCCGACGCGGTCGAGCTCTATCAGCTCGGCTGCGAATACGCGCAGGGCTACGTGTTCGGCGAGCCGATGAGCGCGGAGGCCGCGCGCCAGCTGCTCACCACGAACCGGCTCGAAGCAGCGGCGCGCTGAGGCGCATGAACGATCGGCCGGCTACCCTGGCTTCGTTAATTTTACGCGTTTTCTGACCGGAAAGGCCGTTGGCGCCATTCAGTGCGTGCGCTAGGCTTGTTGGTGCGGTGACAGCCACGGATGAGCCTGAATGGGCTGGTTCCGATCCAATCGACGTATCGGGGGTGGGCTCGCGCTTTTCGCGCTCGTCATCCACTTTGCGTTGTCATTCGGGCACCTGCATGTCGCGACCTTTGAGAACGCCACCGCGGCGGCTCTGACGTCTTCCGAACCGGTCGGAGCGGCGAGCGTTCCAGACGCTCCTGCCAATCCGTCGAACCATTCCGGGCTTGCCGACCCTTGCGCGATTTGCGCCAACATTCATTTGGCGGCTTTGCTGCTGGTGGAGTGGTCTGCATGGCTACTGCCGCTGCGGGCCGAACAGGAATTACCTGGCAGTATCGGCCCGACGAACCGGCCCCCATGGCTAGGCACAGCCGTCCAAGCGCGCGCGCCACCCATCGCCTGACATTGTTGCTCCGCGGTCCGGGATCGCTCTCGCATGCGCAGAGCGATGCCGATCGGCATTCGGTGGCATCGGCCGTCGAAGCCGCATCAGTGCACATTCCGACTGGAGTTATACGATGCGCGCAATTCAGGTTGGCCGTTCGTCCAAACGTCGTTGGGTGTTGCTCGCGACGTTCTTTGCCATCATCGCGGCTGGCGGTGGCAGCTATTGGCTTTGGCCGCAGGGGCAGGCCCCGAGCAGCGGCCGCGCTTCGGCGCGTGCTGCAATTCCCGTGACCGTCGCGATTGCGGCGCGCCGCGATGTTCCGATCTATGTGAGCGGCCTGGGCACGGTGCAGGCCTCCAACACGGTGAAAATCGCTACTCAGGTCGACGGCAAGCTGGAGCAGGTGCATTTCACAGAGGGCCAGCATGTTGAAAAGGGCGACTTGCTGGCCAAGATCGATCCGCGGCCGTTTCGGGCGGCGCTTGATCAGGCCAAGGCCAGGAAGGACCAGGACGCGGCATTGCTGGTCGTCCGCCGAGAAGGATCTGGTCCGCTCGCAGACGCTCGCGCTCAAGAACTACCAGTCTCAGCAGGTCGTCGACCAGCAGCAAGCCAAAGTGGATCAGCTGAAAGCCTCGATTGCGGCCGACGAGGCGGCAATCGAAACCGCTCAAACTCAGCTCGACTACACCAACATCGTTGCTCCGATCGGCGGCCGGATCGGGATGCGCCTGGTGGATCCGGGCAACTTGCTTCGTGCGGCAGATGCAATCACCGGCCTGGTGGCGATGCGACCCGCGGCGGTCGTGTTCACATTGCCAGCCCGGTTCCTGCAGGATCTGCGCGATGCAAGCGCGCGCGGCCCGGTCGAGGTCACGGCCTTCGATCAGGACAATCGGCGCCAGCTCGCGACCGGCACGCTCCTGCTCATCGACAACGCAATCGATCAGGCGACCGCGACCGTTCGCCTGAAGGCGATGTTTGCCAACGAGGACGAAGCACTGTGGCCGGGATCATTCGTCAATGCCCGTGTTCGTCTTGAAACGCGTCCCAATGCGCTGGTCATTCCGGCGGTTGCCGTCCAGCGCGGCCCGCAAGGGCTGTTCACCTGGATTGTCACCGGCGGGAATGTGGCGCAGCCGCGCACGATCCAAGTCGACGGGACCAGCGGCGACCTGACGATCGTCACGTCCGGCGTTGCGGAAGGCGAGCGTGTGGTGACCGACGGCCAATACAAGCTGCAGACCAATGCACCGGTATCGATCACGTCGAGCCAGCTGGCGGCGTCGGGAGATGCGCCATGAACCTCTCTGAGCCGTTTATCAACCGGCCGGTCGCCACCTCGCTGCTCATGGCGGCACTCGTCGCGACCGGACTGGCGGCGTTTCCGTTCCTCCCGGTCGCGCCACTGCCCCAGGTCGACTTTCCAACCATCCAGGTCACCGCGACCCTATCGGGCGCCAGCGCCGAGACGATGGCGTCGTCTGTGGCTGCGCCGCTTGAACGCCAGTTCGGGCAGATCGCAGGCGTCACTCAGCTGACCTCGCTGAGCGCATCCGGCGTGTCGCAAGTCGTCATCCAGTTCGATCTCAATCGCAACATCGATTCAGCGGCCCAGGACGTACAGGCCGCGATCACGTCGGCAAGCAAGTTTCTCCCGCAGGCAATGACGCAGCCGCCCAACTACAAAAAGGTCAATCCGGCCGACGCGCCCATCCTGATGCTGCGCGCCTATTCGGACACTTTGCCGCTCACGGTCGTGCATGACTATCTCGACAATTTCTTCATCCAGGCGCTGTCGCAGGTGCCGGGTGTCGCTCAAGCCTCCATCATCGGCGACCAAAAGCCGTCGATCCGCATTCAGGTCGACCCGGCCAAGCTTGCTTCGGTCGGGCTGACCCTCGAGGAGATCCGGGAGAAGCTGGTCAAGGCCTCGAGCAACGCTGCCAAGGGCACGATCTTCACCGATACAACCGGCTTCACGATCTCGGCCAATGACCAGCTGACCGACGCCGAGCCGTTCAACGACGTGGTCCTGGCCTATCGCAACGGCGCCGCGCTGCGCGTGCGCGACGTCGGGCAAGCCGTGATGGCGGCGACCAACCGCAATGTCGCCGGCTTCCCGAACAACGAGCCCGGGATCCTCCTGAGCATCAAGAAGCAGGCCGGCGCCAACGTCATCGATACGGTGGAAGCCATCAAGGCGCAGCTGCCGCGGCTCACCGCCAATATCCCGGCCGCCATGAAGGTCGAGGTGATGCTCGATCGCACGGTCACGATCCGCGCCTCGGTGCATGACGTCGAGTTCACCCTGATGCTCACGGTCGCTTTGGTGGTGCTGGTCGTGCTGCTGTTCTTGCGCAGCTTCTGGGCGACCTTCATCCCGAGCATCACGTTGCCGCTTGCCCTGTTCGGCGCTTTCGCGGCGATGTACCTGCTCAGCTTCAGCCTCGACAACATATCGCTGATGGCGCTTACAATTGCGGTCGGCTTCGTGGTCGATGACGCGATCGTGGTGGTGGAGAACATCTATCGGCACATCGAGAATGGCGTGGCGCCATTCGAGGCGGCGCTGAAGGGCTCGCGCGAGATCGCGTTCACGGTCCTGTCGATCAGCTTTTCGCTGGTCGCGGTGTTCATTCCGCTCTTGCTGATGGGCGGCATCATGGGCCGCGTGTTTCGCGAGTTCGCGCTCACGGTCACGGCCGCTATTGCGGTCTCGGCGCTGGTCTCGCTGACGCTCGCCCCAATGCTGTGCTCGCGTTTCATGAAGCCGAAGGAGGACCGGCACGGACGCCTCTACAACGTCATCGAGAGCTGCTTCGACGCAACCCTGTCGGGCTACCGGCGCACGCTCGATGTCGCGCTGCGCCACCAGGCGATAACGCTAGGCGTATTTTTCTGCACCCTGGCGCTGACCGTGTGGATGGCGATCCAGATCCCCAAGGGCTTCTTCCCCAGCCAGGACACTGGCGTGATTTCCGGCATCTCGGAGGCATCGCAAGCCGTTTCGCCGCAACAGATGATGCGCCTGCAACAGGAGCTCGGGGCCGTCATCCTTCGCGATCCCGATGTCGCGGCCATGGGATCGCAGACCGGCAGCACTGACAGCCCGAATCCTCCGAACGTCGGCGGGTTCACCATCGTGCTCAAGCCGCGAGACGAGCGCACCGCCACCGCACGGCAGATCATCGACCGGCTGCGGCCGCAGCTTGCCAAGGTGCAAGGCGCCAACGTGTTTCTGCAGCCGACGCAGGACATCAATGTCGGTGCCCGCATCGGCCGCGGCAGCTTCCAGTACACGCTGCAGGACCCGAACATCGCCGAGCTGATCGAGTGGTCGCAAAAGATGCTCGACAAGATGCGCGCCTTGCCGGAGCTTGCCGATGCGTCAAGCGATCTGCTCGCCAATGCGCCGCAGCTCAAGGTCTCGATCAATCGCGACCAGGCCGCGCGGTTCGACATCTCTCCGCAATTGATCGACGACACGCTCAACGATGCCTATGGCCAGCGCCAGATCGCGCAGTATTTCACTCAGCTCAACACTTATTTCGTCATCCTCGAAATCCTGCCCGAGCTGCAGACCAGCCTCGCCTCGCTCGACCGCCTCTATGTGAAATCACCGCTGACCAGCGGCGCTGTGCCGTTGTCCGCGCTCGTCGACGTCGACAACAGCAAGGTCGGTCCGCTCTCGGTGACGCACCAGGCGCAATTCCCGTCGGTGACGCTGACGTTCAATCTCAAGTCGGGCGTGGCGCTCGGCCAGGGAGTCGATGCGATCAACCAGGCCGCCGCAGAGCTCGGCATGCCCGCTTCGGTGCTGGCGTCGTTTCAGGGCGACGCACAGGCGTTCCAGGCCTCATTGGCCAGCATGCCGGTGCTGATCCTCGCCGCGATCCTGGTCGTCTATCTGATTCTCGGTATCCTCTACGAAAGCTACATCCATCCATTGACGATCCTGTCGACGCTGCCGTCTGCCGGCGTCGGCGCGCTGCTCGCTTTGCAGGTCGGCAAGATGGATCTATCGGTCATTGGAATCATCGGCATCATCCTGCTGATCGGCATCGTCAAAAAGAACGGCATCATTCTGGTCGACTTCGCGATCACGGCTACGCGCGAGCGGTCGATGTCGGCGCACGATGCCATTCACCAGGCATGCATGCTGCGATTTCGCCCGATCCTGATGACCACCGCAGCCGCGATGCTCGCCGGAGTGCCACTCGCGCTCGGAACAGGAACCGGCTCCGAGCTGCGGCAGCCGCTCGGTTATGCCATGGTGGGTGGCCTTGCGCTGAGCCAGCTGCTCACGCTCTACACGACGCCCGTTGTCTACCTCTATCTCGACCGGCTGCAGCAATGGCTACGCGGCGAGCGCGGCGCCCAGCCGGTCCAATCGGAGGACGTGCACGCGGTCGCAGCCGAATGATCCGGCCCTGCGCAGCCTGCAAGAAGCGAGCATTTGCTCGCGGTGTCCGGCGTATAGCGGGACGTCGCGCGCGCCGTGCGCCTACTTGTAAAACTCGACCGACGCCTGGCGGAAGAATACGAAATTTGGCGGCACGACCGAGATCGGCCCATTGATGCCGAGGATTGCGATCTCGAAAGTTGCCGATCTCGGTCGGCATCGGCCGGCTGCACGCTGCATACTGGCTGCACGCTGCATAATGTCGCGATGGGCGAGTGTCGCTTGATATGGTAGAGATGAGCTGCCAGCAGCCATCCAGCTTGAGCTCAAATTTACAACGACTGGACCGACATATCGGTCGGATCCGTCGATTAGGGGAGAAACCATGTTGAACCGAAGTCGGGTCGGCACGTTCGCCATCACCATCGCATCCATCCTCGTTCCGGGCGCCCTTGCGGTCGCTCAGGAGCCAACCCAGACATTCACCGCGCACCCCTCGACCCAGGAACCCGAGCGTCTGGTGACGCTGGAGACACTCAAGAAATGGGAGACAGAGCTGTCGAACTGGGGGCGGTGGGGCAAGGAAGATCAGCGCGGGCTGCTTGAATCTCATCACACCGGAAAAGACGAAGCAGGCGCTCGCGCTCGTGAAGGAAGCCAAGACCGTCACGTTGCAGATCAATCCGTTCAAGAAGACCGGCATGGACACGGGAGGCTTCGGCGAGAACGTGCACCGCATGGCCCGAATTGATCCAGAGACCGGCGCGGTTCGCGGGGCACTCGACATCATCCAGTTGTCGATCCATGACGGCTTGAGCTCGCACCTCGATGCGCTGTGCCACTATCAGGGTCCGATCGGGCGCAAGCCCGGCGAGCCGGCGGTGAGCTACAACGGTTTTCCCTTCACGCTCACCGCCGCGGGGTGCCGGGAATCCGCCGCCGACAGAATGGGTCCGGGCTACATAACCCGCGCTATTCTCGTCGACATGCCGCTGCTCAAGCAGGTCAAATGGCTCGCGCCCAGCACGCCGATCTATGTCGAGGATCTCGAGGCCTGGGAGAAGTTCGCCGGGATTCGCATTGGCGCAGGAGACGCGCTGTTGATTCGGAGCGGGCGGTGGGCGAAGCGGGCGGCCGAAGGCCCGTGGGCATACGGCCAGGCTGGCGCCGGCCTGCATGCGTCGGTGCTGCCGTGGCTGCGTGCGCGGGATGTGTCGCTGTTGGGAAGTGACGCCGTCAATGACGTGCAACCCTCCGGCGTCAAGGGTATCAACCGGCCGATCCATCAGCTGACGCAGGTGAATATGGGCCTGCCGATCGCCGACAACGTCTACCTCGAAGACGCCGCACGAGAAGCAGAGCGGCTCAAACGCTGGGAATTCATGTTCACGCTGCACATCTATCAGATTCAAGGCGGAACCGCGTCGCCATTCAACGGACTCGCGACGTTCTAGAGCGAGATGAGTTGAGTTTGAAATCGCCTGTGAATTCCGTTCGTTCCCGCCTGCGCGTCGCGGAA
>CAVUXO010000027.1:0-22179 GCA_963745515.1 uncultured Alphaproteobacteria bacterium
ACATCGTCAACAAGATGGTGCGGGTCGCCGATCTCACCCGCAACGCCTTCATCAACGGCGACATCTCGACCGTGATGAGCCCGCGCACGGTGATCACCTGGTCGGAGAACGCTGACATCTTCAAGGATGTCGGCTTCGCCTTCCGGCTCACCTTTCTCAACAAGTGCGACGAGCTCGAACGGCCGATCGTGGCGGAGTTCTATCAGCGCTGTTTCGGGGTGGAGTTGCCGGAAAGCTCGGTGAACGTGGCGTTGAGTTGAGGAGCGGTGCGCACGGAGCGCCGACCGAAGACCATGTCCTCCAACATCAAACCGAAGTCGACCGCCAAGGAAAGCCCGACCGAGCCGTTCAAGCGCGCGGTGACCGGCTGCATGCGCGCGATCGCGCGCAAGCCCGATCTCGAGGTCGCCTTCGCAGCCGAGCGTCCCGGCATGGTGGGCGGCAAGGCGCGGCTGCCGGAGCCGGCGCGAAAGCTCAACGCCACCGAGGCTGCAATCGTGCGCGGGCATGCCGATTCGATCGCGCTCAAGCTGGCCTGTCATGATCCCAACGTGCACCGCAAGCTCGTGCCGGGCGGTCAGACCGCGCGCGCGGTGTTCGAAGCTGTCGAGCAGGCCCGCGTCGAGGCGATCGGGGCGCGGCGCATGTCGGGCGTCGCCAAGAACCTCTCCGCCATGATCGACGACCGCTTTCACCGCGGCAAGTTTGACGAGGTCTCCGACCGCACCGATGCGCCGATCGAGGAGGCGCTCGCCATGCTGGTGCGCGAGCGCTTGACCGGCATGACGCCGCCGCCGGCGGCGCGCCGCCTGGTCGAGCTCTGGCGCCCGCTACTCGAGGAGCGCGCCGGCAAGAATCTCGATCGGTTGGAGAAGCTGATCGACAACCAGGCGCGCTTCGGCGATGTCGTGCACGATCTGCTCGACGATCTCGACATGGGCGAGGACCGCTCGTCGGAAGCCGACGAGGAGGAGGGCGCCGAGGGCGAGCAGGACAAGCGCAAGGACAAATCCGGCGAGGATGGCGAAGGCGAGCAGTCCGAGGATGCCGAGGCGCGTGTCGACGAGGCCGAGATCTCGGGCGAGGAGATGTCCGACACCACGGCCGAATCCTCCGAGGCGCTCTCGGCCGAGATGTCCGACGATGCCGAGATGGGCGATTCGGAGGCGCCCGCCGAGCCGCGGCGCCCGCGCCGGCATGGCGCCAACGAGCCGCGCGGCCCCGAGTATCGCCCGTTCATCGGCAAGTTCGACGAGATCGTGGGGGCCGAGGACCTGTGCGAGCCGGAGGAGCTCGAGCGGCTGCGCGGCTATCTCGACAAGCAGCTTTCGCATCTGCAGGGCGTGGTGGCGCGGCTTGCCAACCGGCTGCAGCGGCGCCTGATGGCGCAGCAGAACCGCGCCTGGGAGTTCGACCTCGAGGAGGGCCTGCTCGATCCGGCACGGCTCTCGCGCGTCATCATCGACCCACTCCATGCGCTCTCGTTCAAGCGCGAGAAGGACACCAAGTTCCGCGACACCGTGGTGACGTTGCTACTGGACAATTCCGGCTCGATGCGTGGACGCCCGATCACGGTCGCGGCGACCTGCGCCGATATTCTGGCACGCACGCTGGAGCGCTGCGGCGTCAAGGTCGAGATCCTGGGCTTCACCACGCGCGCCTGGAAGGGCGGACAGTCGCGCGAGGCTTGGCTCGCCTCCGGCAAGCCGCCCAATCCGGGCCGTCTCAACGACCTGCGCCATATCATCTACAAGTCGGCTGATGCGCCGTGGCGGCGCGCCCGCAAGAATCTCGGCCTGATGATGCGCGAGGGCCTCCTCAAGGAGAACATCGACGGCGAGGCGCTTGACTGGGCGCATAAGCGCTTGCTGGCTCGCACCGAGCAGCGCCGCATTCTGATGATGATTTCCGACGGCGCGCCGGTCGATGACTCGACGCTCTCGGTCAATCCCGGCAACTATCTGGAGCGCCATCTGCGCTGGGTGATCGAGGAGATCGAGACTCGCTCGCCCGTTGAGCTGATTGCGATTGGCATCGGTCACGATGTGACGCGCTATTACCGCCGGGCCGTGACCATTGTGGATGCCGAGGAGCTGGGCGGCGCCATGACCGACAAGCTTGCCGAGTTGTTCGACGAGCAGGCGGCCGCGGCCGACGATCAGCGCGCACCGGTGCGCAAGCCAGACCGATGGTCGCGCACCTCCGCCACCTTCCTGGATCCGCCCAATCCGCGCCGCGTTTAGGCTTGGAGCGGGAGAGGCAGGAAGCCGATTTGTGCGCGCCGGGACGCTGGGCGTCGATTGGTCACGTGAGGGGGGCGAGCATGCTGCCACATCGTTCGCTCAAACAGCCGGCGGAAACTGGTCGATGGGCGGCCTCGCGACCGATAAAATCCTGGCTCAGCCGTCGGGTGGTCGCTGCGCTTTTCCTCGCGCTTGGGCTCAGTCTGCAGCCGGATGCTGGGCAGGCACAGCGCGCGCCCGATCCGCCGACGTCGATCGATATTGTGGCCCAGCGCCTACCGGCCTTTGACCATACCGATTCCACGCGCCGTCAGTTCGGGCTCCTCGAGTTTCGCGGCGGGCTCGTTCTCACCGCCTCGTTCAAGCACTTCGGCGGTCTCTCGGCCATTCGGGTACAGCCGGACGGCGCCAATTTCATTGCGGCCTCCGACAGGGGATGGTGGCTCAAGGGGCGGATCGTCTACGACGGCAACCGCCCGAGCGCGATTGCGGACGCCCAGATGGCGCCGATCCTGGGGCCCGATGGGCTCGCGCTCTCGTCACGCGGCTGGTACGACACCGAGTCGATCGCGCAGGATGGCGGCACGCTCTATGTCGGCATCGAGCGCGTCAATCGCATCGTCCGCTTTGATTTCGGCAAGGACGGCGTGCTGGCGCGCGGTCAGCCGATCGATGTGCCGCCCGGGGTGCGCGGCCTGCCCAACAACAAGGGCCTCGAGTCGCTCGTCTTTGTGCCGCGCGGCCTGCCGCTCGGCGGCACGCTCATCGCGATCTCGGAGCGCGGATTGACGCGCGACGGCAATCTCACGGCCTTCCTGATCGGCGGCCCGCGGCCCGGCACGTTCGCACTCAGACGCACAGCCGACTACGATGTCAGCGATGCGGCGCTGCTGCCGTCCGGCGATCTCCTGGTGCTGGAGCGCAAATTCAGCTGGACCACAGGCTTGTTTGTTCGCATCAGACGGATCGCACAGCTGGACATACAGCCCGGCGCGCTGGTCGACGGCAGAGTGCTGTTCGAAGCCGATCTCGGCTACGCCATCGACAACCTGGAAGGACTGAGCGTCCATCGCGGCCCTAACGGCGAGACCGTACTGACGCTCGTTTCGGACGACAATTTTTCGGCGCTGCAGCGCACACTGCTGCTGCAATTCACGCTGGCCGAGCCGTAAGGGACAGCAAGCAGGGCGCTATTTCGCGGCTTCGCTGCTGGCGGCTTTCTTCTTGATCTGGCGCTTGAGGTCGAGCACCCGCGGCGACAACTCCGCGTCCTTGGCCTTTATCAGGAAGGCATCGAGGCCGCCGCGATGGTCGATGGTCTTGAGAGCGTTCGCCGACACCCGCAGCTTCACCGAGCGACCGAGCGAATCCGACATCACGGTGACGTTGAGCAGGTTGGGCAGGAAACGCCGCTTGGTCTTGCGGTTCGAGTGGCTCACCTTATGTCCGACCTGCGGGCCTTTGCCGGTCAGTTCGCATCGCCGCGACATGGCGAAATCCTTCTTTGCGATCAAAAATCTCGTCTGAGATCAGGGGTCTCGCAGGCACATGCCGGGTCTGCTCGCCACCACGGCGGCGCGGCTCCGGCTATGCGGCTGGCAGGAGACCGCGGACGTATAGTGGCGGGGGGCGGTAGCGTCAAGGGAAGGTGTAGTCCGCTCAGGGGGATGCCGGATGCCAGGATGCCAAGGGGGATGCCATGTGGGGCTCGCCGGCATGCCTGGCCCGCCATTACGTCATTATAGGCATGGTATTCCACGCTGAATTGCCTTGATCGAGCCAAGATGGCAGGGCAAATGGGGGGTGGATTCATGCGGGGGCGGCGGGGGAGGCCACCAGTCCTTGCTCGAAGGACCTGTGCCGGCGGGCATGGTGGTCTTTCAAGGTTACCCGCGAGCAGAAGGACTAGCCACGTGATGACACGTCTGGCTGCACGGCTTGCCATTGCACGAAACGTCACAGGGCAACACGCCATTGTGCGACGCGCCATTGTCGCCGGGCTCGCCCTTGGCGGCGTGGCTTTGGTCGATGGGAGTGGCTCCGCCCACGCGCAAGGCAAGCTCGAAGCCCGCTATTCAGTGACGCTCGGAGGGGTGTCGTTTGGCCAGGGGAACTGGACTATCGACGTTCACGACGACCAATATACCGCGGCCATCAGTGGCTCGACGGTTGGCGTGATGCGGATCTTCGCCAGCGGCCAGGGTTCCAGCGCGGTACGCGGAACCGTCGCCAACGGTCAGCTGCTGGTGAATTCCTACGCCTCAAGCATCCAGACCGACAAGAAATATGACGAGGTCCGGATGCTGCTGAACGGCGGCTCCGTGAAGGAGACCGTCGCCGAACCACCCTCGTCGCCGAGTCCGGACCGCATTCCGGTCACCGAGGCGCATCGCAAGGGCGTAACCGATCCGATGACAGCCGCTATTATGCGGGTCCCCGGCAATGGCGATACCTTCAGTCCCGAGGCTTGCCACCGCAAGGTCGGGGTCTTTGACGGTCGCATGCGCTACGACCTCAGCCTTTCGTTCAAGCGGCTCGACAAGGTCAAATCGGACAAGGGCTACCAAGGCACCGTAGTTGTGTGTGCCGTCTATTTCACGCCCGTTGCGGGCCACGTGCCCGATCGCCCCGTGATCAAGTACTTGACCGAGCTGCGCGATGCCGAGATTTGGCTTGCCCCGATCGCCGGCACCCGCCTGATGGTGCCCTATCGCGCTTCGGTTCCCACGCCGTTGGGCACGGGTGTTCTGCAGGCCACCCAGTTCGAGTCGGTGCCTTACCCCCGTCGTGCCTCAGCGAACAGTGTCCGCTCGCAGTAATTGAGTTGGTGCGCGCGCGACCAGGCGTTCTTCCAGCTTCGCGCAAAAGGCCAATTCATGCGGCTACCCGATCTTGTATTACTTTGATAGAATGCCGCCACATGTCGCCGTGAACGAACTCGAACCGATGGCGAGTCAGCAATTCGGCCGCGATTCGTTCGAGACTCGTTCCACACCTTACGCACATCCATGCCGATCGCTTCTCCACAGCTGGTTCGCTGTTTCAAAGTGAGACAAGCTGCGAGCGCCGCGAGGCGCGGCACCTTTCGCATGACGGCGTCGGTTCGAGACATTGCCGATCATTATGCCCCCGAGCCGGAACCGCAACATCATGATTCTGATGTGATTTTGAACGAGAACCCGGTGCTTATATGCGCGTCACCGTGGGCAAGTGAGGTCCCGCAACGGCGGGTCGGCGGTGCAGCGATTGGATGCAAGCTCCAACAGCCGCTGTATTTCAACGCTTTGCATGGGCACCTTGCAGATGACGAGCGACAGGCCCTACCGAGCCACCATCGATGGGGCAGTTCGACGTCCCAATCGCGACCGAAGAATTCGTCGATGCGGCATTTGCCAAATTCCGCCGGCGACAAAGATCGTCTAGAGTGAGAGAGCGCTTTCGGACCCGGGCGAGAAAATCGACCCAGAACGATCGGGCGACGGCGCTTCGGCTTTGAAGCGCATCTGGCTTCGGGAGGAGTGGTTGCGCTCGCTGGTCCCTGATAGGTCCTCTTACAAAGTCATCCACCGCATCGTAGATGAGACCGCTAAGATGCCGCACACTGAACCGCATGGCTCGAGATGTCCAGAGGCCCTTCACGCGAGGCCCTTCACGCGAGCCCTGGAGACACGCGACGTGAAACCAGATGCGCGACGGACGCTCCGCCATTGACGATGGCAAGCCACCGCAGCTAGCGCCCGGCCAAGCCAGCCGGCGCCTTTAAGATCGAGTTCGATCATCAATGCCCATCTCCTTCTCTTCTCCGATCAATCGCGACGCCCGCGCTCGCGGCGCTGGCGTTACCGCCGTGCTTGGACCGACCAATACCGGCAAGACCCATCTCGCGATCGAGCGCATGCTCGGGCATTCGAGCGGGATCATCGGATTGCCGCTGCGGCTGTTGGCGCGCGAGGTCTACAACAAGTGCGTGCGAGCGGGTCGGGGCTGACGCGGTGGCGCTCATCACCGGCGAGGAGAAGATCAAGCCCGCGAACCCGCGCTTCTGGGTCGCCACCGTCGAGGCGATGCCGCGCGAGCTCGACGTCGCGTTCCTCGCCATCGACGAGGTGCAGCTCGGCTCCGATCTCGAGCGCGGCCATGTCTTCACCGACCGCATGCTCAACCGCCGCGGCCGCGAGGAGACGCTGGTGCTCGGCGCCGCCACGGTGCGGCCGATGGTGGAGCGGCTTCTGCCCGGCGCGCATGTGTTGACGCGTCCGCGCCTGTCGCAGCTCACGCTTCGCGGGCGAGAAGAAGATCACGCGGCTGCCGCGCCGCTCCGCGATCGTCGCGTTCTCGGCGGACGAGGTCTATGCGATCGCCGAGCTGATCCGCCGCCAGCGCGGCGGCGCCGCCGTGGTGATGGGCTCGCTCTCGCCGCGCACCCGCAACGCGCAGGTCGCGCTCTATCAGTCGGGCGACGTCGAATATCTGGTCGCGACCGACGCCATCGGCATGGGGCTCAACCTCGACGTCGATCACGTCGCATTCGCGTCCGACCGCAAGTTCGACGGCTATCAGTTCCGTCGTCTCAATCCGGCCGAGCTCGCCCAGATCGCCGGCCGTGCCGGGCGCGCCAGCCGCGACGGCACCTTCGGCACCACCGGCCGCTGCCCGCCGTTCGAGACCGAGCTTGCGCAGGCGCTGGAAAGCCATTCGTTCGAGCCGATCCAGGTGCTGCAGTGGCGCAACACTGCGCTCGATTTCTTTTCGCTCGGCGCGCTGCAGGCCTCGCTTGCCGAGACGCCAAAGGAGGGCGGGCTCACGCGCGCGCCGGTCGCCGAGGACATCCTGGTGCTCGACCACGCCGCGCGCGACGACGATGTGCGCAACATGGCGACCACGCCGGAGGCGATCGCGCGGCTGTGGGAGGTCTGTCAGGTCCCTGACTATCGCAAGGTCTCGCCGGCCACGCATGCCGAGCTGGTGATGACGCTCTATGGCTACCTGATGCGCGAAGGCAAGCTCCCGATCGACTGGTTCGCGCGCCAGGTCGAGCTCGCCGACAACATCGAAGGCGACATCGACACGCTGTCCAATCGCATCGCGCACATCCGCACCTGGACCTTCGCGGCCAACCGGCCCGACTGGCTCGCCGATCCCGACCACTGGCAGGGCGTCACGCGCGCGGTCGAGGACAAGCTCTCCGACGCGCTGCACGAGCGGCTCACCGAGCGTTTCGTCGATCGCCGCACCAGCGTGCTGATGCGGCGCATGCGCGAGAACACCGCGCTCGAGACCGACATCCGCAAGACCGGCGAGGTCGTGGTCGAAGGCCACGTGATCGGCCGGCTCGACGGCTTCACCTTCACGCCCGAGGCGTCGGCCGCCGGCACCGAGGCGAAGGCGCTCGCCGGCGCCGCCCAGAAGGTGCTGGCGGTCGAGATCGACGCGCGCGCGAGCCGGCTCGGGCAGGCGCCCGACGAGCAGTTCGTGCTGGCGACCGACGGCGTCATCCGCTGGCAGGGCCAGCCGGTCGGCAAGATCGTGGCCGCGCGAGGAGGTGCTCAAGCCGCGCGTGCGCATCGTCGCGGACGAGCAGCTCACCGGCGCCTCGCGCGACGCCGTGCAGGCGCGGCTCGATCTCTGGCTCAAGGCCCACATCGAGAAATTTCTTGGTCCTCTGTTCCAGCTCGCCGCCGCCGAGGACATCACCGGCATCGCGCGCGGCATCGCGTTCCAGCTCTCCGAAGGGCTCGGCGTGCTCGAGCGCCAGAAGGTCGCCGAGGATGTGAAGGGCCTCGACCAGCCCGCGCGCGCGAGCCTGCGCAAATACGGCGTGCGCTTCGGCGCCTATCACATCTATCTGCCGCTGCTGCTCAAGCCGGCGCCGCGCGTGCTGGCGGTGCAGCTCTACGCGCTCAAGCACGACGGCCCGGAGACCAAGGGCCTCGAGCGATCGAGCGGCTCGCCGCGAGCGGCCGCACCTCGATTGCGCTCGACAAGGAGATCGACCGCGGGCTCTATCGCATCGCCGGCTATCGCGTGTGCGGCGAGCGCGCGGTGCGCGTCGACATTCTCGAGCGGCTCGCCGACATCATCCGCCCGGCGCTCGCCTGGCGCGAAGGCGCGCCCGGGCCGAAGCCGGCCGCCGCCTTCGATGGCCGCGGATTCACCGTCACGATCGCGATGACGTCGCTCACCGGCTGCGCGGGCGAGGAGTTCGCTTCGATCCTGCGCTCGCTCGGCTATCGCATGGAGAAGCGGCCACGCCCGGCAGCGACTGCCGCCTGCGGCGGCGCCGGCCTCCGACGGCGCAGCGGCTGCCGAGGCTGCTCCAGCGGCCGAGACGACATCCGCGGATGCGGCAGCCGGTCGAAGCGACTAGCTGGCTGAAGCGACACCAACTGAAGCGACGACCAACTGAAGCGACAGCGGATGCGGCGCCCGTCGAGGCGACCGCCGCCGATGCCGCAGCCACGCCTGTGGAAGCCGCCATGGCCGACATCGCCATGAAGATGGCGGATCTGGCCGCGGCGACCGATCCCTCGGCTGAAGCCGAGTTCTGCCGAGGCACCCGCCGCCGAAGTGGTGTCGTCCGCCGAGCCCGAGCAGGCCGGCGGAAGCCGCGCCTGCTGTCGAGGCTGGCGCCGAAGCGGTCTGCCGAGCCTGCCGCCAGCGTGGAAGCGACATCGGCGCGTGGCCGGACGCCGAGAGCGCCGAGGCCAAGCTGCCGAGAGCCGCGGCCGCCGAGGCCAAGCCCGCGGAGCCCGATCTGGTCGAGGTGTGGCGGCCCGGTGGACGTTTTGAGGGCCAGCAGCGCCGGCCGCACCGCCAGCAGCAGGCGCATCGCCGCCGCGAGGCGCCGGCGACGGCCGAGGCCGCTGAGGGCGCTCCGGCGCTCCCGCTGCTGCGGCGCCCGAAGGCGGCGCCGAGGCGCGCGAGGGGCGGCGGACGCGAGCATCACCGCCGGCATCGCCGGCATCACGATCGTGGCGAGCGCCGTGAGGGCGGTGGTAGCGACCGGCCCCGAGCAGCGTGCCGAGCGGCGTGCCGAGCGCTCCGAGCAGCGTGCCGCCGCGGCCCGAGCAGCGTGCCGAGCAGCCGGATCGACCAGCCCGGCCGGCAGCGCGACCAGCGCCGGCCGCCGCGTGGCGACCGTCCGCAGCGCGACCGTGGCGACCGTCCGGATCGCGATCCGGATCTGCGCGCCAAGTACATCAAGGGCCGCGACAGCCGCGATCGGCGCGAGCGCGAGCCCGATCCCAATTCGCCGTTCGCCAAGCTCGCCGCGCTCAAGGCCCAGCTCGAGGCCAAGGAGGGGCGATGATCATCAGCCCTGGTGCTGCCGATTTGAAGCTTCGGAAACGGGGCACTGGTCGTTGGACCGCCAGCGCATAGATAAGTGGCTGTGGCACGCGCGTGTCGTGCGCACGCGCTCGGCGGCTGCCGGCGCTTGCCGGCTCCGGCCATGTGCGCGTGAACGGCGCGCGGATCTCTGCCGCGAGCCACGCCGTCAAGGCGGGCGACGTCCTCACGGTCGCGCTCGACCGCACGGTGCGTGTTCTCAAAGTGGCGGGCGTTCTCGGAGCGCCGCGGCGATGCGCAGGCCGGGCGGTCGCTCTACGAGGATCTTTCCCCGCCGCCGGTACGCGCGGCTGAGCGCGAACCGGAGCCTGCCACGCGTCAGGCCGGCAGCGGCCGTCCGACCAAACGCGAGCGCCGCGCGATCGATCGCTTCACCGGCGAGCAATAGGGCAGAGGGTTCCGGGCGTGAATGAAGAAAAAGCAATCAATGGCCGCGAATGGCCGCAATCTCTTGCCCGGCGGGAAGGCCTTGCGCTAGTCAGCCGCCAGTGTCCCGCTTCCGACGTTCGCCAAACACCGCGGCATCCTTGCACGCGAACTTCGGAAGCAAACGGGTACTGGCAAGTATATGATCCTAGTGCCGCTTTCGATTTGAAGTTCCTAATCGAGCTTGCCTCAACTGTTGTAGGAACTTCAAATCGGTGGCACTAGGCGGATCTGGAGCTGCAGATGACCTACGTCGTCGATGAACGTTGCATCAAGTGCAAGCTGATGGACTGTGTGGAGGTATGTCCGGTCGACTGCTTCTACGAGGGCGAGAACATGCTCGTCATCCATCCCGACGAATGCATCGATTGTGGGGTGTGCGAGCCGGAATGCCCGGTCGAGGCGATCAAGCCGGACACCGAGCCCGGGCTCGAGAAGTGGCTGTCGCTCAACGCCGAGTATTCCAAGACCTGGCCGAATATCACGACCAAGAAGACCCCCCCGGCCGACTCCAAGGCGTGGGAGGGGGTGGCGGGCAAGGAACAGTATTTCTCCCCCAATCCGGGGACCGGCGACTGATTTGTCAGGCCTTTTTGGTTGGGCAATCCGCGCTATCATTGGGCGGGGTCTGGCCGTTAACCACCTGACCTAAAATTAATGCGGTTCGCACGCCTGATATACCAATTTATTTCGCCGTAAAGCTTTGATTTCTGCGGAAAATGTGCTATATAAACAAAAAAATGACGGAAGCCCCGCGAACCGGACGCTCCCTCCCTGGGAGCCTTCTTTTTGGGGTCATTCCAGGCAAAATCGTCAGATAGGGGCGTGAGTAATTTACGCTGCGTGTCGTGGCAGGAAGAACGCGTCATAGGTCACCTAAGAAAACCGCCGCGGTGACCCGGCGGGCTAAGAAAAGCGGCTCTCGGCGGAGGACCTCGCAGCCTGTGCGCGGTGCTGTCCGCGGCCGGGCTCCCGTAACCAGCGTTCGCCGCAAGCCGGACGCGGAAGGAGCAGTTCCTGGAATGACCAGCAAGAAGGCCACTCAACGACAGGGCTTCAAGACCAACGAGTTCATTGTCTACCCGGCGCATGGCGTCGGCCAGATTGTCTCGATCGAGGAGCAGGAGATCGCGGGAGCCAAGCTGGAGCTTTTCGTCATCACGTTCGTCAAGGACAAGATGACACTGCGGGTCCCGACTGCGAAGATCGCTTCGGTCGGCATGCGTAAGCTGGCCGAGCCGCCGCTCGTGCGCCGCGCGCTCGAGACGCTCAAGGGCCGCGCCCGCGTCAAGCGCACCATGTGGTCGCGCCGGGCCCAGGAATACGAAGCCAAGATCAATTCCGGCGACATCGTGGCGATCGCCGAGGTCGTGCGCGACCTCTTTCGCTCGGAGTCGCAGCCGGAGCAGTCCTACTCCGAGCGTCAGCTCTATGAAGCCGCGCTCGACCGGCTCTCGCGCGAGATCGCAGCCGTCCAGCGCGTCACCGAGACCGAGGCGGTCAAGGAGATCGAGGCGGCGCTCGCCAAGGGCCCGCGCCGCGGCCCCGCCAAGCCCTCCGAGGAGGAAGAGGCGGTCGAGGACGAGGCGGCGTAAGCGCGCCAACGAATTTACCTGCACAACGTCGAAGAGCCCGGCAGCAATGCCGGGCTTTTTGATTTTGGCGTGCTTCTCGTGCGTCGACTTTAGCACTGTCGACCTTTCGCCGGCCAAGGCGTGTGCCCACATCTCGTTGTGATGATCCGACTGGTGTGAGCCACAACATCCCTACCCACCCGGGCGGTAGGCACGGCGGCCGCTGCGCGCACATGAGAGGGGACTTCATGTTCCACTTCGCATTCCTGGAGGTCCCCCATGTCTGAACTTTCATTGTCGTCCTTCTCCGCTGAGCTCGAGCGCCTTGTCGCCGCCACCGCGCCCGCCATCGTCGCCGTGCATTCACATCGCTCGCGAGCGACCGGCTTTGTCTGGCGCAAAGGCCTCGTCGTCACCGCCGACGAGGCGCTGGCCGAGGAGGGCGAGATCGCGGTGGTGCTGCCCGGCGGCGCCACGAAGAAAGCCACGCTCGCCGGCCGCGATCCGTCGACCAACGTGGCGCTGCTGCGTGTCGAGGGCGCCGACGCTGCGCCCGCCCGGCTCGACACCGCTGCGGCGAAGTCCGGCGCGCTGGTGCTCGCCATCGGCGCGCGCGACGGGCGAGACGCTCGCCGCGCTCGGCATCGTGTCGCTCGCGGGGCCGAAGTGGCGCTCGCTGCGCGGCGGCGAGATCGACGCCCGCATCGAGCTTGGCCTGTCGCTCAGCCGCGCGGCCGAAGGCGGCCTCGTGATCGATGCCGCAGGCCGCGTCATCGGCATGGCGGTGTTCGGGCCGCGCCGGCGCGTACTGGTCATTCCCTCCGCAACGATCGAGCGGGTGGCGCCGCGAACTCGAGACCCACGGCCACGTGGCGCGCGGCTATCTCGGCCTCGGGCTGCAGCCGGTGCGGCTCGATGATGGCGCTGTCGGCGCGATCGTGATGAATGTCGATCGCGACGGACCGGGCGCAGCGGCCGGAGTGGCACAAGGCGACGTGATCGCCGCCTGGGATGGCCGCCCGATCGAGAGCGTGTCGGCGCTGCGGCGTGCGCTCGGCCCCGAGAGCGTCGGCAGCAAGGCGGTGCTCTCGCTCAAGCGCGCCGGTGCGCCCGCGCAGGTGACGATCACCATCGGCGAGAGGCCGCGCCATTGACCGAGCCGCCGGACACGATCGTGATCGCGCTCGAGATCGACGAGCCGGAGCTGAAGGAACGGCTCGTCGATCTGCTCGGCGCGATCCCCGGCGTCCGGCTTGTGCCGGCCGGCGAAGCTGCGGATGTGGTGCTTGCGCCGCCGCAGTCTTCCGCGCCGTCTGATCCCGACGCGGCGCTCACGCCGCGCGAGCGCGAGGTGCTGGAACTGATGGCGGAGGGCGCCTCGAACAAGATGATCGCGCGTGCGCTTGCCATCTCGGTGCACACTGCCAAGTTCCACGTGGGCTCGGTGATCGACAAGCTCGACGCTACTGGCCGCACCGATGCGGTTGCGCAGGCGGCGCGGCTTGGTGTCATCCGGCTGTGAGCGTGGGCGAACTGCCCCAATAGTTAGCAACGTTTGCTTTGTTCGCCCAATGTTCCGAAATTAAGTATCTTTATGCCTGTGGAGAGCGGTAGTCAGCAAAAGCGCGCCACAGTTTAACCTCGGTTCATGATCAGTGTGATACCTCGAATCGGGACGTAGTCGGGGACAGCTAAGCATGCAGTGGGTCGACCTGAGCGCGCAGCAGCGCGCGCGCCGTCGTTACGCGGTGATTGGAGCGGTCATTGTTGCGAGCCTTGCCGGTCTGCTGGTGGGGTGGAGCGAAGCCCAAAGTAAAGATCTCACACCGGCCGAAGTGGTGGCGCTGCGCTTCCCGAGCGCCTGGAGCAACCTCGCTGCGCGGTCCGCGCCGGCCGTGACCGCGGTCGCCAAGAACCAGATCCTGTTCGAACCCAATCCGTCCTATGACCTTGCGTCTGCCAATTCCAAACCCGTGATCCCGAGCGGCGTGCTGGCCTACGGCGATCCGGTCGAGTCGATTGCGCCGTCGAAGACGGCGCCTGCTCCCGAAGCGCGCCCGGCCGAGCGTCACGCCTCACTGGTGCCGACCGCGCCGGCGCGGCCCAAGCCCGACAACCACATCCTCAACGATGCGCAGATCACCAGCATCAAGGCTCGCCTCAAGCTGACGCCCGATCAGCAGCGCTATTGGCCCGGCGTCGAGGCCGCGTTGCGTGGCATCGCCTACAAGATCAACAAGTCGGGCGGCAAGCTTGCCTCGATCGAGGCCGACGGGCCCGAGGTGCAGCAGCTCAAGAGCGCCGCGATCCCGCTGATCATGATGTTCAGCGAGCAGCAGAAAAACGAAGTGCGCCAGCTGGTGCAGGTCATGGGCCTGCAGAAGCTCGCCGCGCAGTTCTGATCCTCCCGCGCGGGATTGGGAACGACCAAAGGCCCGGCGGTGACGCCGGGCCTTTCGCTTGGTGCCCTGAAATGCTCCGCGCATAGTGCGCCATGGCCTGCACCATGAGCAAAGCCGTACGCATTCATGTCAATGGCGCGCCCGAGGTGCTGCGCTATGAGGACATTACGCTGCCGCCGCCGGCCTCGGACGAGGCGCGCGTGCGTCAGAGCGCGATCGGGGTCAATTTCTCCGACATCAATGTGCGGCGCGGCGGCTTTTACATCGCGCGACCGCAGCAGTTTCCGCTCATTCCAGGCAACGAGGCGGCTGGCGTCGTCGAAAGCGTGGGCGCAGGTGTGACCGACCTGCGCGTAGGCGATCGTGTCGCCTACGCCGGCATGCGTGGCGAGTTCTTCGAGGACACCGGTGCGTATGCGGAGACGCGCAACGTGCCGGCGGAGCGCCTCGTCAAACTGCCCGATGCGATCTCGGAGCGGCAAGCGGCTGGCATGATGGTCAAGGGGCTGACAGCCTCGATGATCATCAATCGCGTGTACAAGCCGAAGCCCGGCGACGCGATCCTCATTCACGGAGTAGCCGGGGGCGTCGGGCTCATCCTGTGCCAGTGGGCGAAGCATCTCGGCGCCACCGTGATCGGCACCGTCGGCTCACGTGAGAAGGCCGAGATCGCCAAACGCCACGGCTGCGATCATGCGATCCTCTATCGCGAGAGCGATTTCGTCGCTGCCGTGAAGGCGATCGCGCCGTCTGGCGTGGCGGCGGTCTATGACGGTGTCGGCAAGGATGTGTTTCTTGCTTCGCTCGATTGCGTGCGGCCGTTCGGCATGCTGGTCAACTACGGCAACGCGTCCGGCCATCCGCCACCGCTCGACCTTCTGCTGCTTGCCAAGAAAGGCTCGCTCTCGGTCTCGCGCCCGGCGCTCAGCCGGCTCACTGCCGACGTCGCCGCCATGCGTGCCGCCGCTGCCGAGCTGTTCGACCTCGTACAGTGCGGCGCGTTGACGATCGAGATCGGTGCGAGCTTTGCGCTTGCCGATGCGGCTGCCGCTCATCGGGCCGTCGAGGAGCGCAGCGTCGCGGGCTCGGTGCTGCTGATCCCGTGACGGCTGCCCGATTGCGTGGCGCTCTCGAGCCGCTACGATGCCGGCGAGAAACGCCGCCGGAGCAGCACCATGGACATGAGCGTCACGATCAGCCCGAGCAAGGACGGAGAGGCCGCGAAGCCCGGCGGCAAAGCCGCCCCGCGCCGCCAATGCGAGCGATCTCGATCTCTGGCTGGAAAAGGTCGAGGCGCTGGGCGAGCTCAAGCGCATCACCGCCGAGGTCGATCCCGATCTCGAAGCCGCCACCATCACCTATCTGGTCGGCAGCGAGAAATCGCCCGCGCTGCTGTTCGAGAACATCAAGGGCCATCCCGGCCACAAGGCGCTCTACAACATGATCGGCTGCAATCTGTCGCGCTTCTGCCTGATGATCGGCGAGGAGCCGGTCGATCATCCGCTCAAGGCCGTGCAGGCGCTGCAGAAGAAGCTCGGCCGCAAGATGCCGCCGCGCGAGGTGCCGGCCGCGCAGGCGATCTGCAACCAGAACATCGTCGAGGGCGACAAGATCGACATCCGCATGTTCCCGGCGCAGCGCATGTGGCCGCTCGACGGCGGGATCTATCTCGGCACCGGCGACGCCGTCATCACCAAGGATCCGGAGACCGGCCGCATCAACGTCGGCACCTACCGCATGATGATCAAGGGGCCGCGCGAGGTCGGCGTCTACACGTCGCCCGGCAAGGACGCCACCATCGATCGCGAGAAGTGGTGGAAGATGGGCAAGCCGATGCCGATCGCCGCCTGCTACGGCATCGATCCGCTGTTGTTTCTGGTCGCGGCCACGAGCCTGCCGAAGACCGAATGCGAGTACGACTACTACTCCGGCATCAACGGCGCGCCGATCGAGGTGTTCACCAGCGATCTCACCGGCCTGCCGTTGCCGGCGCGCGCCGAGATCATCCTCGAAGGCTTTCTCTATCCGGACGAGACCTTCGCGGAAGGCCCGTTCGGCGAGTTCACCGGCTATTACGGCCGGCCGATCGGGCGCGACGCCCTACATGCGGGTCGAGCGCGTGCGCTATCGCGACAACCCGACGCTCACCTGCGCGCTGATGGCGGACGGCGCCGCCAACGAAGCCGGCCTGTTCTGGGCGGCGCTGCGCTCGGCCGGCATCTGGGCCGACCTGCAGAAGCTCGGCGTGCCGGGCATCCAGGGCGTGTGGTCGATCCCGGAGGCCGCCGGCTGGGGCATCACGGTCGTGTCGATCAAGCAGATGTATGCCGGCCACGCCCCGCAGGTGATGGCGCTCGCCGCGCAATGCACCGCCGGCGCCTATTTCGGCAAATACGTGATCGTGGTCGACGACGACATCGATCCGACCAACGTGCACCAGGTGCTGTGGGCGATGGCGACGCGCTCGCGGCCGTCGCAGTCGATCGACATCCTGCGCGAGACCTGGAGCACCTATCTCGATCCGAGCCTCAACCCGCCGGAGATCAGGCCGTGGGGCTCGAAGGCGCTGATCAACGCCTGCATGGACTATCGCTACTATCAAGAGCGTTCTCCAAGCGCACCAAGCTCTCGAAGGACGCCTACGACAACGTCGTGGCGCGCTGGCAGGAGCTCGGACTTGCGGGCGAGCCGCCGACGATCACGATGTTCGAGGATGAGAGTTCGACTGGCAGCGTCACGTAACTCGCGCCATACTCCGTTCGCCCCCGCGGAAGCGGGGGTCCAGTCTTGCAACGATCACAACCCTTGGCGCTTGGGTCCCCGCTTTCGCGGCTACGAACGGGGAGGCTCGCTTTTTTAACCTCTCAATGCCAAGAGAGGGCGATGAACAACAAACGCTATCAAGTCGCGATCGTGGGCGCGGGTCCGGTCGGCATGGCGCTTGCGATCGATCTCGGGCTGCGCGGCATCTCCTGCATCCTGATCGAGCGGCGCACCGAGCCGCAGCGGATCCCAAAGGGGCAGAACCTCACCCAGCGCTCGGTCGAGCATTTCTATTTCTGGGGCATTGCGGACGAGTTGCGCGCCGCGCGCGTGCTGCCGCCCGATTACCCGATGAACGGCATCGTCGCGTACGAAAGCCTCGCCACCGACTACTGGTACGCGCCGCCGCTGCGCGAGATCGTCAACGCCTATTACTTCCAGAACAACGAGCGGTTGCCGCAGTACCAGACCGAGATGGTGATGCGACAGCGTATCGCTGGACTGCCGAACGTCGAAGCCCGCTTCGGCTGGTCGGCCGAGGCGATCGTGCAAGATGACGCCGGCGTGCGCATGACCATTGCGGGGGAGGGCGGCTCCGGACGCGAGACCATCGCGGCCGACTACGTCGTGGGCTGCGACGGCGGGCATTCCATGGTGCGCCAGCAGATCGGCATCGAGCGTACCGGCGCCGACTTCGACCAGATCATGGTGCTCGCGCTGTTTCGCTCGCGCGAGCTCAACGAGAAGCTCAGGCGTTTTCCGCCGCGCTCGACGTATCGCGTGATGCATCCTGACCTCAAGGGCTACTGGCAATTCTTCGGCCGCGTCGACGTCGAGGAGAGCTGGTTCTTCCATGCGCCGGTGCCGGCTGACACGACACGCGACAATTACGATTTTCATGGCCTCCTGCAGCGTGCGGCCGGTTTCACCTTCGCCTGCGATTTCGACTATGTGGGATTCTGGGACCTGCGCATCGCGGTCGCCGAGAGATATCAGGTCGGCCGCGCCTTCATCGCGGGCGATGCGGCGCATAGTCATCCGCCCTACGGCGCTTACGGGCTCAACAACGGGCTCGATGACGTCACCAATCTCGGCTGGAAGATCGCCGCGACGCTCAAGGGCTGGGGCGGTGCGGCGCTGCTCAACTCCTATACCGAGGAGCGGCGCCCGATCTTCAAGGAAACGGCGGATGATTTCATCGAGGCTTACATTCGCAAGGATCGCGAATTCTTCGAGCGTTATAGTCCGCAGCGCGATCGCGCGGAGTTCGAGCGCGCCTGGAATGAACATTCCGATCACGCGGCGCCGCGCGTCGTTGCCTACGAGCCGCACTACGAAGGCTCGCCGATCGTGCTCGGGCCGCCGGGCGGTGTGAGCAGCGCGCATGGCTCGCACACCTTCAAGGCGCGCGCCGGGCATCATCTGCCGCCGCAGCTCCTGTCGTCGGGGCGCAACGTGTTCGAGGAGCTTGGCCGCGACTTCACGCTCATCGCCCTCGATGCTGACGACGAAGTGGTGGCAGGCTTCGAGCGCGCCGCCAAGGCGCGCGGCGTGCCGCTCAAGGTGATCCGCGACAGCTATCACGACGGCCGTACCGCCTATGAGGCGGAGCTGATGCTGGTGCGGCCCGATCGTTATGTCGCCTGGCTCAGTGACGCTGCGCCTGCGCGCGCAGACGCTGTGATCGCGCGGGTGGTTGGAGCTGGCTAGTGGAGCGGATTTGACATTCGCCCCCACCCAGCCGCGGGCTCGCGAAGCGCATGTCAAATCCAAAGCTCCACTAGAAACCTATACTTGCTCGTGGTCCTTTGATTCTAACATTCGCGAGAGAGCCCGCCGAGAAGGGATGCGAGTGTTAGAATCGGACCACTAGCGGTCGCTGCTCCAGCGGATTGCGTTCAGCAGTAGCCGCTGATACCGCGTATCGCGCCAGACTGCCTTCTCGTGTCCGAGCGCGGCGTAGAACACGCGCCCTTGGCCGTAGGAGCGGGTCCAGGCCAGCGGCCAGCCATACGATCGCTGGTGCACACCCTCCCGGCTCAGGTCTACCGACTTTCCGTCAAGACGCAGGAGAACCCGCGATCCTTGCTCGTCGAAATCCCTGATCTGGTAGATCTCGTCCTTGATCTCAAACGAGGGTCCCAGGAAGGCCACCAAGGCATCCGAAGGTTCGCTCACGTTAATTCGCACGCTCTGATGCCAGGGATGACCATCGAAATATCCGCCGATGAGCGCACCATAGTCCGCCCATTCGTAAAACGTGTCGGTGGCGGAGTGCACGCCTATAAAGCCACGCCCCGAGCGAACGAAATCGAGGAGCGCTGCCTTTTGCGCCGCGCTCATCGGCAGTTCGCCGGTCGTGTAGAACATCACCGCGGCATAGCGCGCGAGGTTTTCAGTCGAAAGTTGAGAGACGTCCTCAGTCGCGGTGACGTCGAACAGCCCGGAACTCTGACCGACCCGGCTTAGAATGGTCCGCGATAGCGGTATGGCCTCGTGCCGATATCCAGCGGAATGCGTGAGATAGAGCAGGCGCCGCTGTTGCGCATGGGCAGCGAGCGGCCACGCGACCGCGCTGCCACAAAGGCCGATCATCTTGCGGCGGTTCATGGTGGCTGTCATCGCACCCTCCAACGTAGCGATATCAGGTGCTGCCTGCGACTGTCGTAAGCTCGACGATAGCTCATCCCACCTTGCGGGTTGGCCGGGACTACTGTGCCTCCCTGCAACTATACCGGGCGTTTCCGGCGCCTTGCCAACTCAACCATTCACTTGTTGTTTACGGTTCCTCCACTTGTGTTTGTATCAACTACCGGTAGATTTGTTGGCTAGCTATCTCCGCTGGATAGTAATTTGCTACCGCAGAGTGTCCGGATTCGGACCAAGGGAGGACTTGTGCCAAGCATCGTTTTGCTTGCCGTCGTGCTATTCGCATTCGCATTGTTACCAGCCGCCGCACAGACATCCACCAATGCGGCGTGGCCAACCAAGCCGATCACCCTCGTGGTGCCATTCCCAGCTGGCAGCGCCTCGGACGTGGTGGCGCGCATTCTGTCGGCGCGCCTTGGCGAGATCCTGACGAAGCAGATCGTCATCGAGAATGTGGCGGGAGCGGGCGGCACCAACGGCGCGTTGCGCGTGGCGCGCGCAGCGCCGGATGGATATCAGGTCGCCTTCGGCGTCACCGGCACTCACTCGCAAAACCAGCTCCTCTATGCGCATCCGCCCTACGATGCCACGACTGATTTCGCTCCAGTCGGGCTGATCGCCGAAGCGCCCTATATGCTGATCACGCGGCCGAACTTCCCTGCTGCCGACCTCAAAGAGTTCATCGGCTATGCCAAATCCAACCAGAACAAGCTCCAATACGGCTCGGGCGGGCAGGGCTCGGGCACTCATATTACCTGCCTGCTGCTGAACACCGCGATCGGGATCGAGGTCACGCACGTACCATATCGAAGCACGTCGCAGGCGATGCCCGATCTGCTGGCCGGGCGCATCGACTATCTCTGCGATCCCGTGCAGACGTCATTGCCGGCCATCCAGGAGAAAACCGTCAAGGCGATGGCAGCGCTGAGCCGCGAGCGCGCAACGGTACTGCCGGCCGTGCCCAGCGCGCACGAGCAGGGCCTTGCCAATTTTGACGCGTCGATATGGTTTGCGCTGTTCTTTCCGAAGAACACGCCCCCCACCCTCATTCGCCGGCTCAATGGTGCGCTTACCAACACGTTGGATACGAAGAACGTGCGTGAGCGGCTCGAGGCCAACGGCCTTCGCATCGCGGTGCCGGCAAGACGCAGCCCGGACTATCTCTCGCGGTTCGTGTTGAGCGAGATCAAGAAATATGCCGGGCCGATCAAGGCGAGCGGCGCCACGCTCGAGAACTGACGCGCACTAGACCTTGATCCGTTCAGATTGAATCGGATCAAGGTCTAACTTCCTTGTTGAGCATGATCTTTTCCGAAAACCGGTTTCCACTTTTCGGGATCATGCTCTAGGGCTGCACCTTCGGCTTGATGCCGAGGGTCTGCGCGATCTTGGCGATCTGGTCGCGTTGGGCCTGGATCGCGGCCGCGAACTCGGCCGGCATGCCGGGATTGACCATCTGCGCGGTTGCGGAGAGGCGTGCCGATACAGCAGGGTCTTTTGTGGCCGCCACAACGTCGGCACCGATCTTTTCGACCAGCTCCTTCGGCAGCGTGCGAGAGCCAAACATGCCGACGAGGCCTTCCACCTCGAGCGCCGGGAAGCCGGCTTCGCGCGCGGTCGGAATGTTGGGCAGGATCGGCGCGCGCTCGCGGCCATTGACGATGATCGTCTTGATGCGGCCGGCTTCGGTCTGCGGCTGCAGGATCGCGTAGGAGGCCATGTAGATCTGCAGGCGGCCTTCGCCGACGTCGGTCGCGGCCTGCACGATATCGCGATAGGGCACTTTAGTGAGCGTGAGGCCTGCGGTCTTCACGAAATAGTCGAAGGTGAACTCGGTGATGCCGGGAACGACCGCGGCATTGAACTTGCCGGGCTCGGCCTTCGCACGTGCCACGAACTCCGCAACCGTGCCGATGTTCATCGCGGCCGGCACGCCGACGCCGAGAATGGTGTTCGACACGCGGGCGACCGGCACGAGATCGGCGGTGGTGTAGGGCAGCTTGTCGTACTGAAACGGATGCACCGTGAAATTGCCGGCGGGCGTGAACAGGAAAGTGTGGTCGTCGTTGGCCGAAAGGAAGGTCTGGATGGCGACGAGCCCGTCGCCGCCCGGTCGGTTCTCGATCACGACGGCCTTGCCGCCCCAGCGCGCCGGCAGTCGCTCTGACAGGAGGCGCGCCCCGATGTCGGCGCCTGCGCCGGGCCCGAACGGCACGATCAGCCGCACCGGCCGCTGCGGCCAGCTCTGTGCCTGAGAGAGGGTCGGTGCAGAAAGCGCGGCGAGACCGGCAAGAAGAGCTGCGGCCGTCATCCGGAATGCGATCTGGCGCATGGCGATTCCTCCAAGTGATCCTTCAGTGATTTTGTAGGATGATGCGTTTCTTGCGAACGCTGAGATGGCTCCGTCAAACTCTATCGTTTGGCGGTTGCCTCATGAATGGCGGTGACGCGGGCGCGCTGATCCTCTATCGCGGCGGCGAACTCCTCGGGCGTGCCGCTGCGCGGCGCGGTGCCGACTCCGATGACACGGGCGCGGAACGTTGGATCAGCCACAATGGTGGCGACATCGGTAACGACACGCTGGCGAATCTCGGCGGGCATATCGCGCCAGCCATAGATGCCGGACACACCCTCGAAAGTGAGATCGCGATAGCCGGCCTCGGCGGCAGTCGGCACATCGGGCGCCTGCGGGGAGCGCTCGCGGTTGGTCACGAACAGGAGCTTCGCGTTGCCAGCCTGATGGTGCGGCGCCAGCGTCGGCACGCCGGTGCTGGC